>NZ_WQCF01000001.1 GCF_013032455.1 Ruegeria atlantica
CCAAAATCTCGACAACCGTCAAACTAGCCAAAACATCGACTTCTTCAACACTATCTCCGCTAAGCAGCCCTCCGCGCGGGCCGCAGTAAACGGCTCATTCCTTCGTTTCCGGGCGTTTGTGAGGGGAGCAGCGAATCTCAGCTGAGACCGCCTACGACCAATTGACTCGAATCAATTGGTCTTAAAGATGGGGAGTTAAAAAATTAATGTTATAAAACGATATGATATATTGTTTTTGAGCGGCTTGTCACAATTAAACTTGCCAAGAAAGTTTTGGTAAAATTTTGGCAATATGCCACTCAACATCTAGAAGAATCGAAGACCTGAAATGAAAAGTCTTTGTAGTAATTAAAGAATTTTGGCTCCGGCGGTAGGGATCGAACCTACGACCAATTGATTAACAGTCAACTGCTCTACCGCTGAGCTACGCCGGAACTGAGGGGCGTATAACAATCCCGAATTTCGCCGTCCAGTGGGGAATGTGACGATTTCGCAAAAAAGTTTCCGGGACGTTGTGTTACCTCAGGAAACGGGCATCTTTTGACAGTTTACCCTCTGGCGTGATCTGTGATTTTCCCACCAGATCAATGAGATGGGCGAAGACGTTTCTTTCAGCGGCCGGTAAAAGGGCCGCTGGTGTGTCCACGTAAATGCGTTTGGCCAAGTCCCGGGCCGTTCCGGGGCGATCTTCCAGAGCCGACAGAATCTGTGCTTCGCGTGTTTGTCGGTGTTTGATCAACCAATCCAACCGTGCGGCGGGGTCTTTTATCGCCGCCCCGTGGCCCGCGTGAAACACCGACCAGTCGCGTGTGCGCAACCGGTGGCAGGCCGCCATGAAATCCGTCAAATCTCCGTCCGGTGGCGATACGAGTGAACTGGCCCAGCCCATGACGTGATCGCCAGTGAAACAGACGTCTCCCCAGGCCAAAGCAATATGATTGCCAAGATGGCCGGGTGTGTGGACCACCTCAAGCTGCCAGTTGTCTCCTGTGATCTGCGCGCCATCCGGAAGTTCGATATCGGGAACAAAGGTCGTGTCGATACCTTCACCGCCTCCTGCAAGGCCATCCAATGCCAACCGGGTCATGACTGTGCTGCGCCCGGCCTCTGGCCCGCCAAAGGCCAGTATTGGTGCGCCAGTGCGCTCGGCCAGTAGTCGTGCCAGAGGCGAGTGATCAAGGTGGGTGTGCGTGACAACGATATGACTGATCCGTTGGCCGGGCTGCACAGCGTCCAGAATCGCGTGCAGATGAGATTCGCTAAGGGGGCCCGGGTCGATCACAGCCAGCTCACCTGTACCAAGAAGATAGGTGTTAGTTCCCCTGAAGGTCATGGGCGAAGGATTCGGAGCCAGAATGCGCCGCAAACCCAGCTGCAGTTCAATGGCGGTGCCTGCCGGAGGGTTGAAATCGTCAGGAGCCTGCATTCTGTGCTCTTTCTCTTGTCGGTTCAGCCCGTTAGGTTTAGCGCATGTCCACGCCATGGCTCAAACCCTATATGCCGCGCAGCCTTTATGTCCGAGCAGCGCTGATCCTGGTTCTGCCAGTGGTCGTATTGTTGTTGGTGGTGGGTGTCGCATTCCTACAAAAGCATCTTGAGGACGTTACCCAGCAGATGACGCGAGCTGCCTCGCGTGAGGTGATGCTGGTGCTGGATGTAATGGGAGACGCTGAAACTCAGCAACAGGCACTTGCCGCCGTTCGCCCCGATCTACAAGCGCTGGAAATGAATGCTCGCTTTTTGGGTTTCAATGAAGAGCCGTCACTTGGCGGTCGCCGCTGGTACGATTTCATAGCTCCGCAGGTCGAGGCGGATTTGCAAGCTATGCTACCGAATCTTGTGGCTGTTGCGCTGCCAAGTGGGCAAGAAGTGAGGCTTTACATCCAAACAAACCTTGGTGTGTTGGAACTGATCTTTGATCGCCGCCGTTTGTCGCCATCGGCTCCGCATCAGTTGATCGTAACGATGGTTTTTTTTGCCGTCATCATGACGTCGATATCCTTTCTGTATATGCGCAATCAACTGCGCCCGATAACGAGGTTGGCTGAGGCTGCGCAGGCGTTTGGCCGCGGCAGAGTGGTGCCTTATGCGCCCGGCGGGGCCGTTGAAGTGCGCGCGGCTGGCAGCGCGTTTCTGGATATGCGAGCCCGCATCGAACGCCAGATGGAACAACGTACAATGATGCTGTCCGGTGTCAGCCACGACCTGCGTACTCCGCTCACCCGATTGAAGTTGGGCCTTTCTATGCTTCCCGAAGATGAGGCAGCACCGCTGAAGCAAGATGTTGATGAAATGCAGTTGCTGTTGGACGCGTTCCTTGAATTTTCACGAGGCGCGTCGGAAGGAATACCTGAAACCGTCGAACCAACGGCCCTGTTGGAGCAGATTGTGAAAGATGCACGTCGTGCAGGGCTTAAGGCCGAACTTATTTCGGTCGAAGGCGAAGGCACGGTCATGCTGCGCCCTACAGCTATTCGGCGAGCCGTGGAGAACTTGATCGGAAACGCGGTTCGATACGGAAACCGCGCCGATGTCAGTTTGTCCATCTCGCCAAAATCTTTTCGTATCCGGGTTGAAGATGATGGGCCGGGTATTCCACTGGGCCAACGCACCGAAGCGATTAAACCATTTTCCCGTCTTGATCCGGCGCGCAATCAGAATCAGGGCAGCGGTGTTGGGCTGGGTTTGGCCATTGTCTCTGACATTGCACGCGCGCACGGTGGCGTTTTGCGTTTGAGCGAAAGTGAGAGGTTAGGGGGCCTTTGCGCGGATATCATCATTGGTCGCTGATATTCTGCCGATACCACCGAGGTCAGTGCCGCGGTAGTGCAGGTTTGAAAATTGCTCGGTTTAATAGCGCCAAACACCGATTTCGGTTCCGCTATGATCTTCGTGACCAGTCTATTGGACAATTCGGTCGGTGCCTTTTGGGCGGCTTGGGCACTGGTTATTGTTGATAAAAGAGAGCATTTATGAAATCCGCGATCCACCAATCCTATGAGCGCTACATGGTGAAGATTGAGGCAGAACTTGCGGACTGCACAGACGATGAGCACCGCGCCGTGCTAGACGCGATCTGGCAATAGAGCAGGTTCTGTTAGCGCGAATGAGCCAATCATATAGAGAGGCCATCTTCACCGGGCAAACAGCATCCGAGCCAGAATAAACAGGCCAATACCGGCAATCAGCGCAAGTGTAGGGTTTGCTTCGAAAAAGCCCACCAAGGAAGAAAGATCGGTCCCACCGTAACTTGAACCACCATAACTAGCGGCACTGCCGGTAGTGACCCCATACTCAACCAACATAATAACCACCCAGAAAACAGACAGGGGAAGTTAGTATGCCATAATTTGGCCCAAAAGCCAAAAATGACGGTGTTTGCCGGTCTGGCCTGACTGCTTCATACCAAGGGCATGACGACTTGGCCTCACCGAATCCCGTTTGACCTCCACAAAGAACTCGAAGCCCATACGATTGATGGTTGGCAGGGCGCGCTACGTGCCTGGGCGAAGACGCTCGGTCTCAAGCTCAAAATCCAGAGCTGGCGACAGCTTGAGATAACTATCGCTGATCCGCATTCCCGTAGGTACATGGCCAAGCCGAAGGGTCATTGGGCCGCCATCAAAGAATGGCTGGAGCGTCACGAAGTACCGGCACCGGATAAACTGCCGGGATGGCCAGAAGTGGATTCGGTCACCAATTACTGAATTTCGTGGGACACTCGCCTTGTAACCCATTGAAATCATATGGGCCACTTAGGGCAATTCGTGGGACACCCTGCCATTGATTTTAAAAGAAAAAATGCGGATATTGGTAGGCCCGGCAGGACTTGAACCCGCAACCAAAGCGTTATGAGCGCTCTGCTCTAACCAATTGAGCTACAGGCCCGCCATGCAGCTTTGAGTACCACGGTGAACGCCCGCGTCAAGCCTGACCGTTGCAACATGTCTCACAATCGACTAACCCGCGCGGGAACCATTCATAAGGGGCTGGCCATGACGACGGGCAAGAACGGAATCACCTATGCCGATGCAGGCGTTGATATTGATGCGGGGAACGCTCTAGTCGATCGAATCAAACCTGCTGCCAAGCGGACCAACCGCTCGGGCGTAATGAGCGGGCTGGGCGGATTTGGTGCTCTGTTCGATCTAAAAGATGCCGGGTATCAGGATCCGATTCTGGTTGGCGCGACCGATGGCGTGGGCACCAAGCTGCGGATTGCCATTGATACCGGTGTGGTTGACGGTGTTGGCATTGACTTGGTGGCGATGTGCGTCAATGACCTGATCTGTCAGGGGGCTGAGCCGCTGTTCTTCTTGGACTATTTTGCCACTGGCAAACTGGACACAGACACTGCAGCGCGGATCATCGAAGGCATTGCCGAAGGCTGTGTGCAATCCGGCTGTGCCCTGATCGGTGGTGAGACAGCCGAGATGCCGGGCATGTATCCAGATGGGGATTTTGATCTGGCCGGGTTCTCGGTTGGTGCGATGGAGCGGGGCGCGCATCTGCCAGCGGATGTGCAAAAGGGCGATGTACTGCTGGGGCTGGCCTCGAACGGGGTGCATTCCAACGGCTATTCGCTGGTGCGCAAACTGGTTGAGATCTCGGGGCTGGGATGGGATGCGGCATCGCCCTTTGGTGAGGGAACGCTGGGTGAAGCCTTGCTGACACCCACGCGTCTGTACGTAAAGCCAGCGCTGCAGGCGATCCGGGCAGGGGGCGTGCACGCTCTGGCTCATATCACCGGAGGTGGGTTGACCGAAAACCTGCCGCGCGTTCTGCCCGAGGGGCTGGGTGCCCAGATCGACCTGAACACCTGGGAGCTGCCGCCGATCTTCCGCTGGATGGCTGAAACTGGTGGTATCGTCGAAGCCGAGATGCTGAAAACCTTCAACTGCGGCATCGGCATGATCATTGTCTGCGCCGAAGATCGCGCAGACGAATTGACCGCACTACTGGTCGAGGCTGGTGAGACGGTTTCGCGCCTCGGCACCGTCACCGATACGCCTAGTATGGCCTATTCGGGCAAGCTGCTGTGAGTCACAAACGCGTTGCCATCCTGATTTCGGGGGGTGGGTCCAACATGGTGTCGCTGGTCGACAGCATGGTCGGAGACCACCCGGCGCGCCCCTGTCTGGTGCTGTCAAATGACGCCGAGGCGGGCGGGCTGAAAAAGGCGGCTGCGCGTGGCATTCCAACTGCGTCTGTTGATCACCGCCCGTTCAAAGGCGATCGCGCCGCGTTTGAGGTTGAGCTTTTGAAGCCTCTGGAGCAGGCACAGCCCGATATTGTCTGTCTTGCCGGGTTCATGCGGGTTCTGACCGGCGACTTCGTCTCACGGTTTCAGGGGCGGATGCTGAATATCCATCCATCTTTGCTGCCGAAATATAAGGGTCTTAACACCCATGCCCGCGCCATCGAGGCCGGCGATGCCGAGCATGGATGTTCTGTCCACGAGGTGACTGCGGCTCTGGATGACGGCCCAATCCTCGGGCAGGCGCGCGTGAACATCGAGGCCGGTGATACGCCTGAGAGTCTGGCGTCTCGTGTGCTTGTTTGGGAACACAAGCTGTACCCAGCAGTGTTGCGCCGTTACGCCAGAGGAGAGCGGACTCCGGTGAGGCTGCCCTGAACACTTCAGGGTGATTTACACGCCTGTCATATTCGGCCTATTGTCTGCACAACGGCTGGGTACGGCAATAGACTGACGGGCAGCCACCAAGAACAAGAGCAAGAACAGCACCGGCATGAAAACCCTGACAACGACGCAAGAGCTGGCCGAATTTTGCAAGGCCGCGGCTGAATACGACTATGTCACCGTAGATACCGAATTTCTGCGCGAACGGACTTACTATTCAAAACTCTGTCTGGTTCAGTTGGCAGTTCCCTCTGATGGTGACGACAGTGCGGTCCTTGTTGACCCGCTTGCCGAGGGGTTGTCGCTGGAGCCGCTGTATGAGCTGTTCCGAAATGAGAATGTGGTCAAGGTATTCCACGCCGCCCGTCAGGACCTTGAGATTTTCTGGGTCGAGGCAGGCGTATTCCCCAAGCCTCTGTTCGATACACAAGTCGCGGCAATGGTTTGCGGCTTTGGCGAGCAGGTTGGCTACGAAACGCTCGTGCGCAAAATCTGCAAACAGGGGGTCGACAAGACCTCTCGGTTCACTGACTGGTCGCGGCGGCCCTTGTCCGAGGCACAAAAGACCTATGCACTGGCCGACGTGACCCATCTGCGCCAGATTTATGAATACCTTGCGACGCAATTGAAGAAATCGCAGCGCAGCCATTGGGTGGCTGAGGAATTGCGCACTCTTACCCTGCCGACAACTTACGACATTCGTCCCGAAGAGGCGTGGAAGCGCGTTAAAACACGGACAAATTCGTCCAAGTTTCTGGCCGTAGTGCGCGAGCTGGCACAGTTCCGCGAGGCTTATGCGCAGGAAAACAACGTCCCGCGCAGCCGGGTGTTCAAGGATGACGCTCTGATTGAATTGGCTTCGACCAAACCCAAAACCCCGTCTGATTTGGGCGGCTCACGCTTGTTGCTGCGCGAAGCACGCAAAGGTGCGATTGCCGAGGGTATTTTGACTGCGGTCAAAAAAGGGGTGAATTGCCCTGCCGATCAATTGCCAACCGTCGACAATAGCCGCGACAAGCTGAAGGTGAACCCGGCGCTTGCGGATTTGTTGCGTGTTCTTTTGAAATCCAAAACCGAAAGCTCGGGCGTGGCCGCCAAACTGATCGCAACCAGTTCTGAGTTGGATCAGATCGCTGCGGGCGAACGTGGATTACCCGCGATGTCAGGTTGGCGGTTCGAGGTGTTTGGTGAAGATGCTTTGAAGTTGTGCGAGGGCAAGATCGCGCTTGCCGCCAAAGGCCAGAGTGTCAAGGTCGTGTCACTGTAACACTGCTTACCGACGACGGGATTCCAGTGCGTTCTGCTGCCCCACGACGCGGACCAGACGAGTGGATTGCAGGTCATTCTTGTTGATATTAATGGCGTCTGTAACCTTGCGTGATCGCTCGGTTCCCTGATTGGTCGCATTTTCCGGATAATTTACTCGAAAGGTGAATTCCAGAACGCCGTTTTTCTGATTCTCTTCGCTGTCCACGCGCACCAATTTTGCATTGTAAGCACCTTGTCGCGCTGCTGTACCGGTGGCGAAGACAATCGCGCCGTTTGGTGTCGGATCAATCCGCAGCTCATCAATCTTGGCGATCGGGACGCTGGTATCTTCAGGCGCTGATCTGGAAAACAGGCCGCCGCCTTCTTTCTGGGCGGGTACAAGAGCGTTTGCATCATTGCTGTCTGTTTCAGTCGGCGCAGCTGGCTGACTGGATCCAAACCAGTTGGAAGGGTTTACCCGCGAGTCGCTCCAACTGTTGCAGGCAGACAGGGCCAGAGTTGCGACCAGAAGAACAGTAAACGATTTTTTCATGGTGCAGGCGTCCAGAGCAGTAATTCCTGCAATGAGTTATCGCAATTTCCGCTGTTTGAAAAGCCACGCAGGGGGGTGGACAGGCCTAGATCAGAGGCATAGTTCACAATTGTGATTGCAATGAAAGGACCGTCGCAACATGGCAACGCCTGCCTTTGAAGAAATCGTTGAAGATTTCGAGTTTCTGGAGGACTGGGAAGACCGGTATCGTTACGTCATCGACCAGGGCAAGGCGATGGAGGCGCTGGACGACGCGCTGAAAGTACCTGCAACCAAGGTGAACGGTTGTGCCAGTCAGGTCTGGCTGCATCCGATCATCGAAAGCGGAGCGTTCCGGTTTGACGGTGACAGCGATGCATTGATCGTGCGCGGCCTGATCGCGGTGCTACGGTCGCTGTATAATGGCCTGCCGGTCAGCGAGGTGCCCAAGGTCGACGCAGGTGGGGAACTGGCGCGACTGGGGCTGAACGATCACCTGTCGGCGCAGCGGTCAAACGGGCTGCGGGCGATGATTGAACGTATCCGCGAGGTCGCGCAGGAAAACGCCTGACGCCTTTCAGCCTTTCGGCTTGCGGCTTGCCCAGTCAGCCAGCGTGGTTTCCAGATCGCCGTAGCCAGTAAAGCGGCGCTCGAACTCTAAACCCATCTTGTCGGCGCACTCGCGGGCGCGGGCTGTCAGGTCCGGATCGTCGATCTGTGCCTGATAGACCAACTTGGTATAGTTGCCGAAGTACATATCGCGCAGTTCAGGGTGGCGATCCAGGCCCAGCGGCTTCCAGACAAAAGCGTCGAATTGTCGAGCGAGGAAATCGGTGAGGTAAAAAGCAGTGGTTTCATCGTCGCCGCGGGCTGCAAACTCCTGATTTCCTTCGAAGAAGGAATAACAATGGGGGCCCTTTACCATCTCGACCCCCAATTCCGCGCAAGCTTTCTCCAGCAGACCACCGGTGCCGCAATCGGCGTACACAACAAAGATTTGATCATAGTCGTCGCGGTGCTTCGACACAGCGTCCTGAACAGCCTGAGTAATCTTTTCGGGGTGGATATGCAGGATTGCGGGCAGACAGGTCAGCGCCATGTGGTCCCAGCCATTGCGGCGTTTAAGCTCCAGAATCTCTCGGGCAAGCGCACCACAGGCCAATAGCAAAATCTGCCCCTGTCCCTCAGAGTCGTAGCCTTTGGTTGTTAGGCTGGCGTCGTCAGGCATTTTCTCCTGCTGCATTGGGTGCCCCTCGGAAAACATACGACGGTCATTATAACAAAAAGGGCCGCCCGGAAACCGGACGGCCCTTGAACAATCTACATGTCCGATCAACCGGCCAGTTGGTTGTGCTTGCGCGAGACGAAGTCTTTGGCGGTTTCGACTGCGACGGCCGCGTCCCGGCAATAGGCGTCTGCGCCGATGGCTTTGCCGAATTCTTCGTTCAGGGGCGCGCCGCCAACCAGAACGATGTAATCTTCGCGCAGGCCTTGCTCGACAAGGGTGTCGATCACGACTTTCATGTAAGGCATGGTCGTGGTCAGCAGGGCAGACATGCCCAGAATATCAGGCTTTTCGGCTTCCAGTGCTTCCAGGTAGTTCTCGACCGGGTTGTTGATGCCCAGGTCGACAACCTCGAACCCAGCACCTTCCATCATCATCGAGACAAGGTTCTTGCCGATGTCATGGATGTCGCCTTTCACGGTGCCGATCACCATTTTACCCACGCGTGGAGCGCCGGTTTCAGCCAGAAGCGGCTTGAGGATGAACATGCCACCCTTCATTGCGTTTGCGGCCAAAAGAACCTCGGGGACGAAAAGGATGCCGTCGCGGAAGTCGTGACCAACGATGGTCATGCCACCGACGAGTGCCTTGGTCAGAATGTCGTAAGGCGTCCATCCGCGTTCTAGCAGGATGTTCACACCTTCTTCGATTTCTTCTTTCAGGCCGTCATAAAGATCGTCGAACATCTGTTCGACAAGTTCGTCGTCATTCAGTTCGGACAGGACGATGTCTTCTTCATCGGACATGGGGTATTTCCCTGAGCTGTGCGGGCCGTGGGCCCGTGGTGGCATTTTTTCCCGTTTTGGCCAAAACGTCGCAGTTTGACTGTGACGATTGCGACCTCAGTGGTTTCGGGACCGACCTATACGTCAGAATTTCACGTTACTCGACAGAATTTTCTGCAAGATGATCCTGCATGCGGCTCATTTTTGTCCAAGCTCGTTGCTGGACCCAAGTCGCTGGAATCTACGCAGAACTAATTGGCAAGCTTGCTGGGGCATTAGATTAGCGATATAGCTGAAAGAGAACAAAGAAAGAACACGTATGATTACATCGAACATTCGAGGTCGTGGAGCCACCACAAACGCCGCAGGACGGTTCGAACAATTTGATACTGTTCCTTATGATGATGGCTGGGATCTTGAAGAAGACCTCCCTCCGTTGCGAACTGATGTAAGGGATGAATTCGCACGTAGCCTAATCACCTATAACCGCTCACCCGACCTGCCTTTTGACCGCTCGATCAATCCGTATCGCGGGTGCGAACATGGTTGTGTGTACTGTTTTGCCCGCCCGACCCATGCCTATCTGGGCCTTTCCCCGGGTCTGGACTTTGAAACTCGACTGATTGCGCGACCGAACGCGGCCGATACATTGCGCAAGGAATTGTCGGCCAAAGGCTACAAGGTGGCTCCCATTGCCTTGGGCACGAATACGGACCCGTATCAGCCGATTGAGAAGACCCGATTGATTACAAGGGATTGTCTGGCGGTTCTGCAAGAGTTCAATCATCCCATTGGTATCGTTACCAAGGGTACGCTGATCGAGAGGGATCTGGACATACTGGCGCCCATGGCGCGGAAGGGGTTGGTTCGGGTTGGGATTTCCCTGACCACCCTTGATGCCGACCTGTCCAGGCGGATGGAGCCGCGCGCTCCTTCCCCTCAGCGGCGTTTGGCCATCATTCGTCGCCTGACCCAAGCGGGCGTGCCCGTGCGGGTGATGACTTCTCCGGTCGTGCCAGGATTGACGGATCACGAATTAGAACAGCTGCTTGAGGCGGGCAAGGAGGCCGGGGCAGATGCAGCCAGTTGGATTATGCTGCGCTTACCGCGTGAGGTATCGGCGCTGTGGCAGGATTGGCTGCAAGAGCACGCACCGGAACGGACCGAAAAGATTATGTCCAAGCTGCGCGAGATGCACGGGGGTAGGGACTATGACCCGCGCTGGGGTCATCGGATGCGGGGCGAAGGGGAATATGCCGAACTGATTGGCAAGAGGTTCAAGTTAGCCGTCAAACGGCTGGGCCTTGAGACGAAAACATCAAAGCTACGTTGCGACTTGTTTGAGCGGCCAACCCAGGTCGGTGACCAACTGAGCCTTCTGTAAAAAAAGCCCCAGACCTTGGTCCGGGGCTTTCTTGTTAAATCGCAGCGATCAGCGCTTTTCGATGTCGACATAGTCGCGCGTTGTCTCGCCCAAATACAGCTGACGTGGGCGGCCGATCTTGTTCTGAGGATCGGCAATCATCTCTTTCCACTGGCTTACCCAGCCAACGGTGCGCGACAGTGCGAAGATCGGGGTAAACATGGAGGTCGGGAAGCCCATCGCCTCAAGAATGATGCCCGAGTAGAAATCGACGTTCGGGAACAGCTTCTTATCGGCGAAATACGGATCTTCCAGCGCCTGTTTCTCCAGCGCCTTGGCGACCTTCAGCTTCGGATTGTTTTCGATGTCCAACAGGTCCAGAACTTCGTCGGCCGACTGCTTCATCACCTTGGCGCGCGGGTCAAAGTTCTTGTATACGCGGTGGCCAAAGCCCATCAGGCGGAACGGATCGTCCTTGTCCTTGGCGCGTGCGATGTATTCAGGGATACGATCAACCGAGCCGATCTCTTCCAGCATCTCCAGACATGCCTGGTTCGCGCCGCCGTGGGCCGGACCCCAAAGGCAGGCAATCCCGGCGGCGATACATGCAAACGGGTTCGAACCTGAAGACGACGCCAGACGTACGGTCGAGGTCGACGCATTCTGTTCATGATCCGCGTGCAGCGTCAGGATACGGTCCATCGCGCGGCTGAGGATCGGGTTGACCTCATAATCCTCGGCTGGAACGCTAAAGCACATGCGCAGGAAGTTCGACGCGTAATCCAGATCATTGCGAGGATACACGAAGGGCTGGCCTGTGTGATACTTGTAAGCCCAAGCTGCAATGGTCGGCATTTTAGCGATCAGGCGGTGCGAGGCGATCTCGCGTTGGTTCGGGTCCGAGACGTCGGTCGAGTCGTGATAGAAGGCCGACATCGCACCAACAACGCCCACCATGATCGCCATCGGATGCGCGTCACGGCGGAAGCCACGATAGAAATACTGCATCTGCTCATGCAGCATGGTGTGGCGAGTGATGGTGGTTTCGAACGTTTCCAGATCCTTGGCGGCAGGCAGCTCTCCGTACAGCAGCAGATAGCAGACTTCGAGGAAATGAGATTTCTCGGCCAACTGGTCGATCGGATAACCTCGGTGCAACAACTCACCTTTTTCACCGTCGATATAGGTGATGGTGCTGTCGCAGCTGGCCGTAGACGTGAAGCCCGGATCATAGGTGAACACACCAGCGTCGCTGTAAAGTCTACGAATGTCGATCACATCCGGACCTGCGGTTGGCGAGTGAACCGGCAACTCGTAGTTTTCGCCATTTACGGTGAGAGTGGCTGTCTTGTTGTTGTCGGTCATCGTTGTCCCTTCTTCGTTCATGCGCGCACCAAGCGAGTGGTCGGTAACGCTGTCTACGGTCACGCACCAATGTGCTGACCGGTCGTAGCTGAGCAGCGTTACCTGAATATGAAGTCAGGACTAATTTGCTGCGTCGGAAAGCCGCGCCAAGGTTTCATCGCGCCCCAGCACAAGCATCATGTCAAATACCGAAGGAGTCACAGCACGACCTGCCAGCGCCGCCCTCAGCGGGCCAGCGAGCTTGCCGAACTTAACGCCCTGCGCCTCGGCAAAGGTATTGAGGGCTTCCTCCAGCTCTTTCCGCGTCCAGCTAGCATTTTGCACGTGCGGCGTCAATTCTTTCAGTATACCGTCGGATACAGATTGTAGCGCCTTTGTCGCTTTCTCATCCGGCTCTATCGGTCGAGTAGCTAAAATAAAGTGAGCTTTTTCAAGTAATTCAGGGAATGTTCTGGCGCGATCCTTCAGGCAAAACATCGCACGTTCCAAATCACTTGATTGTGTCGAGTTGAGAGCGGGACGCTCTGCCGCAGCCAGATAGGCCTCGATTTCATGCCGCAGCGCAGCATCATCTGCAATTGCAATGTGCTGCCCACACAGATTCTCAAGTTTTTTGAGGTCGAAGCGAGCGGGGCTTTTGCCGATTCCATCCAGATCGAACCATTCCTTAGCCTGCTCATCAGTGAAAAACTCGTCATCGCCGTGGCTCCAACCGAGGCGCGTAAGGTAATTGCGCATTCCCGCAGCCAGGTAGCCCATCGCCTGGTATTCCTGTGCGCCCAGGGCACCGTGGCGTTTGGACAATTTCTTACCGTCCGGACCATGAATCAGCGGGATATGAGCCCAGACCGGAACGTCCCAGCCCATCGCTTCGTAGATCATCATCTGGCGCGCGGCATTGTTCAGGTGGTCGTCGCCTCGGATTACATGGGTCACTCCCATATCGTGGTCGTCCACCACCACGGCCAGCATGTAGACCGGGGTTCCGTCCGAGCGCAGCAGGACCATATCGTCCAGCTGATCGTTGCGGATGGTAACATCTCCCTGCACTTGATCGCGGATCACGGTCGCGCCGTCCTGCGGGGCTTTGATGCGGATAACATACGGCGCATCCGGATGTGACGCAGGGTCGGCGTCACGCCAAGGGCTGCGGAATAGGGTCGATTTACCCTCGGCGCGGGCCTGTTCACGGAATGCAGCGATTTCATCCTGGGTCGAGAAACACTTATACGCTTTCCCCTCAGACAGCAGTTGATGTGCAACCTCTGCGTGGCGCGCCGCACCCTCGAACTGACTGATTACGTCACCGTCATGGTCCAGCCCCAGCCATTCCATGCCCTGCAAGATCGCCGCCGTTGCCTCGGGTGTCGACCGTTCGCGGTCCGTATCCTCAATCCGCAAAAGAAACTTACCACCGCGGCCCCGGGCATAAAGCCAGTTGAACAGTGCTGTACGCGCACCACCGATGTGCAGAAAACCGGTGGGCGATGGGGCGAAACGGGTGACGACCTGATCGGACATTGTGTGGATTAACCTTTTGGTAACCGTGTCTGGCATAGTTTGGCGTCTGTCTAACGAGCCCGAAGGACGGGGGCAACCATGCGTGTTCTGGCACGGGCCGAAGCCGCATTATTGAACCAGACCGGATATTTGTTTCAGTGGTCTCCGGTGTGTCTGGCGGTCGGCATTGGCCTGTATTTCAGCCTCAGGTTTGAACCCGGCTGGCAGGTTTATGCATACGTGATGGGTCTGATTGCAGCGCTCATAGGGATCGGCTGTTTGGGTCGCACCGGGTGGTCTGCGTTGGCAATTGGGGGTGCGCTAATTGCGGCTGGGTTCATTCTGGCAGGTGCGCGGGCTCACTCGGTTGCAGAGCCGGTTTTGTCATGGCGTTACTACGGCCCCATCGAGGGGAGGGTCGTTGCCTTGGATCGCTCTGCGTCGGACGCGTTGCGGGTAACGCTGGATCGGGTGCGAATTGGGGATGTGCCCGAAGATCGCCGCCCGCATCGCGTCCGGCTTTCACTGCATGGTGGTTCGGCGGCGCTAATGGCTGGCCAGAGGATCATGACCACTGGTCATCTGTCTTCGCCGCAAGGCCCGGTCGAGCCTGGCGGTTTTGATTTCCGGCGTCATGCCTGGTTTCAACGTTTAGGCGCGGTCGGCTACACACGCGCCCCAGTGATGACCGTAGCGCCTGCAGAAAGTGCGCAGGAGGGGGTCCGCATCACAGCCTGGCGAATGGAGATTTCAGAACAAGTGCGTTCCATCCTGCCCGGGGAAATCGGCGGATTCGCTGCAGCCGTCACAACTGGCGATCGCAGCGGTATGGGACAAGATACACTGAAGTCTTTACGGGCTTCCAACTTGGCGCACCTGCTGGCCATATCCGGGCTGCACATGGGATTGCTAACCGGGTTCGTGTTTTTGGTATGCCGGCTGGGTTTGTCAGCAATCCCTGCAGTTGCTCTGAGGGTGCCTGTTCGCAAACTGGCTGCAGTCGGTGCACTAATCTCGGCAGTTACCTATTTGATGTTGTCCGGCGGTAACGTCGCAACAGAGCGTGCATTTGTCATGGCGAGTGTCATGCTCGGCGCCATCCTCATCGACCGCCGCGCCATTTCATTACGCGCAGTGGCAGTGGCAGCGTTGATCGTATTGGTGCTGCGCCCCGAAACTCTGCCCAGCCCCGGGTTTCAGATGTCTTTTGCCGCGACGACAGCACTTGTTGCCGTATTTGGTTGGTTGCGTGACTTGGGTCAGTTGCCGGGACCGAAATGGTTGCGGCCAGTGGTCGGGTTACTGCTGTCTTCGGCCATTGCCGGATTGGCAACCGCGCCGATCGGGGCAGCTCACTTCAATACAATGTCCTACTATGGGCTGCTCGCAAACATGCTGTCGGTTCCAGTAATGGGGTTGATCGTCGTACCTGCAGCCTTTGTTGCCGCGCTTTTGGCACCACTTGGGCTGGAAGTAATGGCGCTAAAGGTCATGGGGCTGGGGCTGGAGTGGATTCTGGTCGTTGCGGAGCGGGTGTCTGCGTTGGACGGAGCCCAAGGATTTGTCGCAAGCCCGCCATCTTATGTATTGCCCATGTTTGCACTTGGCGCCTTGTGGTTGGCGCTGTGGCGCGGTCACGCCAGATGGGTGGGGGGGGCAGTGCTTGCCGCCGCTTTTTTGCTGTGGGGGCAGGGACATCGCCCTGATATTCTCGTTGCTGATTCAGGTGGGCTCGTGGGCGTCATGACCAAGGCCGGTCGAGCGCTGAGCAAAGAGAATGGAAGCGGATTTATCGCATCGGTCTGGTTGGAAAATGACGGAGACGGTGTGGATCAGATCAAAGCAGCCAGCCGATGGCCTAACGGTGCGGATTTAGTTCCACGCTATGTTTGGCAAGGAAAAGAGCTGGTCCACATTACCGGAAAGCGCGCGGCACAAGGGTTCGATGAGTGTCGGGAAAATCAGATCGTTGTGTCCGCTGTCGATCTCGACTTGAAAGGAGAGTGCGGTTTGTTCGACCCAAGCCGACTGAAAAAGACCGGCAGCCTTGCCCTGTTAGATGGTCGCACTACGACCAGCCGAGAGATGATTGGCCACCGCTTGTGGTCCCCGGGCCCGGCCAAGGACCATAAGCGCTTGCGGGATCAGTAGCTGCGGATAAGCCCGACCAGCCGTCCTTGAACTTTGACTTTTTCCTCAGGCAGGACGCGGGTTTCATAGGCTGGGTTCGCTGCTTCAAGCGCGATGGCATTTCCCCGGCGGAAGAACCGTTTCAATGTCGCCTCCTGATCCTCGACCAACGCCACGACGATGTCACCGTTATCAGCTGTCTTGGTTTCGCGGATTACAACGACGTCGCCGTCATTGATGCCAGCATCAATCATCGAGTCGCCCCGCACTTCCAATGCGTAGTGATCGCCTCTGCCCGAGACCATGCTGCCAGGTACGGCAACGCGGTGCGATTCATGGCTGATCGCTTCGATCGGGACACCGGCGGCGATGCGACCCATCACCGGTAATTCCAAAGCATCGACGGTGACGGGTTCGAAATTCGCCGGGCGCGCACCTTCTGGTTTGTCACCTTCGATGACGCGTGGCTTAAAGGCGGCTGTCGGCTCACCGCCCAAACTCTCCGGCAGTTTCACAATTTCAATCGCGCGGGCGCGGTGGGCAAGGCGGCGGATAAAACCACGTTCTTCCAGCGCGGTGATCAGTCGGTGGATGCCGGATTTTGATCGCAGATCCAATGCAGCCTTCATTTCGTCAAAGCTGGGCGGAACACCGTCCGCTTGAACGCGTTTGTGGATGAATTCCAACAAATCCAACTGTTTCTTGGTCAGCATTGCTCACACCTCGTCGGTTATGCGTTTTCTTTTGTTCTACGCATGTTCACGTTTTGTGTCAACGAATTTGAATGGCGCCTAGATGGGCAAATACAGCACTTTATCCCCGGCAGGGCGTGCGGGATCATTCGGTTCGCGTACCAAAAGAGCGTTGGCCCTGGCCAGAACACTGAGCAGCGAGCTGTCCTGATCGGCGCAGGCGCGAATGCCATCTTCGCTTAGAACGGCGCGCATGTAATGTTCGCGTGGACCGTTTTTACCAATTGGTTCTGTTAAACGCGCATGTTGGAAAGGCGCCAAAACCTGCTCGATACCCAGCATTCGACGAAGCATCGGCAGCAGGAAGAGATAACCGCAAACCATTGCACTTACAGGATTACCTGGCAATCCGACCATCGCCGAACCGTTTAGGCGTCCAGCCATCAAAGGTTTGCCTGGACGCATACGAATTTTGTAGAAAGACCGCTCCATCCCAAGGTTTTGAGACACATCTGCGACCAGATCGTATTCGCCAACCGAGGCGCCGCCGATGGTAACGACCAGATCAGCGCCTGCGGCCAGCCCAAAAGCTGTCTCAAGGGAGGCAACGGTATCGCGTGCGATCGGAAGGATACGCACCTGTGCACCCTCGTTTTCCAGCAGGGCTTTTAAGCCGAAAGTGTTGGACGCGATGATCTGGTCAGGGCCGGGGATCTCACCTGGCATCACCAGTTCGTCCCCAGTCGAGATCAGCGCAACGACGGGTTTACGAGCGACAGGCACTGTGGGGATGTTCATTGCCGCCATCAGGGCCACGTCTTCGGGGCGCAGTATACGCGGTGCGGTGATTTTGTTGCCTGCCTTAAAGTCAATTCCCGCGGGTCGGATATTTGTTTTGGTGCCGGGTTCGTCACTGATTGTGATCAGGTCTCCGCGCCGCTCCGTATCTTCTTGAATGATAACGAAATCAGCGCCTTCCGGCACGGGCGCGCCGGTAAAAATGCGTACGGCCTGCCCAGGCCCAACAGTCCCATTAAACCGACGCCCGGCCGCCGATTCACCGATGACCTTGAACATGGCGTGCAGCTCGACTTCGGTCGATTTCAACGCGTAACCGTCCATCGAGGACGCTGGAAACGGAGGTTGATCTCGGGTGGCGCTGACATCCTGTGCCAGTACTCGTCCCGCTGCCTTGTGAAGGGAAACGGATTCTGTCTCTAGCGGTGATACTAGATCAAACAACAGCGATCGGGCGTCTTCGACGGTAATCATTTCGCCTCGTAACGACCTGATTTACCGCCATCTTTCAAAAGAACGCGGAGACCACCGATTTCCATGGCCTTGTCGACCGCCTTGGTCATGTCATACACGGTCAACGCCGCTGTCGAGGCGGCTGTCAGTGCCTCCATTTCAACTCCGGTCTGGCCCGAGGTCTTCACAGTTGCTTCGATCTGGACGCCGGGTAAATCGGGATCCAGCTTTAATTCGACTGCAACTTTGGTGACAGGCAGAGGATGACACAGTGGGATCAGGTCGGGTGTCTTCTTGGCCCCCATGATTCCTGCCAATCGTGCTACTCCTAAAACATCCCCCTTCTTAGCACGGCCTTCTGAAATTAAATCAAAGGTTTCCGGCGCCATCTTGATGTGGGCGGCTGCCACGGCTACTCGATCGGTCACGGCCTTGTCCGAGACATCAACCATATGGGCCTGGCCTTGCGCATCAAAATGGGTAAGTGGCATCACATTACTCCGGGGATCAGAGGGTTCGCCAGCAGATGCCGGGTGGCTGCCGTGACATCGTCCTGACGCATCAGGCTTTCGCCAATCAGGAAGCAGCGCGCGCCATAACGGGCGATATCGGCCAGATCTTCAGGCGTGCTCAGGCCACTTTCGCAGACGATGGTCCGGTCGCCAGGCACAAGTTTGGACAAACGACGTGTTGTATCAAGAGTGGTCTCGAACGTCTTGAGGTTACGATTATTTATTCCGATCAAGGGGCTTTTCAATTGGGTCGCGCGTTCCAATTCATCTTCGTCGTGAACTTCGATCAAAACGTCCATGCCCCAGTCAAACGCAGTCTGTTCCAGCTCGGCCGCCTGACCATCCTCGACCGAAGCCATGATGATCAGGATGCAATCCGCACCCAAGGCGCGAGCTTCGACCACTTGATAAGGGTCGTACATGAAATCCTTGCGTAGAGCAGGCAGAGACGTAGCTGCACGGGCCGCTATCAGATACTCTTTGGCCCCCTGAAAACTTGGCGTGTCTGTCAACACGGACAAGCAGGCTGCGCCGCCATCTTCATAGGCTTTGGCCAGAGCAGGTGGTTCAAAATCGGGGCGGATCAAACCTTTGGATGGGCTTGCTTTCTTAACTTCGGCGATCAGGCCATATCCCCGGCGGGTCGCCTTTTGCAGTGCTTCGGCAAAGCCGCGAACCTCGGGTGCAAATCTAGCTTCAGAATCCAGCGTATCTAGGGACTTCTCAGCCTTGTCTGCAGCAACTTCTTCAAGTTTATAGGCTTTGATCTTGTCTAGTACCGTCTCGGTCATGCGGCCTCCTGAGTCATACGGGCCAGCGCCGCGATCTTTTCTTTTGCTTTTCCACTGTCGATGCTCTCGGCAGCTTTGGCGACGCCATCGCGCAGGTCTGTGGCGGCGTCTGCTACCACCAGCGCTGCGGCTGAGTTCAGCAGAACTGCGTCGCGGTAGGCCGAAGGCTCTCCGTCCAGCAGCGCACGGAAGGCGACGGCGTTTTCTTCGGGCGAGCCGCCGAGGATGTCCTCAAACGGGTGCACTGGCAGACCCGCGTCTTCGGGGTGGAGTTCAACGTCTTTGACGACTCCGTCCTCCAGAGCCGCGACCCAGCTTATCCCTGTGATTGTCAGCTCATCTGTGCCATCTGATCCGTGTACCAGCCATGCGCGGTCTGATCCGAGCAGACCCAGCGTTTCGGCCATGGGGCGGATCAATTCGCGGCTGAAGGCACCGGTGAGCTGACGCTTGACGCCAGCAGGGTTGGTGAGTGGCCCGAGGATGTTGAAAATCGTACGGGTTCCAAGCTCTTGTCGGGACGGCATCACGTGGGCGATGGCCGGGTGGTGCATGGGGGCCATCATGAAGCCTATGCCGACTTCTTTCAAAGCATTTTCAACAACGTCCGATCCAACCATAACGTTGATCCCAAGCTGCCCCAAAGCGTCCGCAGCCCCAGACTTTGAGCTGAGATTGCGGTTGCCGTGCTTGGCTACGATGACACCGGCACCCGCGACGACAAACGCCGTAGCGGTCGAGATGTTCAGAGTACCTTTGCCGTCGCCCCCGGTGCCGACAATGTCCATTGCACCTGCGGGCGCGTTGACTACGTTACATTTCGCGCGCATGACAGCCGCGGCTGCGGCGTATTCTTCAACCGTTTCTCCACGGGTGCGCATGGCCATCAATAACCCGCCGATCTGGCTGGGTGTGGCTTCGCCATCAAACAGGATGCCAAAGGCCTGCTCGGCCTCGGCGCGGGTCAGAGACCGGTCGGCGGCGGCTCCGATCAGCGGTTTCAAAGCATCGCTCATGCGGGTTCTTTCATCTCAGACAGGAAATTCTTAAGCAGGGCGTGGCCGTGCTCGGAGGCGATAGATTCCGGGTGGAATTGAACGCCATGTATCGGCAGCTGTTTGTGCTGAAGACCCATGATAGTGCCGTCTTCAAGTTTGGCCGTAACCTCAAGGCAGTCGGGCAGGGTGTTCGGATCGACCACCAGTGAGTGATAGCGCGTGGCCTCAAACGGTGAAGGTAGCCCAGCGAATACGCCCTTACCGGTGTGGTGCATTGTGCCCATCTTGCCGTGCACAATTTCATGACACCGGATTACATCGCCACCAAAGGCCTGTCCTATGGTCTGGTGACCCAGACAAACACCCATCAAAGGTGTCTTAGTTTCAGCCGCAGCTTCGGTCAGGGCCAGGCAAATTCCGGCTTGATCCGGGTCACAGGGGCCGGGGCTAAGAAGGATTCCGGTTGGGTTCATGGCCATGGCTTCCTGAACATCCAGGGCATCATTCCGCCGAATGACCATTTCGGCGCCAAGTTCACCTAAATAATGTACCAAATTGTAGGTAAACGAGTCGTAGTTGTCGATCAGCAGCAGCATTTGGGCACTTGTCTCGGCTAGGGCATTTCGGGCTGGCGATGCAGGCCCGGGCCACGGTATAATGTCGGGACATACATGCTCAGGCTTGCGCGGCAGCGTCAAGGGGACATCCCGTTCTTGGCGCTGCGGTAAGTAAATGCCGCAGTAGACGGCGGAGATGTGATCGAAGCAGGGCCAGAATGAGAGGCGAAAAGGTATGGGCGGATTTGTCAGCGGAATGATCGTGGGAACGATCGTTGTCCTGGTGTTGGGGGCAGTAATGTCTCTGAACGCACCTCTGACGAAAAAACCGGATGTGGTCACCTCGGCCCCGGAACCCGAAGTTGTGCAAGTTCCAAACTTGGCGTCCGAGTCCACCGAAGCCATCGGTGACAGCGATGTGCTTGATTTGCCGCCAGCAGCGCCTGATTCTAGTTCAAAGCAGGCGGATACATTGGCCGAGTTGTCGGATGTCGAGGTTGAGCCAGACGCGCAGCCGCTTGTGCCGGATACTTCAGTAAATTTTGACACACCCGATGCAGCAAGCTCATCTCCAGTAAACGTGCGAACAGAAGCGCCTGTTGCGCCTCAGTCTCCTCCGCTGCTGCAAGTTTCGCCGAACACTGAATCACTGCCGGATGTTTCTGTCGAAGTACCTGCCGTTCAGACCCAACCGGAAAACGCCGAGACCGAACCGAAAGCAGAGCCTGAAACGTCTGAAGTCGTGGCACAGGAACCCGAACAAAATCCGTTTGAGGACAGTCCGATTGCCGTTGAGGGGGATGAAGACACAGCACCACGCAAACTACCTCGTATCGCTTCCGTTCCACGGATTGGTGGAGGCGGCGAGGGCTCCACGTCGCCGACTATTGGACAGCGCGTGGTTCCGTTGACCGATCGCGATGCAGGTGAAGCCACTGTCGATGCGGCCGTTCCAGGAAAACCTATCGAAACCTATGCTGCGGACTTCGAAAACCCCGACTCAAAACCACTGATGTCGATCATTCTCATCGATGATGAGGGTGCCTATGGCGCTGAGGCATTAGGTGAATTTCCGTATCCTCTGACCTTTGCGGTCAGCCCGGAAGATCCCGAGGCCGCTGAAAAGATGGCGCGTCACCGTGAGGCCGGGTTCGAGGTGCTTGCACTGGCCGATCTGCCCAAAGCCGCCAGCGCGCGAGATGCTGAGGTTTCTCTGGCCGTCTGGTTGGATACCTTACCGGAAACCGTGGGCATTCTTGAGGGCGTGGAAACCGGTATTCAGGGCAACCGAAAACTGGCCGATCAGGTAGCCGAGATTGCTGCTGGCACCGGTCGCGGGCTGATCACGCAGGATAACGGATTGAACACCGTACAAAAATTGGCGGCTCGGAATGGGGTGCCGTCCGGCGTGATCTTCCGCGACATTGACGGTGCACGTCAGGATCCAAAGGTCATGCGCCGTTTCCTCGACCAGGCCGCATTCCGCGCGGGTCAGGAAGGTTCTGTTGTCATGCTTGGCAGGCTGCGTCCGGATACAATCTCGGCCCTGTTGCTGTGGGGACTCGAGGATCGGGGAAACCGTGTTGCGATGGCCCCGATTTCTGCGGTGATGATAAAGGAAGTTCAGTAAGACCTGAACAAACAAGCGGCTGCCCCCTATATGGCAGCCGTATTGTTTAGCTGTTGCCTGAGCCCGTAAATCGCGCTGCATCGGCAGCCGCACGCCGGATAGCGTTCGATTTGTGTACGGTCTCCATATACTCGGCTTCGGGATCGCTGTCGTAGACGACGCCGCCACCGGCCTGAATGTGCAGCTTGTGATCTTTCACAATGGCCGTGCGCAAGGCGATACACATATCCATGTCACCACCGGCACTGAAGTAACCGACGCCACCGCCATATACGCCGCGCTTTTCAGGCTCTAATTCGTCGATGATTTCCATCGCGCGCACTTTCGGGGCACCCGAGACGGTGCCGGCGGGCATCCCGGCAAAGAATGCATCAAGCGCGTCCTTATCCTTGGCCAGCTCTCCCACAACGTTCGACACGATATGCATCACGTGGCTATAGCGTTCGATGATAAACTCTTCGGTTGGGCGCACAGTACCGATCTTGGCCACGCGGCCTGTATCGTTGCGGCCCAGGTCCAGCAGCATCAGGTGCTCGGCCAGCTCTTTCTTGTCGGCCAGCAGGTCAACCTCGTTAGCCTTGTCCTCTTCGGGAGTGGCACCACGGGGGCGAGTGCCCGCGATGGGACGGATCGTGACCTCATCGCCGAAGACACGCACCAGAATCTCGGGGCTGGCGCCCACGACCTGAAAGCCGCCGAAGTTGAAATAGAACATGAAGGGCGACGGGTTGGTGCGCCGTAGCGAGCGATAAAGCGCAAAGGGCGGCAACGGGAAATCCTGCGTCCAGCGCTGTGCCGGGACGACCTGAAAGATGTCGCCTGCGCGGATGTATTCCTTGGCCTTCTCAACCGCTTCCATATAACCGGATTTGGTGAAATTCGACACTGGTGGTGCGACCTCGGACGCATCGCCAAGATCGCGGCTTTCTGCAGGCATAGCGCGTTCCAGATCACGTACGGCGTCCATCACGCGCTCAGCCGCTTGTGCATAGGCGGCCTTGGCAGATTGCCCTTCGCTAACCCAAGCCGGGGAAACCACGGTGACTTCGCCCTTCACGCCGTCCAGAACCGCAATAACCGACGGGCGTAGCATAATCGCATCGGGCAGGCCCAGCGGATCAGGGTTCACGTCCGGCAGATATTCGACCAGCCGCACCATGTCATAGCCCAGATAGCCAAACAGTCCCGCTGCTGCCTGTGGCAGGTCGTCGGGCAACTCGATCCGGCTTTCGGCGAGTAAAGCACGCAGGTTGTCCATCGGGTTCCCGTCCTGGGCCGAGAACGCCTCGGCATCGAACCGGGCCTCGCGATTCAGTTCAGACGTTTCACCCCGACAGCGCCAGATCAGGTCTGGTTTCATTCCGATGATGGAATACCGACCGCGCACTTCGCCACCGGTGACGGATTCCAGCATAAACGCGTCTTTCTGTGCCCCAGTCAGCTTGAGCATCAAAGAAACGGGCGTATCCAGATCAGCCGCGAGACGGGTGTAAACGACCTGATTCTCGCCGGCCTCATAGGCGCGGGCAAAGCTGTCAAACTCGGGGGTTAGGGCCATCTTCGGTCTCTTTTAGTAACTTGACTGCACGGCGTTCAACGCACGCTGATCAATGACAGGTCGTGCGCGGGTCTGTGCGTCGCGCACGTAAACGTCGAAAATGTTCTGGGCCAAAGCCTGGTTCAGCTGTGCTTCAAGCGCTGCCTTAGCCTGACGCAACTCATCGGTTTCGGCAGGTGGCAACAGCTCGTCCACTCGGACGATAAAGGCGGAACCGGAACCGGGGATAACACGCAGTTCGCCGGTGTCCATCTCAAACACCTGAGCCATGAAATCTGCGGGAACATCGTCAAGGAACGCCGTGCGGGTCAGTGCGTTTTCAATGCGGAACGGCAGGCTGGTGGCCATGAAGTCACCATCTGTTTCAAGCTGTCCCAGAACTGAATTGGCGTGTTCCTCCAGCGCTTTGTTGGTTTCCTCCAACGTCCATGCCGCAGCAACACGATCTCGCGCACTTTCGAGCGGCTCAGGGCGTTGCGGCAATACTTCGTTCAGACGCAGGGCAAAGATTGAGCCGTCCTCGAGGAAGCCAACCTCGGGGAAGTCGCCTTCGCTTACCGCTTCGGCGGCCGTGCGGAAGCCATCATAAGCCGCGACACCGTCGTCACTCTGACGTGTCCAGTCGATTTGGCCCAATTCCATCTCGGTCTCGCCTGCCAGTTCTTCCAGCGTCGCGCCACCGGCCAGCAGATCGTCGATATCCTCGGCTTGGGCTTCAATCTGACGGCGGGCGCGGTCGGCGGCCAGTTCCTCGCGCAGCGCAGGGGCGGCGTCTTCGAACGGCGTGTTGTTTTCTGCCAATGACCCGTTGATGCGGAACAAGGCGGGGCCGAAGGTCGAAGGCAAAGGCCCAACGACTGTGTCCAGATCAGCTGCAAAAACAGCGTCGGCAGCCTCGCCAAGGTCCTCACGTGTCACATCGCCCAGATCGATATCGCTGAGTTCAAGTTGGCGATCCCGCACCAGTTGTTCAAAAGACGTGCCGCCTGCTTCCAGCTGGGCTTTGGCAGTTTCGGCTGCTTCCTGGTTTGGATATGTCAGGCGTTCTACCAAACGGCGCTCGGGTTGATAGAACTCCGACGCGCGTTGATCGTAAAGGCGACGTACCGATTCCTCATCAACGTCGACACTGTCCAGCAACATGTCGGGTGACAGGATCGCATAAGTCAGTTGTTTGGTACGGGGCAGGGTGAACTGATCTTGGTTGTCCTCATAGTAAGCCTGAACCTGCTCATCCGTTGGCGCAGGCACGGTCTCGGGCAAGGCGTCTGTGTTTACGGTCGCAACCGTAAAGCTGCGGCGCGCACCGACATAGTCAGTCAAGACCTGTGTCAGGGTCGAGGGCATCTCAACCCCGCTGACAACGGCATTTTGTACAATCGTGCGAGAGGATTCTTTGCGCAGGTCAGTTTCGAAATCGGTATCCGTCATGCCGACCTGATCCAACTGGAACTGATAGGCGTCGCGGTCAAAAGTGCCGTCGACACCCTGAAAGGCTGGGATGGCGACGATTTCCTTTTGCAGGTTCGCGTCGCCGATTGAAATTCCCAGCTCACCGACTTCGTTGTCTAGGGCCGCCAGTGCCGTCAGGCGCGCCAGCGCCAATTGGTCCAGACCGAATTCATGCGCTTGCGACATTTGCAGCGGTTGTCCAGTTTGCTGTTCCACGGCACGAATTTCGCGCTGCAACTCACGAACATACTTGTTGACCGAGATATCTTCGTTCCCCACCTGTGCGACGGTGCGCACAGTGCCGGTCAGGCTGGTTGCGCCAAAACCCGCGAGGCCCAAAAACAAAAGGCCCATCAGTATCCAGACAAAGGTTTTCGATAGGTTTTTCACGCCTGCGGCCATGGTGCCCTCTTATTTTTTGGCAAGGATCTGCCCTGTCGGTTGCGGCCCTGAATACGACGCGTGTCGCCGGGGGGCAAGCTTAGAAGGACAGGGTCTGAAGCCGTTCGAATAATTGCTTGATGCCAGCCCTGTCCAGATTGGCAAAAGCTATTCGAACCTGTCGTTTTCCAGAGGGGGCTCCCTCGGGCATGAACATCGTACCGGGCAGCAGCAGAATTCCCGCCTCGGACACCAGTCGGCGGGCCAACTCGTCCGAAGGGATGTCGAACGGATGTTCGAAATAGGCGAAATACGCCCCCAGCCCGAGCAAACGCCATCCCTTGTCGGCCAGCGGTGGCAACAGATCTTCAATCGCTGCGCGGCGGTCGAGAATTTCGGCGCGTTCGCCAGCGACCCACTGTGACAGGTTTTGCATACCCCAAAGAGCCGAGAATTGACCAATCTGGCTGGGACAAATCGCGACCGTGTCCAGAAATTTTTCCACATCGCTCAGCAGATCGGCACCAGTTGCAATCGCGCCGACACGGTGGCCAGTCAGGCGGTAGGCTTTCGAGAAGGAATACAGGTGCACCAGCGTGTTTTCCCAATCCGGTTGCCCAAACAGGTCATGCGGCGGGTCGCTGCGGCTGTCGAAATCCCGATAAGTCTCATCAACCAGCAAACGCAGGCCATTTTCACGAGCCAGTTCATAGAATGCGCGGACCAGTGCAAAAGGGTATTCCACACCGCCGGGATTGTTCGGGGTCACCAAAACGATGGCGCGGGTCTTGTCAGTGATGAGGGCGCGGGCCGCGTCCACATCAGGCAAGAGGTCATCCCCGGTTTGCAAGTCAACGGCTTGAACTCCTGCCATGTCCAGCCACATTTTATGATTGAAATACCAGGGGGTTGGCAGGATGATTTCATCACCCTCATCCGTAATGGCCGAAATCGTGGCGGCAAATGCCTGATTGCAACCTGAGGTGATGGCGACCTGTTCCGTAGTGATCATGGCGCCGTAGTGATGGCCGATCTGTTCCGCCAATTCGGCGCGCAACTCAGGGTTTCCAAGAACCGGTCCATAAAGATGTGCGCGGTCTTCGTTTACCGCGAACTCGGCCATTGCTTGCCGCAGCGCCAAAGGCGGCGGGTCAACTGGTGCAGCTTGACTGACATTAATCAGGGGCTGGTCTTCAGGGAAAACCACGTCCTCCAGCCAGCGCCGCGCCTCCATCACCGGAGGGGCGAAGGTGGCGGCGGTGCGTGTGCGGTTCATACGTGGTCCCAAACTTCAGCAGCGATCAGTCGGTTCCGCGATAGGGCTCGACATATTGCAGGGCCATATCCCATGGGAAGAAAATCCACGTATCCTGGCTGACCTCGGTGATGAACGTATCCACCATTGGGCGACCCTTGGGCTTGGCGTATACAGTGGCGAAATGCGCCTTGGGATACATTGCGCGCACCAACTCCAGCGTTTTGCCGCTGTCGACTAGATCATCCACAATCAGAATGCCCTCACCATCGCCCATCAGAGCAGCATCAGGGGCCTTGAGCACTTCGGCCTCACCCTGTTCCTGATGGTGGTATGAGCGGACGCTGATTGTATCGACGGTACGAATGTCCAACTCGCGGCTGACAATCATTGCCGGAGCCATTCCGCCACGGGTGATTGCGACAACGGCGCGCCAGGCGCCGTCATCTGGTCCTTGACCGTCCAGACGCCACGCCAAGGCGCGCGAGTCGCGATGAATCTGGTCCCAACTGATGTGAAAGCCTTTTTCGTGGGGCAGGCGGTCTTTGGCGCTCATGAGTTAACCCTTTTCCATGTCCGGCGCGTCGACGGCCTTCATGCCGACGATGTGATAGCCCGAATCGACGTGCAGGTTCTCGCCGGTGACACCACTGCTGAGATCGGACAACAGGTACAGTGCGGACTTGCCTACATCGTCGATGGTCACATTGCGGCGCAGTGGCGAGTTATATTCGTTCCACTTCATGATATAGCGGAAGTCGCCAATACCGCTGGCGGCCAGCGTCTTGATCGGGCCGGCAGAGATCGAGTTCACGCGGATACCGTCCTTGCCCAGATCCTCGGCCAGATATTTGACCGATGCTTCCAGCGCGGCTTTGGCCACACCCATCACGTTATAGTGCGGCATTACCTGTTCGGCGCCGTAATAGGTCAGGGTCACGGCGCTGCCGCCGTCGGACATCAGCTTTTCTGCGCGCTTAACGACAGCGGTGAAAGAGAATACCGAAATATCCATGGTCAACTTGAAGTTGGCGCGGCTGGTATCCAGGTAACGCCCCCTCAGTTCGTTCTTGTCAGAGAAGCCGATGGCGTGAACGATAAAGTCCAGCTTTCCCCATTTCTCTTCCAGTTCTGCAAACAAAGCGTCGATTGAGTCTTCGTCTCCAACGTCGCATGGCAGCACGATGTCGCTGCCGAGTTGTGCCGCCAGCGGATCAACGCGCTTTTTCAGCGCTTCACCCTGATAGGAAAAGGCCAATTCGGCCCCAGCTTCGGACAAGGCTTTCGAGATGCCCCATGCGATTGATTTGTCGTTTGCCAGTCCCATGATGAGGCCGCGTTTGCCAGCCATCAACTGATTAGACATGTGTGGTTCTCCGCCTGTCGTCGCAATGTGTTGCGTTGGTTTATGCCATTGGTAGCGCTGCATCAAGGCCGTGCGCTCTTGCCCGCGGCGGGTTCTCGCCCTAGGGTGGATATTAAAAGTTTCCGGGGGATGGAAATGACCGAACGTGACGGCATCTTTGCCGGCGACGATCCGTTTGAAATAGCGGGCCGGTGGCTGGCCGAGGCCAATGACAGCGAGCCGAATGACCCCAATGCAATTGCGTTGGCGACGGTAGACCCGGATGGGCTGCCAAATGTACGTATGGTGCTGTTGAAAGAAATCGAACCCGCCGCGTTCGTGTTCTACACCAATTACGAAAGTGCCAAGGCGACCGAGCTTGAGTCCGCTGGAAAAGCGGCTTTTGTAATGCATTGGAAATCATTGAGGCGACAAATCCGAGTTCGTGGTACAATAACACGGGAAAGCGGGCCGCAGGCGGATGAATATTATGCCTCGCGCTCGTTAAAAAGCCGTCTGGGAGCGTGGGCTTCAAAGCAGTCTCGTCCCTTGAGTAGCCGAACTGCCCTAATGGCAGAGGTTGCGAAGGTTACTGCGAAGCTGGGACCAAACCCTCCGAGGCCGCCATTTTGGGGTGGATACAGGCTGGTGCCGTCCGAGATTGAGTTTTGGGCCGATGGTGCGTTTAGGCTGCACGATAGGTTCCAATGGCGCCGGGATCAGGTGGGCTCGGCGTGGGAAGTTCAGAGGTTGAATCCGTGATGTTCGCGTATCGTGAAATGCAACTAATAGGAAATAAAGAGTTTTTTCAGCTTGAAATTGCGAGCCAATCTCATACACATCGGACCCTTAACGAACTGTTAAAATTTGCGATGGGAAAACCGTGCCAGAAGACCTGAACAATATGTACCGCGTCCGTGGACACGTAAAATGGTTCGACCCCGCCAAGGGGTACGGATTTGTCGTGTCGGACGAGGGGGGTCCGGATATTCTGTTGCATGTGAACGTGTTGCGTAATTTTGGCCAAAGCTCGGTCGCGGATGGTGCCGGGATTGAGATCATGACGCACCGGACTGACCGTGGTGTTCAGGCGGTAGAGATTCTCAGTGTTGATCCGCCTGCGCGCACCGACTCAATGATGCTGGCAGACTTTGCCGAGTTGGACCCGGTGGTCATTGCGGAAGCACCGCTAGAGGCCGCGCGGGTGAAATGGTTCGACAAAGGTAAGGGTTTTGGCTTTGCCAATGTCTTTGGTCGGGACGAGGACGTTTTCCTGCATATTGAGGTTCTGCGTCGATCCGGGCTTGCCGATCTGCAACCGGGTGAAGCGCTGGCTATGCGCGTCATTGACGGCAAGCGTGGTCGCATGGCGGCTCAGGTACTGGCCTGGGAAGCGGCACTGGACGACTGATTCAACATGAAAAGATTCCTCGCGGTTCTTGCTGGTTTAACAATGCTATGGACCGGAGAGGTTTTGGCAGAATGTTACGCTGACCGCGTCAATCTGCGTAACGACAAGACACAAATCACCTTTAATGTAGAGTTGGCGATTAGTCGGGAAGACAGGGCGCGCGGATTGATGTTCCGTGAGTCGATACCGAAACGTTCCGGTATGTTGTTTGTGTTTGATCCGCCGCAGCGGACTGCATTCTGGATGAAAAACACCCTGATTCCTTTGGATATCATTTTTCTGGATCGCACCGGTACAGTGGTGCACGTTCATGAAAACGCGATTCCCGGAGATGAAACACTTATCGAAGGTGGGGATTCGATCTTTGCAGTGCTTGAAATCAAAGCAGGATTGGCTTCGCGGTACCTGATCACGCCAGGAACACAGATGCAGCACGAAATTTTTTCGCAAGGTCCTGCAATTTGGCCCTGTTAGGGCTTTTCAAATCAGATTGTCATCGTTAGGAACAGCGCACGGTCCGGGGCGTGGCGCAGTCTGGTAGCGCACCTGTTTTGGGTACAGGGGGTCGTAGGTTCGAATCCTGCCGCCCCGACCACTTCTTTCTCTTATGTCGATGAACCACCCATCGCTTGGAAAAGCGCGCCAAGCGCTTTGTCCAATGCTTTGCTTTCTACTGGAACTTGGGCTGAAGGGCCGTTTTTGCGTGGCACGTTGAAGAACAGTTCAGCCTCCACGCGATAACCTGATGCGTTCTTGGTCGAGGTCATACGCATCACGCTTTTAGGCAGGTCCTGCGGATATCCGCCGTAGTTGAGAATCAGATAGGCCGTAGTTTCGGGTGGCAGCAGTTCGGTGCATTCGAAAACCTGATTGCCGGTCTTTGTGAACTCTTCTCCCGGTCCGTTGCACTCGATCTCGAACGCGTCGAAGAGTTGTTCAGGATAGCTGTCAAACTGTGCGCTGCGCGTCGAAGGGGGCACATCTTGTGGTGTGCATGCCGTCATCAGGCTAAGCATTAGAGACCAGAAAAAGGCATTTCTCACGGTTGGGGCCCAGTTTTTGTCTATTTTCTGCATGCGGCCCCTTGGGTCTTTGCCCGATCGACTGTGACTTGATTCTCTTTGAGCCTAGCCATCTTACGTTGGGTTTATCAAATGCTGCTAACTCTGCTGAGAAAAACGGTTAATCCTGTTGGCGGTTCAAGGGGCTGATGGGAATGCCTGGTGGATGAACCTGTGGAGGAATCGGAATCTCCGGTGCTGGACGGCCAGAAAACAATCGGGTCAACAAAAAAGATTTCAAAAATGACAGAAAAATGGCGTTGACGATCTATGGGTGAATACGCCAGATTGTATGGGCCGAATGTGGTGCCACTAAATCTGGTAGTAAAAGCAGAATAGGGCATAGGGCGAGGGTCGGAAAGCACATTAATTAAACGTGCAACCGTATTGGCGGTTTTGCGCTGTTAGAGACAGCGCCTGATCGTTTGCGCCTTGAATTTCGGGCACGGCGGATGGGTCGCAAGAGCACCTTTGATGCCAAGGGACAAGTTGATTGAATCTAGGGCTGCGGACATGAAGATTGACAGGAAATTCACCAAATCGGGGCAAGACGCGTACGCAGAGTTGGACTTTGTTTCTGCAACGTCTGAGATTCGGAACCCGGACGGTACCATTGTCTTTCGCCTCGAAGAAATCGAAGTTCCAGCGAAATGGAGCCAAGTTGCAAGCGATGTCATCGCACAAAAGTATTTCCGTAAAGCCGGGGTTCCGTCCGCTCTGAAAAAGGTGAAAGAGAAGGACGTTCCCGAATTTCTGTGGCGTTCGGTCCCGGCAGAAGGCGCTGAATTTGGTGGGGAAACCTCGTCGAAGCAGGTCTTCGACCGGCTGGCTGGTGCATGGGCGTACTGGGGTTGGAAAGGCGGTTATTTCTCGAGCGAGGAAGACGCGCGCGCTTACTTTGACGAGATGCGCTATATGCTGGCCACCCAGCGCGCCGCGCCGAACTCGCCGCAGTGGTTCAACACCGGTCTTCACTGGGCCTACGGAATCGACGGCCCCGCTCAGGGACACCACTATGTCGATTATAAAACCGGCAAGTTGACCAAATCGAAATCCGCATACGAACATCCGCAGCCGCACGCGTGCTTCATCCAGTCTGTCGGCGATGATCTGGTCAACGAAGGCGGCATCATGGACCTGTGGGTGCGTGAAGCGCGCCTGTTCAAATACGGCTCGGGGACCGGGACCAACTTCAGCCATTTGCGTGCAGATGGCGAAGCGCTGTCGGGTGGCGGCAAGTCTTCGGGCCTCATGGGCTTTCTCAAGATCGGCGACCGCGCCGCTGGCGCGATCAAATCAGGCGGGACAACCCGTCGAGCAGCAAAGATGGTAATCGTCGATGCAGATCACCCGGACATCGAGCAATTCATCGAATGGAAGGTGATCGAAGAGCAGAAGGTGGCCTCGATCGTTGCCGGATCGAAGATGCACGAGAAGATGCTGAACGGCATTTTCGAGGCCATCCGCAGCTGGGACGGCGCGCAGGAAGACGCGTATGACCCCAACAAGAATGACAGCCTGAAGAAAGCGGTTCGCGAAGCCAAAAAGGTGGCGATCCCAGAGACTTACATCAAGCGCGTGCTGGACTACGCCAAGCAAGGCCACGACAGCATCGAATTCCCGACCTACGACACGGACTGGGATTCAGAAGCCTATAGCTCGGTCTCTGGGCAGAACTCGAACAACTCGATCCGCGTGACCAATGCGTTCCTGACCGCGGTTGAAAAAGATGCCGATTGGGAGCTGATCAATCGGACCGACGGCAAGGTTGCCAAAACCGTCAAGGCGCGGGATCTGTGGGAAAAAGTAGGCCACGCCGCTTGGGCCTGCGCCGATCCCGGCATCCAGTTCCACGACACGGTCAACGAGTGGCACACATGCCCCGAAGACGGTGAGATCCGTGGCTCGAACCCGTGCTCGGAATACATGTTCCTTGATGACACGGCCTGTAACCTAGCGTCGATGAACCTGCTGACCTTCCTGAAGGATGGTGAGTTTCAGGCCGCGGATTACATGCACGCCTCGCGTCTGTGGACCCTGACGCTGGAAATCTCAGTGACGATGGCGCAGTTCCCGTCGAAGGAAATCGCGCAGCTGTCTTATGACTTCCGTACCCTGGGTCTGGGCTACGCCAATATCGGCGGTCTGCTGATGAACATGGGCTACAGCTACGACTCGGATGAAGGGCGGGCGATCTGTGGTGCGCTGACGGCGATCATGACCGGTGTGGCCTATGCAACCTCGGCTGAGATCGCCGGAGAGCTTGGCTCGTTCAAGGGCTACGAACGGAACGCCGATCACATGCTGCGCGTCATCCGCAACCACCGCCGTGCATCGCAGGGCGTGACCGAAGGTTATGAGAAACTGGCGGTGAAGCCTGTGCCTCTGGACCACGGCAACTGCCCAGACAAGCGTCTGGTCGATCTGGCCATGTCGGCTTGGGATGAGGCGCTGAGCCTCGGTGAGAAAAACGGCTACCGCAACGCACAGGCCACCGTGATCGCGCCAACCGGCACCATCGGACTGGTGATGGATTGCGACACCACCGGGATCGAGCCGGACTTTGCGCTGGTCAAGTTCAAGAAGCTGGCCGGTGGCGGTTACTTTAAGATCATCAACCGCTCGGTGCCGTCGGCGCTGGAAAAGCTGGGATATTCCTCGGCTCAGATCGAGGAGATCGTGGGCTATGCGGTCGGCCACGGCACCATCGGCAACGCACCGGGGATCAATCACACCTCACTGACTGGCCATGGTTTTGGCCCGAACGAACTGGCTAAAGTGGACGCCGCGCTGGAGAGCGCCTTCGACATCCGGTTTGTCTTCAACCAGTGGACACTGGGCGAGGATTTCTGCACCGGCGTTCTGGGCATCCCGGCGACCAAGCTGAACGATCCAACTTTCGATCTGCTGCGCCATCTGGGGTTCACCCGCGCGGATATCGACGCGGCCAACGACCATGTCTGCGGAACCATGACTCTGGAAGGGGCTCCGCACCTTAAAGAGGAACACTACGCGATTTTCGACTGCGCAAATCCGTGCGGTAAAAAAGGCAAGCGTTTCCTTGGGGTTGATAGTCACATCACCATGATGGCGGCGGCACAGAGCTTCATTTCGGGCGCGATCTCAAAAACGATCAATATGCCCAACGACGCGACCATCGAGGACTGCCAGAAAGCATATGAACTCAGCTGGTCGCTGGGGGTGAAGGCCAACGCGCTCTATCGTGACGGCTCGAAACTGTCGCAGCCTCTGGCGGCGGCGCTGGTCGAGGATGATGATGAGGCAGCGGAAGTGCTGGAAAGCGGCTCGGCGCAGGAGAAGGCTGTAGTTCTGGCCGAGAAGGTGATCGAGAAGGTTGTGGTCAAGGAAATGATCCGCAGCCATCGCGAGAAGCTGCCGCATCGCCGCAAGGGTTATACCCAGAAAGCGATTGTTGGCGGCCACAAGGTCTATCTGCGGACCGGTGAGTTCGAAGACGGCAAGCTTGGCGAGATTTTCATCGACATGCACAAGGAAGGCGCTGGCTTCCGGGCGATGATGAACAACTTTGCCATCGCCGTGTCGGTTGGCCTGCAATACGGCGTGCCGCTGGAGGAGTTCGTCGACGCCTTCACCTTTACCAAGTTCGAACCGGCGGGGATGGTACAGGGCAACGACTCGATCAAGAACGCGACGTCGATCCTTGATTACATCTTCCGCGAACTGGCCGTGTCCTATCTGGACCGCACCGATCTGGCCCATGTGAAGCCCGAAGGCGCAACCTTCGATGATCTGGGCAGAGGCGAAGAAGACGGTTTGTCTAATGTCTCGGAAATTAGTGAAAGTGCGGCGTCCAAGTCATTGGAAGTGCTTAAGCAAATCAGTTCCACAGGTTATCTGCGTAAGCGGTTGCCGCAGGATCTGGCCGTGTTCAATGCAGGCCAGGCTGACCTGAACGGCATGGCTGAAACAGCGGCTGCATTTGAGGCTCCGGCAACGGAAACCGCCGTCGCCACAAGCATGGATGCTCGCACTAAGGCCAAAATGCAGGGCTACGAGGGTGATCCTTGTGGCGAATGCGGAAACTACACGCTGGTGCGCAACGGCACCTGCATGAAATGCAACACCTGCGGCGCGACCAGCGGGTGTAGCTAAGGCAAGCGCCCCGGCAACCCGGGGTGTAGGGACCAGGATTTCCCCCCGGACTTCCGGTCCCGACGAATACGGGGCAAGGCAAAGCCTGAGACTTACCTCTGGGCGCCTTGCTTCACTCGGCCGACATGCCCGTGTTGGCCGGGAACAGGGTGGGGCGGAATATTTGCTCCCTCCCACTCTTTCACGGGGCGGGTGCGCTCGTCCCATGCGCAGTCCAGGCCGCAGGCAAAAAAATACCGGGCGGTCAACGAAATGAGCCTGGAAGGCGAAACTGACAGGGGGCTTCGGCCCCCTTCTTCTTTTTGCCCAAAATTGGATCTCTGAGCAGAGGATTGCCTGAACAACCATGTTTCGTCGGGCAAGTGTTGCCGGCAAGGGCAGGATGAATTTTTCCAAGCGGCTCGCCGCGAACGCGACTCTGTCAAACACGCGGAGATTGGCTCGAAAGCGGCTTGAACACGCAATGCGGGTGACAGGGTATGGGTTTACATTCTTTTTGATGCTTGTCCGGACGACCAAACGAACAAATTGAATCAGGAGGCATCAAAATGAAACCGCAAACTCTGGCAACTCTGACCGCCCTTGCAATTGGATTGCCCGCGCTGGCCATCGCACAATCTGCAGCTGACGAAAATGGCGATGGTGTTTTGACCATCGAAGAGGTTCAGGCTGTATTGCCCGAAATGAATACAGACACATTTTCGGCGATGGACACAAATGGTGATGGCGCGTTGGATGAAGCAGAAATCGCTGTTGCTCAGGAAGCCGGGCTTTTGCCTGCGAGTGATGGTTGATCACTAAAGGAACGCGGCCAGATTTTTTCTGGCCGCGTTTACATTGTCTTATGAGGGTAGATGAATGTTAAATTTTTCCCGAATCTCGGCGTCCAAAAGCGGGTCGAACCGGGCCGGAGATGCTGTAGACAAAATCTCCTCCTTCCGTTTGATTGCCTTTTCGATCAGATCGGGTTTGCCTAGTTCCGCCCATTCCTTTGGTGAGGTGCGATCCCCGAAGTTGGGATAGACATAATCCGCCTGCATCCGGCCGAGTGTTGCATCGGTGCCCAGATAGTGACCCGGCCCGCCTATGCAGACCTCGGCAATCTGATCCAGTGCCAAAGTTTCATCAGTGACCTCGATGCCGCGCACGCAGCGTTGCGCCTGGCCGATCAAGTCATCGCTGAGTATCAGGCTTTCGTGGCAAAAACCCAGCAGTGAGGCGTGCATGCCTGCAGCTTCGTACACCATATTCAGCCCCGATAGGCCCGCCATGACGTTTGAGCACATTTGCTCCCAGCCGGCTTGCATGTCGGGCAATTTTGAATCTGACGCACCGGCAGCAGCTCCGCCCGGCAGATCGTAGAAACGGTGCATCTGGGCGCATCCTGCGGTTAACAGGGCCTGCTCGCCAGATCCGATGGACATCGCGCCCGTGCGCAGGTCTAGACCAAAAGGCCAAGTGCCAAAAATAGCCGGCGCACCGGGGCTTACGGCGTTTACATAAACCAAACCGGCAAGGCATTCCGCAGTGGCCTGAGTAATTGCGCCCGCGATTGTTGAGGGCGCGGTGGCCCCAGCCATCCCGGCGGACAACAGCAGAACCGGCATTCCGGCCTTGATGCACTCCTCCATCACTTCGCAGCTTTCGGTTGCGAATTTCATCGGAGGCACGACAAAGCAGTTGGAGTTTGAAACGAATGGCCGCTCTCGATACTTGTTTTCGCCACCTGCGATCATGTGGATCATCTCCATCGCGGGGGCCACATGGCTGGGTTCGGTAAACGATGTTCCGATATGTTTGAACGTGCCTGAGCAGGCGGCGTAGATCGTGTTCAGGTCCATCTCAAGGTTGTCTGGGATATCGCGACAAACCATAGGGCGCTGGACAAAGTGAATATTTTCCAACTGTTCGCAAATGCGGGCGGCATCATGCAGATCCTGAACGGTCGAGTCACGGTATTCCTGCCCATGAACGTCGACCATGCTTACTGCTGCACCGGCTGTACCGTAGTGAACCTTTGTGCCGGACAGTTCGAGGTCGGTTTTACCGTCCCGACTGTAGAGAGTGATTGTCCGATTGGCCTTGGCGATCGTGTCTTCAACCAGCGCGCGGGGGAACCGGATGCGGCCATCATCGCCAAGAATACACCCGGCGGCGACCAGATAGTCGATGCCGCTTTGGGGAGCATCCGCCAGACCAATTGTTTCAAGCGCTGTCAGAGCGGCTTGGTGGATGCGTTCGATCTGTGCTGGGGTCAGAACATTGAGAACACCACCCTCCATGCCGGGGCGGACGGGGCGCAGATGCTCGGGCAGGGCAGTGGCACGGGCAGCACGCCGCGCGGCGCGTCCACCGCTGCGGGATGTGGTGCGGGATTGATCGTTCATGGTTTGGATTCCGGAATTTGAGTGGGGACAGGGTGGCTTGGTTTACGCCCCCAATGGCCGCCCACGCGCAGCACGCCCACGATCCGCGCCGATAGTGCGGCTGACCAGTCGAATTTTCCAAACTTCGTTTTGCATAAAGCTCCTCACCTTATGAGCCGAAGTATTCCGCTGCGCACCGGTATATTCTGTTCTGTTTGCGACTAGGGTGCCCAAAAGCGAAGTGTAAATGGGAATGTCACACTGTTTTATATATCTGCATATTTTTTCCCAGATGAGGTAAAAAATTTGTTATAGTTTATTCACTTATTTTAAATTGGTTCCGGATCTAAATTGAATCTTAAGGATTTTGAGCCAGATTTCTAAGTTAACTTGACTTTAAAGACTGAAGCTGCGGCAATTGGTTTTTAGGAGAGATTAATGAAAGCCCTTAAGGCCCTCAGTTTAATAGCGTTTGTGTCGCTCGCGACGCCGCTGCTGGCTGAGGATTGGTCGGGGGCTTATGCTGGTTTCAGCTTTGGATATGCAGATGCGGATGGGCCAAAAGGCTCGGGCGACGACGACCTTAGTTTTGGTCTTCATGCCGGATTCGATCGTGATTTCGGAAATTTTGTTCTGGGTGGTGAACTGGAATATAATCGCCTGTCTCTGGATCTGGGTGAGGGTGAGGGAAGCCTGGACAGTGTATCAAGCCTGAAAATTCGCGGTGGATATGATTTTGGTGCGGCGTTGGGCTACGTGGTGGTTGGTGCCGCTAGGGCCGACTCCACAGTTGATAACGACACGGCCGCCGTTTACGGAATTGGCGTCGCTTATCCTGTAAATGATCGGTTGATCATCAGCGGTGAAGCGTTGAGGCAGGAATTCGATGATGTCACCCGTTCGAACGGCACTTTGGACACCAGCATCTTTAACCTGCGGACATCGTTCCGCTTTTGAAGCCTGTCAAACCCTGGCAACGGTATTTTGGGCTAACTCTTTCGCCAATTCACATATTTTATTCAGGGCAGATTCGAACCTCTCGTCGTCGATTGTCATGGCCACCCGAATATGACCAGCGGCTGCGGCCCCGAAGCTTTCACCCGGCATCACTGCAATGGATTGAGTATCCAGTAGCGTATTGGCAAATTCTTCGCCGCTAAGGCCGGTGGCGCGGATGTCCAACATAACGTACATCGCGCCTTGCGCCGGAACCAACCCGACAGTGTTCTGATTGCTTAGGATGCTAACTGCGAGGGCACGCCGCCTGCGGAATGGCTCGGAGATTTTATCCTCCAACGAAGTTCCAGCATTCAAAGCAAAGCTTGCGGCGTCCTGAATAAATCCGGGAACCCCATAGGTCGTATGTGTAGCGAGGTTGATCAGATGAGATATCACCTCTTCCGGGCCAACGATCCATCCACAGCGAGAGCCAGTCATGGCATGGGATTTGGACATCGAACCAACAACCAGTGTACGCTCTTTCATATCAGGTAAAATGCGTGGTGAGATATGTTCACCGTCCCAGACCTGCGTATCGTAGACCTCATCCGAAATCAGCCACAGGTCGCGTTTCTGACAGATTTCGGCAACTCCCTCCAATGTCGGGCGCGAGTAGACCGCTCCGGTCGGATTATTAGGCGTGTTGATCAACAAAGACACTGCGCCACCTGCGGCGGCCTCAATCTGTTCTGGCCGCGGTTGGAAGGCATCTTCGGCCGTGGTCTGGATCACCCGAGCAGTTGCGCCACTGGCTCGGATCGTACCGGGATAGGTGGCGTAGTAAGGATCAAGGTACAGGCCCACATTGCCCGGACCGCAAACGGCAACATGGGCGGCAAACAGAGCTGATTGGCCGCCGGGCGTGATCAGCACATTGTTGCGTGTGGTGGGGACACCGGTGCGAGCCTGCAGACGAGCGGCCACCGTATCTCGTAGCAGGTCGGTTCCGGGAACCATGGCATATCCGGTGTGACCCTGCCGCGCCGAAAGGTCCATCGCCTCAAGAATCGACGGATCGGTGCGGATGTCGTGTTCTCCAATGGTCAACTCGGTCACGGCGTAGCCATCGCTGATCATCTGACGGGCACGATAGAACACATCCCAACCATCACTGCCACCTCCGGTCAGATGCGTGATGCAATGCGACAGCTTCATGGTCCACCTCCCGTTGGTCTTGTGCGCAGACAGGGCCAGAGGAGTTGAGTAATGTCAATCAAAGTCGCTTGGATATACCTCAGCACTTGGCTCAGTGCGATCTGCGTGTTACTGGGTGATTATGAACCCGATGACCTGCACCATTATTTGCTGCATTACCTGCTGATAGTTCAAGCGGGCCGGTTTCTTTCGTTTTCATCCCTGAGACAAGTTGCTAAGCCCGCGTCAAAGCGAGAAGTTACGCTGTTCTTAGGAGCCAACCGATGACGACGATCAAACTGCACAACACAAGGACGCGGACGAAAGAGGATTTCGTGCCGATTAACGCCGATAATGTGCGGATGTATGTCTGCGGACCCACTGTTTATGATCGCGCTCATTTGGGTAACGCACGGCCCGTAGTGGTGTTCGATGTGCTTTACCGTTTGCTGCGGCATGTTTATGGCGCTGATCACGTGACCTATGTGCGGAACTTTACCGACGTCGATGACAAGATCAACGCAACCGCTCTGGCGCGTCAGAAGGCCGGTGCCGAGGGGACGTTGGAGCAGTTGGTCCAGGAACGTTCCGACGAGACCATCGGTTGGTACCTGCATGACATGGGCGCCTTGGGGGCGATGGAGCCCAATGAGATGCCACGCGCGACACAGTATATCGACCAGATGATCGCGATGATCGAAGGGCTGATCGAAAAGGGCCATGCCTACGCGGCTGAAGGCCATGTTTTGTTTGCTGTAGACAGCTGGAAAGAGCACTACGGAGCTTTGTCCGGACGTTCGGTGGACGACATGATCGCGGGCGCGCGGGTCGAGGTTGCTCCTTATAAGAAAAACCCGATGGATTTCGTGCTGTGGAAACCCTCGACTGACGAACTGCCGGGGTGGGACAGCCCTTGGGGCCGGGGGCGTCCGGGTTGGCATATTGAGTGCTCGGCCATGGCCTATGAGTTGTTGGGCGAGAGCTTTGACATTCACGGCGGTGGTAACGACCTGATGTTCCCGCATCATGAGAATGAGATCGCGCAAAGCTGCTGCGCCCATCCGGAGGGCGAGTTTGCGCGCGTCTGGTTGCACAATGAAATGCTGCAGGTCGAAGGCAAGAAGATGTCCAAGTCGCTGGGCAATTTCTTTACCGTGCATGATCTGCTGGAACAGGGCGTACCGGGTGAGGTGATCCGCTTTGTCTTCCTGCAGACCCATTATCGCAAGCCGATGGACTGGACCGAGAAGAAAGCGCGCGAGGCCGAGTCGACGCTGCGCAAGTGGCGGGCGCTGACTGCGGGCATCGAGCCTGCCGCCAACGCAGCGCCCGCGGTCATTGCCGCGCTGAGTGACGATCTGAACACAGCGGGCGCTTTGGCTGAACTTTACCGTTTGGCTGGAGATAGCGATGCGGCGGGGTTGCTAGCGAGTGCGCAACTGTTGGGTCTGTTGTCTGACGAGATGGGCGCGTGGGCGGATACAGGTCCGGTGGACCTGTCTGCGCATGCGGATCGGCTGGCGGATGCGCGGGCCGTTGCGATGCAGAGCAAGGATTTCTCGGAAGTGGATCGACTGAAAGCCGCTTATCTGGCAGCCGGTCTGGAAGTTCGCATGAGCAAGGACGGTGTCGAACTGGTTCCGGGCGCCGGGTTTGACGCAGCCAAGCTGGAGGAGGTGTGATGCCCAAGGAACGCCTCTACCTCTACGACACGACCCTACGCGACGGGCAGCAGACGCAAGGGGTCCAGTTCTCGACCACTGAGAAGGTGCAGATTGCGCAGGCTCTGGATGACCTGGGCGTGGATTATATCGAAGGCGGCTGGCCCGGGGCGAACCCGACCGACAGCGCGTTTTTCGAAGTCGCGCCCAAGACCTCCGCACGTCTCACCGCGTTCGGCATGACCAAACGGTCGGGCCGCTCGGCTGAGAATGATGATGTGCTGGCCGCAGTGATGAATGCGGGGACGCAAGCGGTGTGTCTGGTCGGCAAATCGCATGATTACCACGTCACCCATGCGCTGGGGATTACGCTGGAAGAGAATATCGAGAACGTGCGCGCCTCGGTCGCGCATATCGTGGGACAGGGGCGCGAAGCCCTGTTCGATGCCGAACACTTCTTTGATGGCTACAAGGACAACCCCGGTTACGCGGTCGAGGTCTGCCGGGCCGCGCTGGATGCCGGTGCGCGTTGGATTGTGCTGTGTGATACCAATGGCGGCGCGTTGCCGGCTGAGGTAGCAAAGATCGTCTCTGATGTCATCGCCGCAGGCTTGCCGGGGGATCGGCTGGGCATTCACACCCACAACGATACAGAGAATGCGGTGGCCTGTTCTCTGGCCGCCGTCGACGCGGGCGCGCGTCAGGTTCAGGGCACATTAAACGGGCTAGGTGAGCGTTGTGGCAACGCGAACCTGACCGCTTTGATTCCCACCTTGTTGCTGAAAGAGCCTTATGCGTCGTCGCTTGACATCGGCGTCAGTGCAGATGCTTTAGCGGGTTTGACCCGCATAAGCCGAATGTTGGACGATATACTGAACCGGGTGCCGAGTAAGCAGTCCGCCTATGTCGGCGCGTCAGCTTTTGCCCATAAGGCGGGGCTGCACGCCAGCGCCATTCTCAAGGATCCGTCGACCTATGAGCATGTGGACCCAGCCTCGGTCGGGAATGCGCGGATCATTCCGATGTCGAACCAGGCGGGACAGTCGAATCTGCGCAAACGCCTGACCGAGGCTGGGTTGGCCGTGGAAAAAGGCGACCCGGCGCTGGAACGCATTCTGGACCGGATCAAGCAGCGAGAGGCTGAGGGGTATTCCTATGACACTGCCCAAGCCAGTTTCGAATTGCTGGCACGCGATGAACTGGGACAACTGCCCGAGTTTTTCGAGGTAAAGCGGTACAAGGTTACCGTTGAACGGCGCAAGAACAAGTACAACCAGATGATCAGCCTGTCCGAGGCGGTGGTTGTCGTGAAGGTCGATGGTGAAAAGAAACTTTCGGTCAGTGAGTCCATGGACGAAAACGGCAATGATCGGGGGCCGGTGAACGCGCTGGCCAAGGCACTTTCAAAGGATCTGGGGCAATATTCCGAAATTCTGTCCGATATGCGGCTGGTCGACTTTAAAGTCCGCATAACGCAGGGCGGCACCGAGGCGGTTACGCGTGTCATCATCGACAGCGAAGACGGGCAGGGTCGCCGCTGGTCGACCGTGGGCGTCAGCGCGAACATAGTTGATGCCTCGTTTGAGGCGCTGCTGGATGCGATTCAATGGAAACTGGTACGCGATTGCGGGTCGCATGCGGCGGTGGCTGAGTGACCGTGGAGTTCGACGACGACGTCAAAGCGTGCGCGTCACTGGTGCACCGTGCTGATCCGGATCGGTTTATGGCGGTAATGGCAGCGCCGGTGGCGGTGCGACCTTTGCTATTCCCACTCTATGCGTTGAATGTCGAGGTCGCACGCGCTCCTTGGGTCACGCAAGAGCCGATGATAGCCGAAATGCGCCTGCAATGGTGGCGCGACGCGCTGCAAGAGATCGCCGAGGGCCAGGCTGTACGCAGGCATGAGGTCGTGACGCCCCTGTCACAGGTCTTGTCACCACACTTGGCTGCCATGCTTGATGAATATGTGGCCGTAAGGCGCTGGGATATCTACCGAGATCCGTTTGAGGATGAGGCGCACTTCGACTCTTACATCAACCATAGTGCCGGATCTCTTATGGTCGCGGCGGCGCAAGTGCTAGGGACAGCGGACGAGGATGTGTTGCACGATGTCGGTTACGCTGTTGGAGTGGCAAATTGGCTCCGAGCCATTCCGGAGCTAGAGGCACGAGGCCGGATTCCGTTGTTAGATGGAACGCCCGAGGGGGTTCGCGCTTTGGCAGGACAGGCCCTTGACCGGCTCAAGCGTGCACGGTCCAACGCATCAGGGATTTCGGCGAAAGCACGCCCAGCACTCTATGCCGGGTGGCAGGCAGATTGGATTCTGCGGCGGGCTGTTGCCAGACCGGAACGTGTGGCGGCTGGTGATCTAGCACAGGGTGAAATACGGCGCCGCTTTTCCTTGATGAGGACTGTGGCCAGCGCGCGTTGGTAGGAGTCAGACTGTTTCCTGTTCGGATGGTTTCAGAACCAGCCATAGCAGAGCGCCGCCAGCCAATGTCAGCAGAGGAATCATGGCAAGGTTTACGGCCGTCCAGCCTTCGACCGGAGACCCGCCTGAACAGTTCATCAACCCGCCTGATGCTAGCGATGCAAGGGTGACGCCGCCGAACACCAGCAGATCATTGAGGCCTTGCATCCGACCGCGTTCGCTGACGTCATGGGACTCGGCCAGCATTGTGGTGGCGCCGATAAACCCGAAATTCCAGCCAACCCCCAGCAGAATCAGCGCGACGAAAAAATTGCCCAACTCGATACCTTGCAGGGCAACAACGCCCGCGCCAGCAAGAATGGCAAGGCCGAGGGCGACGATTTTCTCGACCCCAAATCGTGTGATGAGTTGGCCGGTGAAAAAGCTGGGCACATACATCGCAAGCACATGGCTGGTAACAACATCCGCAGCGTCATTTGCAGTAAACCCGCAACCCACCACAGCCAAGGGGGTCGATGTCATCACAAGGTTCATCAGCGCGTATGACACCATCGCACAGATGATTGCCACGGCAATGCGCGGGGTTTTGAGCATCTGAAGCCGGGTTCGGCCATTGGGGGCATCTTCTTTGGGGGCCGCAGGGGTCGGGATGTCGAGAAAAAAGAACAGTGCCGAGCCAAAGATATTAACCGCGATCACGGCCAGATAGGTACCGAGAAATGGAATAACATAGGCTGTTGATGTTAACTTGACGATCTGCGGACCAATGATGGCTGCAGCCAGCCCGCCCGCCATAACATATGAAATTGCCTTGGGACGAAATTCGTCGGACGCAGTGTCAGCTGCGGCAAACCGGTAGAAACCGTGCGCGCTCATATAGATGCCGGTTAGCAGACTGCCCAGAAGAAAGACGGGGAACGAGCCCAAGAATAAGCCATACGCACCAACAACACCTCCGCAGGCACCGGCTGTCGCGCCAACCAAGAACCCCGCGCGGCGGCCCCACCGTTGCATGATCGCCGAGATTGGTGTGGCTGCCAGCATCGAGCCTAGAACGATCAGTGAAATGGGCAGGGTGGCCAGACAAGGGTTTGAGGCCAAAGACTGCCCCGCCAAACCGCCCACGATGAAGATCATCGGCATTTGCGCGCCCAGCACAGCCTGAGCCGCCACCAAAACGACAACGTTTCGTTTGGCCTGACTGTTGTCGGGTGGGGTGGCGGCGGCAAGTGTCATGCGCTCATGGGTATCTTTGAAAGACGGGTCATACAAGCGGGTTGCATCTGCGACAAAGCACCCTAACGTGAGCCCATCGCCAACGGCCCGGAGCCTCCATGTCTGTCGGACGCATCATCGAAACACCCGACTGTGTTGCCGAAGGGGCTGCTTGGCTGGCCGAGACCTGTCCGCGCATGGCGTGGGCGATGGAACAAACCGGCCCCTTACCTTTGCGCCGACGCCCGGATGGGTTCGCGCAACTGCTCAGTGCGATTGTCAGTCAACAGGTTAGCGTAGCTTCGGCCAATGCTATCTGGAAACGCCTGCAGGATGCGAAACTGACCGGGCCGCGCAAGATTATGTGGGCCACTGATGATGATCTGAGGGCCGTCGGATTGAGTCGTCAAAAGATACGCTATGCCCGTGCGTTGGCTGAGGCGAGGATTGATTACAAAAGGTTACGCGACGCTTCTAATGCGGATGTTGTTGCCAATTTGACCGAAGTGCCGGGCATTGGAGTATGGACCGCAGAGATCTACGCCATGTTCTCGCTGGGTCGCGCCGATGTGATCGCTCCGGGTGACCTGGCGTTGCAAGAAGCGGCGCGCATCCTCTATGAGCTGCCCAAACGCCCCACCGATAAGGAACTGCGACAGATGGCCGAGGCCTGGTCGCCCTGGAGGTCGGTTGCGGCCCGTGTTTTGTGGGCCTATTACCGGGTGGCAAAAGAACGAGAAGGGATCAGATGACACGGGTTTTGAATGCGCTCCGAAAAGAGCCGGTTTCGGGCGATACACGCTCGGTCGTGGTGTTCGTGCACGGCTATGGGGCCAATGGTGCCGATTTGCTGGGGCTGGCTGATCCTCTGGGTGAGCACCTTCCAGACACGCTGTTCGTTTCCCCAGATGCGCCCGAGCAGATCCCCGGTATGCCCAACGGCTTCCAATGGTTTCCGATCCCTTGGATTGACGGTTCGTCCGAGGAAGAGGCGCGGCGAGGCATGGAGATGGCGGTCGAAGACTTCAACGCTTTCCTCGATGCTTTGATGGTAGACGAAGACGTGCTGCCCGAGCAGGTCGTTCTGTTCGGTTTCTCGCAAGGTACGATGATGAGCCTGCACGTCGCCCCGCGCCGCGAAGACCCGGTTGCCGGCATCGTTGCATTCTCGGGCCGGTTACTTGAGCCCGATTTGTTGCCCGATGAAACAGTCAGCCGGATGCCGGTTTTGCTGGTGCACGGAGATGCCGATGATGTTGTGCCACCGCAATCACTACCTGAGGCAGCGGAAGCCCTACAAGCGGCTGATTTCAAAGAAATCTACGCGCATGTGATGAAGGGTACCGGCCACGGAATCGCTCCGGACGGTCTGAGCGTTGCGCTGGCCTTCATGCGGGACAAGCTGAGTCTGTAGGGTATTTGTGGTCCGCCGGATGCTGCCCGAGGATGTGGTATCGGCGTGCCGCTGCGCAATGGCATCCCGGTCGGCAGGACTTCAAAGAGGTTTGAGCTGCGGGACTGCAACGGTGCGGTGGTCGGTCAGGCCCACAGATGCCCTTCGGCAAACTCGATCGAATTTCCCGCCGGATCGCGGACATAGAGTGAGCGCGCGCCGCCAGGCCAGTCAAACTCGGCATCTACTGGGATATTCCAATCCAGTAGATGTTTGCGCATCACGTCAATCTCGGCGCGTGTCAGAATGAGGCAGACATGACCAGGACCACGCGCGCCATGGGGCGGGACGGGCAAATCCGGATTTCCCGGTGGTTTTTTCGTTTCGTCCGCGTTGAACAGTAGCAGGACCGAGTTTCCAATCCGGTAGAACACGTGCCGGTCGGCTACGCGCTGAATTTTGCTCAGCGCCAGGATTTCTCCGTAGAATTGCTCGGCCGCGTCCAGGTCATCAACATAAAGTGCGGCTTCGAGAATGCCGCTAGGAACTGGTATGTGCGGGGTGACCTTCATACTGTAAGTATATCACAACATGCGGTTTTTGTCACCGGCGTGGGCGTCGGTCCCTTTTACGGCCCGGCGCAGTGCTTACAGCAGGTGCGGGCAGGCTATCCCACTGGCCCGGCGCCAGCCCATCCAAGTTCCAATCCCCGATCCGTGCCCGGATCAGGCGCAAGGTCGGGTGACCCACTGCCGCTGTCATCCGGCGCACCTGACGGTTTCGTCCTTCGCGCAGGGTAAGTTCAATCCAGCAATCCGGCACCGTCTGACGTACCCGGATCGGAGGATTTCGTGGCCACAATCCGGCAGGTTCATCTATCAAGCGCGCTTTGGCGGGGCGGGTCAGGCCGTCCTTTAACTCAACACCGTTGCGCAGGGCTTGCAGTGCTGATGCGTCGGGCAGCCCTTCGACCTGAACCCAATAGGTTTTCGACATCTTGTGCTTGGGATCAGCGATTTGCGCCTGCAGTCGCCCGTTGTCGGTCAGCAGCATCAATCCCTCGCTGTCACGATCCAGCCGACCGGCGGGATAGACACCGGGCAGGTCGATATAATCCGACAGGGTGCTGCGCGGCGAATCCGCATTAGCGCGGTCGGTGAATTGCGGCAGCACGTCGAAAGGTTTGTTGAATCGGATGAACCAGCTCATGCTCAACGCCATAGCCTGAGGGGCATTGCCGACGCAACCTGTGGATAACTGTCATGTCTCTGTTACGGATCTGGCTTACTCAGAACCCGACATATTGTGTATACTCAGGGCTTGTCAGAGTTTTAACACGATATATAGTTAAAGTAAGGCCGGGGCGGGTGTTCCCCGCTCTGATGTCAAAAACGGGCAGAGCAGAGCGAGGAGCGATTCTGAGATGGATGGAGACTTCAGGACCGAATTTGTCAGGGAACCCGGTGCGCTTAAGCATCATCCGGCATTGGTTTTGAACGCCGATTATCGCCCCTTGTCCTATTACCCACTGTCCCTGTGGCCGTGGCAAGAGGCGATTAAGGCGGCCTGGCTGGACAGGGTGGACATTGTGGCGGAATACGACGAGGTCGTCCGAAGCCCGAGTACCGAGATACGAATACCCTCGGTTGTTGTCCTCAAAGATTATGTAAAACCTAGAAAGCGCGTGGCCTTCACGCGCTTTAATTTATTTCTAAGGGACGAATTCCGCTGTCAGTACTGCGGCAGCAAGGGTGATCTTACATTTGACCACGTGGTTCCCCGCGCTGCAGGTGGTGTTACAAGCTGGCAGAACGTGGTGGCGGCCTGTAGCCCGTGCAACCTGCGCAAGGGCTCAAAATCACTGCGGCAGGCTCGGATGACCTTGCGCAAACCGCCGCGCCAACCCGATGCCGAGGCGTTGCGGAACATTGGTCGTAAGTTTCCGCCTAACCACCTGCATGACAGTTGGATCGACTTTCTGTACTGGGATGCAGAGTTGGACGAGCTTTAACGGCCCGCCCGCCACGCGGCGAGCCAGACCAGCATCAGACCGCCCGAAATTACGGCGTTCCATCCGGCCATGGACAAGCCAAACATCTCCCACGGGATTTCATCGCAGCGCACAAGCGGGGCAGACATAATCTGGTCCATCAATTCCTGCGTCGACAGGCCGCCAATATCTCCCGAGGTGCAGCTGGTAGGGCCTTCCCACCATTTCAGTTCAACCCCAGCGTGGAATACACCGATGACTGCCGTTGTCAGCGCGGCTAGCGCACCAAGCAATGGCAATAGGTTCACGCGCGGCAAAACCAGCGCTAAGGCTCCAATCACAACGGCGGCACCGTGCGGATAACGCTGCCAGATGCACATTTTGCAAGGAGCCATTCCACCAAGGTGCTGGAAACCCCACGCGCCAAGTAGCATTGCCGCAGAACCACCAGCAGCAATCAAGACCAGAGTGTTTTTTCGTATCATAGGTATTTCACCACTAGAAAACCGCCAAACAGCAGGATGATGAACAAGGTGAACATCAGGCCCAACCGTTTTTCGATGAAGTCACGGATAGGCTCACCAAACTTCCAAAGCAGGCCAGCCACAAGGAAAAACCGAAGGGCGCGTGCCAGAATAGAAGTGGCGATAAACGTACCCAACGGCATTCCGGTCCAGCCGGACATGATGGTTATGACCTTGTAGGGGAAGGGGGTTACGCCAGCGCCCAGTACGGCCCAGAAGCCGAAGTCGTTGAAGCGGGTGTTGAACTCCTCCATCGCATGCGCCTTGCCCATGGACTCCAGAATCGGCTGCCCAATGCTTTCATAGAAAAACGCACCGATGGCATAACCCAACAGGCCACCAAGCACGGAAGCGACCAGAGCAACTGTTGCAATAAGCCAGGCGCGTGACGGGCGGGCAAGGATCATCGGAATCATCAGGACATCAGGTGGAATCGGGAAGAACGAGCTTTCAACAAAGGCCACAACAGCCAGCGCCCACAGGGCATGCGGGTGTTCAGCCAGACGGATGGTCCAGTCATAGAGCGATCGCAACATTCGGTGCTAAAATCCTGATTTGCCGTAGGGCCAGCCAAACCATGCACCCAGAAGGGCGTCAAGCACTGCTGTGAAAACAAAGTGGATTTGGGTTGGTTTTTGCCTCTGGACCTTCCCGATGATGGGCGCTAATTCAGTGTTCGTGGCCCAAGTGGCGGAATGGTAGACGCAGGGGATTCAAAATCCCCCGCCTTCACGGGCGTGAGAGTTCGAGTCTCTCCTTGGGCACCACCTCAGACAATGACGTGAAAACGTGGCATGGTTACGGGTCACGCCGCAAGCTCAGCCAAATCAGGAAACCGATATAGGCGAATACGCTGAGGTTCAGCATTGTATCGATGAATTGTCCGCTCATGTCCGGTCCTCCCGTGACAGGCTTTTGATAAGGCAAACCACAAGGACAGGTACGATAAAGACGAAGGCCATGGCGGACAGTGCGATGATCGATCTGACCAATGAGATATCGCCGACCAGAATCATCGCCAGGCCCAAAGCGCCCAGTATGACGCCCCAGATTGTTCGGACACGCGGCGAAGGGTTGTCGTCTCCTCCGCTGCCGATCATTGCAAGGGTGAAACCGGCGCTGACGACGCTGGTCACCACGAACAGGAACGCGGCCAGTATGGTTGCGGTTTGCGTGATACCACCCAGTGGGAATTTTTTGAGCAAGGCAAAGGTTGTTGCGTCCAAGTTTTCTGCGTTGACGGCGGACAGAGTACCCTCCTGTCGCAGCACATCGAAAAATCCTAGACCTCCGAAAATTCCGAACCATAGGATCGAGAACAGAGTGGGGGCGACGATGACGCCGAACAGAAACTCTCGGATTGTCCGCCCGCGCGAAATCCGTGCGATGAAAATTCCTACGAAGGGCGACCATGCCAACCACCAAATCATGTAGTTCAGCGTCCAGCCGTGAAACCAGTCGATCAGAAGTTCATCAAAGAACTCGGCAGTTGAAAACCCTGCAGGCAACACACCGAACAGGTAGCGTCCAAAACCTGAAACGATACCGTCCATCAGGAACGAGGTGGGGCCAAGGATCAGAAGATAAACCATCATTCCAACAGCAATCAGCATGGCTATGTTTGACAGCCGCGACATCCCTTCGCCAAGGTCGCGCCGCAAGGGGATGATGTAGGCAATACATAGCAGTGCAAAAACGGGCAGGGTCAGAACACCCGGCGAGTCGACGCCGATCAGCCCGGCCAAACCGGTTTGAATCTGGAATACGCCCATCGCCATGGACCCAGCCAACCCCACGGCAATGGCAACAATGGAAAGCAGGTCGAAAATCCAGCCCAATACTTTGGTCCAGCGCGCTTCGCCCAGGGTATCGGTCAAAGGAGCGCTCAGTAGTAATGTACGCTGGCGACGATAGGCAAAATAAGCGATGACCAGCCCAACGATTGCGTAAATGGCCCAGGCGTGGAAGCCCCAGTTCAAGTAGGTCACAAACAGGGCATGACTGGCAGCCACTGGATCAGAACTGTATTGGCGAAGCACTTCGAAATGGGTCAGGGGTTCTGCTGCGCCGTAAAACAACAATCCAACCCCCATCCCTGCTGCAAACAACATTGCAATCCAGGCCGGGGTTGAAAATTCTGGTTTGGCGCCGTCGGGTCCAAGGCGAATGTCACCGTAACGGGACAGCGCCAGATATAGAGAGACGAACAACAAACCGCTGACTTCGAGCATAATGAACCAGCCACGGCTGTTGAATTGCGTGGCCACTGCCGATGAGGCTAGGCGCCCTAGGCCCTGCGGGTCGGCAATGCCCCAGGCCGCAATTGCGGCGCTGATAGCCAAGGCGATAAGAAGCAAAGGGCTTGGAGAAGCAGGTTTCATCAATGATCACCTATATTGGATCGCAAAATAATTCTTTTGCAGTTCGGCACTTACCTGAGACATTCACATTTTGAGATAACATTAGTTAGCGTCGGGCATAGTTTCAAAAGCTTTGTTTGGATAGCCAGAGGGTCGATTTTGCAGAATTCAGGGGGAAATTTCCCAAATACCCCTCAGATTTGCGGCTCTGGAAGGTTCTGCCATGTCCGGGGGTTGACAAGTAGAGTGTCTGAATGAAACGTCGAATATGTTGGGAGACTTTTAAAATTCAGATGCTTGACCTGTAAAGCGGGTCCGTTTGCCGTACCGGCAATGCCCCTTGGGTGGGGCAGCTGATCGGTTTCCCATCCACAATAAGAGTTGGGAGTTCTCAAAAATGAAAAACAGCAGCAAGCTTAGCCTCGGCGCGGTCGTCACCGCGGCCCTTATGGCTCCGGCAGCGTATGCGGAAGAATTCATCACCATCGGCACAGGCGGTGTGACCGGTGTTTATTATCCGACTGGCGGCGCAATCTGCCGTCTGGTCAATAAAGGCCGTAAAGAGCACGGCGTGCGCTGCTCGGTCGAATCAACCGGCGGTTCTGTCTACAACATCAACACCATCCGCGAAGGTGAGCTGGAATTCGGTGTGGCGCAGTCAGACTGGCAGTACCACGCGTATAACGGCAGCTCGAAATTCGAAGAGGCCGGCCCCTTCGAAGGCCTGCGCGCCGTGTTCTCTGTACACCCTGAGCCGTTCACCGTAGTGGCCCGTGCTGATTCCGGCATCGCGAACTTCGAAGACCTGAAAGGCAAGCGCGTCAACATCGGCAACCCCGGTTCCGGTCAGCGCGGCACCATGGAGGTGCTGTTGGGCGAAATGGGGTGGACCACCGATGATTTCGAACTGGCGACCGAGCTGAAGGCGGCTGAACAGTCGGCTGCGCTGTGCGACAACCAGATCGACGCGATGGTTTACACAGTGGGTCACCCGTCGGGTTCGATTCAAGAAGCGACCACTGCTTGTGACTCGGTTCTGGTAAACGTCAGCGGCGACGCGGTTGACAAGCTGGTGGGCGACAACTCGTTCTATCGCACCGCGACCATCCCAGGTGGTATGTATCGCGGTTCGGACGGTGACACCGCAACCTTTGGCGTGGGCGCAACCTTTGTGACCTCGGCAGATGTATCGGAAGATGCGGTTTATGCGGTTGTCAGCTCGGTCTTCGAAAACTTCGACGACTTCAAAAAGCTGCACCCTGCTTTTGCCAACCTCAAGCCCGAAGAGATGATCGCGGACGGCCTGTCGGCTCCGCTGCATCCGGGTGCCGAAAAGTACTATAAGGAAAAAGGCTGGATTCAATAAACCAGACCTGATGCAGGGTGCCCAGGCGGGCACTCTGCGACCAAAACCCATGCAAAACGGGTGAATCAGAAGGCCGGAAAAGGCCGCGACGGGGAGACGTTTTATGAGTTCCGACACACAATCCAATCGTCCGCTATCCGAAGAAGAGCTGCAGGAGCTTGTGGCCTCGTCCGATGCGGGCGGGCGCAATCCGGTCGGTAATGTCGGGGTTTTTCTGGCCGTTGTGGCGGCGATCTGGTCGATTTTCCAGGTTGTTCTAGCCTCACCGCTGGCCAACTATGTGCTGCCCGGTAGCGTTGTAAACAATTCGCGCCAGTTCCATCTGGCCTTTGCGATGTTTCTGGCCTTCGCTGCCTACCCGGCGCTGAAATCCAGCCCGCGTAATTACATCCCTGTTCAAGACTGGATCATGGGTCTTTTGGGCGCGTTTGTCGCGCTTTACGGGTATTTCTTCTACAACAAGATCGTCGATGCAGGCGGTCTGGCGGACGATATGGACAAGTGGGTCGCCCTTGGCGGCCTGATCCTGCTTTTCGAAGCCGCCCGTCGCGCGCTTGGCCCGGCGATGGCGATTATTGCGACAATCTTTCTGGCTTATGTATTCTTCGGCTCATCCGAGTGGGTGCCCGAGGTTATCCGCTGGAAGGGTGCCAGCCTGAAAAAAGCCATGAGCCATATGTGGATCACGTCCGAGGGCGTGTTCGGCATCGCTTTAGGTGTGTCCACGAAATTCGTCTTCTTGTTCGTTCTGTTCGGTGCTTTGCTGGATAAGGCCGGGGCAGGGAACTATTTTATCAAGATGGCCTTTGGTGCCCTCGGCCACTTGCGCGGCGGTCCTGCCAAGGCGGCGGTTGTAGGATCGGCGGCGACCGGTCTGATCTCGGGCTCGTCCATCGCCAACGTTGTGACAACAGGTACTTTCACAATTCCACTGATGAAGCGAGTAGGATTTTCCAGCGAACAGGCGGGCTCGGTCGAGGTCGCGTCATCCGTGAACGGGCAGATCATGCCGCCGGTGATGGGGGCTGCGGCCTTCCTGATGGTGGAATATGTGGGCATTTCTTATGTTGAGGTGATCACCCACGCCTTTCTGCCTGCTGCGATATCCTATATCGCGCTGGTCTATATCGTGCACCTAGAGGCGGTGAAGCGGAATATGCCCACGTTGGGTGATCGCGACGTGCATCTGGCGCGGACAGTTGTGGGGATGCTGTCTTTCTTCATCGTTTTCGCGGGGCTTTGCTATGGCTCGCAATTCCCGGTTGATGCGGTGTCCAACTGGGCACCGTCGTCAGCGGGGCTTATCCTTAGTCTGATTGTCTGTGCGGTCTATGTGGGCCTTCTGTATCTGGCTGCTCAGGTGCCCGATCTTGAACCGGACGATCCGAATGCCAAAGAGGTCACGCTGCCCGTCATCGCGGACATCTACAAAGCCGGGTTGCATTACCTGCTGCCGATCATCGTTCTGGTGTATTTCTTGATGATCGAACAGAAATCCCCGGGTCTTTCAGCCTTTTGGGCGACTGCGCTTCTGTTCGTGATCCTGTTGACTCAAAAACCGCTCAAGGCTTTGTTCCGTGGGCAGAGTAATCTGCACAACAGCTTCATCGACGGGGTGGCGGATCTGTGGCAAGGCATGATCGACGGTGCGCGCAACATGATCGGGATCGCGCTGGCCACGGCCACGGCGGGCGTTATCGTGGGCACTGTTACGCTGACCGGTGTAGGGCAGGTGATGGCTGATCTGGTCGAGTTCCTGTCCCGCGGTAATCTTATCTTGATGCTGATCATGGTTGGCATCCTGAGCCTGATATTGGGCATGGGTCTGCCAACCACGGCGAACTATATCGTGGTAAGCTCTCTTATGGCCGGTGTGGTGGTCGAGCTGGGTGCTCAGAGCGGTTTGATCGTGCCGCTGATCGCTGTGCACCTGTTCGTGTTCTATTTCGGTATTATGGCGGACGTGACGCCTCCGGTTGGATTGGCAAGTTTTGCAGCGGCCGCGGTATCGGGCGGTGATGCGATCAAGACCGGTTTTACCGCGTTCTTCTATAGCTTGCGTACGGTGGCACTTCCGTTTGTGTTCATCTTCAACACCGATCTGCTGCTGATCGACGTGACATGGATCGAGGGGATAACCGTCGCGATATTCGCCACGATAGCCATTCTCGTCTTTACGGCGGGCACTATGGGGTACTTCCTGACCCACAGTCGCATCTACGAAAGTGTTGCGCTGATCTTCGTAGCCTTTGCGCTGTTCCGACCGGATTTCTTCATGGATCGCGTTGCGCCGCCTTACGCCTCGGTTGAGCCGTCCGCATTTGTGGAAACGGTCGGGCAAACACCGCCGGGATCCGAAGTGCGACTGGTCATCAGCGGCCCGGATTTCGATACGCTTGAGATGACGGACACCACAGTTGTCGTGGCCGTCGGAAATGAAGACGGCGGCGAAGCGCGCGTCGACGCAATGGGCTTAATGCTGTTTGAAGAAGACGGGCTGGTCAAACTTGAAGAACCTCTGTTTGGCACGCCAGTCGCCGATGAGCTTGATATCTTCGACTATTACGGGGATGAGGCCGTGCGTCTGACCTCGGTCAGCCTGCCGACCAGCCAGCCGCCCAAGCAGCTAATTTATATCCCCGCGATGATCCTGCTGGGTCTGATCGCCTTTCTGCAACGCGGCCGTGCCGCCAGACAAGAGGTGCCCGCATGACAAACTCTGTTCTTTGTGCTTTAGATATCAGCAACGGCGATCTGGATGTGAATGTGTTGAAAACGGCGGCCGCTTTGGCGGATCAGGACGACGCACAGTTGGACGTGGTAACCGTACTACCAGATTTCGGTGAAAGTTGGGTGTCCGGCTTTTTCGAGCCGGACTTCCACGAAAAAGCGTTAGAAGAGGCCCAGTCTAAACTGACTGAGCTTTGCAACACGACTTTGGGCGCCGAACGGAACGAAAAAATTCGTCACGTCGTTGCCACTGGTACTGCGTATCAGGAAATTCTGAAAACGGCTGAAAGCGCCAACAGCGATCTTATCGTGATTGGTGCTCATAAGCCGGACCTCAAGGATTACCTGCTTGGCCCGAATGCCGCACGGGTTGTCCGGCATTCCACTGTGTCCGTCTACGTCGTGCGTTAGGATCAGTAGCCCGTCATCTCAAGGTATCCGCGGCCCGTGTGGCTGCCGGATACCTTCACGGGACCTTCCCAATATTCAAACCTTGTGGCCATCCACGCGTCAGGTGTGATGGCTGATACCTCAATATCCAAATTCTTGTCTGGCAGAGACACGCGCCATTGCACAGGCACATCTCGCCCGGCTACTTCCGCCGTGTACAAAGGCGAAAAGCTAGTCGAACCGTCCGGTAGTGGCGTTGCGGTTCCATCCGCGCTGATCCATGTGGCGGCCGTGAAATCTCTGCGTTCTCCGCGCAGGCGAAAGGCCATCAGCTTGTCCCCGCTGTCAAAGCTGAGTGAGAACCAGTCCCATCCGCTTTGATCGGCTGCCAAAGGTTGCGAAGACCACTCGCGGTCCAGCCAGCCTTGACCGGTGACTGCGACGTCGCCATCGGGCAATTGCAACACACCGTCGATCTCGTAGAAAGGTTGGGAATAGTAATAGCTGGCCTGCCCATCAGCGGATTTGACCGAGTATCCGTCGTCTCCGTGAAAAACAAACGGACCTTGTGCGTTTAAAGTTAGGTCATAGGCGAACTCGGCACCGCTGGCGGAGAGAGACAAGGCGCTGAGGTCTGGCCCGCGCATATACCACTCGTCAATCCAGGCCTCAAAAGGTTCAGCTTTCGCACCAGCTTGTCCGATTCCCCCGCGCGACAGGCGCTCGGCAAAGTAGTGCGTTTCCGGTGTGGTTATGGCCGCATGTCCCATCCACAGCTGCGGGCTTTGCCAACCTTCGACCTCGGTTGGTTTCAGGGCTGATCGGAACAGCGTCCACTGGATGCCATAATCACGTTCATCCTCGCCGGTCAGATTGGCGGTCAGATACCACCACTCGATCCGAAAGGCGGGATGCGGCCCGTGATCCCGTGGAAATTCGAACTTATGGCCGGGTTGAGGGATTTCAAACCCTTCAGCAGAACCGCCCAGATTTGCATAGCCTTGTGCGTGCATGGGGGTGGGCAAAAGCATGAGAAGAGTAAAAAGCCAGGATTTAACGTTCATTGGCAAACACCCTTAACAAATCAGCAGGTGGAAGGCGCAATAGCCGTAGCGCCGGCAAGGCTGCGGCAACCAAAGCGGCGAGCAGGGTCAGGAGAAACAGATAGGCCCAGTCCATCGGGAAAAGGAACATCGGTAAACGCCAGCCAAAGGCCTGTACGTTGATCACCGCCAACAAAGCCCAAGCCAGAACCAGCCCCAAAGGCAAGGCCAGAACAGCGGTCAGCGCTGCCAACAAAACGCTACGAAGCATTTCCAGCCGTGCAAGCTGAGCCCGTGTCAGGCCAAGCGCCCAAACCGGCGCGATCTGTGGCAGGCGCTGGGTCCACAACGTCAACAGGCTGGTCAGAATGGCAAAGCCAGCGACCCCCAATGTCAGGACGTTCAGCGCCGAAGTGACCACAAAGGTCTTGTCAAAGATCGTGAGCGACTGTGCTTTCATGGCCGCCTGTTGCACAACAGCCTGACGGGGCAGGCCAAACCGGTCGCGCAATGCCTGGGCCATTTCGGTGGCAGCCGCCGGTGACAGGCGTATGCCAAACCGGCGCGTGTCGGCCCCGGGCGCGATCCGGTCCAATTGCGGCATCGAGACGATCGCCTGACCGGTCGGGTTGCCATAGTCTGAATAGACGCCCGATATAGTCAACGTATCACCTTCTCTTAAGGTTACCTCATCCCCTGGCCACAGGTTTCCGCGACGGGCGAGCTGTTCGTTAACCAATATCGCTTCACCCGCCAACACCCGATCCCAAACGCCTTCCGACGAGGCGATCAGCGGCCAGTGGTCGCGGTATGCTTGATGATCAACAACCCCATAAAGGAACAGCGGCCCGGTTTCGTGCGTCAGTTCAACGCTGCGGATTGGCAAGACCGCATCGACTTGCGGGTCCAGCCACTCTGCGATCTGCTGGCCCTGCTGGTTGTCTGTTGCGGTCACATACAACTCGGACGTCAAGCGTTGATCCAGCCATCCAACAAAGGTCAGACGAAAGCTCGACACCATGGTGCCAACGCCAATATTCGCAGCCAGCGCCAGTAAAAGCGCCATCAGGGCCAGAGACAAGCCCGGCAGTTGCGCTTGCATATCGGCCCAGATCCATTGAGCCAAAGGCCCCTTGGCCCGATGTTGAAATGTCGAAAGGGCAAAGGACAACAAGTAAGGCAAGATCAATGCCGAACCGGTCAGAACGCCGCCGACCATGGCAAATCCGGCGACGAGGCTGTCGATGGTATGGCCAATGGCAAAGCCGCCTACGATCAAGCCAATTCCGATCAGGCCTGTGGTCAGGTGGCTAGAGCCCGACACGCGCCAAGCTTGTAAGCCTGCTCCGGTCAGCAATGGCATACGAGACAAACGATACAGGGCCTGTCCACTGGCCAGCAAAGTGCCGGCCAAGGCCATCGCCAGTCCGGCCAATGCCCATTGTGGCTGTAAATTTATCTGCCCATCGACCGGAGCGCCGTACAGCCCTCGCAAAGTTGCGGCGACATCGGGTAGAAGTGCTCCGGCCAGAAAGAAGCCAAGGATCAGCCCAAGTGTTCCACCGATGAGCGCCAGCAGGGCAAGTTCGGCAGTGATGGTCCAAACCAGACGGCGCATCGAAACGCCCAGCGCGCGCATGGTACGGATCATTGCGCGCCGTTGGGCCATCGCCAGACCGACGGTTCCGTGAACGATGAACAGACCCACCGCAAAGGACAGCAGGCCAAAGGCCGTCAGGTTCAGGTGAAAACTGTCCGTCAACCGTTCAGCGTTTAGTTGGGTTGATGCCTCGATCCGCTGCAGTTCTGGCGTGATCTCAGAGAGCGGAGGCACATCACGCGGTTGGTCCGGTAAAACGATCAGTCGCGAGATTTGTCCGGGCTTGTCCAGAAGGATCTCGGCGACACCGATGTCAGTCAGGATCAGGTCGGGCGGGACTGCGTCCGATTCCAAGATCGGAGGCAGATTGGGGTGCGCGTACAGTAACGCAGCCAAATCAGGTTTGGCCTGCAGGCGCCCGGGGGCTGTCAGCACATCGGCCGGATCAGGGGGCGTGTCGCTTTGCTCCATCTGCGTCATGGCGGGCAGAGCGGGATAGGCGACCATATCGACGCCCATCACCTGCACAGTTCGCCCGGAGATCCGCAAAGGCCCCTCCAGCACTGCTGCGACTTGCCACCCAGCGCGGCGCAGAACAACATAACGGTCAAGCGAGATCGGGCCAGTAGGATCGCGCAGTTCATCAAACAAACCCAACGCTAGCTGATCGCTAGCCCGTTGATAGCTGGCCCGCGCCTCGGTGTTGATGGCCTGCACCGCCGACCACAAACCCGTCGCCAGCGCGATGCCAATCAACAGGGTCGCCAGTTGCAGCCAGTGACGCCGCCAATGCGATACCAACGCCTGTATGACCGTTCGGGTCATGTGATGTGACCACCAGAGAGATGCGCGTGCCGGTCGAGCCGAGCCGCGATGTCATGCGAATGGGTGACAAGCAATAGTGCAGCCCCAGTCTCGGCAACCAGCGAAAGCATCAGATCCAGCACATTGGTGCTGGCGGTTTCATCCAGATTTCCGGTCGGCTCATCCGCAAGCAGCAGTTTGGGCCGAGGGGCCATTGCGCGACCGATGGCAACGCGCTGCTGTTGGCCTCCGGATAAGCTCTCGGGGTAGCGAGATAGCAAATCGGACAGGCCGAGCCGCTCGGCCAGCCGAGCGGTCCAATCGACATCCTCTCGGTCTGCCAGTCGAGCGTGGAATGACAGGTTCTGTCCAACGGTAAGCGATGGGATCAGATTGAACTGCTGAAACACCAAAGACACGCTGCGTCGACGCATAGCTGCCCGGCCGGCGTCATCCAGTGGTGACAGGGCGGTTCCATCCAGCGTGATCTCACCCCCGTCAAAGCTGTCCAGCGCGGCGGTGAGGTTTAACAGTGTGCTTTTGCCGCTGCCGCTTTCCCCGGTCAAGGCCAGAGTCTGCCCGTGATCCAGTGTCAACGACACATCCCGAAGAACCGGGCGTCCACCGGGATAGGATTTCTGGACCTTGTCGATGTTCAGCAACATACAGTTTTCCTTGGACAGTGCCTGCCACAATGTGCAACGCCACCCGCCAGAGTCCAGCACCAACGCGCATTCTTTTCCATTCGTCGCAGCCTTGTCCTTTGCCTGCTAAGCGGCCATTGTTGCGGGACTTCTCCGAACAGGGATATGAATTCTATGACTTTGGCAAACCAGATCATTTGGGGCAGTATTTATCTGGGCATCTGCTTTCTGTTCGAGATTATCCTGCTGACGTGGTGCACACAGCTGGTGCGGGAACTGACCCTGCGACTGGAAAACGCCAAAAGGTTCTTTACGATTGCTGCGCCGATCTGTCTGGCGCTTGGCTTTATCGTGGCCATTCACACGTTCCAAGTCTGGCTATGGGCTATTGTCTGGGTGTTTGGTGATGTTCTGACCGACTGGAATACGGCGCTGTATTTCTCGTTGGTGACCTTCACGACACTGGGTTACGGCGATATCGTTCTGGGCGAGGATCTACGAATTTTCGGGGCCTTCGCCTCGGTCACCGGCTTATTGGCGTTTGGATTGTCTACGGCGTTCATGGTTGCGCTGATGACGCAAGTCTTCAAGGAAGAGCTGATCTCTTAGAGGATCGGTGCAAACAGCCTCGCCAGAGGTGAGCCAAAGCGGATGTAGGGTGGTTGTTCGGACAGGTTTCGAGTCAGCTCATAGCTGCAATCAAAATCTGCGTTCAGCATTTTTTCCAAGGCTTCAGCCGCGCGTGGGTCGAAAAACAGCGCCATCGCTTCGAAATTCAGCCGGAATGAACGGTTGTCCAGATTAGTAGTGCCCACGGCAGCCAGGGTGTCATCGACCACAAACGCTTTTTGATGCATAAAGCCATTGGTATAGCGAAATATCCGTGCGCCGCAGTCCCGGATTTCATCGAAATAGGCATAGGCGGCCAGCCAGGGCAGCCGGTGATCGATCACGTCCGGTACAAGAATACGCACATCGACACCACGTAAGGCCGCGTGCTGTAAGGCGGTCATGACATCGATATCCGGCACGAAATATGGCGATGCGATCCAAATTCGCTTCCTAGCTGCAGTGATTGCCGAGAAGAACATCATCGCGCCGGTTTCGGTATCATCCCCGGGCCCGGTCGCAACCAACAGCGCGTTCATGTCCTGTTCGGATTCCGACCCGGCCCAGCTCAATTGGTCGATCAGATCTTCTTCATGCGCCCAGTGCCAGTCTTCTACAAAGATCAACTGTAATTGCCGGACGATATGCCCGGTCATTTTTAAATGAGTGTCGCGCCAGTGGCCGAAATGGCTGCTCTGACCCAGATATTCGACACCTACATTGTGGCCACCGATAAATCCGGTCTCACCATCAATGATCACAGTCTTGCGGTGATTGCGGTAATTGAGCTGAAAGCGGTGCTGAGGACCGCGCCGGTCGCGTGGGTTGGCAATCACGACGCCAGCGCCGCGCAAGGATTCAAGATATGCCGTCGGGAGGCCGTAACTGCCTACAGCATCGGTCATGAAGCGGACAGAAACACCGCGTTTCGCGGCTTCTATCAGCCTGGATTTCAACTCCTTGCCCAGAGAGTCATCACGGACAATGTAGAATTGGATCAGGATATAGCTTTGTGCGGTGTCTATTGCCTCGAATATTGAGTCGAAAGTTGCCTCGCCGTCGATCAGCAGTTCGGCCCCGTTGCCGCGTGACACAGGCAGATGCGCAAGGGCTTCAAAGGGGCGGGGGTTGATCGACATCTTCTCAAGATCGGGCTTTGAGAAATCCGCGAAACTCTTGATGCCCTCCACGACCCGCTCGCTGTGCTTGCGGGCGATGCGATAACCCCGAAATCGATGGTGCCCGAGAAACAGATACAACGGTACTCCGAACATCGGCACCGAGATCAGAAACACCACCCATCCAACCGCGCCCTGTGGTGTGCGCGCGGTCTGCGCGGCCCGGATCGCAAAGACCAATGCCGTCGCGTAGAGAAAAAAGACGGCCGCGGAAACAAGTAATGTCCACATGGGGTTATCAGTCTCTGAGTGATTTATTCACCCCCAGTGTAGATGCGATCCCAGTCTTGCGCCATATCTACGATGATCCAGCCCAGATCCGGGCCTTTGTCCAACCCGTCGACCAATTTTCCAATGTGGCTTTCGCGGTCATAGGCCCATTCGCGTTCGGCATCGGTGTGGTGGATCAAAACACCAAGACGCGGCCCATGCCCGGCAGTTGTCCATTCGAGCATGGCAAAGTCACCATCCGAGTTTCCCACTGCCAGAATCGGCCGTCTTCCAATTGTACGTTCGATATTGATTGGTTTGCCTTCTTTGTCGTCTATGAAGGCGATGCCGGGTGCCTTGATGATGGCTGGCGCACCATCGGAGGTTTCGTAGGTTGCCGCCGCGTATGTGCCCAAAACCTGCTCAGGCGGGATGCCATAGGCGTCTTCTGCGAAAACGCGCATAAAGTGCAGACCACCGCCTGACACGATATAGGTTTTGAACCCCTCGTCCCTGAGATAACGCAGCAACTCGACCATCGGCTGATAAGTCATCTGATCATAAGGTAGATCAGTAGCCGGATGGCGGGCTGTGTTCAGCCAACCGGCGGCTATTGTTTTGAATTCTTCCACGCTGATGCCGGAATGAGTGGCGTCCAATACCTCGATCAGGGCGTCGTGCCCACCCTCGACCAAGGCATTTAAATCTCCATTTGCAGCGGCCTCTAATGTCGGAGTAGTCAAGATCGACGGGTCGGCCTTGGCCAGTTCCGCGAGGCGCTCCATCGCGAAGGTCAGCTGAAAATACACAGGCTGTTCAGCCCAGAGGGTTCCATCGTTGTCAAAGACGGCGACACGCGCCGCCGGAGTGACGTAATCCACGCTTTCCGGGTCCGTCACCATCTCAACAAACGCAATGATGCGGTCGCGGTTTTCGGTGTCTTTCCAGCTTGGCAATGGATCGGCTACGGCCAGCAACGGGGCTGCCAAAAAGAACAGGGCGATAATGATGCGCAGCATGTCCAAATATCCTGATTTGAAATGGCAGAGGCCGCAGGGAACAGCGGCCTCTGGTCTTATCAGTTAGTGGGCGGAGGGCGTGGACAGTTTCTGCATGACCTGGTCCAGGCTGAAACTGGCCGCCTTCTGGCGTGGTGGAAATTCCTGGAAGGTGGTCAGGAAATTCCCAACATATTGCTGAGCGGGCACCAAGAAATATGCACGATCAAGTATCCAGTCGTAATAGGTATTTGACGTGCGGTAGCCACGTTCGTATGGGTCACGGCGTAAATTCACGATGATTGGTACACGCAGCTCGGTGAAAGGCTCCATCCAGGCGCGGAAGGTCGACCAAGCTTTCTGCTCAAGGAAGATCAGTTTCCAATCATCAAAGCGCAGCGCAGACAGGTCGCCGTCATCGGTGAAATAAAAGATCTCGCGACGTGGGCTTTCTGTAGTTTCACCCGTCAGCAATGGCAGAATGTTGTAGCCATCCAGGTGAACCTTGTAGTCGCGGCCCATCGCAGGCGAGGAATATCCTGCCATCAATTTGTCTTTGATCTCAGGATCACCGGCAACGGCCAGATAGGTCGGCAGCCAATCCATGTGGTGAACGATTTCATTCATGACTGAACCGGCCTCGATCTTGCCCGGCCAGCGCACCATCGAGGGCACCCGCCAGCCACCTTCCCAGTTGGTATTCTTTTCGCCCCAAAACGGGGTCGAGGCGGCGTCGGGCCAGGTGTTGTAATGGGGGCCGTTGTCGGTTGAGTAATGGACAATTGTATTGTCAGCGATGCCCAGTTCATCCAGCAGATCAAGAAGTTCACCTACCTGTATGTCATGTTCGATCATGCCAGCAGTGTATTCATCGGCAGGACCACCGATGATCTCATTGGCCTGTGCGCGCATCTCATCTTTGACATGGGTGCGGAAATGCATCCGGGTGCCGTTCCACCAGACATAGAAGGGTGTACCATTCTGGTTGGCCTCGCGGATAAATTCAATCGCGGCCTCAAGCGTTTCCTGATCCACTGTTTCCATGCGTTTGCGGGTCAGGGGGCCGGTGTCCTCGATCGGGCCGCCCGCGGTTGAATGAATGACTCCGCGTGGGCCGTAGGCGTCGCGGAAGGTACGCCCATCCGGCAGAATAGCATCGCCCGGGTAATCTTCATGCTCAGGCTCTTCTTCGGCGTTCAAGTGATACAGATTTCCGAAAAACTCATCAAACCCGTGGTTTGTCGGAAGATGCTCATCCCGGTCACCAAGATGGTTTTTGCCAAATTGACCGGTGACGTAGCCGTGGTCTTTCAGCAGCCCCGCGATTGTGGGGTCTTCGATCTGCATGCCTTCTTTTGCACCGGGCAGGCCCACTTTGGACAAACCGGTTCGGAATACAGACTGTCCCATGATGTATGAGGACCGCCCCGCAGTGCAGGATTGCTCGCCGTAATAGTCCGTAAAGATCATGCCTTCATTGGCTACTCGGTCGATATTTGGGGTCCTGTAGCCCATAAGGCCCATCGTATAGGCCGAGATGTTGGACTGACCGATATCATCGCCCCAAATGACAAGGATATTGGGTTTTTGATCCTGCGCCCATGCGGGGATTGCAATACAGGCGGCGAAAGTGACCGCCGCAAGTTTAGATATCCATTTTGGTATGCTAGAGTCAGGTGGTAACATAGAAAGCTCCTAAAAATACAGGCCATTAGAGGCCGCTTTCAAAGCAGGAACGGTGAATTTTCACCGTCGTAAACCGCTGATCCCCAAATAGTTATTCGCGTTATACGGGAACCTCAAATAAAAATAACCGAAAGTTCGATGGCGAAGCTCATAACATATATAAAAATATAAATATACAGTGCGGACTGAACTCTTCACCTTTTGCGCAGATCTTTAATCTGGGCCCTGATCGTCCCCCAGTCGACCATCCAGCGACATCAGGATCGCGATGGGGCGAAGGGCTGGGATGTGGCTGAATACGATCAGGATGCAAACGGTCAATGGGACGCTCAGAAAAGCTCCGATAAGGCCCCAGATCGTCGTCCAGAACATCAGGGCAAGAATGACCAAGAAAGTCGACATATTCAGAGATCGGCCCAAAAAAGCAGGGTCCAGGAAGTTGCCAATCAGGAATTGGATGGTCCCGCAGCCAAGGATGATGACGAGGAACGGCCCAATACTTTCAAATTGAACAAGTGCAATCATCGATGGGAAAATCACCGCGATTATCGAGCCGATGGATGGTATGAAATTCAGGGCAAAGGTCAGAACCGCCCAGGTCTCAGCAAACTCCAAACCCAGCACTTTGAAGACCGAGTAACTGATACCCGCGGTTATCAAACTGATCAGCGTCTTTACGCCAACATATCGTTGCAGGCTGAACGAGATGGCATCCAGAATGGCCGCGAATTCAATACCAGCTTTGGGATCACCTGCGGCCAACTGTATTTTTTTGCGAAAGGCCAGCCGCTCGGCCATGAGGAAGGCGACATAGAGGCTGATCAGAAAGAACTGGTTCAGCAAGGACGTAGCACTGCCAAGCAGAACACGCGCAACGTAAGACATGTCGATATTGATCAGGTTGTCACGAATAAATTTGGTTACATCATTACCCACTAAACCAGTGACTCGGTTCACCGTGTCGTCGAACTGGTCTTCGTAGGTGCCGATCGTTCTGGCAAACTGGGTCGCCTGGCTTCCCAAAATATACATGATGACAAAAAGTCCGGCTAAAACGACCGTTACACCTGCGATATTGGCCAACCAAACAGGCGCGCGGGTCAGAGCAATGATCCTGTCACTCAGCGCGATAATCAGGACATTGATTAGCAGAGCCATCGTCAGCGGGATCAGAAACGCGGAGCCAGCATACAGCCCCAGTACGACAAGTGTCGCGACAATCGAAATGTCCCGCACAACTGAAAGCCTAAGCTTTAAGGGTTCTGCGATGGTGTCATTATCCAGTTTCATTGGTTGGCCTGTGTCAGGAACTGCGCGTCGCGCGTATAGTTGATCCTGCACAGCAAGTGCGGATTATGCAATGCGCCCAATTGTTTGCCGGGGTTTATCTGCGTAGCAGAGCGATTTGGCGGTTCAGTGGATAGAGAAGGCGGGTTAGGCTTTTGCCATGTTAGCGCGTGTGATTCCCTATTTTGGCCGACCGGTTCAGGCACTTCTGCTTGCCGTGACGAGATTCAGTTCAAAGAACGGCTTTGTCATGAGCAGCCACGTCGCCATGTCACTGATGATGGCGTTATTTCCATTCGTTCTCTTTACCGTTGCCCTCGCGGGGTCTTTGTCGCAGGACTACGTGACAAACGAGCTGATCGATTTGATTTTTGGCGCATGGCCTCAGGATGTTGCCGAGCCAATCGTGGCTGAACTACGTTCGGTTTTGGCCCAGTCAGGCTCGGGTGTGATTACTCTGGGTGGTTTGCTGGCCGTGTTTTTTGCTTCGAATGGTGTGATGGCGGTACGTGCGGCGATGAACCAAGCGTATCATGATCGCGATAGCTGGCCTTTCTGGAAGACACGTTTGCTGTGTTTGGGATTGGTGATCACCGGAGGCATTGCCATTCTGGGTATCGCAGCGGTCGAAGTTGTCCTGCCTGTTTATACGCAGCTTGTGTCCGAAAAAACGGATGTGAATGTCTCGGACTGGTTGTCAGTAGATCGCCTGCGTTGGACTTTCACTGTCGCCGTTCCCGTCGGTGTCGTGGTCTTGGCGCATCTGGTCCTGCCGACAGGGCGTCACAAGTTAAAACAAATCCTTCCGGGCGTGTTGCTGACGCTGGCGCTGTTGGGCGCAGGAGGGTGGGGGTTTTCTGTCTATATCGCGCAATTCGCTTCTTACAGCGCAACTTACGCAGGTCTCGCAGGAGCGATGGCCGCGTTGATCTTCTTGTACCTGTGCGCAGCTATTCTAATCCTCGGGGCCGAATACAACGGTGCGCTGATGGATTTGCAGGATGAAACCGATGGGCCAGCGGTGTGAGGCTGGCTGCGCTCTTTTTCAGTCTGTTTGTACCTTTAGGCGTATTCGCTGAAACCCCGAATTATGTCGGGTCTGACCAATGCGTTGAGTGTCACGCGGATGAGGCAAAGGAATGGGCCGCCTCCCATCACGCTCTGGCCTGGACCCAAGTTAATGAAGGTCACGTCAAAGCGGATTTCGACGGTGTGCGGTTTGATCATGACGGTATGTCCGTGGAATTCGTACATACCGACGATCTGCCGCAGGCCCGTGTAACCGAGAAGGACGGGGTTGAAACGCTCTATGACGTGCATTCAGTCGTCGGAATCGAGCCATTACAACAATACCTGTTCGAAACTGAGCCCGGCCGATTGCAGAGTTTTGATGTCGTCTGGGACACGGAAAACCAGCGATGGTTTCATCTTTATCCCGATCAAGACCTGCCACCGGATGACGGGTTGCACTGGACAGGTCCTTACAAAAACTGGAACGCCCGTTGTGCGGAATGTCACGCCACCGGGTTTGAAAAGAACTATGATGCGCTGACCCGAAGCTATGACTCGGCTCAGGCCGAGATCGGGGTCGGGTGTGAGGCCTGCCACGGCCCCGGATCTGCGCATATCGACTGGACGCAGGGCCAAAGTCTTTCTGCCGATCAGGGCGAATTTGGATTCACCTTGAATTGGGGCAGGGGCCGGGTTGAGGAGGAAATCCAGCAATGTGCCGGTTGCCATTCCCGACGCGAAGCACATGGCGACGGAAACCCGATCCCGGGAACACCCTATCACGACGCCTACAATATGGCGGTGCTACGCCCCGGTCTTTACCATCCGGATGGCCAGATTTTGGATGAGGTTTATGTTTACGGCTCGTTCTTACAGTCCAAGATGTACGGGCAAGGCGTGGGTTGCATGAATTGCCATAACCCACACAGTGCAGAGTTGAAGGCGGAAGGAAACGGGGTCTGTACCCAATGCCATTCTCTGGCTGGCAATCCTGATTTTCCGACCTTAACAGCGAAGGACTATAATACGCCCACACATCATCATCACCCGGAAGACAGCGAAGGGGCGCAGTGTAAATCCTGTCACATGATCGAACGTGTCTATATGGGCGTAGACGGGCGGCGCGACCACAGTTTCCGCATTCCGCGTCCCGATCTGGGGCTGGGCGAAGATGCCTGCACCGATTGTCATCAGACGAAGGATCAGGCTTGGGCGACAAGTCAGATCGAAGTTTGGTTCCCTGAAACCACTCATCGTGGTCCACATTTCGGAGCAGTGTTTCAAGCGGCGATGACCGGACAGGCCGGGGCGCCGGATGATTTACTGGCAATTGCGATTGACGCGGAAACAGCAGGTATCGTGCGCGCAACAGCGGCCTATCTGCTTCAACCCTATGCAACGGGGGAAATCGCGTTAAGAACAGCACCCCTATTGTTAGATCCAGACCCTCTGGTGCGTGCCAATGCAGCTCCGTTGCAACGTCAGGCAACCTTGACGGATCGGGTTCAAAGGCTGGAACCGCTACTCTCGGACCCAATGCGCAACGTGCGAATTTCAGCGGCCAAGGAGTTCCTGAACGTCCCGAGCCAATCCCTGACTTCGGATCAACAGGCGCGCGTCGCGCAGAGCATGGGCGAATGGCAGGATGCAATCGCCAACCGTCTCGATTTTCCGGAAACTCACCTTATTCTGGGTGGGATGGCTTTGACATTCCGCAACGCTCCGGCCGCTGAACGCGCATTCCGAGAGGTCGTAACTCTGGACCCTCAGCGTGCCGAGGCCTGGCCAATGTTGGTACAGTTGGCGCAGATAAATCGAGGGCCAGAGGCAGCACTAGAGGCGCTGAAGGAAGGGTTGGCAATGTTGCCGGAAGATCCTGGCTTGCTGCAGTTAAAGTCCCAACTGTCACCTTAGATCGGCATTGCGTGGCCCGGTTTGCGCCATGAAACGGGCAAATTCATCGATTAACCAATGGGGTGGGTGAAATCTTCGCCAGCCTCAAAGGTGTTTCATGACTGACAAACCAGTACACACATCGCAGCTACAAAACCCGGTTTCCCTGAATCAGAGGATCGCGGAATTACAGGCCAGAAAACCGCAGTTTGTTAATCCCGACGAAGCGTTGGAGTTGCAGCGCGACGCTGCCGCGTCACTGCGCGAACAATTCCTGGCCGGTGACCGCAGTTGGCTGGACGATTAAGTCAGCCGCGGAACCCGGTCGCGACTACGAATTTCTCGGAACTGTCCGAACGTGATGCGGGTGGTTTGACATTGGCCACCTTTTCAAACTTCTGCTTCAGAAGCTTTTGCAAATCGCCCTCGGCACCCCCGGCCAGAACCTTGGCAACAAATGTGCCACCTTCTTCCAGAACGTCAAAAGCAAAGTAAGCCGCTGTTTCGCACAGCGCCATGATCCGCAGGTGGTCGGTTTGCTTATGCCCGGACGAGGCCGCCGCCATATCCGACATCACCACATCGGCCTTGCCGCCCAGCCATGTTTTGACCTTTTCGTCGGCGTCATCTTCCATGAAGTCCAGCACATGTGCCTCGGCACCTGCGACCGGTTCAACCTCTTGCAGATCGACGCCCAGGACTGTGCCGATCCGTTTGCCTGATCGCTCGCCCAGCGCATTGACGCGTTTGACGGCTACCTGCAGCCAGCCACCCGGCGCGCAGCCCAAATCAACCACGCGGGCACCGGGGACGAGAAAGCGGAACTTGTCGTCCAGTTCGAGTATCTTGTACGCCGCACGCCCACGATAACCTTCGGCCTGCGCGCGCTTGACATAAGGATCGTTCAACTGCCGCTCAAGCCAACGGGTTGAGCTGAGTTTGCGCCCGCGCGCTGTCTTGACCTTAACTTTCAGGTCGCGTTGTCCACGGCCCGAGTTGTTTTTGCCACTTGGTGTCTTCGCCATCAGAACGGTCCGTCTTCCAATACGCCGTCCGCACTCATTTGTGCATAAAGCAAACCTTCGCGCAGCCCACGGTCCGCCACGGAAAGGCGGTCGGTGGGCCAGCAGCGAAGCAATGCCTGCAAAATGGCCGAGCCGGACATGATCAGGGCCTGCCGGTCATCGCCGATACGCGGATCTCGCCGCCGCCCCAGTGGGCCGAGTTCTAAGTATCCTCGTATGACTTTGTCAATCTGATCGCTGGTCATACGCAGACCATCCACCTTCGTTCGGTCATAGCGTTTCAGCCCCAGATGTGAGGCGGCCACCGTAGTGACCGTTCCGCTGGTGCCGACGATCTGAAATCCTTCGCGGGCCTGTTCGTCTTTGTAGGGGGCGAAATCGGCTAGATTCTCTTCGAAGAACCAACTCATCAGAGCAAAGCGAGCTGAGTCGTCCTCAACATCGTTGAATTGGTCCCGCAGCGTCGCCACACCCAGCGGGACACTGATCCAGTCCACCACTTTGGCTGTTGGAAAAGGGCTGTCGGCCGTATGAAACCCGTGATGCAGGCGCATGATCGCCGCCGGACGGTCCCGACGCGGCACCGATGAGATGTCGATCCATACCAACTCAGTCGAACCGCCACCGATATCCACGACTAATAATTGTTCGGTCTTGGTCGACACCAGCGGTGCGCACGAGATGACGGCCAAGCGCGCCTCTTCCTCGGGCTGGATGATCTCAAGCGTCAGTCCGGTTTCGCGCTTAACCTGCCGAATGAAGTCACGCGAGTTCTTGGCGCGTCTGCAAGCCTCGGTCGCGACCAGCCGCATCCGTTTGACCTTATTGCGTTTCAGCTTTTGCTGGCAGATTCGCAGCGCCTGAATGGTGCGTGCCATAGAAGACCGAGACAATCGTCCGGTCCGCTCCAAACCCGCGCCAAGCTGCACGGATTTGGAAAAACTATCCACCACATGGAACCCGCTGCCCTTGGGCTGGGCTATCAACATGCGACAGCTATTTGTCCCCAAATCCAGTGCTGCATAGAGTGCATCCGGATCGGGTCTTGCCGGCGCGGGGCTTTCGACCGCCTTCGGGAACGCGCCCGCACCTTTGGGACGCTTGGGCGCCATCTTTAACGCCCTCCGATATTCGAGTTACCCCGACCATAGGTCGGCCTATTCCATCGTGCAAGACGCTCATTAAAGTGATGAGTATTTTGATATGCGCACATGCGTGCATTTTCGTTACAAGACACGTATCCCATCCTAGGCAAAAGGTCGTTTGAAATACGCCGTGTGTCGAAAATCGACCGACCTTGCCCCATATAGAAGTTTAGAACCGACCCATCTGGTTAGGAGGAATCAACGGCAATGCCTGACGTCACCATCGTTTACTGGCGCGACATTCCCGCTCAGGTCATCGTCGGCAAAGGCCGTCGCGGCGCCAAGCGGCAGTTGGAGGAGCGGTTCGAGCAAGCCATCGACCGTGCTGCCATGAAGGTGAATGCCAAGGACAGTGATGCCTATCTGGCTGAATGGCGCAAGGCTGATCCCTTTGCAGTCGAGGGCGACCCGTCCGAGATTGCCGAGGCCGAGGCCGCGCGCTTGGAAACGGAATACGATCAGGACCGCATCAAAGCGCTGATCGCCAATGACGGTTGGGCATGAGCCCTGATCTATATGGGAGGCCGCAATGGCTTTGCTGAACTTTAAGAAACGTGATGCGGCCGAGAAGGCCCCGGTGAACCCGACCGTCGAAGCCTTTTTGCAAGGCTATTCGATCGAGGTGATGCCACGCACTGCCGAAAAGGTCGAGGATTTCCGGGCGCTGCTGCCTGAAGGCACGCGCGTCTACATCGCCCACATCGAAGGCACCCCGATCGAGGATATGGTCAAAACAGCCAAACGCATCGCAGCGGAAGGCTATCCGGTCATGCCGCACTTCCCAGCACGTATCATCAAGGATGCGGCAACGCTGGAAAACTGGATCTCAATGTACCAGGGCGAAGCCGGTGTCGATCAAGCCCTTCTGCTGGCCGGTGGTGTGGAAAAACCGAATGGAGACTTCCACAGCTCGATGCAGTTGCTGGAAACCAGTCTGTTCGACAAGGCGGGTTTCAAACGCCTGCACGTGGCGGGTCACCCCGAGGGCAACAAGGATATCGACCCGGACGGTTCGACCAAGAATGTGGACGACGCGCTGCGCTGGAAACAGAAATTCTCGGAAACCACCGATGCGGAAATGGCGCTGGCAACCCAGTTTGCATTCGATGCCAAGCCGATCATCGCTTGGGCCGACAGCCTGAAAGAGGCCGGTATCGACCTGCCTATCCACATTGGCATCGCCGGTCCGGCTAAACTGCAAACCCTGATCAAGTTCGCCATTGCGTGCGGCGTTGGCCCCTCGCTGAAGGTTCTGCAGAAACGCGCGATGGATGTGTCCAAGCTGCTGCTGCCCTATGAGCCAAACGATGTGATCACCGAACTGGCCAACCACAAGGCGGCCAACCCGGATTTCAACATCACTAACGTACACTTCTTCCCGCTTGGCGGCATTAAAACCAATGCCAACTGGGCGATCAATAACGGCGGCGCTTCGGCAAAGCCTGCAAACGCTTAAGGAACGGACATGACCCGTACAGTCGTAGAATCAAAAACAAAAACAGCCGTCCTGGGCTTTGACGAACCGTTCTGTGTGATCGGTGAGCGGATCAACCCGACCGGACGTAAGAAACTGGCCGCCGAGCTGGAAGCGGGCGATTTCTCGACTGTCGAGAAAGACGCACTGGCGCAGGTCATGGCTGGCGCAACCGTTCTGGATATCAATGCGGGCGTTGTCTACAACTCGAACCCCAACCCGAACGAGACCGAGCCGCCCTTGATGCGCAAGATCGTTGAACTGGTGCAGGGTTTGGTCGAAGTGCCGCTGTGCATCGACTCGTCAGTTCCGGGTGCGCTTGAAGCCGGTCTTGAGGCGGCTGAAGGTCGTCCGTTGCTGAACTCGGTCACTGGCGAAGAAGAGCGCCTGGAACTGGTTCTGCCGCTGGTCAAGAAGTACAACGTTCCTGTTGTTGCGATCTCAAACGATGACACAGGTATTTCCGAAGATCCCGATGTCCGTTTTGATGTTGCCAAGAAGATCGTTGAGCGCGCTGCCGACTATGGCATTCCCGCGCATGACATTGTTGTTGACCCACTGGTTATGCCGATCGGTGCGATGGCAACCGCTGGACAGCAGGTGTTTGCTCTGGTCCGTCGCCTGCGCGAGGAACTGGGCGTGAACACCACTTGCGGTGCGTCCAACATCTCGTTTGGTCTGCCGAACCGGCACGGCATCAACAACGCTTTCCTGCCGATGGCGATGGGCGCTGGCATGACTTCGGCGATCATGAACCCGGTTGCGCTGCCTGTGACGCAGAAGAAGATCGCCGAGAAGAAAGAGCAAGTGACTGCAGCCGGCATCATTCTGCCCGACGGCATGGATGATGAGGCATTCGTTCAGATGTTCGGTCTGGGTTCAACCAAGCCGCGTGCAGGTAAGGAAATGGAGGCCATCCGTGCCGCCAACCTGCTGACCAACAATGACGCGCATGGTGGTGAGTGGATCAAGTTCAACAAGTCGCCGGATGAGGCTGGTGCTGCAGGTGCTGCCGGTGGTCGTCGAGGAGGTGGCCGTCGCCGCCGCGCTTGATCCGTGAGTAAAAAAACGTAGTGAGGCCGGGCAAGACGCCCGGCCTTTTTCGTTGTTGATACTGATCAATGCCGAAATAGGCGCCGTAGGTCAGACTGTCTGGATCAGATGACGAAGGACCAGCGCGGAATGAAACGGCATCACCCCCCAAAACTAGCGGAAGCAGATCTTAGCAGAAAACTTGGAAAGCAGGCGTATTTCAAAAAACTGGCTGAATTGCAGGCGCAACTGGCATTGATCCAACAAGCGTATCTGTTTCACGGGGTAAAAGGTGTGCTCGTGTTCGAAGGCTGGGATGCGGCAGGCAAGGGTGGCACAATCCGGCGGATCAGCCAGGCACTGGACCCGCGAAGCTTTAAAGTGTGGCCGATCGGAGCGCCGAGGAACTACTATCTAAATCGGCACTACCTGCTTCGCTTTTGGGAAAGATTGCCGCCTCAAGGCGCAATCTCGGCCTTTGACCGCAGCTGGTACGGGCGTGTTCTGGTCGAGCGGATTGAGAAGTTCACCCCAGAAGAGCGCTGGAGGGCAGCATATCGTGAGATCAACGATTTTGAACGTATGCTGGTGGATGACGGTACAAAGATCGTGAAACTGTTTTTCCACATCTCTCAGGAAGAGCAGATGGAGCGTTTCACTGAGCGTCTTCAGAACCCGATGAAGCGGTGGAAGCTGACTTATGAGGACTTTCGCAACCGCGAGCGTTGGTCCGAGGCTGAAGTCGCCGTGGATGAGATGCTGGCGCGGACCTCAACAGATGTCGCGCCATGGCATGTGATTCCGGCTAACAACAAGAAATACGCGAGAATCAATGCTATGCAGGCAATTGTTGATACGTTTTCCGAAGGTATTGACCTGAATCCGCAGCATTTGGATAAGCGTACATTGGATGCAGCTTTCGAAGTTTTGGACGTTGATCAATCTCTAATCGATAGCCTGCGCGCCCGGACCGAGTGATTGTTGTACCCAAACGAAAGGTGCTTGCGAACGATCAAAGTGGGGTGTTATCCAACGCTACGCGGCGGGTATGATGTAATGGTAGCCTGTCAGCTTCCCAAGCTGAACGCGCGGGTTCGATTCCCGCTACCCGCTCCAACGGATCATGAGCATGAAAAAAGAACTTACTCGGCGCGCTAGAGTTTTGGTTAAAGAAGGCGGGCCTGTGGGGGCGCTGGCGCGCCTTTCGGCGGTGGCTAATCCTGACGGGGTGGTTTTTGATATCGGCGTAAACCGCGGGACGATCGCCCGGCACTTGATCCGGGTATTTCCCGATCACCCTTGTTACTTGTTCGAACCACTGCCTGGTCAGGCCGCATATGTGGCCGAAAGGTTCTCGGCATTCGATACAGTCACCGTTGTTGAAGAGGCGCTTAGCGACGAACCGGGCGAGGCTGAGTTCTTCGTGGGCAAGGCGCTTGGCACCTCGTCCTTGCTGTCGTCAAACACGACTACCCTGGAGCAGCACCCCGAAGCCGAAGTGGATACCTCGATCCGCGTCAAGCTGAATACTGTGGATGCGTTTTGCGAGCAAAACGGTATTTCCCAAATTAGCTGCATGAAGATCGACGCGCAGGGGTCAGAGCTGAATATTTTCAAGGGTGCTGAAAAAATGCTTTCAGAGCAGCGCGTTGATATGATCATGTTTGAATGGTTCGCGACGCCGCACTATGAAGATTGCCCGCTTCTGCTGGACCTGTGGAATGCTTTGGATCGGCAAAATTATTCGCTTTATAATATTTTTCCGGGTCGGCATTTCGCTAACGGACAGCGTCGGTTCGGCGATGCGGTCTTTATTTCGGATAAGTTCCGATCAGAAAGATTGCCTCACCTCTGAAAATCTGTTGGTTTCCAGTTTCAGTTCCTTAAATGCCGACGCCCTAGCCAGAGCGTCGGCATTTGCTTTCTTAGACTTTTACCCCCGGCGACGGCGACGGCGACCACCAGCGTTTTCAGTCTCTCCGCCAGTGTTGAACGATGGCGCGGGCAGGGTAACAACCTGAGCCAGTTCCGGAAATGGGTCGGTTTTGTGGGGGATCGCATTGGCGGCGACAAAATGGTCTTGGAACTTAGGCTCGATTGCGGTTTCGACCTTGGTGATTTCACGCACAACACGCTCAATTTCAGATCGTGCCGCGATGTTGCACAGGGCGATACGCGCGCCTGTCCCGGCAGCGTTGCCCGCGCTTGAGACCTTATCCAGCGGCGCGTCCGGGATCATGCCCAGAACCATCGCGTGTTTGGTCGAGATATGTGCGCCGAACGCACCGGCCAGAACTACGCGATCAACCTTGTCAACCTCCATCTCATCCATCAGCAGCCGGGCACCCGCATAGAGCGCGGATTTGGCAAGTTGGATGGCGCGGATGTCGCCCTGCGTAACGGTGATGCGCGGGCCTCCTTCGGCGCTGGCATCGTGGATCAGAAAGGCGTGGGTGCGCCCTTCGGGCATGCAACGGGCTGTGCCGGTCTGTTCGGCCGATCCGATCAGCCCGCTTTCGTCCAGCAGGCCCGCGATGCGCATTTCGGCGACCGCCTCGATAATGCCGGATCCGCAGATACCGGTGATGCCCGTTGTTGCAATGTCCTGATCAAAGCCTTCTTCGTCGGACCACTTTTCGGACCCAATGACCCGAAAACGGGGTTCCTTGGTGGTCGGGTCAATCTCAATCCGTTCGATTGCACCTGGTGCGGCGCGCTGACCGGAACTGATCTGAGCCCCTTCGAAAGCAGGGCCTGTAGGTGAGGAGCATGCGAGAACCCGGCTGGCGTCGCCCAGCAGGATTTCGGCGTTTGTCCCAACGTCGACAATCAGAACAAGGTCTTCGGACTTGCCCGGCTCTTCCGACAAGGCAACTGCGGCACAGTCGGCCCCAACATGGCCCGCGATACAGGGTAGGATGTAGACCTGCGCGCGCGGATTCATCTTGTTAAGGTCCATCTCGCGCGCGGGCAGAGAGATGCTTTCGGATGTGGCCAAGGCAAACGGCGCCTGGCCCAGCTCGACCGGATCCAGACCCAACAAAAGGTGGTGCATGACCGGGTTACAAACAAACACGGTTTCGACGATCAAATCCGCATCAATCCCGGCCTCATCCGTGATCGAAGTCGTCAGGTCATTGATTGCCTCACGCACGGCTTTCGTCATCTCTTGATCGCCGCCGGGATTCATCATCGAGTAGGAAACGCGGCTCATCAGGTCCTCGCCAAAGCGGATTTGCGGGTTCATTAGGCCCGACGAGGCCTTGACCTCACCTGTTTCCAGATCGGTCAGATGTGCCGCAATGGTGGTTGAACCGAGGTCGATGGCCAAGCCATATAGCCCGTTTTCATGCAAGCCGGGCCAAATCTCGACGATGCGTGCAACGGAATCCTTGTGGCCCTTGTGAACGGCTACCGTGACCTCCCATTTACCCTTGCGTAGAACGGGTTGCAGCTTGGACATCAGCGACAGATCGGCAGTGACTGCGTCGATATTCCATTGCTGGCGCAGCGCGCGTTCGAGCCTTTCCAGATCGCCGGTCGGTGAATGCATGTCGGGTTCTTCCACCACCACGAAGTACAGACGCGTTGCCGGATCCATTGTAATGGCCCGCGCTGCGGCAGCCTTGCGGACGACCTGACGGTGCACTTGGCTTTCAGGTGGTACGTCTATGACGATGTCGCCCTGAACCGTGGCCTGACAGCCCAGTCGGCGGCCCGGTTTCAGACCGCGTTTGTCGTCATACCGCTGTTCGACCGCGTTCCATTCGCTCAGCGCGTTTTCAGACACGGTCACGCCGTGCTTGGGAAACTCACCATAACTTGGGGTGATCTGACACTTGGAGCAAATCCCACGCCCACCGCAGACCGAGTCCAGATCAACGCCCAGCTGTCGGGCTGCGGTCAGAACCGGGGTTCCAACGGGAAAATGTCCACGTTTGCCCGAGGGAGTAAAGACAACAAGAGGGTCGGTGGTCATAACTGGCCTGCCTTTTTGTATTCGCGCGTATGTCGGGCAAGATATGGGTTTGCGCGCAAAGGGAAAGGGCATTCCGCGGCACGTTTTGAATAAGGAACGTCGTTTTTTACCGTGGTAGCAGCTTGCGGGGGAAAACTAGTTTAGGTCAGGGGCTTTCCCTTGACTTGAATCCATGTAATAGGGTCACCGCCAAACGGGCTTTTGCATGAGGTTAGCAGATGCAGATTCGTGAGGCACTTACCTTTGACGACGTACTCTTGGTTCCGGGGGCATCGACGGTGCTGCCTGCGACGGCGGACACGACCACGCGCGTGACCCGTCAGATCACCATGAACATTCCGCTGCTTAGCTCGGCGATGGACACGGTGACCGAAGCCCGCATGGCTATTGCAATGGCGCAGGCTGGCGGCATTGGTGTGATCCACAAGAACCTTTCGGTTGAGGAACAGGCCCGAGAGGTGCGTAGGGTCAAACGGTTCGAATCGGGCATTGTTTACAACCCGGTCACACTGCGCGCTGATCAGACGTTGGCAGATGCGCAGGCATTGGTGCAGCGATATAACTTTACCGGTTTTCCGGTCGTGGACGAGGAAGGCCGTGTTGTGGGTATTGTAACCAACCGCGATATGCGCTTTGCCACCTCGGATGATACGCCGATCAAGGCGATGATGACTTCGGGCAATCTGGCGATGCTGCAAGAACCCGCCGACCTGGAAGAAGCTAAAAGCCTGATGAGGGCTCGTCGAATCGAAAAGCTGTTGGTGGTAGACGAGGCGGGCAAGTTGACCGGTTTGTTGACTTTGAAAGACACTGAACAGGCCGTTCTGAATCCCACCGCCTGCAAAGACCGACTGGGCCGTCTGCGTGTTGCGGCGGCAACCTCGGTTGGGGATGCAGGCTTTGAACGGTCCGAGCAACTGGTGGATTCCGGCGTAGACATCATCGTGGTCGATACAGCGCATGGCCACTCACAAGGTGTTCTGGATGCGGTGAAACGGGCCAAAACTCTGTCGAATGAGGTCCAGATCATTGCTGGTAACGTCGCCACAGGTGACGCAACCAAAGCGTTGATCGACGCAGGTGCCGACGCGATCAAGGTCGGCATCGGGCCGGGGTCAATCTGCACCACACGAATGGTTGCCGGTGTTGGGGTGCCTCAGCTGACGGCGATCATGGACTGTGCATCAGCGGCAGGTGATGTACCGGTAATCGCCGATGGTGGGATCAAGTTCTCGGGAGATTTCGCCAAAGCAATCGCTGCGGGCGCGTCCTGTGCCATGGTTGGTTCGATGATTGCCGGGACTGATGAAAGTCCGGGTGAGGTGATCCTGTATCAAGGCCGTTCGTTCAAATCCTATCGTGGTATGGGTAGCTTGGGCGCAATGGCGCGCGGTTCGGCGGATCGGTATTTCCAGAAAGATGCCGCAAACGATAAGCTGGTCCCAGAAGGAATTGAGGGGCAGGTGCCCTACAAAGGTTCGGCCGGTGCGGTTGTGCACCAATTGGTTGGCGGCCTGCGCGCGGCGATGGGTTATACCGGTTGCGCGACGGTTGAGGAAATGCGTAAGAACTGCAACTTCGTCAAAATCACGGGCGCTGGCCTGAAAGAAAGTCACGTGCATGACGTGCAGATCACACGTGAGAGCCCGAACTACCGGATCATGTGACCGACCGGTCAGATTGTCGCGGCGCCCCAATAGATGGGCGCCGTTTTGCGTTTTTTCTAAGCCTCTTAACCAGCATCGGATCTTGATATGATACCCGCCGCGCGCGTTCAGGCATCAATAGAAATCCTTGACGAGATTCTGGCGGGTAAGCCGGTTGAGAAGGCTCTGACAAACTGGGCCCGTCGTCGTCGGTTTGCCGGGTCAAAGGATCGGGCTGCCGTGCGCGATCACGTGTTCGATGCATTGCGGTGTAAACGGTCTTTTGCCGCACTTGGAGGGGCCGAGACCGGGCGCGGTTTAATGATTGGTGCGGTGCGTGCATCTGGGGAGGCATTGGACGGTATATTTACGGGTGCGCGTCACGCACCTGGAGTTTTGGCTGCAGATGAGGCAAGGCGGGATTTTGTGACCGAGGCTGAGCAATATGACATCCCCGAATGGCTTTGGCCACGCTTTCAGTCGTCGCTGGGTGGGCAGGCGGTTGAGGTGGCCGAGGCATTGCGACATCGGGCTCCGGTTCATCTGCGAGTCAACCTGATCAAGATCGACATAGCCGGGGCCATTGCTGCTTTGGACGCCGAAGGAATTAAAGCGGTTGTGCACCCGACCTGCGACACAGCGCTGGAAGTCACGGACGGCGCTCGCAAAATTGCGATGAGCAAAGCCTATACGGAAGGCTTGGTAGAACTTCAGGATGCCGCCAGCCAAGCTGTGGTGGCTGCACTAGACCTAAAGCCGGGCATGCGTGTGTTGGATTATTGCGCGGGGGGTGGGGGGAAATCACTGGCACTTGCCGCACACCAGGGGGTTGATGTGTTTGCCCATGACGTGAATTCAGCCCGAATGCGCGATCTGCCAGCACGAGCTGAACGTGCAGGTGCACGAGTAACGCTTCTATCGACTTCCGAACTTGCTGGGCAGGCCCCTTTTGATGTGGTCCTTGTGGATGCTCCATGTTCCGGCAGTGGTTCATGGAGACGTGCGCCAGCCGGTAAGTGGGCGCTGACTGAAAACCGCTTGCAGGAACTGGGTGAAATCCAGTTCGGGATATTAGACAAGTTGACGTCAATGACTGCATCTGGCGGTGTTTTGGCCTATGCAACCTGCTCCATACTCGACGACGAGAATGGCTGCGTTGTCGACAGGTTCCTTCAAACCAACACCGATTGGTCCGAACGCTTACGCAAAACGTGGCTTGTTTCACACGGCACAGACGGTTTCTTTGCTGCACACTTGACGCAATAGCGCGTCAACGCATAGCAACTTTAAGGCGAATATCTAAATTTTGTTAATCGGGTATTAACCTTGGTTGGGCTGAGTACGACAAAGCCCCTCGACTTGAGTTGTTTATGACTGACACGACAGAAGTATTTTCGGATCCTTCTTTGCAAAAAGCACCATCTGGCCTTCGGCTTTTGTTTCTAATCTTGATTGGAACATTGTTGAGCTTATCGCCGGTTTTGGGATTTCTGCCAGAGGTTTGGCACACCGGGTTTGTAGTGGCCGGGGTTTCGTTTCTAGCAACCGCCTTTTTGGTGTTACTGCGGGGCAAGATTGCTGAATACATTTCACGGCAAGCAATCAAATCAATGGCTGTTTTCTCGGAGCAGGACGTTTGCCCAAGCATTATTGCGAACGCTCAAGGCGATATCTTGGCCGCCAATTCCGAGGCGCGGGCGAAAGTTCATGCTTTCCCCGGTGGACGGCTGGAGCATTGTTTAAGGTCAATGTTCGCCAACCCTCCGGCAGTTCTTTTACGCCTGCAGTCCAAGGCAGAAATTTACGGAAGGGCACGCGAAGACATTGTAACCTTGGCTTCTACAATTCCGGTTTCAGTATTTGATGTAGGTAAAGGATGGTTCTGTTGGCGGTTTCACCTGGATTCACCGGGCCAATGGGATGAAATTGACGTTCCGGTGTTGAGTGAAGGTCGAAATGGAAACCTTCTGCGCGTGAATGGGGCCGCCGCTCGATTAATTGGGCGGGGGCCGGATAGGCTGCATGAAGTGTTTGCAGATGAGATACCTGCGCAGGGTGGTATTTTTCAGGTTCAAACGGTAAGCGGTCCTGTTTCGGCAGCCGTTTGTGAGATCAGTCGGTCTGGAACCGTTAGGGACCTAATGGTTTTTCCGATTGAGGAGAAAAAGCAAGCCAGTAGCGCGGCGTCGTTTGCTGATTTGCCCGTGCCGATAATTTGCCTTTCAGCGGATGGAAGTATTCTTGAAGCAAACCGGCTTGCCATGAAGCTTATCGGTGAGTTCGAACCTGAAAAAACCAATATTGCTCAAATCATGCAGGGGTTGGGCCGCCCGATCCTTGATTGGCTTGCCAGCACGGCTGCGCGCGAACCCGCGATGCGTTCCGAATTCCTACGCCTCGCGCGTCAAGACAAAGAGATATTTGTTCAGGTTACTCTGAACCGTGTTGTGAACAACGGCCAGGTTCGTTTGATCGCAGTATTGAATGATGCGACCGAACTCAAGACTCTTGAGGCCCAGTTTGTTCAGGGTCAGAAGATGCAAGCTGTTGGACAATTGGCTGGTGGTGTTGCCCATGATTTCAACAATTTGCTAACGGCCATTTCCGGCCATTGCGATTTATTGTTGCTCAGGCACGATCAGAATGACCCTGACTATGGGGATTTGGTGCAAATCAACCAGAATGCCAACCGAGCAGCCGCCCTGGTCGGGCAGCTGTTGGCATTTTCGCGAAAACAAACCCTGCAACCCGAGGTTCTGGACCTGCGCGATACGATTTCAGACCTGATCCACCTACTGAATCGTCTGGTTGGTGAGAAAGTCCGCCTTATTCTAAGTCATGATCCCGTATTAAAGCCGGTCCGAGCGGATAAACGACAGCTGGAACAAGTTCTTATGAACCTTGTCGTAAACGCTCGGGATGCAATGCCAGAAGGTGGCGAGGTGCGGATCGAAACCGAAGTGATCGTATTGTCTGAACCCTTCAGGCGTGATCGCGCGGTCGTTAAGCCAGGGGAATATGTCACGGTAAAAGTAAGCGACAGTGGAATTGGAATTCCGGCTGACAAGCTGCAAAAAGTGTTTGAGCCGTTCTACACAACCAAACGGACTGGTGAAGGAACGGGGCTAGGGTTGTCGACTGTTTACGGGATCGTCAAACAAACAGGCGGTTTCATTTTTGTCGACAGCCTTCAAGAGCACGGGACCGAATTCATCGTCTATCTACCGGTTTCGTCCAAGCCCCAGCCTGCGTCGTCGGAGGCGGTGCCTAACGCCACGGTTCTTAGCACACGTCAAGGTGAAGGGGTTGTCCTATTGGTCGAGGACGAGGCCCCGGTACGCGCTTTTGCAACGCGCGCGCTTCGTCTCAAAGGGTATACCGTGCTTGAAGCAGACTCTGCCGAAGAAGCCCTGCGCTTGCTCGAGGACGGTTCTCTGAATGTCGACGCCTTTGTAACGGATGTCGTCATGCCTGGTATGGACGGCCCAACCTGGGTGCGCAAAGCAATGAAGACGCGCCCGGATGTGCGGGTTATATTCATGTCCGGTTATACCGAAGGTGCGTTTGGCGATTCCGGGCCGGAGATAGCAAACTCAACCTTCCTGCCCAAACCATTCTCACTGAATCAACTGACTGAAGCGGTGTTTCAACAACTCAATTAAATAGCCGCTTCATGGCAGATGAATTCGTCTGCGTGTCGCCTGCGGAATTTTTGTTCGGTTTCTGGCGTCAGATGAGTTTCTCGTCGGGGGGAGACATTTTCCTGGGACAGTTCGATTTGCATGTTCAATCGGTCCTGTAGAAAGTTCAGGATCTTGTCCTGATTTTCATACTTGAAGATATGGCTTGCACCAAATCCGTTGCTTCGCGCGCGAAAAAATTGGCTTTGGCTGCCGACGTTAGCGTATTCAGGGCGGGGGTTTTGCATATAGGCTTGTACGAATTCGTCAAAACTCATGTCGCGGGTTGAGTGTGGATGCCCGATACGGTCGTCGCGACCGCGAAACCGATACCAACTTCCCAGCCAGTCGATTGGTTCGCGCACCACAGCCATGATCTCCATCTCGGTATCATACATTTTACGAAAAACGTTTTGAAAAAATCGGTCATAACGCCGAACCGGCGCGTGTTTCAGCTCTGGCGGGCCGGTCACCACAAAATCGGCACGGTCGTGCAGAGCGGAATGATATGCTGTGCTGCCTGTTTTGGGGACAGCCAAGAACGCAAGGCGTTCTTTATAGAAAACAAGCATTTATTTGCCCTTTGCCGATCTTTGTTAGGATCGCAGATTGGCGTAAACGACTCTTTAACACAATTGCCCAAAAGTAAGTTCCGTAAGTTTTAGTTGAAATGTTCTCTTTTTGGTCCCATAAGGAACAAGAGGCGAACAAAGCAGCGATTGCCGCCCGCTCAAGGGTGTGACAAAAGGGAAGCGACAGGACAATGGCGGATCTTCTGACAATGAGCGACAAGAAAAACGCAGACAAACAAAAAGCGCTCGACAGCGCGTTGGCACAGATCGAACGGCAATTCGGCAAAGGCTCGATCATGAAGCTGGGCGAGGACGCCAAGCAGGACATCGACGCAAGCTCGACCGGTTCTCTGGGGTTGGATATCGCGCTGGGAATTGGCGGTCTGCCGATGGGTCGGATCGTTGAGATTTATGGACCGGAAAGTTCGGGTAAAACGACCCTGACCCTGCATTGTATTGCCGAGCAGCAAAAGCGCGGCGGTGTATGTGCGTTTGTGGATGCTGAGCACGCACTGGACCCGCAATATGCGCGCAAGCTGGGCGTTGATCTGGATGAGTTGCTGATCTCGCAGCCCGATACGGGCGAACAGGCCCTTGAGATTACCGATACGTTGGTGCGATCCGGCGCGGTGAACATGGTCGTGGTCGACTCGGTGGCGGCGCTGACGCCGAAATCGGAGTTAGAAGGCGACATGGGCGACAGCAATGTCGGTGTGCAGGCCCGTCTGATGAGCCAGGCGATGCGCAAACTGACAGGCTCGATCAGCCGGTCGAACTGCATGGTGATCTTCATCAACCAAATCCGGATGAAGATCGGCGTGATGTTCGGCAGCCCGGAAACCACGACTGGTGGTAACGCGCTGAAATTCTACAGCTCGGTCCGTCTGGACATCCGCCGTATCGGTGCGATCAAGGACCGTGACGAGGTGGTCGGTAACCAGACTCGCGTTAAGGTCGTCAAGAACAAGGTGGCGCCGCCGTTCAAGCAGGTGGAATTCGACATCATGTACGGCGAAGGCATCTCAAAGATGGGTGAGCTGCTGGATCTGGGCGTCAAGGCCGGTGTGGTCGAGAAATCGGGTTCATGGTTCAGCTATGGTGATGAGCGGATCGGGCAGGGGCGTGAGAATGCCAAGCAATATCTGCGTGACAACAGTCGTGCGGCCCTAGAGATCGAAGATAAAATCCGCGCCGCACATGGGCTGGAATTCGATATGCCACCCGGCGCGGCTGAGGATGACGATATCCTCGAAGCTTAAGGGTGTCATGAAATGACACGAGCAGGGCGGTCTTGAAGGCCGCCTTGTTTCGTTCCTCACTCCAATGTTGTGGACTATCCTAAGGGACAGAGATAAACCCTTTTCGACACATTATGATTGCGCGCTGAGAGAGCCTTATGCCCACGCTGAACGATATCCGCTCAACTTTCCTGAACTACTTTGCCAAACAGGGGCACGAAGTGGTGCCTTCCAGCCCTCTGGTCCCGCGCAATGACCCCACGCTCATGTTTGTGAACTCGGGCATGGTGCAGTTCAAAAACCTGTTCACCGGAGTGGAAACCCGCGATTATCAGCGTGCGACAACAGCACAGAAATGTGTGCGTGCAGGTGGTAAGCACAACGACCTGGACAATGTCGGTTATACCGCGCGGCACCATACATTCTTTGAGATGCTTGGGAATTTCTCGTTCGGTAATTACTTCAAGCATGAGGCGATCCCCTTTGCCTGGGAGTTGATCACCAAAGAATTCGGGATCGACAAGAGCCGTCTGCTGACGACGGTTTATCACACCGACGATGAGGCGTTCGAGATCTGGAAAAAGGTCGGCGTGCCGGAAGAACGGATCATTCGCATCGCCACAAATGACAATTTCTGGCAGATGGGGCCGACTGGCCCGTGCGGCCCGTGCACCGAGATTTTCTATGATCATGGCGATCACATCTGGGGCGGCCCTCCGGGTTCGGCTGAAGAAGACGGTGACCGGTTCATCGAAATCTGGAACATCGTTTTCATGCAGAACGAGCAGTTCGAAGACGGGTCGATGGTCGAACTCGACATGCAGTCGATCGACACCGGTATGGGGCTGGAGCGGATTGGGGCGCTGCTACAGGGCAGCCATGACAACTATGACACTGACCTGTTCAAGACGCTGATCGAAGCGTCGGCGGATGCGACCGGTGTAGACCCTTATGGCGATCAGAACGTTCATCATCGGGTGATCGCGGACCATTTGCGCTCGACCTCATTCCTGATTGCGGATGGGGTAATGCCGTCGAATGACGGGCGCGGCTATGTTCTGCGTCGGATCATGCGTCGCGCGATGCGTCATGCGCATCTTCTGGGTGCCAAGGATCCAGTAATGCACCGTCTGGTGCCGTCGCTGGTGCAATTGATGGGCGCGCAGTATTCCGAACTTGGCCAGGCGCAGGCGTTGATCGAAGAAACGCTTCTGCTGGAAGAAACTCGCTTTAAGCAGACCTTGGATCGCGGGCTGAAACTGTTGGATGATGAGGTCGCTGGCCTGCCAGAAGGCGCGGCGTTGCCCGGTGATGCGGCGTTCAAACTATATGACACCTATGGATTCCCGCTGGACCTGACGCAGGATGCACTGCGTGAAAAGGGCCGGACCGTGGACACCGATGGTTTTGATGAGGCGATGGCTGAACAAAAGGCCAAAGCCCGTGCTGCTTGGGCTGGGTCAGGCGAGGCCGCGGATCAGGCGGTTTGGTTCGATGTGCTCGACACTGCCGGAGCTACCGATTTCCTGGGCTACGACACGGAGAAAGCCGAAGGTCAGGTGGCCGCTTTGGTCGTTGATGGCGCTTTGGTCGACAAGATTGAAAAGGGCGATTCTGGTTGGGTCGTTGTCAATCAGACGCCTTTCTACGGTGAAGCTGGCGGTCAGGTTGGGGACACAGGTGAGATCCGCCGACTTGAGAACATGCAGGATGTTGCGCAGGTTGAAGACACGCGCAAGTTTGCCGAAGGCAAGGTTTATGCGCATCGAGTGACGGTTAACCAGGGTACGTTGTCGAAAGGTGACGCGGTTGAACTTGAAGTCGATCACGCCCGCCGCAGCGGTATCCGGGCAAACCATTCGGCGACGCACCTGTTGCACGAAGCATTGCGCGAAACGCTGGGCGATCACGTTGCGCAGCGTGGGTCGTTGAATGCGTCGGACCGGTTGCGGTTCGATTTCAGCCACTCCAAGGCGCTGAGCCCTGAGGAAATCCAAAAGGTAGAGCGTGAGGTGAATGAGTTCATCCGCCAGAACTCGAGCGTCGAAACGCGTATCATGACGCCCGACGATGCTCGGGAACTGGGTGCTCAGGCGCTGTTTGGGGAAAAATATGGTGACGAAGTGCGTGTCGTCTCGATGGGCAAAGCGCCAACTGGCAAGGGCCACGACGGTGAAACTTGGTCTATCGAACTGTGTGGTGGCACGCATGTTAAGCAAACAGGCGATATCGGTACCTTCGTCGTGTTGGGCGACAGTGCCAGTAGCGCTGGCGTGCGCCGGATTGAGGCTCTGACCGGGGATGAGGCGTTTCGTCATCTGTCAGCCCAAGACCAGCGTTTGGGTCAAATTGCGGCCGAGTTGAAAGCCCAACCTGATGACGTTGTCAGCAGGGTCAAGGCTTTGCTGGACGAACGCAAGGCTTTGCAGAACGAAGTTGCCCAACTTCGCCGTGATCTGGCGATGGCTGGTGGCTCGGGGCAGGGCGGTGCCGAAGCGCGGGATGTAAACGGTGTTCTCTTCCTTGCTCAGGCTTTGACCGGAGTGTCAGGCAAGGATCTTCCTGCGTTGATTGATGAACATAAATCCCGGTTGGGCTCGGGCGCAGTGCTGCTGATTGCTGATGCGGGTGGTAAGGCCGCTGTTGCGGCTGGTGTGACCTCTGATCTCACAGATAAAGTTTCTGCTGTTGATCTGGTTCGGGCCGCCGTATCTGAACTGGGCGGCAAAGGCGGCGGTGGACGCCCTGACATGGCGCAGGGCGGTGGCCGTGATGCTTCAAATTCAGATGCGGCCATCAAGGCTGCGGAAAACGTATTGGGAGGGTAAGATGTCCGCACTCTGGATCGCTCATGTGACGGTGACTGACGCTGAAGCTTATGGGAAATACGCCGAATTGGCGGGCCCTGCGATCGCCAAGCACGGCGGTAAGTTCATTGCCCGTGCTGGTCGGTATGTACAACTTGAAGGTAAGGAGCGACCCCGGAATGTAGTGGCCCGGTTTCCTTCGGTTGAGGCCGCTGTGGAATGTTACAATTCTCCTGAATACCAACAGGCACTGGATCACGCACGTGGTGCCAGCGAGCGTGAGTTGTTGGTCGTTGAGATCACCGAATAACGCTTACAGTTCAATTACTAACGATTGAAATAATAATAAGCGAAATTTAGCCGATATTGAAAACCGGGCAACTTAGCAAGTTGTCCGGTTTTTTGCAGTTTACTTGCTGCCTTTTTTATCAGTGGCTTACGGCTGTTTGATGGGGCTGCATATCGCAGATATGCCCCAAGATTATGGCTTTGCCCTCTCATTTTTTGCCTTAAATGGCCATAATGACTGACGGAATTCTGCCTCTTTTCGTTTCCAATCTCACCTCAGATTGCGCTGAGGGCGTCGGCTACCGATAATTTACGGGATCGTACTACGGTCTGATTTACCCAAAAGCGCACAAGGAAAATTGGATCGAGGAACTGATATGAAACCCACGAGCACGGATTTCAGAGCCGGTTTTGGACGGTTGGCCTCAACTATGGGGCGACTGGTCGTTGTCTCGATGTTGGCGTTGGGTTCATTGAGTGTTGTTTCAGCGGCGAATGCCAGCGAGGGGCGTTTTATCAAAAGTGCCGTCGCGTCGCCGCCGCCATCGGGTGCAAAGCAGTTGTGCCGCCAATACAGCTGGGCCTGTTCAACCAAGGCATCAGTGGCCATGTCATATCAGCAGGAAATGCGAATTATTAAGCGAGTCAATCGGCAGGTGAATGCAACAACTCGCTCGGTCACGGATCGTTCGCAGTATCGGACAGCAGAAAGATGGGCACTGCCGACATCACGCGGTGGCGATTGCGAAGATTTTGCGTTGTTGAAGAAACGGGACCTGATTAGAGCTGGTGTTGATCCGAGCAAATTGCTTATTGCAACGGTCTTGGACACCAAGCGTAATTCGCACGCCGTCCTTGTGTACCGATCTACGGCAGGTGACTTGGTACTGGATAATCTGACCAATCAAATCAAACCTTGGTCGGCGACACGCTATTTATTCCTGCGAATGCAAAATCCAAGTAAACCCAGCAGCTGGGTTGGGGTTTATCGCCGCAGTTAATATGCGGCCATGTCTGCAGGCAGTTTTCGAGTGCCTGATTGCTGACCAAACAAAAGGGCGACAAATTGGTCGCCCTTTTGGCTATTGAGTTCGTCTAACCACAATGGATGCCAATTTCTTGGCGGCAAAATAAGCTTACGCAGTATTAATACCCCGCGCAGCGCCGATAGTGCTGCTTCATTTGTTTTTGCCGCCTTTTCCTTTTCCGCCGCCAGGGTTGTTGGTGCCGTTTTGGTTGTTTGTTTGGCCTCCTGGGTTGGTGCCGTCTGCATGTCCTGAATGGTTGCCGCCGCCGTTGCCGCCGCCATTGCCGCCGCCATTGCCGCCGCCATTGCCGCCGCCGTTGCCGCCGCCGTTGCCGCCGCCGTTGCCGCCGCCGTTGCCGCCGCCATTGCCGCCACCGTTTCCGCCGCCATTGCCGCCACCGTTGCCGCCGCCGTTGCCGCCACCGTTTCCGCCGCCATTGCCGCCGCCATTGCCATCGTTGCCGTTGTCATCCGAGTTTGATGAAGTGACAGTTGCGGTCGGGAAATCCGTCAGTACGGCAGCAAACGCAGGGCAAGATTCCAGTGTGCGGGACAGGATATCTTCGAAATCAGATCGGCGTTGGATATAGCGCAGCATCTGCGTGTCAACGACTGTACATCCGCACAAAGTGTCGGTCGAGACAGATTGGCGCGCGGTTTTTATGTTACATCTCTCTGCCTGGGCCGTGCCTGCGGTAACAAAAGGGAAAGTTGCTGAAATAAAAACAAAAGACAATAAATGGGACTTCACGCGCATAGCGCCACTCCTTCGATACTCGTTACAAACTATGTTGTACTCACTGTTCGCTCTGCTCGACTGCGTACAACATTAGTGCCTTATTTCAACCACAATTACATTCGTTTCTGGTCACATTTTCAAGGGATGTTTAAATTAAGTTAATCTACAAGATTTCGTGATTGGGAAAAAAACTGTGTAAAAACACAAAGAAAGCCCGCCAAGGGGGCGGGCCTTCCAGAAATCTAACCTCAGAAGTTTAGGTCAAATTGGTCATAAGTGTGGCATTGTTGCATGCATATCAACAATGAAGTTCACTCCTTACGCAGATTTCGCCATGCGCTTGCGCTCATGTGGGTCCAAAAAGCGTTTGCGAAGACGGATCGCGTTCGGGGTTACTTCGACAAGTTCGTCGTCATCGATATAGGCAATCGCTTCTTCCAATGAGAATTGAACGTGAGGCGTCAACCGGACCGCATCGTCCGACCCGCTTGCGCGGACGTTGGTCAGCTTCTTACCCTTAAGGGGGTTAACCTCCAGATCGTTGTCACGAGAATGCTCGCCGATCACCATGCCTTGATAAACGTCAGTCTGCGGGCCGACAAACATGCGCCCCCGCTCTTCTAGGTTCCATAGGGCATATGCAACGGCCTGACCGTTTTCCATCGAGATTAAGACGCCCGCACGTCGCCCTGGGATCTGGCCCTTGTGTGCGGCCCAACCGTGGAACACGCGGTTCAGAACACCGGTTCCGCGAGTATCGGTCAAGAATTCTCCGTGGTAGCCGATCAGCCCGCGGGACGGAACGTGTGCAATGATCCGGGTTTTTCCTGCTCCGGCCGGACGCATCTCGACCAGTTCACCTTTGCGCGCACCGGTGACTTTTTCGATTACCGCACCCGAGTATTCGTCATCCACGTCGATGGTGACTTCTTCGACGGGCTCCAAACGCTGGCCGTCTTCCTCGCGGAACAGAACCTGCGGGCGCGAGATGCTGAGTTCAAACCCCTCACGGCGCATGTTTTCGATCAAAACACCCATCTGCAATTCGCCACGGCCTGCAACTTCAAAGGCTTCGCCGCCGGGGGTGTCGGTGATGCGAATAGCGACGTTAGATTCGGCTTCTTTCATCAGGCGATCGCGAATGACACGAGACTGCACTTTCTTCCCGTCACGACCAGCCAGAGGGGAATCGTTAATGCCAAAAGTCACGGTGATGGTGGGCGGGTCGATGGGCTGTGCTGGCAGAGCTTCGTCCACCTGCGGAGAAACCAGCGAATCTGCCACTGTCGCCTTGCTCATACCGGCGATAGTCACGATGTCCCCAGCCTCGGCCACGTCGATTGGCTGTTGTGCCAGCCCGCGGAACGCCAGAATTTTTGAGGCCCGGAAGTTTTCGATCAACTTGCCATCACGGCTCAGGGCCTTGAGGCTGTCGCCAGCTTTCAACGTACCGCTTTCCACGCGACCGGTCAGGATGCGACCGATGAACGGGTCGCTGCCAAGTGTGGTGGCCAGCATGCGGAAGGGTTCGTTCTTTTTCTCGGCCTGTTTCGGCGCAGGGACGTGGTCGACGACCAGGTCAAACAAAGCGGTCAGGTCCTTGCGCGGCCCGTCCAGCTCCATATCGGCCCAGCCCGAGCGGCCCGAGGCATACATGGCTGGAAAGTCCAGCTGGTCATCATCCGCACCGAGATTGGCGAATAGGTCGAAACACTCGTCCAATGCACGATCCGGTTCTGCATCGGGTTTGTCGACCTTGTTCAGAACAACAATTGGGCGCAGGCCCAGCGCCAGTGCCTTGGATGTCACGAACTTGGTTTGGGGCATTGGACCTTCGGCGGCATCCACCAGCAGAACAACACCGTCAACCATGCTGAGAATCCGCTCGACCTCACCGCCGAAATCGGCGTGACCGGGGGTATCGACGATGTTGATGCGCGTGCCATTCCATTCGACCGAGGTTGCTTTGGCCAGGATGGTGATCCCGCGCTCGCGCTCTAGGTCGTTACTATCCATGGCACGCTCGGCCACGGCCTGATTTTCCCGGAACGCGCCGGATTGTTTGAGCAGCTCATCCACCAGGGTCGTTTTGCCGTGGTCAACGTGAGCGATGATTGCGATATTGCGCAGGTCCATGAGAGGTCAGCCTTTGAACGGGAAGTTGCCGCGCGCATAACGCGGTTTGACAAAATAGACCAGCCCTAACCGGCGGTCAGTGCCCGGCAGTCTTGGAAAATAGGTGAATGATCAGGATTCCAGTCAAGATCATTGCCAACCCGATGACGGCAGGCCAGTCCAACCTTTGCCCAAAAACGATATACCCGATGATTGCAATCAGTACGATGCCGAGCCCCGACCAGATTGCATACACAATGCCGACGGACATGTATTTCAGTGTCAGCCCGAGAAAGTAGAAGGAAATGCCATAGCCAATTACGACCAAAACGGACGGCCAAAAGCGACTGAACTGCTGGCTGGCTTGCAAAGAGGTTGTGCCGATGGTCTCGGCAACGACCGCCAGCAATAAGATCAAATAAGCTTTGGGCATAGAACGTTCCCGATACTTGTTTTCTGCGGTTGAGCACGAAACCTGCAAGCCCGGCAAGAAAAATCGGGTTACGCCAGTTAAAGGGCGTCTTTGGATCGATGTTCTGACTTTTGGGGGAGTATGGATAACCTTACTGTTTTTTGGTTGAGGTTACTGTTAAAAACAATTGAATTTTAACGGATTTTGGAAAACGGTTTCAGAATCTACAAAATTATGCGGTTTGGGTTTCGGCAATGATTGAGGTGCCTGGGTGGTTTGCTGACGGGGGGTCCGTCGACAAAACGTAGCCGAGTTTGTTGAACGGGTAGAGAGTTTTCAGGTTTGTGCGCCCGCCGAAACACGGGAAAAAGAGGCCTTTGTGCCTCTTTTTCTTTTACTAGATGTTGGCTGCCGTCGCGAAATAATTATTCAATTGAGGCTGAAGCCAAGCCCACAAACCCGGAGCGCCCCGTTGAACCGGAGTACCGACACGTTGTTCAATCTGCGCATAAGTAACGTTGTAATCTTTCCAAGAGCCGCCGCCCGTTTCCAGATTTCCCACTGGCGCCTGAAAACGGTCAATTGCTTTGGCAAATTGGGCGTCGGGACTTTCGGCGGCTTCAAACTCACGCCATAAATCGTCGAATTCAGCATTCTGGTCGTCAGGAAGAAGGCCGAATAACCTTTTCGCAGCGGCCCTTTCTTCGGCTTCTTGTGCCACGTGATCGACCTGTCCGTGAATAGGGTGGTCGCCGGCGTCGATCTCAACAACATCGTGAAGCAATAGCATTTTCAGAACCCGGTCGATGGATACATCCACAGAAGCGTGCTCGGACAAAATCCACGCGTATAGCATGATGTGCCAGGAATGCTCGGCTGAGTTTTCGAAACGCTCGTCGTTTAAAAGTCGTGAGGCTCGGTAGACAGACTTTAATGCATCACTCTCGGTCAGAAAGGGCAGGCGGTCCGAGAATGGATTTGAAGCAAGAGGGTTACCTTCCAGCAGGCTGTGTGCCGTGTCAAAAGCCAGCGGAAATTCGGTTTTCAGATACGCCGCGCGACCTGTATTCAGATTTTCCCGAACGATCTTGCGGTGTTCTTCCATCGAATTAGGGGCGCATAGAACCTGAAACATAGGCTGACAACGGTCGAGGTACTTGGCAAATTTCGCGTCGGGCGTTTCATCCGATTCAAATTCTTGCCAGAGAGCAAGGCATTCCGATGCCTGATCATCGGGCAAAAGCCCAAACAGTTCGGCTGCGGCTGCTTGCTCGGAACGTTCAACGGCCTGCCAGTCCGTTTGCAGATGGATCGGGTGATCGCCGACAATGATCTCGACCATATCATGAAGCAACAACATTCGGATAACCCGGTTGATGTTTACCTGTTCACTGGCCAAAGGCTGCATCACCAGAGCCCACAAAGCCAATTGCCAGCTGTGTTCGGCAGCGTTTTCGGGGCGAGATTGGTTCAAAAGGAAATTTGCGCGATTGACTGACTTTAGCCTGTCCGCGCATTTCAGGAACTCAATTTGCGCGGACAGTCTTTCAGTCATTGTTTTTCAATCGCCTTAAGTTTTGAACGGTGGTCAGCGAGTTTTTGAATCACAAACTTGCGCGCTTTCCGTTCGGCCAAACGTACCCGAATTTCTGTCAGGAACGCCTCCTCCAAGGTTTGAGAAGACGCGCCCAGCACTTCACCCACCTCGACGAAGAAACGGTCATCGCCAGTTTCATCCATCACTTTCATCGTGTCCTCGGCCAGTTTAGCGGCGAGGGAGGTGATGGTGTCTGACATCAGCGCGTGTTCTCTGTCAGGCGGCGTTTCACATAGTCGCTGACATCCGTGATCAGCGTGTCCATGTGGCGTTCCTGGAAGAAGTGGTCGGCACCTTCAACCTCGTTATGAGTGATGGTGATTCCCTTTTGCTCGTGCAGCTTGTTCACCAACGTGACGGTATCCGCCGGAGGTGCTACACGGTCGGCAGATCCGTTGATGATCAGGCCCGATGACGGGCAGGGCGCCAGGAACGAGAAGTCGTACATGTTTGCGGGCGGAGAGACACTGATGAACCCGGTGATTTCCGGGCGGCGCATCAGAAGCTGCATGCCAATCCAGGCTCCGAACGAGAAGCCTGCAACCCAGCAGTGTTTTGAGTTGTTGTTCATAGATTGCAGGTAATCCAGCGCCGATGCTGCATCGCTCAGCTCACCGACACCCTGGTCGTATTCGCCCTGACTGCGCCCGACGCCACGGAAATTGAACCGTAATACGGTGAAACCCATATTATAAAACGCATAGTGCAGGTTGTAGACCACCTTGTTGTTCATGGTCCCGCCAAATTGAGGATGCGGGTGAAGCACGATGGCGATCGGTGCGTCTTTTTCCTTTTGCGGGTGGTAGCGGCCTTCCAGGCGGCCTTCGGGTCCGGGAAAAATCACCTCGGGCATGTGTGCTTTGGTCCTGTCTTTTTCTTCCGGGTGCCGTGATATACTTGACGATTATCGTCAGGCACCTTAGAACGGTTCTAATTGTAATGCTTTGCGCAAGGCGCTGCCAGTCGGAGATACGCACTGGCAGCGGCGGCGTCAATGTTTTCGCGCGGGTTCAGCCACAAGGGGATGATAATGAAGCTCTCGACCAAAGGTCGTTATGCGATGGTTGCACTGGCAGATATCGCTCTTCAACCTCAGGACACCCTTGTGACATTGGGCGAAATATCCGAGCGCCAGGATATTTCTCTTCCTTATTTGGAACAGTTGTTCGTGAAATTGCGTAGGGCTGAACTTGTATCTTCGGTGCGCGGGCCGGGCGGGGGATATCGATTGGCTCGGCCAGCTTCAGATATTCGTGTGGTCGAGATTCTTTCGGCCGTAGATGAAACTGTCGATGCGTTGAAAAAAGGGGCAGGTGCGTCTGGTGCGTCCTCGGGCAGTCGGGCGCAGTCGTTAACCAACCGTCTTTGGGAAGGGCTTAGCGCCCATGTCTATGTGTTCCTGCATCAGACCCGGTTGTCAGATGTTATCAAAAACGATCTGGCACCGTGCCCTGCAGTACCAAGTTTGTTTGCTGTTGTGGATGAGTAGGTCGATGCAACGTGTTTCTGACAGCGCTCAATGGCTTGGCGTTCACGAAAAGGTGAATCCATGACTCGTGTTTATCTGGACCACAACGCGACAACTCCGTTGCGACCCGAAGCCCGAGAGGCGATGGCCGCGGCAATGGAGGTGTGCGGTAATCCCTCCTCGGTGCATGCAGAGGGGCGCGCAGCCAAAGCTTTGATTGAGCGTGCTCGGGCACAAATCGCTGCTGCTTTTGGGGCGGACGGGGCCGATATCGTGTTCACGTCGGGCTCGACCGAAGGGGCCGCGTTGACGCTTGCAGGGCGTGATCTGCATGGGTCCGCTGTTGAGCATGATGCTGTAAGGTCTTGGATTGCCGAAGATTTAGCGACGGATCTTTCAGGTCGCGTTAAACTTCATGATCCCGCAAAATCGACCTTACAGTTGGCAAACTCGGAAACCGGGATCATTCAATCCTTGCCCGAGGGCCTGGCTGTGACTGATGCGACTCAAGCATTTGGCAAACTGCCGGTGGCATTCAACTGGATGGGTGCGCAGATGGCGTTGATCTCTGCCCATAAGTTGGGTGGTCCCAAAGGTGTGGGCGCTATCGTGATGAAGCGCGGTACAGACTTGCCTGCTCAGATTAAAGGCGGTGGTCAGGAAATGGGTCGTAGGTCCGGCACGGAAAATGTCATTGGAATAGTGGGTTTCGGGGCCGCAGCTGAGGCTGCTGCAAGGGATCTGGCCAATGGTGTTTGGGAGCAGGTCGTAGAATTTAGAAATATTCTAGAAAAGGCTCTTGAGGCTGGTTCAAAATCTACTATTTTTGTCGGGAAAGATCAGGGCCGCCTGCCCAACACATCGTGTTTTGCTACTCCGGGCTGGAAGGGTGAAACACAGGTGATGCAGATGGATCTGGCGGGATTTGCGGTCAGTGCGGGCTCGGCCTGTTCCAGCGGCAAGGTTCGTGCCAGCGCGGTTCTTACCGCAATGGGATTTGATGAGGTTACGGCAGCCAGCGCTATCCGAGTTTCGCTGGGACCTTTAACCACGGAAGAAGACGTGCTGCGTTTTGCTGAAACGTGGCTTGAAAAAGAGAAAAAGCATCGCGCGCGTGCCGCGTGATCTGACGGAGTGAAGGATATGGCCGCTTTGGACCAGACCCAGGTAAAAGAAGGCGTCGATCAGGAAACCGTGGATGCGGTGCGCGAGGTTGGCACCTATAAATACGGCTGGGACACCGATATCGAAATGGAATATGCGCCCAAGGGTGTGAATCCGGATATCGTCCGTCTGATTTCTGAGAAAAACGAAGAGCCGGAGTGGATGACCGAATGGCGGTTGTCGGCCTTTGAACGCTGGACCAAGATGGATGAGCCGTCCTGGGCGATGGTCAACTACCCTGAGATCGACTTTCAGGACCAGTATTACTATGCCCGTCCGAAATCGATGGAGGAAAAGCCGAAATCGCTGGACGAGGTGGACCCCAAGCTTCTGGCCACATACGAAAAGCTGGGCATCCCGCTGAAAGAACAGATGATTCTGGCAGGCGTCGAAGGTGCCGAGGATATGCCCGCAGAAGGCCGCAAGGTCGCGGTGGATGCGGTTTTCGACTCGGTGTCGGTGGGTACGACGTTCAAGGACGAACTGGCGAAACACGGCGTGATCTTCTGCTCGATCTCCGAGGCGATCAAGGATCACCCTGAACTGGTGAAAAAGTACTTGGGCACAGTGGTTCCGGTGTCGGATAACTTCTACGCTACGCTGAACTCGGCAGTGTTCTCGGATGGGTCCTTTGTGTACATCCCGCCGGGCGTACGCTGCCCGATGGAGCTGAGCACCTATTTTCGTATCAATGCGGAAAACACTGGTCAGTTCGAACGCACGCTGATCATCGCCGACAAGGGCTCGTACGTGTCCTATCTGGAAGGCTGCACCGCGCCCCAGCGGGATACGGCGCAACTCCATGCTGCTGTGGTCGAGATCATCGTCGAGGAAGACGCCGAGGTGAAATACTCGACCGTTCAAAACTGGTTCCCCGGGGATGAAGAGGGCAAGGGCGGTATCTACAACTTTGTGACCAAACGCGCCGATTGCCGGGGTGATCGGTCCAAAGTGATGTGGACGCAGGTGGAAACCGGCTCGGCCGTGACCTGGAAATACCCGTCCTGCATCCTACGCGGGGACGAAAGCCAGGGCGAATTCTATTCGATCGCCATCACCAACAACTATCAGCAGGCCGACACTGGCACAAAGATGGTTCATCTCGGCAAGAACACCAAGTCGCGCATCGTGTCCAAGGGCATCAGCGCAGGAAAAGCACAGAACACTTATCGCGGTCTGGTTTCGATGCACCCGAAAGCCAAGAACAGCCGGAACTACACCCAGTGTGATAGCTTGCTGATCGGCGATAAATGCGGGGCGCACACGGTTCCGTATATCGAGGTCAAGAACAACTCCTCACGAGTGGAACACGAGGCCACGACGTCCAAAGTGGACGACGATCAACTGTTCTATTGCCGTCAGCGCGGAATGGATGAGGAAGAAGCCGTGGCGCTGGTTGTTAATGGCTTCTGCAAGGACGTGCTGCAGGCGCTGCCGATGGAGTTTGCCATGGAGGCACAGCAACTGGTGGCAATTTCACTGGAAGGCTCTGTTGGCTGATGGCGCGGACACCCCGGAAAGGCATCCAAAAGGATGATGTGCTGACCTGGCTTGGATATGCACTGCCGGTTTTGGGCGGCCTGCTTGGGGTGGCCTACGTCAACATCTTCTACATGGACTTCATCAACCCGGTCTGGGCAGTCGGCATCGGGGCAATCCTTGGGTGGGTTGCCGCACGTCTGATCCGCAAAGTGCTGGGATAGGAATTTATCGGGGCCGGGGCGCCCCTTGCGATACGCAAAAGGACAAAACATGCTGGAAATCAAGAACCTGCACGTACAACTTGAAGAAGAAGACAAGCAGATCCTGAAAGGTGTGGACCTGACGGTTGAGGCCGGTAAGGTGCACGCGATCATGGGGCCGAACGGATCGGGTAAGTCTACGCTTAGCTATGTTCTGTCGGGCCGCGATGGTTACGAGGTGACCGAAGGCTCGGCCACTCTGGAAGGTGAAGACCTGCTGGAGATGGAGCCGGAAGAACGCGCCGCAGCAGGTGTCTTTCTCGCGTTCCAATACCCGGTCGAAATCCCAGGCGTGGGCAACATGACCTTCCTGCGGACCGCTGTGAACGCGCAACGCAAAGCGCGCGGGGAAGAGGAACTGTCGGCTGCTGACTTCCTGAAACTCGTTCGCGAAAAGGCGAAATCGCTGAAGATCGACGCGGATATGTTGAAGCGTCCGGTCAACGTCGGTTTCTCAGGTGGTGAGAAGAAGCGAAACGAAATCCTGCAGATGGCGATGCTGGAACCCAAAATGTGCATTCTTGACGAGACAGATTCGGGCTTGGATGTGGATGCAATGAAGCTGGTTGCCGAAGGTGTTAATGCGCTGCGGGACGAGGGGCGGGGTTTCCTTGTGATCACCCACTACCAACGCCTGTTGGATCACATCAAACCTGATGTCGTCCACATCATGGCGAATGGTCGAATTGTAAAGACCGGCGGTCCTGAGCTGGCTCTGGAAGTTGAACATAACGGTTACGCCGACATTCTGGCCGAGGTGAACTGATGGCTTTGGCGCAAGCAAAACAGACCGCAACCGAGGAACGGCTGGCAAGCATGTCGTTGCCCGAAATGTGCGGATGCACCCGCGCCGCGCGCGAGGATGCGTTGGTCCGTGTACGCGAAATGGGTCTACCCGGACGGCGCGATGAATACTGGAAATACACGCGCCCCGATACGCTGATCTCGGCAGAAGCTCCGCACGCTGTGGTTTTTGATGCAGGCGAGCCGTTGATCTTCGAGGACATGGACAATTTGAAGATTGTCTTTGTCGATGGTGTCTTTAGCCCTGAAGAATCTGATGATCTGACCCTTGAAGGTGTGACGATCGACCGGATCGAAGACATCTGCCACAAGGACATCCACTGGGCGAAAGAGCTGTACGGCAAGCTGGAAGCGCGTGGTCAGGTTCCGGTGCAACGCCCTCTGGCTGCGCTTAACACGGCTTATGCCAAAGACGGTGTGGCTATCCACGTATCCGGCAAGCCCTCCAAGCCGATCTGCCTGATGTATCGTCACGCCTCAGAAGCGTCGGACGCGATGCTGCACCATATTGTTCGCGTGGAACCCGGTGCCGAAGTGACCGTACTTGAGATTGGCCCGGCCGCCTCGCGTTTTAACAAATGCATGGAGATTGACATTGCCGACAACGGCACGTTGCATCATGTACGTGCGCAAGGCCGCGATCACGAGCGTCGGGCAGTGACCCATATGTTCACTCGTCTGGGTGAAGAATCCACCTATAAGTCGTTCACGCTGACTGCAAATGGCGTTCTGACCCGCAATGAACAGGTTGTCGAACTGACCGGTGACAATGCGGTGGCACATGTGGCTGGTGCGTGCGTTGGCGACGGTGATTTCCATCATGACGATACCGTCTTCATCACTCATGACGCTGTGAATTGCGAAAGCCGTCAGGTATTCAAGAAGGTGCTGCGTAACGGTGCAACTGGTGTGTTTCAGGGCAAGATCCTTGTGAAAGAAGGCGCGCAGAAAACCGACGGGTATCAGATCAGCCAGTCCCTGTTGCTGGACGATGACAGCCAGTTCCTGGCGAAACCGGAACTTGAGATCTATGCCGATGACGTTGCCTGTTCGCACGGCTCGACCTCGGGTGCGATTGACGAAACGGCGTTGTTCTATCTTCGGTCGCGTGGGGTTCCCCACAAGGATGCTACCAACATGCTGACACTGGCCTTTTTGGCCGAAGCGGTGGATGAGATCGAAGATAAGGAATTGGCCGAAGAGATCGTGACCCGTCTGGAAGGCTGGTTGGCGCGGCGCAGCTGATGCCTTTGACATCTGATATCGTGGCCACCTACCGGGGGCCGGGGCGTGTGGTGCGTCGGCTTTTGGACCTAGGTGAACGGGAAGATCGGGCGCTGATCTTCGTCATGGGATTCTGCGTGGTTGCATTTGTCGCGCAGCTTCCCAGCCTTGCGCGTCGGGCGCACCTTGAGGGGCTTGAGCTGAACATGCTTATGGGCGGCGCCTTGTTGGGTACCGTTATCATACTGCCGCTATTCTTTTATTTGCTGGCCTTTGTGTCTTATGGCGCGGCTCGTCTTGCGGGCGGTCGCGGTTCAGCCTACGGCGCACGTCTTGCGCTGTTTTGGGCTTTGCTGTCGTCGACACCTCTGGTGCTGTTGAACGGCCTGGTCGCGGGGTTTATCGGTCCAGGCCCGGCGTTGACCTTTGTTGGGTTAATCTGGCTAGGGGTATTTATCTGGTTCTGGCTGGCTGGCCTTAAACAAACGCAAGGGCGAGCGGAATGAATATAACGATGTTGGGCAACCTCGCGGTTCTGACCCTGATCAATCCAGCAAGCGCCGCGCGTGAGTTGCTGGCCATGCGCCTCGGGCGCGAAGCTTTGTGGCTCGGCTTTTGTTTGGCTGTGGTGTTGAATGGCTTGGTTCAGTTCGGGTTCGAGAATTTACTGCCTGTACCGGAAGGTCTCGAGGTCGCTCCACCAGAACCTATTTTCATCAGCCTGATCCGTTCTGGGGTCTTGATGATGTTCAGTGTCACGGCATTCTTGGTCGTAGGTCGCCTGTTGGGGGGAAGCGCAACGTTCAGCGAGATCATGACGCTGACGATCTGGCTTCAGTTCCTGCAGATAATCGCAATGTTCATTACGCTAGTGCTGGCCATTGCAATTCCGTTTGTGATGGTGCTGTTTTTGTTCGCCACAGCAATAGTAAGCCTTTACGTCACACTCCATTTCCTTAATGAAGCGCATAAATTCGGGACGCTCTGGAAATCGGTCGGGGTCTTGTTGTTGTCTGCCTTGGTTGCTGTACCCATCATCCTCGCATTGACGCCCAGCACCCCGGTATAGGGAAAAGAAGACTATGTTCGACGTAGAAAAAATCCGCGCTGACTTTCCGATCCTATCGCGAGAAGTGAATGGTAAGCCGTTGACCTACTTGGATAATGGCGCATCGGCTCAGAAACCTCAGGTGGTGATCGACGCGGTAACACGGGCTTATGCAGAAGAGTATTCAAACGTTCACCGCGGCCTGCATTATCTTTCCAACCTTGCGACCGAAAAATACGAAGCTGTCCGCGGTACGATTGCCAAATTCCTTGGTGCAGCGGATGAGGGTGAAATCGTTCTTAACTCGGGCACGACCGAAGGTATCAACCTTGTAGCCTACGGATGGGCGATGCCGCGCCTGCAGGCAGGGGACGAGATCGTTCTCAGCGTCATGGAGCACCACGCAAACATTGTGCCGTGGCACTTCTTGCGAGAACGTCAGGGGGTTGTCCTGAAATGGGTGGATGTGGATGCCGATGGTGGCTTGGATCCGCAGGCTGTGATTGATGCGATTGGCTCCAAGACCAAGCTGGTGGCCGTGACCCAGTGTTCGAACGTTCTGGGAACCGTGGTTGACGTCAAGGCGATTACCGAAGGCGCGCATGCCAAAGGTGTCCCGGTGCTGGTCGATGGCAGCCAAGGGGCTGTGCACATGCCAGTGAATGTTCAGGATATCGGCTGCGATTTCTATGCGATTACCGGGCATAAGCTGTATGGTCCGTCCGGTTCGGGCGCGATTTACATCAAGGCGGACCGCATGGCCGAAATGCGCCCGTTCATCGGTGGCGGTGATATGATCAAAGAGGTCACCAAGGATCAGATTATCTATAACGACCCGCCGATGAAGTTCGAAGCCGGTACACCGGGTATTGTGCAGACCATCGGGTTGGGTGTTGCGCTGGATTATATGATGGGTTTGGGGATGGAAAACATCGCCGCCCACGAAGCAGGTTTGCGCGACTATGCGATGCAACGCCTGACTGGCCTGAACTGGCTACAGGTTCAGGGCACGCGTCCGGACAAGGCTGCGATTTTCAGCTTTACACTGGATGGGGCAGGGCACGCGCATGATGTGTCGACGATTTTGGATAAGAAGGGTGTTGCCGTGCGGGCCGGTCATCACTGTGCTGGACCGTTGATGGATTTCTATGGCGTGACGGCAACTTGCCGCGCCAGCTTTGGTCTCTACAACACCAAAGATGAGGTCGATACGCTGGTCGATGCCCTTGAACTGGCGCATGATTTGTTTGCGTGAAACCTGTCCCGTGCGGGTGGATTTCCAGTTGCACCCGGATCGGATCAAGGATAGCTAACGGCCAAGGCACCTGTAGCTCAGCTGGATAGAGCGCTGCCCTCCGAAGGCAGAGGCCAGAGGTTCGAATCCTCTCAGGTGCGCCATAATCACCTTGAGTTTCCAATGATCTGAAAAAAAACGGGTCTTCAAATAGCCTGTTTTTCAGCTTGGGCCGTAATGTGAAGTACAATTGTTTCAACTCAACGCCTTTCAGCAGTTTTCGACTTCATGGTCTGCCTGTTCCCTTTCGTTCATGTACTACCGCTTATCTGACACACTAAGGAAATGGGTCAGTGCTGCTAACGGTTTGTAAATCTGGCAAGCGATGGGTGGTGAATTACGGTGCGAAATAAATGGAAACGGCGCGGGGTGAGTTGCGCAATCTGCTATGGCCTGAATACCTCATGACACAGGTTGCGACGGAAAACTCCGCCTAAGTTGGATCCTGTTGAAATCTGACCAGGCGCAGGGAACAATCCCAGCGGCAATAGAAGGATCGGTAGTATGAAATCAAATCCAACTTTCAGACGCCCGGCATCTTCTATTCCGGCCATAACGGGGCTGGTGGCGGTGGTTTCTATCCCGAGCGTCCATTTCCTTTGGCCGGAAATGTCCGATACATCCTATCGCGATCAGGCCGCACTGTTTGCCTTGACTATCTTTGTGCTGTTGGCGGCATCGGAGATAATTTTCGGGAAATCGTATCGCTCGCTTGGCACTGGCCTAGTGTACCGACCATCCAATTTTCAGGACGCCGGCTATATCTCGGACTTCCCGGTCAAGTTGATCGGTTTAGCTGTCAGCTTTGGACTGCTGGCGGTGCTATATAACACCGCTGACCTGTACCGGGATGACTGGTACACTCCGTTTTTTTCACTGATTTCAGAATTTTGGCCAGTCATGCTGATAGCCGTGTTAATCAACGTGACGGTTGTGCATTTCACAATGCGGCGAAGACGGGACGGTCTTTGGCAGCTTGGCAAACTCGTGCTGACCTTCGGGCAACACTCCCTCAAGGACCAAGATTTAAAAGTTTACCTTTTTAGTCTTGGAATCAAAGGTTTTTTCCTTCCGCTCATGTTTTGTTACCTTGTTGAAGACTGGACGTATTTGGCGTCTATGTCGCTTTGGACGTCGGCAGATTTCTCGGAAGTCTATAACTACCTTTTCCGTTTCTCGTTCTTCTTTGACCTGACAATAGTTATTATCGGCTATGCAACGGCTACAAGATTGCTTAACTCGCATATTCGGTGGACCGAAACGACCGTAAGCGGATGGCTCGTCTGTATTGTTTGCTATGCACCGTTCTGGCAGCTTCTTTCGCGGGACTATTTCAATTATGTCGAGGATGGTTTCGGGTGGGGTGTTTGGCTGTGGGACTACCCGGTGCTTTACGGCATGTGGGGGGGGATGATCCTCGTGCTATTGGCCATCTATACACTGGCCGAGGCTCGTATGGGGTTGAGGTTTTCCAACCTGACCTATCGTGGGCTGGCCTGTGATTTTCCGTACAACGTCAGTAAACACCCCGCTTACCTAACCAAGAACCTTACGTGGTGGCTGATTTCTATTCCCTTCATCGCTGTCGATTTCTGGACGGGGATAATGAACTGTATTGCGCTCTTGGGATTGAATTTTCTTTATTTCGCACGCGCCTGGCACGAAGAACGCTGTCTGTCCCAAGCACCGTCCTATCGCGCGTATAAACGACATATTAATCGTTTTGGATTGCTGGCTCGCATCAGAGGCGTCGTCACGAGGCGTGATCCTATTGCGATCGATCCGGTTCGAAGCAGAGACTAGTTGTTGGGTAAGGTCAAATTGGCGGTCTGTATGCCACGCTTGGAGCAGCGCGCACGGCTAGGTTTGCTCTATGCGGAACGGCCAATTCTCTTGAGAAGGTTTTGACATCTCTAAAGTTATCGCTTTTTTGAGCAACGCTTGGGTTGTTGCATCACCTACCAGTTCGATAGGCGACAGAGTCGGACTGTCCGATTCTAGTTCGTCTAGGTGGCATTACTATTTGTTTAATGGATTGGTTTAGGGCTGCAAAAAAAGAGCGCCCAAAGGCGCTCGTTGTTTCAAGTTTTGCGGACAAATTAACCGCCCCAGCTACGGACCTCGCCGCAATCCATGTGGACGAAGTTCGAACGGGAGTATTTGCCAACACCGCCAGCGCGGCAGGACATGGCCGCTTTGGCCATCTGCGATACGGAACGCGATGACAGGCGAAGATCGGCGGCCTGACCTTTCATGTGAAGCGAATTCTTGGCAACCCGACGCGATCGAGAGCGTAGCATTGCGTTGGTTTGCGGAGAACGATAGCCGGACAGCAGCATATAGGGTTCATTGACGTCCAGCAGGTTATGCGAGGCGGCCATGATGTCGATGGTGCGCAGGTCCATGTCCTTGACCTGATCGGTGCGCCAATCACGCATGAAGTGATTCACTTCTTTCACGGCGTCTTTGATGTATTTCCCGTCTACCCAATAGATCATATCGATCCGTTCACCGGTGCGACCGGAATACATGCGAATACGACGCACATCTCCACCACCGCGAAGAAAGCCTGCTGCATTGGAATAAGTCGGTGCTGCGACGACTGCCGTAGCTGCAAATGCACCCAATAGGGCACGACGGGTCAAACCCGAGGTACTGCTCTTCGTCATTTTTGTTTCGTCCCGTACTGTTCCTGCCTGCGCACGATGTTACGCGCGCGTTCTTAATTTTTTTTCCCATCCCAGATGCGGGATTTATGACACAGACGCAAAAGTCAGCCAAGAAGTCTTTCAAATTCACCTTTTCAAGGGGGAATTTTCGGCAGTTTTTTGCGCAGATGACGCAAATATGTATAATCTATAGGTGCTTGGCGGCGCACTTCCGCCGGGCGATGCAAACAAGCATCAGCCATCAAGAGATGCGCGGTATTGATACATTTGTGAATAGACAATCTTTTTACGGTGCAAGCATAGTTATCGATGCGCACCCCGCTGGTGTAAAATAACGATTGATCAAGGCCATCCTATGTTCTCAGGTTTTCGGACACGTACTGGTATACTCATTACTGCATGTTTTCTGGCATCAGTAGCTATGGCTGACAACGACACCAGACCAGCAACAGCATTTCAGATGGCAGTTGCAGAGTTCGCACCGACCGGGTCCGGGATTGCTGAATTTTATCGCGAGAACGGATTTGCACCTGTCTGGGTCGGTGAAACGCCTTTGCACACGGCGCGACGTACGCGATTGATCCGTGCATTATCGTCGGTTGATATGCACGGTTTGCCTCAGGGCAGATACAGCGTTCAGACCTTGCTAGAGCAGATGCAAGACGCCAGAACGACCCGAGATCTTGGCGCGATCGAAATACAGTTGAGCCGTGCATTTGTCGAATACTCACGGAACTTGCAATCCGGCACCTTGCAACCTTCGGATATCGACGATGGGTTGGTTCGGAAGGTCGAACGCCGTTCCGCCAAAGATCACCTTGAGGGGCTTATATCTGCGGAAAACGGCACCTATTTCGATCAACTTGCGCCGCAAACCACCCAGTACCGAGCGCTTATGAAGCAGAAGCTGGTTCTCGAACGGCTGATTCATCAAGGCGGCTGGGGGGCAACTGTTCCAGAAGAAAAATTGGAGTTTGGAGATACCGGGCCAAATGTCATTAAATTAAGGAACCGCTTGGTCTCGATGGGGTATATGCGGCCAACAGCCAGCCCCGAATTCGATGAAAAGCTTCTGACTGCCGTTCAGGCGTTTCAAGCTGACCACGGTCTGGCACCTGACGGTGTGGCCGGCCAGGGCACGATATCCGAGCTGAATCGCAGTGCTTCAGATCGCCTCAAAGCAGTTTACGTTGCGTTGGAGCGCGAACGCTGGTTGCCGCGCGAACGCGGTGAGCGACATATTCTGGTGAATCAGGCCGACTTCTCTGCCAAGATTGTCGATGACGGGCTGGTGACGTTCGAAACGCGCGCGGTGATCGGTAAAAACACGCATGACCGACGCAGCCCTGAGTTTTCGGACGAGATGGAGCATATGGTCATCAACCCAAGTTGGTATGTCCCGCGCTCAATCATCACCAAGGAATACCTGCCAAAGCTGCAATCCGATCCAAACGCTGTTGGGCATATCCAAATTACTGATCGAAGAGGGCTGCAAGTCGATCGCGGGGCAGTGGATTTTGCCCAATTCAACGCACGAAACTTTCCGTTTGCAATGCGCCAACCGCCCAGCAAAAGTAACGCGCTGGGGTTGGTAAAATTCATGTTTCCCAACCAGTACAACATCTATCTTCACGACACGCCTCAGAAAAGCCTGTTCGCACGTGAGGTTCGGGCATTCTCACATGGATGTATCCGTCTGGCAGATCCGTTTGACTTTGCCTATGCGTTGCTGGCCAAGCAAGAAGAAGACCCCAAGGCGTTTTTCCATCGCATTTTGGCTACGGGCAAGGAAACTACTGTGCAGCTAAAGCAGCACGTACCGGTCCACCTGATCTATCGTACCGCCTATATTGGACCGAAGGGAAAGGTTCAGTACCGCCGCGATGTCTATGAGCGGGACGGAAAAATCTGGGAGGCCCTTCAGAAAGCAGGGGTGGCCCTGCCGGACGTTCAAGGGTAATCAACAGGGCAAGTCCTTAATTCCGGAAGCCCGACATGCACTATACCATTCAGCAAATTGCCGACGCTCTTGGGGCGGAATGCCAGGGTGACACCAGCCTTGTCATCGAACGTGCGGCTGAACCAGCGGACGCCAAAGCTAGTGATTTGGCGATGGCGATGTCTCCGAAATATGCTGAAGCGTTGAGTGGAGGGGCCGCAAAGGCTGCCGTGCTGTGGGAGGGTGCAGATTGGCAAGCGCTGGGTCTTGCAGCTGCAATCTTTGTGCCTAGGCCGCGAATGGCAATGGCTGGGATCACCGCGATGTTGGATCGGGGGCAGGGCGTCGAGCCCGGTATTCATCCCTCGGCCGTGATTGATCCTACAGCAGAAGTTGGCGAGGGCGCAGCGATCGGACCGCTTGCGGTTATTGGCGCGCGTGCGCGTATTGGCAAGGGCGCTGTGATCGGGTCGCATTGTGTGATCGGGATGGACGCATCAATTGGCGACAACGCCACCCTGCGAGAGATGGTTAGCATTGGCGCCAGGGCGCAAATCGGGGATCGCTTTATCGCCCAGCCGGGCGCGCGGATTGGTGGCGACGGGTTCAGCTTTGTCACTCCAGAGGTATCGGGCGTTGAAAACGTCCGCAAGACCATGGGCGATCAGGGCAACGCTCGGGCGCAAAGCTGGCTCCGTATCCATTCACTGGGTGCTGTTGAGATCGGCGATGACGTTGAGGTTGGGGCAAATTGCACCGTTGATAACGGAACGATACGCAACACCTGCATCGGCAACGGCTCCAAGTTGGATAACCTGGTGCATGTTGGCCACAACACTCGGGTGGGCCAGGACTGTCTGCTTTGCGGGCAAACCGGCGTATCTGGATCAGTTGAAATTGGCAACAACGTTGTGTTGGGTGGTCAGACAGGTGTGGTCGACAATATCTTTATCGGCGATGGCGTTATAGCAGGGGGCGGAACCAAAATTCTGTCCAACGTACCCGCAGGCCGCGTGATTATGGGCTATCCGGGTATTAAAATGGAAACGCATACTGACATCTATAAGGCGCAACGCCGTTTGCCACGAATGGCGCGTGACGTAGAGGCTTTGAAAAAGGCGGTTTTCAAACAGCCCTCGAGCGATTAAATCATCCTCAACGGGATAATCAGAGGACCGACATGAGCATCACCGATCGCGTCATCGCAATCATTGCTGAACAGGCCGTGCTGGAGCCTTCGGACGTCACGCCCGAAAGTACGCTTGAGGATCTTGGCATCGACAGTCTGGGCCTGGTGGAAAGCATCTTCGCTATCGAAGAAGAGTTCGACATCTCGGTTCCCTTCAACGCCAACGAGCCTGAAAACAACGATTTTGACATCTCGAACGTGGCGGCAATCATCGCCGGGATCGAGAAACTTGTGTCGGAAAAGGTCTGACGCAAAGATATGAAACGCGTTGTCATTACAGGGGCCGGTACGATCAACTCGTTGGGCCATTCCGTCCCTGATACGCTAGAGGCCATGCGCGAAGGGCGCTGTGGCATCTCTGATCTGGAATTCCGCGATGTTGACCGGCTATCCATCAAAATCGGCGGGCAGGTTCGCGGGTTTGAGGCTGAAGGGCGTTTTAATCGCCAACAAATGAGCCTCTATGATCGGTTCACTCAGTTCACGCTGACGGCTGCGAAAGAAGCGATTGATCAATCGGGAATCGAGTTCCACGGCGAATTGGCTGCCCGTTCCGGTGTAGTGCTTGGCACCGCCGGAGGCGGTGTTTCGACTTGGGATGACAATTACCGTTCGGTTTACGAAGACGGCAAAAACCGCGTTCATCCATTTGTGGTGCCGAAATTGATGAACAATGCGGCGGCCAGTCATGTTTCGATGGAGCACAATCTAAAAGGCCCAAGTTTCACGGTTTCGACAGCCTGCGCTTCTTCCAACCATGCAATGGCTCAAGCCTTTCAGATGGTACGCAGCGGGGCGGCACCGGCGATGGTGACCGGCGGGTCTGAATCCATGCTATGCTTTGGTGGCGTGAAGGCTTGGGAAGGTCTGCGCGTTATGTCCAAGGATGCTTGCCGTCCGTTCAGCGCCAACCGCAACGGCATGGTGCAAGGCGAAGGTGCCGGGATATTCGTGTTCGAAGAATACGAACACGCTAAGTCCCGAGGGGCGGATATCCTTTGCGAGGTTGTAGGTTTCGCCATGTCGTCGGATGCGTCAGACATTGTGATGCCCAGCAAACAAGGCGCGGCACGGGCCATGTCCGGAGCATTAGCGGATGCGCGTTTGAATGCTGATCAGGTCGGTTATATTAACGCGCACGGAACCGGCACAGCTGCAAATGACAAAACAGAATGCGCGGCCGTTGCAGATGTTTTCGGCCCGCACGCGGATGATCTGATGATCTCGTCCACAAAATCCATGCATGGTCACTTGATCGGTGGCACAGGGGCGGTTGAGCTGCTGGCTTGTATCATGGCGCTGCGGGATGGTGTGATCGCGCCGACTATTGGCTATCAAGAACCTGACCCTGAATGCGCTCTGGACGTGGTGCCAAATGAGGCGCGCGAAGCTAAGGTGGACGTGGTGCTAAGCAATGCCTTTGCTTTTGGCGGATTGAACGCCGTACTTGCCCTGAAGCGGGTCTAAGGCTCCGGGGGCTTACAAAAAACGCCGTCGATACTTACAGACGGCGTTTTCTAATTCTTCGATCAGTTCTGATTAATACCGAGACCGTCAAAACCTGCGGTAAAACCTGACAGGGACATATCCATGTTCACGACCTGATCGGGGAATCGGGCAGGGACAAGTGAAAATACCGCCTTGGTGCCGGCCTTCATCGCGTCGATGTCTCCCTGGCTTAGGCCCAGTTGAGCAACGCAGCCCACAGGAATGCAGTGGTGGTAGTTATACAACTTTCGTGGTGCACCATCGATCGACAGAGCAAGTTGTGCCTGTAGCAACGTTTCCAAAGGAACAATAACGTTGGCCCATGCTACGGCCGCTCCGCCTTGCGGCAGTTTGCCGATGGTAACTTCGGCGATGGGCTCGCCTTGCTGTCCATTCAGGATTTGAACCATGGCACAGGGGTCATCACCCTCTTGCGCCTTAAGACATGAAATGTCCCAATCTCCGGTCTTTTCCTTAACGTACTGCTCACCGACACGCGGGCCAGACGTTCCCAGATCCAAGCCGTTTTCTGTGGGCGAGGCCTGAGTTTCATCGCTTTGCGTTTCCTGAGCGCTGACCGCGCCAGACACAAGCATGCCGGTCACTAAGGTCAGGGGAAGAAGTTTCTTAATCATGAATGCCTCGGCTAAGTGGTTGGTCTTTTTGTTGGGTATTATCACCCTTAGATCGTGCTGTCAGGCGCTAAGCAAAATAAATAAAAGGACATACTCAGATTTTCGCCAATTTTGCCGTTCAATATTACGAATTGAAAATAAGAAAGGGAGCCAGCAGAGCGGCTCCCTTCCAAATAATTTTCTCCCCGTCGGACTGGCCGACTTAGTTATGCGCAGACGTTACGAGAGGGGAGCGCACTGGTCAACTACAAACCTGAACTTTTAATGGAAGATCAAGTATCCCGTTAAAAAACCGCGCCCGGAGGCGCGGTCAGTCGACAGGGAGGAAGTTTGCTGCCTTATACGTTTGACCGCGAAGACAGCGATTAGACTATCGCAGTCAAAGGTTAACTTTGTATGCTGGGGGCGGATCGGTGGAAATTAAGGCCTTACATACATGGACAAAAATATCTTTTTGGGCGGCGCGGGCGACGAGTACGTTCAGCCTCAATCACTAGCGCTGAAATATGCGAACCGGCATGGATTGATCGCAGGGGCGACCGGTACGGGTAAAACGGTAACCCTGCAAATTCTTGCCGAGGGGTTTTCTAAGGCGGGAGTTCCGGTCTTTCTGTCTGATGTCAAAGGCGATTTGTCCGGGTTGGCCAAGGCTGGCAGTGCCAGTCACAAGCTGCACCAAGCCTTTCAGGATCGCGCCGAACGTATTGGATTTCTGGACTACACCTATGCCTCTTGCCCGGTGACATTCTGGGATTTGTTCGGTCAACAGGGGCATCCGGTGAGAACCACGGTAACAGAAATGGGCCCTTTGCTGTTGTCTCGCCTGATGGACCTGAGCGAGGCGCAGGAGGGTATTCTGAACATCGCTTTCCGAGTAGCAGATGAAGAATGGATGCCGCTGCTTGATCTCAAGGATTTGCAAGCGCTGTTGGTCTGGATCGGAGAAAACCGGGCAAAATTTTCTCTGCGGTATGGCAATGTTTCAACCGCTTCAATCGGCGCAATTCAAAGGCGTCTTCTGGTTTTGGAGAACCAGGGTGGAACGAATCTGTTTGGTGAGCCCGCATTGGAGTTGGCGGATCTCATGCGTACCGATGAGAACGGGCAGGGGGTTGTGAACATCCTTGCCTCGGACAAGCTGATGGGCTCACCGCGGCTTTATGCAACGTTCTTGTTGTGGCTATTAAGCGAGCTGTTCGAAGAACTGCCCGAGGTCGGCGACCCGGACAAACCCAAGCTGGTTTTTTTCTTCGACGAGGCTCATTTGCTTTTCGAAGATGCTCCCAAGGTTCTGGTCGACAAGGTGGAACAGGTTGCCCGATTGATCCGGTCAAAAGGGGTTGGCGTTTACTTCATCTCGCAAAACCCAGCCGACATTCCCGAAGATATTCTTGGTCAACTCGGCAACAGGCTGCAGCACGCGTTACGCGCGTTTACGGCCCGAGACCGCAAGAACTTGCGCCTCGCGGCAGAAACCTATCGTGAGAACCCTGCGTTTGACACGGAAACTGCAATTCGCGAGGTCGGCGTAGGTGAAGCGGTGACATCTATGCTTCAAAAAAAGGGCGTTCCCGGAATCGTTGAGAGGACGCTGATCCGACCACCGTCGTCTCAACTCGGGCCAATTTCCGACGCTGAGCGTCAGGAGGTATTGGACGCGTCCCCGATGCAGGCCAAATACGGCAAGTTGACGGATCGCAAATCTGCCTTCGAAATCCTACAGGCTCGTGCAGATCAAGCCGCGCAAGCCGCGGCCAAAGCGGAAGAATTGGAAGAAACACAAACTGTGGCCGAACGAGAGTTCGCCACAGCCCGACGATATTCCGGTAGCCGGGTCGGGAGATCCTCGTCACGTATGACCCGGAAAAAGGATACTTTCGCTACTGCGATGAGCGAGGCGGTCATCAAGGAATTGAAAGGCACCACCGGCCGCAGGATTGTTCGTGGCATTCTGGGCGGGCTGTTTCGCGCCAGATAAAGGCAAGGCGTTGCGCGGTCGATATGCCGCCCAACGTCAAACCACTTATTTTAGTCGGCGTTGGCCTTCCTGACGGCAATAACCGTCTGCTTCGGGCACAGACATCTTATCGGCCGGGAAGTTGATGGCGCGGTCCCACGTCACCCGGTCATGGCGATACAACTGACACGTAACTTCACCTTTTGGGGTCTGAACCTTGACTGGCTCAGTCTCCAGATCTTCGGGCGATGGGATACATGCAGTCAGACCGGCGACAAGCGGCAGCATAGCGAGCTTGGCGATGAACGAAGTTTTCATGTAGCGTCTTCTCACTCTTGAGAGGTGACCTTTAGTATCACCATGGGTTGACTAATTTAACGTGAAGGCGACCTGGCGCGGATCAAGGATGTGCCTAACGATTGTGACCTCTATTAAGGTTCGGTTCATAAATCAAGAAACCGCGCCGATTATGCGGCGCGGCTTCAATGAATTCTCTGAAACCGTGTTATTTTTCGGGAATTAACCCCCTTGGACTGAATCTGAGAACAATCAATAGGATCAGGCCCATAGTAAGCAGTCGCATATGAGCGGCACTTTCGATCAGATGTGCCTTAAGTGCGCTGCCATCAGGCAAGCCGGAGGTTATCAGGCTCATCAACCAAAGTCCGATGGGCTCCACCTGTACCCACAGGAACCAGATCAGAAACGCACCCAAAACCGCGCCCAGGTTATTGCCCGATCCGCCGACGATCACCATCACCCAGACAAGAAAGGTAAAACGCAATGGCTGATACGCGCTGGGGGTTAGCTGACCATCCAGAGTAGTCATCATTGCGCCTGCAATTCCGCAGATGGCCGAGCCCAGAACGAAAATCTGCAGGTGACGGCGCGTTACGTCCTTGCCCATTGCCTCGGCTGCAACTTCGTTGTCACGGATCGCGCGCATCATGCGACCCCACGGGCTGTGCAGCGCTTTTTGGGCCATCCACAGCAGCACCAGCAGAACAATCAGGAACAGCAGAGAATAACCCAGTTTGACAGCAAGGGTCGAGGCAATGACGGGGTCGAGCCCCAGCCAGTCTGCGCGTGCAACAAAGCCCGGATCATTCTGTAAGTCGACCTCATAGCCAACGACCGGAGCAGGGCGCGGGATTCCGTAGACGTTCTTGACGCCTCGGGCCAGCCAGTCCTCGTTTTTCAGAATGGCGATGATGATCTCGGCAATGCCCAGCGTAGCAATCGCCAGATAGTCTGAACGCAAGCCCAAGGCAGTTTTCCCGATCAACCACGCAGCGCCTGCAGCCAGCAGCCCCCCTGCTGGCCAAGCCAGCAGAACAGGAAGGTTTAAGCCCCCAAGATTACCCGCAACTGCGGGTTCGATTGCCTCAACAGCGGCAACGCTGGGGTCAAACACCGCACGATAGATAAAGAACCCGGCAATCAGAATGGCAATGATCGAAAGCGTGCGAACACGACCCTTTGGCATCTTTTGTGCCACCATAACTGTGGCGACAACGGTCGCGGCCCCCAGAAGCAGGGCCAGAACGATACCGTACCCTCCGGCCGACCATGCACCCGGTGTCATCGGGGTTGAGACCAACACAACCGCCAGCCCGCCCAACGCCACAAAGCCCATGACCCCAACGTTGAACAGGCCCGCAAAACCCCATTGAAGGTTCACCCCCAGCGCCATGATGGCCGAGATCAGCCCCATATTCAGGATCAAAATCGCGGCGTTCCAGCTTTGCGTGAAACCGGTCAACAGGATCAGCCCACCGACCACTGCAAAGAGAAGCGAGTTTTTGACGGAGTCGGTCATACCGCTTTCCCCTTAAACAGGCCCGTAGGCTTGAACAGAAGCACGATCAGCAGGATGACAAAGCTGACGGCGAATTTGTAATCAGTGGACAGGAACTGAACCAACCCGGACGGCTCCAGGTTTTCTGGTGCCAGATAGGTCAGAACTTTTTTCCAGGCATAGGTGATGGTCACTTCGGAAAAGGCGATAATGAACCCACCGGCGATAGCCCCCAATGGGCTGCCAAGTCCGCCAACAATAGCCGAGGCGAAGATCGGCAGCAGCAATTGGAAATACACGAAAGGCTTGAAGCTCTTGTCGAGGCCGTACAGCACGCCTGCTGTGGTCGCCAACGCAGCCACGATGATCCATGTGATCATCACCACACGTTCGGGGTTGATGCCGGACAACAGCGCCAGATCCTCATTATCAGAATAGGCCCGCATTGATTTGCCAGTGCGGGTCTTGTTGAGGAACCAGAACAGCAATGCCACGGCCAAAACGGCGACGATCACGGTGATACCCTGAGAAGTCTTGATCGCCAGCCCCTCACGCAGCCCCGTCATGGCCTTGAAATCACGAGCGGAGACAATGAATCGTGCCCCGTCTGAGAACCTCTGATCATCCGGCCCGATGATGAAACGCACCAAGCCGTTCATGATGAACATCACGCCCATCGAAACGATCACCAGAATGACCGGCTTGGCCTTTTGTTCTCGGTAGAAACGATAAACCATTCGGTCGGTGATCAGCACCAGAACGATACAGCCGAGAATAGCAAAGGGCAGGGCCAGCAGCGCAGTTGGCAACGGCCCGAAACTGATCCCCGCTGCCTGCAGGCCCCACGTGACCAGCACGGCAATCATCGCGCCAAAGGCCATTGTATCGCCATGGGCAAAGTTCGAAAAACGCAGGATGCCATAGATCAGCGTCACCCCCAACGCGCCCAGCGCCAATTGGCTGCCATAGGCGATTGCGGGTACAAGTACAAAGTTGGAGAGCGCAACAAGCGCGTTCAGGAAGTCCATTTATTTTCTCACTGTCCGGGTGCGGTTTTATGGCATAGCGCAGTTGAGGCGCACAACATCATGCGCCCCATTTTTTGAGATATTTCACCCGAAAAATAAGTGTGCGGACGACCTTAGATTATCGGTTCATCACAACTGCCCCGATCATTGGTTGCGTGTGCACCTTTGATGGTCATGTCATAGCTCAAATCCTGAAAGTCGACTACGAATGTGACCACATCGCGGCCCATAATATGCAGGAACGTCAGAGAATCGATCCCGGGCAGAATCTTTACTTCGCCTCGAATCTCACCGGCGTCGATAAAGCCCGCGTCGCTTGCTCCGGACCGCGCCAAAGTAACGGTTTCACCGCTCTGCTCCGAGGTGCAGGTGACCACGAAATCAGCACCATCTAGCGGACCCGTATCAGTTGCCTGTGCAGCAGCGGGAAGGCCGAGTGCAAGCGATAGAGTGATCAGTTTTTTCATGAGAGTACCTTATTCAGTTTTGCGCGCCTGCTCCTCAGATCGGACGAGGTTTGACGGCCATTTATTGGACGATCACGGTGAGAGAACCCGCCGGGACTGTGAAGCTACTCATGTTTTCTGAGTTCTGAAGTACGTGACCTTTGGGATCACAATCTATTGAAAATGAACAACCTAAAGGTGAAATGTTTTTGTTAAAATGTGATTTTTTTTAACAGCCATTGCGTGCGTACAGCATGCTCCAACACCCCCCAATGAATATCCAAAAGGAAATGGTCCGGTCGCAATCCGACCGAAGGTCATGGCAACTTTGGCCGCAAATCGAGACTGTCAGCCTCCCAAGAAACTCTTACGAACCTCGGGATCGGCCAGCAGTTCCTTGCCCGTTCCGGTATAAGCATTGCGCCCCTGGACCAACACATAACCCTTGTCCGCGATCTCCAGCGCCTGGCGGGCATTCTGTTCGACCATCAGGATCGGAAGCCCGGTGCGGGAAACCTCGATAATCCGATCGAACAGCTCATCCATCACGATGGGCGAGACACCTGCGGTCGGTTCGTCCAGCATCAAAACTTTGGGCTGCGTCATCAACGCGCGGCCCACCGCGACCTGTTGGCGTTGGCCGCCCGACAGCTCTCCGGCCGCCTGATTGCGTTTGTCACGCAGGATGGGAAACAGGTCATAGACCTGCTCCATCGTCTGGCTGATGTCGTCGCGGCGGATGAACGCGCCCATTTCAAGGTTTTCCTCAACCGTCATCGACGTGAAAATATTGTGGGTTTGCGGCACAAAGCCCATGCCCTTGATTACACGGTCCTGCGGCGAAAGATTGGTGATGTCTTCACCATCTAGCCGCACAGCGCCCGAGCGCACGTCCAGCATCCCGAATACGGCTTTCATCGCAGTGGATTTGCCAGCACCATTCGGGCCGACAATGACAGCAATCTCACCTGCATCAACCGCAATGGTGCAGTCATGCAAAATATCCGGCCCCTTGCCATAACCACCGGTCATGGCGTCGCCGATCAGGAAGGGGCCACCGCTGACCTTGCGGGTCTCACCACTAGTAGGGTGCGCAGGAGTCATTGTACCAGCGCCTTGGGCGTTGGTGATCGTAGCGTCCTTGTTGCCGTGGTCATCCTGGTAGGGGTTGTCACTCATGCCCCTGCCTCCAGCTTGTCTTTGTTCTTCAGCCCGGTGCCCAAATACGCCTCGATCACGTGTTCGTTGGCTTTGATCTCGTCCAGAGTACCTTCGGCCAACACCTTGCCTTCAGCCATACAGATGACCGGGTCGCAAATTTTGCCAATGAAATCCATGTCGTGCTCGATGACCACGAAGGTATAGCCGCGTTCCTTGTTCAGGCGCAGGATCGTATCCGCGATGGTCATCAGCAGGGTGCGGTTCACACCCGCGCCCACCTCGTCCAGAAACACGATCTTGGCGTCGACCATCATGGTGCGGCCAAGTTCCAGCAACTTTTTTTGCCCGCCAGAGACCTGACCCGCCTTGTGGTCAGCCAGATGTTCGATGGTTAGAAACTCCAGAACTTCGTCGGCCTTGGCTTTCAACGCGCGTTCTTCATCAGCGATGCGTTTGCGTCCAAACCAAGTGTTCCAAAGTGATTCCCCCGATTGCGCGCCGGGAACCATCATCAGATTCTCGCGACAGGTCATCGATGAGAACTCGTGCGCGATCTGGAACGTGCGCAACAGACCCTTGTGAAACAACTCATGCGGGGGCAGGCCGGTGATATCCTCACCATCCATGATGACCTTGCCACTTGTCGGTGGCAAAACGCCCGCGATCACGTTGAACAGAGTGGTCTTGCCCGCCCCGTTTGGGCCGATCAGGCCGGTGATTGAGCCTTTCTTGATCTCCAGCGAGGCGCCATCCACCGCGTGGAAGCCGCTAAAATGCTTGTGCACGTCCTCAACGACGATCATGGTTTTCCCTTGCCTTATCCCCGAAAACAGAGGTGCAGCCTTTTGTCACCGAAACAGCCCGGACACAAGGCCCGGGCTGTCAGGTTTTGCTTTGCGAAGCTATGAATTAACGGTAGTTGACCGTCTTCATTTCGCCATCAATGACTTCGATTTCGCGGTAAGAGCCAGCGCTCTCACCGGGTCCGATCAGCTCAACGCCGGACGCACCGACATAGTCGATCTCTTGACCTGCGGCGAGCAGTTCCAGACCTTTTGCCAGCTCGCCCGGATAGATCTTTTCACCGGGTTCGTTGGCAACGTCCATGATCTTGCTGCCATAGTCAGCCGGGCTGCTGGAACCTGCGGCCTGCATGGCCAAAAGGAACAACGCTGCGGCATCATAGGATTCGGGTACGAAGATCGACGAGCCATCAAATCCTTCTGCTTCGGCCATTGCATAGAAAGCGTCCGCAGCTTCGCTTTTCGACCCAGGAGCCTGGCCATAAGATCCGTCCAGATCGGGGCCGACGTTTTGGGGCAGCGAGTCGCCAATCATGCCACCCGGCAAGCCGAATGTGTCAAACGCGCCGCTGTCCAACGAGGATTGAATGATGCCCAGACCGCCTTGGTCCAGATAGCCTGCAACAACCAAAATGTCGCCGCCCGCCGAGGCCAAAGCACCAACTTCGGCCGAATAGTCTGCTTTGCCGTCTTCATGCGCGGCCACGATGGTCACTTCACCGCCCTTTGCTTCGAAGGACGACTTGATCGCCTCGGACAGGCCTTTGCCGTAATCGTTGTTGGTGTAAGTCAGAGCGATGGAATTGACCCCACGTTCTGTCAGGATCTCAGCCATGATTTCACCCTCACGCGCGTCCGAGGGCGAGGTACGGAAGAACAGGCCGTTATCTTCCATCACCGACAGGCCCGGCGAGGTTGCCGATGGCGAGATCATGACCATGCCATTCGGCACGGCGACGTTTTGCAGAATCGCACCGGTCACGCCCGAGCAGTCGCCGCCGACAAGGCCGTTGATGCCTTCGGCAACCAGACGTTCGGCGTTTGCCGTAGCCAGCGCGTTGTCGGCGCAGCCAGTGTCGGCGCGAACGGGTGTAACGGTGGACCCGTCAAGCAGCTTACCCGAATCCGAGACTTCTTTCATCGCCAGTTCAGCGCCGGATGCCATTGCAGGCGAAAGTGATTCAATCGGGCCGGTAAAACCGAACATAATGCCCATCTTGACATCTTCGGCCATGGCGGTGCCGGCCAGCAAAGCGGTTGCTGCGGTTGCTGTAAGCAGCTTTTTCATGAGGTTACTCCCTGAAGTGGTCTTCAATCTGGGCACGACCCTAGGCAAGCTTTCGAGAAATGAAAAGTCCTAACGAAAAAGTGTCTTTGCGTGTCGGCGCTCTATCTAGTCTGATAGCTGGATGCAGTGGCTGAGCAGGACCGTTAAAAGGTGGAGGACAAGAGTGTTCCGGGCATTTTTCATGGTAGTTTTTACGTGGTCTGGCACCGCGTGGGCCGGAAATTTAACGACCTCGCAAGGCATTGTCGACGTCACCGAAATGGTGGCAGGGCTTGATACACCTTGGGCCATTGGAGTTCTGCCGGAAGGTGGCTTTTTGGTGACGGAACGCGATGGAACGCTACTGTATGTCCAAAATGGCAGGACTCAACGCGTTTCTGGTGCACCCAATGTTGTGGCCAATGGACAAGGAGGACTGTTGGATGTCACCATTGCCCGAGACTTTCCTCATACACGAGAGATCTTCCTGACTTTTTCGAAACGACAACGGGGCGGCGCAGGGACTGCGCTTGCGGTTGCGCGGTTGTCTGAAACTGGTGACAAACTTACAAATCTCAGAGTGATCTTCGAGGCCAATCCGGGAGGATCAGGAGGCCGCCATATCGGCTCGCGCGTGGTTGAGGCTGTGGATGGAACGCTGTTTCTAACAATCGGGGATCGAGGAGATCGACCCAAGGCGCAGGACAGGTCCAATCACATGGGGTCGGTGATCCGCATTAACCGTGACGGCTCGGTTCCCAGCGACAATCCCTTTGTTCAGGTAGATGGAGTTCGCCCCGAAATCTGGTCCTATGGTCACCGCAATCCTCAGGGGGCCGCATTGGATTCGCGCGGTCGGCTTTGGATCTCAGAGCATGGGGCACGAGGCGGGGATGAGGTCAACCTGGTTCAATCTGGCCGGAACTATGGCTGGCCGATCATTTCCTATGGAACGCATTATTCGGGGCAAAAGATCGGTGAGGGCACCCATAAACCCGGAATGGAACAGCCCAAGTATTATTGGGACCCATCCATCGCGCCTTCGGGGCTACTGGTGTATTCCGGCAAGCTGTGGCCAGAGTGGAAGGGCGACATCTTTGTCGGATCGCTGAAATTCGATTACATCGCACGCCTTGAGGGTTCACCGCTGAGAGAGGTTGAACAAATCAAGGGGCCAGAAACCGAACGGGTTCGAGATATTGTCGAAGCTCCTGATGGGGCGATCTGGTTCATATCAGTCGGGCAGGGGGCGATTTATAGGATGACCCCTGCCAGATAGGCCCAATTCAAACAGACAACCGATCGCCCTGTGCGCCGCGCTCACGATAAGGCGTGGTGTTGTAATGCGCACGATAGCATTTCGAGAAATGCGATGGGCTGGCAAAACCGCAGGCGAGGGCAACGTTGATCACGCTCATATCTGTTTGCATCAACAAGTTGCGCGCTTTGTGCAGGCGTAACTCCATGTAATATCGCTTGGGCGACCGGCTGAGATAACGGCGGAACAGCCGTTCGAGCTGCCGCGTCGACATGCCGACATCTTTGGCGAGGATCGAAGGCGAGATCGGCTCTTCGATGTTCTTTTCCATCATCAGGATGACTTGGCTTAGCTTGGGGTGACGCACGCCAATCCGGGTGGGGGTTGACAGGCGTTGCGTATCCTGATCGGTGCGGATCGAGGAATAGATCATCTGATCTGCCACCGCATTCGCGAGGTCTTCGCCATAGTCATCAGCAATGATCTTCAGCATCAAGTCGATGGATGAAGTCCCACCTGCCGTAGTCATTCGATTGCCGTCGATCTGGAACACGGATTTGGTCAGCTCAACCTCGTCAAACTCTTCAATAAAGCTGTCAGAGTTTTCCCAGTGAATCGTCGCACGCTTGCCGTCCATCAAACCAGCTTTGGAAAGGGTGTAGGCGGCCGTACACAAACCGCCGATACGAAGACCCCGGCGCGCCTCGCGGCGAACCCAGTTCAGGATTTTCTTGGTCGTCGCGGTCTGAACGTCGACACCGCCGCAAATCAGGACCACATCGTCTCGCTGGAGCTCGATCAAGTCCGCATCCAGCGTGAATGTTGTTCCCGCCGAACAGGTGACGGCTTCGCCGCCTTCGCCTATAAGTGTCCAGGAATACAGTTTTTTATCGGCCATGCGATTGGCGATCCGCAAACTGTCCAGTGCGGATGCAAACGAAAGCAATGAGAATTTGTCCAATAGGACAAATACGAAATTGCGAGGGTTGGTCCCCGTGTTTTCCACCGTGACAACTTGGCGTTGCTCTTTCATGGCGAATTGTCCTTGATTCGTTGGCCGCTGTACGATCACAGCGGGTATTGTAGCAGACACCATGCTCAAAGCTTGTTTGCGGCGTCAAGGGGCGCAAATCGTATATGGTCAGTCTTCATTGCATTTTGTATAGAGGCAACCTGAATACTTCAGCGGAGATCAAAGCTATGACTGAATGGCAAAAAACGAACTGGCGCAACAAGCCACGGGTTCAGATGCCAGACTATACCGACGCGGTCGCGCTGGCCAAAGTCGAGGCGCAGCTTTCGCAGTATCCCCCGCTGGTCTTTGCGGGCGAAGCACGGCGTCTCAAGCAACATCTGGGTGCCGCCGGTCGCGGCGAGGCCTTCCTGTTGCAGGGCGGGGATTGTGCTGAAAGTTTTGAACAATTCAGTGCGGATGCGATCCGCGATACGTTCAAGGTGATGCTGCAGATGGCGATGGTTCTGACCTATGGTGCCAAGGTGCCGGTGGTCAAGGTTGGCCGTATGGCGGGACAGTTTGCCAAGCCGCGCAGCGCCCCGACCGAGGTGGTGGATGGCATCGAGCTACCCAGCTACCGTGGTGACATCATCAACGAGCTTGCCTTTACACCTGAAGCGCGCATTCCGAATCCTGGTAAGATGCTGCAGGCCTACACTCAGGCGGCTGCAACCCTGAACTTGCTGCGCGCCTTCTCGACTGGCGGTTTCGCCGATATGAGCATGGTGCATTCCTGGACTTTGGGCTTCACAGATGAACAGGACGTGCAGAAATACTCAGAAATCGCAGATCGCATTCAGGACACCATCGATTTCATGGGTGCGGCCGGAATCACAGCGGACACAACGCATGAATTCTCGACCGTGGAGTTCTACACCAGCCATGAAAGCCTGCTGCTGGAATACGAAGAGGCGCTGACCCGTCTTGATTCGACTTCTGGCAACTGGCTGGCCGGTTCGGGCCACATGATCTGGATCGGCGACCGCACCCGTCAGCCGGACGGTGCGCATGTAGAATTCTGCCGCGGCGTTTTAAACCCGATTGGTCTGAAATGTGGTCCGACGACCACGCCAGAAGACCTCAAGGTTCTGATGTCCAAGTTGAACCCCGAAAACGAAGAAGGGCGTCTGACCCTGATTGCGCGTTTCGGCGCGGGCAAGGCGGGTGAGCATCTGCCGCGTCTGGTCAAGGCCGTCAAGGAAGAGGGCGCCAAGGTAACATGGGTCTGCGACCCGATGCACGGTAACACGATCAAATCGGCGACCGGGTATAAAACCCGTCCGTTTGATTCAGTCCTGCGCGAGGTGCGTGACTTCTTTGGTGTGCATCAGGCCGAAGGCACCATTCCCGGCGGCGTGCATTTCGAGATGACCGGTCTGGACGTCACCGAATGCACCGGTGGTGTACGGGCGGTCACCGAAGAAGACCTTTCGGATCGTTACCACACTGCCTGCGACCCGCGTTTGAATGCATCGCAGTCGCTGGAATTGGCCTTCCTCGTGGCCGAAGAGCTGACCAATCTGCGCCGTGACCGCAACAAGCGGGCTGCCAGCTAAGGTTTAGAAACATAGCACTGGAACAAGGCGGGCTAATATGACCCGCCTTTTTCTTTCTCAGTCGTCGCGGGATGCGACCAGACGTAAATGGGATCCCGGTCGCTTGAATTCTCTTTGATCTTCGGCAAATTCGGCTGAGACCTGAAGGCTTTGTTCCTGCGGGGTCTGAATATCGGACACCGGGCGCACCCGCGTATCCGGAACAGTGAACCGGCGCGGGGTTGCGCCGACCACGCCATCGCTGACCAGCACACCCAGCACTCGGCTGATGTCCCCTAGGTCACTTTTCAAAGGCAATAGGATCATGCGAGCCTGTAACCGTGTCCGGCCCAGCTTGCCCGCGGAAATCATGCCAAGTTCTGCAACGGCAGGGCGCGAGAACACTTGTTCCAAGACGTCAGAGACTTGCGTGCGAGCGCTTGGTTCAAAGAATGCAGTCAAAGGCATACCGCGCACCTCCATGCCTGCCAACTTGCTCAAATGGCTGCCGGCCAAACGGAATCGCGCCAGACCTGGAGCGATACGTTCTAGAATGAAGGTACATTCCAATATATTCTCAAGCCCACGGGGGTCGACTTGCGAACGCATGGGCACGCTGTCGCCTGTGAGCAAAGCGGTCCAATACGCTTCGGCTTGACGAAGGGGCGATAGACTGCGCCCGCTGGCAAAACGATCCATTGTGACGATCTTTCCAATGTTTGACCCGGAACCGTTCCCGAAAAAGGTTTTCATTTTCATCACCCTAGCGCCAGTTGATCGCGATTTATCTAAAATGCCAGATATCGGGTCCATCCTTTACCGAACAGTTCTGACCAAGCTCAAATTGACACGGGTTGAGTCAATTTTGGAGGAATTCTTTAATGAATGGTTAACTTCTGAGTTGCGGTCGCAAACTCAGCAAGCTCTTGCCCTGCGCCTGCCGATGGCTTTAGGTGCAGCAGACGAGCAGACAAGGACAGCCACCATGATCAGATCCATGACCGGTTTCGCCTCGGGCAAAGGGGCGTTCGGACCTCATAGCTGGACGTGGGAATTGCGCAGCGTGAACGGTAAGGGGTTGGACATGCGTCTGCGCGTACCGGATTGGTTGACCGGGCTGGAAGCGGCACTGCGCGGCCAGATGTCCAAGGCGCTGTCGCGTGGAAACGTCACTTTGTCCTTGAGGCTAAACCGCGATGAGACCGCCCCTGATCTGGTTTTGAATGAAGCCGCGATGGCGGCGGCGTTAACTGCACTTGCAAGAACTCAGGATTTGGCTGCCGTACACGGTGTGACGCTGGCGCCGTCGACTGCGTCCGAAATGATCGCCCTTAAGGGAATGTTGGAAGCGGGCAGCGACGTAGATGATCCCGCGCCGCTGGTCGGTGAGTTGACGAATGAGTTTGCCGATCTGTTGGCCGCATTCATTGAGATGCGCGAGTCCGAAGGACAAGCTTTGGCGGAAATACTCGATGGTCAGCTTAAGCAGGTTTCTGCCCTGACTGCGCAAGCCGCGGAACTGGCCGAACAGCGCAAGGAAAAGACCGCTGAAACACTGCGCGAAAACCTCGCGCGGGTGTTGGAAAATGCGCAGGGTGCTGATCCTGACCGTGTGGCACAGGAATTGGCGTTGATCGCGGTGAAATCGGACATTACCGAGGAAATCGATCGCCTGAAGGCTCATGTCGCGGCAGCACGTGATCTGCTTTCGCAAGACGCAGCCGTAGGACGCAAGCTGGATTTTCTGATGCAGGAATTCAACCGCGAGGCCAACACACTGTGCTCCAAAGCGCAAAGCGTAGAACTGACTTCGGTGGGGCTTGAGTTGAAGGCCATAATTGATCAGATGCGCGAGCAAGTGCAAAACGTAGAATGACTATGGGAACAGCAGACATGGCAGATCGCCGCGGCCTACTTATCATCCTTTCTTCGCCTTCCGGTGCAGGGAAATCCACCTTGGCGCGCCGGTTGATGGCCTGGGATGAAGGTCTGGAGTTTTCGATCTCGGCCACAACCCGCGCGCCGCGTCCGGGCGAGGAACATGGGCGGGAATATTATTTTCTGTCCGAGGAAGACTTTAAACAACAGGTTGCCGAAGGGCAGATGCTGGAACACGCACACGTCTTTGGCAATTTCTACGGTTCTCCGGCCGGACCGGTGCGAGAGTCGATCAATGCAGGCCGCGATGTTCTGTTTGACGTTGACTGGCAGGGCGAGGTTCAGATTCGCAACTCGGATCTGGGCAAGCACGCGCTGTCGATCTTCATCCTACCGCCTTCGATCCCAGAACTGCGACGCCGTCTTGAGTCCCGTGGTCAAGACAGCGAGGACGTGATCGCCAGGCGAATGCTGAAAAGCTGGGATGAAATCAGCCATTGGGGCTACTACGACTATGTATTGGTAAATGACGATCTGGATTCAACCGAAGAGAAGCTGAAAACCATCGTCAGTGCCGAACGGATGCGCCGCATTCAGCAGCCAAATCTGCAAAACCACGTTCGAACTCTGCAGAACGAATTCGAGGGGCTGTCATGACCATCTACGCCTTGGGAGAACACGCGCCTGTAATCCACGAAGACACCTGGATCGCGCCCGATGCCAACCTGATCGGCAAGGTCGTGCTAGAGCAGGGGGCCTCGGTTTGGTTCGGCTGCACCATTCGTGCAGATCACGAAGAGATTCGGGTGGGCGAGGGCAGCAACGTGCAGGAAGACTGCATCATGCATATCGACGCCGGGTACCCTCTGACCATCGGTAAAAACTGTACGATCGGGCACAAAGTGATGCTGCATGGATGCACGATTGGCGAGAATACTTTGATCGGCATGGGCGCCATCGTTTTGAATGGCGCAAAGATTGGAAAGAATTGCCTGATTGGAGCAGGTGCCTTGATCACCGAGGGCAAAGAAATCCCTGACAATTCTCTGGTTATGGGCTCGCCGGGTAAGGTCGTGCGTCAAATGGATGAGGCCGGGGCTCAAAAGATTACGCTTAGTGCACTTCATTACCAACAGAATATGCGCCGGTTTCGCGACGAGCTAAAGCCTGTGTCTTAACGCGCCCCGAAAGACCAACAGAATGCCCGAGAATCTGCTATCCGAATTTGTCGCGGCCATTCCAATGCCCGCGTTGATGGTCGATCAGACAGAACGGATCATCGCCGCCAATTCCGACGCAAAAACTCTGTTGGCTCAGAATATCGAAGGTCGCCATTTCGCAACCATCCTGCGGCAACCGCAGGTTATTGAGGCGATTGAGCAATGCTTGCGTACAAAAGGATCAGCGAAAACGCGTCACCTCTCAAACGATGGTGCACAAGACACAACCTTCAAGGTCGAGTGCCGATATATGAACGGTGTCGGAGCTGTGTGCGGTGGCGCGATGCTGGCAACCTTTCAGGACGTCACGCATTTGGAGCAGGCCAGCCAGATGCGGCGGGATTTCGTAGCGAACGTGAGCCATGAGTTGCGCACCCCCCTGACTGCATTGATGGGGTTTATCGAAACGCTACGCGGCCCGGCCCGCGATGACGTCAATGCGCGAGAGCGTTTTCTTCAGATCATGACCGACGAAGCCAATCGTATGAACCGCTTGGTTGGGGATCTTCTGTCGCTGAACCGGGTTGAAAGCGAAGAACGCGTACGCCCGAAAGCACAGGTTGAACTGACCGGGCTTTTACGATCCACGCTGAACTCACTGCGTCCTCTGGCCGAAGATGGGGATGTTGAGTTGTCACTGACGGCGCCCGAAGATCCGGTTTCACTTGCTGGTGACAGCGATCAACTGCGCCAGGTGTTCACCAATTTGATCGAGAATGGGATCAAGTACGGTGGCAGTGGCGGCAGTGTAGAGGTGCGGGTTATGTCCTCGGAACGCGATTCTGCCATGAGGGGGCCGGCCGTGCGGGTTCAGGTTATTGATAGGGGGCCGGGCATCGATTCAGTGCATCTGCCGCGCCTGACCGAGCGCTTTTACCGGGCCGACAGCCACAGATCACGGCAGTTGGGCGGTACCGGCCTGGGCCTTGCGATTGTGAAACATATCATCAATCGCCATCGCGGTCGTTTGCGGGTGGAAAGTGAACTGGGCAAAGGTACGACGTTTACGGTGATTTTGCCGCTTTAAACCCGGCGGATGGCAAGTCGCCTTGAGCAATGTAAATTTTGCATGTCTGCTTTTCGCCGTGTAACCCCAGATTTTCGCCAACTGTCATAAAGCTGTTACAAACCTGTCACAAAAGGCTTACGCACGGCTCTTAGAGGTACGCGCAAGATCATCATGGGGATGATCACAGATTACAATTTTCAAGGAGACTGAAATGTCCTTTGTAAAACTGTCGGCTTCTGCGCTGGCAATCACTGCCATCTCGGCGACTACTGCTGCAGCTCGTGACAACGTTCAGGTTGCCGGTTCGTCGACCGTTCTACCTTATGCCTCGATTGTTGCCGAACTGTTCGGTGAAAACACCGATTTCCCAACACCGGTTGTGGAATCAGGCGGTTCGTCGGCTGGTCTGAAGCGTTTCTGCCAAGGCGTTGGTGAAAACACCATCGACGTTGCAAACGCATCCCGCGCGATCCGTGAAAAAGAAATCAAAGCATGCGCCGAAAACGGCGTGACTGACATCATGGAAGTCCGCATCGGTTATGACGGCATCGTTTTCGCAAGCCAGCAGTCGGGTCCTGCCTTCAACGCATTCGAGCCTTCGGACATTTTCAATGCTCTGGGTGCTAAGGTTCTGAAAGACGGCGCAATCGTCGACAACCCATATAACACTTGGGCGGAATTCAACGCTGATCTGCCTGACGTTGAAATCGCAGGCTTTATCCCGGGCACCAAGCACGGTACCCGTGAAGTATTCGAAGAAAAAGTTCTGCTGATCGGGTGTGAGGCGACCGGCGCCATGGAAGCGATGATCGCTGGCGGCATGAGCGAAGACGATGCAGAAGATGCCTGCCTGAACGTTCGCACGGACGGTAAATCGGTCGATATTGACGGTGACTACACCGAGACACTGGCGCGCATCGACACCAACCCGAACGGTATCGGCGTCTTTGGTCTGGCGTTCTACGAGAACAACACCGACAAGCTGAAAGTTGCGACCATGTCCGGTATTGCTCCGTCGACCGAGACCATCTCGACCGGTGAGTATCCTGTTTCACGCCCGCTTTTCTTCTACATCAAGAAAGCCCACATCGGCGTGATCCCCGGTCTGAAAGAGTACGCTCAGTTCTTTACCCATGATGATATTGCCGGTCCTTCGGGCCCGCTGGCCAACTATGGTCTGGTTGCCGATCCTGAGCTGGCAAATACTCAGGACGCAATTGCCAACGAAGTAACCATGGGTTCGGGCAGCTAAGTCCGGCATGTTTCGAAATGCGAGGGGGCGGCCTTTTGGGGTCGCCCCCATGCTAGTTTGAATTCTCAATCGAGACCGCGAGGGTGTCATGCCAATTCTTTGGCTCTTTCTGATCGTAGCTGCCATATCGGCAGTGGGGTATGTGTTGGGGCGGTCACGTGCGCTGCAAAGCGCTGGTGGCGACATCCGTGGCTTGCATTCGTTGCCAAACTTTTATGGCGCGAATGTTGCTCTGAAAACCGTGGTGCCTGCATTTGGTCTTTTGATCCTTTGGCTGCTGGTGCAGCCGCTTTATATAAACTCGCAGGTGTCGGGCATGATCCCGGATACTGCCATCAAGGATGGGTCGTCACGCAGCCTAGTTATGGCCGAGGTGCGCCGCACCGCTGCCGGGTTGGAAGCAGCCGTGGCGCAGGGGCAGTTGCCTGAGCAGGTCGCACGCAACGCGAATGCTGATATTGCCACAGTCACGCAAGGCCTCAAGGACGCCGGTCAGGTGGTCACCTCAGAGATTACGCAACCCATTCTAAATGCTGCACAAAGCTATATTGGCATGAATGCCACTGGCCACAGCGTGATGTCCATTGCCGTGATTTTGCTGGCGCTGGCGGGGGCCGCGATAAGTTGGTGGCAAACCCACGCAGAGTACCGTGCGCGCAATGTTGTTGAGCAAGGCGTCCGCCTACTTTTGTTTGCGGCCGCATCCATTGCCATTCTCACCACGGTCGGCATTGTTCTTTCGCTTGTTTTCAACACGTGGGAATTCTTCAAGCTCTATCCCGCAACCGATTTCTTTTTTGGCACCACATGGTCGCCCAGTTTCTCTGGTCGCGGTGGGTCTTCCCAACTTGGGATTATCCCATTGCTGTGGGGTACTTTCTATATCTCGATCGTGGCCCTTTTGGTGGCCGTTCCAATTGGATTGTTCGCGGCGATCTATCTAAGTGAATACGCGTCGCCGCGCGTGCGCGCTGTAGCCAAGCCTTTGCTGGAAATCCTCGCCGGTATTCCGACCATCGTATATGGCCTGTTTGCATTGCTAACCGTCGGGCCGCTTTTGTTGGGCGTCTTTGGTGACAGCGGTCTGGGTTGGATGAAAGCGGGTACGGCAGTAATGACCGCGGGCCTTGTCATGGGCATCATGCTCATCCCGTTTGTCTCATCGCTGTCAGACGACATTATCAACGCCGTGCCGCAAGCCATGCGGGACGGGTCCTACGGTTTGGGCGCCACTCAGTCAGAAACTATCCGTCAGGTGGTTCTACCTGCGGCGCTGCCGGGGATCGTTGGTGCGATCCTTCTGGCGGCCTCACGCGCCATCGGTGAAACCATGATTGTGGTACTGGGCGCGGGCGCCGCAGCACGTCTGAGCCTTAACCCGTTCGAAGCCATGACAACCGTCACAGCAAAAATCGTAAGCCAGCTGACGGGTGACGCTGACTTTGCGTCGCCCGAAGCGCTTGTCGCCTTCGCGCTTGGAATGACACTTTTCATCCTCACGCTGGGGCTTAATGTCTTTGCCCTTTACATCGTGCGCAAGTATCGGGAGCAGTACGAATGACCGACGCAAGCATGCAAACCCCGGAAACGGGCCGTCACTCGGTCTCCCTTACTGCGTCGGATGAACGTACGCGCAAGCGGGCCAAGGCCGAAAAACGGTTCCGGATGTATGGAATAATCGCAATCGCAACCGGTCTGTTCTTTTTGTTGGTGCTGTTTGCATCAATCCTGAAAGAAGGAATCCCTGCATTCACTCGAACCGTGGTGAGCGTGGACTTCACGTTGACCGAGCAACAACGTGAGGCAGCCGAAGGTGAATTGTTCAAGACCAAAGCCTACGCAAACCTGTTCATTGCTGCGCTCAAAAATGAACTGGATGAGCGCGATCTGGAGGCAGAAGTAGATAACGCAGCGATCGAGCGCCTTCTGGGTAAGGTTGGCGGAACGATCCGCGAGTTCTACAGCCAGAATCCGGGCAAGCTGGGGGAACCGATCGAGTTTGATCTGGCGGCGTCCAGCCGTGTTGACGGGTACTTCAAGGGCCGCGTATCTCGGGACACTCTTCAAGATAGTCGCTTTCTACAGTTAAGCGATCTTGATCTCGTGGATGCCCTGACAGAGGCGGGCATCATCAAACAGGCCTTTAACTGGCCGTTCATCACAGGTGCGGATTCGGGTGTGGACAACCCCGGCGGCGCTGGTATCGGCGCGTCGGTTGTTGGGTCGTTTTTCATGATGCTGGTGGTTCTGGGCCTGTCGTTGCCGATTGGCGTGGCTGCATCGATCTATCTGGAAGAATTTGCGCCACAGAACAAGTTTACCGATCTGATCGAGGTCAATATATCGAATCTAGCCGCTGTGCCTTCCATCGTATTCGGTATCCTAGGTCTGGCCGTATTCATCCAGTTCATGCATCTGCCGCAATCTGCGCCGCTGGTTGGTGGATTGGTTCTGACGCTGATGACTCTGCCGACGATCATCATCTCGACCCGCGCGTCCCTAAAGGCGGTTCCGCCGTCGATCCGCGATGCTGCGCTGGGGGTAGGGGCCTCGAAGATGCAGGCGGTATTCCACCATGTTCTGCCGCTGGCTGCACCGGGCATCTTGACCGGAACCATCATTGGTCTGGCCCAGGCGCTGGGTGAAACGGCACCACTGCTTCTGATCGGTATGGTCGGATTTGTCGCCCGAGGTTACCCGGACGGATTCATTGCTGGATTTACCGAGCCGAACTCGGCAATGCCAGCACAGATCTATACTTGGGCCGCCCGTGCGGATGTCGGCTTCTATGAAAAAGCATGGGGCGGCATTATTATTCTTCTGATGTTCCTGTTGACCATGAATATCATCGCAATCATCCTGCGTCGCCGCTTTGAACGCCGCTGGTAATGAGGGGCACTACAATGAACGACATGTCGCGAGTGGAGAGACAAGTGGACACCAAGAAAATCAAGTTGGAGTGCCGTGACTGCCAAGTTTACTACGGCGACACTCATGCCATCAAAGATGTGAATGTCGATATCGAGGATAAGACTGTCACCGCCTTCATCGGCCCGTCCGGTTGTGGCAAGTCGACATTCCTGCGCTGTTTAAACCGGATGAATGACACCATCGACATTGCACGTGTTCAAGGGTCGTTCAAACTGGATGGCGAAGACATTTATGACAAGCGGGTTGATCCCGTTCAGCTGCGCGCCAAGGTGGGCATGGTGTTCCAGAAGCCGAACCCTTTCCCCAAGTCGATCTATGATAACGTTGCCTACGGGCCGCGAATCCACGGTCTTGCCAAGAACAAGGCAGAGCTGGATGAGATCGTTGAGAAATCCCTGCGCCGCGGCGCAATCTGGGATGAGGTCAAGGATCGTCTGGATGCGCCCGGCACCGGATTGTCGGGCGGTCAGCAACAGCGCCTGTGCATCGCCCGCGCCGTTGCGACCGAGCCCGAGGTTCTGTTGATGGACGAACCGTGCTCGGCCTTGGACCCGATTGCTACAGCACAGGTAGAGGAGCTGATCGACGAGCTGCGCTCGCGCTATTCGGTGGTGATCGTGACCCACTCGATGCAGCAGGCCGCACGCGTAAGCCAGAAAACCGCCTTCTTCCACCTCGGGAACCTGGTCGAATTTGGAGAGACCGGGCAGATTTTCACCAACCCCGAAGATCCCCGCACGGAAAGTTACATTACTGGCCGGATCGGCTGAGTACAGGTATATAGATATGAGCGAACAACATATTGCATCTGCTTTCGACCGGGACCTTGAGACCATTCAAGCCCATATCATGAAGATGGGCGGGCTGGTTGAAGCCGCCATCACGAACTCGGCCCATTCGCTGGTAACACGCGACGAAGAACTGGCCCAACAAGTGCGCCAGGGCGACAAGGCTATCGACGCGCTGGAAGAGTTGATCGACGAAGAAACCGCCCGACTAATCGCATTACGCGCACCAACCGCCAGCGATTTGCGTCTGGTCCTGTCCGTGCTGAAAGTGTCCGGCAACCTTGAACGGATTGGCGATTACTCCAAGAACATCGCCAAGCGGACAACGGTGCTGGTCAATGCGGGCGAGATCAACGGAAGCGCCGCCGCGCTGCGCCGAATGGCGCGCGAGGTCGAGCGGATGCTGCGCGACGCTTTGGATGCTTACATTCAACGCGACGCAGAACTCGCCACGGATGTCATCAATCGTGATGAGGAAGTGGACCAAATGTATAACGGTCTGTTCCGTGAATTCCTGACCTTTATGGCCGAGGACCCACGCAACATTTCGTCTTGTATGCACCTGCATTTCATCGCCAAGAACATCGAGCGAATGGGCGATCACGTCACTGCGATTGCTGAGCAGGTTGTCTATCTTGTGACCGGAGAGCGCCCGACCGAAGCTAGACCGAAAGCGGATATTACGTCGCATACCCCTCAGGAGATCTGACCAATGTCTGCGGATCAGCCCACCGTTCTGGTCGTTGAAGATGAACCGGCACAGCGCGAGGTACTGGCCTATAACCTCGAAGCGGAAGGGTTCCGCGTGTCCAAGGCCGGCAGCGGTGATGAGGCCATGCTGTTGGTCGATGAAGAACACCCTGACATAATCGTTCTGGATTGGATGATGCCGAACCTTAGCGGTATCGAGGTCTGCCGACGTCTGAAATTGCGCCCGGATACCCGCTCGATCCCGATCATTATGCTGTCAGCTCGCACCGAAGAAGTCGACAAGGTGCGTGGCCTTGAAACCGGCGCCGATGATTATGTGGTCAAGCCGTATTCAGTCGTGGAATTGATGGCGCGGGTCCGCGCTCAGTTGCGGCGGGTGCGCCCGGCGACCGTCGGGTTGAAACTGGAATTTGACGACATCATTCTGGACTCGGAAACGCACAAGGTCAGCAGGGGAAGTAAACCGTTAAAGCTGGGGCCGACCGAGTTTCGTCTTCTTAGTACCTTCATGGAAAAACCAGGCCGCGTCTGGAGCCGTGAGCAGTTGCTTGACCGGGTTTGGGGGCGCGATATCTATGTCGATACGCGCACGGTGGATGTTCATATCGGCCGCTTGCGCAAGGCGCTCACTCAGCACGGCGGTGAAGACCCGGTACGCACAGTGCGGGGTGCAGGTTACGCACTGGGATAGTTTCGGGGCAGGGGTATGAGTTTTGCTCATAGCAAGTTGCAAAACTCTTACTGTCTTTTGTGATTTTACCGGGTTAGTTTGCGTCGAAACAGACTACGCGGAGAAGCACCATGAACGCCCCTGACGCCAAGCCAGCGCTGCGAGCCAAGGATGCGCCCGACATGGGCAATTTTGCGTGGGATGATCCGTTCCGACTGTCCGATCAGCTGACTGAAGATGAACGCATGATCGAGGCCAGCGCCCGCGCGTATTCGCAGGAGAAGTTGCAAACTCGTGTAACGGATGCGTTTCAGAACGAAGAAACCGATCCTGAGATTTTCCGCGAAATGGGCGAAATGGGTTTGCTGGGAACCACGATCCCCGAGGAATACGGCGGGCTTGGGGCAGGGTACGTGTCCTACGGTCTGGTGGCACGTGAAGTAGAGCGCGTAGATTCCGGATATCGTTCGATGATGTCGGTGCAAAGCTCTCTGGTGATGTATCCTATTTATGCCTACGGAACCGAGGAACAACGTCGGAAATATCTACCAAAACTGGCTAGCGGTGAATGGATCGGCTGTTTTGGCCTGACCGAAGCAGATGCGGGCTCGGATCCTGCCGGCATGAAAACCCGCGCCGAGAAGATCGACGGCGGTTACCGGTTAACCGGCAGTAAGATGTGGATTTCGAACGCACCAATTGCGGATGTGTTTGTAGTCTGGGCCAAATCCGACGCACATGACGGAAAGATCCGTGGCTTTGTTTTGGATAAAGGTCTCAAGGGACTGAGCGCTCCGAAAATTCAGAACAAGTTGAGCCTTAGGGCATCGATCACCGGCGAAATCGTTCTGGACGGCGTCGAGGTCGATGAAAGCGCCTTGCTGCCGCATGTTCAGGGCCTGAAAGGCCCGTTTGGTTGTCTAAACCGGGCGCGGTATGGGATTAGCTGGGGCGTAATGGGGGCCGCCGAGTCTTGCTGGCATTCTGCGCGTCAGTATGGTCTGGATCGGAAACAGTTCAATCGGCCTCTGGCGCAGACACAGCTTTATCAACGTAAACTGGCGGATATGCAGACTGAGATTGCCTTGGGGCTTCAGGCAAGCTTGCGTGTAGGTCGGCTGATGGACGACGCTGAAGCCGCGCCTGAAATGATTTCGCTCGTTAAACGAAATAACTGTGGCAAGGCGTTAGACATTGCTCGGATGGCGCGTGACATGCACGGCGGCAATGGTATTTCGCTGGAGTTTCACGTCATTCGTCACATGATCAACCTGGAGACGGTAAACACTTATGAAGGCACGCATGACGTTCATGCCTTGATATTGGGGCGGGCGCAAACCGAATTGCAGGCGTTCTATTAACGCGCACAAATGTTCGTGTAATTGGTATTATGGTAAATAAAGAGTGTTGGCAAAGCTTTAAATGTTGAGCTTTGCCAATATCTTGCGCCGCCATCCTCATTTTTGTGTATATGTCTAATGGCGCGTCTTTCGCATGAGACCTTCTTGAGCTACGGACGCAACCAGAGTACCGTTTTCCGCGTAGATTGATCCTCGGTTAAAGTTGCGTCCATGTCCGCTCCAAGGAGAATCCATCGAGTAAAGGTGCCAGTTTGCAAGATTTACCGGTTCGTGAAACCACAGCGCGTGGTCTAGGCTGGCGCCATTTACCTCTCCGGTAAACCAACTAAGACCATGCGGTCGCATTCCCGACAGCATCAGATACATATCGGATGCGTAAGCCAAAATCAGTTGCTGTGTCACAGCGTCGGCTTCGGAGGCTGCTTTCATTCGAAACCATATCTGGTTGTGGTCATTCGATTTTTCAGGCTTGAAAGGATTCAGGTGATTCACTTCGCGAACTTCGATTGGCCGTTCGCGCAACAGTTCCCCGTGTAGTTTTTCCGGGACCAGTTCTACATATTTCTTTCTTAAATCCTCACGGGCCGGATAAAACTCCGGAGCTTTTGAATGTGGCATGGCGTGTTGGTGATCCCAGCCTTCATCCTGAACATGAAATGATGCGGACATATTGAGGATTTGCTTTCCATGCTGGATTGCAACAACGCGCCGAGTTGTCAGGGAACCTCCATCTCGCGCTCTATCAACTTGATAAATCACAGGAATAGCCGGATCTCCGGCTCGAATGAAGTATGCGTGCAATGAATGGCACATACGGCCTTCAACAGTTCGATACGCCGCAGCCAAAGCCTGAGCGATAACTTGGCCGCCAAAAATACGTGTCGGGGTTTCGCCCCCCGATCCCGTACCACGAAACAGGTCCACTTCAAGCCTTTCGATGTCCAAGAGGTCCAGTAGGATACGTTCTGCTTCAGTCATTGACGGCCTCCAATTGTCTTCTCGGGTTGGGGTAGCAGCACTTAACGCGTCATTCATTCATGGCCCCAAGGACAAGCGCTTTTAGTTCCGCACGTGAAGGATAAGAACTGGATGGGGATAATTGCGTGAAAAAGACCGCGGTTAGATCATTTACTCGGTCGATCCAGAAAAAGGTGGACGCCATACCGCCCCAACTAAAATCTCCCAGTGAGCCTGGAACGCGGGTTCTGCCCGGGTTTATAACGACAGCGCCACCCAAACCGAAACCTGTGCCTTCCATCGGTTGTTCGGCGAAACTATTAGGTCCCATCGAAGCAATATCGCCGGGTAAGTGGTTGCTAAGCATGTAATCTATGGTTTTAGACCCTAATAAACGGTGTCCTTTGCCCTGCCCCCGGTTCCGCAGCATCTCGGCAAAACAAGAGAAGTCATCGATGGTGCTGACCAATCCGCCACCACCCGAAAATGTAGAGGCCTTTTCAAAGGGCGACTTTCCGGCCTGATCAACAAGCCGAAGTGTATCGCCCCCGGTCTTTGCCGCATTCAGGGCCATCGCGTCGCCTGCCAGAGGCGTGTAAAGAGAGGCGAGCCGATCCCCTGCCCCAGACGGCACAGAAAACCCTGTTTCCTGTATCCCGAGGGGCTCGAAAATCTCCTTCGCGAAAAACTCGTCCAGTGTCTTGCCTGAGACGATTTCGATCACACGCCCAAGGACATCTATTGCGACTGAGTATTCCCACCGTGTGCCCGGTTGAAACGCCAGAGGTAATCGCGACAAATCCAAAACTCGATTTTCCAACAGGCCCTGGTCTGGTCTGAAGATCAGGTCTTGTTCGTCCATCGCTGCAGGTAAAATCCCCGGATTGAAAGGATAGCTGAGTCCGCTGGTATGTGTCAGTAACTCATGCAGCGTGGGCGTCGGTGCAGGTTCGGTTTGATCCAAACGCTGTGCGCCGGGAACCAATGCCTGCATATTGGCAAACTCTGGAATGAATTCTGATAGTTGCGCGTCGAGATGAAACAAGCCTCGCTCGACCAGCATCATCAACGCGACGGTGGTGACAGGCTTGGTCATCGAATAGATACGCGCAATCGTGTCACGCTGAAATGGTAAATTGTTTTCTATGCTTCTCTGACCGCAGGAATGGAAATACACCTCGGACCCATGGTGTTTCACCAATAACGAGCTGCCCGCGTATTTTCGTTCATCGACATATCGCTGCATCCAGTCGGAAATGCGGGTCAGGCGCGCAGGATCAAACTTAGCCATCTGTAGTCAGCCCCTTGTAAATCAATCGGATTTTGCGAGTTTGCGCACTGAATTAACAGTGAAATCGACCAGAACACTGCGTAACAACCTGTCTGGCTGTTACAATACAGATGTAACGGATTCGCTTGTCACGAGTTGGTACAGTTTTGAACGTCCAAATTCAGGAGAAGCACCATGACACAACGCATTGAATTTGTGTATGATTTCTGCAGTCCAAATGCATTCCTTGCGTACAAGACTCTGCCGGCACTGACAGACAAACACGGTGTTCGCGTAAGTTATTTTCCTGTGTTGTTGTCCACGATCTTCAAGTCCACAAACAATCAAAGCCCTTTCCACGCTTTTTCGGAAAACCGTCAAAAATCGGCGTATCTAACACACGATCTACACCGATTTGCACGCGCTCGGGGGATCAGTTTCCATATGAGCCCCCACTTTCCGGTCAACACTAAATTCGCCATGCGAGGTGCCCTTTATGCAGCGGAAAAACCGTGGGAAAGCATATATATAGATGCGATCTTTGATGCTATTTGGGTGCATGGCCAAAAAGTCGATGACCTTGGTGTTTTAACCGAGATTCTGCAGGAACACGAACTGCCGGTTCGCAAGATCCGCGACGCGATGACCAATGCTGAGGTCAAGCAAAAACTCAAAGAACAGACCAAAGCCGCCGTGAAGCGCGGTGTATTCGGGGTGCCCAGTATGTTTTCAGGAACCGAAATGTTCTTTGGCAAAAACAGCATGGGGAATCTGGGACTGGAACTGTCGAGAGAGACTTAAGAATCCAATGCAGTCAGCCCATGTTTTGCGAACATCGGCACGTACGAACCTAAAAGAACGGCACGCTCTGGATCGGATGCATTACCGTCCTGCGCGCGTTTGAAAACACCCTGCAAGATTCCGGCCATGCGGAAGAAATTAAACGCCAGATAAAACCCGAAATTTTCGATTTCCGGCAGGCCGCGCCGATGGCAGTATTGGTCGATAAAGGCTTGATCTGATGGCAACCCCAGACTTTCTCGGTTAACGCCTTGCAGACCGCGCCCCTCGGGTCCCGAAGGCATCCTCCACTGCATGATTACGGCGGCGAGATCAGCAAAGGGATGCCCGATCGTCGACAGTTCCCAATCCAACACGCCAATGCAACGCGGGCCCTCTTTTGCGAACATCAGATTATCGATGCGATAATCCCCGTGCACCAGCGTTCTTTGACCATCATCTTCAGGGATGGCTCGTGGTAGTTCAGCAATCAGTTTGTCCATCTCGGCGATTTGATTGGTTTCTGAGGCTCGGTATTGTTTGGTCCAACGTGCAATTTGCCGTTCGAAATAGTTTCCGGTTGGACCGTAGTCCGACAGTCCAACTGCCTCGATATCCACCATGTGCAAGGTGGCCAAAACCCTGTTCATTTCATCAATAACCGCCGTGCGGGTCGCGTTGGTTTCTCCGGCCATTGTAGGTTCAAGAAAGATCCGCCCGTCGAGATGATCCATCACATAAAATTCCGAACCGATGACGCTGTCATCCGAGCAGAACAAATACATCTCAGGCACCGGAACCTTGCTATGGGCCAGCGCGGATTGGACACGAAATTCCCGATCAACAGCATGTGCGGATTTGAGAAGAACGCCAGGTGGCTTTCGACGCAATACGTATGTTTTGTAAGGTGTTTGCAACCGATAGGTCGGGTTGGATTGGCCTATAGCAAACTTGTCAGCCTTCAAGGGGCCGCGATAGTCTGGCAAGTTTTCTCGAAGATACGCGTCCAAAGCGTCCAGATCTAAAAACGAAGTTGTCATGCGGCGAACTCACAGGGCTTCGGCAAAGATGTTTCCGGCTGTCACCACGTTGATACCACCGGAAACCGGAATGACCGCGCCCGTGACATAGCTTCCACCGCGGCCGCACAAAAACAGCATGCACCCTGCAATATCCTCGTCACGACCTACGCGCCCCAGCGGGACTGATTTACCGACCCTTTCCCGTGTTTCTTCATCGGCAGTGGCGAATGCTGTCATGCGGGATACGAAGGGCCCCGGCGCCAATGCGTTAACGGTGATATGATATGGCGAGAATTCCTTGGCCATGATCTTGGTTAAGTGCAACACTGCCGCTTTGGATGCTGAATAGCTGTATGCGCCGTCACCCATTGGAACCTCGCCCATAACTGAGCCGACATTAACTACCCGTGCCGGATCATCGGCTGACCCGGATTTCATCAATATAGGAAGCAGTTTCTGGGTCAGGTCAAATAACCCAGCAACATTGACCGACATGACCTTATCCCACGCATCGTGGGGAAATTGTCCCATCGGGGCACCCCATGACACGCCAGCATTATTCATAAGTATATTAAGCTTGTCTGTGCGGTTATTGACCTCGGACACAAGGGCCATGATGCCTTCGCTGCTCGCAACGTCGCCACCAAAACCCTCTGCACTTCCTAAGGCCTCTAGGGCGTTCAACTCCGCCGCCACAGCTTCACATGCCTCGGCCTTGCGTGACGCGATCAGAACGTGCGCCCCGGCCCGCACCAACGCTTCGGCGGCCATGCGACCGATGCCAGTCGCACCACCTGTTACAAGCGCGGTTTTACCCTGCAATGAAAACAGCGTGTCGGGGGTCATGTTTTGCTCCTCACTCCCTGTGGTCTCTTTGGGTTAGGCCGTAGGTTTCTTGACAACACATGAAGCTGCGCCAAAGCTCCTATATATTGAATAACAAGGATAATGGGACCGATATGCAAGCTTTACTCAGCGTCGCGTCAGGTGGCCCGGAAACTCTGGAGTTGACCACCCTGCCCGACCCCAAACCGGGTAAGGGCGAACTGCTGGTTGGTATCAAGGCGGCAGGCGTCAATTTTCCTGATACTTTGATTATTCAGGACCTCTATCAGATCAAACCTCCTCGTCCCTTTGCGCCGGGTGGTGAAATCGCTGGTGAAGTTCTTGCCATAGGAGACGGCGTAACAGGTTTCGAAATCGGCGATCGTGTTATGGCCCTTACTGGGCACGGAGGATTCGCCACACACGTTACAATCCCCGCTGCGACGGCGATCAAGTTCCCAGCCACAATGCCGTTTGAAGATGCTGCGTGTTTCATCTTTACATACGGCACGTCCTATCACGCGCTGAAGGACCGCGCAGAATTGCAACCCGACGAAACCTTGTTGGTGCTTGGTGCGGCCGGTGGGGTCGGATCAGCTGCGGTTGAGCTGGGTAAAGCCATGGGAGCGCGGGTAATCGCTGCGGTTTCATCGCAAGACAAAGCGGATTTCTGTCAACGCCTGGGTGCAGATGAAACAGTGCTTTATGCGCAAGACATGGACAAACCAAACCAGAAAGCATTCACAGATGAAATCAAGAGGCTCACAGCTCCTCTCGGCGTGAATGTTGTCTACGATGCCGTGGGAGGAGGCTATGCCGAGCCTGCACTGCGCAGCGTTGGTTGGAATGGTCGCTATCTCGTCGTCGGTTTCCCTGCTGGCATTCCTAAAATACCGTTGAACTTGCCGCTGTTGAAAGGGTGCCAGATAGTCGGAGTCTTTTGGGGTGCATCAGTCCTACACAACCCAGAAGGGCACCTGAAAAATATGAATGATTTAATTGCGTTATATGGCAATTCTCAGATCAAACCGCAGATCAATGCCCGTTTTCCCCTTGATCGAGCAGGTGATGCGTTAACCCACTTGGCAAATCGCTCGGCTCTGGGCAAAACCGTTGTGGAAATACCTGCATAGAAAAGCTGAGGGTAGCGGGAATGTTATCGCTCACCCTGTGGGTTCATTGGCCGGTGGACAATGCCACCCATTCGCGTTTATGAACTTGTTATGGGGATAGTGGAATAATGTACAAAGCTCTGATTTTAAACGGCCCAAACCTAAATCTTCTGGGCACACGTCAGCCCGAAGTTTACGGCGGCACCACGTTAGAGATGGTGGAAAACCTTTGTGTCAGCCATGGGTCCTCAATTGGTATGGAAGTCTCGTGCTTACAATCCAACCATGAGGGTGCCCTGATCGATGCCATTCACGCGGCCAAAGGCGTGCAAGACGGTATCGTTCTGAACGCAGGTGCGTACACTCATACTTCTATTGCCCTCATGGACGCGATTGCATCCGTTGAGTTGCCCGTAGTGGAGGTACACCTATCCAACATTCACGCGCGTGAGGCTTTCCGGCACGTCTCTTATATTTCCAAGGTCGCGGTGGGCCAGATTTGCGGGTTCGGCGCCCAAGGGTATGTCTTGGCATTAGACGCTTTGTCGGCGCACCTGAAATCAGAGTCCCCTGCATGACGCTGATCGAATATCTGCATTTTCTCAGCTACACTAAAACTCTGGAAGAGCTTTGGGACGCCCATTGCCGTCAGATGGAAAAGTTTGGTTTTGACCGGCTTATTTACGGGCACACTCAATTCCGTACTGAAACATCCCTCGGAGACCCTGAAGATTTCCTGATTCTGACCAACCACGAGAAGCCTTACTTGGATGGCTTCTTGCGAGATGGTCTTTACTTTCATGCCCCAATGCTGAGATGGGCGCTGTATAACGAAGGCGCGGCCAGCTGGAACATGGCTCAGAGTCTAGTGGCCAACGGAGATCTGACCGCCCAAGAACTTGAAGTCCTTGAGTTCAACAAGGCACATGGCGTTACCTGCGGCTACACTGTCAGTTTCACGTCGGTCTCAATGCGATCGAAGGGTGCGATTTCCTTGTCTGCTGGGAATGCAGCCAATCAGGCAGAAGTTGATGCAATCTGGGCAGAGCATGGTGAAGATATTTTGCTGATGAACAACATGGCGCATCTCAAGATTCTCACCCTGCCCTACAACGCCCCTCATCGTGCGTTGACCAAACGCCAACGAGAGGCTCTGCAATGGGTCGGCGATGGGAAAACCACTCAGGATATAGCTTTGCTGATGGGGTTAACCGCAGCAACGGTAGAAAAGCATCTGCGACTCGCGCGCGAGGCTCTTTCGGTCGAAACCACGGCTCAGGCTGTCCTGAAAGCCTCTTTACAGAACCAGATGTTCACTATGGAGGCATAGCTGCCGAAAATTGACGCCAAGTTGCGTCAATTTACCCTAGGTAAGGAAATCATGACTTTCGAATCCGGGGTAGTAGTTGCAAAGTGAGATAGTTCCGTGAGTGGTGGCTTTAGCCAGGGAACATTTGGTTGGATCTTTGCAATATCAGGGCTCTCCAACCGCTCTGACATCTAGGCGTCTATTTGTACGCGTCTGGTTGCTGGAAAATTGGGGGGCCTCGACCATCCCCATCATGCGGGGCCCCTCATACTCCTTTTGGATGAAATCTGGACGCGTAAGCGTCCTTTTTTGATTCTGCCTTACGATATGCACAAAATAAGCCGGCCACGTATCCCGTGACCGGCCTTTAATGGTATCCCGAACCACGGGGGTTCGGGAATGTTTAATTAGCCTTGAGCGGCCTTAGCAACTTCGGCAGCGAAGTCTTCTTTTTCGACAACGATGCCTTCGCCAACTTCCAGACGGATGAAGCCAGTGATGGTTGCGCCTGCTTCTTTGGCTGCTGCTTCAACGGTCAGGTCAGGGTTCACAACGAACGACTGGTTCAGCAGGGTCGATTCCGCGACGAATTTCTTCATGCGGCCTTCGATCATTTTCTCGATCACCTGCTCCGGCTTGCCGGATTCGCGGGCGATATCCATCTGAACCTGCTTTTCCTTCTCGACAACCGCCGGGTCCATGTCCGCTTCGGACAGGGCCGCCGGGTTCACAGCTGCGATGTGCATCGCAACCTGTTTGCCGATCGCTTCGTCGCCACCGGTCAGAGCAACCAGAACGCCGATTTTGCCCATGCCGTTGGTGGCCGCGTTGTGTACGTAGGACACAACAGTGTCGCCCGACAGCTTGGCCATACGGCGTACCGACATGTTCTCACCAATGGTGGCGATCTTGTCTGTCAGTGTGTCCGCAACGTTCTTGCCGCCCAGATCAGCAGCTAGCAGAGCCTCGACATTATCCACGCCTTCAGCTGCGTAGGCGATCTTGCCAACCATTTCTTGGAACTCTGCGTTTTTGGCAACAAAGTCGGTTTCCGAGTTCACTTCGACAGCAACACCGTTGCCACCGTTTACGTGAACAGCAACCAGACCTTCTGCTGCGGTACGGCCGGATTTCTTGGCGGCTTTGGCCAGGCCCTTGGTGCGCAGCCAGTCAACGGCTTCGTCCATGTTACCGCCAGTTTCGGTCAACGCCTTTTTTGCGTCCATCATGCCTGCGCCGGTTGCGTCGCGCAGTTCTTTAACCATTGCTGCTGTGATTGCCATCTCTTGGCTCTCCTCAATTCAAACGGAATTGGGGCAGGTCTACCCTGCCCCATATGTCAATTACGTGACGGGCAGCTTACGCTTCGGCAGGTGTTTCTGCTTCGGCGGGGGCTTCTTCCGCAACGACTTCTTCAACCGGAGCTTCTTCGAACGCGCCCAGGTCCACGCCTGCAGCACCCATCTGAGCGGTCATACCGTCCAGAGCGGCACGTGCGGCCAGATCGCAGTACAGAGCGATTGCGCGGGCTGCGTCGTCGTTGCCGGGGATGATGTAGTCAACGCCATCGGGCGAGCAGTTGGTATCGACAACAGCCACAACCGGAATGCCCAGCTTGTTGGCTTCGGCGATTGCCAGTGCTTCTTTTTTGACGTCGATGACGAACAGCAGGTCCGGGACGCCGCCCATTTCGCGGATACCGCCCAGCGAAGCCTGCAGCTTGCCTTGGTCACGCTCCATGCCCAGACGCTCTTTCTTGGTCAGGCCTTCTGCGCCCGATTCCATGGCTTCGTCGATCTGGTTCAGACGGTTGATCGACTGGGAAACGGTTTTCCAGTTGGTCAGAGTGCCGCCCAGCCAGCGGTGGTTCATGTAGTACTGAGCCGACTTTTCAGCGGCTTCAGCGATCGGGCCAGCAGCCTGACGCTTGGTACCAACGAACAGAACACGGCCACCTTTTGCAACGGTGTCACGAACGGCCTGCAGAGCCTGATCCAGCATCGGAACGGTCTGGGTCAGGTCCATGATGTGGATGCCATTGCGCGAGCCGTAGATGAACGGGCCCATGCGGGGATTCCAACGCTGTGTCTGGTGACCAAAGTGAACGCCAGCTTCCAGCAGCTGACGCATGGTGAACTCGGGAAGAGCCATGCTATATTCCTTTTCCGGTTTACGCCTGGGCGGGGGTGAAAGAAGCGGATGCTCCAACCGGCGGTCTTGATGAGGATGTCTCCCTCAAAAAGCCCAAACCCCGCCTGCGGGTTTGAATGGCGCGCGTATACGGCAGGTATTGAAACAGTGCAAGGGGCAATCGCCCTTATTTTTCAAGTCTCGCCAAGCTGTGCGCATGACGAACGGCCTCTTCGCAATGCGCGGCCAGCGCCTTGCGGTTTTCAAAGTCGCTGACCTTTGCTGGGGCGTGATAGATCAACTCGACCGCCCCCTGCCGACGCGCGCCCAATGTTTTCAGCAGATGTGGCCCGAATTCCATCTCTCCCCACCAGCCATAAAACCGATCAGGTTGGCCTGTGGGGGCATGGAATACCACCGATACCGGCTGAACATACATAAAGTCACGTAATTCATCCGCGAAGAACGCCGCAAAGAGCGTTGTTTTAAATGGTAAAACTTGCAATCCGTCGGTTGAGGTTCCCTCTGGGAAGAACAGCAATTTGTGCCCAGCCTTCAGGCGGGTTTCAAATACCTTGGTCTGTTCTTTGGCCTTTTTGCGATCCCGCTCGATGAAAACCGTCCCGGTCGCTCGGGCGAGCCAACCGATACCGGGCCATTTGGCAACTTCGGCCTTGGACACGAAATAAATCCGCTTTCGCGCGTTCAGCGCAAAGATGTCCAGCCACGAGGTATGATTTGCAACCACAGCACCCCGTTCCTGCATCAACTCGCCTGAGGTGCGGAAGTCGATCCCTAGAATTCGAAATGCGTTGCGGCAGACGAACTGAGAAATATACGGCGTGACTGGACGCTGAACACCGAACAGTGGGCGCTCGATCAGGCGTACGGCTAGCAAGACGAGCAAGCCGCCAAAAACCAAAATGGCCAAAGGCAACCCCCGCAAGATCACCAGTATACAGCTGATGAGACCCAGTTTAACTGGATCAGGTGCCTGCTGACTATTCCAAGAAGATACGTTCACGGTTTATGTCCCGCCATAGATGCGTTTCTGCCGTTCGTTCATAAGAGCAGTATCAAGGATCAGACAGACGTCGGTGGTGTTAAAGGCGTGGTCGACAAACGCACCCTCACCCACAAAACCGCCAAGGCGCAAATAGGCCTTGATCAGCGCCGGAACCCGAACCATCGCGGCACGGCGATCCAGATCATCAGGGGCTACAAGATCCATGGATTCATATACTTCTGGCTGCGCTCTCACACGCAAATCGGGCGGCGCAAGATGGTTATGGTGCAGCATCGACAAGGGTTGTGCCAACTCCTGAACATCCGTTCCGTGAAAACTGGCGACGCCAAACAGAACTTCGATTTCTCGTTCGCTCACATAGCCTGCTAATCCGTTCCACAGGTGGTACATTGCGGTGCCGCCGCGATAGTCCGGGTGCAGGCAAGACCGACCCAACTCCAACAGCTTGCGGCCGCTTTGCTTTAGAACGGACAGGTCATATTCATCTTCGGAGTAAAACTGCCCCAATTCCGCGGCACGTTCGCCCGGTAACAGCCTGTAAACGCCAATAACTTCGCCCGTGAGGTCGTCTATCGCCAGCATGTGGTCAAAGTATGGGTCAAATTTGTCCCGCTCCAGCCCGGCCTCATGATCCACCATCTCACCGCCGCCGCCCAGTTCGCGAACAAACACGTCATAGCGTAGCCGTTGGGCGGCACGCAGTTCGTCCTCGGTTTTTGCAAGTTTGACGGTAAAGGAAGGGCCTGCATCCGGCATTGGTGTTTCCGTTATTGTTTGCGCGCTGATACCGCAGTTTCCAAGGGGATGGCAACAAGAGCGGATGAACGGTAGTTGTTAACCTTTCCTAAACCAGTTTCACGGATCAAAGACCGGCATCAGGGCGATGCGTGTTCCGTCTATCACCACTTTCCCCTGCTCGGGGAAGTTTACGGTGATCTTGCCCCCGATATTGGACTGCACCTGTCCAACGCCCCAATCGGGGAAATCGGGGTGGCGGACATACATGCCCGGTGCAAGAATGGCATTGAGGTCTGTCATCAGGGGCTCCGGTCCGTCGGCAGATACAGCAGGAGGTACGCATGAGCGACACCACAGTCAACCTGGCCGAGTTGATCGGTTCCCGGATCTGCCATGATCTGATCAGCCCGATTGGTGCAATCACCAATGGCCTAGAACTGCTTGAGATGGTTGGCGCGGTTCAAGGCCCCGAGATGGAGCTGATCTCGGGCAGTGTCGGCAGCGCCGGTGCCCGAATCCGGTTCTTTCGCGTGGCTTTCGGTTCAGCCAGCGATCAACCTCTTGGGCGGGCCGAGGTTACGGAGTTGCTGAAGGATGTCGAGCGTGCAGGCCGTGTTCGTGTCAATTGGCATCTAACTGAGGCGGTTCCACGTAATCAGGTCAAACTCGCGTTTCTTGCCCTGATGTGCTGCGAAAGCGCGATGCCGTTTGGTGGAGAGGTTACGATTGATCACATCGAAGGCAGTTGGACGGTTACTGGAACGGCGGACAAACTGAACGTGGACAATGATCTTTGGAGCAACCTGCCTAGAGGCCGCTTTGCGAACAAAGTGACACCTGCACAGGTGCAATTCGCCTTGTTGCCGGAAACCGCGTCATCCATGGCGCGGCGGGTTGCGGCAGAAACCACCTCAACCCGCGTAGTGATCCGGTTTTAAGACCGGGTCGTCCCATTTCCGCGTACAAGATACTTGAAGCTGGTTAGCTGCGCCGCACCCACTGGGCCGCGCGCGTGCATCTTGCCAGTCGCAATACCGATCTCGGCACCCATTCCGAACTCACCACCATCTGCGAACTGGGTCGAGGCATTGTGCATCAAGATCGCGCTATCGAGGCGTTCAAAGAACCGTGCGGCGTTATCTGCGTTTTCGGTCATGATACAGTCTGTGTGGTTGGAGCCGTATTGACGGATATGCGCAATCGCCGCGTCGATGTCAGCGACAGGTTTGGCGGCAATGATGCTGTCCAGATACTCCTTGCCCCAATCCTCGTCCGTGGCGTCGACGGTACGTTCATTAGACAGGACCCCTTCGGCGTGAACCTCAACGCCTGCAGCCTGAAGCGCGGCGATAACGTCTCGTCCTAGTGTTTCTGCCACGTCCTGATGGATCAAGAGACACTCAGCCGCACCGCAAATTCCGGTGCGCCGGGTCTTGGCATTCAGCACGACATCCAGCGTTTTCTGTGGGTCGGCATATTTGTCGATAAAGATATGCACGATGCCTTCGAGATGCGCAAAAACCGGCACGCGCGCCTCGCGTTGCACCAATCCAACCAGCCCTTTACCGCCACGGGGCACAATAACATCAACATAATCCGTGAGTGTCAGCAGCTCCTGAACGGCGGCACGGTCGCGTGTGGGCACCAGTTGGATGGCGTCCTCGGGAAGGTTCGCGGCCTTTAGCCCCTCGACCAGGCAAGCGTGGATGGCGCCGGAGGAATGAAAGCTTTCAGATCCGCCGCGCAATATCACCGCATTGCCGGATTTCAGGCACAGCGCGCCCGCGTCCGCTGTTACGTTGGGACGGCTTTCATATATCACACCGATCACACCCAGAGGCGTTCGGACGCGCTGAATGTTAAGGCCCGAGGGCATATTCCATTCCGCCAGCACCTCACCCACCGGATCAGCCTGGTCTGCCACGGTGCGCAACCCGTCCACCATGCCCTGAATGCGACCCTCATCCAGCATCAGGCGGTCCATCATTGCTGGGCTCAGACCTTTCTCGCGACCGAATTCCAAGTCTTTCTTGTTTGCTTCGATGATATCGGCCCGGTTCGCCCAAACCGCATCAGCTGCCGCGATCAGAGCGGCATGCTTCCGCTCGGCACTGGCATGAGCCAGATCAGCCGAGGCACCTTTGGCGCGTTGTCCAATATCGGCCATCAGCGCCGGAATACTGTCGAAATCCTTCATCTCATGTGCCTTTCGGTCGGTCTTTTGGTGTTCTAACATCGCGCGATTAAAGCGCCAAATCGTCCCGGTGGATCAAAACAGCCCGACCTGGATAGCCCAAAGTCGCCTCGATTTCCGAGGATTTCCGGCCCTTGATCGCATCCGCTTCTGGCGCGGTATAACGACTGAGACCCTGAGCAAGACGACGGCCACTCGGATCCAGAATAGCAACCGGATCGCCACGGCCGAAATCTCCGGTCACTTCAACAATGCCAGCGGGCAAAAGGCTTTTACCATTGCCTAGGGCCTTGGCCGCACCTGCATCGACGACGATTTCACCACGTGGCTTCATGGCAGAGATCCAGCGTTTTCGCGCCGCATGCGGATCCAGCGTCGCAGTGAACCATGTACTGTTTGCGCCATTGTGAAGCATTTTCAAAGGGTTCAAGGGAGAACCTTCTGTAATAGCCATGTCACAACCCGCCGCAATTGCCATCTTGGCTGCCAGCAATTTGGTCTTCATGCCGCCCTTGGAAAGACCCGACCCCGCATCACCCGCCATTTCTTCAATCTCGGGCGTGATCTCGTCGATCACGTCGTATCGCGTGGCCGAGGCATCCTCGGTTGGGTTGCCGGTATAGAATCCATCCACATCAGATAACAGGATCAGTTGATCTGCGCCCACTGTAACGGCAATCTGTGCGGCGAGACGATCATTGTCGCCATATCGTATCTCATCAGTTGCGATTGTATCGTTTTCGTTGACAATTGGGACAACACCCAAACTTAGCAATGTCTCAAGCGTTGCTCGGGAATTTAAATAACGGCGACGGTCTGCGCTATCCTCGAGAGTTACCAGCACCTGCGCAGTGGTGATCTTATGTGGTGTCAGTGCCTCTTCATAAGCGCGGGCCAGACGGATTTGACCTACCGCAGCCGCGGCCTGAGATTGCTCGAGCGGTAGGTCAACCATTGGCAGGTCCAACACACCGCGCCCTAGGGCGATAGAGCCTGAAGAAACAAGAATAATATCCGTTCCCTGCCCTTTCAGCCAAGCGACATCCTGTGCCAAGGAATGCAGCCAATCCGATCGCAATAACCCTGTCTTCCGGTCCACCAGCAACGCAGATCCGATCTTGACCACCAGACGTTTGGCCGAGGTCAGGGTTGCCACGTCTTAGCCTCCTCAACGGGCTTTTGCCGCAGGCGGTTTTCGTCAATCTGTGCGCGCAACGCACGCAGGACTTCGGTCACGCCAAGATGGGCAACGCCGGACATGGTCATGACAGGGCCGCCGACGGCCTCTTCCAATTCGGCCTTGGCCAAATCGCGTTCCTCGTCATCCAGCGCGTCAACTTTGTTCAGCACCGTGATGCGAGGTTTTTCAGCCAGTTCGCCACCATAAGCTTCAAGCTCATGAATGATAGTCCGGTAGTCGTCAGCAACGGTTTCCGAAGTGCCGTCCACCAGATGCAGCAGGACGGCACAGCGTTCTACATGACCAAGAAAGCGGTCGCCGATGCCCCGCCCCTCATGCGCGCCCTCAATCAGGCCGGGAATGTCTGCTACAACGAATTCCACATTGTCGACGCCTACGACGCCAAGATTGGGGTGAAGCGTGGTGAATGGGTAATCTGCAATTTTCGGCCGCGCGTTGGACGTCGCGGCCAGAAAGGTGGATTTCCCCGCATTTGGCATCCCCAGCAGGCCCACATCTGCAATCAGTTTCAGCCGCAGCCAGATGGTGCGGTCGATCCCAGCTTGCCCCGGATTGGCGCGACGCGGAGCCTGATTTGTGGCCGATTTGAAGTGCAGGTTGCCGAAGCCGCCATTGCCGCCCTTGGCCAGCAGAACCCGCTGGCCGACCTCTGTCAGATCGCAGATGACGGTTTCTTCGTCCTCATCCAGAATTTCGGTACCGACAGGCACACGCAGGACAATATCATCACCGTCCTTGCCCGTGCGCTGCTGGCCCCTGCCCGGCTGACCGTTCTTGGCAAAGAAATGCTGCTGATAGCGGAAATCGATCAGGGTGTTGAGCCCATCGACCACTTCGGCCCAGACAGACCCACCCTTACCGCCGTCCCCGCCATCGGGTCCGCCGTATTCAATGTACTTTTCGCGCCGGAAGCTGACGCAGCCGCCACCTCCGGCCCCGGACCGGATGTAGACCTTTGCAAGATCGAGAAATTTCATGTGTGTCCCCTACTGCAAAGGCCCCATCGGCCACAAGTCAGAGTTTCTTGGTGTATGTCCAGGTGGGCACGTTTGCATCACGAGCCACCGAATAGCTTTCGGCATCGCCAAGGTACTGAAACCCACAATGAGTCAGCACCCGGGCCGAAGCCGGATTGTCCTGAAACACGCTGGCGAACATGTTGGCATTCTTAAGCGGATTGGCATTTACCAGAGTTTCAACGGCCAGCGACGCAACACCCGTGTTCCAGTAAACAGGCGCCACCCAATAGCCGACCTCGGACTGGTTGCGGTCCAACCGCGTTAACGAAATCAGGCCGATCAACTCTGGTCCACCGTCTTTGGTGGCGTCCATCGCCCACACATCCTCATCACGGTCCTCGGCCATTGAACGGGCAACAAATGCCTCGATTGAGCCGGGCGGCAGCGGATGCGGGATAGACGTGGTCATGCGAGCCACGCGTTCATCGCCTGCATAATGTTCAATGAGACCCAGATCCGACCGGCGCAGTGGGCGCAGGTCGAACCGCTCGGTTTCTATGACCGGCTGGTTTATGATCGTCTCAAGTTTCATGAGTTCGTTCCTCCTCCGAACAACACGTAAAATGCGGAAACAACTGAGAATCCAATTAACGTCCACATCAGATATTTTCTGGCCATGCGATGTTCAACCACGTGGGCAATCCGACCTAGAGTCAGGTTCGGCATATTGCTTGCAAGGTTGGTCATCGGGGCCATTGATCAAATTCGTGTTAAAAAGACAAAAGGGACCGGCATTTTCTGCCGGTCCCCCAAGAATTTTAAAACCTTATGGGTTTCGGCTTACTCTGCGGCCTCCGCCACTGGCAGGACCGAAATAAAGGTGCGGTTCTTGAGTCCCTTGTGGAACTTCACGGCGCCATCAACAGTTGCAAAGATGGTGTGATCTTTGCCCATGCCTACGCCTTCGCCCGGCCAGAACTTGGTGCCGCGCTGACGCACGATGATGTTGCCTGCGATAGCGGCCTGGCCACCATACAGTTTCACGCCAAGACGGCGACCAGCTGAGTCGCGACCGTTACGGGAGGAACCGCCAGCTTTTTTATGTGCCATTCTCTCTCTCCTTAGCCTTGAGCCAGCTCTTTGGCTTGCTCAACCCATTCGGGTTTCACTTTGATGGTGTCGATAGCAGCAATCTGCTCGTCCGACAAGGCGGCCAGAGCGGCAAAGCTCTCGATACCGGCTTCTGCCAGCTTTTTGGCAGCGGCTGGACCGACACCGTTCAGCTTGGTCAGATCGTCAGCGGCAGCCGCAGCGGCAGGTGCCTCTGCTTTGGCTTCAGCTTTCTTGGCAGGCTTTTTCGCCGCCGGAGCAGCTTCGCCAGCCGGAGCCGAACCGGTTGCAGCTTTAATGCCCGACTTGTCAGCGCCCGACGACAGGATGTCGGTGATTTTGACCAGAGTCAGTTTCTGACGGTGGCCAACGGTACGTTTCGAGCTGTGCTTACGACGACGCTTGACGAATTTGATGACCTTGTCACCTTTGACCTGTTCGATCACTTCGGCCTGTACGCCTGCGCCTTCAACGAAAGGTGCGCCAACAACCGGTGCGTCACCGCCCAGCATCAGAACATCGTTGAATTGAACTTTTTCACCTGCGTCGGCAGCCAGCTTTTCAACGCGGAGGATATCACCCGCCTGAACCTTGTACTGCTTGCCGCCAGTCTTGAGGACCGCAAACATGCGTCTTTCCTTTGTCTAACCGCGTTCTGTGGTCCCCGAATGGGTGTTTCTGGCCTAGGCCACCTCGAACAGCGCGCCCTTTTCGGGCTGTGTGACGACCCAAGGGCATACGCCCGATAGGTCAATAATAACGAGACCCGGCGCGGAGATTCCGGCCGGGATGCGCGCTTATCCAAAGATTGCAGGAGAAAGTCAACATCAAATACAGGACTAAAGGTCAGACCCCTTCAGAACCTGCGCGACAGCCTGACCCAGCTTGTAATAGATGGAATCGAACATCTGATCAAAGCTCTCAAATAAAGCTGTGTTTACAGCCTTGCCCGTTTCAGTACGCGAAAACGCAATGTTCTCGCGCATCTCGCTGTCGCTCAGTGGTTTATAGGCAAGCAGAAAGAACGAATACAACCATGTCCGCGTTGACTCGGTCGTGTCGTCCTGTTGCTCCAAAAGTTGCGCGAGAAGTTCCGAGTCATCTCCCGTACCCAAACTCATTCCACGAAGAAAATTGAAATCAGCGCTAAGAGCGTTCTGAACATTCTGGTCAATCAGGTTGTTGACCACAATGTATTCTTCAACCAATCGAAAAAACTGTGCGTTTCGATCCCATCCTACGTAGGCGTCATTCGCCATCTCTTCGATCGCCTCATCTGACAATGCCACGCGGGCGGACAGTTCAAGCGAAGTGATGGTCTTTCCTAGATCACTTTCAAAAAACAAAATGGCGCGATCCAACTGGCTGTCTGTAAGGGTTTCCTCGAACACCTGAATGATGTGGCCACGCATGCTCTTCGCATCGTAAATCCGGTCTACCTGATCGAGAAAAACTTGCCCTCCCTGATTTTCCAGAAAGGTCTGCTGCAGGTCCTGCCCCAAATTGTGCCCTTCATTGCGAAGAATGTCGATGACTTCATCGACCTGCAGAGCCTCCATCAAGCGTTCGACCTTTTCTTCGGCCTGGACAGGCATAGCCCACAGAGCGAGGGTCAAGAATGCCGCGGTCAAACGCATCAGATGTCCTGTGCCGGGTGAAGATCAGCCATCCGGACGGCCAGAGTTTCAAACTTCATAGCCATGATTTCGTACTGAACGGCATTCAGCAGTTCATAAACCTCTTGCATCAAAGGCTGTTCCAGCGCTTCGGCATAGGCAACAACATCTGCGTCCGAGAAATCCTGATAGGTATAGGCTGCTCCTGCCAACGCAGACAATTGCAGAGACCGGCGCGCACCAGCCTCATTCCTTTGCATCATCTGGCGCAATTCATCAGGGTCAAGCTGCAAGTCGATCACTCCCGAAGCGCTGGCCGCGAGCAGAAACCGAAACTGGATTTCCTGCAATGCCCGCAAAGAAGTCTCGCTGGAATCTATAGCTGCGTTCATGCGCTTGAGGGCTTCAACACGCATCGATCCCTCTTTGATAAGCGCCGCGACAATTTCCTGACCTTGCTGTTGCTTACTGTCATCATCATTCATGTGTGACGCATTTTCGGCCTCAACCAACCGTTGACCGAGGTCTGAGGCATAGAACTCAACCGCATGGTTCAGCGCCTCGTCAGTGAGCGTTTGCTCAAGAATCGACACGGCGATCTCGTGCATATCCTCTGTGTCAAAGACTTCTTCAGTAAGGCGGGTCCAATCCGCGCCAAATCCGTCCGGGTCGATGCCCAGCATCCGAGGCGCCGAAGCAGACGATAGTGCGATACTCTCCAAAGCCACATCGAATCCTGTGGTCGTTAAAAAGGCTTCTATACGATCGCGCCCGGCAGCTGCGGACGGGCCTGCCAGTGTGGCAAAGGCTAAAATCAGCGTGAAACAGGAAATTGCGATACGGCGTAGATGATAAGTCATACCAAAGAGCCTAGGCGTTTTGTGCTCTCTGGCAATGGAAAATACGGTAATGGTGAAATTCGGGAATTTTCTGCTTGCACCCCCGCGCGTTCCTCACTAAATCCCGCCCTCACAGACCCCCGCGGAGAGGTGCCGGAGTGGTCGAACGGGGCGGTCTCGAAAACCGTTGTGGGTGCAAGCCCACCCAGGGTTCGAATCCCTGTCTCTCCGCCATTCACTGGCTAAATTCCAAAAATTCTAGAGTTCGTTGATCGAATTATCTGTATTGCCGTGTGTTAAGGTTCACAAGAAAGCCTCTACCCTTTCAACCACCCAGACCATAGCTATCAAGCTTGCACAGGCAGCGACGGCAGCTCGTGAGCCGACCCAGATACGGCCCGGTTGATTGCGCAAGAACACAACCAAGGGCCAGACTAATAACACGATTATCAACTGCCCAATCTCTACGCCAACATTAAAGGCCAGCAAGCTATGCCAGACATTGGGTGCGTCCACGCGCAGAATCTGGTGCAACATGAAGGAAAACCCGAACCCGTGGAGCAAGCCTATACCCGTGGTAATTCCAAAGGCCTTTAAGTCTCCGTGTTTCTGCGCGGGTGGTCGAACAGCCATCAGGGCGGCATAGATAATTGACAGCGCAATCGCCAATTCAACCGTGGGAATGAACCAGGCACCGCTGGGGGCCACGCCGAAAAAACCGAGGATCAGTGTCACGGTATGGCCAAGTGTAAATCCCGTGACGCGCGCAAGCAGGCTGTGCAGGTTTATCGCTCCGATAATCATACAGAGAACGAACAATACGTGATCTGGGCCTTCAATGATGTGTCGAATGCCTTCGACGACAAATGTCGAAGCAGCGGACGTCGCTGATCCAGACACCGTAATCGGCTCATGCATCAATCCAGTTGCGCGATAAGTGCGGACTTGATCGCCATTGTAGTCGAGGATCAGGTTCGCCGTATCTTCTTGTCCGGCCAACTGGGGATCGGAGGAGTAAGATAGCTCATAGGATTGGAGCGAACCGGTTGCGTAGCGAATATGCAAGTCCAGCATCACATCCCCTACATAGGTCTCGTCACCTGCGGGATAAACATCTTTGCCAGACAGCGAGCTTTGCGCTTCGGCCAGAGTTGCAAATCCGGGCTCGGAGCCCAAGCGGTGCAGGCGCATGGCGATGACCGAGGCAGATGGCGCCTGCCCGTCTACGGACAAATCCAGACCGCCAACTGCAAGCGCAGCCAGACCGCCCGGATCAGCCTGCAGAGCAACCTGATCGACATAGTGCATCAGCGCACCATCTTCGATCTGATTGTAGGTATAAGGGGCAGGATCTGGCAGCCCGTCGTCACCTGCCGGACCAACCAATTCGGCCACCACATAAGACAGAGGCATCCGCAGGAAGACGTCCAAACCTTCATCCGAATGCAAAACATGATGCACCCGAACATTCTGGTTCAGCTTAAAATGAGCAGCCGCTTTGGCTGCTGTTAAGACGGCGCAAACGAGTAAACCAAGAACGATAACAAGTTTTAAGGCTCGCATATTAGCCCTCTTTCTGTGCGTTCAGTATGGTCAGCCCATCCAAAACCCAACGATCGCCGCGCCGCGATACATCCATCAGCCCGCGAAAGTTCACGTTCTGCCGGTGCAAATGTCCCCAGTGCCCCCCGCTGACACGAGCGGTCCAATTTGCAAGGATCTGGAAGTCATTCTGCCCTTCGCCTCGGGATAGGCTTTCAATTAAAAGATCCACGGTGTCTTCTGCCCGCGCTGACGCCCCAGAGGGCAACGTGACAGAGAGGCCACGGCGCAACTCGGCACTCACGTCGCCTCGGTTCGGTTCGTCGACAAACGGCTCAAGAGCTGAACGAAGGCCATCCTTATCCGGCTCCAACAGGGCCGCATTAAAGTTACTCAGCATCCCTTGTATGACCAGATGGGTAGCAACCCCATCCGGTGAAGGCCGGGCAAATGAATCTTTCAACGCGAATGTCAAAACGGCTGCTGCAGCAAACGCACCGGACATTGCCAACGTCAGGCTCCGCGGCGCAGCACTCCAATACCAAGCGCTCAACACGCCAATCATCGAGAGCACGCCCAACCCAAGGGAAAGTAACACTGCCGGATGGACCCCGGCTGTTTTAACGAACACAGGCTGCGTTCGCGGCTCCTCCCAAGAGGTCAGATGGTTGGTCCAACGTATTGCCGGGTCCGTTTTGTAAATCTGCGAGGGAACCCCACCTGCCGGATCGCTGAGAGTGACAGGAACGACATCAACCCCCTCAGGGAACAACTGCCAAAGCATGTCGACTTGCTTTGCAAGTGCCTTTTGAGGATAGGATGTAACGGCGCCCAACAACATCGTTGTGCGCGTCGCGGGCGATTGGTCGGGCAGCACACGCAACCCCTCTGCACCTACCGCAATACGGGACACTTGAACGCTGTTTGGCGTCACGTCGACCCCATCGATTGTGACAGGGTTTTGACTTTTGAAGAAGCCTTCAGCCTCAGTCTTGATCCGCACGATCTGGTCGGATGTAAGGCTTTCAGCGTTGCCAAGGTCTAGGTCGATCCAGCCTTCCAAATCCTTCAGGCGAAAGATTACCTCGTGGCGCACTTCGCGTGGTTCGATCGACACAAAGGACATAAGTGGAGACTTGTGATGGCGGGTCAAATTTGGGTTTTCGAACGTGGTGAACCAAGGGTCTTCCCAATTGGGCAGCATCGTCTCTGCTTGGGACAAGAACCGGTAATCTGTCACCGGCACTCCACCGTGTGACGCCATCATTCCGATTGACGCCAATGGGATGCCGTCAGAGTTCAGTGGCGGTGTGAAAGTGATCTGTCCGGGCTGACCCTGAAACGGAAATTCCAAATCCACAAAGACGACATCAGCGCTACGCGGACGGGGCGCAACCAAACTGCTGGCTGCCGTCTGGCGCGGTGTTCGAGGGCGCACGTCAATTGTATGAATCACGCGGTCTAACGGGTTGCCATCAACTGAAACTTGAAATGTCTGCCCTGTGCGTTCCGACAAAGACGCGCCCGATCCATCATCTGGTGCAACAAAAAATGGATATGCATTCAGATCAATTTCCAGAATGACGCGGACATGATCCTTTTCGACCGATAATTCGGCGAAACTTGGCGCTGTTTCACCGCCGTATGGTGAAACCAGATCAGCCTTTGCGCTGCCCCAGCCCAGTATCAGGCTGGCCAGAAAGGCAATCTTGCACCAAGGCTTAGAAATGGAATGCAACGGCCGCATAAATACCGTTCTGGTCAATGTCATAAGCAAACTCCCCGCCATCTCGGTCCGTGGAGTAGTCAATTCCGTAAAACTGATAACCGAACCGCAGTGACGTGTTCTCCCAACCTTTCCAGTCGAACCCGGCCAGAGCGACATATTGCAGATCATCCCCGTTCACGCCAAAGCCGCTTAATGTGGCTCGGGTCGCGAAGCTCCACTTATCGTTAAGTTCGACGGCATAGCGCAATGCAATCAAGGGCTCGAACCAATCTTCGGTTCCTCCCAAGGTCATGCCCGGCCCCGGACCAGCAAGATCGATTTCCTGTTTCAGGCGGTTCCATTGAACTCCGATCGCTGCATCCGCGGCATAGCGACGACCTGAGACATTAACGCCTTCGGCGAACCTATAAGCTCCCTGTACGTTGAAAAATGTTTGTCTGACATCCACGTCGACGGTTGCATTGCCGATCGGCAGGTTCCCATCCTCACCGAGCTTCACATAGTAAACCTCGGAAATAATTCCGAAGTCACCGTTCCAGCCTTCGTACCGAACTGACGCCGCTCCCTGAAGTATATCGAGAACCTCGCTTAGGTTTAGATCCAGATCGACACTGGTTCCGTCTACTGTGGAAGTGCCGGTCGTGCTGAGAGGCAGAAAAAGATACGGCGTGATCGAATGCCGCCAAGCATCGGGATCGGTCGGATCGCGTGACAGCGCTTGGGCATTTGCGAATGATGAGGCGATTAATGTCAGACCAATCTGAGACAGCAACCATAGTTTCCACTTAGGGGTAAATCGCATTCAAGGTCTCCGGTCAAAAAATCGAAAAGAATGAACGGCACAAGTTTTCACCCGCGTCGTTCATTGACCCGCAGGTCATTCGTCTCCGGGATAAGGGAATTCTCGCCCCAGCGCTTCTGATGCTTCTTCGTAGATCGGGCGCAGAACATCGTCCACGTCGTCATACCCTGTCTTGGTGAAATCCGAGAATTGCATTGCCTCAAGCGGGATTCCCGAGCGTTTCGCGAATTCTGCCTTATCATCCTGCGATGGTGGTTCAGCGGGCGAAGCCAAAGGCGGCGACCAGGTACGCTCTTCGGTGACGGCCATCCGCACTATGATGTCGTCTTTCGTCACGTTCCAGACCATGAAGTCATCGGCCATGCTCAGAGGGCCATCATAGGTCGAACGGATGCGATCATGAACATTTGACGACGTATCGAAGTCGTTAAAGAAATGATACGCGGCTGCCATTCGTGGCTGGATGTCACTCATGACTTTCCCAAAGGCTTCGGGCGCTGTGTGTACCTGTGTTCCGGCCAAGAGAGCTGTCTCGGGTGTAAATTTCATTTTGCTTACCAAATCGGGAACCGCGATAAAGCATTCATGGATCGCAAGGTCAGCGTTCTTCGCGTATTCCTTGAACCATTTGTTCGGATAAGTGTCCGAACTGAAGACAAATTTCAAACCATTCCACTCCAAAGCATAACTTACCGCACCGTCGATCGAGTGAATTGCCGGGAATGTCCGAATTTGTACGCCGTTCTCGTCGTAGATGACTTCGTTTTCCAGCTTGTAGTCAAATTCATTGATCTCTATCGAGTATCCCCGAAAATCCACTATGCCTGCACGCCCAGCAAGATCCCAGGACAGCATCTTCTGCATGTGGTCGAGCGCATAGGCCGTTCCGAGTTCTTCTGCGGGTCCACTCGGACCCCAAACGCGAAGGGGGATGTTTCGTCCCATGAGTGCTCCACCGATGAAAAGATCATGCAGCGCGCCGAAATGGTCGGTGTGAAGGTGGCCGATAAAAACCTTGTTGAGATAGTTGTAGGGTATCTGCAGCGAGGAAATCCGCTCGGCCGATCCTGATCCTATGTCGAACAGGAATTTGTCACCGTTGCCCAACTCTACGAGGAAGCAGGCCGCAGCTTGCGCAGCTCGTGTTGTCGGCATTCCAGTCCCGCAGGCAATGACCCGCATTTCGTCTTCGGCAAGGTCTTCTGTATTCGGATAATAGGCCTCTCTTGGTCTATCCCGAACTGCTGTTGGGGAAACCTCTTCGGTCTCTTGGGCATAAGCGGCTGATGGGCCCACAAGGTCCACCATAACGTTTGTTACAGATGGCGGCGCAGCGGCCCAGACACCAAACGCCAAACCGAGCATGAAATGCTTTCTGAACTTCCTGAAGTCCGAACTTTGTTTCATTGGGCACCTTCCTGGAAATTAGATGTCTGCAACAGATCAAACCCCTTCAGACCGCCACTTAAGTGAGGGGCTCAAAAAAATATCTTGCGCGCAATTGGGCAGTGAAAAAAGTGAGTCACAGTTTGAAACTTCGTGACTCACATCAAAATAACTGCAAATTTAGGAATATGTTGAGGTGCGCTAATTCCCCGGCAGAAAACGAAAAACGCAACGCGCTTTCGCGTTTGCTTGACGACAGTCACCTTGAGGGGGCAGACCGTCTTCGCGCGTTTCTAAGATATATTGTCGAGGAAGAATTGGCGGGACGCGGTGCAGACATTCGCGGCAAAACAATTGCGCAGGATGTTTATGGCCGCGACACGTCGGAAGGAACTGATCCGGAAAACGTGGTGCGTGTCGACGCAAGGCGGCTTCGGCAGTTTCTGGAATTATATTACGAAACTGTCGGCAAACACGATCCAGTGCGCTTGCATATGGATAGCGGCGGCTATCGGCCCCGGTTCGAAAGCGTTAGACCGACACATAGTCTTCGACATAGCGGATGGCCTGTACGTTTTGGTGTTCCCATAGGAGTTTTCGCAGTCGGATCATTGATAGGTGCAATCATCGGAGCAAACCTGCTTACACCAGAAGTGAAATTTACCCCCAGCCACTCCGATACAGCGTCCACACCAGAGAATCCGAACCTGCTGCAACGGGCAGCAATTTATGAGAAATCACCAGCCGCCCTGCAGGCTTTCAATCTGGCTCAACAAGCGCGCGCGATGATTTTTCCGATCTTTGATCGCCCAAGGCAACTGCTTGTACTCTCGGTATTTGAACGTGTGATCGAATTGGACCCTGACTATTTTGGCGGTTACGCCGGAGCTGCGCAGGCGCTTGCGACGCTGTCGGTCATCACCCCACCATCAGAGGTAAAAGACGACTATACTATTGCCGCCACGAAGTTCGCCAATGAGGCCGTCCGGCTCGCTCCGGATAACGCCTGGAGCCAGTCTGCAAAAAGCTGGGCATATTTCGCAGATCGAGAGTACGAAATGGCACTGATGGTCGGAAAACGTGCCGCTCAGCTCGATCCGAATGATGGCGCCGTTTTGGATTTTCTAGGCGCAGTGGCAGTGTTCTCGGGCGCGTTTGCCGAAGCCATTGAGTTCGCAGATAGGCAATCACTGTTGGAGTCCAGCAATCAAAGGTTCGCCAACCGAAACATCTCAGGCGCGGCCCATTTCCATCTTGGCGACTATGAGACAACCATTCAGCGCTTCGATGAGGCGAAAAACCTAGGCGACCCGCTGAGCGCTGCATCCTTGGCCTACCAAGTCGCCGCCTTTTCCGCGCTGGGCCGTGACCACCAAGCTCAGGCGAAGCTGGCCGAGTTAAAAACCGCGTGGCCGGACGCACCGGTCGCGTCGATGCTGAGGAACATTCACAGCAACAACAAACATGCCGATGCGGTTATTAACGAACTGTTGCGTCAAGGCTGGTCGCCACCGAATACCCAGTCGAAACTCAACCGCTAGGCTGTATAAGGATATACCTAGTACAATTGGGCGTTTTGTTGCCGTCTTGGCAGTTGTTTTGGGCGTAGCATGGCTCAAACTTCAGTATTGAAAAGAACTTCCGGGAATTCCCCTTTCATTCCAGCTAGATATACCCCATCTCAGCGGCACAATTTTTCAAAGGAGAGACACATGACGCGCACTATCCTATTAGCGGTAGTCATCGCCGCAGCCGGAGCAGGCATTTACTATTACGCCACCCAACCCGAACCCACACCAGCCGAGCAACTGAAATCCGCCGCGCAGGATGCCAGTGACGCGGTCAGCGAGGCCGCGAGCTCGATCACCGATCAGGCGAACGAGGCTGCATCGTCCCTCGCAGACCAAGCCTCAGAAGCTGCGGATCAGGCTACCGAAGCTGCCACGGATTTAGCCAATCAAGCCGGTGAGGAAGTTGCGGCGCTGGCAAACCAAGGCCAGGAGCTGCTGAACTCATGGATCGAGGAAGGCGCGCTTAGCCTTGAGAACTTTGACTATGACGCGATGGTCGCATCCGTTCAGGAAAGCGATCTGGCGCAGGACCTGCAAGCCAAGGCCATCCAAATTCTGGACGACATCAAAGCTTCGCCCGAGACGATTACGGCAAAAATCCAGGAACTCCGCGACCTATTGTCGGGACAGTGACATCTGTGGGCTGCCCTACAAGGGTGGCCCTCTCCTTTGGGTGCGGCAGTGGTTCCCGCCACCCCATACTCTCGACCAATTGCCACAATCCATCGCTTTAGTTTTGGCTGTGATCCGATTGGCGGCAGTCCTTCAATCATGACCGAGATGTCGGGTTCTGACGAACGTTTTGATTTGTTCTGGCATAAGGAAAGTTTACGATTGCCCTGCCCCAGGTCATGCTTTCCACTATCCTTAAACACAGCGGCCAGTCGATCCAAACGTCACCACTCGACTACATTGACAGAGGTTGAATAAAGAAAAAGGGCTCGCAGAAGCGAGCCCTTTGAACTTTGTAGTTCGAGTAGCGATTAACGCTTGGCTATTCGTAAGGTTTAATTATCCAATATATATCAATAATTTACGCAGAAACGTAAATTTCTGCTATCGCTCTGCTAACAATCACCACTTGTTCAAGTAGCCTTATTGTTCCGCTTTTTCATCATCTTTTCAATGGCTTCGTCAAGCTCACCAGCTTTCGTTGCATCCTTCAGCGTAGCTAATGCGTCTTGCACATCTTGCAGCGTTTTCACAAATACAGCGTTGCCCTTGCCAAGTGTAAGCGCCCTGCTCCCATACTTACATTGCACATACCAACCACCGTCTTGTTCAAAGAACCACGCACGCACTGCGCGCATCCTTTCAACAAGCACCTTCTCGCCCTGCTCGTTCTTCGCCCAGGTCTTTTTAGCAACCTCGTAGCTTTCACCCTTAGTAGCTGCCGCCACGACCTTCATCTGCTCGTCAATGCCAGCAACCAGCTTTTCCCTGCGCTGCTGCACTGGGTCTTGCTTGATGACGCGAGTGACGGATTTAACGGTAAGTTTGGATAAGATGGTCACTTCATTGCTCCTTGTGTTGTCGCACAAGTCTGCTGTCTTCTGTTTTAATTTACGACCTATTTTCAGAGCACTATGCGGCGCACTAAAAGTCACAATTGCAGCAGACAGCGCGGCTTTGTCGCTTTGCTGCCTCCTACCTCAGCAAGCAAAGCATCTTGCTCCAAAAAAACTTCGCTAAATCATCGGTCCACTGCTCAAACCTTTGTCCCCAAAGAGTAAATACCTTGAAGGTATTATACATGGCAAATTTGAATCACGTACAACAGCAGCTTGAGTTGGCATTCGCTGGATATTTAGAACTTGACGACGGCGAACAAGACGCAGCGGTTGATATGGCTCTTGTGCTGCTGCGGCAAATGCTGCGGCACAAAAGCGGGATACGACAGAAGTTAGCTGAGTTTGGCAACAAGCCAAAATGCGCAAAGGACAAACGACAGCAACAAAACGCTAAAAAAGTGCGAGGCGAGCTCGTGCGCAAGACAAACGCCGCTAGCCCAAAAGCTCCTATCAAGCCAGTACAAGTGACGAAGAAAAATGAACTACGCAGATAACAAGGCATGGCACCAGTTACGGCACTGGATTGAACAACAGGGCTTTACTGTTTTTGGAACACTGAAATTTTTCGATGGTACCGCGACGAACGAAGCGCGTGGCGAGCAAACGGTGCGCAACTGTTTGAACGCGCTTGATAGAGCGTACTACGGCAAAGCGGTTGAAAATGTTGGGATGCGGCACAAGAGGCTTGTTTTTAAGCACTTGGGTACCAGCGGCGCGAACCTTCACTACCATTTTCTAGCCAAGCCAAACAGCAACCCAAAGCTGTATGCAGAACTGGCTAGGCTGCAGTGGGCAAAGATGAACAAGTGGACAATAAGTGCTGAAGAAACACAGATTGACGCTGTGCGCAGTAACAAGGCTGCGTCCGCCTACGTTTTGCATGAATATGGAAAGCTGGGCGCTGACAGCATTTGTTTATCTGCGTCATCGCTCAATCCTCCACCACGCAATCCACTGAGCTATCGCAACTTGGCGCAACTGCGTAGGTTGCTGCGATTGCACGATTTAGGGGCAGTCGACTTTGATTGGAGTGCGGATGAGTGCAACGCACTGGGACAGACATAGCAGACGTATACTGCGCGCGCTGAAACACGGCAAAGCTTGATGATGCGCAAAGGGCGGAAACGCTGGAAGTTACAAACGCTGTTTGTAGCTAATCGTTAGTTTTTGCCAATTCCAAACAACTCAAAACAAACGAAGTTTTCGAACAAAGGTAAAATGACATGAAATTGATGAGCTATACATACATGAAGCTACTTGAGATTGACGAGATTGAAACGGCAGAAGAGCTAAGCAGGACTTGGTGCAGGAAAAACAGGAACTGGTTTGCTTGGCAAAAACACGCAGGACAAGACTTTAGCGTTGATGCTGCAATTAACTGCTTGGCGCAAACGCGCGTAAGACTTGCTGAGCGCAGCGACAGCAAGGGAAAACGCGGACTGGAAGAAGTGGAGCAATTGCTGAGTGACTACTTGCTGCACAAACATAAGATTGCTGAGATTGCAGCTTGCGCAAACGGGTAGCCCGCAATGTTATACTTTCTACAATCTACAACATTTATATTGAACAGTATTTGATCTCAAACACTTAGCGCCAGCGCCTTTTTCGATCGCTTGGCAAAATGTGTGGTTTTACAATGAATTACAATGAAACCACACATTTAGGCTAAGATATGAAACAAGCAAAGCTACTGACACAAGCGGAAAAGAAACGCGTTTATGCAGTCATAGACGCTCATCGCTACAGTGCTCGCAACCGCGCCATTTTCGCATTCAGCTTTTTTGCTGGGTTGCGTGCATGTGAGATTGCAGCACTGAAAGTCGGCGATGCTTTTGATGCCAGCGGCAACCCACGCGACACAGTTTATCTGGCATCGACACAGACCAAAGGAGATGAATCAGGAACAGTTCTTGTCAGCAAAAGACTGCACAAGGCACTTAAAGCATATGCGACTACCTACCCTCGTCACACTAGCAAGCCTGATGCACTGCTGTTCTTCAGTGCTAAGCGCGGCGGGTTTAGCCCGCAGACAATAGTGAACCTATTTGCCAAATTTTATGCGGCAGCAGGCATCAAGGGTGCTAGCTCACACAGCGGGCGCAGGCAGTTTTTGACCGAGCTTGCGGACAAGGGCGTGAACGTGCGCGTTATACAGGCTCTAGCGCGCCACAAAGACATTAGCACCACGCAGCGCTACATAGATTACAACGAGAGCAAGCTGCGGAATGCCATAGAACTAATTTAGCTCTTTCATGTAAACTTGAGCCTCTTGCGCCACATCCGGAACAAGAACCTGACTTGCTTACTCATGCCCAAGTGGTACTGATTACAAAGAGTTTCTAAGGAGTCCAGCCTCTTTGCAATCACCTAAGTTTAAGTTTCTTTCGCCCGACCTAAACGACGTTTTCTACCCAAAGAATTTAAAGGAAGAATGGAAGAAGCGAGTTAGAGCACAACTTCGAAAGCAGCTGATTTTCGATGCCATTGAGTATCGGGATATCAACGACGACATCGACAATCTAGCTTCAAAAATTCGACGCGAAGTGACCGGGGGCAGCTACAGCGTCCGGCAGCCCAAAAGATATCTAGCTGAAAAGTCTCGTGGACTGTGCCGGCAAATGACCCTGATCCATCCACGTGATCTTTTGGTTTTGGAGCGGCTTTCGAGGTCTGTGTACTTTGAACTGAAGAAGAAGGCGCCCAGTTCATCAGCTTTTTTTGAACCTGACGATGGCAGCTTTGTGAAGGGCTTCAAGCAAAGTGATTTTGAGTACGGCTCATTTGCTAGCTGGAAAAAATTTCAAAAGGCAGTTTTAGGGTTCGCCAAAGAAAACAAGTTTATTATCGTTACGGACGTTGCCAACTTCTATGATTTCATAAACTTCCAGCACTTGCGAAACATAGTCGCTTCCCTCGCGGACATTCGGGAAGCAACATTGGACCTTTTGATTTATGTACTAAACCGACTGACTTGGACGCCAGATTTTATGCCCCTCACCCAAGTTGGTATGCCGCAGATTGAAACAACGGCAACGCGTGTTTTGGCAAACGCAATGCTCTATGAAGTGGATCGGGTATGTGAAAGCTCGGCGATTTCAAACTATGCTCGCTTCATGGATGATATGGATATTGGCGTTGAGTCCATCCCTGCTGCTAAACGCGTAATCCGCGACGTAGATCTCACGCTCCAATCGAGGCAACTGAGGTTAAATTCTTCTAAGACCAAAATCTTATCCCAAAAGGACGCATACAGACACTTTTGCGTTGCAGAAAACTTACTACTGGCTCGCTTCGAAACCATCATAGAAAAAGGCAGGCACCTCAACTGGACGCGCCAACTGTTGGTTTCGCTGTACGAGCTCTGGCTATGTCGCACACCATTTAGTGGACCGGGCGAGAAATCGCGTTTCAATGCTGGAAACGGCTCCAAAATTCACAAGTACATTCTAAGCCTTCTGTATCAATGCGGCGGGAAAGTGCCTGAGCAGGACCTTCTCTGGCTAGTCAGGAACGAGCCAGGAATGCGCTCAACTGCACTGCGTTACTTGGGAAGCTCGAATAAAAACAACAGTAATCTTGCCGAAATTTTGAAAATTCTTCGCAGTGGTCGCTTCGTAGACGATGCATCGTTAGTTGATACTGCAGGATACATGCTTCACGCGAAATTTCGAAAAACTGCCCGATGTATATCGTTAGCCAACGAATATTGCCAAATTGCTGCGTCCCAGAGTGACATCGGGCTTCACAGCGCGATATTTGTTGCCAGTAAATTCTTACCTCGCAGTTCAATCCTTGATTTGTTGGCAAAAAACAAAGAACGGATATCGAGTGATTATTGGCTGTCACGCGCGGCAGCCGGTATTTCCCCAGTGTTTATCGGGCAAGGTGCAGACTGGTCGTCATACCACGGAATAATCAATGAAATTGACAGCGAGGATGCGTACGACGTCCTAAATTACATGCTCGAAACATCAAGTGCGTCTACTTACAGTGTGTCTTTGAAGGCGTACCTTGATGCCAAAAACAGGTCTTTTCCACAAGAAATCTATTATCCGAAGGTCTTGGTCTTGCTCGCTGCGGCTCGAAACCCAAAAAGCAGCGCGCTGACCCCCAAAATGCACAAAAGACATCCGGCGTTGAAGAAAGACCCTTTTTTTTCGAACATGGGATTTTAGTTGCTAACGGCACCATGTCTATTCGTGGTGGAACTTCTTGATCAGCCTTTTATTTCCGGTGTCGTCATCCCATAACAAGCCAGAGCATGGACAATATTGCCGCACATCTGTGTCCGCGTCATAGGCGTGCGCCACACGCTACATGGGCTTATACGAGAGCAAGCAGCGCAATGCGATTATTCTCGAAAAAAAAACGCAAAAAATTCAAAAAAGTCTCCTTCCAAATCAATCACTTGTCCAAGCGTAAAAATCAGTAATTTATCATATATATCAATGCTTTATGGGTTATCAATTTTGACAAATCCGGTGTTTTGAGGTATGTTTATTAAGTAAGTTGATTGAACAGCTTGCTCATTCGAAACAATGTTAAAGGAACCAGAATGAACGTAAATTACATCGTTAGCTTCAAACGCCACACACAAGTAATGTTTGACATCGAAATTGATACTGATGGGGTTAGCTACGACGAAATGCTCAATCAGATCCAATTACAAGCATTTATGTGTCTTTGCCAGAACGGACTAGACACTCAAGACGTGTGGAAAATTTCAACTGCTGCGAACTGGACAGACACTTGGTGTAAGGAAAATGGTCCATTGCCAAGTGATTTCAAAGAGAGTTTCAACGGCAAGTTCTACTACGATGAAGACTTCACACTATATGACATGTTCTCTGAGATTTTTGTTAATATGCAGCTCAGAAGTTTGCCGCTAGTTGGCAATGCTTACAGCGTTGAAGAGTATTACAACAAAATCGCCTAACTACCCGCGCTCTTCACAAGCTCCAAAAACGCAGCGTCGCTTATCTCCCCAGCATTGTAGCGGCGCCGAATCTCGCTAAAAAACGCATCATCGTTCAAAGCAGCGCCTTCAGCAGCGCGGCTTTTCTTTTTGTGCCTTGTCTGCGTTATTTGCTGCCTGCGCTGCTTTGAGACAACGTGCGAATAATGCGTCTCTATCTGCTTGACCTTGCAGCCCATATTTATCGCTAAGTCGTAGATGCTCACGTCGCCCTTCTCCAAGCGCTGTGTCGCATACGTGTGCCGTAGGCTATACAAGCTGCGTTTTTCGCCGTCCCTGTTCAACAGCAAGCCATCTTTCCTACCGTCAAAGTCAATGGCTCGCAGGTACTGCTGGAAGCTTTTATTTAGATCACCAATCTGCTGCGACTTGCCATCTGCATCGCGCTTCTGCCCAAACCACACCCAGTCGTTACGCTCTTTAAATGGCGTGACTTCAAACCAGTCTTTGAGCGCTTTGTTGGCGCTTGGCTGGGTTTGCACATAGCGCACTTCATTCTTCTTCGTTGCCTTACTTACGCGGACTTCAGCAATGCGCTCTTCTTCGCCATCTACTTCTTCGTCCAGCTTCACGTCGCTCCACTTCATACCCCGCGATTCACCTACGCGCATACCACTGTGCAGCAGGAACATGATGAAGTAGGAAAGCTGCGCACGTTGCAGTTTGTGCCATGCATTCAAGCCCGTGCTTGCAAAACGCCCAACGCAATCCCGATAACTGCGTAGATTGCGTACCAACACCGCATATTCTTTACCGGTATCAAAGCCAGCACGCCTGTTTGGTGTTTGTCCACGTTCTGCAACTCGTAGCTTAAATACCTGTTGTGTGCGCCCGCGTTCGAATGCGTCGTAGAAGATTTGATTAAGAGCGCTTTGCTCCATCTGCAGCGTTTTGACCGCTGGAATATCCTTTGCATTTGCAGTGCCGCTTGTCTTGCTGCCACGTCGTTTAGGGTTGTAGTTACGCAGTTTCGTACCCTTGTCTGTCAGCCAGTAAGCTTTCCGCCAGTCCCAATACCCATGTGCAAATTGGGGAGTGATGTCATTAAGCAGCATTGACGTGCTGTCAGCGTGCGAGAAGTATTCTTTAAAATAGCGGTTGAAGTAGCGCTTGTGCCAAAGCGCACGTTCTTCTTTCCAAGTGCCGCCACGCAAGTTGCGCTCGTACCAATCGTTCCAATGTTTTTCAAACGTATACTCGTCCAAGCTGTGCCCAAGCCTTGCCGCTTGCTGCAAACGCAGGAACTCAGACTGCGCAAACACAAACGCTTCCTCATACTTTGCCAACTTTGTGCTGCGCGTGATGTAGCCTTTATGCCCAGCAATCTTTAGCCGCATGTACCAGTTTGCGGCGCGATGCGTTTTGGAGTTGGGCACGGCGACAGACAGGTTGCGTTGAAACAACACAAGTGCGCCACCGTAGTGTTCTTGCCTATTTTCGTAATATGCCATTTGGGTCGCGCTTCATTTTTAACGGCAACTGAAATAACCAGTGGACACGTCGTTGCTGATATACGCCTGCCCAGTATTCTCGTTGCTACATAAATGTTGATTAGGAGAGCTAAATGGGTCTTCAACAGACCTAGAATGAAAGGCAAAAATCCACTCGCTGGTATCAATGCCAATAGTTCGTGTCTCGCCCCCCAAAGCCCCAATTATTTTAATGTCGTAGACGTCATTGCTGTATTCACATGAAACCATAGAATAAGCACCATCGCCTTCAAACATCTTGCTAAAAACTCTTTCAGCAACCGCTATTACCCGTGCCGAAAATTCAGGTTGAGAGCAGACATCGTTTGGATTGGCTGAAGGAACGTGAGTTCTCGTTTCCTCGTCAGTTACACTACCTGGATCAAGGAAGCGAATTGACTTGGCGGCTATGCCGCACCCAAGGTCTCTGCCAATTGCACAGGACACTACACCTTGGACCTCGACGAAGTCGTTCAAATACACTCTCTTAAGCCCAGTTGTCTTGGTGAAACCTTTCTTGGTATAAATTCGCAATGGAAAATAGCCAGCAGTTGCTCCTACGCCAACAAAGGAGCTTGCTCCTCGTTCTAAGAGTTTACTAAGCGCAACTCTTCCCTGCCTATTGTGGTACGGTGTGATACAACTGAACGCAGGAATATTGTACTCTGGATCAATGTATTCGGGGAAGCGAAACTCGCTAACCAACCATCCGCCATTTTTAGTCTGAAGCCCCGCCCCCTTGAAAACACATCGCCAGTTTTCTATGGCACGTCCACGTTCTGCTGCTTCGTAACGTGCAGAACTGCCAAATACTTCTCGTACGAATTTATATTCTGCGGCGATCCCGTTTTTCATTGGATCGCTCGCAGAAACATAGGGCAGTTGCGAAAATGCTGTTGCGATCTCTGTTTGTCTCGTCAGATGTTCACGAGTTCCACTCAGATGCTTATTCTCCCCTGCACCAGACGTATGCCAATTGATAAACTGCTGAATTACTTTTTGTTGTTGGTTAGTCACAAGGTTTTTCAGAGGTTCACCGTTCGCTGGCAGTGACATCCAAACTAGTATCAGAATAACTGTGAGTGAACCGTTGCGAATAACCGTATCCATTAGTGCTTTTGTTCCCAAATGCCAAAATTGCTAAAAATATGCTAATTTCGCTAAACCAAGACGTCAATGATATCAGTATAATGCTGATAAACTGCTAACAAAGAAAAACGGTCGCAATTTCTTGCGACCGTTTGTTTTAATTGAGTTTTTAACTCGTTCTGCGTTAGCGCTTGGAGAACTGGAACGAACGACGCGCTTTGCGCTTACCGTATTTCTTACGTTCCACAACGCGGCTGTCGCGGGTCAGGAAGCCAGCAGCTTTCAGCGCGCCACGCAGGTTGGGATCGTACAGTTGCAGCGCTTTCGAGATGCCGTGCTTGACCGCACCGGCCTGACCGGTCAGGCCACCGCCTTTGACAGTTGCTACAACGTCGAATTCGCCTTCAACACCGGCAACCTGGAACGGCTGGCGCAGGATCAGCTGCAGAACGGGACGAGCAAAGTACTTGTCCTGATCCTTGCCGTTCACGGTGACCTTGCCGGAACCCGGCTTGATCCAAACGCGGGCAACAGCGTCTTTACGCTTGCCGGTGGCGTAGGAGCGGCCCAGCTCGTCACGTACGGGTTCACGTACGACGACTTCTTCGGCTACGGTTTCAACGCCTGCGACGGCGCTCAGCTCTTCGAGAGTATTGATCTGATCAGCCATCGGTCATTAGCTCCGGGTGTTTTTCTTGTTCATGGACTTAACGTCCAGAACTTCGGGCGCTTGCGCCTCGTGGGGATGCTCGGCACCAGCGTAAACGCGCAGGTTGGTCATCTGCTGACGCGCCAGACGGTTGCCCGGCAGCATGCGCTTGACCGCCTGGGTCACGACGCGCTCGGGGTGTGCACCCTCGAGGATCTGCTGCTTGGTGCGCGACTTGATGCCGCCCGGGTGACCAGTGTGCCAGTAGAAGTTCTCTTCGCGCTTCTTGCCGGTCATCTGGATTTTGTCAGCGTTGATCACGATGACATTGTCGCCCATGTCCATGTTCGGGGTGAACGACGCTTTGTGCTTGCCACGCAGGCGCATGGCGACGATCGAGGCAAGACGGCCCAGAACAACGCCCTCGGCGTCGATCAGGATCCATTTCTTGTCGATGTCTGCAGGTGTTGCAGAAAAGGTTTTCATGGCAGGATAGTCCTGTTTGATGTGAAAGACCGCCCAACGACAGAGCGGCCCGAATTCGATGGAGCGTATTTAGAGGGGCGCGATGCGCAGGTCAATAACTCTAAACGCTTTTAAATTGTTGTATTTCAGTTAGTTAAAAAATAGGTATTATTTTACCCCACACTCAAACGCTGATTTGCTCGGGCGGATTATCCAAAAGAGAGCGCAACCGCTGCATCGCGTCCTCGAACCGTTCCAGTGAAACATGCCCGTTCATGGCAATGCGCACAGCGTTCGGCGCACGCCCGTCACGCAAGGCGAACTCATCGGCCGAACGCAATTGTATTCCTTCACGCTCAGCCGCTCTACTAAAGGCCGCAGCGCGCCAACCCGACGGCAAGTGTAACCAGACGAAAGGAACGTCGGGCGCCCAGTTTAGATCAAAGCCGCCCAAAGCATTGACTGCAACCCGCACGTACTCACCCATTTTGATACGGACATCTTTCGCGATCTGACGTGTTCTGGGATCGGACAGAAGCAACCGGGTAAGCTCTGCCAGAGGTTGGGCAAGCCCGAAATACCCGTATTCGGCCGAACGCCGCAAATCGACGCTTCTTTCTCGTGGTGCGATCGCGAAACCGACACGCAACGCAGGCGTGAGGGTTTTTGAGATGGAGGACACATGCCAGCCTCGTTCAGGTGCAAGGGCGCGATAGCTGGGCTCGCGCGCGTCGCCCATGCGATAGCAATCGTCCTCGACAATCTGCAAATCAAATCGGCGAGCGACTTCAACGACTTCTTTGCGACGTTTAAGTGGGGTGTGCGCTCCGGTGGGATTCTGAACCTCAGGTGAAACGCAGATAGCTTGCGCTTGAGTTTGGCGCAGCACATGCTCCATCGCGTCTGGATCGATGCCCCATTTGTCCATTTTGACGCCAACGACGTCGGCGCGCATCAACTCACCTGCTCTGCGAAAGCCCGCATAAGACAGGTCTTCGACCAAAACCACGGGCTTGGCACCGCTTAATATCGTCTGAAACACCAGACACAGCCCATTCTGACCGCCATGTGTGAGTACAATATCATCATGCGAAATCGCACCCAAAGGCAGGTCTGACAACCAATCAACCACGGCCTGTCGCATCGGTTGGTACGCATCTCGGGTCGGATAATTTAGAAAGAGCCCGGGATCGGCCTGCGACACCTTCTGCAAGCACTCGCGGATCAACGCCACCTGCCCCACATCCGCCAGACGTGGGCTGAAAAGGCTGACATTCGCGTTGTATTTGTCATCGCGCAGGTGAAGCTGTCTGGCCCAAACATCATCCAGTATTGGGGATTTCGGGGGGGCGACAAATGTACCACGCCCGACCTCGGCTTGTAACAATCCTTCATCCGTTAGAATCGTGTACGCTCGTGCGACGGTACCCGGAGTAATCTGCAGTCGATACGCCAATTCTCGGACCGGAGGCAGCTTGGTACCGACCTCCAGCATCTTGTTTTCAATTGCTTTTCGGATCGTATCGGCAACCAGAGTGTATTTAGGGCCCTTAGACTTTGGCAGCGCCTCTGGCCAAATTGTATCCATTACAATTCTTCCTTTGCTTTTGACACAATTCGGAATGTATCAAGCTTATGTACCGAACATGTTAGCTTTGTGTCAATACAATTTGAAAGGATACCCACTATGACACGCGCAATGCACACACCCGCCCTTTTGCTGCTGAACGACAGCCCTCGGCTGCCGCTGATCGCTGCGCTGGCCGTGCAGTTTGCGGCAAAAGTCACCAAGTGGGAACGCCAACGCCGCAGCCGTATCAATTTGTCAAAACTGGATGACAGGCTTCTGAAAGATGTCGGCCTGACACGATATCAGGCACGTCAGGAATTCACCCGCCCATTTTGGCGGAGCTAATTTCCCCAGTCCCTAGATGGGACCTCTTCCTGGCCGGGCATCGCCCGGCCTTTTTTTATCCGAAAGCTGCGGCTGCAGAGCCTTCCGGTGGAAGGGAATAGGTCATTGTAGCCCGTGCAACGGGCTCGCTTGCCCCCTCGGAAAACATGAGCACATCCCCAACCGCAAGCGTGCGACCAAGTTTCAGCAAGCGACAACGTGCAATCATGTCCCGTCCGCCAATTGGTTTGCGGAGAAAATCCAGCGAGCTGTTCGTGGTTACAGCCAAGGACTGGCGACCTTTGCGCGCCAGGACCATTGCGTAGACACTTACATCCGCCAATCCAAAAATGGACGGGCCGGACACAGTTCCTCCGGGGCGCAGATGCCTGTCTTCAACGACCAATCGCATTACGATCGTTTCGTCAGTCAACTCTTCAACGACAAAGTCCTGATGAACCTGCGGAAAGATCTGTTTCATGTATTCCATCAGCTCTTCCCGGTTCATTGCCAATGACATGCTTTCCCTCCTTGGTTCACCGTCCTAGAGTTGGCCTGACATCGGAACGGAGAGCAAGATGGCAATTCTGGAACGTAACGACACGGGCGCGGTAGCCACACTAAAAATGAATGCGCCTGATCGCCTGAATGCGCTGAGCGATGAAATGTTGAGTGCCCTTCAAACCGAGTTCGATATCTTGCGGAGTGACAGCTCTATCAGGGCAGTAATCCTGCGGGGTGAAGGCAACGCGTTTTGTGCCGGCCATGACCTGAAGCAAATGACGGCGGGTCGACAGGCCGAGGACGGCGGAAAGGCCTATTTCCAGGATCTGTTCGCGAGATGTACGCAAGTGATGCTGTCTATCAGGTCCCTACCCCAACCCGTCATCGCACAGGTACATGGCATTGCGACAGCGGCAGGATGCCAACTTGTCGCAACCTGTGATCTGGCTGTTGCAGCGGAAGGCACCCGTTTCGGCGTGAACGGAGTAAATATCGGCCTGTTCTGCTCAACCCCTATGGTTGCTCTGACCCGGAACATTCCTAGAAAGCACGCGTTCGAGATGCTGACAACAGGGGATTTCATCTCGGCTGAAAATGCCGCGGAACTCGGGCTGGTCAATCGCGTGGTGCCGGAAATGTTGTTGGAACATGAGACTACAGCGCTTGCAGAGCAAGTTGCAGCCAAGCTGGGGTCGGCCGTCAAAATCGGAAAGCAGGCATTTTATGAACAACTAGAAATGCCGATTGAGCAGGCCTACGACTATACCGGCGCGGTGATGGCGCAGAACATGCTGCATCGGGATACGGAAGAAGGAATATCCGCGTTTATCGAAAAGCGACCGCCAAACTGGCGTCAATAAGTCAATTATTGTAAACAGTTCTCGGGATTGTTCTCAATTTAGCGCTTTTCAAAACGGCAACACTGTGGCAAAGCTGGGACAGAGCTAAGGCTCTGCAGACACTTTTGGGTCGCCGTAGGCGGAAGGTCCCTCCTGCTGGTTTCTCTCACCGGCATCGACGTTCCCGCAGCGGCGACCCCAAAATTCCCTGATTTCATAATCCTTACGCACTATGTTGCGTTGTGCGATGCCGTGTCCTATGTGGCAGCGCATGACACAGAAATTGCATATCGTGGGCGGCGGCATGGCCGGGTCCGAGGCTGCCTGGCAGGCGGCGGAAATGGGCGTGGATGTAGTCATCCATGAAATGCGGCCCAAGGTTGGTACCTTTGCGCACCAGACAGGCAATTTGGCCGAGATGGTGTGTTCGAATTCGTTCCGCTCCGATGACGACGAACAGAACGCTGTTGGCTTGTTGCATTGGGAAATGCGCGCGGCGGACGGCTTGATCATGACCACTGCTGATGCCTATCGCCTGCCTGCCGGTGGTGCGCTGGCGGTTGATCGTGATCCGTTCGCCGAAGCCGTCACTGCCAAACTTCGCAACCATCCCCGAGTCGAAATTACCGGAGAAGAGATCACCACCCTGCCCGACGATGGGCATTGGATCGTTGCCACTGGCCCTCTGACGTCATCAGCACTTGGTGAATCTATTCGTGCGGAAACCGGTGCAGAATCTCTGGCCTTTTTCGATGCCATTGCCCCAATCGTTTATGCCGATAGCATCGACATGAGCAAAGCCTGGATGCAATCACGCTATGACAAGGGTGAGACCGAGGAAGAGCGTACCGCCTATCTGAACTGCCCCATGGATCGCGACCAATACGAGGCGTTCATCGACGCCCTGCTGGCCGCCGACAAGACCGAGTTCCACGAGGGCGAAACTGCGGGTTATTTCGACGGTTGTCTACCAATCGAGGTAATGTCGGAACGTGGGCGAGAAACCCTACGCCACGGCCCAATGAAACCCGTCGGCCTGACCAACCCTCACCAGCCGGACGTCAAACCTCATGCCGTAGTGCAATTGCGCCGGGACAATGCGCTTGGCACGCTGTTCAACATCGTGGGCTTTCAAACCAAGATGAAATATGGCGCCCAAACCGATGTGTTTCGAATGATCCCCGGCCTTGAGAATGCCAGCTTTGCTCGGCTGGGCGGCATCCACCGCAATACGTTCATCAACTCGCCTACATTGCTGGACGCACAGATGCGTTTGAAGTCCAAGCCGAATATCCGTTTTGCCGGTCAAATCACCGGCGTTGAAGGTTATGTCGAAAGCGCAGCCATGGGTTTGTTGGCCGGTCGTTTGGCCGCAGCTGAGATTCTTGGGCGCGAATTGCCCGAAGTACCGCAGGACAGTGCCATGGGGGCTCTGATCCACCACATTACTGGTGGTGCCGAGGCTAAAACTTTTCAACCCATGAACGTAAATTTCGGACTGTTCCGCCCCGTTGACGGACTGAAAGGTGGTCGTCGTGGCCGTAAAGATCGCTACAAGGCCTACACGGATCGGGCCAAGGCCGAATGGAAGAAGTGGTTGGAGCACAGTTGACTGGACGCTTTAGGGTGAGGCGGCTTACCATTGGTGTATGAGCGACAAGTTTTTCAAAGACACCTACGCATTGGACACACCACAAGCGACTCATGCGCATTATCAGAAATGGGCCTCGTCATATGATGCCGAGGTTGGCGCGCATGGCTATGCTACCCCCGGACGGGTAGCAGAAGCGTTGTGGTCGAAGCTCCCAGAGCCGCAAACTCCGATCCTGGACTATGGTTGCGGCACTGGTTTGTCCGGAGTGGCGCTGCGTGCCGCTGGATTTGAGGTAATTGACGGCATTGATCCGACCCCGAAAATGCTGGAAGGAGCCGAGGCCAAGGAAGTTTATCGCAAACTCTCTACCTTTGAAATCACCGATCCGAACCCTTTGGAGAAAGGGGCTTACAAAGCAATTACGGCAATTGGCGTCATTGGTACCGGCGCTGCTCCGCCCGAGGTATTCGACATGCTGATGCATGCGCTACCCAAGGGTGGGCTACTCGGTTTTTCATTCAACGATCATACGCTTGCCGATGCTTCCTATACCTCGCGGCTGAATGATTGGCTGGACATGGGGGCGGCGCGGTTGCTATTTCGGGAATACGGCCCACACCTGCCCGGTATGGACCTTAAGTCTGACGTATATATTGTTGAAAAAGCGTGAATTTTAGAACTCGATTCGCTCCATCTCCTACCGGTCCGCTGCATCTGGGGCATGCTTTCTCAGCAATGCTGGCCCATGATCTTGCCGCGTCCAACGGGGGCAAGTTTCTACTGCGGATCGAAGATATCGACCGGTCACGATCACGTGCCCATTGGGAAGATCAGATCTACGACGACCTACATTGGCTGGGTCTTCAATGGCCCGAACCTGTTTTGCGGCAATCAGATCGCTTGGCCGCTTACGATAAGGTACTGGATGATCTGTGGGCACGCGGTCTGCTATACCCCTGCACCTGCAACCGCAAGGATATCGCCGCTGCCGCCAGCGCGCCGCAGGAAGGGGCTCCTTTGCATGGCCCCGATGGCATCATCTATCCCGGAACCTGTCGCAATCGACACGACCGCACGATTGAACGCCCAAAGGGGGTTCCCCTGCGTCTGGATATGACTGCCGCTGGCCGCGCGCTTCTTGAAACTGACCAATCCAATGCAACAGTCGGTACATTTCAAGAGGCAGGCGCAGGACCAGACGGCGAAACTGGCACCATAGAGTTCACCCTGGACGAAATAATCAACACTATCGGGGATGTCGTATTATCCCGGCGCGACATGGGTACATCTTATCATTTGTCGGTGGTTCTGGATGACGCAGCGCAAGACATCACCCATGTCGTACGCGGCCAGGACTTGTTCGAGGCGACCCGAATACATGTTGTTCTGCAGGCCCTATTAGACCTGCCTACGCCGCAGTACATACATCATCGCCTGATCCGAGACGACGCGGGCAAGCGATTGGCCAAACGCGACGACGCTCAGGCAATTTCGAAATACCGTGCCGAAGGTGCAACGCCAGAGGATATCCGGGCGATCGTCGGCCTGTAATTCCTCAATCCATCGGGGACATTAGTTCAACTTCATTGCCTTCGCGAACGGCTGTGTAGAAACAGGTGCGGCGGTTCGTGTGACAGGCTGCACCGGTTTGACGCACCAAAACCAGCAGGCAATCACGATCGCAGTCGAAACGAAAATCAACCAACTCCTGCACATGTCCGGATGTCTCACCTTTGATCCAGAAAGACTGACGGGATCGCGACCAATAGGTAACGCGACCGGATTCCAGCGTTTTTTCAATGGCCTGAACGTTCATCCACGCCATCATCAACACCTCACCCGAACTTTCATCCTGGGCGATGGCGGGTATCAGGCCGGCGTCATTAAACTTCAATGATGACGGGTCAAACGAGGCAGTAGTGGACATAAGAAAAACCTTTTGCATCCCGGTGGATGCTCACTATGTATGGGGAACAGACAACGAGGGAAAGCCATGTCCGGCGAGAACGACCTGATAAAGCTCTATTCCGGCCGCATTCTGGCGCTGGCCGCGGATATTCCGCATCTGGACCGTCTTGAGAACCCTGATGCCACGGCGAAAAAGCGCTCGCCTTTGTGTGGGTCCACGGTAACTGTGGATGTGAAGATGCAGGACGGCAAGGTTTCCGAATTTGGCCAGGACGTCAAAGCCTGTGCGCTGGGTCAGGCATCCGCTTCGGTTGTCGGCAGCGCTATCATTGGTGCCACACGGGCACAGATTGAAACCGCGCGTGATCAGTTGTCTGTAATGCTAAAGAAAGGCGGTCCTGCGCCAGATGCGCCGTTTGACGGGCTTGAAGTACTGATCCCCGCTCGGGACTACAAGAATCGCCACGCATCGATCATGCTGGTGCTTGAGGCGTCCGCCGAAGCGATGGAACAGGCGGAACAGGCGAACTGCGCGTAATATTGGAATTTTCAGGCGATCCGGTTTAATCACACTGCAGGATGTCGGGGGATTGGATTGGAAAAACTGCTGGAACATTTTGTTACTCTCTGGGTCGTCATTGACCCAATTGGTACTATTCCGGTTTTCATCGCCGTAACCGCGACCCTTTCAGCAACGGCACGTCGTAAAACTGCTCTTCTCGCTGCACTCGTTAGCGCCGGAGTGTTGTTGTTCTTCCTGGTGTTCGGTCAATTATTGATCGAAGCACTGGATATCGGCTTGAATTCATTTCAGGTTGCAGGCGGCATCATCCTGTTTCTTTTTGCCCTGACAATGATCTTCGGCGAAAGCAAACAGGTCGTCGAACAGCATGAGGCGGAAGAAGAGTTGGAACGACCTGCCAACCGGCCCAATCCGGCGATATTCCCGCTGGCTGTTCCGTCTTTGGCGTCGCCGGGTGCGATGCTGGCCATTGTCATACTGACCGACAACAACCGCTACAGTGCTGCAGACCAAGGCATCACGGCCTTGGTTATGCTGTCAGTCATTCTGATCTCATTTGTCCTGATGCTGCTTGCAGACCCGATTATCCGGCTGATCCGATACTCAGGTGCAGCCATTATCAGCCGCGTGATGGGCATGATCCTTGCATCTGTGGCGGTTAATTCAGTGCTGTCTGCGATTCTGGAAATCATCAAAACTGGTGAGCTTTAAGAAAAAACCGCCGCACCTTCCGGGCGGAAAGGGCGGCGGTAGGTTATGCGTGTCTCGCGTGGGGTCCGGATAGCCGCACGGGGCCGAGGCAGGCCCCTCAAGGGAATTGGGACAGGCAGGTCACCCTTGACTGAAATGGGGATGACAGTGCGGTATCATCGGCACGAGATCGCAGGCAGAAAGGCTTAGAACGTTCCGGGCAGGTGAAGGGCCACCATAAGCATGACCACCAAAGACACGGCCCCTGCAGCATCCTGCAAAATCGTTGCGTGCGAACGGTTCAGGGCGGTCTTGATCTGGGTCAGCATGGTCTCACCTCCGGTCGAAATTTAATCCTTTGTTGACCTTTTGTTCTCATATTTTACCGAGTCGGTAAAGAACTTTTTAGGAACATTAGTGAACTTATCGGAACAAGCAGGCTAACCCACTGAAATCAAACGGATCGCTTGATCCTGTTTCATGAGCCACAGTAGAACACGGGCAGCTTGGCCCCTGTCCGAGCGCAACTGAGGATCCGTAGATAACAGGGCACGCGCGTCCGTTTGTGCTGTGGCCATCAAACCAGCCTGCCGCTCCAAATCCGCGATCCGGAATTTTGGCAATCCTGATTGCGCTGTCCCGATCAGATCACCAGCACCACGCATCTGTAGATCGGTTTCCGAGATACGAAATCCGTCCTCGGTTTCGCGTAGCACTTCCAAACGTCTGCGACCACCCTCACTCAGCGGTGGTTGATACATCAGCAAACAAGTCGAGTCTGCCTCACCCCGCCCCACTCGGCCCCGCAATTGGTGCAACTGCGCCAGTCCGAAAATCTCGGCCCGTTCGATAACCATGATTGAGGCGTTGGGGACGTTGACACCAACCTCAATGACAGTGGTGGCGACCAAAACTTTGGTTTGCCCTTCTTGAAAGGCCTTCATCGCTTCATCTTTATCAGCGGATGGCATCTGACCATGCACCAACCCAACCGTGCCTTCGCCCAGAATGGCGCGTAAACGTTTGAAACGTTCCTCAGCGGACGTCAGATCCGAAACCTCGGACTCATCGACCAAAGGACAGACCCAATAGCACTGGCGCCCTTCATCAATGGCACGCCGTAGATGCGAGACAACTTCATCCATTCGTTCTGTACTGACAACGGCGGTTTTTATCGGCTTCCGCCCCGGAGGCTTTTCGTCCAGCACTGACACATCCATGTCGCCATACTGCACAAGTGCCAAACTGCGCGGGATCGGAGTGGCAGTCATCACCAAGACGTCCGCGCCCTGCCCTTTTTCAGACAGCTCCATCCGCTGACGTACACCAAAGCGGTGCTGTTCATCGACAATTGCCAGGCGCAACGCTTTGAACTCAACGTCATTTTGGAACACTGCATGGGTGCCGACCAGAATGTGAATGTCACCATCCTTCAACGATTTCAGTTTTGATCGACGTTCAGGGCCTTTATCCCGCCCAGTTAGAATTTCCAGCACGACACCAGCCTCTTCAGCGAGCGGGCGCAAACCTTCCAGATGCTGACGGGCTAAGATTTCGGTAGGTGCCATCATGACCCCCTGCCCGCCAGCCTCAACCGCAACAAGCAACGCCATGAAGGCCACCAGCGTTTTGCCCGCCCCAACATCGCCCTGGAGAAGCCGGTTCATTCGTGCGTCCGAGGCCATATCGTTGCTAATATCGTCAATAGCACGCAACTGCGCACCGGTTGGCCGATATGGCAGGTTGGCCAAAACCTTGGATTGCAGGGCTCCGGTACCAACGCTGACTATGCCTCTGGTCTTCCTCTCTCGTTGCCGGGCCAGCGCCAGAGTCAATTGGTGCGCAAACAGTTCATCATAGGCCAGCCGTTCCCGCGCCGGAGCATGAGCGGCCACATCGTCAGCACCCAACGGTTTATGCGCTGCGGCGATGGCCGTGGTCCACTCTGGCCAACCGTGTTTTGCAGCCAATGCTGGATCAATCCATTCCGCGAGCGCAGGCGCCCGTGTCAATGCACTGCGTGCGGCTTTATAGGCTGTTTTTTGAGTGATCCCCTGATTCAGATGATACACCGGCTCAAAGTCGGGAATGCTATGGGCTTCATCCACCGGCAACATGTGGTCTGGATGAACCATCTGTGCCATTCCATCGAACAGTTCCAACTTGCCCGAGATCACCCGCCGAGAACCTTCCGGTAGAACCCGTTTCAGGTAATCTCCACGAGCGTGGAAGAAAACCAATTGAAAATCTGCCTGATTGTCCTCGACATGCACCCGATAGGCACCACCTTTGTTGCGCGCTGGTCGGTGTGCACCAACCGTGACTTCAACGGTCAGTGTCGCGGGCAGATCGACGCCCTGAATGGTGTCGCGGCGACGCCTGTCAATGACAGCGTACGGAAGGCTGAATAAAACGTCCCGAGGTGACTCCGTGCCAGCTTGCGCCAACACCTGAGCCGTCTTTGGGCCCACACCATCTAACGTTTCCAGACCCGCAAACAGAGGGAAAAGACTTTCCGGACGGCCGCTCATGCAGTTCCGATCAGCTGAAGCCAGCCATCCTCATCCAACGTTTCAATCCCCAATTCGGCGGCCTTTTTTGCTTTGGAGCCTGCCCCTGGTCCGGCAACCAACAAATCCGTCTTTTTACTGACGGACCCCGAGACTTTGGCCCCCAGCGCCTCGGCCCTAGCCTTTGCTTCGGCGCGTGTCATCTTCTCGAGTGTGCCCGTAAAAACAACGGTTTTTCCTGCAACTGGGCTGCCTTCCGTATCCGGGCGTTTCGCATCCTGAACCTCAAGTTGCGCGACCAGTGCATCAATGCTAGCGCGCTCAGCCTCTTGCGCAAACGCCGAGACAAGAGCGCGCGCCATGACCTCTCCAACACCGTCAACGCTTAACAGGTCTTCCCATTCCGGTCCCTCGAAATCAGCCGCCGAGGTAACTGCGCGTTCAAATTCGGACCACGTGCCATAATGATTGGCAACCAAGTTCGAGGCCGCCTCACCCATATGTCGAATGCCCAAAGCAAACAGCAACCTCCCGAAGGGAATGGTCCGCTTTTCGTCGATCGCCGCCCACAAGTTCCCAGCGCTTTGCGCACCCCAACCTTTGCGGTTCGCCAGTTTGCTCAGGTTTGCGCTGTCCCGTTGTTGCAATGTAAAAATATCGACCGGAGTTCTGACAGGCAGGTCAGGGTCGTCGTAGAACATCTCGATCTGTTTTGCGCCCAGACCTTCGATATCGAACGCTTTGCGAGAGACGAAATGTTTTAGCTTTTCTACGGCCTGCGCAGGACAGATCACCCCTCCGGTACAGCGACGCACAGCGTCGCCTTCTTCTCGAACGGCATCGCTGTTGCATTCCGGACAGATGGTGGGGAACTCGAAGGGTGTCGCCCCTTCGGGACGTTTTGAGGTATCTACATCCGCAATTTTGGGTATCACATCACCAGCCCGATAGACTTGCACCCAATCACCAACGCGGATGTCCTTGCCATCGCGGATTGTGCCACCCTTGGCATCGCGGCCAGCGATATAGTCTTCGTTGTGAAGTGTGGCATTTGATACAACCACTCCACCAACCGTCACCGGATGTAGCCGGGCAACAGGGCTAAGCGCGCCTGTTCGTCCGACTTGAATGTCGATGGCCTCTAATCGGGTCCAGGCAAGTTCTGCCGGGAATTTATGCGCAATCGCCCAACGGGGTGTGGTGGAGCGGTAGCCCAGCCGTGTTTGCAAAGAAAGATCGTTAACTTTGTAGACGACACCATCAATATCATAGCCAAGGGTCGATCGCTGAGCCTCGATATCGCGGTAGTGACCCAGGATCTGTTCGGTTGTGTCACACTGTCTTGTCAACGGATTGGTGACGAACCCAAAATCATGCAGCCGCTCAATCGCATCCATCTGTGTATCGGCCAGCGGTTCTGACAGTTCGCCCCAGGCATAAGCAAAAAACCGCAGCGGACGCGCACGCGTGACGGTCGAATCCAATTGTCGCAGTGATCCGGCAGCCGCATTTCGCGGGTTCGCGAAAGTTTTTTCGCCAGCTTCCAACTGACGGGCGTTCAGTTGTTCAAAGTCCGCATGCGACATGTAGACTTCGCCCCGAACTTCCAAAACATTTGGCGCGTTTTCCAATATCTGTGGAATGTCCGAAATTGTCCGGGCATTCGCAGTTACATTCTCACCAACTTCACCATCGCCACGGGTGGCCGCCTGAACCAATTTTCCTTTCTCATAACGCAAGGAGAGAGACAGGCCGTCGATTTTGGGTTCGGCGGAGTACGACAGCGGTTTTGATGCATCCAATCCAAGGTACTTTCGGATCGAGCGGTCAAAGTCATGAACGTCCTCATCATCAAACGCATTGCCAAGCGACATCATACGAACCGCATGAATCACTTTCGAAAAACCATCCGTCGGACGCGCTCCAACCTGCTCGGACGGGCTGTCTTTACGTTTCAAGCTTGGGAAACGCGTTTCGATTTCGGCGTTTCGGCGTTTCAACGCATCATACGCGGCGTCCGAAATCTCTGGGGCGTCTTCCGCGTGATACAGCGTGTTAGCCCGAGACAATTGGTCAGCCAATCGCGCCAGTTCTTTTCGTGCTGCGTCTTCAGTCAGCTCTGATACCGGAATCAATTTGCTCATGGCCTCGCCCTGTCACGTATTCTTGGGTTTCAGTGATAGGGCGAGGCCATGGCTAGGTCCAGATGTGCTGTATTGTGAGTGAGTATGATCGCCCCGGACCACGGGCGACCGAGATCTAATCAGGCCCCAACTGCCATCCGCGTTTCATCAAGGTTGCTACTTTGCGGTTCGCGAAGGACATAACCCCTGCCCCAAACGGTTTCGATGTAGTTTTCGCCGCCGGTGGCATTGCTGAGCTTTTTGCGCAGTTTGCAAATGAACACGTCGATAATCTTCAATTCGGGTTCATCCATTCCGCCATAAAGGTGGTTAAGAAACATTTCCTTGGTCAGGGTTGTCCCCTTGCGCAGGCTTAGCAGTTCCAACATCTGGTACTCCTTTCCGGTCAGATGAACCGCCTTACCTTCAACCTCGACCGTTTTGGCATCCAGGTTCACGGCCACTCGACCGGTATGGATGATGGACTGAGAATGCCCTTTCGAGCGGCGAATGATGGCATGAATGCGCGCGACCAACTCTTCACGATGGAACGGCTTGGTCATGTAGTCATCGGCGCCGAAACCGAAGCCCTTGATTTTGCTTTCGGTATCATCCGCACCAGACAGGATCAGGATGGGCGTTTCCACCCGTGCAATGCGCAACTGACGCAGAACTTCGTGCCCATTCATATCCGGCAAGTTCAGGTCAAGCAGGATCAGATCATAGTCATAAAGCTTTGCCAGATCGATACCTTCCTCGCCAAGATCCGTTGCATAGACATTGAGGTTGGCGTGCGTCAGCATCAGCTCGATGCTTTTCGACGTGGTCGGATCATCCTCGACAAGAAGTATACGCATTTACTGCTCCAATTCGGGTCAATTTACCAATTTCAAATTGAGCCTGCTCAAAAATGGTTAATCTGACGTTACCGTTGAATCGTTTATTCACACTCTCCTTTAGGTTGTCGATATTTTTTTAACGTCGTGACCTTCAAGGCGTCCGTTCCGTGCTCTGCCACTGCAGAAACCCAGGAAGTGAACTCTTCATCGCTTAACCCGTACCTTTTTTTGGCATCAGACAGCGTGATCAGCCCGTAAAGTACGCCCCGCACCACAACTATTTTGCGTGATGCAACCCAGCGTGTCGTATCAACAGGCGGCAAATCAGAGCGCGATAAAACTGTTCCATCTGGAAGGGTTACGGATCTTGGCCCCTCTACTTTGTGCAAAAACATTCTTTGATCCTCTTCGTGCTGCGACAAAGCTGACACCAGCCTACTTAATGCCGGGTGAAACCGCCCCTTGAGAGTGTGTAGAATTTTCCTATATTCTGCCGGTCTTTCTTAACCCGCACTGGAATCGTCATGGCCCTCGATACCGAGACACCGCTGAACTCGCTTGGCTTTGCCAAACCCCCGTCGGAAACGCGGGTGGTTGTGGCCATGTCTGGCGGCGTGGACAGCTCGGTTGTGGCAGCTCATTTGGCGGACGAAGGCTATGATGTTGTGGGCGTAACTCTGCAGCTTTACGATCACGGCGCTGCGCTGGCCAAGAAAGGCGCGTGCTGTGCCGGGATCGATATCCACGACGCGCGTCGCGTGGCCGAAGAGCGCGGATTCCCTCATTACGTTCTGGACTATGAGAACATCTTCAAGGATGCGGTGATCGACGAGTTCGCCGACAGCTACCTTGCGGGCGCAACCCCGGTCCCCTGCATCCGTTGCAACGAACGCGTAAAGTTCAAGGACCTGCTGGAAACGGCAAAAGACCTTGAGGCCGACTGCATGGCGACTGGTCACTATATCCAGCGCAAGGTGGGTGCCAATGGCCCGGAACTGCACAGCGCCGAGGATGCGAACCGCGATCAATCCTATTTTCTGTTCTCGACCACGCCCGAACAGCTGGATTTCCTTCGCTTCCCTCTGGGCCATTTGCCCTCGAAAGACGCAACGCGCGAGATGGCTGCGCAATACGGACTGGCCGTAGCGGACAAGCCCGACAGCCAGGACATTTGCTTCGTGCCCAACGGTAATTACGCTAGCGTGATCGAAAAGCTGCGCCCAGGTTCAGCCGAGCCTGGTGAAATCGTGCATGCCGATGGCCGCGTTCTGGCGCAGCACGAGGGTGTCATCCACTACACTATCGGCCAGCGTCGTGGTCTAGGGATCGGCGGTCTCAGCGAGCCACTCTATGTAGTCAAGCTGGATGTCGACAAGAAACAGGTTGTCGTGGGGCCAAAAGAGATGCTGGCCACTCGCACTATTCCCGTGCGCGAAATTAACTGGCTGGGCGATGCGCCGTTCACCTCACAAAAAGAGTGGCACGTCTCGGTCAAAGTCCGTTCAACCCGCCCCCCGCGCGAGGCGATCATACGGCCCCTGTCCGACACCACGGCCGAGGTTGAATTGCTGACGCCCGAAGAAGGCGTGTCACCCGGACAAGCCTGTGTGTTCTATGCCTCGGAAGGCAGCCGCATCTTTGGCGGTGGCTGGATCTGGCGCGGTTACTAAATCGCGTCAGTCCACGAGTTGCTGAGAATATACAGCCCGGCGCAGATCATCACGTAAGGCACAAGGCGTTCCAAACGGCGGGCCACGTCGCTGCTGATGAATGGTGCTTTAGATCCAAGCAACCCAACGGTAGCCATTGAGAACGCAGCAAGCAGTGCACCGATACCTCCGGCAGTTCGGTATGTGGGGGCCGTGTCTGCAAGTAACGGCGCAAGCACAGCAAACGTGTCCATCGAAAGGCTGATGAACAGCAATGTGACCATCATGATCGAAGCTCCGGTGCCAAGATTGGGATTTGTCTCGGCCTCTGCACCGCGTTTGCGTTTGATCAGCGTTAGAATTCCCAAGCCCAACGGGATAACTCCAAGATAGCCTTCCCAATTCGGCACGACGCCATCGACACCCACCGCCAGAATAAACGCGGTGCCGATTACGATCACTTGCGCCAAAAGGAATCCGGTGACCGAGCGCTTCGTTCCCGAAACCAGCGTCAAGGCCAATAGCGCGGCCAGATTATCCAGATTGGTTAGCACCTGTGCCGTAAAGGTCGACAGGCCAAAAAGCAATAGGTCCAGCATCAGCGTTTCATCCGCGCCAGAACCGCCTTGGCCGCGCGCAAGCCCGGAGCTTCGCCGCCGCGTCCTAGCCGATCCATCGTTGTGGCCATGGCGTCGCGCTGCGCATCCGGCGCATCCGACACCTGCTTCAGCGCAGCCGCAATCTGGTCTGGTTGGCAATCGTCCAACAGACATTCCGGCACTGTCCGGGTATCCGAGACCAGATTGACCAGTGTCACCGTATCCAGATTGACCATCCGCTTGGCGATCAGGGTGGTAAGCCAGTTCAAGTTGTAGGCAATCACCATTGGCGTGGATTGCGCGGCCAGTTCCAGTGAAACCGTGCCCGAAGCGGCCAACGCCAATTCAGCAGCGGCAAATGCGGCCCGCTTCTGTGCCTGCGCCTGATCAGACGGCATATCGCGCGGATCGACGACCACCGGGTTCCCCGGCCAGCCCTGCACATGCCCATTGACGGTATCCACCATATGCGCGACTGCGGGCACCACAACGCGAGCGTCCGACCTGCCGGTCAGATAAAGGCGCAACGCTTCACCAAAGACTGGGGCTAAACGTTCAATCTCACCCCCGCGCGAACCCGGAAGAGCTAGAATGATCGGCGCGTCTCCAAGATTGTAGGCAGCGCGAAACTCTTGGATATCCTTTTCTGATGCCTCCGGTTCGCTGGCCACTGGATGACCGACGAAATCACACTCCATTCCGGCACGTTCCATATAGGGCGGCTCGAACGGCAACAGGGCCAGAACATGGTCAATAACCTTGGCCATCTTGTCCGCCCGCCCCGGTCGCCACGCCCAGACGCTGGGGGCGACATAATGTACGGTACGAATATCGCTGTCAGCTTTCACTAGCTTGGCAACGCGCAGCGAAAAGTCAGGACTGTCGATGGTAATCAGAACATCCGGCTGTGTATCCAGAACCGCCTGCGCGGTCTCGGCAATACGGCGTTTTAGGTGGAAAAACTTCGGCAGAACCTCAACCAACCCCATCACCGACAGTTCAGCCATCGGAAAACGGCTGTCCAATCCCTGCGCCTGCATTAATGGCCCGCCAACCCCATCGAATTGAACATCGGGGATGAGGCTCCGAAGTCCCTCCATTAGCGCGCCTCCCAAGCGGTCGCCCGAGGGTTCACCGGCGACCAGGAAGACCCGCATCAACTGGCCCGCTCACGTACAAAGAGGAACAAGCCGAGGCGATTGCACTCTTCGATGACGCGTTCTTGCTGCAGCACTATGACCCCGCCTTTTTCGATGAAGATACCGGTCAACCCAGCGGCAACCGTGGCAGAAACCGTGTCAGGCCCGATCGTCGGCAAATCAGCGCGCCGGTCCTGATCTGGTTTCGGGGCCTTGAACAAAATCCCTCCGCCCGCATCGGGGCGTTGCGTTAGGGATTGAAGCATCCAATCGGTGCCGAATATTCCTTCTACTGCCAGTGCTTGCCCCTTGGACACCGCGCAAGCCTGCCCAATGTCGGCAGCACCCATTGCCCGAAGGATTCCGGCGGCCCGATCCGCATCCGACAGATCTTCTTTCGACGGGCACGCATCGGTCAGGCAACCAAGCTGCGGCAGCAAGCTCGGTGCAATTTCATGAGCTGCGCGGACTGTCAGGCCAGCGTCTTCAAAGATCCCGATCACCGCACGCAAGGCTCCGTCATCGCCTGACATTAGCGCCTGCTGCAATATCGGAACCAATGGCATCGTCGCCGGGTCGATCCGCGATGGGTCAATGACAGGGCGTCGAACCGCTCCGGCCATACAAATCTCAGTCACGCCGCGTGCCTTCAATTCAGCAATGAAACTTCCGAGTTGCTCGAGCGGGAACTCGATATCGCAGGTTACGGTATCGGGTGTGAACCCTTCCATAGCGCAAATCAGGGGGCGGTCATCGAGACGGTCGACCACTTCGCTTGGTAATGCACCTGTTCCGGCAATCAACGCCAGCATCGGCTTATTTCCTCGGTGTCAAAAAGGAACGATCCGATTGCCCGGTGACAAAATCGACGATCCGCTGCACGTATTCGCTTTCATTGTCCGCGCCAACCCTATGAGCCCGCTCCATAAAGGTGCCATCGCCCGTCGACAATTCGCGGAACGCCGCACGCAAGGCCGAGATATCCTCACGCGAGACACCTTTGCGTTTCAGGCCCACTAGGTTGAGACCATCCAGTTCGCCACGAGGTGCCTGAACCAGCCCATAGGGAATCACATCATTGGGCACCATCGTCAGCGCCCCAATGATCGCGCCACGTCCAACGCGGACCCATTGGTGCAAACCAGAGATACCGCCAACGATCACATCGTCCTCGATGATACAATGACCCGCTGCACCCGCATGGTTTACCATGATCACTCGGTTGCCGATCTGAACGTCGTGAGCAACATGCACACCGGCCATCAGCAGGCAATCGTCGCCGATTCGGGTCAGACCACCACCGCCCTCCGTACCGGTATTTATCGTCACATGCTCACGGATACGATTACGCTTGCCGATCTCTAGCCGAGTGTTTTCCCCGCCGAATTTCAAATCTTGCGGAATCTCTCCGATCACCGAAAAATTGAAGATTACCGTTTCATCATCAATCGAGGTATCCCCTGTCACCACCACATGGGACTTCAACTCGACCCGGTCGCCCAGCTTGACCTGCGCTCCGACGTAGCAGAACGGTCCGATGACACAGCCCTCACCGATCTGCGCGCCGTCTTCAATAATTGCGCTTGGGTGGATGCCGTTCATGTCGTTTTTTCCATGTCCCAGTCAACATAGGCCGAGAACTCCGCTTCGGCGGCAACCTCACCGTCGACAGTGGCACGACCACTGAACTTGAAAATCTTGCCGCCTTTTTTGCCGCGCACGGTTTCAACGTGCATTTCCAGCACATCGCCCGGGACCACTTTGCGGCGGAATTTGCACTTGTCGATGTTCATAAAATAGATCAGCAGCTCGCTGTCGATCACGTCCATTCCAACGCCCAGCATCACACCTGCGGTCTGCGCCATCGCCTCGACGATTGTGACGCCTGGCATGATCGGAGTGCCCGGGAAATGGCCCTGGAAGTGCGGTTCGTTCATGGTCACATTCTTGATGCCGACCGCAGATTGATAGCCTGAGATATCGACAACCTTATCGACCAGCAGAAACGGGTAACGATGCGGCAATATCCGTTGGATCAACTGAATGTCAGCGCTTTTGGTTTCCGTACTCATAATGTCGTCGTCCCGTTCTGGATTTCTGTTTGCGCGTGGTTAGCAACACAGCGCCCCAAGGGCAAGTAAACCTATTCCCTAGGCGCATTTTCAACAGTGCTGCCATCTCCGATTACTGCGTTGATCCGGGCAATGGCTGCATCTGTGATGTCGGTGCGATCGGAACTGAGGAAGACACTGGATCGCTCAATGACGATAGAAGCGCCAGTTTCGCGTAATAGATCAATCAAGACCGGTTGGACCAACTCAAAAAACTTCTGTCGAGCCTCTTCACTCCGGCGGGACAACGCATCCAATTTAGCACGCTGCCCTTCCCGATGTGATTGGACCTTGCTGTCGAAAGCTTCCGCCAAGGGACGGAATTCTTCAGCAGTCATAGTCGCACGTTGATCAGTGAGTATCTGTTCTTCTTGACTAAGTTCAGCAACGATCCGTTCGTTTTCTTCCCCCAACAACGTGCTTTCTAATTCAATCTCGCGAAGGACTCGAGTGCCGAATTCTGAATCTGCAAAGAGACGGTCGCTGGACAACGTTAGAACGCTGCTTTGCGGCACACCCAACTGCTGAGAAAAGGCAGGAACGGCTAGGGACAAGGATAGAAAAATGCACAGGGCCCCCAAAGGGCCCTGAAACCTAATATAAGCACGTCTCAACATTCAGGTTCAGAACTGGGCCTGAATCGTCAGGTCAAAGTTCTGCTCATTGTCGAAGTCTTCTTTCTTCAGTGCCTTCGAGAAGTTGAACCGCAAAGGACCAAACGGCGTCGTCCACAGTACCGAAACGCCAACCACGTGGCGGATTGAGCCGCCCTCGCCTACGATATCGGCCCCTGCCGTGTTCACATTATTCAAGTTATACAAGTTACCAAAATCATAGAACACACCACCGCGTAGACCGAACTCTTCAGGTAGACCCAGCGGAAAGTCTGATTCAAGACTGGCGACCCAGTAATAATTGCCCCCGATGGCGTCGTCCTGACCGTTGGACAGGTCACGCGGGCCAATACCGGCAGGCTCGAACCCACGGAATGTACTGGGTCCCAAGACAAATCGGTCGATCGTGCGGCTGAAATCGTCGCCGGTCCAGTTCAGAGCGCCGGCCTCAAAGGTGGCACGAAGGACAACTTCTTCGTTCCAAACGCGGGTCTGAGCGATAGCACGCGCTGTGGTCTGGAAATATTCATTGTCACCACCCAATCCGGCAGCATCGACACCGAATTCGAACAGCACACCTGCATTCGGATTCAAACCGCCCAGACGGCTGTCATAGATATAGGACAGTCCCAGCGAGCTGGTTGTACGACTACCCTGATCGATTTCCGAAGAAATAACCGCGCCATTGGTTTCGTTATCCTGCTGGGTCATTTCGCTGTCTTCCCAGTTATAACGAACGCGCAGTGCTGACAGCTCTCCGATGGAATAGCTCAGCTGAGGTCGGAAGAACAATGTCTCGGTATCATAGCTAGCAAAGCTGGAGTTGGTCGTAGACAGCCCCAAGCCCACGTCGAATTGCAGTCTCCGTCCCAGAAGATAAGGCTCGGTAAAGTTCAATACGTATTGCTCGGAGTCCTGCGCAGTCGACAGAGTGACGCCTAACGTTTGTCCACGCCCCAGGAAGTTCGATTCGCGCAGTCCAATCGCAATACCAAAGCCATCAGAAGCCGAGAAACTACCGCCAAGGCTCAGCGACCCGGTGGGTTGTTCTTCAACATCCACATCAACGATAACTTGGCTGGGCGAAGAGCCCTCGCGTGGTTCGACGTCAGCTACAGCAAAGAAACCCAAAGCGCGGATACGTTCAGCAGCCTGACGAATTTCGCGTGGATTGAATGGATCACCTTCAACTGTATCAAATTGCCGACGAATAACGCGATCCAGAGTTGTGGTGTTGCCCTCGATGTCGATCCGTTCGACAAAAATCCGCGGTCCTTTTGTAAGCACGAATTGAATATCAAGCGTCAGATCACGAGCGTTCCGAGTCACTCGAGGCTCAACCCGCAGGAAGTCCACGCCTTGTTTAATCCCAAGACGCTCCATGCGGGCGATCGAGTTTTCGACCAGAGACGGCGTGTATGTTACACCCGGTTTAATTTTGAGCGCATCTTGATATGGCGCCGGATCGACACCTGGGATCTCGCTGACCGTGCTAATTTGGCCAAACGAGAATTTCTGCCCTTCAGTGATGTTCATCACTACGAAAAAAGCATCACGTTCACGGGTGAATTCAACATTCGCACTGTTGACGCGAAAGTCTACGTACCCACGGGACAGGTAGAAGTCTCGGATGACCTGTTTGTCAAACTCAATCCGGTCGGCAATGAACGTATCACTACTGATAAATGTCCGTAGAAAGTTTGCCTGCTTGGTTTCAAGAACCCGCCGAAGACGGCGATCGGAATAGGCGCGGTTTCCAACAAAACTGACGCGCTCGACTTCTATTGTTGTACCTTCCGCGACCTCGAAAACCAGATCAACGCGGTTATCGCTGCGGCGAATGATGCGCGGAATGACCGTTGCGGAAACACGCCCTTGCGATGAATATATCTCAGCGATCAAATCGGCGTCCGCCTCCGCAACCTGAGGCGTAAAGACACGCCGCGGTTCGGATGAGATTGCATCAAGCAGCACATCATCCTTTACACGACGGTTTCCTTCGATGCTGATCTGATTGATGGTCGGATATTCCTCGACTTTAATCACCAAAGTATTGCCGCGCGGTGTCAATTCGACTGTTTCAAAAACACCACTGTCAAGCAAACGCTGATAGGCGTCGTTCAACTCTCCACCGCTCACAGACTGGCCCGGTTCTATACCTGTGCGCGCGATGATCGTTGACGTTTCGATGCGACGATTCCCTTCGACTTCAAACGAATTAACAACAAAGTTCTGAGCCCACGCAGCCTGCGGCAAAGGCACAAAACTTACCAATGTCAGAAGGAATATGAACGTTAGAGACCGCCACAAAATCTTGTTTTCCGGCCCGTGACCCCCGCAGGATATGCCCGCGTTTCGCCTGTCAGTCATATTTTTCACTACCCAATATTTTTGGACTTTAAAGCTGAGTAGCGAGAATATGGCAGCTTGTCAAAAGACCAAAACAGAAAGCGGCCCCAAGGGCCGCTTCGTCAGGTGTTAACAATGATTTCAGGAATCACATTGTGATAAGATACGCCCATGCTCCCATCGCGACCCCCGTCGCACCGAAGAACAACAGCATGTCCCAGTTCAAAACGAACAGGCAACCTAGGCCTCGGGCAGATTTACGCAGAACCTTTGTCATCACAACCTCTGGTATCGATTGATATGCGTATTACACTCTAGGCCGGAATTGCGGCATCAATACGGCATCACCATGCGCCCCTTGCCACAATCAGCAGAATAGGTCGTTAGTGACCGAAAAAATCATAAGCCCGAGGATCAGTGATACACCAATGCCCATAAGCACTCTCAGAACCCCATCGCTGGGAGGTTTTCCTGTTATTGCTTCGTAAGCATAAAAAACCAGGTGCCCCCCATCCAGTGCCGGAATTGGGAACAGGTTCAGCAGACCCACTGCGGTCGATAAAACGGCGATAAAAAAGATAAAACTCTGTGCGCCCTGACTGGCCATAGCGCCCGAAGTTTCCGCAATACCGATGGGGCCTGACATATTGCAGGTGCTGATGGCACCGGTGACCATGTGCCAGACACCGGAAAGCGAGCCTTCTATGATTCGAACCGTCTGCCGCACCCCACCGGACAGCGAAGCAAAAAAGCCTGCTGGTTCTGTGGCAGGATCAAGGGCCATTCCGCCAACAATTCCAATTCGCCAATGCGTTACAAACCCTCCGTCGGGGTTTGGCTCATCTGTCCGTCGTGGCGCCAAAGCGAATTCAAGCTCTGCGCCGTCCCGCCAGACATTCAAAAGAAGAACCTTGCCGTCGGATCCTTCCACATGGTCTTTGAGCTGTTCAAAGGCAAATATCGGTTCGCCATTGACCTCGGTGATAACGTCCCCGGCCTGCAAGTCGATATCGTTTGCAGCACTGCGAGGCACAACCTGTTGAATCAATGCCGGGAAAAGCCAGGGCCCCGTAACATCCACCTGCTGCCCGTTGCGGATTACGGTATAATCCAGCTCCGGTTCAACCGGCAACGCATCCGTGAAATCAGTCCATGCGCCTTGCTGATCGAAATCGGGAACTTCGATACCTGCAATGGCGACAATCTCATCCCCATCCTGCAACCCCTGAGAAGCACCGGGCAGCCCGTGTAGTTGGCCAACTGTCAATGGATCACGCGTGACACCTTGAGACATAAAAATAAGGCCAAAAACCAATACCGACATCACGAAATTAAACACCGGCCCCGCAGCAACCGTGGCGGATCGAGCCCATAGTGGTGCCCCATGCATGGTTCGGCGCAACTCTTCCGGGCTTTGCTCGGTGATTTCCTGCATCGCCCCTTCGTCCTTGCCAGACGCGGCATTGGCATCACCCAGAAACTTGACGTAGCCACCAAAGGGCAAGGCAGCGATCTGCCACTTGGTTCCACGCTTGTCGAAGCGGCTCCAAAGCACCGGACCGAAGCCAATCGAAAACACCTCGGCGTGGATGCCGGACCAACGCCCAACAATATAGTGGCCGTACTCGTGAACCGCGACAATGACGGACAAAGCGATCACAAAGGCAACGATGGTATAAATCAGGTTGCCGAATTGAGGGATCAGAGAAAGTACGTCCAAGTTTCTATCCTGTTGTTTTTGTCACGGCCTCATCGGCCCACTTACGTGCCAGATGGTCCGTTTGCAGCACGTTATCAAGGTCAAACTGGGCATCAAGAAGGCTGTCTGTGGCCTCAAATCTGTCCAGAACGGTTTCGACAATATCGGCCATCTCAAGAAAGCCAATCCGACGCGAGATAAAGTGATCAAGCGCACGTTCTTTGGCGGCGTTGAAAACTGCGCCCGACAAACCGCCACGTTCCATCACATTGCGCGCCAGCCGCAAGGCCGGATAGCGTGCTTCGTCCGGCTCGTGAAATCGCAGCTGTCCCAATTTGGCAAGGTTCAAACGCTCGACCGGTAAATCCCGCCGTTCCGGCCAGTTCAGAGCGTAACCGATTGCATGACGCATATCGGGCGCGCCCATATGGGCCATCACCGCTCCATCCTTGAAACCAACCAGTGAATGAACAATGGATTCTGGGTGTACGATCACCTCTATTTGATCCGGAGACACCGCAAAGAATTCTTTTGTTTCTATAATTTCTAACGCCTTGTTGAACATAGAAGCACTGTCGATGGTAATCCGCTGCCCCATGTTCCAGTTTGGGTGGTTTGAGGCTTGCTCGACCGTGGCATTTGCCAAATCACTCAGCGGCCAGTCGCGAAATGCGCCACCGCTGGCAGTGATGATGATCCGCTCGACCGCCTCCATATCTTCGCCCACCAGCGCCTGAAATACAGCGGAATGTTCGCTGTCTACCGGCAACAGGCGGGCGTCATGCGACTGCGCTGTTTCCATTACCAACTTGCCCGCGCAAACCAGCGTTTCCTTGTTCGCCAAAGCCAAAGTTGCGCCCTGCTTCAACGCCTCAAGCCCAGGTGGCAACCCGGCAGCACCGACAATCGCGGACATAACCCAATCTGTCGGTCGCGCAGCGGCCTCGGTCAGCGCAGATTGACCGGCGGCGGCCTCGACACCACTACCGGCCAGTGCGGCGCGCAGGTCATCAAGCCGGTCGTCATGCGCGGTCACCGCTATATCTGCATTCAGGCGGCGGGCATCTTCGGCCAGTTTTTCGATATTCGCACCGCCAGTCAGTGCCACCACATCATAGGCCGTTGTGTCGCGATCAATCAGATCAATGGTGTTCTGCCCAACCGAACCGGTCGCACCGAACACTGAAACTTTGCGCATTACATGCCTCCGGGGGCATAGATCAGCCCCGCGATTAGTACGAACAGAGCCGCCCCCATCATTCCGTCAAACCGGTCCAGAAACCCACCATGCCCAGGAATCAGATTAGAGCTGTCCTTAACCCCGAACTTTCGCTTGACCGCACTCTCCAAGATGTCACCGGCTTGGCTGGCCATGGATGCAAGCACCGAAATCAGAACGAACATGACGCCGAAACCTGCGTGGACAGCGAAAACAGTCCCCACAATACCGGCTGCAGCCCAGCCACCGGCAGTTCCAGACCATGTTTTCTTTGGACTGACCTTGGGCCAGAACTTAGGTCCGCCAAAGGTTTTTCCAACAAAGTATCCGGCCACATCGGTCACAACCACCACCGAGATCAACCAGACCATCCAGCCAAAACCCATGTTTTCACGAATTGAGATAAAGCCCAAACCGGACGCAGCGATCCAAATGGCGAACAGCGCATATGTCGTTTTGGATCGACCAATCTGCCCTGCCCCAACCAAAGCCGGCGCCAGCAGGATCGGCAACTTGAAGAGCGGAGGCAGGTGATAACTGGCCAACACCACAACGGCAGTCAGAATACCTAGTTGAATTGCCACACCGGAACGATCCGGATCAATCATCCGCACCAATTCCCAGGTCATTAAACCACACGCAATCGCAATGAAGGATTCGAACCAAAGCCCGCCCAGCCAAACCTCGACCGAACCAATTAAGACTAGAACCCCCGCCGACAGAACCCGAGCAGTCAGGTCAGACCATCTGCCGTCGCTCATGCCAATACTGCCCCGAACCGGCGATCACGCGACCCATAGCTGCGGCACAACCGCTCCAGCTCGGCCGCTGTGAAGTCAGGCCAAAGCGTGTCGATGAATTCGTATTCGGCATAGGCCGACTGCCAAAGAAGGAAGTTTGAAATGCGCGCCTCACCACTGGTACGGATGACCAGATCAGGATCGGGAAGAACGTGCGTATCCAGATACTTGGGCAGCGTCTCCTCATCCACGTCTTCGGCGCGCAACCGACCTTCGGCCACATCTCGTGCAAGACGTTTGGTAGCACGGGCAACCTCGTCCCGACCGCCATAGTTCAGAGCGACCGTAAGGTGAACCAGATCGTTGTCCTTGGTTTCCTCTTCCAGCGTATCCATAAGGGCCGTGAGCTTGGAATCCAGACGCACGCGGTCACCGATGAAGCGCACCCGTATCCCGTTTTCTTTCAGGGTTCGGGTTTCCTTGGTGATATACCGCCGAAACAGGCTCATCAGCCCTGCCACCTCAGCCTGCGTTCGTTTCCAATTCTCGGTAGAGAACGCAAAAACCGTAAGGTATTTGACCCCAAGCTTCGGGCAGGCCTCAACCACTTCGCGCACCCGCCGCGCACCGGCATGATGACCGAACAGCCTAGGCCGACCGCGCGCCTGCGCCCACCGACCGTTACCGTCCATGATAATTGCAACATGGCGCGGCCCTTGTTCGGGCGCAGTATTAGGGGAGTTTAGCATAATCCGGGTCAGACCTGCATGATCTCAGCCTGCTTGGTTTCAAGCGCGGCATCCACGGATTTGATCATCTCATCCGTCAGGTCCTGAACCTCGGCTTCCCAGAACTTCTGGTCATCCTCAGAGATACCGTCCGCCTTGGCCTTTTTGATCTGATCCATCCCGTCACGACGCACATTCCGGATCGAAACGCGGGCATGTTCGGCGTATTGCCCGGCGACCTTGCCCAATTCGCGGCGACGTTCTTCATTCAATTCCGGGATCGGCAGCATGATGATTGTGCCGTTCAGCTGCGGGTTGATGCCCAAACCGCTTTCGCGAATAGCTTTTTCAACCTTGCCTACCAGACCCTTGTCCCAGACATTGACTGTAACCATACGAGGTTCTGGCACGTTGACCGTTCCCACCTGATTGATCGGGGTCATGGAACCATAAGCATCCACCATAATTGGTTCCAGCATCGAAGCCGAAGCCCGCCCGGTCCGAAGCGAGGCAAATTCGGTTCTGAGGTTAGCCATGGCGCCTTCCATGCGCCGTTTCAGATCGTCGGTATCCAGTTCGAAATCGTCAGACATGCTGCTCACTCCCCGTCTTCAGGTACTGTTTGCATGGCTATTAAGCCATCGCAATTGGGATGTATAGCAATGATGATGCGGAATTGCGCCAATGACTAGAGGTGTTTCCGGCATTTTCGGGATGTTTCCAAGGCAAATAGTTCGGTTGGCACGTATGCCAACCGACCTCACAGCTACTTAAAAAGATCAGGCGTTTACGTCGACGACAACGCGCCCTTTGACTTGCCCTTTCAGAATATCCGCCCCCAAATGTGGCAGGTCACTCAGGTTTGCCGGTTGCACCATCGCCTCAAGCTTGTCCATCGGCAAATCGGTGGCGATACGCTGCCAGGCCCTCACTCGGTTGTCATAGGGTTGCATCACACTGTCGATGCCCAACAAGTTGACCCCACGCAGCAGGAAAGGAATGACCGTAGCAGGCAACCCTGCACCACCGGCAAGCCCAACCGCAGCTACCGAAGCACCGTATTTCATTTGCCCCAGCACGCGTGCCAGCATCTCTCCGCCAACAGCATCAACGCACCCGGCCCATGTCTCGCTTTCTAACGGGCGCTTGGTGGTCTCGTTCAGTTCCTCCCGAGGAACGATTGTGCTGGCGCCCAGAGATTTCAGGTAATCACCAGCTTCTGGCCGCCCTGTCACGGCCGCGACTTCATATCCCAGATTGGCAAGAATAGCGGTGGCTACCGAACCTACACCACCCGCAGCTCCGGTCACCAAAACCGGGCCGTGATCTGTTTTCATCCCATGGTCCTCAAGTGCCATGACCGCAAGCATGGCCGTAAACCCAGCTGTCCCAACCGCCATCGCCTGCCGCGCATCCAAACCATCGGGCAAAGGTACAAGCCAGTCCGCCAAAGCACTAGCTTTTTGCGAATATCCACCCCAGTGCGCTTCACCCACGCGCCAACCGGTCAGAACCACCTTATCCCCCGGTTTATATCGGTCATCCGACGACGTCTCGACCGTCCCAGCATAGTCAATACCCGGCACATGGGGGTAATTCCGCACCAGCCCGCCCCCTTTTGGGGACAGACACAGACCATCTTTGTAGTTCACTGTTGAATATTCGACCGCCACGGTCACTTCGCCATTCGGCAGATCATCCACCGAAAGTTGCTTGAACGAGGGGGTCGCCAGCCCGCTCTCTTCATCCTTTTCCATGACCAAAACATTGAACATCTGATTTCCTTTCGTTTCCTTTATCCCAGGCCCCGTTTTTCACCTGGCTAAAAATATCTCGGGAGAGTCGCAAAGCGACGGGGGCAGAGCCCCTACCGCGCTCAAATCCAAAACCGTTCCTGCACAGTTGCGCGGCGCATACCGTCTGGCGTTTCGACCTCCACGGCAGTACCGGCGTCCCAATGGCTCAGCCGTATCATGCCTATGGACACATTCGATTGAAAATCCGGAGACCAAGCAGCCGACGTCACCTGTCCCACCCTTTTTCCGTCGGCAAACACTGGCCACGGACGGTCGCAAGGCAGCACGGCTTCACCATCAATCGCAATCGGTCGGATTTGTTGGACTGGCCCTTCCTTGGCCACCCGCAACAACGCGTCCCTACCTATACAGCCGATGGCAGTATGCGTGTTGCAGAACTTGCCCAGGCCACATTCATGCGGCGTGTTGTCGTCGGTCATGTCATTGCCATACGACAGCAGTCCGCCTTCAATGCGTTCGATTAGATTTGGACACCCTGCACGCACTTGCTGGTCCTCACCCGCGGTAAACAAAGCATTCCACAGCGGCATTCCGATCTCGGAACCTTCAACATAAATCTCGAAACCTCCCTGCTTGGAATAACCGGATCGCGCCACCGCCAAATCGCGACCTTCGAATTCGAACATATCGAACTTGAAGAACCGAATGTCGCGAACTCGATCACCAAAAACACGCGCCATCAGATCATCAGCCTTTGGTCCCTGAACGGCCAATGGTGACACGTCTGGTTCGTCCACCAGCACATCCAGTCGGTATCCGTTCGCGATACCCTTCACCCATAGCAACAAGTCGCTGTCGGCGATCGATATCCACCAACGATCATCCGAGAGCTTTACCGCCACCGGGTCATTCAACATTCCTCCGGTTTCATCTACGATAGGCACATAGAAGCATTGCCCGGGCAGCATCCCGCGCAGATCGCGCGGTGTCAGCATCTGCATTAACTTGGCCGCATCAGGCCCTCGCAGTTCGACCTGACGCTCGCATGATACATCCCAAACCTGAACATGGTTTTTCAGATGTCGATAGTCGGCCTCAACACTTTCGAAGACCGTAGGCAATAACATACGGTTATACACCGTATATCCTTTGACGCCTGCAGCTTCGACCCCCTCCGAGAACGGAGTGCGGCGAAGACGGCGAGAAAACGAAATTTGCGGCATTCAAACCTCCTGAGGCATAAACACCAGATCACTGACCGGAGCGGCTGAGCCTGTTTCCGTCAGCATTTGGTGCAACTGCCCACGATGATGGGTTTGGTGGTTAAACATGTGGATCAGGCACCGTGCGTAAGGCAATGTAACATCAACTTCTTTCGCGGCTGAGAACCAAGTAAATTCGCCGGTCAGCGGTGCGTCACTCAGTGATCCGGCCCACTTTAATATCCGGTTGTCGATCTGTTCACACAGAGGCCCCCATTCGGCCAGATCAGCACACAGAGAGACACTCTCGGGAATTCCACCGCCCGGACCTTCACCTTTGTCAAAGCGCGAGATCCAAATCCAGCTTCCCCACAGCAAATGATTTGCCGTGCCCATGATCGAACCGAAGAACGCGCCGCGTTCCTTGGTCAGATCCTCCAAGGAAAGCTCTTGCAGAAAGCCAGATAACTGCTCGTTTTGCCACCGGTTATACCGCGCCATCTCTTGCGCATAGGCACCTGTGATCATCACTTGGGTCCATGCCAATCGATTGGGCATATCTCGGCCGACTTGCCGCCGAAATCCCAAACCCGACCATAATCACGCACTTTGGATTTAGTCCCCCGCGCCACAATGATATCCGGCCCCATCCAGTACTTTGAGTTCGACACCATAACCGGATGCTCGGGATCTTTGCCCGCCAACATCTCAATCTCACCCTGAATCTTGCGACCAATAACGATACGGCGCTTATTACCGTCCCGCTCAATCTGAACCGGAGCCCGTTCGGCCCCAATGATCTCACTGACCAACATTGTAAACAGGCCGGTTGTGCCACCTGCCTGCCCGCTGAATATCTGCAGCACTCCGTTGTAGGCCTTACCGCTGGCGCGTTCGTCTACATAGGCGGCGACTTTCCATTGCCCCTCACCCATGCGACCGGGAATATCGACCAACAGACCAACATTCAGGCCCGATAAGTCCTCGCCCTCATAATGGCCTTCGTCGATGATGACACCCATCCACGCGTGACAATGCCCTTCGGTCGGAGGATGCGCACCTAATGACACAACACAGGGGCAGAACACATCGCAAGAGCAGTTGAGGATTAACTCTCCCTTGATGGCCCAATCTGTCGGGCTCATCTCACGGCGCTTGGGGTTGGGCATACGGCTGTCGATGCGCTGGCTGATCGGTAGCCTATCTGCCTCAGGTTTTCTATTTTTTGCCATATACTTATCCTCCAAACGTAAAGGGGTAGATCAGGAGGACCAGACCCCCTGCAATAAGAGCAAACCCCATTGGTCGCGTCACTGTGTGACCAATCTGAGGCAGCTTTTCGAGAACCATAAACAGCGTGGCGAGGCCCATCCAAAGAAGGCTCATAACTCCGCCGACAAAACCAAGTGCCATGAAGCCCCAGCAGCAGCCAACGCAAAACGCCCCGAGCCCTAAGCCCATACGCAAACCGCCAATGAAGCCAGTCTTCCAATGGCCCAGAAAGTAGGTCATCGGGGCGTGACAAACCCCGTGGCAGACTTCCTTAGCGCGGGTGAACTGGAATGCACCGACGGCGATCATCAGGCCACCGGCGAACCACGCGGATTTGGCGATGCCAAGCATGTCAACGACGCCACCGAACAGCAGACCCAATTGAACCCAGGTGATCAACGCGGCAAACCCGACCCAGACAAGGAAATACCCGGCCAAAACACCGATCCACCCTACCCGAGTACCGTTTGCACTGCGGATCAGGTCGTCATAGCTGCGCAGGGTCGGCACCAACGTCGGCAGCATCATGGCAGCCATCATGATTGCCCACATCCCGAACAGCGGACTGAACTCGGCCATTGGCATATACATGTCCATGCGGGGGTCCATGGCAGCCATGGCCTGCCCCATTGGACCTGGGCGGCCGATCCAGTCCAGATCCATACTGCGGCTCATGGAGAACATCATCCACCACGCCCACAGGATCAGGATATAAAACCCCAGCCACATTCCGCTGCGTAAAACTGCGCGACTCACGTGTCCCTCCCGACTCAGTCCTTGCTTTTCAAATGTCAGACTTTTAAATGTCAGACAAATAATTTTTCTCAGGCGACCCCGAAATATGAAAATCGATCCTCAAAAACCTGCCGATTTGTCTGCGCAGATCGCGCAGGCCATTCGAAGCGCCATCATCTCCGGCGAATTGATCGTCGACGAACGTTTACCGTCCGAAGCGGAGTTGTCTGACCAGTTCCAGGTTTCCAGGCCAACAGTACGCGAAGCCCTGAAGCGCCTTGCTGCACAGTCATTGATCCGCACCCAGCGCGGCGCAAGCGGTGGTGCATTCGTCAACCGCATCAGTTTTGAGGACGCCTATGCGCAGCAGGTCACCACGTCGACACTGCTGCTGTCGATGAATGCCGTCAGTTTCGACACAGCCTGCGAGGCTCGCTTTGCACTGGAGCGCGCTTGTGCACCGCTATCTGCGCAGCGCCGAACCGCTGATCAGCTCGCCACCATGCGGGCCGAAATCTTTCGTCAGGCGCAGCCCGGTCTAACAGATGAGGCGTTTTGCGCCTCTGATGTGGCCTTTCACCGAGCTCTGGTCGATGGCGCAGGCAACCCGGTTCTGTCCTATCAACTGGCCGGAGCAGTTGAAGCCATGCAGCCTCTTATGAACATGATCACTTTTACCGCGCGATCCCGCGAAGAGATCATCACCCTGCACAACCAGATCGCCGACGCGCTAGAAGCCCAAGACGCCGACAAAGTAGATACGACACTGGTAGAACTTGAAAATTACACACGGAAACTGGCCTGTGACGTGGCACAACAGCGCCGCAAACCCGCGTAACGAGGGAAGCATGACAACAGCGCTAAACGTTATCTCGGCAATTCTTACCATTGGCTTCGGCCTGTTTGGGTTTCTGGCCCCGGCATTTACCGCCGCCTCGCTGGACCTTGCCCCAACTGACAGCAATATGGGCCTTAGCGAAATGCGCGCCTCGGTTGGTGGTCTGTTCGTTGTAACCGGCGCTGTTGTGTTGTGGCTGAATAACCCAACGGCCTATGTCATGCTGGGCGTTGTGTACGCCGGTGCTGCCCTTGGCCGCTTTGTCTCGGTTTTTCTAGACAACCCGCCGCTAGTAAAAGCGGTAACGTTCGGAGGAATCGAGTTGGCTCTGGCGCTTTGGTTGATATTGGCAAACTTAAACAGAGCCGCATAAGTCTTTGTTTTCCTGTATAACGCTTCACAAAAATCCCGGTTTGCATCCACGCGTCCCCTCACCTATATAGGGTATGTCCTTCGGGACTATGGACATAAACGCGCTCGTAATAAGCGGATCGGACCCGGGGGCGGTACCCGGCGGCTCCACCAACCATCCTTCGTTTGAGGATTCTGGGGCCGAAATAGGATCGACGAACGTCTAAAGGGGTTAGCTTTGTCTCGGCTGTCTGCCACCGTTACCGGCGAAACTAGTACAATTGCAAACGACAATCGTGCTCCGGTTGCAGTTGCTGCGTAAGCAGTAACAAGACCGAAACTTAAGCCCTTGCGCCTAGCCGCGTAAGGCGGGGTTCGCAGGTACCTGGCAACAGAAACCTGCACTTCTACACATTTCCGCTGTTTTCCCTAAACTTGTACACTTTCAGGTTTTTTTCACCCTTTCGTCTCATGCTGACTGCAACAGTAAAAGGAGAGCCGGGATGTCACATGCAGATCTGGTGAGAGGATGGTATTCCGAGGTTTGGGAAAACGGGAACCTGGACGCAATAGACCAATATTTTGCCTCCGACACGATGGCAGAGGGTCTGATCCCCGAAATGCAGGTCGGTGCAGATGATTTCCGTGATCTGGTTATGGCCTTTCGGCATGTTCTGGGGGACATCAAGGTCGAAATACCGAAAATCATCGAAAATGGTGACTGGGTGTCTGCAATCCTGCATGTCAGTACAACGCGGGCAGATAACGGTGCGCCCTTGCAGGCCACTGGCAGTGTTTTCGCCCGGATCAAGGATGGCCGCATGGTCGAGGCCTATAACCAGTTCGATTTTATTTCGCTTTTCGAACAGCTTGGGCAGTTTCCGCAAGACACTTTGCCCGTCTGCATGACTGGTCAGAGGCTGGATTGGTCGTAATCCCAATAACGCACAATCTTGACCCCCTAAGCGCTTGGCCGTAAGCAAAGCGCATGGGGTAAGATTGCGAACGCCCCGTGAGGCGCCAGCCCAAGTTTCGCATGTATCCGCTTAAAACAGGAGACATGCTATGCCTGCGCCCAACTCAATCACTCCAAAACAGCTACTGCGCTTGATTGGAACGCCGCAAGCTCCGGTATTGGTCGATATATGCTTGGAAGCCGACTTTGAGGCTGATCCTTTTCTGATCCCCGGCTCAGTTCGCCATAGTGCCGAGGACATAGACGGCATTGCCCATCGTATCGGAGACCGAGCGGCCATCATCATCTGCCAGAAAGGCAAGAAGCTCAGCCAAGGTGTCGTCTCGTGGCTGCGCAGCACCGGCTGTGCGGCGGAATATCTTGAGGGTGGGATGTATGGATGGCGGGATACGCCGGACGCACCGCGGTTTCCAGCCTCTGCCGTCCCGAGGTGCGGCGATGGCCGGTCCGTCTGGGTCACACGCCACCGGCCAAAGATCGACCGGATCGCCTGCCCCTGGCTGATCCGACGTTTTGTAGACCCTGACGCGCAGTTCTTGTTCGTTTCCCCGTCCGAGGTTGAAGCCACCGCCTCCATCTTTGATGGGGTGCCATTTGATATTCCGGATACGTTTTGGTCCCACAGGCAAGACCGCTGTACATTTGACACCATGCTGGACGAATTTCAGCTACACACACCCGCCCTGGACCGTCTGGCCACGGTCGTTCGCGCCGCTGACACCAACCGCCATGATCTTGCCCCCGAGGCCGCCGGGCTGCTTGCGATCTCTGTTGGCCTGTCGCGGCAGTATCGCGACGACCACCAAAACCTTGAGGCTGGTCTGCACCTGTATGATGCGATGTACCGTTGGGCCCGCGATGGCTTTGATGAACAGCACGATTGGCCAACGGATCGAAAGCCATGACCCCATCGGTTGCCGAGCTTATTCGCGTGTTCGGTCGCATTGGCCTCCTCTCATTTGGAGGGCCAGCGGCACAGATTTCACTGATGCATCAAGAGCTTGTGGAACGGCGCCCGTGGCTGGATGAGCAAACTTATCTGCGGGCCCTATCGCTATGCATGCTTTTGCCGGGGCCTGAGGCGATGCAACTGGCCACATATGCTGGATGGCGCCTACGAGGCGTCTCCGGAGGGCTAATCGCGGGTACCTTGTTTGTCTTGCCCGGAGCCTGTGTCATCGCCGCTCTGGTTGGGCTTTACGCGGCTTTCGGAAACCTTCCAATAGTGCAGGCTGGTTTTTTGGGAGTGAAAGCAACGGTGATTGTCATCGTTCTGCAAGCTCTTAGAAATCTGTCCCGCAAAGCGCTGACAGACACGCATCACCACGCAATTGCCGGTTTGGGTTTCTTGGCAATTTTCGCCTTCAACCTGCCATTCCCATTGATCATTTTGGCCGCCGCCATCTGGGGGTATGTCACGTTCGACGGTGAGGCCAACAACATTAACGCTGAACCGTCCCCCAAAGTAACGAACTATTTCCGCACTGCTGCGGTGTGGCTAACGCTATGGTTGGGCCCGCTTCTGCTTCTCAGCGTTACGGGGCAAAAACTGCTGAGCGACCTAGGTTGGTTCTTTGCGCGCCTGGCCGTTGTTACTTTTGGCGGAGCCTACGCCGTTTTGGCCTACATGACCCAGACCGCAGTGGACAAATACCAATGGGTCAGCACAGATCAGATGATCGACGCGCTGGGGCTGGCGGAAACGACACCGGGCCCCTTGATACTGGTGACCCAGTTCGTTGCCATGTTGACTGGGCAAATCAGCGGTGGTGCGCCGCTGGCTATTGCTGCTGGATTGGTCGCGCTATGGGCAACTTTTGTCCCCTGCTTTCTTTGGATATTCCTAGCTGCGCCTTACCTGGACCAACTGGCCACCCGACCAAAATTATCGGCTGCTTTGCATGGAATCACCGCTGCCGTAGTCGGTGTGATTCTCAACCTGTCTGTCTGGTTCAGCCTGAATGTCCTTTTTCGTGATATTCCAGAGAAATCGTGGGGACCAGTGACCATTCCCCAGCCCGAACCAAACGGCCTGAATCCTGCGGCATTAGCCCTAACACTGCTAGCAGGACTATTGATTTTTAAGTTTAAATTTGGGATGGCGACCACGCTTTTTATGATGGCCGCTGTAGGAACAGGACTACATTTTCTTTAAACAATCCTCGCATTCCCGGTCTTTCGTTTCCGCCGAAATTCCTTATGCTGAGGAAATCACATTTGAGGATGACACATGTCGCAAGACATCGATTATGGAAACCTGATGCACACCGCGATGCGCGGGCTCATCAAAACGGTTTTAACCAGCGTTTCAGAAAATGGCCTGCCCGGCTCACATCATTTCTTTATCACATTTGATACCCGCCAGGACGGTGTCGAACTGGCCGATTGGTTGCGTGAGCGGTACCCCGAAGAAATGACCATTGTCATGCAGCACTGGTTCGAGAATCTAGAGGTTAGCGACACCGGTTTTGCCATTACCCTTAACTTTGGCGATGCGCCCGAGCCGCTGTATATCCCGTACTCTGCCATCAAAACTTTCGTAGATCCGTCGGTCGAGTTCGGGCTGCGCTTTGAAAGCCCCGAGGATGAGGAAGAGTTTGAGCCCGTCGTCGAGGAATCTATCGAAGTCGAAGAAGAGCCGGATCAGCAAGACGCCGAGGTCGTCTCGTTGGACAGTTTCCGAAAATAACGCGTTGAAACCAACGTTAGGCTTAATTCTTTTTTAAGAATGTTTCGACAGAACGCGACTTCGTGCCATTTCGGAACCTTGAAAATGAAAGATCAAGACCGCCCTCTGCAAGTGTACGGTCGTATTGCTGAAGCTCATAGTCGCCGGTCTCATCAATAAACAGCGAGAAAACGGTCAGAGTATCGCCTTCGATCCGCCCCCAAACAAAAGGTTCCCCCTGCATCGGATCCAATGGGACCTCATGGCCAAAGACATTTCGTTTCATGGCCGCGGAAAAGACATCCGGTCGGTTCGACTCTTTGAAATCAACCGAAAACTTTTGCTCTTTGATACGGCCATCAGCCTTGTAGGTCGTGGTCGTCCAACTGACGTTAAAGCCGTGCTTCGACTTTTCGATAGAAACGCTCATGTCTCGCGGCGTTTCGGTTCCGTCATCATCTACAACGTTTGCAGATCCTACATAGTCACCAACAAATGGCGAGATGTCCGCAGCATGGGCCGGAAGGCCGGCCGCCATGGCCCAAAACAACACACCCAATGAATATACGATAGATTTCAGGTGAAAAGTTCGAAACATTGTACCCACCTGAGCCTCCGATGTAGTGATCCATTTATTGTAGCTCAGCCGCACGCGCGCACAATGTGTTTTCCAACAAATTTCCTTGACCCTTCTGCCTATACCTCTGGCAGCCTTAAGTTTATGGTGCGCGCAACTGGCCGATTGCACCCAAACACTGTTGCGGGTAAACGGCATGCAATTGTATACACGACGGAGTGACAGATGTCTCAGACCCGCACCGAATCCGACAGCTTTGGCCCGTTGGAGGTTCCTTCTGACAAGTATTGGGGTGCTCAAACGCAACGCTCGATCATGAACTTCCCCATCGGGTGGGAGAAGCAGCCCGTTGCCATCGTGCGCGCACTGGGCGTGATCAAAAAAGCCTGCGCCATGCAGAACAAAGCAACTGGCAAACTGGACGCCACGATTGCGGACGCGATTATTCAAGCTGCTGGCGAAGTGTTCGAGGGAAAGTTTGACGACAATTTCCCGCTGGTGGTTTGGCAAACCGGATCGGGCACCCAGTCCAATATGAACTCCAACGAGGTCATCGCTAACCGAGCGATTGAAATCCTGGGCGGCGTCATCGGTTCCAAGGATCCGGTTCATCCCAACGATCACTGCAACATGGGTCAGTCTTCGAACGACACTTTCCCAACGGCAATGCACATCGCCACGGCCATGAGCGTTCGTGACGTACTACTGCCTGGTCTTGAAAAATTCGCTGCCGCGCTCGAGCAGAAGTCCGAAGAGTTCAAAGACATCATCAAAATTGGCCGGACACACACTCAGGATGCCACACCTCTGACTCTGGGTCAGGAGTTCTCGGGCTATGCGCATCAGATTCGTCAGGGCATCGCGCGGGTGCAGGCGGCTATGCCGGGAATATACGAGTTGGCGCAAGGTGGCACCGCCGTGGGCACCGGACTGAACACCCAGCATGGCTGGGGCGAGGCAGTTGCCGCAAACATGGCTGAAATCACCGGTCTTCCCTTCGTCACTGCGCCGAACAAGTTCGAGGCTCTGGCCGCTCATGATGCCATGGTCTTCCTTTCAGGTGCATTGGCCACCATTGCGGGCAGCTGTTACAAGATCGCCAACGACATCCGTTTCCTGGGTTCGGGTCCTCGTTCGGGACTTGGCGAACTGATCCTGCCGGAAAATGAGCCCGGATCGTCGATCATGCCGGGCAAGGTCAACCCGACCCAAGCCGAAGCTCTGACTCAGGTTGCAGCCCATGTCATGGGCAACAACGCCGCCATGAACTTTGCCGGGTCACAAGGCCATTTTGAGCTGAACGTTTACAACCCGATGATGTCCTACAACCTGCTTCAATCAATCCAATTGCTGGGCGATGCAACCGACAGCTTCACCGAGCGGATGTTGCTGGGCATCAAGGCAAACGAGGCGCGCATCGACAAACTGATGAAGGAATCGCTGATGTTGGTCACTGCACTGGCGCCCACCATCGGTTATGACAACGCCACCACGGTCGCCAAAACCGCCCACAAGAACGGCACCACCCTCAAGGAAGAGGCCATCGCGCTGGGCTTTGTGGACGAAGAAACGTTTGACGCTGTCGTCCGCCCCGAGCAGATGATCGGCCCAAAAGACTGATGGGCAAGCCGGTCAATCTGAACCGGTACAGAAAAGAAAAAGCGCGGGCTCAGAAGAAGGCCCGCGCTGACCAGAACGCTGTCAAATTCGGACGTAGTAAGGCCGAGAAAAACGAAAATCGGCTCGAACAGGAAAAACAGCGCCGAGAGTTAGACAATCACGAGTTGGATGAATGACTGGTCGTCCCGTCAAACGCTCTTTGACCCTGAAAGGTCATCGCACCTCGGTTTCGCTTGAGGATGAATTCTGGCAGGCTTTTCGAGAAATTGCCAAGGAAAAAAATACTCCAATCAATGCCTTGGCGGCGGATATTGATGTCAATCGTGATCCTGAGATTGGCTTGGCATCGGCTATTCGTGTTTTTATTTTGAACTGGTACCGTTCCTGAGGTCCCCCTTGCCAGTGCCGCATTATTGGGCCTATGCTGCGGTAGAACAAAAAGGGTACATGCATGAATAAGACTGTTCCCGGCCCCGACGGCCAGCCGCGCTGTGCGTGGTGTCAAGCTGCCCCCGAATTCTTTGACTACCATGACAAAGAATGGGGTTATCCGGTTGGCGATGACCAACGTCTGTTTGAAAAACTTTGCTTGGAAAGTTTTCAGTCCGGCCTCAGTTGGCGAACGATTCTGGCCAAGCGAGAGAACTTCCGCAAAGCTTTTAAATATTTTGATTTCAATGCTGTAGCAGCATTTAATGAAGCTGATGTGGAGAGGCTACTGCAGGATTCCGGCATCATTCGTCATCGCGGCAAAATCGAAGCGGTTATCAATAACGCCTGTCGCGCGAAGGAGCTTGTTGAAGCCGAAGGGTCTCTGGCAGCATACGTCTGGCGGTACGAGGCCGAAACCCCGCCCGAACCGCAAACCGCGTCGACCTCAGCCGAGTCCATTGCAATGTCGAAGGATCTGAAAAAACGCGGTTGGAAGTTCGTCGGACCAACAACCGTATTTGCATTTATGCAGGCGATGGGTTTGGTGAATGACCACGCGGTCGGATGCGCAATGCGCGAAAAAGCGGCGCAGTTGCGCCGCGAATTCACCAAACCCCAATAGCGCCTCTTATATCGAGGCGCGGAAGATTTTTTCGATGTTACCACCAAGAGCAGCGTTAAACTCGGCATCCGATTGCTGCTTGGACAGGCCCTCAGTCAGCGCACGCGAGAAAGATGCAATCATCTTGCCGTTCTGGCTTAGCAGATCACATGCCTGCTCGGTCGAATAGCCACCGGACAACGCCACAACACGAACAACACGCGGGTGATCAGCCAGCTCATCGAACAGGTTCGCCTGAGTTGGGATGGTCAGCTTCAACATGATGTCCTGCCCCTCGTCCAGCTGGTCGAGGTTCTTCAGGATTTCGGCTTTCAGGATATTTTCGGCTTCTGCCTTGGTGGCCGAGTTGATGTTCACTTCGGGCTCGACAATCGGAACCATACCGGCGGCCACAACTTCACGGGCTACGTCGAACTGCTGGGCCACCACGGCTGCGATGCCTTCGGCATTGGCCTCATGAATCACCGAACGCTCTTTGGTACCGAATACGCCATCAGCTTTCGCCAAGGTGTCGGCCAGACCGGGGATCGGCTTCATCATCTGAACACCGTTGGCTTGATCTTCCAGGCCCTTGTCGATCTTCAGGAAAGGTACGATCCCTTTTTGGGACCAAAGGTAGTCCGCAACCTTGCGGCCATCGATTTCTTCGCTCAGAGTGCGCTCGAAAAGGATGGCGCCAATCACTTTGTTCTTGGTGAAGTCATCGGCCAGAATGATGCGCGCGCGCATTTTCTGGATTTCGCCAAACATCTCTTCGTCCGAACTGTAGTCAGAGGCTTCTACGCCATAAAGAGCCAGCGCCTTGGGCGTCGACCCGCCGCTTTGATCCAGGGCTGCAATGAAGCCCGCGCCGTTGGACATCTGCTCGCGCTGTTCTGCTTTGGACATAAGATTTTCCCGTTCACCAATGATTCCGCATTTTTCAACCGCATACATCAAGGCGGCGGGTGATGGTAGGTTGTTAGCGCTCAACCACGCGCAACCAAATTCCATCTTTCGATCGCACAGTCAGATGTGCGACTGGCACTGGCGTTTGCCCTTCGACCAATTCAAACCGAAAGTGTCGCAACAGCATCGACAGCAGCAAAGGCCCCTCAATCATCGCAAACCCGGCCCCGGTACACACGCGGGGCCCAGCCGAGAACGGGATATAGGCGTGACGCTGACAGCTTTTTCCATTCTCAGTGCCCCAACGTGTTGGGTCAAAATCATCAGGCCTGTCCCACAGTCTTTCCTGCCGATGCAGGTGCCAAGGGCTAATGACGATTTGCGCGCCCTTTGGAACCTTTCTGCCGCGAAACTGTTCCGCGCAGGCCGCCTCGCGCACCATCATCGGTACCGGAGGATAGAGACGCAACGCCTCGCGGAACACATCCCGGCTGAGTTTAAGTTTGGACATGGTGGTGAAACTTGGGTTCTCCAGAATCTCCGCCTCGGCACATAGCTTGTCCTGCCAGTCGGGAAACAAAGCCATCAAATACAACGTCCAGGCAAGCGCCGACGCGCTTGTTTCATGCCCGGCCAGAAAGAAAATGGCCACTTGGTCCACCATTTCCCGTGTATCGAAACAGCGCTCGGTCACCGGATCAGGAGTGGTCATAATTTTCGTAGCCAGATCATCCGGAGCCTGACCCGCTGCAATCAGCTCAGCACGCTCTGCTGTCAGGCGTTTGATCAATTGCCGGATATCCCGCGCGTTCTTCCGCGTAGTGCGCGCATGCATTCTAGGCATCCAGCGCGGCACAGGAACAAACGCTGCCAGGTTCAACAAGGGCTGTTGCCGCTGATAGGCTCGGAATTTTTCGAACACCTGCGCGGCAACTTCATGCTCGATCGGAACCGAGAACAACGTCCTGAAGATCACGTCCGCTGCGGCATGGCTGGTGAGTTCTTCGCATTCGACCACCGTACCCGCCTGCCCTCGCACCCTTTCGACACACGCCTCTGCTGCCTGCAACATCGCAGGAAAGGTGTCCCTCAACCGGCCGCCTTCAAAGGCCGGGTCGATGATACGGCGTTGCCGTTTCCAGGCCTCACCGTTTGTTAGAAAGACTGAATCCCCAAGTAACGGGCGCAAACCCTCGCTAATGCGCCCAGACTTTGGGAAGTCATCCGGTCGCTGCTTGAGAACCATATCCACAAGCTCGGGCTGGTTGATCATAAAGGATCGGAAGAACGGCGTGCGAAACTCTGCCATCCAGGCCCGGTACAGCCGCTGTGGCTGCGCCGACAGCAGATCCTTGCGGAACAGTTTTAGATAGCGCCACAGCGACACCTTATCTGGACGGGGCGTTGGTTTTGGCGGCTTCATGGATGGACCGATCTGTATTTTGAAACCGGCACGTCGATGCGAGACTTTGATGGCAAGCGCCCATTGAACCTTTGCCCCAAAGTCATCGGCCCTGCCGTAATGCGGAAATAATCGTAGTCACTCGGACGATCAAACGCGCAGAGATATTGGAAATGCAGACGAAAAAACCTCCAGCGCAGTTCTTGCCATCGGTCCGGCGACAGGGTTTGCGTGAACGCCGCAGATAGCACCAAAGGCCAGCGTTTCCGTTCTGTCGCAACACCACTGACACCAACCGGATCACACAGCGCAAATGCGCAACCGTCGCCCGGCGCGGAAACATCAATCCAAGTGAGATCATCTTGGATCGACAAGAATTTCAGATCGGTGCGAAGCCGCTGCGCATCGGGCAGAAATGAGACCATCGGCATCACCTGCCCTAATGTCAGGAAGGACAACTTTGGCTGATCCGAGAGATTGTCTTGGGCGCGTATCAGATCTGCCAATACCATTACGCCAAGATGTGCACCTGAGGAATGACCGATCACCAGTACTTCGTCCGCATCGCTCTCAAGCGCAGTTCGTATACTCTCAGTGAATTCTTTCAGCCTTCCACTCAACTCGACCGGAACGGCACCCTTTTGAACCGCCGAATAGGCGTAGTCATGCATCAGGTAGTAAACGAACAGGCGGTTATCGATTGTCCGAAACCAGCGCAGAACGGCGTATGCAGCCAGAATGGCCGGTATCAGCGCCAAAATCCCGGCAAACGACCAGAGCAACTCAGTCAGAACCCACGCAGCCGCCAGAGCCAAAAGAAGCTGCAATCCCAACATACCCACCGGATAAAGCGCAGCAATTACCGGCCCCTTTCGCAGCCTCATCAAGCGCCATAGGGCACCGGACCCGATGTAAGTCCATGCGGTCCGTACCAGTTGCACGTAGGTCCCGAGAATTGTGTTCGACATGCTTTGGCGCACGATATCGGACCAGACCAGAACGTCGAATTCCGTCTCGACGTCCATGCCATCCTGACGGGATTGAACGCGCCAACCATACGGCCCATCACCCGACTTACTGGAAATGGCGATCTCATAGCCCGAGATATTTGCCTGTGCCCGGCCTTCCTTACGGTACAACTCGCGATAGCGGCGCGGGTGAATCGGATCATAGCCGGGAATATAATATACCCGACGCCTGCGCACCTGCGGCTGTTTTGATTGACTGCTCATGGCCTTACCTTCTGCGGCGCAGGTTAACGCAGCCTGACCGTCAAGGTAAGTCAGATCAACACATCACCCGAAATTGGCCAGTGCCGGGAATGTCTCAAGCAGCCACCAGCTGAATTCGGTGAAAAGGCCGGTGATCAGCATGATACCGACGAACAACAGCAGACCGCCCATGACCTTCTCGATTGTGCCCATATGGGGCTTGATCCGGTTCATCACCTTCATCGACCGGTTCAGGAACATTGCAGCCAGCAGGAACGGAATACCCAGACCAGCCGCATAGACACCAAGTAACAAGGTTCCCCGCGCCACCGAAGCCTCTGATGCGGCCAACGACAGGATCGCGCCCAGTTGCGGACCGATGCAAGGCGTCCATCCAAAAGCAAATGCCAGACCCAGAATATAGGCGCCGAAAACCGAACCGCCAGAATCCCCGGTTTCAATCCGCGCCTCACGGTCCAGAAACGGAATGCGGAACACGTTCAGGAAGTGCAGGCCAAAGACAATAACCACCGCACCGGAAAGTTTTGCAAACAACACCTGATTTTGCAGCACAAACGCCCCAAAGGCCGAGGCTGTGAACCCCAACAACAGGAACACCGTCGACAAACCCAAAACGAAAAACAGCGCGGAAAGCGTAGCCTTGCGCCGCGCCTGCGCCTCGTCCTGCATTTCGTTAATCGTCACGCCGCTCATATACGCCAGATATGGCGGAACGATAGGCAACACGCAGGGCGACAGAAAGCTGATCAAACCACCCAGCATCGCGATGAACATGGCAGGCAGCAGGCCCGCGTCTATGATGTCAATTCCAAACATAGTTCAGCACATATGGTATCACACTGGCCACGTCACGGGGCCAATCGGTCACATCCCCGTGCTTGGACGCTGGACACGGCATCAAAGTGGAAATATCTGGGCTTTATGTCGAACCCCACAGAAACACTCGACGCGCTGGGACTACTCTGCCCTTTGCCCGTCCTGAAAGCCAGAAAACGCCTTAAATCCATGCCCGCGGGGGCAACTTTACGCGTGCTGGCTGACGACCCTGCCGCGATCATTGATGTACCACATTTCTGTGTCGAAAGTGGCCATCAACTTTTATCTCAAGAGGAAGCGGACGGCCATCAAGTCTATCTGATACAAAAAGCGGGCTGAGGCTGAATTACCTGTGGTCAAAAAAAGGCGGGCAAAAAGCCCGCCTTTCGTTTCTACTGTCCCAATGACCACCAACCGCGCCGTTTCGGCTTGGGCGGTTCGCTTGGTTTCTCGGGCTCTTCGGCCACAACTTCCAGAACGGGTTCGGGCGTTTCTACCACTGGCTCCTGTGGTGCCACCTCAACCTCCTCAGCTTCGGCAACTCCTTCGGGCTCGGGTTCAGAAACCTCTTCAGCATCAGTCGTTTTAACTTCTTCTGAAACTGGTTCATCTGAAACCACTTCAAGCTGTTCCTCAGCCGGTTCCGGCGCAGGCTCTGCTGAAACATCCTCGGCAACGGCGCCCTCGGTCGATTCAGCAGCCTCTTCCGCTGGCTGCTCACCTGATGCTGCCTCGGTCTCAGCAGAGTTTTCCTCTGCCGCTTCTACCTGTTCCACGTCCTTCTTGCGACGGCGCGGCGCACGGCGCCGCTTGGGCTTCTCGGGTTTTTCTTCTGCTGCAGGCTCTTCGGTCTCGGCCTCAGACGGGGTATCTTCCGTCGCCTCAACTTCAGCTTCACCCTCTTCGGTATTCGCTTCCGTCGCCTCACCTGAGCCGTTGCTCTTCTTGCGGCGACGGCGGCGACGCTTGCGCTTGGGCTTGGCCTCCTCTTCCGCCTGAACGGTTTCTTCTTCGGTGGCCTCATCCTCGTCAGCGTCCACCAAATCCATTAGAGAGGCATCTACGGATACGACTGGCGCGCTAGCCTCGGGCACGATGCGGCTGGCGGTTTTAAATTTCTCCATCGAGAAATCCGGGCTGACCAGATGCACGTCACCCTCGACCCGAACCGACAGACCATAGCGTGCTTCGATCTGAGCGATATGTTCGCGCTTCTGGTTCATCAGGAAGTTAGCGATGCTGACCGGGCAGCGCACCAAAACCTCGCGCGAACGGCGACGGGTGCCTTCCTCTTCGATCTGACGCAAGATGGTCAGCGCCATGTTATCGTCCGAGCGGATCAGACCTGTGCCATGACAGGACGGGCAAGGCTGCGTCGTCGCCTCGAGCATACCGGGGCGCAGGCGCTGGCGGCTCATCTCCATCAAACCAAACCCGGAAATCCGGCCCATCTGGATGCGCGCTCGGTCGGTCTTCAGCTTGTCCTTCAGACGCTTTTCAACAGCCGCATTGTTTTTGCGCTCGTCCATATCGATAAAGTCGATGACGATCAGACCGGCCAGGTCGCGCAGGCGCAATTGGCGCGCCACTTCCTCGGCGGCCTCAAGGTTGGTCTTGAGGGCGGTTTCCTCGATCGAACCTTCCTTGGTCGCCCGACCCGAGTTCACGTCAATCGCCACCAGCGCCTCAGTCACGCCGATCACGATATAGCCCCCGGATTTCAGTTGCACAGTCGGGTTGAACATGCCGGTCAGGTAGCTTTCCACCTGATAGCGCGCAAACAGAGGCAACGCGTCCTCATACCGCTTCACGTTCTTGGCGTGGGACGGCATGATCATCTTCATGAAGTCCTTGGCGATGCGATAACCGCCATCGCCCTCAACCAAAACCTCGTCGATGTCGCGGTTATAGAGATCGCGGATCGAGCGTTTGATCAGGTCGCCTTCTTCGTAGATTTTCGCTGGCGCAATGGATTTTAGCGTAAGTTCGCGGATTTGTTCCCACATGCGCTGCAGGTATTCATAGTCGCGCTTGATTTCCGACTTGGTACGCTTGGCACCTGCGGTCCGAATAATCAGACCGGCACCAGTCGGCACGTCGATCTCTGCCGCGATTTCCTTTAGCTTTTTCCGGTCGGGCGCGTTGGTGATCTTGCGGCTGATGCCGCCGCCACGCGCGGTGTTGGGCATCAGAACGCAATAGCGACCAGCCAGCGACAGATATGTGGTCAGCGCTGCGCCTTTGTTGCCGCGCTCTTCCTTGACGACCTGCACCAGCAGGACCTGGCGCACCTTGATCACTTCTTGAATCTTATACCGGCGCGGGCGCGGTTTGCGCGGAGGACGGATATCTTCGCTGTCATCCTCATCAGCAACCGACTCGATGCTGTCATCCTTGGCGGATGCGTCTGACCGCTTGGATTCCTCGGACTCGTCGGTATCGTCAGCGTCGTCTTCATTGGCCTCAGTCTCTGATGCCTGTGCTTCTTCGGCCTCCGCCTGAGTTTCTACCGAGACCTCCTCAGTTGCGACCGTATCTTCTGCTGGCTCACCTTCGGACGGTACATCTTCTGGTGCTGCTTCTTCGGCACCAGTTGCTTCCGCCGTTGCGGCGTCATCAGTGGCTGTCTCTTGCTCTACAGCAGCGTCTTCTGCTTCCGCAACGGGAGCATCAGCCTCGGCCGCGCCATCCGCTTCATCGACAGGTTCTTCTACCGGCGTCTCAGCGACATGATCCATCGGCGAGGTGCCCTCCGGAACCGACAGATCGGCCCCTTCTTCGCCCTCATCCAGATCAATGGTTTCCATGCCGGTCGGCTCCGCCGATACCTCGATGGATTCGACAACGTCATCCGACTTTACATCCGCCGCCTTGGTCCGAGACCGCGATCGGCGCTTTTTCGGCTTGGGCTCGTCCGCTTCATCCCGCGCTTTCATCGCCTCGGCATAAGCGCGCTCTTCCTCCATCAACGCCTCACGGTCGGCGACGGGGATTTGGTAATAGTCCGGGTGAATCTCGGAAAACGCCAGGAAACCGTGCCGGTTCCCGCCGTAATCAACAAACGCCGCCTGCAGCGACGGCTCAACCCGTGTTACTTTTGCAAGATAGATGTTGCCAGCAAGCTGGCGTTTGTTTTCGGATTCAAAGTCGAACTCCTCGACCTTGTTTCCGTCGACCACCACGACGCGGGTTTCCTCCGCGTGGGTGGCATCGATAAGCATTTTCTTAGCCATGTGTCCTTGGTGCACCGCGCCAAACGCGTTGTCCTTACCCGTCCGGGGGGACAGGCGCTTTTGGGGTGGTGTCTTGTCAGGGCGATTTCAGACGGCGCGCGGCAGGGTTTGGCGCTGTGGCCCCCTGCCCGTATACTCAGTCGTTGCGCGCGCGTCATCGCGGTTCTTCTCCGACAGGCGCGGAGTGCCGCTGCCTGCCCATTTATTCCTTTCGCCCACTCTTGCGGGCTCAGGCGTTCAACTGCCCCAAACTGGGGCGCAATCGGTCTGCTTTGCCTCGTGGAGGTCATCACCATCTGCGGCAAAGCAGCGAAACTCAAGAATTCGGGGCTTAGGGGCGTGGAACCGCCCGGCCCGTCCTGACACCATAAAGGCAGTCCTGTGGAAAAGACAATGGGCAAACTGCAACGCGATGCCGTCAGGGGCTCGGGTATATCTTCATCTGGCTAAAAATATCCCGGGGGAGTGAATTGACCCAAAGGGTCAAGAGAGGGGGCTGGCCCCCTCGCCTGCGATTACAGGTAGTCCGAACGCTGCAGACTGTACTTCGCCATTTTTTCATTCAACGTGCGTCTCGGCAGGCACAGCTCTTCCATCACCGACGCAATCGAGCCCTTATGACGGCGCATCGTGTTGTCGATCAGCATCCGTTCAAAGGCTTCGACGTATTCTTTCAACGGCTTGCCCTCAGTCGTCATCACGGGCTGCATTTCCTCATGATCTGACATCAGCAAGGACGCAATCGTCCCTGATCCACGCCGCGATTGCAGCACAGCCCGTTCGGCAATGTTGATCAACTGGCGCACATTGCCTGGCCACGGTGCCTGTAATAGCTGCGCCGCCTCCTGTGCCGTGACTTGCGGGGCATCACAGCCATATTCCTCGGCAAACTGCTCGCTGAGTCGGGTGAACAGCGTCAGGATATCCTCTCCGCGCTGACGCAGAGGCGGCATTGTGATCCGCAAGGCGGCCAAACGATAAAACAGGTCCGGGCGCAGCACGTCCTCGCTGGTCTTACCCGCCTCTTGCAGGTTCGAAATCGCAACGATCCGTGTCTCAGCCGGCGTGCCCTGTTCATTCATGACACTCAGCAATCGAGCCTGCAGTGTATCACTCAGCGCTTCGACATCTTCCAGAACCAGAGTGCCCCCCCGGGCCTCTTCGATCGCCGGCAATTGTGAATCCTCTGGCATCATCGGTCCAAACAGACGCTTCGACAGCGCCTCTTCTTCCAATGCCGCACAGGATACCAGAACGAACTTTTTGCCCGCTCGACTGCCCACAGCGTGCAAGGCGTGCGCCACCAGCGTCTTTCCGGTTCCTGTCTCACCATCAATCAGTACGTGACCATCGGCCTGCCCAAGATCCAGAATATCCTCGCGCAGCCGCTCCATCACGGGGCTGGCGCCGATCAGCTTGTTCATGATCTGAGTACCACCGGAAAGCTCACGCCGCAGCGCCCGGTTGTCCAGTGTCAAACGGCGCGCGTTGCTGGCGCGTTTGGCCAATTCAGACATCCGATCCGGATTAAAAGGCTTTTCCAAGAAGTCGAACGCGCCAACACGCATGGCCTCAACCGCCATCGGAACATCCCCGTGACCGGTGATCATGATGACCGGCAAGGTACTATCGGCCCCCATCAATTTCTTTAGCAACTGAATGCCATCCATGCCCGGCATCTTGATGTCCGAGATCACAATACCCGGATATTCCGGACCAAGCACCTTAAGCGCATCCTCTGCGCTAGAGAAGGTTTCAGTGTCATATCCCGAAAGTGCCAGCCATTGACTGATCGACTGGCGCATGTCCTGTTCGTCATCCACAATGGCGATTTTCATGGCTTGTGCCATAGTCATTCCTCGTTATTCAGCGGCCTCAAGGCCGTCGCTTCCCAGTATCGGCAGTTGCATCTCGAACACCGCGCCGCCCTGTTGGCTGTTGCGTGCGGTCAGCCGTCCTCCATGGTCGTTCACGATACCGGATGAGATGGCAAGCCCCAAACCAACTCCATCTCCGGGCTGCTTGGTCGTGTAGAAGGGCTCGAACAGGCTCTCGATGTTTTCGATCCCGTGCCCATTGTCACGAACTGTCAGCACCGCCGTATCGCCCGCCGCCAGAATAATCTCCACATCCGGCTCTGATACAGATTTGGTGGCGTCCAGCGCATTTCGCAAGAGGTTCACCATAACCTGCTCGATCCGCATGCGATCCCCCGACACAATTACAGGTTCCTCAGGCAATATCTGAGTAATTTTAACATGTCGCTGACGCAGTTGTGGCTCCATCATCGACAAGCTCGAAGCCAACGCTTCCCCAAGGTTTACAGGAGAAAACGCATCCGCACCTTTACGTGCATAGGACTTGAGCTGCCGTGTGATGGCACCCATCCGTTCGATCAGTCCATCAATGCGGCCAAAGCTGGCCAGCGCCTCTTCGGGGCGGTTTCTCCGCAATAGCAAACGCGCGCCCGCAAGATAGGTCTTCATTGCAGCCAGCGGTTGATTTAACTCGTGACTGACAGCAGCCGACATCTCACCCAATGCGGCCAGTTTCGAGCTTTGCGCCAGCGTCTGCTCGGCAACTTCCAGTGTTTTTTCAACCCGTTCCCGCTCAGCGATTTCCCGCTGTAGCCGCATGTTCAATGCGCGAAGCTCTGCCGACTCACGCTGGAACAATGTCATTCGAAGCGTCGCACGACGACTGAGCGCATAGAAAGCCAGCGCCAACAGAATCGCAAAACCCATTATCTCAAGCGCGAGCACGCTGTTCACCTTCTCGCGGATCGAGGCGTAGGTCGTGAAAGATGCCATCTTCCACCCGCGGAAAAGAACACGCGTCTCCATCCGCATCACCGCCTCACCCTGCAAATAGGCATCCGGGGGCAATGCAGTCCAGTCAGTCGTTGCCCGGATCGCGCGTTGGATGGCCCCCTGAGGCGGCTGACGCAGCATCGCCTCGGTTTCCTCCAATCCCCGCCATTGCGGCTCGGTCGACAGGATAATGGTGCCGGTGCTGTCGGTCACCATAATTGCATCCGAAATCCCGGCCCAGGCCAGTTCGAATTTATGCAAGTCAACTTCAACCACAATCACGCCGAGTATATCGGCGTTGGCTTCCATACGTCGCGAATAAACAAAACTATAGCCGCCCGATTCCTTGGGGATCACCGTAAAAATAGTCGCGTTCGAGCGGATCGCATCTATGAAATATGGCGAACTTCTATGTGCTTGGCCCAGCCGGTTTCGATCGGTGGACGCAACCGTGCGTCCATCCCCGTCCAGCAACATCAAAGAGGCTGCTCCGATCTCTTCCACAAAGGAAATCAGACGCTGTGTTGATAATGTATAATCGCTGGATTGAAGTGCCGAGATAAGCGTGGGATCGCGCGAAAGAAGCTGCGGCACAATCGCGTTTCGCCGCAGCTCACTGAGCAAGTTGCCAGAATAGAGCGCCAGTCGCACCTCGGCCCGGTTACGTGTCGACTCGGTGAACCTGTCTGTCAGCAACCGGTTGGTGACCCAGACCGTGGCAACGGCCGCCACCAACAGGGCCATGACCGCAAGTCGCAAACGCCACCCCAAAGGAGCGCCGCGAAATGGTTTTGTCAGAATGGACCAGCCAGAGCGAATATTAGAACTCATCCCCGGAAATTACGCGGGGATTGGTTCAACCTCAAGTCACGCAGGTGCGAGAACACCGGACAATGCGCGGAACAATGCCGTCCCGTCTGTTCCGCCGTGCCCAACATCTGCTGCCCGCTCGGGGTGCGGCATCATTCCAAGAACTCTGCGGTTTTCTGACAGAATTCCGGCAATGTCACCGACCGACCCGTTGGGATTCTCGGAATAGGTAAAGGCGATCCTGTCTTGTTCACGCAGCGTGGACAATGTGCCCTCATCAGCGAAATAGTTTCCATCATGATGGGCAATCGGAATATCGATCACGTCGCCAGCGTTATAGCTTTGGGTAAAGGCGCTTTCGCTGGTTTCCACTTTGAGGCCAACGGTTTTGCAAATGTATTTCAAACCCGCGTTTCGCAAAAGCGCACCAGGCAGAATTCCGGTTTCGGTTAAGATTTGAAAACCGTTGCAAATCCCCACGGCATAGCCACCACGGTTTGTATGCTCGACCACGGCCTTGCAGATCGGCGACTGCGCAGCAATCGCGCCACAGCGCAGGTAGTCACCATACGAAAATCCGCCCGGCACACCCACGATGTCGATGCCCTCAGGCAGCGTGGCGTCCTTGTGCCAGACCATATCGACCTGAAATCCCGCCTGTTCAAACGCGACGGCTAAGTCCCGATCACAGTTGGAGCCTGGAAATACGATGACAGCTGCGCGCATGGCGGGCCCTCCGGAATTAGGTTCAGACCAGTTCGATTTCGTAGCGTTCGATGACCGTGTTCGCCAACAGCTTTTCGCACATCTTGGTGACGTCCGCCTCGGTCGCACCCTCGGCCAGCTCCAGATCAATCACCTTGCCCTGGCGCACGCCTTCGACCTGATCGAAGCCCATGGCACCCAATGCGTGCCGCACGGCCTCACCCTGCGGGTCAAGGACCCCATTCTTCAGCATCACATGCACCCGTGCTTTCATTCCTGCAACTCCAGCTGAGGGCCTCGGTTACCGGCCCGTTCCGTTGCGCGGGGGATAACGTGGATACGTGCATTGAACAACCCTGTTTGCGAAGAGTTTGTGGCAATTGCAGCACGCAATTGCCGTCGATCAGTTCAGTTACTCGGGCAGCAACCGCTCCAGACATGCCGAGCGACCTAATCTTACCGCCGAACCACAAAATTTATGAACACGATGCGGCTTACCTTTCCCCGCCCCAAAAAGAAAAAAGCGCTGTCTCAGAGGAACAGCGCTTTTGACTAATTTGATGGTGAGCGAAGCTGTTTAATTGATCAGCGTCGGCTTACTGACGTTGCTCTTGGGTAAGACACCCAAGCGCCGCGCGACCTCGGAATACGCGTCGGTCAGGCTACCCAAATCGCGACGGAACACGTCTTTGTCCAGTTTCTGCCCGGTTTCGATATCCCACAGGCGGCAGCTGTCCGGGCTGATTTCGTCAGCGATGATCAGACGCTGAAAGTCGCCTTCGTAAACACGACCAATCTCGATCTTGAAGTCGACCAGTCGGATACCAACGGCCAGCATCACACCGCTCATGAAATCATTCACCCGCAGCGCCAGGCTCAGGATATCGTCCATATCCTGCTGACTGGCCCAACCGAAGGCGGCGATGTGCTCCTCGGTGACCAGCGGATCACCCAACGCATCGTCCTTATAGCAATATTCGACAATCGGACGCGGCAACTGCGTGCCTTCAGCAATGCCAAGACGCTTTGACATAGAACCGGCGGCATAATTACGAACGATGACCTCCAAAGGCACAATCTCACAGCTACGCACAAGCTGTTCGCGCATGTTCAAGCGACGGATAAAGTGGGTCGGAACGCCGATTTGGGTCAAGCCGTTCATAAAGAACTCGCTCAGACGGTTGTTCAAAACGCCCTTACCGTCGATCACGTCCTTTTTTTCCGCGTTAAACGCAGTGGCGTCATCTTTGAAATACTGCACTATTGTGCCCGGCTCGGGGCCTTCATACAGAATTTTGGCCTTACCTTCGTAGATTTTCTTGCGACGCGCCATCGGGGCCCCTTCCAGTCTGCTGAGAGGGAAAGACTCCCTTCTCGTTGGCGTCCTCATAGTGCAAGCCCCCCTTTCCCGCAAGTTCACTGACCCGAGAGGCTTTGACGCAGCGCAAATACCTTGCGAACCGGCTGTCGTATAGTCATATCATCGGGAAAGAAGTTGTAATCCAAGGGGTCCCCAACCAATGACCACATTTGATGAGCGTGAAGCCGCGTTTGAAAACAAATTCGCGCATGACGAAAAGATGCAGTTCATCGCACGGATGCGCCGCAACCGGTTCATGGCCGTCTGGGCCTCGACGCTGAAAGGCGAAACCGTTGAAAAAGCCCGAGCTTACGGTCAGGAGCTTGTGCATACCGACCTTCAAAATGTCAGCGAAGATGACGTCGTCGAAGCTGTTAAGGGCTATTTGGGCGATCTGGCTGACGAAGCGAAAATTCGTGAAAAGATGGCCGAGCTTTTGGTTGAAGCCAAAGAACAGGTGATGGCTGAAGCCGAAATTTAAGGCATAAGCCGCATATCTCATGATCTTCATGAGAATTATGAGTTTGCTTTGACGCTCCGGTCGTGAGACACGGGGCGTCTCTGTTTTTATCGACCCCAAGGGTCAAATTTTGGAACACCCAATGACAAACGCGCTCAGCAACCTTCTGGAGGCCAAAGACGCCATTCTGGCTGATGGGGCTACGGGAACCAATCTGTTCAACATGGGCCTGCAATCGGGCGACGCGCCGGAACTTTGGAATGTAGACGCTCCTGACAAAATTCGGGCTCTGTATCAAGGCTCGGTGGATGCGGGCAGCGATCTGTTTCTGACCAACACCTTCGGAGGCACATCGGCACGGCTGAAACTGCATGACGCCCAGAACCGCGTGGCCGAGTTGAACCGTATCGGTGCTGAACTGGGTCGGGAAGTTGCAGACAAAGCCGGACGTACAGTTGTCGTGGCCGGGTCAGTCGGCCCGACAGGCGAGATCATGGAACCAGTCGGCGCGCTGTCACATGCTGCCGCGGTTGAAATGTTTCACGAACAGGCTGACGCGCTCAAAGCAGGTGGTGCCGACATTCTGTGGCTGGAAACCATCAGCGCCCCAGAAGAATTTCGCGCTGCGGCCGAAGCGTTTGCCCTGGCTGATATGCCCTGGTGTGGCACCATGAGCTTTGACACCGCCGGACGTACCATGATGGGCGTCACCTCGGCCGATCTGGCGCAACTGGTCGAAACCCTGCCCAACCCGCCGGTTGCCTTTGGGGCCAACTGCGGCACCGGCGCGTCCGACATTTTGCGCACCGTGCTTGGCTTTGCGGCGCAAGGGACAGAGCGCCCGGTGATTTCAAAAGGGAATGCCGGCATTCCGAAATACGTGGATGGTCACATTCACTATGACGGAACGCCAGAATTGATGGGCCAATACGCAACCATGGCTCGGGACGCGGGTGCCACCATCATCGGCGGTTGCTGTGGTACCATGCCGGCCCACCTTCGGGAAATGCGCAAAGCGCTGGACACTGCACCGCGCGGGTCACGCCCAACGTTGGATCAGATCACCGACGCATTGGGCCCGTTTTCGTCGACCTCGGATGGCACGGGCGACGATGCCGCGGCGCCTGAGCGGCGTACACGTCGCCGCCGCCGCGCATAAATCGTTCAGCGCCCCTCGAAATTCGGGGGGCGTTTTTGCATGAAGGCCACGACACCTTCGGCAAAATCTCGGCTACGCCCACACTCACCCTGCAAATGAGCCTCTAGCGCCAATTGCTGTGCCAGCGTCTTCTCATAGGTTCCACGTATCGCTTGTTTAATTGCTCCAAACCCGGCGGTTGGACCTTTGGCTAGATATGCCGCCCGCTCACGCCAGTGGCTGTCAAATTCGTCATCCGGTATGGCCTCCCAAATCAGGCCCCAATTATCAGCCTGTCGGGCAGTAATCTTGTCGGCAAATAAGGCCGCCCCCATTGCCTTGGCAAACCCCATCTGGCGCGGCATGAACCATGTGCCACCTGCATCTGGCAACAAGCCGATCCTGGCAAAAGCCTGTAGAAAGTAAGCGCTTTCAGTCGCGATGACCACATCTGCACATAACGCAAGGCTTGCACCCGCCCCGGCTGCGGCCCCGTTTACCGCTGCGATGGTAGGCACCGGACAGTCGTAGATCGTTTCGAGCATCGGTTCATACTCGTCACGCAGCGTGCGTTCCAGATCAACCTTGCCGGTGCTGGAAGCGTCACCCAGATCCTGACCTGAACAGAAGGCGGTGCCAGCCCCGGTCAAAACAATCGCCCGTGCATGACGTGCCGCGTGTTTCATAGCGTGGGTAACTTCGGCGCGCATCTGCACCGTCATCGCGTTCATCTTGTCGGGCCGGTTCAGGGTGACAACCGCCAAATCGTCCGTGATGTCCAACAGGATCGTTTTGTATTCCATGAACCCCTCCCCAAGTCGAAGATTTACGGAACCCTGACGGAAATGGAGAGGAAGGAAAAGCTGAACCCTGGGTCAGTCTTCGAGAATTTGACGCAGGCGTTCCTTTTCAGCCTCGCTGAGCGTATCTTTTTCGCCCTCGGCCTGTACCCGAGATCGCTTCCGCAAAAAGCTCCACCCCATGCCAGCGGCAATCAGCAGCATGATGGGGCCGGACAGCCACAGCATGAGGTTTGAGCCGGAGGTGGTTGGTTTCAACAGAACATATTCACCATAGCGGTCCACGATGAAGGCAATTGCCTCTTGGTCCGTGTCCCCCGCAACCAGACGCTCTCGCAAGAGCAGGCGCAGGTCGCGGGCCAGTTCCGCATTGCTTTCGTCGATGCTTTCATTGCGGCAGACAAGGCAGCGCAGACCAGTGCTGAGGTCACGGGCGCGCTGTTCCAGCACCGGATCATCCAGAACTTCGTCGGGCTGAACTGCAAACAAAGGCGAAGCGATAAGCGCAAAAATCAGAATTAGGCGTTTCATTCCGCAGGCACTCCTCCCGTCGGCGCCTTACGCGCTCCGGCCGCAACTCGGAACCGGCGGTCCGACAGGCTGAGCAAACCACCCAAAGACATCAGAATACACCCTGCCCAGATCCAGTTGGCAAACGGTTTGATATAGGTACGCATGACCCAACCACCATCTGCCTGCTGATCGCCGATCACGACGTAAAGGTCGCGCAGGAAACGATAATCGATCGCCGCCTCAGTCGTTGGCATACGTGCCACCGGATAGTTGCGTTTTTCGGGGTGCAGAGTCCCAACCAGCCGTCCATCCTGCTCGACCAGCACATCCGCTGTCGTCGAGAAATAGTTCGGCCCGTCCACGTCCCGAACGTCTTTTAACGTGAGGGTAAATTGCCCTACGTCAAACGGCTGACCGGGCTGTGCGACGCGAATATCTTCCACTTCCCATGCTGTCAGACCGGCGATGGCGAACATGGTCACACCCAGACCTGTGTGTGCAATAGCCTTACCCCAATCGGCACCCGGCAGGCGGAATAGGCGTTTGAAATTGCCCTTGCGACCAGTACGGCTCCACAAGTCAATGGCGGCACCGAAGGCGATCCATGCGCCAAGAAACAGGCCAACCGGCCCAAGCGCACTGCGGCCTGTTTGCATTACCCAAACCAAGAGCGCCAGAGCGACGGCCAGAACAAAGGCGTAGCGCAGTTTATAAGCTGTTTTGCCAAGCTTCCCGCGCTTCCATGGCAACATTGCGCCCACAGGCAAAGCAATACCCAAGGCAACCATGAAAGGCGTAAACGCGGCGTTAAAGAACGGCGCTCCGACCGAGAGTTTGCGATCAAACGCCATCTCGGCCACCATTGGCCACATTGTACCAACAAAGACGACGAAACAGCTGACGGCCAAAAGTATATTGTTCAGCACCAAACCACTTTCGCGGCTGACCATTCCGAATACACCCTTTGCTTCCATCGCCTGAGCGCGAGCCGCAAACAGCGTTAGCGCGCCGCCCATAAAGAAGATCAAGATGATAAGGATGAAGACGCCACGCTCTGGGTCATTGGCAAAGGCGTGCACCGAAGTCAGCAACCCCGAGCGCACGATAAACGTACCAATAAGCGAGAACCCGAACGCAATGATCGCCAGCAGAATAGTCCAGCTTTTCAGCGACTCACGCTTTTCGACCACGATGGCCGAGTGCAGCAACGCAGCAGCCAGAAGCCAGGGCATGAACGAGGCATTTTCGACCGGATCCCAGAACCAGAAACCGCCCCAGCCAAGTTCGTAATACGCCCACCACGACCCCAACGCGATGCCGATGGTCAGGAAGATCCAGGCCGCCAATGTCCACGGGCGCACCCAGCGCCCCCAAGCCGCGTCGACGCGTCCTTCGATCAGGGCGGCCACGGCAAAACTGAACGCCATACTCAGACCAACATAACCCAGGTAAAGAAACGGCGGATGGAAGGCCAAGCCGGGGTCTTGCAACAGCGGATTCAGGTCTCGTCCATCGAACGGCGCTACGATCAGCCGCTCAAACGGGTTGGATGTGAACAGGATGAATGCATAGAACGCCACGGCTATCGATGCCTGAACGGCCAATACCCGTGCTTTCAGCGTCGGCGGAAGGCCACCGCCAAAGAATGCGGCCATCGCGCCAAACACAGCTACGATCAGCACCCACAGCAACATGGATCCTTCATGGTTTCCCCAAGTGCCGCTGATCTTGTAGAGCATCGGCTTAGCGGAATGGCTGTTTTCAACAACCACCCGCAATGAGAAATCCGACGTCACAAACGCCCAGACAAGCGCGCCGAATGAAAAGGCCACCAGCGAAAATTGGATAATCGCGGCGGGTTCGGCAAAGCTCATCCAACCGGGCCATCGTTTGGCGGCACCTATCAGCGGCACCACCGACTGTACGATAGCGACCAGGAAAGCGAGGATCAGGGCAAAATGGCCAAGTTCTGTAATCATGGCCCCGGGTATAATCCTGTTCCGAGGGCAGCGCTAATCACTTTCGCCCCTTTGGGGCGAGCATAGTGTCGCGCCTCGAAACCAAGCCTCAGCCAAATGATGGACATCACATTTTGCGAGGCTTTCGCTCGCACCCGAGCCAATCACCCAGCTTAAGGGGAAAATTTACAGCGCGCGGTTAGTCACTTAGTGAAAACACGCCTGTTTCAGGTTGAAAACACAGATTGGTCTGCCGGGCCAGTTTTTGGCAGGAATGAACCAGTTTGCTTCGGTTATACGACTTTGAAACCCTCCGGAACGAGACCATACGATGATCACCAAACCCATCGACCAGAAACAGCTGAGTCCGATCAAGTTCCGTTCCGAAAACAACGTTCCGATATTGCAGGTCTGTCGCCACAATGTGCTGGGTCATACACAATCTGACAAATTGGTTTAATGCATCCAACATGCCGGTGACATCGTTATTGTCGACAAAGTCCTTTAGCTGAGGTGCCAGATTTCCCTGATGGTCGCAGACTGCGTTCCACAAAGCCCCAATACCTTCTGACGTTTCGACGAAGCCTACAAATCGCGGAAATGGAAACGGTCCCCATTCCCTGTTCCACCTGCAGCTGACCGCTTTCCAGTATTCAGCTTCTTTGCGAATGACGCGCAAGGAACTTGCCGGATAAATTTTCCTGAGCAAGCGCTTCGCTGACGAAAGCCGCTGCAGACGTTCCTGCCGCCGGGGGACTTTCAAGACAAATCGCTGATTTCCGTCGCGCAAACCGACGTCTTTGCCCCGAACCAGATATATGTTGCGCTGCTTGCCATTTGCGATTTTCTCAAATGAACTCAGGTCTATGAAATCGGTAAGTGTCGCCAGCTTTTCCATGCTGGGTTACTTGTGTTTTCAATATATTGAAGTGTACCAGGTCACACAGTGACGTGTTAAAATGTGAGGGGTTATAGACCTTTAAAGGAACCGTTTTGGCAAAGGGCCCAATGCCTGTATCGACATATGTTTCAGACACTATTGTTCTTAAGCAAGTCCGCTTATTGACCCCGCCGCAAGCGACGCCAATCCTCCAGAGCAGGGTTTTCTTCCGTAACTGAAAGGTGATGAAGCAAATTCGGGTCCGGTCCCGGGTCGGCAGCCCCGACGACCTTGCTTCGCAGGTCTTTCAAAGCCTGCAAGTTTTCAAGAACCTTTGGCGTGCGTTGCATCGTGGCGGTGATCTCCCGCTGCAACTCCTGCACCTTGGCTTGATGCCGCGCCCCAAAATAAAACGACACGATCACCCCCAGAAGCCACCACAGCGGCTCGGGCACAAGCGCGATTCCCTGCATACGCGCAGCGAACCAAATCGGATCAATCATAGCCGCTACAAACAGGCCAAGTGTACCAATCGCCATTGCTGGACGGGGCAGACGGTTTAAACCATCCATAAAACGATCAAACGCACCCTTTTGCGGAGCTTTGAATTCCTCGCCGAACTGGAGCATCGCCTGCTGTTGTAAAACTAGAGAGCGCTCCGCCCCGTTTTCCGAATTTTCCCGAAATATTTCTACGGTTTCCCGCACGGAGTTTCGCCCGCCGCCAAACAGAAACGCAAATACGCTTGAGATTAATCCCATCCAGCAACCCTCCGTTTAAATTCCGCGTCATTCAGGTGATATCCTGGGGAAACAAATTCTTCGGCACGAAGTATCCAGCCTCCCTTTTTCCCCGCCCGCGTACGCGCGTATTTTCGTGACGCGGGCCTATGATCGGCCAACCGGAAATAATAGTTCCGCCGCGCGACACCGTATGCATCGCGCAAGGCAATTGGTTCAGGATCGGCTGCGCCCTGACAGGCAAGTGCTGTCTTGGGGCCGACAATCCCATCAACGACGACACCAAACCCCATCTCACCCAGCAAACGTTGCAGGATTTTCACTGCCTGGTTGCCAGCATTCACATGCATGTCAAAGACCGACGCTTGCAGTTCAACCGGCAAAAGGTCCAACCGAGGCCACTCAAAATAATGCCGTACGAACAATTCGACGGCCTGAGATTTACTCAACATTCGAACATCAGAACTGTCGATCGCGCCATCACCCGTAAGGTCCAGCCCCAGTTTTCGCATGGTGTGAATGGTTACGCCGTACTTTGTTGCGCCGCCGGGATCGTCTGGGTCATCTACAAACCCACCCTCACGCGCAACAATGTCAGTTGCAATCTGTCGTACCGTCTGCATTGCACCCCCGCTTGTCTTTGGACAAACGCTGGGGCAATTGAGTTAATGTCCGATCATGAGAAAGGGCGCTGCCTGCGCAACGCCCTGTCAATCAACTCGTTCAGAAAGCTAAGATCAGCTTTCGCCGCCTTCCTTGTAAACGCCTTGCTCTTTCAAAGCGTCAACAACCTCTTTCGGCATATATGTCTCGTCGTGTTTTGCAAGGATTTCAGTCGCTTCAAACACGCCATTCACGTAGGAACCCGTGCCAACCATACCCTGGTTTTCAGAGAACAAATCAGGCAGAACTCCGGTGAACGCCACTTTCACGCTTTCTCCGCCGTCGGTCACCGTGAAGTGTACCGTTTCACCCTGCCCCCGAATGATCGAACCCTCTTCGACCAGACCGCCAATACGGAACACTTCGGTCGGCTTTGGCGGTTCGGCGATTACCTGACTGGGCGAACGGAAAAAGTTGATGCCGTCCTGCAACGCATATCCAATCAACCCCGTGGCCATAGCGAGGGCCACGACAGCCAGCAGAATGACTTGGACACGACGGCGTTTCTTGAGCGTTTTCATTTCATCCTCATGGGAACAACGGGGCCATCATCAGGCCCGCGGTTTCATCCTCACCTAACATCAGGTTAGCGTTCTGCAAGGCTTGCCCACTGCTACCTTTTGTCAGGTTATCCAAGGCGCCAATAACGATGGTGCGGCGCTCGATCCGGTCGCCGACAACACCGATATGGCAGAAGTTCGAACCGCGCACATGGTGGGTCGATGGCGTTTCGCCAAACGGCAACATCTGTATAAACGGTTCATTTTCATAAGCATTGGCAAGCGTTTCATAAACGCTGGCTGAATCACCTTTAACATAGGTGGTCGCCAGAATGCCCCGGTTGGCAGGAATCAGATGCGGCGTGAACTGCACGTGCACAGTCCGGCCTGCCAGCGCCGAGAACTCCTGATCGAACTCACCCAGATGACGATGCGTGCCACCCACGGCATAGGCATTATAGCCTTCGCTAAGCTCTGCGTGCAGCAAGTTTTCCTTTAACGCCCGACCTGCGCCCGACACGGCACATTTCAGATCGAGAACGATATCATCCAGATCAATGACACCGGTTGAGATCAGAGGCCGTAGCACATACTGCCCGGTCGCCGCGTTACATCCAGTGCCAGCAACCAGCCGCGCCGTACGGATGTCATCCCGATAGAACTCGGTTAGGCCGTAAACTGCCTCTTCCTGCTGCTCCAAGGCGCTGTGCGGGTTGCCATACCATTTTTCGTACTCTTCCGGGTCACGCAGCCGGAAGTCTGCAGACAAGTCAATGATCTTCAGGTCATTCGGCAGGTCGCGGATGACCTCTTGGCTGGTTTTATGCGGCAAGGCGCAGAAACACAGGTCGATCTGTGAAAAATCAATCGCGGAGATTTTGCACAGGTTAGGCAAACTCATGTGGCGCAGATGCGGAAAGACCTGCGCCATCGACATGCCTGCCTTACGCTCAGCGGCCAGAGCGGTGATTTCCATGTTCGGGTGCTCGGCGATCAACCGCACCAGTTCGGCGCCGGTATAGCCGGAAGCACCCAGAATTGCGATTTTATGGGTCATGTCAGACCTCTTCATTCATAGTGTCACATGTCACGACCGCCGATGTGACGGTCTTCGAATAAAGTAGAGTGCGCGGCTGCGTCCTTGACCTAAGTCAGGCAGCTTCGAACGTGATTTGTCGTCGGAGGAACTGCGTCGCCCGGTCACTGACAAAGGTCGGCTTTCCTGTGGTCAGAAAACCACCCTTACCATTGCCCTGCATGTTCGGGTGGCGCTCCAGATAGTCCGCCAGACTTTCGGCAACTAAGGCCCCCTGGCTGAACACCTGAACATCCGCGCCCAATGCGGCCTGAAATTCTTCTGCCATAAGCGGGTAATGCGTACAGCCAAGAATAGCGGCCTGAGGCTCGGGCATTTTGCGTTTCAATGCATCCACATGGCTGCGCACGAGCGCCTCGGCGAGGATCATGTCGCCGTCTTCGATCGCGTCTACAACACCGCCGCATGCCTGCGCCTCAACGTCCACGCCAATGGCGCGGAACGCCAACTCTCGCTGAAATGCGCGGCTAGAAACCGTGGCAGGCGTTGCAAACAGGGCCACATGTTTGACAGCAACCTCACGCGGTGGGCTGTTATCACCCCACTGCCGTTCGGTCAGTGCTTCGATAAGAGGTACAAAGACACCCAAAACACGTTTGCCTTCCGGCACGCCATCTTCTTGCATCCGACGCAGCGCCGCAGCGCTCGCGGTGTTACAGGCAAGAATCACCAGATCACATCCCCGGCTCCACAGGTCATAGACCGCACGGCGCGTTAGATCATAAATGTTCTCGGAGTCGCGCACACCGTATGGCGCATGAGCACTATCCGCGTAATACAGAAAATCCACGTCCGGCAGACGTTTCTGCGCGGCGTCAAGAACGGTCAGACCGCCCAAACCAGAATCAAAAATGCCTACTGCCATTTGCCCCTTTAGGCGCGATGCCGTTCCTCGAATTCATAGCCGTAGTCATAAGACTTCAACGGCGTCGGAGACAGCTCATACGTGGCTTTGCGCAAGAAATCCATCATCTTGCGCGTATCCTTGGCCAGCGGGTCCAGAACGTCACGGCCAATGGGCTCTCCGACCACCACTTTGACCGGCGTATCCACACGTTTTTTGAACTCTTTAATCAACAGCCCCATGCGCAGAGTGCTGTGCAAATGACTGGCAATCTGGAACAAACGCGAAGTATGGCCATCGAAGAAAACCGGAATAACCGTCGCGTCCGACTTCGCCACCATACGTGCTGTAAAGCCCCTCCAACCCGGATCCATCGGATGCGAGAAGGGTCTTGCCCCCGTGCTGACCGTACCGCCGGGGAAAATACCAATTGCCCCACCCTCGCTCAGGTAATTCAGCGCAGTTTTACGGGTATCCAAGTTCAACTTCACCGCCTCTTTCGTGTCATCAAACGAGATCGGCAGAATAATCCGGTCCAGATCCTCGGCTTTACGGAATACATGGTTCGCGAGAATGCGGAAATCGCCACGCGTCTGAGACAGCATGTGCCCCAACATCATCCCGTCGAGAATGCCATAAGGATGATTGGCGATCAAAATCAGAGGCCCGTTTCTTGGTATGTTCGACAGCGACCCGCCGACCACGTCCAGCGACAGACCATATCTGCCAACCATCACCGACCAGAAATCTTTCCCCTTGGCGACTTCTTTTTCGTACCCATCCGCGCGCTTGATCAAACGCAAGCGGCCCGTGGCGTTTTCCATCACTTTGATCACCATCCGCCCGCTTTTGGTCTCGGCGGAATGGGCGTAGGAAATGTCACGAGCGACATGACGGCGCGAGGGCATTCGAATCTCCGAGGTTTGTTGCCTGCAAATTATGTGCAGGCAGCAATTTTGCCTAGGTTTAGTGACAAGCCCGTGACGAATTATTCCGCCGCGGCGCGCAATTCCGGCCCTCCGCCCCTTATGGTTGCCAGCAATTCCTCACGGCGTTTGGCTGCTTTGGCCTCATTCGCCTGCAACACTGGTCCGAACCCGCGAATATCCAATGGCAACTGCGCCAATGCAATGACCGCGTCACGCGTATTAGGCGTAACAAGAGGCGTTATCTCCTTGATATCACGCTCATATTGCTTGATCAAAGCACGCTCCATCCGCCGTTCTGGGCTGTAACCGAAAATATCCAGCGGTGTTCCGCGCAGAATTTTCAGCTTTGCCAAAAGCTTCATCGGCTTCAGCATCCACTCCCCAAATGCGCGCTTGCGTGGCCGCCCGTCCGGTCCGGTCCCTCCAAGGATGGGCGGAGCCAGATGGAACGTCATTTTGAAATCCCCATCAAACTCGGTTGCCGCCTTTTCCCTGCTGTCTAGCATCAACCGGGCGACTTCATATTCATCCTTATAGGACAGCAGCTTATGATACCCTTTTGCCACGGCTTCGCGGATGGCTTCATCTTCGAACGTCTCCACCATCTTACGGTAGCGTTTCGCCAGACGTGCACTTTGGTACGCGGTCAGATGCTGCGCGCGGAAGTCGATTTTTTGTTCCAACGTTTTCGGCATGTCGGAAACATTAGGCTCAAGAATTGTCGCGACTTCTTGCGGATGCAGAACCGCCCAGCGTCCGATGTCGAAGGCACGCTTATTTCGCTCAATCGCGGTTCCGTTTAATTCGATGGCCTCGACAATTGCTTGATGACTAACCGGCAACAGGCCCCGTTGCCACGCCGCGCCAAAAACCATCATGTTCGAGTAGATCGAATCCCCCATCACTGCGCGCGCCAGTTCAGTGGCATCGAACATGGACAATCCGTCTTTCAATCTCGCCTGCAGGGCAAGTTCTAACCGGTCCCCCGGAATTCGGAACTCAGTATCGCGGGTGAACTCTCCGGTGACGATCTCATGGTTATTGACGACTGCACCGGTTTGCCCGGTGCGCGTCAGACCCAGTGTCTTAGCCCCAGCCGAGACAACCAGGTCGCCACCAATCAGAGCATGAGCCTCGCCTGTAGCCACTCGAATCGCACTGATATCTTCTGGCTTGTTTGCCAAACGGCAATTGATGTGCACTGCACCACCCTTTTGGGCCAGCCCGGCCATTTCCATCATGCCAGCGCCCTTGCCGTCGATCTGCGCCGCCTGCGCAAGTATTGCGCCCAATGTCACCACCCCTGTGCCACCAACCCCGGTGATGACGACGTTATGAGTGCCTTTGATTTCGGGCAGAACAGGATAAGGCAGATCTGGTAGATCAATATCTGTCGTCGCCTCCTTGCGGATTTGCGCACCTTCCAAAGTAACAAACGATGGGCAGAACCCGTTTAGGCAAGAGAAGTCTTTGTTACAGCTAGACTGATCAATCGCACGTTTGCGGCCAAGTTCCGTTTCCTTGGGCACGATTGAGACGCAATTCGACTGCACACCGCAATCACCGCAGCCCTCACAGATGTCAGTGTTAATGAACACGCGCTTATCGGGGTCCGGAAAAGTCCCACGTTTGCGTCGCCGACGTTTCTCGGCTGCGCAGGTCTGAATGTAGACAATTACAGAGACGCCCTCGATTTCACGAAACCGCTCTTGCACTCGCATCAACTCGGCGCGCTCGAATGTTTCGATACCAGAGGGCAGATCCTTGAAGTTTACGTCTTCCTTTTCGTCATAAACCACGGCGACATGCTGTACGCCCATGGCTGTGACTTCGGCCACAATACGCTCTGCCGTCAGCCCGCCTTCATTTTCTTGCCCGCCGGTCATGGCAACCGCGTCGTTGAACAGGATTTTGAACGTTATATTCGTACCCGCCGACAAGGCGGCTCGAATTGCCTGCACACCCGAGTGGTTGTATGTCCCGTCTCCAAGGTTCTGGAACACGTGCTTCGTGGTCGAAAACGGCGCCTCTCCAACCCAATTCACGCCTTCGCCACCCATCTGGGTGAAGCCTGTCGTCTCACGATCCATCCACTGAACCATGTAGTGGCAACCAATCCCCGCGTAGGCGCGGCTGCCTTCCGGCAACCGGGTCGAACTGTTATGAGGGCAACCCGAACAGAAATACGGCAAGCGCGTAGCGATTTCCTCGGCATTGTCTGCTCGGCGCGCCTCGGACAGCTTTTGCAAACCCGCGCGAATGCCATCGGTCTCACGACCCTCTTCGATCAGGATTTCACCTAGTTTTTCGGCGATCATATTCGGGTCAAGCGCGCCACGGGTTGGGAACAGTTCCTCGCGGTGCAGAGTCCCCGCTCCGCCCTTGTACCAACCATAGACACGGCGACCCCGGCGGTCATCAAAGATAGCCTCTTTGACTTGAACCTCGATCAATTTTCGCTTTTCTTCCACGATCACAATAAGGTCCAGCCCCTCGGCCCAATCGTGGAAACCCGTCATATCCAACGGAAAAGTCTGGCCGATTTTGTAGGTAGTGATCCCCAACCTCTCGGCCTCTTCAGCGTCGATATTCAACAGCGACATCGCATGAGACAAGTCCAGCCAGTTTTTACCTGCTGCGACAAACCCGATTTTTGCACCCGACTTACCCCAAATGCGCTTGTCCATTTTATTCGCGTGCGAAAACGTCTCTGCAGCGAACCGCTTGTAGTCGATGATCCGCCCTTCCTGCAGGTGCGGGGTATCGCCCAGCCTGATATTCAATCCCCCTTCAGGCATATCGAATTCTGGCGTAATCAGTTTCATGCGGTCGAAACTGCCGTCCACAACCGATGTGACCTCGATCGTGTCCTTCATTGTCTTCAGACCGACCCAAAGCCCTGAAAACCGACTGAGCGCAAAGCCGTAGATGCCGTAATCCAGAATCTCCTGCACCCCGGCCGGGCTGACAACCGGCATATACATATCGACCAGAGACCATTCAGACTGATGCAAAACGGTGGAGCTTTCTCCGGTATGGTCGTCGCCCATAGCCATTAGAACCCCGCCATGTTTGGCGGTGCCAGCCATATTGGCGTGGCGCATCACGTCGCCAGACCGGTCAACCCCCGGCCCTTTGCCGTACCATAGGCCAAACACGCCATCATAGCGCCCATCCCCGCGCAATCCCGCTTGCTGACTACCCCATAACGCGGTGGCGGCCAGATCCTCGTTCAAGCCGTACTGAAAGGTCACGTCACTTTCAGTCAGCTGCTTTTGAGCGCGCGTCATCTGCAGATCCACGGCACCCAACGGAGACCCGCGATAGCCAGTTACCAATCCTGCAGTGTTTAGCCCTGCCTGCGTGTCCCGCGCCTTTTGCATTAGCATCAGGCGGACGAGCGCTTGCGTTCCATTCAATAGAATGGGGTTCTTTTCCAAATCGAAACGATCATTCAGAGATATTAATGGCTGACTCATCAGACGCCTCCCGTCGTCAGATTAGTGTGCAATTTACACTCTATTTTAGGTCATAACTTCTGACCTGCATAGTGTTTATCCCCTGAATCCTAAGGATTTCGGTGTTTGATTGTAGAAGTTGTCACCTATTTCATATAGGCAGTCCGAAAGATAACGAAAGTTGCGGCGATGGATTGGGACAAGCTTAGGATATTTCACGCAGTGGCAGACGCAGGCAGCCTGACGCATGCGGGCGATAAGCTTAATTTGTCACAATCGGCCGTGAGCCGCCAAATCAGAGCGCTGGAAGAGTCGCTTGATTCGACCCTTTTTCACCGCCACGCGCGCGGTCTGATCCTGACCGAACAGGGAGAGCTGCTTTTCGACGCGACATCCGCGATGTCCAAACGCTTGGATGCCGCCGCCGCGCGTATCCGCGACAGCGAAGAAGAAGTCTTTGGCGTCTTGCGCGTCACAACCACATTTGGCTTTGGGACCCTATGGCTGGCCCCGCGCCTGCCAAAACTTTATGAGCAATACCCCGATCTAAACATCGATCTGATGCTTGAGGAACGCGTGCTGGATCTACCCATGCGCGAAGCTGACGTCGCGATACGGATGAAAGAGCCCAGCCAGGCCGACCTTGTCCGCAAACGTCTGATGACCGTTCAGATGATGCTGTATGCAACGCAGGAATACATCGAAACACATGGCGGCATGCTTAAATCACTGGATGAGATTTCAGAACACAGGCTGATCTGTCAGACACCTTCGGCACCGCAAGTGGGTGCCAGTGCGGCGATGGTGCGGCATCTGATGACGTTTAACCCAGGTTCTTTGCTGACCGTGAACAATTATTTCGGAGTTCTGCAAGGAGTTCTGCACAATTTGGGCATTGGGGTCCTGCCGAACTATGTTACCAGGGATTTCCCGCATTTGGTCCCGATCCTGTCGGATATCGAAACAGCGGACGTTCCCGTGTACCTCGCCTACCCAGAAGAGCTGCGCCATTCCAAACGCGTCGCCGCATTCCGGGACTTTGTTCAGGACGAGATTATCGCGCAGCGCAAGCACTTGAAACAGATGGGGAAACTGTAGCTATGCACAACCAGCATAGCGGACATGACCTGCAATCGGCCTGAAACATCTTGATCGTTTAACAAGTGATCCCTAAATGAGCACTCGAAGGCGGTGATGCTGAAACGCTCATCATCTTCATACCTCCCTGTTGGACTATGGCCGAGCTTAGTGCTCGGCCTTTTTTTTGGCCAATCGGCAACGCGCGTAGTGCTGGACTGGTAAAACATCTGGGAAACTCGGGTACTTAGACCTATGATCACATAAAAATCACGAAGACTTGTGTTCGAGGACAGATTCGATGTTTCACCCCCTTCGCCTATTGGCGGCGATACTTTCAGTTATTTGCCTTTCCGGACCGGTGCTCGCGCAAGAAGGCACCACCAGTTCGACGGGCGCAATCACCATTCCCGAAGACCTGACCCCTGAACAAGTTGACGATCTGGTCGCCCGCATGTCTGACGATCAGGTCCGCGCTATCCTGCTAGAGCGTTTAGACGCGGTCGCCGAACAGCGCGCTGCTGAAGCAGCCGACCGTGAAGACCCCATCAAGGAAATCAATGCGATTTGGGAAGCGATGGTGGCTTCATGGACCCACGTCGTAGTCACGGTTCCGAATATCTTCAGCGCGCAGGCTCATGCGGTCGAGAATTTTGTAGGTACCTTTGGAACGCAGGGAACGTTCGTTCTCATGGGGTTGGTCCTGAGTGTTCTAGTCGTTGGCTTCATCGCGGAAAAGCTATTCTATCTATTCACCCGCAGATGGCATAGTCAGGGTAGTGGCAGTGAAGAGAATGACCTCTGGGGCGCCGCCAGATACCTATTCCGCCGCTTCTGTCGAGAAATTGCCGGGTTGGTGGTGTTTTACGTTGTAATCCGCGCGTTGGGGCGCGGGTTGCTGACGACCGAACAACTGACCTATGCCGCACCTTTTGTCCTCTACCTGATCTGGGTCCCACGTCTGGGCGCGGCTGCCTCGCGCTTCGTTCTGGCCCCGAACCAACCTCGATATCGGCTTGTCAACATTGACGATCATTGGGCAAAATTCCTGCACCGCAATCTGATTGGACTCTTGCTCTTGATTGGGTTGACACTGTTCATCGTTCATTTCAACCAACTCAACGGGATCACCGGGCGAGAAACACGGATTGCTTTCTGGCTCAATGGTGCGATTCACATCTATATCGGAGTTATTGCCTGGAAAGCCCGCGAAGGGCTGTCGCAGATGATGCTGGGCACCGACCCGGATCGCACGAAGTTCGACGAAGAAGTCGCGTACTACTACCCTTATTTCGCTATCGGTGTGTCAGCGGTGATTTGGCTGCTGGTTGAGTTCCTCGCCGCCCAACGTGATCCGGTGTTGCGTGCCCTGCTGCTGCAAGGTGCTCATTTCACTACGATGTTCTGGCTGCTGATTGCGCCAGCGCTAGATACTCTGATCCGTGGTTTGGTGCGTCACCTGCAGCCGCCGATGCTGGGCGAAGGCCCAGTCGCCGAGCGCGCATATAAATCAACCAAACGCAGCTATATTCGTATCGGCAGGGTTCTGGCAGGTATTCTTGTCATCCTGATGATTGCTAACGCATGGGACCTGGATCTGCAGGAAATCGCGGGCGGAGGTGAAGAGTCCGGCAGCAGATTGATTCAGTTCTTCATCATCATCGCCGTCGGTTACATCTTGAATGAGCTTGTCTCGCTGTGGATCAACCGTCGTCTCGCGAAAGAACAGACTGCGGCCGATCAAAGCCCTGACGAGGAAGCCGGCGAAGGCGGCGGCTCGGGTGGCTCGCGCTTGGCTACGGTCCTGCCCCTACTTCGTGTGACCGCGCAGGTCGCCATCGCAGTCATCTTTGTCCTGCTGGCACTTGGAGCACTGGGCATCAATATCACTCCGCTTCTGGCCGGTGCCGGTGTGCTGGGTCTGGCCATCGGCTTTGGCGCTCAGAAACTGGTGGCGGATATCGTCGGTGGTATCTTCTTCCTTGTGGATGATGCATTCCGCGTTGGAGAATATGTCGACGTTGGCGGCACAACTGGTACGGTCGAGAAGATTTCGATCCGTTCCATGCAGCTGCGCCACCACCGTGGTCCGGTGCACACCATTCCCTATGGCGAGATTCAAAAGCTGACCAACTACAGCCGCGACTGGGTCATCATGAAGCTGAAATTCACTGTGCCCTTCGACACTGACCCCAACAAGGTAAAGAAGATCTTCAAGAAGATCGGCGCCGAGATGATGGAGGACGAAACGCACAAAGATGGTTTCTTGCAGCCCTTTAAATCTCAGGGTGTTTTTGACTTTGACGACGTCGGTATGATTATCCGCGGCAAGTTTATGGCAAAGCCGGGCAAGCAATTCACCTTGCGCAAGGAAATTTTCAACCGGGTCAAAGCCGCGTTCAAAGAAAACGGAATCGATTTTGCCCGTCGCGAGGTGCGCGTTGCGATCCCCGGCCTGGACGAAGCGGAACATCTGACCGAAGAACAAAAAGCCGCAGTCGGCGCGGCGGCTGGAGAGATTGCCAATCAGCAAGCCGAGCAGCAAGAGCAAAAACCCGGCTCTGGTCACGGCGCGCCGAAGTAAAAGACGCAACCGAAACCAACTGCAGGCCGCCCGTCACACCCGTCGGGCGGCCTTTTTCTGGTCAGATGGCCACAGGAAAGCGTCTGACCCCGGTCTTAACCCTTTCCACCAGCGCGCCCTTGCCCTAAAAGGCGCGCAATCTCGGCCCACTTGGACACAGGACAGAAGATGCAAGAGCCCGCAATCACACCCGATCTGATCGCCGCACACGGGCTCAAGCCCGACGAATACGACATGATCCTCGAGATCATCGGGCGTGAGCCGACCTTCACCGAGCTTGGCATCTTTTCGGCCATGTGGAACGAGCACTGTTCCTACAAGTCATCCAAGAAGTGGCTGCGTACCCTGCCCACCTCGGGGCCTCAGGTGATCTGCGGACCGGGTGAGAACGCGGGTGTGGTCGATATCGGTGACGGTCAGGCCGTGGTCTTCAAGATGGAAAGCCACAACCACCCGTCCTACATCGAACCCTATCAGGGCGCGGCGACCGGCGTGGGTGGTATCCTGCGCGACGTCTTCACCATGGGCGCGCGTCCGATTGCCTCGATGAATGCTCTGTCGTTCGGAGAGCCCGGCCACCACAAGACCCGCCAGTTGGTCAACGGCGTGGTCGAAGGCATTGGCGGCTATGGCAACTGTTTTGGCGTGCCCTGCGTCGGTGGCGAGGTTCGCTTTCACCCGGCCTATAACGGCAACTGCCTTGTAAACGCCTTCGCCGCTGGTCTGGCCGACAGCGACAAGATTTTCTACTCGGCGGCTTCGGGCGTCGGGATGCCGGTCGTTTACCTAGGCGCAAAAACCGGCCGTGATGGCGTCGGCGGTGCGACCATGGCCTCGGCTGAATTCGATGATACCATCGAGGAAAAACGCCCAACCGTTCAGGTCGGCGACCCCTTCACCGAAAAGCGCCTGATGGAGGCGACGCTGGAGCTGATGCAAACCGGAGCCGTGATCTCGATTCAGGATATGGGTGCTGCTGGCCTGACCTGCTCCGCGGTGGAAATGGGCGACAAAGGTGGTCTGGGTGTCCGCCTTGATCTGGAAAACGTTCCGCAGCGCGAAGAGAACATGACCGCCTATGAGATGATGCTGTCGGAATCTCAGGAACGTATGCTGATGGTGCTCAAGCCCCAGCTCGAAGCTGAGGCCCGCGCTGTGTTCGAGAAGTGGGACCTGGACTTTGCCATCGTAGGAGAAACGATTGCCGAAGACCGTTTCCTGATCGTCCACAATGGCGAAGTTAAAGCCGACCTCGTTCTGTCGAAACTGTCTTCGACCGCACCGGAATACGACCGCCCGTGGGTGGCGACACCCGAGGCAGAAGAACTGGCAGAAGTGCCTCAGATCGATCCGATCGACGGTCTGCGCGCTCTGCTTGCCTCACCCAATTATGCGGGTAAACAGTGGGTCTATGAACAGTATGACACCATGGTTATGGCAGACACCGCGCGCACGCCGGGTTTGGGTGCTGGCATGGTTCGCGTGCACGGCACCGATAAAGCACTGGCTTTCACTAGCGATGTGACCCCGCGCTATGTGCGTGCCAACCCGGTAGAGGGCGGCAAGCAGGCGGTGGCCGAAGCCTACCGCAACCTGACTTCTGTCGGGGCTAAGCCGCTGGCAACTACCGACAATCTGAACTTCGGCAACCCCGAAAAGCCTGAGATCATGGGCCAGTTTGTCGGCGCCATTCAGGGTATCGGCGAGGCCGTTGCCGCGCTGGACATGCCGATCGTCTCGGGCAACGTCTCGCTGTATAACGAAACAGATGGTCAGGCGATCCTACCGACCCCGACCATAGGCGCGGTCGGCCTGCTGTCTCACACCGATGAGATCATTGGCAACGAAGTCCGCGAGGGCCACGTGGCTCTGGTCATCGGCGAAACCAACGGCCATCTGGGCCAATCCGCCCTTCTGGCTGAGGTCTTCAACCGCGAAGACGGCGACGCACCGCATGTCGATCTGGATGTCGAAAAACGCAACGGCGAGTTCATTCTTGCCAACCGTGAGATGATCAAAGCCTGTACCGATCTGGGCGACGGTGGCCTTGCGCTGGCCGCGTTCGAACTGGCCGAGGCCGCAGGCGTGGGTGTTCACCTCGACGATGCTTCGACCGAATTCTTATTCGGGGAAGACCAGGCCCGCTATCTGGTTGCCTGCAACTTCGATCAGGCCGAGGCATTGATGATTGCGGCCGGTCAGGCCGGCGTTCCGCTGGTCTCGGTCGGCCGTTTCACCGGCGAGACAGTGAAGGTTGGCAATTCCGAGGCTTCGCTGGAAGAACTGGCTGCAACATTCCGCAACAGCTTTGCCGAGGCCGTTGCCTGATTACAGGTCAAAACCGAATTACGAAACCTGCGTCCCGATAGGCGCGGGTTTTGTCGTTTTCAGACCTCTTTCACACCCTTGCGCGCCCCGGCTTGGCGCTCTACATCTTGGGAAAGACCATCAGGAGTAACCTACATGCCGATGAGCGCCCACGAAATCGAACACCTGCTGCGCGAAGCCTTTCCAGATGCGGAAATTCAGGTCGGCGGGCATGACGGCGTACATATGTCCGCCATGGTCGTGGACGAGAGCTTTCGCGGGAAAAACCGGGTTCAGCAGCAACGTGCAGTCTATGCAGCGTTGAAAGGCAAGATGGACGGCCCAGACGGAGAGCTTCACGCGCTGGCGTTGACTACGAAAGTACCCGAGTAATGGATCTAGCAATTGGCATTGCTGGCATTTTGGCAGTGATAATGCTTGTTGCTTTTTTAGCGCGTAGTCGCGCGAAACTTGATCCGAAACCAAAACGAGGCATTCACCCAGGTCAGGGTGACCAGATGATTAACGCCAGTTACGACTCAGGTGGGCCTGGCGGTGGCCACGGAACAATCATTCGTGTACCTAAGGATCCCCAAGAGTATACCAAGGCGATGTCACCCAAGAAATGAGTAGCTGGCTGTTTTGGATAGGTGTACTCGCAACATTGATTGTTGCCGCCGCGCTGATCGAAGCCTATGTGAAACGCAATCGGAAACGTAACCTCGCCGATATGCGTCCGGACCCGGACAAGATCAGCAAAGTCGGCGGCATCGAAAGATACGGGCTGGATCCGCTGGCGCTGGCGCAGGCCGAACACCGACGGTTGGAGGAAGAAGGATGGTCCTCTGACCCGTCACAGAATGAAACGACCGCCCCGGATGCGGGTGAAGAGGACAAGCAAGATGAGCGACGTTAAAACTCAGATCGACGAAACCGTTAAAGCCAACGACGTGGTGCTGTACATGAAGGGTACTAAGGAAATGCCGCAGTGCGGGTTTTCATCCCGTGTGGCAAGCGTTTTGAACTATATGGGTGTCGAATACACTGATGTGAATGTTCTGGCCGATGACGATATCCGCCAGGGCATCAAGGACTATTCCGATTGGCCGACTGTTCCCCAGCTCTACGTCAAAGGCGAGTTTGTCGGTGGCTGCGACATCATCACTGAGATGACCTTGTCGGGCGAACTGGACACACTGTTTGACGAAAACAAAGTCGGCTACAACAAGGATGCAGCCGACAAAATTCGCGAAGCGAACGCCTGATCAGCGGCTGACGCAGCTGTCTAAAATAATCTGCTCACTGGCGGCATCTTCACCTGCCGCCAGATAGCTTACCGTCGCGTCCCAACCTTTGGAACGTAGGAAATACGTCCCTTCCCCACCACTGGATTCATAGCGAATACCAGAGCCACTTTCGACCTGACGCAGCGTGACCAACTGATTATCCACCATCATCGCAGCAGCACTGGATCCGTCCGATCCATTAAAATAGGCGATTTGCAGTGGAGCGTCATTCTGGCAAATGAAAGTAACCGGCAGGATGTCAATTTCAGCCAACGCCGCGCCGCCGACCAATGCCAGAACTGCGGCACAGGCAAGCGATTTCACTGCCTTCATCGCGCAGACCTTTCTTCAACCACAGAAGCCAAGGCCTCAGCCCGCGCAGCCAATTCCGCCAGGGTATCTGTAACCGAAGGTGGCACCACGGCAACTTCGATCCGCTCCGGCTCGGGCTGCGGCATATTTCTAAGGGTATGCAGTTCGGCTTCAACCTCGGCAAGTTTCGCCTCCAGCGCCATGATCCGATCTTCAGTACCAGCCGCCTTGTCGGCCAGCATCAGACCGGCCATTAACAGCATCCGCGACTCCGGCATCCGGCCGATTTGATCGGAAAGCACTTGCGCCTCGTCATCCAGCATCTTGGCGGCCGAGTGCAGGAACGTCTCTTCCCCCTCCTGACACGAGACGTCAAACCCGCGCCCGCCGATTTGAATGGTCACTTCGGGCATTATTCAACCTCTCCTTCCGCCAGTTTCGCCTTGGATAGCAAGGGTTCCAGTCGAGCCAGCACTGCATGCGCCTCGGCCGCGTCCGTTGCCTGAGCGGCGCGTGTCGCCTCAAGCTCTGCCACAGTGGCACGGTTCAGCAGTTCAGCATCTGAAATTCCTTCTGCAGCCGCCGCCCGCAGTTCATCCACGGATTGACGCAACTGCTCATTAGCCTTGCGCATCCGTTGCAAATCATCATCCAAACGTGACATCGCAGCCCCATGGCTAGAGCGTTCAGCGCGCAACATATCCAGTTCGGCGCTCAACTCTGCCACACGCTCACTGTCAGCCAATTCTGATCGCAGACGCATGTTTTCCGCTTGAATGTCCTGCGCTGAAGCAACTGCAGCCGACAGTTGAGCATTCTCGGCTTTTAGTGCCTCAAGCTCGTCCTGGTTTTCCAGAGCTTCCTTGGCTGCTGCCAATTCGGCACGCGCGGCTTCCACGGAAGCTAGCCGGGCGTTGGCTTCGGCTAATTGTTCGCGCAGCGAACCTTTTTCAGGATCGTCCACAGGCGCCGTCCGCAGGCTTTCCATATCAACGCGCATTGCGCTGACTTCCTGTTCGTGACGATCCTTCAATGCTTTCAGGCGCTCTTCCAATTGTGCATTGGCGACGCGTTCGTCATCCAGCGCGGCACGCAATGCGTCGTCTGCACCCCCGCCGACCGGAGCAGTATCCCTCAGCGCTTCCACGCTGGTCCCGATCCGATCCATTGCGGCAACGATACGGCGCTGTAATTCTTCGATCTGGCTCATGCCCCTGCCACCTCTTTATCAAGGTTCGTTCGTTTCCCGGCTTTGTCCGAATCAACATAGCCCGGGTCTTGGCCTAGTCTAACCCAACGGGACGGAAAATACCCACTGTTTGCTTTCAACAACTTGGGCTGTTTTCTTGATCCAGTAAACCGCTGATACGCCCGGTTCTGCTTGCACTTTGGGGGGTGGATGGTATTGAGCCCGCAATCTGCTTGTAATCCAAAGGAACAACGCCCGTGGACCTGACTGCGCTGCGCAATGCCAACCCCGAACACTGGGACAAGGCTGCGGCCATCCGCACCCTGACCCTTGACGCCGTCGCCGCCGCCAATTCCGGCCATTCCGGTATGCCGATGGGCATGGCCGACGTTGCAACAGTGCTGTTCGAAAAGCACCTGAAATTCGACGCCTCGGCCCCGAACTGGCCCGACCGCGACCGGTTCATCCTGTCGGCGGGTCACGGCTCGATGCTGATCTATTCTCTGCTCTATCTGACCGGCCACTCCGATGTCACGCTGGACGAGATCAAGAACTTCCGTCAATTGGGCGCAAAAACCGCAGGCCACCCAGAAAATTTCCTGGTCGAAGGGATTGAAACCACCACCGGCCCGCTGGGTCAGGGCATCTCGAACGCTGTGGGCTTTGCCATGGCCGAGGAAATTCAGCGCGCGCATTATGGCAAGAAGGTCGTGGATCACTACACCTACGTAATCGCGGGCGACGGTTGCCTTATGGAAGGCGTCAGCCAAGAAGCAATCACCCTGGCCGGCCGTCATGAGCTGAGCAAACTGATTGTTTTCTGGGACAACAACAACATCACCATCGACGGCACCGTCGATATGGCTGACCGCACCGATCAGGTGCGCCGTTTTGCAGCCTCGGGCTGGCATGTCATCGAAATCGATGGCCATGATCCCCAGGCCATCGACGCTGCCATCGTTCAGGCGAAAAAGTCCAACAAGCCAACCATGATTGCTTGCGAGAGCCACATCGCCCTGGGTCACGCGGCGCAGGACACTTCGAAGGGTCACGGCGCTCTTACCGATCAGGAGCAGTTGAAGGCGGCAAAAGAAGGCTATGGCTGGCCGCATGACGCGTTTGAAATCCCCGCGAATGTTAAATCCGCATGGGAAGCCATCGGTGCCCGTGGAGCAGCCGAGCGCGCCGCATGGGAAGAGCGTTTCGCGCAAATCTCGGAACGCAAACAGGCCGAGTTCAACCGCGCCTACGCCTTCGAAGCGCCCAAGAAACTGGCCGGTGCTATCCGCGCGTTCAAGAAACAGGCCTCGGAGGATCAACCGAAACTGGCCACCCGCGCCTCGTCTGAAAAGGTTCTGAATGTCGTGAACCCGATCATGACCGAGACCGTTGGCGGCTCGGCTGACCTGACTGGTTCGAACAACACAAAATCGGCCGATATGGGTGTGTTCCTGCCGGAAAACCGTAAAGGTCGCTATATCCACTACGGTATCCGTGAACATGGCATGGCCGCTGCGATGAACGGTATGGCTCTGCATGGTGGCATACGCCCCTATGGCGGTACCTTCATGGCCTTCACCGACTATGCTCGTCCGTCGATGCGTCTGGCTGCGCTGATGAAAGTACCCTCGGTCTTTGTGATGACCCACGACTCGATCGGTCTGGGTGAAGACGGTCCGACTCACCAGCCGGTCGAGCATCTGGCGATCTCGCGCGCAACGCCGAACACCTATGTGTTCCGCCCCGCCGACACGGTTGAGACCGCCGAGGCCTGGGAACTGGCGCTGACCTTCAAAGACAGCCCTTCGGTCCTGTCGCTGACCCGTCAGGGCGTTCCGACCGTGCGAACTGAACACAAAACCAAGAACCTGACCGCGCAAGGTGCTTATGTGCTGGCTGATGCCGAAGGCAAACGTCAGGCCATCCTGATCGCCACCGGCTCTGAAGTTTCGCTGGCGATGGAAGCCAAGGCAATGCTCGAGGCCGAAGGCATCGGTACACGTGTCGTATCCATGCCCTGCATGGAACTGTTCGCACAGCAGGACGAAGCATACCGCAAACGCGTCCTTCCCGGTGGCCCAGTCCGCGTCGGGATCGAAGCTGCCGTGCGCGCCGGTGGCTGGGATCGCTGGCTTCTGGGTGAGCGTGGCCGCGAAGCCAAGGCTGGCTTCATCGGCATGTCGGGCTTTGGCGCGTCTGCTCCGGCAGGTGAGCTGTACAAGCATTTCGGCATCACCGCCGAGGCGACGGTTGCCAAGGTCAAGGAACTGCTGGGCCTGTAAGCCAATCACAAAGAATAAAGCAAAGGGCGGCTTTGGCCGCCCTTTTCCTTTTGATTTCAGTGTGTTTCCGATTTGTTGAAAAGCGGTAGGATCACTTTGGTTCCAACGGGGATCAGTACCAATCCCCATACCAATCCGAAGATCCCATCCATCGTGGCCTTAGAGATCCACTCTACTGCGCCGACCCATTGATCGGAAACCGAATGACCGATGGCATAGGCCCAGTCGTGGATGTGGTGCCCCAGCCAGCCAAAGCCCAATACCTCCATTCCATGAATGACAATCGACCCACCAACCCATAGCATCGCCGCTGTGCCGACAATGGACAGGGTCTTCATCACCGTTGGCATTGCCTTTACCAATCCACGCCCTAAACCGCGCCCGACGGGTGTTGGCGCGTTCTGCGCCAGATACAGCCCCACGTCATCCATCTTCACTATCAGCGCGACCGATCCATAAACCGCAACTGTTACACCGATGCCCACGACCGCCAGCGTCGCGGCCTGCATCCACAGATTGGGGGCCTCGATGGCCGCCAGCGCAATGGTCATGATCTCGGCCGACAGGATGAAATCGGTCTTGATCGCTCCCCTGACCTTCTGCTCCTCCAGATGACCAGGGTCGCGCACGTTCATGTCTTCTTCGATTGCGTGGCTGCCATGTGGAAAGAGGACGTGGAATATCTTCTCAGCCCCTTCAAAACATAAGTATGACCCGCCCAACATCAGCAGCGGCGTGATCAGCCACGGAGCGAAGTTGGCCAGCAACAAAGCCACCGGCAGCAGCAACACAATCTTGTTGAACACCGAACCTCGCGCAATACGCCAGATGATCGGCAGTTCGCGCGCCGGCGCAAAGCCCTGAACGTATTTAGGAGTAACCGCCGCATCGTCGATAATCACACCCGCCGTTTTTGCCCCGGCCTTTCCTGCCGCCGCAACGACATCGTCCACCGACGACGCCGCGACCTTGGCAATCCCCGCCACATCATCCAAAAGGGCCAAAAGACCGCTCATTGCGCTTCCTTTCCTGTCACCTGCCGCATCCGGACCCTACCCGATCTCACGGCTAGCGCAAGCGTTAGCGCAATCGCGTTAGGTTTGCGCTAACACCTTAAAAATATGCCGCTTTTGCTCTTTTGAGATTGCGGATTCACCGCTATATGGCCTGCAACGCAAGCGCATCTGGAGACGTCATATGACCATCAAGGTCGGTATCAATGGTTTTGGCCGCATTGGCCGCTGCACCCTATCGCACATTGCTGCGTCAGGCCGTAACGACATCGAAGTGATCAAAGTTAACGCGACCGGCCCGCTAGAGACCTCGGCGCACCTGTTGAAATATGACAGCGTCCACGGTCGTTTTCCGCGCGATGTGACCATTAACGGCAACACCATGGATCTGGGCCGCGGCCCGATGGAGATGTTCTCGACCTACGACATGAACGAACTGGACTGGGAAGGCTGCGACGTCGTTCTGGAATGCACCGGTAAGTTCAATGACGGCATCAAGGCGAAAACTCACTTAGAGCGAGGTGCCAGCAAGGTTCTTCTGTCCGCACCTGGCAAGAATGTTGACAAGACCATCGTGTTCGGAGTGAACCACAACACTCTGACAGCAAACGACAACATGGTCTCGAACGGCTCCTGCACCACCAACTGCCTCGCTCCGCTTGCCAAGGTTCTGGACGAAGGTATCGGCATCGAAAACGGCATCATGACTACGATCCACGCCTATACCGGCGATCAGCCGACACTGGACCGTCGTCACAGTGATCTGTACCGCGCCCGCGCCGCCGCCATGTCGATGATCCCAACTTCAACCGGTGCAGCAAAAGCGCTGGGTGAGGTTCTGCCGAACCTGAAAGGTCGTTTGGACGGCTCTGCGATCCGTGTTCCAACGCCGAATGTCTCAGCTGTTGACCTGACCTTCCGCGCCTCGCGCGACGTCACAGTAGACGAGGTCAACGAGATTGTCCGCGAAGCCGCACAAGGCCCAATGCAGCGCGTTCTGGGATATGAGCCCGCACCGCTGGTTTCGACCGATTTCAACCACACCGAAGAAAGCTCGATCTTTGCGCCGGAACAAACTCGCGTTGTTGATGGTCGTCTGGTTCGTGTTCTGGCGTGGTACGACAACGAATGGGGCTTCTCGGTTCGCATGGCAGACGTCGCCGTTGCGATGGGCCGCCTTAACTAAGAGTTGTTTGAAATATTGAACCTCTTTGCCCGCTCAGGTTATCTGGGCGGGCAATTTTGTTCGGGGCCACTATGACCAACCAAATCGCAATCTGGCTTGGCTTCCTGATCCTTGGCGCTGTCGTTGTCGACTATGCGGTCTTTGGGCCCGAGCATTTGATCTTCCTCGGGAAAAAACTTTACGCCTTTCTGGATTGGCTCGCCTTCTGGCGCTGAATGAAGTTTTGCTTGACATTTCTGCTCATCTATCATTGTTAGCGCTAACTTTATTCAAACCGACACTCGGACGGAGCGCATCATGACACTCAAGCTGGCAATCAACGGATTTGGTCGTATCGGGCGGGGTGTACTGCGTGCGGTCATGGAAACAGGTCGTACAGATGTGGAAATCGTTGCCATCAACGATCTGGCCAAACCCGAGATGAATGCGCATTTGTTCGAGTTCGACAGTGTGCATGGCCGTTATCCCAACAAAGTAACCCTATCGGACGCTGGGCTGGACGTGGGTACTGGCCCGATCCGTTTGACCAGCGAACGTGATCCCGAGGCGCTGAACTGGTCAGATGTGGATGTGGTTCTAGAATGCACCGGTGTGTTCAGAACTCGCGAAACTGCTGAACGTCATTTAAAAAACGGCTCCAAAAAAGTGCTGATCTCGGCCCCTGCCCGCGGTGACGGAGCGGTAAAAACAGTTGTGTTTGGAGTGAACGAAAACGAGTTGACCGATGCGGATACAGTTGTATCGAACGCATCCTGCACGACCAACTGCCTTTCGCCGGTTGCCGCTGCATTGGATGCAGGGCTTGGCATCGTCCACGGAAACATGACCACCGTTCATGCCTATACCGCCAGCCAGCCTGTCCACGACACGGCAGGCAAAGATCCGTACCTGTCGCGCGCAGCCGCTTTATCGATGATTCCGACAACTACCGGAGCCGCCGCCGCCGTTGGTCTGGTTCTGCCGCAACTTGCAGGGAAATTGACCGGTCAGGCCATCCGTGTTCCTACGCCTAACGTATCAGTCGTTGATCTGGTAGTCGAAGTATCGCGCCCGACCACAGAGGATGAGGTCAATGCCCTGTTCGTAGGCGCGGCTGCCAAGATACCAGGCGTATTGGCTACTGAAGACCGCCCGCTGGTATCTATGGATTTCAACCACGACTCACACAGCTCAACCGTGTCACTAGCAGAGACCAAAGTTACAGATGGCACGCTGGTGCGCGTGCTGGCCTGGTATGACAATGAATGGGGCTTTTCGAACCGGATGCTGGACACTGCTGCCGCGATGGGCGCCTTAACCTAACCGTTCGCGCAGAGCGGTGTAGACGCGGGGCGTGACGAATTTGGATACGTCCCCGTCCAATCGAGCGATTTCTTTCACCAGTTTCGAGGCGATGGCCTGATGCCGAGCCTCAGCCATCAGAAACACGGTTTCGATGGAATCATCCAAAGCACGGTTCATTCCAACCATCTGGAATTCATATTCGAAATCGGCCACCGCGCGCAGCCCGCGCACGATAATCTGGGCACCTACATCTCTAGCACAGTCGATCAACAGGTTTTCAAAGGGATGAGCGATAATTTCTGTCCCGGTCTGCTCGGACAAAAGGGCACATTCTGCTTCGATCATGGAGACGCGTTCCTCTAGGGAAAACAGCGGCCCCTTGTCACGATTGATGGCAACCCCAATCACAAGCTTATCAACCAAAGCCGAGGCGCGGCGAATGATGTCTATATGACCCAGAGTAATCGGGTCAAAGGTTCCGGGGTAAAGACCAACCCGCATTACGCTCTCCTGCGTCGTGAAATTTCCGCGCCAGCAAACATAACTTTGCCATCGGTGCAAGAGGCAGCTAAGCAGCCGACCCTATTCAGTGCCCCATTATCATGCCTTCCAAGGCATCTTTTTCCATGGCCAGTTCGGTTAGCTGCGCCTTAACCACGTCGCCGATGGTCACAATACCAACCAGTTTTCCTTCCTCTACAACCGGCATATGGCGAAATCGGCCTTCGGTCATGCGGGTCATGACATCTTGAACTGTTTCCTGGCGCGTTACCGTGACCAACTCTCTGGTCATATACTCCGAGACCGGATGGGCTAAGCAACCGCTACCGCTGGCTGCAAGTTCGCGAACAATATCTCGCTCTGACAGGATACCTGCTGCGGTTTCGCCACCATCCTCAGAAACGACTACTGTACCGATCCGTTTCTCAGCAAGGATCTTCGCGGCATCGGATACCGTCGCCGAAGGTTCAACCGTCACAACGCCTTCTGCTGCCTTGGATTTCAGAATGGCCTGAACGAGCATGAAGAACACCTCCGAATTAGTAAACTTAACCAAAGCGTTGCGCGATTAAATCACCCTGTCAAGCGTTCGCATCGGCTTCAAGCCGCGCAACTTCGTCACGGATTCCATGCGTTAACGCCTGGGCAAAGCGGTTCAGGCGCTCATTCCTTTGGTCACCCTGATGCCGGACAAGGTAAAAACTTCGCGTCAAACTCACTTGATCCGTCAGTATTTTCCGGAGGTCTGGGTGGAACGGCAAAGTAAAGTCATGGGCAACACATACACCTATGCCAAGGGACACTTGCCGCAGTTGGACCGACACCGAATTCGATGCAAGCGCGACACGGTCAATGCCGATGTCGCTAAGGTAGTCCAATTCCTGATCGAAAATCATGTCGGGGATGTAACCAATCATCCGATGCCCCTTCAGATCGGAAGTTGATTTTATGGGGCCATGACGATCCAGATATTCCTTTGTGGCGACCAAATGCAGTTTGTAGTCGCTGACTCTCTTGACCAGAAGTTTACCAGCAGTGGGTGCACTAACGGTAACGGCCATGTCGGCCTCGCGCCGCGACAAGTTAATGATCCGGGGCAGAGCCAGAATCTGTATGTCCAGGTCCGGATTTGCGTCACTGATTTTCGCACAAATCTGTGGAAGCAAGTAATTCGCGCTGCCATCCGGCGCACCGATCCGAATTTGACCACTCAGCGACTTGGTCGACCCCGCCACGGCACCCTCAGCCGCACGCATTGATTCTTCGGCCTGCAAGGCATGGTCCATCAGACGTTCTCCCGCCGCAGTAAGGACATACCCTTGCTGGGATTTCGTAAACAGCGAGGTATCCAGGTTTGTCTCCAGCCGGGCAACGCGCCGTCCGACAGTTGCCGGGTCGATCTTGAGGATACGTCCTGCCGAGGACAGGCTTTCCTCGCGCGCGACGGCCAGAAAAATCCGCATATCATCCCAATTTGGGCCCATGACTACCCTTTGCATTTTTGCAGTACTCTTTTGAAACATTGCCTCTGTTCGTGGGATTTCTGCAAGCCTATTCTGGCCGCAACTTATCGGAGGAGTTTCCAATGCAAGACCTGACCCATTTCCTGAACGGCGAACAAGTGGCTGGCACATCTGGTCGGTTCGACGATGTATTCAACCCGGCAACCGGCGAAGTACAGTACAAATGCCCAATGGCAAGCGCGGACGAAACTACCGCTGCCATCGAAAGCGCAGCAGAAGCGCAGGTTGCCTGGGGCAAGACCAACCCGCAAAAACGTGCGCGCGTGATGATGGCCATGGTTGGCCTGATCAACCGCGACATGGAGAAACTGGCCGAAGCGCTGAGCCGCGAGCATGGCAAAACCATCCCCGACGCTAAAGGCGACCTACAGCGTGGTCTGGAAGTGATCGAATACTGCGTCGGCGCACCCCAGATGCTGAAAGGTGAATTCACCGACAGCGCTGGCCCCGGCATCGACATGTATTCCATGCGCCAGCCGCTGGGCGTTGTAGCCGCGATCATGCCGTTCAACTTCCCGGCCATGATGCCGCTGTGGCACGTAGGTCCGGCACTGGCCTGTGGCAACGCTGTTATTCTGAAACCGTCCGAGCGCGCGCCTTCGGTTCCGCTGATGCTGGCCGAATTGTTTGTCGAAGCTGGTCTGCCCAAGGGCGTCTTCCAGGTCGTCAATGGCGACAAAGAGGCGGTTGATACCCTGCTGGACAGCGAAATCATTCAGGGCGTCGGCTTTGTTGGTTCGACCCCGATCGCGCAGTACATCTATTCGCGGGCAACAGCGAATGGCAAGCGCGCGCAATGCTTTGGCGGTGCAAAGAACCACATGATCATCATGCCCGACGCCGACATGGACAAGGCAGCTGATGCGCTGGTCGGGGCCGGTTTCGGTGCCGCAGGCGAACGTTGCATGGCAATCTCGGTGGCTGTACCCGTTGGTCAGGAAACTGCAGATGCGCTGATCGAAAAACTGATCCCGCGTGTCGAAAAGCTGAAGGTTGGCCCCTATACCGCAGGGAACGACGTGGATATGGGCCCGGTTGTGACAGGTGCCGCCAAAGAGCGCATCATGGGCCTGATCAACTCGGGCGTTGAGCAAGGCGCCAAGCTGGTTGTCGACAACCGTGACTTCAGCCTGCAAGGCTATGAAGATGGCTTCTTTGTTGGCCCGCACCTGTTTGACCATGTCACAACCGACATGGACATCTACAAGCAGGAAATCTTTGGTCCGGTTCTGTCCACTGTGCGCGCTGAGACCTACGAAGAAGCGCTGAAACTGGCGATGGACCACGAATACGGCAATGGCACCGCGATCTTTACGCGCGATGGTGACACTGCACGTGACTTCGCCAATCGGGTCAACATCGGCATGATCGGCATCAACGTTCCGATCCCAGTGCCGCTGGCCTACCACACCTTCGGTGGGTGGAAGAAGTCGATGTTTGGTGACCTGAACCAGCACGGTCCGGACAGCTTCAAGTTCTACACACGCACTAAGACGGTCACGTCGCGCTGGCCGTCGGGCATCAAGGAAGGTGGCGAGTTCAGCTTTAAAGCAATGGACTGATCCACAACTTCAGCCAAACAGATCAACCCGGCCTTGCACAGGCCGGGTTTTTTTAGGCAATGCATCGCCAAAACTGACAGCTTCACAACAAATTCACTCGGCAGACCCTAGAAATACGGGGCAATGACCAATAATTTACTGGGAAATTATTACTCGAGCAGATCCTGAACTGGAGGCCAATTTGTCAAATTCCCGAATGACTCGTCGCTCTGCTTTGTTGGGCGCAGCTTCCCTTGTTGCGACGCCTGCCTTGGTGCGCGCGCAAAGCATCGATGCTTTCCCGCAGGATGAAGAGGCCATCAGCACACAGTTGCCCGTACGCCGGAACGTTTCTTCATTTTCACAGCAGAACTGGCAGGACCACTTTGACGAGTTGGGCGTTGGCTGCCTGTTGGCCGATATCACCAGCCGCGCGGTGCATTACTGGGGGTCTGATGGATCGTATAAACTGTATCCCAGCTCTGTCCCTATGAGCGAAGAACTCACAAAACGCGGCTATACCAAGGTTGTTCGCAAAGCAGAGAATCCAACTTGGACGCCAACTGCGTCCATGCGCGAACGTGACCCTACCCTACCTGTACGCATGGAAGGTGGCGATCCCGGCAACCCGCTGGGCACCCGCGCCATGTACCTAGATTGGCCTGCCTATTTGGTACACGGCACCCATGATACGCGCAAAATTGGACGTCAAAGCTCTTCGGGCTGCATCGGGCTGTACAATCAGCATGTCGAGGAACTTTATCCTCTGGTCCAGATCGGAACGCAGGTCAGATTGGTCTAACGAACAAAGCCCCGGTGATTGTCACCGGGGCTTTTTCTTCGCGGGCTTTGATTTTATTCCGGAATAATTACGGCATCGACTACATGAATTACGCCGTTGCTCGTTACGATGTCAGCCTGAACAACTTCGGCGCCGTTGACCTTCACACCATTCTTGGCATTCACGCTGAGGCGGTCGCCTTGAACGGTCAGAACCTTTGCGCGTTTGCCAGCGATATCACCGGACATCACCTTGGCGGGAACCACGTGATACGTGAGAATCTCAACCAACTGGTCTTTGTTTTCAGGCAAAAGCAACGTTTCCACCGTGCCCTCTGGCAGCGCGGCAAAAGCTTCGTCTGTTGGGGCAAACACAGTAAACGGGCCGTCGCCCTTCAGAGTGTCGACCAATCCGGCGGCCTGCACGGCGGCGACCAGTGTATTGAAGGATCCGGCCGAAACGGCGGTATCGACGATATCAGCGGCTTGCGCTTTGACAGGTAGTGCAAGGGCAAGTGCGGCGGCGGCTCCGATGAATGTGCGACGGAACATGGCTGTTGTCTCCTCTCCAGCTTGTTACGGAAAGGGATACGGGCATTTTTCCGCAGCGGATCACTCTGAGATCATTTTTCTTTGATCTGAATCCAGATGCTCTGCGCACGTCCTTCTTTCAGAAACGGCAAAGCTTCAACTGCATTGGGTCGGTCTTGTTGCAGAAAGTAACCCGGCCAAAGCATTGAATATCCACCAGATTGCAGCAACGCATGCAGAATGTACTGCTCGCCCCACCCTGGGCAATCATAGAAAAACCGCTTGGGATATTCGTAAGGCAGAAAAACATCGTGGACATGAATGACCACACCAGGTTTGAGCGCGGGGATGATGCGACAGAACAAATGCGCGACGTCATTGCTCATCCGTACTACATGGCTGGAATCGATGAAAAGGACATCACCCGCCTCAAGTTGCTCGAACAATGATGGATCAACCTCTTCCAACCTCATCTGTTCGAAATGGTCCACAACATGCGCGATATCAGCGCGTGGGTATGGGTCGATCGCCGTGATCTGTGTGTCCAATCCACCGTCAATGACGGCCTGCCTTGTGATACGGGTGGAATTGCCACAGCCGACCTCGATCACCCGTTTGGGTGCAAACCGTCGGATCATCAGATACAACGCTTCGGCATCTGGGCTGTCGTAATAGCCGTTGCCCATGTGATAACCAGTCTGGTTGCGTGCAGAGTCTTTCAGGGCTTCCAACGCATCCGCATGCTGGCCATACTCAGCGACCAACTGGCCGATGTCGAAATCTTCCATTCCCGGTGACAGGGCATAGGCCGGACGGGTCAACCCGCCAGCGCGTTCAAACGCCTCAAGTCTGGCACGCTCCTCCTGCTCAATGGTCTTGTCGACCAGCTTTACCCCCAACTCATCAAGGGCTTCGTTGATCTTCGGGAATTTTCTGGGTTTCACGGGGCCGCTCCAATTTCCTCTTGCTTGTTCCTTACCGTTGCTTGGCGGGCCTCTGCAAGAAGGGCCGCGCCAAACGCTTGGCAAAACAGAAAATTCCGTATTCACTGGTGCGAACAGTTAAGCGAGGGCCGCCATGCAGCAAGAATACACGCTGGGTATTGAAGAAGAATATTTGCTGGTTGACCGCGACAGCCTTGAACTCGCCGAAGCACCTGCCGCACTGATGGAGGCCTGTCAGGCTGATTTCGAAGGTCAGGTCAGCCCCGAATTTCTTCAATGTCAGATCGAAGTCGGCACCCGCCCTCATACGACGGTCAAGTCCGCCCGTGAGGATCTGAAACGGTTGCGGTCCTGTGTTGCGCAGCGCGCGGCCGAGTACAACCTTGCCCCGATTGCCGTGTCCTGCCACCCTTTTGCCGATTGGAAGAAGCAGCACCACACCCGCAAGGATCGCTATGATGCGCTGCAGCATGCTTTGGGGGGCGTTGCACGGCGCATGTTGATCTGTGGTATGCATGTCCATGTCGGGGTCGAGGACCCTGCCCTGCGCGCCGATCTGATGCCGCAGCTTTCGTATTTCCTTCCGCATCTTCTGGCTCTGTCTACTTCCTCTCCCTATTGGAATGGTGAGGATACCGGCCTGTCCTCATATCGTCTGACCGTATTCGATAACCTGCCGCGCACAGGACTGCCGCCGGTTCTAGCCAGTTGGTCCGATTATGAGCGCACCACCGGGATCCTGGTCGAGCTGGGCGTGATCGAAGATACCACTAAAATCTGGTGGGATCTAAGGCCGTCGCACCGATTCCCGACTTTGGAAACCCGGATCATGGATGTACAGCCACGGTTGGAGCACACGCTTTCCCTGGCCGCGCTGCTGCAGGCTTTGACCCGAATGTTGTGCCGTCTGAAGGATCGAAACCTGCGCTGGCGCAACTACGATCAGTTCCTGATCGGCGAAAACCGCTGGCGCGCGCAGCGCTACGGCGTCGGTGAAGGGCTTATTGATTTCGGAGATCGATCCATCAAACCAATGCCCGAATTGATGGGAGAACTTATGGGCATGCTTGCCGAAGACGCCGAGGCGCTGGGAACCATGACTGAACTCGCCCGTCTGCAACAGATTGCCCAGAATGGTACCTCTGCCACCCGCCAGCGCCGCATCCATGCCGAGGCTGCAGCGCGCGGTGATGATCCCGGCAAGGCCGTGGTACAACATCTTATCGAAGAATATCACCACGATCTTTGACTCTCTGGAATGCCTCATACCGATGATTGCTGATCGTGCAAAATTTCTGTAAGGATTGCGAAATAGAACAGTTGTTCAATTCATCCGGCAGCGTGGGAGGCAAGCCTTGGATTTTGCACTTACAGAAGAGCAAACCGCGATCTTCGATATGGCATATGGTTTCGGGCAGGATCACATCGCCCCCAACGCCCGCCAATGGGAGGCTGACGGCACCATCCCTAAAAGCCTTTGGCCGCAGATCGGTGAATTGGGATTCGGGGGGCTCTATGTCTCGGAAGACAGCGGAGGGTCCGGCCTCAGCCGTCTGGATGCAACGCTGGTGTTCGAAGCACTTTCAATGGCCTGTCCATCCGTCGCGGCATTCCTTTCGATCCACAATATGTGTGCCAAGATGCTGGACAGTTTTGCCAGCGACGAACTGAAATCACGCATCATGCCCGACGTACTGAGCTTGAATACAGTCCTCAGCTACTGCTTGACCGAGCCCGGATCGGGTTCGGACGCCGCCGCGCTGAAAACCCGCGCGGACCGCACGAATGAAGGGTACACGTTGAACGGCACCAAGGCCTTCATCTCGGGCGGTGGCTATTCCGACGCCTATGTCTGCATGGTGCGCACTGGTCAGGATGGACCCAAAGGTATCTCGACCGTTTATGTCGAGGACGGCACACCGGGGCTAAGCTTTGGCGCGCTGGAACAAAAGATGGGCTGGAAAAGCCAACCCACAGCGCAAGTGCAGTTTGATGATTGCCACATTCCTTGGGGCAACCTTGTAGGCACCGAAGGCGACGGGTTCAAATACGCGATGATGGGTCTGGACGGCGGACGTTTGAACATCTCCTCCTGCTCGTTGGGTGCCGCGCAGACCGGGCTGAACATGACACTTCAGTATATGTCCGAACGTAAAGCTTTCGGCCAATCCATTGATCAATTCCAGGCACTGCAGTTCCGGCTGGCGGATATGGAGATCGAACTGCAGGCTGCCCGAACATTCCTGAGACAGGCGGCGTGGAAACTGGACCAGGGCGCGCCCGATGCGACTAAGTTCTGCGCTATGGCGAAGAAATTCGTAACCGAGACTGGATCGAAAGTGGTTGATCAATGCCTGCAATTGCACGGCGGGTACGGCTATCTGGCGGATTACGGCATCGAGAAACTGGTCCGTGATCTGCGCGTACACCAGATTCTCGAAGGCACCAATGAAATCATGCGGGTTATCGTGGCTCGTCAAATGCTTGCAGAACGCTGAGGATTCCATGCCTGACATCGACATCCGCATCACAGGCCGCGCCGGTCGAATTACCCTGACCCGCCCAAAGGCTTTGAATGCGATGACCTATGATATGTGCATGGCCATCGACACGGCCCTGCGCAATTGGCGTGAAGATGACACCGTAGATCTGGTGATCATGGACGCCGAAGGCGACAAAGCATTTTGCGCGGGCGGTGATATCGCCGATCTCTACGAAACCGGCATCAAGGGCAATTTTGACTTTGGTCGGACCTTCTGGCGCGACGAGTATCGGTTGAACGCACTTATCTTTGAATACTCCAAACCGGTCGTCAGCTTTCTGCAGGGTTTCACAATGGGCGGCGGTGTCGGCATCGGCTGTCACGGTAGCCACCGAATCGTCGGAGAGTCTTCAAGAATTGCCCTACCGGAATGTTCCATCGGATTGGTGCCAGATGTAGGCAGTACCCTTATGCTGGCACTGGCCCCCGGACGTCTGGGGGAATATCTGGGTACCACTGGTCATCACATGGGGCCCGGAGATGCCATCTTTGCCGGATTTGCTGATCACTATATCCCAATCTCGCAATGGCCTGACCTGATCGAAATGCTTGAAGCATCCGGCGATGCGGAATTGCTGGCGACGCATTCCACGACACCTCCGGAAAGCGAATTGGCCAAGCAACAAGCGAAAATCGACGCTCATTTTGCCGGGGAAAGCCTGGGCGACATCCTGAATTCTCTGAGCCAATCAGATCTCGAGTTAGCAACCAAAGCTCTTGAACTTATGGGGCGCAACTCACCGCTTTCGATGGCTTGCACTGTGGAAATTCTTCACCGACTGCGCGGCCCCAGTCTGACGCAGCGCAAAGCGCTGGAGCTGGAGTACCGCTATACTTTCCGCGCGATGGAGCATGGGGATTTTCTGGAAGGCATCCGCGCTCAGATCATCGACAAGGATCGCAACCCGCGTTGGCAGTTTGCCGACCAGACCGTGCCTGCAATTGCAGTGTCAAAGATGCTGCAACCGTTGGGTAAAGAAACACTGACATTTGAGGAGACATAAGTGATGAAAATCGGATTTATCGGTCTGGGTAATATGGGTAATCCGATGGCAGCCAATTTGGCCAAGGCCGGGCATGAGGTTACGGGCTTTGACATGGCCGAGGTTGACGTTGACGGTGTCTCTCTTGCCGGATCAGGTGCAGAGGCCGCTGCCAACGCGGATATCGTCATCACGATGCTGCCAAACGGCCAAATCCTGCGCTCGGTTGCTGATGAGATCCTTCCAGCGATGCATTCCGGAACCGTCTGGATCGACTGCTCGACGGTTGATGTCGACAGCGCCCGCGTCGTTGCAGGTCAGGCGAAAGAGGTTGGTGTCCTAGCGGTTGACGCCCCGGTCTCGGGTGGAATCGGTGGCGCTGCGGCGGGTACGCTAACCTTCATGGCGGGCGGCAGCGATGCGGCTTTTGCCAAGGCCGCCCCTCTTTTCGACATCATGGGACAGAAAGCCGTACATTGCGGTGATTCCGGCGCTGGTCAGGCCGCAAAGATTTGCAACAACATGATCCTTGGCGTGACAATGATCGCCACCTGCGAAGCCTTTGCGCTGGCCGACAAACTTGGCCTCGACAGGCAAAAGATGTTTGACGTGGTCAGCACCTCCTCGGGCTATAGCTGGACAATGAATGCCTACTGCCCCGCCCCCGGCGTTGGTCCGGAAAGCCCGGCAGACAACGGCTATCAGCCCGGTTTTGCCGCTGAATTGATGCTGAAAGACCTGCGGTTAAGCCAGCAAGCCGCCGAAAGTTCGGACGCGGACACACCAATGGGTCAGGCTGCGACTGCGCTGTATGAGCAATTCGTCGAGGCCGAGGGCGGATTAGGCAAGGATTTTTCTGCCATGCTTCCACGGTTCGAAAAGCGTGGACGCAGTTAATTGCAACTCATGGGCGACTTCCCGCGCATGGGGTTGACCATACCGTGACCGACGGCCATCTGTCTCAAGAACGGGCATTTAGTTGAAAGGAAGCAAGATGAAGCGCAGCTTGGCCATTACGACGGCAATATTGGCGATTGCGCTCAGTTCAGGCGTAGCCATGGCCGGGAACGGCAAAGGAAAAGGTGGGCACTGCCCACCCGGTCTGGCAAAGAAATCCGTTCCATGTGTGCCTCCAGGTCAGGTGAAGAATTTTTACCGCACCGGCGACTACATTAACCGCGACTACCGGTGGATTGACGACCCCTATCGATATGGGTTGCGTCGTGGTGACAGCTATATCCGAGCAGGCGACTACGTTTACCGCGTCGATCCCGACACCAGAAAAGTGCTCAACCTGATCGGCGCGGTGGCTGACATCCTTAACTGAGGATCTGCGCTCTATTCCGCAGCAACCCGAGCGCCCTCAAGCATCTGTTTCAGATACCTTCCAGTATGGCTGCGTTCAATCGCGGCCACATCCTCGGGTGTTCCGGTTGCAACAATCTCACCACCACCGTCGCCACCTTCGGGGCCAATATCGATGATATGATCCGCAGTTTTCACAACATCCAGATTGTGTTCGATCACCACAACAGTATTACCCTGATCAACCAATTCATGAAGCACTTCCAGCAACTTACGAACATCTTCGAAATGCAGCCCCGTGGTCGGCTCATCCAGAATATAAAGCGTTCGTCCGGTCGAACGTTTGGACAATTCTTTCGAAAGCTTTACGCGCTGCGCTTCACCGCCCGAAAGGGTCGTGGCCTGCTGACCAACCTTGATATAGCCAAGCCCGACACGCGCCAGCGCATCCATCTTGTCGCGGATCGAGGGCACGGCCTTAAAGAATTCCTGCGCGTCTTCCACTGTCATATCAAGGACATCGGCAATGGACTTGCCCTTGAACTTGATCTCAAGCGTTTCGCGATTGTACCGCGCGCCTTTGCAGGTTTCGCAGGTCACGTAGACGTCGGGCAAAAAGTGCATCTCAATCTTGATGACACCATCGCCCTGGCAGGCCTCGCACCGGCCACCTTTGACGTTAAAGCTGAAGCGACCCGGCTTATAACCTCGTGCCTTGGCCTCGGGCAGACCGGCAAACCAGTCGCGGATCGGGGTGAACGCCCCGGTGTAAGTCGCTGGGTTTGAACGCGGTGTCCGCCCAATGGGGCGTTGGTCAATGTCGATGACCTTGTCCAGATGTTCCAACCCCTTAATGGTTTCACAAGGCGCTGGGGTTTGCCGCGCCCCGTTCAATCGCATCGAAGCGGTCTTGAATAGTGTTTCGATGGTCAGCGTAGATTTACCCCCACCAGACACACCAGTCACACAGACAAATTTACCCAGCGGAAAGTCGGCCGTAACATTCTTGAGGTTGTTACCCGTGGCTTTGACAACTGAAACTTTCTTCTTGTTTCCCATCCGTCGCTCGGTCGGAACCGCGATCTCTCGGGTACCTGCAAGATACTGCCCGGTCATAGACGCAGCATCCGCCGCAATTTGATCTGGCGTTCCCTGACTTACAACCTGCCCACCATGAACTCCGGCACCGGGGCCGATATCAAATACATAGTCGGCCTCACGGATGGCTTCCTCGTCATGCTCCACGACAATCACAGTGTTGCCCTGATCGCGCAGGTTTTTGAGCGTGCCCAGCAACCGGTCATTGTCCCGTTGGTGCAAGCCGATAGAGGGCTCGTCCAACACATACAGAACCCCCGTCAGGCCGGAACCGATCTGGCTGGCCAGTCGAATCCGCTGACTCTCCCCCCCAGACAATGTTCCACTTGAACGGGATAGCGTAAGGTATTCCAGCCCAACGTTATTCAGGAATCCCAAACGTTCGCGAATCTCCTTCAAGATTGCACGAGCAATCTCATTCTTCTGGTTGCTCAGATGGTTTGGTGCAGCCTCGACCCAAGCCAGAGCCTCTTTGATCGACATCTGAACCACCTGGCCCACATGCAGACCAGCGATCTTGACCGCCAACGCCTCGGGCCGCAGACGGTACCCTTCACAGGTGCCGCAAGGCCGATTGTTCTGATACCGCTCGAATTCCTCACGAATCCACGCACTGTCGGTTTCGCGATAGCGGCGTTCCATGTTCGGAATCACGCCTTCAAAGCTACGGGTCACCTGATACACCCGCCCGCCTTCGTCATAGCGGAACTGGATTTCCTCGTCACCCGAACCGCGCAGGAACACCTGCTGCACTTTTGCCGGTAGATCTTTCCAAAGGGTGTTCTTATCAAATTCAAAATGGCGTGCAATCGCCTCAATGGTCTGCAGGAAATACGGAGATTTGCCTTTGCGCCATGGTGCCAAAGCGCCATCGTACAGCTTCAGCGTCTGATCCGGCACCACCAGCCGTTCGTCAAAGAACAGTTCAACCCCGAGACCATCGCAGTCCGGGCAAGCCCCAAAAGGCGCGTTGAATGAAAACAGGCGGGGTTCAATCTCGGGAATCGTAAATCCGCTGACCGGGCAGGCAAAATTCTCGCTAAAGGTGACGCGTTCCGGGTCGCCTTCGCGCGGTGCCGTCTCTAGAATCGCAATTCCATCGGCAAGATCCAGAGCGGTGCGCAAACTATCGGCCAGCCGGGTCTCCATCCCTTCACGTACGACAAGGCGGTCAACGACCACATCGATGTCGTGACGGAACTTCTTGTCCAACGTAGGCGGTTCGTCCAGTTCATAGAAGTCACCGTCAACTTTAACGCGCTGGAACCCCTGCTTGCGTAGCTCAAGGAATTCCTTTTTGTACTCGCCTTTCCGGTCCCGCACAATCGGCGCCAGCAGATAGCCCCGAGTCCCCTCCTCCATTGTCATGATCCTGTCGACCATGTCCTGCACCTGCTGAGCCTCGATGGGTTGACCAGTGGCGGGGCTATAGGGTGTGCCCGCACGTGCGAACAGAAGACGCAGGTAGTCATAGATCTCAGTGACAGTACCAACGGTCGAACGCGGGTTTTTCGAGGTGGTTTTCTGCTCGATGGATATCGCCGGGGACAAGCCGCTGATGTGATCCACATCGGGCTTTTCCATCATATCGAGGAACTGACGCGCATAGGCCGACAGGCTTTCAACATAGCGGCGCTGACCTTCGGCGTAGATCGTGTCAAACGCCAATGACGATTTGCCCGAGCCCGACAGCCCAGTGATCACCACCAGCTGATCACGTGGGATATCCACGTCGATGCTTTTGAGGTTATGCTCGCGCGCGCCGCGCACCTCGATATTCTTCAGCTCAGCCATTTTCGGCCCCCAACACACAAGTGTCTTAGAAATAGGCTAGCGGCATCGAGTCTCCAACAAAAAAGTTAGAACAAAGTATGAACAATCGGATTATTGCCGACATCTCCTGACACAAAAACCCCGATCCGATGGCCACCCCTAGAAAGGGGTTAAGATTTCATCGTATCTAAGGGAAATGGCGCGGTTGACGGGGCTCGAACCCGCGACCCCCGGCGTGACAGGCCGGTACTCTAACCAACTGAGCTACAACCGCGCATTAAGGTCTATGTCTGACCCATTGACCCGGATCAAAGGCTGGCAGCGATGGCGCGGTTGACGGGGCTCGAACCCGCGACCCCCGGCGTGACAGGCCGGTACTCTAACCAACTGAGCTACAACCGCCCGCTGCACGTTCGTTGCTGAACGTTTGGGTGTATTATGGCTACGGTCGGGCAGCGTCAAGCGGCGTTTTGAAGTTTTTTCAGGATTTCGAATTTTTCCGCGCAGCCAGCCATTTTGGGTCAGCCCCACAGCAGGTCTTACTTGCAGAAACGTGCTTGGTGGTACTTGCAGCCTGCCGTAAGTCACTTTATGAAGCGCTCTGGCGGGTGATTAGCTCAGTGGTAGAGCGCTTCGTTCACATCGAAGATGTCAGGAGTTCAAATCTCTTATCACCCACCATCACTTTCATAATTGTTAAACGCCACTTACTTGGTTCGCAGGCCTGAAAAGACGACAATTGACATGACGCTAGGACAAGAACCTCACTGTCTCGGCCTTTTTGATCGCTAAGTTGAGCAACTTGCGTTTATCCAGATACCGAGCTACGGCTATGTCCAATATTATGTGAGCCAAACGAGCAGGTTTTTTGAAGACTATCATTCACATTGGAATGCCCAAGACGGGCAGTACGGCGCTTCAAAAGGCCCTTTGTGGTGCACGTAAAGAGTTGGCCAAAAATAGTGTGTTATATCCAATTCAAGGCAAGCAAGTAAACCACGGACTGCTTGCTGGTGCAGTTCGACCTTATGAGGTTGCTCCGAGACGGTTTCGAAGATTTTCAGAACAGGAACTCAACTCACGCGTTAAGGTTTTTCTTGAAAACTTGAACAGTCAGATTTTAGGGCACGATTCTGATCTGTTAATCCTCTCCTCCGAATACCTGTGGCCAGTGGGGCAAAACCAAGCCGGGCTGGAAAAGCTCGGGTTTTTGCTGAAACAGGCCGGAATCGAAAATCCTGAATTCGTAGCTTATGTCAGGGGGCCTTCCAGCTACTATCTGTCAGCAACTCAGCAGCGCTTACGAGCATCCTCTACGTTTCGACAGCCCGGCAATTACAACATAACAGCGAATCTTGACGCATATTCAGAGTTTTTTTCGAATTCGAAATTCTCCGTTCGCTTGTTCAACCGCGAAGCTCTGGTCGGCGGCGATATTATTTCTGACTTTATGTCGCTGCATAGGCCAGACCTGCAGGGAATCGTGTCGAAGGCGGCAAAAAAAATCTCGACCAATGAATCGCTGTCTGCTGAAGGAATGGTGTTGATGCAGCAGTTTAGAAGGCATTTCTACGCGAACCAAGATGACCGAATTAACAAGCAAACACTAAGGTTCATTAATCAGTTACGTCGTGTAGAGAAGAGGTTAAACCTGCCTCGTCCCATGCTTCGACCTGAGGTCGCCGAATATACAGATTATTCAGGCACTGGGCCTTTAGAACTGCGTGATCGCTATGGCATCGTTTTCCCGAAACTAGACTATAGCCGCCTCGAAAGGGGTGAGTTCGCTAAAAAGCCTCAGATCGGAAGTGACGTCCAGGACGTTGTGCAAGTCAGCGATGAACGACTGGAACAGATGGTACGCCGCCTTTTGCAGAGCTATCTCAGCTTGAATCCCACCCTTAGAAAATGGTTGCGATCCTTGCCTCTTGGTAAATCGGCTTAATCCGCTTTAGCCAGTTTAGAACGCCGCGCAGATTGGCCGATCATTTCTTCAACAACCATGATATCCGGCAGCAGAAACAAGCCTCTTCAATATCTAAGCGTACGCCTTTCACAGCTGAAAGACTCAAGACAGCGATTTTTATAGATGAATGACGGGGCTGTCGCCCCGCTTCTTCCATTTCAGATCAATGCGCTGTTGCCGAAGGAACAGCGTCTTCTGACGCCTTAGCAGCCGCCGCAGCAGCTTCTTCTGCCGCTTCGTCCCACTCAATGGCCTCAGGCTTGCGCACAAGAGAATGTTCCAGAACTTCCGACACATGTTTGACCGGAATGATCTCTAGCCCTTCTTTCACGTTATCCGGAATATCTGCCAAGTCCTTCTCGTTTTCTTCCGGGATCAGAACTGTTTTGATCCCACCGCGAAGCGCCGCAAGCAGTTTTTCCTTAAGCCCACCGATCGGCATCGCATTTCCTCGCAATGAGACCTCGCCAGTCATCGCGATATCCTTGCGCACCGGAATGCCGGTCAGCACGGACACAATCGAGGTCACCATCGCCAGACCAGCACTCGGGCCGTCCTTGGGCGTCGCCCCATCCGGCACGTGGACGTGGATATCCAGCGTGTCGAATTTCGGCGGCTTCACCCCGATCTGAGGCGAGATTGACCGCACATAAGACGAGGCCGCGTCGATGGATTCCTTCATCACATCACCCAGCTTACCCGTGGTCTTCATCCGCCCCTTGCCGGGCAGTTTCAGCGCCTCGATGTGCAGGAGGTCGCCACCGACCGATGTCCACGCCAGACCGGTGACAACACCGACCTGATCGTCCTGTTCGGCCAGACCGTAACGGAACTTGGGCACGCCAAGGAACTCATCCAGATTGTCCGGCGTCACGGTGATCGAGTCCGCCTCTTTCTTGATGATCTTGGTCAGCGATTTCCGCGCCACCTTGGCGATTTCGCGTTCGAGGTTCCGCACGCCCGCCTCGCGGGTATAGGTGCGGATCATCTTTTGCAGCGCTTCGTCGGTCAGTTCAAACTCCTTGGTTTTCAGACCATGGTTTTTGACCTGCTTGCTGATCAGGTGCTGTTTGGCGATCTCGCTCTTTTCCTCTTCGGTGTAACCGGCCAGCGGGATGATCTCCATCCGGTCCAGCAAAGGCCCAGGCATGTTGTAGCTGTTCGACGTGGTCAGGAACATCACGTTGGACAGGTCATATTCGACCTCAAGATAGTGGTCCATGAACGTGCTGTTCTGTTCCGGGTCGAGCACTTCAAGCATCGCCGAGGCTGGATCACCACGGAAGTCCTGACCCATCTTGTCGATCTCGTCGAGCAGGATGAGAGGGTTCGTGGTTTTCGCCTTTTTCAGCGCCTGAATGATCTTGCCGGGCATCGAGCCGATATAGGTCCGACGGTGGCCCCGGATCTCGGATTCGTCGCGCACACCACCCAACGAGATGCGAATGAACTCGCGCCCCGTGGCTTTGGCAACCGACTTACCCAGCGAGGTTTTACCCACACCCGGAGGGCCAACAAGGCACAAGATCGGGCCTTTCAGCTTTTTCGACCGCTGCTGAACGGCCAGATATTCAACGATCCGCTCCTTGACCTTCTCAAGGCCATAGTGGTCGTCATCCAGAATTTCCTGCGCCCGACCCAGATCCTTTTTGACGCGGGATTTGGTGCCCCACGGCAGCGATAGAATCCAATCCAGATAGTTGCGCACAACGGTCGCCTCAGCCGACATGGGCGACATGTTCCGAAGCTTCTTCAGCTCACCTTCGGCCTTTTCAAGCGCCTCTTTCGACAGCTTGGTTTCAGCGATTTTGGCTTCCAGCTCAGCGACTTCGTTGCTACCGTCCTCACCATCGCCAAGCTCCTTCTGAATAGCTTTCATCTGCTCATTCAGATAGTACTCGCGTTGGGTTTTCTCCATCTGGGACTTGACGCGGGTCTTGATCTTTTTCTCGACCTGCAGAACCGACATCTCGCCCTGCATCAGGCCATAGACTTTCTCAAGCCGCTCGCTGACGCTGAGGGTTTCCAGCAATTCCTGCTTTTGCTCGACTTCGATACCCAGATGACCCGACACCAGATCAGCCAGCTTGGCAGGCTCCGTGGTCTCACCAACCGCGTTCAAGGCTTCCTCGGGGATGTTCTTGCGCACTTTGGCATAACGCTCAAACTCATCCGCGACGGTGCGCAGAAGCGCTTCGGTCGTGGTTACGTCGCCCGGAATTTCGGTCAGATATTCGGCGCGCGCCTCGAAAAACTCTTCGTTTTCAAGAAATTCAGTGATCTGCACACGCGCCTGCCCCTCGACCAGCACCTTCACGGTGCCATCAGGCAGCTTCAGCAATTGCAGAACGTTGGCCAGAACACCAGAACGGTAAATTCCGTCCTGCGCCGGGTCATCATCACCGGGATCAATCTGGCTGGACAGCAAAATCTGCTTGTCGTCCTGCATCACTTCTTCCAATGCGCGGACGGATTTTTCCCGCCCCACGAACAACGGCACGATCATATGCGGAAATACCACGATATCGCGCAGCGGAAGTACGGGGTATGAGGAATTAAGGGGCTCTTGCATGCTCAATCCTTATCGTTGGCAAGACGGCTCTGGTCCCTGCTTGAGGCAACTCTTGGCCATCTCCTGTCTTGGACGATAAAGGTGGGGCCTCATCGCCCTTTTTCAACCTTACCGCCATGTATCGAGGTTCAGAATGACTGTTGTGTTCGGCAAGGGCAAGGCGACAAACCACAAGCTTTGGCAATTTTCCTGAAAAACAATTCAGGCGCGAACTCAATGCCGCGAATTTCCGTCTCCTTCCAGTGCATTACCAAATTTTGACCACAAACACGTCACGATCGTTTCGCGATCAACCAATAGTTGCTGTGATTAAAGGATTTTCATTCAAGCCGAGTTCATCATGCTAACCCGTATCTTCTTACAGTACCGACGCTTCTTTCTTTGCTGTATTCTCCTATCAGTCTTTTTTTACCTAGCTACTTTGCTTGGTTACGGTGAGTGGCCAGAAGACGTCCGGGGACCACTTGCTCCGCTCGCATACATTATCACGATCGCGATCTGCATAGGCACGCCCATCATAGTATTTTCGCTTTTAGCAACCTTTATGCTTCCGTTGATGGAGATCTGGTTAGTGTCTTTGATTGTTTTAATGCTGGTCTTCACCCCAATGCGCGCCCTTTTACCGGCAGACTCCATTCCCGGATGGGTGGATTGCATAGCATTGGGTGCCCTAAGCATCCTAACTTATCTCGCGGTGTACGGTTCATGGTTCGGTGGAATTATGAAAAAACACATGAAAAAGCACACAAAGACTTTCCATTTAACCGGAGACCCCGAGGACATCTGGAACGCTTTTTTCCCGAACCCCGAAAATCCAGATCGGTATTATTGGCCGAACACCCAGTTTCTTCCGCCTCCAAATGGCAGCAAAGCAAGTTTTGTCATGACACTCCCTCGTCGCGGGGACCTCGAGAACATGACGCAGAAAGTTTTCATCGAATACGCACAACCCTTTTCAGAGTTTCGGTTCAGCACCCGCTCTCTGCCAGGCTGTTCGGACCCAAATCAGATTGTTGAGGTCAAGATCACGCCAACTGGAACAAAGTGCCAAGTGGAATACACACGCCAACTGATTGACGTGCCTATCGGAAAGCGGCTTTTTCTGTATTTGTCCAACGACTTTCGCGACACTGTTCACAGCATGAAACGCCGCTTTTCCGGGCGGCGAGACGGATCGTTGCAAGGTCGACAAATGCTTCGCGGTTAAAGAAGATCTATATCGCCCTGCGCCCGCTGCGCGTGAAACTGCGCCTGCCATGCGTCAAACGCACCTACCGAAATAGCATCGCGCATACCCTGCATGATTTCCTGGAAATAGTGCAGGTTGTGCCACGTCAGCAGCATGCCCGAGATCATTTCGTTGGACCGGAACACATGATGCAAATAAGCCCGTGAATAATTCGAACAGGCGGGGCATGAACAGTTTTCATCCAGTGGCCGTGGATCATCAGCGTGGCGGGCGTTTTTGATGTTCACAACGCCATAGCGGGTGAACACTTGCCCGGTGCGGCCCGAGCGTGAGGGCAAAACACAATCCATCATGTCAATGCCACGCGCTACCGCACCAACGATATCATCTGGTTTTCCAACCCCCATCAGATAACGCGGCTTGTCGGCCGGCAGGAAGTCAGGCGCGTAATCGAGGCAACCAAACATAGCCTCCTGCCCCTCGCCCACGGCCAGACCGCCAACGGCATATCCTTCGAACCCGATGGCCTTCAGTGCTTCGGCACTTTCCTCGCGCAGGTCCTGCTCCAACCCGCCCTGCATGATGCCAAACAGCGCGTGGCCCGGACGGTCCCCGAAAGCTTCGCGCGACCGTTCGGCCCATCGCATCGAAAGACGCATCGACTCGGCAATGCGATCGCGGTCCGCAGGCAAGGCTGGGCATTCGTCGAAACACATGACGATATCCGAGCCCAGCAACCGCTGAATCTCCATCGACCGCTCCGGTGTCAGCTCATGCTTGGAACCGTCGACATGGGATTTGAACGTCACACCCTTTTCAGTCAGCTTTCGCAGCCCGGCCAGCGACATCACCTGAAACCCGCCCGAGTCCGTTAGAATGGGGCGTTCCCAGTTCATGAATTTGTGCAGGCCGCCTAACCGGTCGATCCGTTCCGCCGTTGGGCGCAGCATCAGGTGATAGGTGTTGCCCAGCAGGATGTCAGCCCCGGTCGCACGGACGCTTTCGGGCATCATTGCCTTGACTGTCGCCGCCGTCCCCACCGGCATGAACGCAGGAGTCCTCACCTCACCGCGCGGCGTGTTGATCACTCCGGTACGGGCTTTGCCATCAGTGGCCTTAAGGTCAAAGGAAAAACGTTCGGTCATGGGGTCGCCTCGGGGTCGCTGAACCGGGTGGGATGTGCCTGATCTGCCGCGCCATTGCAACCCGTCAAGGCAGCGAAGCAACGCGTTCGGTAAACAGTCGCACAACCCCCGCCCCGTCCACGTCCCTACACACACGAACCGCCGGTCGGGACGGATCAGGGCGCGTCGCTCCGATCTCTGAGCCTGCGGTCAAAACCTGCAATCCGGTTTCAACCATGTCAAACATCGGCTCATGGGTGCAGGCAATCACCGCAGTTGAATCATGGAGGCCGCAGCCCTCAAGCCCGCCGATTTCCTTGTAGAATTTCAAATAGAACCGAGAGATATCTCGAAGAAATCCGCCCATATCCAATGACTGATCGGCCAACGCCTCAAAGTCTGCTGTTTCATAAAGGGTTTTTAGCGTCACATCCAAACCGACCAAAACCGTTTCTGGTGGTGCCGCAAAAACCTCATCCGCCGCATTGGCATCATGATAGATATTTGCTTCGGCGTGCGGTGTGACGTTGCCCGGGCAGTAGACCGCACCGCCCATTATCACCAGACGCTTGATGTTGGCCGAAAACGCGGGATCCAGACGCATCGCCTGCGCAATGTTGGTCAGAGGGCCAACCGCGCAAACTACAAGCTCTCCTTTATGCTGACGCGCCATGTCCACCAGAAACTCAGCAGCCGACAGCGAATGATTTGCCCCAATCTCAGGAATGTCGGTGATATCGCCGAAACCTTCAGGCCCGTGGACATGTTCAGACGGTGCGTGGGTATCTTGCCCCGTTGCAAAGGCAGCACCTTCAGCCACTGGCGCATCCACGCCCAGCTTGTGCAGCAAGAACCGCGCGTTTCGACTGGACTGACGTACATGCGTGTTTCCAAACACAGTGGTCAGCCCGATCAGGTCGATCTCAGGTGCTGCGGCGGCGTAGGCAATTGCCATGGCATCGTCGATGCCGGGATCAGTGTCGATGATAAGTTTCATGCCGATCCGATATCGCAAACATTGCAGGATGCAAAGCGGTCACAATCGGAAAATTCCGCCCTTCGTCCAACGCTTCTAAGATTTGCTTTCCAACCCAACCCCTTCATACCAGTGTTGAATTTCGGCGACTCGATACCCATATGTATACCGTCGTACACAATAAAAGAGGACAGATATGACCGAAGACCAGATTATTGGATTGCTAACGTCGAACATTATTTACGTGCTGGCGGCTGTTTTAATCATCACCGTCATATTTAAGGGTGTGAAGATCGTCCCCCAATCCGAAAAATACGTGGTCGAACGGTTTGGGCGCCTGCATTCGGTGCTTGGCCCCGGAATCAACTTTATTGTTCCGTTTCTAGATGTTGCACGCCATAAGATATCCATTCTGGAACGTCAGCTGCCCAACGCGACACAAGACGCGATTACCAAGGACAACGTTCTGGTGCAAATCGACACCTCGGTCTTTTACCGCATTCTTGAACCGGAAAAGACAGTGTATCGTATTCGCGATGTAGACGGTGCTATTGCAACAACTGTGGCCGGTATTGTGCGAGCGGAAATCGGTAAAATGGATTTGGATGAAGTTCAATCCAACCGTGCTCAACTGATTACCCGCATTCAGGAAAGCGTAGAAACCGCCGTGGACGACTGGGGTATTGAAGTGACCCGCGCGGAAATTCTGGACGTGAACTTGGATCAGGCCACACGTGACGCGATGCTTCAGCAGTTGAACGCCGAACGCGCCCGTCGTGCCCAGGTGACAGAGGCCGAAGGTCAAAAACGTGCCGTCGAATTGAACGCCGATGCCGAGCTGTACGCTGCCGAGCAAACCGCCAAGGCACGCCGCATTCAGGCCGAGGCCGAAGCCTATGCAACCGGCGTGGTTGCCAAGGCCATTCAGGATAATGGTATTGAGGCCGCGCAATATCAGGTTGCCCTGAAACAGGTCGAGGCACTGAACGCGCTGGGTAACGGTACCGGTTCGCAAACCATCGTCGTTCCCGCCAACGCGCTGGAAGCTTTCGGAGATGCGTTCAAAATGCTGAAAGGAGGAAAGTAATGGCTGATCCCTTCTGGCTGACCTGGTGGATTTGGCTAGCCGGAGCGCTTGCCCTCGGAATCCTCGAAATCGTGCTGCCAGGCTTCATCTTTCTGGGCTTTGCGATTGGGGCTGCCGTCACCGGATTGATGCTGGTTATTCCCGGTGTCGCGCCTTCTCTGCCAGTTCTGCTGCTAATCTTCGCGGCTTTGTCGCTGATCTCGTGGTTGATTTTGCGTCGGGTTTTCGCCCTGCCTCATGGTCAAGTCAAAACCTTCCGGCACGACATCAACGACTAAACTTCACTGGCGCCCCTCTGGGGCGTCATTGCGCCTCTGGACGCCGCCACTGGCTTTCCCTATATAAATGCTCAGGTAACAAACCCGAGGCACGAATGACTCATCCGAGTGAACAATTTGAGGGCTCACCGCTGATTGCACCTTCAAGCATCGAGCACCCCCTTTATGACACTGTTGTGGAAGCCTGCCGCGCGGTGTTTGACCCTGAGATTCCCGTGAATATCTACGATCTGGGTTTGATCTACACCATCGACATCAACGCCGAAAACGCGGTCAAGATTATTATGACTCTGACTGCTCCGGGATGTCCTGTTGCAGGTGAAATGCCCGGCTGGATCGTCGAAGCTGTCGAGCCTGTCGCAGGCGTTAAGGAAGTGGATGTAGAACTGACTTGGGAACCGCCCTGGGGCATGGAGATGATGTCAGACGAAGCGCGTCTTGAGCTTGGGTTTATGTAAGTTTTCCTCGACAATCCTCTGTCATAAAAAGTTTATCTTTATGTCACTGAGGTTTCTAAAAACCGTTACCAAGATTGCAGACAGTGCTCGCGTGCTTGCGCTTGTATCCTTTCTGGCCCAGCACAGGCTGGAAAAGCTTGTAACCCCATAAACTCCGGCCTGACGACCCAAATATGAGACCGCTCTTGCCCGAGGGCGGTCTTTTTTTGTGCAAACAGGCTGGTTATTGCACACCGCAGGTAGATTTGATTTCTGCTGCCCTTTTATCCAACGCCTTCACGTAATCACCTGATAACATGGTCAATCTTTTGTTTTCGGTTCCGGTTACCATTCCCAATAGCGCCCCTGCAGGTGTCAGCGCCACCACGCTTTCTAGCTGCTGGTCCTGAGCATGTTTCTTTTCGGCTGCAATCGCCCGCAAATCGCCCTCGGCTGTGGCGCAATTGATTGGATGTGTTTTTTGTGCGGTGTCGGCAGATGCCGCGGCCGTTGAGAGCGCTGAAAGAACAGACGCCAACATTATGTTAACAAGCAACAAATTACGCTTAGCCATGTTACCTCATCAATTAATTTTTCGCCCAAGATTGAGTGTGATCAGCTAAAGTCAGCAAATTTCAAAAGGCAAGAACATTCACCGTAAGCGCGAAATGTTAGGTAAGCATGGCTGCTATGTCTTGAGCCATCGCTCTGTCGACACTAGATTAATACTCACGCGCGACAACGGAGATCACAATGTTCGGCATTCCCGGCAAACAAGCCGTGACCATGACGCCCAAAGCGGCAGAGCAGATTGCCCGCCTGATGAAATCAGGTGGTCACGCCGGCCTGCGGATTGGCGTTAAGAAAGGCGGCTGCGCTGGCATGGAATACACAATGGACTATGTCGAACAGCCCGACCCCAACGACGAAGTCGTCGAACAGGATGGCGCGCGTATAATGATCGCGCCTATGGCGCAAATGTTCCTGTTTGGGACCGAGATTGACTATGAGGTCTCCTTGCTGGAGGCGGGCTTCAAATTCCGCAACCCGAATGTGGTTGACGCTTGTGGATGCGGTGAGTCGATCAAGTTCGACGAAGGCCTCTCTGCCAAGACGTAATCCCTTACCCGCAATCCTCCCGTTTTCAGTCCTGCCTGCAACCGGAATTGTCAGTCCGGACTGGCGGTGTTATCCCGTTCTAGCAAATACGAATTTCAAGGAGATCGGGACATGCGGCGCAAGCTGGCGGCTGGTAATTGGAAGATGAACGGAACCACGGCGGCGCTGAGCGAGTTGGAGGCGCTGGCCCGAGCGCACCCGTCACCGTCCATAGATGTTCTGATCTGCCCACCAGCAACGCTGCTGCACCGCGCGGCAGAGGCCGTGCGTGATACCGATATTTCAGTAGGTGGACAAAATTGCCACGCAGCGACCTCGGGCGCACATACTGGTGACATCAGCGCGGACATGTTGGTCGACGCCGGAGCGAACGCTGTGATTCTGGGCCATTCCGAACGCCGCGAAGATCACGGCGAGCAGAACAAAGACGTTCGTGCCAAGGCGCGCGTGGCCATGGATGCCGGGCTAAAGGCAATCATTTGCGTTGGCGAAAGTCTGGAACAACGCGAAGCTGCAAATACGCTGGACATCATCGGCGGGCAGTTGTCCGGATCGATCCCGGATCAATCGACCGGTGAGAACCTGATCGTCGCTTATGAACCCATCTGGGCCATCGGCACTGGCAAAGTCCCCACGCTGAATGAAATTGGAGAGGTTCACGACTTCATCCGCGCCCGGCTGGAACGCCGGTTTGGCGAAGGCGTCGGCCGGTCTGTACGCCTGCTTTATGGTGGGTCAGTCAAGCCATCCAACGCCAAAGATATCTTCGGCGTCTCAAATGTGGATGGTGCGTTGGTGGGCGGCGCCAGTCTTAAGGCACAGGATTTCTCGGGCATCATCGACGCCCTGCAAAAGGCCTGAGCTTAAGCTCAGGCCAGTTTCATCGTCACCATACCGGTCACAATCAAAATCGCCGCGATTACGCGCGCGGCGTTCACTGTTTCCCCCAACAGCATAACTCCAACCAGAAACGCGCCTACCGCACCGATGCCGGTCCAGATGACATAGGCAGTTCCCAGAGGCAGCGTGCGCATCGCCAGCGCCAACAACCCGAATGAGCCAATCATTGACACGCCCATGATGGCGGTCGGCCAAAGCCGTGTGAAACCAGCGGATTGCTTCATGGCAACCGCCCAAACAACTTCCAGCAAGCCAGCAAACAGCAGATATATCCAAGGCATAAGGACACCTCATGTATTTTCGGGTCGTCCCGAAAAATTACCCGTTTTGGGGAGGTCGTCCTCTGCCTCCGATGTGGGATTGCAAGGCATATATTCAAGTGGCCCACAGACAAAAAGGCCGGGCAGATTGCGCTGCCCGGCCCAAGCGAAAACTTACTATCGCTAGTTCGTTATGATCTCTGGCCCCATGAAGGTGTTCGGCAGGAAGGTCGAAATCCACGGTATGTACGTAACCATGATCAAGAAAACGAACAGCACAGCCAGGAACGGCAGCGCCGCCTTCACCACGCTCATCATTGGCATGCCAGCCACGCCCGAAGTCACGAACAGGTTCAACCCGACCGGAGGTGTGATCATCCCGATCTCCATGTTGACCACCATGATGATGCCCAGATGGATCGGGTCGATGCCCAGTTCGATCGCAATCGGGAATACCAGAGGTGCCACGATCACCAGTAGGCCCGATGGCTCCATGAACTGACCACCAATCAGCAGGATCACGTTGACCACAATCAGGAACGTCACCGGCCCCAGCCCCGCAGACAGCATGGCGCTGGCGATATGTTGCGGCACCTGCTCGTCCGTCAGTACATGCTTCAGGATCAGCGCGTTGGCGATGACGAACAGCAACGTAACTGTCAGCTTACCGGCCTCGAACAGAGTATGCTTGGTGTCCGGATGGAAGAAAGCAGTGACCAAAGCATAGGGCTTTTTCAGAAGCGGCAAGTTGGCCGTGCCCTCTTCTGTGCTGAGCGGCCCCATGTCCTTGTAGACAAAGCTGGCGATTAAGAACGCATAGACGGCAGCAACCGCAGCGGCCTCGGTCGGCGTGAAGATTCCGCCGTAGATACCGCCCAGGATAATGACGATCAGGAACAGACCCCAACCGGCCTCTCGTGCCGAGGTGAAGACTTCGCCCCAACCTTTCCACTCACCTTTCGGCAGGTTCTTGACCTTGGCCATGACGTAGATGGTGATCATCAACATCAGACCCGCCATCAGGCCCGGAATGACGCCCGCCAGGAACATGCGCCCAACCGAGACTTCAACAGCCGCAGCGTACACGACCATCACAATGGAAGGCGGGATCAGGATGCCCAGCGTACCGGCGTTACAGATCACACCTGCGGCGAATTCCTTGGAATAGCCGACCTGCCGCATCCCCGCGATCACAATCGAGCCGATAGCCACCACAGTTGCCGGAGACGAGCCGGAAAGCGCTGCGAACAGCATACAGGCAAACACACCCGCGATCGCCAGACCACCGGGCAAATGACCGACACAGGCAATCGAGAACCGGATGATCCGCCGCGCGACGCCGCCTGTCGTCATGAAGGACGACGCGAGGATGAAGAACGGGATCGCCAGCAGGGTAAAGTGCCCCTCAAACGCCTCGAACAGCGTCCCCGCGACCGAAGCCAGCGAACTGTCGGAATAAATCAGCAAGAACAGGGTTGAGCTGAGGCCAAGCGCCACCGCAATCGGAACACCGATCAGCAGCAGGCCAATGACCATTGAGAATAGAAGAATTACGTCCATCAGTCATGCTCCCCCTGCTGAGCGCGCACTTCTTCGATCTCATCCTCAACCTCATGACTGGCGACAAGACGATCCGTTTCGCCGCGCCAGATCTGAACTGCGACCTGAGAAAAACGGATCACCAGCAACAGCATCGACAGTGGCAAGATGAAATAAGGAACGACCTTTGGCAGCTTTTCATAGGCTTCGCCGTAGTTGATCATGTCTTCCAGGAACCGCAGAGGTGCGACCATGGGGATGTCATCAACTTCGTAAAAGCTCTGGCTACGGGCATCGACATTGAAGCCGGTCGGGAACCAGCGGCCCGACGTGGGCGGCAAATCCGCGAACACAGCCCAATAGTCATAGGCGCCCTTCAACAGCAGCAGCGAGAATAGCAGACAGCATGCCACAGCGATCAACGCCAGTATCCGGCGCGGTGCTGGGGCCAGCATGTTCAGGATAGCATCCACACCCAGATGCGCGTGCTTTTTCACGGCATAAGACGCACCCAGCAGTACCAGCCAGCCAAAAGTGAACACTGTCAGCTCAAGCGCCCACAGAATGTTGGAGTTAAATACGAACCGCGCAATCACGTTGGCAAAGGTTACGGCCGTCATCAGGCCCAGTAGCAACGCGATCAGGGTTTCTTCGATATGGTCGACCAGCCCGCCTTGGCCGGGTTTCGCACCAGACATCTTTCTGTCCCCGCATTTTTGTGATGAGAGTGAATAGGTGGCGGGCCTGATATGGCCCGCCCGACCAGCGCGTCCCTCCAACTCCCCAGTCCTGGGACGCGCGGCCTGAACCGGGATCAGAACCCGGCGTTGATGGCCTGCGCTGCGTCGATCTTATCTTGACCCACGTCACCTGCGAACTGATCCCAGACGGGCTTCATCGCATCAACCCAAGCCTGACGTTGTTCAGGGCTTAGTTCACGAATGATGCCGCCTGCATCAGTGATCGAGGCTTTGGCCGCTTCGTTCACCGTAAAGGCTTCTTTGTTCCGGGTTGCGGTGACTTCGTCCAGAATAGTCATGAACTGATCACGCACTTCCGGATCCAGGCTATCCAGCCAGTCGACCGAGGTCACAACCAGATAGTCGATGATGCCGTGGTTGGTCTCGGTGATGCCGTCCTGCACTTCAAAGAACTTCTTGCCGTAGATGTTCGACCAGGTGTTTTCCTGACCGTCCACAACACCCTGCTGCAGCGCGCCATACACTTCCGAGAACGCCATCTTCTGGGGGCTGCCACCGATGGCTTCCATCTGCGCAACCAGCACGTCCGAGGACTGAACACGGAACTTCAGGCCATTGGCATCCGAAGGGTCAACCAGCGGCTTGTTGGCCGACATCTGTTTCATGCCGTTGTGCCAGAAGGCCAACCCCTGCAGTCCACGACGCTGCATACTGTCCTTCATCGCCTGACCTTCGGCCGAGGCTTGGAATGCGTCCACAGCATCGATGTTCTTGAACATGAATGGCAGGTCGAACAGACGGAATTGCTTGGTGAATTTTTCAAACTTTGACAGCGAAGGCGCGGCCAGTTGCACGTCACCTTGCAGCATCGCCTCAAGCACCTTGTCATCGTTATACAGGGTGGAGTTCGGATAGACTTCCACGCACATCACGCCATTCATCTCGTCATTGACGCGCTGCTCCAGCAGGGATGCTGCGATGCCCTTGGGGTGTTTGTCGGTATTCGTAACATGAGCGAACTTCACGACGATCTCGCCATCATCACAGGCCGCCATGCCTGCGGTCGCTGTTACGGTCAGTGCCATGGCTGTTGCAGCCGTTGTCAGGAACTTCATCAGTCTTTTCCTCCCAGACTTTCTAAATCTTCAACTCGGCACCCCTTCAAGCGCCGTATACTGGAAGTGAACCGAATCAACGGGCACGGCTCAACGGTTTGTTACGATTCGTGTTTTTTCTGAGATTTTGATTATATAACAGATAATTAAAACATGCCTTCAATAGGCTCATTTTGTGCCTTTACATGTAGTGTGCGAAATTCCGCACGGCCATATCAGTTGTTGTGCGGAAATTCGCACTTCCGGCGAATCATCTTGGCAGAATCACGAGCTGAAAAACTGCGCTAACCGCAGCTTGCGTCAGCGGGCTGCCCCGCCCAACTGCTAAAAGTGCATGACAATGCGATTTCAGGAGGCGGGAGCCTCTCGCTCTATCTTCGGTAATCCTCGGGGCGTATCTGATACCGGGCTAGCTTGTCGTAAAACGTCTTGCGCGGCAGCTTCAAAGCCTTAGCCGCATCCGAAGCCTTTCCATTGTGCCGCCCCAACGCCGCGACCAGCAATGAACGCTCCACCCGCGCCATCTGCTCGCTCAGCCCCAGATCGGTGGCCTGCGCCACTTCTTCCGGCATACCAAGCACGAACCGCATCGCGGCCGACATCAAAGACCGCGCATTCCCCGGCCAGTCGGCGGCCATCAGAGCCGCCAAATGTTCCGAGGAAATCTCGGGTTCTGCGATGCCCGCTTGCTCAGCTGCCTGAGCCACATTGTGTCGAAAAATTACCGGAATATCCTCGGGGCGCTCAGCCAGTGACGGAATACGCACACGCATTACGTCCAACCGATAGAACAAGTCCGCCAGAAATCGCCCGTCGGATGACAGATCCGCAAGATCCGCCGTTGTTCCCGCAAGGATACGCGCGCCTGTTCCCTGCTCAACCAATTCCAGCGCGGCATATTGCGTGGCTTCAGGCATGGCTGAAATCTCATCCAGAAACAGTGATCCACCGGCTGCGTCCTCGCAAATCTGAACCAGCGCGTCCGGCGTCAAACCCGATGATGGCCTTTTTACAAACGGCCCCTGCCCCTGCGGTGACATCAGATGCACAACCTCGGCCACCTTGGATATCCCACTACCTGCTGGCCCGGTCACCAGAACCTCAGCCCCAGTGGGCGCAACGGTCCGAACCCGCTCTCGCAATGCTTCTGCCTGAGGAGACAAACCGAACAGTAACCGAGCAGCCGGATCTCCACGCTCCAACTCATGCTTAAGCGCGCGCTCTTCCAAAACCTGAGTGCGCACGGCAAAAGCCTTGCTCAAAACATCCAAAAGATCAGCGGCTGCACATGGTTTTTCAAGAAAATCAAATGCGCCCTGCCCCATGGCCCGCACCGCCATCGGAATATCCCCTTCACCGGTCAATAGAATGACTGGCAAATCCGGGTCGATCTCAAGCGCATAGGTCAGCAGATGAAACCCATCACGGCCCGGCATTCGAATATCAGATACGATCACACCGGGAAAATCCGCGCGAATGTGATCTTTCGCCGCCACGAAAGAACCAGCCGACACGGGAAGATAATCCGCAAGTTCCAGCGTTTGCGCCAGCGCCTCACGCACGGCGGCGTCGTCATCAACCAAAAGAACTTTACGCGTCATGCCACTTCATCTTCCCGATACGCTTCAAGCTCGACAGTGAACACCGCCCCTGTTTGCGTATTTGCCCCGCGGATATTGCCACCAAAACTTTGGACCAAACCATACGAGATTGACAGACCAAGACCCATCCCCTCGGACGACCCTACCGCCTTGGTGGAGTAGAAGGGTTCGAACAGCTTCTCGGTATTCTCAATGCCGGGTCCGATGTCGTGTACAGTGACAGAAAGCGGCTCTTCGCTGTCGACTTCAATGCGAATAAGCCGATCGTCTTGCTGGCTCATCGCGTCAGCAGCATTGTTGATCAGGTTCACAAAGACCTGCACCAACCGTACCTCTCCACCCCAAGCGAAAACTGGCCCGTCCGAGGGCTGCCAATGCAACTTAACACCTTCAGCACGCAAACGCGCATCGGTTAGTTCCACGGCTGTGTTGATCACCTGCACCAAATCAACCTTGCCCATCGGTTCGCTTTCATTGCGCGCGAAGGCGCGAAGATTCTTGATGATACGCGCCATCCGAGAGGCCATGTCCGAAATGCGACTCAGATTTTCTGAGGCCTTTTCTGAACGCCCCTTTGTCAGAAACGCCGCGCCATTATCCGCGAATTGCCGTATCGCCATCAGGGGTTGATTCAATTCATGACTGATCCCCGCTGACATCTGACCCAAAGCGCTAAGCTTGCCGGCCTGTATTAGTTCTTCCTGCGCGTGTTTCAGTGCGGTCTCGGCCTCTTGTCTTTCACGCACCTCGCGTCGCAGGGCCGTGTTGGCGACCGTCAAGGCGCGCGTACGCTCTGTAACGCGGCTTTCCAAAATCACGTTTGTTTCGGCCAAGGTTCGCCGCCGTTCAGTCGCCAGAAACAGCAGCGCTCCGAACGCCAAACAGATCGCTGCGACGGTTGCCGCCTGCAACCCAGCCAAACGCTGGGCTGGGGCGACATCAACCAGCACCTCTGCCGTCATGTCGATCACCGGAAGGTCCAGCATCAGGTGCAGCGCGCGTTGCGGAAGATAGCGGCCCCAGTTCAGCGTCCATAGCTCATGCCCGCCAACCATGGTCGTCGCGAAATCGACGGGGCCTCCGTCTGGTGGTTGCAAGCCCTGCTGCCCTTCGGCTCTTTGCCAGAACAGAAGGTCAGACCGGTTCGAGATAAAGACTACCCCGTCCCCGTCGATGAAAAACACCGCCTCGGTACTGCCACGCCAAGTCTGCTCCACATCCTGCACATCAGCCACAACCATCAGCGCGCCCTCAACGCGCCCCGTGGAATCAAATGCAGGTGCCGCGTAAGAATAAGTCCGCTCTCCGCTATCCAGCGCACCATGCGCGTTACCCAAAGCCCCCTGCAAGGCCCGCCGAAATGCCGGGTGATCCGCCATATCCTTTTGCGCCACGGGTTGGGCCGAGGTCAGAACCTGTCCGCGACGATCCAGATACATCATGTTCACCGCAGCCGTCTTGTCAGTCACATCCAACAAAACCGCTTGCGCCGCCTGTTGCCGGGCCGGGCTATCCAATGTGCGCAAGGTGGGGTGGGTGGCCATAAGCACAGCCAATTCCTGATACACCTGCATCTGGGTGCTAAGCCTATCGGCAGCCAGTTCAAGATCGGCCTCGGCCTTTTCGCTAAGCTGCGACAGTGCCTGTCGATAGCCATAAGACCAAACCCCGGCGGACAACAGCCCGACGGCAAACAGAAATCCAAGGATCATCCAAATCCGTTGCATGACATAGGGTCTTGCATTCGACGCGCCTCATGGCAAGTCTGCCTCGCATGAAGACCGTAATCCAATCCCCGGTGGAACCGGGTTTCGTGCAAAATCCTTATGCCTTCTATGACACGGCCCGCACATACGGGGACCTTGTCTACTGGAATGACTACAAGAAGGTCACAGCGGTCTCGCACCGTGCTGTACAGGCGCTGCTAAAAGACAGACGCTTTGGCCGAGAAGTTCCCGCCGAGATGCAAAGGCCCGGCCCCGCGCATCTGCTCCCGTGGTTGAATATCGAGGCGCATTCGTTGCTTGAGGCGGAACCACCACGCCACACCCGTCTGCGCGCGCTGGTGATGCGAGCCTTCACGTCACGCGCGATTGCGGCACTTGAATCGTCAGTTCACGAGCTCAGCCACGCCTTGATCGACCGATTTCCCGATACTCCATTTGATCTGTTGGATGCCTTTTGCACGCGGGTGCCGGTGATCACCATCTGCCGCCTTCTGGGTGTGCCCGAAGAAATGTCGCCTGATCTACTGCGCTGGTCTCATGCGATGGTGGCGATGTATCAGGCCAGCCGCACGCACAAGACCGAGGACGCAGCCGCCAAAGCCGCCGAGGGTTTCACTGCGTTCCTGAGTGAGTACATCGAAAAACGCAGAACCGATCCCCGAGACGACCTGATCACCCGCCTGATCGCTGCAGAAGAAGATGGCGAAAAACTTTCACGCGATGAACTGGTGGCCACCTGTATCTTGCTGCTGAATGCTGGCCACGAGGCAACGGTTCATTCTCTTGGAAATGGGGTGAAAACGCTGCTGAAACTGGGTATCAACCCATGCAACCAGAGAACGGATGGGCTGGTCGAGGAAGTCCTGCGCTATGACCCACCGCTGCATATGTTCACGCGCTACGCCTATGAAGAGGTCGAAGCCTTTGGCCACAGTTTCAAACGGGGGGATGAGGTTGCCTTGCTGCTAGGTGCGGCGAACCGCGATCCTGCGGTTTGGAGCGAGCCGAACCGCTTTGATCCGACTCGCCCGATTGTCACTAACACCAGTTTCGGAGGTGGTCTGCATTTCTGCGTCGGGGCCCCACTGGCACGGCTAGAGATGCGCATTGCGTTGGTGGCGTTATTCGCTCGGTGCCCGAACCTGCGCCTGACCGCCGAACCGGAATACTCAAACACCTACCACTTTCACGGGCTGACCCGCTTGATGGTTCAGACCTGAGAAGCCTCAGTTTTCGATCAGCGCATTCAGCGGCAGCATGGTGGTGGACTTGATCTCCTCCATCGACAGCAATGCGGTCACGTTATGCACACGCACCTCTGAAATCAGGGTCTGGTAGAACACGTCATAGGCCCGTGCATTTTTGACCCGAACCTTGAGGATATAGTCGATGTCGCCCGCCAGCCGGTGCGCCTCTTGCACTTCGGGGCGGTCGCGCAACGCTTTTAGGAACTTACGCTGCCATTCCGCCTCGTGTTCAGAGGTTCGAATCAGAACAAAAAAAGTGGCTTCGAATCCCAGTGCTTCGGCATCCAGCAAAACAGTCTGCTGACCGATGACTCCGGCCCCTTTCAGCTTGCGGATTCGATTCCAGACCGGGGTCTTGGAACTGCCAACACGGGCTGCTATTTCGTCCAGCGATTGGCTGGCGTCGCGCTGTAGCTCGACCAGAATTTTCCGATCCGTGTCATCAATTCGCACTGACATTCCAATTTTTCCTTTGTTTCGAAACAAAAGTCCCGCACAGAGGCGCTGACCAAACATTTGTTCTTATTTACACGCCCATATAGCGCAATACAGGGAATATTTCCTATATTGCAGGTCAAGTCAAACCAAGCGGAACGAACATGCAGCTTACGCATTCATATGATGGCACAGGACACGTCGACTTTGTCGGCGCGGGTCCGGGCGATCCGGAATTGCTGACGCTCAAGGCGGTGAACGCCTTCGCGCGTGCTGACGTCGTGCTGCATGACCGCCTGATCAGCGCCGAGGTTCTGGAGCTGGCGGGCAAGTCCGCCGTTCTGGTTGACGTCGGTAAGGCAGGCTTTGGTCCCTCTTGGAAACAGGAAGACATCGACGCGCTGCTGGTCGACTACGCAGTCAAGGGCCACCACGTCGTACGCCTGAAATCGGGTGATCCGACTGTGTTTGGTCGCCTGGATGAAGAGATCGAAGCGGTCGAGGCCGCAGGTATCTCATGGCAGATCGTACCGGGCATTACGGCGGCCTCTGCTGCCGTTGCAGGAATCGGTCAAAGCCTGACCCGCCGCGGCCGCAACTCGTCCGTGCGGTTCCTCACCGGTCACGACATGAAAGGTTTCGCCGATCACGACTGGACCGCGCTGGCGCGCTCCGGCTCTGTGGCCGCAATCTATATGGGCAAGAAATCCGCCCGTTTCATTCAGGGCCGCCTGATTATGCACGGCGCTGACCGCGAAACGCCGGTCACACTGATCGAAAACGCGTCGCGCCCCGATCAACGCATTCTGGCCACCACGCTGGACCAGCTGCCCACCGATTTGAACGCCGCCGAAATGGACGGCCCCACCCTGACCTTTTATGGCCTCGCCCCGCGCCAAGCGGCCCAGGCCCTGACCGAATTCAAGAAGGAGCACGCCTGATGGCCCGCGCTTTTACACCCAAAGTGGTCACCGCCAACGATCTGTTGGAAGGCGACGTTATCTATCTGACCGAAGACGACCGCTGGTCGCGTGACCTGTCCGAGGCCGAGCTGATCACGGATGAGGCCCACGCTCAGGTCCGTCTGCTGGATGCCACCCGTCAGGCCAACAAAATTGTCGGCGCCTATCTCGCCGATGCCGTAGCAGGCGCGAACGGCCCCGAACCCACCCATTTCCGAGAGGACTTCCGCCGCACCGGACCGTCCAACTATGCCCACGGCAAACAGGAAACAGCAACGCAGCCCCGGGCCTGATATCTGGCCCTCTCTCTCCCCTACAAGGCCCCCAGGTTTCGGGGCTGCAATTAAGGACAGCTAATCATGTATCGCTACTCCGAGTTCGACACAGCATTTTTGGCAGAACGTAACGCGCAGTTCCGCGCGCAGGTTGAGCGCCGCATCGACGGCTCGCTGACCGAAGACGAATTCAAACCGTTCCGCCTGATGAACGGCCTGTACCTGCAGCTACACGCATACATGCTGCGGGTTGCTATCCCCTATGGTACGCTGTCCAGCGCACAGATGCGCCAACTGGCACTGCTGGCCGAGAAGTGGGACAAGGGTTATGGGCATTTCACCACCCGCCAGAACATCCAGTACAACTGGCCCAAGCTGAACGATGTGCCGGACATGCTGGACGCGCTGGCCGAGGTTGGCATGCACGCCATCCAGACCAGCGGTAACACCATCCGCAACGTGACCGCCGACCATTTCGCCGGTGCCGCCGCGGATGAGATCGCTGATCCCCGCCCCTATGCCGAACTGCTGCGCCAGTGGTCGACCGACCACCCGGAGTTCCAATTCATGCCGCGTAAGTTCAAGATCGCCATCACCGGCTCGGAAAATGACCGCGCCGTGATCAAGGCGCATGACATCGGCCTGCAGCTGGTCGAGCGCGACGGCGTTCTGGGTGCCCGTGTTATCGTGGGCGGCGGTTTGGGCCGTACACCGATGATCGGCAAAGAGCTCTCGGAATTCGTCGCCTTTGACGACCTGCTGGCTTACCTCGAAGCCACTGTTTCCGTGTGGAACCAGATCGGCCGCCGCGACAACAAGTATAAGGCGCGCATCAAGATCACCGTCCACGAGAACGGCATCGACACCATCCGCGCCAAGGTCAACGAGCGCTTCCTGCAGGTTCGCCCGCAGTTCAAAGGCGCCGACATGAACCTGCTGGAAGAGATCAAAGGCCACTTCGCTGCCCCGGCTTTCCGTGAGGGCTCGGTTGCCTCGTTCGAAAGCGCCTATACCAACGATCCTGTCTTCCGCTCGTGGGTCGACACCAACATCGCGCCGCACAAGAATGCGGACCACGCGATCGTCACGATCTCGATCAAGAAACACGGCGCGACGCCGGGCGATGCAACTGCTGAGCAAATGCGCGTGATGGCCGATCTGGCCGAAGAGTTCGCCTATGACGAGCTGCGTATCAGCCATGAGCAGAACGTGATCCTGCCGCATGTCCACAAGTCGGACCTGCCCGCAATCCACGCGAAGCTGAAGGAATACGAATTGGCGACCGCCAATATCGGCCTGATCAGCGACATCATCGCCTGCCCTGGCATGGACTACTGCGCACTGGCAACCGCCCGCGCAATTCCGGTTGCGCAGGAAATCGCGACACGTTTCGACGACCTGAAGCTTGAGCATGATATCGGCCACCTGAAGATCAAGATCTCGGGCTGCATCAACGCATGTGGTCACCACCACGTGGGTCACATCGGCATCCTTGGTCTGGATCGCGCTGGCGTCGAAAACTACCAGATTACTCTGGGTGGTGACGGAACCGAGACCGCGACCATTGGCGATCGCACCGGTCCGGGTTTTGCCTACGATGAGATCGTGCCAGCCGTTGAGCGCATCGTCGACACGTATCTTGAGCAACGCGAAAGCAACGAGGAAACATTCCTGCAGACCTATCGTCGGGTAGGCATGGCGCCGTTCAAGGCGGCGCTCTACCCCGAGGCGCAGGCCAATGCCGCTTGACCTGATCCAAACGGAACTGGGTAAAGACCGAAGCGCACTGACCGAAAGGGTCGAAGCGCTGAACGCCCAGTTCCGGCACCACAGTGCGCATGATGTCATGCATGGTGCCATCGAAGAGGTCGACAAGCTTGCTCTGGTCTCAAGCTTCGGTGCGGAATCGGTAGTGTTGCTGCACATGGCGGCGGTCGTCGACAAGATGACCCCGGTGTTGTTCGTGGACACGCAGATGCTGTTCACCGAAACCCTGGAATACCAGCAGGAGGTCAGCGAGCGTCTGGGGTTAAAAAACGTCCATATCATCCATGCCGAGGATGAGGACGTGCAACGTGAGGACCCTTATGGTGCGCTGCGTTTACGGGACACGGATGCGTGCTGCAATCTGCGTAAAACCTTCCCGCTGCAGCAGGCTTTGACAGGCTATTGCGGCTGGATTACTGGACGCAAGCGGTTCCAGTCGGGCACTCGCGCGGCGCTCGATTTCTTCGAGGTAGAGGACGGCACGGGCCGGATCAAGGTCAACCCGCTGGCCCATTGGGCGCCCGAAGATGTGCGCGCCTATATGGAAGAAAACAACCTGCCCCGGCACCCGCTGGTGGCCAAAGGATACCCTTCGATTGGCTGTGCACCCTGCACCTCGCCGGTCAAAGAAGGCGAAGACCCCCGCGCCGGACGCTGGCGCGATCAGAACAAAGAAGAATGCGGCATCCATTTTGTCGATGGCAAGATGGTGCGCGCCGGAGAGAAAACATGAACGTAATCGTATCGGATGAGGGGTTCGCCCCCGACGACTGGACCGACGGCTTTGTCACGCTGGAAGACGCGGCCAATGATGTGGTCGCGCTGGATGTGGCCTCGGACACTGACCCGGATGACCTGATTGACCGTTTGGGCAACGCAAGGATGGTGCGCGTGGACTTCCCGTCTTCGGCGGATGGCCGCGGCTTTACCATTGCCCGCGTTCTGCGCTTGAAAGGCTATACCGGTCGCCTGCGCGCCAAGGGTCACGTGCTGGCCGACCAATACGCTATGGCCCGCCGCAGCGGTTTTGACGAGGTCGAGATCGACCACGCACTGGCCGCCCGGCAGCCGGAAGACCAATGGTTGGCCCGTGCCAACTGGAAAGACAACAATTACCAGGCCCGCCTGCGCGGCTGAGACCCGCATAGCCAGCTTGTGAGCGGAAGGGGGCAATCTGTCCCCTTTTCCTGACTTGGATCAAAGATTAAACGGAGATGTCGGTTTACCCCACCGGCAGTGAAACGATGACAGAGATGAAGCCCGTGACCGAAGCAACCGCCGTGAAGGCCCCCGTTCTGCCGGATGCGCAGACCGTAACAGATGTCAAACACTGGACCGACAGCCTGTTCTCGTTCAAGGTGTCGCGCCCTGCCTCGCTGCGGTTCCGCTCGGGCGAATTCGTGATGATCGGCCTGCTGGGCGACAACGGCAAACCGCTGCTGCGCGCCTATTCAATTGCCTCGCCGTCCTGGGACGAAGAGCTGGAGTTCTATTCGATCAAGGTGCAGGACGGTCCGCTAACCTCGAAGCTGCAGCACATCAAGGCAGGTGACCAGATCATCCTGCGGCCCAAGCCCGTCGGCACACTGGTCCATGACGCGCTGCTGCCCGGCAAGCGCCTGTGGTTCTTTGCCACTGGCACCGGTTTTGCGCCGTTCGCCTCACTGCTGCGTGAGCCTCAGACCTATGAGGATTACGATGAGGTCATCATCACCCACACCTGCCGTGAAGTGGCCGAACTTGAATACGGTCGTCAGTTGATCGAAAGCATCCGCCAGGACGAAATGCTGGCCGAACTGATGGGCGAAGGTTTTGCTGACAAGATTCGCTATTACCCGACCACCACACGGGAAGAGAGCCCCAAAATGGGCCGCATCACGAACCTGCTGAAGGACGGCACCGTGTTTGCCGATCTAGGCATCGAAGGTGGCATCAAGCCTGAAACCGACCGCGCGATGGTCTGCGGTTCGCTAGCCTTCAATCTGGATATCAAGGCAATCCTTGAAGAATTCGGTCTGCGTGAAGGTGCGAACTCGGAGCCCAAGGAATTCGTGATCGAAAAGGCCTTTGTAGGCTGATCCTTTCGTGCGGGCCGCTGAAATGACAGTGGCCCGCGCATAAACCCGCTGCAAAACCTGTGAATTTCAGCCTTTTCGACGCGGATGGCGCTTGAATCAAGGCGCGGGGCGGTCTAGATTTCGGGCTCGAAATTCTGCAATCATCAAAGGAATGAACCCATAGCCCGCAGACCCCACAACGCGCCGCCGCAGAGAGACACCGGACCGCGCGTCAATGAAAAAATCCGTGCCCCCGAAATTCGCCTGATTGGCGCTGATGGTGAAAATGTCGGGGTGGTTCATCCCGCCAAAGCCATGCAACTAGCCGCAGATGCCGGCCTTGACCTCGTCGAGATTTCGCCAAACGCGAACCCTCCGGTCTGTAAGATCATGGATTTTGGCAAGTTCAAATACGAACAGCAAAAGCGTGAGAGCGAAGCCCGCAAGAAGCAAAAAGTCATTGAGGTGAAAGAGGTCAAGTTCCGGCCCAACACCGACACTCATGACTATGACGTCAAGATGAAGAACGTCTTCAAGTTTCTGGAAAAGGGCGACAAGGTCAAAGTCACCCTGCGTTTCCGAGGCCGTGAAATGGCACACCAAAACCTGGGCCGCGAGCTGCTGGAACGTGTGGCCGAAGACATCAAGGATCTGGGCAAGGTCGAGAATATGCCCAAGATGGAAGGCCGTCAGATGATCATGATGATCGGGCCTCTGCCACAGAAATAAGGTTCTGACTGATCAGACCAAGAAAGCCTCCTCAATTTTGAGGAGGCTTTTAATTTTGCGCTCTGCGTTGTCAGATCACCGCAGGAATGGCCCTGCTCAGTTTCCCAACCAGTTCGTCAATCTGCGCGTCTTCAATGATGAACGGCGGCGCCAGCAGAACGTGGTCTCCCTTTCTCCCATCTCGGGTGCCTGACATCGGATAACAAATCAGCCCCTCAGCCAGAGCGGCCTTTTTGATCTTTCCAGCCACCCCAAGTGCAGGGTCAAACGGCGTTTTCGTATTCCGATCCGCAACAAGCTCAATACCCCGGAACAACCCTCGACCCCGAATATCACCGACATTCGGGTGCTGCCCCAGTGCAGCTTCAAGCGAGGATTGCAGTCTTTCACCCATGACAGCCGCCCGCGCCGGTAGCTCGCGGTCGGTCAATTCACGTACGACCGCCAAAGCCGCCGCCGTCGCCACCGGGTGCCCGATATAAGTGTGACCGTGTTGAAAGAATCCGGACCCATCGCGGATGGCGTCATATATCTGACCTGTGCACATCATCGCACCGATCGGCTGATAACCCGCCCCCAACCCTTTGGCGATACACAGAATATCTGGATCCACCCCATCGTGGTCACAGGCAAACAGATGTCCGGTTCGGCCCATGCCGCACATCACTTCATCCAAGATCAACAGCACGCCGTATCGATCACAGATTTCACGAACGCGCTTAAAATACCCATCAACAGCAGGCACTGCACCCAGTGTAGCACCAACAACCGGTTCAGCCATGAACGCCATCACAGTGTCAGGACCCAGTCGTAGGATTTCAGCCTCCAACTCATTAGCGACCCGCTGACCGTAGTCAAAGCTGCTCTCACCTTCGGGTTTTTCAGCATATTCATAGCAAGCTGCGATATGAGTCATGTCGATCAGCATCGGCGCGAACTGCGCGCGCCGCCACGCATTTCCACCCGCAGACAACGCCCCAAGGGTATTGCCATGGTAACTCTGTCGCCGCGCAATCACGTGCCGCCGGTCAGGTTGACCGATCTCCAGAAAGTACTGCCGCGCCAGCTTGATCGCCGCCTCGGTCGCCTCGGACCCGCCCGAGACGAAATACACCCGATCAATATCCCCCGGCGCATGTTCGATCAGCAGGTCCGCCAAGGCTTCGGCCGGTTTCGAGGTCATGAAACCGGTATGCGCGAAAGCAATCTGTTCGACCTGTTCCTGCACGGCCTGGATGACTGCGTGGTTGGAATGACCCAGACACGACACCGCCGCATCGCCACAATCCAAATAACGATTACCCTGCGCGTCGATTAGATAACACCCGTCTCCACCTGCCGCGACCGGCAATTCGGATTTCGTGTGGCGAGGAAATACGTGACTCATTTGACTGCCCTTTCCAGCGTGGCAACAAGCGCCGAAACCGACGCGGCATTGTTTTTCCAAAGGTTCCCGTCTTCATCGGTCAGACTATTTTCGAACCCGACGCGAACATTTCCGCCTTGCCGAGCAGCGTATGTCAGACAGGCATGTTCCTGAGCACCAAAAGCACAGACCATCCAAGGCGATTTGGTTTTGGGAAAATGGTCCAAATCCTGCGGTGCAGACTGCTGGCCCGCAGTATACCGTCCCAATACGAAAATACGTTCTGACTGCCCAACTCGTACGGTCCCAGCCTTCTGCCACTGCGCCAACAATGCGGCATCTTCGGAATCATACAGAATATGCTGCACACGCGTATCCTGTTCAGCACACAGGCCGTACACCCGCTCCGCCCATTCCGGTGCTCGCGCAATCTCGCGCACAGAAATCGACGCCCACTCAGGGCGCACCCGTTCCAGACATGCAAACTGGGCAGGCACATCGAAAGTACCGGCGGCTTCGGTCGTGATCTGAATGTCCATCTCGGGTACAGCCGCCCGAAGCTCGGCCATTGTCTCAAGATAGAGACCGTCGTCCAACGAATGCAACCCATTCGAATCCCGAACATGCAAATGCAGCCCATTCGCCCCTGCATCAAAGCTGGCTTTCGCGGCTTCCACAATCTGATCAGTGGACACCGGCAAATTCGGGTGATCCACCGGCCCGCGCCGTGCACCAGTCGGAGCGACAAGAATATAAGGTCTAATTTTGGATCGCATGTCGGACATTAAGATACCTCTGAGCTCCCGGCCTCACCTAATCCATTTCGCTATGTTTTTTAGTTGCCTTTTCCATAACATTTGTTTTTTTTGATCTATGGACGCTACGCCCAACCAACTCCTCGATCGACTGCGCCAAGATATTGGCCAGATGCCGTCTGCCCTGCAAGCTGCGGCCAAGTATATCATCGACCATCCTGGTGATTTTGGACTGAACCCGATCCGCACCAGCGCTGAAAAAATCGGGGTTAGTTCGAATGTTCTGGTTCGGCTAGCACAACGCATGGGTTTCGACAGCTTCGACTCCCTCCGAAGCCCCTTTCGTGACGCGCTGGTCACAGACCGGGAAAGCGTATTGGGGCAGGATTGGCTAACCACGCTGCAGCGCGAAGATGCCTTCAGCAATACCCAGGCAAGACTGGCTCAGAACGAGCAAAACGTGGTCGCCCGATCACTGCGTCTGATGAAACCCGATAAAGTACGCAACGCTGTCGCATATATGACCGAGTCGCGTAGATGCTTCGTTACGGCGACGCGTGCCAGCTATGCGTTGGCCTATTACTTTTCTTACACCGGACGCATGGCGCATCCAGGTATCCAATTAATACCGCGCCATATCGGCTCCGCCACCGACGATCTGCTTGACGCCGATCAACGGGATTGTCTTCTCGTCATCACCGTTCACCCCTATTCAGCGGACACCATCCAATCAATGCGGTTCGCGAAACAAAAAGGTCTGCGCCTTATTCTGATCTCAGACAGTGACGTGATCGCACCTGGGGTCGAGCCTGACGTCGCATTTAAGGTCAGCACTCGGGCATTACACTCGTTTTCCTGCTTTACCGGGGCCATGGCCGTTCTGGAATGTCTGCTGGGTCATCTTTTCGACGCCGGGGGTGACACTGCCCGACAGCGGATCGACGCCTATCAAAAGGCACGTGAGGACACTGGTGCCTACTGGCAACCGTCCAAACCACCAAGGCTGCGCCGAAAATAAAAAGCCCCGACGCACGACCGGGGCTTTAATAACAGAATACAAATCACAGACAGGCTTCAACAGCCCGCTTTGTCATGACGCCAACAAGATGGGCACGGTATTCTTTACTGCCATGCAAATCAGCAATCATGTTGGCCGGGTTAATACGCAGATCCATCAGGGCGTCTGCCCGGAACTCTTTGTTCAAAGCCTCTTCGGCCTCGGTCCAGCGGAACACACCGTCTTCACCAGCCCCGGTCACGGCCACTCGAACCCCATCTGCAAACCGCGCCAGATACACGCCAACCAGAGCAAAACGCGATGCTGGCTGCAGGAACTTCTGATAGCTGGCGGCTTGAGGCACCGGGAACCGGACCGTGGTAATAATCTCGCCCTCATCCAACGCGGTCGAGAACATCCCGTCGAAAAAATCATCCGCCGCAATCTGACGCGTGTTGGTTATGATCGTCGCTCCCGAACCAAGTGCCCCTGCCGGATAGCACGCCGCAGGATCATTGTTGGCAATCGAGCCGCCAATAGTTCCCCGGTTGCGCACCGCCGGATCACCGATCTGACCAGCTAGCGCCGCCAATGCCGGATAGCTGCTTGCAGCCTCGTTCGCCACGGTGGCGTGGGTTGTTGCCCCACCAATCGACACCGAACCATCATCGTCGACACAAACCCCCTTCATCTCGGCAATCCCACTCAGAGAGACCAACACCGAAGGCGCCGCCAACCGTTGCTTCAAAGTCGGGATCAGGGTCTGCCCACCCCCTAAAGCCTGCGCATCCTCATCTCCCAAAGCGGCGACCGCGTCAGCAATGGTAGAGGGTTTTTCAAACTCGAAATTGTACATTTCGCTTTTCCTTTCCGAAAGGCGCTCCTTGGCCCTTCATCTTTTTGGAAATACTCCGGGGAGCGCGAGGGGCTGGCCCCTCGTACCCCAACCACTTAACTGTTCATCGCCGTCCAGACACGCGACGGGCTCACCGGCATATCGATGTGATCCACAGCCTTGCCGCCCGAGTTCAGCGCATCCAGCACAGCGTTCACCACCGCAGGCGGCGAGCCGATCGCCCCGGCCTCACCACAACCCTTTACGCCTAGCGGGTTGTGCGTACAGGGTGTCTGGCTGGAATGATCCACCTCATAAAACGGCACATCGTCGGCGCGCGGCATCGCATAATCCATGAAGGACGCACTCAGCAGCTGGCCGTTCTCGTCATAGGCACAGTTCTCCAAAAGTGCCTGACCAATGCCCTGACCGATGCCACCATGCACCTGACCATCCACGATCATAGGATTGACGATGTTGCCAAAGTCATCCGCTGCCGTGAACTTTTCGATGCTGACTTGACCGGTTTCCGGATCAACTTCGACCTCACAGGCGTAGGCGCCTGCCGGGAAAGTGAAGTTCGCCGGATCATAGAACGCTGTCTCTTCCAGACCGGGCTCGACCTCCAACGGATAGTTGTGCGGGACATAAGCCGTTAGGGTCACATCCCCCCAAGCCACCGACTTGTCGGTGCCAGCCACGCTGAATTGACCATCCTTCAGCTCAATATCTGCCTCGGACGCTTCCAACAAATGCGCTGCGATCCGCTTGGCTTTTTCGATGACCTTTTCGGTCGCCTTGACCATTGCCGATCCGCAGACGGCCAGCGATCGCGAGCCATAGGTGCCCATGCCAAACGGGATCTTGGATGTATCGCCATGCACGATCTCAACCATCGACTCGTCAATGCCGATCATGTCGGCCACAACCTGCGGGAAGGCGGTCTCGTGCCCTTGCCCGTGGCTATGCGCCCCCACCATGACGCTGATCGAACCGGTGGCGTTCACCCGCACCGTCGCCGCATCATACAAACCCGCGCGAGCCCCCAACATGCCAACAATGTTCGAGGGCGCAATACCGCAAGCCTCGATATAGCAGTTGATGCCCAGACCACGCAGCTTGCCCTTGGCCTCACTTTCAGCACGGCGCGCGGCAAAACCTGCCAGATCAGCCGCAGCCTCCAGCTTATCCATCGTACCGTTGTAGTTGCCTGTGTCATAAGTCAGCGCGACAGGCGTATCGTACGGGAATTCAGTGATGAAATTCTGGCGGCGTAGCGCAATTGGATCGACACCCAATTCACGCGCGGCCTTATCCACGACACGCTCCAATTGGAACGTCGCCTCGGGGCGACCGGCGCCGCGATAGGCATCCACCGGCACCGTGTTGGTGAACATCGCCTTCACGTTCACCTGAATGACCGGCGTCTTGTAATTGCCCGCCATCAGCGTGCCGTGCAGCCATGTCGGCACTGAACTGGAGAACGTGGAAAGATAAGCACCCAAGTTGGCGTATGTATTGGTACGCAGACCGACAAAGTTGTTGTCCGCGTCCAATGCCAGTTCAATGGTGCTGACGTGATCTCTGCCCTGTGCGTCCGACATGAACGCCTCGGACCGGCTCGCGGTCCACTTGACCGGACGTCCACATGCCTTGGCGGCAAAAGTACAGAATGCCTCTTCCGCGTAGTGGAAAATCTTGGTGCCAAATCCGCCGCCCACGTCCGGAGCAACAACGCGGACCTTGTGTTCCGGCAGCCCCAGCACGAAGGCACACATAAGCAGTCGGATCACGTGAGGGTTTTGCGACGTGGTGTAGAGAGTATACTCCTCGGTCCCGCGCGCGTATTCGGCCACCGCCACACGCGGTTCCATTGGATTGGCAACCAGTCGGTTATTTACCAGATCCAGAGTGGTCACATGCGCCGCATTGGCAAAGACCTCATTGACCTTGGCATCATCCGCCTCACCCAATTGCCAGTCATAGCAGATGTTGTTTTTCAGATCGTCATGGACCAGTGTCGCGCCATCCTGCGCTGCAGCCTTCATGTCGAGAACAGCGGGCAGTTCCTCGATATCTACATCGATCGTTTCCGCCGCATCACGGGCCTGTTCCAAGCTATCCGCCACAACAGCCGCGATAGGATCGCCCACATGACGCACTTTTCCCTGCGCCAGAATGGGGTGAGGCGGTTCCTGCATCGGCGCGCCGTGCTTGTCGGTCACTTCCCAGCCGCAGGGTATACCGCCCACGCCTTCGAAATCCTTGCCGGTGAACACCTTAACCACACCGGGCATGCCTTCGGCGGCTGAGGTATCTACGGATTTGATACGGCCATGAGCGATGTCGGACCGCAGAAAATGCACATAGGCCTGGCCATGTACGTTGATGTCGTCAGTATAATTGCCCGCTCCGGTCAGAAAGCGGACGTCCTCGCGCCGCTTGGAACTGGCTCCGATGCCACTGTCTTTGGGCATTGCTTGTTCTCCTCCCATAAACGGGTGCTTATGCACCCTGTGTCATCCCACGGGCATCTCCTCCGACGCCCGCAGTGGCATCATTCGGCAGCGATGCTGCTGACGTCCTGACCGGATGCGGCCATGATCGCCTTGACGATGTTGTGGTAGCCGGTGCAACGACACAGGTTGCCTTCGAGGTACTTGCGAATTTCGGCCTCGGTCGGGCGCGGATTTTCCTTAAGCAGCGCCGCCGCGCTCATCACCATACCCGGTGTGCAAAACCCGCACTGCAGGCCATGGTGATCCTGAAAAGCCTGCTGGATCACGTTCAACGACCCATCGTCGTTAGCCTGCCCCTCGATGGTGCCCACATCGGCCCCGTCCGCTTCAAGCGCCAGCATGTTGCAGGATTTGACCGCCTCGCCATTCACATGAACCACACACGCGCCGCATTGCGCTGTGTCGCATCCCACATGAGTACCGGTCAGGTGCAGATTGTCGCGCAGAAAACTGGACAGCAAGGTCCGGCCCTCGACATCACCGCTCACGGATTTTCCGTTCACGGTCATTGAGACCTGTGTCATTGGCTCCTCCCAAAATGAAACTCCCTGGCCCGAGTTAAACACGGGAATTTTTGTTTGAGAACAAAAATATTTAGCGACTTGCCTTTATGGCCGCTTGGTTAACTACCATAAGTATTTCGTTGACTCCGAAAGGCAAATTATCGCCGTGACGCCCGTGGCTGGGGCCGCGTCGGGATCTCTTTAAGCAGTCCGCCAACGCCCATCGCTGCAATGTCAGCACCTGTCGTTTCGATCCCACAGGCGACACGAGACAGAACCCAGTCGGCCCCATTCAAAGCCGGAGATCGCGCGCATCCCGGTAGCCCAATCACCGGTCGCGGGCCGAGCACGCCCAGAAACAAAAGGTTGCCTGGATCAACCGGCATGCCAAAACGATCCACATGGCCGCCTGCGGCGCGCACTGCCTCGGGCGCTATGTCCATCACATCCGACGTGGCTGAGCCGGTCAGGATCATCACCAAATCGCCTTGCGTTTCCAAAAGCGCAATCGCAAGCGCATCTGTCCGGTGCGGCACGATACGCACGTCGTTCATCTCCATTCCCAGTGCCTCGACACGGCCACGGATCGCGGCGATGCCCTTCTCGTTTGATGGACCGCCAGGAATGTCAGTCACGACCAACCCGGCGCTTCTGTAAGCTGGCGTCGCAAGGCGAATGGCGTTTTGCGCAACGCGCGACGCTGCAAGAACATCGCCACCCGGAACCGCATAGGAAATGACCTTTATCGTCGCGACCATACCCCCGGCACTCATCTGTTGATACTGTGGGACGGTGGCGACGGTAATCATCGGGTTGACCAGATTGAACGCCTCAAGCGCGGCTATGTCCAGAACCGCAATACCCGGCCCATCTGCAAGCAGATTCACACGACCGGTAAAGGGCTGTGTTACCCGCAGGTTCGCGGCAGCGGCATCAGATACCAAAGCATCGGCCAACATCCCGGCAGCTTTGTCTTCATGGCAATCACCGGGCTCCAACCGGGCAACCGTGACGGAACTGTATCCGGCGGAAACCAACTGTTCCTGATGTTCAGTCGTAAGAACAATGCCTTTGCGCAGTTTCGTGCCTGCTGCCTGTACGGAATGGGCCAGAATGGCCCCGGCGGCCTGATCAACAGGAACGGAGCCGAACTTCACGCTTTGCCTCGCAAGACGGCAGTCATCTGAGCAAGTATTGACACGGCTATTTCCGACGGATCCGCAGCGCCAATATCCAACCCAACCGGGCCGTGGATACGTGCAATCTGCGCGTCGGTGAAACCCGCCTCTTTCATTCGCGCCACCCGTTTGGCATGGGTTCGCTTGGATCCCAATGCCCCAATGTAGAACACACCTGCCTTCAACGCAGATTTTAGCGCTGGATCGTCCAGCTTGGGGTCGTGCGTCAACAGCACCATCGCCGTTCGCGCGTCCAATCCAAGCTTGGCCACTGCTTCATCAGGCCAATCCGTCAGAATCGTTTCACCGGGAAAACGCGCGCTCGAGGCGAAAGCATCACGTGGGTCAACAATGGCAGGGTCGTACCCAGCAATCCGTGCCATCGGCACCAGCGCCTGCGCAATATGCACCGCCCCCACGACAATCAATCGCAACGGAGGGTTATGAACCGCCACAAACGTCTGACCGTCTTCTTCGAATCCGGAACGGTCCATTCTCAGGCGATCCGGATATGCGTTCCGACGCAAGGCGCGGTGGCCGGTTTCGATGTTTACTTCATAGGCGACAGACTCACGCCGCGCGCGTCGGTCGACCAGTTCGCGTAACATCGGTTCGTGCAGCACCTTGCCCACCGGCTCCACCAAAACGCGGATGGTTCCGCCACAGGCCAGCCCAACGGCAAAAGCGTCGTCATCACTGACACCAAATTCCAATAGCCGCGCCTCGCCTTCGTCTATCGCCTCAAGGGCCTCGACCACCACCGCGCCTTCGACACAGCCACCCGAGACGGAGCCTTCGATGCGACCGTCCCCGCCAATCACCAGCTGAGCGCCGACGCGACGCGGAGCACTACCCCAGGTTTCGACAACAGTGGCCAATGCCGTCGGCTTACCATCGTTATACCAACGCAGCGCCGTCTCAGGGCTGTTATCGAATCTGTCCATGGAACTCTCCGAATGTGTTCTGACCCAACATAAGCAGGTTTGGCGCGATGAAAAGGAACCTGGGTTCTCAAGTATATGGGTCGGCGGACAAACTGGTAATTTCAGCGCCATTTGGCCGGGATTTTCGCGCTTTGTGCAAAGGATTGATTGTCATGGGGCGTGGATTTAGCCTACACGCGCAACTGGTGCATTCCAGAATGCGCATATTGTTTTTACACAAGGGAGTCAGAGACTTGAAACGCATTTTTACATTCGGACTGGCAATGGGTCTACTGACCTCGACTGCGGTAAGTGCCGATACGTTTCTGCGTTACGGCGAAGTGGAGGGGTGGAAGGTCTTCATTGATCAAGACAAAAAATCCTGCCTGATCGAAGCCGTGGATGACGCTGAAAACGTTGTTCAAATGGGGCTGACCGAAGATCGCGGCGTGGGCTATGTCGGTGTTTTCACCAAGGGGGAAACCAACATTAAACGCGGTGAGAAAGAAGGTGTTGCGATTCTGTTGGGCGAAAACATCTATGTCGGCGAAGCCACTGGTATGAAGGGCAACATCACAAAGGGGTATTCCGGCGGATATGTTCTGTCAGATGATCCTCAATTCGCGGACGATATCGCCAAGCAGAAAGTAATGGTCGTATTCCCCGAGAAGGAGTTTGGCTTCACAGTCGATCTGACGGGTACTTACAAGGCCATGGAAATGGCGCGCAAGTGCAACGAAGAACAGCTGGGTTAAGGCTCAGCCCGAAAGCGCGGTCATCAACCGCGCTTTCTCTCCCACGTCTTCGGGCTTTGAGATGACAGCGGCCAAATCCTCTAACGACGCGATCGAGTGCCCTGCGCGAAAACTGTCCACATGTGGCAGCATCGCGGCCACGCCCTGCGCCTTGGGCGCGAAACCGTCCCAGCGCAACAATGGATTGAGCCAGATAAGACGACGTGCCGACAGATGCAGGCGCTCTATCTCTTTCCCCAACGCCTCGGGGTCGCCCCGATCCAGACCGTCCGAGATCAGCAGAACCACCGCCCCCTGCCCCATAACCCGGCGTGACCAGTCGCGGTTGAAGGCATGTAGACACTCTCCGATCCGGGTTCCCCCCTCCCAATCCTGCGCCTCGGCCCCTGCAGCGGCGAGTGCGGCGTCCACGTCGCGCTGTTGCAGGTGTCGGGTGATATTGGTCAGTCGCGTTCCAAAGGTGAACGCATGCACCTTGGCCCACCCCGCCCCCTTGGCATTCGAGACTGTATGCAGGAAATGCAGGACGATCCGACTGTATTGGCTCATTGATCCTGAAATATCGCAGAGCACCACAAGGTTGGGCCAGCGCGGTTTGGGCTTGAGACGGGCGATGTCACGCAGTTCACCCCCCTGTCGCATCGCCGCGCGCAAGGTTCGGGCGCGGTCAATCCGATACCCCAAATGACTGGCCTGCCCACGCCGGGAACCGATAGGTTTAACAGGCAATGTCAATCGCGCCAGCATACGCTTGGCCTGCGAAATTTCGGCCGTACTCATCTGTTCGAAATCCAGACTACGTAGCCGTTCCTCGGTCGATGCGGTTTGCGAGGCATCAATCTCAAGCAAGGTCTCTTCTTCGGAATCTGACGATTCAGGCTGATCGCGCTCTACCCCGTGCAACAATGCCTCGGCCGCGCGCTTTTCAGCCGCGTCGGCCTTGCGGTCCTCCTGTACGCCGCGGATTGCAGGCAGCATCATGGACATCATGTGTTCCATGTAACGCGGGTCCCGCCAATACATGCGAAAGACCTGTGCGAACACCGTTCGATGCTCGGGGCGGCTAACGAAACAGGCGTGCAACGCCCAGTAGAAGTCCCTCTTTTCAGTGAACCCTGCGGCTTGCACAGCTCGGATTGCGTCAACAACGCGGCCTGTTCCAATTGGTAATCCAGCCTTGCGCAAAGCTCGTGCAAAATGCGTGATGTTTTGCGCCAGTTTTGGGTCGTCGGGAACAGCGAGAGGAAGCTGTTCTGCCATCAGACCGGTTCCAAATCGGCTTTAGCCTGATCCAATATTCGCTTTGCCTCAGACCCCTGAAGTTTCTGAATATCGTCCTGATATTTCAGAATCGCACCCAGCGTATCGCCGATCACCTCGGGGCTGAGGTTGATCACGTCCAAGGCCAGCAGGCATTTAGCCCAGTCAATGGTTTCGGCCACACCAGGTTTCTTGAACAGATCCTCAGTGCGCAAACGCTGTACAAAAGCAACCACTTCGCGACTGAGCGCCTCAGCAGCCTCGGGTGCGCGAGCGTGCAGAATATCGATCTCACGGTCGAAATCCGGGTAGTCGACCCAGTGATACAGGCAACGACGTTTCAGCGCGTCGTGCACTTCTCGCGTGCGGTTCGACGTCACTATCACAATGGGTGATTCAGGCGCTTTGACAGTGCCCAACTCAGGGATCGTAACCTGAAAGTCGCTCAGCGCTTCGAGCAGGAATGCCTCGAACGGCTCATCCGTGCGATCCAGCTCATCAATCAACAGGACCGGAGCGCCGTTTTCGTCCGGGCGCATGGCCTGCAGCAGTGGCCGCTCGATCAAATATTCATCCGAGAACAATTCATTCTGCAACGCGCCCCGATCGGCACCACCTGCAGCCTCCGCCGTACGGATCGCTACCATCTGCGCCGGAAAGTTCCATTCGTACACGGCCGACGATGCATCCAATCCCTCGTAGCACTGCAACCGGATCAGCCGCCGGTTCAGCCCTGCGGCCAGCGCCTTGGCGATCTCGGTTTTGCCAACACCAGCCTCACCTTCCAGAAACAAAGGGCGGCCCAGCTTCAAGGACAGAAACACGACTGTAGCCAGCGCTCGTCCGCAGACATAGCCCTGCGCACCCAGCATTTCTTGAACTGCGTCAATGGTATCCGGCTGTTTCATGTTCTCATCTCTCCCTCGCCACAACAGGTCACGGCAACGCGCGGGCGTCAAGACTACTGTCTGTCGGGGACTTGGACCGATCCGGACCGCTGACAAGGGCTTTCGCGCGGGTCACTGCTGTGCTAGCGGATGCGCCATGACCGATAGCATCACGATCCGCCGCCCCGACGACTGGCACCTGCACCTGCGCGATGGCGCGATGTTGCAGGCCGTCCTGCCCGAAACCGCACGCCATTTTGGCCGTGCGATCATCATGCCGAACCTCGTTCCGCCCGTCGTACGCGGCGATCAGGCCGCCGCCTATCGCGACCGCATAATGGCCGCCCTGCCCGACGACATGACGTTCGAGCCGCTGATGACGCTCTATCTAACCGAAGACACCGACGCCGAGGACGTGGCCGCCGCACACGCCAGCGGTCTGATCAAAGCGGTCAAACTGTATCCGGCAGGCGCAACAACAAACTCGGCTTCGGGCGTGCAGGACTTTAACAATGTTCGTTCGGTGCTGGAAAAGATGGCCGAGATCGGACTGCCTTTGTGCGTTCATGGAGAGGTCACAGATGCCGAGATTGACATCTTTGACCGCGAGGCCGTGTTCATCGACCGGGTTCTGGACCCGATCCGCAAGGCCACCCCCGGCCTGCGCGTGGTGATGGAGCACATCACCACCAAAGACGGCGTTGAGTATGTCAAATCTAACGAAACCGATCTGGGCGCGACCATTACAGCGCACCACCTGATCATCAACCGCAACCACATTCTGGTCGGTGGAATCAAACCGCATTACTATTGTCTGCCTGTCGCAAAGCGCGAAGAGCACCGTCTGGCACTGCTGGCCGCTGCAACGTCGGGCGATAAGCGGTATTTCCTGGGTACCGACAGTGCGCCGCACACCGATGCCAATAAGGAAATGGCCTGCGGTTGTGCTGGATGCTTCACTGCAACGAACACCATGTCTCTGGTTGCCGAGATGTTCGAGCGTGAGGGCGCATTGGACAAGTTGGAAGGCTTTGTCTCACTGAACGGCCCTGCCTTTTACGGCCTGCCGGTGAACGAAAGCACGATCACCCTGACCAAAGGTGACCCCGTCGAATATCCAAGCAAGATCGAAACCGAAGACGGCCCGGTAACGGTGTTCGAGCCAGGTTTCCCTCTGCACTGGCGCGTGGTTTAGCCCGCCAGCCTCTTTGCCAGATCGCGGGCGCGACCGCCGGTGCGTAGCATCGACCAGATCGCGTCCGCCTCATCGTTTCCAATCAGCTTGGCAGCCTTACCGCGTACGCGGTCTTCCCGTTCAGACAAGGACATCGGCGCCAGCAGGTCATGTTTTGCCTCTCGCCGCGCACCATCCCGGCGCAACAAAGTCAGATGCGCCTGCGTTTCCGTAAGCGTGTCGTCAGCCTCAACCGAGATACGGTCCCGAAGGGACATCAGACGCGAATCCGCACAGTTCTTTTCGCTATAACTTCCCGGCAATGCCGTGTCATATCCAAGCGCCTGCATGGCGATGACGGTCCGATATGAGAATTTCGCCCCCAGCCCCGTTGTCGGATTCATCTGGTTACAAACGCTCATCCAACGAGGATGGGTCTTGATCTTGATCTCAGCCACTTCGGGTTCGGCAATGTCCAGATCGCGCGCGGCCTCAAGCGCTGCATGCAGACCATGACAGCATGCATGAAACTTGTGGCTTACGCTTTCGAACAACCATTCATCGCCCAAACCCTCTAGCGCTGCTTCCGCGTTAGCCTCACCTTTATGGGTCGCGCCAAATCCAAATGGGCCTTCAAGCGCACCCGAGTTTGGTTCGAACCCTTTTGAAATTAACAAAGCGGCTTCCACTCCGACCGCCGCCGCCAGCCCCGCGTTATACGGCTTGCCCATCGTTCCGAACTGCGCTTTTAACCCCGCCGCGCGTGTCGCCGTAAGCCCCAAGACACTGTGCATTTGATCCGCGTCGAATTCCAAAAGGCGCCCCGCAGCTACAGCGGCGCCAAACGCGCCAGCCGTCGCAGTCTGGTGAAACCCTGCTTGATAGTGATCGCGCCCCAGCCACAAACCGACGCGTATGGATACCTCCATACCCACCAGCGCGGCCTCAAGGAAATCGACCAGGATACGATCATCCCATTCGCTCAGCGCCAAAGCGGCAGGTAGGACTGCAACCGAAGGATGACCAATATGGGCAAAATGCGTGTCATCATAATCCAACGCGTGCGACACAGTCCCGTTGACCAATGCCGCCCCACGCATTGGCACCGCGCCGCCGCCAAACAGACGTGCTTGCGCGGCACCTTCTTCGCCTAGCACGAGATCGCGAACGACCGTCGATACCGGCTCATCTTGTCCGGCGCGCCCAACAGCGAGCCAGTCGAGCACAGACAGTGAGGTGACGACTCGCGTCTGCAGCGTTGTTTCAATGGGGCCTGCGGAAAACCCAGCCAGAGATGTGGAAAAATCGCTCATGGGCGCAGTCTATCGCCCGGATTTCACGGGTAAAGACCTAGCCGTACAAATCCTCGGCACGGGCTTCGAACGCCTGCACGATCCGGTGCATCGCTTCGTTGAACACTACCCCGATGATACCCTGCAGGATGGCGTTCTTGAATTCGAAATCCACATGGAAAGACACGTTACATCCGCCGTCGGGCGTGTCTTCAAAATGCCAATCGGACTTCATGTACTTGAACGGGCCGTCCAGATATTCTGTGTCGATCTTCATTTGATCGGGGAACAATGTCACCCGGCTGCCGAACCGTTCACGGAACACCTTGAACGAGATGATCAGATCCGCCTCCATCACCTGCGCCTCGCCTGCGGCATAGGTCCGGCGGATACGGGAGGCGGCGCACCAGGGCAGAAACTCGGGGTATTTCGCCACATCCGCAATCAGGTCATACATCTGCTGAGCCGTATAAGGCAGAGGGCGAGTTTCCGAATGAGTAGGCATAGCGTCCGGTATTAGCAGGTGACAATGGCGCGTCATGTCGTATGTTGCGCGCCAAAGATCAAGGGGGCAGCGATGAGTGACCGTGCATATGTAATCGACGAGATGATCTCGGCCAAGGCTATCGCTGCTCGGATCGAAGAACTGTGTCGTGAAATCAGCACAGAGTTTTCTGATACCGATAAGCTGGTTGTGGTCGGCCTGCTGCGCGGCAGTTTCGTCTTTATCGCCGATCTGGTGCGTGAGCTGGACCTGCCGATCGAGGTGGACTTCCTTGAGGCTTCTTCATACGGAGACTCGATGGAGAGCAGCCGGGAAGTTCGCATTCTCAAAGACTTGCGCGGTGCAATTGAAGGGCGCGATGTGTTGGTCGTCGAAGATATTGTCGACACAGGCCACACGCTGAACCACGTGACCAAACTGCTGGAAAGCCGCAAACCCGCGCGCCTGAAGTCTATCGCCCTTCTTGACAAACCCAGCCGGCGCGAGGTGGATTTCCGGTCCGACTGGATAGGTTTTGATATCCCTGACGAGTTCGTGGTGGGCTATGGAATCGATTACGCTCAGCGAAACCGCAATTTGCCGTTCATTGGCAAAGTCCGCTTTACCGAAGACTGAGAAGACCCAGCCCCAAATTTTTAACAAAAACTCGTTTTTGTTCTACGCAAGAACAAATGAGCTCGGATTCCGTAACAACACCAATCAAATTCCCAAACCGGAATATCAATGGACAACTGGCCAGACCCCAGATTAACCTTCAAAAATCTTAGGAGGTTAATGCACATGAAGTTGTTGCCTATAGGTATTCTGGCCGCCAGCGCGGTGGTCCTGCTTGGCGGGTTTGCCGACGCGAAAGACAATAAAGGCAAAGGTAAAGGAGCAGACAAAGGCAAAATCGAGAAGCCGATAAAGTCCAATAACGGCGTCGCTGTTCCGCCCGGGCAGATTAAGAGATATACGCGAGGCAAGAAATTGCCCGACGATTTGGATTTCGACTACCTTGATGATCTGGACGGATGGAAGCTCAAACCTCTACCCAAAGGTCAACGCTATATCCGTGTAGATGATGAAATTCTTTCGATTTCGGATGACACGAAAACCGTCATTGATGCGGTCGGAATTGTCGGCGACCTTGTAAATTGATCTTTCACCACAGCAAAGATCGAAGCGATGCCACAAACACGGCAGTTCCCACCGGGATGAGTTCATCTGGAAAATCATAATCCGGATTGTGCAATTGGGGGTGGGCTGTCCCTGCCCCCAGCCAAAACATCGCCGCCTTTGCGTCTTTCCCAAACTGCCCGAAATCTTCGGAAAACTTCTGTGGGCTGGCCGTCAAGGTGCAGGACACGCCGGTTTTGGCGCAAGATTGGTTCAGGATATCGACTGCTTCAGGCTCGTTCACGCAGGCTTCGAAAACATCTTCATAGCTGATTTCACAGCCTAGCCCGTGATCAGTCGCGGTCTTGTCAACCAGCGCCTCGGCTTCCACGATCAGGCTCTGCATCCGTTCATCCGCGACAGTGCGTAGCGTCACCCAAAGCTCGGCCTCACCCGGCGCGACGCCAAAAGTCGGCTCACCAAGGTTGGCATGCGTGACAGTGGTCAGCGCAAAATCGGCGTCCAAAAATCCGCCCTGACCCAGTCCTGCCAATTGCGGCATAAGAGACGCCAATGCCGCAGCCGGTGACACCCCATCTTGCGGTGCCGACGCGTGCGAGGTTTTGCCCGTCAGAACAATCCTCATCCCACGTGAGGCACAATTTGCGGGGCCTTCACACAACTCGACTTCCCCCAGTGCAAGCCCCGGAAGGTTATGCAGAGAAAACGCATAGTCTGGTGCAATTTTCGCAAACTGGGGGTCAACCCGATAGGCGATTGCGCCCTGTCCGGTTTCTTCCGCCGGTTGGAATATCAAGACGACACGGCCCTTTTTCGGGCGGTTGCCCCTCAGATAATCCGCTACGCCCAAAACCATTACCATATGACCGTCGTGACCACACAGGTGACCTTTGCCCGGAATGCGCGACACATATTCGGCGTCGGATTGTTCTTGAATCGGCAATCCGTCCAACTCGCACCGAATGGCGACTGTTGGCCCGACCTGTCCACTGTCAAACACCCCGGCCACCCCGTGACCGCCAATTCCCGTCAGCACCGTATCAGCACCCCGAGCACGCAGCTCGTCTGCTATTCGAGCAGCCGTTTGCTCCTCTTGCCCTGAAAGTTCGGGGGCTTGATGAAGCGCGTGACGCAGACGAGTCAGCCGCGCGATTGTGTCAGGCGTCACCCTTGTTCCAACTTTTTCTGGCGGGCATCACGCAGACGGGCAAAGTCGTCACCCGCATGATAGGACGACCGGGTCAGCGGTGTCGCGGATACCATCAGGAAGCCCTTGCCATAGGCAGCTTTTTCATACGATGCGAATTCCTCGGGCGTGACAAATCGGTCAACCCCATGGTGTTTCGGCGTCGGTTGCAGATACTGGCCGATGGTCAGGAAATCGATATCGGCAGCGCGCATGTCGTCCATGACTTGCCGGACCTGCTGCTCATCTTCCCCCAAGCCGACCATGATGCCCGATTTAGTAAAGATCGAGGGGTCCATTTCCTTGACCCGCTGCAATAGCCGCAGCGAGTGGAAATAGCGCGCACCGGGGCGCACTTCGGGATACAGACCGGGGACGGTTTCAAGGTTGTGGTTGAACACGTCCGGTTTCGCCTCGACCACAACTTCCAGAACCGAAGGATCACATTTCAGGAAGTCCGGCGTCAGAATTTCGATCGTCGTCTTGGGCGAGCGGTGACGAACAGCACGAATGGTTTGCGCAAAATGCTCGGCGCCGCCGTCCGTCAGATCATCCCGGTCAACCGACGTGATAACCACATGGTTAAGGCCCAGTTTCTGCACCGCGTGCGCCACACGCCCGGGCTCGAACGCGTCCAGATCATCCGGACGGCCTGTCGCGATATTACAGAAGGTACAGCCACGGGTACAGATTTCACCCATGATCATCATGGTAGCGTGGCCTTGGCTCCAGCACTCGCCTACATTGGGGCACCCAGCCTCTTCGCAAACAGTGACCAGATTGTTCTCGCGCATGATCTTGTGCGTGTCTGCATACCCCTTACCGCCGGGCGCCTTAACGCGGATCCACTTTGGCTTTTTCGGCTGCGCATTGTCTTGACGATGCGCCTTTTCGGGATGACGTTGTTCGGGGATCTTCAGATCACGCACAGCTGGCTTTCCTGACTTGGGGTCAATTTCCTTGGGCATAATATAATTCGCCACACTTAGCTACACCACCCATGCATACCTGCTATAACAGCGCACCGCGCAAGTGCAGAAAAAAGGCCCCCTAAAAGCTAGAAAGCCTTTAAACAATAGCATGTTCAATAACCTTAAATCTTATTCGCGACCGCAGCAGAAATTACGTTGAAGCCAATTTAGAACTGTTTTAAATCGCAAACAGTTCACAAATGAATCACAGGAATATGAATATGAAATCCGGTACCAAACTGCCTGACGTAACCTTTCACACCCGTGTCCGTGATGAGGCTGTTGAAGGCCCCAACCCGTTCCGCTGGGAAGACAAGACCACCGCAGATTACTTTGCCGGCAAACGCGTAATCCTGTTCTCTCTGCCCGGCGCGTTCACCCCGACCTGCTCGACCTACCAGCTTCCTGGCTTTGAAAAAGGCTATGGCGAGTTTAAGGAAAAAGGCATCGATGAGATCTACTGCATGTCGGTGAACGACAGCTTTGTCATGAACAAGTGGGCGCTGGATCAGGGTCTGGAAAACGTCAAGGTTATCCCGGATGGATCTGGTGAATTCACCCGCAAGATGGGCATGCTGGTCGACAAGGACAACCTGGGCTTTGGCATGCGTTCGTGGCGTTATGCGACCGTCGTCAACGATGGCGTGGTCGAAGCTTGGTTCGAAGAACCGGGCCTGATGGACAACTGCCCCGAGGACCCCTATGGCGTGTCCTCCCCGGAAAATCTGAAAAAGCATCTGGACGAAGCAAAAGAGCCAGCGCTGGCATAAGTTTACGTGCAATTGCATATAAAAGACCCGCATTCTCGCGGGTCTTTTCGTTTTTCAGGCTCTGGTTTCGGAAACGATTTCTTCACCGACTTGTCGGATGACCTCGGCCAGACCATCAAACCAATCCTCGCCACCGGTAGATGCACGGCGCACCAAACCAACCGTCCGTGCCGGTTGGGGTACGGTGAAACGCAACAGTTTCAAGCCGGGAACCGCCTCGGATTCGGCGCGTGCGGCCAGTTCCGGCATCAGGGTCAAACCAAACCCTTCGGCGACCAGTCGGGACAAGGTTGCCAAAGATGATGCACCCATATTGATCAAACCACTACTGCGATCCTGACCGCAAACCTCAAGGGCCTGATCAGTCAGGCAATGGCCATCATCCAACAACATCAACTGAGCGGTCTGCAAATCCAGAGGCCGCAATGCCTCGGGATTTGTCGCCATGGTCTCTAGGCGAGCTGTGCTGCCAGCCAATAGAAAGTGATCCTGAAACAACGGCAGTTCGAAGAGTTCGCGTCCACCGGCTGGCAGGGCCATGACACCGGCGTCGATCTCTCCTGCTCGCAGCATGGTCAATAGACGCTCGGTCCGGGCCTCGCGAATTTGCACTCGCAGCGACACGTCAGAAGACCGTAGCCCCGCCAACACGCCGGGAAGCAAATATGGTGCAATGGTCGGAATGATCCCGATGGATAGCGAACGGTGCCCACCTGAACGATCCTTTGCGAACTGGTCAAGCCGTTCGGCAGCCCCCAGAACCTGACGCGCATGGTCCAACACATCACGCCCCAGCGGCGTTAGAAGGATATCACGCGCCTGACGTTCGAACAGCGGGCCTCCCAAGCTCTCCTCAAGCGTCTTTATCTGCACTGACAAGGCGGGTTGAGAAACATTGCAAACTTGCGCCGCGCGGCCGAAATTTCTCTGTTCGGCGACTGCCCGCAAGTATTGCAACTGTCTAAGGGTGAAATGCATAACCCGTGATTATCACTTGGCGCCACCAGCGCAACCAAAACATATCACCCGATCATTCGGTTGCGCTCTGACTGGCTCTCATAATGCCGCTTGAGTCTTTGCAGCGCGATCCGTAGCACGATCTTGCCCGAACGCGCGGACCAACCCATTCGTTTTTCCGCCAATTCAAGCCCTTCAAGGTAGCAACAACAGCGCAGAGCAACATCACTCAGCCCTGGACCGAGGTCTGACAAGGCAAGGGCGACACGATCACGCGCATCGGAAGAACCGCGCCCGCCATGGGCTTCGCTGCCAAAACTGCCGCGCCCGCCTGCAGTCAGAAAGTGATCCCAATTCTGCGTGACCTGAGGCCCAATCTGCGCCAATTCGAAATCTTCTCGCAGACGTTCGCCAGCCGCCACCAGCTTTTCATCCAGAAAAGGCTTTCCGTCCCTATCCCTCCTGCGAGCGAGAGCGATCAACGGGCTTTCCGCCGCGCTGTAGCGCATGCGTTTTGGGCGGTCATTCTTGTTTGCCCCCCCCTGCCCCGGTACCACCTTGGCCTGAAACGGTGTCTGCGCATCGGCCATTCCAAACTCATTTCGGGCGCGGGCTTTGTTTTCTGCATCGGCAACCAATTGACTAAGCGCTGTCCGACCCGTCGAAGAAATGCGATACCGCGAAATACGTCCCGGGTTATCGCAAGAAATCCAATCTTTCAGAGCCAGCGCCTGAGCAATAGCGCAGTCCACCACCGCAGTCCTTGTCGCGCCGCCACCTCCAGAGTCTCGCACGACGACCGCCTTGTCCATCTCTTCAGCGACTGCAAGCACCGAGCCCGTTTCGCACAAGCGACGCAGAATCCGAAGGGCCTCGCGGTTGAACTCTTCATCTTTGGCTTCGGCGGTTTCCTCAGGTGTCGTACCAAACGTGTTATTCACATGAGCCGACGGCTCGGCGAAATGCGTCTTGGCCAGCGATTGCAGAGCTGCGTCTACCAACGGATCATCCCGCCGAGTTTCGATCCGACGGATTTGTCTGAGAATGGTCGAAGCATGGCACCCAGCAGATCGCGCGATGTCGCGGATCGATTGGCCGGTTTCGGTGTGGGCAAGGTATCTTTGAGCCCCCTCTGGCACCCAAGCCGGAATAGTGAAAGCCATGTTATTTTCCATAGTTTCTTGACCTCGTCGACAAAACAATCTGTTCCCAATCGCCCCCGATGAGTTTGTTAACCAATTCTAACTAGAGTCGCTTTCGTTACTCGTTCGTTAACCCGCAGAGACAAGAACCAGATTTGATTCAAAAATATAAACACTCATGAAGCCATAGTTCGGGGCGACCCAGATCAAGGCAACACCCGCCTAGGTTGTGCGACACATTCAGGGACATTCACTGTTACGAAGGACCGCCGGAATGCAGGATTTAATGACCTTGATCACAACTCTACGCCGCCCTCGCCTGTTGGCACGGGCCGCGAAACTAGGGGCGCAAGACTATGACCGAGACCGGCATCTGCAACGCATCCTCGGTTATGGATCATTGCCCGGCACAGGCGCCGCACTGATGCGACTGATGGAAATGGAAAGAGAATTTAACTCACAGCGAATGGAAGAAGATGCGGCCTATTCTTTGGTCCGGCATCTTGACGTGTTGATCGCGCTACTGGGCGAGGCGCAACTGTTTCAGGCCAGTCGCGCCTCGCAATATTCAGTGATTAGCTGAATGCATCCGGCATGGATGCTTTCTTTTTCTCAATGTACTCATTGAGCGCGGCGGTGATCGCCGGGTCGAGTTGTGGTTGCTGGTAGTTGGCCAGAAGATGCTCGACTCGGGCAGATGCCAGTTGGCGCGTGTCACGCCCGCCTTCATCTTCCCAGGTTTCGAACGGTTTGTAGTCCAGCATTTCAGACTTCCAGAACGCGTCCTTGAAGTTCGCCTGCGTATGGGCACAACCCAGATAGTGGCCGCCCGGTCCGACCTCGCGGATCGCATCCATCGCCTGCGCGTTCTCGTCATAAGCCACGCCTTTGGCCAGACCATGCAGCACGCCCAGTTGATCGGCATCCATGACGAACTTCTCGAAATCCGCAACCAGACCGCCTTCAAGCCAACCGCAGGAGTGCAGCATGAAGTTCACGCCCGACATTAGGCCCATATTCAACGAGTTTGCTGTTTCGTAAGCCGCTTGTGCGTCGGGCAGTTTCGACCCACAGAACGATCCGGCCGAACGGAACGGCAGGTTCAGACGCCGCGCCAGCTGACCCGCACCATAGGTGACCATCGACGCCTCGGGGGTGCCAAATGTCGGCGCGCCCGAGTTCATGTCGATCGATGACACAAAAGCACCAAATATCGCAGGCGCACCCGGACGGATGATCTGGCTGTAAGCCACACCGGCCAGAACCTCGGCCAGAACCTGCGTCAGCGTCCCCGCCACCGAAACCGGAGCCATCGCACCGCCCACGATAAAGGGCGAAATGATGCAGGCCTGATTGTTCGCGGCATAGACTTCAAGCGAGCCCATCATCACGTCGTCAAACGTCATCGGCGAGTTGATGTTGGTCAGCGAGGTCATGACCGTGTTTTCCTGCACGAACTCTTTGCCGAACAGAATCTCACACATTTCAACCGAATCTTGTGCGCGGCTGGGGTCAGTAACCGAACCCATGAACGGCTTGTCCGACAGGGTCATGTGCGCCATCAGCATGTCCAGGTGGCGCTTGTTAACTGGCACATCGGTAGGTTCGCACACGGTCCCGCCCGAGTGGTGCAGCCACTTGGACATATAGGCCAGTTTCACGAACTTATTGAAATCGTCCATGGTCGCATAGCGACGACCACCCTGCGCGTCGCGTACGAACGGAGGACCATAGACCGGTGCAAGCACCAAATTGCGGCCACCGATGACAACCGATTTCTCGGGGTTGCGCGCGTGTTGTGTGAATTCGCTGGGGGCGGTTTTGATAAGCTCTCGCGCCAAACCGCGGGGGATGCGAACACGTTCACCATCGACATCGGCACCGGCGTCCTTCCAGCGCTGTAGCGCGCCCGGATTGTCGACGAAATTGACGCCAACCTCCGCCAGAATGGTTTCCGCATTGGTTTCGATGATCTCTAACGCTTCTTCGTTGAGGACCTCGAAATTTGGAATGTTCCGTTCGATATATTTTGCAGTTTCGATACGAACTGCGGTGCGCTCGGCCCTACGGGCGGCACCACCGCCGCCTCTGGCTCTGCGTCGGGTGTTTGCCTCTGCCATGAGATAATCCCGTTAGTCATGTTCACGTTGCAAATCGTGTTACCGGAACCGCAAGTCACACCAAACGTGGATTACGGCGCTATAGGGGTAAAAGCGACATGATCGACCTTTCGATCTTGTTTTAGCCCCTAGTTCCTCATGTTCATGATAGGCGCGTTGTACCGGAATCGCAAAAATCAACTTTCCCCTCGGCTGAAAATGAACCCTTGGGTGCGACAGAAAGCGGTGCTGTCGCAAACCTGTTTCGAGGTGCATTTTTCTCCAGTAAGAAATCGGATTCGATGAGCTGGCAAACTTCAGAGGTCTTTGCGCATCGCAACCGAGTTTCCTGCCAATTCAGTTTCAACCCACCCTAGATGCGCGTAAATCGCCCGCGTATCCTGCATCAGCCGATGGGTGCGCAGTTCCATGTGGGTGCAGCCAGCGTCGCGGGCGTCGATCTCGGCGCGTGATAGCAACTTACCGGCAACCCCCTGCCCCTGTGCCGCCGGTGATACAGCCAGGTTGATAACCTTCATCACGTCACCTTGTTGTGCAAAGATGATCACCCCGACAAGTTCGTCATTGCCGAGGGCCAGAATCACGCGGTGATCCGCAATATCCTGCGCCAACCCGCCCGTTACATCTGGCAGATCATCAATAGTCTCGCGGGCTTTAGAATATGCCGCCCGGATGCAGTCAGTGACTGCTTTGACGTCATCCTGCGTTGCATCCGTGAAACGAATATCCGCCATTGCTAGCATCTCCCTCTGCATCTGCTCGAAAACGTCCTCATAACGCTTGCACATAACCGCCGCGCGACCTAAGAGCCAGTCATGAGCCAGACATCCCATGACCGCCTTCTGATCATAGACTTCGGCAGCCAGGTGACGCAGCTGATCGCACGCCGCCTGCGCGAGTTGAATGTCTATTGCGAAATCCACCCCTACCAAAAGGTCACGATGGACTTTGTGCGCGAGATGGCGCCCAAAGCCGTGATCTTCTCGGGTGGACCGGACAGCGTTACGCGCGAGGGATCCCCCCGCGCACCGCAAGAGATTTTTGATTATGGCGTGCCGATCCTTGGCATCTGCTATGGTCAGCAAGTGATGATGCAACAACTGGGCGGCAAGGTTGAAAGCGGCCATGGCACCGCCGAGTTTGGGCGCGCATTTGTTACTCCGAAAAGCCAACTGGGCATTTTGGACGACTGGTTCGCTGAAGGTGATGAACAGGTCTGGATGAGCCACGGCGACCACGTCAGCGAAATCGCACCGGGTTTTGAGGTTTTCGGAACCTCGCCCAACGCGCCCTTTGCGATCACTGCCGACACCAGCCGTCACTTCTATGCCGTACAATTCCACCCCGAGGTGCACCATACACCCAAGGGTGCGAAGCTGTACGAGAACTTCGTGAAACTGGCCGGGTTCGAGGGCGATTGGACCATGGGCGCTTATCGCGACGAGATGATCCGTAAGATTCGCGAACAGGTCGGTGACAAGAAGGTCATTTGCGGCCTGTCCGGCGGTGTCGACAGCTCGGTCGCGGCGATCCTGATCCACGAGGCGATCGGCGACCAGTTGACCTGTGTGTTCGTTGACCATGGGCTGTTGCGCAAGAACGAAGCCGAAGAAGTCGTTGGCATGTTCCGCGACAATTACAACATTCAACTGATCCACGCAGATGAAAGCGAATTGTTCCTGGGTGAACTGGACGGCCAGTCCGACCCCGAAACCAAACGCAAGATCATTGGTAAACTGTTCATCGACGTATTCCAGAAACACGCGGACACCATCGAAGGGGCCGAGTTCCTGGCTCAGGGCACGCTGTATCCTGACGTAATCGAGTCTGTCTCGTTTTCAGGTGGGCCTTCGGTCACTATCAAATCGCACCACAATGTGGGCGGTCTTCCGGAAAAGATGGGTCTCAAACTGGTTGAACCCCTGCGTGAACTGTTCAAGGACGAGGTTCGCGCTCTGGGCCGCGAACTTGGCCTGCCGCAAAGCTTTATCGGCCGTCACCCCTTCCCCGGCCCGGGTCTAGCGATCCGATGCCCCGGCGAAATTACCCGCGAGAAACTGGAAATCCTGCGCGAAGCGGATGCGATCTATATCGACCAGATTCGCAAACACGGCCTCTATGACGACATCTGGCAGGCATTTGTGGCGATTCTACCCGTCCGCACGGTTGGCGTAATGGGTGATGGTCGCACATACGACTACGCCTGCGCCCTTCGTGCCGTGACGTCAGTAGACGGTATGACTGCAGATTATTATCCGTTCAGCCATGAATTCCTCGGAGAAACGGCCACACGGATTATCAACGAGGTCAAAGGCATCAACCGATGCACTTATGACATTACCTCGAAACCTCCGGGAACGATCGAGTGGGAATGACAAGAAAGCCGGGCTTCACCCCGGCTTTTTTTGTTTAAGTCCTGCCAGAAACCCATAGGTTTTCATAAGGAAATCCGTGATTCCCGCAGGCAAAGGCATGGACAGCAGTAAACCACAGATCGGCAAGGCCGCGCTTTGGATGACAGGCGCCATTGCCTCATTCTCGTCCATGGCGATTGCTGGCCGCGAACTGAGCGTCACCCATGATACGTTCGAGATCATGTTTTACCGCAGCCTCGTCGGCATCTGCATTGTGTCATTGGTTCTGACACTGACAAATAAGTGGAATCAGGTCTCGACATACCGGCTCGGTCTACACGGCATCCGAAACCTGATGCATTTCACCGGTCAGAACCTTTGGTTTTATGCTGTCTCAGTTATCCCATTGGCACAGGTTTTCGCGCTGGAATTCACCCAACCGATCTGGGTTATTCTCCTGTCTCCGTTGCTGCTGAAAGAGAGGCTGACCCCTGTGCGTGCCCTTTCGGCCATGATTGGGTTCGTTGGAGTTCTGATAATCACCCGCCCAGGTGCTGCCCCCCTGAGCACTGGTATTCTTACTGCGGCAATGTCAGCGGTATTCTTTGCGTTTACAACGATTTCCACCAAATCTCTGACCCGTTTGGCAAGCATCGGTTGCATCATGTTTTGGCTGACAGTTATGCAGGCAATCTTGGGGTTTCTAGCAGCAGGGATTGACGGCCATATTGCCTTACCGACGGCAGCTACTGTCCCTTTCCTATTACTTGTAGGTTTGGCCGGCTTGCTGGCGCATTACTGCATCACCAACGCGCTGGCCATTGCCCCTGCGACCGTGGTTGTGCCGTTTGACTTTGTCCGCCTGCCCACAATCGCCGTGATTGGGATGATTCTGTACCACGAACCCTTGGATCACTGGACCCTTTTGGGGGCCGTCGTGATTTTTTTCGGCATCTTTCTGAACGTAAACACCGAAAAACGTAACAGTTTGGCAACAGATACCCGCCACACTGGACAGTAGTAACGCACCGTCACCAGTTGACGGTTAAACTAGGGTTAAGAAAGTATCGAGCACCACAAGGCGGGTCTATCAACTCCACTCGAAATCGGATCTGGCCTGAAAATACCTTTAGGGAGGACACAATGAAAAAAGCGCTATTGCAGGCGTGCGCTCTGAGCGTTGGGGCAACCGGTGCGTATGCAGGCGGCCTGGATCGCAGTGGACAAGGCGTCAACATCCTGTTTGAAGAGGGATCAGTTGTACAATTCCGCCTCGGCTATACTGATCCGGATGTGAGCGGCAGTCAGGACGGTGTAGATTCTGGCAACGTAGCCAAGGATTTCTTCACTCCGCACCTGGCATTTAAATATTCTGTCTCAGACAGGCTGGATATCGCGCTGATCTATGATGAGCCATTCGGCGCAGATGTCGAATATCCCTCCGACTATCCATTGTCGCTAAACCCCACGGCCGCATTTGGCGGTCGCAGCGACGTCTTGCGTGCCGAAGCTGAAACAGACGCAATCACAGCCCTCCTTCGCTACAAGTTCGACAATGGGTTTAGCGCCATTGGCGGCATCCGTGCTCAAAGGGCCAAGGCGAATGTCGCAGTACCGGTGGTTGCAGGCTACGAGTTTGAATCTGGCTCTGAGATAGACTTCGGCTACGTTGTAGGTGTCGCTTGGGAAAAGCCCGAAATCGCGGCGCGTGTGGCGCTGACCTACAACTCGAAAATCACGCACGATTTCGACTCTACAGAATCCCTAAACCAAGTACCGCCGATACCGGCCGCGCTTGTAACGGCGGATACCGAAACCGAAGTTGAGACGCCTCAGTCGGTGAACCTGGACTTCCAGACCGGTGTCGCTCCTAAAACATTGCTGTTCGGTTCGATCCGCTGGGTTGACTGGCCGCAGACTGTTCTGGCTCCGCCAATTTATGTCGGTATTGTTGACGATAACCTTGTTGATTATGCGGACGACACGTTTACCTACACGTTGGGCTTGGGCTACCAGTTCACCGACGAGTTTGCGGGGGCAATCTCAGCGGGATATGAAACGTCAACAGGTTCCGAAGTTTCGAACCTTGGCCCGACTGACGGCTTCTGGAACATTGGTGTCGGTGGCACCTACACCATTGAGAAAGCAAAAATTTCCGGCGGTGTGCGCTATACAGATATTGGTGACGCGACAACCACGACAGGTGGCGAGTTTTCGGGCAACTCGGCTTGGAGCGTCGGCTTCCAGATTACATATGCTTTGAACTAAACTAACGTCACAGCCCTGACGCTATAACCCCGCCTTTTTGGCGGGGTTTTTCTTTGTGCGTCGATTACACTCCCATCACCAGATACGGTGCATTGCGTTTGCGCCACATCTAACGGGATTCTTTGGACAAAATATCTCACTTTGACATTTCGCCTGTCGACTCAGGGCTTGTGCATATATGGGAGCCGAACAACCAAATATGTAACGAGGAACGACTCTGTTGAAAACGAGCAAAATTTCAATCGTAGCAATCATTTCCATGACAGCGGGTGTTGCCAGCGCCCAGGATTTTCGCGGGGCGGCGACTTTGGGATACGGACACTCGTCCATTTCCGACGGCGGCGGTGACTTCAGCACTTTCACAGGCGACGCAACCGGAGCTCTGAGCTTTGACAACGGTCTACACTGGGGTTTGGACGCCAAGTATTACTATGTCGTCCCGGATGACGTGTCCAGCGACGTGACAGTTTGGGATCTGGGAACCACATTGAACTATCAGTTCAACAGTGGCGGAGTTCTGGGCGGTTACCTTGACTATGCAGATACCGAACTGGACACGGGGCTGGGCTTCGACCTGTCAACCGACATAACTTCTTATGGTATTTCTGGCGGCTACGTCGCCGAAGGCGTCGGGATCGAGGCATGGATCGGTGAGAGTACTACATCTCCCAGCTTGCCTGGCGGTGCTGACTGGACCGATATCGGCGCTCTGTTTCGGTATCAGCTATCGGATAGTGCGGCATTCGGCGGGCATTACGTACGCAGCGAAATATCCGGAAGCGGTGCAGACCTTGATTTGTACAGTATTGGTCTGGGTGGTTACTATCAGTTCGCCAGTGGCTGGGGCACCTATGCTGGCCTCGTCCATCAATCGTTCAGCGATCTTGACACGGACCTCACCACATTCGGCGTAGGCGTTGACTATAACCTGCTTGAGATCAGCCCAATTCCAGCTCAATTTTCCTTGGAATTGGCCAGAACCGACATTGATGTTGCCGGTACCAGCGGTGATATCGACACAATCCGCGTTGGCCTGACTTTCCCCCTTGGGGACCGCAGCGCGGCTACACCTCTCAACAGTGTTGCGCGTGCAGCCATGGCACCGCGTCACAATGCTCTGACAACGTTGACAGATACTGCCTTCTGAAGCTCGGGCACTTTATAAGAACGGCTTAAGACCCCGCCCCTTTGGGCGGGGTTTCTCTTTGCGCAAGTTCCGGGTCGAATGGATTTATCCAAGTTGCGAGAACGAGGTATGGCAAAACAAAAACATCTTTCCCCAAAAGCATGGGCCGAGCTTCTTTTGCTGGGCTTGATCTGGGGCGCTTCGTTCGTGTCGATCCGGATAGCTCTGGATACGGTCCCTGTAATGACCTCAGTATTCCACCGCGTATTTTGGGCAATGCTGGTGCTTTGGCTGGTGGTTTGGATTCAAGGGCTTCGTGTGCCGACCAGTCCCCGTATGTGGCTCGCGTTCGGAATCATGGGCCTGTTAAACAACGCAGTCCCATTTTCCTTAATGGCCTGGGGGCAGCTCTACATAGAAACCGGCCTGACCTCGATCTTGAACGCAATGACGGCCATATTCGGCGTTATCACCGCCGCGATTTTGTTCAAGGATGAACGCCTGACACCTCTACGCGCAGCAGGGGTTGGACTAGGGTTTCTCGGCGTCGCCATCGCCATTGGGATCAAGAACTTCACCACATTCAACCTACAGAGCGCGGCTCAACTGGCCATTATCGCCGGTGCGATTTCTTACGCGTTGGCCGGAGCTTGGGCGCGTGTGAAATTCTCCGACATGCCACCCGTTGTCGCCGCCGCCGGTATGTTGACGGCATCGACCGTGCAAATCCTGCCAATCACACTTCTGGTCGATGGTGTACCCCAGTTGGACTTGCCCATGATCACATGGGCCGCAATCGGCTATTACGCACTGATCGCCACAGCCGGAGCGTATCTGCTGTACTACCGGGTTCTTGCCATGGCCGGTGCGGGAAACCTATTGCTAGTCACCTTGGTCATTCCTCCTGTTGCCATCGTACTGGGTGCGGTATTGCGAGATGAAACCCTGCCCCCACAAGCTTATCTGGGCTTTGCAATCCTCGCGCTGGGGCTGTTGATCCTTAACCGCGCGGGTACACGCGATTGACGCGGACCTCTGCCCGATTTAGCTAGGTCGGAAAAAGGGATGGCGGACGATGATCTACGGCTCGGCAAAAGACTGGCGCGATGCGGCGCGAAAAAAGGTGCTGTTCTTCGGCATGTCGGGGCTGGGCAAGACCTATGTGTCTAACGTTTTGCGCGACTCGGGTGACTGGTTTCACTATTCTATCGATTACCGCATTGGCACCCGCTACATGGGTGAATACATCGCCGATAACGCCAAGGCCGAAGCGATGAAAGTCCCATTTCTGCGCGATCTACTACTGTCTGACTCGATCTTTATCGGGTCAAACATCTCGTTCGAGAATCTGACCCCCGTTGCCTCCTATCTGGGCAAACCCGGAAACCCGGCTTTGGGCGGCCTTGAGCTGTCAGAGTACCGCCGCCGGCAGGAACAATTCCGCCAGGCTGAAATTCATGCCCTTCTGGACACCGAGTATTTCATTGATCGCGCGCAACACCTGTATCAGTACCCGCATTTCATCTGCGATACCGGCGGTTCGATCTGCGAATGGGTCGATCCGAACGATCCGAACGACCACGTATTGTCCGAACTGTCCAGTCGGACGCTGATGATCTGGATCAAAGGGGATGAGGACCACACTGCCGAACTGGTCCGTCGGTTCGACAAAGCCCCCAAGCCGATGTCCTATCAGCCGGAATTCCTTACCCGTGTTTGGGACGACTACCTAACCCAGAATGCCTGCCGGGCCGAGGATGTAGACCCCAACGCCTTTATCCGCTGGACCTATGCGCAGGCTCTTGCACACCGTCAGCCGCGCTATCAAGCGATGGCGGACAACTGGGGAGTCACCGTAATCGCGGATGACATGCACAACGTCCGTGATGCTGGGGATTTCGATGAGTTGATCGAACGCACCCTTGAGACCAGCGCCAAGCGCGCTTAATTACCGCCTCTACACTGTAACTCCAAAGGCTTGCACCTGATGCCAATCAAGATTCCTTCCGACCTGCCGGCATTTGACGTTCTCTCGAAAGAGGGCGTCTCGGTCATGGCCGAGGATCAGGCAATGCGTCAGGACATCCGCCCCCTGCGGATTGGTTTGCTGAACTTGATGCCCAAGAAGATTCAGACCGAAAACCAATTTGCGCGCTTGATCGGAGCGACTCCGCTGCAGATCGACCTGTCACTGATCCGCATGACGGAACATCGCACCAAGAACACTGCTGCTGAACATATGGCTGAGTTCTATCGTCCCTTTCAGGAGGTGAAGGACGAAAAGTTTGACGGCCTGATCATAACAGGGGCGCCAATCGAGCATTTGGAATTCGACGCCGTTACCTATTGGAACGAAATGCGCGAAGTCTTCGAATGGACGCAGACAAACGTACATTCAACGTTTGGCGTGTGCTGGGGCGGAATGGCTATGATCAATCATTTTCATGGCGTTAAGAAACACATCCTGGATGCCAAGGCTTTCGGCTGCTTTCGTCACGTGAATCTGGACCCGGCCTCGCCGTTTCTGCGTGGATTCTCGGATGATTGTGTCATCCCGGTAAGCCGGTGGACCGAAATGAAACAGGCTGAGATTGATGCCGCAGACGGTCTGGTGACTCTGCTGGGCAGTGAGGATGTCGGCCCCTGTCTGGTCGAAGATACGGCGCACCGTGCGCTCTATATTTTCAACCATTTCGAATATGACAGCGATACGCTGAAGCAGGAATATGACCGAGACGTAGCCAATGGTACGCCGATTAACGTACCGATGAACTACTATCCGGACGACGATCCGACCCAAACGCCACAGAACCGTTGGCGCAGCCATGCGCATCTGCTCTATGGAAACTGGATCAGCGAAATATATGGCACCACGCCCTATGACATCAGCCGGATCGGTGTGGAAAAAACCGACCTGAGGGCCTGAGCTGGTGATGCGCGTCGGCCTCATAGCTTTAACCCTTCTGGTTTTGCTCTGGGCCATCGCCATCTGGCGCGCTGGTCGAAATGAGGCCCGCGCCGAGGCTGCCTTTCCCCCCGAAGGCCTGATCATCGACGTCAATGGCATTCCGGTGCATGCGGTCGTGATGGGCGAAGGACCTGACGTTGTTCTGATCCATGGATCCAGCGGGAATACGCGTGACATGACCTTTGCGCTGGCCCCGATCCTGGCCAAGAATTTCCGAGTGATCGTGTTCGACCGCCCCGGCCTAGGCTATAGTGGTAGCTTCAACCCCGATGGGGAAACTATTGAAGAACAAGCAGATATCCTGCAAAAAGCCGCCAAAAAACTGGGCGCTGAAAAACCCATCGTAGCTGGGCAAAGTTATGGCGGGTCTGTCTCGCTTGCCTGGGCTGTAACGCGGCCTGACAATATCTCTGGCCTGGTTCTGATCGCCGCTGCTGCGATCCCGTGGGAGACACCTCTGGACGGGTTCAACAAGATGGCTGCGACCTCGGCGGGCAAGGTCGCAGCCCTGCCCTTGGTCACTGCGTTTGTTCCCGAATGGTATGTTGAAAAGGCGCTGGACCGGGTGTTTGCGCCTCAGACCGCGCCCGAAGGTTATGCCGATCACTTCGGTCCGGGTCTGACCATTCGAAGAAGCTCGATGCACGCCAATGCCAAGCAACGCGCAAACCTGCTGGAAGAGGTTCGCGCGTTGCAGCCGCACTATGCAGAGATCACCGTTCCGACTGAGATCGTTCACGGCACCGATGACGACACTGTGGGCTTGGGCTGGCATTCCCACCGGCTGGTCGAACAAATCCCCGGTGCCGAACTGATCGAACTGCCCGGAATTGGGCACATGCCGCAAGTTGTGGCCGCCCCTGAGGTCTCTGCCGCCATTATACGTGCGGCGGAGCGAGCGGGTTTGCGTTAATCCCACGGCTAATCCATAGTAAGTTATGGATTTTATGACGAGGTAACCTATGGCCCGCACCGAAAAAGGTTCCATCGAAAAGTACTTCAGGAATGACGCCCCGGAAGAGGTGCGTTCGGCCATCAAGAAGTCGGGTAAGGACGACATTCTGAACCCAACATACCCTTACGAAGAACGCATGAAACGTAAGGACTATGAAAAAGAGATGGAAAAGCTGCAGATAGAGCTGGTCAAGCTGCAGTCTTGGATCAAGGAAACCGATCAGCGCATCGCTCTTATTTTCGAAGGTCGAGACGCGGCGGGAAAAGGCGGCACGATCAAACGTTTCCGTGAAAACCTTAACCCTCGCGGTGCGCGTAACGTGGCCCTCAGCAAACCCTCGGATATTGAGCGCAGCCAGTGGTACTTTCAAAGGTACATCCCGCATCTTCCAGCCGCGGGCGAGATCGTGTTCTTTGACCGGAGTTGGTACAATCGTGGCGTTGTCGAAAACGTATTCGGATTCTGCACTGCCGAGCAACGTGAGCGGTTTTTCCGGCAGGTTCTGCCGCTCGAGACCGGTCTGGTCAACGATGGGATCAAACTTTTCAAATTCTGGCTCAACGTCGGGCGGGCGGAACAGTTGAAACGGTTTATAGCGCGTGAAGGTGACCCGTTAAAACATTGGAAACTTAGCCCAATCGACGTGGCAGGCCTGAGCAAATGGGACGAATATAGCCAGTCGATCTCGGAAACCCTGACCCGCAGCCACTCGGAACACTGTCCATGGACGATTGTGCGGTCAGATGACAAGAAACGAGCGCGCCTAGCCGCCATTCGCACGGTTCTGCATGCGCTCGACTATGACGAAAAGGACGAGAATGCGATTGGCCCCAACGATCCAAATATCTGCGGCGGGCCGGATATCTGGGAATCATGATCAGCGGTGGACGAATACCACAGCGCGAATTATGTCATGAATTCTGAACACTTAAACAAAAAAGGCAACTGAAACAGGAATGACGAAACGCGGGTATCACCATGGGAACCTGAAACAAGCTCTGATCGAAGCAGCCCTGTCTTTGATCGAGAAAAAAGGCCCGACTGGTTTTACCCTGTCCGAAGCTGCAAAAACCGCAGGTGTTACCCCTGCCGCCGTCTACCGGCATTACCATGGGCGCGAAGACCTGATCGCCGAGGCCGCGCGCCAGGGGTTCGAGATGTTCGCAGACCTAATGCAATACGCCTATGACAAGGGTCAGCCCTCGGCCTTGGCTGCGTTCGAAGCAACGGGCCGCGCCTATCTCGCCTTTGCCCGCAAGCACCCAGGCCATTACATCGCCATGTTCGAAAGCGGCATCTCCGTTAACCGAACACCCGAATTGGCGCTGGCCGCCAGCCGCGCAAAGGGTGTGCTGGAGAAAGCCGCAGCCGATTTGTCACAACATATCCCACCCGAGAAGCGCCCACCCGCTTCGATGTTCAGTGCCCATATCTGGGCGATGAGCCACGGCGTTGTTGAGCTTTTTGCTAGAAATACCGGCGCAAGCTCGCCATTTCCACCAGAGGATTTGCTCGAGACCGGTATCGGCATTTATCTGCGGGGGTTGGGTTTGGTTCCACAAGACGACTGATATTCAAAATCTGGACACGGGCTGCGGGGCGCTCAGACCCGATGTAACATTGATAAGCTCCATCTCGCCCATGCCTTTGATTTCCACTCGCCCAAGATCAGAGACCTGAAACTCATCGATCAGAGCATATTTCATCTCTTCCGGTGCAACGATTTTCATTGGGTTAGCAAATACTTGCAAGCGTGAAGCGATGTTCACCGCCGGGCCAAACACATCATAAACGTATTTCTGTATTCCAACCACAGATCCAACCGCTGCTCCTGTGCCCAACCCTATCCTAGCCTGCCATTTGTGTGGATGGCTTTCGTTGCGTCGCTCCAGATACCGCAGAAAGCGAACCGCACAATGGGCAACCGCAGTCGCGTGATCCGGTGTTGGGTCAGGCATACCAGACACCGCCAAGTAGGCATCGCCAATGGTCTTGATCCGCTCGCAGCCGAATTGTTCGACAATGCGGTCAAAAGCCGTGAAAATGTCGTTCAATTCACTCAGCGTGACGGTTGGGTCGGTTTTTGCCGCAAAATCGGTGAACCCAACAAAATCCAGCATCACCACCGATACCTGATCATAGAGCTGTGGTGTGACCACGCCAAAGCTTTTGAACTCTTCGTAGACGGCCCGCGGCATTAGATTCAGCAGTAATCGCTCGACACGTTCTTTTTCACGCTCCAACTCTCGCGTATTGCGCTCGACCATGGTCGAGTAGCTGTCGATCATACTTTCAAGCTCACGGATGCGGGTGATGTTCTGGCATTCAACAACCAGAACCTGTTCGGTCAATCCGTTCGCCAGCGATACCGCCGTAGCAAATATCAACGTTCTGCGTTTCGGTTTAATTTGTAGTTCAACTGAATACCTAAGCCCCGAATGTTTGACATCGTCTAATTCGCGAGCGTCCAGCGAGGGGAGAATATCCAACAACGTCTGACCTTCAGTCGGAGTACCAAACCACTCCGCAAAAGGCCCGTTGTGGAAAACGAAGGTCAAGTCCGAAGCCCGCACAACCGCCACGCCGACACCGATCGCACGCAGCAATTGTTCATTTATCGCAAGAATACTCATGCCACGTCTCGGGTAACAATGATTGCTCGCTTTGATTCAATAGCTTGCATGGCAATCTTTATGTGACCATCCTCCATCCCGTGCATTGACAATGCCTCAGCGAACAGTTCCGCCATCTCGTCGAAATCGGCATGTGAGATATTCAGATGGCGGTGCACAGCCTCAATCCTTTCATCACTGAAAGACGCTGGCCCACCGACTAGAGAAGAGACAAATTTGGTCTGATGGTCGATCAGGCGCGGCATATCGATGTCTTCAAAATGGCCACCGATTTGATCGGAATCCAAAGCCATTTCGTAGAAAGTCATTACGATCCGGCTTATCGTTTTGAATCCACCATATCTTTCGTAAATTGTCTGACCCACACCGCGCACCCAAGCTTTAACAACAAATAACACTGCGAGCTTATATCAAACTGACAGTTTTGTTAACGCTTATAAGCAGTTTAGCAGGACTCGGGCCAAGGGAGCCCTTCCAAAGTGAAGTAAACGTACCAAAGAGTTAGGTTGTAAGCGCATGGAACTAAGAACAAATGCGCCCGACGACAAGTGCCAGTTTGTAGAAGGCACTTCCTAACTGCCTTTCGCAGTCGCGGCAGGAGGGGTGGTCACCCCTCCTGCCGAAAAGATCAGGCGCTGATCGTGTTGTGCTCAGGTCCATAGGGGAAGCCTGTGATGTTTTCTGCACCGTCTTCTTTGACCACCAGAATATCATGCTCGCGATAGCCGCCGGCGCCCTTTTGACCTTCCGGAATCCACAGCATCGGCTCAATTGAGACGACCATGCCGGGCTCCAGAACCGTGTCAATATCTTCGCGCAGTTCCAGCCCGGCCTCACGCCCGTAATAGTGACTGAGAATGCCAAACGAATGACCATAGCCGAACGAGCGGTATTGCAGCAGCCCCTCATCAGCGAAGAACCGATTGATTTCCTCACAAATGCCAGAGCACGTCGCGCCGGGCTTAATCAGGCTCAAACCCAACTCATGCGCTGCGACGTTCGCCTTCCAGATGCGCAGGCTTTCTGCGTCGGGTTCACCGAGAAACAAGGTGCGCTCCAGTGCGGTGTAATAACCCGAGATCATGGGGAACGTATTCAGCGACAGGATATCGCCCTTCAGCAGCGCCCTTTTGGTGACCGGGTTATGTGCGCCGTCAGTGTTTAGGCCAGACTGAAACCAGACCCAAGTGTCGCGATATTCGGCGTCTGGGTAGGCACGCGCAATTTCTGCCTCCATCGCATCACGACCGGCCATCGCGATTTCGATCTCGGTCGCGCCCTCACGGATCGCGGCGTGAATGGCCGCGCCACCCACATCGGCGGTCCGTGCTCCACCCTTGATCAGCTCGATCTCTTCCGCAGATTTCACCATGCGCGCGGCCATCGTGTCCGGCGCGATATCCACCAATTCCGGCCCACCCAGCATATCCAGCGCGGTGTCACGCATCGCCAGTGTCATGTGATCGCCTTCGATCCCCAGCCGTCCAGCCGAGCCAATCAGGTTGGAAACCGCGCGCCAGTAATTGTTCCGCTTCCAGTCGGTGTAGATGACGTTCTCTTCGACCGAACGCCGCCAAGGCTGACCTGCGTCGATATTGGCAGAAACGGTTGTGCAGGCATCCTGCGTCACAACACACCCATACGGGCGGCCAAATGAGCAGTACAGAAAGCCTGAGTAATAGGCGATGTTGTGCATCGACGTAAGCAACACAGCCGGAATATCCCGCGCTGCCATGGTTGCACGCAGGCTGGCCAAACGCCGCGTGTATTCCGCCTTGCTGAACGGCAAAGGCGCTTTGTCGCCATTGTGGCTGGTAAAGAATTCAGGGCGATTGTTTAGGTCAGTCATTTCGGTCTCTCCTTAATGCCGGACAGGCATCGCCCGGCCACAAGCCCCGGCGTTCAGGACAAGCGGCCTCGGGAACCGAGAGCCATGCACCCCAAGCTACGTCACGACGCCATCGTGACCGGGGTGCATGGTGAAATCGCTAAATCAGCTTTCGAGTCGCGTCAAGACGGGCTGAGACCCCGCAGGCGCTCAGACCGACGCCGCAGCAGTTCGACCGTCGTCAGCAGCGCGATTGAGATCACAACAAGGATTGTCGCAACTGCCAGAATAGTCGGGCTGATCTGTTCCCGCAGGCCAGTGAACATCTGCCATGGCAGCGTCTTCTGGCTGGCCGAGCCAACGAACAGAACCACCACCACCTCGTCAAAAGAGGTGATAAAGGCAAACAGCCCGCCCGAGATCACCCCCGGCAGGATAAGCGGCATCTGAATCTTGAAGAAGGTCCGCACTGGCCCTGCCCCCATATTCGCCGCAGCCCGCGTCAGCGACTGGTCAAACCCGACCAGCGTTGCCGTCACCGTGATGATCACAAACGGAATCCCCAGAACCGCGTGGGCAAGGACAACTTTGATATAGCCCACAAAGTTCTTGTCCATGCCCAAGGTTCCTTCAAGGAAGCGCCCGATATCACTGTAGAAAAAGAACATACCGGTGGCGGAAATGATCAGCGGCACAATCATCGGCGAGATGAGAATTCCCATAATTGCCCGACGCCCCGGCACGTGGGACTGGCTAAGCCCGATAGCGGCCAATGTTCCCAGCGAAACCGAGATAACGGTCGCAATCGGGGCGATGATCAATGAGTTCTTGAAGCTTCGCTGCCATTCATTGTTGGTAAAGAAGTCACGGTAGTGCTTCAGCGAATAGCCTTCGGGGTCCAGCCGCAGCATCTCGGGTGTGAAGGTAAAGAAGTCCTGCGCGTTGAAGGACAGCGGCAGCACCACAAGGATCGGAGTGATCAGGAACACGAAGATCGCTCCGCAAATCACTCGGAACAGATAGTGCTCAAACACCTGGCTACCTGTCAGGTACGGCAAGAGTTTTTGGCGGTAGCGCCCTTCGTATAGCCAGAAGATGAAGAACGCAAAGAACCAACCGGACAGCAAGCCCACGATCAGGCCCGTGAACCCGGCAAAGAAAAAACCGACCGCTCCCAAGCCCAGAATGGTGATCCAGCGCGCGACGCCTTCATTATCAAGCACCGTGATATAGACCCAGGCCAACGCCGCCATCAGCGCAGCACCTATCACGATGCCCAGCAAGGCACTGCCCTGCCCAGCCCCGACAAACATGCCAAGGAAACCTCCGGCGGCGGCGACGGTGGGCAGAACCATCGACAACGGCTTTCGGGATATTGGTGTAAGTGCTGCCATGATATTTATCCCAATTTCACGTTATCGATGCCTACGATCTTGTCGTAGCACCAGTACAGAAGCATAACGACCGCCAGCAGGATCGTCCCCAACGCCGCAGCCAGTCCCCAGTTCAGCGAGGACGAGATGTGGTACGCAATCCGGTTCGAGATGAAGACACCTTTGGTGCCGCCCACGATTTCAGGCGTGATGTAGTAGCCAATGGCCAGAATGAACACGAGGATCGACCCCGCCCCGATACCGGGGATAGATTGCGGAAAGTAGATCCGCCAGAAGGTTGTCCAGTTGGTCGCCCCCATCGACTTGGCCGCGCGGGTATAGGATTGCGGGATCGTCTGCATCACCGAATACATCGGCAGGATCATGAATGGCAGCAGGATATGCGTCATCGCAACGATCGTACCGATCTGATTGTTGATGATCACAAGCCGGGCATCATCCGCGACCAACCCAAGCCAAACCAGCGTTTCGTTGATAACACCTTGTTGTTGCAGCATCACTTTCCAAGCTGATGTTCGCACCAGAAGCGATGTCCAGAATGGCAACAGCACCAGGATCATCAACAGGTTCGAAACCCGCATCGGCAAGGTCGCCAACAGATATGAAACAGGATAGGCCAGCAGGATACAGGACCCGGTTATGATTAGCGACATGAACAATGTCCGGCCGAACAGCTTTACAAGGATCTGCTTTTCTTCCGGTTGCGCGGCTACACCATCAGGCGTGAGCCTCAAGTCAACTGCGGCAAGGAAATAACCGGGGGTCACGTTGCGGGAATGGGTCTTGATCACACGCCAGTTTTCGACGTCTCCCCACCCTTTTTCTGCATCAATAAGTTTTTCCTTAAACGGCGCATCCGCTTCGGGGTCCCACTTCCTGATCTTGCGACCGGTTTTACGAAACAGTGACGAGATCCCCGGCTCTTCGTAGTTCAACCGCGATCCCAGCCGGGTGTGCTTCTTTTCGGATACTGCAACGATCATGTCGCGGACAAAGGCGTCGTAAACGGCCTCGTCCGGCAATTCGCCGCTTTTTTCATCCCAGGTCTCCAGCGCCACGACCGTCAGGGGCAGCGTCTTTTCCACGATGCCGTTTTCAACCGAACGGAACAGCATCGACGCAATCGGAATAATGAACGAGAACAGGACGAACAGAAGAAGGGGCGCAATCAGTAACAGAGCGCGCAACTTTTGCCGTCGTAGTGAACGTGCCAGAGATTGCTTGAGCGGTGTTCCATCCGCGGCCAGCATCGGTCCTGCGTTTTGGCTTGCGTCAGTCATCTGTGCCCCTTGGTTTTATTGGATCAAGGGGCAGCGGACTGCCCCTTGACTGATTTTGGAACTCAAACGGTTACTGCGACAACCATGCCTGGAACTGCGCGTCCAGGTCATCGCGGTAGTCAGCCCACCATTCGTAGTTGTTCACGAAGGTGTTCTTCGCGTTGCGCGGATCGGTCGGCATGTGTGGTGCCATGTCGATTCCCAGATCGGCGTGCTTATCGACGAGAGGCGCCGAAGATTTTCGTGCCGGACCATACGAGATATATTTTGCCTGATCCGCCAGCCGTTGTGTATCGGACGAGAACCGGATGTAATCCAACGCCCGGGCCTCGCGCTCTGGGCTCAGACCAGCCGGGATTGCCCAGCCGTCCAGATCAAACATCTGCCAGTCCCAAGCCATGCCAACAGGCTGATTTTGCTCGACGATCATAGAGAACAGACGTCCATTGTAAGTGGATCCCATAAAGATCTCGCCATCAGCCAAAAGCTGAACCGGCTCGGCGGCAGCCGACCACCAGATCGTCTGGTCCTTGATCGTATCCAGCTTGGCCAGCGCACGTTCAACACCCTCTTCCGTTTCAAGAGTGTCGTATACGTCTTCGTAAGCTACGCCATCACAAAGAAGCGCCCATTCCATATTGGCGATTGGGCGTTTGTTGAGCGCGCGTTTGCCTGGATACTTCTCAAGGTCGAAAACATCACATGCTCCGGTCGGAGGCTCAACACCTTCGGGCACCATATCGGTGCGATAACCGAAGGTCGTCGAGTACACAATCGTCGGAATGTAGCAAGGCGAGACCAGCTGATCACCAAAATCCTCAGACGCCGGTGTACCATCAGGCGCAGGGGCCAGATGCACGTCTGGGTCAATTTCAATGATCAGACCTTCGTCACACGCACGGATATTGTCAGCCGCTTCAAGATCAACAACGTCCCATGTGACGTTGCCCGCTTCGTTCATGGCCCGCAGCTTGGCGACACCTTCTGGTGAACTGTCGTCATTCAGAATGGTGACGCCTGTCAGTTCAGTATAGGGCTCGTGATACGCTTTAAGCTGCGACTTAGAATATGCACCGCCCCAAGAGACAATCGTCATCTCTTCGGCCATAGCACCGCCAGCAATTGCAGCAACTGCACTGGCAAGCAGAGTGGATTTAGTCACTTTCATAGTTAACTCCCTGTTTAACCCGTTATTTTTGCATTTTGAGACCGGATCACGGGCAACCCGATCATCTGAGTGTCCCGCGTGCCCGGGCGGGCCGCACGGGAAATCTATGGCTCAGGCGTCCAGCGCCCGGCAGTCTTGGGCCAGCCAGCCGATTTCGACTTCCTGACCTGGATGCAGTTTGACCGCATCCGGCGCGTTCCGAGTTTTGATGATAAAGTCATCGTTCCCCGCCACAGAAAGGCGGAAACGGAACACGTCGCCCATGTAAATGAACTCTTTTACCGTTGCCTTCAGCGTATGCGCATCAGCATGCAACCGGTCCTTGTTGAACTCGACCCGCTCTGGACGGATAGATACCTTTGTGCGTTCACCTGCGTTGTGTACGTTGACCGGCTTGGCGTCGATCTCAGACCCATCGTCCAGCGTCACAACACAAGAATCCCCATCAATTGATTTAACAACGCCTTCCAGCGTGTTGTTTTCACCGATGAATTGCGCAACAAAACTGTTTTCGGGTTCTTCGTACAGCAGATCAGGTGGTGCCAACTGCTGAATACGTCCATCATCGAACACGGCAACCCGATCAGACATTGTCAGGGCTTCGGTTTGGTCGTGGGTTACGTAAACCGTGGTAATCCCCAACTCATGCGCCAGACGGGTGATTTCAAACTGCATATGTTCACGCAGTTGTTTGTCCAGTGCGCCCAACGGTTCGTCCATCAAAACCAGTTCGGGTTCGAACACCAGTGCCCGCGCCAGCGCGATCCGCTGTTGCTGACCACCCGAGAGCTGGGCCGGACGGCGGCTGCCAAACGCGCCCATCTGCACCATGTCCAACGCACGCTTGACCTTTTCTTCGCGTTGATCCTTGCCCATCTTCCGTACTTCCAGCGGAAATGAGAGGTTCTCGGCCACAGTCATATGCGGAAAAAGGGCGTAGTTTTGAAACACCATCCCAATTCCGCGTTTATGCGGTGGGATATTGTTGATCGGACGCCCGTCCAACATGATTTCACCATGCGTGGCGGTTTCAAAGCCGGCCAGCATCATCAAACAAGTTGTCTTACCGGAACCTGACGGCCCCAGCATTGTCAGAAACTCACCCTTGGGCAGTGATAGGTTTAAATCTTTTACAACGAGTACTTCGCCATCATAGGACTTTTGGACACGCTGAAACTCGACGAACGCTGCGTCATTTGACATATACCGACTTGGCTCCCTGTGGTCTTTTGTTTGTCCGGTTTATCCGGATCTCAACGACCTATTGGCACCATTTAAGGACACGCGAGGCGCAGCACGCAACCAAAATATGTCGGTTAGATGACAATTTTTGAAACAAGGCCCCCACCTTTAGGTGAGGTTCAGCTTCCTCATGTGCCAAGCAAGGCTTTGATTACTTGACAGAACAGGCTTGTTCAGGCGCTTTTTTATCTCGGGAATTGCATCAAAAGTTCTTATATTAGTGCAGCTTATAAAAACAGCTTCAACCAATGGATCAGCACCAAGTTTAAGTGCTGCTTCAACGATTGAACTTTTAGAAATACGCACAACTTTCGATTCTTCCGCCTCTCCGAACGAGCCAAAAACGTCCATCGACACTCCGTTTTCTGCAAAAGCCCGGCGTAACGGCTCATTCACTTCCTCGATATACGGCGACAGCAGCGCAAACTTCGACACCCCCAGATGCGCGGCACAAGCGGAAGCCGCACGCAACGGGTTCGTGACCACTGCGGCTTGGCACGTCTTTTGAACCATCCGCTCAACCTGTGTTGAGCCGATAACCGAACTGGCCGAAGTACACCCGTAGCCGACAACCTTGTATGGGCGTATCTTGGGCAACAAATCCGCAGCCGCAGGCAGGGCTTTTTCCATTTCTGTCAGCGTATCCGTCGTTACCTCTGTTCCGCTTGGAATGCGCGAGACATAGATCGGGCATCTCAGGTCGGCAAAATAGGCGTTGAATTCGGGTTCAATGGTTTCGTCTGTCTGCAACACAATCAGGCCCATAGGCGACGCGACAGGATCATCTTCGTCCAGCGTATAAGGCAGATAACTCATATCTGGGGCAACTCCGTTCCCACGCGAGGGCTGATAAAACGTGCCCCTCTTTTGGTGATGACTATGTTTTCTTCGTGAACGAGTATCTTGTCTCCGACCGCGATGCCCGGCTCAAGCGTCAGAACCATTCCTTCTTCCAAAACCGTATGGTCAGTTGGGATCAACGACGGCCATTCAGTCAGCGACATCCCCAACCCATGCCCCAATCGGCCCGCACCTGTGTCTTCGCTGTTACGCGACAGGATCGTGTTCATGACGTGAAACAGGTCTGCCGCCGTCTTTCCCGGGCATGCAGCGTCAAAAGCGGCGTCTGATGCTTCGATAAGAGTAGCGTAGGCGTCGCCGACCTCGGCATTGGCGGGCCCGACTGACCAATTGCGATCATAATCACAAAAATATCCATCCCACACCAGACCAGTGTCCAGCATCAGCACATCACCCGGTTTCAACGCTGTTGCGCGGGCCGGAGAAATGACGTCTGTATAACCGCCCTGTTCTGCACCTCCTGCAAGATACGGAACCCAGTCGGCACCTTCCTCAAGGCACAACATCTGAAATCGGCGAAAGACCTCGTCCAGATTCGCACCTTCAGTGGCAATCTCAGGGACGCGCTGGAAGGCCCTCCCCGCAATGGCGCAGGCGGTTTCGATTTTGGCGATTTCCGCTGGAGATTTGACCATACGAAGCGCGCGAAGAATACCGTCGTCACTTCCCAGCCGACGGTTTCCAAGGCGCTTTTGAAGCTGCTGAAGGTCAGCCAACGGCATGCGGACATGAGTCTCGTGCCCATCAGGCAGACCAATTAACACATCCGAAGGACAGATTTCACACAGGGTTTCAGCCAGCAGACTGACACCATCGTCAGTCAAATCCGGGGCACTCCAGGTACGGATGTCATCGACCCAGGTTTGGGCCATCAGCGCTGATCCGATCGAGGGAATGACTGCGATCGGTTTTCCCGTCGCCGGAACAATCAGAAACCACGGGCGCGTCGGGCTTTCCCAAAACCGGGTCAGATAGCCGGTAAAATAGCGAATCTCGGGTTCAGTGGTCAGCAATAAGGCGGACAGCCCCGCTTGCCCCATACGGCGTTGCGCACGGTCGAGCCGAGACTTGAACTCGGAGGTGTCGAAACCTCTCATTCCGCGACCTCGGAAAGGAAACACAGAACGCGGGATTCTGGACCGATGCCCAGAGCCTTACGCACGTCCGAATTCATAACCGCCGCGACGCCTGCCCCACCGGACGCAGTTGTGGCAATGCCTGCTGACGCCATCGCGGAAAGGTGCTTGGTCACTTGCGGATCTGTCAGGGTCAGGAAACTGTCAGCATCTCGTGCTAGCCCATTTAGGGCAATCAGAGACGGCTCTTTGCAATCGAGCCGCCCCATGACGCTGTCAGGGCCATCGGCAAAAACGCAAGCTCCGGCCTCTATGCTCGCCTGCAAGGCAGGTGCTGCGTCCGGTTCAACCACGACGATCTGCGGCTCGTCCCCCCAAATTTTGCGCACATAGGCAGCGACAGCACCGGCCAGCCCGCCGACACCGGCCTGCAACATGATATGGGTTGGCTTTTCTGGGCATTGCCGAATGGCCTCAGCGGCCATCTGCAAATACCCCTCCATCAGTGTATACGGCAGCTCATAGTACCCTTCCCACGAGCTGTCCGACAACAATATCCATCCGTTGTCCTGCGCGGCATTCTCGGCACCTTTCATGCTTGCTGCATAATCCGTACCGCACCGTACAACCTGCGCATTTTGTGCCCGCAATCTGTCGGCAAAGCTTTCGGGCACGGTTTCGGCGATATAGACCACCGCGTCTGCACCGAATATCCGCGCGCCTGCGGCGACGCTCATCCCATGATTGCCCGCACTGGCGGTTACATAAGTGCGCCCTGACAAAGTCGCGCTGTCCGGATTTTCGGAAATATCTGCTGCATGACGCGCAATGACATAGGCCGCCCCTAGTGCCTTGAACGAGCCAAGATTCATTCGGCCACGTTCATCCTTTACCCAAAGCGCGGCGACATCTGCCAAGCCATCGACCGGCAGCAATGGTGTCTCAGCCGCAATAGGGCATTGATTTAACAGATCGGCCACACGGCCTGCATCGGTCGAAGGGTACGGCGCGGCCTCAATCAGCTTTTGGCCACCGCGATGAGGGTTGGATGTTATCTTCAAGTGAGCGTCTTTCCTGAGTTACGCATTGACGTGATCGTATTCCTCAAGTTCTGTCAACAAATCTCGGTCACCACAGGAACCAGCCATGCCTCATACCGACCCGACCTTCAGCCGATCCGAATACGACAGGCGGCTCGCCAAGACACGCGCCGCCATGGCCGCTGCTGATTTGGACGCACTGTTTATCGAAGATCCCTCCAACATGGCATGGTTGACCGGGTATGAGGGCTGGTCGTTTTACGTTCATCAGGGTGTTTTGGTTCTACATGACCGGGACCCAATCTGGTGGGGCCGAAACCAGGATGCCAACGGTGCAAGGCGCACAGTTTGGATGTCAGATGACCGAATTCACGGTTATGCAGACCACTTCGTGCAATCCACCGTCCGCCATCCAATGCAAGACCTAGCAGCCCTGATCCGCGATTGCGGGTTGGCTTCGCGCCGGATCGGCGTTGAACTGGACAATTATTATTACTCGGCCAAAGCCCACCTGACATTGTTGGCAGAGCTACCGCAGGCCGAACTGGTAGATGCAAATGCGCTGGTGAACTGGCAACGGGCGGTGAAATCCGATGAAGAAATCGCCCTGATGCAAAAGGCTGCCCGTATCTCAGAGCATATGATGGACGGCGCGTTGGAACGAATTGAACCTGGCCTGCGGAAAAATGAACTGGTCGCGCAGATTTACCATGACGCGATTTCAGGCGTGGGCGATGACTGGGGCGACTATGCAGCTATCGTTCCTCTGCTCCCTTCGGGGACGGATGCAGCCGCGCCGCATCTGACATGGAATGGTGCGCCTTTGAAATCCGGTGAATGCACGTTCTTTGAGCTATCTGGTTGCTACCGCCGCTATCACGCACCGTTCTGCCGGTCGGTCTTTCTGGGTCAGCCACCCGATTATCTGCGCCGGGCCGAAGCTGCATTGGTCGAAGGGCTGGAAGCCGGACTGGACGCAGCCCGCGCGGGCAATCAGGCGCGCGACATCGCATTGGCGCTGGCTGCGCCGCTGGAGCGCGCCGGGATCGAACGCGGCGCGCGCTGCGGCTATCCGGTGGGTCTCAGCTATCCACCCGATTGGGGAGAGCGCACCATATCCCTGCGCCCCGAGGATGATACCGTTCTAGAACCCGGCATGACCTTCCATTTCATGCCCGGCCTCTGGATGGATGACTGGGGTCTCGAGATTACCGAGTCGATCCTGATCACCGAAACCGGACCCGCAGAATGCTTTTGCAACCGGCCCCGAAAGCTGTTCGTAAAGCCATGACCCTAATCAAAACCACTGAAATCCTTGCAGACCTGATCGCCTTTGAAACAGTCTCTGCCGACAGTAACCTTGAAATCATCCGTTATCTGACCGAACGGCTTGAGGCGCTGGGCGCGCGGTGCATCGAAACGCGAGATGCGACCGGAGCCAAGGCGAATGTCTTTGCTACGCTGGGGCCGGACATGCCCGGCGGCATCCTGCTGTCCGGCCACACGGATGTGGTGCCCGTGGCCGATCAGGACTGGACCACAGACCCGTTTCAGATGACTGAACGGGATGGGCGCCTCTATGGGCGCGGCGCCTGCGACATGAAGGGGTTCATCGCCGCCGCGTTGGCATTTGCCGAGACACTGGATATCAGCAAGCTAACCCAACCTCTGCATTTTGCCTTCACCTATGACGAGGAAACCGGCTGTCTGGGCGCGCAGAACCTTGTCAACGACCTGTCCGAACGCGGCATCGTGCCGGACATCGCCATCATCGGCGAGCCGACCGAGATGCGGGTGATCGAAGGACACAAGGGCTGTTTCGAATACACCACCAGTTTCGTGGGGCTCGAAGGGCACAGCTCGGCCCCTGACGATGGTGTTAACGCTGCGGAATACGCGGCGCGCTATATTGGCAAGCTGCTGGAATTACGCCATATCCTGAAATCCCGCGCGCCAAAGGGCAGCCCGTTTGAGCCGCCTTGGACCACGGTCAATGTCGGGCGCATCTCGGGCGGCGTCGCCCACAATGTCATCGCAAGCAAGGCCGAAGTTGCGTGGGAAATGCGCCCGGTTCAATCGAGCGATGCTGAGTTGGTCCGGAGTACCCTGTCTGATTACGTGCAACATACCTTGTTGCCCGAAATGCAGGCAGTTCACCCTGAGACCAGCATCACGCAAGAAGCAGTGGCAGAAGTCGAAGGGCTTGAACCCATGGACGAAAACGCCGCGCGCGAGCTTGTCGCCGAACTGACCGGGGCCAATGGAACCGGCGTCGTTGCCTTCGCCACCGAAGCCGGGCTGTTCCAGCAGCTGGGTGTGCACGCAATTGTTTGCGGGCCAGGCTCGATCACGCAAGCGCATAAAGCAGATGAATATGTCGAGATCGAACAGCTCGATCTGTGCTGCCGGATGCTGAACCGTCTGGGCCGCCGCCTGATCGCTTAGCCAGTCCCATGTGTGCGATCATAAGCCGAGCGCGACGGTTGAACATGCGCGGCACGTGCGTCCTCGCCCGGATCATAGACCTCCATCACCAGCGGATAACAGGCGGCAACGTCCGAGGAATGCTCGGATGAACAATCCCCACCGGGACAGGCAGAAAGACCCACGGTCAGGTCGATCTCGGCATAGAATTCAAGATAGTCGCCCGGACGCACCGGGCTGGCCTTCATGAAATATTGACCGGTGTTGCGGGTGAAACCAGTGCACATGAAGACGTTTAACACGTCATGTACCAACATCTCGGCCTCGTGCAGCGGCAGATCGCAATGGCTGGCCAACGCGCGGGTCAGGTTGGAATGGCAGCAATAGTGATAGTCATCGCCGGACAACAACCGCCCGGTATAGGGATCACAGCGCGTCCCAATCACGTCGTGAACTGAACCCCCAAAGGCATCGAACCCGTACCAATCCAGCGTATCATCGACGACGGTCGCCATCGGGCGCATGTTGGGAAAGCTCGACCACATGCGATCTCCGGTCGACAGATGTGTGCCGTGCAGAGCGCGGGTTTTGCCAGAATAAAACCGCTCGGTCAGGTCGTGTTTATTCCACATGTTCAGGTCGCCAACCTGCGGACCATCCACCGACACCACCCGAACGAACGCCCCCGCAGGCACATCTATGCAAGCGGCATCCCGCGGAGCGGCCACGGCTTCGGCGGTCTTCTTCGCGCCCTGCCGCAGCTTCGCCAGCGCGCTCAGGTCTGGTTGAACCAACGTCTCGGGCGGGTAGCAGATTACCGGTGCAACAGCCTTGCGTTCGTCGGCATCCGTGGGTGCCGCGAAGTTCGGGTTTTCAAGTTTCATGAACGCTCTCCCCTGCTTTTACACAGGCTTAGCGCATAATGAACGGGTTCGCCATCGGCTCTTGCGCGGTGCTTATCCAGGTGGTTTTGGTACGGGTATAGTCCAGGATCGCCTCGACCCCGGCCTCTCGCCCATAGCCGGACTGATTGAACCCTCCGAAGGGCGCTATCGGGGAAATCGCCCGATATGTGTTCACCCAACAGATCCCGGCCCTTATCCGTTTCGACACCCTATGCGCCCGCGCCAGGTTCTGCGTGAAGACGCCCGAGCCCAAGCCATAAGGTGTGCTGTTCGCAAGCGCGATTGCCTCGTCCTCGGTGTCAAATGGCAGCAGAGACATAACCGGCCCAAACATCTCGACCTTCAGCGTTTCAGTATCGGCTGAGGTGCATTCTACCAGAGTTGGTGTCATGTAGTTGCCCGGACGATCCGCAGCCACCCCGCCAAAACGGATAACCGCACCCTGCCCTTGTGCCTTCGCCAATGTCGTCTCGATCTTGCGCACTTGGGCAGCCGTGCACAGCGGACCAACATGCGTATCCGATTGCAGAGGGTCACCCAGACGAATTGCGCTGGCTTTCTGCTCGATACGCTCAATCAGTGGCTTCAAGATCGACCGATGCACCAAACCGCGCGTCCCAGCCACGCAGCTTTGGCCAGACGCACCAAAGTTACCCGCGATCAGGCCATTGGCTGCCCCGTCTAGATCAGCGTCATCGAACACAAGGATTGGGGACTTACCGCCAAGCTCTAGTGAGGTCACCGCAAAATTCTCGGCCGAGTTTCGCACCACATGCCGCGCGGTTTCTGGCCCTCCGGTAAAGGCGATCCGGTCGATATCGGGATGGCGGGTCAACGGAATGGCGCAGTTCTCGGCATCCCCGGTGATGACCGAAACGACACCGGGCGGAATCCCGGCCTGCTCGATCAGACGCGCAAACTCCAGCATCGGCGCAGGCGCGATTTCCGAGGCTTTCAATACCACCGAACACCCTGCCGCCAAGGCCGGACCCAGCTTTGTGGCTGTCAGGAACATCTGCGCGTTCCACGGCACGATGGCCGCCACAACGCCGATCGGTTCTCGCGTTGTGAAGACGTGCATGTCGGGCTTGTCGATGGGTAGAACTGTGCCTTCGACCTTATCCGCCAGCCCTGCGAAATAGCGGTAATAGTCGACCACATATCCGGTTTGCGCCGATGTTTCCGCAAGCAGTTTGCCGCTGTCCGTGGTTTCAAGCTCACCAAGCCGAGAAGCATGTTCAGCCACCAGATCAGCCAGACGGTACAATAGCTTACCGCGCGCAGTTTGCGTCATATCCCGCCACGCCGGGTCATCCAAAACGCGCTTGGCAGCCGCAACGGCGCGATCGACATCCCCGGCAGACGCGCAAGCAAACGTAGCCCACCCTTGCCCGGTCGCAGGGTTTTCTGACGTCATGATCTGAGCATCTGACCCCTCGGACCATTCTCCATCAATGAACAGTTGAAAATGCGGAAGGTTTCCCATGGTGATCCTCACTGAAAGGCTGGCATAACGTCGTCGATGAACCGCGCCAGTGAGGCGCGCTTGCGGTCGTTTGTCATGCCGCTATCGATCCAAAACGAAAACTCATCATATCCTAGATCCTCGTAACGTTTGATCCGGTCGATCACCTGCTGTGCGGTGCCGAAAGTCAGGTCTTGGCCCAGTTTTTCGCAGGTATACATAGGATTGGCGTCCATTTCGTCTTCAGAGATCGGTTCGATCAAACCTTGCTGAATTGGCCGCTTGTTGAGGAACCACGCGCCGAAATAGTTATAGTACCGCCGCAATTCCTGCACCCCTTGGGCCACGTCAGCGTCGTTTTTGCCCACATAAGTATGGTGCAACAGCATGATCTTCGGGCGCGGCCCAGCGTAGCTGTCACAGGCATCGTTGAACCGGCCCATCAGCGTTTCGATCTCTTCCATGCCTTGCCAGAGCGGCGTGACCTGAATGTTAAAGCCGTTATGCACTCCGAATTCGTGGCTGTTGGGGTCGCGCGCGGCGATCCATATCGGTGGACCGCCGTCCTGCAACGGTTTCGGGGCAGAAGTCGTTGCCGGGAACGAATAGAACTCACCGTCATGCGCACAATCCCCCTTCCATATTTTGGGCAAAAGAGGAGTAGACTCACGCATCTTTTGCCCCGCTTCCCACGCGTCCATGCCCGGTGCCAAGCGCTCGTATTCAAAGGAATAGGCCCCACGTGCGATGCCCAACTCAATCCGGCCCTTGGTAATCTGATCCGCCGCCGCGGCCTCCCCGGCCAGCTTGATCGGATGCCAGAAGGGCGCGACCACAGTCCCGGTGCCCAAACGGACATTCTTTGTGTGATGCGCCAGATCGACCAGAGATAGGAACGGATTCGGGGCAATGGTAAACTCCATCCCGTGATGCTCACCTGTCCAGACAGCACGCATGCCGCCTTCATCAGCCATTTTCACCAGACCGACGAACTCATCGTAGAGCACGTCATGGGGCTGATCGGGCGTCAGACGTTCCATATGCGCAAACAGAGAAAACTCCATCAATCGGCTCCTTTAGCGAAAGTTGTGAATGTCGCCGCGCTCGGCATCGCCCAGATACAGGGCGAAATCCCCTGTCTGGGCTTCGCGCGCAAAGCGGGACATCATGTGGTGAATGCCTTTTGAGGCAAAGGTGAGATCGGGTAGGTCAGCGACGGATACCCATTCAGTTTGTTCAGGTGCCGGGTGCTGATCCGCAAGTGTAAGAAAGAACGTATAGTGCAGCTTGCTCTCGGCATCATTGAACGACGAGTAAACCTGTTCAATCCGGGCATGAATCCCGCGTTTGAACAGCCCTTGTGCCAACCGGTTTCGTTGGCCACCGCGCTCTGCGCCGGAAATCTGGACCGGGCGGAATGTGTCGCCTTCTCGCTCAAGCAGCACCTTGTCGCCGGATGATATGATCGCGCCGCACACGGTCGGGACCTTGGCGTCCATTTCTCGCTCTAGTCCCAGGCTGAAATACGACCCGCCGACGTAGCCCAACCCGTCGCCAGCGGTGTGTGAAAACTCCAACACACGACCGATCAGCACCGTGTGGTCCCCGGTAGGGATGGCTTGATGCGTTTCACAGCAGAACTGAGCGAGGGCGCCGTCAATCAGCGGCAGATCAAGCACACCGTTTTTATGAGCCACTTTAGCGAACCGGTCGCCCTTGTACCCCGCGAAGGTGTTCGACACCTCTTGCTGTCCTTCCGCCAGGATATTCACGGCGAAATGGCTGCATTCAGCAAAGACCTCATAGCTGGACAGAAACTTACCGGGGCACACCAGCAACATCGGAGGATCAAGGGACACCGAAGAAAAGGAATTGGCGGTGAAACCGACCGGGGCGCCTGTCCTATCACGGGCAGTCACGACGGTCACGCCGGTCATGAAGCTGCCAAAGGCATCGCGCAGCGCGCGCAGATCGAGTGAGGTCATGACAAACACTCCCGCAGAAATCGCAATAGCGCAGCGTTGACCTCAGTTGCATGGGTCATCGGCATCATATGTGCTGCATCGGGGATGATCTCGGCCCGCCCCTTCGACGTTAGCTTGGCCATGTCGCGCGACATTTGAGGGGTCGAATTCGGCTCATCCGCACCGGTCAGGAACAACGCCGGACATGTGATCGCTGCCAGTTGCGCCTGAGTTGGGCCATCGCTTTCCGCGAAAACTGTATAGGCGGCCTTGTATGCGCGCGGGTCTACCTGTTGCAGCCACAGGGCGCAGGCGTCGCGTTCAGCCGACGTCTGATCTGCGAACCACCGTTGGAGCGTAACTGCGGGATCATTCGCGCGCTGTTCATCCAAGGCGTGTGCACGCGCCAAAACGGCTTGGCGCGCGGTTTCAGGTCGCTTGAAAATTCCGTTTAGAGCTACAACGCCTTTGACATTTGGATTGCCCGACGCCGCGATGCGCAACGCAATAAGCGCGCCCATCGAGTGCCCGACAAGAACGGCAGGCTCTTGCAAGCAAGCGGTCACTGGTGCGGTATAGCTTTCCAATCCATCCGGTAAAAAAAACGATGCTTCGCCATGTCCGTTCATGTCTGGACACACAACGCGGTATCCACTGGACGCCAACGCGTCGACCTGCCCGCCCCACGCCTCGGCCCGCAGACCGACACCGTGCAACAGAACAACCAGAGGCCCTGTGCCCGCTTCAATCGCGGTCAAACCACCAAACTCAGACCGACGCCGGGTTGTCCACGTCATGACCCAGATCCTTCAAGTCTTGATACCGGTCCCCGATGCGATGATGAGGCCGACCCGAGGTTGCGCCACCCAACACTATGACAACCTCATCCGCGCGCGGGGCATCTGGAATGGCGAATTGCAGTGTCAGGTAATGGGACCGGCGGCCTGCGTCGTTCTTGTCCATCAACGGCACCATGATCGGCGCGTTTGCGGGGCCACGTGTGTTGGTAAAAGACAGATACGATTTCGCAGACACCGCCTGCCGGAAGTGATTGCCGAAATGCAGAGTGTGGATCAGGCCCGAAGCGTGCTCGACCTCGCCATCCAGCCCCACAACGGCGGCCTTGCCATAGGCTTCGATCACATCACCGCTGCCCGCCAAAGCGATCATCCGGCGGGTCAGTTCCTGACCAAGAACCGGGGCAAAACTCAGAATCTCGGGCTGCAGATCTTCGACATAGCGGCCCGCCCACGGGTTCGACACCACTGCGGCCACAGCGAACATCCTCCACGGGCGCCCGGCCTTGCGAAATCCTTCAACCAGAACCTCTTCGTCATAGGTCACGATTTTCCGAATATTTGGCTCCACAGGCGCCCCCTTTTCTGTCGTGGGCATACTATCCTCGCCCAAGGTCCGCTTTGACAAACGAAAGAACTTTGGTCTTAGGTATTAATGAATCTAATATGTAGGTTACCAATGTCGAAATCCCTGCCCCCGTTGACATGGTTCAGATCGTTCGAAGCCGCGGCCCGACGGCTGAGCTCGACCGCCGCCGCCGAGGAGATCGGCCTGACGCAATCCGCCGTCAGCCAGCAGATCAGGTCGTTGGAAACGCGACTGGGTGTGGTGCTGTTTCACCGGCATGCGCGCGGGCTGTCCCTGACCGACGAAGGTCGCAAACTGCTGCCGCAGGTCGAAGCCGCGCTTGAGATGCTGCACTCCGCAGCCTCGCCCTATCTTGCCGAGGAACGGGCGCGGCATATTACCGTTGCGGCCTCGGTCAGTGTGCTGGAATGGGTGATTTCCCCGGCCCTGCCCCGGTTTCAGCAGCAGAATCCCGATACCTCCGTGCGGTTCGTCAGTACAATCTGGCCCGATGAATTCGCCGCCTCACGCGCAGATGTCGAGATTCGGTTCGGGTCTGAAAAGCAGGTTGGTCGGGATGCGACAGCACTGCGACCCAATCACCTGATCGCTGTGAAAGCACCACAGCTTTCGGGCGGCCTGCAAGACCTGCCGCTGATCGGAACTGTTGGAACATCGGACAATTGGGGATCTTGGGCCGAAGCGACAAATCGGCCGGTTGGTGCCCCTGCGTTCTATGTCGATTCCTATGGCCTTGCCCTGCAATTGGCCACAACTGGTAACGGTGTTGCTTTGGTCAACGCTCTGATAGCCAATCACGCCCTGCAATCCGGTCAGGTGGTGCTTGCGTCCGAAGCCTCTGCCCCGGCCAGCGAAGGGTATTTTCTGGCGGTTCAGCGCCGCTCGCCCGAGGTTGACGCATTTGTCCAGTGGTTTACCGATATTCAGCGCGAACAGACGCACAATCAAGTCTGATTCAAACAAGTCGATGTCGCATCTGAGGATATTCAAACGCCTCAAAATAGTGAATTCTGGCGAAAAAGGTCCGATTCATGCGATATTCCGGCTTTCGAGTCATCAAAGAGGCGCTCACCGGCCACAAAGGGTGGAAACCGGTCTGGCGCGAGCCCGAACCCAAGGCGCATTACGACATCGTCGTGATTGGTGGCGGTGGTCATGGACTGGCCACGGCGCACTACCTGTCCAAGGTCTATGGTCAGCGCAACGTGGCCGTGGTGGAAAAGGGCTGGATCGGTGGCGGCAATGTTGGGCGGAACACCACCATTGTGCGTTCGAACTACATGCTCGACGGGAACGAACCGTTCTACGAGTTCTCGATGAAACTGTGGGAAGGACTTGAGCAAGACCTGAACTACAACGCCATGATGAGCCAACGCGGGATCATCAACCTGTTCCACACCGACGGCCAGCGCGATGCCTATACACGGCGCGGCAACGCGATGATCCTGAACGGCGCGGATGCCGAGCTTTTGGATGCCGAGCAGGTGCGTAAGGAACACCCCTATCTGAATTTCGACGACGCCCGCTTTCCGATCAAAGGCGGCCTGGTGCAGCGACGTGCAGGAACAGCCCGCCACGATGCAGTAGCCTGGGGCTTTGCCCGGTCGGCGGATTTGCATGGCGTGGATATCATCCAGAATTGCGAGGTGAGCGGTCTACGGATCGAGAACGGCAAATGTCTGGGGGTCGAGACCACCAAGGGCTTCATCGGCGCGAACAAAGTGGGTTGCGCGGTTGCCGGCAGTTCCAGCCGTGTGATGGGAATGGCCGGTATGCGTCTGCCTATCGAAAGCCACGTCCTGCAGGCCTTTGTATCCGAAGGGCTGAAGCCGGTTCTGCCCAGCGTCATCACCTTTGGCGCGGGCCACTTCTATGTCAGCCAGTCCGACAAGGGCGGGCTGGTCTTTGGCGGCGATATCGACGGCTATAACACCTATGCCCAACGCGGCAACCTGCCCGTGGTCGAGGATGTTTGCGAAGGTGGCATGGCCCTGATGCCGATGATCGGGCGCGCGCGCCTGCTGCGGATGTGGGGCGGCGTGATGGACATGTCGATGGATGGATCGCCCATCATCGACCGCACTCCGGTCGAAGGGCTCTATTTCAACGGTGGCTGGTGTTACGGCGGGTTCAAGGCGACCCCGGCCTCGGGCCATTGCTTTGCGCACCTTCTGGCGAAAGACGAACCACATCCTGTCGCTACCGCCTATCGCCTCGACCGGTTCCAGACCGGCCGGATGATCGACGAAAAAGGCGTGGGCAACCAGCCCAACCTGCACTGAGGGGGACCGTACAATGATTATCAACCATCCCCTTCTGGGCCCACGTGACGCGTCGGAATTCACCTATCTGGGCGACGCGGCCCTGATCGACCGCCCCGATTGGCAGGCCGAGAACGCAGCCGATGCATTCTATGAATACGGCTATCTGCGCGACAACCCCTCCGGTGAGCATCAGGAGCTTTGGTATCACGAGGCCGGTGATCGATCGTGGCTGGTCGTCACGCGCAACACGCTGACGCATGAGATTTCAAAAGTGGAACTGGCCCGCGACGTGGCCCGCGCTCGGGGGCGATCCAAATGACACAGACAAACAGGCTTGAAGGCGGTCAGATCGATCGCAACACTTCTCTGAGCTTCCGTTTCGACGGGCGCAGCTATACCGCCCACTCCGGAGATACTTTGGCTTCGGCTCTGCTGGCCAATGACGTGCGGCTGATCGGGCGCTCGTTCAAATATCACCGCCCGCGCGGGTTGCTGACTGCCGGGTCGGAAGAACCCAACGGAATGGTCGAGCTGCGCACCGGCGCACGGAAGGAACCCAACACCCGTGCCACAACGATTGAGATGTTCGACGGGCTTGAGGCCTATTCGCAGAACCGCTGGCCGAGCCTCAAATTCGATGCGCTGGCAGTGAACGACATGTTCTCGAATTTCCTGTCGGCAGGATTCTACTACAAAACCTTCATGTGGCCCGCCGCGTTTTGGGAAAAGCTCTACGAGCCAATAATCCGTCGCGCTGCTGGCTTGGGTTCTCTGTCGATGGAGGCCGACCCGGACGAGTACGACAAGGGTTTCCGCCACTGCGATTTGCTGATCATCGGGGCCGGTCCTGCTGGTCTGATGGCGGCTCTGACCGCTGGTCGTGCTGGCGCCGATGTCATCCTGGCCGATGAGGACTTCGCCCTCGGCGGGCGTCTGAACAGCGAGACCTTTGCGGTCGGCGACCACAGCGCTTCGGAATGGGCCGCGCAGGCGGTGGCTGAACTGTCTTCGATGCCCAACGTCCGCCTGATGCCGCGCACAACCGTGATCGGCGCATTCGACCACGGTATTTACGGCGCGGTCGAGCGGACCGGAGACCACCTGCCTTCCCTGCCTGCTGGCAAACCGCGTCAGATTCTATGGCGCATCTACACGCAAAAGGCGCTGCTTTGCGCCGGGGCCACGGAACGCCCCATTGCGTTCGAAAACAACGACCGCCCTGGCATCATGATGGCGAGCGCATTGCGTACCTATGCAAACCGCTTCGCGGTCACGGCGTCGCAGCGAGTGGCGATTTTCACCAACAACGACGACGGCCACCGGACCGCCGCTGATCTGCACGCCAAGGGCGTCAGGATCGCCGCTGTGGTAGATGTGCGCGAGGATGCGCCCTCCAGCTATGACTATGAAGTGCTGAAAGGCGCTCAGGTCACGAACACCAAAGGCCGCCACGGGCTGAGCTTCGTCGAAGTCTCCTTGCCTGATGGTTCGGCCCGGACCTTGGATTGCGGCGCGCTGGGTGTGTCCGGGGGCTGGAACCCGAATGTCCACCTGACCTGCCACCAGCGTGGTCGCCCGGTCTGGAACGAAGCGATGGCGGCCTTTGTTCCCGGCGCCGACCTGCCTGTGTGCATGTCGGTCGCAGGTGCGGCGAATGGGATCTTGTCAACTCATGGTGCCCTGCAATCCGGCGCGGAGGGCGCGGCCAAGGCGCTGGACTTGACTGGTGCTCTGCCCGACCTGCCCGAAGCCGAGGACGCTCCGATCGCGCAGACGCCCTTCTGGTATGTGCAGGGTTGCAAACGCGCTTGGGTCGACCAGCAGAACGACGTAACCGTCAAGGATGTGAAGCTCAGCTATCAGGAGGGTTTCCGCTCGGTCGAGCACCTGAAACGCTATACCACGCTGGGCATGGCGACCGATCAGGGCAAGACCTCGAACATCACCGGGCTGGCGATCATGGCCGAGGTGGCTGGTAAATCGATCCCCGAGGTCGGCACCACCATTTTCCGCCCGCCTTACACGCCGGTTCCGATCGCCACCTTCGCGGGTCGAATGAAAGGGCAGGAATTCCACCCGACCCGCCTGACGCCCTCGCACTATTGGTCCAAGGAACGCGGAGCGGTGTTTGTCGAGGTCGGCAACTGGCTGCGCGCGCAATGGTTCCCCCTGCCCGGTGAGACGCACTGGCGGGAATCGGTGGACCGTGAGGTGCGCCAGACCCGCGCCTCGGTCGGGGTGTGCGATTGTACGACGCTGGGCAAGATCGACGTGCAGGGTACTGATGCGGCCGCGTTTCTGAACCGTATCTACGCCAACGGTTTCGCCAAACTGGCCGTAGGAAAAACTCGGTACGGTCTGATGTTGCGTGAAGACGGGATGGTCATGGATGATGGCACCGCCGCGCGGATGGCCGAGGATCACTTCGTCGTCACCACCACCACGGCAAACGCCGTAAGCGTCTATCGCCACATGGAGTTTGTGCGTCAGTGCTTGTACCCGGACATGGATGTGCAACTGATCTCGACCACCGAGGCGTGGGCACAGTATGCAGTGGCCGGGCCCAATTCGCGCAAATTGCTGCAAAAGATCATCGACCCGGAATTCGACATTTCGAACGAGGCTTTCCCGTTCATGGCCTGCGGTAACGTCACCGTCTGCGGTGGGTTGCGTGCACGGTTGTTCCGGATCTCTTTCTCGGGCGAGCTTGCCTATGAAATCGCGGTGCCCTCACGCTATGGGGATGCACTGATGCGGCGGCTGATGGCGAAGGGTGAGGAATACGGCGTCATCCCCTATGGCACCGAAGCACTGGGCGTGATGAGGGTTGAAAAGGGTCATGCCGCCGGGAATGAATTAAACGGGACCACCACGGCACTGAACCTTGGATTGGGTAAGATGGTTTCGAAGAAGAAAGACAGCATCGGTTCGGTCCTGTCCGAGCGTGAGGCCCTCGTCGAACCGGATGTCCTGCGACTTGTCGGGATCAAGCCGCTAAAACCCGAGGATAAAATCACCGCAGGCGGGCATTTGATGAACACCGATGGCCCGGTCGATGCGGCCCATGATCAGGGTTATGTTACCTCGGCTGTTTATTCACCAATCCTGAACAGCAATATCGGTCTGGGGCTTGTTAAGAACGGAGCTGAGCGGCTGGGTGAAAAAATGCGCCTGGTCTCACCGCTGACCGATCTGACCGTCGAGGTCGAACTTGTTTCGGCCCATTTCGTCGACCCTGAAGGAGAGCGTCTACGTGCATGATCTTGTTGCGATAACCGCCCTGGGCGGAACTGAGCCGCGTGTGGACACCATAGCCGGGGTCACCTGCACAGAAGTACCGGGCGTCGCGCTGGCGTCGGTCGCGGCGCGTTTGGGTGAGGAGGCCAATTGCGTCAAGGCTTTGGGCGACCTCATTGAAGCACCCACGCCCGAGGTTGGCCAGTGGGCTGGCGCGACGATCAGTGCGTTCTGGTCTGGCCCCGACCAATGGATGGTCGAGGCCCCGTTTGAGAGCCACGAAGACCTGCCCGGTCAGACAAAAGCCGCCATGGCAGGTACTGCCTCTGTCACAGAACAGACGGATGGTTGGGCACGGTTCGATCTAAGCGGGGACAATATTTCGTCTGTGTTGGAACTGCTTTGCCAACTCGATCTGCGCAAAATAAGCGCGGGCAGTGCCGACCGCTGTTCGATCCATCATATCGGCTGTTTTGTGCTGTGTCGGACCCCGGAACACTTCAGCATTTATGGCCCGCGATCATCTGCCGGATCATTGCATCATGCCATCGTAACGGCGATGCGTTCAGCGCTGTAAACCGAGCTTATACCGACGGCAACGGCGCGTTATCTTCTACGCGGAAACGGTTGATACGGTGCCGATCTTCGCTGGGGCTCAATCCGAACGCAGCGCGGTAATGCGTGACCAAAGGTGCCACAGAAGCATAACCGACAGCCGAGGCGATCTGGGGTATCGGGTCTTTGGTGTATACCACCATCTGCCGCGCCGCCTTCATGCGCATGGCGCGGTAATAATGGCTGGGACTTTGCCCAGTGGCCTGCTTAAACGCGCGCTCGATCTGCCGGGAGGTCACACCCATTTGCTGCGCAACGTCGGCGATTGAGATTGGCTCGCTCATATGCGCACCAAACAACGCAACACTTCGAGATACCAGAGGCGGCAGGCTATCCCCCGTCCCCGGCGCATTGGCGCTGGGTACCTGCTGCTGCACACCGGCCCCGCGCATCATCGGGTGTTGGAACCAGCAGGCGACTTCATGCGCAACATCACCGCCCAGACGATCCTGAATCAGGTGAAGCGCCAGATCAAACCCCGCCGCAGCACCCGAAACGGTTGTGCGACTGGTGTTTCGAACGATCACTTCACTGCGCGCATCCATGTCCGGAAATTCAGCTTCAAACGCGGCCTCGTAGCACCAGTGAACTGAAACCGGATGGCCCTGCATGACGCCCGACCGCACCAATGGAAAGATGCCCGCACTGATCCCACCTAGAATTGTGCCGTGACGGCCTAGGCTGCGAAGTGCGCCGTTGCCGAAACTTGGGTTATCAAACCCTGAGGTCGGACTGCTGAGCAGGAACAATATGTCGACATCCTTGCACGCAGCCAGAGATCGTTCAGCCTCGAACCCAACACCTGCGCTGGATTGCACTTTTTGCCCGTTCTCCGAGATCAGAACCCAGCAGAATGCCTCTTGTCCGGCAATTTCATTGGCTGCGCGTAACGGCTCGATCACCGAGGTCAGGCAAGCCATCGGAAAGCCATCAAACAGCAGAAAGCCTATCTCGATTCTGTTTTCACTGCGCATGAGGCTGTCCTAGCAGGAATCCCGCGACAGCCCTATGCGAAGTTTCAGGCCCAGCGGATCAACCCGATGATGGCCGAGGTTGCGTAAAACCCCTGTAACAACAGAAAGGTCCATCGCCGGTCGATCATGGCCCAGGCGGCAAATAAAGCAGCGGACACGAAAAGCAGCGTAAAGCCAAGCAATTCCGCTCCTATATTCGAGGCAATCAGCAAGGCGTAAGCCATTGCCAGCACTGAACCTGTCACCTCGAACACAGTGGTCAATCTGCGACGCGTGGTTTCAACTAGGGCCATTGTTGGTCTCCGATGTTTGTCTTCCCCTTTGACTAGACCAACGCTAGGATGTGACTCAAATGAATGATTGTCATTCTACGATCTGATTTTGTCATGCGAGGGGATTATGAATGAACGGCTGGAAATCGACGCTCTGCGTGCCCTGCTCGCCATTTCGGCTCATGGAGGTGTGACCCGCGCGGCAGAACATCTGGCATTGTCGCAATCAGCAGTAAGCCACAAAATACGTCGGTTGGAACAGACCCTGGACTGCACCCTGCTGGCCCGTCGCGCCGGTGGCCCTCTTTTTACAGAGGCTGGCCAGCGGTTGTGTGACTATGCCCGCCGAATTACAGAGTTGCACGACGAGGCGCTGGCAGCGTTGGACAAGAAACCTCTGACCGGTGCCATCCGACTGGGCATGACTGAAGATACCACCACCAGCGGAATTGCAAGGGTATTGGGTCGTTTCACGCGGCTTTACCCTGACGTCCGCGTCCGAACGCGCACCAGCCAAAGTCTGAATGTGCAAGCATGGTTAAAGGCCGGAGAGTTGGACGTGGCGGTAATGCAGATTTTCCGTAAGGACATCTTGTCCGACGACCTGATCCTGTTTGAGGACCGGTTATACTGGGTGAAATCACCCGAGTTCCAAATTGACGTCTCAGCGCCTGTACCGTTCCTGTCCTTCGACAGCCAATGCTTTTACAGGCAGTGGGGCATGGGCAATGGGACGCACAGGTTCGACAGCGTGCTTGAATGTCCGAGTGCCGCTGGCATTCAGTCAGCGGTACGCTCCGGCCTCGGGGTTGCTCTACTCAATGGGCTGCATGTTACTTCGGATATGGAGATCATTAACGATCTGTTCCCCAATCCGCCTGACATATCCTATGTCGCGCGCTCATCACTGAAACGTCGGAACCCAGCGGTGATGGCATTGATTGAAGAGATCCGCAAAGAAGTCACGTCCGCCCTTCCCTTGCGTGCTGCAGTCTGAGCAACGTGCCCGGCTTGGTCAGTAGCCCCTAGTCATCCGTTTCCGACGGCGTTCATTTGATTTCTGGAAAGCCCAATCGCTGAACAGGGTTAGCGGGAACAACACCCGCTCGCCCAGACCATCAATTACGACCAGCTTCCCACCACGTTCCTGCGCTCGTACTATGTTTTCAGGGCCCATATCACCGACAATAATGCGCCCACGTTCCAGGTCGTTCAGCAATTCAATGACCTCTTCCTTAAGCTTTTTTCGAGCATCCGAACCCTTTTCCAGTGCCGCCTTCTCGGATTTCAACGTTGGCGCAAGATCGCCATCCGGTCCGGTCAGCTTTTCAACCACCAGACCCGGCCCTTCAGAAGTCGGCGCATAGCCCATGAAGCGGGCCAGTCGCTCAATTTCAGGACAACCTCGATGCAGGGCAGCAAGGTATTCGTTCGCCTCGCGGTTCCACTGCCGAAGAAAACCATAACGCCGCTCTGCATAGCGTGGAAAAATATGGTTTCGTACGGGTTCATCCACGCGGACTTTCAGCAATGCGCCTTCAATCTCGGGGTGTTGATATATTTTATAGTTGTTGCTGTCGCGCAAAGGAGTGTGGCCACTTAGGTCGATCATATCTGTCCGGTCCAGTTCACTAAAAGCCCGTCTCGAAAAAGGCGCGGGTGATGAATTCTGCGGCACTACTTAATGTGTTCCTAAACCTGATACAATTGACCATGAGGTCGGTCTGCCCACTGCTCAGAAGCATTGTGACCCCAATTGCAAACCGTATCCGTGCTTTACCACCGAATTTCGAGTGGTGACGCGAGACACGCTTTATGAATTCGAGCGGGAGGCAGAGGTCATTTTCGCTTCGCTAAAAGCCGATCTGTCGATCAGCCTGAACCGCGCCGATCGTGAAAAAACCATGACCGGTGAGCGCAAATTGACCGACATGCTGACCGATGGCACCGCACAATCCGAAGGCAACGTCGACGTGGTTGCGCAGTTGGCCTCGACCCTGGATCAGTTCGATCTGGGTTTTGAACTGATGCCCGGCACCGGTGCACAAGACCTGACACCGCGCCTAGTTTATTTTCAGCAAGTAAATCTCAACCAACTCCTCTCTGCCGCGAAGTTTGTGGGCGCCGATACGTTCGAAATCCAGTGGTTTGACCAAGGCACTCCGCACAGAGCTGGACACAAGAATATTCGCATCAGCGCGAGTGTCGCCCAAAACTCTTCCAGCTTCTTCAAGACGTTGCGCTACGTTCACTGAATCTCCGACCACGGTATAGCTAAGCCGCCCTTCGCTGCCGATATTCCCAACAACCACACGACCGATATGGATCCCAATGCGCAGCCTGACCGAATAGGGCAAACCCGCCTCTACTCGTTTAATCTGATTGTATTCGGTTACCCACTGCGCAATCTCAATCGCCGCGTTGCAGGCCAGATCAGCCGCATCATCCTGATGTTCCAGAGCCCCCCATACAGCCATCACCGAATCTCCGATGAACTTGTCGATCGTGCCACGGTTCTTCTGGATGCAGTCGGCCAACCCAGCAAAGTGGTCATTCAGGAACAATGCTGTTTGATGGGCTGTCAGATGTTCCGACAATGTCGTGAATTCAACAATGTCAGTGAACATTATGACGACGTCCCTATGCGATGAATTGATCTGCTTGCCCGGGTGGTGGCGCATCAATTGGCGGACCAAACGCTTGGGCACGTAGAGTTCAAACCAACGCAGTCCTTCTAGCATGAAGTTGTATGAACGCGCTGCCTCATCCAGTTCTCTGAAAAAGGACCCTTCGATTTCAGCGATATTCGAAATATCGAGATCATGAACCCGCTTTGCGCTGTCCGACAGTCGCCGCACAGGCTTGGCAATTTTCTGACCAATCAAAGCTGCCGTTCCGGCCGAAATAACTGCCATAACCAAGCAGAATATTATCGCCCATCTCAAGCGGGCCGCTTCTGCGATAATGTCGTGAGCTTCGAAATAAGTAGCTACGGTGAGTGTTTGAACGCCGTAGTCGGACAACTCTTCGAAGAATACAACATATTCCCAATCGGCATAGGAAACGAAACGGGTGTTCGCGCCGGTCAGAAAATACTTCGCGACGCTAAAACGATCATTCGGCAACCACATTGCCGAAACAATTGGATCAGAAAAGCGGTCCTGCTGCGGAAGCGGCGCCGCGCGATTTAAACCTGCGTAACCAAACGCCATGAGCGGATGCGCCAATACGGCTTTTCTACCGTAAAGCATAAAGACATTTGCGCCGAATTCCATTTCCTGATCGGCCAAAAACTCAGACAGTTTTACGACCGAAACCCAAGCTGAAAGGACGCCTATTATTTTGCCGTGTTGAATTACCGGCCTTTGGTAATTCAGCACAGACTGACCGTATTCTTCGCGCCAGAGAATTTTGCCCCAATGGGCTTTCCCAGTTTCAATTGCCTCGTCAATGAGATGACGCAGGTCGACATCGTCTCCTAGTTTCAAGAATATGGGTAGCGTCTCGTCTTGAGCACGTTCAACGCCAGTCAAGATTTGCCGTCTGTCAATAAACTGTATCCGCAGTATCTGAGGGGTCGCTGAAACGGCACCAAGCAGCAAGCTGACGAACTCTTCAGAACCGTCCGGATCCACTTCCCCCGAGGCGATCCTGCCCGCGATAAAATCGATTTGATCCGAGGCTGCCATCAGATAGCGCTCTACCTGTTGGCGCTGTGTGCCAATGATTAGTTGCGCCTTTTGCGTCAGCAATTCCGAGGTATTGCGATACCCAACGACCAACCCAACACCTAATACACCTGCAACTGAAGTCAGAACAAAAAATCCAAGACCAAGGGCCAAAGCAACAGACATGGAGGCATGCCATTCGCCACCATTACCGTGGGTCGTTTTTGATTTTATGCCCCCCATAACACGCCCCGTGAACGAGACTATCGTCCGGTGTAATTCGGCTGATTATATAAAAATTCTTGAATTTTTCAAAGATTGCTTGGCGGACGGACCTATCTGAAGAATAGGTCTGAGGGTGCACAAAGGCATTCTTGGACTGCGCCAATGAAAAGAAGTTCGCCTTTCTCTTTCACAGGCTCTATGCTGCGATGCAGAAAACCCTTGGAGGCTTGGCATATGAGCGGTCGAATCATCTGTGTAGCGCAGCAGAAAGGCGGAGCGGGCAAGACAACTCTCGTGACCAACTTGGCAACCGCGTATTTGGCGGAAGGCAAAAGCGTTGTTCTGCTGGATACAGATCCCCAAGGCAGCCTTGGAAAATGGCTGGATATTCGCGAAGAGACGGTTGGAGAAAATGAGAAACTACAATTCTCTACCTCGACCGCCTACGGGATTTCGCGTGCACTCCGCGGTGTTGGTGGTGAAGCCGACGTTATTCTGATCGATACGCCACCTAAAGCCGACAGCGATGTTCGCTGGGTCTTACGTGAATCTGATTTGGTACTGGTTCCTATCGCTGCCAGTCAGGCTGATGTCTGGGCGACCCATGATATATTGGACTTGGCAGACCGTGCTGGAAAACCGACGAACATTGTCCTGAACCGTACACGTGCAGGCACGCGCGTGGGCGAACACGTGGCGAAATCGGTGTCCGAGCTTGTGGCAAAGCCACTGCAATCGTCATTGGCAAACAGAGTAGTTTATGCAGAAGCCTTGGGACGAGGTTTGGGTGCGATGGAAGCCAAAAAGACCGGTTCCGCCTCGGAAGAAGTCCGCGCACTGGCTAGCGAGGTATCGGCCATCCTTAAGTTGTAATAAGCAACGCGCGACAATGTTGTGTTTGTCGAACACTTGCGCCGCGCTCGTTTTACAACTTGCCCGCGTCAACCCGAACAGTACTGACAACAGTTTCCGAGATTGATGGAGGTGCTGCCAAACGAATTCGAACCAGTCTCGGCTAGGCCAGTGAAGCTGTCTGTTATGCCGCGCCAAGTTCACACCACCCGGCAAGAGCGGTGGACCTTGTCAGTTTGAAGGTGTCTCGACTGTTTAGAGATCGCTCCTGGTTGAAGTGATTGCAATCGGAGGGGTGAACGGCGTCGAACTTCTGCAAACTTCACATCTGCCTGAACCGCTGCATCGCGCGTAATCGTCGTCGGAACGGTAAGTGCGAGCTCTCGACGCGGTTGTTGAGCCACCTGCCCGTCTTTGTTTTCCTTGGCACCGAACTCTCTGAGCCCTGCCCGATATGACGCAAAGCGATCGGTGACCAGCTCATCCACTGTGCCGTGTCTCTTCATCAATTTCTTGAGTATTAACAATGCAGCTTGCTTGTTTCGACGTTTGGTTAATACGGCTTCAACCACGTTGCCTTCGTTATCCACGACGCGCCACAGATAGTGCCTTTTGCCATTGAGCTTCACAAATACTTCTTCGACATGCCATTTCGATTTTTAGTATGCCCGCAACTGCTGGGCCCGTTTTCTCTGGATTTTCGATGCGAACATCGGGCCGAAACGGTTCCACCAATACCTCACTGTCTCGTGGCTCACTTCGATGCCACGCTCGTGCAAAAGGCTTTCTACTTTGCGAATGCGATAGTGGGAACCAAGCATATAGCAGCACGGCCAGACGAATGATCTCGGGACTGGGTACAAATTACTTGAAGGACATAGGTTTGGTTATTCACAAACGCTACGCAACCGCCCTGCCGCTTTAGGCAGTGTTTGCCTCGGTACTTTGGTTTATATGTGCCCGTGAAATGGTGTTCCTACGTTTTTCCGAAACGGAATTGACATTTTTGGACGCCGTTTTTCATAATCCGCCATGATGCAGCCTATAGACCGCAAGCTAGAAATCGTTGTTTTGGTGAGTCCGCATTTCAATGTTTCGGCGACGACGTCTTTCGTGGATCCATTCCGAATAGCAAATTATCTGATAGGTTTGGCTCGATTTTCTTGGACCTATGTCTCAGACGCCGGTGGTCCAGTTGAGTCTAGCAGCGGCTTGGTCGTTGACACTGCCCCATTGGCGGACGTGGTTGGGAGCAAGCCTTGGCTAGTTCTGGTGAGTACAAGTTGGTCACCTGAACGTCACGGAACACCTCAGTTCAAGGTGGCCCTTCAAAAATGGGAGACGTGCGGAGCGATCGTTGGTGGCTTGGATACCGGTGCGATAGTTCTTGCGACTGCTGGACTTCTCAAGGGCAAGACTGCGACGGTTCACTATGAACACATCGATGCCTTTGCCGAAATGGCCCATAACACCACCGTGTCAGAGGACATGATTGTTATGGATGGAAAGATATTCACTTGTTGCGGGGGATCTGCCGCGACTGATCTGGGGTTGCGGTTTGTACATTCTGTCGTCGGTGAAAGTATCGCCAATGCATCTGCGCGATACCTGTTTCATCACAACGTGCGCGGCGAAGGTCAATCACAGAACCCCAAAGATGTTGAGCCGCTGGGGTATGTCACTTCTGGGGTCGTCCGAGACGCGATAGATCTGATGGAGCAGCATTTGGAAGCCACCCTGTCGATCCCTGAAATATCAGCGCGGTTAAGGATTTCGCAACGACAACTTAGCAGGCTGTTTCAACAATATGTCCATAAGTCGCCGATCGAGTATTACCTTGACATACGCCTTGATCGGGCGCGCGGATTAGTGACGCAAACTGAGCTTAAGTTCAGCGAGATCGCAGAAGCATCAGGGTTTAACGGGCAGGTTCATTTCAGCCGAGCATATCGCAAACGCTTTGGTTTGACGCCAAGTGCAGACCGCATAGAAGGCCGCACGCCATTCGAATTTCGCGCTTGGCCAATGTTCAAGCCTGACATCAAGTCCGAAGGTGTTGGGTAGCCTTTTGCATCGCTGTTAGCATCTTGTCGCGTTGCGCTGATAGCTCTTCGGTACTTTGCCCTTCTGCTTGCTCAGCAATGCCATCGACCAGAGTATTGATCACGTCCTCATCAAGACGGGGATCGCCCAGATCGTCCCACCAGCCGTTGAATGTGTCTTTGAAATGGTCACAAAAGGCCCGCAGGCCACCGTCTCCGGCACCCAGGTGAAAAAGAGTCGTCGGACCCATCGCAGCCCACCGCAGTCCCGGTCCGGCCCACATCGCTTTGTCGATGTCTTCGACACTGGCGACACCTTCGACCGCCATATAGACAGCCTCGCGCCAAACTGCGGCTTGCAAGCGGTTTGCGACATGCCCGGGCATACCCCTCTTGATCCGGATCGTGACCTTGCCAATTTCCTTGTAGAATGCCTCTGTGCGGTCCAACACATCTGAACCGGTGGAATCGTTTGCTGTCAACTCGACCAGCGGGATGAGATGTGGCGGATTAAATGGATGACCTAAGATCAGTTTGCTTGGATCGCGCCAACCCTCTTGTAAAGCCTTGAGTGTCAGGCCGGAAGTTGAGCTAGAGACAATCGCGTCAGCTTTCAACTCTGGCTCAATCGCAGCATAGATCGAATGTTTAATTGGGAGCCTCTCTGGCACATTCTCCTGAATGAATTGCGCGCCACGCACAGCCGCCTTGGCGGTCGAAACAAAAGTGATCGCGTCAGGTGTAGCTCTGTCTGCGAGTTCCAACTCGGTCAACGCCGGCCACGCTTTTTCGATATAAGCCCGAACGGATGCTTCTGTATTCGGATCGGGATCAAAGACTGTTACGCTACGACCCGATGCGAGGAATAGCGCTGCCCAGCTTGACCCGATTACCCCGGCCCCAAGGATGGCGGTTCTTTCAATTTCTGACATCAGAATAGCCCTGGATTAAGGGGGGAGGCCGCCGTCATGCCTCCGTCCACAGTGAACAACTGCCCGGTTGCAAAAGACGAGTCGTCAGAGGCCAACCACACAGCCATCGCAGCTATGTCGGCAGGCTTACCAAAGCGTTTGACTGCGTGGCGAGCCAATGCATCTGATTTGGCCTTTTCCGGGTCATGGGATAGTTCGAACGCTGCGTCCAGCATGCCCGTCTCGATCCATCCCGGGCAGATCGCATTACAGCGCACCGCAGGTCCGTGGTCCACTGCGATAGAGCGTGTGAGCCCATGCACAAACGCTTTTGACGCATTGTAGAGCGCCATCGATGGGTCCGCGACATTGCCCGAAATCGAACCGATGTTGATGATTGAGCCGCCTTGCGACATTTCTGGAATGAAGGCGCGGCAACAGTTAAAAACGCCTCGCGCATTTACTCCCATTACTAAGTCCCAATCCGCGTCTGTGCTTTCGGTCACTGTTTTTTCGACCTGAACGCCGGCGTTGTTTACAAGGATATCAGTCCCACCGACTGTCCTGACGATCTGTGCAACCGCTTCGGCGTCGGACACATCCAGTGTGTACCAAATTACGTTTTTCGGCAGATCATCTGGTTGAGGGCCGCGCCCGCAGGTGGTGACAGCGGCACCTTCAGCCACGAACGCTTCAACTATGCCGCGTCCAATCCCTTGTTTGCCGCCTGTCACAAAGGCGTGTTTTCCAGCCAACCGCATCAGTGTGCCACCATCACATGACGGATTGCGGTATAGGCATCCAGTGCATAGACCGACATATCACTGCCTGTGCCCGAACCCTTCATCGCGGCCCATGGCATTTCGGGGGTCGCGACCCCGTGTGTGTTGACCCACGTAAACCCATAGCGCAGCTTAGACGTCATTTGCATCGCGCGCCCGACATCTCGCGTCCAGACCGACGAAGCCAGCCCGTAAGGCCCATTGTTGGCGATCTTCAGCGCATCTTCTGCGTCAGTAAAACGGGAGACAGTTACAACGGGGCCAAAGACCTCATTGCAGGCAATCTCTGCAGTGTTGTCGACGTTGGCGATAACGGTAGGCTGGTAGAAGAACCCCTTTTCTTCGCCAATCGTCCCGCCGGACACGATTTCTGCGCTGCTGCGCGCACGGTCCACAAAACCCGCAACACGATCCCGCTGAGCCGCAGAGACAAGCGGGCCGATTTCCGTTCCTTCAGCTTTCGGCGCACCGATCTGGATTTGGCCAACCTGATCGGCAATCGCAGCCACAAGTTTGTCGTAGGCACCGTCTGCAACCATCACGCGGCAAGGCTGTGCGCAGTCCTGACCGGCATTGAAGTAGCTGCCATATCGGATCGTCTCGGCCACAGCATCGAGATCAGCATCATCAAAGACAATGACTGGCGCCTTGCCGCCCAATTCCAGATGAACGTGTTTAATTTTCTGGGAAGCAGCCCGCATTGCAGCCATGCCTGTCGCCGGAGAACCCGTAACACTGATCCCTTCCATCTGTGGGCTGTTCATCAGGGCATTCCCCACGCCGGGCCCGTGACCATGGATCACGTTTAGCACGCCTTTTGGCAGAACATCTCGCAACAATTCAGCTAACCGCAGAGTAGATAGGGGCGTGATCTCGGACGGTTTCAACACCACAGAACAACCTGCTGCAATTGGTGCAGCAATCTTCCAGGACGCCATCATCAGCGGGTAGTTCCAAGGCGCTATGGCCGCGACGGGACCAATTGGATCACGCCGTATCATCGAAGTATGACCCGCGACATATTCGCCAGATGCTGACCCCATCATGGTGCGCGCAGCGCCAGCGAAAAAGCGAAAGACATCAATCGTCAACGGCATTTCGTCATCATGAGCCGATGGCCAAGGCTTTCCCACATCAAGGCTCTCAAGTTCTGCCAACTCTTGGCTGTTCGCCTCGATAACATCGGCTATTTGTAGCAAGATCGCAGCGCGTTCTGCGGGGGGCGTGGCCGAAAAGGTCTCAAATGCCTCTGCTGAACCGCGCACTGCTGCCTTGATCTGTTCATCGTTGGCTTCATTTACCTTGCCAATAACTTCGCCCGTTGCAGGGTTCAGGATGTCCAAGGCTTCTCCGGTACCTTCAACCATTTCGCCGTTGATCAGCATTTTCGTCTGCATATGCGTCTCCTTAAAACCCAACCTGATCGCCGCCTTTAAGTGCGAGCCGTGCGCGCGCCTCGGCGGGAGTCGCGACCGTAAGGCCAAGGTTTTCAACGATTGATCGGATGCGTGTGACTTGTTCCGCGTTGGATTTTGCCAACTCACCCTTGCCGATGAACAGGCTGTCTTCGAGACCCACCCGCAAGTTACCACCCCGCATGGCACTTTGGGTCGCGAAAGGCATTTGGTGACGTCCTGCGGCAAGGACCGACCATTCGAAATTCTCTGCTCCGAACAGCTTATCGGCTGTGTTGTGCATGTGGGTCAGATGGTCGGCATCTGCGCCAACGCCACCCAAGATGCCAAATACCATCTGAATGAAGAATGGCGGTTTGATCAGTCCCTGATCCACGAACCATTTGACGTTATAGAGATGGCCAAGATCATAGCATTCGAACTCGAACTTGGTGCCATGATCGCCACCAAGTTTTTCGATGGCATAACGAATTGTTTTGAAGGTGTTGGGAAAGATGAAATCTTCTGTCATCTCCAGAAATGGCTGTTCCCAATCGTGCTGAAACTGAGTGTATTTCTGCAGCATCGGAAAGATGCCAAAGTTCATGGATCCCATGTTGAGCGATGCCATCTCTGGGCTGGTAGACGTCGCCGCCAGCAGCCGTTCATCCATCGACATTCCCAAGCCACCGCCGGTAGAGACATTCATCACAACATCGGTGGACTGCTTGATTACAGGCAGGAATTGCTTGAACAGCTCAGGTCGTGGGTCGGGTTTTCCGGTTTCCGGGTGCCGCGCGTGTAAGTGGATGATCGAAGCACCTGCTTGTGCCGCTTCAATACTGGCCGTCGCGATCTCGGCTGGCGTAATCGGCAGGTGAGGTGACATCGATGGTGTATGGATGCCCCCCGTTGGCGCGCAGGTGATGATGACAGGCTTGGGCATCAGAGCTTCATCTGCTGCACTTGTGCAGACAGCCCTCCATCCAAAACCCACAACTGACCGGAAGCATACCGCGCTTCGTCCGAAGCAAGCCAGTTGACCAGATTTGCAATATCCTCGGGCGTCCCGTAGGTGCGCATCGGATGAACATCGCGCACGGCCTGTTGCAGTGTCTCAATGTTGCCACCGCCTCCGCCAGATCCATCGCCGTTGAAGAAGCTCTGCAACATTGGAGTGTCGATATAGCCGGGGCAAATGGCGTTCACACGGATACCTTCAGGGCCATGATCGCAAGCCATTGCGCGGGTCAAAGCATGTACCGCCCCCTTGGTTGCGCAATAAGCCGCAAGCCCTGGATCGGCAATGAATCCGTCATATGACCCGAAGTTAATAAGGCTTGCGCTGTTCCCCGATTTCGCTGCTTCGCGCATCAACGGAATGGCGTATTTCGAAGTCAGAAAAGTACCCGTGGAATTAACCGCAAAACTTAGGTTCCACTCCTCCAGAGTGGTTTCTTCTACCGTTTTTTCGATCTCGATCCCGGCCGCGTTCACTAGGATGTCCAGTTTGCCGTGTGCCACGCGCACATGATCCATTGCGGCTATCGCGTCTGCCTCTTGCGTCACATCCAGTTTAACAAAATGACTGCCATCATCGTCGTGCTGATCTAACGACCCCTCCGGTGTAAGGTCCGCGGAAAACACCGTCGCGCCTTCCCTCAGGAACCGCGCGACAATCGCGCGCCCGATACCTCCGCGCGCGCCAGTCACAAGGGCGATTTTTCCGTTCAGCATCATCGGCTTCAGTCCTTCAAAGGCGGGTAGCGATAGCGGCTTGCGGCCACGGTCCAATCCATATTGTTGCGTACATACTGCCGGCTTGCGTCAGACGGCGGGTTGTAGTCCCAAGGCTCGCTGGCACCTGCCTCCATCGCGGCATGCAACGCGCGGCGCGATTTCTGCGTGGCAATTATTTTGTTGCGCAAATCACTGCCGTCCCAACGCTCGGCAACTTCGGTAGCGAAAAGGGTTGCCGCGTCGGCATAGTCAGGATCCGCAGCGATATTTCTCGTTTCCATCGGGTCGGCGCTTAGGTCGTAGAGCTGAGGCGGGTCGCTATCGCAATGAATATACTTCAATGGACCGCGCCGGATCATGATCACGGGGTAGCCCGTCATCTCGGCACAATACTCAGCGATGGCTTCGTTGTCTGGGTCCTCTTCGCCCCGCGCCAAGGGCATAAGACTGCGACCGTCGATCGGCTCTCCGATCATCGTCTTATCACCGCCACCAATGTCGATAAATGTCGGCAGCAGATCGACAAGCGACACAGCGTTCTGCGCGGCCCCAACTGCAATGCCTGGGCCAGCCATGACCAGCGGAACGCGTGCGGAGTGCTCGAAGAAGTTCATTTTGTACCACAGCCCACGCTCGCCCAGCATGTCGCCGTGATCCGCAGTGACAATCACAATGGTGTTGTCCAACTCTCCGGTCTCTTCAAGGGCTTGAACCAGCTCTCCGATTTTACTGTCGAAGTAGCTGACGTTGGCCAGATAAGCATGTCGCGCACGCCGTATCTCTTCCTCACTGAGTGGCACATAAGACGCTTCGATCCCATCCATCAAACGGCGGGAGAACGGGTCCTGATCCTCCAGCGCGGGCACGAACGCGGGCATCTCGATGTCATCGTCCGCATACAGGTTCCACCATTCTGGTCGGGCCACATATGGATCGTGCGGGTGAATGAAGCTTGCCACCATCGCAAAAGGCGCATCGTTGCCGTGTGCTTTGTCACGGGCTGCATCGAACAACCAACGTTTGGCGGCAAAGGCAACTTCGTCGTCATAGTCGATCTGGAATGTCGCATGGGCCAAACCGCTTTCCTTGACCGTTTGCATATTGTGGTACCACTTATCAATTCGCTCGTCAGGAGCTTCCCAATCCGGGGTCCACGCGAAATCTGCGGGGTAAATATCGGTCGTCACCCTGTCTTCGAACCCATGCATCTGATCCGGGCCAACGAAATGCATCTTGCCCGAAAGGCAGGTCCGATAGCCTAACAATTTGAGGTAGTGCGCAAATGTTGGGACCGATGCCTTGAACTCGGATGCATTGTCATAAGCTGCGATGCGGCTGATGTGCTGGCCTGACATAAAGGCAAACCGTGAAGGCGCACAAAGTGGAGAATTGCAGTAAGCCGCATCAAAGCGCATGCCGCGTGCGGCCAAAGCATCCAGGTGCGGTGTCTTGGCGATCTTGTGCCCATAGGCCCCTGTGAAATGCGGCGCCAATTGGTCCGCCATGATCACAAGGATGTTTGGCCGCGTCACGCAGCACCTTTTGCGTAAGCGTCCAGGACAAGGCCATGGAAGTGATGCACGGCGTGCTCGGACTTGCCGGACCCATCCGGGTCATTGACGATCCTACCCTGGGTGAACGCAGGTGTGTTCATCCCACGCTGCACACTTTCGACGAGTCTGATGTCTTCGACCTGAAGAACTTCGTCCAGATAACGAATGGCATCCAACTCCATCGCGTCAGGTTCCGGCGTTTCAAGGAAGAAGTCATAGGTTTCAAGCGTCCGATCTGGCCCAACAGGGATGATGTTCAACACGATCATGCTGGACCGTCCCGGATACCGCATGAGGCAGGTGGTAGGATAGAGCCACCAAACAGCATGGGTTTTTACAGTGGCATTCGACACATCATAGGCGGTATTAGGGCTGTTGCCTGCGTCAGCCATATGGCTTGAGTAGATGCCGTAGGTTGTGACCTTGTAGGTATCCATATCCACGAGGTCGCAGAAGTCTTTGTGCGCCGTGGGGCAGTGATAACACTCTAGGAAATTGTCCACGACGTTCTTCCAGTTAGACTTGATGTCATAGGTCAGACGGTGGCCAAAAGTAAGCTGATCCACATCTGGTGCCCAATGCCGCACCTCGGTTTCCAAATTTCCCGATTGCTCTGACAATGAGGTTGCCGTCGGATCCAAATTGACGAAAACAAAGCCGCAAAACTCTTCGACCTGCACTTCGTCGAGGCAAATCTCGTCTTTGTTGAAGTCTTCGAGGTTTTCAGTATGTGGCGCACGCGCCAATTGCCCGTCAAGCTTATAGACCCAAGCATGATAGGGGCACATAATCCGTGTGGTATTGCCTTCGCCCGATAGCAGCTCATGAGCACGGTGTTTACAAACGTTGTAAAAGGCCCGAAGCTTACCCTCTTTGTCACGCACAACCGCAATAGGTTGACCGGCAATATCCACAGTTACAAAGGACCCCGGCTCACGTGTTTTCTCGACATGACACACCCATTGCCAAGTCTTAGAGAGAATGGAGCGAAGGTCAGCGTCAAACCACTGTTCCTCAGTGTAAGCTGCAGCCTGCAATGAGCTAGAGCGCGATGGATCAACGTGGTAGCCAAAGGAAATTGTTTCTGAATCGGTCATGCTGCCCCTCCCAGGTAGGGCTAAACCTATTTCAAGTGCGATCCAGGGCTATGCTTAATCAGCCGCTGATTTGATTATTTTCGCCAACCAATTGGCTTTCGGGGTCTTCGCGTTGATCTAACGAGGGTGCTGTCAGACAAATTTGAAACAGTATAAGCTTGGCCACTATGGCTTACCTTTATACCGCACAAAGATCGCGACACTCGGTTAGAACAGCGGACGGCGTCAGCTTGAAAACATCTTAACTGGGGAGAGATCGCTCCTGTTGAAGTAGTTGTAGACAAAGGAATGAACGGAGGCGAATTTCTGGAAAATTCATGTACGCCTGAACAACAGCGCAAGTCCCCGAAATGATAGGGCAAACTCGAAGGTCTGCGTCAACGTCTCACGATAAACTGAATGGATGGCGGAGAGACAGGGATTCGAACCCTGGAGACGGTTTCCCGCCTACACACTTTCCAGGCGTGCGCCTTCGACCACTCGGCCACCTCTCCGTAGGCGCGATATGTGAACCATCGCCGGAGGATTTGCAAGGGGCGATTAAAGCGATTTTCAACCTTCCTCAACCGCGCTACAAACACGGTTAATACTCATCTCCTCCCCCGTCACCCAGATCGGCCTCTGTCATATCAACAGGTTTGGAAGAAGGAGATTTCTCCGTCTTTTCTGAAGGTTCCGGCTCTGACTTCTGTGTGGGGGCTTGTCCCTGCAATGCCTCGGGGTTTCGTAGCCAAACATCGCGCTGCGCGAACGGGATCTCAATTCCAGCGTCAGCAAACCGGCGGTTGATCTCGTGGTTCATGTCGGACTTCACCGACAGCACCCAGTTCACATCGCGCAGGATGGCGCGGATCTCGAAATCCAACGAATCCGCACCAAAGCCCTGAAACACCACGCTGGGGGCTGGGTTGGCCAGAACCATTGGATGGGCGTTGGCAACCTCGCCCAAAATCTTTTCTACCACACGTGTATCAGTACCGTAGGCAACGCCCACTGGCACGATGACCCGCCCAATGGTGTTGCCGCGCGTATAGTTCGTCACTACACCACTGATCAGGTCCGAATTGGGTACGATCACATCTGTCCGATCAAACGTCTCAATCCGCGTAGACCGTACCGAGATGTCGCGCACATAGCCCATCATCCCGTTTACATCGATCCAGTCACCCTTCGAAATCGGCCGCTCAACCAACAGAATGATGCCCGATACAAAGTTCGACACGATGGTTTGCAGACCAAACCCAATACCGACCGACAGTGCACCGGCGACAATGGCCAGCGACGAAAGGTCAAACCCGGCCACCACAATGGCCACCAGCGCGGCCAAGAATATTCCTACATAGCCAGTGCCCGCCGCAATCGCGTTCTGTCCACCCGGATCTATGCTGGTTTTAGGTAGCAAAGAGTTTCGTAAACCGCTCTGCAGCACGCGCGTTAGGCCGTAGCCAATCAGGAACACAACCACGAATGTGAAGAAGTTGCTGGGCGAGATCGTGACGCCCCCGATATCGAACCCCAACAGAAGCCGCGACCAGGCTTCGCGCAAATCCGTCTCACGCGCGCCCCAGTAAAGCGCAAGGATCGGCAAGGCCAGAATTGCGAGGGTAAAGCCCACCAGCACAGAAAACAACGAGTCCCAGACAGCTTCGCCTTGCCCGGTGATCCACCCATAGACCTGAGTGATGAAACGTTGAAAAATCACCAAACCGGCAATTAGGACAAGCGTTTTCACAGCAGGAAATACAATTGCCTCAGCAGCATTCGTATAACCAAACAACGCCAGGGCGGGGGTCGTTAGACCCAGAATAAACAGGGCGCGGCGCAGAAACTCGACGAGCTGACTAAATCCTGCCGCCCGTGTTGTACCAGTTGGGTCCGGCGCGTCCTGCTGGATTTCTTTGGTTCGAATATGCCGCACCCTAAGCAGCAGCAACGCTGTGACCACGATCACAGGGAAACTGACAACAGCACGGGTGGAATCCGAGATGTTTTCGATTTGCTCGAACAGGATCGCCAGCTCGTGCAATATCAGCATCAAGGCCAGAAGATCGATGTAAACGCGCAGCTCTTTGATTTTGGCGGCAGACAGCCGTTTGAAGCCTTGTGCCTTACCAATCAAATAGATCTGACGTCCGATCCAATCGTAAAAAAAGATTATCGCCGCCCAATATGGGACTTGTTCCAACAGCAATGCGCCACGCAAACCTAGAACTCCGGTCAGACGAATAGCCGCGACAGCCGCCAAAACACCAAGCCAAGGCAGAATGATACGCAAAAGCGATATAACGAACGTCCAAACCCCGGTTCCGGACCCACCTAAAAGCCGAAGGTAGTCGCCGCCCTGCTCCGACCACCGTCGGCCAAACACCAGCAAAACTGCAGAAATGACAGCCAGAACAAAGATACCCAATCCGCGATCGCGAATCCGCTCGTGGACAACATCGGTGTGCAGATTTTCCGCAACCTCATTTACCAGACTGCGAAAGGCTTCCGTCACGTCTACCCAAGCTGGTCTCCAATAGGCTGGATTGACCGGAGAGGGCCCACGTTCCATCAGCTCCCTCGTCTGGCGGTGCCGGATGATTTGGTCAATTTCACTAATAAGACCGTTGGCGCGGCTGAAAGCTTCTTCCGAAATTATACGAGGAACACGCAAGCTATTGAGCTGTTCCTCTAGATGCGTCCGGATTTTGGCAATGTCTTCCGGTTCTGTCGCATCTCCTTCGGGCTTTGGGCCAAGCGCCTTGATTTGACCTTCAAGTGTTTGAATTCGGTCAGTGTTTGCACCGCGGGCCCTGCTAAAGTCCTCACGGTAGCCGTTAATCTCGGAACGCAGGTTTTCCAACGCAGCGTTTGAGGCACGGTTCGCCTCGATAACCGCTTCGGCGCGGTTCGCCGTACTAAGCCAGCCCTGATAGTATTCGCTTTGCCTATCTGTCAGTTGCGCAGCCGCAGGGCCGCCCAGCATGGCAAAACAAACCAATAAGAGCGCTAGAAACAGGCGAACCTGCCGCAGCATCATACGTCCTCGAATACGCCGGGAATGCTGCGCGGGGCCTCGGTCATCCAATCCGGAACCGGCAGTTCCTTTTCGCGCAGGAATTCAGGGTTGAACAGCTTGGACTGATAGCGTGTGCCATAGTCGCACAGGATGGTAACGATGGTATGGCCTGGCCCCAGATCCTTGGCCAGGCGCACGGCGCCCGCCATGTTGATCGCGGTCGAACCGCCCATAACCAAACCCTCCTCGCGTAGAAGATCGAAGATGTATGGCAGCGCTTCGTTATCGGTCATCTGATACGCGTAATCAGGCTTGAACCCTTCGAGGTTCTTGGTGATGCGCACCTGACCAATACCTTCCGCGATCGAGCTGCCCTCCATCGCGATCTCACCGGTGGTGTAGTAGGAATAGAGCCCCGCCCCCATCGGATCGACCAGAGCGATCTTTACCCCTTTGGGCTGCAGCGCGTCGGCCACACCGGCCAGTGTCCCGCCCGAACCTACGGCGCTGACAAAGCCATCGACCTTGCCGCCTGTCTGCTCCCAGATTTCAGGGCCTGTGGTTTCGACATGAGCCTGACGGTTGGCGACGTTGTCAAACTGGTTCGCCCAGATCGCCCCATTGGGTTCGGTCTGCGCCAGTTCTTCGGCCAGACGGCGCGAGTAATGAACGAAGTTGTTCGGGTTGCGGTATGGCGCCGCAGGTACCTGCACCAGTTGAGCGCCAGCTAGGCGCAGCATGTCCTTCTTTTCTTCCGACTGGGTTTCCGGGATCACGATCACGGTTTTGAACCCCATCGACGCACCAACAAGTGCAAGGCCAATCCCCGTATTGCCAGCCGTACCCTCGACAATGGTGCCGCCGGGTTTCAGCTCGCCGCGTGCGATGGCGTCGCGAATGATATAAAGCGCCGCGCGATCCTTGACCGATTGCCCCGGATTCATGAACTCGGCCTTGCCGAGAATCTCGCATCCGGTCTCTTCACTGATGCGCTTTAACCGGATCAGCGGTGTTTTCCCGACTGCGTCGGCAAGGTCTCGTGCAATGCGCATGGCGCCCTCATTTCATTACGTCCCATCGAAGATTTACAGATGCCGTGCGACAACCACAAGCGGCGATCCTTAACCGCGCAAGCGATCACGGTGCCGGGCCAGCCAATTGGCCAGCAACAACAGCGGCAAATCTTTGAATTCGTTGTTGTCTGCCTTCTGCATGAAGGTGTCGAAAGGCATAATTTGGGTTCGAATATCCTCTCCCTCGGACGCCAAACCCCCATTGTCGATCGTCCGCACAAGATCACCCAGACCTACATAGAGATAGACATACTCAGTTGACGACCCGCTCGAGGAATAGGCCCCACCCGCATATTCCAGAGAGTCCAGCGTCACATGCGCCTCTTCCAGCGCTTCGCGATAGGCAGTCTGCTCGGGTGTTTCACCGGGGTCGATCATGCCTGCCACGGGTTCCCACATCCAGGGCTCTGGGTCATCAATCAGAAAAACCGGCGCTCGAAACTGCTCGACCAACAGCACGGCATCGCGCACAGGGTCATAAGGCAGAACGACGACAGCGGCCCCCTGCATCAACCCGCTGCGGTTTAGAACCGGACCCATCGTGCCATCATGCTGACGATGCTGCACCTCAAGCTCTTCTACGCCGAAATAGTTAATATAAGCACGTTTGTGGCTTTGGACGATAACATCCTTTTCCGTGTCGCGCGGGTCATCAGTCCGGCGCTTGCGCGCGGCCAGCTTAGCCCATGCACGGGTTCGGATCGGTGAAAAGTTTCGCGCAATCGCGGAAGCGTCGACCTTACCGTAATAGGCCATCTCTTCCTGAGCAGCGAGGACCACCACCTCGGCCCACTCACGGACCCAATCCCCCAATAACCACAGCTTATCCGGAGACCAAAGACCGGGTTCAGGATAGAATACGCGAGCCTCAGAGCGGGTGCCGTCTTCCTGCTCGACAATCTGCGGACTTAGGTCGTATTCAAACCCACCCTCATAATAGGCCAGCCGCTTCAGATCTTCGGCGCCCAATCCTTGCACCAACACGCCTTCAGCGTTGCTGCCCTTTTCCTCCACTATCATTGGAAATGCCTCTGCCTTCACACCATAGACAGCGTGATCAGGCAGGCTGGCCCGAGAAAACTCCAAATGTGACAAAGTACGGCCAAGCACACATTCCAGCAAGGGTAAATGCCGGAGGGTGCCGTAAAAGAACAAATCGGACACTAGAGCGAAACTCGATTTAAATCAGGTGATTTACCGCCAACGGCGGTTAGCCTCTTCGGCTGCAAGCCCTGCGATAAGAGCTCCTATCGCCAAAGTCCACAGAATTTCAGATGTCAGTAGAAGTTTGCTGTATTCCACGCTGAGCTGGAAAATTGAAATAAGAGCCTCGAACGGGCCGTCATAACGGTGGCGCATGGCCAGTCGGAACATCTCATAGCAGCCTTGTGTGAACAGGCACCAGAACACGGTCGCCGCCATGCCAGTCAAACCATTATTGACCGCAGCGGTCCAACCGCGGCCAACACGCTTGCCCATAACCTTCCAGCCACATGCGAAACCAATCAACATGTTGACGTAGGTAAACCAGCCATAGTCCTTTCCTTCTTCCCCATTGTTGATAATCATGGATGAGACGAGAAACGCCACGACCAGCAGACAAATAGCAGCAACGAGACGCGGAGCAGTAGGCATACGGTATTTCCGTTTGTTAACTGGGTTTTGCTATAGTGATCTGTGTCACATCGCAGTTGCCAGTGTCAAAGGCTGCTCCGCATGCGGTCAAATAATAGTTCCACATGCGGCGGAAACGCTCATCAAAGCCCAGTTCGGAAATTTCGTCCCATTTGTCGTTGAACGTATCGTACCAACGACGCAGGGTCAGATCGTAACTTTTGCCGAATTCACGTGATTTCACCACATTCAATCCTGCATCGGTCACCTGCTGTTTCAGGACCGAAGGCGCCGGAAGCATTCCGCCCGGAAAGATATATTTCTGAATGAAATCAACGCCATTTTTGTAGATATCCCAACGATGATCTGCGACGGTGATAATTTGCAGCGTGGCTTGAGCACCCGGTTTCAGACGATCACGGACCGTTTCGAAATAGACAGGCCAGTACTTTTGGCCCACGGCCTCGAACATCTCGATCGAGGCAATGCCGTCATATTGACCTCTTTCGTCACGGTAATCTTGTAATTTGAACTCAACAAGATCAGAAAGTCCTGCATTTTCAATTCTCTGCTTGGCAAAGTTCAACTGCTCTTGACTGATTGTAAGACCTGTGACCCGAAGGCCACGCTCTTTCGCGGCATATTCCGCGAAGCCACCCCAGCCACAACCGATTTCAAGGATATGATCTCCGGGCTTTGCACCCATCTCGTCAACAAGGCTTGCGTATTTCGCGGTTTGAGCCTTTTCCAGACTTTCCTGCCCGGTCTCGAACAGAGCGCTGGAATAGGTCATCGTATCGTCCAGCCACAAGCCGTAAAAATCATTCCCCAAATCATAGTGATACGAGATGTTCTTTTTGGCCTGCCGTCGGTGGTTGCGGTGCAGCCAAAAGCGCAAACGCTCGTAGGCTTGAACCAGAAACTTGCCGGTGAAATCGTCATACACGGTCTCGGTGCCCAGATGCACCAAATCCATGAATGAGCGCAGGTCAGGCGTACTCCAGTCCCCTTCCAGGTAAGCGTCAGAAAAACCCAACTCTCCTTCACGGACCAGGCGCGCAAAGACGTCTGGGTCATGTATATCAACCCGCGCCACTGGCCCGGGCTTGGCACCTTCAGATCGGAACACGCGACCGTCCGGCAACGCTATGTCCAACCTGCCGGACTCCATCCGGTTCAGCATCTTGAAGACCTGAGCAAAATATCTGGGCAGGTCTTTTTGCCCTTCGGTTGTTGTAAGGATCATCCGCCCTCCCCTTTGCGGCCTCAGTTCAAAGCTAGGCCGAGTTTGTGTTTCTGGCAAGTTTTCAGTTCCTTACCCGGTTTTTCGACCTTCATAAGCCGCCAACGCCCGCGCGCGACCTGTGGCCAATTCGACCACCGGATTGGGGTACCCCGCTTTGGGGTCAAGCGCCCACGAACGTGGTATAGCCTGGAAATAGGCCAGTGCTGTTGCAGGCGGGTCGGCCTGCCCTTCGGCGATCCATCGCTTTACGTAGATTGCATCTGGATCGAATTTCTCTCGCTGCGTGTCAGGATTGAATATGCGAAAGAACGGTGAGGCGTCAGGACCGGAACCTGCCACCCACTGCCAACCCATCGCATTTGCAGCCGGGTCCCAGTCAATCAGGCACTCAGAAAACCAGTCCATTCCGATTTTCCAGTGCGTCATCAAATGTTTGGTCAAATAGCTCGCTACGATCATGCGGGCGCGATTGTGCATCCGCCCCGTTACGTACATTTCGCGCAATCCGGCATCGACCGCGGGTATTCCTGTGCGGGCCTGACGCCAGGCGATCACCTCGGGCTGCCTAACATCAGTTTGCCATGGGAACGCATCCCATTCCGGCTTCCAATTTCCATGCAACAGTTGCGGGCTGTGATACATCAAGTGATAGGCAAACTCGCGCCAGACCATTTGGCGCAAGAATGCATCTGTCCCCCGCACGCCATTCATCGCCGCCCGCTGGACCGCGTGCCAGATACAGCGTGGACCTAATTCGCCTATCGAAAGGTACTCTGACAGGCCCGAAGTGCTGTCCAAATCCAGACGATCCCGATTGCCCGAATAGTCTTGAATCCGGTCCAGAAACCGATGCAGAGCCTCGAAGGCGGCATTCTCTCCTGGTCGCACAAACGGCGTGACAACCGCCGCGCCCCGGTTCATTGCCGCACCCAGGTTCCACGTCTTTAAATATTCTGAAGATGGCCATTTTGACGGTGCCTTAAATGGCGGCACTGGTTCGGGCGCGGGAACTTCACGCCCCTGCACCGCCCGCCACATCGGAGTAAAAACCCGGAAAGGATGGCCCGCCTTAGTGGCGACGGTCCATGGCTCGAACAGCAGGTGACCCGCAAAGGATCTGGCCTCAACCCCCTGATCTTGCAAAGCAGATTTAATGCGAGTGTCACGCGCTAAGGCGTCAGGATCATACGCGCGTGACCAATATACGGCGGTTGCACCGGTCTCAGCGATCAACTCCTGAAGTACGTCCAGAGCCTCGCCGCGCCGTAGGATCAAGCGGTTGCCATTCCGCTCTAGCGATTTCGCAAAGACCTCAAGGCCCAGCCCCAGACGCCATTTCGGCGCTGCTCCCAGGGTAAGAGTTAGGTCGTCTAAGATGAAGACCGGCAGGATGGGGCGGCCAGTTCGGGCCGCTGCGCTCAACGCTGGATGGTCCGACAGGCGCAAGTCCCGACGGAACCAGAGAATGATCGGAGATTGCTTGCTTTCCATGTCCGCCCGGCTGTTTTAGTCACATTACGACGCCGGACGGAAACCGGATCACAAAACGGCGTCAAGTGCGTTCAATAACTGATCAATTTCCTGCTGAGAGGTATAGTGCGTAAAGCTGACCCGAAGAACGCCCTGTTTCAGATCAACTCCCATCGCCTGCAACGGGCGCACGGCGTAAAAATCTCCGCCTTCAGCCATAATCCCGTGTTCGACAAGATCGGCAGCTACCGCAGCGGTGCTCCGGTTCAAGGCGAGAGCCACGGTCGGCGCGCGCCGCGCAGCATCCGACGTGCCAATCAGACGGACTGCGTTGCGGTCTTTGACTGCATCCAGCACAGGTTGCAACAGAGCAATCTCTCGCACACGCATCAGCTCATGCACAAATGCACCGCGCGCAGTCGGGTCGCCTTGGGGGCCGTTATGGTGATCCGACAGCATATCGACGTAATCCGCCATTCCAGCGCAGGCCGCGACCTGAGCGTGATCCGGTCCGGCAGGAGTGAAGCGTCTATACAGATCGTCACCATTAAAAAAATGACCCTGGTTCGGCAGCAGCTCTCCCAAGGCCCGACGGATCACCATGCAGCCCTGATGGGGGCCGTAGGTTTTGTAGGCTGAAAACAAATAGATATCAGGTCCCAGATCACCAACATTCGGAAAGCCATGCGGCGCGTATGAAACACCGTCGACGCAAACAAACGCCCCAGCCGCATGGGCAATGGCAGTGATTTCGGTGACGGGATTGATCTCTCCGATCACGTTCGAGCAATGAGGAAAACAGACCAGGCGGACCTTCTCGTCCAGCAGGTTCTCAAGATCCGCCGGATTCAATGATCCGGTTTCCGGGTCGATCTGCCACTCACGGATTTCGATGCCGTCCTCAGCCAGTCGCCGCCATGGGCCGGAGTTGGCTTCGTGATCCTGATTGGTAACGATGATCGCCTCACCCGGCTGCATCCACTGCCGGAACGCCTGCGCCAGAACATAGGTGTTCTGCGTGGTCGATGGCCCAAAGCTCAGCTCATCGGTATCAACGCCTAGAATCGCGGCCATTCGGGCGCGGGCCTCGTCCATCTCTTCGCCCGCCAGGCGGCTGGCATCGTAGGGGGCATAGGGCTGTACTTTGCGTTGGGTGTAATAGCGCGACAGACGGTCTATCACCGGCTGACAGGTATAAGACCCACCAGCGTTCTCAAAAAACGCCTGCCCTTGCAGACTGGGTTCGGAAAAGGCCGGGAACTGCGACCGAACAAAATTGATATCCAGGGTGCTCATGGCACGTGCCTCCTTGATCATGCTCGTAAATCCAAGAGGTGCCCGAGCATGATTTCGGAACCCTCAGAAATCATGGCAGGTCTTCCAGCCCAGCCGACACCTATGGGTGTCCGCAGCCCCGCGTCGCGCAGGAACGGCGCTAAATTGCCCAGAGCCCTTCGTTTCGTCAAGAACACAACCGTTCCTGACATAAAAAAAGCCGGGCTCGATAGCCCGGCGTTGAAAACTCGTGGACGTCGGCTTAGCCCTGAACCTTGGTATAGGTCCCCTCGCCCGCCAGAATGCCGCGGAAACCGCCGGGTTCGTCCAGCCCGAAGACGATTAGTGGCAGGTTGTTGTCGCGTGCCAGCGCAATGGCCGAGGCATCCATAACGCGCAGCCGCTTGGCCAGCACGTCATCATATGTAACCGTGTCATAACGCACCGCGTCCGCGTGCTCTTTTGGGTCTTTGTCATAGACGCCATCCACGCCGTTCTTGCCCATAAAGATTGCCTCACACGCCATTTCGTTGGCACGCAGGGTCGCGGCGGTGTCGGTCGTAAAATAAGGGTTTCCTGTTCCGGCGGCAAAAATGCAAACCCGTTTCTTTTCAAGGTGTCGGACGGCACGACGGCGGATATACGGCTCGCACACCTCATCCATACGAATGGCCGAGATGACACGGGTAAACACCCCGACTTCTTCCAGAGCTGATTGCATCCCCAGCGCGTTCATCACCGTGGCCAGCATACCCATATAGTCAGCGGTCGTCCGTTCCATCCCCTGAGCCGAGCCACTAAGACCACGGAAGATGTTGCCACCACCAATGACCATGCAGATCTCGACGCCCAGATCGTGCACCGATTTGACCTCTTGCGCAATGCGCTGAACCGTGGGTGGATGCAGGCCAAACCCCTGATCCCCCATCAACGCCTCACCCGAGATCTTCAGCATCACTCGGCTGTACTTTGTCTTGGGGGCTTCGATCGTTTCGACTGTCGGGGAAAGGCTCATGTTGCGCTCCGGGCTGGCACGGGTTTATTTTCCGGCGCAAAATGAAGCAAAAACTCCGCGGGTTCAATGCGGATGGTGAGAATTGAGGCACCCTGGATGGCTAATAACGACAGTTCGCAGATTTGGGACCGCCTGCCACCCATCCCCGATGACAAACCAGTTTTGATTGCTGGTCCGACGGCCTCGGGCAAATCCGCGCTTGCCTTGCAAATCGCCGAGACTTTCGGCGGCGTGATCGTCAACGCCGATGCCAGTCAGGTCTATGATTGCTGGCGGGTGATCTCTGCCCGACCATCAATCGAAGAAGAGGCCCGTGCGTCGCATCTTCTTTATGGCCATATCGCCTATGATCAGAACTATTCCACCGGACACTGGCTGCGCGAAGTGACCCCCCTGTTGTCAGGTGACAAGCGCCCCATCATCGTTGGCGGCACCGGCCTGTATTTCTCGGCCCTGACCGAAGGAATGGCCGACATCCCCGCCACACCGCCTGCAATCCGGGCCAAAGCGGATCAATTGGAATTGTCTACTCTTATCGAAGGCGTTGACGCGGAAACACTCAGCCGGATTGACATTCAGAACCGCGCCCGCGTTCAGCGCGCATGGGAGGTGCAGAAGGCCACCGGGCGCAGCTTACGCGATTGGCAGGCCGAGACGCCTCCTCCTATTTTGGATATTGCGGACGCGGTTCCAATCGTTTTTGACACGGAAAAACAATGGCTTCTGGATCGCATCACACGCCGGCTCGATCAGATGTTGGACACCGGCGCGTTGGACGAGGTTGAGGCAATGCGGGACCTCTATGACCCGTCTCTACCAGCATTCAAAGCCATCGGCGTACCCGAGTTGATGGCCTATTTAGACGGCCGCCTGTCTCTTGATGCTGCCAAGGAGCGCGCGACAATTGCCACCCGGCAATTCGCCAAACGGCAACGAACATGGTTTCGCGCACGAATGCAAAAATGGAATCGCATTGATTTCTCAGCGTGATACGTACGCCACTTTGAGTCTCTGCCAAACTGGCAAACCATCTGACGATTCCCAATCACACCCTTTTGGCCTGTTTACGACAGTATACAATGGCGAAATCAGCCCAACACACCCAATTGAAGCTTTAAGCACACCCCAAGCATGTCGCTTTTGTGCCATGAATGTCGATTTCACGCATTGACCTAACCCAGTTTCTGGGGCCGAATAGCTATATGGGGATGATTAGCATTCAGCTCGACTTTCACGAACTTGCCGACCGGTGTCAGACGGTCTGAGCGGTTCTACCACTCTTCATAAAAAATGTGTCACAGGGAGAGACATTCATGAAACATCAAACACTCACCGGAGCACCGGTTCATTGGGCGGCAGAAATGCACGCTCAGGAATGTCGCGACGGCAAGCTCAGCCGACGCGAGTTCATCGCTCGCGCAACCGCGTTGGGTGTTGCTGTTCCGACTGCCTACAGCATGATCGGCCTGCAATCACCGGCAGCAGCACAGGAACCGCCTCGCGGCGGCACAATCCGCTATCAGATGGAGGTTCGCGCCCTCAAGGATCCGCGTACCTATGACTGGACCCAGATTGCCACATTCACGGCGGGCTGGCTGGAATATCTGGTCGAATACAACAATGACGGTTCCTTCAAGCCCATGCTGCTGGAAAGCTGGGAAGCCAACGATAACGCAACCGAGTACACACTTAACGTTCGCAAGGGCGTAAAGTGGAACAACGGCGATGATTTCACCGCCGAAGACGTTGCGCGCAACATCACCGCTTGGTGTGATGCAACGGTCGAAGGCAATTCGATGGCTGCGCGTATGGCCTCGTTGGCGGATGCGACAACGCAAAAGGCAGCCGATGGCGCGATCACAGTAGTCGACAGTCACACCGTGAAGCTAAAGTGTAACGCCCCGGACATCACGATAATCCCTGGTATGGCCGATTACCCGGCAGCCATTGTACACAGCAGCTTTGATGCCAATGACATGCTGGGCAACCCGATCGGCACCGGTTTCATGATACCAGAAAGCCACGAAGTTGGAGTGAAAGGCGTACTGGTCCGCAATGAAGGCTTCGATTGGTGGGGTTACGAGGCCGGCAAAGGAGGCTACATCGACCGGATCGAGTTCATTGACTACGGCACAGATCCAGCCGCCTTCCTGGCTGCGTATGAGGCCGAAGAAATCGACATGAACTGGGAATCGGTTGGCGAATTCGTCGATATCTTTGATGGCATCGGCCTTGTCCGTTCGGAAATCCCGTCGGGCTTTACCATCGTCATCCGTCCCAACCAACTGGCCGAAGACGGCAACGGCAACAAGATCTATGGCGACAAGCGGGTCCGTCAGGCCTTGGCTATGGCCGTTGACAACGAAGTTTGTCTGGAGCTGGGTATGTCGGGCTACGGCATTCCTGCGGACAACTGCCATGTTGGCCCGATGCACCCCGAGCATGACTCGGCCGTGACACGCATCCCGTACGATCCTGCAGGCGCCAAAGCACTGATGGACGAAGCGGGCATGGGTGACTTTGAGCACGAAGTTCAGTCGATCGATGACGACTGGCGTCGGAACACAACGGCGGCTGTGGTTGCTCAGTTGAACGACGCTGGCATCAAGGCCAAGCATACCGTACTGCCAGGATCGACATTCTGGAATGACTGGACCAAATATGCGTTCTCGTCGACCAACTGGAACCACCGCCCATTGGGCACACAGGTTCTGGCGCTGGCCTATAAGTCAGGTGTCGCATGGAATGAATCAGGCTTTGCCAATGAAGAGTTCGACGCCCTGCTGGCCGAAGCAAACTCGATCGCCGATGTCGACAAACGCCGCGAGGTGATGGCTAAACTGCAAGCGATTATGATCGAAGAAGGCGTTACAATTCAGCCCTACTGGCGGACAGCGATGCGTCATCACCGCGAAAATATGGTGGGTGTCGAAAAGCACATCGCGGACCTGCCGCAGCTTTACAAGTTCGGCATTTTGTCCTGAGCCAACTATAACACAAGGCCGCGCCGCATTGGCGCGGCCTTTTCGTCCGGACTGCGGCGACCATAAAACAGCTATGCGTGAAGCCAAACAAAATTCACGCCAGCCTACCAACAGGGGCTAACATGGGACTATTTATCCTAAGACGCGTGGGCATCATGCTTATGACAGCATTGTGCCTTACATTTTTAGTCTTTTTCCTCACCAACCTTTATCCAAACCTCGAAAAGCTCGCGAAAACGCAGGGCAACTTTCGGATGTCGGATGAGCAGGTCGAGAGTTTTCTGGAAAAGAACGGATACTTACAGCCAATGCCGATCAAATACGGTGAATGGCTGGGGATTCTGCCTTCCTTCCGATATGAGAACGAAGATGGCACTGTTCAGGGCAGATGCATTTTGCCTGGTCAATCGGCAGAAGAGGCCCCCAATTTCTGTGGTATTCTACAAGGTTATTGGGGCTACTCTACTGTTTTCAAAGAGGAAGTATCGAAGGTTGTGGGCAATCGCTTAGCCCTGACCGGCAGGCTCATGTTCTGGGTTATGTTGCTGATGGTCCCTTCAGCCCTGATACTGGGCATTCTTGCGGGGATGAAAGAAGGCTCTGCCACCGACCGAACACTGTCGACTTTTGCCATCACAACGACGGCGACACCCGAATATGTGTCCGGCGTTATCTTCATCGCAATATTCACTTCTTCTGCTGTTGGACTAAAGTGGTTCAAGGGCACGGCGACGCAGGCTATGGATAACCCGACCTTCGAGAACTTCTTCCTGCCGGTGCTTACCATCGCGCTTTATGGCATGGGCTATATCGCCCGGATGACCCGCGCCTCAATGACCGAGGTGATGACGGCACAGTATATCCGCACTGCCCGCCTGAAGGGTGTTTCATTCCCGAACATCGTCATGAAACACGCGCTGCGAAATGCACTGATCGCGCCCTTTACCGTCATCATGCTGCAGTTCCCATGGCTGCTGAACGGCGTGGTGATCGTCGAGACCCTGTTCAACTACAAAGGCTTTGGCTGGGCACTGGTTCAGGCGGCGGGCAACAACGACATACAGCTGTTGCTGGCGATTTCGGTCGTGTCGGTCTTTGTGGTGCTGGTGACGCAGCTGATCTCGGATATTGGCTATGTCTACCTCAACCCGCGCATCCGCATTTCTTAAGGAGGGATAGATTATGGAACCACTTACCTGGACCGGCTCTATCGCCTTCCTGAACCCGCTGTTGATGGTCGCAATCGCCGCCCTTCTGGTGTCCATCGTGATCTGGATTGTCGGAAGCATCGTGCTGCCAGAGGCACCGATGAGCGTCAATCTGGATGGAACCCTCAGTTCAGGCTCAGGCCTGCGTGGACTGACGCAAAAGGCGCTTCGCTATAGCTTTACCGCAACTGTCGCCCTCGCGTTGGCCTATATCGTGCTTGGTATCTTATTGGGGACTGGCGCAGGGATCATCGGTGCGATTTCGCGGCAGTTTCTGCCTGTCTGGCTCTCAATGATCATCCTGTATGCTATGTCCATCGCCTTCAAGCGGCGTCTGGGTTTGTATGGCAAACTATTCGACAGCCCCATAGGCATGATCGGCTTTGGTCTTGTCATGTTCTGGGTTTTCACAGGCGTCTTTGGTGCGCTGGACCTGATCATCACCCATGACCCGCTGTCGCAGGTGTCGGGGATGAAAAACAAGCTTCCAGGGACACCGCTGCCCAGCCCGGAAGAAGGGGAGTACACTTGGTATCTGCTGGGGGGTGATAACCTTGCGCGCGACGTGTTCAGCCGTATGGTCAAAGGCGCATGGATCGTGGTGCAGATTGCGCCACTTGCCACGTTGTTCGCCTTTATGGTCGGGATCACTCTGGGCCTGCCCGCCGGTTACTATGGCGGTCGTCTGGATACGTTCCTGTCCTTCCTTGCCAACCTGATCCTCGCCTTCCCGGTGATCCTGCTGTTCTATCTGCTGGTCACACCGGAAATCGTGGCGACTGGCGTGCCGAACTATATGGCGGCGGTGCTGTTTGTCTTTCCGATCCTGTTCATCGGCGTTTTGTTGAATTCGCGCTATTACACGCGACCGACATTTCGCACACCGCTGTTGATCGGGGTTCTGGGTGTTGCGATCTGGCTGTACCTGTCGCTGATCTCGACTGGCGGCTATATCATCAATACCAATAGCTACCGCATCTGGGGTCTGCCGACCTATCTGGACCTGTTCAACATTCCAGGTGGTATTCTCGTGGTGTTCGTCTCGGTGGTTTTCGTGAATTCACCCACAGTGTTCCGCATCGTGCGGGGGCTGGCACTGGACATCAAGACACGTGACTACGTGGCTGCAGCGCAGACCCGTGGCGAGGGCCCATGGTACATCATGCTGTGGGAGATCCTGCCCAACGCCCGTGGGCCGCTGATCGTCGATTTCTGTCTGCGGATTGGCTACACCACCATCCTTTTGGGAACCTTGGGCTTCTTTGGCCTTGGACTGCCGCCGGAAAGCCCGGACTGGGGTTCGACGATCAACGAGGGGCGCAAGCTGCTGTCGATCTATCTGCACCCGGCCCTGCCACCTGCGCTGGCGCTGTTGTCACTTGTTCTTGGTTTGAACCTGCTGGCTGACGGTCTGCGTGAAGAAAGTCTGAAGGATTGATGTGATCGAGGCCGGGGGCTCTGCCCCCGGACCCCCGAGATATTTTTAGCCAGATGAAGGGGATCCCCCATTTGGCGAGGAGTAAGCAAGATGAGCAAAATGGCGGATTATGACGGCCCGATCCTGGAGATCGACAAGCTGTCGATTTCATTCTTCACCCGCTTGCGGGAAATCCCTGCAGTGATGGATTTTTCAGTCAGCGTGCAGCCCGGTGAAGCGGTTGGGCTAGTGGGAGAATCCGGCTGTGGCAAATCCACCGTGGCACTTGGGGTCATGCAGGATCTTGGCAAGAATGGTCGAATTGTCGGCGGCACAATCAAGTTCAAAGGGCGCGATTTGTCCGAGATGACTTCGGACGAATTGCGCGACATTCGCGGCAACGAGATCGCGATGATTTATCAGGAGCCGATGGCCTCATTGAACCCGGCGATGAAGATCGGAAAGCAATTGATGGAAGTGCCGATGATCCACGAGGGCGTCGGTGCCGAAGAAGCATATGCCCGCGCGTTGGAGGTGGTGACAGATGTGCGCCTGCCCGACCCCGAGCGGATGCTGAACTCCTTCCCGCATCAGTTGTCGGGCGGTCAGCAGCAGCGGATTGTGATCGCAATGGCGCTGATGTCAAAACCATCGCTGCTAATTCTCGATGAGCCAACGACCGCTCTGGACGTGACAGTTGAGGCCGCCGTGGTCGAACTGGTTAAGGATTTGGGTAAGAAATACGGCACTTCGATGCTGTTCATTTCGCATAACCTGGGTCTGGTTCTTGAGACCTGCGACCGGCTGTGCGTGATGTATTCTGGTGAAGCCGTTGAACGTGGCTCGATCCACGATGTGTTCGACGAGATGCAGCATCCCTATACGCAGGCTCTGTTCCGTTCGATCCCCCTACCCGGCGCAGACAAGAACGCGCGGCCTTTGGTGGCCATTCCGGGGAACTTTCCCTTGCCGCACGAACGCCCGCCGGGATGTAACTTTGGTCCACGTTGCGACTATTTCGAAGAAGGTCGCTGCGACGCGCAGAACATTCTGATGGAGCCAGTGCCGGGCAATGATCGCCATCACACGCGCTGTCTGAAGTTCCAAGAGATCGACTGGAATGCGCCGATCACAGTGGGCGAACAGAAGGAAAAGGCCGAGATTGGCCGCACCGTTCTGAAAATGGACAACCTCAAGAAATACTATGAGGTAGCCGCAAACGCGTTGTTCGGCGGAGGTGACACGAAGGTGGTGAAGGCCAACGAAACGCTGAGTTTCGAAGCGCACGAATCCGAAACACTCGCCATTGTAGGTGAATCCGGTTGTGGCAAATCCACCTTTGCCAAGGTGCTGATGGGGTTGGAAACAGCGACCGATGGTCAGATTCTGCTGGACAACCGCAATATCGAGGCCGTGCCCATCGAAGAACGCGATGCCAAGACCGTGGGTGAAGTTCAGATGGTTTTCCAGAACCCGTTCGACACGCTGAACCCCTCGATGACGGTGGGCCGTCAGATCATCCGCGCGCTAGAGATATTTGGCGTCGGCAAATCCGAGGCTGAGCGCAAGAAACGCATGCTGGAACTGCTGGACTTGGTAAAACTGCCCCGGGCCTTTGCCGACCGCATGCCAAGGCAACTGTCCGGCGGCCAGAAACAGCGTGTTGGTATAGCGCGGGCCTTTGCCGGTGATGCGCGGATCGTGGTCGCGGACGAACCGGTCTCGGCGCTGGATGTATCGGTGCAGGCGGCAGTAACCGACCTGCTGATGGAAATTCAGCGCGAACACAAAACGACGCTGTTGTTCATCAGCCATGACCTGTCCATCGTGCGCTATCTGAGTGATCGGGTGATGGTGATGTATCTGGGCCATGTGGTCGAACTGGGCACAACCGATCAGGTCTTTGCCCCGCCATATCATCCCTATACCGAAGCTCTGCTGAGCGCTGTGCCGATTGCGGACACGTCTATCGAAAAGCAGCATATCGTCCTTGAGGGAGACATCCCGTCAGCGATGAGTCCACCTCCGGGCTGCCCATTCCAGACCCGGTGCCGTTGGAAGTCCGAAGTTCCGGGCGGATTATGTGAACGCGACGTGCCGCCAGTAAAAACTCTGGCCGATGGGCATCAGGTGAAATGCCACCTTGCCGAAGACATTCTGGCCCGCATGGAGCCCGTGATCAAAATCGCTGCGGAATAGAGAAACGAACTCGAAAAAGGCCGGTTTTTGACCGGCCTTTGTTGCGCCTTGAGGTTTCGGGGTGACAAAACTTAACCCGTAAGAACATTATTCCCAAAATGCATGAACTCCTGTTTCATGCCTGCAATCTCTCCTGCTTCAAGCTGTAGACTACCGTTTTCTAGCATCTTGTGACTTGGCTGTGCCTTCACCCACTCATCCGCTGATTGCAGCGTCGTGAGGGTATAGGACGTCACTTCGTTCAGGTAGTGCGTCGGAATAACAATCTTGGGCTTAAGCTTGGCAACAATGTCATTTCCCTGATCATAGCTAAGGATATGTTCTGATCCATCAACCGGCAGTGTCAGAACATCCACCTGCCCGATCGCATCCCAGAACTCCTGAGGGGGGTTGTGGCGGTTGTCTCCCCAGATGAGCGTGCGGATCCCTCCGGTCTCTACAAGATAGACGACCATATCCATATGCCCGACATTGTTCGGAGGGCAGGCTTCAGCGCCGAATTCGGCCAGAGCGTTCGTCCAATCGTACCAGCCCGGAGCGACACAGGCATGTTTATCGGCAAAGCCTGTAATCTTGAGATCGGCGAATTCAAAGTTTCCGACCATCCGATCCAGTACCATGGTCGAGCTGGGCCGTTCGATCGCATCGTGATCGAAATGGGCGTGCGTGGACATGGTTATGTCAACCGGGATTTGCGGGAACTCATTTCGGAACCATAGCCCCCACGCCCCCGATGGATCATCGCGCCACGGGTCGAATAGAACCGTCGCCCCGCTTGGCGAGGTGATCTTGATTGCACAATGGCCATAGTAATCGATACTAACCGTTCCAGTGCTGGACTGGCCGGTGGTACCCTGCAGGTCGATTACGTGGTTGTTGTTGCCAGGTTGAAGCCACGCCTGCGACTGCGCCTGAACCGGTTTAGCGCCTATCAGCGAAGCCCCGGCGCAAACTCCAGCAGCGCCTGCCGCCATGAATAGTGACCGGCGCGAAAGTCCCGGTGCCAAGTCATCTCTTTCACCCTTCAGGAATGTCGGTTTAAGATCATTGCGATCCATGTTTTTTCCTCTCTGTTGGACAGTCGCGGTGATCTCCGCGCTATCTTCGACAGGATACCGAGGTCGGTCAGATTGGTTCAGATCGGAAATTTCCGGGGAAAATATGGGGGAAATCCCCATAGTTGGCCATCACGAAATCGTGAGGAGATGGCTCCGCAGGTTTTGGCCCCGCCCCTCCAGGCCAAGCTTGCGCCTTATATTATTGCGGTGGAAATCTATCGTCGACGTCTCACGTGACAATGCTCGGGCAATATCTTTTGTTGTCTTACCGGACATAACCAATTGCGCAATTTCGATCTCGGTCGGAGTCATCACTGCGAAAGCGTCTGATAGCCTGTCCGACATCAATGACGTGATCTCTGTCAGGTTCTGTTCGGCCAGATCGAGGTAAACGTGCTGAGCCTTATCCGGTCCAATTTGGTCCCGTAGCTTGTCAAGATAGGGTATCACCATGCTACGAACTCGTTCTACAATCTGCTGGTCCCGGTTTTTCCGATCCTCGTCCAAGCTGGATAACAATACACGCAGCGCGGTGTTGGTTTCCTGTAGTTCGCATGTCCGTTCCTGCACGCGGGTTTCCAGTTGCGCTAGCGTAATGTTCAATTTTTCCTCAAGCGCTCGGCGCAGGTAAACCTCTTGTAATAAAGCCAGATCCGACTCGACCATGCGGGCAAACTGTGCCAGTCCTTCGCGAAAGATCAGCGCTCGGCGATTGCGTTTTCGGTCCAGGACGCAAATTGTCCCAAAGACAGAGCCATCTGGCCATTTGAGTGGCAAGCCTATGTAGAACGACATGCCATGCTCTAAATCTTCATTATCATACCACGCTGGTTCGCATGCAGCGTCTTCTACCACAAGCTCTTCGTCGCGTTGCAACACGCCCTGACAATAGAGTTTCGGATTCAGGCGAAAATTCATCCCCACTGGATATGGGTTATCAGGATGATCCGAAGTAATGAGCACTGAGTGATCAGGGGCGTCGGTTTTCATGATCAGGCTGGCAGGAACATCGGCAAGCTGGGCGACTAGATCTACCAGTCGCTGCCAATTGGCCAAGGTTTCCTTGGGTATCTGCGGGCGATCAACTGCCATCGACAAGGTTCCCTATCCTGAGCGTTACCCGAACAGGTTAAGGTGACGAACTGCTTGTAATCAAGAATCGGGCACTCTGCATCGCAGCGTGGCCAATTTAGCCGCCCCAGATCACTTTTACGTAGTTCTGGGTTTCCTTGTACGGCGGAACACCGCCGTGTTTCTCAACGGCCTCTGGCCCCGCATTATAGGCCGCCAGTGCCAGGCGCCAGGATTTAAACTTTCGATATTGCCACGAAAGATACCGCGCGCCGCCTTCCAGGTTTTGTTTGGGGTCATGCGGGTTCACACCCAAAAGCTGCGCTGTGCCGGGCATCAACTGTGCCAGACCCAATGCACCCTTGTGAGATTTCGCATGTGGGTTCCAACCGCTTTCCTGCTGCACCAAACGCAGGAACAGGTCTTCTGGCACCTTATGTTTACGCGCCGCCTGACGAGCCAGTGTTATGAACTCACCGCGATACTTCCCTGTATATCGCTTGTTGAACGTGGGCTGAGCAGGTTTGGGCTTGAGCCGTTCAGAATCCCGGTACTGTGTTGCTGCGCGTGAATCCAAAACCTTGGACTGTTTAAGAAAAATGTCCTTCCGGCTTTTCGTCGACAACGTTTGCGCCGCTACCGGAACCGAGCCCAGAGCAATGCAAATACCAACAAAACCACCAACCAGAAAACGCATTAATGCCGATCTCGCTCGTTCAGGACCTTATCGAGTATAGATATCTCAGTAAAAAATGAAAGCTTGGTAAGGAGAAGCTTAGTAAATTCTTGCTCTGTGTTGCAGCCATCAACTGTGTTTCAACCTAGCCGCAGGAGGTATAGGGTCGCTTGGAAACACAGCGCCAGATTCGGGCGCGCATACGTCAATTCAGAACGGGGAAATACATGGCGGGTTCAGTCAACAAAGTCATTCTGGTCGGAAATCTTGGCCGCGATCCCGAGGTTCGGACATTCCAGAACGGCGGCAAGGTTTGCAACCTGCGCATTGCCACATCCGAGACATGGAAAGACCGCAACACCGGTGAGCGCCGCGAGCGCACAGAATGGCACTCGGTCGCTATTTTCAACGAAGGGCTTGTTCGCGTCGCAGAGCAATACTTGCGGAAAGGATCCAAAGTTTACCTCGAGGGCCAACTGCAGACCCGCAAATGGCAGGATCAATCCGGGCAAGACCGTTACTCGACCGAGGTGGTCCTGCAGGGCTTTGGCTCTACCCTTGTGATGCTGGATGCTCGCGGTGAAGGCGGCGGTGGTGGCTACGGTGGCGGCCAGTCCGGTGGTTATGGCGGAGGTCAGGCCGGTGGCGGTTATGGCGACCCATATGGCGGCCAATCCAGTACCCCTGCCCCGGCATCTGGCGGAATCGACGACGACGAGATTCCGTTCTAAGCAAAGCGGAGACGTATCATGACATGGTCCTTCTCACTCGGCCGGTTACTTGGGTCGGAACTGAGGGTCCATGTCACCTTCTTCCTACTTTTGGCATGGGTCGCTTTCGCCGCCTATTCCAGCGGTGGCCTGCCCGCAGCCATCGAAAACCTGATCTTCGTTCTGGCACTGTTTGCCTGCGTCGTCGCGCATGAATTCGGGCACGCATTAATGGCGCGGCGCTATGGGATCAAAACCCCCGACATCACTCTTCTACCGATCGGTGGGTTGGCGCGGCTGGAACAGATGCCGGAACAACCAATGCAAGAGGTCTGGGTCGCCCTTGCCGGACCTGCCGTAAACATAGTCATCTGGATCGTACTGGTCGCGTTTGGGGCCGGAATGCCGTTGGAGACCTTGGCTCAGATCGACTCGCCTGGGCCAAGTCTGTTGAACCGGTTGGCGTATGTGAACCTGCTTCTGGCTGTTTTCAATATGATCCCGGCCTTTCCGATGGATGGAGGCCGAGTGTTCAGAGCCTTATTATGCCTGAAGATGGACCGGGTGAAGGCCACAAAAGTGGCCGCGATGGGCGGTCAATTCGTTGCCTTGGCATTTGGGTTCTGGGGCTTGAGCACTGGCAATCCCATATTGGTTCTGATCGCGGTCTTTGTATTCGTCGCGGCCAGCTCGGAAAGCCAGGATGTTGCTATGCGCTCGGTGGCGCGGCGGGTGCTGGCTCGTGATGCCATGATCACAGAATTTCACGCCCTGTCCCCGTCAGATACGCTGGCGACCGCAGCGCAAGCAGTCATTCACACCACACAGCACGAGTTTCCGGTACTTGACTCAGCTGGCGCTCTACTGGGGTTCGTGACCCGAGACCGCCTGTTCACAGCGCTGGCCGGGGAAAATCCGCGCTCGGACCCGGCCACGTCCATCATGGTGACGGATATACCACAGGTGCAACTGACCAGCGGGCTCGAAATGGTTCTGGACACGCTGCACAAAGGTGCCCCTGCCATCGCGGTCTGCACTCAGGCTGGCAACATGGTTGGCTACATCACCCGCGAAAACATCGGTGAGCTGATGGTGATCCGCAGTCGTTAATCAGACGGTTGCCAAGGCATCTTCCAACACAGAAATCACCGCGTCGCGCGGGACGTCCGACGTCACAAATGCCTGGCCAATCCCCCGTGCCAGGATGAACCGCAATTGGCCGTCGATGACCTTTTTGTCCTGCGCCATCAGATCGACCAAAGCCTCGGCACTTGGCAAGTCGCCCGGGATATCAGCCAGATCAGTTTTCATACCCATCGCGCGCAAATGCGCCCGCACGCGGCTAGGGTCTTCCTGCGAACACAAGCCCAGACGCGAGGACAATTCAAACGCCAGCGCACAACCAATAGCCACACCTTCGCCATGCAACAGACGATCCGAGTACCCGGTCGCGGCCTCAAGCGCGTGACAGAACGTATGGCCAAGGTTCAGCAGCGCGCGGTCGCCCTGCTCGGTCTCGTCCCGTGCCACGATGTCGGCTTTCATCTGCACAGAACGTGTTACGGCACGTACGCGCGCGGCCATATCTCCACCCGACACATCGGTTCCATTGGTTTCCAACCAATCAAAGAAATCGGAGTCGCCCAGCAGGCCGTATTTAACCACTTCGCCATAGCCTGAAAGGAAATCGCGCTGTGTCATGGTGCCCAGAACCGAAGTATCGGCCAGCACAAGCGATGGTTGGTGAAACGCACCGATCAGGTTCTTGCCCTGCGGTGCATTGATCCCGGTCTTGCCACCAACAGAGCTATCGACTTGCGCCAGCAGAGAGGTCGGGATTTGCACAAAGCGCACCCCACGACGCAGAACCGCAGCGGCAAAGCCGACCAGATCGCCGATGACACCGCCACCAAAGGCGATGACCACATCGCGGCGCTCGACCTTTTCCGCCAACAGCCATTCGACCGTGCGTTCGAAATGCGGCCAGCTTTTGGTGCTCTCACCCGCTGGCAATGTCAGTGACGTCATCTCGATCCCGGCCGAGGCCAAACCGTCACGTAGCGCATCCAGATGCAAGGCACCCACGTTTTCGTCGGTCACCACTGCCACTTTGGGTCGCCGCAGCAAGGGCGCGATCCGGATGCCAGCCTGCGCCAGCAGGTCCGGGCCGATTTCCACGTCATACGAGCGTTCGCCCAGCTCTACATGTACAGTTTGGTGCATTACTTCCGTTCCAAAACATCGGGGCGTGTCGCTAGCGCTTTCAGCACCCGGTTCACCATATTCTCGATCGAGGTTTCGCCGTCCGACTCCGCGATCAGGTCGGCCTGCACATAAACCGGCACGCGTTGTTCGTACAAGCCACGCAACGTCGCATACGGGTCTGCCGTGCGCAGCAACGGGCGCGTGTCCTTGTGTTTGACGCGATTCCACAGAACGTCCAAATCTGCCCTCAGCCAGACCGAGACACCGCGCTCTGTAATCATCGTTCGGTTCCGTTCAGCCAGAAAGGCACCGCCACCCGTCGACAGAATGCCTTTTTCCTCATCCAACAGACGCCCGATAACCTGAGATTCCTTGGCGCGGAAAAACGGCTCTCCGTCACGTTCGAATATCTCGGGTATGGTCATGTTGGCCGCCGATTCGATCTCGGCATCGCTGTCGAGGAAAGGAACCCCCAACCGCGCGGCCAATGCACGGCCCACAGCAGTCTTTCCTGCGCCCATCATGCCTACAAGAACGACTGTTTTGTGCAGTGCAAAGCCTGCATCCGTGTCCGAGCTGAGGGTGTTATGCTTAATTTCGCTCATTTCACCGTGAATGACGTGATCTTAGGAAAAATGCTAGCTATAACTATGGCAAAACAGAAAATTGAGGCAGTGTTGAACAATGGGCCGTGTGATCAAGTTCTTATTATACCTGATTTGCCTGAGTTTCATCGGGCTGGTGGCATACGCCTATCTGGGGCCGTTCTTCGGTGTAGATTTCTCAGCGCCTCAGGAAGAGATTCGAGAACCGGTAATCCTGAATGTCGAATAAGGCCGCAGTGGTCGCGCTGTTCCTGGCCGGATCGGCGCAGGCACAGCAGGAACCTCTTTCCGTCATTGATTGGCTGAGCAACCCGCCAGAAAACCTGCCGGGAACAGTTCTGTTGGAGCCGCCAGTAACACAAACCGGTGTGCAACCGGACGTCGAAGTCACCCCGCTTGAGGCCCTGTCGCCGCCACTTGGGCTGGTTTCTTCATCCGTGACCGGCCTGCCCGTTGGCCTTTGGCAGAACAGCGACCCCGACCGGCTGGCGCAGCTGATCGCCCGGGTGCCCGTCAAGTATAACCCAGCCATGCAGCGGCTACTGTTCACTCTGCTGCTGTCCGAAGCGCGCGCACCGGCTGGGCCGAATGCGCAGGAAACACTTCTGTTAGCGCGGCTGGATCGCCTGATGCAGCTTGGCGCAGCTGATCCCATGCAATCATTGGTGCAACTGGCTGGCCCCACCGACAGCCGCGAACGGTTCCAGCGCTGGTTCGACGCGACACTGTTAACCGGGGACGAAGACCGCAGCTGCACCGCGCTGATTGCTCAGCCACATCTGTCGCAGGACTACGCGGCGCAGATTTTCTGCAAGGCGCGCCGAGGCGACTGGGGCTCGGCCGCGCTGACGCTTGAGGCCGCCCATGCGCTGCAAGTCCTGCCGCCCGAAGATCTGGATGTGCTGGATCGGTTCCTTAGCCCCGAACTGTTCGAAGATGCAGAATATCTGCCGCAACCGGACAATCCCGATCCACTTACATTTCGTCTGTTCGAAGCGATCGGTGAGCGCCTGCCATCTGCCCCGCTGCCGCGAGCCTTTGCAAATGCCGATCTGCGCGATGTAGCCGGTTGGAAAGCCCAAATTGAAGCTGCCGAGCGTCTGACACGTATCGGTGCACTGACCCCCAACCAATTGTTGGGCCTGTATACCGAGCGTAACCCAGCGGCCTCGGGTGCAGTGTGGGATCGGGTGTCCGCCATTCAGAAGTTCGAAAGTGCTTTGGAATCCGGCAAGCCACAAGCCATCTCGAACACTCTGCCCTCTGTCTGGTACCAAATGCGCAGCGTTGGTCTTGAGGTTCCATTTGCCGAGTTGTTCGCAGGTCGACTATCGCAGTTCTCTCTGCCTGACGCTGAGAGTGAAAGCCTGCGATGGCGCGTCCTGCTGCTGTCCGAACTCTATGAAAAAGCTGCCCTGTCGCCACCAGACCAGTCCATCGAAGCGATGTTTCTAGCCGCATTGGCGCAGGGTGATCCAGGGCGCGCGCGCACCCCGTCCCCACAAGCCGATGCGGTAGCTCAGGGTTTTGCCTGGGCTGCACCAATCCCCTCGGACATCGAGTCAATGCTGGAAAACGACCAATTGGGCGAGGCAATTCTTGAGACAATGGAGTTGTTCGCACATGGTGCGCGCGGCAATCTTGTCGATCTGACTGCTGCAATTGCAACGCTGCGCCGGGTGGGTCTTGAGGACACTGCACGCCGTGCGGCGCTGAACCTTTTGATCCTGCAGGACAGCTGATCATGGCGTCCCCGGCTACATCAGACCTGTGGATTTCCACTTTCCTGCAAGCGCAAGCTGCCGAGCTTGGGGCCGCCAACAACACCCTATTGGCCTATGGGCGTGACCTGAAAGACTTTGCCGACTGGCTTGAGCGTCGCAAAGTCGGATTTGACGACGCTGACCGAGATCGGATTGAACGCTATCTGATCGACTGTGATGCGCAAGGGCTGGCACAATCCACCCGAGCACGTCGCCTTTCTGCCATAAAGCAAATCTATCGTTTCGCATTCGAGGAAGGCTGGCGCGAAACCAACCCCGCCATCCAGATCAAAGGACCGGGGCGCCAGAAACGCCTGCCAAAAACACTGGACGTACCCGAGGTTGACCGACTGCTGCAGGCCGCCCGTCAGACCGGGCGCACCAAGGCGGACCGGGTACGCAACACCTGCCTGATGGAGGTGCTGTACGCGACCGGTATGCGCGTGACCGAGCTGGTCTCGTTGCCGGTTTCATCCGCACGGGGCGACCCGCGGATGCTGTTGGTGTTGGGCAAAGGTGGCAAGGAACGGATGGTTCCGCTGTCCCCACCTGCCCGCGAAGCACTTGCCGCATGGCTTGCGGTTCGGGATGACGCCGAAGAGCAATTGGTCGCAAATGGCGGTCAGCGATCGAAGTTCCTTTTCCCATCGCGCGGAAAATCAGGTCACCTGACACGGCATATGTTCTTTCAGTTGGTCAAGGAACTCGCGGTTCAGGGTGGCGTTTCCCCGGAAAAAGTCACTCCACACACGTTGCGACATGCCTTTGCTACTCATCTATTGGCGAACGGAGCTGATCTGCGGTCGATCCAAACACTGTTGGGGCACGCGGATGTCGCAACCACAGAAATCTATACGCATGTCTTGGATGAGCGTCTGGCCGAACTGGTGTTAGAGCACCACCCGCTGGCGAAAGACACCAAAGACAAAGGCTAACCCCTTGATCCGCAGGGGGCGCGCCCCCATAACGGATGCAACAACACCAACAATTTAGGACCGATGGAACCCTCACCTTCTCTGATCGACGGCGCATTCTGGTTTACCACAGGCGCCATTTTGCTTTTGCTTGTTCTGTCGGGCTTCTTCTCGGGTTCTGAAACTGCTTTGACCGCATCTTCGCGCGGCAAACTGCGGGCGCAGGCCGACAAGGGCTCGCGCGGGGCGCAAAAGGCGCTGGATATTACCGATGACAATGAACGGCTGATCGGCTCAGTCCTGCTGGGCAACAACTTGGTGAACATCCTCGCGGCCTCGCTGGCGACGGCGCTATTTACCCGACTGTTCGGAGAAAGCGGCGTGGCGCTGGCGACACTGGTAATGACCTTGCTGGTTCTGATCTTTGCCGAGGTTCTACCCAAAACCTACGCCATCACCAACTCGGAAAAAGCGGCTGCGGCTGTTGCTCCGATCATCAGTATCGTTGTTACAGTCTTCTCGCCCATCGTCGCAGCGGTGCGCCTTCTGGTGCGCGGCGTTCTGCGCTTGTTTGGGGTTCAAATCGACCCGGACAGTAATATCCTTGCCGTGCGAGAGGAAATCGCAGGTGCCCTGCAGCTGGGCCATTCAGAAGGCGTGGTCGAAAAGGAAGACCGGGACCGCATCCTTGGTGCGCTGGATCTGGGCGAGCGCGCGGTGGAAGAGATCATGCTGCACCGCTCAAATATCGAGATGATTGATGCTGACGACGCGCCCGAGGCCATTCTGCAGCAATGTCTGGAAAGCCCGCACACGCGCTTGCCTGTATTCCGCAATGAGCCAGAGAATATCGTGGGCGTCGTCCACGCCAAGGACCTGTTCCGCGCCATGTATGCCCACGCTGGTGGCACCGAAAACGATTCCAATCGTCTGAAGGAATTCGACATCTCGAAAGTGGCGAACGATCCTTATTTCGTACCGGAAACCACAACGCTGGACGACCAGATGCGCGAGTTCCTGCGAATGCACAGCCACTTTGCGCTGGTAGTTGATGAATACGGCTCGTTGCGCGGCCTGATCACGCTTGAGGATATTCTCGAAGAAATCGTAGGCGAGATCGCCGACGAGTTTGATATCGAGGAAGACGTACCCGTGACCCGCACCGAGGATGGGCAATTTCTTGTCGAAGGTGCAATGACGATCCGTGACGCCAACCGCGCAATGGATTGGTCGCTGCCGGATGAAGAAGCGAACACGATCGCCGGGTTGGTCATTCACGAAGCACAGATGATCCCGACAACAGGTCAGGTCTTCTCATTCCACGGGTTCCGGTTCGAGGTCACCGCCCGCGAAGGCAACCGCGTGACCGAGCTGAAGATTCGACCGTTGTAACCAGCGACACGAATTGTCGCTAACGGAACAGTAAACCCCTTCCTTCGCTTGCACGCTTTGGCCAATACCAACGGAGGCGAGACGTGAAGACCACAACTCGGGTAGCGGTAATCGGCGGGGGTGTCGTCGGATGTTCGGTTTTGTATCACCTGACCAAGCTTGGCTGGTCGGATGTCATGCTATTGGAGCGGTCTGAGCTGACCAGCGGTTCAACATGGCACGCGGCGGGTGGGTTTCACACCTTGAACGGCGACACCAACATGGCGGCGCTGCAGGGCTATACGATCAGGCTGTATAAAGAGTTGGAAGAAATCACCGGCATGTCCTGCGGCCTGCATCACGTGGGCGGCGTGACACTGGCGGACAATCAGGACCGGTTCGACATGTTGCTGGCCGAACGCGCCAAGCACCGGTTCATGGGTTTGGAAACCGAAATCGTTGGACCGGACGAGATCAAGAAAATCGCTCCCATCACCAATACCGATGGCATCATCGGTGCACTCTACGATCCGCTGGACGGTCACCTTGATCCGTCGGGCACAACTCATGCCTATGCAAAGGCAGCCCGGATGGGCGGTGCTACGATCGAGACCCATTGCATGGTGCGTGAAACCAACCAACGCCCCGACGGCACCTGGGATGTGGTCACCGACAAAGGCACCATTCATGCCGAGCATGTGGTCAATGCCGGCGGTCTGTGGGCGCGTGAAGTCGGTGCAATGGCAGGCATCTATTTCCCGCTACACCCGATGGAGCATCAATATCTGGTGACAGACTCGATCACCCAGATCGAGGCGATCATAGACGAGGGTGGCGAACACCCGCATGTGATGGACCCCGCTGGCGAAAGCTATTTGCGGCAGGAAGGGCGTGGGTTATGTATCGGCTTTTACGAACAACCCTGTAAACCTTGGGCGGTCGACGGAACACCTTGGGAGTTCGGCCACGAACTGCTGCCCGATGATTTCGACAAGATCACCGACAGTATCGAGTTTGCTTACAGACGCTTCCCCGTTCTTGCCGAGGCAGGCGTAAAGTCGGTTATCCACGGTCCGTTCACCTTTGCGCCCGACGGCAATCCTCTGGTCGGGCCTGTATCGGGGGTTCGCAACTATTGGTCTGCCTGCGGCGTGATGGCCGGGTTCAGCCAGGGCGGTGGCGTCGGTCTGACACTAGCGCAGTGGATGGTCGAAGGTGAACCCGAGCGCGACGTTTTCGCGATGGATGTGGCCCGGTTTGGCGACTGGATCAGCCCGGGCTATACCCGCCCGAAGGTGATCGAGAACTATCAGAAACGTTTCAGTGTCGCCTACCCGAACGAGGAATTGCCCGCCGCGCGCCCGAACCGGACAACCCCGATGTACGATATCTTCAGCGATCTGGGTGCCGTGTGGGGTCAGCAATACGGGCTGGAAGTACCGAATTATTTCGCTCAAGACGGTGAACCGGGCTATGAAACGCCATCATTTCGCCGCTCGGACGCCTTCGCGGCAACCGGGCGCGAGGTACGCGCTGTTCGCAATGGTGTTGGCATCAACGAGGTTCACAATTTTGGAAAATACCGTATCACCGGCCCCTCTGCCCGTGGGTGGTTGGACCGGATAATGGCCGGACGTATCCCGCAACCGGGTCGGCTGTCTTTGACGCCAATGCTGTCCCCCAAGGGCAAGCTGATCGGCGATTTCACCGTTTCCTGCCTGAGCGAAGGTGCGTTCCAGTTGACCGCGTCCTACGGCAGTCAGGCTTTCCACATGCGCTGGTTCCAGCAGCATCAGCAAGATGGCGTACAAATTGAGAATATCAGCGACCGGCTGAACGGCTTTCAGATCGCCGGTCCCAAAGCCGCAAAAGTTCTGGCCGCCTGTACGCGGGAAGATGTTTCAGCCCTTCGTTTCCTTGATGTACGTCCTATGACCATCGGCATGACCGACTGTATCGTGCAGCGGGTCAGCTATACTGGTGATCTCGGGTATGAGATCTATTGCGATCCGATGGCCCAAAGGCAACTTTGGTGGACGTTGTGGCAGGCCGGACAAGCGCATGACATGGTACCCTTTGGCATGCGCGCGATGATGAGCTTGCGTCTGGACAAGTTCTTTGGATCCTGGATGCGGGAATTCTCACCCGATTATACGGCTGCAGAAACGGGCCTGGATCGGTTCATTTCTTTCTCGAAGAGCATTGATTTTATTGGCCGTTCCGCCGCAGAGCTGGAGCAGACCCAAGGGCCAGCACGCAAACTGGTTGCTTTCGTGGTAGATGCTGACGACACCGATGTGAACGCATATGAACCCATCTGGCTGGATGGCAATGTCGTGGGCTTTTGCACGTCGGGCGGATATTCACATTATGCAGACAAATCAGTCGCACTGGGCTTTTTGCCCACAGAGCGGATAAGCGATGGGCTTGAAGTCGAGATCGAAATCCTTGGCCAACTGCGCAAAGCTCGCATGATCTCGGAACCGCTGTTTGATGCAGATGGTACGCGCATGCGGGGATGACACCATGCGGCGATCGCGGCATGGTGGCGGCATGACGCAGATTCCCATTCTTCTGCTGGCCGCTGGACAATCCAGCCGCATGCGCGGCCAAGACAAGTTGCTACAGGTCGTCGACGGCAAGCCTTTGCTTCGCCGCGCGGCAATTATCGCCCAACAAGCGGCGCCCGTTATCGTCGCGCTACCTCCGGCACCACATCCCCGCCATCAAGCATTGGAGGGGCTGGACCTTTGCAAGTCGGAAATCCCCGACGCCCACGAAGGTATGAGCGCCAGCCTTCGGGGCGCTTTGGCGCATGTGTCGCCTAATGCGACCGCTGCGATGGTTTTACTGGCGGATTTACCGGATATCACCTCGGATGATCTAAAGAGCGTTTTATCTTCCGTTCAGTCCCACCCGGATAAGCTGATTTGGCGTGGCGCGACGGAAACCGGAAAACCTGGACACCCAGTTGTGTTTGACCATAGCCTTTTCGGCCACCTTAAACGGTTGTCCGGGGACCAAGGCGCGCAATCAATCGTGCGTGCGTGTTCAGATAAAATGCATCTCGTTCCCCTGCCAGACCAGAACGCCCTGCTGGACCTAGACACGCCAGAGGAGTGGGCTGAGTGGCATAAAAAACGCACTGCCAAAAAATAACACGGCCCGGTCGAAGACGACCGGGCCGGCACCCAAGACAGGACTACCACTTTTCATCAATCCCGAAAACGCTGCCAAAATTGCCTTAGGACAACCTGGCTATTCCGCTGCCGAACCTAAACAAGACCCCCTCGTTAACATGCCGCTCAGCGCTTCCGGTGACTGTGACAAGCCTTCAACACCCCCTAGTGCCGTCGGCTCCCCTCGCTTGGGCATCTTCATCGTCACCTATCCGATGGCTTCAAACAATGTAAAATTCGAAAGAAGGGTAAATTTTACCGGTATCAGAATGGTTTTTCCGCAACATCCGCCAAGCGTAACTCAACCTAAGAGGTACCATCCCCAGTGAGCAAAGCCACGCCATCCTCCATTATGCCTATACCTAAATAGCCCTCTGGCTTTTATGCTATAAATTATTCCGAGAGAGCGGCGCAGGGAACTTACAGGACAACAACCTTAAGAAGATCACCCCGAAAGAAGAAGGGTTCGCGATTTGTTTGTTAACCAAATATATTTAATTCGACCGTTTTTGCGACTTGAGCCCCAAAACAGCGACAATTCGTCGATTCGCAGGCAATGATTCGCCTATTTCCACCATTCTGAATAATCAGCTTGGCGGATAGAGCAGCCTCTTTGTGGCAAAATTAAGATTTCTTAACAAAACTCTCAGGAAACAATCAGAGTAAGCGCGCATTTCCTGTCTCAACGCGTGGCCGCAATCACGTGACATAAACAGGAGACAAAAATGAGCATCCGCAAATCCTCTCTACTTTTGCCCGGGACAGCCAGTTGGGTCGGCGCAGGCGCCTTAAGCGCCGCATTGCTGGCGACCACCGCCCTGCCCTCAATGGCCGACGAAGCATTGGCAGACCTCGTTGAAAGCGTGTCGCCTGCGGTCGTCACCATTATCGCGGAACAGGACACCGCACCGATGCCTGCCCAGGGACGGCAGTTTGACCTTGATCAGCACCCGTTTGGGGAATTCTTCAAGCGCTTCGGGACACCTGAAGGGTTCAGCCCCCCGCAACGCGGACCAGCACAGGGGCTGGGTTCAGGATTTGTTTTGGACGAAGCCGGGTACATCATTACCAATCACCACGTTGTCGATAATGCCAAGACTGTGACAGTACGCATGTCGGACGACCGTACCTTTGAGGCCGAAGTCGTTGGCACCGATCCGTTGACTGATATCGCCGTTCTGAAAATCGACGCAGGCGAAGTCCTGCAGGCCGTTCAGCTGGGCGACAGCGATGTCATCCGAGTGGGTGAAGATGTTGTGGCAATTGGCAACCCGTTTGGGCTGCACTCGACCGTGACCACCGGGATCGTATCGGCCAAAGGCCGCAATATCTCGGATGGGCCATATGCCGAATTCATCCAGACTGACGCGGCGATCAACAAGGGCAACTCGGGCGGTCCATTGTTCAATATGGACGGTGAAGTAATCGGCGTGAATTCAGCCATCTACTCGCCCACCGGAGGGTCCGTTGGTCTGGGGTTTGCTGTGACGTCTAACATCGTCGAACATATCGCTGCCGACCTGCGCGATGATGGTCAGGTCAGCCGTGGCTGGCTGGGCGTATCGATCCAAAATGTCAGCCCCGAACTGGCCGCCGCACTGGGTATCGACAATTCGACTGGTGCGCTGGTCTCGGACGTTGTCACTGGCAGCCCGGCCGAGGGTGTTCTGCAACAAGGTGATGTCATCCTGACGTTCAATGATGAGGTCGTGGACTCTAGCAGCGATCTGCCAATCCTTGTTGGCACGACCAAAGTGGGTACGGACAGCGTCCTGACAGTTTTGCGTGATGGAACTGAGCAACAGCTTGAGCTGACAATTGGCCAACATCAAAGCGCGTCGGCCCAAATCGACAAGTCGGTGGACGAAACCATTTCCGGCACCAGTTTGGGTGTGACTGTTGCGCCGCTGACCGATACGAAACGCGCCGAAATGGGCGTGGGTCAGAATATCGACGGTGTGATCGTTACCGACCTGAAGCCTGACAGCCCGGCAGCCAAAGCCGGTCTGCAGCGGGGCGATGTGATCGTGAAGCTGGGCGGTCAAGAGACCGCGACGCCGGATGCGCTGATAGCTGCGCTGGACAGCGAAAAGACTGACCCTGCGCTTGTTTTGATCAACCGCGGTGGAAACCAGATCTTTGTTGCAGTGGAAATCGCCTAACCTAACTCACGCGCGCGCCACGTGATGGGGAAATCTGGCGGGCGCCTCCTCGGCGGTTTGAATTGTCCGCAAACCGCTGGGACTGCCGGGTGCACAGCTCTGCACCCGGCAGATTATTTAGCCAAACCATGTGCTTTACCCCAATTTTGTGGTTAAATCCCGGTAGAAAGGAACTCGGATCATGAGCCGTCGCCTGCTGATCGTCGAAGATGACGAAGACACCCGGGACTTCATCGCCAAAGGGTTTGGCGAAGAGGGCTATGTCGTAGAAGCGGCCGAGGATGGCCGTGAGGGCCTTTACCACGCCACCGATGGCGGATTTGACGCAGTGGTTCTGGATCGGATGCTACCGGAGTTGGATGGGCTATCCCTCATCAAATCAATGCGCGCAGCGGGTGTGAAGACGCCAGTTCTGATGTTAACCGCGATGAGCGCCGTCGACGAGCGCGTCAAAGGCCTGCGTGCCGGGGCGGACGATTACCTGGTCAAGCCGTTTTCCTTTCAGGAACTACACGCCCGGATCGAGGCTCTGCTACGCCGACCGCAAGAGGCCGAGGAAGGCAAGTCTTTGACTTGCCGCGATCTTGAGATGGATCTGCTGACCCGTAAGGTTACACGCAACGGACGCGAGATCACCCTTACCCCGCGCGAGTTCCAAATTCTTGAGTTTTTCCTGCGCCGGAAAAACCGTGTGGTGTCCCGCACGATGTTATTGGAAGGTGTCTGGGATTATCATTTCGACCCGCACACCAATGTGGTCGATGTCCATATCTCCAAGCTGCGCCGTCAACTGGACGAAGGTGATGAGCCACCGCTGATTGAAACCGTCCGGGGCGCCGGCTACATGATATCTGATGGATAACATAAGGCTTTCCTTCAACAATTCCCGAACACGTCTTGTGCTGGCCAGCATGGTTCTCAGCACGTTGCTGACGGCTGCTGTGCTGGCATTGGTATACGTGACAGCAAACCGCAGTATCGAGGGTGAGACCCGCTCGGTTGTTTCCGCTGAGCTGACCGGTCTTGCGGATGAGTACGAACGCCGGGGATTGATCGGGTTGATAGGGGCAATAGAACGCCGCATTCCAACAGCTTCTGATCGGGATGCATTGTATCTGCTGACCGACCGGTTCGGTGTCACTCTGGCTGGAAACCTCAAGCAATGGCCAGAAAATATCACCGCCGGCAGTGGTTGGGTGAACCTTGAACTACGCCGGGCCGACAATGATCAACTTGTGCCCATCTCAGCGGCTTCAATCCGCCTGCCCCGCGGCGAGCGACTTCTGGTGGGCCGTGACGCGTTGGCACGGCAACAGTTTGATCGTGTTTTGTTGCGGTCGGTCGGAATGGCACTTGGGATAGCCCTGGTGCTGAGCGTTCTGACCGGCTGGCTGTTCACCCGCCTGGTCTTTTCCCGACTGTCTGATATCGCCAGCACGGCTGAGAATATCGTCTCGGGCGATCTATCCCGGCGAATGTCCTTGCGGGGCACCGGCGATGAGTTCGATCAGGTCGCCGGGACGCTCAACACCATGCTGGACCGGATCGAGGAACTGGTCAGCAATCTGCGCACCACATCGAATTCTATCGCGCACGATCTTCGATCACCCCTGTCGCGCTTGAAACAACGGGTGGAAACCCTGTCTGATCCTTCCAAAACGGATCATGAGCGCGAGATTGATATCGCGCGGGCTAGTAACGAGATCGACCATGTGCTGCGCGTACTAGGCCAATTGACCGAAATCTCTCGGGCAGAGGCCGGTGTGGGCCGCGAGCAATTCGAACAGGTAAACCTGCAGCAATTGGTGGCGGATGTGGTTGAGCTTTATGATCCCGTCGCTGCGGATCAGTGTATCAAGCTTGAGGTAACAGGCTCGGCGGCACCCATTCCCGGGCACCGTCCGCTGCTGTCCCAAGCGCTATCGAACCTGTTGGAGAACGCACTGCGCTATGCGCCGCAGGGCACGACAGTAACGATCAACCTGTCAGAGGACGCCCCCTACACCACCCTCAGCGTCCGCGACCAAGGTCCAGGTGTCCCGCAAGAGGATCTGTCGCGCCTGCAAATGCCGTTTGTCACGCTGGACCCAGCACGATCCGAGCGAAATGCGGGGCTGGGACTGGCGCTGGTCGCCGCAATCTCGCACATGCACGGCGGTGTCTTTGAGGCCCACAACTGTGATCCGGGGCTTGAGGCATCAATTAAACTGGCGCGGAAACCCTAGGTCGGCACGCCATTGATTGCCATCGTCTTGTTTTTATAGCGTTTGTCCGAGGTCACATCAGTGCCGAACCAATCTGGTGGAATATAACCTATTGCCTCACCCTCGGTCTGAAATTCCACCTCAACCAGTTGCAGCGGGGCAAGCTCACCCAGGAACACGTCCAGCTCAAACACACGCCCATCCGGCAGTTGTCCGGTGTACCGTTCCTTTTCGACCCGACGACCATCCGTCTCGGGCCAGAAGGTTTCGAATTGCTCGGCTGATATCTCGGCCTCGCGCTCGACCCGCACAAGCGCGCCACTGCCTTTGAGGGTCAGAAAAAACTTGTCGTTCTTCTGTCGCAATCGCAGCTCAGTGGAATCGTCGGGTGCCGTCAAATACCCCTGACGTACCACGGCCCTTTCTGCACTGCTTAGGTCTGGCAGCTTTTCGACCAGAAACTTGCGTTCAATTTCGGTGCTCATTTGCTTGAAATCACTCCATTTCCAATTCGTCGAACAACGCTTGATAAGCCGTGCTCGCGACGCTGCGGCCAGCAAAAATAGGAACAGGAGCACGGTTCTGCCCCATGCGTTCGATATCCGCGGCAAATGGGATTTCAGTCTGCAGGAACCGTTTTTTGTAGGCTGTGCGCATCTTTTCCATCGTCTCAAGATGTAGGCTCTTGCGCCGCTGCACCATTGAGAAAAAAGCCTTTAACTTTTTCTTAGGTAGCTTGTGTTCTTCAAAGAAGTTGACCAACTGCTCAAGCGACCGCTCTGATAAGGTGGTCGGGATGACAGGTACAACAATCTGATCCGAAGCTTTGAAAACATTCTCGGACAGGGTCGAGAAATTTGGCGGGCAGTCCAAAATAATCACGTCATAGTCGCTGCCAGCGGTGGTCAGCGCCTTTTTCAGTCGCGACCGCTTGTTCCTCATCCTGGAGAGGAACACATCAAAATCCCGAAATGTCAGGTTTGCGGGCAGCACATCCAAGCCTTCAAAATCACTGGCGCGGATCGACTTTGTGAAACGATCCACATCTTCGAAGAAACGCGCGTCTGTAAGTTTTTTCGAGGGTTTCACCCGAAAATAGAACCCCGCCGCCCCTTGCGGATCAAGGTCGCACAACAGCACCGTGTACCCCGCCTGCGCATATGCATACGCCAGGTTCACCGAAGCTGCGGTCTTACCCACACCACCCTTGTTGCTGTAGCAGGCAATGATCTTCACGCCTCAATCCTCCTTATGGTGAAACAGGGTTCGGAACAGGTTCTGGATATCCGGGCTGTCGAAACGTTGAAAATTGGCGACCACACGCTCGCGCTCGGCCCGCTGACGCTGGTTTAGGACAGCGATCAGACCTCCGACAGCCATGGCAAGTTGCGCATTCGCCCGTCCTTGCGCATTGCTCTGGGCCGAGACGAATTCAACCAAGGCTTCTTGCTGAACCGAATAGTCATTAAACAGCCCCAGATTATCCTGAAGTTTTTTCAACGGCTTGATGAGCGTTTTGAAATCACCCTTGTCGAAAAGAGGGGCAAAGAACTCCATCAGATAGCGTAGCTTTTTGCAGGCGATCCGCAGGTCATGCACGTTTTCATCCGGCGTTTCCGGAGTGATGCCGCGCGCCCGTTTGCATAGCTTGCGATAGCGTTTCCAGATCAGCGCACAAGCATAGTCATAGGCACCGCGATCTGCATTGGGACCGGGCTCCAACCCCTTGGTGTCCGCAAAGAGCACCAAAAGATCCTTCATCTGCCTGTCGTAGTCCGCACTACGAAAACGTCGGGACAATTCGACAAGTGCTCGGGTGCGCTCTTTCGCGAACTGCGCGAACATGACCTCAACACCAACGTGAAGATTGGAAGGTATAAGGTTGAAGTATAGTTCTTTTTCCAAAAGATAGACATCCAGGTCGCGAGCCCGTCCGGTAGAGGACATCAGATCCGCGAACTCCTGCTTCAAGACGGCTGTCTGTTCAGGTGAAAACACCCCTTTGAACAAGCTCACGACCGATCGAACACGCCGCAGCGAGACGCGATAGTCATGTAAAAATTCCGTGTCGATATCTGCGACCACGCCAGCCTCATTCTGGCGTGCCACGGTCAGAAAAGTGTGGATAATATCTGCTGCCACCTCGATCGATGGCTCTTGTGTGCTTAGCTTGATCTTGGGTTTTGCACTATAGCGAACAACATCGGGAAACAGATGCTGAAGCAACGGCTCAATACCTTCCACCGTGCCAGCCATATTCCCCAGTGCTGCACATACTGTCCGAAAGGCGCGATCATATCCGCGCATCGGATGAACATTCAGAATGGTCGCCTGTCCCTGCTTTGTGGTCAACGAGAGAACACGGCCGCGAACTTGTGTTTTTTGCAGCTTATCCAGAACGGCAAACCTACTGACTTCCATGGTCCCTGAGCCCATGCTCATCATCGCGCACAGCTTTGGAAATTTTTTCAGCGCCGCGCGAACCGGACCATCGGGCAAATCCTGTACGAATTGTCCCTTGCCGCTGCAGTCCTGAACCACATCATCTTGATCTCGTTGCAGCAATTGCAGCATGCCGTTGGATTCGATCAACATTCGACCATCCGCTCGGAGCGACTGATCGTGACAATCCAACACTTCAAACGATTGCGCAGCCTTTGGTGTTTCGAATTCGGGGGTCAATCCATCAAGCGCTTTTGAAAACCAATCCAGATCGAACGTCCCCGAAATGGCAAAGAAACCGCGTGTCTCTGCCATCACGAACGACCTTCTTTCGGTGAATCAGGGCAGTCGATCAAAAATGCCTCGATGATATTACAGGCGCTGTTACCTTCTTCAGTCGTGAGGATCGTAAAGGCTTTAAGTGTCCTCAAAGCCGTATTCCTTTTACACCTGTCTGATTTACTAACAGCTTCTTTGTTCTCGGACATTGGCGACCCTTTGACAGCATGGCGTCATGAAACCGTGTTGCTGATTGTCTGGCAAGGTTTATACCCAACACTCGCCGCATCAGGTCGACAGCCTAAGAACGCCGGCTTACAAGTTAGGCATGTCCGATCCCGTCTCTTCTATCCGCAATCTTGGCCCTGCATTCGAGCAAGCCTGCACACACGCCGGTATTCGCACCGCTCAGCAGCTGCGGGATCTGGGCCCTGACGAGGCCTATGCCCGGTTGTTGCGGTTTGGAACTCGACCTCATTTCATTGGTTATTATGTGCTGGTCATGGGGCTGCAGGGTCGCCCGTGGAACGATTGCAAGGGCGACGAGAAGAAAGCCCTTCGGCAACGGTTCGATGCCATTAAAACCAGCGTTACCGCGATGCCTGAAACCCAGATGATCTCGGACCTGGACGCCATCGGCGTTCGGGTGTCTGCCGATGACCTCAAGCCGGTATAAAAAAGGCCGCACCCGACACCGGGAGCGGCCTAAAAAATTTGATCTTATGGCGGATTAGCCGACCAGTTCGATGCCCGAGAAGAAGTAGGCGATCTCAACAGCTGCGGTTTCCGGAGCGTCGGAACCGTGGACCGAGTTTTCGCCAACCGACTCGGCGAATTCGGCGCGGATGGTGCCGGGGGCTGCGTCTGCGGGGTTGGTTGCGCCCATGACTTCGCGGTTCTTTGCAATGGCGCCTTCGCCTTCCAGAACCTGAACAACAACCGGAGCCGACGACATGAATTCGCACAGTTCGTCATAGAACGGACGCTCGGCATGCACGTCATAGAACTTGCCTGCCTGAGCTTTGGTCATGTGGATGCGCTTTTGCGCAACGATGCGCAGGCCAGCTTCTTCGAACTTGGCGTTGATCTTGCCAGTCAGGTTGCGGCGGGTTGCATCGGGTTTGATGATCGAGAATGTGCGTTCCAGTGCCATGTCGGCCTCTCCTTAACATAAGGCGCGGGTTCGCGCCGAAATCCATCGCGCGCCGCCTAGCACGGTCTGTGCCCCAAGAAAAGTGGAATGATGGACAGGTGCACCACAGAAAACCGGATTGTGTCCGGCAGTGGCTCGCACAGGCCAAGGCAATGTTGAACCTGACCGGCTCAGCCGAGGCAAAGTAGGCTCAAGCCGAGCACGGATCAGGCGTGAACGTAACACTCAAAAAGATGCTGTTAAATCGGCTTAGAATTAAACATGCTGAGCCGCTAGCGGCGTCCGAAATGCTCTGTTATGAGCGGCACATGCTACGGATCGAAGACATCACCTATGCGGTCGAAGGCCGCCCCCTGTTTGACGGCGCCAGCGCCACCATTCCTGACGGCCACAAGGTCGGTTTGGTGGGGCGCAATGGCACCGGGAAAACAACCCTGTTCCGACTGATCCGGGGCGAGCTGGCGCTGGAATCAGGCAACATCGTTTTGCCGAAACGCGCGCGGATCGGGGGCGTGGCGCAAGAAGTTCCCTCCTCCGACGTGTCGCTTATCAATACGGTGTTGGCGGCCGACACCGAGCGTAGCGCGCTAATGTCTGAGGCTGAAGGCGCCGAGGATCCAGCGCGGATTGCCGAGATCCAAACCCGTCTGGCCGATATCGATGCTTGGTCGGCCGAGGCGCGTGCGGCCTCGATCCTCAAGGGCTTGGGGTTTGACGATCAGGACCAGCTGCGCCCGTGTTCGGATTTCTCGGGCGGTTGGCGGATGCGTGTGGCTTTGGCGGCGGTGCTGTTTTCCCAGCCCGATTTGTTGCTGTTGGACGAACCGACCAACTATCTGGACCTCGAAGGCGCGTTGTGGCTGGAAAGCTATCTGGCCAAGTATCCGCACACGGTGATCATCATTTCGCACGACCGCGGGCTGCTGAACCGCGCGGTGGGGTCGATCCTGCATCTGGAAGACCGCAAGCTGACCTATTACGCGGTGCCTTACGACAAATTTGCTGAGCGCCGCGCCGAGCGGCTGGCACAGGCGGAATCGGAAAACGCCAAGGCCAAGGCCCGCATCGCCCACCTGCAAAGTTTTGTGGACCGGTTCCGCGCAAAAGCCTCGAAAGCTGTTCAAGCCCAGTCTCGCCTGAAGATGATTGAGCGCATCCAATTGGTGTCAACTCCGCAAGAGGCCGCTTTGCGAGCGTTCAGTTTCCCCGAACCCGAGGAACTTTCCCCTCCGATCATCCATCTCGAAGGTGGTATCACCGGGTATGGCGAGACCGAAGTACTGCGTCGTCTCAACCTGCGCATAGATCAGGATGACCGCATCGCGCTGCTGGGGAAGAACGGACAGGGGAAGTCAACCCTGTCCAAGCTGCTGTCCGACCGCCTGCCCCTGATGGCGGGCAAGATGACCCGCAGCAACAAACTGCGCATCGGTTATTTCGCTCAGCATCAGGTGGACGAACTTCATGTGGACGAAACGCCACTGGATCACCTGCGCCGCCTGCGTCCAGATGAGGCGCCGGGCAAATGGCGCTCACGGCTGGCCGGTTTCGGTTTAAACGCGGATCAGGCGGAAACTTTGGTCGGGCGTCTTTCGGGCGGACAAAAGGCCCGCCTATCTCTGCTGATCGCCACGATCGACGCACCGCATATGCTGATCCTTGACGAACCGACCAACCACTTGGACATCGAAAGCCGCGAGGCGTTGGTCGAAGCTCTGACCGCCTATACCGGCGCTGTGGTTCTGGTCAGCCACGACATGCACCTATTGTCGCTGGTTGCAGACCGGCTGTGGCTGGTCTCGGACGGGACGGTCAAACCCTTTGACGGAGACCTTGAGACATATCGCAACCTGCTGTTGGCCCGTGACAAACCGATCAAGGAAAAACCTCAGGTGGCGAAGCCCAAACGCCCTTCGCGCGAGGCGGTGCTGGCCCTGCGCGCCGATCTGCGCAAATGCGAAGATCGGATCGAAAAGCTGACAGACATGCACGAAAAGCTTTCGGCCAAACTGGCGGACCCGGCCCTGTATGAAGACGACAAGATCAACGATCTGGAAACCTGGAACCGCAAGTTCGCCGAAGTGGTCGAAGCCATGCAAAAGGCTGAGTCGCTTTGGGTCGCGGCCGCTGAACGTTTGGAACAGGCGGAAACCGCATGACCGATCCTGTCGTTGAAACCCATGCAATGATCGCGGGTATGCGCCCCGAGATTCAGCCCGGAGAATTTGCGTTCGTCGCCTGGCCCGATGACAAGCCCTGGCCCGAAGGTACGCGCGCCAGCTGCGTTGAGGCGGAGGGGATGTCTCTTATCGTCCCGATCAATAGCGCACCAAAGGATGCGGTCGCCATGCGCTGCATAACATTGCAGGTTCATTCCTCACTGGAAGGCGTGGGGTTGACTGCCGCCGTATCCGGGGCGTTGGCGCAGGCGGGTATTCCTGCAAACATGGTCGCGGGCTATCACCATGACCACGTATACATTCCTTCAGGCCTGTCAGACGACGCCCTGAATATTCTGCAAGGTCTGCAACGGAGCAGCAAATAGCCATGGACAGTGCATTCCTGATAACCGCGTTCACAACGCTATTCGTGGTCCTCGACCCACCCGCGCAGACGCCGATCTTTGTTGCGCTGACCCAAGGCATGGACTGGGCCACGCGCCGCTCTATCGCGATCCGGGCCTGCCTGACCGCAGGTGTCATTCTGGCCATGTTCGCCGCCTTCGGAGAAGCCCTTTTGGGGTTCGTTGGCATCTCGATGGAGGCGTTTCGGGTCGCTGGTGGCGTTCTGCTGTTCCTGACTGCACTCGACATGCTTTTCGAACGCCGCACCAAGCGGCGTGAAAACAGTGCCGAGGAAGAAGAGCACCCCGATCCGTCGGTCTTTCCGCTGGGCATCCCTCTGATCGCTGGTCCCGGCTCAATTGCGACCATGATCCTGCTGGCCGGTCAACAGCCCGGTATTCAGGGTCTGGCCGTGGTCATCGGTGTCATGCTGGTCGTATTGGCGATGGTGTTTGTGATGTATCTGACATCTGGCGCAGTGGCGCGCATTCTGGGCAAGACCGGGTTGAACGTGCTGACCCGGTTGCTGGGTATGCTGCTGGCGGCGCTATCCGTTCAGTTCATTTTGGACGGACTCAAGGCCTTTGGTTTTGCATCGTAAGTTCCCATATACCTTAATGTAATCGCAGCAAGGTGTAAGGCATGGACGGCGACAGCATTGGACGTTTGGTATATCTGGTCGTGCTTGGTCTGGCCGTTGTGGCGTGGTTTATCTCGCACAACCGCCAATCGCTGAACAAAACCATGCAACAGGCGATGGCCTGGGTCTTTATCTTTGTCGGTGCCATCGCTGTGGTCGGGCTTTGGGAGGATATACGCTCGACCGTGGGCCCTTCCCCGCAAATGACTGTGACCGGCGAAACAATCGAAGTGCCCCGCTCTTATGACGGTCACTATTACCTGCCTGTCCTGGTGAACGGAGAGCCGATCACTTTCCTCGTCGATACCGGCGCCAGCCAGATCGTTCTGAGCGAACAAGACGCCAGGCGCATTGGCATCGACCCCGACCAGCTGAACTACCTCGGTCGCGCCTCAACCGCGAACGGAGAGGTCCGTACCGCGCCCGTCCGGCTGGACAGTCTTGAGCTTGGGCCGATCACCGACAGCGGCGTTGCGGCCTGGGTTAACGAAGGCGATTTGCGCCAGTCGCTGCTGGGCATGGATTACCTGCACCGGTTCTCGAATATTCAGTTCACGGATGGCCGCCTGATCCTGTCTCGGTAACAGGTCTGCGGCTGCATTTCCGAATTGAGAACAAAATGAGAACATGTTAATCTGGCAGCATGTCTACACACCTTCTTGGCCGCAAACCCGCGCGCGCCGCGCCGGGGGTCACACTTCACGATGGCATCACCTTGCAACTGGGCCGCGTGCACGAAGCCTGCGGCCCCGCCCGGCGCAGCTTTGCTATGTGGCTGGCCGGTCAGACGCAGGGGCCGGTGCTGTGGATTTCGCCCGCATGGGAACCAGGCCAGTTGAACCCCGACGGGATGATGCCCTTTGCCGACCCGGCCCGGTTCATCTTCGTCCGCCCCACCCGCGCCGAGGATCTGCTGTGGTGCATGGAGGAAGCACTGCGCAGCGGGGCCATCCCGTTAATCTTCGGCGACCTGCCCGGCGCGCCGGGGCTGACGCCGGTGCGGCGCATGCATCTGGCCGCCGAACAGGGGCGCGCGATGGGGCGGGCTCCGCTGGGAGTGTTGCTGACCCCCGGTGAGGGCGGCGCGCAGGGGGTCGAGACGCGCTGGCACATGGCCGCAACCCATCAAGGCGAGGCCCGCCGCTGGACCCTGACCCGCCGCCGCGCCCGCGCCCTGCCCCCGGTCAGTTGGCAAGCCATCCAAACCAAATCACGTGCCGGTCTGAACCTGACCCGAACCGAGGCCGAAGATGCTTTGGTGTGACACCTCACAAAGTTAAGAAATCTTGTGATTGGCAAAATCCGGCCTCCCACCCTAGCATTTCCGCATGAACCAACCGATCCACGACAGCCGAAATTCCTGGCTTCGCCTGTTGATCGCGCGCGCCACTACCATAAAGGCGAATGCGGACGGATAGGCCATGACCGGCTTCGCACTGCAGAAGATATGGTTGCGACAGGCGATTAGCTGTCAGGGCAAGACGGAGGCTCTGGGTGAATCTGCTGCGCTTAGACCGGTCCCAGAGTTGTTGGAAAAACAGGTGATCAAAATCGTTATGACATTGCTGAACCAGTCGACCTGCCGCAGGTCAGAGGGGATTGCATGACCCAGCTGACCCGACGCACACTGCTGGCTGGTCTGGCAACCCTGCCCCTAACCCCTGCAGCCCACGCTGCAATTGCCCCTTATAAACTGGTACTTCAAAACACGTCGGTCGGTTTTACCTTTGATCTGTCGGGGTTGACCCAATCCGGAACAATGCCAATCCAGACCACGGATATTCAGATTGACGTTCGTGACCTGACAAAAAGCCGCGTAGCCGTCACCCTAAACGCCGCCGAAGCCCGAACCAAATTGCCGTTTGCCCGAAGCGCGATGCTGGGCGTGGGGGTCCTGGATGTCGAAAATTATCCGACAATTCACTTTGCATCGACCAAAGTGGAACTCGGGGAAGGCGGGCGGCTCTCGCGCGGCGCGAAAATCACCGGAGACCTGACCCTGCGCGACGTGACACGTCCGATCGCCTTTCAAGCCGACCTCTTCCGCCCACCCGGCAGCGCGCCTGAAAACCTTGATATGCTCTCAATTCGCCTGACTGGCGGACTGAACCGCCATGATTTCGGCGCATCCGGTTATGCCGATCTGGTGCAGGACACCGTCGGACTGGACATTCGAGCCGAGATCAAACGGGTCACATAGACAAAAAACGACGCCTCAGAGTCGATTAGGTGCGCGCATTCAGGCCCCATTATGGCTAGCTGGCCTTATCATGAGAACGATAATTTCTTTTGCCGCCCTTTTTCTTTCTGTGATTCTGCTGCAGCTTTCCACGGGCGGCGTCGGACCGCTGGATGCCATCTCGGGACTGACACTGGATTTCACGACCGAACAGATCGGCCTCCTTGGTTCGGCGCACTTTATCGGCTTCTTTGTTGGATGCTGGTGGACACCGCGCCTGATGGGCAGCGTCGGTCACTCTCGCGCATTTGCTGTCTGCACCGCTTTGGGTGCGATGGGGTTGCTGGGGCACACGCTAACCGACAACCCCTACATCTGGGCGGCCCTGAGAATCGCGTCAGGCACTTGCGTTGCCGGATCCTATACAGTGATCGAAGCATGGCTGAACGCCAAAGTCACAAACGAAACTCGCGGGCGCGCAATGGGCACCTATCGCGTTGCGGATATGGGCGCCTCGCTGTGTGCACAGCTGATCATCGCTGTGCTGCCACCCGCCTCGTATGTGTCATACAATCTGTTGGCCATTCTGTGTTGTGCCGCCCTGCTGCCCCTGACCTTGACGAAAGCCACACAGCCCGAAACACCCGACGCCCCACGTCTGCGGCCCAAGCTGGCATGGCGCAGCTCGCCTTTGGCGGTGGCAGGCGTGATTATTGCGGCGCTGAGTTCCGCGTCCTTCCGCATGGTTGGCCCTATTTACGGGCAAGAGGTCGGACTGGGCGTGGATCAGATCGCATTCTTCCTTGCCTCATTCGTTCTCGGCGGTGCACTGGCGCAATACCCGTTGGGCTGGTTGGCAGACAAATATGACCGCCGCTGGGTGCTGATCTGGCTGTCCGCCGCCGCCGTGCTTAGCTGCGGCGTCACGATGGCCGCCAGTGGAACCGGCACTCTGGGTGTTATGCTGGCTGCCGGATTCTTTGGCCTGACCACCTTTCCGATCTTTTCGCTGTCGTCAGCGCATGCAAACGATTTTGTCACGACCGAGGAGCGGGTCGAACTGTCTGCCGCGTTAATGTTCTGGTACGCGCTGGGTGCGATTGCCTCTCCCTACATCTCATCTACGTTGATCGAAGCATTCGGCCCTGGAGCGCTGTTCGCCTATGTGGCCACTGGGCATATTGGTCTGATCCTGTTCGGCTTAGCTCGGATGCGCTCGCGCCCAACACCCGAAGAGCGGACAAACTACGTTTATGCACCGCGCACATCCTTCACCATCGGGCGTCTGCTAAAACGGTCTCGGGAGGAATAAAGACTCTATTCTAACGGTGGAGATGACGGGATCATTTCGTCCAGAATTGCGCCCGCCTCATACCCCAACAGGTCTACTTCCATCCGAGCGGGGTCACCGAAGGCCCAAGCTCCGACGTGACGCTGCATTCGCTCGTAACCGACGAAATCCGCCATCGCCTGGTTCCCATGCGCGTTTTCAGCAAACATCACCTGTCCCGCAGCAACCTTCTGCGGCATCACTCGCTCCAAGTAAAGCTCAACCACATTGACCCCCGTCACGTTCGACCCGCCATGATGGACGACATACATGTTGTCCCAAACATCTTGACTCACTGCGGCACGCGCATCTGAGACAGCCTTGTGCAAAGCGCCAAGTTCCGCACGCGCAGCATCTCGCATATTTGCCGCCCAAGCCGGTCGCATGTCGTTTATCACCTTCGACACTTCCTCGGACGTAAGGGTTCCGCGGTTAACGGCATCGAGTGTAAAAGCGCGCGCGGTTTCAAGCATCTGCCGTTGTCTAGATTTTGTGTCTTCGGGCAGATCAAGGTGCCCGACCGAGTTCAGCAATGTGTCTATCGCCTTTGCGATGTTCTCAAAGTCCTCTTTCCAACGCGCATTCTCGGTGTCCTCATCAGGCCACGGAGTGACTGCCCCTATGATCCCCAAAAGAACGTGTGAAGTTGACTTGAAGATCAGGTAATTCGGCGCGTCGCGTGGAAATGTGACCTCTCCGTCCTTTGTCATGACCGTTACATCGCGTGCGATGACCATGACGGGCCGGGTCTGCGCGGTCAGAACATCCTGACCGCGCCGGAATATCGAGAGCATCGTCTTGTCAAAGGTATCAATGGCCTTCATGGCTTCGCTTTGATCCGCCGATACAATGGTTGGCGAAAAAAGCATGATGACCGAAGCGGCCAAGACCGAACGAACGAAAGGCATCAAGTAAAACTTTAGCATAATTCCCCCCGTGAAATTGTATGCAGAAGCATAATACACGGCCCGAGAATTTCGCGAAGGCACCCTTTGTTCGTGATTATAAGGCTTCAAGCAAGAAACCGGGGTTTTGCTAGCCGCTTACATAAGGTAGACGGGCGCGCAGTTAGTTACGTGGAAACGCAAAATGGCTCGAATTCTCATTACCTCGGCGATCCCTTACATCAACGGGATCAAGCACCTCGGCAACCTCATCGGCTCGCAATTGCCCGCCGATCTGTACGCACGCTATCAGCGTGGCCGGGGGAACGAGGTTATGTATCTGTGCGCCACGGATGAGCACGGCACCCCTGCGGAACTGGCGGCTGCCAAAGCTGGCAAACCAGTGGCCGAGTATTGCGCCGGCATGTATGCGGTTCAGGCGGATATTGCGAAACGGTTCGGGCTCAGCTTTGATCACTTTGGCCGCTCGTCCAGCGAACAGAACCGAAACCTGACCCAGCATTTTGCGGGCAAACTGGATGAAGCCGGACTAATCCGCGAAGTCAGTGAGAAACAGGTTTATTCCAACGCAGACAAGCGGTTCCTACCCGACCGTTATATCGAGGGCACCTGCCCCAATTGCGGTTACGACCGCGCGCGCGGCGACCAGTGTGAGAACTGCACCAAGCAGCTGGACCCGACCGATCTGATCGAGCCGCGTTCTGCCATTTCCGGCTCCACCGATCTTGAGATACGCGAGACCAAGCACCTGTATCTGCGCCAGTCCGCAATGAAAGATCAGCTAGATGCGTGGATCGACAGCAAGACGGATTGGCCGATCCTGACTACCTCGATTGCAAAGAAATGGTTGCATGATGGTGACGGTCTGCAGGATCGCGGCATTACCCGTGATCTGGACTGGGGTGTACCGGTCAAGAAAGGTGATCAGGACTGGCCGGGGATGGAAGGCAAGGTCTTCTACGTCTGGTTCGACGCGCCGATTGAATACATCGCCTGCGCCAAGGAATGGGCGGACGCCAACGGCAAATCGGATGCCGATTGGGAGCGCTGGTGGCGCACTGACAAAGGCGCCGATGACGTGCGCTATGTGCAGTTCATGGGCAAGGACAACGTTCCGTTCCATACGCTGTCCTTCCCGGCAACCATCCTAGGTTCGGGCGAACCGTGGAAGATGGTCGACCACCTGAAGTCGTTCAACTACTTGAACTATGATGGTGGCCAGTTCTCGACCTCTCAAGGTCGTGGAGTGTTCATGGATCAGGCGCTTGAAATTCTGCCCGCCGACTACTGGCGCTGGTGGTTGTTGAGCCATGCGCCGGAAAGCAGCGACAGTGAGTTTACATGGGAAAACTTCCAGCAATCGGTGAACAAAGACCTCGCCGACGTTCTGGGGAACTTTGTCAGCCGTATCACCAAGTTCTGCCGCTCGAAATTCGGTGAGGCCGTTCCAGAGGGCGGCACCTATGGCGAGCGCGAGCAAGCCCTGATCGAGGAACTTACCCGCCGTGTCCGCGCCTATGAAGGGCATATGGAGTCAATGGAGGTCCGCAAGTCAGCGCAGGAACTGCGCGCGATCTGGGTCGCCGGCAACGAATACCTTCAGGCCGCCGCACCTTGGTCCACTTTCAAGGAAGACCCCGAACAGGCCGCTGCACAGGTGCGTCTAGGCCTGAACCTGATCCGCCTCTATGCCGTGCTCAGTGCGCCGTTTATCCCCGAAACCTCGGCCCGGATGCTGAGTGCGATGAATACGCTGGACACCCGTTGGCCAGATGACGTCGCAGCGGCGCTGGACGCTCTGCCCGCCGGGCATGAGTTTTCGGTGCCAGAAGTGTTGTTCGCAAAAATTACCGACGAACAGCGCGAAGACTGGCAAACCCGGTTCGCTGGCACGCGCGATTGATCTGTTGGAAAATTAGAATTGAGAAACGGGGGTCACATGACCCCCGTTTTCGTTTCTCAAACAAAATACATAAACACTTCGGCCTAAGTTAGCCCAGCAACAAAAAAATATCCGCGGCCCTTGACCTACAGTCACACTCAATATGCTTGAGATAAAATCTCAAAACGGCCATCCTGATCCAGAATTCAGTCGACTCGTTGGAGCAGACAGCCTGCCCTGACGAAAAATCTTACGTTTTAACGAGGCGCCCGCCATGTCCCTTGCATTGAAGAACTTTCACTCTCGTTTCGGCGGCGCGTCCCGAGCCTTTGCCGCTCTGGTTGGAATAAGCATGGCGCAAACCGCCTTCGCCCAAGATCAAAGCGACGCCCCACCACCCAAAGTGTCGATTGCAGCAGCCTACACGCAGGAAATCACCGAAGAAGCCGTATTCATCGGCCGCGCCGAAGCCCTTGACAAAGCAGATATCATAGCCCGCGTCAGCGGGTTTTTGGAAAGTCAGAACGTGGAAGACGGTGCGCTGGTCAAAGAGGGAGACCTGCTGTTCACCATCGAGCCTGACCTCTATCAGGCGACACTTGAAGCCCGAAATGCGGATCTTGACCGGGCAGAAGCCAATCTTGAGTTGGCCAAGGTCGATCTTGCCCGGAAGGAAGAGCTTTACAAACGTGACGCCACTCCAGAGTCAGAACGCGATATTGCGCGTGCCAACGAACTGGTGGCCGAAGCAGAGGTCAAAGCTGCAAAAGCTGCGATTCAGCAAGCCGAGCTTGATTTGAGCTATACCAAGATCCACGCGCCGTTCGATGGCCGCATCGGGCGGGTGGCGATCAGCGTCGGTGATGTGGTCGGGCCAAACAACCCCCCGCTGGTAAATATCGTCAGTGAAGCCCCGATCTATGTGAATTTTTCCATCAACGAGAAGCAATTTACAACGGTTCTTGAAACAGTTGGCGAGAACGCTTCATCCCTTGCGGAAAGCAACAAGAGTCCGAACGTGCACGTCACGCTGCCGAACGGAAGTAAACTGGATGAAACCGGTAAAATCGTGTTTGTCGACAATCGGATCGACCCTCTCACCGGCGCGATTTCGATGCGGGCAGAATTCGACAACGCCCAACGGCTAATCGTCGACGGTGCATTTCTAAGCGTGCAAATTGAAGCCCTACAACCCACACTTGAGGTTTTGGTCCCCCAGGCCGCGCTGCAACGTGATCAGCGGGGTGAATTTGTGCTGGTTGTCAACGACAAGCAGATGGTGGAACAGCGTTACATAACCACCGGTAACAACGAAGGCACGGCAGTAATCGTCAAGGATGGTCTGCGCGAAGGAGAAAGCGTCATCGTCGAGGGCTTGCAAAGGGTTCGGCCCGGCGTCGCTGTTGACGCTGTCGTGGCGTCCGAGCAGCCGGGAGAGTAACAGATGTTCTCAGCCCTGTTCATCAGCCGGCCAAAGCTGGCGCTTGTTATTTCGCTTGTCCTGACAATCATGGGCGGCATCGGCTATCTGGTTCTGCCGGTAGCGCAGTTCCCGGACATCACGCCACCCGTCGTAAGTGTGTCAACGACATATACCGGCGCCAATGCCGAAACTGTGGAAAACACCGTCGCCGCCCCGATCGAGGCGCAGGTGAATGGTGTGGACGATATGATCTATATGACGTCCACGTCGTCTGACAACGGATCGTATTCTCTGAATATCACATTCGAGGTCGGCACCGACCCGGATATCGCCTCGGTGAACGTTCAGAACCGGGTGGCGCAGGCCATGTCCTCTCTGCCGTCCGAAGTTACGTCTTCGGGTGTGGTTACGCAAAAAGCGTCGACAAACATGCTGCTGCTGGTGACGCTGACCTCGCCCAACGGCACCTATGACAGTGTGTTTCTGTCGAACTATGCCTCGATCAACCTGAAAGACGCGCTGGCGCGGGTTCAGGGCGTGGGTAAAGCTGACGTTCTGACCAATCTGGAATACGCCATGCGGATCTGGATGGATCCGGATCAGATGGCCGCTTTGTCCATCACTCCGGGCGATGTGATCAACGCCATCCGCGAACAAAACATCGAAGTATCGGCAGGTTCGATCGGTGCGCCCCCGGTACCCGAGGGGCAGACGTTTCAGTACACGATCAAGACCAAGGGCCGTTTGACCTCGGCCGAGGAATTCGGTGACATCGTTATTCGCACGGGTGACGCTGGATCAATCGTGCGGGTCAAAGATATCGCGCGGGTGGAACTGGGCGCGCAATATTACGCAGCCTCGGGTTACTTCGACAGCGTTCCTGCAACAGTTATCGGCATCTATCAGGCCCCCGGAGCGAACGCTTTGGCGGTATCTGAACGTGTCGAAGCCGAGCTTCAGCGACTGTCCCGTTCCTTCCCCACCGATGTGGAGTATCAGGTTCCCTTTAACACCACGGACTTTGTGGAACAGTCACTGAACGACGTGGTTTCGACCCTGATCCTGACCTTCACTCTGGTGATCTCGGTTGTGTTTGTTTTCCTGGGCAGTTGGCGTGCGACAATCATTCCAGCGGTTGCGATCCCGGTCTCACTAATCGGGACATTTGCCTTCCTGCTTTTGTTCGGCATGTCGCTGAACACGATCTCTCTGTTCGCTTTGGTTCTGGCCATCGGGATCGTGGTGGACGACGCGATTGTTGTGGTCGAAAACGTAGAACGGATCATCGCGGATGAGGGGCTGCCCCCTGCCGAAGCAACCCGCAAAGCCATGGGGCAGATCACTGGCCCGGTGATTGCAACGACGCTGGTGCTGCTGGCCGTGTTCGTGCCGGTGACGTTTATGCCCGGCATCTCAGGGCGGCTTTATTCGCAATTCGCTGTGACCATCTCGACCGCCGTGGTGATTTCCTCGATCAACGCTTTGACCTTGTCCCCAGCCTTGTGCGGGTTGGTTCTGCAAGCGCGCTCGGGTCCCCCCAAGGGGCTGTTGGCGGTGTTTGAAAGATTTATCGGCACCATTCGGGGCGGCTATGTCGCGATTGTGCGCAGGTTGCTGATACTTCCGGTCATTGGCCTTGGCGTCATCGCGGCACTGGCAATGGGCACCGGGACAATCATGTCCAATACATCCAGTGGCTTTTTGCCGCTTGAAGACAATGGATATTTGTTCGTCGACATTCAGCTTCCGGACGCGGCTACGCTGGAACGCACCGAGGTCGTCTCGTCCCGTGTCGACGATCAAATTCAGGAAATCCCCGGCGTATCGAGCACGGTTCTGATCAACGGCTTCTCGCTTCTGAACGGCACCACCACAAATGGCGCGGCGATCTTTGTGAACCTCGAAAATTGGGATGATCGTCAGGAAGATGACCTGAGTGCAGACGCCATTTTGAAAAAGGTTTTGGCCATCGCCAATGGCGAATCCGCCGCCTCGATCGTGGCCTTCAACCCACCACCCATTCAGGGCCTGGGTATGTCGGCTGGTGTCGAGATGGAGGTGCAGCAAACCGGGGGCGGCTCGCCACAGGATCTGGCCTCGGCCGTGGGGTCGCTGGTTTATTCGGCGAACCAACGACCCGAGATTGGACAGGCCTATACGACCTTCCGCGCAAACGTACCGCAGCTTTTCGTCGATCTTGACCGCGAGAAGGCCAAGACACTGCAAGTGTCCGTGGCCGAAGTGTTCCAGACCATGCAGGCGCAGTTGGGCTCGTACTACGTGAACGACTTCAACCTGTTCGGGCGGGTCTATCGGGTCATGATCCAGGCAGATGGCAGCTATCGCGACAATGTCGAGGATATCTCAAACCTCTATGTCCGCTCGCAAGAGGGCGAGATGGTGCCGCTGGGAACCCTGGTCGACGTGGAAAACGTGCTGGGCCCGGTTCTGTTGAAACGGCATAACCTATTCCGTTCGGCAACCGTGACAGCGGTACCCGCACCTGGGTTGTCCAGTGGCGATGCGATCAATGTAATGACTGAGGAATCAGCTACTGCCCTACCCCCGGGATACGCGTTTGAATGGACCGGGACAGCGCAGCAACAGCTTGCTTCAGGCAGTCTTGTGATCGTCATCCTCGGATTGGCAATCTTGTTCGGTTACTTGTTCCTGGTCGGTCAGTATGAGAGCTGGACGATGCCAGTCTCGATCCTGCTCTCGGTGATCGTTGCCCTCTTCGGGGCGGTAGCAGCCGTCGCTATCGTAGGCAGTGACATCAACCTCTATACGCAGATTGGGATGATCATGCTCGTGGGGCTAGCGTCAAAGAACGGCATCCTTATCGTCGAATTTGCCATGGAGCAGCGGGCCAATGGCTTGTCGATCAAGGACGCCGCTGCTGAGGCTGCCTATCAGCGTTTCCGTGCGGTGATGATGACTGCCCTGTCCTTCCTGTTGGGTGTTGTACCGCTGCTGGCGGCCAACGGCGCGGGCGCGGCCAGCCAAAAGGCCATCGGTGTCGCGGTCTTTGGCGGGATGCTGGCAGCCACGCTGGTCGGCGTCATACTGGTGCCGGTGCTTTATGCGCTGATGCAAAGCCTCAGGGAATGGATCAAGGGCACCAAAAACGATCCCGGACCATCCGAAGAAACCGCCTAAATCAACAAAGCCCCGCCAGAACGGCGGGGCTTTGCTCTAAGCGGCAGCCTGTACGCTGCGTTGATCCATCCATTCCTCTATCCGAGCGATCTGATCAGCGCTCAAACGAAGGCCCAACTTGTTGCGACGCCAGACGGCATCTTCGGCTGTGCGCGCAAACTCCTTGTCCATCAGCCACTCTAATTCTCGTGCGGTTATCGTGGCACCGAAGTCCTCACCCAATTCTTCAGCGGCAGAAACTTCGCCCAAAATTGTCCGTGCCTCTGTGCCATAGGCCCGAACGAGGCGTTCAGCCCATAACCAATCAAGAAATGCATAATCGGCCTCCAACCCGGCGACCAGATCCTGAACCCCATCGACCGGGAAGTCACCGCCGGGCAAGGCAACGCCCGCCGTCCAAGGTCCGGGCAAATTCGGGAAATGCTCGGCAACCTTCTCCAGAGCACTTTCTGCAAGCCTTCGGTATGTTGTGATTTTTCCGCCAAACACATTCAGAACTGGCGCGCCACCATGTGCGTCCACTTTCAACGTATAATCCCTTGTCGCAGCAGTCGCACTGTTGGCCCCGTCGTCGTAAAGAGGGCGAACGCCGGAATAAGTCCAGACGATGTCATCGCGCGTAACAGGCTTTTGGAAATACTTCGTCGCAAAGGCACAGAGATAATTCTGCTCGGCCTCGGTACAGACCGGAGCAACGTCGGGTTCCGGGTGATCCTGATCCGTGGTGCCGATCAGCGTGTAGTCCCGCTCATAGGGAATAGCGAAGATGATGCGTCCATCTTCACCCTGAAAAAAGTAGCACTTGTCATGGTCGAACAACCTGTGGGTTACGATATGGCTGCCACGAACCAGGCGGACGCCCTCGCGCGAATTCACGTGGATCTTTGACTGGATGATGTCGCCAACCCACGGGCCACCGGCATTGATCAGCATTCTGGCCTTGATCACGCGGGTTGAATCGCTGGCACGATCACGGATCGTCACCTCCCACAGGTCATCCACTCGTTCCGCCGACAGAACCTCGGTACGAACCAGTATTTCAGCACCACGAGCCTCAGCATCGCGGGCATTGAGAACAACCAGCCGAGAATCCTCGATCCAGCAATCAGAGTACTCATAGGCAGTCTCGAACTTGTCCTGTAGTGGCCGCCCCTCGGGCGCTGTTTTCAGGTTCAACGACGACGTACCAGGCAGGATTTTTCGTCCGCCCAGATGGTCGTACATGAACAGTCCCAGGCGGATCAGCCAGGTTGGGCGACGCCCTTTCATCCAAGGCATGACCGTACTCAGCAAACGCGATGTCGGCGTTTCTGCATCAAACCGCATATCCGCGTGATACGGCAGTACAAAACGCATTGGCCAGCTGATATGCGGCATCGCCCGCAACAGGGTTTCGCGTTCTATCAAGGCCTCGCGCACTAGGCGAAACTCGAAATACTCCAGATAGCGCAGCCCCCCATGGAACAGTTTGGTCGAGGCTGAGGAGGTCGCCGAAGCCAAATCATTCATCTCGGCCAAAGTCACCGAAAGCCCGCGCCCCGCCGCATCACGCGCGATACCGCATCCATTGATCCCGCCGCCGATGATGAAGAGGTCCGAGACCTGCCCGTTTTTCTGTTCCATTTCGGATGATTCCCCACTGTGGAAAACGCATGCTCATTAACCGCAGTCACCCGCGTTTCGTCAACTTTGATTTTCGTTTATGTTCGATTTGCCGCATTTAGTCTAATTTTTTGGAGCATAGCCTGGCTTAATGTTGCAAAAATCAATAATTAGAACAAAAACGAACAAACCCAAGTTGGAGCAAACAGTGTCCCTTTCTTTTCGCCAGTCAGACATTCTGAACATCGCCAAGCAGGATGGCCGCGTAATGGTCGAAGATTTGGCCGCGCGGTTTGATGTGACCGTCCAAACCATTCGGCGTGATCTGTCTGACCTCGCGGACATGGGAAAACTGGACCGTGTTCATGGCGGTGCCGTGTTGCGCTCGGGCGTTTCGAACATAGGATACGAAGACCGCCGGGCCCTGAATGCAGATGCTAAGGCCCGCATTGCGCAACTCTGCGCACAGGGCATCCCGGACGGAGCATCGGTGTTTCTGAACATAGGCACCTCGACCGAGGCTGTCGCCCGCCAGCTGCTGGACCACAAAGACCTGATGGTGGTGACCAACAACATGAACGTCGCCAATATCCTGGTCGACAACCCGAACTGTCAGATCGTTGTTGCGGGCGGTGTGCTTCGCCGCTCGGACGGCGGATTGGTTGGCAACCTGACGATCTCGACAATCGAACAGTTCAAGTTCGACTATGCAATCATAGGCTGCTCAGCCATGGATGTTTCGGGCGACCTGCTGGATTTCGACTTTCAGGAGGTACGGGTCAGTCAAACCATTATCACCCAAGCTCGCCAGACCTGCCTTGTTGCCGACCACTCCAAGTTTCAACGCACTGCACCGGCGAAGATCGCGTCGCTGGCCGACGTCGATATTTTCTACACCGATCAGGCATTGCCTGAAGAGTTAAGTGCGCAATGCGCTAAGTGGCAAACACAACTGAAATTGTGCAGCTGACGTCCATCAGTTCTCTTTAAAAGGGAGCCCAAATCGCAAGTTCTTGCCAGATACGTCTCGGCCTGACACACTCGCCCTATTGCGATCGTCGCACGGGACGGGAGGTCCGGGCCATGATAGCGCTTTTATTTGCGTTACTTACAGTCACCATGGGGCTGAATTATTTCAATCTGAGAACCGCAGCCAATGCGCTGTTCTTTATCACGCTGGCGTTGAGCGTCTATTGGCTGAAATTTCATGCCACCAGCCAGCTAACGATTCAGCTGTAGAAAGGGCCGGGATGACACCAGAACTTTCACGCACCCTGAATGCGCTTGGCATGCTGGCCGTCAGCTTGGTATTGTTGCTGGCCTATATCTATCAGCTGACACTCGGCGAACTGCCCTGCCCATTGTGCTTATTGCAAAGGGTCGGATTTGTGGCCGTCGGCGTAGGGCTCGGACTGAACCTGTTATACGGCGCGCGACCGCAGCACTATGCCATTATGCTTCTTGCCGCGCTATTTGGCGGCAGCGTCGCCGTGCGCCAGATTCTGCTGCACATCGTGCCGGGAACCGGCCATTATGGCTCGCCCGTTCTGGGGCTTCACTATTATACGTGGGCTGCGATATGCTTTTTCCTGATCCTTCTGGGCACGGCTTTTATGCTGCTGTTCGATCGGCAGTACGACACAGACACCCAACAACCACGCTTTGGCGGCAGCGTTCTAGCCAAAAGCGCGTTTTTCGTCATGTTGGGCCTCGCGGCGTTGAATGCGATTTCGACCCTGCTGGAATGCGGGCCGGGAATATGCGCGGACCCGCCAACGAACTACAAATTGATTGACGAACTGCGCACCAACGACTGAGGATGGAGTAACCTTCCCACAAGGAGGCACGAGCATGGGATTACTGGGGCAGCCGCTAGACTACTATGACTATCTGACATTCGTGGCGCTGATCTTGCTGCTGGCGGCGGTGATGGGGCTGTTTATTTTCATCATGGGCCTGCCCGGACGGATCGCAATCAAGCGCAACCATCCTCATGCAGAATCCGTCAAGATCATGGGGTGGATGGGTTTTCTGGCCATCGTTCCATGGGTGCACGCCTTTATCTGGGCTTTCCATGACAGCGCCACCGTGGATATCCGCCGCATGCCTGACGATGAACGCGACGCGGTTCGCAAGGAAATCAAACGGTTGGGCGGCACTCTAACCGACGAATATCGCGACCCGCTTGATCCCGACGAGACACAGAAAAGCTAAGGCCAAAGGAAGTCACAAAATATGTTTGTCGCCCTCGGCATTACGCTGTTCTACATTATATTCGTCTGGTTCATTTTCTTCAAAATGCAGTGGCTGAAGTTCAACATCGCCTGGGGCATCGTGTCTTTTTGGGTCGGCGCCCACCTTCTGTTGATCTTTCTGGTCGCGCTTCGGTTCTTTCAACCCTTCTCCATCGACAGCCATGTTGTTCGCTCGACCATACAAATCGTACCGCGACTGACCCAACCGACCGTCTTGACCGAGGTTCTTGTCGAGCCGAATACCGAGGTCAAAAAGGGCGATGCGCTCTATCGCTTTGAGGATACCGTGTTCGCCCTTGAGGTTCAGGAAGCCAAAGCGCAGTTGGTTGCGGCCCAACAAAATGCCAAGATCCTTGAACAGGACGTCATCGTGGCATCCGAAGCCGTCGAGCGTGCGAATGCGCAACTGGCCTATGCGCTGACTCAGCAGAAGCGGTACGAAAACCTCGTGCCCGCTGGCGGCGCGCGTCAGGATGAGCTGGACCGTTGGAACGAACAGGTCACCGAAGATCAGGCCCAAATCAAAGAGGCCGAAGCCAATTTGGAAAAGGCGCAACTGGCGCTGGATTCCCAGATCGACGGGGTGAACACAGGCATCCTTCAGGCACAGGCGCAGTTGGAAAAGGCGCAGTATTTCCTTGATAACACGACGATTTACGCGCCCGAAGACGGCATGATCGTCTCGCAACAGGCCCGTCCGGGGTTAGTTGTGGGTGAGATCCGGCTCGGTGCAATTGCCAGTTTTGTCACCAAGGACAACCCTTATATTCTGGCGACCTATCGCCAGCAGAACCTGAAGTTCGTCGAACCCGGCCAAGAGGTTGAGGTGGCGCTAGACCTCTATCCCGGTGAAATCCTCTCCGGCAAGGTCGAAGCCATCTGGTGGGCCACCCGCCAGGGTCAGTACCTGCCATCGGGCCGCCTGCCCGGCTTTGAGCTGCCGAAGCTACCCGGCCGCATTGCGGTGCAAATTTCCGTCGACGTTCCTGAAAATCACACCTTCCCCGCCGGTGGCCATGCCGCTGTGGCGATCTACACCGGCCAAGGCAAAAGCTTTGAGTTTCTGCGGCGCATCAATATCCGCCTTTACTCTTTCGCCAACTTCATCCGACCACTGGATATCTGAGGACACATGACATGACCCGGGCCAGACTTCACCGCAGACTGATCGGCACTGCCCTGTGCGTGGCACTGATGGTAGGTTGCGCGCCCGTTGGCCCAGATTTCGTGAGCCCGAACTCTCCGATCGTGAAACAGTGGATCGAAGTGAACAGCCCCACCGCAGGGCAAAGTGGCCTTACGTCCCGCAGCGCTCCGGTTGTGAAATGGTGGGAGACGTTCAATGATCCCACCCTGAATAAGCTGATCGCAGAGGCGTACGCTCAGAACCTCGACCTTCAAGTGGCAGGTGCCCGCGTTCTGCAAGCCCGCGCGCAGCTGGGGATTGCCTTCGGTGAGCTATACCCGCAATCGCAGGCCATTGGCGGATCGATCGAACGGCGGCAGATCAGTGAAAATCTAGGGCCGATTTCGGATATCAATCGGATCATCCCTTTGGATACCGAGTTTTCAACCTCGCAAGTTGGGTTTGACGCACAATGGGAGTTGGACGTCTGGGGCCAACAACGTCGCGGAGTTCAGGCAGCGCGGTCCAATCTGGCGTTGCAGGTGGCGAACTACGACGACGCCCTGGTGACGCTGACTGGGGATGTGGCAGCGCTGTACGTTAACATCCGCGCGCTACAGGAATCTCTGACCGTCGCGCGCGAAAACATCCGACTGCAACAAGAATCCGCCGAACTGACCGAACTGCGCTTTAACAACGGCGTGACAACCGAACTGGACGTGCAGGAATCCACCGCCCTACTGAACAACACCAAGGCGCTGGTACCCGAACTTGAAAGCGACCTGCAACAAACCAAGAATGCGCTGGCCGTTTTGCTGGGGACAACGCCATCTAGGATGACCAACCTGCTAGGCAATTCGGGGCGTATTCCGTCGGCCCGCTCCAACGTGGCCGTGGGCGTCCCTGCCGAACTACTGCGCCGCCGCCCAGATGTGCGCGCAGCTGAACTGGCGGCGGCCACTCAGTCGGCTCAGGTGGGCATTGCAATGGCTGACCTCTACCCGCAGTTCATTCTGTCCGGCTCCATTGGCCTTCAGGCATCGGGTGGTCGAGACCTGTTTTCATCGGCCAGTACGACCGGTCTGGCCAATGCGGGTGTCGTCTGGAATGTGCTGAACTATGGCCGGATCAAGAACAACGTGCGCGCGCAGGACGCAGCCTATCAGGCGCTAATCGCCAACTACCAGAACACTGTTCTGACCGCCTATTCCGAAGTGGAAAGTGCGATGGTCGCCTATGCCCAATCGCGCAAGCAGGTAGGATTCTATGAAAAAAGTGTCGCCGCATCGCGCAAGGCCGCCGACATTGCAGTGGATCAGTACCGCGACGGTATTGCCGATTATTCCCGCATACTGAACACGCAAACTGCTTTGCTGAGTTCTCAGGCCAACCTGATTGAGGCGCGTCAACAGGTCTCCAGCAATCTGGTCGCGGTTTACAAGGGTCTTGGGGGTGGTTGGCAGATTCGTCAGAACCAAGAGTTCCTGCCGCAAACCGTATTGGCGGAAATGGCCTATCGCACCGATTGGGGCGACTTGTTGCAAGAGACCCCTACCCGCGCCAGCTTGAACTGATCGCTATTTCGTCAGCCCGCGCAAACCGCCAGACACCAGCACATTTACTTCGTACAAAATCCGGGGCGCCGCTAGTCCACCGGGGCTCGCCAGATAGTTCGGGCTCCATTCCGGGTCGAATTTCTGCTTGAAAGAACGCAGCCCTTCGAAGTGATAGAACTGCTCGCCATGCTCATAGACAAACCCGCCCACCCGGTTCCAGAATGAAGCTAACTGACGGTTCTCGATACCCGAAAACGGTGCCGCACCCAATGAGAACCAGTGGAATCCCTGTTCTGACCCCCAAGACATCATCTCAGCAAATAGCGCATCCATGACAAAGCTGGGGCTGTCGGGTTCATAGCGCATCAGATCCAGCGAAAGTTCGGACTTATTCCCACCCTGAAACAGGTTGGCAAAGGCAACAATTTTCCCGGTATCGCCATTTCTCAGAACAGCATGGTCAAAGTATGAGAGATATTCATTGTCGAACCCGCCAAGGGCAAAGCCCTTTTCCTCTCCGGCCTTGTTTTCCAGCCAGTCATCCGAAACTTTGCGCAACTCAGGCAAAAGCGGGGCCAGTTCCTCTTTCGGAATGATCTCAAAGACATAACCCTCACGTTCAGCCCGATTCTTCGCCTGCCGGAATCGTTTGCGTGATTTACCATCCAGCGAGAAATCTTTCAGCGGCACGCGCGCAACCTCACCAATTTTTAGAATGGACAGGCCAAGGTCCAGAAAGGTTGGTAGGTACTTCGTAGAGACACTGTAGAACGCGCAAAGCTTGCCTTCTCGGTCCGCCATCTCGCGTAGTTGCCAGATCAATTGTTGGCCGGTCTTTTCATCGCCCACCGGTTCACCCTTGCTGATCAATGCGTTTCCCGTGTCGGCATAAGCCAAAAACGCACTTTGATCCGGTGCGATCAGGAACTGCTTGTCCCCGGTCAACGAAATCTGCGCCTCGGTATCTTCGCTTGCCAGCGCAAGACGTTCGACAACCGGTGGGATTTCGGTGCGCATAGGTTGGGGTATTTCACGCCCGAACAAAGAATTTACTGCGACCACGCCAAGAATAACCGCAACCACGAGGCTGGAACGCAGGAACCGCGAAGCATCGCCGTTCCATGCGAACTCCCACCAAAGGGCGTTCTGGTATTCGACGTGGGAATAGGCAAACAACCCGATCCAGAAGATAACGGCCAGCAAGGCGATTACGCTGACCAGCCACGGAATGTTCAGGCGAAAGATCGAGGCCCCGCTGACGCGGTAAAAGGCCCCCCGAAACGTGGCAAGAATGGCGATGGAGGCCAACATTCCGATCGCTTCATGTGTGTCCAAACCCTTGGTCAGAGAGGCGACAAACCCGGCCACCATCAGCAACATCGCCACAATCCACGCTCGGTAAAGTTTTCGAAATAACCCCCGAGAAACCAAGATCAGCATCACGCCAACGATGCTGCCTGCCAAGTGCGAAGCCTCGACGAAGGACAACGGCAGAAAGTCCCGCAACGCGCCCAGGCTCTGGCTGCTGGACGGTAACGCCCCTGAAACCAGCAAGATGATCCCGGCCACGGCGGTCACGCCTGCCGCCACCATCGGAACAATAGGACGGATCGCGCGATACACCCACGTGGCCGCGCCGCTGATATGATGGCGGTGCGTCAGAGCCGAGGCGACGGCTATAGACAAGCTGGCGATGACAAAGGGCAAAAATGTGTAGACCAGGCGGTACAATAACAAGGCCGCAATAACATCGGACCGGCCTGATGCGCCTAGCCCCGCAATCAGCGTCGCCTCAAATGCGCCAATCCCACCCGGAGAATGACTGAGGATACCAACCGCAATGGCACCGATATAGATCGTGAAGAAAAAAGGGTACCCAACACCAAGGTCTGCGGGCATCAGCGTATATAGGACCATCGAAGCCCCAAACAGGTCTCCGATTGCGGCCAGGGTAAGCATGCCCGCCAGTTTCCCACCCGGCAAGTTGAACCCGACCCCACCATAGGCCAGCTTGCGCCCACCCTTCGCAAGCCAGATGAACAATACCACCAGCCCAGCCAGCAGCGACAGCCCGATTACGGTTTCGGTGGTATCACTGATCGGCAGGATATTCGAGATTCCATCCGGGTGCAGGGTGAACAAAACGCCAAGCAAAAGCACCAGACCGGACCAGAACGCGATCCACGACGTTGCAATGACCCCGGCCACCCTGCTCAGGTCCAGCCCAAGCGAGGCATAGATGCGATACCGTATCGCCGTTCCCGTGATGTAGGAAAAGCCAAGGCAGTTCGACACTGCGTAGCCACTGGCCCCTGCCATCCCGGCCACGGTCAAAGGCACCTCTCCCTTCGCCACGCTTTGGACGGCGAGCACATCGTACATAGACAGGGAGAAAAAGCTGAAACAGGTCCAACACAGGGCTACGAACATCAGCTTCCAAGACGTATTCGCAACATCCGTTTGAACATCGCCCCATTTCACGTGCTGAGATAGCTCGTGCAGCACAACCAGCGCAATCAGCGTGACCAGGATTGGAACCGCAATCCGCACGAATGGCTTTTCCAGAAAACCACTAATCCTTCCAGCAAGACGCACAGCCCAAAGCTCTTTGTCAGTCTCCAGCGTGGTCATGGTTTCCCCCTGCTCTGAGGCACTGCAACGATCCCGCGCGCGGATGGGCGACGCAGGGCAACTCTTGCACAATTTCCTTGAACCTCAAAGCACTACGAGGGGTCAGACTCGCCCTTTGCGCGTAGACAGCAGCAGATTGGTCTCGGACCGTGTGATCCCCTCCATCCGGCGTATCTGGAACAATACATCATCAAGCTCGGCAAGCGTCTCAGTACCGATCTCGGCAATCAGATCCCAACTGCCGTTGGTCGTATGCACCGCACGCACCTGCTGAAGGGCAGCGATTCTGGCTAACGTTCGTTCCGTTCCGCGACCCTCAATCTCAAGCATCATCAGGCCGCGAACCGGGCTTTCCGCGACATCCCGCCGGGTCAGGACAGTAAAGCCCACGATCTCACCTGATTGCTTCAACCGCTGCAGCCGACTACGCACGGTGGTTCGTGTCACCCCCAGAGTTTCCGCCAACTCTGACAACGAGGCCCGCGCATCACGATGCAATGCGTTCAGCAGCCTACTATCCAATTCGTCCATATGTTCTTCTCATTACGAATTTCAGAGTTCCATTTTGAACATTTTGCTCTCTTCTCGCAAGCCATGATGACATCATAAATAACCACATGGAAAACAAACATGTTATATTGATCGGTGCCCCTATGGACGCGGGCAAACGTCGGCAGGGCTGCCGAATGGGGCCTGATGCGTATCGGGTTGCAGGTTTGGATCAGGCCTTGTCGGATTTGGGATACCGCGTGAGCGACCTTGGCGATATTCGTCCGGATCAGACGGATGTCCCCCCACACGAACACCTGTATTCCCTGCCCGAATGCATCGGCTGGACCAGTGCTCTCAGCCGTGCAGCGCAGGACACTGCCCCACAGGGCTTGCCGATTTTCATGGGCGGCGACCATGCGCTGTCGATGGGTACCGTTACGGGCATGGCTGCTCATGCCGAACAGATCAGACGCCCCTTATTTGTGCTCTGGTTGGATGCCCATAGCGACTTTCACACGCCCCACAGCACCGACAGCGGAAATTTGCACGGTACACCCGTTGCCTATTTCACCGGCCAGCCCAGCTTTGATGACTTCCCGCCTGTGTCCGTCCCGGTTCCAACAGACCGCGTCGGTATGATCGGCTTGCGCTCGGTCGACCCGGCAGAACGCGCGCGGCTTGAGCAAGACCACGCCATGCTGGCCGACATGCGCAGCATCGACGAGCACGGTATCAAAGCTCCTCTGATCGCATTCCTTGATCGTGTGCGGGACGCTGGCGGCATCTTGCACGTCTCACTGGATGTCGATTTCCTAGACCCCTCCGTCGCCCCGGCTGTTGGCACCACCGTCCCCGGGGGTGCGACCGAACGCGAGGCCCATCTGGTCATGGAGTTACTTCACGAAAGCGGTCTCGTTTGTTCGTTGGATCTGGTTGAATTGAATCCGTTTCTGGACGAACGCGGCCGAACCGCAAAACTGATGGTCGATCTGGCCGCCTCATTACTAGGCCGCCGCATCTTCGACCGTCCAACCCGGAGCTTCTGATGCAATCCCTACAAGCTCCTTCGGCCATCGTGATGATCCGGCCCCATGCATTTGCCTCAAACCCCGAAACACGCGATGACAACGCGTTCCAAACATTGGCAAACCGCTCGGCTGAGGCAACATCTGCCAAAGCGCGCGACGAACACGACGGGGCAGTTGCCTTGCTGCGTGAAGCTGGCGTTAAGGTTCACGTCTTTGATGATCATGGTGAGCGAGACACGCCCGATAGTGTTTTCCCGAACAATTGGTTCTCGACCCATCCCGGTGGGCACGTCGCGATTTACCCGATGTTTGTGCCATCACGTGGGCGCGAACGCCGCGCGGATGTCATCGAGATGCTCAAACAAGAGTACCGCGTTCAAGACGTGATCGACTATTCCGGGCTTGAGCAGGACAAGCTTGCGCTGGAAGGCACCGGAGCGATGGTCCTGGATCACGTTGGCCGCGTTGCCTATGCGGTCAAATCCAACCGCGCCGATCCCGTCCTACTCGAACGCTTCTGCACTCACTTCAACTATGAACCCATCGTGTTTGAGGCACAGGATGCCGAAGGACGTGACGTTTATCATACCAATGTTTTAATGGGCATTGGCACTAAGTACGCACTGATCTGTCTGGACATGATTACAGACCCCGAACGGCGCGCGACTGTGAAAACTAGGTTGGAAGAATCCGGTCGCACGGTCATTGACCTAACGCACGAACAGATCGCCGAATTTGCAGGCAACGCTATAGAACTTAGCGGTCAAGACGGTCTGCTACTGGCCCTGTCCAGCCGGGCGCTTGCGGCCCTGACCCCGGAACAAATCGCCACGATCGAGGCCAGCGCAACGCCGCTGCCGCTTTCGGTTCCCACAATTGAAACTGCCGGTGGATCCGTGCGCTGCATGATTGCAGGCATCCACCTGTCCCGCCGATAGGAGACCCCGATGCAACCTTCTGACAAGGCACTTGTGCCATTTGTATCCGTCGATAACATGATGCGCTTGGTGCATCACATCGGGCTTGAGCGGATGATCTCGCAGATCGCAGCCCAGATCGAAGCCGACTTCAAACGCTGGGAAAGCTTCGATAAAACGCCCCGTATCCCGGCCCATTCCCCACATGGCGTGATTGAACTGATGCCCACATCAGACGGCGAAGCCTATGGCTTCAAATACGTCAACGGCCACCCTAAGAACACGTCCGAGGGATTGCAGACAGTCACCGCTTTTGGCCTGCTAGCTGACGTCTACACCGGATATCCAACCCTGCTTACCGAAATGACAATGCTGACCGCACTGCGCACAGCCGCAACCTCAGCTTTGGTGGGCAGCTATCTGGCACCCAAGTCATCCTCGGTGATGGCCATGATCGGCAACGGCGCCCAGTCGGAATTCCAATGCCTTGCCTTCAAGGCAATGTGCGGCATCACGACCGTGCGCCTATACGACACCGACCCCAACGCCACCAAAAAATGCGCCGCCAACCTGCAAGGCAAAGGTTTGTCGGTTGTAGCTTGCAAAACCGCTGAAGAGGCCATCGAAGGCGCACATATTATCACCACTTGCACGGCCGACAAAAAATACGCCACGATCCTGACCGACAACATGATCGGCCCGGGCGTGCACATCAACGCCATCGGCGGCGATTGCCCCGGCAAGACCGAGCTGCACCGTGATATCCTATTGCGATCGGACATTTTCGTTGAATATCCGGAACAGACGAGGATCGAGGGCGAGATACAGGCACTGGACGATAACCACCCGGTGACTGAGATGTGGCAGGTCATGACTGGCCAGGCAGAAGGCCGTCGCGACGATCGGCAGATCACCCTGTTCGACAGCGTAGGTTTTGCAATCGAGGATTTCTCAGCCCTGCGCTATGTCAAATCGGCCATAGAAGGTACCAAGTTTTTTGAACCCCTCGACATGCTGGCTGACCCGGATGATCCGCGTGACTTGTACGGAATGTTGATGCGAGCCGGGTAACGTCCGGACAGAGGGGGCTCTGCCCCCGCCGCCTTCGGCGTCTCCCCCAGGATACTTGCAGCCAGATGAAGTTGGGATCCGGTTCTTCATCTGGCCAAAAATATCTCGGAGCGCGAGGCAGAGCCTCGCAAAATACTCCTGCTCACCCAGCAAGCGACGGCAAATAGAGCACAATGGCAGGGAACGCCACAAGCAGCGCAATGGTGACGGCATCCGCAATAAAAAACGGAGTGACACCTTTAAAGACGTCCTGAACGCTCAAATCCGGGCGTACGCCCGCGACTACGAAACAGTTCAGTCCGATGGGCGGTGTTATCAAACAGAACTCGGCCATCTTCACCACGAGAATACCGAACCAAATTGCACACATCGGGCCAGACATGCCGAATGCGCTGTCAGCTGCGCTGACTAATTCACCACCATTCAGTGCCATTACGGCTGGATAGACCACCGGCAGCGTCAGCAACAGCATACCGATGGCATCCATAAACATGCCCAGTACCGCATAAGCCAGCAGAATGCAGATCAGGATCAGCATCGGTGACATTTCCAGCGACGTAATCCAGTCGGAAAACGCACCCGGCAGATCGGCAAAGCCGAGAAAGCGCACATAAATCAGCACGCCCCAAATGATCGAAAAAATCATTGCGGTCAGTTTGGCGGTCTCAAGCAGCGCGGATTTCAACTCGGTCCAGCGCATGCCGTGGAACAGGGCAAAACAGAAGACAATAAAAGCGCCGATAGCGCCGCCTTCGGTCGGCGTGCCCCATGCTTTTTCACCAAACGGGTTGTAGACAAAACAGATGATGATCAGGATCACGGCCACGATCGGAAAAGCGCCCGGTAGCGACGCAAAGCGTTGTTTCCAGGTGTAGCCCGTGACCGGGGGGCCGACGGTTTTGAAGAAAACGGCGATGCCGACAATCAGCACCCCATAGACGACCGCGGAAAACGCACCCGGAATGAAACCGGCCAGCAACAATTTTCCGACGTCCTGTTCGACGATGATGGCATAGATCACAAGGATCGCCGATGGCGGAATCAACGAGGCCAGCGTCCCTCCGGCAGCAACCACACCTGCAGCGAACTGCTTGTTATAGCCGACCTTCAGCATCTCGGGGATGGCGATCCGGGCGAACACCGCCGATGTGGCAACCGATGCGCCAGACACTGCCGCAAATCCCGCAGTTGCAAACACGGTCGACACCGCCAGCCCGCCCGGCACCCAAGCCACCCAGCGTTTGGCAGCCTCGAACAAGGCTCGGGTCAGGCCCGCGTAGTAGGCCAGGTATCCGATCAGAATGAAGGTCGGGATCAGGCTGAGCGTATGAGCCGCCACTTTGGAATGCGGCACCTGCCCGGCCGTCTTCACCGCGACCGTCAATGCTTTGCCAAAGCGGTCGGGCTCATATCCGAACTTGGCCCAGAAAATCCAGATCAGGCCCACCAGCCCGGCAAGACCTGCCGCGAAGGCCACGCGCATGCCCGTGACAACCAGAACCAGCAGACCGCCCGTGACCCACAGGCCAATATCTATCGAGTCCATGGCTAGTCCTGCCCTTCGAATTGCTCGGCCTCAGCCGCTGCCTGGGCCGCCGCATCCTGAATCAGAGGCACTGCAACCGGATGTTCTAACCCCAGTACGAAGGCGCGACCGTAGCCCCAGACTTGCAATACCAACCGTACACACAGAACCGAAAACGCGACCGGAGCCAACAGTTTGGCGGGCCACAAAGGAATACCAATGTCGATTGAACTGTCGCGGCTCCATAGTGGCGCACCAAAGTCGAAGGACCGGTCGAAATGTGACCAACTCCCCCACACCAGCGCCAGCATCAGAACCAGGATCAGGATCACCGAAATCATTTCGAATAGCCATAACGCCCGCCCGTGAAGACGTGCGATTACGATGTCCATACGAATGTGCCCACCCTGTCGTTGCACAAAGGAAACGCCAAGAAAGGCAATCAATGGCATGGCCTGTTCAATCCAGTCGACGTAACCGGGCAAAGGTGCGTTAATTGCATTGCGCCCGCTGACCGAGACGACAGCAAGCACCATCAAGCCAAATACGGCCAGACCGCTGATCAATGCCAGAAACTGCTCCAACTTTAAAAGTTGACGATCCAGCCGACTAAGTCGGCTGCCGTCTTCAAGCACCGTGGCCTGTCCTGCCATTACGGTGATCCCCTGTTTTTTGGATTGGTGTTCGGGTGCCCGGTCAGGCACCCGATTAAGGCGATTAGTTGCCGCCGCGCTGCTGCTTCAGCGTCGTCTGGACCAGATCGTAGAGGTCCTGCGCTGGAAGGCCCTGAGCGGTCATGTCAGCAATCCACTTTTCGCGGATCGGATCAGCAGCTTTGACGCGGAACTCTTCAATCACGGCGTCGTCAATTTCAACTTTCTGGACACCCTTCTCTGCCAGAACGCTATCCCACTGCTCCAGCAATCCACCATAGTTGGCGAGGTAGTGATCAATCGCTTCGTCAATCGAACTGTTCAGTGCCTCACGATGCTCGGCAGGCAGAGCTTCATATGCTTCGATGTTCACAACAACCGGACAATTGACCGTGCCGGGGTTCAGGTTCGCAGTCCACCAATCGGCCTCGTTGATCGTGCCGAAGGACAGGTGCGCGTGCTGGGCAAAAGCGACCGTGTCGACAACACCCGACTCCATGGCATTGAACGCCTCGGTTGCGGGAACAGAGGTCGGAACACCACCGACCGCCTCGAAAGCCTGCCCGAGACCTCCGGTGGCACGGACGCGCATTCCGTCGAACTCGGCCAATTCATCACGCGGTTCGCCCGTGCCAACGATATTATATTGCGGCATGGGCGAAGTCATGATGATGCGTGCATTCCACTGCGCCATCTCATCTTTGACCGCCGGATGATCATAGACAGCATGGCTGACAGCGACCTCTTCGTCCAATGTGTTCACGCCCAGAAACGGCAGTTCAAGCACGGTGATCGCGCGGTTCTTATCACGGTGATAGCCCGCGCAGAACTGAGCCATCTCGAAGGCGCCGATTTCGATCCCGTCCAGATTTTCGCGCGGCTTGGACAACCCGCCATAGCTGACATTGATGGTGAACTCGCCATTGGTTTTTTCACTAACCAATTCTGCCAGCTTCTCAACATGCTCGGTAAAGGCGCGTCGCTTGCCCCAGACCGAAGCATTCCACTCAGTTGCGGCAGCCTCGGACACGAATGCAACCGTCAAGGCGGCGACGGCTGCGCCACTCAACATCTTATTCATCATGATTTCTCCCTATTGTGCGCTTCTTGAACAAGCGCTTGCGATCAAAGCTAGCGCCAACATTTGGATGTGCCAACCCCGGACGGGCTTACCCCGCCACAACAGCCAGCGCTAACAACTAAAAGATGAATTCTGAATGCAGGATATTGAGGCGGGCAGCCACTTACATGCACACAAGACGTGTTACAGATTACTTCTTGTTTTTACTTACTTTATTTTACTGTATAGATATTTTTTTACAGTTTTACACTCTAAGGTAAAATTTCTTTACAAACTAATCCAAAGATATCGGTAATTTATTTCATTGTTTTCAGTTCTCCCTATTATCAGCCTTGGGGAGGAAGCGGGTCGACATCGCCCGTTCCGCGGGCAAAAGTCGGCCCAGTGAAATGAAGTCCAGAGGGAGGAGCCTCAGAATGACAACCGCTGCCCAGGCAGATGCTAACGTTTATCCGCCATCCGCCGAAACCGTTGCGCGCGCCCATGTCGATGCCGACAAATACAACGAGATGTACCAGGCTTCGATCAATGACCCCGATGCATTCTGGGGCGAGCAAGGCAAGCGCGTCGACTGGATCAAGCCTTTCACCCAGGTCAAGGACGTAAGCTATGAATTCGGCAAGGTTGGGATCAACTGGTATGCCGACGGTACATTAAATGTGTCAGCCAACTGCCTGGATCGCCACCTGAAAACACGTGGCGACCAAACCGCTATCATCTGGGAGCCGGATGATCCGAATGACGAAGCGCAGCACATTACTTATGCCGAGTTGCACCGCCGCACCTGCCGCATGGCGAACATTCTGGAATCGCTGGGCGTGCGCAAAGGTGATCGTGTAGTCATTTACCTGCCGATGATCCCCGAGGCGGCTTATGCTATGCTGGCCTGCGCCCGGATCGGAGCTATTCATTCTATCGTATTTGCAGGCTTCTCACCCGACGCATTGGCGGCACGGGTCAACGGTTGTGATGCCAAAGTCATCATCACCGCGGATGAGGCCCCGCGCGGTGGCCGCAAGACACCACTGAAATCCAACGCGGATGCAGCACTTTTGCACTGCAAGGACAGCGTGAAATGTCTGGTGGTCAAGCGCACCGGTGGTCAGACCACATGGATCGACGGGCGCGACTACGACTACAATGAAATGGCTCTGGAAGCGGATGACTATTGCGCGCCCGCCGAGATGAACGCCGAAGATCCTTTGTTCATTCTTTATACCTCCGGTTCGACCGGACAGCCCAAGGGTGTTGTGCATACAACCGGCGGCTATCTGGTTTATGCTGCTATGACGCATGAAATCACCTTCGATTACCACGAAGGTGATGTGTACTGGTGTACCGCAGATGTGGGTTGGGTCACCGGTCACAGCTATATCGTTTATGGCCCGCTGGCCAACGGCGCGACCACGCTGATGTTCGAAGGTGTACCGACCTACCCCGACGCCTCGCGCTTCTGGCAGGTTTGCGAAAAACACAAGGTCAACCAGTTCTACACCGCTCCAACAGCGATCCGCGCCCTGATGGGTCAGGGCAATGAGTTCGTCGAGAACTGCGATCTGAGTGATCTGCGTACACTGGGCACCGTGGGTGAACCGATCAATCCCGAGGCCTGGACCTGGTACAATGACGTTGTTGGCAAGGGCAAATGCCCCATCGTTGACACCTGGTGGCAGACTGAAACAGGCGGTCATTTGATGACCCCCCTGCCCGGGGCCCATGCGATGAAACCCGGCTCGGCTATGAAGCCATTCTTCGGTATCGAGCCCGTGGTTCTTGACCCGCAGTCCGGTGTTGAAATCAACGGCAATGGCGTCGAGGGCGTTCTGTGCATCAAGGACAGCTGGCCCGGCCAAATGCGCACTGTCTGGGGTGACCATGAGCGGTTCGAAAAGACCTATTTCTCAGACTATAAGGGTTACTACTTTACCGGTGACGGTTGCCGTCGTGACGAAGACGGTGATTACTGGATTACCGGCCGTGTGGATGACGTGATCAACGTTTCGGGCCACCGCATGGGTACCGCCGAAGTGGAAAGCGCACTGGTCGCGCATGCCGCAGTTGCTGAGGCCGCTGTGGTTGGTTATCCCCATGAAATCAAAGGACAAGGCATCTATTGCTATGTCACTTTGATGAACGATCGCGAGCCTTCGGATGATCTGGTGAAAGAGCTGCGCACCTGGGTACGGACTGAGATCGGCCCGATCGCATCGCCAGACGTCATTCAGTGGGCGCCCGGCCTACCCAAGACCCGATCGGGCAAGATCATGCGCCGCATCCTGCGCAAGATTGCCGAGAACGATTATGGCTCGCTGGGTGACACTTCGACCCTTGCCGATCCGTCGGTCGTCGAAGATCTGATCGAAAACCGTGCGAACAAGTGAGGGTATGATGGACGCTGCCACGACCATTTCTCCTGCCGTTCTGATCCTTCTCGGCCCTCCGGGCGCCGGGAAGGGCACACAGGCTCGGATGCTGGAAGACAAATTCGGGCTGGTTCAGCTCAGCACCGGTGACCTTCTGCGCGAAGCGGTTGCCGCCGGGACCGAAGCCGGCAAAGCCGCCAAAGCCGTGATGGAAGCTGGCGATCTTGTCAGTGATGAGATCGTCATCGCCATCCTGCGCGACCGCATGGCCCAGCCGGATTGCGCCAAGGGTGTCATCTTGGACGGGTTCCCACGCACCACCGTGCAGGCCGAAGCGTTGGATGGTTTGCTGTCGGAAAACAACCAAAAGATCAACGCGGCGATCAGCCTTGAGGTCGAAGACGCGGAAATGGTGATCCGCATATCGGGTCGCTACACCTGTGCCGGGTGCGGCGAAGGTTACCACGACACGTTCAAGCAACCCGTCGAAGACGGCAAATGCGACAAGTGCGGCCACACCGAATTCAAGCGGCGCGCAGACGACAACGCGGAGACCGTAGCCTCGCGCCTGAGCGCTTACCATGCGCAGACCGCGCCGCTGATTACATATTACGACGGCCAAGGCGTGCTCAAGTGCACCAACGCCATGGGCAAGATCGAAGACATCGCCAGCGATCTGGAAAGCATCGTCGGCAATGCGATGAGTTAAGGGGAGGAGATAAGCCGCAAGGCTTTGATCCCAAATAGAATACTTCAAAGGAACCGCCTTGGCGGACCCGAGAAGTTTTGCCTGACGTTACGGAGCGTTTGGTACATTCGAGAAGCGGCCCAACGCACTGGAGGAGTTGGGCAACGGGCCGCCCAACGAGGAAGTGAAGGAGGAACCCGCAATGGCGGATCAATCAACAAACTCCGCGCAGACTGCCGAGGCCGATAAGGGCTATTGGCAGGCCAACCTGCGTCTCATCTACATCAGCCTCGCGATCTGGGCGCTGGTGTCTTTTGGATTCGGCATCCTGCTGCGTCCGTTGCTATCGGGCATTGCCGTAGGCGGTACCGATCTGGGCTTTTGGTTCGCTCAGCAGGGATCGATCCTGGTCTTTCTGGTGCTGATCTTCAACTACGCCTGGCGCATGAACAAGCTGGACGCCGAACACGGCGTGGATGAGGAGTAAACCCAATGGACCAGTTTACCATCAACCTGCTGTTTGTCGGCGCGTCCTTTGCGCTGTACATCGGCATTGCGATCTGGGCCCGTGCGGGTTCCACATCGGAATTCTACGCCGCCGGTCGCGGCGTTCATCCGGTCACCAACGGTATGGCGACAGCGGCGGACTGGATGTCCGCGGCCTCGTTCATCTCGATGGCGGGTCTGATCGCCTTTACCGGCTATGACAACTCGACCTTCCTGATGGGTTGGACCGGTGGCTACGTGCTGCTGGCTCTGCTGCTTGCGCCCTACCTGCGCAAGTTCGGCAAGTACACCGTCTCGGAATTCATCGGCGACCGTTTCTACAGCCAGACCGCACGTGTCGTTGCGGTGATCTGTCTGATCGTCGCGTCGGTGACTTACGTGATCGGTCAGATGACCGGCGTGGGCGTGGCCTTTGGCCGTTTCCTTGAGGTGTCGAACACATCCGGTCTGCTGATCGGTGCCTGTGTCGTGTTTGCCTACGCGGTGTTTGGCGGGATGAAAGGCGTGACCTACACTCAGGTCGCTCAGTACTGCGTGCTGATCACAGCCTACACTATCCCGGCCATCTTCATCTCGTTGCAGCTGACCGGTACACCCGTTCCGGCGCTGGGTCTGTTTGGCGACACCGCAAGTGGTGAGCCGCTGCTGACCAAGCTGGACGCGATCGTGACCGAGCTGGGCTTTGCCGAGTACACGGCGCACCACTCGAACACGCTGAACATGGTGCTGTTCACGCTGTCGCTGATGATCGGTACAGCCGGTCTGCCGCACGTGATCATGCGCTTCTTCACCGTGCCGAAAGTGTCTGACGCTCGTTGGTCCGCTGGCTGGACGCTGGTCTTCATCGCTCTGCTGTATCTGACCGCCCCTGCGGTTGGCGCAATGGCGCGTCTGAACATCACCGACATGATGTGGCCCAACGGTGGCATCGAGGGCGGCGCTGTCTCGGTCGAAGCAATCGATACCGATCCGCGCTATGACTGGATGCAGACATGGCAGAAGACCGGTCTGCTGGACTGGGAAGACAAGAACGGCGACGGCAAGATTCAGTACTACAATGACAAGTCTGAATCGATGCAGGCAATCGCGGAAGAAAAAGGCTGGGTTGGCAACGAGCTGACAAAGTTCAACCGTGACATCCTGGTTCTGGCCAACCCCGAGATTGCCAACCTGCCGGGTTGGGTGATCGGTCTGGTCGCTGCCGGTGGTCTTGCGGCTGCTCTGTCAACCGCTGCGGGCCTGTTGCTGGCGATCTCGTCAGCGGTGTCCCACGACTTGATCAAGGGCGCGATCAATCCGCAGATCTCAGAAAAAGGTGAGCTTCTGTCGGCGCGGGTCGCAATGGCCGTTGCCATCGTGGTCGCAACCTACCTGGGTCTGAACCCACCGGGCTTTGCGGCGCAAACGGTTGCATTGGCCTTCGGTCTGGCGGCTGCCTCGATCTTCCCGGCGCTGATGATGGGGATCTTCTCGACCCGCATCAACAACACCGGCGCGGTCTGCGGTATGCTGGCCGGTCTGACCGTGACCCTGATCTACATCTTCCTGCACAAGGGCTGGCTGTTCATTCCGGGCACCAACTCGTTCACCGATGCTGACCCGCTTCTGGGTCCGATCAAGTCGACCTCGTTCGGCGCCATCGGTGCCATGGTCAACTTCGGTGTGGCATATGTCGTCGCCGGCATGACCAAAGAGACTCCGCAGGAGATCGTGGAATTGGTCGAAAGCGTTCGCATTCCCCGTGGCGCGGGCGCAGCTCAGAATAAATGAGCATGATGCGGCATGTGGGTAACCTCCATGTGTCGCGTCTTTTGACCGACGACTCCCGCCCGGCATATCACCGGGCGGGATTTTTCAACCAGAAACACAGGATTATCTGATGCCTTTGTCCCATGACCAGATCACCCGGTTTCTGAAATCCGTACACCCTTATGATGCCCTTCCGCCTGACACGCTGGACGATCTGGCCAATCAGATCGAGGTGTGGGAAGTCGAGGAAGGGTCGCCCGTATACGAGCTAGGCACCACCCTGCCCGGCATTTTCGTGGTCTATGAAGGTCAGGTAGAGATCACGGATGAAAACGGTGCTGTCGTCTCGCATCTTGGCCTGCGCAATTCCTTTGGTGAGCGCGGACTGCTGAAAGACGGCAAGGCCGCGACGCATGCACACGCACACACGCCATCCGTTCTGATGGTTCTGCCCCCCAACGTGGTGCGCAAGCTGATTGACGACCACGACGTCGTTGCAAAATTCTTTGATCGAACACGAGGAGAGCGCACGAGCCCGCAAAGCCTCGCCACCAGTTCGATTGACACCCTCATGGCCCGTAGCCCAGCTGTCTGCCCACCTTCGATGCCAGTGCGCGAAGCAGCTCAAATGATGCGAGACCGCCACATCTCGTCGCTTTGCATTAGCGAGGGTGACAAGCTGTTGGGCATCGCCACATTGAGAGATATTTCCGGAAAATACGTGGCGGATGGGTTGCCAGAAAGCACCCCTATTTCGACGATAATGACGCCTGATCCGATCACCTTATCGCCCTCCGACATTGGCTCGGACGTATTGCACGTGATGATGGAGCGTGGAATTGGTCACATCCCGATCTCAGAAGGCGGCAAGCTGGTCGGCATCGTCACTCAGACCGACTTGACCCACTATCAAGCCGTAAACTCTGCCGAGTTGGTACGCCGCATAGCCCATGCCGATTCAGCCGACGAAATGGCGTTGGTCACGGCGGAGATTCCACAACTTCTGGTGCAACTGGTCGCAGGTGGCAACCGACACGAGATTGTCACCCGTCTGATCACGGATATCGCCGACACTGCCACCCGCCGCCTGTTGGCGCTGGCCGAAAAGAAACTTGGGCCACCGCCCGTGCCATATCTATGGCTGGCCTGCGGCTCTCAGGGGAGGCAGGAACAAACCGGCGTGTCGGATCAGGACAATTGCCTGATGCTGGATGACAGTGTGACCGAGGGCGACATGGCTTATTTCGCCAAGCTTGCGAAATTCGTCTCGGACGGGCTGGATACCTGCGGGTATTTCTATTGTCCGGGCGACATGATGGCGACCAATCCGCAGTGGTGTCAGCCCGTACGCGTGTGGCGAGAATATTTCAACGGCTGGATCGCAAAACCGAACCCCGAGGCGCAAATGCTCGCCTCGGTCATGTTCGACTTGCGCCCTATCGGCGGCACGTTTGATTTATTTGCTGATCTACAGGCCGACACCCTGGCGGCTGCGAATGCGAATTCGATCTTTGTTGCGCATATGATTTCTAATTCGCTGAAACACACGCCGCCTCTGGGTCTGCTACGTGGTTTTGCCACCATTCGTTCGGGCGAGCACCGCAACACACTGGACCTTAAGCATAATGGCGTGGTGCCCGTGGTGGATCTGGCCCGCGTTTACAGCCTGCAGGGACAATTGACCGAAGCCAACACACGCGCCCGTCTAAAAGCAGCCGAAGCGGCAAATGTTCTCAGCTCGTCCGGTGCTCGGGATTTGCTGGACGCCTATGACCTGATCGCGGAAACTCGGCTGGAGCATCAGGTAAGGCTGGTCAAATCCGAAGAAAAGCCCGACAACTACCTTCCACCGTCCGCCTTGTCGGACTTTGAACGAAGCCATCTACGCGACGCTTTTGTCGTCGTGAAAACAATGCAGTCGGCGGTGGGGCACGGTAAAGGTATGCTGGGCTAGGCAAAGAATTTAACGGGCGCGCACGTCCGAAATGCGGAGAATTAAATGTTTCTGGAACTGATTGGCACAATCTTTGCAGGCTTTGCGTTCGCTGGTGTTGTGATGGTGCTGAATAAATTGACAGGCGGCCGCCTGCCCCGCTGGACAGCCCCGGTGGCGGCTGGATTGGGCATGATCGGGATGACCATCGCAAGCGAGTATTCCTGGTACGACCGCACAGTTGAAACGCTTCCTGAAGGGATGGAAATCGTGCAGGAAGTCGAAAGCAAGGCCATTTATCGCCCCTGGACCTACGCAGTACCATTTGTGAACCGCTTTGCCGCAATAGATACCGCCTCGGTTCGAACCAATGAACAGGTGCCCGAACAACGGCTGGTGGAGATGTACTTCTTTGGCCGTTGGTCTCCGATTTCGAAACTTCCGATTGCCGTTGACTGCGCCGCAAACAAACGCGCCAGCCTGGCCGACGGTGCCGAGTTCGGAGATGATGGTCAATTGCTGAATGCCGATTGGCTAAACGTCAACGCCCAAGACCCGATTATCGAGGCCACCTGCGGAGTATGACATGCTGACCCGGCTGAGCCTGCGCGTACGTATCTTTCTGTTCTTCTGCCTTTTGGCTGTAGGTGCATTGGCCGTTAGCTCAATTGCTCTCTGGATCAGTTTTCTACGCGTCTCCGATCCTGAACTCGTAAATGCCTTTATTATGGCTGAGATCATCATGGGCTTTGGGTTCATCGCCTTGATCATCGCTGTGTGGCTGCTGTTTGATGACAACGTGGCCAAGCCGATCGAACGGCTTTCGGCGCAGTTGCGCGCACGCGCGCATGCAGGCGTCAGTACGGATGTCGACATGCAAGCGGCCCGTTATTTAGGCGATCTTGCCCCTGCTGCCGCAGGTTTGGCTGATCAGCTTTCGGGCAAAACCTTGGATGTTGCCGAAGCCGTCGCCGCAGAAACCGCTCATCTGTCCGCAGAAAAACAAAGACTGACTGCACTGCTAACCGAAATCCCTGTCGCGATGGTGCTGGCCGGTCCGACCCACAAGATTGTGCTCTATGATGGCCAAGCCGCCGGGGTTCTGGCTCAGATTGCGCACCCCCGTTTGAACGCCTCGCTTTTCGAGTACCTGCAACCCAACGCATTGCAGCAAGCTTATGAAAAGCTATCAAAATCAGGATTGGAAGTCGCCTGTACCCTGACCAGCATCGACGGTGCGCAGACCTACTCTGCCCGGATGAAACCTTTGGGGGATGCTCCGGGTTATCTGCTGGTCTTTGACGAAAGTGCGGCCAATATCTCGCCCGAGGCGGCCCGGCCCCTGGTCTATGATTTTGACCTATTGAACAGCGCGTCCGGGGGGCAGTTCGAAACCCTTGCTCTGCAGGACCTGTGCTTTGTTGTGTTTGACACCGAAACCACAGGATTGCTGCCTCATAAGGATGAGATCGTCCAGATCGGCGCGGTTCGTGTGGTAAACGGGCGCATCGTTGACGGCGAGCGGCTGGACATGCTTGTCAATCCCGGCATACCGATACCTCCAGCCTCGACCAAAGTGCATAAGGTCAGCGATCACATGGTTCAGGGGGCCCCGGATATTGCCGAGGCCGGGCGGACATTTCACCAATTCGCACGAGACGCGGTGATCGTGGCGCATAATGCTCCGTTCGACATGGCCTTTTTGCGTCGCCATGCCAAGCGTATGGATGTTGACTGGGATCACCCCATTCTTGATACGGTCTTGCTTTCGGCCGTTCTGTTCGGTGCCAGCGACAAGCACACGCTGGATGCCCTGTGTGATCGGCTGGACATCACAATCCCGCACGAGCTGCGTCATACCGCCCTTGGCGATGCAGTCGCAACGGCGCAGGCACTGGTCAAGATGCTTCCTATGCTGCAGGCCCGAGGCATGACAACATTTGGCGCGGTCATCGAGGCCACCCGCCAGCACGGCCGCCTGTTGGAAGACCTGAACTAAGCGTTAAAATGTTCATGCAAGACACAGCTTTTCATGGACAATCCCTGCAAGCCGTGGCACCTGATGCAGGCCACTGCATGAGCGGACAATGACAGAAAAAACCTTCACACCTACCCCGGATCAAAGCTCTGCCTTTCGTGAGGCGTTGGGTTGCTTTGGCACTGGTGTAACTGTCATTACAACCAACACCGGAAACGGGCCACGCGCGATCACCGTGAATTCATTTTCGTCAGTGTCGCTGAACCCGCCACTGGTTTTGTGGTGCCTTGCCAAGGACTCTTACCGATTCAATTCGTTCAATGCTTGCAAGCACTATTCCATCCATGTGATGGCCGAAGAACAACAAGAGCAAGCGCTGAAGTTCGCCCGCGACGGCTTGGATTTTTCACACGCCGACTGGAAGCCGGACCACAAGGGGCGTCCACAACTGGCAAATTGCCTCGCCCGGTTCGACTGTCAGCTTCACGCCAAACACGAAGCGGGGGATCACCTTATCCTTGTTGGTGAGGTCGAGAATGTGATGCATCGCACCGGCAATGGCCTGATTTTTAAGCGCGGGCAATTCGGCGGGTTCGCGGACCTGCTTTAATCATCCAGCGAGCCGTGAACGGCCAGCGCTTCAAGCTGTGTCTCTTGCGGCGTGATAATGCGGAAAGCTTCGTGCACACCGGTTTCTGACAACTCGCGGGCCACCGTCAGCAAGGTATTGGGCGCGTGTTCGTCACACAGTTCAGCCATATGCGCGATTTCGGCCTGCGCAACGCCCAATGCGGCCTCAACCGATGGAGCGCCATAGAGTTGCACGAAATGTTCAGCCAGATTTTGCGTGACCTGATCCAGTTCGGCCTGTTCGATTTGCGTAACGGCGACGAATGTCACACGCCCAAAGGTTTCGACACCTAGCCAGCCGTTCGCGAAAGCCTGTCGCGCCTTGCCTTCCAAATCGGCCCGCCCCCAATTCGAAAACTCGAACCCACCAGAGATGCACCACTCGCCGGTCCGGGCTGGGGAATGAAACACGTTCTTATCGCTTTCATCAAAATGGATTGCGCGGGCCAGTTTCATCATCCGTTCTCCAACAATTCCGTCAGTGGGCGCAGCCGTGTGTCCGAACCATCGCGGATCAGCATTCCGAACCGTTCGTCCGCACCCAAAAATACGCCTGTCTCGCAGGGTTCTCCGACACCGCGCAGCAGGCCCATCCATTCGCCGTGTAAAGGTGCGTTGCCGTCTTCCTGCCAACGATTGAGCCAGGTCAGCATGTGCCGTGACCAGCTTTCAACCAATTGCACCGCCGACACATCAGCACAGCCTTCATCATAGAGCGCTGTGACATCCGGCGTTTTTCCCGGATCATCCCCGGTTTGCAGAAGCGCCAGCTCCCACCCAACAACGAGCCAGTCCGGCTCCTCGTCCGGGCGGGCGGTCGATGATGCAGCATGAAACATCCCACATTTGGCGCCGTTCACGCAGATCAACCCCTCCCAACCCAGATGTACGGCGACCTCGGGTGGTGCCAACGCGCCCAGCGCGTTCTGGAACCCAACAGCACACAAGGGCAGCATCGCCATGGCGTCCTGCAAGGGAACCTCGGGCGCAAAGATTATGGCCACCCGCAGACGGTCAGCCTGAATGTTATAAACCACTGTTCCCGCGTCGCAGCCCAGCGCGGCCATGGCCTGAGCGCGCTCGAACGGGTCCTCCCCACCCTGCACCGGGTGGCCCGACAGCAAGGGGGGAAAGACAGGTTGGCTCATGCCTTGCCCTTGGCGATCATGTCACGGGCAATCTTGCGGAACGCCTCGGCCTGTGGGCTGTCCGGTTTGCTGACAACGATGGGGGCGCCACCATCAGCCGCCACGCGAATGTCCAGATGCAGCGGGATTTCCCCCAGCAACGGAACGCCCAGCGCCTCGGCCTCGGACGCGACACCGCCATGGCCGAACACATGTTCCTCATGCCCGCAGTTGGAACAGATATGGGTGGACATGTTCTCGATCATACCAACGATTGGCGTCTTAAGCTGGTTGAACATATCGATCCCCTTGCGGGCGTCGATCAGGGCCACGTCCTGCGGTGTTGAAACAACGATGGCGCCATCCACCTTGAACTTCTGGCTTAACGTCAGCTGCACGTCACCAGTGCCGGGCGGCAAGTCAACGATCAGCACATCCAAAGCACCCCACTGTACCTGGCTCATCATCTGTTGCAACGCGCCCATCAGCATTGGACCGCGCCACACAACCGCCTGCCCTTCGTTGGTCATCAGCCCCATAGACATCATGGTGACACCGTGATTGCGGAGCGGCAAAATCGTCTTGCCGTCAGGGCTGGCCGGACGGCCCGAAACGCCTAGCATCCGGGGCTGTGACGGGCCATAGACATCCGCATCCAGCAGACCTACACGCCGACCCTCAGCCGCCAGTGCACAGGCGAGGTTGGCTGAAACAGTGGATTTCCCCACGCCACCCTTACCCGAGGCAACGGCAATGATCCGATCCACACCCGGCACCGCCTGCGGGCCGGTTTGCGACGGCTTGGGCTTAGGCTTCAGATCTGGTGGGGCCTTTTCCGAATGCGCGGTCATCATGGCCGAAACACTTCCCACGCCCTCGACCAGTTGCGCTGCTTTCTCGGCGGCGGCGCGTACCGGCTCCATGCGCTCGGCCTGCTTGGGGTCAATCTCCAACACAAAGCGTACAGTATCGCCTTCGACGTTCAACGCACGGACCACGCCTGCGCTGACGATATCCTGACCGGAAACAGGATCGGTGATCTTTTTCAGGTTTGCCAGTACGGCGTCACGAACACTCATGCCTTTGCCCCTGTAGCCTGTACAACCATGTGGTTGAGTTTCATTGCATGTGTCTCCGTCTCATTCAGTTCATTTGACGCAATTGCGACCACACCGTTAGGTTTGGCCATGCGCTTTGTCCTCTTGTGCCTGAGCCTGACGCTCTCTGCCAGCCCCTCTTGGTCGCAAGAGGCGTTGGGGCTTGCCGCCCCGGCCGAGGTTTCCGACTCTGGTCTGTTGCAACATATCCTTCCGCGCTTCTCTCTCAAGACCGGGATACGCGTTATTGCGGATGATGCGGGCGATTTAGTGTTGGAAACTGCACCACCCGGCGATCCTGTCTTCGCCCGCGAAGGTGTGATCTATCACTTGCGGATCGAAGATGACGCCAAACACGAACGATTCCGCGACTGGCTGTTGTCCGACGTAGGCAAGAACACGGTCGAAAGTTTTGTTCCGCAACAAGGCGCCCCCTTCTCTGCCAGCTTTGAGGTCGCAGCAACACAGGAAGAGATCGTGATCGACGGCGACGCGGCCATAGGCGAGGAGCTGTCAATGACTCATTGCGGACGCTGCCACGTTATCGGGCCACAGAACCGGATGAACGGGCTGGGTTCTACCCCGTCTTTTGCGGTGCTGCGCGCGATGTCCGACTGGTCGGAACGGTTCGAGGCATTTTTTGCGCTCAATCCTCATCCGGCCTTCACGCAGATTGACGGGCTTACACCACCTTTCGCTCCGGAACGCCCCTCGCCCATTCACCCGGTCGAGATCACTCTGGAAGAGTTCGAAGCAATCCTGGCTTTCGTCTCGATCATCAAAGCAGCCGACCTTGGCGCTCCGCTACAACTTCAGTGATCCTTTCGCTTTGAGAAGTAATCGTCGGTCGTGACGACCTTGGGTTTCGGATTGGACTGGAACGGGTTGTCCTGCTGCTGAAACTGCGCGTTGACGCGACAATTGTCACACATCTGGATCATCCGCGCCTTGTCCGAGGTGGCAAACATCGGATGTGTGCCCGAAAGCTTTTCCATAATCCGCTCAACCGTGGATTTCACACCGAACAAGGCCCCGCACTCCACGCAGGCAAAGGGCTCTTCTTCGTTCAACACCTGCTGAGACAAAGCCGCGTCGCTCAGGTCCAACTGCGGTACCAGTGTAATCGCATTCTCGGGACAGATGCCTTTGCAAAGACCACATTGCAAGCAGGCGTCCTGCTGAAAGTTCAACTGCGGTTTATCCGGGTTGTCTATTAAAGCACCTGAGGGACACAGCGACACACAGCTGAGGCACAATGTGCAGGCGTCTGTGTTTACCGCAATGGCTCCGTAGGGCGCATTCTCGGGCAATGGCATTGGCGCTTCGGCCTGCGGGTTCAGCGCCTGCGCCGACAGCCGGGTGATTTGCCTGCGGTTGCCCAACGGCAGAACCGGATCGGCCAATGGCGGTGGCACGTCCTGCTCATAGAGTAGGTCGGCCATCGCATCAGGGTCGGCCTCGTCAATCAATCCAAGGCCATCTGCCCCGGCAATAGCCTGGGCCAGCTCCAATTCACGATCCAACGCATCGCGTTCGGTGGTCGGAGCCAGCAGCACATCGACACGCGCGAACCCGTGGGCTAGTGCTGCCAGCATCTCAGCATGCCCAAAGCCCGAGATCACTTGCAGTTCTAACGGGATCACGTCAGCTGGAAGGCCCCGTCCGAAACGGGCGGCCAGCCGGATCATCTCGGTGCCATGGCTATCATGAACCAGAAGCCGGGGCGCCTCGCCTCCGGCTCGCCGAAATGTGCGGGCCAAAACGTGCATCCGCGACAACAGCGCGGAAATCGGCGGGTCTTCGTATGTAATGGCGGTTGAAGGGCACACCGCCGCACATTCCCCGCATCCAGCGCAGACCATCGGGTCAATGGACACATGCTCACCCGCCGGGGTGATTGCGCCGGTCGGACAGATATCCAGACAGTTCGTGCAGGCGACCTGCTCGGCACGGGAATGAGCGCAGAGCGTTTCCTCCATTCGTACGTAAAGCGGTTTTTCGAATGTACCGACCAGTTGAACCGCCTCAAAAGCCAAACGTTCCAACGCAATCGTATCCTTGGGGTCGGCACGCAGATACCCTTCTCGCTTGGCCGGGGCCTGTACAAAAGGCGTGCCACCGGTCAGGTCAATGACGATATCGCAAGAGGATTGCGCACCATCGCGCGGCCCCGTCCACGTAAAGTCGCCCCGGCCGCCCGGTTTCATCTGCTGCAAAGCATCAAATCGCAAAGAAAATCCGCCAAGCGCGCCGGTCAGTGACCGAATTCGCCCGCGCACAACATCAAATGCCCGCGAAATGGGCTGAGCATCATCAGTGACCAACACAGTTACAGCCAATGCTTCAGACAGGCGTGCCGCCAGATCAAAGGCAACCTTACCCGAACCGACAATAAAACAGGTGCCTTCACTGAAAACATCGACGCTGGGCGTAATCGGTTGGGGTAACAACGCCTCGGCGGCCAAGGCGGCCATCTTTGGCGCGGCATCGCTGCCCTGCTCGGACCAGCCAGCACGGTCGCGCAGGTCTACAAATCCGGGTGCGTCGATATTCAGCTCTTCCGCAAGAGCCTGGAACACATCCTGTTCCTGACCACAGGCAATCACCGTGTCGCCACCCTTCATCAGTGATGCCGCAGTTTCCAACTCGGAGGTACACAGCGCCGAGTGCACCTTGGAACATGCTGCATCGCATGCGGACGCGATTTTCTCGGCGTCCAGATCCTGCGTTCCCGCGCAGCTGCACAGCAGTATTTTTGTGCCCATGGCCTCCCCTCCCGAACATCTTCCCTGTTTCAGGTTCAGCTTAGAGCGCGTTTGAAAAGTGGCAATCCCCGGCGGTCAAGCATGCTGCGAAACCCGCTGTTGATCCGACCTGCTGACGTAAACATTTAGTGATCGCGCAATCGTCAGACAATTGAGGCTTGGCACAAAGCAATTTTGTGTACCATAGTAGACTAAGATGAAGGCAGGGGAGAGCCTTCCGGGGAGGATTAAGTGGCCAAGGCCGCAAGCCAGATTGAAATGCCAGTCGGCGTCGTCGTGCGCAAAACACCCGGTGTAACTCGCTGGGCGAAGTGGAACTGGCGCGCCGTTGCTGTTTTGCCCGGTGCCGGGCCAGCGGATTGGCTGGAACTGCGCCGTGAAGGCGAGGCCGTGGAATACCACGCGGCCACCCTCCCCTTGACCCTCTGGGCAGATGAAACCGAGGCCTACATGGTCAATCTGTCAGACGGTCAGCCCTCGATCTATCTTGTTCTGCGCGACGCGCTGGATGGAGAAAGACCGATGGATGCAGTGCTGGTCACCGCGTCCCCGTTCGAAGGGCAGGATTACGCAGATACCGGAGAAGAGATTGTTGAGAAAATCCCGATGACTGAAGGCCTGATTGCCTGGGTTCGGGATTTCGCTCTGGAACATCACCGCGATGAGGTTTTCGTCAAACGCCGTCGCGATAAGAAGCGCACCGATCTTGTCGAGGATGGCAAGGGAGATGCGCGCATCCGGCAGGACTCGGACGTCTACCGCGCCCCACGGAGGATCGTGCAGTGACCCAGACCCGCGATTTCTGGTCCCGCCGCAAGGCCGCTGTTGAGGCCGAGGCCGAAGCTGAGGTTATCGCGGCCGAGGAACGAGCCATTGCAGCGCAGCATGCCGAGCTGGAAGAAAAAAGCGACGCCGAAATACTGGCCGAATTCAATCTGCCCGATCCCGATCAGTTGCAGGCCGGAGATGACGTCTCGGGTTTCATGGCCAAGGCCGTGCCCGACCGTCTGCGCCGCCGCGCCCTACGTCGATTGTGGCGGTTGAACCCGGTGTTGGCCAATGTCGATGGGCTGGTCGATTACGGCGAGGATTATACCGATGCGGCTTGCGTGATCGAGAACATCCCCACCGCCTACCAAGTTGGCAAAGGCATGCTGGCGCATATCGAAGCCTTGGCTGCCGAAGCTGACGAGCCCCCTTCCGAAGATGAACCCGAAGAACCTGATATCGAATTGGAACCGGAATTGGATGAGAACCCAGTGCCCCAGCCGGTTTTGGTTGCTGAAGCGGAAGAGCCGGAAGAAGTCGACCTGCCCCCTGCCCCGCGTCGCATGAAATTCAAATTTGAAGGATGACCGCATGACCGCAGACAACGCGCACAATCTGGATATCTCGGCCGAGGATCGCCTGCGCGCGGATTTCTACAACTTCCTTGGGCTGCTTTTGTCAGCTCCACCGGATCAGATGCTGCTGGATCAGGTCGCAGGTCTGACAGGGGACGAAACAGATTTGGGTCAGGCCATTCAGGCCATGGCGCGGGTGGCAAAGGTTACTAAACCTGCTGCGGCGGAACGCGAATTCAATGCTCTGTTCATCGGGTTGGGTCGGGGTGAGTTGCTGCCTTACGCCAGCTTCTACCTGACTGGGTTCCTGAACGAGAAACCACTGGCTCAGCTACGCAACGACATGGCCGCGCGCGGCATCACGCGAGCGCAGAACGTGTACGAGCCCGAAGACAATATAGCCTCGTTGATGGAGATGATGGCGGGCATGATCGTCGGCCGTTTTGGCGCACCTGCGTCTCTGGAAGATCAAAAGGCATTCTGGAACAAACATATCGGCCCCTGGGCTACGCATTTTTATTCGGATTTGGAAGCCGCAGAAAACTCGGTTCTCTATGCCTCGGTCGGCACTGCCGGTCGGGTGTTCATGGAGATTGAGCGTGAGGCCTTCCGGATGACGGCGGTGTGATCCGCCATACCTCGCCAGCGCCCGAATTGGCGCTAGATCGCAAATGGGAAAGGAGGAGCCCATGAGCAAGACCAAGGAAGAAGGCGCCACGCGCCGCGACTTCCTCAAATTGGCCGGAACCGCAGCGCCTGCTGCCGTTGCCGCTGCCAGCCTAAGCGGACAAGCCGAAGCAGCCGAGCTGCCAACGGACGAAACCCGCATGCAGGACACAGCGCATACCCGCGCTTACCTGGACAGCGCGCGCTTCTAAGCCGCCTCGACTGCGCCCGGTTCACCAATCGGACGATGTCACTTACCCGACGGACGGTTGCGATTGGCCCTGATGTCGGCATCAGCAGTACCAAGCCAGCCATGGCTTACATGGCGAGCAAGGGAGGAAACCAATGCTAAGGAAAAAGACCAACGGGGTTGCGAGACGCCCCCAGCGGACAAGTATCCTGTCCCAAGTCGGCGAGAAAACCGTCGATCGCCGCGCGTTTCTGCGTGGATCGGGCCTGACGATCGGCGGCCTCGCCGCGATCAGCGCCACGGGTGGAACCGTGACGCCAGCCAGCGCCCAAACAGCGGCCAACACAGCCGTTGAGAATATCAAATCCATATGCACCCATTGTTCGGTCGGCTGTACAGTCGTGGCCGAAGTACAGAACGGCGTCTGGATCGGGCAGGAACCCGGTTGGGACAGCCCGTTCAATCTGGGTGCACACTGCGCCAAGGGGGCCTCGGTCCGCGAACATGCCCATGGCGAGCGCCGCCTCAAGTATCCGATGAAAAAGGAAGGCGGCGAGTGGAAGCGCATCAGCTGGGAAGAGGCGATCAACGAGATCGGCGACGGCATGATGAACATCCGCGCCGAATCCGGGCCAGACAGCGTGTACTGGCTGGGCTCGGCCAAGCACAATAACGAACAGGCCTACCTGTTCCGCAAGTTCGCCGCCTATTGGGGCACGAACAACGTGGACCATCAGGCCCGTATCTGCCACTCAACCACTGTTGCGGGTGTTGCGAATACTTGGGGCTACGGCGCCATGACCAATTCGTACAACGACATCCATAACTCTCGGGCCATCTTCATCATCGGCGGCAACCCAGCCGAGGCGCACCCCGTCTCGCTGTTGCATGTTTTGCGCGCAAAAGAGCAGAACAACGCACCGCTGATTGTCTGCGACCCGCGCTTTACGCGCACCGCCGCGCATGCGGATGAATATGTCCGCTTCCGCCCCGGCACAGACGTTGCTCTGATCTGGGGTATCCTGTGGCATATCTTCGACAACGGTTGGGAGGACAAAGAGTTCATCCGCACCCGTGTCTGGGGCATGGACCAAATCCGTGAAGAAGTTGCCAAGTGGAACCCGGAAGAGGTCGAGCGTGTTACCGGCACCCCCGGTTCGCAGCTGAAGCGCGTGGCGCGCACCATGGCCAATAACCGTCCTGGTACGGTGATCTGGTGCATGGGCGGTACGCAGCACACCAACGGTAACAACAACACCCGTGCCTACTGCGTGCTGCAGCTTGCACTTGGCAACATGGGAACCTCGGGTGGTGGCACCAACATCTTCCGCGGCCACGACAACGTGCAGGGCGCGACGGACCTTGGTGTTCTGTCCCACACTCTGCCCGGTTACTACGGATTGTCGAACGGTGCTTGGGGTCACTGGTCCCGCGTTTGGGGCGAGGATGTCGATTGGCTGAAAGGTCAGTTCGCTACGATCAAGGACAAGGAAGGCAAGGACAAGCCGCTGATGAATGAGCGCGGCATCCCGGTTTCCCGCTGGATCGACGGTGTACTGGAAGACCCGGCAAACATGGATCAGGACAACAACGTCCGCGCCATGGTTCTGTGGGGTCACGCTCCGAACTCGCAAACGCGTGGACCGGAAATGAAGACGGCGATGGAGAAGCTGGATATGCTGGTCGTGATCGACCCGTACCCCACAGTTTCCGCCGTTTTGCATGACCGCACCGATGGCGTCTATCTGTTGCCCGCCTGTACGCAGTTCGAAACCCGCGGCTCGGTCACTGCGTCGAACCGGTCGCTGCAGTGGCGCGACAAGGTGGTAGAACCGCTGTTCGAAAGCCTGCCGGACGAGGTCATCATGGCCAAGTTCGCCAACAAGTTCGGCTGGGCGGATCGGTTCTTCCGCAATATCGAAATGGAAGACCCCGAAACCCCGAATGTTGAAAGCATCACGCGTGAGTTCAACTCGGGCCTCTGGACCATCGGCTATACCGGTCAGTCGCCTGAACGTCTGAAAAGCCATATGGCCAACCAACACACGTTCGACAGAACCACGCTGCAAGCCATTGGTGGCCCGAACGACGGCGAGTATTATGGTCTGCCCTGGCCCTGCTGGGGAACGCCGGAAATGGGTCATACGGGGACACCAAACCTCTATGACATGTCCAAACCGGTCGCCGAAGGCGGCCTGACCTTCCGCGCCCGTTTCGGAGTGGAACGTGACGGCGACAACCTGCTGGCCGAAGGGGTCTACAGCGTCGGATCGGAAATTCAGGATGGATACCCTGAATTCACGATGCAAATGCTGATGGACCTTGGCTGGGACGGAGATCTAACGGCCGAGGAACGCGCGGCTATTGACGCCGTTGCGGGGCCAGAGACCAACTGGAAAACCGACCTTTCGGGCGGCATCCAGCGGATTGCGATCAAGCATGGCTGTGCGCCCTTCGGGAACGCCAAAGCCCGCGCGGTCGTCTGGACCTTCCCGGATCCGATCCCACTGCATCGCGAACCGCTCTACACGAACCGGCGCGATCTGGTGGAGGACTATCCGACCTACGAGGACCGGCAGGCCTATCGCCTTCCGACCCTTTATGCTTCGATCCAGAAGAACGACTTTTCAAAGGATTACCCGATAATCCTCACGTCAGGTCGTCTGGTCGAATATGAAGGCGGCGGCGAGGAAACCCGGTCGAACCCTTGGCTGGCTGAGCTACAGCAGGACATGTTCGTCGAGATCAACCCACGCGATGCTAACAACCTTGGCATTCGTGACGGGCAACAGGTCTGGGTCGAAGGTCCCGAAGGTGGCAAGGTCAAGGTTATGGCGATGCTGACCAACAGGGTCGGTGCCGGCGTGGCCTTCATGCCATTCCACTTTGGCGGCCATTTCCAGGGCGAGGACCTCAGGGCGAAATACCCTGCAGGCGCCGACCCCTACGTGCTGGGAGAAAGTTCCAATACCGCTCAGACCTATGGCTACGATTCAGTAACCCAGATGCAGGAGACCAAAGCGACTCTCTGCAAAATCTCAGCAGCGTAAGGAGGACGACAATGGCTAGAGCAAAGTTTCTCTGCGACGCTGAACGCTGCATCGAGTGCAACGCCTGCGTCACCGCGTGCAAGAATGAGCACGAGGTCCCATGGGGCATCAACCGCCGTAGGGTGGTGACGATCAATGATGGGGACCCGGGTGAACGCTCGATCTCGGTGGCCTGCATGCATTGCTCGGATGCGCCTTGCATGGCGGTGTGCCCGGTCGACTGCTTCTATCAGAACGAAGAAGGGGTCGTCCTGCACTCCAAGGACCTGTGCATCGGCTGCGGCTATTGCTTCTACGCGTGCCCGTTCGGCGCGCCCCAATACCCGCAGGCGGGCAACTTCGGATCGCGCGGCAAGATGGACAAATGTACCTTCTGCGCCGGTGGTCCCGAGGAAACGCACTCGACCGCAGAGTTCGCCAAATATGGTCGCAATCGGATCGCCGAGGGCAAGCTGCCCATCTGCGCCGAAATGTGTTCTACCAAGGCCCTGCTCGCTGGAGACGGCGATGTGGTCTCGGCCATCTACCGCGAGCGCGTCGTCGCGCGCGGCTTCGGCTCGGGCGCATGGGGTTGGGGCACGGCCTACGACCAGAAGGACGGCTGATCCGTCTGCAGGAAAATCAGGTGACCCGCTTAGGTGGGTCGCCTGTTTTGGAATTTTGACTGAGGTTCAGATGTTCCGCTTACTCATCGCATTCCTGTTCGCACTGGGTGTCGCTGGTGCCGCCGGTGCGCAATCGACCGAGACAGAAGTTATAGTCGACGAACGCGCGCAAACCGGCGGTGCGACGACGCTTGAGGACATTCTCGCTCGGCAACGTGGCGAAAAGGTCGATAACAGCTATCGCTCGGGCAATACCGGCCAAGGCAATGCCGAAGGGCTGCTGGGCCAGTTGGGAACGCGCGGTGTGGCCTCTGACAGCGATGTCTACCGCGCAATTCGCTATGGCTCGGCGGATACCACTGTATCCTCCAAGGGGCCTGCAGCGGGTGTCCTGATACAAGTTGGTGGCATGTGGTGGTTGAACTTCCGCACCGGGCCGCTGCGTGAATACGGCACCTATGTCGTGGGCGGAATGCTGGTCATTATCGTGCTGTTCTTTCTGTTCCGCGGGAAAATCCGCATCGAAGGAGAAAAAACCGGCCGCACGGTGACCCGCTTTAATAACTTCGAACGCTTCGGCCATTGGTTATTTGCGGGTTCCTTCCTGGTACTCGGGATAACGGGTCTGCTGACCCTTTATGGTCGTGACTTCCTGATCCCGATCTTTGGAAAAGAGGAATTCGCGAGCATCGCGCAGAGCTGCAAATGGCTGCACAACAATGTCGCATGGGCCTTCATGCTGGGGCTGATCATCGTCACCGTCAACTGGATTGCCCATAACATTCCCAACAAGATCGACCTGAAATGGCTAGCCGCCGGCGGTGGTCTGTTCACCAAAGGCAGCCACCCCCCTGCCAAGAAATTCAATGCGGGTCAAAAGGTGATTTTCTGGGCCTGTATCCTGTTGGGCGTCTCAATCAGCCTTTCGGGCCTGTCTCTGCTGTTCCCGTTCGAACTGCCGATGTTTGCTAAGACCTATTCGGTTGCGAATGCTACCGGCATTCCACAGCTGCTGGGTTTGAACCTGCCGACGCAAATGTCGCCGCAGGAAGAGATGCAGTATGCGCAGATCTGGCACGTGATGGTGGCCTATGTGTTTATCGCCATCATCATCGCTCATATTTATCTCGGATCAGTCGGCATGGAAGGTGCTTTCAATGCCATGGGCTCCGGCGAGGTTGAAGAGCAATGGGCACGCGAACATCATTCGCTGTGGCTGGAAGAGGTACAGGAAAAAGAGGCCAGAAAGTCAGCGGCTTCCCCTGCAGAATAGATGCGCTGGCTTGCCGTTGTCTTCGCTTTGTTTCCCCTGCCCGCTTTGGCCGAGTTCTTCACGCTCAAAGGCCACGGCGGGCCGATCATGGGGATCGCCACCGCGCCGGATGGGCGGATTGCGACGGCCAGCTTTGACAATTCCGTAGGGCTTTGGTCTGACCGTAGGCCAGAATGGCTGGAGGGGCACGAAGCTGCTGTCAACTCCGTCGCCTTTAATGGGCGCGCAATCTATTCGGCCGGGGATGATTTTACCCTGCGCCGGTGGCCGGGTGGTGAGGTTGTCGGTCGACACAAAGGTAAGATCGTTGGGCTGGCAACGTCGAAAACCCGTGTTGCGACGGCCAGTTGGGACGGCACTATTGGGATTTGGCCCGAGGATGGTTTGCCCAAGCAAACGCTGATGGTCGGCAGTGGTGTGAATGCGGTTGTCTTTTCGCCAGATGGATCAACGCTCTACTCGGCTGGTATGGATGGAGCTCTGCGGGTTTGGGATGTGTCCAGCGGGCAAGAAACCCTGCGCCTGATCGAACACGGATTTGCTATCAACGAGCTTGTTCTGAATGCCAAAGACAACTGGATCGCGTATGGTGCCGTGGACGGTGTGACCCGCATTCTTGATCTGACTACCGGAGAAGAACGCGACTTTACCCTAGGCCGCCGCCCCATTCTGGCGCTGACCCTTAGTCCTGATCGCCGCCTTTTAGCTGTAGGCGATGGTGAGGGCTACATCATGGTTATCGATACGCTTGAATGGCGCATTGCGCAGGATTTCCGCGCCACCTTGCGCGGCCCCGTGTGGGCGCTGGCCTTTTCTGTGGATGGACAGAACATACATGCAGGCGGCATTGATAAAGCGATGTATAGCTGGCCAGTCGCAGGTTTGGATAAACAAGAACAAATGGCCTCCGACGAACCTTCTTTCCTGAAAAACCCGGATGAAATGAGCAACGGAGAACGCCAGTTCACCCGTAAATGCTCGATCTGTCACAGTCTGACGCCCGACAGTCAGCGGCGCGCTGGCCCCACCCTGCATGGTATCTTCGGGCGCACGGCAGGTACGCTGCCGGGATATTTCTACTCGGACACGTTGCAAGACTCTGATATCGTTTGGAATGACAAAACGATAAATGCCCTTTTCGACGAAGGACCAGACCACTACATTCCGGGGTCAAAGATGCCGATGCAGCGGATCACGCAGGCCCAGGACCGGGAAGATCTGATCGATTTTCTGCGTCAGGCAACAACATCCCGGAACTGAGCCGGAGGAAATATATGAATGCTTTTCTTGCTGCAGTTGCTGCCATGGCGGTAATCGCCTTTTCCGCACCGATCGCCCTTGAGACGATGGGCTACAGCGCCGCCGCCTCAACGTCTGGCTCAGCTGTTCGCCTCGACTAGATGTCCAACTATCTAACTACAAAAGAACTGGCCGAGCTTTTGCGCATCGGCGAACGTAAGGCGTACGATCTGGCATCCTCGGGTGAAATCCCATGCGTGCGTGCAATGGGTAAATTGCTATTCCCAAAGGCTGAAATTATTGCCTGGCTGAATGCCTCTCGCTCGGGCCCGCAGGTGGCCGAACCGCCCCTGCCCCCGATTGTCGCCGGCAGCCACGACCCCTTGCTGGATTGGGCCCTTCGCGAAAGCGGTTCGGGATTAGCGACCTATTACGACGGTTCGTTCGATGGGCTGACTCGCCTGAAAGATCGCAACGCGCAGGCCGCCGCACTGCATATTCACGAAGACGACGGTTTTAACACGCAATCCCTGCGCGACCATTTGGGCGAAGCTCCGGTCGTTCTATACGAAGTCGCGAAACGGCAACGCGGCTTGCTTTTGGCGCCCAAAACCACAGACATCTCCGGATTTTCTGACTTGAGAGGGCGGCGCGTTGTCCTGCGTCAGGACAGTGCCGCAAGCCAGCATCTATTCGACGCCCAGCTCGAAGCCCACGGTTTGACCCGAGATGATCTGGACCCGCTGCCCACTTGCGCGCGCACCGAGGAAGAGCTGGCGATTGCCCTGCACGACAACAAAGCCGAAGTTGGGTTCGGGTTGGGTGCGTTGGCGGGCCTATACAATCTAGGCTTTGCCCCCACACATTCCGAACGCCTGGATCTGGCCATCTGGCGGCGCGCCTATTTCGACGAACCTATGTTGAAGCTATTGAGCTTTGTGCAATCGGAACGCTTTAGCATCCGCGCTGCAGAGTTCGGCGGCTATGACCTGTCCGGTCTGGGCACGATCCACCACAACGGAGCAAGTGGCTGATACGCTATTTTGCGTTCGGAAAGAACAACTGCTCTCCGTCCAGTCTGTAAGACGCGATGGCTGCCTGCCCGTTTGGGCTGGTAAGCCAGTCGATAAACCGCTGCCCGGCGGCTGCCCGGACACGAGGGTGCTTTTCAGGGTTCACAAGGATGACCCCGTATTGATTGAACAGACGCGGGTCACCTTCGACCAGAACTTCAAGGTTGCCTTTGTTTCCAAAGGATTGCCACGTGGCACGGTCGGTCAGTGCATAGGCTCCCATACCGCTGGCCACATTCAGCGTCGCACCCATGCCCGAGCCGGTTTCGCGGTACCACGCCCCCGATGCCGCCGTCGGGTCGGCGCCAGACTCGCCCCAAAGGCGCATTTCGGCCTTGTGAGTGCCACTGTCATCACCACGCGAAGCAAAGGGAGCTTCGGCATTGGCCACGGCAGTCAGGGCAGCGACAATATCTTTGCCTCCCTTCACCTTCGCCGGATCGGCTTTCGGTCCGACCAGAACAAAGTCGTTATACATCACGTCAAACCGCTCGACGCCCCAGCCGTCTTCCACGAATTTCTCCTCGGCCGGTTTGGAGTGGACCAGCAACACGTCGCCATCCCCATTTATCGCATTGCGGATCGCCTGACCCGTACCAACGGCAACGATACGCACGTCGATGCCCGTTTCAGCCTCAAAACCCGGCAAGATGTAATCCAGAAGGCCCGAGTTCTGGGTCGAAGTCGTCGACTGGACTACGATGAATGGCTCTTCTGCGTTGGCCAGCCCTGCCGTCAGACCAACGGCAATCAAGGCTGCCCGAATGATATCCCGGATCATTTAGATCTCCGTTTTTGATTAAGTAACCAACCCACCTGCCAAATAACGGCGTGCAGCGTCGCTTTCGGGGGCGTTCAAGACCTGTTTCGCCGCCCCGTGTTCAACCACATGACCGCCCTGCATCATCACGATATCGGCAGCCAACCGCCGGGCCTGTCCGACGTCATGGGTCACCATTACGATACGTACGCCTCTGGTTGAGGCAAGCAGGATCATCCGTTCAATCATCTGCGTTGCGCTGGGATCAAGCGCACTGGTGGGCTCGTCCAAAAACAGCGTTTCGGGATCCAGAGCCAGAGCGCGCAGAATAGCCAACCGTTGCGCCTCCCCCCCTGAAAGCGAGCGTGCGGATTGCCGCGCTTTACCGTCCAGCCCACCCTCAGCGAGCAATTCCTCTATGCGGGATTTCCGTAAACTACGAGGCAGCCCCCGACGTTTTAGTACAAAGTCCAGATTGGCCGCGACCGAGCGACGCAACAGCACAGGCTGTTGAAACACCATCCCCTGACGCGCTTTGTGATCCGCATTTAGGATCACACCATCTTGCCTGATTTGCCCACGGTCAGGCACGATCAACCCGTGCAGACAGCGCAACAACAGGCTTTTGCCCGACCCGTTCGGCCCAAGGATCAGAGTCGGCCCCGGCCCGTCCAGCGACAGGTGCTGTACATCCAGCAATGCCTTGCCTTTGCGGGTGATCCGCACTCGGTCGACCGATAGACAGCTAGCCATTTCATGGACCAGATCACGCATGGCGCAACCCCTCCTGCTCGGCCCGCAGGCTGAGCGTGCTGACCATGGCGTTCACCGCCACGGCGATGCCGATCAGGATGGCCCCCAGCGCCAAGGCCAGCGCCAGATTACCCTTAGACGTCTCAAGCGCGATGGTCGTCGTCATGACCCGCGTCACGTGATTGATATTACCGCCGACGATGATCACCGCGCCGACCTCGGCAATTGCACGCCCAAATCCGGCCAGCAATGCCGTCACCAATGCCAACCGCGCGTCCCACAGCAGCACAGGCACCGAGGCCAGCCGCGACACACCCAAAGAACGCAATTGCTCAGAATACTCTTCAGCCAGCATTTCGACCACTTGCCGGGTCAAAGCAGCAACAATAGGTGTGACCAGAACCACCTGTGCAATGATCATGGCGGTCGGCGTATAGAGCAGCTCAAGAACTCCCAGTGGCCCCGAGCGCGACAACATCAGGTAGACCAACAAGCCGACCACGACCGGAGGAAACCCCATCAGAGCGTTCATGAATACGATCAGTATCCGCCGCCCAGGGAACCGTGCAACCGCCAAAGCAGCGCCAACCGGCATGCCAATAAAGGCTGAAATCAATACAGCAAACACGGAAACTTTCAGGGACAACAGCACGATCGCCCACAGCTCAGCATCCCCGTTGAGGATCAGAGCCAGCGCAGAGCTGAATTCTGATGCAAATCCCTGCATTTTATTCCATCAGTTCGACATATCGTATGAAATGCGGTAAATTTCAAAGTAATACTAGAGCATCTGCCCACCAAGTACAGACACGTTTCCGACATCTCCAAAACGAAACGCGGCCCCGATTGGGACCGCGTCACTTTTCACCGGAATTAGGCTTAATTCAGAGCCGCATCGGTAATCTGATGGGTCCATGCACCTTCGGGTTCTTTTGTGATTGCAGGGTTTTCCGCGGAAACTGCCGAGAGAAGTGTTTTCACAGTTTGCTCGTAATCAGCCGGGTCTAGCGATCCGTCTGACCCTTCGATCAACTTTGCAACCTCGCCCATCATATAGACCTGATGATCAAGCTCTTGCGCTCCGGTTTCATCAAACTCCAGAACGATTTCGGCGGCTTCTTCCTGATTTTCGGCAGCGTATTTCCAACCTTTCATCGAAGCGCGTACAAATCGCTCCATCTTGTCTACGAAAGCAGGGTCGTCCAGGTTTTCCTCCATGACGTACAGCCCGTCTTCGAGCATGCCGAAACCCATTTGCAGATAGTTAAAAGTCACCAGTTCTTCTGGCGAGATCCCAGCCTGCAGGATTTGGCGGTACTCGTTGTAGGTCATGGTCGAGATACAATCAGCCTGCCCTTGGATCAGCGGGTCCGCTGAAAACGCCTGTTTCAGGACAGTGACACCGTTATCATCCGCGCCATCCGTTTCAATTCCAAGAGATGCCATCCAGGCGTAGAATGGATACTCATTTCCGAAGAACCAGACGCCCATCGTCCGCCCGGGAAAGTCTTCGGGGGATTCAACTCCGGTGGATTTGAGGCAATTGACCTGCAAGCCTCCGGTTTTGAAGGGCTGCGCAATATTAACCAGCGGAACACCACGTTCACGCGCTGCCAACCCGGCAGCCATCCAAGTTGTTATGACGTCGGCTCCACCGCCTGCGATGACTTGCTCCGGAGCGATATCTGGCCCGCCAGGCTTGATCGTTACGTCAAGCCCCTCTTCGTCATAGAATCCCTTTTCCTCTGCCACGAAGTAACCCGCGAACTGCGCCTGCCCGACCCATTTCAATTGAAGCGTTACCTCATCTGCCGCCAATGCAGAACTGGCGACCAGACTAAAGGCGGCAATCGCCCCGCTGAGTAGCTTGTTCATCTTCATATCTCCTAGTTGCTGTTGGTGCCCCTTTTTCGGGGTCTGTTGAATTCTGTCGTTATCCGCGTTGTGACGGGTGCCAGAAGGTCACCGCTTTTTCGATCATGGCAACCCCTCCGTAGAACGCTGTCCCGGCCAGCGCAGCCACAACAATCTCGGCCCAGACCATATCCAGCGATAATTGGCCCACGCTGGTTGAAATGCGAAAGCCCATCCCCACGATAGGCGAACCAAAGAACTCGGCCACGATAGCGCCGATCAACGCCAGAGTGGTAGAAATCTTTAGCCCGTTGAAAATAAACGGCATCGCGGCTGGCAGGCGGAGTTTAAGGAAGCTTTGCCAATAGGTCGCCGCATAGGTCTCCATCAGGTCACGCTGCATGGCTGTGGCCTCTCGCAACCCCGCGACGGTGTTCACCAACATTGGAAAGAACACCATCACCACAACCACTGCCGCCTTGGAATGCCAGTCGAACCCGAACCACATCACCAGAATGGGGGCCGTTCCCACAATCGGCAGTGCCGCTACGAAGTTTCCGACGGGCAGCAGCCCAAGGCGCAGGAAATCCCATCGATCCACGGCAATCGCCATCAGGAAGGCCGAGCCGCAACCGATGATATAACCGCTCAGCGCGCCCTTGATGATGGTTTGCACAAAATCCGCCCACAAGGTTGGCAGACTGTCAGCAAAGCGCACCGCGATCACCGAGGGCGCAGGCAGGATGACCAAAGGAACTTCTAGGCCGCGCACAACCAGCTCCCAAATGCCGATCACCGTCAGGCCAAAGATCAGCGGTGCCAGGAACCGAACCATTCGCGTATCTGCATAGGGACCACTGGCCAGGCGACTGTTCAGCCACCACCCCAACAGCCAGACGCCGATCGCTCCAAGAACAGGTATCATTGCGCCATCCCCATCCGTTTCAGAACCGTCCGCTCAATCAGACCCAGCAACCCGACCAGACAGGCTGCCAGAATAGCCGCGGCAAACAAGGCCGACCAAATTTGCACTGTCTGACCGTAGTAGCTCCCCGCCAAAAGGCGCGCGCCCAACCCAGCAACGGCCCCGGTTGGCAGTTCTCCGACAATCGCCCCCACCAGCGAAGCCGCAATACCGATTTTTAACGAGGTGAACAGGTATGGCATCGAAGCGGGCAGACGCAGCTTCCAAAATCCCTGCGACCGGCTGGCATTATAAGTTCGCAACAGGTCCAACTGCATCGCATCCGGGCTGCGCAACCCTTTGACCATGCCGACCACAACAGGGAAAAAGCTGAGATAGGCTGAGATAATCGCCTTGGGGATGATCCCCTGAATGCCAACTGAATACAGCACGACGATAATCATCGGCGCCAGCGCAATGATCGGGATTGTCTGGCTGACAATGGCCCACGGCATGACCGAAAGATCCATCACCCTGCTGTGCACGATCCCAACAGCCAGCAAAATGCCCAGCCCTGTACCGATTGCAAAGCCCAACATCGTCGCGCTCAACGTCACCCATCCATGATAGATCAGCGATCGCTTCGAGGTGATCTTCTTCTGAACTGTCGTCTCCCACATCTCGATGGCGACCTGATGCGGCGCTGGCAGTCGGGGTCTGTCCTGTTCCCACGTGGCCGGGATGGCGAAGCTGTTGTTCAGCGCCAAACCAAACTCGGACATATCCCGCCGGTCCTTTGCTAAAGGTGGCAGTACCTCGGCTCCGGCGCGCTCCTGTTCCGTCAGCACACCCTTGATATTCATTGGAATACATGCCGCGTACCAAAAGACCATGATTACCGCGAGGACGGTCAGAACGGCCCAGAATGCTTTGAAACCGTCATTCATCATCCGCATGCCCCGCACGCAAACCCTCGCGCACGCGATGGGCGACTTCAATGAACTCCGGTGTATCGCGAATGTCGAGCGGTCGCTCCTTCGGCAGAGGACTTTCGATTACATCCGTAATTCGCCCCGGCCGCGGGCTCATGACCACGATTTTGGTACTGAGATAAACCGCCTCGGGGATCGAGTGTGTCACGAACCCAATGGTCTTTTCCGTGCGCGCCCACAGCGCCAGAAGCTGTTCATTCAAGTGATCGCGCACAATCTCATCCAGCGCGCCAAACGGCTCGTCCATCAGAAGGATGTCCGCATCAAAGGCCAGCGCGCGCGCTATACTGGCCCGCTGCTGCATACCACCCGACAATTGCCAGGGAAATTTCCCACCAAATCCTTCTAGATCAACGAGTTCCAAAACGTTCTTCACACGCTCATTCTGTTCGGACCCGGAATACCCCATGATCTCGAGCGGCAGCTTGATGTTCTTGGCAATGGTGCGCCATGGATACAGGCCCGCCGCCTGAAACACGTAACCATAGGCCCGGTTCCGACGCGCTTCATCCGGGGTCATGCCGTTGACGGTCAATGCTCCTCCGGTTGGCGTTTCCAATGCTGCGATACAACGCAGAAACGTGGTCTTGCCACATCCCGAGGGGCCAATGAAGCTGACGAAATCACCCTTGTCGATTGTCAGGTTCACGTCCTTAAGGGCGTGGATCGGGCCGTCATTGGTTTGGAAGGTGAGATCCAGATGCCTTGCCTCAATTACGGGCGGGGTCGTGCTTTCAGTATTCATTCCACTGCCTTGAAAATATTTATCTTTGGGCAGCCTTTGCGACGGCCCTCGCGCATCAAACACCCGTCGCCGGAATGCCCGTCCGCTCAACTGGTCGCGGCGCAGTCAACTCTTTCCAAGTGCTCAGCGCTTTGTTCACATGACCATTGGGTTCGCGTGCCACAAACTCACCATGCCCTTCCTGTGTACGAATTTCTCCGTCATGCACAGCCACCTGTCCACGAGTCAGCGTAAACCGCGGCAGACCTTTTACCTCTTTTCCCTCAAACACATTGTAATCGATTGAAGATTGCTGCGTCTCAGCGCTGATCGTCTTGGTCTTTTCCGGATCCCAAACAACGATATCCGCGTCTGCCCCAACAAGGATTGCACCTTTTTTCGGATAGCAATTCAAAATCTTAGAGATGTTTGTTGATGTAACAGCCACGAACTCGTTTGGCGTCAGGCGTCCAGTATTGACCCCATGTGTCCACAGCATCGGCATCCGGTCCTCAAGTCCGCCAGTGCCGTTCGGAATCTTGGTAAAATCGCCCACGCCAAATCGCTTCTGCTCGGTAGTAAACGCACAATGATCCGTTGCAACAACACTCAGCGTGCCAGAGTGCAGGCCATTCCACAAACTGTCCTGATGCTGCTTGTTCCGGAACGGAGGGCTCATGACGCGCCGCGCGGCATGGTCCCAATCCTGATGGAAATACTCGCTCTCATCCAGCGTCAGATGCTGGATCAACGGCTCTCCCCAAACTCGTTTTCCATTCATCTTGGCGCGCCGAATAGCCTCATGCGCCTCTTCACAGGACGTATGCACCACATAGAGCGGCACCCCCGCCATGTCCGCGATCATAATGGCGCGGTTAGTTGCCTCACCTTCCACCTGCGGAGGGCGGGAATAGGCGTGCGCTTCCGGGCCGGTATTGCCTTCGGCCAACAACTTCGCGCTCAGCTCAGCCACGACGTCGCCGTTTTCGGCATGAACCATTGCAATCCCACCCAGCTCGGCCAGGCGCTTGAACGAGGCGAATAACTCATCATCATTCACCATCAGCGCGCCCTTATAAGCCATGAAGTGCTTGAACGTATTGATCCCGCGCGTCTCGATCACCGTTTTGATGTCGTCAAAAACCTGCTCCCCCCACCAAGTCACCGCCATGTGGAACGAATAATCACAATTCGCGCGCGTCGATTTATTGTCCCAGCGCTTCAACGCATCCAACAGGCTTTCACCAGGATTCGGCAACGCAAAATCCACCACCATCGTGGTGCCACCGGCCAGGGCCGCCCGCGTTCCGCTTTCAAAATCATCGCTGGAGTAGGTCCCCATGAACGGCATCTCCAGATGCGTATGCGGATCGATCCCGCCCGGCATCACGTAACAGCCGGTCGCGTCAAGCTCCTCGTCACCTTTCAAATCCATCCCGATCTCGGTGATAACTCCATCTTCGACAAGGACATCTGCCTTGTAAGAAAGATCAGCGGTGACGACGGTCCCGTTCTTGATAACAGTGCTCATTTTAATCTCCCTGATGCGGTCTGCGCCGCTTGCTTCATCTGGCCAAAAATATCCCGGGGGAGTCGCCCGGCGGGCGACGGGGGCAGAGCCCCCTACTCCACGATCTCAGCTGTCTCGACGACCGCATGAAACAGAACATCCGCCCCGGCCGCAGCCCAATCTTTGCTGATTTCCTCAGCCTCGTTATGGCTCAACCCGTCCACGCAAGGGCACATCACCATTGCAGTCGGTGCGACACGGTTGATCCAGCACGCATCATGCCCCGCGCCCGAGATGATATCCGTGTGGGAATAACCCAACCGTTCCGCCGCATCCCGAACAGCCGCAACGCAGCCCTCATCAAATTTCACAGGATCAAAGCCGCCCACCTTCTCGAATTCGACCTCAAGACCCATTTCGTTGACGATATCCTCGGCGGCCACACGCAGGCGGTTTTCCATATCCGTGATCACGTCCAATTCCGGCGAGCGGAGATCCACCGTAAACACCACCTTACCCGGAATCACGTTGCGCGAGTTTGGATAGACATCGATATGCCCCGCAGCCCCCACGGCATGGGGAGCGTGGGACCATGCGATCTCATCCACCTTCTCAAGAATACGCGCCATCGCCAGCCCCGCATTCTTACGCATCGGCATCGGGGTCGAACCGGTATGCGCGTCCTTGCCAGTCACAGTGACCTGCGTCCAGCTTAAGCCCTGCCCATGGGTGACGACACCGATATCCTTCCCCTCGGCCTCCAGAATCGGCCCCTGTTCGATGTGCAGTTCAAAGAACGCATGCATTTTGCGCGCGCCGACCTCTTCCTCACCCCGCCATCCGATGCGCTGCAACTCATCTCCGAATTTCTTGCCTTCGGCATCCTCTCGATCATAGGCCCAATCTTGCGTGTGCATTCCCGCAAAGACGCCCGAAGACAGCATCGCAGGCGCATAGCGCGTACCTTCCTCATTGGTCCAATTGGTCGTCACGATAGGATGTTTGGTCTTGATCCCCAGATCATTGAGCGTTCGGATGATTTCCACCCCACCCAACACACCCAGCACGCCGTCGTATTTGCCGCCCGTCGGCTGCGTATCCAGATGCGATCCGACATAAACCGGCAATGCCTCGGGGTCAGTCCCTTCACGACGGGCAAACATATTGCCCATCTGATCCAACCCCATCGTGCAACCAGCGTCTTCGCACCACTTCTGAAACAGCGCACGTCCTTCGGCGTCTTCATCGGTCAGGGTCTGGCGGTTATTACCCCCTGCCACGCCAGGGCCAATTTTGGCCATCTCCATAAGACTGTCCCATAGCCTATCGCCATTGATCCTGAGATTCTGCGCCGGAGCTGCCATCTGTATTCCCCTGTAGCTTGCGATTTGGCTCGCTTTTGGTGTCTTGATTTGACCATCTGGTCAAACTCACGCTATCACGGGTTCGAGATCAGTCAAGAAATTGCATGGCGCCGCCGGAATTTTCGGCATAATTGGCCCCCGCATAGCGAAAAAAAGAGACGCGCTGGAAACATGCCCAAGGATCGTGCCCCGACCCGAATTCAGAAAAAGAATCGTGCTGCGATTCTCGAAGCAGCGCTGAACGTGTTTTCCGCGCATGGATTTCGCGGTGCGACCGTGGATCAAATTGCAACCGAAGCCGGGCTGAGCAAACCCAACCTGCTGTATTACTTTCCATCAAAAGAGGCGATTCACACCGCCCTCCTCTCGGGCTTGTTGGAAACATGGCTGGCCCCGCTGCACGACTTGGATGCGGATGGCGACCCATTGGAAGAAATCCTCTCCTATATCCATCGCAAATTGCAGATGAGCCGCGAACTACCACGTGAAAGCCGCCTGTTTGCCAATGAATTGGTTCAGGGCGCGCCCCGCATTCACAATGCTTTGTCGAATGACCTCAAGGCGCTGGTCGACGAGAAAACCGCTATCCTGACAGAGTGGATGGATCAGGGCAAAATCGCGCGCCTGCATCCTTACCACCTGATCTTCTCGATCTGGGCCCTGACGCAACACTACGCCGATTTCGATGTGCAGGTGCGCGCTATTCTGGGAGACGAAGATCCGTTCGAGGGGGCCGAACCGTTCATCGACACGCTGTATCGCAAATTGCTGACACCATAGAAAAAGGGGCCGTTGAACGGCCCCTTCTTGTTTGTAACAGCCAAAATTATTCGGCAGCTTTTGCCATCGGATTGTTCGGATGCGTCGTCCAGTTGGCATAATCAGGCTGCACCTCCAAACCGGTACGCGGATCAATCTCTCCGGCTGGCATTGGTTCCATCGAGATACACCCATCAACCGGGCAGACATCCACACATAAGTTACAGGCGACGCATTCGTCATCCATAACCTCGAACACGCGATCATCCGACATCGAGATCGCTTGGTGGCTGGTATCCTCGCACGCCGCATAGCAGCGGCCGCATTTGATGCACTGATCTTGATCGATCTTGGCCTTGGCTACGTAGTTCAAGTTCAAATATTGCCAATCGGTCACGTTCGGAACGGCCATGCCGACGATTTCCGAAACGTCCTGGTAGCCTTTTTCGTCCATCCACTTGGACAGGCCAGCCGTCAGTTCATCAATGATCTTGAACCCATAGGTCATGGCCGCTGTGCAGACTTGCACGGTGCCACAGCCCAACGCCATGAACTCTGCCGCATCGCGCCATGTGGTTACGCCACCGATGCCGGATATCGGCAGTCCATGAGTGGCCTGCGCCCGCGAAATCTCGGACACCATCGACAGCGCGATCGGCTTCACCGCCGGACCACAATAGCCGCCATGGCTACCCTTGCCATCAATCGAAGGCTCGGGGCTGAACGTGTCCAGATTGACACTAGTGATCGAGTTGATCGTGTTGATCAGTGACACCGCATCCGCGCCACCATTTTTCGCCGCAGCTGCAGGTTTGCGAATATCAGTGATGTTCGGTGTGAGCTTCACGATGACCGGACGGTCATAGTATTGTTTGCACCAGCGTGTGACCATCTCGATGTATTCCGGCACCTGCCCCACGGCAGACCCCATGCCGCGTTCGCTCATTCCGTGCGGGCAACCAAAGTTCAGTTCGATCCCATCTGCGCCAGTCTCAGCCACACGCGGCAGGATGGCCTTCCACGCCTCTTCCTCGCATGGCACCATGATCGAGGCGATCAGAGCGCGGTCCGGATAGTCGGCCTTGACCCGCGCCATTTCTTCAAGGTTCACCTCAAGTGGGCGGTCGGTGATCAGTTCGATATTGTTCAAGCCCAGCAGTCGGCGATCCGCGCCATAGATCGCGCCATACCGAGGCCCGTTCACGTTCACGACCGGAGGCCCCTCGGACCCCAACGTTTTCCATACGACACCGCCCCATCCGGCCTCAAATGCGCGGCGTACATTGTATTCCTTGTCAGTCGGCGGCGCCGAGGCCAGCCAATACGGGTTCGGGCTTTCGATGCCCAGAAAGTTTGTCTTCAAATCAGCCATTTATCCGGCCTCCCTGATGCAGATCAGCATCTTCATCTTTTCCCAAATACTCACAGCGCAACTTCACCGTTACGCGGTCAGGCTTGCGTGGATGTCCATCGCGGCATCACGACCCTCAGCCACGGCAGTCACAGTCAAGTCTTCTCCACCCGCCGCACAGTCACCCCCGGCCCAGACGCCGTCTATCGAGGTGCGTCCTGCCCCTGTCACAGCGATCTTGTTACCAGCCAGCGCCAAACCGTCCGGTGCACCCTCCAGCGTCTGACCAATCGCCTTGAGAACCTGATCCGCAGCCAAACGGATCGTTTCTCCTGTGCCTGTCAGTTGACCATCCTGACTGGAAGTATACTCCAATTCGATCTCTACCGCCGCCCCGTTTCCGTGCACGGCGACCGGCTGCACATTGGTCATGATCTTGACGCCATGCGATGCGGCCAGGTCTTGTTCGTATTTACTGGCCCCCATGGCATCACGGCCACGGCGATAGGCGATAGTGACATGTTCAGCGCCCAGCAGACTGGACTTCACCGCCGCGTCCACTGCGGTCATGCCGCCACCGATAACAACCACGTTGCGCCCCACCGGCAAGCTTGCAAGATCAGAAGCCTGACGCACATCCGAGATGAAATCGACGGCAAACCGAACGCCGTCCTTCTCTGCCCCTTGCGCCCGCAGAGCGTTCACTCCGGCCAATCCAATGGAAAGGAATACCGCGTCGTAGTTTTCAACCAGACCGTCCAGCGAGATGCCCTCGCCCAGAACCGAGCCCGACTCGATGGTGATGCCACCGATCTTAAGCAACCACTCCACCTCAGCCTGCGCAAAGTCATTGGTCGATTTGTAAGCAGCGATACCATATTCATTCAGGCCGCCCGGTTTTGGCTTGCTTTCATGAATCACGACATCATGACCCAGCATCGCTAACCTATGTGCACAAGCGAGACCTGCTGGCCCTGCCCCCACTACAGCGATGGTTTTGCCGGTTAGTGCGGCCCGCGCAAACGGATGATCACCCGATGCCATCACGCTGTCCGTCGCATAACGCTGCAGTCGGCCAATCTCAACCGGAGCCCCCTCGGCGGTTTCACGCACACAGGCCTCTTCGCACAGTGTTTCGGTCGGGCAAACCCGGGCGCACATGCCGCCCAAGATATTCTGCGCCAGAATGGTCTCGCCTGCGGCTTCGGGTTGTCCGGCCTGAATCTGGCGCATGAACAGCGGAATATCGATATCCGTCGGACAAGCCGTCACACATGGCGCGTCATAGCAGAAATAGCACCGATCTGCGGCCACAGCGGCCTCATGTGCGGCCAATGGTGGATGCAGATCAGTAAAATTCGAGGTCAGTTCATCGCTGGAAAGCCGCCCGGAAACAATGCCGGGGGCCATCTGGCCCTGTGCCATCGCTCTACTCCCTGTAGATATGTTTGTTATGATCTCAGCTTGCCACAATTAAATTTTTTATCAATTGGTAAAATTTATAAAATCACCAAAAACTCGAAAAACCCGGTCTTTTTGGCCAAACTCCAACTAAAACCGCCTGTTTTTCTGGCAATACGAGGCCCCAGCTTACACAGACAACCGCGCGCAAGCCTCAATTTGCTTGCATTTCACACGATTGCGAAGCTTCCACGTATCTGGTTTTGACGGGCAATGCTGCGTGCTGTAGGTCGAAGATAACCCGAGCAGCGCCGGTCAGCGGCCACGAAACCGAAAGTCATCCGATGCAGGCCAGCACCCCAAAATTCAACATCGTCATCATCGGGCAAAACAACCGATTACAGTACGAAGCGCTTTTGTTTGCAGCCTCTCTGCGCCATAGTTCGCCGAATTTCACGGGCCGGTTGTTTGTTACCGTACCGCAGCCCGGCCCGCGATGGCAGCAAGACCCAAGCATCCAAAATGAAGACGTTCTTAAAGCTTTGCGGCAGTTGGATGCCGAAATACTGCCTTTTGACAATCACGTCTTTGGTCAAAGCTATCCCTATGGGAACAAGATAGAAGCACTACTGGCCCTGCCCGAAGGTGAACCCTTTGTATTCTTCGACAGTGATACATTGATCACCGGAGATCTGACGTCTGTACCCTTCGATTTCAGCCACCCCGGCGCTTCGCAGAACGTCGAAGGCACGTGGCCAAAGCCAACGCTTTATGGCCCCGGCTTTGATGGCATTTGGAACGCCCTGTACCGTCGCTTTGATCTGGATTTCGAAAGCTCGCAGGATACCAGTCAGCCAATGGATTACTGGCGACGCTATCTGTATTTCAACGCGGGCTATTTCTTTTATTCCTGCCCGCGGCGGTTCGGAGAGCGGTTTCTGGACTATGCCCGCACGATTCGGGATGAAGATATCCCGGAACTGGCCGGGCAGAACCTTGATCCCTGGTTGGATCAGGCAGCGTTGCCCTTGGTCGTGCACTCCTTCGGCGGGGGGCGCGATGCCCTGCCCGCTGGGCTGCTGGACGGTTCCGTTAGTTGTCACTACCGCCTGTTTCCGCTGCTTTATGCCCGTGAAAGCGACCATGTGATTGAGGTTTTGGAAACCGTGGCGGCCCCCAACCGGGTCAAAAAAGTGCTCAAGGGCTATGACCCGATCAAAAAGTTGGTTCTACAACGAAAGGGCCACAAGATCCGGGCGCTGTTCGACCGGGAAAACCTGCCACAACGAGAGCAGGCAATTCGCAATACGATCAGGAACAACGGCCTGTGGATGCGCTGACTGGGTTGTTGTGCGAAGGCCTGCAATCGCCTAGAGATTCTGCAACACACATTCCAACAGGAGATTTTAAGGATGTCTGACGGCCCTACCTACGGTTTTGACACACTGCAAATTCACGCGGGCGCACGGCCTGACCCGGCAACAGGGGCGCGTCAGACTCCGATTTACCAAACAACGGCTTATGTATTCCGCGACGCTGATCACGCGGCTGCCCTGTTCAACCTGCAAGAGGTGGGCTTTATCTATTCCCGCCTGACCAACCCGACCGTGGCTGTTCTGCAGGAACGCATCGCCACGCTGGAAGGTGGCGTTGGCGCGGTATGCTGTTCCTCGGGGCACGCGGCGCAGATCATGGCGTTGTTCCCGCTGATGGGGCCGGGATGCAACGTGGTCGCTTCCACGCGTCTTTATGGCGGCACTGTTACGCAGTTCAGCCAGACCATCAAACGTTTCGGCTGGTCGGCCAAGTTCGTCGACACCGACGATCTGGACGCTGTCAAAGACGCAATTGACGAGAACACCCGCGCAGTGTTCTGCGAGTCCATCGCCAACCCCGGCGGCTATGTCACCGATATCCGCGCGCTGGCAGATGTGGCCGACGCAGCGGGCATTCCACTGATCGTGGACAACACCTCGGCCACTCCGTACCTGTGCCGCCCGATTGAACACGGCGCGACTCTGGTGGTGCATTCGACAACCAAGTATCTGACCGGAAACGGCACAGTCACTGGTGGCTGCATCGTGGATTCGGGCAAGTTCGACTGGTCGGCGAATGACAAGTTCCCCTCGCTCAGCGAACCGGAACAGGCCTATCACGGTCTGAAGTTTCACGAAACGTTCGGCCCACTGGCATTTACCTTCCACGGAATCGCAATCGGCCTGCGCGATCTGGGCATGACCATGAATCCGCAAGCGGCGCATTACACCCTGATGGGGATCGAAACCCTGTCCCTGCGGATGGAACGCCACGTAGAGAACGCTCAGAAGATCGCCGCCTGGCTCGAAGCCGATGACCGCGTGGAATATGTCACGTATGCTGGCCTACCCTCTTCGCCGTATCATGACCGGGTCAAAGCGCAGTACAAGAAGGGTGCCGGGGCGCTATTCACCTTTGCAGTCAAGGGTGGGTATGACGCCTGCATCAAGCTGGTCAATGCGCTGGAAATCTTTAGCCATGTGGCCAATCTGGGCGATGCGCGGTCGTTGATTATTCACTCAGCCTCGACCACTCACCGCCAACTGACACCCGAACAGCAAGAGGCTGCAGGGGCCGGACCGGGTGTCGTTCGAGTGTCCATCGGCATCGAAGACGCTGACGATCTGATTGCCGATCTGGATCAGGCGCTGGCCAAAGCTACGGCTTGAATGATGAGCGGACACGACACCAACGACCTAGGCCAACCCATCGGCCAGCCGGTTTCGGGCGATTTTCCACGCCCGACACCGCCGTACACTCCGATGAACGGCCAATATTGTTCCGTCGTACCGCTGGACATTAATCGGCACGCGCCCGGTCTTTACCGGGCCTTCGCCAATGACACGGACGGTCGCAACTGGACTTATCTGCCCTATGGACCGTTTGACAGTGAGCAGGATTTTGTTGACTGGACCCGCACGACCTGTATCGACGCCGATCCGATGTTCCACACCGTGTTGAATAGAAATGACACGCCTGTTGGCATGGCCTCGTTTCTGCGGATTGAACCAGCGGCGGGCGTGGTCGAAGTTGGCCATATCCACTTTTCACCCTTGCTGCAGCGCAGTCCGAAATCAACCGAGACCATGTTCCTGATGATGCGCCGTGTGTTCGACGAGTTGGGATATCGCAGATACGAATGGAAATGTGATGCACTAAATGCCCCATCCTGCCGCGCGGCTGAGCGCTTGGGCTTTACCTTCGAGGGCATTTTCCGTCAGGCGACCCATTACAAAGGCCGCAATCGGGATACGGCGTGGTACTCGATCCTCGACACCGAGTGGCCCCGTATTCGCACCGCGTTCGAGGCTTGGTTGTCTCCGGACAATTTTGATCAGGCGGGCCAGCAACGCGAACCGCTGAAAGCCCGTGCTGAGGGTTAGTCGGAAATCCCGAATTCCATAGAGACATTGACCGAGACTGATACTTCGCCACCAGCTACGGGGACGCCACCACCTTCAGCCATGGCCATGGCACGCATCTGCGGCGCAGGGCGGACGCCACCTACCAGTTCGCTGATTTGCTGAACTTCACCCAAAGAAACGTTGGCCGCCTGCGCCAGTTGCTCGGCTTTTGCGGTCGCCTCGGCCACGGCCTTGGCACGCGCCTGCGCCTGTAGTGGTGCAGGATCCTGCACGCCAAAGCTCAGCCCCCCAAAATTGTTGGCCCCGTCATGAATAACTGCATCCATGATCGTTCCAAGTTGCGTCAGGTCACGAACGCGGACCTGAACATTGTTGGAGGCGACAAAGCCGGAAATCTCGGGCCGTTCGCCGCTTGAATTGTTGCGCCCGGACCAGACCGGAGACAGCGACAGATCGCGGGTCTGAACGTCCCGGGCTTCGATCCCCATGTCGTCCAATCGTTTCAGAATCTGCGCAACCGCATCGGATGTCGCCTGCATCGCAGTTGACGCTTGCGGATCTTCATTCGTCACCCCCAATGTTATGGTTGCCATGTCAGGCGCGGCCTGAACAGTGCCGACGGCATCCACCGTGATGCGACGTTCTTCCGCATGGGCCAAACCTGCTGCGGTCACGGCCATCAATGCGACCAGAAAAGCGATTTTCTTCAAGGTCTTCCCTCCAAATTCCTCATAATCAACATGGGGACAGCACGGCCCGTTGAACAAGGGGAAGCTTTTGCTTTTTCTTTCCCTCGGCGGGTTCCTGCTTTAATGTCAGCCTGCGGACGAGAAGTCGTTTGCATTGATGCTGACAATTATGGTTCCACGGGAATATGAAACCCGCCTTTGCGCTGTCTTTTTCTTCAACCGCAATATCTGTGCACCACCAATCGGATGACGATTGGTTCTGTATTGGTGAGGTTGCTCTGGACGCGCCAGACTTGAACGCGCAGTTGCACGCGTTGCGGGACAAAGCCTTTGCCTTGGAAAACAATCTAAGCTGCAAACTCATGCTTCCAACTGATCAGGTTCGCTTCGTGTCGACAGAGGCAGACGGGCAAACCTCCGAGGAAAGCACGCGTCAGATGCAAGCTGCGCTGGCTGAATCCACACCCTATTCGATTGATGAGCTGGTCTTTGACACAGCAACCGTCGGCACCACTATCTATTTGGCCGCCGTCACAAAACAAACATTGGACGAGGCGCGTGATTTTGCATCAGAGCACGGTTTCGTTCCGGTTCAGTTCGCCGCCGAATCCGAGCCTGAAGATTTCCCGACCGAAGCGCTGTTTCTGGCACCTGAAGGTCCGGTAAGCCCAAGTGAAACCTCCCTCGAGACAGATGCAAACGAGGCGACCGATCCGACGCCGACGGCCCACCCCATTGCGGATATGACGCCCCCAGAGGCGTTCCGGTCGGCACCAGAAGCTGGCGCTCGCGCCAAAGCGTCCACAGATTTGCCTGCAAAACGTTACGCTATCCCGGCAGCAGTTGCTTTTACCGTCGCAGTGGTATTGGGCGTCTGGGTGCTGAGCGGATCGGATGACGCTGACCAGTCGATCCCACAAACAGCACAAACCGACGACAAACCTCTGGCGGAGGATACCCAGCCAGATATCGTTGCAGAGGTCTTGAGCGAAATCGAAGAGCCTCCCCTAGAAACCACCGAAGTAGACGCTGAAGCCGCCTCATCCGAGCCTAGCCTGCCAGATTCCACCGAGGCGCCTCAGCCTGAACTGTCACCCACGGATGCCGCGATCCTTGAGGCGTTAAACGTCGCACCGACAATTGTCCAAGAGGTCACTCGCGACCCGGAACCACAGGGCCTTCCACCTCAAACCGGCATTTCCGTTTCAGTCCCTGCGCCACTGGCAGCCCCGGCACTTCACAGTGAGGAAGAGCCCTATCTGGCCTCCGTCGACAACTCCAACTTATCCAATGATGCCATTGCCTTGCCCCCGGTCGAAAGCTTTGACACCGACGCCCCCTTTGAACAGGTCGCGCCGCCCGGCGTTGCGGGCACCCGGTTTGAACTGGATGATCGTGGTCTGGTCACACCCAGCATTGAAGGTACACCGAATCCGTCAGGGGTTACTATTTACCTTGGCCGGCCATCAAAAGTACCGCCTGAACCGCCTGTACGTTTCGAACAGGAACCTGAACCTGAAGGCACCTCGGACAGGTTGGCCGAGCTGCGCCCGAAACCGCGCCCTAGCAACCTGATTGAGCGTTTCGAGCGGCAGCAATTGGGCGGTCGTACGCTTGAGGAGCTTGCTGTTCTACGCCCCAAGAAGCGCCCCGAATCGCTGCAGCAAAAAGTAATCGACTACACTCCAACCGCTCTTGCCGTCGTCCGCGTACCACGCCCAAAACCGCGCCCTGCGGGGTTGGCACCATCCTCGGGAACCCAAACTGCCAACCTGGGCTCAACGGCTGCCATTGTTCAGGACGAGGCTGGGTCGTTCCAGCCCAAGGCTGTTGCACCCAAAATCCCATCTACCGCATCCGTCGCACGGCAAGCGACGATCGACAATGCGCTGAACTTGCGCAAACTGAACCTGATCGGAGTCTACGGCACGCCTGCCAATCGCCGGGCCCTGGTGCGCTTGCCCAGCGGCCGATACAAAAAGCTGAAAGTCGGCGACAGGCTGGATGGCGGTAAGGTAATCGCGATTGGCGATACTGAGCTGCGCTATCAGAAAAAAGGTCGGAACGTGACGCTGAAAATGCCGCGCGGGTGAAGGTTTGGGCGGGTTACCCCGCCCAAATTGGTTTAAGTTACGAAATCAAGCCGCTGAAATCTCGCCATTTTCAATCTGCTCTCGCTCAATGGATTCGAACAGAGCTTGAAAGTTCCCCTCACCGAATCCGTCATCGCCTTTGCGCTGGATGAACTCGAAAAATATCGGTCCGATCACGGTTTTTGAGAAGATCTGCAAAAGGATCCGAGTCTCACCACCGTCCAGAACGCCTTCGCCGTCGATCAGAATGCCGTGTTTCATCATCCGGTCCAGCGGTTCTTCGTGATCCGCAACACGGTCTTTGGACATATCGTAATATGCCTTGTTCGGGCCAGGCATGAACTTCAGTCCCTTTTCGGCAATCGCATCGGTCGAGGCATAGATGTCTTCACTGCCCACCGCGATATGCTGAATCCCCTCGCCCTTGTACTTGTTGAGGTAGGATACGATCTGCCCGGTTTCACCCCGATCCTCGTTGATCGGAATACGAATACGTCCGCAAGGCGATGTCAGGGCACGGCTGTATAGGCCGGTGTATTTGCCCTGAATATCGAAAAACCGGATCTCGCGGAAGTTGAACAGCTGTTCGTAGAACTTGAACCATTTGTCCATATTCCCGCGATAGACGTTATGCGTCAGGTGATCGAGGTAATAGAACCCATCACCGCGCGGCTTGGATTTTGAAGTCCAGGTGAACTTATGGTTGTAGGGTGAAGTGTCATGGTATTGGTCGATGAAATAGATCAACGATCCACCAATCCCCTTGATCGCCGGCACATCCATCACCTTATCCGCCGTATCATAGGGTTCGGCACCTTTGGCCACTGCATGTTCATAAGCTTTCTGCGCGTCCACTACACGCCACCCCATTGCGGGGGCACATGGGCCGTGTTCATCCACAAAACGGGCAGCAAAGCTTTTGGAATCCGCGTTGAGAATATAAGTCACGTCGCCCTGCTGCCAAAGTTCGACTGCAGGTTTGTTCGTGTGATGAGCAACCTTTTCGAACCCCATCTTGGAGAAAAGATCGCGCAATTCCTGCGGGTCAGGATGTGCAAATTCTACGAACTCAAACCCGTCAGTGCCGACAGGGTTTTCCTTGCTGATGGTGGATTTCGGGGCGTTATGAGGGAAAGGGCCCATGGCGCTTCTCCTTGAAACAGGAATTTCTTTGCTGATTCTAAAATATGCCTTATCTTGCGCTGTTTCTGCGCATAGTATCCGTGTAAACTCAGTGTGTGTGCGCTGAATCCGCATCATTTGACCAATTTATGGAGAAAATCCGCATATGCTGGATTCCATCGACATGCGCTTACTGTCTGCGCTGCAGGTTGATGCCCATCTGACGGCGCATCAACTTGGCGACTTGCTGAACCTGTCAGCCAGCCAGGCCGGACGGCGGCGGCAACGGCTCGAGGCTGAGGGCTACATCACCGGCTATGCCGCCAGACTGGACCCGCTGAAACTCGGGCTACATGTACAAGGATTCGTTCAGGTTCATCTGGGCACCCATGGCCCCGAACAATCCGAGAGTTTCGCGCGGATGGTGGACACCCGCCCCGAAATCACCAGCGCCTGGACGATGACCGGAGAGGCAGATTATCTGCTGCACGTTTATTGTGATGACCTTGCAGCGCTCAATCGCTTGCTTCATCAGGTGATACTGCCGCATCCTGCGGTGGCACGGGTTCAAAGCCAGATCGTGATGGACCAACTGAAACGCGACGCCCCATTGCCCACCTGACCTGACTGAAAGGACCAACATGGACGACTTCCTCTACCAGGCTTCGATCTATCTGGCTGCTGCCGTGATCGCCGTGCCGTTATCGGCCCGTCTGGGGTTGGGATCCGTGCTGGGGTATCTGGCCGCCGGCATCGTTATCGGTCCCGTGTTCGGCCTTGTCGGAGCCGAAACGGAAAGCCTTCAGCACGTGGCCGAATTTGGCGTGGTCATGATGTTGTTCCTTATCGGTCTGGAATTAGAGCCGCGCGCCCTGTGGGATATGCGAGACAGGCTTTTGGGGCTGGGTGGATTGCAGGTCGGCTTGTCCACCGCAGCCATCGCCTGTGTCGCCATGTATGCCAACCACCCGTGGTCGGTTGCCTTGGCTGTCGGACTTACGTTGTCTCTCTCTTCAACAGCGATTGTGCTTCAGACCCTGTCCGAGAAAGGTTTGATGCAGACCAATGGCGGCAGAGCCACATTTTCGGTGCTGCTGACGCAGGATATTGCCGTCATCCCCATTCTGGCCCTGCTGCCCCTACTGGCTTTACCGGCTATACCCCATATCAACCAAGACGGGTCTATCGACCGCGGCGTCAAAGACCTGCATGACACCGCGCATCACAGCCTTTCCCTGGTCGAAGGACTGCCAGGATGGGCCGTTACACTTGTCACCATCGGCGCCATTGCGTTTGTCATACTTGCGGGCGTGTACCTGACCCGCCCTCTATTCCGCTTTATTCACGCCACCCGCCTGCGCGAGATGTACACTGCGCTGGCCCTGATGATCGTTGTCGGAATTTCCTTCCTGATGACACTGGTTGGCCTCTCGCCTGCTCTGGGCGCATTTCTGGCAGGTGTGGTTTTGGCAAGTTCAGAATTTCGGCACGAAATGGAAAGTGACCTTGAACCCTTCAAGGGTCTGTTTCTGGGTCTGTTCTTCATTACCGTTGGTGCAGGAATCGACGTAGCCTATTTCTTCAATGACCCGTTGGAGCTGTTTGGGCTGGCGCTTCTTGTGATACTGACCAAGGGGGCCATTCTTTTCTTGGTCGGACGTGCCTTCAAGCTTCGTGGGCGGGATCACTGGCTGTTCACTCTCGGCCTTGCACAGGCGGGGGAGTTTGGCTTTGTCCTGCTGGCCTTTTCCACGCAGCAAAACGTCATCCCTCCTGATCTTTCGCAGAAATTGCTGATGATCATTGCCCTGACCATGTTGATCACACCACTGTTGTTCATCATCTACGACCTACTATCCCGGCGGATCGGTGAAGGAACACCGCAACAGGAACCAGACGAGATTGATGAAAAAGGCCCGGTGATCATCGCTGGAATCGGGCGGTTTGGGCAGATCGTAAATCGGTTGGTCCGCGCCAGCGGCTTTAAGACGGTTGTTCTGGACCATGACATTGAAACCGTTCAGCTCATGCGTCGTTTTGGGGTCAAAGGGTTTCTGGGTGATCCCACGCGGCCTGAATTGCTGCGCGCAGCGGGGCTGGAAAAAGCGGCCGTTCTGGTCGCAGCAATGGACGACCGAAAGACTGTAACACGTCTGGTAAGCTATGCACGACGCCAGCGTCCGGATCTTCACATCATCGCACGCGCCCATGACCGCACCCACGTGTACGAGCTGTATCAGGCTGGCGCCAACGATATTGTGCGCGAGATGTTCGACAGCTCACTTCGGGCCGGTCGTTATGTGCTCGAGAATGTCGGCCTTAGCGAATATGAGGCCGCGCAGGCCGAGCAAACCTTTTATCATCACGACCGCGAGTCGATCCGCGATCTGGCCGAGCTTTGGATCCCGGGTACACCAACGGCAGAGAACAAGAAATACATCGAACGTGCCCAGCAATTCGAAAAACAGCTGGAAACCGAGCTGCTGGAACTGGCTGAAAAACACGATCAGAAATCAGCCTGATCCGAATACTCGGATCAGGCCAACTATGTTATCCGTCTGAAACTCCTGCCTCAGCAAAGGTAGCCATGCCCGAATGGCAGGCCACCGCACTTTTCAGGATATTGATGGCCAACGCGCCGCCGGACCCTTCACCCAGTCGCAGACCAAGGTTTAACAGGGGTTGCTTGCCAAGTTTTTCCAGCACAGCGCCATGGGCGCCCTCGGCGCTTTGATGTCCTGCAACGGCATGATCCAGCGCCCCGGAAGAAACATCCGCCAGACAGGCTGCTGCGGCTGAGCAGATGAAACCGTCCAGAATAACTGGAATGCGCAGAACGCGAGCCGCTGCGATAGCTCCGGCCATGGCCGCAATTTCGCGCCCACCGAGGCAACGTAGAATATCCAACCCATCGCCGGCATTCGCATGCAAAGCAACGCCTTCAGTCACCACGCGGGTTTTGTTGGCCAGACCAGCATCATCAACCCCGGTTCCCCGCCCAGTCCAATCTGCCGCGTCTCCGCCGAACAGAGCGCAAGCGATAGCAGCGGCTGGGGTGGTGTTGCCGATACCCATCTCGCCGACCACCAGTAGATCGGCATCCGGGTCAACAGCATTCCAACCGGTGCGCAAGGCAGACAGTAACTCGGCTTCGGTCATGGCTGGCTCGGTCGTGAAGTCAGCCGTTGGGCGGTCCAACTCCAACGCATGCACATCCATTGTCGCGCCTGCGGCTTTGGCCAATTGGTTGATCGCAGCCCCGCCATGTTCAAAATTCATCACCATTTGCACGGTTACTTCTGGCGGAAAGGCAGACACACCTTGCGCCGTGACGCCGTGGTTCCCGGCAAACACAATGACCTGCGGGGCGGCAATCTGCGGGCGGGCATCCCCACGCCAGCCAGCATACCAAATTGCCAGATCCTCTAGCCGCCCCAACGCGCCAGGCGGTTTGGTCAACTGGCCATTACGGTCAGCGGCCTCTTGCAGTGCAGTTTCGTCCAGGCCCGGGGCTCGGGTCAGAGCATCACGGAAAGTTTTCAGATCAATAAGTTCGGGCAGCATCTAAAGCCTCGTTGCATCAGAGTGGTCCTGTGTGTTTAACCGAAGCGTCCAAACCAACAAGACCCTGAAAGGCGCAGGAGTGCATAAAAACGACACCAACCTGTTTTCCGCATGGGATATTCCTTTGGCGCTGGTCCTGCTGACCCGCCTACCCATGCCGCGCCTGCCCGAGAAAACCTTTGCCCGGCAGGCAGATGCCGCATGGGCCTTTCCCGTTGTCGGGCTGATCGTCGGCGCATTGGCTTGCGTGGTCGGCTGGGTTGCAATGGCGCTTACCCTTCCCGCAATAGTCAGCGCGGTTGTCGTAATTGCGGTTCTTGTCATGACCACGGGTGCCATGCACGAAGATGGATTGGCCGACACTGTGGATGGGCTTTGGGGAGGTTTTGACCGAGAGCGGCGGTTGGAAATCATGAAAGACAGCCATATCGGTACCTATGGGGTTTTGGCGCTGATATTCTCGCAGCTCGCGCGGATCACCCTGATCTCGGCCCTGCTGATCAGCGAAGCTTACGCTGCGATTCTTGCCGCCTGCATCCTGTCTCGTGCGTTCATGCCGGTTTTGATGACGACCTTACCGAATGCAAGGTCCAGCGGCCTGAGCCATTCGGTCGGAGGGCCACGTGCTGTGACAACAATCACGGGTCTCGGGCTGGCTCTGATTTTCGCCCTGTTTTTGATGGGTGTCAGCGCCTTGTGGCCCACTGCCGTTGCCGCACTGATCGCCGCGGGACTAGCCGCCACGGCACGAGCCAAAATTGGCGGCCAGACTGGTGACATTCTGGGCGCAACCCAACAAGTGACCGAGCTTGCGTTTCTGGCAATAGCAGTTGCCGCGCTTTAAGATGTACCGCCGGTCTCGATCCTCAGAGTTCCTCCGCAGTGCTTACAATGCACAGCGTCAGGGTCATGACGGTAAAGGCCGCAGCTTGGGCATTTATGGCGCACTTTCTGAGGCATGAATATCGCCTGCGCCAGACGCACGAACAGGGCCACCCCAACAACCATAATGAACACCGAAAATAGTTTGCCGCCCGGCGTGGCCAGGGTGATATCCCCAAACCCGGTTGTCGTCAGTGTCGCCATGGTGAAATAGAGCGCGTCGATATAAGCGTGCTGGCTATCCTCAGGGATGAAAAACACCAAAACCGCCGTCGAGGTTGCGAATACAAACACCAGCAAGTTGATGGCCGCGATGACTGCGTCTTCGTGCGTTCGGAAAAACTGACTGTCACGCCTCAGATCCCGAAGCAGGTGATAGGAATGGATCAGCCTCAAGGCGCGCAAAATCCGAACGAACGCCAAATTTCCGGGCAAAAAAGGTTCAAGCAACAATGAGATGATCACGACAATATCGGCCAGCGTGTAGATTTTGCGTAGAAGCCTCCAACGGTCCTTCGCAATCCACAGCCGCGCCAGAAAATCCAACAGAATGATAAAACCGACAGCCAAACTGGCAAAGGTAAGTCCCGGTCCGTGAGGCATATTTGCCGTCGACACGAAAAATACTATCGAGACCGCGTCAAACAAGATCAGGCAATATCGGAACCAGACCGAAACCGGCTCATGCGCGATGTATAGAAACTTAACGGTTTGCTTCAGTCTATCCATGTATCCGCCTCTGGTTGTTGAGAAATTAGCGGCAAAAGCAGATTTCACCAAGACCAGACACGAAAAAGGCCGCTCCCAGCAGGAGCGGCCTGAACTTCAGTTTTCCGAGCTTTTAAGCGGCGCGCGAGGTCAGAACCTCATCTACTTGCTTCGCAGCCGAAACTTCACCGGCACCGGACACAGCAGCCACTTCGCGTGTCAGGCGTTCAAGTGCGGCTTCGTACAGCTGACGTTCGGAATAGCTCTGCTCGCGCTGGTCGTCGGTGCGGTGCAGGTCACGAACAACTTCGGCAATCGAGATCAGATCGCCCGAGTTGATCTTCTGTTCATATTCCTGCGCCCGGCGCGACCACATGGCGCGTTTCACCTTGGCCTTGCCTTTCAGCGTTTTCATCGCTTGGCTGATAACGTCAGGCGAGCTGAGCGAGCGCAGGCCGGATTCAGTGACCTTGTTGGTCGGAACGCGCAGAGTCATCTTGTCTTTTTCAAATGAGATGACGAACAGCTCAAGCGAATATCCCGCGACTTCTTGTTCTTCGATCGAGATTATCTGACCCACGCCATGCGCGGGGTAAACAACGTAGTCGTTGGGGCGGAACTCAAGCTTTTTCGACTTAGACATACAGGTTCATCCTTAATTACAGAGCGAGACACGGACGACAAAATACCCAAGCCGGAGCCGCGTTCGGCCCCGTCAGGCGGTCATTTTGTCACTAAATCAGAACTCCAAAGCTATCATACTTACGGAGCACATCCCCATCTCATTCATCATTCTGCTTACAAGTGTATCACAAATTTACGACGCCCGAAAGGTCACGCCCATTGCCAGTCGTGAATCCTTATATTTTTCAAGACGCTAAATCCCGCTTCTACACCTGAACCGACGAGTTCAGAGAGCGAATCGCTTAGCCACCTTCGCCGGGCGCTTCTGAGAAATACTTCTCCATTTTGCCCTCTTCGCCGTCGCGTTCCTCTGCCTCGGGCAGCGGATCTTTCTTGGTTACGATCACCGGCCACTGTTCCGAGAACTTCCGGTTGAATTCGACCCACTGGTCCATTCCCGGCTCAGTATCGGGGCGGATGGCATCAGCAGGGCATTCGGGTTCGCACACACCGCAATCGATGCATTCATCGGGATGAATGACCAACGTATTCTCACCTTCATAGAAACAATCCACCGGACAGACTTCGACGCAGTCGGTGTATTTGCAGGCGATGCAGTTTTCGGTGACGACATAGGTCATGGTCGGAATCCCATTTACGGTTTGGGCGTCTAGCTAATCCAGTATTATACCGTCTTCAAGAGCGGATCAGCCCTTGCAGGTGCGAGAAAGATCAAGCGCGCGCCGATCTTTCTTTGTCGGACGACCTTTTCCCTCAAAACCGGGGTTCTTAAGGGACGCTTCCTGCTTTTCCGTCATATCGAAGTACAGCGTTTGCGCCTCGGGGGCCGGACCGCGGCGCTCACCCAGCTTTTCGATGCGCACAACCCGCACAATACACGCCTGCGGGAAGGTCAAAACGTCCCCGGGCGCCACGGCTTGCGCTGGTTTCAGCACCCGGTTTCCGTTCAGCCGTACATGGCCGCCGCTGACCAGTTTTGCGGCCAGGCTGCGGGTCTTGAAGAACCGCGCCTGCCACAACCATTTGTCGATCCGCAGCTTGGCCTCAGCCATCGACGATCAGTTACCGTCCTTCAAACCCATCAGCGCAGCTGCAAACGGGTTATCGGGATCGATAGCCTTTTCCTTTTTCGGAGGCCGCGATGAGAAGGACTTGGCACCTTGCGGCTTACCCCCCTTCTTACCCTGCGGTTTGCCGCGTCCATCCTGAGGCTTGCCGCGCGGTTTGCCCTTACCCTGCCCTTGCCGCGGTTCACGGCGAGGGCCACGGTTGGCCTGACGCTGACGACCCCAGGTAAAGGTGTAAAACACTTCGATTTCGGGTTCATCCGCTGCCGGAGCCTCGGCTGCCGCCTCGGTGCTTTCGGTGGCCTCGGCTGACGCCTCGGCAGATGTGGCGACCTCTTCGGTAGCCGCCTCGGGCGCCGGGGTTTCTTCGGCCGCTGATTGCTCAATCGCTTCGGCGGTCGGTTGCTCTGCCGGGGCAGGCTTCACCTTTTCACGCTCACCGCGCTCGGCGTTGTAGCCCAGCCCCTTCATCAGATCTGCAAACTGTTCTAGCGTCATGCCGGTGATCGACAACATGTCGGGCTTGGCTTCAAACCCGCCACGGCTGTCTTCGGCACGAAGCATATCGGCCAGACGTTCCAGCATGTCGATCCGGATCGAACGCTCGCCCGCATCGCGGTAGCCGCACATCGTATCGTAGCCCTCGGGCGCGTCTTTAGCGATAGGTACGGTGACCAGCCCCGGAGGCGGCGCTTCGGGGAACTCCTGCAGCCCATTGGCCAGCGCCCAAAGAACCAGACGCAGGCGCGTGGGTGCAGGTTTCAGCAGTAACGGCATGAAGATGGTAAATTGGCCGAACCGGATGCCGTGCTTGCGCAGGGCACCACGGGCGTCCTGATCCAGATCCTTGACCTCTTGCGCGACGCCTGAACGCGGCAGCACGCCCAGCGCTTCGACCATGCGGAAGGCAAAACCTTTGGCCAAACCGGTCAGTTCTTCGTCGCGCGACAGGTTCAGCAGCGGCTCGAACAGCGCGGCGACCTTGCGGTCGATAAAGTGCTGCAGACGGCGCTGCACTTTCTGTTCGACATCCGGCCCTGCGGCCTCATCCACAAAAACCTCGACCATCGGCTTAAGCGGTTCTGCCCCGGCAACCAGTTTGCCGACGGCGTATTCGCCCCACATCAGACCACCCTGATCGGTAAAATCAATCTCGGTATCGGGCGCATTATAGAAGCGGTCGGCACGCAGATGGAATTGCGGCGCGAGTGCTTGCAGGGATGCCGATTTCAGAGCTTTCGCCTCGGTCCCTTGCGCGCTTTTGTCCGGACTAAACCGGAACCCTTCCAGACGACCGACGAATTCGCCTTCGACGGTCACTTCACCCTTGTCATTTACTTCGGCCAAAAGGGCCTCCTTCTGTTTGAGCCGGCGCAGCAACACAGATGTGCGCCGGTCCACAAATCTTTGCGTCAGTCGGTCATGTAATGCGTCCGACAGCCTGTCTTCTACAGTGCGCGTTTCGTCACGCCAATGCGATTCGTCACGGACCCAGCCGTTTCGTTGCGCAACATATGTCCAAGTGCGAATATATGCCAATCTTTTGGACAACGCATCAATGTCTCCGTCGGTTCTGTCGATCCGGCGGATTTGCCGCGCCATAAAGTCATCGGGGATCGAACCGCACTCATGCAAGTGGCCATAGATCACTTCGAGCAAGCTGGCGTGTTCTGCGTGGCTGATACCTCGAAAATCGGGGATTCGGCACACATCCCACAGCAAACGGATGGATTGCGGATCGCTGGCACGGGCTGCAACCTCGGTCTCTTGCGACAGCGATTTTAACACATTCAGGTCGTCGGCGGGCCGTGCCTTGATCAAATGCTCGTCATTCGGGCTGACCTCAAGCGAGTGGATCAGCGCGTCGATGGAACCAAACCGCAAAGCAGCACTCCGCCAGTTCAGCTTTTTCATCGGCGTGAAACGGCTGTCCATGATTGCCTGTGCGACGCCTTCATCAAGCGGCGGGGCTTCGCCGGTCACACCGAAGGTGCCGTCGGACATGCCGCGCCCTGCTCGACCAGCAATCTGAGCCAGCTCGTTGGGCGCAAGCGGGCGCATCCGGCGGCCGTCAAACTTGCTGAGGGAGGAGAACGCCACGTGGTTCACATCCAGGTTTAGCCCCATCCCAATGGCGTCCGTGGCCACTAGGTAATCCACCTCACCATTTTGATAGAGTTCAACCTGTGCGTTTCGCGTGCGTGGGCTGAGCGCGCCCATGACCACAGCCGCCCCTCCCTTTTGACGACGCAGCAGTTCCGCAATCGCATAGACGCTATCGACCGAGAACCCGACGATGGCGCTGCGCGGTGGCATGCGGCTGATCTTCTTGGACCCCGCATAGACCAGTTGAGACATGCGCTCACGCCGGACAAACTGCGCCTCGGGCACCAGAGCAGCGATAGGGCCACGCATCGTGTCGGATCCAAGAAACAGCGTCTCATTGGTGCCACGTGCCCGCAGTAGACGATCGGTAAAGACGTGGCCCCGTTCAGGGTCGGCACAGAGTTGGACTTCGTCGATGGCTACAAAATCAGCGCCCATGCCCTCGGGCATCGCTTCAACCGTGCAGACCCAATATTGAGTACGAGGCGGCACAATGCGCTCCTCGCCCGTGACCAATGCCACAACGGACGGGCCGCGAATGGCGACGATCTTGTCATAGACCTCGCGCGCCAGCAGACGCAGCGGCAGACCGATCACTCCGGTCCGATATCCCAGCATCCGCTCAATCGCGTAATGGGTTTTACCTGTGTTTGTTGGGCCCAGAACGGCCACTATTCGGGATGACCCGCTCACCTTTGCCCCCTGCCCCTGTTCGTCAGAGGGCCGAGCCCTCGACCTGAGGCTTCAGTCGATTCACCGCATTGGTTACTTCTTCATGATGAGGATGTATAGCCAGCGCTCTCTCATAGGCCTCAAGCGCCTTGTCGGGCTGTTCGATGATCTCGAAAATCAGTCCCAGTCCGAAAATGGCCTCATAATTATTTGGGTTTAGCGCAAGCGCATGCTCCAGATCGGCGGCTGCCATGCCAAACCGATCCATCCCGAAAAATGCCGAGGCCCGCATGTGCCACCCTTCGGCAAAGCCGGGCGCGTGGTCTGTCAGAGCCGTCAGGTGTTCTATGGCGGTCACAGTATCCCCGACATCCAACGCCTCGCGCCCACGTTCCAGCAAAAGGTCAGCCGAAGCGGAACCCGACTGCGACCACAAAGCTTTGAGCTGACGATCAATACCAACCGCCTGTTCCGGCGTGGATTGTACCAGCTGTTGCAAAAGCTCGGCCTCATCCTTCGAATCCGCCTGCTGCGCCAAAGAACTGGCGGAAAACATGATCGTGACAAAAAGTGCCGCGACGATACCTTTGAGATTGGTTGTTGCAATGCCCATAACAATGTTCAGTGTAGCGTTGCGACCGGCGATGTCCATTCACGGCGCAGAAACAATATGAGGAACACCATGAGCGACATTCTCGAAAAGGCGGCAGCCGCGCTGAACGACAAACTTTCTGGCGGCGACTTCGACGCTTCTGCCAAGTTTGCCATCTCGGATCTGGGCGCAATTATTCTGGACGCGAATGGCGCCCGTGTCAGTGATGACGATGCAGACGTCACCCTGACTGCAGATGCCGACACGTTCGAGCAGATCCTCAACGGCGACCTGAACCCGACCGGTGCGTTCATGTCCGGTAAGTTGAGCGTTGACGGTGACATGGGTATCGCCATGAAGCTCGCCTCGGTGCTGGCCTGATGGAGCTTTCGCCGGCCCCTTTTTACGAAGGCGTGGCCGGCGGCCCCGCTGGCGGAGCAGCCCATTGGCTGACGACTGCTGATAACACTCGTATTCGCGTCGGCCACTGGTGCCCTAAGGGCGATACGAATGGCACGGTGATGATGTTCCCCGGCCGAACGGAGTATATCGAAAAATACGGCGACGCTGCGCGTGAATTTGTTGATCGTGGATTTGCGTTTCTAGCCGTCGACTGGCGTGGTCAGGGGTTGGCGGATCGCCTGCTGGATGACCCCCGCGTCGGGCATGTAGATCAGTTCACCGACTATCAACAAGATGTGCATTCCACACTGGAGCTTGCGACAGAATTGGGCTTGCCAAAGCCGTGGTATGTGATCGGCCATTCGATGGGTGGCGCGATCGGCCTGCGCGCAGTGCTAGAGCGTGATTGCTTTACGGCTTGCGCCTTTACCGGCCCGATGTGGGGAATCTTTTTCACGCCCCTGATGAAACCACTCAGCCGGTTGACCGCCTATTGGGGGCCCCGGCTTGGGCTGGGGGAAAAGAAGCCTCCGACGACCTCACTGGAAAGCTATGTGGTTTCACAGCCGTTCGAGGGCAACATGCTGACCCGCGATCCGGCAATGTACCAGATGATGAAAGATCAACTGGCGGCGCATCCTGAAATGGCGCTTGGTGCGCCCTCAACCATCTGGCTGCGTGAAGCACTGGATGAATGCGCCTGGTTGATGGAGCAAACGGCTCCGGCAACACCTTGCCTTACCTTCCTGGGCACACACGAACAAATCGTCGACCGCAAGGCGATCCGCGACCGGATGGCAAACTGGCCCAGCGGCACCTTGGTCGAAATCCCCGACGGAGAGCATGAAGTGCTAATGGAGGCACCAGATGTGCGTACGCCCGTCTTCGACCAACTGTCAGCACATTTCCTGAACGCGCAATCCGGCGCGACAAACGGGACGGAATAATCCGGCTAAAGAAAACCTCATGCAAAGGCGGCTTGTGATCCAGGCCGCCCACGCCTAGATGTTTGCCAAAGCAGATATTCCGAGGTGATCCATGCGCGACCTTCCCTATCCCGTCCGTGACGCAAACGCAGCCGGAGGAACCGGCGATCTTGGCAACCTGCCGGAATGGGATTTGACCGACCTGTACAGCTCGGAAGAAGCGCCGGAACTGGATCGCGATCTGGAATGGCTTGAGGGCGAATGCGCCGCCTTTGCCGCCGATTACGAAGGCAAACTGGCCGATCTGGATGCCGAAAGCCTGCTGAACTGCGTTCAGCGAAACGAAAAAATCAACTCGATCGCCGGTCGCATCATGTCTTTCGCGGGCCTGCGCTATTACCAACTGACCACTGACGCAGAGCGCGCTAAATTCCTGTCGGATATGCAGGAAAAGATCACCGTTTTCACCACTCCGCTGGTATTCTTCACGCTGGAGATCAACCGCATAGACGATGACGCGCTAAAGGCACATTTCGATACGAATGCCGATCTGGCCCGTTACGAGCCGGTTTTCCGCCGCATCCGCGCGATGAAACCCTATCAGTTGTCTGATGAGTTGGAGAAATTCCTGCACGATCTCGGTGTTGTCGGCGACGCTTGGGAACGCCTGTTCGACGAAACCATCGCCGGTCTTACATTTACTGTCGACGGTGAAGAACTGAATATCGAAGGCACTCTGAACCTGCTGACGGAACAGAACCGCTCTAAGCGCGAGGCAGCGTCTCGCGAATTGGCAAGCGTGTTTCAGGACAACATCAAAACCTTCGCCCGCGTTCACAACACGCAGGCCAAGGAGAAGGAAATCATCGACCGCTGGCGCAAGATGCCGACGGCCCAGACTGGTCGGCATCTGTCAAATGACGTCGAACCCGAGGTCGTCGAAGCCCTGCGTGAGGCAGTAGTGGCCGCCTATCCAAAGCTTAGCCACCGCTACTATGAACTGAAGCGAAAATGGCTCGGTCTGGACGTCATGCAGGTCTGGGACCGCAATGCGCCCTTGCCGATGGAAGACACCCGTATCGTCGGCTGGAATGAAGCCGAGAAGACGGTAATGGAGGCTTATAATGCATTTGATCCCCGCATGGGTGAAATCGCGTCACCCTTTTTCTCGAAGGGATGGATCGACGCGGCAGTGAAACCGGGCAAGGCTCCGGGCGCATTCGCGCACCCGACCGTGACCGAGGTTCATCCGTATGTGATGCTCAACTATCTGGGCAAGCCGCGTGACGTGATGACACTGGCGCATGAGCTGGGCCATGGCGTGCATCAGGTGCTGGCTGCAGATCAGGGTGAGATGCTCTCGTCGACGCCCCTGACACTGGCCGAAACCGCATCAGTTTTTGGCGAAATGCTGACCTTCCGCAAGATGCTGGATCAGGCCGAAACGCCGGAACAGCGCAAGGTTCTGCTGGCCGGTAAGGTCGAAGACATGATCAACACCGTTGTCCGGCAAATCGCCTTCTATGACTTCGAATGCAAGCTGCACGCGGCCCGCCGCGAAGGTGAACTGACCCCTGACGATATCAACGCGCTGTGGATGAGTGTTCAGGCGGAAAGCCTTGGCCCGGCATTCGAATTCATGGAGGGTTACGAGACCTTCTGGGCCTATATCCCGCACTTCGTCCATTCACCCTTCTACGTCTACGCCTATGCCTTCGGCGACGGTTTGGTAAACGCATTGTATTCCGTTTACGAAAGCGGTGCCGAGGGTTTCGAGGACAAGTACTTTGAAATGCTGCGCGCCGGAGGGTCCAAGCATCACAAAGAACTGCTGGCCCCGTTTGGCTTGGACGCCAGTGATCCAAAATTCTGGGACAAAGGTCTGTCGATGATCTCAGGTTTCATCGACGAACTGGAAGCTATGGAAGGCTGATCACTTCTGGCTTTTGGTCGTCAGGAACACAGCAGCCACGATCAACGCGCCCCCAAGGGCTGCAATCGGCGTGATTGCGGCCCCAAGAAACAGCGCCGAGTTGATGAACGTGAACACGACCGAGGCGGCGAACATCAAGGTCGCCGTCAGGGTCGAAACCCGCGCGGCGGCCTCGTACCACAGGTAATAGGCCAGCGCGGTTGGAAGCACCCCAAGCAGGAATAAGAAAACAACGTCATTGACCGTTGGCACCTGCAGCGAAAGCGCGGCCAGTGGCAGCAACAGCACGCCTGCGCACATGAATATCCCGAATAGGAAATTCAAACGCTCTGCAGTCGATTCCGAATTGCGCATCGCACGGCTGCTAGAAATCAGGAAAACTGCCCAGCTTAGACCGGCACCAATTTCAAGCAAATCACCGAATAAGGGTTCTCCACCCCCTTGGAAATCCTGATAAACCGTTAGAAAAACACCAATAATTGCAAGTGCCGTGGCCAGCACATCCGTGCGTGTGACGGGTGTATCGGCAAAGAAGTACAAAAACACCAGCACAAAGAAAGGTGCTGTGTTTTCAAGAACCATAGCGTTGGCTGCACCGGTATGTTCCAACCCAATATGGAATAGAATGTAATTGACGACCGTCGACAAAACCGCCAGCCGAAAGTTCCAATCGCTCAGTTGGATAGATACCGACACCCGCATTACGCGCAGCATGCAATAGATGGCCAGTGCCGCAATAAACAGGCGCGTCACTGCAATCTGCAACCCGCCCAGATCGCTGGTGAGATAGCGCACAATGACGCTGTGCGTACCCCAAAGGAAAGCTGCCAAAAACCCGAGCACCAGACCATTTTTCAACAGATTGGCTTTGGGCATCAAACTGCCCGCCTACTTTAACTGACTGTCTTTGGAGCCGCGCCTATTGATCCCTGCCCGTGCCTTAAAAGTTCCATCGCGATCCTGTTGGCAGTCCAGGCACAATTTGACCCCCGGCAAAGCCATACGCCGCTTCTCAGGGATAGGCTCTTCACATTCGGCGCAATGGGTCAGGCTTTCCCCGACTGGTCGCTTTTGCGCCTGCATCCGGGCCAGTTCATCCGAAATGGACGCTTCGATCTGTTCGCTCACCGCGCCATCGCGTGCCCAGCCACCTGCCATGGGTCTCCTCCTAATCAGGTGACAGCCAGACTAGATCAGCCAGACCGCACGTGGCAAGTCAGAGGGGCACAGCGCCCGCAAACACCTTGTCGATCATGTCTTGCGTTCCGCGCGAAAACTCCAGCGGACACGGGTAATCCACGCCTTCACGCACCGTCCGGCAAAATGCCTCGACCTGCAGCCTATAGTGGTCGTCTCCGGGAAAACGCGTGATTTGTACTTCAAGTCCGGGGCGATGCAGTTCTACACGCGCTTCGCCGAAGACCCGAGCGTTGAACGGAGCAGTCAGGCGGATAACGCCACCTTCGCCGTGAAACACCATTTCCTGATGTGGATGCATCCGGATCGAAACATAACTGGAATAGGTAAACCCCGGAAACTGCGCGCGAATCTCGGTAAAGGCGTCAATGCCATCTTCCCATCGGATCGCGGATTGCACTTCAATCGGTTCCTGCCCGGTCGCAAATCGCGCGCCACCGATGACATAAACACCGATGTCGCGCAGCCCACCGCCACCTGTTTCGGCACGGTTGCGGATATTCGTCGTATCAGCCCGATTGTCAAAGCTGAAGGCCCCGGTCACATGCACCAATTTGCCAATGGCACCATCCGCAATCAGTTTCCGCACAAATTGCCACTGCGGATGATGTACGATCATATACGCCTCTGCCGCCAGCAGCCCCGTCTGATCACGCTTTTGGATCAGGGTAGTGAACTCGGGCGCGCTCATCGTCATGGGCTTTTCGCATAGCACATGTTTCCCGGCCTCAAGCGCCCTGAGACTCCATTCCACATGCAGGTGATTGGGCAACGGGATGTAGACAGCCTCGATCAGCGGGTCAGCCAACAACGCGTCATAGTCGGCGTAAACCTTCAAGTTGGGGCAAAAAGCCTGAAACGTTTCGGCTTTGGCCGCACTTGAAGTCGCCAGACCCGTCAGTTGCGCGCCTTCGGCGGCGTGAATTGCGGGGGCCATATATTGGCGCGCGAACTTTGCAGCACCCAATACGCCCCATTGAACGGGTTTGTGCATATTCTTCTCCGGCATAAGTACTCAACAGCGAATCTGTCTGTTATCGCTAACATCGCATCTCTATCAGATGAACGACATTAAGTCAGACGTTTCTCGGGATCGAACCCTCGTAATCTGCATCCCACATTGAAGCTGAACGCAACAATGTGATCAAGCGCTGCCCGTAGAAACAAAAAAGCCCGCCGAAACGACGGGCTTTTCTAAATGTTTGAGCAATCCTCAGCCGGCGCTCAGCATGCCTTTTTCACGCGCCAGTTCGCGCATTTTCTTCTGCAGTTTTTCGAACGCGCGGACCTCGATCTGACGAATGCGTTCACGGCTGACATTGTACTGCGTGCTCAGTTCTTCCAGCGTAACAGGCTGATCCATTAACCGGCGCTGAGTCAGGATGTCCTTTTCCCGATCATTCAGAACGTCCAAAGCAGCGGCCAGAAGCTCACGCCGGGCGTCCAGCTCATCGCGGGCCTCGTAATCGCCCGCCTGATCCGCGTCTTCGTCCTCAAGCCAGTCCTGCCACTGCATCGTGCCCTCGCCTTCGGACCCGACGGTCGCGTTCAGCGAGGCATCACCGCCGGACATACGGCGGTTCATGCTGATGACTTCTTCCTCGGTCACACCCAGATCTTCGGCAATCTGCTTGACGTTCTCGGGGCGCAGGTCGCCTTCTTCCAGCGCACCGATACGAGCCTTGGCTTTGCGCAGATTGAAGAACAGCTTTTTCTGCGCCGACGTAGTGCCCAGTTTGACCATGGACCACGACCGCAGAACATACTCCTGGATCGAGGCGCGAATCCACCACATCGCATAAGTTGCCAACCGGAAACCTTTTTCCGGGTCGAACTTTTTGACGGCCTGCATTAGCCCCACATTGGCCTCGGAAATCACCTCGGCCTGTGGCAAACCATAGCCGCGATAGCCCATCGCGATCTTGGCCGCCAATCGCAGATGCGAGGTGACCATTTTATGAGCCGCTTCAGTGTCTTGTTCCTCGACCCAGCGCTTGGCCAGCATGTACTCTTCTTCCGGTTCCAGCAGCGGAAACTTACGAATTTCCTGCATATAGCGGTTCAGTCCGCCTTCCGGCGTCGGCGCGGGGAGATTTGCGTAATTTGCCATGTTTCATGTCCCTCCGACAAATGTTTACGTCGTTAACATGGATATGGGAGGTCATCCCAACCCGTTCAAGAGGTACCGTTAACAGTTTGGGATTAACGACAGATAAAGGAAACCTAAGAAAGTGTTATTCACGTAACTTTGCGCATTATGTCAGCGGCGCGCGCAGCTGATCAATGAGATTCTGCATGTCTTTGGGCAACTCAGCCTCAAACCGCAGATTTTCGCCAGTCACTGGATGTTCAAAGCCCAAAACAGCGGCGTGAAGCGCCTGCCGAGGGAAGGCGCGGACCGCCTCGGCAGCAGCGGCGCTGAACGCCTTGGCGGCCAATTTGCGCTTGCCCCCATAGACCGGATCACCCACCAAACCATGCCCAGCATGTGCCATATGAACGCGTATCTGATGTGTGCGCCCGGTCTCTAACCAACATTCGATCAACGCCAACCCTGCCGGAGAACCAAATGTCTCGACCAATCGAGCGCGCGTCACGGCATGGCGTCCACCGTGGAACAGAACTGCCTGCCTTTGCCGATCGGTCTTGTGGCGCGCCAGTTGTGTGGTCAGGCGCATAATATTGCCGGGCTCGAAGCTGACCCCTTTCACGCCGCGCAAACGCGGATCATTGGCATCGGGCACACCGTAGCAAATCGCGCGATAGTACCGTTCAACCGTGTGCGCCTCGAACTGCGCGGCAAGCCCGTGATGCGCTGCGTCCGATTTGGCTACCACCAGCAGGCCGCTGGTTTCCTTGTCGATGCGATGAACGATGCCTGGGCGCTTTACTCCACCCACGCCGGACAGATCGTCACCGCAGTGATGCAGCAAAGCGTTCACCAGCGTCCCGTTTGGAGACCCCGGCGCAGGATGCACTACCATTCCAGCAGGCTTGTTGACGACGATCAGGTCGGCATCCTCGAAGACCACCTCCAACGGAATATCCTCGGGACCGATATGGCTGTCCTCGGCCTCGGCCACGGTGATAGACACCGAGTTTCCTTCGGCAACTTTGGCTTTGGGGTCGCGCGCCTCAGAGCCATTGACCAGTACGGCGCCCTCATCGATCAATTTGGCCAGTCGCGTGCGCGACAGGTTTTCCTCGGCTGGCACATCCCGCGAAAGCGCCTTATCAAGGCGTGGCGGCGGATCGGCCGCGATCTGAAATTCAATCTGACGGGTGCCCATGACTGTCCCTTCCGAACCCCAAGAACCGCAGGAAACGCCACAGCTTCGTCTGCTGCGGAGGATGGTCATGTTACTGACCGCGGTGATGATTGGCGGGGTTCTAGTGACATTCGCACTGATTGTCATCCGCTTAACGGACAGAACCCCCACCCTGCCTGATCAGGTCGAACTGCCCGACGGCGCAAAGGCACAGGCCGTGACCATCGGCAGCAACTGGTACGCGGTGGTGACGGATGACAATCGTATTCTGATCTTTGACAAGACAACTGGCCGCCAACGTCAGGAAATCAATATCGAACCCTGACGGCTAGTTTTCCAATGCCATGCGAAACACGATTTCCGAGGCTTGGCGCAAAGCGTCGTATTCCTCAGGCGTGTCTCGGCGGAATTTCTGATCGGTTTCATTCAGCTCAACCGGGTGAAACAACTGAGGTCGGTCAGGGAAGAATTCCCTCTGAAAAGCAACATCTTCCTTGGCAAGACATTCATCCAGCCAAACCCGTTCTTCCGGTTCCAGAACATCGTACTTCCTGACCATCACCGGGTGATCAACCACGCGCCGCCGCAACTGTCTGCTTTCTTTGCGCCCTATAGCGCGCGAAACGATCCCGAAAGCTTCGCTGGCAGCACGCGACTGCGATGGGTTCGAAGGCCGATCGACCACCCCGCCGGAAGGCAGCGACACGCCAATGCGCGACATGAAATCATCGACAATGTGCCCTTCCACCATCTGCGACCGGTCATAGAGCAGCGGCACAACCGTGACACCTGAAAAGGCCTGCCGGATTTGATCCAATTTAGCTGCATAGGACAGAATAGCCGGATTTTCCTTGATCTTCGCCAGCCTGTCTTGGACATATTCAGATGCACCGCTCCACAGCCGCCCGTTCTTGGCGCGCTGCTTGTAATCAGCCTCGAAAAAGTCTGAATATCGGCGGCAATAAAAGGTAATCCTCAACTCGCGCGATGGGATCTCGGCAAAAACTTGCGCCAGCTTTGTAAGATCACAGGTATAGAACATTTCCGAAGAAACCAGGCAGGTCTGATCCTGATGGGCCTCATACTCTTCAGCCATCAACACGCGAAACGCATCCATCGGCTCATTGCTCTGGTTCATGTGAAAAGCGATGAGGTTGTGGCTGATGGTGGGGCGTCCGCCACTTTCCAGACGGCGGCGACCTGCCTCCATATAGTGCAAGCCAACTTCCGCAAGCGGATCTTTGTTCTGACGCACATAGCCCTGCAACGCAGTCGAGCCGGTCTTGGGCATACCCATATGCAGCCAAAGCATCAGATGCCTCCTATTTCAGATTTGACCACGCTCATGCCTGCTGACTGGCCGCAAATTCCGCCGTCATCTGTTGCATCAGCTCCTGCATTTCGGGTTGTTCACGAAGTTCAGCAATCCTCTGCCGGTGCAGGTCGCAGGTCATATGGTGCAACCGGGCTGTTTCGGCGTCTGACAGCATCTCGTAGTAATACTCGCGCTTGCGGTTAAGAACCGCATCGATCGACCCATCTTCTTCGGCGTTGTGGTTCATCATGTTCCAGTAATCCATGCCGAGGCTTTCACCCAAGTGATGAGCCCGCCCACGCATTTTCTTGACCAGATAACTTTCGCAGGATTTCAGGGCGTAATGGTTGATCTGTACAAGATCATAACCGACGGAATCCCGCGCTGATCGCCAACTGCTGGTAAAGTACCGTTCTGGCATTAATTGACCCGAACCGTTGTACCAATGGCACTCTGCCATTGTCTCGACAGTCGGGCGCTTCGGCCTGTGCACGCCCAACGTTCCCCAAAGCTCGCGTTGAAACATGGTCTTGAAGCCCCAGGCCTGTGGCGGGCGAAAGATTCTAAGTGGTGCCGCGTGCCGGAATTGATCCGACAAGAACCGGTCTTCATATCGGACAACACCCGCGTTTCCGAACAAGCGCCACGTCATCGAGATCATTTTCGCGTCCGGCACAGCTTCGGTCAGTGCCCGCAGAGTATGATCGCCGGTTTTGACGTTGATATGCTCATCTGCGTCAATCACGATTACCCAGTCCTGCGGCCGCGCGACCTCCATCTTCAGGAATTTCTTGTAGGCACGCTTTTGCGGGCTGCTCTGGCGGCGCGAATTATTGTCGACATGGATTAGGATACCCTGGTCACTCAGCCGTTGCAGCAATGCGTCGGTGCCGTCAGAACAGTCATTGGTCATCACGACCATCTGGTCGATACCAATTGCCCGGTTATGCGCCACCCACTCAAGCACAAAGGGGCCCTCATTTTTCATCGGGGTCACGCTGATGTAACGGGGGTCCTGATCAGACACGTTCTAACCTCATGCTGTGCCGATTATTTTTCCGGCGTCCGAAACGTCACGGCATTGCTCGGACCGCACCACAGGACTACTGGCCCTTGCCTCAAAGGGCAATCCACAGTCATTTCGAACGCTCGCGTCATTTTCATTCCGTACGCGCCAATTGGTTTGCGAAGCGCTTATACGGCGGAAATAGATCGCGCGCCTTTTGCAAATAAGGCCTTGCCTTTCCTTTGTCTCCCCGTCGCAAGTAAATTTGCCCGGCCTCACCCTGAATGGCGGGCGTGCTCTCATCTAAGTCCGCAGCCTGAAAAATCTGGTTCTGCCCTTGCTCGACTGCATTGTTTCTTTCCAGAAACTTTCCCATAGCGTAAACTAGAAACGGGTTGCCTGGGTCACAGGCCAAAGCCTCGGCCATCGCCATCCGCGCGCGTGACAGATCCCCATCCGCCTCATACAAATTGGACAGCCGCTTATGAAAAAGAGGGGATTCCGGCCATGCAGAGACAATCTTTCGCGTGATATCAATCCCCTGCGAAAGGCAGGATGCATCCAAGCGCCAGTTCACCATTGCCTGAGCAGAAGTCACCCCCGGATCATCGTCCTCAATACTTATCAGGTTGCGGATGTTTTCCTGCAGCCCTTCTAAACGGGAGCGATCATCAAATAATCTGCGGGCCTTTTGATCCAAGGACAAATCAGACCAATCCATCAGAACAAAGTCAAAATTGCACGGCTGCCGGACCAACACTTTGTGCTGCACCAGATACAGGCTGTTGAAAGGGGGAAAGCGACGTCGGCGCAGCTCTCGCTGCAGACGCCAGTCCGTTGGCGGGAAAAGCCGTGCAGATACCTGATCACGGTACAGCATGCGCGAGCCAAGAACAACGACATCCGGGCGCAGTGGCTTTGCCCAAAAGGCGCGCGCCAAGTATCGGCTGGCCGACCAGCGTTTCTTTTGAGCCCCCAAACTGGCGGCCCGGACGGCTAACAGAACGGCATAATCCTCGGGCCAAAGATCGGGATTCTCCAACCCTATCTTCGCCAATCCTTCGCTTTCTTTCCACTTTGAAAGGTAAAAGCAGTTCAATGCCTGCAACAGCGGCATAAACGCATTATCTGCCTTTTCCTGCAGGATCGGCTGGGCCAATTCATAGGCTTGCTCAATCTGATCCTGCGCACACAAGTATTGAGCGGCCTTGGCATAGATATGCGCCGCTTCAGAGACATTTAGGAAAGCCCCTGGCCCTTTTGCTACACGATCAATCACGCGGTCATTTGCCGATGAAATCTCATGTTCAGTCAGGACATCCTTGAAAACCAATCTTTGCCGCCCTGAAATCCGCGCGGCCGCCATTGAAAAAGCCGAAATAAATGGCGCGATCACATGATCGGCCCGTGACATCGTGAAAAGCTCAAGAAAGTCGCGTTGCGCGCGTGTCATGCCAGAAACATCCGCAATATCCGACATCTGCAGCAAGTGAGGGTATCGTTGCTGAAAACTGGCGATCAGTTCGGGCTGATCGGAAAACATGATGGCCGTTTGCCCGGTGGTTTTATCCAGATGGGCCTCGTACAGTTCCTCGGGCTCGATTTTGGCGGGCCAGGTCGTGTGTTTCCATGGCAACCCGTTCAAGATGTCGCCGCGCCGGATGTGATAGGCCGACACCCCTTGCCCAGACAACTTAGCGTCCGCACGACCCATAATGGCGCGAATTTCGCTGGTGAACCCAATCTGATGAATGAAATCCCTGTATCTCGGCCGGATTGCCTCGATATCTTCCCAGGGGAAGGCCAAAACCTCGAACCCTTCCTCAACCAGAACCGAGCGTCCCGATTTCAGATGCGCAAGCAGACGGTCCGGCGATTGATCGCCCTGAAACGCCCAGATCGGCAACGCTGTCTTATTTAACTTCTCAAACTCTTTGCCATTGAGGAAATGCGCATCCATCCAGCCCTGATCAAACAGTTCCTGCGGGTGATCCAGTTCCGGTGCATCCGATCCCTGCGGGAACCAGTTCACTTTGTAGGTTGTGCCAAAATCCTCGGCCAGACGAATGCAGGTCAGCATCATCAACAGACGCGCGCCCATGCGGTCCTTGCGTTGACCGATGAACACACCCTTTGCCGACGTCATGAGGCCCCCTCGGTCATCGCGGCACGACGCAACACACGAAAACGTCGGCGAGCCTGCTGTACCAGTTGAGGGTGACGTTCCTCTGCCTGCGCCTCAATCGCGCGCATGACCATTGGCAAGCGACGCCGGGCGCGCATCATTCTATAAAACTCATCCGGCTCGAGTGACCCGTTCATCGCTTTTTGCATAACCGGCTTTAGAATATCGAGCTTTCTCAACATCGGCGCTGCAAAATGGTTCGAAAACCAAGTTTTCAGCAAGACCACATTCTCGCCCTGTAGCCGGGTGACTTGTCGCCGGTCGAGGTCAAAGAACGGGTCGTAAAACACGTAAGCCCTACCCGCCTGCTTTACCGTCTGCGCGGCGTCGCTAAATGGCAGATCCCAGTCCTGCACCTGGCCAAAACGGTATCGGGTCTCCCAAGGCACCAGGCGTTCATCAAGCGTGGTCTGCGGGTTGAATGCGACCACATTCGCACCGGGCATCAGTTCAGAAAAGGCCAGTGCGCCAAAGCCGCCCATCGAAGCGCCTGCAAAGACAACCTGTTCAAACCGTTCGAAAAAACCTTCGGCTGCACGGTTCTTGAAATACGAGATGATCTCAGGGTCGCGGTACCACGCCTTGGTGCGTGCAAAGACCCCCATATGAGACCAGCCTTCATCGCGGAAGAATTTCCACCCCCACGGCTCACGTGCAAAGGACAGGTCATTGGCGTTGGCGATATTGTCAAAGCTGACAACCAACTGCGACGCCGAGCGTTGGTGGAACAGCACTGAATGCCGCTCAAGCTTTTGCAGGAAGCCTGCCCCATCCCCGCCGGGATAAAGTTCCACAAACCAAGGCGGTGCTGGGTCGGTCAGAATACGCTCATACCCCGTCTTGCGATCGGGGTGTTCGGGTTGGAGCTGCTCTTTCGAAAGGTCGTCTGCCATGATTATCAGATGAGATTATCCGCCAGCCACATCCGAAAATCCACCCAATCCGGCCGCATCTTGATCTCGGCGATCTTGGCCCGGTGCCAATCGCAGGCTTGCGCGTGCAGTTTGTCTAGTTTCGGATCAGCCTTCAGCTCGGCCAACAAGGGCGCTGCCCGCTGCGCCATCGGCCGAATTGATTGATCATTTTCCTTATTGGCGTTCATGTCTTGCCAGTAGGACTGCCCCTGATCCACCTTGATATGATTGGTCCGCCCACGGTCTCGCTTGATCAGAAAACCATCCAGCGACCGAACAGAATAATGGTGCAATCGCCCGAGAGAATGGTCGAACTCCCGCCAGGCACGCCACCCTACTTTTTCAGCCGGGAAAAGCTTGCCCCCGGCATCGGACCATGCGACCTCGCTCTCTTTACCTTCGTCGATCCCTTTTGGGCGGTGGGGCCCAAACCGTGTGAACTTTCCATTGTTGCGGAACAGCGTCTTCAAACCGTAGGCCCGCCCTGAATGATAGGGAAATTCCTGATCACCCATCGCAAAAGCCTCAGTCACGGGTTTGTCTTCAAAACTGATATTTCCGGAACTGCCAAACAGCTTCCAAGCGAAAGAGATCGCGTCCACTTGCTGACCCGCACGGCGCTCGACCTCATCAATCAACGTACCAAAGCTGTTGTCACCATGGCGAATGTTCCAGAATTCATCCACATCCAGACACAATAGCCAATCGGCCTCTTTCACCTTGGGCTGTCGCCGGGCGCGGCGCAGCATCTGATGCTGGGGATTGCCGCCTTCCTTCACCTCGTTCGAGACATGGGTGGCCAACCCCAGTTCCTGCAATCTGAAGGCGATCTCATCCGTGCCGTCTTCACAATCGTTGGTGAAGATCACAAAATGATCGATCCCAAGCGTCTTATGAAACGCGACCCACTCAAGCATGTAGGGGCCTTCGTTCTTCATTGTGGTGAATACGGTAATGGCCTGAGACATCAACACTTCCCGACTAACGTTGCCTCTCGTCATACACAACACGACGAGCATGGGCGAGACAGGAAATCGTGAGATTAGCAATCCAGCGTAAACTGGTGCAAATCACCCCATGCCAAGGCGGGTCCAAAGCCCTGCAACCCTCCTGTCCAGAGGTTTCCAAAAACCATGACAAGTTGCTGAAAATCGCCTAGGAATAAGAGTTACGCTCTCGACAAAAGGAACCAGGTGACCGCGTGGAACAACTAACATTCACCTACGAAATGGGCGTCGTCTGCGCGCTGCTGGCCTTCACCATATTTCTCTTCGTGTCGGAAATCGTCAGAATTGACCTCTCGGCCATTATTGTCCTCGTTCTGATTGGCCTGCTGAGTTATTTGCCAGGCCTGGGCAATCTGGCAGATGTCCCGCATCTATTTGACGGGTTCGCTTCGAATGCCGTGATTTCGATCATAGCGGTGATGATCGTCGGGGCCGGTCTGGACAAGACCGGCATCATGAACAAAGTCGCTGCAGTCATCTTGAAATATGGCGGAACGGCTGAAAACCGGGTGCTGCCGATCATTTCAGGAACCGTGGGTGTTATCTCGTCCTTCATGCAGAACGTGGGCGCGGCTGCCCTGTTTCTACCAGTCGTCAGCCGTATATCCTCACGATCAGGAATCCCGCTGTCACGCCTGCTGATGCCGATGGGGTTCTGTGCCATCCTCGGCGGGACGATGACAATGGTCGGGTCATCGCCGTTGATCCTGCTGAATGATTTGGTTCTGACGGCCAATGAAGGCTTGCCAGCCGATCAGAAAATGCAGCCCTTTGGATTGTTCTCGGTCACACCGATTGGGGTTGCGCTGATCCTGACCGGCATCGCTTATTTCCTGCTACTTGGGCGCTGGGTTCTGCCGGGCGATGCGGGCTCGGAAAGCACCGGAACCGGCCAAGGAACACAGGAATATCTTCAGCGTGTTTATGGCCTGAAGGCGGATGTTTTTGAGGTGGTGGTCCCGGCGGACAGCCCGTTGGTCGGCCATATTCTAGCGGATATTAACCATGAAGATCACCTTTACATCATTTCGACCTTCTATCGCGGCAAGACCTCGATGGTGCAGGTTCTGACAGCCGAAATCGCGGCCCCGTGCCGACTTGCGATTGTTGGTAGCCGCTGGGTGGTTGAGCAGTTCGCAGAGAAATACGGGCTGACGGTCCTTCCCGATCTGGACATTTTTGTCGAGGAGTTTGCACCGACCAACGCAGGTGTTGCCGAAGTCGTTGTGACGCCGGATAGTAAACTGATCGGAAAATGCCCACGCGAGCTGTTGTTCCGCAAGACCTATGGGATGTCTCTTCTGGCAATCCATCGGGGTGAAGAAACACTCAGCCATGTCGAGACCGAGGATCACGAATCCACCCAGATCGGTCTTGAGAAATTTCAGGCGGGCGACATGCTGGTCGCCCATACCCGTTGGGACAACCTGATGCGGATCAAGCGGGATCCTGATTTTGTCGTAGTGACCTCGGATTTCCCTCAGGACGAGCTACGTCCGCAAAAGGTAGGTTGGGCGCTTGCTTTCTTTACCATTTCGCTATCCATGATCCTGTTCACGGATATCCGCCTGTCGCTTTGCCTGCTTACTGGGGCCGCCGGGATGATGCTGTCTAAGGTGCTGAGCGTTGATGAGGCGTATCGTGCCGTCGGATGGAATACGGTCTTTCTGTTGGCCTGCCTAATTCCATTGGGTCAGGCCGTTCAGAACACCGGAACTGCAGCCTGGATCGCGCAACAGATCATGATCATTCTGGACGGCTGGCCGATCTGGTCGTTGCAGGCCGGGGTAGCCATTCTGGCCACCGCCTTTTCGCTTGTAATGTCGAATGTTGGGGCGACGGTTCTCTTGGTTCCTCTGGCGGTTTCCATCGCGGTAGCGGCTGGCGCAAACCCGGCGCTTTTCGCGCTGACCGTTGCAATTTCAACCTCGAACAGTTTCATCATTCCCACCCACCAAGTGAACGCACTGATTATGGGGCCTGCGGGTTACAAGGTGACTGATTTCGTCCGTTCAGGCGGGGTGATGACGTTTCTCTTTCTCATCGTTTCGCTTGTCATGCTCAACCTGCTGTTCTGAGCGGTTTTGGGATGGCCAAGTGATACCCGCCTCTTGATCACACGGAGTACACGCGGCGCATAACCAAGGGCGTCAGATACATTGGTATCTGGTATGCTCCGATAAACACCATGATCGGGGCGGTAACCTCGGGTGGCAAAGCCACAAAGAACAGCGCGATGTTGCGGTTTCCTGCAATCAGAGACACGGCAGTCGCCTGAGCCGGAGCCAAGCGTCTGCGCGTCAGCTGCAAGGTAGCGGCCTGCGCACCGAAATTTACCAGACAGGCGAACGCGATCCAGAAAGCGGCAAGCCACGGATCACTCAGCGCCGCATTGCTGACCGACGGCATCAAGCCAATGACAAAGACAGCCAACGTAATTGTTGCAGCCCCTTCAAGCTGCATTAGCGTTCTAGCAGAAGGATTGCACAAGGCTGTTCGGCGTAGTCCGACAGCAACAACAGTAACACCCGAGATCGTAAGGAACAGGCTAAATGCAGCCTTCAGGACCGCCCCAAGGTCACCAAGTTCGGGTATCAACCAAAAGATTGGCAGAGCAGTCAAAGGCAACAAAGCCGTCCCGACGACAACAAGGCGCATGGCGTGCTCAGCGGGGTACCCCATCATCATGCAAAGATTCGGACTGCCCGATATCGAAGGCGCTGCAGTCATGATCAGCAGGGCCAGAATGACCGCTGTTCCCGTCCACCCGCCGACAATTCCAACGAAGATTATGACCAACGGCGTAAGAACCTGAAACCCGATTACCGCCGCCATGACCTGACGCAGATCGGCCAGCGAGCCCAGAATGGCCGCTGGCTCCATCCGCAGAATGGTGACGAACAGCAAAAGGACCACAAGCGGTGCCAACAATGGCCGCATAGGCTCGGCCAGTGAAGGTAGCAACAGCCCCATTGCCAGTCCGGAGACCAACACATAAGGGCCGTTGCGCGCCGCCCAGAGCAGCGGATTCACTGAGCTGCCCTACCCGCCCGGACTCTGACGCAGGTTCTCGGGCAACCAGGTTGCAAGATCAGGGAACCAGATCAGGATGAACACCATCAACACCATGATCAGGAACATCGGAATTGCCGCACGAGCGATGTAACTCATCTCATGGTTCGTCATCCCCTGCATAACGAAAAGGTTGAAGCCAATTGGCGGTGTGATCTGCGCCATTTCAACGACAACCACGATGAAGATGCCAAACCAGATCAGATCAATCCCGGCGTCGCGGATCATCGGTTCGACCACAGCCATAGTCAGCACGACCGAAGAGATGCCGTCGAGGAAGCAGCCAAGAATGATATAAAACACCAGCAGCACCATCAGCAGCTCGAACCGCGTCAATTCCCATCCGGCAATAAGGTCGGCCAGACCGCGAGGAAGGCCCGTGAAGCCCATTGAAAGGGACAGGAATGCTGCCCCCGCCAGGATCAAAGCAATCATCGCGCTGGTCCGGGTGGCCCCCATCAAGCTTTCGGTAAAGGTTTTCCAGTTCAGAGACCCCTGCCCTGCAGCCAACAGCAGCCCACCAATCACGCCGAATGCGGCAGCCTCGGTCGCGGTGGCATAGCCCAGATACATTGACCCGATCACCACTGTAATCAGTAAGATGACGGGCAACAGAAACCGAGAGTTCCTGAGCTTTTCTGAGAAGGTCAGTTTGCCTTCGTTGTCGGGGTTCCAGTCTTTACCAAGCTTCGAGTAAATCGCGACATAGCCCATGAACATTGCGGCCAGCACAAGGCCGGGCAAGATGCCTGCGAAGAACAGCTTGGTAATCGATTCATTGATGGTCACGCCATAGACGATCAACGTCAGCGAAGGCGGTATCATCAGGCCAAGCGTCGCCGCCCCGGTCAGGGTGCCTATGATCATGCGTTCGGGGTAGTTGCGTTTGCGCAATTCCGGGATCGACATCTTACCAACCGTTGTCAGCGTGGCGGCGGACGAACCCGAAACGGCAGCAAAAACCGTGCATCCTACAATGTTCGTATGCACCAGCCCCCCGGGCAGCGGCGCCATCCACGGGGAGAGGCCTTTGAACATATCCTCGGATAATCGCGTTCGATAAAGAATCTCTCCCATCCAGATGAACATCGGCAAAGCCGTCAGGGTCCAGGACGAAGAGGCCGACCAGATCGTGGTGATCATTACGTCGCCGACGGGGCGGGTTGTGAACAGTTCCATACCAACCCAGGCGACGCCCATCAGAGCCAGTCCGACCCAAACGCCAGTGCCCAGCAGAGTAAAGAGAACAAAGAGGAAGAGGATAATGACTGATAGGTTTTCCATGCTCTTACTCTCCGTGGCTCTGGTCGGCCAAATCGCGGACAATCCGGTGATCGCCTTTAAACAGGACATGGATCAGGTGATCGGTCAGAGCGACGGCAAGGATCACTGCTCCGACCAACATGGCAGATTGCGGGATCCACAGGGCGGTTTTGTCTTGCCCTTGGCTGACGTCATTAAACTTCCAGCTCCAGTAGACGAAGCGATAGGCATACCAGCAGAAATACCACATGACGGCAGTGCCAATGGCAAAGCACCAGATTTCAATAATACGTCTGACACCATCGGGAACCGCATTTAGCAAGATCGAAACGCGGATATGACTGCCCCGGTTCAGGGCATTGGCAAAGGCCAGAAATGATGCGGCTGCCATCGCGTATCCCGCATAATCAGGCGCGCCGGGAAAGACTTCACCAGTCCAGCGGGCCAGCATCTGCACGACGATCAACAAAAGAATGGCAATCAGGCTCAGCGCCGCCAAAACCCCTGCTGCCTGATAGATGAAATCCAATACGGACCGAAGCCCTCGCAATACCGCCATACCGTCCCCGTTTGTTATGATTGGATTGGCAATGGGCGGCGGAACATCCGCCGCCCTCACGCGCAGTTACTGCGACGAGTTGAATGCATCGACGATGGCCTTGCCCTCGTCTCCGGCGGCTTCCAGCCATTCATTGGTCATGGTGACACCGATTTCTTTCAGCTCATTTGTCATCTGCTCGGAAGCAGGACCAACATTCATGCCGCCATCGCGAAGGCCTTGCAGGGTGAAGCCCGTGTATTCCTTGGCGCGCCAGTTACCGGCATATTCCGCCAGTTCCGCGCAGGCCTTGATGACATTCTTGTTGGCGTCAGACACGCCGGACCAGACATCAGAATTCACCATCACGTAGTTACGGGGTAACCAAGCATCAACTTCATAGAAATGGCTCAGGCTTTCCCAGACCTTGCGGTCATAGCCAGTCGAACCCGACGACACCATCGATTCCGCGACACCAGTAGCAAAAGCCTGACTGATTTCTGCCGCTTCAATGGTCACCGGCAGCATTCCCGTCAGCTCGGCCAAACGCGACGTGGCATTGTTATACGAGCGGAATTTGATGCCCTTCATATCGGCAACCGAGTTTACCTCGTTCTTAAAGTACAACCCCTGCGGCGGCCACGGAACAGCGTAAAGCAACGTCAGGTTCTGTTCGGCCAATAGATTTTCGATCGATGGCTTGGCGGCCTGCCAAAGCTTCTCGCTGTCGTCGAATGAGGTGGCGAGGAACGGGATTGAGTCAAACCCGAACAGCGCGTGTTCATTCTGGTGACCCGACAGCAGACGCTCACCGATTGGGGCCTGACCTGTCTGGATCGCGCGCTTGATGTCGGCACCTTTGAACAATGAGCCTGAAGGGTGCGTCACAATCTCGATCTCACCGCCAGTGCCAGTGGTTACGCATTTAGCAAATTCCGCCCCCGTGTGTGAGTGGAAATTCGACGCCGAATAAGCCATCGGCATGTCCCATTTCTCGGCCAGAGCGGGCGCGGCAGTTGCAGCGGTCAATGCGGTTGCTGTAAGAAGGTTGGTCAGTTTTTTCATTGTCTTCTCCCAATTGAGTTTTAGATCGCCGATTTCCTCTACCGGCTTGTTTTCATGTTGCGAAACGTGAAGGCGCGTAGACGCTCATATCCGTATTCGGGGTTCTGCCCATGATCATCTGCGCCAAAAAGCGTCCTGTTTTAGGCCCACCTGTCAGGCCGATGTGATGGTGACCAAAGCCCATATACGCCCCGTCGATCCCCGGAACATCGCCTATGATCGGGATCGAGTCAGCCGGAGCAGGCCTGTGCCCCATCCATTCCACTTCCTCCTTCCATGTCACGCCCGGAAAAGCCGCCCGGGCATTCTTGCGCATCAATTCAAACGGTGCGCGCGAGGGCGGAGCATCCAGCCCGCCAAATTCCACAATCCCTGCTAAACGTATCCGCCCGTCCATGGGCGTTGCAACAAACTTGCCCGAAGCCACCATAACCGGGCTGCGCGGCATCGCAGAAGGGTCCACCAATTCAAGATGATAGCCACGTTCGCTTTCAAGAGGAACAGAAACACCCAACCGTTCGGCCAAGGGCCCGGACCAGACGCCTGCCGTCACGATGGCCGTGTCGCACGGGATAGTTTCACCATCCGCACGCACGCCGATCACACGACCATTTTCGCGTGCGACGTCTTCGACGCTGGCATGAATGATCCGGCCCCCGTTAGCTTCGACATGCGCGGCCAGATCTTTTACATACTGCCCGGGATCAGTGATATGGCCATGGTCCGACAATTTGGCGGCGAAACCGATATCCTTACTGAACACCGGGTCGTAATCGTGAAACTCCTTGCCCTCCAACTCTTCCCACTTAAAGCCGTGCCTGCGTCGGATGCCCCATCCAAATGCATCTTCGTCGAAATGCGCCCGGTCATTGTAGAGAAACAGATAGTCGGACGGCACGATCCACTTTTCAGCCTTCGTGCCAGCCGCCAAAGCTTTGTGATCGTTTAGACTGTCGCCAACGATTGGAGAAAGGGCCGCTGCAATTCGCGCAACATCCTTGGCGTTGGCGTGGCTTAGATATTGCCTCAACCATGGGATCAGCTTTGGCAAATACCCCCACTTCAGGAACAAAGGCTGCGACGGGCTCAGCAACATTTTCGGCGCTTTGCCCATCAGGCCCGGAACCGTCACCGGTACGATCGAACATGAGGCCAGAACACCGCCATTGCCATGTGACGTTCCTTCGCCCGGACCGGTCTTGTCGATCAGGATGACGTCATGACCATCCCGCTGCAGCCAGACAGCCGCAGATACCCCAACGATACCGGCGCCGATGATGGCTATGGTTTTCTTGTCGCTCATGCTGCCACCGCCTTGGCCACAGCATGATGGTTCAGCTTCGCCACATCTGGTCTGCCGCCCAAACCGGGACCTGTGGGAACGACAACACTGCCGTCGCGAATTTGGAATGACTCCTCGAGAATGTCTTCTTTGAGGAAATAGGACGCCTGATAAAACTCACATCCAAGCGTGATCTCAGGCGATGAGGCGATCATGTGGGTTCCTGCGAGATGGGCCAGACCAGTCTCGAACATGTCGCCACCATAAGCCGTCAGGCCATGCGCCGCTGCAATGCGGGCGACTGTTTGCCCACGCGACAGACCTCCTGACTTCATGATCTTCACCGACACGCCATCGCATATCCCCTCACGCGCGGCGCGCTCCATATCTTCGGGACCAAAGACACTTTCATCAGCCAAAAGCGGAACGTCGATCATCTGCCGCAGCTTTGCCATCATACCAAAATGATGCGCACGCACTGGCTGTTCGATGAAATCCGGTTTGAACTGGGCAACGTCCCGCACCTGGGCTGGGGCGTCTTCGATACTAAGGCCTTGGTTATAGTCCACCCGCACCGAGAATTCGGGATAGTTCTGCGCTATGTGTTCCAACCTCATAATGTCGAACGCATGATCCCTGAACCCGGTCTTGAGCTTGACGATCCGAACGCCATCCTCCTGCAAACGGGTCAGTAGCTCGATATCCTGTGCATAATCCGGGTTCGCGATCGAGCAACTAAGCGGAATAGTTTCCCGGCACTTGCCGCCCAGAAGAGACCAGACCGGAACCCCACTCACCCGGCCCGTAAGATCCAGCAGAGCGGTTTCCAGAGCTGCCTTGGCTTCGGTACAATGGGCCACGGCATAGGCCGCTTGGGCCATAATCGCCGCGCGATCACCGATTCTTGCACCCATAACAAGCGGGCGCAGATAGCGATCCAGCGCGGCATAGGTGGCTTCTGGCGTTCCGGTGAACACAGACCAGGGTGACGCTTCTCCGAACCCCTCTGAACCGCCTTCAGCCGTAAGCCGCAGGACGACGACCTCGCAGGCTCCCTCAACAGAACCGATTCCATGATCCCGCCGCGACGTGACCGGCAGCTTCAGGTGCCACAGGTCAAATCCTATGATTTTTTGGTCCAGATCGCTCATTTCGCCCTCTATCGACGAAAGCAAGCCTGCCTTGACCAACATATCATTTCAAATACTATATCTTTGAGAGTTCATCATAAAAAATGATACATACGCAATGTCCCTACGATTTCGCCAACTTCAAGCCTTTCACGCCATTATGGAGACCGGAACCGTGACCGGGGCGGCCTCGGTTCTTGGCATTTCACAACCGGGGATCAGTAACCTTCTGGCGCAGTTGGAACGCGAGGCTCGGCTGCCGCTTTTTGAACGAAACAAGGGCCGTCTGTTGCCTACACCAGAGGCTGAGTTGCTTTACCGCGAGGTCGATACCGTCGTGCGCGGGCTGGATCATGTCGCGCAGGCTGTGACCGACCTGCAGAACAAACATCCCGGTCAGTTGCAGGTCGCCTCCCCTCATATGCTCTCGTTCGGCTTTATGCCGCGCGAGATTGCGCGCTTTGCCGAGAGCCGCCCGAACTTGTCAGTCAGCTTTCAGTCGCAGTATTCCTCGAAGATTCAGGAATGGGTGATCTCTGGCCTGTTTGAGATCGGAATTGTTGAAATGCCCATACTGCATGACACGTTAAACTATCAGGTATTTCAATTCGAAACGTTGGCGACTTTCCCCGAAGACAGCCCACTTGCAAAGCATGACGTTCTGACCCCTGAAATACTGGAAGGCGAACCCTTTATCGTCATGGGACCCGAGCACCAGACTCACCGCAGGACCCGCGATATTTTCCAGAGCTCTGGGTGCACATGGCGCACTCAAATCCACACGCACTTGTCCGAAAACCTGTTAAGTTTCGTCAAACAGGGCATGGGCGTGGCGATGATCGATCCGTTTACTGTCACCTTTGACGAAGAGAGCGGGTATCAAACCCGCCCGTTCCGACCCGCCGTGATGCTGGAGCTTGCAATCATCACGGCCAAGGGCCGCCCCCTGTCAACTATCGCACAGGAATTTCTGGCCCAATTGACCCCTTCAATCTCTGCCTACGCCACCCATTCCGAAACCGGTGCTGCAGCCTCGTGAAGTTGCTGCGAGTGGATATCGACCAATGTGGGGCCGTCATGTTCGATGGCCTGTTTTAGAACCTTGGTCAGGTCCTCGGGGTTTTTGACCGTCCATGATTTCACACCAAAGGCCGACGCCACAGCCGCGTGATCCGTGCGGTTGAAATCGACGTTGTAATATCGCTGACCGAACCCTGCATTCTGGCCAGCTTTGATCCAGCCAAAGACCGAATTCGAAAACACGATCGAGGTGATCGGCATATTGTGTCGCACCATCGTTTCGAACTCACCGCAGGTAAAACCAAACGACCCGTCGCCCATGACCGACAGGGTTTTGACGGATGGCCGCCCCACGTGCGCGCCCATCGCTGCCCCCAGCGAATAACCTAACGCCCCATGCGCCCGGTTGGTGATGAAATGCCGCCCCGGTTTGCGCCAGCGATAATGTGCGCTGAAATACGGGCAAGGAGTACCGGGATCAGCAACGACGATCGCGTCATCGTCAAGGATATCCATCAATGAGGCCATGACCGCCTCGGGCGCAATTGGGGCTTCTCGGCTTGCCGCAAGGGGTGCAAACGCAGCCATCTTTGCCTCCCATGCTGCGCGGGCCTTGGCCCCACCACCAAGGCTGGGCAGGTCCTGCCGCGTCTCCAAAGCAGTGGCCAGAGCCTCCAGCGCCAGACGGGCATCGGCGCAGATGGCTACTTCGGTCTGATAATTCGCACCGATCACCATCGGGTCGCTGTCGATATGGATGATGGTGGCGTTGCGGCCCGGACTGCTCCAGCGTTCCGTGGTGACCGACCCCGCGCGGCAACCGATGAACAGGACCACGTCGGCCTGATCAATGACCGCACGCGTTGCAGGGATGCCGCCGTTCGACCCGACGACACCCAGGGCCAGCGGATCGGTTTCAGCAATAGAGCCCTGCCCCGATACCGTAGTCGCAACCGGCATGTCCAACAGACCGGCAACGCGGCGCAGCGCGCCTTCGGCGCCAGACAACACCGGACCACCGCCACAAACGGCCACGGCTGATTTTGCCTTGGCCAAAATCTCGGCCGCTTCCTCAATCGCTTCGGTATCTGGTGCAGCACGTTCCGCAGGATAGTTGCGATGCCGTGCGTCGGCCCAGATCTCGGCCTCGTCCACCTGCGCCTTCTGCGTATCAAAGGGCAACGCGAGATGCGTCGCGCCGGGGGTTCCGGTGGTCATCGCCCGGAACGCAGCCCGAACCATGGCTGGTAATCGCGCCGCGTCGTCCAATGAGGCATTCCACTTGGCCAGAGGCCGGAACAATCCGGGCTGATCCAATTCGGTCAAAGGGTACTTGCCGCGGCTGGTCGTCGCGACATCCGAGGTGATCGCAAGAATCGGAACCGAGCTTTCGTTGGCCTCGACAACACCCGGAAGGATATATGTCGCGCCTCCGCCCGAAGGGCCCTCGCACACGCCGGGCTTGCCGGTCACACGGGCATAACCATCGGCCATATAGGCCGCGTGGCGCTCATCGCGGGTCAGAATATGCTGAATACCATGATCCATCCGCGCCATCGCATCATAGAATGGCAGCGTGGTATCACCGCAAAGACCGAACATATGCTTCACGCCATGCGCTTCGAGCATGCGTACCATCGCCTCGGCCCCAGTCAGATAATTGGTCCCCGTCATTGCTTGCGTTCCCTACACCACACGATTGCACACACGACTGTATACACTTTTGTATATTGATTTCAAGAACTGGCTGTGGCACCTGTTCACTGCAATCGAAGGGACAAACGATATGGCAGGGCCGCGCGTCGATGACATCTATGATCAGGTCAAGGCGATGGCGGTTTCATTCCGTCTGCGCCCCGGGGATCGCTTGAACGAAGTAGCCCTTTCCAAAGAGCTGGGCGTCAGCCGCACGCCGCTGCGCGAGGCACTGAACCGGCTGGTGGCCGAGCGGCTGTTCGACTTCCGCCCCGGACAAGGTTTTTTCTGCCGCCCGCTTGATGCCCAAGGCGTATTTGACCTGTTCGAACTGCGTCAGATAATCGAGGTCGCTGGCGTTCGCGCTGCATGCTCCAAGGCCTCGGATAAAGACCTTCTGTCGCTCCGTGATGAACTCTACGCGACAGGGATCGACATTACCGGCCTGACGGTCGAGGAAGCCGTCAACCGCGACGAGGCGTTCCATTTGGGCATCGCCGCACTGTCCGGCAACGCAGAGCTTTTGCAGACGCTGACCCGAATTAACGAACGCATTCGTTATATTCGCTGGATATCGATGAGCATGGACAGGCTTCATCGCTCTAAAGATGAACATAAACGGGTCATGCAAGCCCTTCTGGATCGCGACGCAGACGAGGCAGCACGTGTGTTAGGAACGCATATCGCCAAGCGGATGGATCAGGTGCAAGAGGCGGTAAGGCAAGGAATATCCAGCATCTATATGGATGGACCCGACGTCATTTCGACCCGCATCATTGAGGAGGCACAAACATGATCGCCCAAGGCGGAAAATCCATCTACGGCGCGTCCGTCGGCATCCTCATGCTGGACGCGCAATTTCCGCGTATTCCCGGAGACATGGGCAATGCGCAGACATGGCCGTTCCCGGTGCTCTATCGCATTGTTCGCGATGCATCGCCCGACCGGGTCGTTCGCCACAAGGCCGAGGGCATGCTGGATGCATTCATCGAGGCTGCCCAAGGGCTGGTAAAGGATGGGGTGGATGGGATCGCCACAAATTGCGGGTTCCTGTCGCTGTTTCAGAAAGAACTGGCAGAGGCGGTTCCGGTTCCGGTTGTCACATCCTCATTAATGCAGGTTGATATGGTCAACCGCATACTTCCAGCCGGCAAACGCGCCGGGGTTCTAACAATCTCGGCCTCTTCTCTGACCCAGGATCACCTGCTGGCTGCGCAGGTGCCGCTGGACACCCCCATCGGTACCACCGAGGGAGGCCGTGAGTTCACAAGGGCCATTCTAAAAAATGAATTAGAGTTGCACGTGGAAAAAGCCCGCGCAGACAACGTCGAGGCTGCCCGTGCGCTTAAGTCCAACAACCCGGATCTGGGTGCAATAGTTCTGGAATGCACAAATATGTGCCCCTATGCGCGCGACATTCAGCGGGAGACAGGTCTGCCAGTTTACTCGATGGTGACGCTGGTCAGTTGGTTCCAAGCGGGGCTGGCACCTCAGGCTTATTAGCCGCTTAACGCTGGTCCGAAGCCAAGCTTGTATCAACAAAGTCGGATAGGTGCCTAAAGAAATGTCCAAACAACGCGAGATTGGGAGGACTGTCTCAGCAGACTCGTAATACGAGTTTTCTATTTTCAAACGATTTTAGGAGTTATTCTGGTGCGGTCGAGAAGCATCTAGAACAATCGAACTAGCGCCTATGACCCCTTATTTTTATGAGCAAAACGCCCTAGGGCAGCCTTCAGGTTTCCCCAAATGTGTGCTGTCCTAAGGCGTATTGTGTGTTGTGGCACCTGTCAAGCGACCTTGGCTTTCTCGTCCAGATAGGTGACCAGAACACGAAAGGTCGCGCTCTGGTGCCCACGCTTGATCAGGTCAATGCGCTTGCCTTTGGTCTCTTCAGCCGTACGTCTCTGAGACGCCTTTGCTCCGCTTCATGGGCAGCAATGCGTTCGTGAAGCCTGCGGAGTTCTTCAACCGGGTCCGCGTAAACGATGGTGCGGATGTACCCGCCGTCTGGGGTACGGGTTATCGTCTCGGTGGCGTGAGGGTGTTGCTTCCGCCTCTTCATGATCGTTCTGCTTTCTGGTCCAGATACTCTACCAAAACGCGGTAGGCCGCGCTCTGATGCCCGCGTTTGATCAGACCAATACGCTTGCCTTTGATCTCTTCGACCGCTTCGGCCATCTGATCGGAATTGAGCCAGCGGGTGTGACCGTCATCCGGCTGACCGTAGTACTCTAAGGCCAACCCTCGGGCGACGATAGCGGCCCCTCTGGTGCGGAACCTTCCCATGTGCCGGAACTCGCCTTCAACTTTGACAAAGGCTTTCCATAGGCGACGACTGGCGTCCAGTTTGATGCCGGGGATTTCATACATGGCGATCACTCGTCTTTAAGGTTTCTCGGAAAGGTCATCTTTCCGGGCTTCTGCGATTACTTTGAACTTGTCTTTGTACGCATCCATGACACCCAGCCCTGCCTGAACACCGTACCCGAGGGCGCTGGGCTTCTGGGGCGTCGGGAGGCTTGCGACGGTGCGCGTGTAGTTGGTCGCCAGAGCATCACGTTCAGCATTAAGCTGATCAGTCGTGTTCTCTAGGTTCATGTTGATGCGATCTTTGTTGGTTGCGTGCTGGCCGTAGAGGTCACCCAGTAGGGCGTCCACGCTAAAGCCTGTCACACCGCTGCCCGAGGCACCTACCTTAGCGGAGGCGACGGCGCGGTTGGCTGCGTTCTGGTGGTCGATCTGCTGCTCAGTCGCTGCTTCGGTTTCCTGCTTCTGGCGCAAGTTGATCTGGTCAACACTGTCTTGCATGTCAGTGCGTGCGATCGCTTCCATGTTGGCGTTTGTCTTGGCTTGTGCTTCGGCCTGAGCGGAGGCTTGGCCGTAGGCAGAGGCAGCACCAATCACAGATAGTCCAGCGGAGATGGCAGGAGCGGCAGTAGAGATTGCGGTCACGGCTGTTTGAAGCGCAGGTAGGATTAGGGGTAAACTCATGATTTATCCTTCGAATGTTGGAACCCCTGCCCGCAACAGGACAAGGTAGGAACGGTTGAACTCTTCGCTGGCTGCGGTCTTTACGCGCTGAGCAACGTCGAGGTTTGCCTTGGCTTCCACGTAGTCCAGAGCCAAAACTTTTGCCTCTGTCTCGGAACCGTCAAAATCGGCCATCCGTTCAGTCACGGCTTCGATCTCAACGCGGGCATCAGAGGCCCTCAGGCCAGCCTCTCGGAGTTCCTTATGGGCAGCCCCTAGGGCGGTGATTATATCGGTGTAGGTCATTCTTATTTCTCTCCAAGACCCAAAACGCAGAAGGCCCCAAACAATCACCACGAGGTAAACCGTAGTAGCTGCTCAGGGCCTCATCAGGGGCGTGTTAAGGGTCAGTTGATGGTTGTCGGAGGCGGTGCGCTATCCGCATCCTCAGGGAACTCAGGCATGCCTTCGAGTGCTTCTTCTAGGGCACTACTGCGCCGAACCTTCTCTTTGGCTTCGGCCTCTTCTGCCTCACGTTTCTTATCCTCTGAGTTGAGGAACCTGTGAGCTTCTGCCAGCCAGCTAGCCTTAGGTTCAGAACGCGAGACAACCGCACCAGAGGCAGGGTCAATCTCAGGGACACCATTCGTCAGGCCGTCGAGGAACTTCTCTCTCAACAGAACCCTGATTTGTTCGATGCCCCCATAGTGGTCTTCACGTTCGCTCATTTGGAACCATACGCTTTCCGCTTGGTCTTGGCTGTCAGGTCTGCAACCTGCGCCTCTAGCTCTGCAATCCGTTCCGCGTCGGACTTAGGAATAACTGCACTCTTCGACGTGTCGGCATCCTGAGCAGCGACCTGTCGAAGCATGTTGGCACGATGCTTGTTGAACTCGTCGTCTTTAGCTTTCTTGGCTGCCTTAACGGCCTCAGCCACAGGGTCGGCTGGGGGTTCAACCTCGGCGTATGTGTAGCCGTAGTATGGGCTGTTCTCGCATCCGGCAGGAATGGGACCAGACATTCGCATGACCGCGTTGCCACGTCGGACAAAGTGGAACTTTATTTTAGACGGCTCCAATACAGTCTCAACAGCACTCAAGGCTGCTTCTTCGTCATCCTTAGCGCGTTGGTTTAAGAGTTCCTTGTAGGCGTCCACAACAACAGCCTCAGTGCCACCTGCACGCAGGCGTTCTTGTTTCAGCCGCTCAGCCGTGGCTTCGGCTTCCTTGGCGATCTGTTCAGAAAGTTCCTTGGCAGCGATCTCACTTTCACCGCGTTGGGCTTCTGCCTTCAGGTCATACGAGCGGATACCTTGGGGCAGGAATTGGTCTTGTTCATTCATGGGTAGTAAATCCTTTTAGGGGGTTGGGTTATGCGTAGACCTTGTCGAGAACGGCTTTGATGCCGGTCATCGACCCATCGGTCAGGAAGTCGGCAAAGGCAGCTTTGCTTTCAGCCAAAAGTTCGGGGTCATTTGCGATGACTTGCGCCACCATGTCGGGGTCCATGCCAGCGGCAGCTACTTGCTCGGTCAGGTAGTCAAGACCATCCTCAAGTACATCGGCAATATCGTTGACGGCATCTTCAACTTCCTCTTCAGTGGCACCTTCGCCTAGCGCCTCTCGGACGGCGTCAACGTCAATCGTGTTATCGTCTTCAATAGCCTGTCCAAGGATGCTGCCTGTCGTCTCTTCACCCATGCTGTCGACCAGCGAGTTCACAATCTCTGTGTTCTCTTCACCCAGCAGTTCGTCCAAGTCCTGCGGACCCAGCGCTTCATCAACGGTGTCGTCATCGTCGGACCCTTCGGGCTTGCCTTCAGGTGCTTCCTGAGGAGTTGCCTCAAGTTGTTCTTTGGTGATCAGACCAGCAGCCAATGCGGCCTCAATAGAAGTACGGCTTGCGGGATTGCCGGGTTCAATCTCAATGGTCTGTACGCCGCCATCATTACGGATGGTTTCAGCGATGTTGCTGGGCGCTTCCTGACCAGCGATGAAATCACCTTCATCGGTAAGGCCGCTTTCCATAAGGACGCCATCGGTGACGCCTTGGTCATCCATAGCTGCGGCAGCTTGTTCTAGGCTCATGCCTTCATAGGGGTTCATTGTCATTCAATCCTTTCGGGGGCGGGTTATGCGTGTGATTGTTCTCGGGCGATGCGGCGGAAGTTCCGGCGCTTGCGCTTGTCGACGTCCTGTTTGATCTGCTCGACTTGTTCAGGGGTGATCTTTCCAGCCGCCAGTTCAGCGTTCAGGCGTTCCTCTAAGGTCGGCCCTGAGTTGGCTGCTTTCATGTGCCTGAAGTGACCCTTGGCGTTGCCGTAGATCGTTCTCAGCAGAGCGTTGCTAATGTCTACGCGCAGGTCCACTTGCTCTGCCTCAACGCCAACCTGAGCGGCGAAGTGAACGCGGACACGGTTGTAGAGAGTGATCGGGTCAACGTGGCTTACAATCACCTTCCAAGGGGCTTGCTTGTGGTCGCGCCATTCGAAGGAAAACAGGTCTTCATCCTGCGCCTTGGTGATTTTCCAGAAGTCGTCACCGCAATACTCGCTGGATGACGTCTGATTGCGGCGGGGAACGTTCGCCACAACGATACGCTTTGTGTTCATGGTCTTATCCTTTTGTTGGGAGTGTGTCGCTGAATACGTCGTCTTCAGAGGCAGAGATGGCCTCCAAACCCTTCGCCAAGAGACCAGCGACAATCTCTTGGTTCCCAAGTTCAAACGGAATTTCTGGGTGTGCTTCGGCAAAGCGTTCGCGGACTATGTCCAGCAAGACATACGTGGTCGGCTTCAACCTCACAGGCACGTTCACGGGCAGCTTGTAGCCCTCGTAACCAAGGGCCGAGCGGCGATCTCTCATCTTGTCCAGCATGCGGCCCACTTCAACGTCACCAAACATGTCCCTCAGGACGTTCTCTAGGCGGGTCGTTTGGATGCGCCTTATGGGGTGACTGGCAGACCTCAGAGACTTGCGTTCAGCTTCGGCCTTCTGCATCGGCGTCATGTATCGCTCGCGGGCGAACTCAGTTCTTGCCTTGCGGCCTTTGACTTTGCCGGGGATGAGCACGCGCTTCTTTGGTCCCGTCCTAGGGGGCACCATAGGTTTCGGCATGGGGTATCCTTTCGAAATAGAAAAAGCCCCACCTTCGGTCAGGAAGGCAGGGCCAGGAATTTGGGTGTGGTGGTGAACTTGGCGGGTACTGCTTAGGCAGCCATCGGCAATTGTTCAGGTTGGGCCGAGTTGAGCCAATTGGTCAGGATGCGTCTCATCCTGTCAGACGGGACGTAGACGGTGACGGGTTCCCCTACCCGTACACGGGAACGATAGAGCCACTGCACCAACTCGGTCAGGGCGTACTGTTCGCCCCACTTGTCCGCGTCCTTCTTTAGATAGCTGCACAGCACAGGATTGGGGTGTTGGTCGTACAAGTAGAGGGCACATGAACAGTTGATGTAGTCGTTGATACCTCGGGTCTGGTTGGCAACCCATTGTAGACCGCCCTTCACTTTCCACTGCCCGTCTACCTCAGACCAGCGACCGTACAGTCCGGTGCTTTTCATCATCGCACTGGCCTTCCTGCGTTTGTCGGCACCACCATCGAAGTAAAGGTTGGCCGCGCAGGTGATCATGATGTTTTCCTTGGGGATGTCCCTGAGGGGGCCGTCAAAGTACATCTTGCGGAGTTTGCTGCCCAGCGTCTTAGCGACACCGGGAGGCAGCCGATTGGTCTGACCGCTGTGTGTCAGCTTCATGGGCTTCCCTTTGACGACGGGTAAGTCCATATTCTCAACGGTGATCAGGTCGCGCTGGGCACGTAACCAGTCAGCTTCACCTTCATACTTTTTGACCTCATACGGCTCACCTATCCGGTCGAGATAGGCGGCGATCATGCTGCCCTCTGTGAGATACGTCAGGATTGTCAGGCTGGCGGGGGCTGTTAGTAGCGCCGTGGGGATTGCCAGTACGATGGGCCGACCATCCTCAGCAACGAAAAGGCGACCCCTTGAGGCTTCCTGCAGTAGTCGGCCTAGGGTGCCCATAAGTCCCGTGTTGGTCATGTGCTGAAACCACAACGGGTTTGGGCTGACCTTCTGTGTATGTGGATCGACGCTGGCAAAGCCCGTATCCAGCACCTGTTCCTGAAAGTTCCTCTTACTGATGGCAGGACCAATCTCAAGAGGCGTCGGGCATTCGTCGATCACCAGACGGTAGCGGGCTAGCAGACCAGCCATCGCCAGATGTTCAAGGCGAATGTACAGGGCATGGGTACAGACGATATTCGCGCCAGCCTTGAGCAGCCCCTCAATGTCTATCGTTTTGTTGTTGCCCTCGGGGACTGTGAGCATGGCCTCAGGGGCACCCGATACTATTCTTTGAACCTCTGACAATCTCGGGGTCACTACCAGTACAGGCAAGTGTGTGTCTGGGTTCCACCGTTTTAGTTCGTCGATAAGTTTGGTGGTCTTTCCTGTACCGCAAGGTTGGTCAATGAAAGTGATCTTGGTCATGTCTACCTTCCTTATGGTGACAGGTGATGGGATTGATTTGGGGAAAGGCGGCGGGCGTCCCGAAGCACACATCTAGGACGCCCGCCAAGGTCCCCTCACGGCCAAAGGATAAGAAACGCCAAGGGAGGGAACGAAACTATCATGTGTTATTCATGTTATGGGTGTTTTTGGTAACCCGCTGTTTTCGGAGCATTTTCATATGGGTTCTGGTGCAAGACACTGTTTCGGCTGTCAAACTCGGCAATTAGCCCTGCTTCGACGTCTGATGCATCCAGACCAGCAGCCAGTTCCCGTGCCTTTAGTGTCGCCTTGTTCATCTCGTGGAACCATTCGGAGTTGCTCTCTCTCGGTGCTACTTCAGCTTCCAATTCGGTCTCAAATTCCGCTGCCCTATGTTGCCGCCACTCTTTTACCTTCATGGCCACCCACTGGCGGCGACGCTCGGCAAGCTCATTGGCAGCCTTCTGTTCTGCCCACTTCTCTCTCATGGTCTCACTGCGCTTTTGATTGGCGGCGGCTTGCTTGGCTTCACGCTCGATCTGGGGCTTGGTCAGGGGCTTCCTGTTCTTCTGGTGCGCTTTCTTCTGCTTCTGCGTTTGCTTCGGCATGAGGGAACGGCACAGGGCCACGCGGGATTTACTGGCGTAGACCTTCCGGCACAGTTCCTCGCGCTCTGCCCTCGGCTTGTATTTCATCTTCATGGCCTTCCAGAGATTGGCGAAGGCGTCCTGCTGGGGTCGTGTCAGTGGCTTGAAGCCCATGCTCTGGGGGGTGGGCATAGTCCATGTGTCTGTCATGGTATCCTTTGGGTGATGTTGGGGGGCTTGTGCAGATGGCCGGATGGGTGGCCATAAGGCTGCCTCAGCGGCGATTGCGACCGTTCTGTCTGTGCAATAGTGGGGGTGTTTCACGAGCTTCACCCGCTGAATTGCGGCAAGGAATTGAATACGCTCAAAGTTTCCCAACATTCGACAACAACACAAACGTGCGCCTCAAACGATGTCTTGTGAGCTTGGGAAAGTCATGTGCTTTCGCCAAAGATCAAGCCTTGCGATATTGTTGTAGAATACCGACCAGCTTTTTTAGAGTTGCTTCATCTTTGCCATAAGTTTCTAGGAATGCGCGCTTGACGATGGCACAGGCACGTTCGCTTTCGTACACACCTGATAGAACAACCTCAGCGGCCTGCTGCGCTAGGTCGGTATGAACGACCTTCCTTTTGGCCTCTCGAATGGAAGGCTCGACCTTGCCGATCTCTTTTTCGATGGTGTCCAGCTTTGTCTGGGCCGCTCGCTTTTCCCCTTCAGTCGCTGCTGGGTTGTCCCTCAGGGCACGTAGTCTTTCCACCTTGCGTAAGTCGTCCAACGTCGGCGCTCGGGTCTCAACTTTCTGCGCCGCTTTAAGTCCCGCCTTAAACTTCGCGTGAAGTCCCCGCACAGTCCTAACCTTAGGGTGCGCCTCTTTGGTGGCCGTGAAGTCTTCCGGGTTGGCTGCTGCCCACATGGCTGCGAGACGGTCGTGCGGATGCGTGTCTGCCAAGTTGGCATTCACCACCCACTGACCGAACTTGTTGTCGCTCGGGAACAGTCGCCGCCCGTCGTTCAAGGCAGCGCCGTAAACAATCCACCCTTCCATTGTCTTCTCTTCCCCAAGGTGGACCAAACGCAGCCCTTCACGGGCACGTTCAGCGCACACCTCTTCGTTCGCTAGGGCGATGCCTGTTTGGTTTGGCAGGGTGTCAAACGCCCCTGCGGAACCGAATTTGATGGCGTGATCTTGGGTCAGAAAGTCTTTCATAGGCAGTGTCCTGTTGTTGATGACACCACCCACGTAAGGCGCGATTAAAAACCTATCAACCTTTTATTTTTGCTTAATTTTTCTGATCTTCGTGCGTTGGTGACATACAAGTCACTCGTGCCTATTGAAGCCCCTGAAAACTATAATTGTGCGGGGGATTAGGTATCCCTTTTACGGCTGCAAATTTTTTTGCGTGTCCGTGTTGCGCCGCCCTCTTCTCCCCTTCAGTCGCCGCTGGGTTGTCCCTTAGGGCACGCAGACGTTCGACCTTGCGGAGATCGTTGAGGGTCGCCGCTCGGGTGTCGGGCTTAGGGGCTGCCTTGGTCTTCCCGATGGCGAGGACGTCAGCGATGCTCTCGCATTCGTCAAAAAGTGCAGCGCTCTGCACCTTTTCCCTAGCCACCCGCATGTAGTCAGCGGCGGTTCGATAACTGAAAGAGAGCGCGTCACTCTGGCACCAAGCCTTGAAGTCCTTCCTCTTTTTCTTCTCGGCTTGCAGCATCTCTCCGATCTCCGCAGCGATTTCCTTAGCGGTGCGACCTAGCGCCACCACTTCACGGTGCATTTGGTTGATGGCTTTGGCGCGCTGGGCAATTTACAGTTAAAGTCTAACTAACTTTTGAGACCCAACGAATGATTTCTTGATAATCAGCAAGGTTCATTCTGTATTTATTCCTTTGCTGGAAATCCCGCGCGCCCTTTGTGAACCTCGAAGTAGTGACTACAAGACCACCTGTCGCTCGTTTATCTTCGACTACACCGTATAGCTGCCTTACAATTCCAACTCCTACTGGTCTCGTCGGCGCATAGCGCTTGGCTTCGACCAAGAACAATTGGCTCCCGAACTCTGTAGATTTTGAAGCCAAAATGTCTTTCCCCCCATCACCACTAGGAGGGGTCAATTTAGTTTCATAACCTCGTCGATTTAATAGTGCTGAAACAAAAACCTCAAATTCTCGGAAGCTAAAATCATACATGATCGAAGGATTATCCTTGATCTCGTGAAACAGGACAGCATCAATAAGTTGAAGCTCACCTAACGAATGCCTAGGGACTAGCTGACCTTGTTGCAGTGGTAGACCATCTAGGCCAACCAAGGTTTCAATTTCGATAGGCTTATTTAACCAATCATTGTGTTCCTTAATTCCTCGGAGTTCGAAGTATCCATCGCCGCTGAGCCGACAGGAAATCAAGTCGTCGAAATCACTATGTTCAATCGCAAGCGACCTGAGAAGCTGCCGATAGAGCGCTTGTGGCAAGTCTCGACCAGTTTTGGGGAAAACTATGGGAGGAAATATCTTCTCTCCTTGAAACTTAACTTGGAACTTTATGGAGCCGGAACGCTCCACCACATCAGCATCAAGCTTTCGCAATGCTCGATCTATATGACGGGAATTAAATCGTGTAATCGTCAAGGCATTCTCCCTAGGCGCAGTCTAAATTGCATCTGGTCATCTTCGACAACAACAAAGGCAAAAACAGATGCTCGAAGGCACCCCTCCCCCACCAGAAGGGTACCTCAAGTCTCACCTTCCTTTACCCGAAGGTGCCTGAAGCAGCAGAACCCCCTGCCCGCACCTTCTTGTGGTTCGTGAAGGTCACCCTGTAACGGCCAACGTCAAGGAAGGTCTCACCCGGTCCTTCACGGGTCACCTTAAGGGGCACTGAATGCGGGTAACGCTCGACGAGCAGATCAAAGGGGCCGACGCAAAAGTCAAAGACGATCATTCTACTATTCCTATTCTTGGTAGTGATGCAACGATGCGATGCAACGCATAGATGAATCCTCAAGGAATCGCCGTCAACCCTTTATTTTTATGACATTTTTGGGAATTTCCCGCGGGTGGAGAGGTAATACTTCAGGGGCCTCATCAACACCTCTCGGTTCGCCTCATGGGTCTCTGCGTTCTCGTAATGGCGTGGCTATGGCCCCCAGTCTACCCAAGTGTGTTCTATGAATTCAGCCTTTACGCCTGTCCCTAATGATCGGGTACAGAATAGCGATAAGGACAGCCACGGGAACGACCACCCAGATCAGGTCTCTTATCAGATACTGGTTGATATTAGTGGTAAGTGACATCTGCTCTGCAAAGTCCCAACTAAAGGTGAGGACTAAGAAGGCGGCTAAGAGGATGTTGAGGGTTCGCAAGGTGCAATCTCCGCTTGTGTTTGGGTAATGCTTACGACCCTCTCAGGCGATCTTCAATGCGCTCTTGTTGTTGTTGCTGCCGATGTGCCAACCAATTTGCTAGACCCACTGCTCAAACCGTCCACTTTGTTCTTCGCATACCCACAACGTCCCCTGCGTGGTACCTGATGGTGTGACTTCACGATGACTGATGGAAGACCATAGGTCGATCACCTAACGTGGTACCAAAAGGTGTTATATTACGGTGGCCTGATGGGTTCCTGAGGTTGTGACTGAAGTGTCTGCTTAAGGTGTACTGGTCTGTACGCCCTATTGCACAGAAGCATAGCCGTTGAGGAAAAAGACCATGGAAGTTGGGTGCGCTGTCTGCGCCTCTAGTGGTGCCTGACGACGCAAAAAGGATTGTATATCCCCCGCATGTCCCTTGTTTTCTGCACTCTGGCGGCCTGCTGGTGTCCTAAACGGTGACATGAGGTGAACCTAGGTGTGCTGTCTGTGTGCTGTTTAGTGGTTCGATCAGGGGGCACCGGGGGGGTACGCGCGGCATCTATATATATCTCTGCCACTCACAATTTTTCGCCAAAAATAAGGAACGCTGATGGCGGCAAAGACCATGGAAGAAATGAGCATTTAACCAGCCCCACCAACACCTTAGCAGAACCTTTTGGGGCTACCTCTACGGTCAACCTTTAGGCTCTCCTGTATGTTCCCCCTGCCGATGACACTGAGAGCTTCCCCTGAAGGTACCCTGTAGGCTTGCTCTGAAGGTACCCTGTAGGCTTGCTCTGAGGCGTCCTGAGGGATTTGTGGTGGTGGGTAAAGGTTCAACCACTCTCATCAACCAACCAAAGCCGAAAGGCTCTAGGGTGCCCCTGATGGTCTCCCTGAATAATTCAATTACCCTATCAGGTGCTAACCTTAAGGTGCAGACTTACCTGTTCTTGCGAACATGGTGATGAAGTATGTGCCGGAAGTGATGGCAAACCATCATCCATCCTCAATTGGTCTTTCGGAGCGAATGCGACCCTTGAGTGTCCCCTGATGGTGCCCCTTAAGAAGGGACTGAACTAAAACTTTTATCTAACGGGAATGGGGTCTTAAGCACCTTATTTATATAGAAAAAAATGACCCCTAGGAGAGTTCATCTCTCCCGACCTCTTTCTGGTGCTGTCTAACGTCAGCTTCAAGTGGGCCTAAAGATGATCAAGAAGTACAGTTAGGGTAAGACGGAAACGGTGCCCAACACATGCGTAGAAAATCCTAGATACCTTCAGGCGGCAGTACGCCCGTTGAAGTTAACAAAGGAAGCCTCTAACAAATAAGCAAAACTTCAACAGCAGCCCTTACTCGGAAGCACTAAGGTACAGGAACTTTCAATGTCTCGTTGGTCTGATCAATTTTCCAAACACCAAATCCACACAACCATCAAAAACGCATTTGAAGCATTGGATTTTGATCCAGAAGGTTTGGACAGTGAGGTCGAGGCCGAATGGCGACGGCTTCGAAAGATATTTAACCTAATCAAGAATATCTTAGATGAGACAGACCCCGAATTTTATCCAGAGAACCTTCTCAACAACTTGAGCAACCACCTACAACAACAAGTGGTCGCACAAATTTCAAACTATGGTGCCAACGGAAATGTTGGCCACCTTAGAAATGCAAATGATCAGCTAACTAGCCAGATACCAACGATCTACCAAATTGCGGGACTAACGCAGCCTCAAAAAACACGCGAGACAATCACGGATTTAGAAAGTGCATACGACGAGTTCTGTAATGCTCTTGAGAAGACAAAGACTGAATTTGAAACGGTCATTGATGGGAACAATTCTGAAATTGCTGATTTGGAAGTTCGCTCAGCCGCTCTTTCCTCTTCCATTACCGAGTTACAATCTACCACAGATGGCCAGATGTCCCTTTGGCAAACTGAGTTCACTGACGCCCAATCAACGAGAGCGCAGGAACACTCCGATGCTCAGTCGAATAGAGCGCAGGAACATTCCGAAGAGCAAGCGACTAGAGCCAAAGAACACTCCGACGCTCAAATCCAACGCGGTAAAGAGTATGATGAAGCTCTCCGTGAATTTAAAACGACGGCAGAGAACGACAGGACCGAAACAACAGCCAGTCACAACAAAGCATTTAAAGATACCTTCGATCAATACGCAGCGAACGTGTCTACCAAGACGAAGGACATAAACGATAAACACGCATCAATTTTGGAGATACACGGACTTGTCACTAATGACGGCGTTGCCGGTGGCTACAAAAGAGGTGCTGACGACGAAAAGAGAGCGGCCTTTTGGTGGAGCGTTGTGTCTATGGTGTGCTACCTCTTGATACTCGTTTGGGTGGTGTCTAAGGGCAAACTTGGCTTCGGTATATCCAATGGTTCTGGGATTGACTGGCCAGTTGTCGCTACAACAATTTCCGTCACTGCCGTTGCATTTGTCGCCGCGCAATTTGCAGGTAAACAGTCACGCATCCACAGAATGAATGAACAGCGGATGAGGTGGTTCTCTTTCGAAATCGCCGCAATCGACCCGTTCCTTTCAAGTTTAGAACCCGAAGACCAACAGGAATTGAAGAAGCAGCTTTCAGAAAGGCTGTTCGGGCAAGACAGAGTTGTTGAAGACAAACCGACTAAGGTTAAGGGCATTGATGCAGAAACATTCAAGAGTTTGAGCGAACCCATTATTGAAGCGGTTAAATCCGTTAGGTCATGAGCGGAGAAACCAACACGCAACGGTAATATTAGCCTGTGTCTGAAAGGACCTCAGAGCCTACTTAGGTATTGGCTAAAAGATTCGTTTAAGTGGCAGCTTTTCAAACGCATACAGACAGATTAACCACCAAACAGGCATAAAAAGGAAACTATCGTGATTGTTGCCCATTCCCCCAAAATTTCGCTTACCTGTGCCATAGCCGGTGCGTTCTTTCTTGCCGCGTGCGCACCCTCGCCAGCAGTGCAGGAATACGCCTCAGAAAACGCAATCTCTCTGCGGTACTCAGCGTGGGATAGCGTTCCAACTCTTACTGCAGAAGCGCAAGACAAAGCGACAAAGCACTGCGCAAAGTTCGGGAAATTCGCCAACTACAAGGGCGGCAATGCCGTTAGCCCCTTAACAGCGGAAGAAATTCATACTTTTGCCTGCGAAGACGTCAAAACCGACGACAGCTTGATAATTGCCCGACAAAGCGAGCGTCCTGATACCTACGTCTACCAAACTCAGGTTAACCGCCCTACGCAAACTAATTGCACGGTTTTTGGCAACACGGCAAATTGCACGAGTTACTGACCGAAACCGGGAAGTACATAGAACAGATTTCGGTCAATCATGTTAATGAAGGTCCACATTAGCCCCATTTGCAGACCTTCGCTTTAGGCGCAGGTTAAGCGCATGATGGGATGATTGACCTTTTCACTCGACAAGCGACTTAAAGCCCAGCCTTCACGCCCCACCTAGCGAACTCTCTAAGCCGTGCCTCACGTCCACCATAAGTATTCTCAGCAACCGATTGAGCGGAGTGCCCGAGATACCCGTGACGTACCTCTACAGGTGCCCCTGCGTCCCTCAGCTTGTCGCTTGCCCTATGGCGTAGCCCGTGGACCTTCATGCGCTTGTCATCAGTGTTCTTCCTTACCGCTTTCATCAGCGCCGCAGAGGCAGCCGTAGGGCCTCCGTCACGGCCATAAGAAGGGAACAGAGGCTCATCGCCCTTACGCCCCTCTACACGCGCCCTGAGGGATTCATTGAGGCTGTCTGAGGCTATCGGAACGTACCTGTCACTGTTACTGTTCTTGATGCCATTGATTTCGTTCGGAGTGATCAGGATAGACGGGGTTTCCCCAGTGAGGTCAACGTCGCTAACGCGCAGACCACAGGCTTCACCTAGGCGCATCCCGGTAACTTTCAGCACCCGCCACATATCAGGAAGGTCTTGGCTACGGCCACCCTCTAAGGTCTTCTGCACGGCGTCGACAACTTCATCAGATAGAGGGACGCTCTTGTCCAGTGAGCTAACCTGTTCCTTAGGCCACGGCAGGCGCTCGAAATGGTTTCGCTCAGAAGGTATCTGCAATTCCCTGACGGCATGGTTGTAGGCAGCGGCTACTATGATCACCTCACGTTGACACGACTTGAGGGCCAGAGGTTGTCCGTTGGCTTTCTTGAGACCGAGCAAATGGTCCATAAAGCTACGCGCTGTCTGACGGTCGATGCTCTCAATGCTTACATCTTCAAGGGGCCTGCCTAGTGCATCACTCAGCCGATTGAATGTGCGATCAATTCTGACCATCGCCTTTCGATCATCAGCCAGACCCTTGTCCTTGGCGTAGGTGTCCCGCATGTCGGCCAGCGACGGTTTCGGGGGTTCCCGATACGGGTTCAGGACGGCAGCAACAACTTCTGGGTTCTCCCCACGGGCAGCCAGACTGTGCCCCACTACCCCACGCGTCCAGCTATCGTCAGGGTCCAACCCTTGAGCACCCGCCACGTAATGTTCTGCAAGGCGCTGGGCGTCGATGAACTTCTGAGTAGCTGAACGAGTGTCCACCTCAGGGTGTTGCCTAAGGGTGTCCTCAACGATGGCGTCAAAATTTCTCAGGTGAAACTGGTACTCGCGCTGAAAAGCTGCCCCATCACGAGCCTTAATATGCTTCTGGTAAGCGTCCTCACCACGAATTTCACGCACTCGCTTGGGCCACCTTCTGCGGAAGCGCCATTGAGTTTCGCTGATTGCGTCGACGTAACTGATCTTCATTCTAAGGGCCATTGTGTGCTGTCCGTGTGTGCTGTTTGCGTTATGCGACACACTCGGAAAATGCTGAATGCCCTTGTTTATAAGGCCGAAAACTAACTGATCAAGCTAGTTCTGGTGCGGTCGAGAAGACTCGAACTTCCACGGGAGTTACCCCACAGCGACCTCAACGCTGCGCGTCTACCAATTCCGCCACGACCGCACTGCCAATGACTTGGTAGAGGGGCGTATAGACGCTGAAGATCGAGATGTGAAGAGACAAAAACACACAGGTTTGAATTCCTTCCGGCGGGTCATATCTTTACGACCGACACACCCCAATCTCCCTTCAGGAGCGCGATCATGCCCGAGACCGACACACGACCTATTGTTCAAATCGACATTGTCTCGGATGTGGTTTGTCCTTGGTGTATTGTTGGGTTTCGGCAGCTTGATCTGGCGTTGCAGCAACAAAATGTTCTGGCGAAACTTCGGTGGCACCCGTTCGAATTAAACCCGACCATGCCGCGCGAAGGTCAGAACCTGCGTGAACACATCGTGGAGAAATACGGATCAACGCCAGAACAGAGCCAACAAGTGCGCCAGCGATTGACGCAGCTTGGGGTCGAACTGGGGTTTACCTTTAATTTCAACGATGACAGCAAGATCGTGAACACCTTTGCAGCTCATCAGCTATTGGACTGGGCGGAAACCCAAGGGCGCCAGCACCCACTGAAGCTTGCCCTGTTCAAAGCGTATTTCACGGATCAGCAGGATGTCTCGGACGTCGAGGTTTTGCTTGATGCAATTCAGACCGCCGGATTGGACCGCGACGCCGCACGTGCAGTGCTAGATTCTGGTACCCACGCCGGACCAGTACGCGACAAACAGCAGTTTTGGGCCAACCACGGCATCTCGGGCGTTCCCTCCATGGTATTCGGGGGCAAGTATCTTCTGACTGGCGCACAAGGCACCGACACATACGCGCAGGTTCTGGAACGTTGTCTGACCGAGATCGCCTGACCCCTTCCCCTTGCCGTTACCGCGCGATAAGGAGCCATCATGGAATGGAAGATCACCGACGGTTTGACTGATTACACCGAGGCCGTTGCCTTCATGGAGGCTCGGGTGGCGGCAATTTCTGCTGGCGAGGCGGATGAGTGTGTTTGGCTGCTTGAGCATCCACCGCTTTATACAGCGGGCACCTCTGCCCGGATCGAAGATTTGACCGATCCTGACCGGTTTCCTGTCTACGAGGCCAAGCGCGGCGGAGAATATACTTATCACGGGCCTGGCCAGCGCGTGGCTTACGTCATGCTGGACCTTAACAAACGCGGCAAGGACGTGCGGGGCTTTGTCAAAAAGCTTGAGAATTGGGTGATCGCCGCACTGGCGGAATTCAACGTAGCAGGTGAGATCCGCGATGGTCGGGTCGGCGTCTGGGTAAAACGGGATGACAAGCCTCTGACCGTGACAGGCCAACCCGCCGAAGATAAAATCGCGGCTATCGGGCTACGCCTGCGCAAATGGGTCAGCTTCCATGGCATCTCGATCAACGTCGAGCCGGACCTCGAACATTTTTCCGGCATCGTGCCTTGTGGTATCACCGAACACGGCGTGACCTCTCTGGTCGATTTGGGGTTGCCGGTAACACTGGCGGATATCGACGCTGCCTTGCAAAAAACCTTTGCTGAATGCTTTCAGCCTGACCAAAGCTGACCTTGGCGCGAATCGATTCCCTCAGCAGTTCGATTAACAATAACCCCCTAATAACACTCTTTGTTTCCGGATTGGATTCAATCAGTCGATAAGCTCATTCATTTTGGGTTTAATTCTGCCAAAATACACTCTGATGAATACAAAAGAGCCATTCAAGGTTAATCTAATCTTACCGTTCTAGAGTGAGTGGTGTGTTAAACCGGTGATCCTGGGTCTCCCAGGTGTCGGACAAGTGTTTGGTTACGAGTCTGCCGTTCCGACCCCAAATCGGAACGGCAATTTCTTTCCAGGATTCGTATTAAACGACCTTGAAGCGACATTGGCTGTTGTTGAACCGCTTTGCCTCCAGAATACGCGGGGGTGGGCGTTGATTTGAACGATACCCAAGCACGCCGCCCAATTGTCCCGCATCGCAACCGTCTGTGATGGAGTCACGATCACGTGTGTGTCGTTTTCATACATTCGGTGACCATGACACGCGTCTTGGGCTGCACAAGACAAAGACGTAATCAGGCCAGCGCTCCTTTGACCCGCTCTGCATGCTGAGCGATCAGGTCAAAGTCCCCCATGTTTCCGGGCGGACGCATCGGAACACCTTCCTGTCGCGGCAGGATGTGGAAATGCAGGTGGAATACCTCCTGCCCGCCTGCGGCTTCGTTGAACTGTTGAACCGTCACACCGTCGGCATCAAACGCCTTGACCACCGCCTTCGCCAGTTTCTGCACGGTCGACATGACGGCGGCCAGTTGCTCGGGCGAGGCATCCAGCAGATTTCGGCAAGGCGTTTTGGGAATTACCAACAAATGACCGTCTGACCGCGGCATGATATCCATGAAGGCCAGCGTGTCGTTGTCCTCGTAAACGCGGGAGCAGGGAATTTCCCCGCGCAGAATCTTGGCAAAGATGTTGTCTGGATCGTAATCGCCCATTTCTAACCTCCGGTTTCTTATCTTGTGGCCAGTTCTGCGGCCCACGTTCCTGGGGGTCAAGGCGGAACTCTGCCTAGCGGCGCGCTAGGCCATTTTCGATGCCTTGAAATCCGGGCGGCAATTGCCAATTAAAGCGCATTCAAGGCCAAAAAATCGCGGGTCACCCTCCTACCCGCGACAATTATTCTTGATCCAGATCAAACTCGGCCATTGAAGGCGCCCCCTTCGCAATCTAAAACCAGCAGGAATCCCGCGCGCTGGAGAGGTCCGGCTGCGCGGTGCAGTTGCAACAGGAGGCACCTAAATGGCAGACGCAGCCATTCATGGTCACGAGCATGAAGATAATCGCGGTTTCTTTACCCGCTGGTTCATGTCGACCAACCACAAGGACATCGGGATTCTCTACCTGGTCGTTTCGGCACTTGCCGGTCTGATCTCGGTACTGATGACCGTTTACATGCGGCTCGAACTGATGCACCCCGGTGTTCAGTACATGTGCCTGGAAGGCTTCATGGCCGACCCATGTACCCCCAACGGACACCTCTGGAACGTCATGATCACCTATCACGGTGTTCTGATGATGTTCTTTGTTGTCATCCCGGCCTTGTTCGGCGGTTTTGGCAACTATTTCATGCCGTTGCAGATCGGTGCGCCGGATATGGCGTTCCCACGAATGAACAACCTGTCCTTCTGGCTGTACGTCGCTGGTACGTCGCTGGGTGTGGCCTCGCTGCTGAGCCCGGGTGGTAACGATCAGGCCGGTTCAGGCGTAGGCTGGGTTCTGTACCCACCGCTGTCCACGACTGAGGGCGGCATGTCCATGGACCTTGCGATTTTCGCTGTACACGTATCGGGCGCCTCCTCGATCCTCGGCGCGATCAACATGATCACCACCTTCCTGAACATGCGTGCTCCGGGCATGACCTTGTTCAAGGTGCCGCTGTTCAGCTGGTCGATCTTTGTCACCTCGTGGCTGATTCTGCTGTCGCTGCCGGTTCTGGCAGGCGCAATCACCATGCTGCTGATGGACCGTAACTTCGGCTTTACCTTCTTTGACCCAGCTGGTGGCGGTGACCCGATCCTGTATCAGCACATCCTGTGGTTCTTTGGCCACCCGGAAGTGTACATCGTGATCCTGCCCGGTTTCGGCATCATCAGCCACGTGATCGCGACATTCGCACGCAAGCCGATCTTCGGTTACCTGCCGATGGTCTGGGCGATCATCGCGATTGGTGTTCTGGGCTTTGTCGTGTGGGCACACCACATGTACACCGTTGGCATGTCGCTGCGTCAGCAGGCCTACTTCATGCTGGCCACGATGGTCATCGCGGTACCTACAGGCGTTAAGGTCTTCTCGTGGATCGCGACCATGTGGGGCGGCTCCATCGAGTTCAAGACGCCCATGCTGTTCGCCTTCGGTTTCCTGTTCCTGTTCACCGTTGGTGGTGTGACCGGTGTGGTTCTGTCGCAGGCCGGTATCGACCGCGCCTACCACGACACCTACTACGTGGTTGCTCACTTCCACTACGTGATGAGCTTGGGTGCCGTCTTCGCGATCTTCGCTGGCGTTTACTTCTACTTCTCGAAAATGACCGGTCGTCAGTATTCCGAGTTCTGGGGCAAGGTTCACTTCTGGCTGTTCTTCATCGGCGCCAACCTGACATTCTTCCCGCAGCACTTCCTGGGCCGTCAGGGTATGCCGCGCCGCTATATCGACTACCCCGAGGCATTCGCTCAGTGGAACTTTGTATCGTCGATTGGTGCGTTCATCTCATTTGCTTCGTTCCTGCTGTTCTTCGGCATCGTGATCTACGCCCTGCTGCGTGGCGCGAAAGAGACCCGTCCGAACCCGTGGAATGAATACGCGGATACGCTGGAATGGACCCTGCCCACCCCGCCGCCCGAACACACGTTCGAGCAGCTGCCCAAGCAGGAGGACTGGGACAAAGGCCACGCGCACTGATCCCGTCAGAACCAAAGAAAACCCCGCCAGATCGGCGGGGTTTTTTCTTTGCGGCACAGGGTTCATGGTCAAAAGTCGCCAGATGCACAAAAATCGGCTATTCTGTTGTTGGCGACACATCCGGCAACCCGGGGGTATCCTATGCCTGCAATCGACTTTTGGTATTCAATCGGCAGCACCTACAGCTTCCTGACGATCATGCGTCTGGATGACTGGTGCGCAGAGCATGACGTTTCGGTGAAGTGGTGCCCGTTCAATGTGCGCACAGTGATGTCGGAACAGAACAATATTCCATTTGCCGGAAAACCGACCAAGTCCGCGTATATGTGGCGGGATATAGAACGTCGGGCAGCCAAGTATCATATTCACGCCCGGTTACCTGCACCCTACCCGATTTCGGACCTGGCATTGGCCAATCAGGTTGCACTGCTGGGCATGGGCGACGGCTGGGGCAAGGATTTTACTCAGACGCTTTATCGGATTTGGTTCGAAGAAAATATCGAAGCTGGCAGCGAAACAGCCATCAGCGAAGCACTGCATCGTTGCCAACAAGATCCGCGCCTGGTTCTGGCCCGCGCGCGCAGCCCTGACACGATTGCGGCCCTTGAGGCGGAAACGGACCGCGCCCTGAAATTGGGTGTATTCGGCGCGCCCAGCCTTGTTGTTGGCGGCGAGGTGTTCTGGGGGGACGACAGGCTGGATGACGCTCTGTCTTGGGCACGCGTCGGTCATGTAGCCTGATCATTTTCAGTCGACACGCACGTGCATTACGCTAGTTTTCTGCTATGCCTTACCAGTGGACTCAAACCTCTGAGACCGAACAGCAATTGCGCCTTTGGCCGCATAACTCATTGCCGCGGCGCGGGGCGATGATCGTAATCTTTTCCGTGTTTCTGTTTGGCCTAATCCCCCTGCTGGCGATGCTGGGTTCGGTCATCCTGTGGGGGCTGCTCCCCTTCCTGCTTCTGACCGTCTTGGGGTTATGGTTGGCCATTCAGTCCAATTATCGCGCCCGCAGTGTGTTTGAAGTTCTGACCCTCAGCGGAACGCGGGCACGGCTGATCCATCAATCTCCGGGCAGAGATAAGCAGGAATGGTCGTGCGATCGCTATTGGGCGCGCCCCGAGATGCATGAAAACGATGGGCCAGTACCACACTATGTCACCTTGATCGGAGACGGGCGCGAAGTTGAAATCGGTGCTTTCCTGTCCGAGGAAGAGCGCATAGCGCTATACGATGAACTGATACAAAAACTGCGCGAACCAGTCGCGCAGTAATTAGCGTTTTAAGAAGAGTGCAATCTTAACTGCTTAACTGTTTGACCCGGCGCATAGATGGTCTTTGACCATCGGTCCAACCTTACCGAAATCCATTTGACCGGTATAACGGGTTTTCAACTCGCCCATGACCTTGCCCATGTCACGGATGGACCCTGCCCCTGTTGCAGAGATCGCCGACTGAATGGCTTTCGAAACCTCTTCGTCATCCATCTGCTTGGGCAGAAATTCCTCAATGACCTCAACTTCACGCAGCTCGCGTTCGGCCAGATCCAACCGTCCGCCTTCTTCGTAAGCGCGCGCACTTTCCTTGCGCTGCTTTGTCATTTTCCCAAGTATTCCAAGTACTTCGGCGTCGCCGCAGCCCTTGACCTCTTCATTGTCCGAGGCCCGCGAAGCGATATCTCTGTCCTTGATTGCGGCGTTGATCAGCCGCAGCGTCGACAAGCGCTCAGCAGCCTTGTCTTTCATTGCTTGCTTCAGGGCGGCATTCACCCGTGATCGCATATCCATATGGTCTGTCCATCCCCATGGCAAAGGAACCCCGACCATATCGAAACAAAAAGCGCGACACAACAGGGGGCAAATATCGCTAAACCATTGTTTTTCCTCAATAGCCCAAAATTTGAACATACTTGACCCAGCGCCCCAACCCCCTTAGGTATGCGCCGATTTACCCAATAGGAGAGTCGCCCGATGGCCCAGAACGCCCCGTCCAAGCCCACCGCATGTCTGGCATTGGCCGACGGAACACTGTTCTACGGGATGGGCTTTGGCACCACCGGTCAGACCGTGGCCGAGCTGTGCTTTAACACCGCCATGACCGGGTATCAGGAAATCATGACTGACCCCTCTTATGCAGGGCAGATCGTGACCTTTACCTTCCCTCACGTCGGCAATGTCGGCGTCAACCTCGAGGATGACGAAACCGGTGATCCAGTTGCCGCCGGGATGGTTGTCAAATGGGACCCGACCGAGCCTTCAAACTGGCGCTCGGCCGAAGAACTTAAAACATGGCTTGAACGTCGTGGACGCATTGCCATCGGCGGAGTGGACACGCGCCGCCTGACCCGCGCCATCCGTCAGCAAGGTGCCCCCCATGTGGCGCTGGCCCATGACCCCGAGGGTAATTTCGATATCGAGGCTCTGATCGCCGCAGCGCGCGGATTTGCCGGGCTTGAAGGCATGGATCTGGCCAAAGAGGTCACCTGCGCCCAAAGCTATCGCTGGGATGAGATGCGGTGGGCCTGGCCTGACGGCTATACCCGTCAGGAAGCGCCTGTGCACAAGGTTGTCGCCATCGACTATGGTGCCAAGCGCAACATTCTACGCTGTCTCGCCTCGGCTGGCTGCGACGTGACCGTCCTGCCCGCCACCGCAACGGCGGCAGAGGTTCTGGCGCATAGCCCCGACGGTGTATTCCTGTCCAACGGCCCTGGCGACCCGGCAGCAACCGGCGAGTATGCCGTTCCGATGATCAAAGAGGTTCTGGACACCACCGACCTGCCCGTCTTTGGCATTTGTCTTGGCCACCAGATGTTGGCACTGGCGCTGGGTGGTCAGACAGTTAAGATGAACCACGGTCATCATGGGGCCAACCACCCTGTGAAGGACATGGAGACTGGCAAGGTCGAAATCACTTCGATGAACCACGGCTTTGCAGTCGACGCTCAATCGTTGCCTGAAGGCGTAGTGGAGACCCACCGTTCATTGTTTGACGGGTCGAACTGCGGCATCCGCATGACCGACCGCCCGGTTTATTCAGTACAGTACCACCCCGAAGCTTCGCCCGGTCCGCAGGACAGTTTTTATCTGTTCGAGCGCTTTGCCGATGCAATGGCAAGCCAGAAAGAGCAGGCATAAACACCGCTTCGAACATAGTTAACCCGCTGTTAACCTAGTTTTGACAACCTTGACGCCAAGTAACCGCGTCGGGGTTGTTTCTTTATGGTCGAACTGAACCTGCAGCATTTCGCGCATGCCGCGCCGATCCCTGCACAGGCAAGTAAGCCTCTGGGCGCTTGTCTGATCGACCGTGGACTGATCACTCAGTCGCAATTGGTCAAGGCTCTTGTTCTGCAATCCTGGCAACAGGCACCGTTGGGTGAAATTCTGGTGTCCGAAGGTTGGGTGACTCGTCAGGATGTGCAAGATGCTTTATCTGAGCAGCATGGTTTGCAAATCGCCGATCTGGACCGCCAACCTCCGCCCCCCGATTTGTGCCAGATCATGCCTGTCCAATTCTGGTTGACCCACAACGTCATACCGTGGAAGCGAATTGGTCCTGTCCTGATGATAGCGACAGCGCGCCCGGATCGCTTTCAAAAGGTCCACGCGGAACTGAAAGGGTGCGGTCGAACGATTATTCCTGTGCTTGCCGGAAGCGATCAAATAGACGATGCGATCTCTCGTGTGTTTTCTACCCCGCTTGCCAAAGCCGCCGAATCCCGGGTGAAAATAGAACAAAGCTGCCGATCCTGGTCACTGCGATCTCCGGTTTGGCCGGGTGCCATTCTGCTGGCGATGATCATCCTTTTTCTTGCTTTTCCCATGGTCGGGCTTTCATTCCTGGTTGCAGCAGCGGTCATTAGCTTGGCCCTATTCACATCCCTGCGCATAATTGGTTTGCTTGCCTTTCACTGGCGCCGCCCCACTCACCGAACAGAGACCGCAGATTCCAGCCCGCCTCAACCCCTGCCCTGTGTGTCCATCATGGTACCTCTGTACAAAGAGCGCGAAATCGCAGATGCCCTTATTCAACGGCTGACGCGGCTGACCTATCCCAAGTCTCTGCTGGACATCATCCTGGTACTTGAAGAAGCCGATAAGATCACCCGCTCCACCTTGGCCGAGGTTGATCTGCCCAGTTGGATCAGAACCATCGAAGTACCAGCACTCAACGGTCTAACCACCAAACCCCGCGCAATGAACTATGCACTGGATTTCTGCCGCGGCGACATTTTGGGTGTTTGGGATGCAGAAGATGCGCCACAACCGGATCAGATTGAGCGTGTTGTCCGAAAATTTGCGAGGGTGGAAGAGGACGTGGTCTGCCTGCAAGGTGTTCTCGACTACTATAACCCGCGCACCAATTGGCGATCGCGCTGCTTTTCTATCGAGTACAACAGCTGGTTCCGTGTTGTCCTTCAGGGTATCGCGCGACTTGGTCTTGTTGTTCCCTTGGGCGGGACCACTTTCTTTTTCCGCCGTGAAAAACTGTTGGAATTAGGTGGGTGGGATGCCCACAATGTAACTGAAGATGCCGATTTGGGGGTGCGTCTGTCCCGATCCGGTTATCGAACCGAAATGGTTGACACCGCAACGTTTGAAGAGGCCAACTTTCGCGCCTGGCCTTGGGTGCGACAGCGTTCGCGCTGGCTCAAGGGGTTCATGGTGACCTATCTGGTTCACATGCGAGCCCCAATGCGCCTTTTTCGCGACCTCGGCCCAGTACGGTTTCTTGGCGTTCAGGCCTTTTTTCTGGGAACCGTTATCCAATTCCTGCTGGCCCCAATCTTGTGGCTTTTCTGGCTCACGAGCTTTGGACTTCCCAGCCCGTTAGATCCGATCTTGCCCGCAACGATGACGGCAGTCCTGATCGGGCTGTTTCTGGCCGCCGAGATCACGAATGCGGTCGTCGGGATCGTCGCTGTATCCGCACAGGAAAGGCGGTTCCTTTTGCCATGGATTCCAACCATGCCGTTGTATTTCCCACTTGGCGTGCTGGCTGCGTATAAAGCTCTTTGGGAACTGATACTTAACCCGTTCTTTTGGGACAAAACGCAACACGGGCAGGCCAGCGAGGAAAGTCCGCCGGCCGAATGATCAATTCTCGCGCAGAACTGCATCCTGCTTCAGGCGAGTCATGAACGCAACCGAGATATGCTCTTTGAGCGCACGCCCCGCAGCCTCTTCATCCCGCGCAGCGATGGCTTCGACAATGCCCTTGTGCTCGCTCTGCGCTATCTCACCGCGCCCTTGCACGGCCAGAGAGGTAGTGGCCATCAGCGCCATAGTGCGATGAACAAGGTCCAGTTGCTGCACTAGATACCGGTTGTGAGAAGCAAGATGAATTTGCTCGTGAAAACGCCGGTTCGCGCGCGACAGGGCCGTGGGATCGTCGACCAAGGCATCGTCCTCGGTCACCATATCCTGCAACACCTTGATCTCTTCTTCGGTAGCGTGCTTGGCCGCCAGCTTCGCGGCCAACCCCTCAAGCTCTCGCCGCACCACATACAACTCGGCCATTTGGTTGTGGTCCAGCGACGCGACGATAAGCGATCGCCCGTCGCGCTCAAGCAACGACTGCGTCTCCAAGCGTTGCAGCGCTTCGCGGATGGGCGTCCGTGAAACCCCGAACCGTTCCGCCAGTTCGCTTTCGACCAAACGGTCGCCGGGCTTGTAGACGCCCACGTCGATCGCTTCGAGAATAAGGCTATAGGCGTCTTTTGTCGGCTGTCTGGACTGGGGCATAGTGTGGTTCGTCTCCTCGTTCGGACATGTCTATCCGCCACACACCCTGCGGATCAAGAGCGGCATTGAAAAGCTTGCTCATGCGCCCTAAACCAAAGCCATGGTCAAACCTGCCTTTGCTCACGTCACCCAATGGGTGTTCGACCTCGACAATACGCTGTACCCGCCGCATATGCGCCTGTTCGATCAGATCGAAGTGCTGATGACGGATTACGTTGTACAGGCAATCGGCGTCGACCGGGCCGAGGCGGATCGGCTGCGCTCTCACTATTGGCGGCACTACGGCACCACGCTGGCAGGGCTGATGGCTGAGCACGATCTGGACCCCGACCCCTATTTGCACGCTGTTCATCAGGTCGACATGAGCCACATGGACCCTGATGCCCAGCTAGCCGATCACATCCGGTCGCTACCCGGTCGCCGCATCGTTTACACCAATGGCAGCGCACCCTACGCCGAGCGCGTGCTTGAGGCGCGTGGCCTCAGCGGCCTGTTCGACGCGATCTATGGTGTGGAACACGCTGGCTATCGCCCCAAGCCCGAAAAAGCAGCGTTCGAGGCGATCTTTAAACAGGATGGAATTGAGGCCGCAAAGGCGGCCATGTTCGAGGATGACCCCCGAAATTTAGCCGCTCCGCACGCGATGGGAATGCGTACGGTCCATGTCGCGCCGGAACCTCATGAGGCCGACCATATTCATCACCATACAGACGATCTGACCGCGTTTCTATCCCGCCTGCGATAGGCTGTCACACTGCGACGATCTGCACATTCTGCAGGTGCAGCATAGCCCCTATATGCGCCTCAGCGACGAACAGAATCGGAGAACCCCATGAGCGCGATCGAGATGCCCGGACGCCTGCCAATTTGGCAGCGCCTGTTGTTTGCAATCCCCGTTTTCGGCTGGCTGGCCCGTGATGCCGCCAAAGGTGAGGCCGAAGATTGGTATTACACTGCCGCCGCGATCTTCAGCATGTGGGGCTGCTCTGCCCTGCTGTTTGGTCTGCCAGGACTATACATCCCTGCCGTCATGATGGTGCCGATGATGTTCATCATCCTCCTTCTGATTTCGCGCGGCTGACATACGAGACAGGATGTCACTTGGCACCGACCTTGGAACCGAACTAGGTTCTGCCCAAGACTCGGAGACCAAGGCCATGACTGACAGCTGTGACATCCTGATTTCCGGTGGTGGAATCGCCGGGCTGACCGCTGCGGCGGCCCTTGGAACTGCCGGATTCGACGTAGTTTGCGTCGACCCCACTCCCCCCATCACCGAGCGTGATGTGGACGGGTCCGACCTGCGGACGACTGCGTTTCTGCAACCAGCACACGGGCTGTTGGAGCAATGCGGACTGTGGGCACGGCTGGATGAACATGCCGCTCCCTTGCAAATCATGCGGATCGTGGATGCGGGCGGCGATGTACCCGAACCACGCGTAGTACGTGACTTTAACGCCGCCGATATATCCGACCAACCGTTTGGCTGGAACCTGCCGAACTGGTTGCTGCGTCGCGAGATAGTGGCGCGACTGGCCGAACTGCCCAATGTCGATTTCCGCCCCGGTACAGGCACCGTCAGCCTGTTCACCCGCACCGCCGAGGCGCGCGTAGGGCTGAGCGACGGAAGCCGCATTCGCTGCAAATTGGTGATCGCTGCGGACGGGCGTAACTCTCCCATGCGTGAGGCCGCCGGGATCAATGTCCACACCACGCGATACGGTCAAAAGGCGCTGGCCTTCGCCGTTACTCACCCAATCCCGCATGACAATGTTTCAACCGAGATTCACCGTTCGGGCGGACCGTTCACTCTGGTCCCACTACCCGACTGGCAGGGCCAGCCTTCCTCTGCGATTGTCTGGATGGAACGCGGCCCTCGTGCGGTTGAATTGCTGAACACCGAACCCGAGGCATTCGAGGCGCTGATGACCGAACGCTCCTGCGGGCTGTTCGGGCCGCTGAAACTGGCCTCGCGCCGAACGATCTGGCCGATCATAAGCCAGTCGGCGGAACGGCTGTCGGGTGAACGCATCGCCCTGATGGCCGAAGCGGCCCACATTGTACCCCCTATCGGTGCACAAGGGCTGAATATGTCGCTGGGAGATCTGCGCAGCCTGCTGGATCTTGCCCACGCCCGCCCCGAGGGTCTGGGCGATGCGCAGATGCTGGACGCCTATCACAAGGCCCGACACACCGAGATCGAGATGCGGGTCAAAGGCATCGACTTGTTAAACCGCGCCTCAATGATCGAAGCGCGGCCGCTGCGCGATGCGCGGGCGATGGGATTGAATGCGCTCTACTCCCTGCCGCCCGTGCGGAAAACGCTGATGCAGATGGGTCTCGGCGTGAGCTGAGACTCAAGATCACAGAACCTGATCCAACACGCGCTTGAGCCGCGCAATTGTGCCATCCACGTCATACAGTTTATCCAGCCCGAACAAGCCCAGACGGAATGTGCTGAACCCCTCAGGCTCATCACATTGCAGCGGAACACCGGCTGCAATCTGCATGCCCAACGCGACAAATTTCTTGCCGTTCTGAACATCGGGGTCCGAGGTATAGCTGACCACAACTCCCGGCGCGCCAAACCCCTCGGCAGCAACCGAAGCAACACCTTTCTCTTTCAGCATTGCCCGGACACCGTTGCCCAAAGCCCATTGCGCATCTCGCAGTTTTTCAAAGCCATAGTCGCGCGTTTCGACCATTGTATCCCGAAATGCCTGCAAGGCATCGGTCGGCATGGTGGCATGATAGGCATGCCCACCGTTTTCATAAGCTTGCATGATCTGACGCCATTTCTTCAGATCTACAGCAAAACTATCCGACGTTGTTTCTTGCAAACGTGCTTCAGCCCGATTGGACATCATGACCAAACCGGCGCAAGGCGATGCGCTCCACCCTTTCTGCGGGGCTGAAATCAAAACATCCACACCGGTCGCCTTCATGTCGACCCACGCACAGCCAGAGGCGATGCAATCCAACACCATCAACGCACCGACCTCATGCGCAGCTTCTGCCATTGCGGTCACATAATCCTCTGGCAAGATGAGGCCCGCAGATGTTTCAACATGCGGCGCAAAAACCACATCAGGACGCTGCTCACGAATTGTTGAAATTACCTCTTCGATCGGGGCCGGAGCAAATGGCGACGGGCTGGAGTTTCCGGTCTGCCGCGCCTTGAGCACCGTAGCCGACGCTGTCAGCGTTGCAGATTCGATGATCTGGCTCCAGCGATAAGAAAACCACCCATTTCGTACGACCAGAACATTGGCATTACGTGCGAACTGGCGCGCCACGGCCTCCATGCCGTAGGTGCCGCCGCCTGGGATCACGGCAACGCCGTCCGCCTTGTAAACATCCCGCAACATAGAAGATATATCACGCATGACGGTTTGAAACCGAGCTGACATGTGGTTCAAGGATCGATCCGTGAACACAACTGAGAATTCTTCCAGCCCATTCGGGTCGATGGTTTCCAAAAGCGCTGGCATGATTTGTCCTTTCAAAGTGCGTTCGGGTTTCATGAGTCTGTACTTTGGGATGTTATGACGCTTGCTGCGCAACGGCAATTGACGCGACGGAACTCAATTTACTAACGCAAAATTAACCTCAAAAACCGTCAATTGAATGATTACTTGACGCCAAATAGTGTCACCACCCCTTTACACCCTGAGGTGTTTCTGAACAGATACATTCACTTTGTAGAAGAAAGGCATTACTTCTCGTGACTGCTCAAAAGCGGATCAGTTTTCAGGTTGTACGTGACGAAGTCAAGCGGCGGATTGAAAGCCGAATCTGGCCACAGGGGTCTCTGCTTCCGACCGAAACGCAGCTTGCCGAAGAATTCAATTGCGCGCGCGCGACCGTTAACCGCGCCCTGCGCGAACTGGCCGAACAGGGCTTTGTCGAGCGTAAGCGCAAAAGTGGCACGCGGGTCAAGAAAGAGCCCAGCAAACACGCGAAACTGGAGTTCTCGCTGGCGCGTCAAGCTGTTGAGAACCAGAATTCCACCTATCGCTATGCTCTTGTTGAGCGAAATGTCGTGTCCAGCCCCGGTTGGCTAGCCTCTCAGCTAAACGTTTCGCCGGATGCGCGGGTATTACACGTGATCTGCATGCACTACGCCGACAACCGCCCCTTTCAGCTTGAAGAGCGTTGGATCAACATCGAAACCGTACCCGAGGTAGAGCATGCGGATTTGAACACGCATGGCCCACATGAGTGGTTGCTGAACATAGCCCCCTTTACCGAAGCCGAGATCGCATTTTGCGCAATTTCAGCCGACGGGCGGCTTGCTGAATTTATGGGCACTACGACTGGCACCTCGATGATTCAGCTTGAGCGCACGACTTGGAAAGACGGTTTGCCGATGACCTTTGCTCGGATGACGCATCATCCCGGCTTTTGCATCCGCACCAAGTACTGATCCCAGTCACCCGATCGGGCCTGGCAGGCGCTCTTCGCTGAGTAGAACGTTTGCCTCAACCTCACCAGCCCCGGGCAATGTCATGATCCGTCGCCGTAGGACCCGTTCGAAATCCGCCAAATCGCGTGCCACAACTCGCAGGCGATAGTCATACAAGCCTAAGACATGCTCAACAGTCTGCACTTCGGGGATGGCGGCGACGGCGCGTTCGAAATCCTCCAGGCTGACCTGTCCTTTGCGCGCCAGCTTGACGCCAAGGAAAACGGTCACACCAAACCCCAGCGCCTCTGCATTCAGGCGTAGACGGCGCCCCTTGATGACGCCCGCCTCTTCCATCCTACGAATGCGCCGCCATGTGGCTGGCTGTGACAAGCCCAACTTACGCCCCAACGCCCCTGCACTTTGCGTCGCGTCCTGTACCAGCGCGCGCAGAATCTGGCGGTCGAGGTCATCCAGCTCGATCATACCGGCAACACTTCGTTGCGCTTGACGCGGGCGATATGCATCAACGCCTCGATATCGGCGATATGCGGCAAAGTCAGAATGCGATCACGATAGAGCTGCTGATAGTTGGACATATCCCGCGCCAACACCGATAGGCGCACGTCCACCCGCCCCAAAAACGTCTGAATTTCGACCACCTCGGCAACCAGACGCGCGGCGGCTGTGAATTCATCAAAGGCACGGGGCTGCGTTTTGTCCAGCGTCACACGCAACGAGACCTCAATTGCATAGCCCAAGGCGGCCCAGTCGATAACGGCCTCCTGCCCCTGTATGATGCCAGCGGCCTGCATCTTCTCAACCCGCCGCCAACACACACCTTGGCTGATCCCGCAGCGCTCGGCCAGTTCGGCCATGGACAGCGTTGGTTCCGGCTGCAGATGGCGCAGAATACGTCGATCCATGTCGTCAAGCATGATTTTCCCGAGATATCAGATTGGCACGAATAATTTTTCATCTTTTTCCAAAATACTCAATGGAAAACCGCTCGCCAATAGCTCCACGCCCAACTAAAAGCTCAGCAACCGTAACAGAAAGGACCGAAATCATGCGCGTCTATTACGATCGCGATTGCGACATCAACCTGATCAAAGACAAAAAAGTAGCCATCCTGGGTTATGGCTCGCAAGGTCACGCCCACGCGCTGAACCTGCGCGACTCGGGTGCCAAGAATCTGGTCGTCGCCCTGCGCGAAGGCTCGCCCTCGGCCAAGAAAGCTGAAGGCGAAGGTCTACAGGTGATGGGTATCGCCGAAGCCGCTGCATGGTGTGACGTCATCATGTTCACCATGCCCGATGAACTGCAGGCCGAGACCTACAAGAAATACGTGCATGACAACATCAAGCCCGGCGCAGCTATCGCGTTCGCCCACGGCCTGAACGTCCACTTCGGCCTGATCGAGCCGAAAGAAGGCGTTGACGTCATCATGATGGCCCCCAAAGGCCCCGGCCACACCGTGCGTGGCGAATACACCAAAGGCGGCGGCGTACCTTGCCTGGTCGCAGTGAACAACGACGCGACAGGCAAAGCGCTGGAAATCGGCCTGTCCTATTGCTCGGCCATCGGTGGCGGCCGCTCGGGAATCATCGAAACCAACTTCCGTGAAGAGTGTGAAACCGACCTCTTCGGCGAACAGGCCGTTCTGTGCGGCGGTCTGGTCGAACTGATCCGCTGCGGCTTTGAAACTCTGGTCGAGGCAGGCTACGCGCCTGAAATGGCCTATTTCGAGTGTCTGCACGAAGTGAAGCTGATCGTTGACCTGATCTACGAAGGCGGTATCGCCAACATGGACTACTCGATCTCGAACACTGCCGAGTACGGCCAGTATGTCACCGGCCCGCGCATCCTGAAATACGACGAGACCAAAGCGCGCATGAAAGCGGTTCTGAATGACATCCAGCAGGGTAAATTCGTCCGTGACTTCATGCTGGAAAACGCCGTTGGTCAACCGACCATCAAAGCAGCCCGTCGCGCCAATGACGAGCATCAGATCGAAGAAACCGGCGCCAAGCTGCGCGGCATGATGCCGTGGATTTCGGCCGGCAAAATGGTCGACAAAGAAAAGAACTAAGTCTGACTATCGTCAGCAGAAGGGCGGCCCTCAGTGGCCGCCCTTTTTCGTAAAGACCGTCAATCAACCTGTTGTAAAAACTGACGCTTCACGCGATCAATCACCGCAATGATTTGCGAGGTCAGCACAAAAATGGTCGATCAGCCCTCATCGCGCGACTGGAGTGGAGTTATTGCCCTCGGCCTCATCTGGGGCGGCACCTTTATGGTCGTCGCCATGGCGCTTGAGGGGTATGGGCCTGTAACCGTTGCAACTGCACGCACCACTCTGGGCGCATTGACCTTGCTGGCTATGATGGTCCTGACGGGGCGCAAGCTACCTACCGGCGACCTGAAACTGTGGGGCTACATCGTCGTCATCGGCGTGTTGTCCACCGCTCTGCCGTTCATGCTGCTCAGCTGGGGTCAGCAATATGTGGCTTCGGCCTTTGCCGGCCTTTCAATGGCGGCCATTCCCTTGATGGTTCTGCCGCTGGCGCATTTCTTCTCGGACGAACCGCTGAACGCCCGGCGTTTTGTTGGTGTATCGCTGGGATTTTGCGGGGCTCTGGTTTTGATCGGCCCGGGTCTGGCGCAGATCGGACAAGGGGCCGAACCCTTGGCACAACTCGCCTGCATCGGTGCTGCGCTTTGCTACTCCTGCGCGTCGATCTTTACCCGGCGCTGCCCGCCCATCGACCCCGTTGCATTGGCCGCGCTGTCGCTGGTCGTTGGGGCGGTGTTGTTGCTGCCGTTCATGTTGATGATCGAAGGCATTCCCGACTGGGAAGGCACGCGTCCCGGTCTGGCGATCATCGCACTGGGGCTGCTGCCCACTGCTTTTGCCACCCTATTGCGTGTCTCGATCATCCGCAGCGCAGGGTCTGTGTTCCTTACACTTGTCAACTACCAAGTACCCATCTGGTCGATGGTGCTCGGGGCGTGGATTCTGTCCGAGGCCCTGCCACTGCGGTTTTACATCGCGCTGGCGATGATCCTGACGGGGCTGGCAATCAGCCAGTGGTTCAGCCTGCGCAAGATGCTGTTCGGGCGTTAACTGGCGACCGCTTCGACCTCGGCCACGATGCCATCGACGACCTGTGTCAACAAAGCGTCATCCTCGCATTCGGCCATCACTCGGATTAAAGGCTCAGTCCCCGATTTGCGGATCAACAAACGCCCCTGCCCGTTCAATCTCGCCTCGGCATCGGCAATCGCGGCCTTCACGCTGGAGGTTTCGAGCGGAGCCTGCCCTTCGCCGTAGCGTACGTTCTTCAACAATTGCGGTACGGTTTCGAACTGCACGGACAACTCAGATGCCTTACGGTCTGAATGGACCATCTCGGCAAGGAAATGCAGACCTGCCATCAAACCGTCACCAGTGGTGGCAAAATCACTCATGACAATGTGCCCCGATTGCTCACCACCCAGATTGAACCCACCTTCGCGCATCCGTTCGACGACATACCGGTCGCCAACGGCTGTTCGTTCCAACCGCAATCCTTGCGCGGCCAGGTGCCGTTCCAGCCCAAGGTTTGACATCACAGTCGCAACCAAAGCACCGCCTTCAAGACGGCCGGCCTTTGCCCAGCTGGTCGCCAGAAGAGCCATCAACTGGTCACCATCTGCTACCTGACCATTCTCATCGACCATCACAACGCGGTCGGCGTCGCCGTCCAGACAAATGCCCACATCCGCGCCATGGGCCACTACCGTCTCGGCCGCCAACTGAGGTTTGGTAGATCCGCAATTCTGGTTGATATTTTTACCATTCGGCGCAATCCCCACTGGAATGACCTCAGCGCCCAGTTCCCACAGAACCTCGGGTGCGGTGCGGTGCGCGGCACCGTTGGCGCAGTCGACCACCACTTTCAACCCGTCCAGACGCAAATCGCGGGACAACGAGGATTTCACCCGTTCGCCATACCGGAACCGTGCATCATCCACACGGCGGGCTCGGCCTATGTTTTGTGCTTGCGCAGGTTTGACACCCTCTTCGATCAGGCGTTCGATCTCCAGTTCTGCTTGATCGGACAGCTTGTACCCGTCAGGACCAAAGAACTTGATACCGTTATCATCAGCCGGGTTATGGCTGGCCGAAATCATCACCCCTAAATCAGCCCGCATCGAGCGGGTCATCAACCCAACCGCAGGGGTCGGGACCGGGCCCAGCAACAGCACATTCATCCCAGTCGAGGTCAGCCCCGCAGTCAGCGCATTTTCCAGCATGTACCCGGACAGGCGTGTGTCCTTACCGATAACCACCCGATGCGCACCGGATTGATCACGGCGAAAATACCGCCCTACAGCCGCCCCAATACGCAAGGCCATTTCGGCCGTAATCGGATAGGTGTTCGCGGTGCCCCGCACCCCGTCAGTTCCGAACAGCTTGCGCATGGTAGTTCTCCGTTCATTTCTTGCCTGCGACCGGATTACCGGACGGCGGCCCATAGACGCAAGGCCTGAACGGTTTCGGCCACGTCATGAACCCGGACGATCTGCACGCCCTGAGACAACCCGGCCAGTGCCACTGCGATCGATCCCGGTGCGCGGGCGTCTTTGCGCGGCTCGCGCCCGATCTCTCCGATGAGGCCCTTGCGCGAGACACCCAGCAAGATTGGACAGCCCAACCCATGGAACAGGCTGAGGTTTTGCAGCAGGGTCAGATTATGCTCCAGTGTCTTGCCAAACCCGATACCAGGATCAGCAACAATCCGGTTGCGGTTGACGCCCAAGCGTTCCAGTTTCTCGATCTGCGCTTCAAGAAAATCATAAACGTCCAGAAGAACATCATCGTATTGCGGATCATCCTGCATCGTGGCCGGATCACCCTGCATATGCATCACACAAACGGGCGCGCCGACCTCGGCACAAAACGGGGCCAATTGTGGATCAAATGTAAAGCCCGACACATCATTGATCAGACCTGCCCCAGCGTTCCATGCGGCCTTGGCGACGCTGGCCTTACGAGTGTCGATGGAAATGAGAGCCTGCGTTTCAGCACGGATAGCCTCGATCAAAGGCTTGGTGCGGGCGATTTCCTCATCCTCGGGTACAAACGCAGCCCCAGGACGTGTCGATTCACCGCCGATATCCAGAATTCCTGCGTCATGCGCCACCATCTGTTTCGCGGCGGATACCGCAGCCTCGACCGAATTATGCACACCGCCGTCCGAAAAACTGTCGGGGGTCGCGTTCAGGATGCCCATGATTTGCGGTCGATCCATCGCAAGCCCCGCGATATCGGCGCGCGGTCCGGTCAGGCGCTTCAGTACTTCTGTCTGGATATCTCGCGCGGCTACTATCGCTGGAGGAGAAGTGCGAGACAACCGTTCTGCATGGGTAAACCACAGAGATTGCCCGGCGAGCGATACAGCACCATCAAGCCGGGCAGCGCCATGTTGAACCAGCGGTCGAAAATATTCGGTCACAGTTTCCCCTGATCCACGGAAATCGCGCGCAGAGGCGTCTTCGGCGCGTTTGGCAAGGCACCGCCGATCACCATCATCTCACTGGCCTCAAAGGTGGCCGCGAACCAGGCTGCCAAAGCCACAGCATCTGATGGCGCAGCCGATGGGCCATCAACCGCATCCAGAACAATCTTGGACGGCGCCCAAACGCAAATCTGGCCGTTCTTCATTGCCCAATCCAATTCTGTTCGGGTGGAAACAACCACACACCGATGATCCCGTGCTGCCAGAACCCATGCGTTCTGCTCGATGGCCAGCAGGTCAATCCGGCGCTGTGTCATCGCGTGGCCGGTCTGCGGCACCGCCATATCCGACGCACCGACGCAAAGGATCAGCGGCCGCTGACGGTTTTCCAGTTGATCAATCCAACCGGTCAGATTGGGCGACGCAATAGCCTCATTCGAAAGGAACACCAGACGCGGATGTGGGCGTTCTTCCTCAACCACATCATGATGGGCTTTATCCCTGCCACGCACGATTTCCACGCCCAAGGCCCCAGGGCCGCGATCAAGTTTTTCTATGCGGACAAAAGCCCTTACAGCCTGAGGTTCAAGTAGAATACGCTCAGCCACACGATCTGCCAAAGTCTCCAGCAGATTCAGCCGTTCAGCGGCCAGTTCATGCGCGATGGCCTCGGTCACCCGGTCATAGGACAGGATGCGGTCAACATCGTCATCAATCGGATCGGTTAGCGGGCGGACTTCGACCACGATGTTAAAGCAGATGCGCTGCGTTGTTCCGCGCTCGGCCTGAAAAGCGCCGATCTCGACCTCGACGATATGGTCCCGTAATGAGATACGATCCAACGGCCCCCGCGTTGCGGTCGCTTCAGACCGCTCGGATGGGTGCGCAAAGGCAAGACGGATTTCAGAGCTCATACGACAGACCTTTTCGGGCTTTTGGACTGATCTACCCAAATTATACGATGCGCGGGCGTATAACACTGCAACAAACGCCATTCTAGTCGTCGATTGCGTCGTCAGGTGACGCGAAACCAACTCATCATACCAGAGGCAGCATGACCCAGCATGTGACAGTGCAACAACCAATCACCGGGATTATCCGCAACCAGAGCGATTTGACGCGTTTGCCCACGTTCGACCAGCACGGTGTCGCGCCACGGGCCAAGTCTACCATCAGCCAGTATGAGGCGAAAATGATGTCCGTGCAGGTGCATAGCATGCGGAAAGGCCGTTTCGTTGACAAACTCAATCCGATGCACGCTGCCCCGCTGCGCATCAAGAAACGGATCCTGCGGTCGCTCCGCGTATCCGTTCAACGCCCAGAACCGGCCTAGTTGTACCAATTCACGCCCCGAGAGCAGCGTTTCGCCCAGATGCGCGGATTCAAGCCAGCGCATCGCACCGCCCTGCAATGTCATCCTATGTAATGGCGCGCTATCGAGCGTCACCGCAGGCAAGGGATTCGGCGGCAGTGGCGCAATGCTAGGCTGACCTGTGCGTGCGGATTGACCAGACACTGCGAAGCGAACCAGCCCAAAAGCACCCTCCCGCTCGCGGCTGACAAGCCCGGCAACCTTGTCAGGCTGGGCCTCTACATCCACAACCAAATCAGCACGTTGGGCAGGCGCCAGTGGGAAACTATCTTCAACCCGCATCGGGGTTTCCAGCGGCATTCCATCCAGTGCTACAATCCAGCCTACCAACCCATCCAGAGAAAGATCATAAATTCGGGCGTTCGACGCATTTACCAGCCGTAAACGCAGCCGGTCCCGACTGCGCACAGAAAAAGCTGGATCAAACTGGCCATTGACCGAGACGAGATTACCTAACCGTCCAGCGTGGCTTTGATCATGACCATTGTCGAAATCGTCGACGATATGAGCGGTTTCCGGATCAAGACGCCAATCATCCAACATCAGCGTCAGATCATGATCGACATCAAGCGGTTCGGCTTCCTCAACGATTAGAGGGCCGTAAAGGCCGCGCGCCACCTGCTCGACCGAGCGGTTATGCGCATAATACCAATAGGTTCCCGCATCGGGGACCAAAAAATCGTACCGAAAATCTCCGCCCGACTTAACCACGTCCTGTGTTAATCCCGGCACGCCATCCATCGCATTGTCGATCCGAATACCGTGCCAATGGATGGTGGTCGGCTGAGGTAGGTCGTTTACCAGCCTGCGCTGAAGCCGCGCACCCTGAGCTAACCGGATCTCAGGGCCGGGTACGCCACCGCCATAGCTCCATACCGGTGTCTCAGGAAAGCCATCCGGGGCGATCTGCTGAATAGCCTTTCGCGCAACCAGGTCAGTACTGGACGCCCGAACAGCCTTGGGCAATACCGCCAGCGCGGTCGCCGATTGCAGGAAAAGTCTGCGTGAAAACGTCATTGCGGGCCTCCTGGCCCGCAACATAGGTCAAAAGACACCCCGCGCCATCAAGGTTCCAGCGCGGGTGCGGCAATCAGTTGCTCGCTGTCCGATAGTTGTGACGGTAGAAAACGTGAACGCCAATCCGTGCAGTTTCCTTGTACACGCGTGACCATGACGGGCGAACCGCCGTGGTGTGATAGTGCGTGGCACCTTCTGTCAGCTCTTTTGCGATCCCATCAATGGCTGCGCGCGCAACTTTGGAGACGCGTTCATATGCCTTCTTCTCGTGGATCACTTCCTTGTGGCCATCGCAGGTATACGTGAACTGGCACTGGTACTTCTTGCCGGTCCCTTGCTTGATCACGCCACACAGAGAGTCCGGAAACCGGGTGCTATCCACGCGATTCAGGATGACTTCGGCGACAGCGAATTGACCGCGCACGCTTTCGCCGCGCGCTTCAAAGTACAGCGCCTCGGCTAAACATTTGAAGTTTTCGTCCCCGGTGGCTGCGGGCTGTTGGTCCAGCCAATCCTTCGAGTACGAAATCTTTACAGGCTCAAGCGTTTTTTTGGGCTTGAACAGATTCAGATAGTCGCGAAAGGTCTGTCCGGGCACTTCGGTCCGGGTGACTAGTTCACGTTTGGCAGTATCGGTGGCTTCCCTTTCAGCGAAAGACACACTCGGCAGCACGGTTGCTGCCATTGTGGCAACAGCCAGTATGTATCGTAGCATCAGATAACCTCGCACAGGCACATTTCGCGCCGTACCCTCCCCCGGCGGGCGCGACGAGGCATTTAGCGCAGTCTGGCCGAGACGTCCAGATCAGATGAAAACGCAAGTGAAAAATCGCCCGTGAGGAAAATTAATTCCATCACAAGGTTGCCTAAAAACCACTAATCCTAGGGCAAGCGACCTGTGTCAACCCCCAAGTCTGGACGAAATCGCCAGTTGAGCGGAAGCCAGCCGAGCAACAGGCACCCGGAACGGAGAGCATGACACATAGTCAAACCCCAGATCGCGGCAAATGGCGATTGATTCGGGGTTACCGCCGTGTTCACCGCATACAGACAGTGTAACATCCGGCTGGACTTGCCGTCCACGTTCCGCCCCTAGTTTCAGCAATTCCCCAACGCCGTCGGGATCGAGCACATGGAACGGGTCTTCAATGAAAACACCCTGACGCACATAGGCGGACATGAACCGGCCCGCATCGTCGCGCGAAAGGCCATAGGTCATCTGGGTCAGGTCGTTGGTACCAAAACTCAGGAACGAGGTATGCGGAGCAATATCATCCGCCCGCAAACAGGCACGCGGTGTTTCTACCATAACGCCGAGGCGATATTCAAATTCCCGCCCCTGCTCGCTCGCCACTGCTGCCGCCACAGAGTCGATGCGGGATTTAACCAGCTCGACTTCTCGCTTGGCCGAAACCAAGGGGATCATCACCTCGGGGACGACAGGCGCACCGTCTTTGCTGGCTTCAAGCGTCGCTTCAAAGATGGCACGGGCTTGCATGTCGTAGATCTCGGGCACGGTCACTCCCAAGCGCACGCCGCGCAGGCCCAGCATTGGGTTGTATTCCGTCATGGCCGCGACCCGCCGCTCAACATCCGAAACCGGTAGGTCCAGCGCCTCAGCCAGTTCCCGCTGGCCACTGCGTGTGGTCGGCAGGAACTCGTGCAACGGTGGATCGAACAGACGAATGCAGACGGGTTGGCCTTCCATGATACGGAAAAGCTGAACGAAATCATCGCGCTGCATGGGCAAAAGACGCTCCAATACCGCCGCGCGCCCCGAAGAGGTCTCGGCAAAGATCATCTCTCGCATCACGATCAGGCGGCCGGGGTCAAAGAACATATGCTCGGTCCGGCACAGGCCGATCCCCTGCGCCAGAAAATTCCGCGCAGTTTGCGCATCGGCTGGCGTATCGGCATTGGCACGTATGGCAATATCGCGTTCGTCGTCCGCCCATCCCATCAGCGTCTGGAAACAGTCGTCCAACGCAGCCTCCAGCATCGCGGGTTGTCCTGCAAGCACCTGTCCCGAGGTGCCGTCGATCGTAAGCGTGTCGCCTGTTTTGAACACGCGACCATCTGGTGCGGTCAGCATCTTTTTCTTGGTCTGGAACCGCATCTCGGACGCACCGACGATGCAGGGCAGGCCCAAACCGCGCCCGATCACAGCGGCATGGCTTGTCATACCACCCTTTTCAGTCAGCACGGCGACTGCTGCATGCATCCCGCGCACATCCTCGGGCGAGGTTTCGCGGCGCACCAGAATACAGGGTTCTGCCCGCGCGGCACTGGCTTGTGCCTCGGCAGCCGTGAAAACGATCTTGCCCGTTGCCGCGCCGGGGCTAGCAGCAATACCGGTGGTAAGAACATCGCGGCGGGCCTCAGGATGAACTTGCCGGTGCAGCATCTCGTTCAAGGAATGAGGGTCGACCCGCATAACTGCTTCTTGCGGTGGGATGATCCCATCTTCGGCAAGACGAACAGCGATCCGCATAGCAGCCCGCGCGCTGCGCTGTACGCGCACGCCATCCAGAATATGCACGTCGCCGTTCTGGATGACGAACTCAACCTGCATTTCCTCGCGCAGCTTGGCGCGCATCATCGCGGCATGCGCCTTGAGACTTTCGAAGGCTTCTGGTGCAACGTCTTCCAGCGACTTACCGCGCGGATCCTTTTCAAGATAGAGCGCAGCCACGCCTTCACCCAGCGCATCACGCCCTTGGCTCTGGCTTAGGTACCGGCCTGTGATCTGCGGCAACCCCGTTGTCGGATCCACCAGTTGCAACACGCCCGAGCCGCATTCACCCTGACCGACACCTGGTATCATCTCTTGAATGACCAGCCCCAAACCCGCATCCGCCGGCGCCCCTTTGGCTTGGCGCAGCAGGCGGGCCGACGTTCCATCCCACGCCCGCGCCATCGATCGCAAAACTGCGATCAACTGCTCTCCGCGATCTTGCGGGAACACCTCGTCGGTCTCATCCTCATAGGCCCGCAGCGTCTGTCGAAGCCCCTCTCGGCCATCCGCTTCAATATCATCGAACACATCCGCATCCAGACGGGCCACATGGATCGCATAGCTTTGGACAAAGCGCAGATAAAGCGCGGCGGCGGCTTCTGCGCCCATCGAATCCGATAGATCCACATAACGGGCGTCATTCATGCCGATATTCAAAATCGCACCGGGGCCGCCCCAATCGGGGTCTTCAGAACTGGGCCGTACGCACAGCAACGAAGTTTGGTCGAATTGATCGAGGATAGCCGCGATATCCGGCACCTCACCTTCCGCGATTGTATGCACCGCGTCAAAGGACAGTGCCACTGTTCGCGGCACTGGCAAATCAAGCCGGACGAGCCGTTGCAAACATTTGGCTCGGCCACCATGAGTTTCGGTGGTCACCGGAGCTTCGGCTGTGATCAGAGTGGTATGCGGGTTATTCTGCACTGCGGCACCTTTTGGTTTGCACGCAGCATAAGCCCCTGCACCAATGGCGCAAGGGCGTTATGGCTTAGCCTTCGATCTTGCTGAGGTCTGCGACGCTGGAACACACCTGACGAATCTGGCTCAGCAGGTTCAGGCGGTTACGGCGCAGGATATCGTTGTCGGTATTGACCTGAACATCCTCGAAAAACGCATCCACCGGACCGCGCAGCGCGGCCATTGCGGACATGGCTGCCGGGAAATCCTCGTCCTTCAGCGCCACGTTGATCTCACCCTGCGTCCCATCCAGAGCGGCAAACAGCGCCTTTTCGCTGTCCGTTTCGGCAAATTTCACATCTGCACCGTAGGAGTATTCGACGCCATCCTTCTCCTCGGCCTGCGTCAGGATGTTGTTGGCGCGCTTGAACCCCTGCACGAGGTTTTCGCCATCCTCGGTCGCTATCACCGTGTTCAAAGCACGCGCACGTTTGACCAGCAGGTTGAGGTCGTCATTTCCCTCCATCGCGATGCAGGCGTCGATGATGTCGTGGCGAATGCCCTCGTCGCGGAGGAAAACTTTGAGGCGGTCGTGGAAGAAGGAGAGGAGGTCTGCAGGCACAGCCGTGATGATGGCACTTGCCGCTTCAACTTGATGCGCCAGATCATGCACGCGTTTGGCCGCCGCGTCCTTTTCCTCGTCATTGGCTTGCGCCTGCTGAGCCTTTGCACCCAACAATGCAGCTTTCCATTCAGGTAGCTTCAAAAGAACCTTCAAAGCAGCTTCCAATAGCTCGGCCAGCGAAAAGCGCAGATCATTTTCCAGAACAAGCCGGGTAACGCCCAACGCAGCGCGGCGCAGGGCAAACGGGTCTTTCGAACCGGTCGGTTTCTCATCAATCGCCCAGAACCCGGTCAGCGTGTCCAGCTTGTCGGCCAGCGCCACGGTCACCGAAAACGGCGCGGTTGGCACGTCATCCGACGGACCCAGCGGCGAGTAATGCTCCTGCGCCACGGCGGCCACGGCGGCGTCTTCACCTGCGGCCTCGACATAGTACCGTCCCATAAGCCCTTGAAGTTCGGGGAATTCATAGACCATCTCGGAACTCAGATCGGCCTTGGCCAGACGCGCGGCTTTCTCGGCCTGATCCGCATCTGCTCCGGTCACCGGGGCCAGTTCGCGGGCCAGTGCGGCGATGCGGTCGATACGCTCGGCCTGCGTGCCCAGCTTGTTGTGGAAGGTCACATTCTCCAGCGCGCGGGTCCAGTGGGCGATGTCCGATTTGGCGACGCGCAGGTCGTTCTCCCAGAAGAACTTCGCATCGGCCAGACGGGCCGACAGAACCTTTTGGTTCCCCGCCAGAATGGTCGCGCCATTGTCTGCGGTTTCACGGTTGGCGACGGTGATGAAACGCTCAATCCGGTTGGTTTTCGGATTGCGGACCGAGAAGAATTTCTGATGCTCTTTCATCGAGGTCTGCAGCACCTCGGGCGGCAGTTCGAGGAATTCGTCATCGATCTGCCCCATCAAAACCACCGGCCATTCGACCAGGCCGGCAACCTCGGCCAGCAGGCCCTTGTCATCGACCACTTCCAGACCGGCGGCAAAGGCCATGTTCTGAGCATCATTCCAGATATGTTCAGCGCGGTCGGCGGGGTTGAGAACCACAAAAGCGCGCTTTAGCTTGGCAGCGTAATCATCGAAAGAGGTAACCGCGAACCGATTTGGTGCCATAAAGCGGTGACCTGTGGTGGTGTCGCCGGATTTGATGCCATCGACATCAAGCGGCACAACCTGCGCGCCCGCCTCATCAGACAGGATGCACAGGATCGAATGCAGCGGGCGCACCCAGCGCAGCGGGCCACTGCCCCAGCGCATCGACTTAGGCCAAGGAAAGTTACGAATGGTGGCTTCAAGTACCTCGGCCACGATCTCGGCCGCCGGACGGCCTGCTTTCTCGATGGTGGCGAAATAGACCGCGCCTTTGGGCGTGTCTCGTTCTTCCAACTGGTCGCGGGTCAGGCCCGCGCCGCGCAAGAAACCTTCGATGGCTTTGTCGGGCGCGCCAACCTTGGGCCCTTTGCGTTCCTCGCGGATCGTCGGACTTTCTGCCAGCAACCCCTCGACCGCCAGCGTCAGGCGGCGCGGCGTAGTCAGCGCGGCGGCCCCTGCGTATGTCAAACCGGCCTCGACCAAGCCATCGGTGATCCGCTTTTTCAAATCCTCACCTGCGCGGGTCTGCATGCGCGCGGGGATTTCCTCGGAAAACAGTTCGATCAGCAGGTCGGGCATTTTCGGTCCTTAGAAATTGACGATCGTCTGGATGACGATGGCATTGGCGATATCCACAAAGAAGGCGGATACAAGGGGCAGCACGATAAAGGCAATAGGCGACGGGCCATATCGCTTGGTAACTGCGGTCATATTGGCGATAGCGGTTGGTGTTGCACCCAAAGCAAAGCCACCAAATCCTGCAGACAGAACTGCAGCGCGGTAGTTGCTGCCCATCACCGGGAATAGCACCCAGATCACGAATGCCACGGCAAACAGGGTTTGCGCGGCCATGATCACGACGATGGCCAGGCCCAGCTCGGCAATTGTCCAAAGCTGCAGGCTCATCAGAGACATCGCCAAGAACGCACCCAGCGAGAATTCCGAGATCAGCGCCAGCGAGGGCGTACGCGACACAGGTGGTGCTTTGGGAGCGATAGCCGTGCGCAAGTTGGCGATGATGATACCCATGATCAGGCAGGGTACGAACAAGGGTAGCTTCAACCCAGTGGCTTCGATTGCTCCGTTCAGAGCATAGCCAAAGATGATCGCCAGATTCAGATGCAGCAGAACCCGCATGATGGTCAGGTGGTCAATCTTGGCCTCAGCCTCGTTCGGGTTATCAGGCAAGCCAACCGTGTGCTCTTCGTCCGGTCGGTCCGGGGTCAGACCTTTGCCCTCGATCAGCAATCGGGCAATCGGCCCGCCCACCAATGCCGCCAGCACAAGCCCCAGTGTCGCCACCGCCACACCCAGTTCGGTCGCACCGGTCATGCCAGTCACCGCGCCGACCTCGGGCGCCCACGCGATGGCCGTGCCGTGGCCGCCGATCAAAGAGGCCGATCCGAACAGCACCCCGGCTTGAGCCGGATACCCAAATGCAACCGCGCCTACTGCACCAACAGCGTTTTGCGCAATGATCGTGACCAGCGTCAGAACAAGCAACAACAACAGGGGCTTACCGCCGGAAATTAAATCGGACAGCCGTGCATTCAAGCCAATCCCGGCGAAGAAGACGACCAGCAGAAAGTCCCGCGAGGCAAGGTCGAAATTCAGCTCTAGACCTACTGTCAAATACAGAAACAGCAGCGCGAACGATGCCAGAAGACCACCCGTTACCGGCTCGGGGATATTGAACTGGCGCAACACCGCAACGCGGGCGTTAATCTCAGCCCCAATTAGATAGACGGCGATGCCAAGAGTAGCAGTTAGAAAATTGGGAATCTCGATTGCGGCGTCGGTCATTGCATCCTCAGCTTCCTGGGCGCGGCGGGCATTCCTCACCCACCACCGTTCCGTCATATGCCTTTTCACCGCAATTGTTCAGCGCGTGCCAGACAAAGCCTTTCCCATCTGTGGTCACTGTCACAATGCGGTCCACGCCATAATGGATGTTCTTGGTGCCCATAAATGCCTGCGCCCGCCCCGACTTCAGCGCCTCGGCGATTGCCACGGCGTCATAGCAATCAAACCAACCCGGCGCTGTCAGCGGTTCGGGATTTTCGACTGACTGAAAGGTCTCCAGTTCCTCGCTCGTCAGATTGGTTTCGAAACACGCCCGGTATCGGATCGGTGAACTGTCCGCATCAATTGCTTGAAACGCCGAATAGGGTATCGGTTGCGGCTCAGCCGCCCCTTTCGCCAGCAATGCCACATCCTGCCCCGGTCTGGCTTCAACGTTATAGTAGAACCCGTAGACCTGCAGGTAATACATGCCCACCCCGGCCAACACCGCGGAAACAAGAAGGATGATTGCAAGCAGTTTTCCGGTCATCTTCTGAACATCCCGATCACGCGGCCTCTTTCAACTCAGCAGAAAATAGGCCAGTTTCCAATCTGATACAGGTCGGAACGAGGCTATTCGAATGGACATGACCCTTGCCGTTGGGTTCTTCGGCGCGCTGTTTGCGATCATGAACCCAATCACCAACCTGCCCGTGTTCCTGAGCGTAACCGACGGGCTGACGCCAACCGACCAGCGTAAGGTTGCGGTGAAAACGGCCACTTATTGCCTGATCCTCGGCGGCTCCTTTGCGGCCATCGGCAACCAAACCCTGGGTCTTTTCGGGATTAGCGTCGATGACCTGCGCGTTGCAGGTGGACTCGTCGTGCTCATGATCGGACTGAACATGCTGAATGGTAACGAAAGCACCTCGCACCACGGAACGAAGGGGGAAAAACAAGCCTATCCCGAACCCGCGACAGTCGCCTTCTACCCGCTGGCCTTTCCTATTCTGGTTGGCCCCGGCACGATCACGACGCTGATCCTCTACGCCCATCATATTTCCAAGCCTACAGATGCCATCATCTATGCAGGCGTGTTTCTGGTCGTCCTGCTCCTGCTGTTCGTTACCTTTTGGAACGCCTCGGCCCTGGCCAAACGGCTGTCGGACAACGCCCGCGTGATCATGAGCCGTTTCATGGGCATGATCTTGTCGGCCATCGCAATCGGCATGATAGCGGATGGCCTGAAAGTGCTGTTGCCGGGATTGGCCTGAGCGCCCCATCAGGCCTCGAACCCGGCGGCTCCGGTCTGGACAAAAGCGTCGGCGCATTGCTTGGCCAGCGCCCGAACCCTGCCGATGTAAGCCTGCCGTTCCGTTACCGAAATTACGCCCCGCGCATCCAGCAAATTGAAAATGTGGCTGGCTTTGATGCACTGATCGTAAGCGGGATGCGCCATGATAATGCGCTTGCCAGTTTTGGGATCGTCATGTTCCTGCGCCAGAATGCTGGCGCATTCGGCCTCGGCCTCTTCAAAATGGCGCAACAGGACCTCTGTGTTGGCCACGTCAAAGTTCCAGCGGGCGTATTCTTCTTCGGTCTGTTTGAAGACATCGCCATAGGACAGCGGGCTTGGGGATTGCGGATCGTTAAACGGCATGTCCATCACATGGTCAATGCCCAGCACATACATCGCTAGACGTTCCAGACCGTAAGTCAGCTCGCCGGATACCGGCGCGCAGTCATGGCCGCCGACCTGCTGGAAATAGGTGAACTGGCTGACTTCCATGCCATCACACCAAACCTCCCAGCCTAATCCCCATGCGCCCAGCGTAGGGCTTTCCCAGTCATCCTCGACAAAGCGGATGTCGTGCAGGTTCATGTCAATGCCAATAGCCTGAAGGCTGCCCAAATACAGCTCTTGCAGATCCGGCGGGCTGGGTTTGATCAGCACCTGATACTGGTAGTAGTGCTGCAACCGGTTCGGGTTCTCACCATATCGCCCATCGGTCGGACGGCGCGAAGGCTGGACATAAGCCGCAGCCCAAGGTTTTGACCCCAATGCACGCAATGTCGTTGCCGGGTGAAACGTGCCTGCGCCAACCTCCATGTCGTAGGGCTGCAGGATCGCGCAGCCTTTCGAGGCCCAATAGGTCTGAAGCCGCAGGATAATTTCCTGAAAAGAACGTGGTGCGCTGGACGGTTCGGTCATGACATTCCCTTTGGGCACATCCGCGCCCGGTTCCGGTCGGTTTTGCCCTTCCTATGCAAGGGGCCAAGGGGCGTCAACGGGCCAATGGACCCCGGCTGTCACTGCGCCGCCACACTGGAAATTCCCCGTATTACGGGCATGGCTTTCTGGGCCTCAAATCGCATACTCTGCCGCAAAGCTAAAACACTGCGGACACGGGCAGACAATGATACGCATATTCACTGCAATTTTGTTTCTTTTAAATTTCGGCGCGCATAACGTTTCAGCGCAACAGGATGCTGGCGTCTGGGTTCAGGTCGAAGCCCGCCCTTCGCTGCGCGAAGCGCAAGAACGCGCGCAGGCCTATGCAAGTGTCCTGCCCGATGTGAACGGGTTTCGCTTGAACTCTGGCTGGTATGCCATTGTTATTGGGCCTTATTTGCGCAGTGACGCCGAGCAGGTTTTGCGCGTTTACCGCGCCGAGGGGCAGATTCCGGCCGATAGCTATATTGCATTCTCTAATTCTTTGGATCAGCAATTCTGGCCCATCGGAGCAAATATCCTGAACCGGAGCCTGGTGACGCCACCGGTCGAAAGCACGCCGCAACCCGACCCAATCGTGTCGGGACTGACGCCCGTACCTGCGGATGAAACACGCGCCCAAGCTTTGCAATCCGAACGTCTGCTGACCGCGCAAGAACGTCGTGACCTGCAAACCGCCCTTCAAGCCGCGGGGTTTTACAATTCTACGATCGACGGTGCATTCGGTCAGGGGACGCGGCGCTCGATGGGTGACTGGCAGCGTTTCAACGGTTTTGAATCCACAGGCGTTCTGACAACATCACAGCGCAAGGCGCTGATGGACGACTACTACGCACCCCTGATCAGCGTTGGCATGGAGCGTTATTCGGACTCGCAGGCAGGAATCGACTTGGACCTACCGCTGGGAGTCATTGGCTTTGACCGCTACGAGGCCCCGTTTGCGCATTTCAAAAGCAAAGCGGATCTTGACGCCCAAGCACTGCTGATAAGTCAGGAAGGCGACAAGGCCACACTGCGCGCCCTTTACGAGGTAATGCAATCGCTTGAGATTGTCCCTCTGGACGGGCCCAGAGAGCTGCGTGACAACCGCTTTACGCTGGAAGGTCGTGGCAATGGCATCGTATCCTATACACAAGCGGCGTTGGACGATGGTCAGATCAAGGGCTTTACGCTGGTTTGGCCCGAGGGGGATGAGGACCGCCAGGCGCGGGTTCTGGCCGCGATCAAAGCCAGCTTCGCGACAAATAGCTCCGTATTGGACGCTGGCGCGGGCGCGGATGCAGAACAAAAGATCGATCTGATCTCTGGTCTGCAGATTCGCAAGCCGCGCCTTTCCCGCTCTGGTTTTTTCACGGATACCAGTGGCACGATCCTGACCGTGTCCGAGGCCACCGACAGTTGCACCCGGATCACCCTGAACGACGATCAGGAGGTTCAAGTAGCTTGGGCTGATGCCGATCTAGGCATAGCTGTCCTGCGCCCCCGCCGCAGTCTTGCCCCGATCAATATTGCCGAATTCAGCGATTCCAAACCCCGTATTCAGTCTGAGGTCGCGGTATCCGGTTTCTCGTATCAAGGGGCGTTGGGCGCGCCGACCTTGACCTATGGCCAGATCACAGACGTGCGCGGGTTGAACGGGGAAGACGGCGTGAAACGTCTGGCCTTGGCCGCCCAGCCAGGCGACGCAGGCGGCCCTGTCTTTGATGACGCCGGTCAGGTTGTCGGCATGTTGCTGCCTACACCGTCTGACGGGCGCACCTTGCCCGCCTCTGTCAGTCTGGCCGCCACCGCCGAGCGGCTGAACACCGTCTTGGAAAAAGCGGGTGTGACCGCTCAGCCCGGTCAGCCGGGTTCGGAAATTTCACCCAATGAGCTGAGCCGCAGAGCCAATGGAATGACCGTACTGGTGCATTGTTGGGACTAAAGCGATCCACAAATTAAAAGCGCCGCCTTTTCGGGCGGCGTTTTTTAATAGCTAAACGATGTCGGGCGTTAGCCGGATCAGGGTTGGAACAGGTGCTTCAAAGGCCGCTCGGACTGCGGTCTGCATCTCGTCCAAGCTGGACGGCGCAGCAGATAAGGCGCCAAATGACTCGGCCAGCTTGCAGAAATCCGGGTTGCGCGCGATCACTGCGTTAGGCGCGATCTGGCCGCGGACCATACTGTCCTCGATCTCTTTCAGCTTGCCGTTATCCCAAAGAATAATTGGCAGCGACAGGCCCAGTTCGACCGCCACGCCCAGTTCCGCCATCGTGTATTGAAACCCGTAATCCCCTGCGATCACCGCCGTTGGCTTACCACGACGCGCAACGGCTCCGCCAATTCCGGCCGGCAAGCCATAGCCCAGCGTGCCGAATCCGGTCGGATGGTGCCAGTGATAAGGATAGCCCATGTCCCAAACCTCTTTGGCGACATAAGCGAGTTGGGTCATGTCGGAATAGATCATCGTATCCGCAGGCATGGCCTCGCGCAGAGCATCGAGCACCGGTACAATACCCGGACGCTCCGCATCCACCTCAGCCCTCCAGCGGCTTCGTGCTTCGGAAACTTCCTCAGGTGTCCAGCCCGTCGCGGGATTCACATGATCTATCGCCCCCCAAAGCGCCTTGGCAAAGCTTTGACCGTCCGCCTGCAACTTGATTCCTGCGCGGTGGTGGTCAGACAGAACCTTGGGGTCGAGATCAACGCGCACCAAGTGGGCGGAGTGCCCTAATTTGTCGCGCCACAGATCGACTTCGCCGAGTTCCGCGCCTACCACGACCACAAGGTCAGCCGAACCGATGACCTCAGCGCTGCCGGGACGCGGAAGCATTGCTCCAAAATCCAACGCGTATCCCTGCCCCGCCATGCCGCGCCCGGCAAAGGTTGTGAAACAGGCCGCGCCCAATTGGGTCAGAATCTGCCTCCACAGACTGGACCGCGCGCCACCACCCAGAATAAACAATGGCCTGCGCGAGATGTTCAGCAAGGATAGCACCGGCGCGACATCAGGTGGCAAGACCTGTGCGCGTAGACCGGGTTGATTGGGAAACGGTGCCGGATCGGCCTCGGCCTCAAGCTGTGCAATAGGCACCTGTATGTGTTTCGGGCGCGGACGTGAAAGTTCGAATTCTTCAAAAGCACGCTCGACCAAACCATAAGCCGCCTCGGCGGTGTTCGCCTGACGCGACCAATCCGTCACCGTCTCGGCCGCGGCGCGCTGATCCTTCATCTGGTGCAATTGTCCGTGAACTGCCTGCGTTTCGTCCAGACAGGATGACATCACCAACAGCGGCACCGAATCCGTGTAGGCCTGCCCCATTGGTGTCATGATGTTGCACAGCCCTGGCCCTGTAATTACACAGGCGACGCCCGGTTTGCCAGTTGCGCGGGCATAGCCATCGGCCATGAACCCGGCCCCCTGCTCATGCCGGGCCAAAACATGGGTGATCCCCGCCTCTTCTATGCCCCGGTACATTTCCTGATTGTGCACGCCGGGAACCCCGAAAATCACATCAACGCCGCGGTCTTTCAGCATGTGCGAAATCTGGGCACCCAGTGGTCTTCTCATCAGTTTCTCCAGAATTGAACGGTGAACAGAGCGTAAACGGCCAGCAACTCAAGCCGCCCGACCAACATACCGATAGACAACAACCACTTGGCCGTGTCGTTTAGCCCTGCAAAATTTCCCGAAGGTCCGATCTGCGCACCCAGCCCCGGCCCCACATTGGCCAGCGCCGTGGCAGCGCCCGAGACCGAGGTAATGAAGTCCAGCCCCGTCAAAGCAAGCGCCCAGGCCAACACGCCCAGCGACAGAACGAAGAACATAAAGAAGCTCATAACCGAGGTCAGGACATCCGTTCCGATCGTGCGCCCGCCATATTGGGGGATAAAGACACCATGCGGTGACCGGATGCGGCGGATCTGTGTTTTGATCGACGCAAATAACAGCTGATAGCGGAATATCTTGATCGAACAGGCCGTCGAGCCCGCACAGCCTCCGATCAAACCGATTAAAAAGAACAGCATGACTGGGAAACTGCCCCAGCCCATATAATCGACACTGGCATACCCCGTGCCGGAAATGATTGAGGTGATGTTGAAGAGCGACTCGCGGAACGCCTGTTCCCAATTGTGCGGAAAGACCGATGTCAGGAACACTGCCATGATCACGACCAATACAATGATCGTGGCAAGAAAGGTCTGTATCTGACTGTCTTGCCAGAGGGGGCTGGTATTGCCATTTGCGAATTGGACATACCGGACAAAGGGCAGCGCCGCGAGGATCATGAAAACCGAGGCCGCGTACTCGGTCGGGCCGGAGAACGCCGCGAAGGACGAGTCATAGTTCGAGAATCCGCCAGTCGCGATGGTCGTCATCGCATGCACTGCGGCGTCAAAGAAACCCATGCCCAAACCGGCGTAAACCAGAGCACATACAAAGGTCAGAAAGACGTAAATCAGGGAGATCTGGCCGGCAATCTCTTGCGCGCGCGGTAGGATTTTCCCCATCGTTTCAAAACCTTCCGAACGGAAGATCTGCATCCCGCCTACTCGAAGCTCGGGCAGGAACACCATAGCGACCACAATGATCCCGATACCGCCCAGCCATTGCAGCACCCCGCGCCACAACAACAGCCCTTGGGGCAAATCATCAAGGCCGGAAATAACGGTCGAACCGGTGGTGGTTAGCCCGGACATCGCCTCGAAATACGCATCGACAAAGCGCAGTTCCGTCGCACCCAATTGAAACGGAATTGCACCAAAAAACGGCAAAGCCACCCAGACACCGGTGGTCAGCAAAAAGGTCTGACGGATTGTCAGACCTTCGCCTACCCCGTTGGAACAGCTGATAGACAGCACAACACCGGTCAGCATGGTTATGATGCCGCTTTCCAGAAATACATGCCACTCGCCCCGACCTTCGATGAGGTCCGCAAGCATAGGCAGCAGCATGGTCGCCCCAAGAATGGCGACCAACAGGCCAATCACATATCCAACCGGGCGCATGTCCGTCATGAGGCGCAGCGTTGGCGCGCCTGCACGACTGTGTCAAGCGGATGTCCCGATTACTCGTCCGTTTTACTTGCGGGTGTGGGCATTGCGGGCGGGTTCGACGGCGCGCGCGTCCGGCGCTGTGGTGGTGCAGCCTGAGCAGGTTCAGCCTTTGCTGCTGTTCGAGCCGCAGATCTTTTTGCGGGTTTCGCCGCAGCCTTAGGGGTCGCAGGTTTACGCGCGGCGGGTTTTGTCGGAGCTTTTGCAGCCACTGGCGTAGCTGCAGGTTTTACGGCAGCCGGTTTGGCCGTTTCCTTTTGGGCTGCGGGTTTGGCTGCCGCAGCGGTTTGACGAGCTCGAACCGCAGGCTTTGCGGGCGCAGCCGCGGGTTTCGGTTCTTGCGGTTTTGTCTTGTTGGCCGAATTTGCCGCCGCTGGAGCAGCCGGTGCCTTGGCCGTGACCCGCACTGGTGATTCGGCCTTAGGTTTGGGTGCCACTTTGGCCCGAGTCGCGGATTTGGCTTTCGGCGCTGGTGCTGCCTTGGGCTTGGTGACAGCCGCTTTAGACTTGAATTCTGGCTTGGGTGCTGCTGGCGCAGGAACCGAGCAGGATGCGTGCAGCGCGTGCACCGGAACGAACGGTAGCTCCATCGCCGAGTTGGCAAAAATTTGCATGATCTTCAGTTGGTTGCTAACCGCATAGCCGGCCATACGAATAGCCGCCACCTGGAATTCCAGCGGTTGGGTAATCGGATTCATTCGTCATTTCTCCTGTAAAAGCGATACAGCCGTTAAAAGAAAGATCGTCCGCACTCCGTCCGAATTTCTCGAACGGGATAACAAGGCCTGAAGTCCCGGGGCGTCGCACGTCTCGGTTTCCTTTCAGAGTGGCATGATCGCACGCCACGGCTGCATACTTAGATATTTTAGCGCGAAAGGCAGTGCGCGCGCAGCATAATTCGCTGCGGTGCGGCAAAAATTCGCCTATAGTCTAACTTTGAGACTTTCAGTCGCGCTGCTCAATCACCCAACATGGAACAGAGTCGAGAACAGGCGCGGGTCAAGGCTGGAGGAAACAAAGGTCGGACCTTCGGTCAGAACAGACACCGCATCATGGCTGTGCAAGCTTTCCTGATGGCTGGCCACCACACGGAAATCACCGACATGGTGATCGGCCAAAAGCTCGGCACAGAACAGGCGTGCGGCGTCTTCCACAAAGATTGGGTTGGCAGCGTTCAGTTCTGCAAATGCCTGCTCGTCCTCGCGTTTGACCATTACTTGCGTTTCGGTCGGCACCGCGCGACGGCAGAGCGCAATCAAGTCTTCGAACCACAGGCAATCCGCGTCACAATCCACTACAACCGAAATCCGTGCGACAGAACGCTGCGAATGCGGCGTTGCAAGCTGTCCGCGCTGCGAACGGGCATGTTCGCTGAGTTCCAGAGAACACGGACAGGTCGAGGAATAGACATAGTCCAGATGCATGATCTTCTGGCGCACGCCGTTCTGTTCGACCAGTTCCAGCGCGATGTCATAATACTGATAGCCTTCCAGCCCCGAGCGCAGGCTTTTCACGCGATCCGGGTAGGAAAAGCGCATCTGAATGCGCGCATCAAAACTGTCCAGATCGGTCATGTAATCGTCCAGCGCAGCTTCCATAACTTCAAAGCTGAACGTGCGCTCGGCATGTTTGTAGAACGAGCGCATGATGCGGGACATGTTGATGCCCTTTTTCTCGGCATCAAGGCTAACCGTTCCCGTGACCGAGGTTTCCAATGTCAGGTCTTCACCCTGTTTGCGGTGGAACCGGATCGGCAGGCGGAAATTCGAGATCCCCACATGTTGCAGCTGCTGTTTGGCCCCTCGGATCAAGCTGGATGGACCGTTCTGAAGATCTGGCAGGGTCGCGCGATAGGCTGCGTCAACCTCAAACTCTTCAGGATAGTCACGTGACAAAGAAGGATAATTGACCGGAACAAGCCCCGGCACCAGACGTGCAATCGCCGGATCAAGCTGACTGATCTCGGCCTCAGTTACGGACTCGGCCCACTTGCGCAGGATTTTCAGCGCAGCGGCGGCCTCATCACTGTCAGGTGCGTTATCAATGTCACGTGGGTGCAGATTCATTGATCAGGGCTCCTCGGTTGGTCGCCGGACTATATACAGCTTCGACGCATTTTCCAGTTTAACCGTATACGCGCCAAAGCACAGCCCGGATGAGTTTCCACACAGAAGGTGGCACTTATGCCCAATACATGCGGTATCATCCAGGGCTTAGCAGGATATAGAACGGTTTTAGCGCTGAGAAACGTCCAATGCTCGCTTAATATCGGCAAGCAGGTCAGCAGCGTCTTCCAGACCAATGGACAGGCGGATCAGGCCGGGGGTGATGCCCAGCTCGTCTTTCTGTTCATCGCTCAATCGCTGGTGAGTCGTGGTCGCCGGGTGCGTTGCAATCGACTTGGCATCGCCCAGGTTGTTCGAAATCACCGGGATCGTCAGCGCGTTCAGGAAGGCAAACGCAGCCTCTTTCCCGCCTTTGATGTCCAGCGACAGGACCGTGCCGCCCTTGCCGCCAAGCTGCGTCTGCACCAGCGCGCTCTGCGCATGGGATTTCAGGCCGGGATACAGCGTCCGCTCCAGTGCACCATGACCTTCCAGTGATTCTGCCACCATCTGCGCGGTTTCAGCCTGTGCATTGACCCGCAGCGCCATGGTTTCAAGACCTTTCAGCATGATCCAGGCGTTGAACGGGCTCAGCGCACCTCCGGTATGCTTCAGATAAGGTTCAACGGTGCCGCGGATAAAGTCTTTCGTACCGATGATGACACCGCCCAGCGCACGCCCCTGCCCGTCAATATGCTTGGTAGCCGAATAAATCACCACATCTGCACCCTGCTCGATCGCGCGCGAGAATACCGGGGTCGAAAAGACGTTATCCACAATCACCTGCGCGCCGACCGCATGGGCAAGATCTGCCACAGCCGAGATGTCGATCACCTCAAGCGTTGGGTTCGACATGGATTCGAAGAACACAGCCTTGGTGTCTGGCCGGATCGCCTCTTTCCATTCATCCAGATTGGTGCCGTCGACAAAGGTCACATCGACACCAAAGCGGGTCAGAATGTTTTCGACAATATACAGGCAGGAGCCGAACAACGCTTTGGCCGAAACGATATGATCCCCAGCCTTCAGCATCGAGGTCAGCGCCCCGTTCACGGCCGCCATGCCAGACGCCGTTGCAAACGCGTCTTCCGCCCCTTCCAGCGCGGCAATACGCTGTTCGAACATCGACACGGTCGGGTTTCCGTAACGGGCATAAATGAACTCGTCCGGGCCACATTCCAGAAAACGCGCCTCGGCTTGCTCGGCGTTTTCATAGACAAAGCCTTGCGTCAGATAGATGGCCTCGCTGACCTCATTATATTGGCTGCGACGGATGCCGCCGTGGACGGCTTGGGTGCGTTTGTTCCAGCTCTCGCTCATGTCAATCCTCTCGACCCTTGTCTGGCAAGGGCATCAAAAAAACCCCAGACGCGGTCAAGCGAAAGGGGCCTTTCATCCTGACCTTTTAGCGGTGTTGTTTAGCGTGGCCCGCAATCCGGTAACAAATCGCCACGTAGCTTCCGCGACGCAAATACGCCGCGCGCCACTGGCAGTCAAGCCCAGCCCCACTCTGTCACGCTTTCGTAACACCCTCTTGCCGATTGCACAGAAAACCTCATGATCCTGGGAAGCTGAGGAGATATCATGATCGATCTATATTTCTGGCCCACGCCGAATGGCTGGAAGGCTTCTATCGCGCTGGAAGAGATGGAACTGCCTTATACCACCCATCTGATCAATATCGGCAAGGGTGATCAGTTCGACCCCGAGTTCCTGAAGATCTCTCCGAACAACCGAATGCCCGCCATTGTTGATCCCGACGGTCCGGACGGTGAGCCGGTTTCCGTATTCGAAAGCGGTGCGATCCTGATGTATCTGGCCCGCAAGACCGGCAAGTTCTATGGCGAAACCGAGCGAGATCGGATCGCCGTCGAAGAATGGCTGATGTGGCAGATGGGCGGCGTCGGCCCGATGGCCGGTCAGGCGCATCACTTTCTGAAATACGCGCCCTACATGGAGCCGCCGCAGGACCTGCCCTATGCCAAGGATCGCTATCGCACCGAGGTTGGTCGGTTGTATGGAGTGCTCGACCGGCGACTGGCCGAGAACGAATATGTCGCGGGCGATTTCTACTCCATCGCCGATATGTCGATCTGGGGCTGGGCCAGCCTGTGGGAGGGTCAGCAGCAGGTACTGGAGGACAAACCTCATTTCGCCCGCTGGCTGGAAACCGTCAGTGCACGCCCGGCCGTTCAGGCAGGTCGCGCGTTGCATGCAGAGTTGCGTGGGGATCATCGGAACAAGCAGGCGCAGGGGGTTTTGTTCAAGCGATAAGCCGCGTTGATCCAATGTCAGCTCTGAGCCCAAATTCACCGATTTCAAAAAGTCATTCTGCCAGCAATCTCTAGCCGCAACCGTCTTATTCCGGCTGTAGATCAACTTGTCAGAAGCCTAGCGATTGAATAATTATTGAGAGATTGTCTCTTCAAAGGTTTTTAATAATGGGAATTACTCTGTGTCGCCTAATAAACCGATACTTGTTACGAGTCTGATTGGCCTCTTTTCTCTTCCCGTGCTGGCCGAATCCATCCTGAAAAATGACCCCACGGTTGCGCCGTTGGAGATGTTTCAGGAATGCGATGTTTGCCCTGAAATGATCGCATTGCCATTAGGTGAATTTCTTATGGGCGGGCCGCCGGGGGAATCTCGAATTAAAACTTATTGGGCGAATGGCGGAATGCGCGAAGCCACACCCGAAGCCCCATACATTGCGTATCACGAAGGGCCCGTGCACCCGGTTGAAATCGACATGCCGATTGCGATGGGGCGGAATGAAGTTACACATGACCAGTGGATGGCTTGTGTCAACGACGGTGGTTGCAACGGGTACGTTCCAAGTACCTGCGTTTTGACAATAGACAACCCTTGCGTGAAGGTAGGTGGAAACCACCCAGTTATCGAAGTTTCATATTTGGACGCCGTAGCCTATGCGAATTGGCTAAATGGCAAGGTCGGCGCAAATGTTTATCGGCTGCCGACCGAAGCTGAGTGGGAATACGCTGCTCGAGCAGGAACGCAAACACCATTTGCGCAGGGTGAAGAGCTCACTTCGGACCAGGCGAATTTTAGCGCGATAGCGACCGAGAAAATGCTTGAGGAGGAGCGACCTGATCTTGTGTCCCGCGGTAAACCTGTTCCAGTAGACCAGCTCGACGCGTCGAACGCCTGGGGCCTAAGGCACATGTCGGGGAATGTTGGAGAACTGACACTGTCATGCTGGTCGGACAGGTATGAAGGATGGCCTACGTCCAGCCGGTATTTAAGTGAGGCCGTTTTACCCGATTGTAAACGAAGAGTCGGACGTGGAGGGGCGTACTGGGTTGCAATGGACTTCTCCCGAGCCGCCTTTCGAGGAAGGATTAAGGAAGGCAGCCGATTAAGATCGGTTGGTTTTCGTGTTTTGCGAGAGATGCAAACACTCCATGTTCAAACCAACTAGCTAAGAGCCGGGGACAGCTTATCCAAAGCAGCTTCGTCCGCACATCAAACCTACCCCTCACCCCGCACCAGCACATCCAGCATGCCTGAGATGTCCTCGATCTCTTCCGCGATCACATGGGTCACCGAATGCGCCCGCTGCATCCGGCCTGTGACCTTCAGCAGACGCCCCGAGATCACTGCACGGCGGAACTGCTCATAAATCTTGCGCCAGACCACCACGTTCACGATGCCGGTCTCATCCTCAAGCGTGACAAAGATCACCCCCTTGGCCGTCCCCGGCCTCTGGCGCAGGATCACTAGCCCAGCCACTGTCACACGCGCGCCCTCGGGCGGATCATCCAACCGGTTTGCGGGCAGGCAGGATGGCGGGCGCGGCCAGTCGCTATTACGCGAAGCAGGGATAGGGGCAACAAGCATGGGAACAAAGATAGAACATATGGTAAGAAAGTCCACACACGGCGTGCAGAGACGCAAATGAGGCTGGAAAGACCCAGATGCCTTCACTAAGGAAGACTTCGACAATCGAAAAAGGAAGACGCACGCAATGGCAAAGATCACCTATGTCGAGCACAGCGGGACCGAACATACAGTCGAGGTCGCCAACGGGCTGACCGTCATGGAAGGCGCCCGTGACAACAACATCCCCGGCATCGAGGCCGATTGCGGCGGCGCTTGCGCCTGCTCGACCTGCCATGTCTACCTCCACCCCGACTGGGTCGAGAAGGTTCCGGCCAAAGACGACATGGAAGAGGACATGCTGGACTTTGCCTACGAGCCCGACCCCGCCCGCTCGCGCCTGACCTGCCAGATCAAGGTCACGGATGAACTGGACGGTCTGGTGGTACAGATGCCCGAAAAACAGATCTGATGATCGCCAAAGCGCCGCACCTATCCGTCCGCCTGTGGCAAGATCGGGTACGCGGCGCGCTGCTGGCGTTGAGCTTGTGGCTGGCGGGAGAAACGCCTGCGGTTGCCGAAACAATTACAAGCGCTCGCTTTACAGAACCCACCACACGCTATGCTCACGGTGTCCTGGGCGACAATATCGAGTACAGCGCGCTGGAATTGACAGTCCAAAGCGACACACTCACCATTCGACTGCCTTCAGACAGAGTGTTTGAAGATTTGGCTCCACGGCTGATAGATATCGACCTGGATGGCAAATTAGAGGTCATCGTCGTCGAATCCCACAACCGGACAGGCGCTCAACTTTCGATCTATGACCGTGGTGGAAAGAAAATTGCCGCCACGCCCCATATAGGTACCCGTTTCCGCTGGCTGGCCCCGATTGGTGCGGCCGATCTGGATGGAGACGGTTATGTGGAAATCGCCTATATCGACCGGCCTCACCTGGCTAAGACCCTGCGCATCTGGCGATATAGGGATGGCGACCTGACCGAGGTCGCCACCCTGCCCGGCCTGACCAACCATCGCATTGGTGAAGACTTTATCACCGGCGGAGTCAGAGATTGCGGCACGGGCCCTGAACTGATCGTCGTCAGTGCCGATTGGCAGCAGATCGCCAGCGTCAGCTACGAAGACGGTTGGACAACGCGAATGCTGTCCTCTTTCACCCACAAGGCAGTGAAGCAAACTCTCGACTGTTTACGCTAGGCGCACCCGCAGCCCGCGCCAGCGGGCTGCCCGGCCCAAGGCCTTCGGCGTTGCATCTTTGATGCAGCGTCAGGGCGCGGGAGCCTTTGGGTTAAAGCGCCCGCCAACCGATATCGCGGCGAAAGAACCCATCGGGCCAGTCGATTCCGTCTACCATTGAGTAGGCTCGATCCCGCGCTTCCTGCAGCGTCCCGCCCCGCGCGGTGACATTCAGGACGCGACCTCCCGAGGCCAAAACCTGGCCGTCCGAGGCCTTTGTTCCGGCGTGGAAAACCATGTTTGCGCTGTCTTCAGGCAAGCCCGCCAAACCGCTGATCACGCTTCCTTTTTCATACGAACCCGGATAGCCATTCGCGGCCATCACCACGGTCAGGGCGTGATCGTCTGCCCAGTTCACACGCGCTTCACCCAGGCGCCCTTCAGCGGCTGCATGCATCAAATCCATCGCCTGTGCGCCAAGGCGCATCATCAGAACCTGGCACTCGGGATCGCCAAACCGCACATTGTATTCCACCAGACGCGGCTGCCCGTCCTTGATCATCAAACCGGCATAGAGAACACCCTGAAACGGCATCCCACGCCGTTTCATCTCGGCCACGGTGGGCTTGATGATCTCTTCCATCGCGCGTTCTTCAACGTCGGCGCTTAGAACTGGCGCCGGGGAATAGGCGCCCATACCGCCGGTGTTCAGGCCGGTATCGCCCTCGCCTACGCGCTTATGATCCTGCGCGGTGCCAACGGACAGGATGTCCTCACCATCGCACAACACAAAAAGCGACGCCTCTTCGCCCTCCATGAATTCCTCAATGACGACCTCGGCGCCAGCGCCGCCAAAGGCGCCGCCGAACATATCGTCGATGGCCTCCAGCGCGGTTTGTTCGTCCATCGCCACGATCACGCCCTTGCCCGCAGCCAGACCATCTGCCTTGACCACAATCGGCGCGCCTTGCTCTCGGATGTACTTTTTCGCCGGCTCGGCCTCAGTGAACCGGGCGTAACCCGCCGTCGGAGCACCGGACGCATCGCAAATCTCTTTGGTGAAGCTTTTCGAGGCCTCCAATTGCGCCGCAGCCGCTGAGGGTCCGAACACCAGCACGCCCGCCTCGCGCAGGCGATCCGCCACTCCGGCGGCCAGAGGCGCCTCGGGGCCAACGATCGCGAAATCAATCGCGTTCTCTTCGGCAAAGCTGACAACGGCCCCACCATTCTCGATATCCAGCGCGGCACAATCCGCGATCTGCGCGATCCCGGCATTGCCCGGTGCTACAATCAACCGGTCACATTTTGGGTTCTGCATCACTGCCCAGGCCAGGCTGTGTTCCCGCCCACCACTGCCGAGAATGAGGATATTCATGACTGCTCTCCGATCTGCTTGGCCTCGCCTTGCGGGCGTTCTAAGCTGGGCAGGCATTTGACACAAGGCGCTGAAATGTCCGACCTGCTTGACGACCCAATTCCCGGCCAAAACACCCCTGAATACACTGTCTCGGATATCTCGGGTGAGGTGAAGCGCACGCTGGAAGGCGCGTTCGGACGAATCCGTGTGCGTGGAGAGGTCGGGCGCGTGTTCAAGGCGCGCTCGGGGCATTTGTACTATGACATCAAGGACGACCGGAACGTGTTGGCCTGCACCACGTGGAAGGGTCAGGTTTCGGGCCTGTCCGTTGTCCCTGAGGAAGGGCTTGAAGTCGTCGTCACCGGTCGACTCACTGCCTTCGGAGCTCAGTCGAAATACAATCTGAACGTCGATGAGGTTGCGGTTGCCGGGCAAGGCGCACTGATGGCGCTGCTGGAAAAGCGCAAGAAACAGCTTGAGGCCGAAGGGCTGTTTGCACCCGAACGCAAAAAGCCGCTGCCCTATCTGCCGCAGATTGTCGGCGTGGTGACCTCGCCTTCGGGCGCGGTGATCCGAGACATTCTGCACCGCTTGCGCGACCGCTTTCCGCGCAAAGTTTTGATCTGGCCAGTGGCCGTTCAGGGATCGAACTGCGCCCCCGAGGTCGCCAATGCAATCGAGGGCTTCAACCAACTATCGCCCAGCGGGGCCCTGCCACGGCCCGATCTGATCATCGTCGCACGAGGCGGTGGATCGATCGAAGACCTCTGGGGGTTCAACGAAGAGATCGTGGCGCGGGCTGCCGCGGCTTCGGACATCCCGCTGATATCGGCTGTAGGGCACGAAACCGATACCACGCTAATCGACTTCGTCTCGGATCGCCGCGCACCCACCCCTACCGCTGCCGCCGAACTGGCGGTTCCTGTGCGGATGGAACTGCTGGCGTGGACCGGCGAACAAGGTGCGCGTCTGTCCCGCGCCGCAACGGATGCCGTTAAACGAAGATCACAGCGCCTGCGCGACCTGTCCCGTGCCTTGCCGCGCCCAGACAGCCTGTTGAACACTCCGCGACAACGACTTGATTTAATTGCAGATCGTTTGAGCCCTGCGCTGGAACGAGGCGTGCAGAATCGCCACTTGCAAGTGGTGAAACTGTCGGCCCATCTACGCCCATCGACCTTGCGCAACCTGGTTACAAGCCGTCAGGAAGCGGTCCGCAACCTGTCCTCTCGCCTGTCGCTGCGCCCGATCCAGCGCGAGATCGAGGTACAGCGTCAAACCCTCTCCCGCCTAAGTGAACGCATGGACACGGCCCAGACGATAAGGCTGGACCGGATGCGGCAACAATTGGACGCAACCGATCGTTTGCGCGAAACACTCAGCTACAAAGCCACATTGCAGCGAGGATATGCCGTGGTGCGTGCCGATGATCAGGTTCTGACGACCAAGGAACAGGCCGCCAAGCACAGCTCGCTACAGATCGAGTTTGCAGATGGTATTCTGAACACTGGCCAATCCTCAGCGCCGCGGCCAACCGCGAAGAAAGCACCCAAAAAGGACGCGCCAGATCAGGGGTCACTGTTCTGAAACAAGCCTAAGCACCAACATCCGGCCCGTAGCAGACCATCTCTTCGTCAATATCTTCGGCCTCATAAAGTTCCGTTTGCTCCGGATCACCTTCGAACTGCGCGATCAGGCCGTTCCCTGACCGGGTAAACACCCAGCATTGCGGGTCCAGGCGATCTTCGTAAAGGAAACAAATCTGGTCACCCTGCTCGTACCAAATGCCTTCCTTGCAGTCGCCATCCAGAAACGACCAGATTACCCGGCGATTGGGCAGATACCGTTCAACGCCATAAACCTGCCCCTGAAACCCATAGAAAAGTGTTTTTCCGCGTGTGTAATCGTCAAAATCCGCCGCCGACAGCGCGGATTGAGCCGACGCGGAATGCGCCGACAAAAGAAGAAGAATCGCAAGGAATCTGAGCATGAACACATTGTGTCAGATGTGATTGAGCCGCGCCAATCACCATTTCCACATAATCATCTGCCTCAACGTCACCGGTTGAAGCGAATCAACTACTCGCCCCAAGCTTTTGAAAACGGAGTAGTTTCCATGGCGAACGCCTTTATTTTCGTCGCAGCTGTCTTTGCATTGGCCTATCTGCCCCTCTCGCCGCACCCTGCAACCACTTTGCGGTCGTTCGTAAAGACAGCGTCGGTGGCTATTCTAGTCGTGATCGCCTTACTTAACGAAGCTCCGCTACCTCTGGCGCTTGCTCTCTCATTTTGTGCCGTTGGCGACGCGCTGTTGTCGCGCGAAACGGACAACACCTTTATGGCCGGCATCGGCGCATTCGCCGCCGGACATCTGGCTTATATCGCTCTGTTTCTAACCTACCCCTCTAGCGACCCCACGCTGATCCTCGACCGGTCCGGATATTTCTGGTCACTGATCATCCTCGGCATCGTGGCAGCCACCCTGCTTGCCCCGCGTGCTGGAGAGTTTAAAAGACCCGTTCTTGCCTACATCCCGGTCATTCTAGGAATGGGAATCACAGTCCTGGCGCTACCGGAAACCGGTTCGCTGCGATGGGCCCTGCCTGCGGCCCTGGCCTTTGTTGCTTCTGATCTGATCCTGGCGACCGAAAAGTTTCTGCTGCCCGCAAATCATCCCGCCCTCAAAATCACGCCATACATGGTCTGGTCCCTCTACTGGGGTGCACAAGCCGGATTGCTGGTCGCGTTTCTCTGACCCTTTGCAACTGCCGCAAAACCGCATTAGGTGAGGAGAACACCTGCGGAGACCAAAAATGGCGTTTTTCTCAAAGCTCAAGGACAAGCTGTTCAAATCCTCGTCCCGCCTCGAACAGGGGCTTGAGGCCATCGTCGAGGATGGCGGTGAGGAAACGACCGCACCGGACCCGATTATTCCTGAGCCTGAGCCGCAGCCCGAACCGGTGCCAGAAGTTCCGCAACCAGTGCCGGAAATACCAGAGCCCACTCCAGCGCCGCAACCGGTTGAAGTCCCTGAACCCGCACCAGTTGACCCGACACCGGCACCCCCGCCACCCGAAGCCGCGCCCTCCAAAGGTATGCTGGGCCGTCTGTTCGGTCGCAGCGAGGCCAAAACCGCCGTCCGCCGTACGCTGGATGACGACATGCTGGAACAGCTCGAAGAGCTGCTGATCACCTCGGACATGGGCGTAGACACCGCCCTGCGCGTCACGTCCAACATGGCCGAAGGGCGCTATGGGCGCAAACTCTCAACCCAGGAAATCAAACAGCTGCTGGCCCAAGAAGTCGCCCGCGTAATGGAACCTGTCGCCAAACCCCTGCCGATCTACCCCAAACGACCGCAGGTGGTATTGGTCGTTGGCGTGAACGGCTCAGGCAAGACCACCACCATCGGCAAGCTGGCCAGTCAGTTCAAATCAGCAGGTAAAAAGGTCGTCATCGCCGCCGGTGACACCTTCCGCGCCGCCGCAGTCGAACAACTACAGGTCTGGGGCGAACGCGCAGGCGTGCCCGTCCTGACCGCCCCGGAAGGGTCCGATCCCGCCAGCCTCGCGTTCGACGCTCTGACTAAGGCGCAGGAAGACGGCGCAGACCTTCTGATGATAGACACTGCAGGCCGCCTGCAAAACCGCGCCGACCTGATGGAGGAACTGGCCAAAATCGTCCGCGTGATCCGCAAGAAAGACGAGACCGCTCCACACAACACGCTGCTGGTTCTGGACGCCACCACCGGCCAGAACGCACTGAGTCAGGTCGAAACCTTCCGCAAGCTGGCCGACGTCTCTGGCCTTGTGATGACCAAACTAGACGGCACCGCAAAAGGCGGCGTTCTGGTGGCACTGGCGGACAAGTTTGGCCTGCCCATCCACGCCATCGGCGTTGGAGAGCAAATTGACGACCTCGCCCCCTTCGACCCCGAAGAATTCGCCGCCGCCCTGACCGGCTTGGACCAAAGCTGATCCGGCCCTTCATCTGGCCAAAAATATCCTCGGGGGTCTGGGGGCAGACAGCCCCCAGCCTCTTCACCAAGCACAAAGATCTGACACTTGAGCGACTGGCTGATCTCACTCGAAGGCACGGAAGCAGGCCATCAGCTTGCCCTGGGGCTGGCCCTGATGGCCGCCTTTCTGCACGCGGTTTTCGGGGCGTTGCAAAAGGGCCGCCACGACCCGTGGTTGTCGCGCGGGGCAATCGACGCCTGCTACTGCCTGATGGCCGCCCCGTTTGCCTTTTTTGTGGTGCCTTGGCCGGAACCCTATATGTGGCCGATCTTCGCCGTCGTATGGCTGATCCACATCGCCTACAAAACACTACAGGCAATGGCCTACACCAAAGGCTCGTATACCGTTGTCTACCCCGTGGTCCGGGGCACTGGCCCGTTATTCACCGTCATCGGAGCCTATCTCCTGTTCGGGGAAACCTTCACCGGCATGCAATGGTTCGGCGTAGCCGTCTTACTGGCCGGTATCTTCGGGCTGGCCGCCTATAACTTCCACTTTCTGGAAACCAACCGCGAGACGCTGGGCATTGCCCTTATTCTGGCCGTATGCACGGGCCTGTTTGTTGCTCTCTACACCACCTATGATGCTTATGGCATTCGTGCCACCGCCGATCCGTTCACCTTTCTGGCCTGGTTCTTCATGATCGATGGTGCCACCATGCCTTTCTACGCCTTCCTCAGGTGGCGCGCGATGATCAACCGTCCGGCTATCGGACCTTTGATGCTGCGCGGTCTTGCAGGGGGGATTATCGCCCCCATGTCTTTCGGAGCCATCATGCTGGCCACGAGGCTCGACAAGGTCGGTGAAGCTGCCGTTCTGCGGGAAACGTCAACCGTCTTTGCGGCTCTGATCGGATGGTTGGTATTGAAGGAAACTGTGGGGCCAAGGCGGATCGCATTGATGGCATTGATTGCACTCGGCGCCGTAATAGTTGAAATGGGCGGGTAAGCAGCAGGAAGAACCGATGACCGGCAAAAAAGAGATAAACCCAATTCTGAAACAGGTTCTGGAGCTTGGCCCCCCGCTGGCCTTCTTTTTTATCTATCTGCGCCTGCGAGATGACAGTTTCCTGATCGGTGGCATCGAATATTCCGGCTTTATCGTTGCCACCATAATCTTTGTACCCTTGATGCTCGCTGCAATGGGCATCCTCTGGTATCTGACAGGCAAGCTCAGCCGGATACAGATTTTCACTGCAATCATGGTCATTTTCTTTGGCGGCCTGACCGCTTGGTTTAATGATGAGCGGTTCTTCAAGATGAAAACCACACTGGTCTACGGCTTCTTCTCGATCATGCTGGGCATTGGCCTTTTGCAAGGCAAATCCTACCTTGCCTATGTCCTGGATGAGATGCTGCCCATGCGCCACGAAGGCTGGATGATCCTGACGCGGCGCTTGTGCGCGTGTTTCGCGGTTTTGGCCATTGCTAACGAGTTCGTCTGGCGCACAATGTCGACAGACATGTGGGTGAAAATCGAAACCTTCGCGTTCCCCATCGCTCTGATGGCGTTTCTGATGCTGCAATTCAGTCTTCTGCAGAACTATATGGACGATCCGGACAGTCAGTAAGAAAACCGCTTCCAACGCATTCACCCTGAGAGTTTAAAAGGATTTGCGTCTGTTCCCGGCCAGATTGTGCGGAAAAGCGGACAAATAACTTGGCTAAATGCCGAAGCTGTGAAAAGTTGTGTCACCATTCACCACTCGCAGCCGGAGAATTCGAAACGCATGACGGCTTTCCCAGACAGCGGCTTTCTGTCCGAGGCGTCCGACAGGCTGAAGGCGATGCTTTCCGCCCAGGCGACTGAAATTTCTCTGGACCGGGGGGACGTTCTGTTTGAACAAGGTGACAAAGGCGACGCTCTGTTTGCCATCCTTGAAGGCACGCTTGAGGTCTCGTTTCTTGCCATGAGTGGCCGTAAACTTTCGCTGACCCTGATGCGCCCCGGAGAGATCTTTGGCGAGATTGCCCTGTTTGACAGCGGCCCCCGCACTGCCACCATCGCAGCGGCCGAGCCGTCCCGCGTGTTGCGCGTGCGCCAAGGCGACGTAATGGAGCAAATCCGAGAACATCCTGATCTGGCCGTCGACTTGATCCGCCTTGCAGGATTACGCATGCGGTGGATGGGATCGCAACTGAACGAACAGGTCTTTCTGCCGATGCCGATCCGACTGGCGCGCAAACTGTTGCATCTGTCGGAACTTCAGGACGACCCCTCTACCCGGATCACCCTGTCGCAAAGCGAGTTGGCAGAATTCGTCGGCGCCACCCGCGAAGCGGTGTCCAAGACCATTTCCACCTGGAAGCGAGACAATGTTGTCGAGGCCTCTCGCGGTGGAATAATGATTCAGGATTTCGAGGCTCTCAGGGCGCTCGCTGAGTCGGACCTTATATAATCCTTGTGACCTGCTTCACAGACCAAGGATCACATTAAGACTATTTTCAGAAATGTTACCGTAGGAGGTCAGAGAATCATCCCCGATATCTGTCCACTGACCTCTCCCTGTATCAGAGCCATACACCTACCCGGGTGTATGGCTCGTTTATTTTGCGCCCCGCAGATTGAGGTTCCCAGCATCAGTTGCTTGGCAATCTGGTGCCATCAGAGCCTGTGGTCGATGGCGCATTGAACTGACGTAAAAAAGGCCGGGTGAACCCCGGCCTTTGTCGCACTATGAGAAACGGTTACCCGTCAATGCTCAGCGCCACAAACCGAGGTTCGCCGCCACGGCGTACCAGCAGCAACAGAGATTTGCGCCCCGCTTCGCGTGCTTCCTCCATGCGCGCCTCAAGGTCTTCGATCGAACTCACCTTTTGCTGACCGGCCTCGGTGATCAGATCACCGGCACGCAAGCCTTTGGAGAAAGCCTCGGACCCTTCGTCAACCTCGGTCACAACCAAACCTTCGGCGTCGGCATCCAAACCAAGATCCGACCGCAACGTGTCAGTCAGGGGCGAGATGGTCAGACCCAGAATATCCGCATTCTCCTCGGTCGGAGCTTCAGAGGTTTCCTCTTCACCTTCTTCGTCACGCTCTGCATCCTCTCGACGGCCCAGCGTTACCAGTATGGTCTGGGTGCCGCCATCGCGCTGCACCACCACGCGAACAGACTTGCCTACCGTGGTTTCACCGACTTGACGCACCAGACCGCGCGTGTCTTCGACTTCAACTCCGTCAAAGCTCAGAATCACGTCCCCGGCCAGCAGACCAGCATCCTTGGCGGGTCCGTCGGGCACATCACTGATCAGAGCACCGCCGGGCTTATCCAGCCCCATTGCCTCGGCCATGTCCTCGGTCACGTCCTGAATCCGCACGCCCAGCCAGCCGCGGCGGGTTTCTCCGAACTCGCGCAGTTGGTCGACAACCTTGACCACGACGTTCGACGCCATCGAGAACCCAATCCCGATCGAGCCACCATTGGGCGACAAGATCGCCGTGTTCACACCAATCACCTCGCCATCCATATTGAACAGCGGCCCTCCCGAGTTCCCCCGGTTGATCGCCGCATCCGTCTGGATGTAGTCGTCGTAAGACCCGCTCAGGGCCCGGTTCCGCGCTGAAACGATACCAGCCGATACTGAGAAGCCCTGACCCAACGGATTGCCCATGGCGATAACCCAATCGCCCACTCGCGCAATGTCGCTATCACCGAATTGCACATATTTCAGCGGACCAGTTGCCTCGACCTTAAGCAGTGCAATGTCGGTTTTCTCATCCGTACCAATCACCTTGGCTGGCAGCTCTTTCTTGGGCTGACCGTCACCGGGGAAGAATTCTACAAGGATTTCATCTGCTTCCGCGATGACATGATTGTTGGTGACGATATAGCCATCCTCAGAAATCACAAAGCCGGATCCCAGCGCATTGCTGCGGCGTGGGCGGTTGTTATCATCACCGTTGCGGTCCTGAAACTCACGAAAGAAATCCTCGAAAGGCGAGCCTTCGGGCACAATCCCCTGCGGACCTGTTTGCCCTTCGACCAGCGTAGAGGTCGTGATGTTAACCACGGCCGGGCTAATCTTCTCGGCCAATGGCGCCAGACTTTCCCCTCGCGCCTGCGCGGTGACGGTCTGGGCCAGTACAAGCAACATCCCCGCAAAGGCCAGCCACATCAGCCGCATGAAACCAACACCATCGTCTCTGTGGACGGAAATACTGCGTGCTTGAGCCTGCACTTGGGAACTCCTTGTCGACAATTATCGTGCGGTCGCCCCTTAGCGACCACTCTTAGCAACCAATGTAGTCAGTTTGTTCAAGCCCGCAACTCGGGATCGCGGGGAATTCACCGGCAATTGAAATCATCACCCTAAAACCCAAGCTGATATGCGCCCCACAGCAGCACCAGACCGCTGACCACGCAAAGCAAGCCCGCCAGCCTCCGCGCCTGTTCGGGCAAGGTTCGCAGCGCCTCGAGCATACGTTCAATAAGCGAAGGGGCCAGCGCATAGGCCAGCCCCTCGACAATCAGCACCAGCCCGAAGGCCAGAAGGATCATACCCATTACTCAGCGACCGGCGCACGCCGTCCTGTTGGAGATCCAAGGTAGTTGAAGAACTCAGAATCTGGGCTCAGCACCATCGAGCTGTTACTACCTTGAAGGGCATTCTCATACGCGGTGAGTGAACGGTAGAATTCAAAGAACTCCGGATCCGCACCATAGGCTTCGGCAAAGATCGCGTTGCGTTCGGCGTCAGCCTCACCTCGGATAATCTCAGCCTCACGGTTGGCGTCCGAAACCAATTCGACCACGGTCCGGTCGGCCTGAGCACGGACACGCTGTGCGGCCTCGTTACCACGGGCGCGTTCGTCGGTGGCCTCACGTTCCCGTTCAGCTTTCATCCGGTCAAACGTGGCTTCAAGGTTGGCCTGAGGCAGATCGGTCGCCTTCAGACGCACGTCGATCACGTTGACGCCCAGCGCCTGTGCTTCGGCAATCGCGCTGTTGCGGATCCGCAGCATCAACGCGGCACGGTCAGAACTCAGGATGTCGCGAGACGACACCGAACCCAGAACTTCGCGGGTTTCGGCGCGCAGGATGCGATCCAGACGATCTTCGGCAACTGGGATACCACCTACACCGACAGCCTGACGGAAACGATTCAGATCCGAAATCCGATAGCGCGCGAAGGCGTCTACAACCAGACGACGGTCATCCAGAGGTGTCACCTCGAGCGGTTGAACGTCGATGGAGAGGATACGGTCGTCATAGCGGACAACTTCCTGAATTAGCGGGATTTTGAACGCCAGACCGGGCTCTTCCTTGACCGCTACCACACGACCAAATTGCAGAACCAGCGCGCGCTCCCGTTCATCGACGATGAAGATCGACGACAGGCCAACAACGCCGAGAATCACGACGAGGATGAGAAGAATGGGTGATTTACGCATTAGTTGCTCTCCCCGCTCTGATTGCGGCGCAGCTCGTTCAGCGGCAGATATGGCACGACGCCCTGCCCCTGACCGGTCGAGTTTTCGTCCAGAATGATCTTGTCCACGTCACCCAGAACCTGTTCCATCCGTTCCAGATAGAGACGTTTTCGGGTCACGTCCGGCGCTTTGGTATATTCCTCCAGAACCGCACTGAAACGGCTGGCTTCACCCTGTGCGCTGTTGATCTGCTGCGCGCGATAGGCTTCGGCTTCTTCCAGTACCTGCGCAGCTTCACCACGGGCTTCCGCGAGAACGCGGTTGGCATAGGCATCGGCCACGTTTTGCAGGCGGTCACGCTCCTGCGCGGCAGCCTGAACGTCGCGGAAGGCTGCGATTACGTCCTGCGGCGGGTCGGCCTTGTCGAAGTTCACGCGTACGATGTTAATTCCGGAATCGTAGCTATCCATTGTGGACTGGATCAATTCCTGAAGACGATCCGCGATGATACCGCGATCCCGGTTCAGAATTGGTGCCAGTTCGCTTTGCGCAATGATTTCCCGCATCGCTGATTCCGACACAGCACGAATTGTCTGGCGTGGATCACGCAGGTTAAACAGGAACTTGGCCGGGTCGCTGATATTCCAAACGACCTGATAATCGATATCGACCACGTTTTCGTCGCCAGTCAGCATCAAGCCGTCGTCACTGCCACGCGTGCCGCCCATATCCTCGGTCTGTTCGCGGGTGACCGGGATGACCTCAGCGGTCACAAAAGGCCACGGGGCAAAGTTCAGACCCGGATTGCCAACGGCTGAGAACTCACCCAAGAACAACTCAACCGACTGCTCTTCAGGCTTGACGGTGTAAAAGCTGGCCGCACCCCACAGCACGGCTGCAACGACCACGCCGATCAACACTGTGCCTTTGGTAAAGATGGGTCCACCCCCACCGGCACCTTGTCCACCGCCGCGACCCGAACCGCCACGACCGCCCATCAGGACGCGTAGCTGTTCCTGGCCTTTCTTCATCAGCTCGTCGATCTCGGGGATTTGCGGGCTTTCGCCTTCGGGGGGCTTGCGCCCGTCCCCGTTGTTACCCCGATTTCCTCCGCCACCCGAGGAGCCTCCGCCCCCCCAGGGGCCACCGCTGTTGCCCGCCATATGTATCTATTCCTTCGTGTTGGACCGTGTGATCACGGGTTCCCTTGTAACTTGTGTGCGCGCGGTTGCAAATCAAGCAGTGCGCACAGGTTGCCGCATTGTCACCAGTTCTTCGGCCATGACCGGGTGAACCGCAACCGTTCGGTCAAAATCTTCCTTGGTCGCGCCCATCTTAACGGCGATTCCTGCCAACTGGATCATCTCACCCGCGCCGGGTGCCACGATATGACAACCCAGCACCTTACGAGTGGCCTGGCTGACGATCAGCTTCATCAACACACGCTGTGTTCCACCTGCAAAAGCCTTTTGCATTGGCTTGAACGAAGTGGCGTATACCTCAATCGGTTCCTGAGCCGCAGCTTCTTCTTCGCTGAGACCAACCGTGCCGAATTCCGGCTGGGTGAAGATCGCAGTTGGGATTAACTCATGATCCACCGGCGTCGGATTACCCTTGAAGACGGTTTCGACAAAAGCCATCCCCTCGCGGATCGCAACCGGGGTCAGGTTTACACGGTCAGTCACGTCACCAATGGCAAAGATCGAGGGCACGCCGGTCTGGCTGTACTCATCCACGATGATCTCACCCTTGCGGCCGCGTTCGACGCCTACGGCCTCAAGCCCCAGATTGTCGGCGTTGGGCGCACGGCCGGTGGCATACATAACCACATCGAACAGTTGCTCGGACCCGTTGGTGGCTTTGACCCAGATCTTGTCACCTTGCTTTTTCATCTCAAGCACATTGGTGCCCAGATGCAGATCGATGCCGTTCTGGCACATCTCTTCACTGATCAAGCCACGCGCCTCTTCGTCGAAACCGCGCAGGATTTGCGCACCGCGATAGAACTGGGTCGTCTTTACACCCATTCCATTCATGATCCCCGCAAATTCGCTGGCGATATAGCCGCCGCCGACGATCAAGATGCTTTCGGGCAGTTTGTCGAGATGGAAAATCTCGTTCGAGGTAATCGCTAGGTCCGAACCCGGAAACTCGGGCACAACCGGGCGGCCACCGGTGGCGATCAGAATATGTTTGGCCGTCTTACGGGTGCCGTCGGCCAGCTCAACTGTGTGAGCGTCAACAACGGTGGCGCGCTGATCAAAGCTTTCGACGCCGTTGTTCTTTAGGATATTGCGATAAATACCTTCCAAACGGTCCAGTTCCGCCACCAGCTTTCCGTGGAACGTGTTCCAGTTCAAAGCACCGGGCTGAATGTCCCAACCATAGGCCTGCGCATCCCCGACCATGCCCGAGAACTCACTGGCAAAGACCATCAGCTTTTTCGGCACGCATCCTCGAATGACGCAGGTTCCGCCATAGCGGTCCTCTTCGGCCAGCGCCACCTTGGCACCGTTCTCACCAGCCGCCACACGAGCCGCGCGAACCCCGCCCGAGCCACCTCCGATGACGAACAGATCATAGTCAAAGCTCATAGTAATTCCCGTCGTTTGTCTGATTGGGGTGAAATTCAGCAACCCTCAGATATGGTTTAGTTCCAAAGTTGCAATTCATTCTTTGTCAAAGCGCGGCCAGAACCCAGAAAGCGGGCGCACAACCCACGATATCTTGCCAGAGTTTTCGTGAAACTTGGCATGCGGTCGTTCCTTAATCCGCCAAATCCGAGAACAGGTTATCGCCGCCCTCAATCAATTGGTCCAGTTCGGTGATGGAAGCGTTTATGTCCCGTACTTCAACCCGACCATCGCCATGACCGATCACAACTTTGTCACAAATGTCGATGAACAGCCCGTTTTCGACCACGCCGGGAACCTGATTGAGCACCAGCGCCAGTTGCCGCGCATTGCCGATGCGCTGCAGATGCAGGTCGAGGATGTGGTTCCCCTCATCCGTCACGAAAGGCGCTTCGCCATTCATCCGCAGCATTGCCGAGGTGCCCAGAACATCCATCGTGTCCAATGCTTCCTCGATCAACGTGCGGGTCGTCTGCCAACCGAATGGGATGACCTCAACGGGCAAGGGAAACGCGCCTAGCGTCTCAACCTCTTTCCCTGCATCGGCAATGACGATCATCTGGTCGCTGGCTGTGGCGACGATCTTTTCCTGCAGATGCGCGCCCCCGCCCCCCTTGATCAGGTTCAGTTCTCCGTCGAACTCGTCCGCGCCATCAATAGTCAGGTCCAGCCAACCAGCCTGATCCAGCGAGACAACCTCGATCCCGACCTCGCGGGCCAATTGTGCGGTGCGGGTCGAAGTAGGAACCCCTTTGACACGCAGACCCTCATTCTGAACCCTTTCACCTAGGCGGCGCACCATCCAGGCGGCGGTCGATCCAGTACCTAGCCCGACGCGCATCCCATCCTGAACCATGTCCGCAGCACGGCGCGCGGCGGCGTATTTTGCCTTGTCGATGGGTGACAAATCTCGGGTCATGGCAGCGTTTCCCTGTAGTGCTGCGGAACTTATACGGAAAGTGACCGCCAACTGCGAGTGCCAATTCAGTCACTTATACTGCAAACATACGCCTAAAATACGCGTTTCCGATGGGAAACGTCGCAATCGATGCTTCGCGCAGACACCCCACGATATACATACAAGACATGACCGCGCCCTATCGCCTTCACTATGCCCCCGACAACGCCTCTCTGGTCGTCAGATTGGTGTTGGAAGAGATGGGCCTGCCCTATCAGACCGTTCTGGTAGATCGCCGCCGGAACGAACAGGACAGTGCGGCCTACAGGGCGCTGAACCCGAACGGGCTGATCCCGGTGTTGGAAACGCCAAACGGGCCGATCTTTGAAACAGCTGCAATTTTGCTCTGGCTGGCGGATACACATGGGCAATTAGCCCCTGCCCCCGACAGCCCGGACAGGGCGGCGTTCCTGAAATGGCTGTTTTTTGCGTCCAACACGCTTCACGCGGACCTTCGCATCTTGTTCTACGCCGAGAAATACATTGACGCCGCGCAGGCCGAGACGTTGCGTACCGGCATCCGCCCGCGACTGCGGCAACATCTGCGAGCGCTTGATGCCGAAGCGAAAAATGCACCGATTTGGCTATGTCCAGATCACTCCTCGGTTCTGACCTACTATCTGGCGTGCCAAATGCGCTGGATGGCCCTCTATCCTGCCTGCGCAGATCGCAGTTGGTTTCAATTGGCGGACACGCCTTACCTGCAAGCTATCCTGATGCAGCTTGAAACCCGCCCCGCTACGCAAGCCGCAAACGCGGCCGAGGGGTTGGGGGTTACGCCGTTCACCTCTCCTAGTTATGCTACTCCTCAAGAAGGCTCAGCTACCTGATATGTTCTTATCTGTCTTCGATATGTTCAAAGTGGGCATCGGCCCGTCTTCGTCTCATACCATGGGGCCAATGGTGGCCGCCGCACGCTTTCTGGACATGATGCGCGCGTCTCCGTTCGAATTCACCGGATTACGCGGGTCTCTGCACGGTTCGCTGGCTTTTACTGGCGTTGGCCATGCGACTGATCGGGCCACCATCCTCGGGCTGGCCGGGTTCGTGCCCGACACTTACGACAACAACAAAGCCGAGGCCGCGCTGGCCGAGATTGCCGAGACACACTGCGTTACCCCGGAAGGCCTGCCGACGCTGCAGTTTGATCCCAAGGCCGATCTGGTCTTTGACTATGAAAACAACTTGCCCGGTCACGCCAATGGCATGATCCTGATGGCCACCGACGCACAGGGCGATGTGATCCTGCGGCAAGTCTTTTACTCGGTCGGCGGCGGCTTTGTCTTAACCGAAGAGGAACTGGCCGAGGGCAAGGCGACCGAAGAGGGCGACCCAGTGCCGTTCCCGTTCAAATCCGCCGCCGAAATGCTGCAGATGGCCAAGGACAGCGGCAAGAGCATCGCTCAGATGAAGCGCGAAAACGAAATCGCGCGCGGCTGTGCCAACAGTTTTGCAAAGGGTACTGCGCGCCTTTGGGAGGTCATGAACAATTGCATCGAACGTGGCCTCAGGACCGATGGCATCCTGCCCGGAGGTCTGAATGTCCGCCGCCGGGCCAAAGGCATCTACGATGCACTGCAGGCCGAGCGGGGCATGAACCTGAACGCGCCGCACACCATCAATGACTGGATGAGCGTCTATGCCATGGCAGTGAACGAGGAAAACGCCGCCGGTGGTCAGGTTGTCACCGCGCCGACCAACGGAGCGGCGGGTACGATGCCTGCTGTGCTGCGTTATTACCTCGAACATGTGCCGGGTGCGTCGGAAAGCCACGTTGAGGATTTCCTGCTAACGGCTGCCGCCATTGGCGGCCTGGTCAAATACAACGCCTCGATCTCGGGCGCCGAAGCGGGCTGTCAGGCCGAGGTTGGAAGTGCATCCGCTATGGCCGCCGCAGGGCTGTGCGCCGTGATGGGTGGAACCCCCGAACAGGTTGAAAACGCCGCCGAAATCGCGCTTGAGCATCATCTGGGAATGACCTGCGACCCGGTTGCCGGGTTGGTGCAAGTCCCCTGTATCGAACGCAACGGTTTGGCAGCAATCAAGGCGGTCTCGGCAGCTTCGCTGGCTTTGCGTGGTGATGGGAAACACTTTGTACCGTTGGATTCCGTGATCGAAACCATGCGCCAGACCGGGCATGATATGCACGAGAAATATAAGGAAACGTCGCTAGGTGGATTGGCGGTGAACATACCCAACTGCTGACGCAAACATTGAGGGGTGAGATGCTAGGACATTGCCTGTGCGGCACCATCCGATACGAGATTGACCCACCGGTCTTGTCCTGCGTGTCCTGCCACTGCGACAGTTGCAGACGGCAGTGCGCTGCGCCGATGACAACCTATTTCGGCGTGCGTGACGGGCAGTGGCGATGGACTGGCGAGTCGCCGAAAATCTTCTATTCTTCCCTGGGTGTCGAGCGCAGCTTTTGCCCACATTGCGGCACGCCGATTTCGTTCCGGTCACAGTCTATGTCGGGCGTTTTGCACCTGTATGTAGCAACGCTGGAAGACCCAAACCGACTGGAACCCACGTTGCACGTGGCGCATGAGGAAAAGTTGGACTGGCTGCGGCTGGATGACGGTCTACCGACTTGCATCGGGCCGGACTACACCAAGGTTCAGCCGCTGCCCTAGGAGCTTTCCACCGGTCAACAAAACCCGTAGCGTCGCGACTATGACAAGGGATCGTCCGGTCTTTGGCATCATTCTGATGCTTGGTTTCTGCATCATCGCACCGCTTGGCGACGCGACGGCCAAATTGTTGGGCAAAACAACTCCCGTAGGTACACTTGTTTATGTACGCTTTGTCGTCCAGGCGCTGGTACTGGTTCCTTTGGTTGTTCTAAGCGGTCGCACTTTGCGCATGCGGGGCCGAATTCTCAGGCTGGCTTTCATCCGCACCGTTCTTCATATCATCGGCATCTCAGCCATGTTCAGCGCGTTGCTTTTCCTGCCGCTGGCCGACGCGGTCGCCATTGCCTTTGTGATGCCGTTCATCATGCTTTTGCTGGGTCAATATGTCCTGGGTGAAGAGGTCGGATTACGCCGTTTACTTGCCTGTATTGTGGGCTTCGTTGGTACCCTTCTTGTTATCCAGCCCAGCTTTGCCGAGGTAGGCGCCGCGGCTCTTCTGCCGCTCGTCGTGGCGCTGGTCTTTTCACTGTTCATGCTGGTGACACGTCGCATCGCCAAAGAGGTCGATCCAATTGCTCTGCAGGCTGTTTCAGGCCTAATGGCCACGACCCTTCTAGTGCTGTTCCTACTGGCTGGAACCTTCGGTGGCGTGGACGCCGCTTCGCTGGCCCTACCACATCCAGACAGCCATTTCCTGTTGATCGGTATCGGGCTTCTGGGAACTGTCGCACATCTGTTTATGACCTGGTCATTGCGCTATGCCCCCTCTGCGACACTAGCTCCGATGCAATATTTGGAGATCCCTGTGGCCACTTTGTTCGGCTGGATCATATTTCACGACCTGCCAGACGGCATCGCGGCTATCGGCATCGCAATTACCATCGCTGCGGGCCTTTACGTCATTCTTCGCGAGCGGGCCAGCGCCCGGTCTTCCCCGACAGAAACGCCTGCATGACCCGATCCAATGCCGCTCGCGGCACCATCACCAGTAGGCCCGGCCCATCCACTGTAAGCTCCACCTCTGACAGTGCACGATTGGATGTCCCAACGCGACCGTTCGGCTCTAGTACCAGATCGTCGATCGACCATTCCAATCCTCGGCTGCGACCTGTTACGCGCTGGAACGGGAATAACGAGACCACGTCACCGGGCGTCAGCCCGAGCGTTATCCCGGGCGGCGCATGAAACACGACTTCGTGTTCTCCCAGCAGCAGGCAGGGGCGGTCTCGTAATCGAACCAATGCATTGAGCACCGCAAGCTGATGATCCAGCCGTCCCCCCAGAAATCCAACACCCAGCACCAAGGGTGTCTCGACGTTACGAAGTGCCTTGTCAAAATCCGTGCTGTCCTGTTCGCGGATCGGGAACAATCGGTCTTCTGGAATCCGCTCACGATAGCTGCTGTCCAGCGAATCAAAGTCACCGATCACCGCATCCGGCATACGCCCCGAATCCATCAGCGGAATCGCCCCACCATCTGCGGCCACGACCTTGCTGACGTTGATTAGCGTCATATTTAGATCATCAGGACCGATTCGACCGCCACCGACCAACGCGATTGGCCTTTCAGAACGCACAATTGCTGTACTTTTCGACGATTGATCAATTTTTCCCGCTTTTGGACACATTGAGACCACAAAATGATAAGTTGATGCAGAGAGTTTCGAGCCACAGGTGTACCTATCGCAGTGTTAGGTGGCTCATGTAGTTTGTAGAGGACGTGCGTCTGATGGTACAGAATAACAAGGTATTGACCGTTTCTTACGGGACCTTCTCATGCACATTGGAAGGCTTTGACGATTCCTTCGAGACGATGAAGGCGATCGCCGAGTACTTTCGTGACCTCGCCGCTGATGATCGCTACTTTGGTTCCGAGCCTCCGCAACCCGACACAGAGATGCTCACGCGTATCGCGCAACGGGATGTTTCGCGCAGGGTTGAAGCCAGCCGGAATGAGGCTGGATTGCTGATCCGATCCACAGAACAGGCCGCAGCGCAGTCGCACCCAACCACAAGCGCACCACAGCCGAGCGTCGTCGACACGCCTCCTACCCCGCCCTCTGCTCAAGCGTTTTTTGCCGAGGCGGAACCCGTCGAAGATGCAGCAGCACCTGCGGCTGACAGCATAGCCGCCAAATTGCAGCGTATCCGGGCCGTTGTCTCTCACTCCGATGAAAATTCGGTCATCTACACAGAAGATGAAGATACGTCTCTTATGAAAAGCGCCGGACCTTCTGATGCCGTCGCTGCAGCCTTTGCTGCTGGCACATTGGATCCAGCAGATTTGGACGATGCCACCGCCGAGCCCAGTCCGCTTGTTGAAGCGCCAAATGTAACCGAGGAACCGGTCGAACCCGAAACAGAGTTCACTGCCGAAGTAGAAGAAACAGAGCTGTCGGAACTGGAAAACGAACCAGAGGCACTGGCAACAGACTCTTCAGAGGTTACCGACGAGGAACAGCCAGAAGACGAATCCACCCTGACGGGCGCCTGGTTCACGGATTTCGATGAAGATGAGGAAGACGCCAATATCCTCAGCGACGCCGAGCCTGACAATGACGTCGTTGCGGAGTCTGAAGATAACGTTCTTACCGAAGATGATGAGGTTGATCTGCTGGAAGAGATTGCCAGCGTGGAAACCATTTTGGCAAACCGCGCAGCCAAGGCGGATGCTGAGAAACTGGATATGGATCAAGATGTTTCGCGCCTGATGGACAAGGCCAGCGAGCGTCTGAACGACCCGAGCACCAGCGACCAGCGCGAAGCTTACACACACTTGCGTGCAGCCGTAGCTGCGACCGAAGCCGAACGCCATGTTGCAGCGGTCACGCAGGAGGACAACAACGAAGGGGACTACCGCGAAGATATGTCCTCAGTCGTCAGCCCCCGCCGTCCGGAAACCGAAGTGACCACCGCGCGTCCTAGCAGCGACGCTAACGCGCCGCTGAAACTGGTGGCGGAACAACGTATCGACAATCGGGCCACTGAAGATACAGGACCGATTAGCCCCCGCCGCGTGAAGACCAGTTCCGCAGATGGCTCTACCGAAGAAGGCGGCTTTGCCCTGTTCGCCCAAGAGCAGGGCGCGCAATCCCTGCCTGACTTGCTTGAGGCGGCCGCGTCATATCTGTCTTTCATCGAGGGCCAGGAACAGTTCTCGCGCCCGCAGTTGATGAACAAGGTTCGCTCACTCAAGCAGGACGACTTCAACCGAGAGGAAAGCCTGCGTTCATTCGGCCAACTATTGCGAGACGGCAAGATTGAAAAAGCGGGAGGTGGACGTTTCTCGGCCTCGACCCAGATTGGCTTCCGCCCGGATGATGAGCGGGCTGCAGGTTAACCGCCAAGCATCTCGAATGATGATGGGGCAGAGGTAATTCTGACCCATTTTGGTTGAACAAAACCTTTCACGCCTTTGTTTGCAGGTCGGAATCCCACACCACATTGAGCTGCTATGCACAAATGCGCCTATCTCGGGCATTTAGTATTGTTCATGCCCAGTTCATTCAAACGGGGACGACCCCAGATTGAATTTCCAGCACGCTTTAGAGTTTACGACTGACTGAAATTAACAAACCAATTCACGACCTAGATACAGACGTTCTGACGTCTCCGTTCGGGCTCATAACTCGGCACCAACGTGTAGACTTTGGGTGAGTATCCCGTATCAGCCTACGCGATACTCAGTTGGCTCATGTCAGACACGCGCATAGGTCCCGCCAATAACGCATTGCGGTTCTGATTTGGTCGCTATCGGAAAACGACCAACTTCAGTCAGATGACTGATCCGGGTCTTCTTTGCCAACACCTTTGAAAACGAACTTGAAGGGCAGTGCCCACAAGATGCCCAGCGCAACATAGACCAAAAGTTCCAGCCAAATCGGCGGGCGGTCAAGCCAGTTCACGACAGTCACCACCGCCACGATATAGACGGGCAGCCCAATCAGCAGAAGCACCAGCGACCATCGCCGCCGGGCTTTATAGCTGAGGCCGGGTTTGCCTTCGCCGCTCATCAGTCGGCAAACGGGTCGGTCACCAAAATGGTGTCTTCCCGCTCCGGGCTGGTGGACAGAAGGGCAACGGGGCACTCAATCAGTTCTTCAACGCGGCGCACATATTTGATCGCGTTTGCAGGCAGATCAGCCCAGCTGCGCGCGCCTTCTGTGGATTCGCTCCAACCGGGCATTTCTTCGTAGATTGGCGTACACCGGGCCTGCTGATCGGCAGCGGTGGGCAGATAGTCCAGACGTTCACCGTCCAGCTCATAGCCGACACAGATCTTCAGCGTCTCGAACCCGTCCAGAACGTCCAGCTTGGTCAGTGAGATGCCGTTCACGCCACTGGTGGCGCAGGTTTGACGCACCAGACACGCATCGAACCAGCCACAGCGGCGCTTGCGCCCGGTTGTGGTCCCGAATTCATGCCCACGCTCTCCAAGGCGCTGACCGTCCGCATCGTCCAGCTCGGTCGGGAATGGCCCCTCACCCACACGTGTTGTGTAGGCTTTGACGATGCCTAGAACAAAGTCGATCGACCCCGGACCGATGCCCACGCCCGTTGCTGCCTGACCGGCGATCACGTTGGACGAGGTCACAAAAGGATAGGTGCCGAAATCGATATCCAGCAGCGCGCCCTGCGCCCCTTCGAACAGGATGCGTTTGCCCGCCTTGCGCTTTTCATTCAGCACTTTCCAGACAGGTGCGGCGAAGGGCAGGATTTCCGATGCGATCTCTTTCAGTTGCGCAATCAGCGCGTCCCGATCCACAGGTTCGATCCCCAAACCCTTGCGCAGCGGGTCATGGTGCTGCAGTGCACGGTCCACACGCGCCTCAAGCGTCGCCTCATCGGCCAGATCGGCAACACGCACAGACCGGCGGCCAACCTTGTCTTCGTAAGCCGGGCCAATGCCGCGGCCGGTGGTTCCGATTTTGGTGCCTTTGCTGGCAGCCTCTTCGCGCGCACGGTCAAGTTCGCCATGGATCGGCAGGATCAGCGGCGTGTTCTCGGCGATCATCAGGGTTTCGGGCGAAATATCGACGCCCTGCGCGCGGATGGTTCCGATTTCCTTGATCAGGTGCCACGGGTCCAGCACGACACCATTACCAATGACACTCAGTTTACCACCGCGCACAACGCCCGAAGGCAACGCGTGCAGTTTGTAGACCTCGCCATCGATCACCAGCGTATGACCAGCGTTATGCCCGCCCTGAAAGCGCGCGATCACGTCTGCCCGCTCGCTGAGCCAGTCGACGATCTTGCCTTTTCCCTCGTCGCCCCACTGGGCGCCGACAACAACCACGTTGGCCATATCCGGTCCTTTTTGCGCTGAATTACCAAACTCGGCTCGTATAACGAGGACAACGCGGCAGGGAAACCGGTAATTCGCCGCAGAATAGAACGGCGCCAAGCGCGGTGCCTCCGGCGGAGATATTTGGGGCCAGATGGAGAATGGATCCCTGCTTCATCTGGCTGTAAATATCTCGGAGGAGGCGCCCGGAACGGGCGGCGGGGGCAGAGCCCCTTTTCTAGCTCTGTCTCAAATGCACCGGCTGCCCATGAGGTGTGGTCAGATAGGCCTCTTCCCAGGCCAGATGCAGGTTTCGCACGTCATTCGGAAAGGCTGCGCCCTGCTCCGCCAACAATTCCTCAAGCGTTTCCAGCCAAGCCTGGAAATAGTCGTCGCCCCCATCCAATTCTCGCGCAAGACCGTTACGTTTAAGAGTTACCGAAAAGCGAGTCGCCCAATCAGACCAGTCAAACCGCCCTGCCTCGTTCAAGGCAACAGTTACGGCAAAAACTTGCGCGTGCCAGGGTTCGGCAAAAACCGGCTCGGGTGCTGTATGCGTGGTGCAGCCACTCATGCGGGCTCCAGATAACTTTGCCAGAGATCCAACACCACTTCGTCACCGGGGTGTTCTGGGTTTGGCCAAAGCTCGGAGGCCGCAAAAACCACAGCGTAAAGCGGTTCTGGAGCCTCACCCAGACCGTGTGCGTTGGAATCGGGCAGGACATGCGTACCGTGCAGCCTCACGACCTTTCCGGTCGCACCAGAAGCGTAAAGCGGTAGGCGCGTATGGCCACCATCAACCAGTCGGTTGGCTGCCGGACGCACCGTACGCACCTGTTGCCCGGCCACAAACTGCGCTGCAATGCTTGTGGGGCGGTCCGCAGGGCCTCCCTTGGACAGTGCTGCAGCGACATCCTCGGCCTTTAAGGCGCGTATCGCCAAGGGGTGCTTTGCGGAATCTCCGCTGCCACGCAGATCATCCGGAGTAAGCACACCTTTTTCGATCAGAAGATTAGTTAGCCCTGCGATCCATTTCTCATAGTAGGAAAAACGGCTGTAGTCTTTCGGCAACAAACATTCACGCGCATGGCGCTTGATATCAATGTTCCACTGTCCCAGAAAATCTGACGCCACTGTTACCGCCAAGGCGCGGCCGTGCCACTCTTCCGAAAACACCGGGCCGTTTTCGCTTTCGGGGATAACTGGCCCATCGCCAAACCGGCCCCCCATATCATGAACCCGAGTCATGCTGGCACCGTTGGCAGACCTGTACCAATCATGCTGTCGCGGGTCACCAAAGCGGCCAACTCCTCTTCATTCATCCCGTCTGTCCCAACGGGACGCATGGGAAGGATCAGGTAGCGAATCTCAGCCGTCGAATCCCACACACGCACCGACGTTTCGCTTGGTAAGGTCACACCAAACTCGGCCAGTACCTTGCGCGGCTCGCGCACTGCGCGGGCGCGATAGGCATCGGATTTGTACCAGCCCGGCGGGATGCCCAGCAGAGGCCAAGGGTAGCAACTGCACAAGGTACAGACGACCATATTATGTTGTTGGGGCGTGTTTTCGACCACCACCATATGTTCGCCCTGTCGACCATAGTACCCGAGGTCGGCGACAACCAGCGTCGCATCTTTCAACAGCGCGGCCTTGAAGTCTGGATCGATCCAGGCTTTCGCGACAACGCGCGCGCCATTCTGCGGACCGATCTTGTTCTGATAGGTATCGATGATCTCATCCAGCGCTGCCGGATCAATCAGCCCTTTGCGGGTCAGAATCGTTTCCAGCGCTTTAACGCGTAGCGCGGGTTCCGGCGGCAACAGGGCGTGCGGGTGGTCGGGATCGTCATGAGGCATGGCCGCAGCCTGCGTCACCGATTACCCACCTGTCCAGTCTCTTTGATGTGATACCGCTTATCACGGAAAGTGATGGCAACTCATCCCTTGCCCCCGATGGCAAACTTGCATAAGTACCTCGCGATACACGCCACGCTGTACAGGACCACCATGGAAAACGTCGTTCTCATCATCCACCTTCTCTTGGCTTTGGGCCTGATTGCCGTTGTTTTGATGCAGCGGTCCGAAGGCGGCGGCCTGGGAATGGGCGGTGGCGGCGGCGGTGCCATGACAGGCCGCGCGGCAGCGACGGCGCTGGGCAAGGTCACATGGATTCTGGCGGCGTGTTTTATCGTCACCTCGATCACGCTGACCATTCTGGCGGCTCAGAAGTCCTCGGGCAGCTCGGTGATTGACCGTCTGGGCGTTCCGGCACCGGCTCCGGTCGAGGAAAGCACTCCGGCGGTTCCGTCGGCAAATGATCTTCTGCCTCCGGCACAGGGCGACAACGCGCCGCTGATTCCGCAAGCCGACTGATCCACAAAACCTAGAATTCAGAAAGAGAGCTGCAACAGCATCTTGCGGTTCTCTTGCGCTATTGGCGCGAATCCTTTATACGTGAAGTCCCGTGATGCAGCGGTTTTTCGGAACCGCCGGGCAGCTGATTTTGACGTCTCACGGGAGCAGCCGAACAAACATGGCGCGTTTTATTTTCATCACTGGTGGTGTGGTTTCGTCCTTGGGCAAAGGACTGGCTTCGGCGGCTTTGGGCGCTTTGTTGCAGGCCCGGGGATATTCGGTGCGTCTGCGCAAGCTGGACCCCTATCTGAACGTCGATCCCGGCACCATGTCGCCATTCGAACATGGCGAGGTTTTCGTGACCGATGACGGGGCCGAAACCGATCTGGACCTTGGCCACTATGAACGATTCACTGGGGTTGCTGCGCGCAAGACCGACTCGGTCAGCTCGGGGCGGATTTACTCCAATGTGTTGGAAAAGGAACGCCGCGGCGATTACCTAGGCAAGACTATTCAGGTGATCCCGCACGTCACCAACGAGATCAAGGATTTCATCGCCATTGGTGAAGATGAGGTCGATTTCATGCTGTGTGAGATCGGCGGCACCGTGGGCGACATCGAAGGACTGCCCTTCTTTGAAGCCATCCGTCAATTTAGCCAGGACAAACCGCGCGGCCAGTGTATTTTCATGCATCTGACGCTGCTGCCCTACATCAAGGCGTCAGGCGAGCTGAAAACCAAACCGACCCAGCACTCGGTGAAAGAGCTGCGGTCGATCGGTCTGGCCCCCGATATTCTGGTCTGCCGCTCCGAAGGGCCGATTCCAAAGAAAGAACGCGAGAAGCTGGCCCTGTTCTGCAACGTGCGCCCAGACAGTGTGATCGCTGCACAGGATCTGAGCACCATCTACGACGCCCCTCTGGCCTATCACAAAGAAGGTCTGGATCAGGCGGTTCTGGACGCGTTTCAGATCAGCCCAGCCCCGAAACCGGATCTGGCAAAATGGGAAGACGTCAGCGACCGCATCCACAACGCCGAGGGCGAAGTGAAGGTTGCCATCGTCGGCAAATACACCCAGCTGGAAGACGCCTATAAGTCGATCGCCGAGGCGCTGACCCATGGCGGCATGGCCAACCGGGTCAAGGTCAAGGTTGAGTGGGTCGATGCCGAGGTATTCGACACCGAAGACGCAGCGCCGCACCTTGAGGGATTCCATGCGATCCTTGTCCCCGGTGGGTTTGGCGAGCGTGGCACTGAAGGCAAGATCAAAGCGGCTCAATATGCGCGCGAACACAAAGTGCCCTATTTGGGCATCTGTCTGGGCATGCAGATGGCGGTCATCGAAGCCGCACGGAACGCGGCGGGCATTGCCGAAGCCGGGTCTGAAGAATTCGACCACGAAGCCGGGAAGCGGCGTTTTGAACCTGTGGTTTACCACCTGAAAGAATGGGTTCAGGGCAACCACAAGGTTGAACGCAAAGTCGGCGACGACAAGGGCGGCACCATGCGTCTGGGTGCCTATAACGCGGTTCTGGCCGAGGGCTCGAAAGTGGCCGAGGTCTATGGTGGAACCCAGATCGAAGAACGCCACCGTCACCGTTATGAGGTGGACATCAAGTATCGTGAAAAGCTGGAAAAAGCGGGTCTGAACTTCTCGGGCATGTCACCAGATGGCCGTCTGCCGGAAATCGTCGAATGGTCGGATCACCCGTGGTTCATCGGTGTGCAGTACCACCCGGAACTCAAGTCCAAACCGTTTGATCCGCACCCGCTGTTCCGCGACTTCGTGCGCGCGGCCAAGGACAGCTCGCGACTGGTCTGACGGCAGATCAGTCACTGCATTGTGACGGCGGGCGCGAAAAAACCTGTACGCGCCCGCTGTTTCCACGGTTAACTGTCCTCGACCCAGCGACAGGAGACCGACATGTCCAACCAAATCACCAAAGCTGAAAGTTTTGCAGCCCTGCACAAGAAGGGCGATCCGGTTATTCTGTACAATATCTGGGATGCAGGCAGCGCCGTCGCTGTAGGTGATGCAGGGGCCAAGGCAATTGCGACGGGCAGTGCTCCGGTGGCGATGGCACAGGGATTCGGGGATGGTCAGAACATCCCAATGGATGCGGCGCTGGACAATGCCCGCCGGATCGTCGCAGCGGTTGATCTTCCGGTGACGCTGGATTTCGAAGGGGCCTATGCCGAGGATGTGCTGGGTGTTGCGACCAACGCGCAACGCGCGCTTGAGACAGGCGTGATCGGTTTCAATTTCGAAGACCAGATCGTTGGCACCAGCGACTTGTATGACATTGAAACGCAAGAGGCTCGGGTCCGGGCCATGCGCGAAGGCTGCGATGCGGCAGGTATCCCGGCCTTTATCAACGCCCGCACGGACATCTTTTTGAAGGCCAAACCTGAAACCCATGACGACACGATGTTGGACGAGGCGATTGCCCGGGCCCAAGCCTATGCCGATGCCGGGGCAAGCGGGTTCTTTGCACCGGGCCTTAAGAACGAAGGCCTGATTGCCCGCCTGTGCGAATCGACCGATCTGCCGGTCAACATCATTGCCCTGCCCGGCACCCCGGATACAAAAACGCTGGCGCGTTTGGGCGTGGCGCGCATTAGCTATGGCCCGGTCCCCTATCGGCAGATGCTTGGATGGCTGCAGGAGCAGGCAAAACAGGTGTTTCAAACGGATTGAACCAAGTGCGAATGGATCACGCTCAGCGTGTTTTCGCCTCGTCTGGCGGTCATTCGAACATTCAATGTAATGACGGGTAGTCCGCGCTTGGCGGCCCTCAAATAATGAAATATCCTCGCACTATGTTGAAGAAATTCTTTCAGGCTTTTCGCCCGCCACAAACCGACAACCTGCCCGACCCAGATGCCGAACTGGCCTTGGGCGCGCTCATGGTGCGCGTGGCGCAGGCAGATCGGGACTACAAGCTGGAAGAAATCAGCTTGATCGACCGCATCCTTGCACGGCTCTATCAGCACAACGCGATAGAGGCCGCCAAAGTACGGGCCACATGTGAAAAGCTGCACGCCGCAGCGCCTGATACCGACACGTTTGGCAAGCTGATCCGCGAGACCACCGATTTGCACGAACGTTTGGCAGCTTTGGACGCCCTGTGGGAGGTCGTCTTGGCCGATGGCAACTCGGACGAAGGTGAGATCAACATCGTGGAAGAGGCGCGCATCGCGATGGGCCTCAGCTTCAACGACAGCCAGGCCGCCCGTGAGCGCGTGCAAAGGAGCTTGGAAGAGCGATAGCCCCCATCTATATCTAAGCCATGTTTAGTGATTTCCTGTCCCGGCTCACGCAGCCTGCGCCCGACCCTTTGGCCGAAGATGACGCTCGCCTGGCCTTGACGGCCTTGTTGGTGCGTATTGCCCGATCCGACAACGATTACGCCGACAGCGAGATGGCCCGAATCGACAAAATTTCGGCCCAACGCTATGGCCTGTCTCCGTTCGAGGCCGCAGCCCTGCGCGCCCGGGCCGAGGATCTTGAAGCCGAAGCCCCCGACACTGTGCGTTTCACCCGCGCGATCAAAGAGGCTGTGGCTTATGACGACCGCCTAGCCGTGGTGCAGGCGATGTGGTCAGTTGCTTTGGCTGACGGCCACCGTACCGGCGAAGAGGATTCTCTGCTTCGGTTGGTGGTCAGCCTGCTCGGCGTCAGCGATGTGGACTCTGCGCTGGCTCGACAGAAGGTTGCCAAATCGTGATTGCGATGCTGGGCATGTACGACATGCCCGCGCTGCAGCCCGCGAATGATCGCTTTTGGACTTTGATTCGCAAACACTTGGGATTCGGCCCCGATAATCTGACAAGAGATGTCGATTTCTGGGATATCTGGCAAAGCCCGGACCTGACCTTTGCCCAGACTTGCGGCATGCCCTACCGCACCCACCTGCGTGGCAAGGTGCAACTTGTCGGCACACCGGACTATGGGTTGGACGGGTGTCCCCCGGGCTATTACCGCTCTATCTTTGTCGCCCGTCAGGGTGATCCTCGCGACCTCAGCCAGCTCTCGACCGGCACCTTTGCCTTTAACGAGCGCCTGTCCCAATCTGGCTGGGCGGGTCCAATGATCCACCTTGAAGCGCTCAACCTCAGCCCCAATGCCACTCTGGAGACCGGGGGCCATGCAGTCTCGGCGGATGCCGTGGCAGAAGGGCGCGCCGATTTTGCCGCGTTGGATGCACTAACATGGGAATTGCTCAAGGAGCATTCCGACCTTGGAAAGTCCCTGCGCGCAGTGGAGGCCACTGTCCCTACCCCGGCCCTTCCCTATATCACCAGCAAGAACCAAGACGCGCACGCCATCACATGCGCCATTCGAGCTGCGATCACTGATTTGCAACCGCGCGACCGTGATTTGCTGCACTTGCGCGGCTTGATCGACATTCCGGCTACGGACTATCTCTCGATCCCCAATCCTGCCTGAAACTAGACCGGCCAGCTCTGTCGCTGATCGATTTGGCCAATACGTATGGTCAATTTGACGGTTTCAGTGCCCGATGGTGTCAATTGCGCATTGCATTGCCCCGAAATTTAAGCCCTATTACCGCACCAACACCGATAACACATGGGCCACTCGTGACAGATTCCGCACCCGTAATCGAAATCAAGAACCTCCACAAAAGCTTTGGCCAGCTCGAAGTGCTGAAGGGGGTCGATATTACGGCAAGGCGCGGAGATGTGGTTTCGCTGATTGGATCGTCCGGATCGGGTAAATCCACGCTACTTCGCTGCTGCAACCTACTCGAGGACAGCCAGCAAGGCGAGATTCTGTTCAAGGGTGAACCGGTGCGCTGGTCGGGGGACATGCACAATCGCCGCCCCGCAGACCCGAAACAAGTCATGCGCATCCGCACCAACCTGTCGATGGTGTTCCAGCAATTCAATCTGTGGGCCCACATGACCATCCTGCAAAATGTGATGGAGGCACCTGTCACCGTTCTTGGCCGTGACCCTAAAGAGGTCGAAGACAGCGCCCGTAAGTATCTGGAGAAAGTGGGAATCGGAGACAAGTGTGATGTCTACCCCGCTCAACTGTCCGGTGGCCAGCAACAACGCGCGGCAATTGCACGTGGCCTTTGCATGGAACCCGAAGCCTTGCTGTTCGATGAACCGACGTCGGCGCTCGACCCTGAGTTGGAGCAGGAAGTGATCAAGGTAATCAAGGACCTGGCTGCCGAAGGCCGCACCATGATTATCGTGACCCACGACATGAAAATGGCTGCTGACATCTCAAGCCACGTCGTTTTCCTGCATCAAGGCCTGATTGAGGAAGAAGGTCTGCCGGAAGATATCTTCACCTCCCCCGAATCTGAACGGCTTCGGGGCTTTCTCTCCGCCACAAAGGCGGCTTAAATTAACTTCAGGACAGAAAACAAACTGGGGAGTATCCAATGAAAAAACTGATTCTGACCACAGCGGCTCTGGCGCTTGGCGCAGGTATGGCCATGGCGGACACCGTCCGTCTGGGCACCGAAGGCGCCTATGCTCCGTGGAACTTCGTCAACGACGCTGGCGAAATCGACGGTTTCGAGCGCGAACTGGGCGATGAACTGTGCAAGCGTGCCAACCTGGAATGCGAATGGGTCAAAAATGACTGGGATTCGATCATTCCGAACCTCGTGTCGGGCAACTACGATGCGATTATCGCGGGCATGTCGATCACTGACGAGCGTGATGAAGTCATCGACTTCACTCAAAACTACACGCCGCCGGATCCGTCGGCCTATGTCGCGATGTCTGACGGTGTAGACTTGGCAGGCGGCGTGATTGCAGCACAAACCGGCACCATTCAGGCCGGCTATGTCGCAGATTCCGGCGCAACTCTGGTTGAATTCGCAAGCCCTGAAGAAACCATCGCAGCCGTTCGTAACGGCGAAGCCGATGCGGTTCTTGCAGACAAGTCGTTCTTGGTGCCCTTCACCGAAGATGGCTCGGGTCTGGTCTTTGTTGGCGACGAAGTTCCGTTGGGTGGTGGTGTCGGCATGGGCATCCGTGAATCCGATGGTGACCTGAAAGAGACGTTCAACGCAGCTATCCAGTCCATGAAGGACGACGGCAGCCTTAACGAGCTGATCACCAAGTGGGAAGTGTCCTCGACCTTCTAATTTAATACTCTGCGGCGCGCCTGCCCGTAAGGCGCGCCTCATCTGAGCCCTTGCCAGTCAAAGAGGCCCGCCATTTTTTCGTTCTGCACTGATCCCGATACACTCGGCACGTTCCGCTGGTTCTCATGCTATCTGACCAACGGTGTGCATTGGCTGTTCTACCTGTCCTTCTTCAAGGTCTTGCTGTTGCTTGCGATTACCGCACCGGTGGCATTGGGCTTTGGCTTTTTGGGGGCCATGGCAGCCCGGTCGCATTTCCTGCCGCTCACCTTGCTCGGCAAAGGTTACATCGCCATCGTTCGGGGTGTTCCGGATATCGCCTTTTTCATGTTCTTCGTGATTGCGCTGGATCAGGCGTTCGAATGGACCCGTCATAAGATTTTATGTCCTGAGTGGACTGACCCGATCCGTCAGGGCAATGACTTCATCGTGTGTCAGGCGGCCAAGCTACCGCTGGGCAGCTCACCCGAATGGGTGCACGAGACTTACGGCTTCTTTTTGGCCGTCATTACCTTTTCAATCGTTTTCGGCGCTTTTGCCGCCAACGTTCTGTTCGGCGGCATGCGCGCCGTGCCGCATGCTCAGCTGGAAACGGCCGCAGCCTATGGCATGACCCGCCGCCAGACCTTCTGGCGCATTCTGGTGCCGCAGATGTGGGTTTATGCCCTACCCGGCCTGTCGAACCTGTGGATGGTGCTGATCAAAGCCACACCGCTGCTGTTCCTGCTGGGTATCGAAGACATCGTCTATTGGGCGCGTGAACTGGGAGCGTTCAAGAACCCCAAATTCACCCAATATCCGCATGGCGACTGGCGCATGTGGTACTTCCTTGCCCTGCTTGTGTTCTATCTGGGCATGACCCGTGTCTCTGAAATTGGCCTTGAGCGGCTGATGCGCCGCCTGTCGCACGGTCAGGCGACATCGGGCGGAGAGCTTCTGCGCAAGGAGACCACGGCATGAGTTGTATTCAGACCATCCAGGACTACGGCCTGCGCTCGATCGGTATTGGCGAACGTCTTCTGCCCCGCAGCGACTTTACCCTGTGCGAACAGTTCACCCTGATCGGCTCGGGCATGATTTGGAACGTGTATTTCGGGATCATGGCGCTGGCGACCGGGTTTTTCCTGGCCACTGCACTGGCCTTGGGCAAAGCGTCCACGAAGAAATGGCTGCGTAAGCCGTCGGAATGGTTCATCTTCCTGTTCCGGGGCTCTCCGCTGTTCATCCAATTCTTCTTTGCCTACTTCTTCTTCCTGTCGCTAAAGCAGAATTATCCATTCCTCGACGTGCTCACCTCCGCCTGGCTGGGCGCACTGATCGTATTGTTCTGCAATACCGCGGCCTATTCGGGTGAAATCTTCTATGGCGCGCTGAGGTCGATCCCGAAGGGCGATATCGAGGCTGCAGATGCATATGGCATGACCGGTTGGGCGCGCTTCCGCCGCATTATCTGGCCGACCATGCTGCGGCTGGCCTGGCCTGCCTATACGAACGAGGCAATCTTCCTGTTCCACGCCACCACGCTTGTGTTCTTCTCGGCCTTCCCGGTCTGGCAGCAACGGGGCGACGCGCTGTATTACGCGGGCTATTTCGCAGACAAGACCTTCAACCCGTTCATCTCCTACCCGATTCTGGCCTTCTACTTCATCCTGCTGACCCTGATGGTCATCTGGGGATTCGGTATGGTGAACAAGAGGTTGAACCGGCATCTTCCAGAAGCCAAGCGGACCAAGTTGAAGCTACGAATGAATCTGGCGCGCTGAATACGGGCGCGCCAACCGTTGCTTGCACCATTGTCCAATGACATCGAAATCAACAATGAGACCGGGGCCATCTGCCCGCTGTTCATGAGGATGAATAAGAAGGATGGTACCGCCTCCCTGGCTTGAACAGGGGACCTCTGGATCCACAATCCAGCGCTCTAACCAACTGAGCTAAGGCGGCACTTGTGAGGGGCGATGTACCGAACGTGCCCAAGGAATGCAAGAGGATTAAAGCCGAATTTTCCAGCTTTGTTCGACAAGATCGACACCAAAGGAATGCACCGGTTTGCTGTCCAGCAACTGCCAACCATTGCGCCGATAAAGCGCGCAGGCTGCCCGATGGCTTTCATGAGTCCAGAGCCGCATTTCAACGAACCCTACGCCGCGCGCAAAGCCCATACACGTGTCCAGCATGCCTTTTCCCAACCCCTGCCCCCGCGCCTCTGGCACCAATAGAAAAAGCCGAAGCTTTGCGGTTCGCTCATCCAGCGCGACGCAGAAGATACTGCCCAGACGTTTCCCACTTCGTTCCGCGATCCAGCCCCTCTCGCACGTCGGATCATGACTGGCGACAAAATCATTCAGTATGTCCTGAACCAAAGTACCGAACGAGGCATCAAACCCTTCATCTTGGGCATAGAGCCTGTCGTGCTGCTCAACCAGCCAAGGTACATCTGTAGCGCGAAAAGGTCTGATCTGAACGTCCTGCATACCTCAATTGACTGCAAAGGCAGCTTGATTCTCAACCCTTTGCGCGCTAGCACGAACGCTCAGTCCCGGAGGCGAACATGGGCATCAACACCGAACGCGACATTCAGGCCAACCTGCAGATCGGCCCCACCGATCAAGGCATGATACGGCTGTTCATCGAAGCCGATGGCATCGAGATTCCGATGGATTTCGACCCCGAAGAAGCCGAAGAAATCGCGGACGAAATTCGCGCGGCGGCTCAAGCAGCCCGTGCTGTAAAGCGCTGAACGTTCATAGCCGGGGATCGCGCAGCACCTGCAAACGGCGTGCAGCGTCGGTTGCAAACTTCTGGATCATCTTCTTGCGCCGTGCCGGAGCGACCTTGTCTTCCGGCGCCATCCGCACGATTTCGGCATCGTAAGCGTCTGCTATGATCAGGCCAGTTTGTTCGGGCAACAGATCGGTCGGGAAATCGGTATCGACGGCCCAAAAAAACCGGTCGCACCATTCAAGATAGCCCTGCCACTTGGAATCCGCCTGATAATCCGCCCGGCTGGACTTACATTCAACCACCCACAGCTCACCCTTCGGCCCCAACCCCATGACATCGACACGCAACCCTCGGGCTGGCACAAATTCTTCAATTGAAACAAAGCCGTGTGTCGAAAAATGCCGGGAAACGCCCCGCGCCAGCCTTTGTCCGGGTTGCAATTCTAGTGTCATGAACTCAGTGTGAACAATTGCAGAACAAAAGGCAATGCGGCGATCGCTCAACCTTCAATTTCACGCTTGCACGGAGGCCAATCAAAGACATGCCAACTAGCATTCCACTCCAGTGGACGGACAAGCCATCATGAAGTATCCCAAAAGCAACTGGCACTCTACAAGGTAGTGAATTTGTTGCACGATAATGTCGCAATATGGACTATGGTTCGCAACGAGAACTTTTTTTTGAGGCTCTGGGTCGAGTATTACTCAAAATTCGTCCCGCGTCGTAACCTTTTTATCCTTGTTGATGGTGCCGACAGCGAAGTACCGGACAACCTTGAGGGATGCACGCATATTGTCCTGCCGCAAGACGACCCGAGCCCGGGGTGGGATCAAAGACGATGGGAATTTCTTTCCTCGTTTGCCAGCTCATTGACCCAGCGATATGACGTGGTCATCGGGGGCGACGTAGATGAAGTGATCACCGTTGACCCCGAATTTGACCAAGACCCAATCCAATTCATATTGGAAGAGACCACCGCGGATGTAATCGCACCGTTTGCCATAGACCTGATACATCGCATTGACCTCGAGGACGATTTCGATCCCTCTCGTGGCGTTCTTGAGCAGCGATCATTCGGGCGAATAAATACGCTCTACAGCAAGCCCTGCATAATTCGGAAACCGGTAACCTGGAGTTTGGGCCAGCATTTTTCGTCCAACCCTGACCGCGAGCTTTCTGACAAATTGTTCCTGTTCCACCTCAAGTACTTAGACCATGGCATGCTGATCGAGCGTCAACGGGAACGGTTGCAACAGATCTCAAATGCAAATTCCCAAATGGTAAATGGAGTTGCGGGCAGAGGTTGGTATCGCACTCTCGATCAAATCTCGAACGAGTTGAAAGTCTTTGTTGATGCTGGTCCTCCGCGAGACGTGGATATGTCTTTCCGGCACATCCACAAGAAACTGCGGGAAACTTGGGCCTTCGACAAAGACGAAGGTCTATGGCGGCACGCAACCATCAGAAGATCTTGGACTTTTCCAATTCCGGAACGCTTTAAAATGCTGTTTTGATCGCCAGCACTTGCGAAAAGCCGTTGTACGCCCTACTTAAGCGCGTGGCGGGTTCTGCCCTTCTTGTGACTGGTAGCATTCTGGTGGCCTTAAGCAATTCCGAGGGGGCTGGCTCTGTTCAGGTCCTGGCCTGATTACCTGGCGCCCACCTGTACATACAGGTCCTCGGGAATCACACCGCACGGTTGACTGGCGGTCCCGCCACATTTTCACATCAGCTTTCGATGTTAGACACATCCTGTACGACGAAAGCCTCATCTGACAGCGCAAAATCATACATTCGACGGCCATTCCATTGCGGCATGTATTCGTCGTACAGTCTGTTTTTTAGTTCCGGCCGGGAAGGCACCACCAAATCAGCTTCCTGCAATCCAACACCAAAATTTAACACACGCGTTTGTTCATAACGTTTGGCTGCCTGCGCCACTGCATGGTGCAGTAAAACATGTTCGATATGCCCATATTCCCCGACATGATTATGAGTGATGACTGTCGAAGGCTTTATCTGTTCCATTAGTGCAAAGGCCGACCCGCTAAGCAATTCGAACAATGGGTGCCGGTTCAGAGGGCGCAGTATTTCCGGTGGATGAACCTCTGACGCAGAAGGCATTTCAATGAAGCGCCGCAACCTGCGGTGATCCCGCTCTACCGCAAAGGGGAACTGAATCCTGCTTGCACCAAGCGCATCGCATACGCTCTGCATCGCCGCCTCGCGAGTTTCCGTATCACGGCGGTTCGGTGCCGGACGGAAGAAACTGGCAATCGTCACGTCAGCGCGGTCTTTCAAATGGGAAAGGGTGGATCCGCAAAACAAGGTTTCATCGTCCTGATGACACACACAGAGCAGAATTCGATCATCCTTTAGGCTGGCGAGGCTGACCCTGCCCGCTGCAACACCCGGACCCGTTTCCAAGACATCATAGTTTGCGCTTTGAATGGCCTGAAACCGCGAAGAGGTCACCCGGCGTGCTCGCCCCTCTGCGATCAGCTTCTCAGAACTGGCCTTAACGTGGCCGTTTTTGTTGTCTCCTTGCAGAAGATAGCACCGCTCTGCCAATCCCGGCCATGCGGCTTCAAGCTCGGCAATTCTGTTGTTTTTCATTGCATCCAGATGCAGCAGATCAATTGGCCCGAATGGCTGATCCACCGCAGCTTGCCGCAACCCGTCGATAGCGTCGGACAGATACAGCTTTACGCGCGTGGGAAACCTGTTTTCGAACCAGTTGAAAACGACCGGTACATAGACATCCACCGGCGGCCAGGATTGTCGCAACCGCTGTCCCAGATCTATCCCGACAAATGTCAGGGACGGGTTGGAGTGCAAGGCCAGCAAAGCCGCATGCCCCCCGGCGACGCCCAATTCAGCAAAACACGAACTTTCTTGCGCCATCTGAAACAACGCGCGCCGCTTTGGCTCCATCGCGGGTTCCAGATCGCCCAAATGGAAGTCCTGCTGCATATGGCCATAGCAAACGTTCCCATTGATTGCGACGGGCTCACCAGCCTGCATCAGGCTATCGGCGATGGCGTGATTCAGGTCATTAAGGTCATTGCGAAAGGCGTCAGACGCGATGACCTCTTCATAGGTAGGAGTGTTCAAAGGTACTGCTCTTTCCGTGCCGGTCGTTTTGTTTGACCGACATCAGAGGGTAAGGCGCGACGACATTCAAGTGGTTGAGATAACCAAGGATCAAATCAGGACGGCACCCGGCGCTAACGCCTTGGCCCTTTTGTTCCCTGCAGGTTTTTAGTTTTCTTCAACCTTGACCGTCGCAGGTTTGAAACTGACAGCCACCGGGGTCCCGCGACGCGGCCCCCGAGGTTTGTCTGCCATGCTCATAATCGCATAAGCAAACTGAACTCCGGCAAAGACGATGCCGTTCATAAACCAGATCATGAGCAGCGCGATCAGGCCCATATCAGATCCGGTGATCAAGTTGCGCAGGTTGGCAACGTTCAGCGCAAGCAAAACCCCGACGAAAACCGCCGAGATTACAAATCCCCAAGCAACCTGTGTGATATACAGACGGATCAGTTTCGGCATAACGGCCTCCTTGCGCTCTGACTTTCAGGCTAGCGCATATCAAGCCGTGGTAAAGGCGTCAGAACGCCTCGGGCTGGGCCTCGCGCGCCATGTGATCCAGCACAGCGTTGACGAATTTCGGCTCCTTACCTTCTGGGAAGAAGGCGCGGGCCACATCAACAAATTCCGTGATTACAACCTTGGGCGGCGTGTTGCTTTGCGTCAGCTCAGCCCCAGCAGCGCGGAAGGTGGCGCGTAACGTTGGGTCGATGCGCGCGATGGGCCATTTGGCCACCAGCGCGCGATCAGTCATCTGATCGATCGGTGCCTGATAGTTCACCGCGTCTTCGACCAGTTTGCGGAAAACGGTGATATCACCGTCCAGCATTTCATCGCCCTCATAGACTGCACCAAAACGGTGATCCAGAAACTCGTTCACTACCTGTTCGGTTGTCTGACCCGACTGCTCCATCTGGAACAGCGCCTGCACGGCATAGAGGCGTGCGGCGGATTTCATCAGGCGTTTCTGGTTGGCCGGTTTTGGCGCGTCTGTCTGGGTCATGCTGTCGTGGATCCGTTGCTGTCGCCCGCCACAAGGATGGACTCGGACGGCGGTTTGAAGCCAACGCCCTTTTTAGAAGCGCCCCACTTACGGCTGAGTGCGATCAGATGCAAGGCCGCAGCGGCTGCTCCGCCACCTTTATTCATCTTTTCGGGGTTCGCACGAACCTCGGCCTGCTCGTCATTTTCGACGGTCAGGATGCCGTTGCCGATAAGAAGCCCCTGCAGCCCCATCAGCTGTATGGCCCGGCTTGAGTCATTGCAGACGGTTTCATAATGCGTAGTCTCGCCGCGAATAACGCAGCCCAGCGCGACATAACCGTCGAAATTGCACTGGCGGTCGGCCATAGCGATGGCAGTGGGAATCTCCAGTGCACCCGGCACCTCGACCACTTCGCAAGTACCACCTGCGGCCTCAACCTCGGCCTTGGCACCGGCAACCAGATTGTCCGCGATAGCGCGGTAGAAAGGAGCCACCACGAGCAGCAGTTTCACCGGCTTATCAAAGGTCGGCGTCGGCAGAACGCCATGTTTGTCTTGTTCAGCCACGATCAGTCTTCCTTAAGAATCGAGCGGGTTCCGACGATGGACAGGCCAAAGGCGTCGAGCCCCAGATACACGGTTTCCGGTGAGTCAGTTAGCAACACCAGTTCTTGAATGCCCATCTTAGACAGGATCTGCGCACCTAGACCGGTTTGCTTGATGGTACGGGGGCCTTCATCCTCGGCTGCGTATAGCGAATTGCGGGGCTGGCGGAACAGGCAGACCACACCACGACCTTCTGCTGCAATCTTCTCCATCGCGCGGGGCAGTTCCTGTGGCGATTTTGGACCCAAGCCCAGAATGTCCGGCGCTTCGTGCAAAGCATGGGTACGCGTTAGCACGGGTTCGGGCGTGGTAATGTCGCCCTTGACCATAACCACATGTTCGATGCCGTGGGTCTGGTCAGTGAACAGGCGCATCTCCCACTCACCGCCATATTCCGAAGTGACGGTCTCGCGCGACGTCTCGACCACCAGATTGTCATTACGCGAACGGTACGAGATTAGGTCACTGATCGTACCGATCTTCATGTTGTGCTCTTTGGCGAATTCCACCAGATCGGGCAGGCGTGCCATGGTGCCATCAGCCTTCATGATCTCGCAGATCACGCCCGAAGGGTTCAACCCAGCGAGCCGAGAGATATCCACGGCGGCCTCGGTATGACCCGCGCGCACCAGCACCCCACCCCGTTTAGCACGCAGAGGGAAGACGTGGCCGGGGGTGGCGATATGTGCCATCGTATTTTGTTCGTTGATAGCGGTCGCCACTGTCAAAGCCCGATCAGCCGCCGAAATACCAGTGGACACACCTTCGCGCGCCTCGATGGAAACCGTAAAGGCGGTTTCGTGGCGCGAAGAGTTGTTCACTGCCATCATCGGTAGGCCCAGCGCATCCACTCGTTCGGCAGTCATAGGCAAGCAGATCAACCCGCGCCCATGGGTCGCCATAAAGTTAATCGCCTCGGCATCAGCGAATTCAGCAGCTATCACCAGATCACCTTCATTCTCGCGATCCTCGTGATCGACCAGAATATACATCCGGCCCTTACGAGCTTCTTCGATGATGTCTTCAATCGGGCTGATCGCGTCGCGCAGCTGGGCTTCGACGGGTCCGGGGGTTTCAAAGCTCATGAGGCAGCCTTTCACAGAGCAAGTCTTTCGGCGGGATAACTCACTCCAAGCGCAAAGACCAGTACACAAACACTCAGCAACGGCCCGAAGTTGATGCACTTCCCGAAGTTCATGGTTGGCCACACAGTCGCATACCACGCGCAATACTGGCAAACAGCGCTAATACCGAGCACCAGATAGTCCGTAATTCCTGCCTATGCTGAGAATTATAGCAGTACTTTCTATAGAATATCCTACTTCAACATCTAGGTTGCCGGATGCGGATAACTCAAGACTTGCGGATTTACCGATGCGCAGCGTTCACGCTCATAAAACTATTGGGCTACGCACACCTTGCTTAGCACTGTGCCAAAGACGGCAATACCGCGATCCAGTTGGTCCCATTTTCTGGTGGTTGGCCAAGAAGCTGACCACCCGATTTGGATCAAACACTTAGTTTTCAGGACATCTCGGCAAGGCGCGCGACATAACGGGCCAGTGTGTCGATCTCAAGGTTTACACGGTCACCGACAGTTACGTCTCCCCAGGTCGTCACCTCTTTGGTATGCGGGATGAAGTTGATGCCAAAGTCGCATTCGTCCACATCGTTGACAGTCAGCGAGGTACCATTCAGCGCGACCGAGCCTTTTGGAGCGATAAATCGGGCCAACTCCTTAGGCGCGCGCAGTGTGACACGGGTGCTGTCACCTTCGTCCTGAATCGCAACCACCTCAGCCACTCCATCGACGTGACCCGAGACGATATGCCCGCCCAACTCATCTCCGACCTTCAGAGCGCGCTCCAGATTTACGCGGTTACCGACGGTCCAACTATCCAGGTTGGTTTTCGACACCGTTTCAGCGCTGATTTGCACGTCGTACCAGTCATCGCCCAGTGCGATCACGGTCAGGCAGACACCATCGCTGGCGATCGAGGCGCCAATATCAATACCCGTTGTGTCATACGCTGTTTTGATCCGGGCCCGCAGATCGCCTTGCTGGTCCAGCTCGGTGACAGTGCCGATATCGGTGACGATCCCTGTAAACATTCCGTTAACCCTTAGTTCTTAACTTGGCCCAGTGCTCCAACCCGAGGTAATCCTAAGCGACGTAACGAGCAAGACCCACCTTGTCGACTAGGACCAAAACAGGCATTAAATGATCAACGAAGGACAAGGGCAGTACTAATGTCACCCTCGACCAAAGGGCCAAACCGCCGCGTTTTTCTCTTTCTTCAAGGACCACATGGCCCGTTCTTCAACGGGCTCGGCCGTATGCTACGGAATGCGGGGGCCGAGGTATGGCGCGTTGGGTTCAACGCCGGTGATCAGGCGTTCTGGTTCGACAAATCCTCGTACATCCCGTTTCTCGACACGCTTGAGCGGTGGCCGGAAACGCTGTCCAACCTAATCGACAGCCGGGGCATTACCGACATCGTATTGTACGGCGACACCCGCCCGGTTCACGCCAAGGCAATAGAACTGGCCCGAAAAATGGGCGTTATCGTCCATGTATTCGAAGAAGGCTATCTGCGCCCCTGGTGGGTTACGTATGAACGGTTCGGTTCGAACGGAAACTCTCGCCTGATGACGTTGAGCGTAAAACAGATGCGGCACGCGCTGGATCATACCACTGCGCAATCCCCGCCCCCACCGTCACATTGGGGGGATATGCGGCAGCACATCTTCTACGGTGCGCTCTATCATTGGTTCGTGCTGTTTCTGAACCAGCGCTATCGAAATTTCCGACGGCACCGCGACCTACCAGTGTCAAAGGAGTTTCGGCTATATTTCAAACGTTTGCTGCTGATGCCGCTGCACAGAATCCAACGCCACTGGGCCACGGCACGCGTGAGATGGGGGGGATACCCCTATCATCTGGTATTGCTGCAACTTGGGCATGACAGCTCGGTTCAGGCCCATTCAGATTATTCCTGTATGTCCGATTTTCTGGATGACGTGACTAAAGGATTCGTCGAGGGGGCCCCATCGCATCACCGGTTGGTGGTTAAAGAGCATCCACTTGAAAACCACCGAGAACCCCTGCGCCGTCGTGTACATCAGATTGCCAAGACGCACGGCATTGCTGATCGGGTCCACTACGTCCCCGGAGGAAAGCTTGCCAGATTGCTGGACGAGGCAAGCTCGGCTGTCACGATCAACTCCACCGCCGGGCAGCAGGTATTGTGGCGCGGTATCCCGCTGCGGATTTTTGGCAGGTCTGTCTATGACAAGCCCGAATTCGTGTCGCAGCAGCCACTGCCTTCGTTCTTTGCGGCACCGATGCCTCCGGATCAGAATGCCTATCAAAATTACCGACAATTTCTGCTGAAAACGAGCCAGATACCCGGAGGCTTCTACTCCCGCCGGGGCCGCCGACAATTGCTGCGAGGTGTGGCCGACATGATGTTGGACGCCGAAGACCCCTATCAATCTGTCCTGAACCACAACGAGGCGTGGACGCCACAGTTAAGGGTAGTTGAGTAATTCAAACCTGTTGGCGCTAGAAGTTGTCGGACGAACCGAGTAGCCTGCGCCAAACAAAAAACAACAAGTATAAATGACGACTGAGGATAACCGGCAGTGAAGCGTTTTCCAATCCGATGGATCCGGGGGATCTCTCTTGTGGCGGCAATGGGGCTGATGGCTGCTTGCCAACTGCCTAAATCAGGCCCCAACAAGAGTGAAATCCTATCGGGTTCAACCACGCAAGGCGGCAATGCTTTCGTGGTCGAGGTTGATGATCGCGTCACGAAAGCCACCTCGGCCATTCCTGAATACGGGTTTTCCTCGGCCTTCCGAACCGCACCGAACTTGGCGGCCGACACCGTTCGCCCCGGCGACATCCTTGGCCTGACGATCTGGGAAAACGTGGATGACGGTCTGTTGTCCGGCGAGTTGAGCGGTGCCACGAGCCTGGAACAGATACAGGTCGATGGCGAAGGTTTCATCTTTGTCCCTTATGCCGGGCGTATTCGCGCCGCGGGCAACACGCCCGAGCAATTGCGCCAATTGATTACCGACAAACTTCAAGAACAAACGCCTGATCCTCAGGTCGAAGTGCGCCGCACCGCCGGCAATGGATCGACCGTGTCCTTGTCTGGAGAGATTGGCGCGCCAGGCGTATATCCGATAGAACGGCCCAGCAGAACACTGCTGGGAATGCTGTCGCAGGCTGGTGGGGTTGCCGCGGGTTCCGACATTGCGCTGGTGACGCTGATCCGTGGCGATCAGCGCGGAACAGTTTGGTACGACGATTTGTATCAAGACCCCAAGCTGGACATTGCTCTGCGTGGAGGGGACCGCATTCTGGTCGAAGCGGACAGCCGGTCCTACATTGCGCTTGGCGCGACCGGACAGTCGCGCGTTGCATTCGATACGCAAGACCTTTCCGCGCTTGAGGCCTTGGCACAAGTGGGTGGATTGCAATCCTTGTCGTCAGACCCGACCGGTATCTTTGTTCTGCGTAAGGAAAGGCAGGACATTGCCCGCAGCGTCATGGGGCGCTCGGATCTGCAAGGGGATCAACGCATGATATACCTGCTGAACCTGACGGCACCCAACGGCCTGTTTATCGCCCGAGATTTCGTCATTCGAGACGATGACACGATTTTTGTAACCGAAGCCCCGTATGCACAGTGGAGCAAGTCGATCTCACTGATCGCTGGTGGTCTGACGCCATTTGCAAACGTTGCTACACTGACGGGCGGTTAATGCAGGTTGAGCCAACAGCCGGGGCACAGCGTACCCGGTTGCTTATTTATAACGGCGGTTTTCTGACACAGCGCCGTCTTCGGCGCATTCTCTACTTAAAAGGCTATGACATACGCCTGGGCCTGCCGAAATACGGCGATGTCGTTGGTGTTTGGGGAAACAGCCCGACGGCGTACCGTGGGATGACCATCGCCGCGCGGTACAACGCTCCGATCTTGCGGGTCGAAGACGCCTTTCTGCGCTCCTTGCACCCAGGGCGCACGGGCGAACCCGCTTTGGGTCTTTTACTCGACCAGTCTGGCGTTCATTTCGATCCGACACAGCCGTCTGACCTTGAAACCCTGCTGGCAACACATCCCTTGGACGATACTGCATTACTGAACCGCGCCCGGCACGGGGCCGAAAGGATGCGTGAATTACACCTCAGCAAATACTCTGCCATCGATCCCACCTTGCCGCCTCCGGATCCCGGTTATGTGCTGGTGGTCGATCAGGCCCGGGGCGACGCTGCAGTCACCGCCAGCGCAGGGGACGACGCCCGGTTTCGCGAAATGCTGGTCATGGCGCAAGAAGAAAACCCCGGTGCCCGCGTTCTGATCAAGGCGCACCCTGAAACTCTTGCGGGGCACCGCAGTGGGTATTTCTCAGAGCAGGATGAGACTGACAGGGTCTCGTTACTGCGCGCCCAAATCAGCCCGTGGACATTGCTGGAAGGCGCAGTAGGTGTTTACACCCTGTCCTCACAAATGGGGTTCGAAGCCATCATGGCTGGACACAAGCCTCGTGTTTTTGGCCAACCCTTCTATGCCGGCTGGGGCCTGACCCAGGATGAAAATTACTTTCCACGCCGTCAGCGCAGCCTGACACGCGCCCAGTTGTTTGCGGCGGCAATGATCCTCTACCCCACGTGGTACGATCCCTACCGGAACCAATTGTGCGAATTGGAAACCGTTCTCGACACGCTAGAGGCACAGACGCGCGCATGGCGTCAGGATCGCAAGGGGTGGACCGCGTCCGGTATGCGGCTGTGGAAACGCAAACACCTGCAGCAGATGTTTGGGCGAGAAAAGAAAATTCGGTTTACTGATGGCCCTCCAGAGGAATCCGACCATCCCCATATGGTCTGGGCCAGCCAGACCCGCGGAGCTGAAAATGCGGTCAGGATCGAAGACGGTTTTCTAAGATCCCGAGGTCTTGGTGCCAATCTGGTTCCACCGCTCTCACTGGCGACAGACGATCTGGGCATCTACTACGACCCGACGCACCCAAGCCGGTTAGAGGAGCTGATCGCTGCTCGGGAAACCCTGCGCCCGGATCAGGAATTACGGGCCGAGCGGCTGATGACGCAAATCGTCTCGGCTCAGCTCAGCAAATACAACATTGGGGAAAACGCACCGGAACTGCCTGAAGGGCATCGCATCTTGGTTCCGGGGCAGGTCGAGGACGACGCCTCGATCCTGCTTGGTACGACGACGGTGCGCACCAATACCGATCTGCTGCGCACCGTACGAAAAGCCAATCCAAATGCGATACTGATTTACAAACCCCACCCAGATGTCGAGGCCGGACTGCGGAAAGGGATGCTGCACGACGAAACCCTTGCCGACGTCATCGCCCACCACGCTGATCCATCAGCACTGTTGTCTCAGGTGCAAGAGGTCTGGACCATGACCTCATTGCTCGGGTTCGAGGCTCTGTTGCGCGGGGTGCGCATCACAACGCTGGGTGCTCCGTTTTATGCAGGATGGGGGCTGACGACCGATCTGGGGACTGTGCCTGCGCGGCGGGGCGCACAGCCCTCGCTACTGGGGTTGGTACATGCCGCCCTGATTGACTATCCGCGCTACCTGGATCCGGTCACGGGCCAACCCTGCCCCGTCGAGGTAGCCGTGCAGCGCCTGTCTGAAGGCAATCTTCACAAAGGCAGTTCCGCGCTGCGCCTGCTTTCAAAACTGCAAGGCGCATTTGCTACGCATGCACATCTGTGGCGGCGCTAACCAAGCGCCCGTGTCCAACGATGTAGCACGTCTGGCCCGATGGCCCGAGTTCCGATCAGTTCAAACCGAGGTGCGTCGTCCAGCTTATCTAAGCCCAGTGACCCAATTGCAGGCAGCCCCTCGGCCCCGATCGTCAGACCTGCGCTAAAACCCACCAGCTCATCCACTAGATCATCGGCCAGCAAGGATGCTGCTAATGCCGATCCACCCTCACAGAATACCCGAGTCAGACCGGCCTGCCCCAATTGCTGCAACAGGTCAGAGGCATCTATGTGGTGCTCTTGCAGGGCACAGGAAATCAGGCGGGCACCCAAACCTTCCCACGCGCGGGCGCGTTCGGCATCCGGGGACGGTCCATGGCATAGCCAAACCGGTATTTCAGACGCAGTCCGCGCCAATTGGCCCATCAGGGGAATATCCAGATGGCGCGAGACGACAACTCGAACCGGTTGCGCCTCGATCCCCAGATCACGAACCGTCAGCGACGGATCATCGGCCCGCGCAGTACCCGCGCCAACAATCACTGCATCATGGCGTGCCCGCATGGCGTGCACAGCGCGCCGTGCCTTTGGCCCGGTGATCCACTGGCTGTGACCGCTGGACGTGGCAATCCGCCCGTCGAAACTGCTGGCCAGCTTAAGCGTCACAAAAGGCCGCCCCTGTTCGGTTTTCAGAAAGAAACCTGCGTGATCGCGCGCGGCTTGCTCAGCCAGAACTCCTGTGGTGACCTCAATCCCTGCCTCACGAAGCATGGCAAAGCCCTGACCCGCCACACGCGGATCGCTGTCTTCAATTGCAGAGACTACACGGGAAACACCCGCCTTGATCAGAGCCTCGGCGCAGGGAGGGGTTTGGCCGTGATGGGAACAAGGTTCCAACGAGACATAAGCTGTAGCCCCACGCGCGGCCCCTCCGGCCTGCGCTAGCGCCTGTGTTTCACCGTGCGGGCGGCCACCAGGTTGGGTCCAGCCACGTCCGACGATCCGTCCTTCACGTACAATCACGCACCCGACAGCCGGGTTGGGCCAACACGTACCCTGACCGCGCTGCCCCAAAGACAAGGCCAGCGCCATATATCGCTTATCTGTTTCGCTCACTCGTCCGTCGAAGGCTGCGGCGGTCGCAGTTCGTGGACAAACTCCTCGAAATCATCGGCCGCCTGGAAATTCTTGTACACACTCGCAAAGCGAACATAGGCCACGGTGTCGATCCGCGCCAGAGCTTCCATAACGATCTCACCGATCTTGCTGGACGGAATATCGGTCTCACCCATGCTTTCCAGACGCCGGACAATGCCGGAAATCATCTGGTCGATACGTTCCGGATCTATAGGGCGTTTTTGCATTGAGATACGGATGGAGCGCTCCAACTTGTCCCGATCGAAATCTTCGCGTTTTCCGTTGGTTTTAATTACCACCAGATCGCGCAGTTGCACGCGCTCGTACGTAGTAAATCGCCCTCCACAAGCGGGGCAGAACCTGCGCCTGCGGATCGCGACGTGATCCTCTGCCGGGCGTGAATCTTTCACCTGAGTGTCAATATTTCCGCAAAACGGGCAGCGCATCCGCCGTCTCCTCGTCCCTGGTTCGGCCTCTTTTGTAAGCGCTATGGCTTACTTATCCACAACTATAGGGCAGCCGCTAGGATTTGGGTAGTCGGAATTTTTCACCGCAATATAAAGGGGTCACGCAAAATGCGCCGCGACCTTTCGGAGATGCGGCGCAGTTCGGTGTTCAAACAGATAAACGCCCTGCCACGTCCCCAGAACAGGCCGCCCCAAGGCAACGGGAATAGACAGCGAAACCGGCATAAGCGCGGCCTTGATATGAGCCGGCATATCGTCCGGGCCTTCATAGGTGTGCCGCAGATACGCCATGGCAGGATGGTCCGAAGGCGGGACCAGCCGATCAAAAAAGGCATGCAGGTCCGTTTGCACTTCGGGGTCGGCGTTTTCCTGAATAAGCAGCGAACACGACGTGTGCCGAACAAATAGCGTCAGCACACCATCGCGGTCGACCGAGTTTAGCCAATGCCGCAGATCCAAGGTGAATTCGTAAAGGCCCGGCCCCTGCGTCGAAATTGCGAATTCGGTCTGCATTTATAGATTCACTAGCGCTCAGTCCACAAAGGGTCGAAAATTGCACCGGGCATTGGCGGCCTGCACAGACATACTGTAACCCGGTTGGAAGCCAGAAGAAAACACTCCGCTGGACTGCTGTGGAACCCCGTCTGGAGCTGCTAAGGAAAACTGTACTGCCGTTCTACGGCCGGTCGCCTCGCTGGGGCCATAGCCGCGTTGCACGTAGATGCGTTGCTGCCAACCAGCGCCCAAAGTCCTCCGGGCAAAATCAGCGGCAGCACACCAATACCCATCCACATCAGTGCGCCCTCTGGGGATCACTTCAAAGGACGAATTGCTCAGTGCTGCGGTCTGAAACCCCAAGCGTGCATTAAACGCCGAGACCGGAGTGCTCAGTAAAAGGGCGGCAAAAACTGCGTATGTCATAACCTGTTTCATAATCATACTCTTTCCTGTTTCGAGGTAGGTATTGATCTAGTTTACCTTGAATCCCGGTAAATCCGGTTCACGATGAATTCAGTCACGGCGCGGCTGCGCGTGAACGGGTGCAAGCCAACCGCGGTACCGGATCAATGGCCCCAACCCTGGCATCTCGGCCGATACATCAAAACAAAAATGCCCTGTTTCTCCTTGCCATTCTACCGTCGACGAACGCGGTAGCAAAAAGGCGGGGCAACGAAGCCCGAAAACGCTCAGCCGCTGGATATGGATCAACAGGCGCCCTTCGTTGAATTCTGGCGTCAGCCAAAGGGTCAAGGCGCCCATCCGTTCACGAACACATTCGACGCCGTGATCAAACGTCAACCGGGATACGGTGGAGTGGCCGTCAAAATCCCGCACCCACTGCCACACCTCACCGGATCGATCTATTTTTAACTTTACCGGAATGTCGTCTGCCTCGGGCGGAAACCCTCCAAACTGCAAGACGCGCGAAATCAACCTCCCTTGCCCCCTGACAATACTGCATCGCCCAGCATAATGGCCGGGCTGACCGTGCAATTGACGCAAGGCCTTCGGCACGTCTGCGCCGGCTGACAGAGATTGAAGAAAGGGGTCGGGTTTCACTCAATATCCCTCAGGCAAAAACCTTGACTTTAAGGCCAAGTCCGGAATCAAACAGGTTCGGGAACGACCGAAGACTTTGTACCTGTTCCGCGCTATGGCGTTATACAGTGGATCCTTCACCCATCCCGGAAGAAACCGGCACACAGACAAAATCGGCCATATCCCGGGCAATGCCTTCATAGCAGCAGAAAACGCATCCAAGCGTTGATGGACCACACCGTTCACTGTGACCAGATTGGTTTCAAAATCATTCGTTGGCAGGCCAAGATCCCGATAGAACCGCTGCCCCAACGGCGATTGCGCAGTTGCGAACTTAAAGCGCTGCGATTTGTCCCGTGCGACCATGAACTGGAAGAAGCCCGAACACAAAACACAGTTCCCATCAAAAACTATAATATCCTGAGAAGCCGCCAGTTCGGCTAGGGTAAGATTTTGCATAAGGGGTTCGTCAGACAAATCCATCAAACCAACCCTTCCACTCAGCCCCTTGCGCTGCAATGCGACAAGAGGCCGTCTTGGATCAGCCTAAAGCGAATTCAAATGCGCCGGGGAGCCACCGGTTTGATTGGTTTTTTTACCAGGGCTCTGACCTTATCCCCTAAAAGGTCCTGACCCGACGATGACCGGAAAGTAAAATATATCAGCCTTTAGGTCTTGTTTTCATTCGCCAGAACCATTCGAATTCCAGACAGTTCATTGACCTGACATCGTCCAACCGACCGCAAGATTGCGGAGATCGTTTAAAATATAGTGGAGAAATCCATGGAAGTTGATATCGCCCGCATCCAGCTATTGACCAAAGCGCTTGATCAACACACCAATTGTTCCAAGACATCTGATCGCATCTTACGAAAATGCGACCTGACCCGCGATGCCATCGCCCCGCCGGCCACGACATGCAGTGCGCATCAGGAAGCCCTATTCGTACGTTACGCCTGTGATACTGTAGGGGATATTACCTTTGCCGCACAAACCGGCTTGCAGTTTTCATCAACCTCCAGCCTGACCGCATATATCAGTAAATACTCGCGCGACCTGCGGCAGGTCCTCGAGAACACCTCTTACTTTCACCGGATCATCGACCCGGCCATCGCATTCACGCTGCGACTTGCCGGAAATTTCGCCACTATCGAGGCCGAGTGGAAGGATGCCAGCTATGCGCGTTACCATCGGCGAACAGAGTTTCTGATGTTTGCAGGGCTCGCCCGCATGCGCGCCTTAACGCAGTCGAACTTTTATCCGATTGAGATGCGATTTCAGCATGAAGTTGGCGAAAACAGAAAAAAATTTCAGAAGCTTGCAGGGTTCCCGATTGTATTCGGCGCGGAAAAGCTGGAGATCGTGCTTTCTGTTTCCTCGCTGAATTTACCGGTTCCGACCTATGACTCGAACCTGCGTGAACACCTTTTGGAATACGGAGAACGTGTTCTGGCCGAGCGACGCTCGCCCAAGCAAAAGCTGCGCGCTCAGGTCGAAGGTCTGATCACGCAGTCTTTGCCCGGTACGGTTGTTCATGCCGACGAAGCTGCCGCCAATCTGGGATTGAGCCCCCGTACCTTTGCCCGGCGTCTCAAAGACGAGGGCACGAGCTACCGCGACATTGTCGACGATCTTAGGTGCGATCTGGCACAGACTTTCATCACCAACGGCATGCCCCTATCCGAGATCGCCTATTCGCTGGGCTATGCCGACCAGCCCGCCTTTTCCACGGCCTTCAAGCGTTGGACCGGTCAGGCCCCCAGCACTTTTCGCAGTCGTTTGGATTTCTCGGATGACCCCTGAACTGGGTGGCCGGGGGTCATCGGCGGCATGGCCTCGCCCCGGCCTGTCCCATGAGTGGACACTAAGGATATAAAGGCGTGCGGGGCTTACACATTGTGAATTGCCGCCAATTTGATCGTTGGGCCGGACAATGTGATAAACTGGCTGCTCAAAGAAAAAGGCGCCTCGGTTGAGACGCCTTTAATCTTACTGATCCAGGAAAGATCGCAGTTTGCGCGACCTACTCGGGTGCTTCAGCTTACGCAGTGCCTTCGCCTCGATCTGACGAATACGCTCGCGGGTTACGCTGAATTGCTGACCGACCTCTTCCAATGTGTGGTCGGTGTTCATACCAATACCAAAGCGCATCCGCAGAACACGTTCCTCACGCGGGGTGAGCGAGGCCAGAACCCGTGTGGTGGTTTCCTTGAGGTTTTCCTGAATGGCGCTGTCCAGCGGCAGCACGGCATTCTTGTCCTCGATGAAATCGCCCAGCTGGCTGTCTTCCTCATCACCAATCGGTGTTTCCAGAGAGATCGGCTCTTTGGCGATCTTCATCACCTTGCGGACCTTCTCAAGCGGCATCTGCAGCTTTTCGGCCAATTCCTCAGGCGTCGGCTCGCGACCGATTTCGTGAAGCATCTGACGACCGGTCCGTACCAGCTTATTGATCGTTTCGATCATGTGAACCGGAATACGGATCGTGCGGGCCTGATCCGCGATCGAGCGCGTTATTGCCTGACGAATCCACCAGGTCGCATAAGTCGAGAACTTATAGCCGCGGCGGTATTCAAACTTGTCCACCGCCTTCATCAGGCCGATATTACCTTCCTGAATAAGATCAAGGAATTGCAAGCCACGGTTCGTGTATTTTTTGGCGATCGAGATCACCAGACGCAAGTTGGCTTCGACCATTTCTTTCTTGGCCTGCCGCGCCTCTTTCTCGCCCTTCTGAACCTGCTGCACGATGCGGCGGAATTCAGGGATATCCAGACCGACATACTGGCCGACTTGAGCCATATCGTTGCGCAGCTCCTCAACCTTCGCGGTCGAGCGTTCGATGAACATCTGCCAACCCCGACCCGGTTTCTCGGCCATCTCGGTCAGCCAGTTCGGATCCAGTTCGCGGCCACGGTAGGCATCGATGAACTCACGACGGTTAATGCGGGCCTGGTCGGCCAGTTTTACCATCGAGCTGTCCAGAGACATGACACGGCGGTTGATGCCGTAAAGCTGGTCGATCAGAGCTTCGATCCGGTTATTGTGCAGGTGCAAACCATTCACCAGCTCAACAATCTCGGCACGCAGTTTCTGATAGGTTTCTTCATCTTTTTCGCTGAACGTACCGTCTTCGTTCAAAGTGGCCGAAATCCGGCTGTCCTGCATTTCCGACAGCATCGAGAAGTCGGTCGAGATGCGCTCCAGCGTGGTCAGAACCTGATCTTTCAGCGCGGCTTCCATCGCGGCCAGCGACATGTTGGCCTGATCGTCATCGTCATCATCGTCGTCGCTGGCGATCGGGTTGCCGTCTGCGTCCAGTTCCGGCCCGGTGTCCTTGGCAGGCTTCGCCGCCTGAACCGCCGATGTGTCCACGACAGGCTCTTCTACATCTCCGTCTTCATCCATCTGGTTGCCGAACGTGGCCTCCAGATCGATAACGTCACGTAGCAGAATGTCTTCTGACAGCAATTCGTCATGCCAGATGGTGATCGCCTGGAAGGTCAGCGGACTTTCGCATAGCCCGGCGATCATGGTGTTGCGACCGGCCTCGATCCGCTTGGCGATGGCAATCTCGCCCTCACGGCTCAGCAACTCTACCGACCCCATCTCGCGCAGGTACATCCGGACGGGGTCATCGGTGCGATCCAGCTTTTCGGTCGCACCACTCGACAGCGCGACCTCACGGTTGCTTTCGGTCGTGGTCAGCTCGGTTGAGCCTTTGTTTTCTTCTTCTTCGGCCTCTTCATCTTCGATGATGTTGATGCCCATTTCGGACAGCATCGACATTACATCTTCGATCTGTTCCGAACTGACCTGATCAGGCGGCAGAACCTGATTTAGCTGGTCATAAGTGATGTAGCCCTTCTCGCGGGCCTCAGCGATCATTTTCTTGACCGCTGCCTGGCTCATGTCCAGCGAGATTTCCTGTTCCTGCTCGTCTGATTTGCGATCTTCGGACGTGTCTTTGGCGGCCATTCAATGCTCCTGCAGGGATGGGTGATTCGTTTGAACCGAATCATTAGCGCGTAGAAGTGATTCGGCCACCCGTTTACCTGTTTTTCTTTTCCAGTGCCTTACGAAAACACCAATTTACCGGCGTTTTCGTTCAAAATTGATACCTGACATGATTGCCTGAAACGCGTCTTTCTCGTCGCGGTTGATTCGCGCGCCGTTATCGGCGACGTCGAAAACGGCCCTGTCTTCATTCTGGCTACGGCTTGTGCGGTTACGCTCTTCGGCGGCCTGAGCCAGCCGATATGTCAGCGCCTCATCGGCCAGATCGGACAGTTCCTCCGCAGCTTCAGCAATCTCGGCATCCAACCCCCGGAGCGCTTTGATCTTTGCGAGTTCCTCGGCCAGTGTCATCTCGGCCTTTTCGACGTCGCCCGGTTTATACACACAGGGGATGACTGCGACATGGCGAAGGGCTAGCAGGTTTTCAAGGGCTGTCGGCCCCAAACTTTCAGCAATGTGGTCTTTTAGGTTGTCGGGATCATCAATCGCGTGGCGCAAGATGGCTTGGCGCAGGGCTGCATGATCGGGATCGCGGCACTCCATTTCTTCCAACTGGTGTTCGAATTGGATAACCACTTGGGGGTTCAGCGCTGCGATGGCCAGAATGGCCGCTTCACGCAACTGAATCTCGGCATTTTCGGATGAGGCCAAAAACGAAGACCGCGCGCCTACCGTCGCCGGTTGCTTCTGCGGCTGCCATTTCCCACGAGGTTGCCACGGTCGATTTTGCGGCTGTCGCTGCGGACGGAACAACTGCCAACGCAGATCCTTGATTTCCTGCCCGTAATGCGAACGGATCGAGGGGTCACGGATAAGCTTGATCTTGTCCCGCAGCACCTTGTCGAGCGCTGCCTTACGTTCGGGACTGTCGAACACCTTGCCTTCGGTCTCACGCTGCCACAGCAGTTTGACCATCGGAATGGCACCATCCAACACAGCCTGAACGGCGCCTGCCCCTTCGGCGCGCAGCAGATCGTCCGGATCCTTGCCTTCTGGCATGAGCGCAAAACGCAATGACTTTCCGGCCTCCAACAATGGCAAAGCCAGATCAACGGCCCGCATGGCTGCTCGCAACCCCGCTGTGTCACCATCCAGAGCTATGATTGGCTCGTCCGAGATGCGCCACAACAGTTGCAACTGGTTTTCGGTGATCGCTGTTCCCAAGGGTGCAACGGACGCGCCAAATCCAGCCTCAGCCAGCGCGATCACGTCCATATAGCCTTCGGCCACGATTAGAGGCCGCCCCTTCCCTGCCGCCTGACGTGCAGGGCCGTGATTATAAAGACTGCGTCCCTTGTCGAACAATTCAGTCTCAGGAGAGTTCAGGTATTTGGCATTGTCATTTGGGTCCATCGCCCGACCGCCAAAGGCTATACAGCGGCCACGCGGATCTCGGATCGGGTACATGATCCGGTTACGGAATGTATCATAGGGCTTTTTGCCCTTGTTCGAGGGCTTGGCCAGCCCTGCCCCGAGGATCAGGTCCTCGGCTACGTTCTTGCCACGCAAATGATCCCACAGCGCCTGCCAGCCATCAGGGGCAAAACCGATTTCCCACCGCTCCAGCGCCTGCGCATCCAGTCCCCGCCGCGCCAGATAATCACGCGCCGCCGCTCCTGCCCCAGTCTTGAGCTGCAGCCGAAAGAACTGCGCTGCCTGCTCCATTACCTCGGCCAGTTGCGAGCGGCGATCTTGTTTTTCTTGCGCCTTGGGGTCGCGCGCAGGCATCGGCATACCAGCCTCGCGCGCCAGAATCTCAACAGCTTCGATGAACGAGACATTCTCGGTTTCTTTCACAAAGCTGATCGCGTCGCCTTTGGCATGGCAGCCGAAACAGTAATAGAACCCCTTCTGGTCATCTACGTGGAATGAGGCCGTCTTTTCATGATGAAACGGGCACGGAGCCCACATGTCACCTTTGCCTTGGTTGGACTTCCGCTGATCCCACATGACCTTGCGACCGACGACCTGAGACAGACTCAGCCGGGTGCGCAGCTCATCAAGGAAACCGGGGGGCAGTGACATTGGTTAAACCTGCCAGAAATGAAAACGCGCGCCAAGGGGAAGGCGCGCGGTTGTCCACAGAGAAATGCTGACCTGTGGATTATTGCTGTAAGCACAGCTCCAACCAGGCCGCTCCCAAATCCTTTTTGCGCACGTCGCGCATCTTTTGCTCGTACACCCACGGTGTGATCAAAGGGATGGCAGCGTTGTAGTTTTCAGGCCATGCCGGGCTTGTATCAGCAACCGCCTGCGGTACGTCTCGCTCCTTGACCCGGTCCAAACGTGCTTTTTGGATCGCCGCAACAACTTCGGCCTGATACTGGCAACTTTGTTCTTTGGTTTCTTCAGCAGCCAGTGGTGTGGCTAGCAGAAGAATGGCCGCAAAGGCGGTACGTAACATGGGGGACTCCCGGAATCATTTCTTTCGCAGAAGATTAGCGGGCAAAAGCGACGCCTGCTATCACCCTTTTCGACCAACACGACCAACAATTGTCGCATGGCAAAAGGGGCGATCAGAAATTGGTCCGACCGCCCCTAGAGGATCAAAGCCCCTTGGCGCGATAACTTTTCGAGACGCGATCAATGGCGACGATATAGGCTGCGGTTCGCAAGTCCTCGACATCTTCGCGGCTGTGCCATACCTCGCGCATTGACTGGTAAGCGATGCGCATCGTGTCATCGAGGCCAGATCGAACCAGTTCCAGCTCATCCGCCCCCTTGAGGTACTTGGCCTTAAAGTCAGGTGACATCGACCAAGCATCGCCCAAATAACGGTCCAGCCGCTCAAGTTCGCTGACGATCAGCTCGTGCCGGGATTCTTCCTGACGTCGCTGCATCCGGCCAAAGCGGATATGGCTGAGGTTCTTGACCCACTCAAAGTAAGACACCGTCACACCACCAGCATTCGCATACATGTCCGGGATGATCACAGTGCCTTTCTTGCGCAAGATTTGATCCGCACCCGCCGTCACCGGACCGTTCGCGGCCTCAATGATCAAAGGTGCCTTAATCCGCTCTGCGTTGGTCAGGTTGATGACACCTTCAAGCGCCGCCGGAACCAGAATATCGCACTCGGCCTCAAGAACTTCCGCCCCTTCTACCGAATGCGTGGCATCCGGATAGCCTTTGACGCCGCCATGTTTCACGATCCATTGGCGAACCGATTCAACGTCGATCCCGTCAGGGTTATAAAGCGCGCCATCCCATTCGATGATGCCGACAATCTTGGAGCCATCCTCTTCGCTCAGGAACTTCGCGGCATGATAGCCAACGTTGCCGAGGCCCTGAACGACGACCCGCTTACCGTCCAGCTTGCCCGACAAGCCCGCCTTCTGCACGTCCTCGGGGTGACGGAAAAACTCACGCAGAGCGTATTGAATACCGCGCCCGGTTGCCTCAACCCGCCCGGCGATCCCGCCCGCATTCAGCGGCTTACCAGTCACACACGCGCGCGAGTTGATATCCGTCGTATTCATCCGCGCGTATTGATCCGCAATCCAGGCCATCTCACGCTCACCTGTGCCCATATCCGGCGCGGGTACGTTCTGAGATGGGTTGATCAGGTCTCGCTTGGCCAATTCATATGCAAAGCGGCGGGTAATCTGTTCCAGCTCATGCTCTTCATATTTCCGGGGATCAATGCACAACCCACCCTTGGAACCGCCAAATGGTGTTTCAACCAGCGCACACTTGTAAGTCATCAGCGCTGCCAGCGCCTCGACCTCATCCTGGTTCACAGCCAGAGCGTAGCGGATACCGCCCTTTACCGGCTCCATATGCTCAGAGTGAACCGAACGATACCCGGTGAAGGTGTGGATCTCTCCTCTCAGACGCACGCCAAATCTCACTGTGTACGTGGCGTTACAAACACGGATTTTCTCCTCCAGCCCCGGAGGCAAGTCCATCAGGGATGCCGCCCTGTTGAACATGAGGTCTACACTCTCGCGAAAGCTGGGTTCTTTAATGGCCGTCATTTAATCCTCCGTACCAACGAACGACATGCGTTCCGACAGTTTGTCGCACCCAATGGCTAGACGATCAATAATTAAGCAGAAATAAAACCAAAAAATGCTGAGAATTTTTCCACAACATTCCCCGAGTCGCCAAATCCAAGCTGCCTGTCCAAATTGTCCGGCATGCAATGACAGAAGCAATCAAAGCCCACGAATTATCACGCAATTGACAGCAAACCAGTCAACTCGGTGACATTTTCGCCCAATTCCCGCCACGTTTCGGCGTTAATTTCTGATAGTTCATTTTTTCCTTGGCGGTTTCGCTAACTGCCCAGAGAGGTCCGCAAGATGATTAAGCGCGCAATTCGCGGTGGCGTTGGAGTTTTTCGTCAAAAGACGCCATTTGCGCGCCGGTTCGCAAAGGACGAGGACGGCGCCGTATTCACACTTTTTGTGCTGCTTGGTTTCATCGTAATCCTCGCGACCACCGGCATTGGCGTCGACATGATGAATCATGAACGCGACCGTGCCAGTCTGCAAGCTGCGCTGGATCGCGCAGTCCTTGCGGCTGCGGACCTTGAACAGGAGCTTCCACCGGCTCAGGTGGTTGCGGATTATCTGGAAAAATCAAACGTGAGGGGCTCGCTCGTCGCTGACCCTGTTGTTGAAATTGGGCTTGGCTCCAGAAGAGTAACAGCAGAGGCCTTAGTGGTTGTCCCAACCCACTTCATGCGGTTTTCCGGTGTGGATACGCTAAACGCCATCGCAACCAGTTCGGCGGAAGAATCCGTCGAATCCGTTGAGATTTCGATGATCCTGGACATGTCAGGTTCGATGAGGTGGCCATCCGCAGAGGACGGGAAAACCAAGATTCAAGTTCTCAGAGACGCCGCCAAACGGTTTGTGACCTTGATGTACGAACAGAATGACGCAAGTGACGTTTCGATCTCGATCGTTCCATATGCAACGCAGGTAAACGCTGGCGCAGCGATCCTGGATCAGTTCCCCAACGTCTCATCTGAGCACCACTATTCTCATTGTGTCAATTTCCCAGCGAGCCAATTTTCAAAGGCAGCTTTGAGCCCCGATGATACTCTCGACAGAACTGCGCATTTTGATATTTGGTCAGTAAGCAGAAACCCGATCCGTTTTCCTGTCTGCCCCACCCGCGCAGGCAGTGAGATTACTGCAGTCACCGACAATGTGGCACAGCTGCAAGACGCGATTGACGCATTAACCCCCGATGGAAACACTTCGATTGATACAGGGGTAAAGTGGGGTGCTGCTTTGCTGGACCCGCAATTCCGGCCAATTATTGAGACATTGGCAACCGACGACACAGTACCAGCCGATAAGGTCGTGCCTGCAAAATTCAAAGAACGCCCACTGAACTATGACGGCGACGTACTGAAGGTCATGATCGTCATGACTGACGGTCAAAACACCGAGCAGTTCAGGCTGAGGGACAGGTACCGCTCTGGTAATTCGGGCGTTTGGTACAATCCGGACTTCAACTCGACAGGTGAATTCAGCGCTCTGAGGTCCACTGATCCAGACGAGTTCTCGTGGACCTTTCAAAACACAGACGGCAATTCACACCCGTATGGAGAGCTACGCTCAGAACCGGGAACGGCAACCCAACTGACCTTCCCCGAATTGTTCAATTTGACGTCGCTTAGATGGAACGCCCGTTTCAATTATGATTTGCCTCGCGACCGTGAGAACCAGTGGGTATCAAGTACTTACAATACAATTGACAGAAGTGTGAAAAACGAACGGACGCAAAGTATTTGCAGCGCCGTCAAAGATAGCGGTGTTGTTGTCTTTGGTATCGCCTTCGAAGCGCCGGTTGTAGGACTTGAAACCATCCGAGGCTGCGCAAGCACGCCGCAAAGCCACGTTTACGCGGTTAATTCCGATGGATCTCTGGGGGGAAATAACTTGTCTCTGGAAGAGGCATTTGAATCGATCGCGGCGTCGATCAAGACTCTGAGGCTGACACAATGACCTTGAAAAATCTGAAAAAACTGTTTCGGTTCAAGAAGTCCGAGGAAGGATCACTGACGGTTGAATTCGTCATCATCTTCCCTCTGTTTTTGTTCTTGATCCTCAGCGCGGTTGAATATTCGCTGGTCACGATCAAGCAGGCGATGCTGGAGCGTGCCGTGGACATCACCGTTCGAGATATTCGCCTTAGCACTGGCGAAACCATGACCCATGACAGCATTAAAGACGCGATTTGTGCGAATGCGACGATCATTGACGATTGCAGCAATAACCTGCTTTTGGAGATGATCGAGCAAAGCGCATATACTGGTGTGAACCTTCCCATCGAGCCAACCTGCGTAGATAGGTCAGAAGAAGTTCAGCCCGTCACCACATTCGAAAACGGCCCACCAAATGCGCTTATGATCCTTCGCGCCTGCGCAAAGGTAGATCCCATCTTTCCATCATCGAACATGGGTCGCGCGCTAGTCGGTGACGATGAGTTGATCGCCTTGACCGCAACGACTGCCTTCGTTCAGGAGCCTTAAAATGTCTCTACTCACTAATATCCGCCAATTTCTTGGGTCAACAGCACGGGGCGAAAAAGGGGCTCTTTCCCTCGAAGCTATTCTGGTGCTTCCCTTTTTCATATGGACGATCACCCTAGCCTATACGTACTTTGACGGGTTCCGCCAAAGTGCGGCCAATGTGAAAGCGGCCTACACAGTAAGCGACTTGATCTCGCGGGAAGCTGTAGGGATCACCGATACATATGTTGCTTCGATGCACCTGTTGATGCAACGGATGGCAAATAATAACTCAGAAATGAGAATGCGTATCTCTTTGGTCAAGTACCACGAGGAAGATGAAAAACACACGCTTGAGTGGACATCGGACTGTGGGTTCGGTAGCAGCTGGTCCAACGGTACCGTTGGGCAATTGGCGGAACGCTTACCACCAATGGCTGACCAGAACACACTGATTATTGTCGAAACATCAAATGACTACGATCCAGTGTTGAAAACCGGTTGGATTGAAGACAACTTCACTTTTGACAACTTCGTCTTCACACGACCACGTTTCGTCACCGACCTTGCCGGCCCGGATTCCTCTACCCCCTGTCAGGAAACGTTAGCGCAGACAGCACCTCTGACATAAGTTTGGTTTCGGCGGCTGTGGTCATGCCGCCGACGCCCACCCGGCGGCCAAGCCGCCACCACAGCCCCGGTGCCCAACTGTTTTCACCACTTTCCTTGGTCTTCAGCAGAAATCCATTTGATGGCTTGAATGCAAAGACCCCGCGATCAACAGCCTCGATATCCTCAACCTTCGCAATAAGCAGCCCTGCCCCCGTTCTGAGCTCGGTCTGGGTCAGCTCAATCGAGTCACTCGTTGCCTTCCACATTCGCTGCGCAAGCCAGAAGGCCGCGCCACCGACCGCCAGTAAAAAGACCTGCCACATGGGTTCAGGAGGTTGCGCGAAGGCAACAAACAATACCAGCATGCCAACGATGCTCAGCATCCCCACGCCCAGCCAACGTCTGGCAGGTGATGGCCGAATAGTGGCCAGTACATCTTGTTGCATGTGATCCCCTGATGTTTTCCATTGGGTTTAACGGCTTTAGTCTACAAATGACAGAGGGGCATATTTCCGCACATTCAGCGTTCTTTTCTGCTGATTGACGCAACCTGCACCATGCATACATGCTGCCTGTAGCTTCAGGAGATCAACATGTCTTTGCGACCGACCTTAGAGACGCGAAAAGCCGTACCTACAATGGAAGGCGCAGGCGTTAAACTGCACCGCGCATTCGGGTTTCAAGACCCGTCGGAACTCGATCCGTTCCTGTTGTTTGACGATTTCCGCAATGATCGCCCACAGGATTATCGAGCCGGGTTCCCCTGGCACCCCCATCGCGGGATCGAAACGATCACCTATGTGCTGGCAGGCACCGTCGAGCATTCAGATTCTCTGGGCAATAGCGGAACTTTGGGCGCTGGCGATGTACAATGGATGACCGCCGGGTCCGGCATTTTGCACCAAGAGATGCCGACCGGAAATCAACTGGGCCAAATGCATGGCTTCCAACTGTGGGGCAACCTGCCCTCGGCTCAGAAGATGACCGCGCCACGCTATCAGGATGTGAAAAGCACCGAAATCCCAGAAATAACTGATGATGACGGCACCACCGTTCGCGTGATAGTAGGTGAGTTCTGGGGCAAAACCGGCCCCGTCGACGGTATTGCCGCCGACCCACAATATCTGGACATCCAAATCCCGGCAGGCGTCAGAAAAACCTTTCGGATCGACACCTACCGCCGCGCCTTTGCCTATGTTTTTGAAGGTCAGGCTGCTTTTGCGGACGCTTCGCAACCCACTGGTGTTTTACTGGAAAAGGAAGTGGCCGGAGAGGAGGTCAATATCCGCGATTTGTCGGGCAATCGGACGCTCATCCGATTTGGTACCGGGGATGAGGTCACGGTTCAGGCAGGCCCCGAAGGCGTACGCTTTCTATTGATCTCGGGCGCACCGATTGCCGAACCTGTAGCTTGGCACGGTCCCATCGTCATGAACACCCAGGCTGAGCTAGAGCAGGCCTTTCGTGAACTGCGCAATGGCACCTTCATCAACCCGGCGCATTAGGCGGACACCGATTTGCGTACCATGTCCCAATAGATCCGCTCGACCTCATCCAGCGATAAACGCCCGCCCGCACGATACCAAGTCATCACGCCGTTCAGCATAGCAATGACTGCCAGGGTGGCGATCTTGGTATCCGTGATATCAAACAGACCAGCCTCCTGCCCTTGGCGCAGAATGGCCTCCAGCGCGTTTTCGTAGCTGCGGCGCAAGCCTTCGATGTCAGCGAAATTCTCGGGTGTCAGATTGCGCAGTTCCATATAGGCAATGAACACTTCGTCCGGGCGTTCCAAATGGAAGCGAATATGGAACCCAACAAACTGGCGCAAAGCCTCTGACGCGTCCGCATGTCGGCCCAATTCGCCATAAGCCGACAAGAGATCCTGCATATGTTCATTCATCAAACGAAACAGCAGACTCTGCTTATCTGGCGTGTAGTTGTACAGCGCCCCGGCCTGCACCCCGACCTCAGCCGCGATCTGGCGCATCGACACCGCCGCATAACCATGGCGGGCAAACAAGCCCAGCGCCGCCTTACGGATACGTGGACCAGTGATATCGGAATGTGAACCTTGAGTACGTGCCATCCTCCAACAGTATCTGAACGCATGTTCAAATAGAACCCCGCTTGAACCAAAGCTTCAAAATGTGCATCACAGATACAGTCGACCTTGAAAGTGTTTCGCATGAAATCCCTGCCTTTGCTGATCCTGATACTCGCCTGTGCCGGGTGCGCCGATTTTCCGGAACTGGAAGGGCGCGAGCTGCCGGAGCTCAAATCAGCCCGCTACCCCACCCTTATCCCCCTGCAGGAAAATCTGGGCCCACCGGCCGATCCGCTGAACGAGGCCGCCGAGGTCGAAGAAGAACTGCTCGCGCGGCGTGAAGAGCTGGAGAAAAGGTCACAAGAGTTGCAGAACGCTGAAATCAACTGAGTGACCGCGATTCCCGGCACGTCTCCGACCGCGACGCATTGCACCCTAGCGCCGAACCCGCTAAGGCAGCGCTGAACGGGCGGTAGGCCCGATACCACGGAAATTTCGAGCAGAAAGGAACCCACGGGATGACACAGGCGCTGCGGCTGGGAATTGCGGGCTTGGGAACAGTTGGCGTGGGTGTCGTGAAGATCATCCGCCGCCATGGTGATATGTTGGAAGCACGCACTGGACGACCGGTTGAAATCGTCGCTGTCTCGGCACGGGATGCGAACAAGGACCGTGGCGTGAACCTGTCGGGCTATGCTTGGGAAGCTGACCCTGTCGAGCTGGCCAAACGCGATGATATCGACGTATTTGTCGAGCTGGTCGGGGGCGAAAATGGCCCGGCGAAAGCCTCTGTCGAGGCGGCGCTTGCCACCGGCAAGGATGTCGTCACCGCAAACAAGGCCCTTCTGGCGATCCACGGTCAAGAGCTGGCAGAAAAGGCCGAAGCCGCAGGCCGGGTGATCCGGTTCGAAGCCGCTGTCGCTGGCGGTATCCCGGTCATCAAGTCCCTGACCGAAGGGTTGGCCGGGAACGAAATCACCCGTGTCATGGGCGTGATGAACGGCACCTGCAACTATATCCTCACCCGCATGCAATCGCAGCAAAAGGGCTATAACGCTCTTTTCGAAGAGTGCGCCCAACTGGGATACCTAGAGGCCGACCCGAACCTTGACGTGGGCGGGATCGACGCGGCGCATAAACTGGCGCTGCTTTCCTCAATCGCGTTTGGCACCAAGCCGAATTTTGATGGCATTCAGATCGAAGGTATCCAACAGATCAGCCTGGATGACATTCATCAGGCCGACGACATGGGATACCGCATCAAGCTGCTGGGTGTTGCACAACGGTCGGCCCGCGGTTTGGAACAGCGCATGCAGCCATGCCTGGTGCCCAGCAGCTCGCCTTTGGGCCAGCTAGAGGGCGGCACCAACATGGTCGTTATCGAGGGCGACGCGGTCGAGCAGGTTGTTCTGCGTGGCCCCGGTGCCGGTGAAGGCCCGACCGCCAGCGCCGTGATGGGCGACGTTTGCGATCTGGCACGTGGCTTGCAAATCCCGACCTTCGGCCGCCCGGCGACCTCATTGCAGGATGCGAAACCGGCTGTGACTGGCTTGCCTGCCCCGTACTATTTGCGTCTCGCACTGTTCGACAAACCCGGCGCGCTGGCCAAAGTGGCCGCCATTCTGGGCGATGCAGGTGTTTCGATCGACCGCATGCGTCAATATGGTCACACCGAAAGCACCGCGCCAGTTCTGATCGTCACTCACAAGACCACGCGCGCCACGCTGGACGTTGCCCTGAACAAATTTAGGGAAACCGACGTAGTGGCTGGTGAACCCGTCGCATTGCGGATTGAAGAGGTTTGACCCTTGCGGCCTGCATGAAACGCAGGCTATGCCGATTAGAACGCCGATACTGACCTGAGGATAGTGAAAATGAGTGCTGCCAAAGTAGATTTCAACGACCGACTACTGTCTCTGGGCCTTGCACGGGTCGCAGAACAGGCCGCACTGGCTTCGGCCTCTCTGGTCGGACGCGGAGATGAGAAAGCCGCAGACCAGGCGGCGGTAAACGCGATGCGCGAACAATTGAACCTGCTGGACATTGCGGGCGTCGTGGTCATCGGTGAAGGTGAGCGTGATGAAGCCCCAATGCTGTATATCGGCGAGGAGGTCGGTACTGGCCAAGGCCCCGGTGTAGACATCGCGCTGGACCCGCTGGAAGGCACCACGCTGACCGCCAAGGACATGCCCAATGCGCTGACCGTGATCGCCATGGGCCCTCGTGGCTCGATGCTGCATGCGCCTGATGTTTACATGGACAAATTGGCTATCGGTCCGGGCTTCCCCGAAGGTGTTGTCAATCTGGACATGAGCCCGCGTGAGCGCGTCGAAGCGCTGGCCAAGGCCAAGGGGTGTGAACCCGCCGACATCACCGTCTGCATTCTGGAACGCCCGCGTCACGAAGCAATGATTGCCGAAGTGCGCGAAACCGGTGCCTCGATCCGCCTGATCACCGACGGTGACGTGGCCGGCGTCATGCACTGCGCCGAAAGCGAAGAAACCGGCATCGACATGTATATGGGTCAAGGCGGCGCGCCCGAGGGTGTTCTGGCCGCTGCTGCGCTGAAGTGCATGGGTGGTCAGATCTTTGGTCGCCTGCTGTTCCGCAACGATGACGAACGTGGCCGTGCCGCCAAGGCAGGCATCACCGATCTGGACCGCGTGTATGCACGCGACGAGATGGTCACCGCTGACGTGATCTTTGCCGCAACCGGTGTGACCGGTGGTTCGCTGCTGCCGCGTATCAAGCGCGAGCCGGGTTGGGTAGAGACCACCACACTGCTGATGCGATCAAAGACCGGTTCGGTGCGCCGTATGTCGTACCGCACGCCGATGTGGCCGCATAACGAAGCATAGCGGCTTGCGCCACTGCCTTCGGCGAGAGTATTTATCAAAAGATGAAGAGGCCGGGTCCGAGGGGGTCCGGCCTTGGCATATGAGAGGCACGGTATGAGTTTTTTAGAGGTTGAGCAGTCACTTACAGGACGCCGTTGGGTCGGGCCAACTGCCGAGATTGAGCGTGCAACCGAAATGCTGGTGCAGCAAGCCGGCCTGCCCCGTGCAGTATGTCAGGTGTTGGCTCGGCGCGGTGTGTCACCGATGGAAGCATCAAGTTTTCTGGACCCCAAGCTAAAAGAGCTGCTGCCTGACCCGCGAACATTGAAAGACATGGAAAAAGCTGCAGTGCGGTTTCTGATGGCCGTTCGAAACAGGCAGCGCATTGCCGTGTTTGCCGATTATGATGTCGATGGCGGCAGTTCGGCGGCCCTGCTGCTGGTTTGGCTGCGTCAGATGGGGCTGCAGGCAACGCTGTATGTGCCGGACAGGATTGACGAGGGCTACGGCCCCAACGTCCCCGCAATGCAGGAACTGGCCGCCAAGCATGACCTGATCATCTGCGTCGATTGTGGCACGTTGAGTCACGAGGCTATCGCGGCCGCCAAGGGTGCGGATGTTATCGTGCTGGATCACCACTTGGGCAGTGAGGCCCTGCCCGCCTGCGCTGCGGTTGTGAACCCGAACCGGCAGGATGAAAGTGGCGATTTGGGCTATCTCTGTGCTGCCGGAGTGGTTTTCCTGATGCTTGTCGAAGCTGGTCGCCAATTGCGTGAGGCGGGCGCGAAGGGGCCGGATTTGGTTAGCCTGTTGGATCTGGTGGCGCTTGCGACGGTTGCGGATGTGGCCCCCTTGATCGGCGCGAACCGAGCTTTGGTACGTCAGGGTTTGAAGGTCATGGCGCAGCGGCAAAGGCCGGGTCTCGTGGCATTGTCGGATGTGGCACGCATGGATTCGGCGCCGAACAGCTATCATCTCGGGTTCCTTCTCGGTCCACGGGTGAATGCCGGCGGGCGAATTGGTCAGGCCGATCTGGGCGCGCGTTTGCTTAGCACGGATTCGATAACCGAGGCCGAAGCCTTATCGCAACGACTGGATGAATTGAACACCGAGCGCCGCGATATCGAGAATGCGGTGCGTGCTGCTGCTCTGGAACAGGCCGAGGAGCGTGGTTTGGATGCGCCCTTGGTCTGGGCTGCGGGCGATGGCTGGCATCCTGGTGTGGTTGGCATTGTTGCTTCGCGCCTGAAGGAAAGCGCGAACCGTCCGGCGATTGTCATCGGTTTCGATGGCGAGGAAGGCAAAGGCTCGGGCCGGTCGATTTCCGGCGTCGATCTAGGTGCGTCGATCCAACGGCTTGCCGCCGAAGGGCTTCTTGTCAAAGGCGGGGGGCACAAGATGGCAGCGGGCCTGACCGTGATGCGTGACAAATTGGAACCGGCGATGATGCGGCTCAGCGAGTTGCTGGCAAAACAGGGCGCGGGCAAAGGTGGACCGGCCGACCTGAAACTGGACGGGGCCCTGATGCCAGGGGCGGCCACGATTGATTTGATCGAACAGATCGAAAAGGCAGGCCCGTTCGGAGCCAGCGCCCCTGCCCCGCGATACGCACTGCCTGACCTGCAGGTCCGATTTGCCAAGCGTGTTGGTGAATCCCATTTGAAACTGTCTCTGGCCGACGGCGTTGGTGGTGGCCTCGACGCTATTGCCTTTGGTGCATTTGATAGCCCCATGGGTGAAAAGCTGTCCAATCACGGTGGCGCGCGCTTCCATTTCGCGGGGCGGCTAGAAGTCAATACTTGGGGTGGACGGCAGAGCGTGCAGCTCAGGCTTGAGGATGCGGCAGACGCCAATTGAAGCCAACTTCCGGCTTGGGAAAAAACTTTCACATCCTTGCATTTTTCGGCTTGCGGGGGTCCCGGTGAAACCGTAAAAGGCCCCCCACAAGCCAGCGTGGCCCGTTCGTCTATCGGTTAGGACGCCAGGTTTTCAACCTGGAAAGAGGGGTTCGATTCCCCTACGGGCTACCAATTGTGCTTGTTTGGACTAAATGGCCCGTTCGTCTATCGGTTAGGACGCCAGGTTTTCAACCTGGAAAGAGGGGTTCGATTCCCCTACGGGCTGCCACAGTCTAATTCCAGCGAAACTTTAGCCTGATTGTATAGCGAAGATTTCCAACACTTGGACATCTTTTTCAGCTCCTAAAACACTTGATTTAAGAACGTCTACGCTCAATACCCCCTTAGAAACAATAAAGTCTCTTCTAGGGGTACACGCAATGGAACACAGATCCCTTGCAGAGATGCTGTCCAGGGCCAAGTCGGCAAAAAGTGATTTCGATAGACTAACCGTTTTCGACGTGGGCGCAAACGTTGGTCAGTCATTTCGGCTTTTTCGAAAATTTCTGCCTGACGCCACTATCCATTGTTTCGAACCGGTGCCAAAAACATTCTCACGGTTGCAAGAGGCCGTGAGTGACGACGAGTTGGCTTTTGCACATCAACTGGGTCTGGCCTCGAATGTCGGGCATGTAAGGTTCACTTCCAACCTCAACACCGGAAACCACCAGGTGTTGGAAGGGGAGCAACTGTCAAAGGATGAGATCGAAGTCGAAGTTGCGACTGGCGATAGCATCTGCGGGGATCTGGGCATCGAATTCATCGACTATTTGAAGATTGACGCCGAGGGCTACGACTTAGACGTTCTACTAGGTTTTTCAGACATGTTGCGAAAAGGCCGGGTCGCCTATCTGCAGGTGGAGTGTTCGACAAATCTGGACAACCGTTTTCATGTTCATCTGGAACGGTTCATACATTTTTTGCACCCGTTCAATTATCGGCTGTCTGATCTTATCGAGCCAGTCCGCAGGGTTAACAGCACCAATCAAGCTCTGAATGGTATTTGGTATTGTAACGCAGTTTTCGCACGAGAGGTTGAGAATCCTGCGCTGCGACGCGACGGTGTAAATTAACTGTAACTCCGATTGCCAAATCGAAAGCTGCGACCTTGTTAGAAACCGAACCCGTCACGGCAAAGCAAACAACTCTACCCCCACGTTGAATTGAACCATGGCATAACTTCTGCGGCACAATGCATGTCATTCATCGCTCTGGTCGGGCACCTCCCGAACCTTATTTTCAAGGCATCTATTCGCGTGCTGCACCCAGATTGAAGTTTAAATTAAGTGGACCTTCGAACAAAACGACAAAGCCACATAGAAAAATGTTTACTGTTTTCAGCATCCACTGATGCGAAATGGACCGCTGCACCACCCTGTTAAACACTTATGCAGAAGTAGAACGGGTTGCGGTTGGTATCTTGACGCGGCAGTGCAAACCACCAAGGGACGCTGACTTCCCCAATTCAAGACTTGCGCCGTAGGCGTTCAACAAATCGACAGCAATTGCCAATCCCAACCCACTGCCGCTGACTGAAGTATCCAAGCGACCACCAGAGCGGAGTGCTTCGCGCTGAGCATCTTCTGGAATTCCGGGGCCGTCATCTTCGACACTAACCTCGATACAGTCTTTCTTACGGGATAAGCTTAAACGTACAGTTCTGCGGCACCATTTGACCGCGTTATCCAGCAGATTCCCAAGAACCTCTTCAACATCCTGCGCATCCATACGCACCCAAATCTCGGGGCTTTCGATAACTTCCAGATGTTTGCCCTGCTCCTCGGTCATTGCCTTGAACAGACGCGCCAACCTTCTGACAGAGTTGGACAAGTTCGTGCGAGAGTGCGTCAATTCCGCAGTGTTCATAGCCCTCATGCGTGCAAGCGAGCGCCCGAGCTGAGCGTCAATCCGACCCAATGCCTCCTGCGCGATTTCAGTTTTCGCACCATCTTCTGAAAGTGTTCTTAACTCGTTTCTAAGAATAGCCGTAGGCGTCTTTAGGGCATGCGCTAGATCAGCCGCCTGTCGGCGTGAACCGGACACAATATCCCGATTGCGGCTCAAAAGCTGATTCAAGTCACCGACCAGCGGCGCCACTTCATCCGGATAATCATCCGGCTTTAGATCATCGTCAGTGTCCCAGCGATGCGCTACATCCGACCGCAGTTTTCTAAGTGGCCTAAGAATAACAGAGGTAAGCAACAAAGCACTTGCGACACAGATCAAGCCAACAACCGCAAATACCGGCAAAAGACTGCGCTGAGCTGCCCGCCTCTCATTAATCAACTGAGCTCGGCTTTCGGCGACACTAACGCCCCAAACGGTTCCGTCTTCATAAGATATTTCTTGGTAAACACTGCGCAGAACCTCACCCTCGGGTCCGGATGTGTTCCATATTTCTGCGCCTTCGCGCACGCCGAGCGGCTCATCTAAAGTTTCGTCGAACAGTGAAGCCGAGGTGAATACTTCTCCGTCGGCATTGGTAACTTGCCAATATCGGCCGGAATACGGAGTGCTGTAATTGGGGTCGAACATGAGATCGCGCAAAGCTTCGGGGTTTTGCGTCGTGACACTCAGCCCGACCACGAGCTGAGTATGCCGATCTCTAAGTGCAGTGTCGAACCGCTGTGACACCCGGGCATCGATGTACGAAAATACTGCCAATGTACCAACACCAACTGACAGGGCCCCGGCGGCAATCCCTCCGACCAAAGCCCGTTGTCGAAGTGATAACATCAGACAGTATCAATCATATATCCACGACCACGAACCGTAGTAATGAGGTCGTGCCTGAGTTTCTTGCGCAACCGGTTTATAAACACCGCAATGGTATTGGAATCCCGATCACCATCGTACTCATAGATATGCTCGGAAAGTTCGGTTCTTGGGATCATACGACCGGCGTTGTGCGCAAGATAGGTGAGCACAGCAATTTCCTGAGCGGTCAGGTTGACCGGAACCCCGTCTGCGGTCACACGCCCGTTGCGCGTATCGAGAACTACGTTGCCCATTTCGATTACCGGGTTCAACTGCCCGCTCTGACGGCGCAAGATTGCGCGGACACGTGCAGCCAATTCGGGCAAATGGAATGGCTTGGTCATATAGTCATCCGCCCCAGCATCCAAACCATCGACCCGTTCGCTCCAACCATCCCGAGCGGTCAGGATCAGCACAGGGGTTTTAATTCCCGCATTGCGCCACTCGCGCAATACGGAAGTGCCATCGCGTTGCGGTAGGCCGAGATCCAATATGATCATGTCGTAGGATTCGGTCGTTCCCATATGCAGGGCGTCGACACCGTTGTTGACAATATCAACCACACGGCCTTCGGCGTTTAACAGTTTTTTAACCTGGCCGCATAGGTGCGGTTCATCTTCTGCGAGTAAAATTCTCATATCTTATGTCTATAGGTACCCGAATGATATTTTAACAATTATTTTTTGCCGCCACCTTTTCCGTTGCCATTTCCACCACCGCCGTTGCCATTTCCACCACCGCCGTTGCCGTTTCCACCGCCACCGTTGCCGTTTCCACCGCCACCGTTGCCGTTTCCACCGCCACCGTTGCCGTTGCCGCCGCCGCTGTTGCCGTTGCCGTTGCCGCCGCTGTTGCCGTTGCCGTTGCCGCCTTTATTGCCTCCGCCTCTACCGTTGTTACCGCGATTTCCGTTTGTGCCCTGATTGTTACTGTTATTGGCTTTCGCTTGTGATGCAGCATTGGCAGAGTTACCCGGCGAAGCCTTCGCTGCATTGGATATCTGACGTCCTATATTCGAGCGGTTAGATACAACAACCCCAGTTTGTGCATTCACAATGACACTTATTATCTTTCCGTTAGGTTTCTTGACCAAGATTCGATAATAAACTGTGTCAGTCTGAAACGCGCGCGCATCTACTGGAGTACCGCCAAAATACTTTTTGACACCCTCGATAACTCTATTGAGTCGAATAGCGTTCCCCGAGGTCGTCGCCTTGCGCAACTCGGCCTGCTTCATTTCACGCACAACAGCATGCCCTTCTTCAGCCTGAAGAAGAGAGACGAGAACAACTAGGCATGTGATGACTAAGAGTTTCTTCATCAGCAGCACTCATTATCGCGTAAGAGTCCTTTAAATCTAGCAAATTCCGCATTAACCCAAGATGAACATTAGATCGGTTCTACTCCGGAAACAATGACCTAAAAATGGGGTCGACACCCTCTATTTTCGACACAACATAGCGCCCCGAAATTCCACCGAAACAATCCGGCAGATGCTGTATGCAGTGATCGATTAGAATCGGCCTCGCAAACCGAATCGGTTAGCCTTTTGAAGGGCCTTAGCATTGCCGCCGAAAACCGACATCTTCGCGGCACTCACATTCTCCGCCACAGCGGCGCGAAAGACGACGAGCAGACGTCATTGACAACGCCGCGCCCGGATCCCGTTCTGGTAGAAACGAAATGTTCGCAACTCGGCGCTTCCCCTTGGAAAATTGCTTCGTGAAATTTGGAAGACATAAGAACCCAACGGTCAGCCCGACACAGTCAACCCACCCAACCACAGAGATCGAAGACACATGTTAGCAAGTGCCTTTCCGCGACTCTGACATTCAAATGTTCAAAACAATACAGCTGTTGTCCAACAAGCCTACTTCCAAGGGGTAAACAACTGCGGTTTTTCGGGATAGAACGTCGTGCTGCAGTGCGGCAGGTGACAAACTTACCGTCAGCCGCCCTTCTTCGCCTCTACAAATCGTTTATCTCTTACAATGTTTAACAAAGCGGTTTCGACAGGAGGGAAGCGGTCAGAACTGGATTTAGGGGCACACGACACTTCACTGGAGCAAGAAGCCTCGGAGGGCTTCAAAACCTCGCGTACTCGCTGTGCAAGAACATACGTGCCAGTGGTCTGCTTCACCACGCTACTCCCCTTCATCGGATCAGAACGCTCAAACACTCACACAACACCATAGGTTGAGTATGCGTCAAGGCCCATGAACGCCCGAGGAACGGTATGTTCACTTAAAATTTATCCTGACCCGCTTGTACCAGGGACAATTGCGCAATTTTCTTCCAGTGCAATTTAACCCGCACGCACCACTTTAGAGCGAACGAAGTCGTCCTCGGCATCCGCCTTACGGTTCAGCTGATGCAGCAGCTCCACTTGATTGGATACACTTGTCTTGGCAAAGATCGAACTAAGGTGCGAGCGCACTGTGGTTGGGCAGACAGAAAGCGACTGGGCTATTTTCTTCACTGTCATCCCTTCCTTTAACATAGCGCATATCCGGAACTCGGACCGGCTTAGTTCCGCCGGGTTTTGCGGATCAAGGATCGGTACAAATTGTTCGCTCTGGACCATTCTCAGACGTTGGTTCCGTCCCTGCTCCAACCTGGCCGAGATGATACCAGGGACACGCCTGCTCCAAGCGGACGCCAATGTAGAAGCCATTAGCTCCAGCAAGTCCAGTTCGTATTCTCTGGGTTTCTTCAGATAGTGCAACTCAAGATAATCGATGTGATCTGGCTTAACCTCAAGGGGTACAACAACCACCTCTCCTATGGCGTCCAGCTTGGACCGCGGGAAAAGGGAAATTGGTGCCGTATCATCTTTTGAATCTGACGTCTTCCAGATGGACCCTGACTTTGCCGTTGCCGTCCAGTTTCCCAACACTAAATCCGCTTGTGTTTGAGGCTGGGTAGGAAATGCCTTTCCCACTTGCCGACAGCAACGTGCAATATAATTAAATCTTTTTTCGAGCTTTGAAGTTCGAACAATTATTGCAGCATCGGCAAATGCCAATTGAATCAGCTGATCAACAACTTTGGAAATGGAATTATTACCACTTAAGGCATGAGACCACTCAAGAACGAAATTCAAGCTATCTCGCGCGCCAGCGCTGTTTGTAAAACTAACACTCATTACTCTGTTCACCGACCCGACCTAAACAACACAGTCGGGCTCCTTACTGTAGCCCCCACCACAGACACAAACCTGCTTGGTTTATGTCGCATCAGCAACTGGTTTTGCGACCGCCACTATAAGCGCACAAACAAATCGAGAAAATTTTTACCCGATTATCTTGCTGTTTTTCCTGGCTTTTCTTGGCCCGCTGAGCATCCAAGCCCCCCAATGTCGCGTTCCAATCACTGATTCCGTTTCCTCAGGATACACCATCGAACCATACACAATTCAACATAATTTTGCCCGATTGTTTCTTAATGTGTTGATTCGGCACAAAATAAACACGCCGTTAATCTAAGGTTTAATTTTATACCTTAAAGCGGGATTGGTATCTTATGAATACATTCTTAAGTTGTATTTCTCCTAGCTTTATCGGAAGGCGACTGGAATTTCTTCATCTAATTTGATTCGGGAGCTGACGACGAATGCGTGGCTCACGTTGCGATAGTTCGTAACGTCGGTGTAAATTTAACCTTTCGGGGGAAACATGACAAAATTCCTGAACAAATTCCTAAAAGAAGAAAGCGGTGCGGCAATTGTTGAATACGGCCTCGCCCTGCTGGTTGTTGGTTCGATCGCCGTTGGCGCATTCTCGTTCCTTGGCACTACAACAGCTAACAACGTGCTAAACGCTTGTAACGCTCTGGATGCGAACAACCCCTGTGATCCCGCTGAATGATACCTAAGCGGCAGCGTTTAACGTCGGTGTTAGTTTAACCTTTAGGGGGAAATATGGCTAAGTTCGTGAAAATGTTCGTAAAGGAAGAAAGCGGTGCGGCAATCGTTGAATATGGCCTTGCCTTACTGGTTGTGGCGTCGATTGCCATTACTGCATTCACGTTCCTTGGCGATGAAACCGACGAAAACGTGACCCAAGCTTGTTCAGCTTTCGGTAGCGCCAACTGCTAACTGACTTGCTGAAAAAGAACTGGGTTTTTTCATACAAACACAATTCTGCGCCGTCACACCAGTTTGGTGGTGGCGCAGAATACACCGCCGGGATTTTCGAAAAACGGCAACACCGATATTTCGAATTTTTTGTGCGTAACTTTTGGAGACAGCGATGCGTATTAGACCAATTATAACCACGTTTTTCGGGATCGCGATTGCTTCTGGTTCCGTGTTCCTGGCGAAGGACTACATTCAAATTAACCCATCTGAGCCTGCACCAACAGCATCAAATGCTGATTTGGTCGAGATCTACATCGCGCAGTCGGAAATCCAATTTGGCCAGGTCATAGAAAAGCATCATGTCACAGTTCATCCGTGGCCTCGTGAGGCGCTGCCTCCGGGTGCATTCACGCAGTTGGATGTGCTTGTTCCTTCAGAGCGGCGGCAGTTGCGTCGCGCCAAAGCAAGTTTCTATCCCGGCGAACCCATGCTGCAAACGAAGGTTTCAAACTACGGCGAAAAAGTAACGCTGGTTCAGAAGCTGGGTGAAAACACTCGCGCTATGGCTATCAAAGTTAACGCGGTTACTGCGGTTGGTGGTTTTGTGACCCCTGGTGACTGGGTGGACATTGTCCTGACGCAAGGCTCAGGTGGTGAATTAAGTGCTGTGACAGTCTTGCAAAAAATCCGTGTGATTGGTGTAGACCAACAGTCCGCAGAAAACAGCGACCAACCGGGTGTTGCCCGCACGATTACGGTAGAAGTTACCCCCCAGCAGGGCCAACGACTGGCTCTGGCACAAAAAGCAGGTACGCTCAGCCTGACCCTCAGAACACTGGAAGGTGTCGAAGACGAGCCGATGGAAATGGTTCGCCTGCGCGACCTGTTGCAAGAGGAAGGACCGGCCGAGAAGGTCGAGGCACAACCTACTGTCAGAGTGACTCGCGGCACCTCATCCACGGTTCAGGTCATACGGAGAGACCGCCGTGACATCGAAGAAGACGCTGATGCTGAACCTGCCGCCGAGGCAGAGTCGAGCAACCAGTCGGATGCTGAGGTTACCCCTGCAATCGTGACACCAGAAACCCAAGCCAACACACGTGAGATCGACGTCAGCCAAAGCGCCAACCAGTAGGACAAAGCCATGTTTCCGAAAGCAATCATATCACGCATTGCAAAGGATGAACGCGGCACAATAGTGGTCCTTTGGGGAACAGCGTTTGTCGCATTCCTTGGCTTCTTTGCAATCACAATGGATGTCGGCCGGTTAAGCTCGACCCATGCAGAACTTCAATCCTTCGCGGACAATGTCGCCATGGCTGCCGCTGCAGAGTTGGACGGGCAACCCGATGCGCTTACCCGCTCGGCTAATGCGGCCGCAAACTTGATCAGCCGCAAGCAAACCTTTGCCGACGGATCTAAAACGCTTTCCGGATCAACAGACTTCACGCTGACCTTTTACTCCGCCTTGCCGGATTCAGACCTGGATCCGCTTGTGGATGACACGACTGACCCGCGCCAAGCCAAGTTTGCGCATGTGTCTCTGACCCCAAAATCGTTGAGCATGAATCTGGCATCCGCTGTAAACAAAATGGTTGGCGGCAACGGAATTTCACCGATCGATGTCACTGCCGAAGCCGTAGCTGGATATGCGAAAGCGGCTTGCGACATCACGCCGCTGATGTTCTGCCTGCCTAACGACTGGGAGAACAAGTTGAACGTCGGCGATCAAATCCTGCTTCGCAGCGGCGGCGGTGGCAGCGGCGGCACTGGCGCTGCCTGGGGGCCAGGGAATTTCGGCTTTGTCGACTTGGCAGAGTATGAAGATGCCGAGGGCGCGTGTGAGAATGAAGGTGGCAACCAACTTGCATGCCTGATTGCAGCGCAAGAGGCCATTACACAGTGCGTCCTTACCAACGGCTTTACGACTGAACCCGGACAGAAGGAAGGCATCACCAGCGCCGCATTCAATACGCGCTTTGATATCTTCCAATCCGTCCTTAATGGAGACCGCAACAAAGAAATTTATGCACCTGCTCCCAACGTCATCAAAGGGAAAAAGGGTACGGGCGGCAACGCTTGTATCCAAGGTGGTACAGAGGACACGGGCGCCATAGCTCTTGGCCAGGACCTGTGCATGGCTGCGGGCACTTGCGACACAGGCAACGACCGTTTCGGTGACGGTGTATGGGATCGCCAAGCATATCTGGACGCAAATCACGGAGGTGTAGACACACATCTAAACGCGATGACCGTGCCGGCAGGCGTCAAGCCCAATTCTCGCTACGAGATGTACTTGCAGGAAATCGAGTATGCAACATCCGCGAGCAACCCACTTGCTCCTTCCATTCTGGATCCGGTCAATTTGGACCCCAATTTTCCACCGGAAACCGGTCGCCCAATTTGCTCTAACAAAATGTCAAGCAAACCCGAACGACGCGTGGTAAACGCTGCGGGTGTCGATTGCTCGAAAACCGTAATTAAGGGCAAAACTGAGAACGTACCCGTAACAAAGTTCGTCTCTGTCTTTCTGACCGAACCTGTTGGCGAGGATGGTTCATCGCCCCCCAACTTTAACATTTATGGCGAGGTCGTAGGCTTTCCGGATGTCGAAGGCGTCGGCAGCGGTGGTGCTGGGTTCGGCGGCATCTTCCGCGACGTTGTTCAACTGTATCGGTAAGGGAGGAGCTTGATCATGACTATACGCCTTCCCTCCCCTCTCAAACGCTTAGCAAAGAGTGATGACGGTGCGATCCTGGTGGAATTTGGTCTGATCCTGCCGCTCATGCTGCTCATGTTGGCGATGACGTTGGAAACCGCGCGCATTATGTGGTCTTACCAAGCGGTCATTGCAGGTGTCCGGGATGCCAGCCGCTATATGTCCCGCGTAACACCATCGGATATCTGCAGCTCTGGTGGGTCTGTCACCGGCCTCACAACGACTTTGAAAGGCATTGTCGAGAACGACCGGGATGACAACGGGCTTTTCCCGCCCAGCATAACTGTCAATTCGGTAACACCCAGCCTGACCTGCGTTACTGGCACCTACCGTGTCAGCCCCGCCCCCGTCGGGCAAGTCAACGCCAATATCACTATTCAATTACCGATGGGCCGAGTTCTAGCTTTATTCGGTGATGAAATATCTTCGATCACGACGAACGTTTCTGACACAACTCGGATTATCGGACAATGAAACGTGCACAACATATCCGCGCGCAATTACGCCATCTAAGAGTGAAACTGATGCGGAGTGAGGACGCCGGAGTTCTTGTCGAGTTCGGCATCGTCGTTTCCTTGTTTTTGTTCCTTTTCATGTCATTGCTGGATTTCGGACGCCTTTCATTCAGTGTGGTAAACGCGCAAAAAGCCGCACAGATGGCTGCCCGTATTGCCGTCGTTCGTCCAGCTGCATGTAACTATGCAGACAAAACCCCCCTTCCGCTAATTCATCAGCGCGGTAGTGACACATCACTCCGTTTTGGCGCGGCATGCGACGCCGCAACCGGCGTATGCGATGATCCAGGCGATCTCGTTTGTGTAGGCGGTGTGGAGAACCTCGCTACTGATCAAGATCCCATCGGAACTTCAGATGAGATCTGGGGTCGTATCAGCCCACTTTTGCCACCGGGCGCGACGATAGCCAACCTGCAGATCACTTACGAATTTGATGAAGAACTGGGTTTTCTGGGCGGCCCTTACACCCCGATGGTCACAGTCGAACTGGATCTTGCCGATTTTGAGTTCGTGTCACCGCTGGGTGCTTTGGCAAACGCTGCGGGCGCGACGAACAGCACACTTCCAAATGCAGGAGAGACGTTGGGCTATTCCAGTTTCAGTGTCTCGCTGCCTGCTGAAGACCTTGCATTAGGAGAATCAGGATGACGGAAAAGAACGTTTCCACATTGAAATCACACTCGGTCATGCTTGTTTCCGAGAACGAGGACATAGCCCAGATTGTGGCTGACGTCTTTCCTGCCGGTGAAGACAATTTGATCACCGAGAATGCTAGTTCATTTCAAGCCTTGAATGGCACCGCCCTTCAACTGGCCTTCAAGCATGACTTGGTGATATTTGAAATCGACCCGGATGATGCGGGCGAAGTAGCAGCCATCAAAGACGTGTTAGAGCATCGCGATGACTCAACGCTGTTCGTGGCCCTGACGCAGAACGACCTTACGATTACCAAGGCGCGTGAGTTGCGCAAGATCGGCATTGACGAAGTTCTGCCTCTATCAATCGATAGCGAAGGATTGAAAGCTGCCGTCAGTGAAAAAATCAGCGCCCGCAATACGCCACAGACGGCATTTCAGAATACGGCGGCCACGCTGGGTAAGGTCATACCAATTGCCAAAGCACGCGGCGGTGCCGGTGCATCAACCGTTGCCGTGAACCTTGCGTGTTCGCTTGCTGGCGGCAAAGGTTCGATGTTCCGAAAAGCCAAAAAAAGCCGCGTCGCACTTTTGGATTTTGATCTTCAGTTCGGAAACTCGAATGTGTTTCTGGATCTGGAAGACAACGGTGGGTTTATGCAGCTCATTGAAAACGCTGAAAAACCTGATGATCGCTTCCTCTCGTCGATCCTGCAAGAACATGCCATGGGTGTAGATGTTCTGTGTGCGCCGGCCCCGATGGTACCACTTCATTCGATGCGCCCTGAAATCGTTGAAGGCATGCTCGACCTGCTTCAACAGCGGTACGACTATATTGTGATCGACCTGCCCTGCGCAATTGTCGAATGGGTCGAGCCCATTTTCAAGCGCGCCGCGCAGCTGGCGCTGGTCACCGACACTACAGTGCCCAGCGTGCGCCAGGCGCGGCGTTTGATTGATTTCTATCGGGAAGCAAACATGACCCTGCCGGTCGAGATTGTCGTCAGCCGTGAACGCAACACACTGATGCGCCCCTCTCATGTCCGTGAAGCCGAAAAGGTTTTGGAAACAAAGCTGAGACATTGGCTGCCGGACAATCCGAAAGTCGCCCGTAATTCTGTGGATCTTGGTCGACCGATCGTGGACATAAAACCGCAATCGGATCTTGGCAAAGCCTTGGGAAAACTGGCCGCTGCTGTTTCGGCTGAAGTTCAGCCTGTCGCCGTAAAGAGTACATAAAAGGAGATCACCGTGTTCAACGAATTCAGATCACGCAAGGCTACTTCCAAGTCAAATGTGCTGACATTGGAACGGCCAATCGAAACGCCCAAAAAGGCGAAGGTGACTTCCGAACCTGTGGACGTTGACCTGCAAGCCCATTTGGAACTGAAAAGCCGCTTGCACAGTGAACTTCTTGACCGCCTGAACTTGTCCGTAATCGACAAGGTTGAGCGATCGGAACTGAAGCGGCAGATTGCATCCTTGGTCACCGGAATGGTCGAGGCTGAACGCCTGCATATGCGGGCCGAGGATTTTACCGCGCTTGTAGACGAACTCATTCACGAAGTTCTTGGCCTGGGGCCGTTAGAGCCGCTGCTGGAAGATCCAACCATCAACGATATTCTGGTAAACTCCTATGATCAGATTTACGTCGAACGATTTGGCCTGCTTGAGGAAACGACAGCCCGTTTTCGTGATGAGCGCCATCTGCTTCGTATCATCGACAAAATCGTCAGCAAAGTCGGCAGACGCATCGACGAATCCCAGCCTTGGGTTGATGCCCGACTGGAAGACGGCAGCCGTGTAAACGCGATTATCCGGCCTTGTTCTGTAGATGGACCCGCTCTGTCGATCCGGAAATTCTCTCGTAATCCTTTGACAATAAAGAGACTTGTTGAACAAGAGAGTATGAATGAACAAGCCGCACAGCTTCTCGAGGCACTCGTCGAAGCGCGTTTGAACATTCTTATCTCGGGTGGTACCGGCTCGGGCAAAACGACGATGCTGAATGCCGTTTCATCATATATCGATGGCAAGCAGCGCATTGTCACCATCGAAGACGCCGCCGAACTTCAACTTCAGCAAAGACACGTTGTTCGCCTTGAAACCCGCCCGCCGAACGCTGAGGGACAAGGTACCATCACTCAACGCGATCTGGTACGCAACGCCCTGAGGATGCGCCCGGACCGTATCATCGTCGGCGAAGTTCGTGGCTCTGAGTGCTTTGACATGCTTCAGGCAATGAACACCGGTCACGATGGATCAATGACCACTGTTCACGCGAATTCGGCCCGCGACGCGCTAAGCCGGGTTGAACAGATGGTCACGATGCTTGGTGCCGATTTGCCGGTCAGAACCATTCGGTCACAGATCGCTTCGGCCATTCATATTGTGCTGCAACTGAGCCGCCTCAGCGATGGTACCCGTCGCGTCATCAGCATTTCCGAAATTACCGGAATGGAAGACGAAACGATAACCATGCAGGACATCTTTGTATTCAAGCGCCGGGGCAAGTCCGAAAGCGGAGAAATTCTTGGCGAGTTCATACCTACTGGCATTCGTCCGAAATGCTTTGACCAATTGGTTGCAGCAGGTGTGGATGTCGATACCAATATGTTTATACGTGGGGCGATGTAATCATGATTGACTTGCAGCCAAACACCATAAACATCTTAATCTATATCTCTCTATTCATCGGCATTCTGCTGGCCTACGAAGGCTTGCAGCAGCTGTTCCTGCGCCGGGAAAGCCTGACTGAAACACGAAACCGGCGTATGAAAATGATGCAAGGCGGTGCATCGACTGAAGAAGTTCTTCAATTGTTGCGTGACCCCGCAATGACGAATCCAGGAGAGAACCCTGGCCCATCCGCTCGCTTGCGGCGTCTGATCATTCAGGCCGGTTTGACGATAAGCCCGGTTTGGATCGTGTTTGCAGCCGTGTTGCTGGCGTTTGGCAGCTTTGTCTTCGCGACACGCTATGTTTCACCGGAGATTGCTTTGGCAATTGGTGCCGTGTGCGGCATCGTCGTGCCGATATTCACATTGATCGCTCTGAAGCAGGACCGAACGCAAAAGCTGACCAAGCAGTTGCCGGACGCTCTGGATTTAATGGCGCGAGGGCTAAAAGTTGGGCATCCCGTCGCAGTGACCGTCGGCAATGTTGCTAGGGACATGCCTGATCCCATTGGTTCGGAATTTGGCATCATTCAGGACCAGATCAACTATGGTGATGACGTGGCAACTGCCTTTCAGGATTTTGCAAAGCGCGTTGGCACCGAAGATGCATACTATCTGGCGGTGAGCATTGGTATTCAGCACGGTACCGGCGGCAATCTGGCCCGAGTTCTGAATATTCTGTCGCAGGTCATAAGAGACCGTCACACCATGCAGAAGAAAATCAAGGCCGTTTCTGCCGAAGGTAGGTTGAGCGGGCTTATTCTCACGTGCCTGCCAATATTGATCTTTCTCTCGATCCATCTTTCCACTCCAAGATTTTATGGCGAAGTCCAGGACGATCCAACGTTTCCGTATTTTGTGGGCGCCATTGTCGGCTTGACGGTCCTTCAAGGGCTAATTCTTAGACGACTTGTTAATTTCAAGTTCTAACAGGGAGAAGAGACATGGAAGCTATACAAGATATCCTGAACGACCCGAACCTTCCCCTGCAGTATCTCTTGATGGGCGGCATAGCCATAAGTGTATTCTTCGTGGTGGTTGGAGTGTCAGGCATGGCCACCAGCGACGATACGGCCGCGCGCCGTATGCGTGTTGGAGCAGTCTCAGGCGGGCATGGAGCGGACTTTGACCTCCTGCAAGGAGATAACAGTGACCCGCACGGGCTTCTAAAAGCCTTTGTTCCATCATCCAAGCGTGAGAGGTCTCGCGTTGGTCGGCTTTTGAAACAGGCCGGTGTTCAGCGAAAAAATGCTGTTCGCACCTTTTATTTATTCCGCATTATCATGGGATTAGTGCTTCCTACTGCGTTTGTAATAGCCATGGCGTTGCCTCTTGAACTACAGATTCAATTGGGCGTAGCTAGCGCGCTGCAAGGCGTCACGTGGATCAATGCGCTGCAAATTGTGACTGCATTGATGGTTATTGGTTTTTATGGCCCAGCGCTCTGGTTGCGGCGACGGGTAAGAAAACGTCGCGTGGCTATTGAACATAGCCTCCCGAACGCACTTGATCTGATGCAAGTAGCGATCGAAGCAGGATTGGGCTTTGATGCCGCAATGGTTCGCGTATCTCATGAATTGGCGCAAGCTGCGCCGGCATTGTCGCAAGAGTTCACCATTCTGCAGTTGGAACTGCAGGCAGGTAAGGAACGTCAGGCTGCTTTTCTGGATATGGCCGATCGCGTCGGCGTAGAAGAAATGCATTCATTTGTTAACGCGCTGCTGCAATCCAACCAGTACGGAACCAGCGTTTCCACCGCGCTGCGCAGATTTGCGACTGATATGCGTATAGATCGCGAACTTCGCGCGCAAGAAAAGGCCAACCGCCTGCCCGTACAAATGTCCGCTGTTATGGCTTTGTGCATGATGCCTGTGTTGTTGCTAATTTGCCTGACGCCAATGGTGATCCGCTGGATCAACATATTTGGATGACACCTGACAAAGCGATCGCAATAATCGGCATAATGACATAGGAACACTTGCAACCCTAAAGGGTCAATTTTTGTGATCTTGGAAGCTTAGAACAGAGCCGCTTTCATCTGTTGCATTGGCATCGGCTGCACAGCGGCGGTTAGGCTACACCCAAACGCTGACCGGTCCCCTGCCCCCAGGCAAGCTAAGTTCGTCTGACGAAGGACATTGGCATGGTGTTCGCGTCTAAAACCGTTAGAATATGGGCTTAAGAATTGATGGCGCTTCAGCGCTGGTTTCTACTCTAAGCAAGTGTAAGGGATCTTTTAGGTTTCGAAGTACCAGCGACAACCCTAAACGCGATTCCGCCGCTAATCAGGTGAACCTAGTAGCGCTCTTGAACAACAGACAAGCCTACCGAAAAGTATGCGCGTCGGTTCCGAAAATCTCCGCTCAAGTCACATCGCCCCGCGATGATCCTCAACCAAATTTTGCCGCTTGGCTGCGCTGCAAGTCGGCTAATTCGACCGCCTTGTCTATCAAAAACAGCGCTTCCATTTTGGTGGTGGCTTCCAGAGCAACTTCTTCTCCAACATGGAAAATCAATGTGCTACCCAACAAAACGCCGTCCGTAATTTCCGGCCCCTGCGTCAGTAACCGCTCTGCACTGACCCCATCTTCGTTGTCGAAGACGAACAGGAACACGCCATTCCCCCAATACGTCGCGACCTTGCGCCCTTGCTTAGTGGCACGGAGGAGCGCAGCACCTGCTGACGCCATGGATTCCCGAAACTCACTGGTCGAACTGGATTTGTAGATCTGCTCTACGTCGATCACTTTGACCGCCAATATTTTTGCCGCTGCTGCGTGCATAGTTGAAAGCTGAATGACGTAATTCTCAAATTCAGCCAAGCCAATGCATCCAGGCAAGTCACCGAAATATTGAGGTTCGGTTAGGCGAACATCCGGATACACTTCCGACTCGGGCCAATCATCCTCATCCGCCTCAAGCACCTCGATTGCAGCTCTTCGTTCTGCTGCCATCCGGTACGCATCTGAAAGCCTTTGCTTTAAATCGGAGAATTCGAACGGCTTTGTAACATAATCCGTGGCACCGGCTTCGAAAGCCTCGTCAATATACTGTTTCTGCACCATGGCAGTTACCATGATAATAGGCGTGTACATATATCCAGGAATCTTACGGGCTTCCTCGCAAAGAGTTATCCCGTTCATATTCGGCATCTGCACATCCAACAGCAGACAGTCGAAAACCTCCGAAGGGTTTGACAGGATTTCAAGTGCGTCACTTCCACTACGGGCGGTGACAACATCTTTGTACCCAAATGCAGCAAGAACGCTATTCAGCAGTTCCAGGATGCTGGGATCGTCGTCTACGGCAAGAATACGCATAACTATTCACCAACCTTTTTATACCGAACCAATCGCTGGGCATTGCAGACCATAGGCAACGACTGGCTGGTACATAAAACTCTCAGGACTGCACCATGATGCCGGAGAAACGCGGCAAAAGCTTGACCCAAGATGGGCCTCGTTATGTCTGCGCATCATTATTTATTTGCGCAGCACAGCCTCAGCAACTGCACTCCCAACTCTAGTGGTTACTCAATCATGAGATGCAAAATCGCTTCGCTAGATGCTGCACCGAGTTGCACAGTTGATTGCAAGCTCTCGACGGCAAGATCGCTTTCAGGTCCTTAAGCAGGCTCGACATTGAAACTGAACCTTAACAGCATCTTGGCGGAAATCAGTAGAGTGAAAGCCCAGTATTGATGAAATCAGGGGCACAACAAGATTAAGGGCGAGTTTCCTTGTTGCAGTCAATTGATCCGAGGGATGTGAATTAGACACACTCGCCCGATAATTCCATTTTGCACTTCATTAGGTTGTAGACTTCCGGTACTGAATCTTGTCATAAGTGTGCCGAAATTATGGGCAGAATATGGACCGACCACTCAGGTATGAGCAGGCATACCCAGCGCCGGATATTTTTCCGGACCTGAGTCCTGCCAACGATACACAGGCCGCGCCAAATACTTCGGCGCAACGCAAACTTTTTGCGATCAAGCGCGGTTTGCCAACGCCAAGAGGCGAACTTGGTGGCGTTCGTGCAACCACAATGAGTTTTCGCAACATCCACGAGCACGGTACGTTGCTTGCAAAGTACCTGGAAACGCGCAAATCCATCTTTATTGACAGGCTCAAATGGCAAGTCGGTGAAACTGATGGCATGGAGTTCGACCAATACGATACTCCGGCGTGTCAATGGGTTGTTCTTCATGAATTCGGTGAAGTGCTCGGCGGGGTTCGCCTCCTCCCCAGTACGGCGCAATGTGGTATTTACAGTTACATGTTGCGGGATGCGCAAAAAGGTATCCTGACCGGATTGCCAACTGATATTCTGTTTTTCGAAGCGCCGGTAAAACCGACCGTATGGGAAGCGACCCGTTTTTTTGTGACCGAAGGTGTCTCATCGTCACGCAGGCTCTTGGTTCAACAGGAACTGTTTCACCAAATGACCATTGCAGCAAAAAATGGTGGGGCGTCCACCATACTGGGAATTGTCCCCGCTGTCTGGGCACGGTGGTCGAGACGGCTCGGTGTTTATGCCACACCGGTCGGAGCCAAATTTTCTATAGATGGTACCGCAAGTCAGTCAGTCCTGTTCAACATTGACAGGTAACACTGGTAAAATACGCGCCGCTTGATTGCTCGAAAGCAACGGGCGCTTTTGAGGTTACCAAAACGGTTTTATCCAAGATACCTGGTCTCCAAAAGTTTTCGGGTAAGTTCAGCCCCCCCCTAGAACGCTCAGGCCATAAACCTCCCGCTCCGTACTACAGAGGCCATTTTTAAAGCCTCTATTTATAGATCAATAAATCTACTGAAGCCTATCTACGGCCTTATCCAATCGCTGTTATCTGGCCCGAAGGGAACGGCATTTGAAACCGAGAAGTTGGCGCAAAAACGACAAATGCCAAAATAAGGTCAAGAAAATACCGCGTTTCACGTAGATTTTCTGCTGTTTTGCCGCTGTTTCGTCCCACTCGCTTACTAATCTGGGCACGTTAAGCAGAGTAACAGCGGTTCACAAGTTATGAAACATTCCACTCTCGGCAATGATCGGTTCCAAAAAAAGCTTGAGATCCAGGCACTAAGGCAAGTGACGCTTAACGTGTTGGTCGTCGATGACGAACCAAGCATACTTGTGCTGCTCCAATCAGCACTTCCCGAGCTTGAAAACTGCAAAGTTTCTACCGCCGCCTCAGCTGAAGCAGCACTTAAAATAGTAGAAACGGCGGAAACTCCGTTTGATTGTCTGCTTGTGGACATTCAGATGCCCGGAACCAGCGGCATTGAATTACTTAGACAACTTCGCAGAACACCGGAATATCTGGAAACGCCGGTAATCATGTTAACTGCGATGACGGATCAAAAGTACATCGAAGAGGCATTCTTGGAAGGTGCCTTTGACTACATCACCAAGCCCTTTGACTTTTTCGAGCTACGCAGCCGCATGAACGCGGCCCACCTATTGATGATGGAGCGGATTAAAGCGCAAACGTCATCGGCATCGCTAAAAAACCTCCGCGAAGAACTGGATTTCAATAAGCAGTTCAGTTTTGACGACCCATTGTCGATCGAAGGGCTGGAAAGATGCCTGCGCTATGTCGAGTTCGATAACTACGTCGATCAGTTGTCGAGAGGGCGCCGCTTTGATTCCTGGGTGACGGCAGTCAAACTCCAGAATGCCGAATATCACTTTGACATAAGTGACTTTGGCACATTTCGGCATGTGATTTCTGGCATTGGAAAATGCATAGAAAAGACTTCGATGCGCGCAGAAGGAATTTTTTCTTACCGTGGAAGCGGTATGTTCCTCATTATCACGCATGGATACGGTCGCACGAACCGCCTTCCAACCGAAGAAGTGCTCAACCGAAAACTGAGGATGGTTTTAAGCAGCCGTTCTTCATCGGCGCATCTTAAGACAGTGATGAGTTCGCCGGTATCAATGCGTTCATTCTCGAAATCGGGTGCGCTTACTGCCTTGAACCAGGCATGTGAAAAAGCAAACAGCCGAGAGAACGCGCTTGGAAAAGGTTCAATGATAGGATCACATATGCAGCCACGAACAACCCCAGCGCCCGAAAAGAAAGCAACGGGTAGATTGTTCGAGACTGTTCTGCGGGAACTCTATGGCGAGAACACTTACCTAGACAGGAGCTAGACCTGTCAAATGTGGCCAGGGACGCGCGGCAGTTCTCCGTCCTAAAGATTTAGGAAACTCGCTCGGCTTCAAGAATGAGAGGGCCACTGGTGCGCATGGTAAATGTCAAAACCGGCTCCGGTATCTGCGCCTTGCCCAAGGTAAAATTCACGCGACGTAGTACAGAGGCCATCAAAACCATGATTTCCGTTTCTGCGTATTGCGCGCCAATGCAAATTCTAGGCCCATCACCGAACGGAATATACTGACCACGCGGAAGGCTGGCACCCAGGAACCGTTCAGGTCGATATTCGTTAGGTTCTTCCCATAATCTTTCGTTTCTATGCAACGAGTAGACCGGGAAAAACAGGGCATCTCCCTTTTCAATCGAGACATCTTTGATTTTGACGCTTTCGGATGCATCCCTGGCAAAAAAGGCAGCTGAGGGGTAAAGGCGCAATGTTTCCTTAACGTGAGCTCGAAGCAAAGGCATAGCCTCAAGATCAGAATACTCCACCAGCCCTTCTGAGCGTGCCGCCAGTATTTCCTCGCGAATTTTGTGCTGCATTTCAGGATTCAATGCGAGCAAGTAGTAGCCCCAGGCCAGAGCATTGGCCGAGGTTTCGTGACCCGCGACGACAAAGGTCAAAAGATTGTCGACGGTCGTTTCCTCGTCTTCGAAATCCGTCTTCAACGCCTCGATCATAAAATCAAGAAAATCGCGGGGTTCGCTCCGATTTTCGGACCGACGTTGTTCGATAACTTGTCGCGCAAGTTCACGCATCGTAGTGACCGGAGCCCGACTGCTTAGCCACTTCTTGCGTGGCAACCACTTTGGCAAACCCATCAAGTCGAACAGCGAAATATCTGAAATGTATTTAAAATATGCGATCAGCCCGACGCGAATTTGTTCTGCGCTGACCTCTTCATTACCGGAAAAGATTACACGGGAAATATTCGCCAACGTTGATGCAGGCGCAATTTGAGCAACATCGACAGGGCCTTCGTTTTCCGCCAGAGAGTCTGCAACCTCGTTCCCCGTCTCTGCAAAGTATCGGGCAAGGGTCGGCAGGTTCCTGGCTGCAAACAACGGTGAATACCGCCGTCTTTGCTGACGCCACTTTTCGCCTTCGGAAAGTATCAGACCATTACCCACCGCTGATCCGATAATATCTTTTGTAAACTTAGCCTTGGGGAAGGCACGGCCCTGCCCGACCAACAATTCGGTGATTATCTCTGGATCGCAGAAATAGTGTATGTTCAATGGGCCGCGAACATAGGTCTCACGCAGGGTCTCGGCCGGTATGACTTCAAGCATATTCCGGCCAGCCGACCTTGCAAACTGAAGCAGTGTCACTGGTTTCTCTGCAAGCCTCGCCGCAACCGGAGTGACGTCGAACTGCTTCATTTTCGTCATTCCAAACGCAGTCAAATCGCGGTTCCTTCAAGTGCCTCATCCTGCCTTGACACCAATCTAGGTGGGAAAGCACCATATTTGCAATGAAATCATAGGCTTTTGACCTCAATGTAGGCACATACGCAACAATCACGTCACCTGTGCCCAAGCTAGAAACCTATCCAAAACTCAACAATTTGGAGATGAGCCTGACAATTATCGCCAAACTGTGAACCCAATTCCGACCAACTACGTCCTCATTGTTTCGTTATGACAGTTCCAAGGGTGCGAAATATGAAGACTTTAGGATGACGGCCATCGATCCAGTGCAATTGGACCAGTCTACCGGGGAACCGGAAAACCGGCTTCTGCAGAATATCAAGGATTACACTGCCATGAGCTTCGCGCTCTTGTGGCAGCGACAAGCTATTTTTCTGGCGACGACCATTCTGACCGGGTTCTTTTTCAACCCCATCAACGCTTTATTGTTCTACGGAACGATACTTATTTGCGAAGCGCAGGACTTGATGCTCGCAAAACGCGTGCCGCGCCTCAGGCCAGACCAACACAAAGCAATTGCAATGATGGTCACCTGGATATTGCTGAATACGATCCTCAGCTCGATTGCGATCTGCTTATATACTGTTTCGGTCGCCTTCTCGCAGCCGACCGGGGGCCATTTTACCCCCCTGTTCTTCTTGTTCGCAGCCGCCTTGTTCGCTGCCATGAACAACCATCAGTTCGTCTGGGCGATGATTGTCCGCCTGTCGCTGTATGGTGTTTCGTTCATGGTGATTGTCGTGAAGGACATTTGGGTCGAACGTCCTGGCCTTTCATCTGACCTTTGGTTGCAATTTTTCACAGTCGTTTTTGTGATGTACTTCTTAATCGACTGTTCTTTGGTCTTTTTAAAACTCTACCGAAGAAACTTGGAGCAACTTGAAAAGCTGAAAGAAGAGCATGAGAGAACAAAGGCTGCGTACATCGCCAAGTCCCAGTTCATTTCGACCGTTAGCCATGAGTTACGCACACCCTTAACGTCGATCAAGGGATCGCTTGATCTGATAAATACCGGCGCCTTAGGCGAAATTCCTGAGCCGATGCAAAACATCATTCATTTGGCGACCAAGAACAGCGAACGCCTCGCCTCATTAATTAACGACGTGCTCGATATTCAAAAAATGGAAGCCGGCGAAATGAGGTACCAAGAGGGCAAGATTGATGTTCACGACCTGGTTCGAGAAGCGATTTCACACAATCTGGGATATGTATGCGCGCACAATGTGGAAATTGTCGAGGACATACGTGGCAATGACAAAGTGTATATCAGGGGCGACGCATCGCGGCTGCTGCAAGTACTGGCGAACATGATTTCCAACGCAGCGAAATTTTCTTTTGACGGTGGCAAAGTCACCGTTGGCTGTAGGACACGAGGGGCAAAGATACGTATCTTTGTAAAAGACCAAGGCATTGGGATTCCTAAAAATTGCCGGGACAAGGTCTTTGACCGCTTCTCCCAAATTGACTCATCTGATGAACGCCACGCTGGGGGCACCGGGCTTGGGATGCATATTTCCAAGGAAATCATCGAGCACTTTGACGGCAATATCGACTATAAGAGTGTACTGGGCAAAGGTACTGTATTCTTCATTGATCTACCGATCCTAACTGCCGTCTCGACCGGCAATAAAGGCCGGTCTCGTACGTTGAATTTTGGCGCAACCCAACAAAGCAGCCCTCCTGCTGCTCAAGCCATCGCCAACAAGACCGGAATTCACCCCGGCTAACCTTGCTTGTTGAATTCCAGATAGCTGCCTGCCGGTGCTCTTATTCGTCTGCGCGATTGTAAAAACATTAAGGTCTTCTTGACCTGTTTTCTGGCGGGAGTTCGCATTACGCACTCAATATCTCACGGCACAAGCTTCTCTTCTCTACAGCACCGCGCCTGTAAAGATTCTGCAGGTTGAAATCTCGCCAACAAGCACCGCCTGAAAAAGCTGAGGATTCGTGAACAGTGGGGCATGCTTGAGATTACTGTTCCTCGAAAACCGTCCAAAATATGTAGAATTAGCAGCAGATTCCTGCAATTCACATTCGGTTAATGTGGGGATTAATAAAGTTGTTCTTGTAGTGATGTAACGAGTTGAACATGGTTAAACAAAGCAAAAGGGAGCTGTTCCCGCCGTTGAATCGTACCGAGGTCGCAGTTCAAGACCCGAGCGAGAATGGCTCCCTCAAATTCTCTATCGAGGCTGCTTGGTCCTTGGGCACCTTGGCTTTTTGCTTTCTGTTAATAGCCCTTTGCCTTCTGAAAGCATCTGTTGCCAGCTACGTGTCAATCCTCATGTAAATGCAGGCCAGCGCGTTTCGAAACTGCGCGTTTCTGTCTTCGAGAAAACACAGCGTAGACGGCTTCGCGGAAAATACCGCGTGACGAGACATCCTCATTCTTCAAAGAACAGCCTTGCAATCTTGCCCCTTGGCATAGTCACCTTAGAGGTGACCGTTGGAGGGAATCGATGAAGCCAAGTGCTTTCGTTGTTGGTGTTTGTTGCACTCTGCTTCTGGCCGCTTGCGCTCCTAGAACTCGCACGTATGAAAAAACCGTGTCGGTCTCCCTGCCCGCAAATTCACACACGGCTCTTGGACAAGCGGCCAACCGTCTAGGGGACCCCAAGGATGGACGGTCAGGTGTAAGACTGATCAGTGATGGCGAACAAGCTCTCGTCTCAAGACTCTTATTGGCCGCTGCTGCCGAGCAAACGATAGACGCGCAATACTATCTTCTGCACAACGACCCCACGGGCCACCTTTTTGCGGCCAGCCTTCTACGGGCGGCGGATCGTGGTGTACGAGTCCGCCTACTTCTGGATGACATGGACACGTCCAGTTATGACGCAATGACAGCCGCACTGGATTATCATGAAAACATCGAAATCAGGCTGTTCAATCCCTTCTGGCGGGATCAAAGCCTCGTCATTGCGGGGCTGACAGATTTCAAACGCATCAACCGCAGAATGCACAACAAATCCATGACTGCGGATAACGTGTTTACGATTGTGGGTGGACGGAACATCGGCGCAGAATATTTTCTGGCGCGAAAAGAAATGAACTATGCTGATTTGGATGTTCTGGCCGCCGGCCCCGTCGTAAATGAGGTATCGCAAAGTTTTGACTCGTATTGGAATAGTGAGTTTGCCGTTCCCGCCCGAGTAGTCGTTGGCGAACCCGAGACGTTCAGCTTGAGCGACGCGCGCGACAGGCTAAACGACTTGGTGGAAGAAGCGAAAAAAACGCAATACGGCACTGCTTTGAAGAAGACCGCCCAAGAGAACTTTACTGATGGTGCGCTTTCATTGGATTGGGTGCCAGCAAAACTCTACGCGGATCCACCTTCCAAAGCAGCAGGGCTTGAGAATTCAGGCCCGATACTGGCATCGCAACTGCTTCCGTATTTCGAAAATGCCGACAGCGAAGTGAATATCGTTTCGGCGTATTTCGTGCCGCGCAACAAAGGTGTGAAATGGTTGACCGAATTGGAAAGTCGCGGCGTCGACGTGAAGGTTGTGACAAACTCACTGGCTTCTAATGACGTTGCCCCGGTCTACGCGCATTACGCCAAGAAACGACGGGCATTGCTACGCGGTGGAGTCGAGCTTTACGAGTTGCGGCCGGACGCCTATCAAGTGCAACGTCGCGGTATCAACTGGGCTCAATCCCAGTCCGGCCTGCATTCGAAAGCGTTTGCTGTGGATGATCGATATCTGTTCGTCGGGTCGTTCAACTGGGATCCACGTTCCGTCAACATCAATACAGAAATGGGCATCCTGATCGACTCGCCGGCACTAACTGTTAACACCATGGGCGCCCTGGACGAGGCGCTACCAGCATACACCTATCACGTGACACTTGAGGACGAGGGCCAGCTTAAATGGACGACCCTAAGCGAGGATGGCAAAATCCTTGAATATGATGCAGAGCCGACTGGCACGACCTGGGATCACATAGTCGCTGGCTTTCTGAGTATTCTACCAATCGGCTCTCAGCTTTAGAGTGCTTTGATAAGCCCGCGCGACTTGCGGAATTGCATCTAAACCTTGGTACGCCAAAGGCGGAAAGGAATTTGATCGTGAAGTATTACAAACTCTACGTCGACGCCGCTGGTGAAAGTCACTGGGACGATATCGAGGTCAAAGTCGAAGAGCGGAGTTTCGCCCCTCCCGCCCAAGCCATCGAGATTTCGGAACCGGAAAAAGTCGAACGGGTCATGTTCCTGAGGCTTCGTTCTGGTTGGGACGAACCAATCCACCCAACACCAGTCGCTCAGAGGCTGATTTGCCTTGCAGGCACGGTGCACGTAACCGCAAGCGATGGAGAATTTCGAACGATCAGCCGGGGCGACGTATGGCATATGGAAGACAAGTTCGGAAAAGGCCATCACACAAAGGTCACAAGCGAAGATGATTTTGAGGCCGTCATCATTCAATACGAGTGATTTTGGAGTATTCCGCGACTTCATTCGCGCAAAGCGTCACCCTGAACAACCCTTCTTCTGAAAGCATCGTTACCGCACGACAATTTCGCGCTATAATAGCTACGTCACGTTGGCGCCGGTAAGGCTTCTTTTTTGTCAACTGGCATAGGGGGGATTGCTTTGAAACAACGCCTCTCGGCAATTTTGGCCGCCGATATGGTCGGGTACTCGCGCTTGATGGAAGTGGACGAGTTGGGTGTTTTGTCGCGTCAAAAGAAATACCGACGCGAACTGATTGATCCCGAAATCACACGCCGTCGCGGGAATATCGTCAAAACCACCGGAGATGGCATGTTGGCCACATTCGAGTCCGTACAGGACGCGGTTCAGTGTGCCGTCAAAATCCAACAGGTGATGAGTCTGAATGAAACAGAGTTAGACGATGATCAGAGAATTCGGTTTCGCGTCGGCATTAATCTGGGCGACGTGATTTTCGACGAAGGCGATATTTTCGGGGATGGTGTGAACGTGGCCGCGCGGCTTGAAGGGTTGGCGGAACCTGGTGGCGTATGCGTATCGGACATCGTGCATCAGGCAATTCAGGACCGGATCGACGCCCCATTCCGCGACATGGGCGGGCAACGTGTAAAAAACATCAGCCGCCCCATTCGTGTCTGGCACTGGTCACCTAAGGCAGCACCTGCGCGCGAGGTTCCGGAGATTTCGCTGCAGCAACGCGTAAAGTTCTGCAATTCGGCAGATGGCACCAATCTCGCGTGGGCCTCGACCGGAGAGGGCGTGCCGATATTGAAAGCCCCCAATTGGCTCAACCACATTGAACATGAGTGGACCAGCCCGGTCTGGGGTGACTTCCTGTCCGAGATGTCCAAACTCTGCCAGTTGGTTCGGTTTGATCAGCGTGGCAACGGGCTATCTGACTGGGATGTTGATGACATTTCAGAAGACCGGATGATCGAAGACATGGTCGCGGTGGCCGACGCGTCCGGGCTTGAGAGTTTTGGCTTGCTGGGTATTAGCCAGGGGTCTGCATTCTCAATTCGATTTGCAGCAAGATATCCGGAACGGGTGAAGTTTCTCGTTCTTCTTGGTGGCTTTTTACGAGGCCGCATGATGCGAGAAGACGCAGAAGCAGAACAATTCTACCAAGCCGCCCGCGCTATGGTGTCTTCTGGCTGGGGGTCACCCAACCCTGTTTACCGGCATTTCTTTACATCCAGTTACATGCCGGACGCGACTCCCGAGGAAGGTGCCAGCTTTGACGAAATGCAGCGTATTTCCGCAAGCCCGGAAATCGCTTTGCGTATTTTGGAAATGAACGCCTACATAGACGCCAGCGCAGACGCACAAAGCCTGAAGACTCCGACTCTGGTTCTGCATTCAAGGGGCGACATGGCGGCGCCTATAAGTGAAGGGCGTAAGACGGCTCGGGCAATCCCTACTGCCGAATTTATTGAACTCCCCGGAGCAAACCACTGCATGATACGCGGTCATCCAGGGTTTGATGAATTCTTTCAGGAAATTGAACCATTTCTGAAGGAAAACTCAGATTGACGCATTGCTTAGCAGAAAGAAGCACAGACTAGCCAGCTCGGAAGCCAACCAGTCTCTTGCCTTGCGTTAACTCAAGCTCTTCCAGAACAATCTGAGAGACCAAATGAGAGGTTAGCAAACCCCTTAGCCGGTTTAGCGAATAACGTGTACCGAGCACCTTGCGTGATGAACGACCCTGTTTGCAGTAGAGCCGAGGAATATATCTTCAAAGCCGGGTTTGTGCGAAGCCAAAACAATGCAATCAATGTCGTTCTCATTTGCGAAATCGACAATAGCCCGACCGGCATGCCCCGAAATCAGCCTCGCCCTTGCACCAGGGATTTCCTCGGCACACTGATGCAAGTTTTCCTGGATTTCATGTCGCGTATTTTCGAGAACTTCGTTTGGTATCTGGGATGCCGCATATACGGGGATCGGCTCGTGGACGTGTAATATCGTGAAAACCGCATCAGTATCGGCCAGCAAGCGCGCTGCTTCAAAAGATGACTGCGCTTCGTGGTCTTTACTCAGAGCAACCGGAATCAGGATGTTTTTGTACATGTGCACTCCCCTTTTCTGCCACTAATTTCCTTGGTGACAACGCCATTCGCCAAAGCCTCAAACCGGTTCAGATTTTGAGGATTTACCCATTTTCTTCGCGGTGGAAGCAACGTCATCAACAGTTTTCTCGACTGCCTCAGCCTCGGTTTCGGCAACATAAGCCGCGCAACGGGCCACCGTTTCGAACCATTCTTGAGCATCCGCAACCAGCCGTTCGGCCGAATGACGCTGCCATTCTGCCATACTCTGCAGGGCTTTCGTCGGGTCGGATGGGTTCGCGGACGACGCACTGCGCGCTGCTTGCAAGGCGCTGCGAACGGCTTCGTGGCGGCGTTCGAACCAATGCTGAGCAAAGACCTCAGTTTCCGCCAGCATTTTTTCCTGCGCATCCCAGAACTGTTCTATCTGAGCGCCGAATGCCGAGTTGCCTAAGGCAGGCGGCTGCATTTGTTTGAAAACGTCAACAAGATTTGTTGGGTAACCTGGATTGGAGTTCTTGTTTGGCATCGAATGGCCCTCCGCATTTCCTGAATGACTTATCTTACCAAAGGCACAAGAAACGCACCTTAATGCAGATCAACCCCCCTTGTTTTTATGCCTTTCCGGCAGGAAATCGCAGCGGTTTATTCAATCTTTAGCGCACCCATTCCCACAGGATTGGCGCCCGATCAACTAGGCCCGGCTGGACATGTTGATTGACATAGATCATAGCGTCTGAGAACCTCACATTGTAAAATGTGAATGTTTAAGAGTGATCTACGTTTGTCGACCTGTCCCCAATCGAACACGACGGCAAACGGAATTTTAAAGGCGTGGAAGTTCCACCAAGGGGCTCGGCAAGAGTGATGGCGAGCCCCTTTTTTTAGATGAGCGGCATCTAAGTGGGCATTCGCGTTGAAGCACTGGACGTTCTGCTTTGTAGCAGAGGGGTAAATCCCGACGATCCGACAACCGGCAAGCAAGCACAAGACATAACGATTGGCCATGTTTGCGGTACTAAACCGGAAACCCTTCGATGAGAAAAAACATGAATGCTGTTGAACCTCAACAAAAACTCCGAAGGGCGCTCACAACTCCGCTGCTCACACTTTACGGCTTGGGTGTTACGGTTGGAGCAGGAATTTACGTACTGGTTGGTGCGACGGCAAACATAGCAGGCCCGTATGCTGCATTTTCATTTGTTGTCGCTGCGCTAGTGGTATCTTTGACCGCGCTTTCATACGCGGAGCTCGCTACTCGTTATCCCGTCAGCGCAGGTGAGGCAGCCTATGTCCAAGCGGGGTTTCAACGAAACTGGATGGCAGTATTGGTCGGCCTTGCCGTCGCTGCGTCTGGGGTTATTTCCGCTTCTGCAGTCGCGATTGGTGCGGCGTCATATCTGCACGCTTTGACCGGTGTTGGCATTTCTGTTTTGACCATCAGCGTTGTGCTTCTCATGGTGCTCATCGCGATCTGGGGTATAACTGAGTCCGTGGTCGTCGCGGCAGTCATTACGGTCATCGAGATCGCGGGCCTTCTCTTTGTGATCAGTTGGGGCATGTCGATTGAGGAGCCACAGGGATACGCGCTCTCTTCAATGATGCCTTCCTTGGATATCGACGTGTGGAGGGGCATCTTCGCCGCTTCGCTCCTCGCATTTTTTGCATTCGTCGGCTTTGAGGATATGGCAAATGTCGCAGAAGAGGTAAAAGATCCGGTCCGCACAATCCCAAAGGCGATATTGCTGACGCTCATTCTGGCAACGGTATTGTATCTTGGAACTTCAATGACGGTTCTGCTTGTCGTCCCGATTGATGTTCTTTCCGCCTCCGCGGCTCCGCTTTCATTGGTATTCTCAGAGGCGCCCGAGTTGATCAAACAGGGTTTTTCCGCAGTCGCCATTGTAGCGACGGTCAATGGTGTATTGATCCAGATGATCATGGCATCGCGGGTAATCTACGGCCTTGCTGACAGGGGCCACCTGCCAAAAACCCTGGCGACAGTGCCGCAAACGACCCAGACGCCAGTTGTTGCAACCCTGCTGGTCGTGGCGACAATTCTGTTTCTGACCCAAACTCTCCCAATCGGAATTCTAGCAGAACGTACGTCCCAGATCGTTCTGGGCGTCTTTGTACTGGTCAACGTTTCGCTAATCCTGTTGAAGATGAAGCCGAGCAAGTCAGAGGAGCACTTTCATGTACCTCTTTTCGTACCGATCCTTGGCGTGATCACCAGTACATTGCTTTTCGGGGCTGGATTTCTCTAAGAACATACAAGCGCAACAGGCTTTTACCGAGCGACTCTCGAACAGATGAACACTGACCGATCTTCCATAGGAACTCAGCTCTCGGCCTGGTGGCACAGAACTTTTGTGGATCTGGCTCAGCAGTTGCAGTGGTCATATTTACCACCTTTGATGGTCTACTTCGCAGCCGGCGTGTCCGGCCTGACATCGGTCGTTGGCGCCTTCTTTCTTAAAGACTACCTTGATTTATCAGCGTCTTTCATTGCGGGGCTAGCATTTTGGGCGGGTCTTCCCTGGATTCTCAAAATGCCGCTTGGCCATATTGTTGATCTGTTTTGGCGTTGGAAGTCCCTGCTGATCCTGCTTGGCGCGTCACTGATCACCCTATCCTTGCTTACAATGTACGGGCTTGTGACAGCGCCGCTGGAAATGGCCAGCGTCATGCCATTAGAAGACTGGTACGTAATCGCCCTGCTCCTTGCTCCTTCGGGCTATGCCATTCAGGATGTTGTAGCTGACGCCATGACGGTCGAAGCGGTGCCCAAGATCAATCAAGATGGTCGGCCGTTCTCGCCAGAAGAGACCCGTGCGCAGCACACTACGATGCAAACATTGGGCCGAGTTTCGATCATATCCGGGTTTGCAGCTGTTGCGGCGGTGAACATCTGGATTTTCTCCGGAACTGAAGATCTGCAAAAACCAGATCGCCTCGGGCTTTACGGCCAAGTTTACCTGATTGCCCTGATTATCCCCTTGCTCTCGGTCAGCGGAGTTGTGCTCCACACATTCATCCAGCGGCAGCGCATTCGACGAGGCCACTCACCTCACGCCCCGGAACAGGCCACCGAGGTCAATTGGCCCATTTTGTTAGGGGGGCTCGCGTTTGTAGTGCTTAGCATCGTGTTGGGCACCGCCGATTTCGAATATGCCCAAGAGACCATCTTTGCAGTGTCCCTTACTGTGATCATGTATCTCATGTCACGGCTGCTGAAAGAGTTAGAACCAGCGCAGGCGAAAGCCCTGATCGGAACGGCGATAATTATTTTTGTATTTCGCGCCACCCCTCTACCCGGTCCGGGCCTGACTTGGTTCGAAATTGATGAATTGGGATTTGATGAACAGTTCCTGGCGATCCTCGCTTTGTTGACATCCCTGCTGGCTTTGCTCGGATTAATTATTCTGAGGCCCTTTATGGCCAATCGCTCAATTGCGCAGGTTGTAGTGGTGCTGACAATTGCTGCGGGTTTCCTCGCCCTGCCCAATCTTGCCCTTTATTACGGTGTGCATGAGTGGACGGCTGCACATACTGGTGGCGTCGTCGATGCGAGATTTATTGCCATTCTCGATACCGCTGTCGAGTCACCACTCGGGCAGATAGCGATGGTTCCGATGTTGGCTTGGATTGCACGCAACGCCCCGGTTCACCTGAAAGCGACATTTTTTGCGGTGATGGCATCGTTCACCAACATGGCGTTGTCGGCCAGCAGTCTTGGCACCAAGTATCTGAACCAAACATTCATTGTAACGCGCGCGGTTACTAACCCGGAAACCGGTGTCGTCACCTCCACCGCTGATTACAGCCAACTTGGGTATCTGTTGATCGTGGTTGCCTTGATCTCTGTGGTCGTTCCGCTGACGGTGGTCTTCTGTGTGCAATGCTCTCGTTTCCAAACCAGCGAGTAATCACTGGCTTTTTGCCTCACCCAGTAAAGATTTGAGATGCGCAACCGGAACGCCGATATTTGAACCGCCGAATTCAGGCAATATCGCAGCGTTAATTGCAACCACCTCACCTTTGCGGTTCAACGCAGGCCCCCCACTCCCGCCGGATGTGGTCTCTGCGTCATATACGAGGGAACCCAGACTTGTTCGCGCCACAATACCCCGGCTGGCAAGCGGTTGAATTTTATTTTGCTCGGAAAGCCGGGACGCAATCGACCAGAAATTAATGGTTCCTTCTTCCTCAACCGTTTTCAGAAAGTCCCGCCCAGCCTGCGCGATCAGCGCCTTTAAACCCGTTGGGTATCCCAATAAGTATACTTCTTCGCCGACACGCGGCGCGGTTTCGGCCAGCGGAATTCCAAGCCCCTGCACCCGGCCCGGATCGACGGACAAAAGCGCCAAATCTGCCATCTCACTATACTGATCCAGATTGGCCTCTATTGGTTCGGAATGACCGGGCAGATAAGCCAACAGTCTCAGCATTTCCGCCTCCAGCCCTGCATTTTTAAGGGCTTTCTCCCTGTCTCCGGAAGTCCAGGGCAACGCGACATGACGATTGGTGGCCAACAAAGGAACCCCCTCAAGCAGAAAACCCGTTCCTGTGAACTGGAATTCAGCAGGTTCGCCTGCCGCGTCAGGCTCGATCCAAGGCTGCCCGAACGGAGTTTGAAGCGTTTCACCATTCGGCCCCAACACGTGCCGCAGCAGCTTCCCGCTTTCTATGTGACGCAATCCATATGCACCCTGGATAAAGGCAACAGACTGGGTTGAGGCCTTGATAATCCGTGTTGGTGCACCCGCTTGTTGTTCAAGCGTTCCAAGACGCTCTTCGGTCGACATGACCTGATTTTCAAACGCACTTCTGAGAGCGGCCAAATCTTCGGGCGTAAGCACGTCCTCTCGCGTCTGCGCCAGCATGACCGCAACCGCTTCGATCTTATGGGCTTCCTGTTCGATACTGTCCGCCAACCTTCTGTCGTTTTGATAAAGCAGGAACACAAGACCAGCGATGACAAGTAACGCAGCAAGGACAGTGATCCTGAAAAGGATAGTGGTCTGGGATGCAAGCCGGCGTCCGCTGTCACTCAGCGCACTGGACATCCTTCTGGCGAAAGGTCGGCGGCTCATCCGGGCGTAAGCGTAGGCGTCGCTCAGGATGTCTTCCACCGTATGATGTGCAGGAAACGAGTGATTGCACAGTCTGTACCGAGACATCGGACCTTTTTCGCCGAACTCAACCATATCGCCAAACCCAAGACGTATTGACGATACTTTTTGCCCATTAACCCATACGTTTCGCCCGGGTGCCGCAGATATCGTATAGCTGTCGTCGACCCACTGAAGGGTTGCGATATCGTTGTCATGTGGTGGCGTGTCGTCTTTAGGCCGAAGGCTCAGGCTCCTGTTGGCTCCGACTGAAACGGTCAAGGCGTTGTGGACAAGCCAGGTCACGTTTCCACGCGACGGGCCGGTCAGGCTCTCTAGATAGGCACGCACGTCTCTGTCACCGACGCCCGGTGGTGGTCTCACGCCATTATCATCCAGGTTTTGCATCTTCGACCCCGCTTCAAAGGCCACAAAGGTACTGTAACACGCGGCAACCCAAATCCCACTGTCCACCTTAGGTGCAACAATCGCTTAGACCACGACCTGAGCATGCCGTTTTGGTAGATTTGGCAGATATTGCCCAATCAAAAATTTACTGGGTCGCAACTCAAAGAGGGCCGGTCAATGACCAGCCGTCTGCGCCAATGGCCTACAAAACGAGAATGGATAGCGAAGCTTTTTACCTAGAGGACACCTTGATCTTGCGCAATCACAAGGGTCTTGATCGCATATTTTGCTCAGCCTAGCGTACCCCCAGGACCAATCAGGAGTGGCCTCCCTTTCGAACATTGGAGCAAAACCGAATGAAGTGGCCTTATCTAGCCCTGATTTATCTGACATTTAGCCTTGCTCCACTGGGATTATCCTGGTCCCTCGGTTGGCCGCCGCGACCGTTTCATCAAGAGCTCGCCTCCGGGCTTGGAATGCTCGGGTTTTCGATCATCTTAATGGAATTCCTGCTGTCGGGACGTTTCAGAGTCATTTCTTCCAGTGTTGGGATGGATGTCACCATGCGGATGCATCAGCTTATGGCGCGCACGGCGCTCGGGTTTGCGCTGCTGCACCCGCTGCTGTATCAGGGCACGCCCTCTGGCGGACACCGTCCGTGGGACGTATCGCGTCAGTTGACGATTACGACCGACTTTCCCGCGCTGGCCTCAGGCATAGCGGCCTATTTATTGCTATTCATTCTGATCGCATCTGCGATTGTCCGAAAAACCCTTGATTACAAATATGAAACCTGGCGCCTTATGCACGGCCTCGGAGCCTTGGTTCTTGCTTGCCTGCTGTTACATCACACAGTCTATGCCGGTCGATACGGTGGGCATCCGCAGCTGAATTATTTGTGGCTTACAATGACGAGCGTTGCGATCGGCACGCTACTTTATGTCTACCTTATCAAGCCTTTGCGTCAGGTGCAGAAGGCATGGCGTGTCGCATCTGTAACACGACTGACACCAAAACAATGGGAACTGCGGCTGACGCCAGATGGCCATCAAGGTTTTGCTTTTCAGGCCGGTCAATTCGCTTGGCTGAATGTCGGGCACAGCCCGTTTTCATTGCATGAAAATCCATTCTCAATCAGTTCGGCCCCAGCCGACGGCCCCGCAATTTCTTTCGTGATAAAAGAGCTGGGAGATTTCACATGTGAACTCGGGCAAGTCACTCCGGGCACCACGGCTTATCTAGACGGTCCGCACGGAAACCTGTCTGTCAACAACCGCGCGGAACGCGGCATCGTTCTGGTGGCGGGTGGTGTCGGCATCGCTCCGCTGCTGAGCATATTGCGACAAACCCGTATGAACACAGATCAACGCGACGTAAAATTGATCTATGGTAACCGTATAGAAGAGCAGATTGTTTATCGGGAAGAACTGTCCAAAGAAGATACGATTTTTGTTCTATCTGAACCGCCGGAAAATTGGTGCGGAGAAACAGGCCGGATTGACGGCCCATTGTTGGATCGCGTTTTGTCCTCGGAACAATTTGAAAGCTGGCTATTCGTAATCTGCGGACCCAATGCCATGATGGATACTGTCGAAAATCACCTTATTGCTCGGGGTTCAGCGTCACAGCGAATTTTGTCTGAAAGATTTGACTATGATTGATCCTTTCCGAAACATCCCCATGCGCCGTCGCGTCAGGCTAGTTTTTTGGGGCATAAACTTATCAATTTGCAGCACACTTTTGGCCTTTGCTCTAAGGTAACGCGACATCCCGTTGATCGTTGCGCCAAATTTGGAGGAACTTCCAAACACGCAGTACAGATTGTACGCGTAGCTCAATATTTTGACGAAGGAATGCTTCTTGGCCTTTCGGTCGGAAATACCGCACGGCTACAAAACACATAACCGCAGTCGCGGGAAAACCGCACATTTGATTGAGATCAAGGGCCTACACACTCAAACTCACCATACTCGGAACGCTATTCAGACCGATTTTTGGGAGGATCGGAATGACAGTGCTTATTGCATTCGCTACTGTTGAGGGCCAAACGGCCAAAATTGCAAATTTTATCAACGACATCACCACGGCAGCTGGATACACAGCAAACCTGATCAATACCGATGAATTAACCGGCCAAGTTTCACTGGACGGCATGGACCAAGTCATACTTTTGGCACCCGTCCACCAACGCCGACACCCGAAGTCATTTGAAGCTTTTGTAAGCTCGCACAAGGAGGCGTTGGCGGCAGTAAAATCTCTTGTGCTTTCTGTTAGCCTAAAGGCCGCTTTTGCATCAGGACAGGAAGAGGCCAGGGACTATCTGACTGAAATGTTGCTGCGAACGAATTTGAAACCAGACGCGTCCGCGCTGGTCGCCGGCGCAGTGCGGCCCGAAAGTTATGACTATTTTGACAAAGAGATCATTCAGCACGTTGTTCTATTAGGACAGAAAGTAAATCCCAAAGATGGCACACAAGAGTTTACCGATTGGGATGCACTACAATCCACAGTGATGGGGTTTTTGGACGGGAGCGACGTGACCAATACCGACCTTTCTCAGATAAGCCGGTAAAGCTGTCTAATTAGCCACCGCGTTGCCTGCGGTTAGATATTTCCACTGGCGAACAAATTTTTGGGGCAGCTTGCGAAATTCAGTGCCCAAACAAGACAGGAAAACTTACTTGTTCCAACATCGCCTGCGTGATTCCACCAAAAACGGACTCGCGTAAATATGAATGTCCGTAGGCGCCCATAATAATAAGGTCAGCGCCTACTTCTTTAGCACGCTCTTGAATACATTGCTGAATCGTAAGACCACCCCTAGGGAACTGAGACACGGTTACGCGACACCCATGATGACTGAGCCACGTGGCAATGTCGGCACCAGTGTCTTGGCCTTCTGGATCATGTGCCGAAGGCGGATCAATGCAAGCTATCACAACTTCCTTGGCTTCCAGGAAATAGTGCAAACCTAAGTGCGCAGCCCTAGATGCAGCGAAGCTTCCATCCCATGCGAAGAAAACACAGTCACGTTGAGCAAACGGATTTCCATTGATCATCAAGGCCGCCGGTGAATGAAACAACACTCCATGCCCAACCTCGCGAAATATTTCGGGGTCATTGCGCAATCCCGCGTCTAGGAAGGCAACATCACAGGTGTACGACTGCCGCGCTGCCAGATGCTTTAAATCCGCACCCGAGCCAATGGAAACTTTCACGTTTGCCGATACGGCCTTGCTTGCCAGCAGTGCCTCAACTTCAGTGGCGCGGGATTCTAGTACGGCCCTCTTTTCTTCTAATTGATCTAGCCAATTGGCCGGCAGTCCTGCATCAAAGAACTTACTGGTTCCATACTTGAAGTATGGCAGGTTAGGTAACGAAGCGAGGAGGATGCAGTTCAAATGGCCTTCATGACTTTGAGCGGCCTCAGCGCAATCCAATATCGATTTATCACTGGTGTCTGCGCCAATGAAATAATTAGAACTCCTACGTTTCATACCTGATCTCCGATCAAAACACTCCAGCGGTTAAGAAGCTGACCAAGATAACATCTTTGCAGCCCTGTGGAGTTCGGCAATGATCCCGATCATTGTGCGGCATCCCGTGTTCGAAATATGCGAGCAGCAGAGCACCTAGCGCGCCAGAACTATCACACAATCATATCTCGAACACTTGGATACTATTGGCGCAACGCCATCGGTCGTTCTTCCTATTTTGGTAACATGAAGAACTCTTCCAGTACTATTTTGCCCTCAGCTACCGAATAAACTGCGATTTCGCGAAGGGTCATGTGTTGCCCTGTTTCCTTCTGCTTCACCTCAGCTTTGAACCGCACTGCGAAACGGTTGGGGGGGTGAACATAGGGGCCGTCCACGTCGAGTTCCAGAATTTCGTGCGAAGCAAGCCAATCTTCTCTTTTCCCCTTGATAGCGTCCCGGCTCTTGGTAATGCGAAATTGTCGAACCGGAGGCACAACGGCCTCAATTGACTGCGCGTTTTCCGCGTACATTTCATCGACGTTTGCGAGACCTCTGCGATCACGCATTGCCTGAACGAATGCCTTTCCAGTTTCGATTAGTGCTTCCATGATAAACCCTCTGTTTGTACAGGCACATTACCTCTTTTTCGCTTTGCCATTATTGACAAGGATCAATGAGCTTAACCGACCGGATAAAGTGGAGTGGCCCTCTTGAGGAGTCGCCATCTGGGTTAAATTTGCCCGCAAATTCGGAGGATCAGCGATGGCAGGCAACTCAGAGAATCCTGAAGAGATGGTGCTGTCACACAAACTCGAACCAGTCTTAACCTGCATAATACGGATTTTTCAAAACTTTTCGAATAGTGCTGTCGCATTTTTGCGGGTGGTTCGCCCAATTCACTCGGCGCATATTTTGGAGCACACGGCATTTCTTCAGGAGCATACATGAGCACCAAGTATTTCGCACCACACGGTGGACATCCCGGGCAGGAACAACTGCTGACTGATCGGGCCGTTTTTACCGAAGCTTATGCCGTGATCCCAAAGGGTACGATGCGGGATATTGTGACCAGTTTCCTGCCGTTTTGGGAAAACACACGACTGTGGGTAATCTCCCGTCCTTTGAGCGGCTTTGCCGAAACCTTTTCGCAATACATCATGGAAGTTCAGCCCGGCGGTGGCTCTGACCGGCCCGAAACCGATCCCGAAGCCGAAGGCGTTTTGTTTGTGGTCGAAGGCACTGCCACCTTAGTCGCCGAGGGCATAACCTATGAACTGACGCCCGGAGGTTACGCCTACCTGCCCCCAGAAAGTGATTGGACCCTGCGAAATCAAGGGGAAGAAATCCTGCGCTTCCATTGGATTCGAAAGGCTTATGAAGCCGTCGAAGGCCTTGATAGCCCTGACATACTTATCCTCAACGAAAATGAGATCGCACCAACACCTATGCCCGGGACAGACGGAAAGTGGGCCACAACGCGATTTGTCGACCCAAGCGATTTGCGACACGACATGCACGTTACCGTGGTGACTTTTGAACCCGGCGCAGTCATCCCCTTTCTTGAAACCCATGTCATGGAGCATGGTCTCTATGTTCTGGAAGGAAAGGCGGTCTACCGACTGAACAATGACTGGGTAGAGGTGGAAGCCGGTGACTATATGTGGCTAAGGGCGTTCTGCCCCCAGGCTTGCTATGCAGGTGGTCCGGGCAAGTTCCGTTACCTGCTTTATAAGGATGTAAACCGACATATGGCACTGCGACCGTGACCCACCGCTTATGAGCAACATAAGCGTCTCAGGGCGGCGGCGGAATAACGCGCCCGCCGATGGCCAGTGTTAGCTGATGAGCCGCCTCGATAACGGGGCGGCTTAGCCGTTCAATTTCACCCTCGCTGACCCGACTTGTCGGCCCGGACACTGATATCCCTGCAACCGCTTCTCTGTTGATGTCGAAAACCGGTGCCGCAATACAACGCATGCCCGCGTTCTTTTCTTCATTGTCCACTGAGAAACCCTGCGCCCTGACAGCTGCAAGGTCCTCTTTCAACGCCGCCGGAGTGGTAATCGACCTTTCTGTAAACGTCTGTAGCTGCACGTTGGCCAATAGTCTGTCCAACCTGTCCTCGTCCATAAAGGCCAGCAGCGCTTTCCCAATCCCCGATGCGTGCATTGGTGACAGCGTACCGGGTGGAAAAAATGCACGGATGCTAGCATGCGTTTCCACTTGGCTCAGGAACAGAACCGAACCTTCTTTCTCCACCCCCAGATTTGCGGTCTCGCCAGTAGCCTCCATGAGTTTTCGCATCACTGGTCTTGCCCGGTCCACAAGGCTGGTGCGACGCAGGAAGCGTGAGCCAATCACGAACGCGCGGGAACCGATGTGCCAGACTTGTTCCTCGTGATCAAATTCCACAAGCCCCCTGCCCTCCAGCGTCACGAGAATACGATAGACCGTTGCCGGTGACTGGCCCATTTCATCGGACAGCGCGGTTAACGCCTTGCCTTGCGCCTCGCTCAAATACTCAAAAACTTCCATCGCCCGGTCGAGAGATTTGATCGTGTTTTGCGCTGTCTTATCGTCCCATCCCCGAGGTCGTCCACGGGCTTTTCGGCGGATTTCGGGAGCATTATCTTGAGAATCCATAAAAACCCTCTGATCATTCGTGAAAGATTAATTCATCATATGAAAAATGTAAGCATTTGACAACTATAACCTAAATCCGACCGAACGCATTTTGAAAGTCATTTTCAAAAATATATCGGTCGGAACGACGGGAACTTATTGTGTGACCAACGACGGAAGGAGACCATCCATGAGCTTTCAAAATCCCGTTTTCATCCCGGGCCCGACCAACATTCCTGAAAGCCTGCGCAAGGCCTGCGACATGCCCACGATCGACCATCGTTCGCCGCTGTTCGGGCAAATTCTGCATCCTGCGCGCGCGGGTGTGCAGAAAATTCTGAAAAGCGACAGTGCCGAAGTCTTCATCTTCCCTTCGACCGGAACCGGCGGTTGGGAAACGGCTTTGACCAACACTCTGTCCGCCGGTGACAAGGTTCTGGCGGCACGCAATGGCATGTTCAGCCACCGTTGGATCGACATGTGCCAGCGCCACGGTCTGAATGTTGAAATCGTCGAGACCCCTTGGGGCGAAGGGATACCGACCGACCGTTACGAAGAGATTCTAACTGCCGACACGAACCACGAAATCAAAGTGGTTCTTGCCACGCATAACGAAACGGCAACTGGCGTGAAGTCGGATATTGCCGCCGTGCGCAAGGCTTTGAATGCGGCCCGGCACCCAGCTATGCTGTTCGTTGATGGCGTATCTTCTATCGCGTCGATGGATTTCCGCTTTGATGAATGGGGAGTCGACGTTGCCGTCACGGGCTCGCAAAAAGGGTTCATGCTGACAGCTGGCCTTGCCATCGTTGGCTTCAGCCAGAAGGCGATGGAGGCGACCAAAACCGGCACCCTGCCTCGTACCTTCTTTGACGTACATGACATGGCCAAGGGCTACGCCAATAACGCTTATCCTTACACGCCTGCAGTTGGCTTGATGAACGGCCTCAACCAGGCCTGCGACATGCTGCTGAATGAAGGTCTGGAAAACGTCTTTGCCCGCCATCACCGCATTGCCGAAGGCGTTCGCGCTGCCGTGGGAGCGTGGGGGCTGGAGCTTTGCGCGACCAACCCGTCGGTGTATTCTGACACCGTAAGCGCGATCCGTACGCCGAACGGTTTCAACGCCACGGATATCGTTACCCATGCTGCCGACAAATACGGCGTTGCCTTCGGCGTTGGCCTTGGTGAAGTCGCCGGCAAGGTATTCCGCATCGGACACTTGGGCAGCCTGACGGATGTCATGGCCCTTTCCGGGATCGCCACCGCTGAAATGTGCATGGCAGATCTGGGTCTGAACATCGAACTGGGCTCGGGCGTAGCGGCTGCGCAGGAATACTATCGCGGTCATCCCGCGGCCGTTCAAAAGGACGCCGCATGATGAAGGATTGCAACATGTACATCCCTACTTATGAGGACATGCTCGCGGCTCATACCCGGATCGAGCCCTATATCCGCCGCACGCCGGTACGGACATCCGACTATCTCAACGAACTGACCGGTGCGCAGCTGTTCTTCAAATGCGAGAACTTTCAGGAACCGGGCGCCTTCAAGGTACGAGGCGCCACCAACGCGGTGTTCGGGCTTGATGATGAGCAAGCAAAAAAAGGCGTCGCAACCCATTCCTCGGGCAACCATGCGTCGTGCCTGTCCTATGCGGCTATGAAGCGGGGCATTCCCTGCAATGTTGTGATGCCGCGCACGGCACCGCAGGCGAAAAAAGACACAGTTCGCCGCTATGGTGGGAAGATCACGGAATGTGAACCCTCCACTTCGTCTCGCGAGGCGACCTTTGCCGAGGTTCAGGCGGCCACGGGTGGGGACTTTGTACACCCCTACAATGATCCGCGCGTGATCGCCGGACAGGGCACATGCTCACGCGAGTTCATTGAACAGACCGACGGCCTGGATGCTGTTGTTGCGCCCATCGGCGGTGGCGGCATGGTATCCGGCACCTGCCTGACCTTGTCTACCTTGGCACCGGAAACAGCGATCATCGCGGCAGAGCCTGAACAGGCTGATGATGCCTATCGCAGCTTCAAGGCTGGCCACATCATTGCGGATGACGCACCGAAAACGATTGCCGACGGGCTGCTGGTGCCGCTGAAGGGCCTCACCTGGCACTTCGTGTCCAACCACGTCTCTGAAATCTACACAGCTTCAGAGCAAGAGATCATCGACGCGATGAAACTGACGTGGAAGCACCTGCGGATCGTAATGGAGCCATCCTCGGCCGTGCCGTTGGCAACAGTTCTAAAGAACCCGGACACATTCAAAGGCAAGCGTGTCGGCCTGATCATAACTGGAGGCAATGTCGATCTGGACAAGCTGCCCTGGCTGAACACGTGACATCAATCCCGACATAGGAATACGGAAATGAAAGATATGACCAATCTCGACAATTTCGAAGTAGGCTATGACATTCCGGCCAAGCCCGGAATGGATGAAGTAGATATCCAAACCCCTAGCCTTGTGCTGGATCTCGACGCGCTTGAGCGTAACATCAAGAAGATGGGCGACTATGCCAAGGCGCATGGCATGCGTCACCGCGTGCATGGAAAGATGCACAAGTCTGTGGACGTGGCCAAGCTACAGGAGAAAATCGGCGGCGCTGTAGGTGTCTGCTGTCAGAAAGTTTCTGAGGCGGAAGTTTTCGTTCGCGGCGGCATCAAGGACGTTCTGGTTTCGAACCAAGTGCGAGACCCTGCCAAAATCGATCGTCTTGCCAGCCTGCCAAAGCTGGGCAGCCGCATCATCGTTTGTGTTGATGATCTGGATAATGTTGCAGATCTTTCGGGTGCGGCTGTCGATCACGGGACACAGTTGGAGGTCTTCGTTGAAATCGACTGCGGTGCAGGACGTTGCGGCGTGACCACGACACCGGCCGTGATCGAGATTGCCAAAGCTGTAGAGGCCGCCGACAACCTGAAATTCACCGGCATCCAAGCCTATCAAGGCGCGATGCAGCACCTCGACAGCTACGAGGCACGCAAGGAAAAGCTAGATACCGCGATCGCGATGGTGAAAGACGCCGTTGAGGGCCTGAAAGCCGAAGGCATCGAATGCGAGCTGGTCTCGGGCGGTGGCACCGGTTCCTACTATTTCGAGTCCAACTCGGGCGTATACAATGAGCTGCAGTGCGGGTCCTACGCCTTCATGGATGCCGATTACGGCCGTATTCTGGACCAGGACGGCAACCGGATCGACCAGGGTGAGTGGGAAAATGCCTTCTTCATCCTGACCAGCGTCATGAGCCACGCCAAGGCGGACAAGGCGATCGTCGATGCGGGTCTTAAGGCGCAGTCGGTCGATAGCGGCCTGCCGGTTGTCTTTGGCCGCAACGATGTCGAATACATTAAATGTTCCGACGAACATGGCGTCGTCATGGACCCGAACGGGGTGCTGCAGGTGAACGACAAGTTGAAACTGGTGCCGGGGCACTGCGACCCGACCGCAAATGTACACGATTGGTATGTCGGCGTTCGCAACGGCAAGGTCGAATCCGTCTGGCCGGTGTCCGCGCGCGGCCGCGCTTATTAATCCAGCCTTATAAAGGTAGGGAGGTCCGGCTCGGGAGTAGCCGGACAGCCGCCCGTGTGTATGCTCTCCTTCCGGCGGTGGCACACGGGCGCACGAATTTTGAGTGGAGAAAGACATGTTGATCGTACCCGAGCGTGAAATCGCTGACCTGATGACCCGCCAAGCGGCCTTTGATGCCGTCGAAAGGGTCTTTGCTGCAATGGCGTCGGGCGACGCCTATAACTTTCCCGTCGTGCGCGAAGCCATCGGGCATGAAGACGCGCTTTATGGCTTTAAGGGCGGCTTCGACCGCGCGGGCCTGACACTTGGCCTGAAAGCGGGTGGATATTGGCCGAACAACCTGGAAAAACGCGGGCTGATCAACCACCAATCGACCGTTTTTCTTTTTGACCCCGATACCGGAAAACCATCGGCGATGGTGGGCGGCAATCTGCTGACTGCCCTGCGAACAGCGGCGGCCTCTTCCGTGTCGATCAAACACCTCGCTCGCGCAGACGCCAAAGTGATTGGCATGATTGGCGCTGGCCACCAGGCAGCCTTTCAGCTTCGTGCTGCGTTGGAGCAGCGCGATTTTGAAAAGGTCATAGGCTGGAACTACCACCCTGAGATGTTGCCGAATATCGAGAAGGTCGCCAACGAAGCCGGCGTTCCCTTCGAAGCGGTCGAACTGGACGGGATGACAGAGGCTGATGTGATCATCTCGATCACCTCTGCATTTGCACCGTCGCTGATGGCGGACCATGTCAGCCCCGGAACTCATGTCGCCTGTATGGGAACAGACACCAAGGGCAAGCAAGAGGTGGAAGCAGCACTGCTGGCCAAAGCAGGTGTCTTCACGGACGAAGTCGCGCAATCCATCACCATCGGCGAAGCACAGCACGCAATGGCGCAGGGCCTGATCAAAGAAGGCGACGTGGCGCAGCTTGGCGCCGTCATTAACGGCACAAACCCGGGCCGGACATCAGACGATCAGATAACACTGTTCGATGGCACAGGCGTAGGTCTTCAGGATCTCGCAGTCGCCGCATCTGTGGTTGAACTTGCCGTTCAAAAAGGAATCGCAATCGAAGTCGATTTCTGAAGGCATCTGAGTGCAACCGGTCCTTGCTGACAGGTTGCACTGGTTTTAAGAATTCCTGTCTGACGAATGCCTGAAGCCGCGGGCCAACCTGTCACTTCCGCCATTCGAGTTGGTGAAATGATACCGTTTTCCACAACGGACGGAATTCCGGACAATAAAGCGGCGTGCCATGGCGCGCCGTTTTTTTTGTCTGTAGTGGCGCTCAGAGCGCCACCTTCATCCATCATACGTGATCATCATGTTCGATGGAGCCAAGGCCATGACCCGCCATGCCACCAGAAACCTCTTCCGTGGCTTCGTCCGAAAGCTCCTCGGGCAGAACCAGGTTCAAAACAATCGCGATGACCGCAGCGGGAAGGATACCAGATGTGGCCAGAACCTTCAGAGTGCCCGGAAGATACTGCAGGGCACCGGGTTCTAGCTGCAAACCCAAACCAAGGCTCAGCGAAATCGCAAAGATCACCATGTTGCGGCGGTTCCAGTTCACGTCCGACAGCATCGAAACACCCGCCGCAACCACCATTCCGAACATCACGATGACACCGCCGCCAAGGACCTCGATCGGGATCGACGAAATAATCGCACCAATTTTAGGAACAAGGCCGCACACAATCAGAAAGAGCGCGCCGATAGTAACGACCATTCGGCTCATCACGCCGGTCATGGCGATTAAGCCAACGTTCTGACTGAACGACGTGTTCGGCAACGCGCCAAAGAGACCAGAAATCGCGGTGCCGATACCATCGGCGTAAGTAGCACCCTCAATTTCCTTGTCGGTTGCTTCCCGTCCCGCACCCCCTTTGGTGATACCGGATACATCCCCGACGGTTTCAACAGCCGACACAAAGGACATTGCACAGAAACCAATGATGGCCGCGACCGAGAACTCAATACCGAAATGCAGCGGGTTCGGAAGTGCGAACGACGCTGCACGACCGACATTGCCCAAATTTACTTGGCCAAGAGCAAAAGCTACGGCGTATCCGACGAGCAGGCCAATCAGAACTGCCGACACCGACAGCATGCCCCGCGCAAAAAACTTCAGCCCAAGCGTTACGACGATCACAATTCCGGCCATGAACCAGTTTAGGCCCGAACCGTATTCCTCGGTGCCGATAGCTGGCACACCACCGGCGGCGTACTGAACGCCGACCTTAACCAGCGCCAAGCCGATCATGGTCACCACTAGACCTGTAACTAAAGGCGGAAGCGCAAAGCGAATACGCCCAATGAACAAACCAAGGAAGGCGTGAAACAAACCACCAACAACAATGCCCCCCATCAGGACCGCAATGGCATCAACGCCCTTCCCCACCACCAACGGGATCATGATCGGGATGAAGGCAAACGACGTGCCCTGCACGATGGGCAGACGGGCACCAACAGGACCCACACCGATAGACTGGAACAAAGTAGCGACGCCCGCAAAGAACATCGACATTTGGATCATGTAGATCATCTGCGGAAAATCGGGACTGTTCGAACCAAACCCGAACCCGGCCGCGCCGCAAACGATAATGGCTGGCGTGACATTGGACACGAACATCGCCAGCACATGCTGAATTCCCAGTGGCACCGCCTTTACGAGTGGCGGAGTGTAATTCGGATCGCGGAGTTGTTCCGGCGTTCCGATGGTTGCATCTGAAATTCGGCCGTTCCTCCCTAGAAGTTCGCAAACCGGCTCTTCTTCCGGCCACGAACCTCACTCCGTGATTGTAAAAGCCTCCTCGAACCAATGCTCTTCGAGGTTGGGCCCGGCTCCAATTCGGTCGACCACCGCAAAAAGTCCGGGTGCATGAAGCGGGGTCAGTACGCCATGCCAAGTGTTGCGATGATAATTCACGCCCTGCCCGGGCGTCGTTTTGAAGGCGATTGGCTGTCCTGGCCTGCCGTCTTGGTCCGGGGCGACAACCACAACAAAAGGCTTATCGGACAAAGGCAGAAACGCCTGACTGCCATCTGGGTGGCGCTCGACCATTTCCAGTTTGATCGGAAGGCTAAAGGCTTCGGACTGAAACACGCTGATCCCAGCGCGTCCGTCGTTGAAATCCAAAGTGGCCCGATCGTGGTACCGCGCACACTTACCCTGATTGATGAATTTATCCACTTGGCCCGCCACCTCGATGACATCTCCAAATGGTGAAAAAGCCTCTGACGTCAGGGGCTGGAGTTTCAAGGCGACTGTCATTCCGAAAACTTCTCGATCAGGCGAAGTTCTGCAATCCGCTCAACCTGTCGGCAGGCTTCGGCAAATTCGGTGCCGCGGTCGCTATCAATGCGACGGTGAAAGGCTTCCAAAATACTGGCTTTCGAATTGTCCTTGACCGCTATGATGAACGGAAAGCCGAATTTTGAAGTGTAGGCCTCGTTCAGCGCCGTGAATGTTGCGCGCTCTTCATCGGTCAACATATCCAGACCAGCCCCGGCCTGCTCCGCCGTACTTTCCTTTGTCAGACGTCCAGCAGCCGCAAGCTTGCCCGCCAAATCAGGGTGGGCCGTCAGGACGCCGAGGCGTTGTTCCGCAGTTGCAGATCGGAACACCCGCGCCAGCGCATTGTGAACACCTGCAGCATTGTCATGCGTCGGGCCCAGCTCCAGAGCAAAGGCACCTTCGGCAATCCATGGGCTGTGTTCGAACACACCGCCAAATTCAGACACAAAGGTTGGCTGATCCATTTCTGAAGGGGTTAAGCCTTGCTTCGGTGGGTGCTCATTTGCCCAGTGGTCCGCAATCTGTTCGCGTGTGGCAAACCAGACACCGTCATGTTTCATGAAATGCTCCAACGCACGTTTCAGCGCCATTGCGCGGCCAGGTCGGCCAATCAACCGGCAGTGCAGACCAATTGAGAGCATCTTCGGCGCACCCGCCTCGCCTTCGGCATAGAGCATATCAAAGCTGTCTTTCAGATAGCTCTCGAACTGGTCGCCATTGGTAAATCCGGCCTGAATCGCAAAGCGCATATCATTGCAATCCAGGGTATAAGGCATGATCAGTTGATCCTTGCCCCCGGCCTTGGTCCAGTAAGGCAAATCATCAGCGTAGCTGTCGGCAATATAGGCAAAGTCGCCTACCTCAGCTGCCAGATCGACCGTATTCATAGAACAGCGCCCCGTGTACCAACCGCGCGGCGGCTGGCCCGTGATCTCTGTGTGCAGCCGGATTGCTTCACGAATCTGGGCGCGCTCTTCTTCTGCGTCCATGTCCTTGTGTTCAATCCATTTCAACCCGTGGCTGGCAATCTCCCATCCCGCGTGCTTCATCGCTGCAACCTGCGCAGGTGCGCGGGCCAAAGCGGTGGCAACACCATACACAGTGACTGGCAAGTGCTGTAAAAGATTATGAACCCGCCAGAACCCGGCGCGGCTGCCATATTCGTAGATCGACTCCATGTTCCAGTGTCTTTGCCCTGGCCAAGGGGCCGCTCCGGTAATCTCGGACAGAAACGCTTCGGATGCCGCATCACCGTGCAGAACGTTGTTTTCGCCGCCCTCTTCATAATTCAGTACGATCTGAATCGCGATTTTGGCATCATTTGGCCAGTTTGCTTTCGGCACTTCTTTACCGTAGCCGGTCATATCTCGTGGATAACGCGTCACATCAATTTCCTTCTTCTTCTTTTGATCAATACCCCAGATAATTTGAGATGTTTTTCAAAAAATACAGAAAGCAGCTTCGAATAGACAGCCTTTGCCACCTGGGAAGAAATCAGATTAGTAACTGAATAACTTGAGGAGTAGCACAAATGACCGGTTACCTTACAACACATGTTCTGGACACGGCGCGGGGTTGCCCCGCTGAAGGATTGAAAGTCGAACTGTTTCGGATTGAGGGTACGGAACGTACTTTGCTGAAAACTCTGACCACCAATGACGATGGCAGGACGGACGAACAAATCTTGCCCGGGGCCGAGTTTTCAACCGGTGAATACGAACTGATCTTCTATGCCGGAGAGTATCTCGATGCCTCTGGCACCCCGCCTGAGGACCCACGTTTTCTGAACGTGATACCGATCCGGTTTGGAATGTCCGAACACTCGCACTATCACGTGCCGCTGCTTCTTTCGCCCTTCGGGTACTCGACCTATCGCGGTAGCTGAGCGGCCTATCGAGACGTATTTGATGCGGCAATCGATGATCCAATGCGTTCTATAATGAACTCCATGAAAAGTCGCGTTTTGGGGTCCTGCATCCGACGGTGCGTAAACAGGCACGCCATCTGAATTGGTTCCGGGGGCGTTTTTACCGCCACTGGAACTAGGTCTCCGGCTTTAAGATGCTGAGCAATCTCAAATATCGGCTTTAACGCGATACCGTGACCGGCAAGTGCCCAATCCGTCAATACGTCGCCATCGTCTGACTCGTAACGTCCAGAGACGCGGAACCGTTTTGGTCCCTCATCAGTTCTCAGCAGCCATTGAAACTCGGTCGCACCCGGAAACCGCAAATTGAGGCATTCGTGCTGATCGGCGATAAGATCATCGCCGCTTTCGGGCTTCCCACGTTTTTTTATGTATTTCGGAGAGGCACAAAGAACTCTTTCAACATCAGCAATCTTGCGAATACGCAGATTGCTGTCCTCTGGTTGACCAAGAAAAAACGCAAGATCCAAACCTTCAGTGGTCAGGTCCACCTTTCGATCCGTCAACCTTAGCCTAACATTCACCTCCGGGTATTCGGCCAGGAACTTTGGCACCTGCGGCGCAATCAATCTTCGTCCAACGCCCAATGGCGCTGCCACGTATAGTGACCCTTTCAGGTTCTCTGTAATATTGACGATTTGAGCTTCAGCGCGATCGACCGCTTCAAGTATCTCTGCGGCCCCGCGATAGAAAGATTTCCCCTGCTCAGTCGGCGTCAGGCTGCGTGTTGTACGCTGAAACAAGCGCACTCCAAGATGCTCCTCCAGTTGCGATATTCGGGCCGACGTTACGGCCGGTGAAACCCTAAGGTCGCGGCCTGCAGCAGACATGCTGCCCAACTCGTAGACCCGGACAAAAGTTCTGATGTTATCAAGGTAAGACATTTTTTTGCATTTTTTGATACTGCTTGGTCTTTACCAGCAATACCAGAATAAAACAGTCTAGCATAGAGTTGCCGGAACCAAAGAATCTTGGGAGCAAAGCCATGTATGACCTTGCCGTAATGTGGGAATGGATCGCATTTTCCGTCCGCTGGCTGCACGTAATCACCGCAATGGCGTGGATTGGGGCATCATTCTACTTTATCGCGCTGGACCTCATGCTAAAGCCGAACCCCGCTCTGCCGGACGGGGCCTACGGTGAAGAATGGGAAGTACATGGGGGCGGTTTCTACCACACCGTCAAATATCTGGTGGCGCCAGCCCGGATGCCTGAACATCTGACCTGGCACAAATGGCAAAGCTATACAACGTGGCTCTCGGGAGCGGCCTTGCTCATGATCATCTATTGGGTCGGCGGCGAGTTGTTCCTGCTTGATCCGACCAAAGCGGACCTGGCGCTGTGGCAGGGGATTCTGATCTCAGGCGGATCGCTGACGATTGGTTGGCTGCTCTACGATCAGATGTGCAAATCGAAGCTGAGCGATCACCCAACTGTTCTGATGCTGCTGTTGTTCTTAATCCTCGTGATCATGTCCTGGGGCTACAACCAGATCTTCACGGGTCGCGCCGCGCTTTTACATCTTGGCGCCTTCACCGCGACGATCATGACAGCGAATGTGTTCTTCCAGATCATGCCAAACCAGCGGATCGTGGTCGAAGACCTCAAGGCCGGCCGGACGCCTGACGCCAAATACGGCAAGATCGCCAAGGTACGCTCTACGCACAACAACTATCTGACTTTGCCGGTCGTGTTCCTGATGCTGTCGAACCACTATCCGCTGGCTTTCGGTACCGAATATTCGTGGATCATAGCCAGCCTGATCTTCCTGACTGGCGTCACCATCCGTCACTACTTCAACACTATGCACGCAACCGGGAAGGGCCCGCACTGGACCTGGGCTGTCACGGTTCTGCTTATGGTCGTAATCGCCTGGCTGTCTTCGGTCAGAAACGGAGAGACATGGGAAGACGCCGAAGCACGTGAGCTGACGCCATATGAGCAGAAATATGCGTCAGCCGCGGGGTTCGAAGAAGCTTACGACACAGTCTTGGGCAATTGCTCAATGTGCCATGCCCGCGAACCGGTATATGGAACGATGAAATGGGCTCCAAAAAAGGTTTACCTTGAAACACCCGGTGACGTTGCCCGCCAGGCCGACCAGATCTATCTGCAGGCCGGGATTAGCCACGCGATGCCTCCACCATCAGCGGTTCAGATGGACGAAGATGCGCGTCAAACAATCATCGCATGGGTGCGTGAAGTCAGGGATCAGTAGACGCCTCATATCCGAGAAATGACAAAACTGGGTTCTTTGGCCCAGTTTTTTTTGTCATTTGAAGCTACGCAAAGAACCGTTTGCTGTGTTGCGCAATATGTTCCACGAAAAGACGCACCTTGGGGTCCTGAAGTTTTTTGTGTGGATAGAGACATCCGAAAATTGTCGGCAAAGGTGGCGTCTCTGGTAGGACCTCCACCAATCGACCATCGTCGAGATATTCCCGCACGTCAAAGCGCGGCTTGTTGACGACTCCCTTGCCTGCCAAGGCCCAGTCGGTCAGCACATCTCCATCATCTGCATCGTATTTGCCGCGAACCTCGAGTTTTCGTGGGCCCATATCGGTTCGGAGGGTCCAGAAATATTCCGGAGACCTTGGATAACGCAACAAAAGGCAGTTGTGGGGCGCATACAACAGGTCGTCTGGTGTCTTGGGTGTACCAAACTTTGATAAGTAATCGGGCGAGGCACATAAAATACGATCACAATCTGCGAACTTCCGCAGTTTCATCGTGGAGTCGCTGGGCTCACCAATGAAAAATGCGATGTCTAAACCATCAGCCAATATGTCCACCTTGCGGTCGGACAGGCGCATCCGAATCTCTGTTTCCGGGTAAAGATCCGAGAAATCCGGGACCAGAGGCGCAACTATTCTGCGCCCGACACCCAGCGGCGCGGTGATACGAATGGCACCTCGGGGGGCGTCGGAAAAGCTGGCGACACGCGCTTCGGCGTGATCAAGCGCCAGCAAGACGGCTTTAGCTTCATCATAAAAAACCGTCCCGACTTCGGTCGGAGTCATCGACCGGGTCGTTCTATTGAACAGCCGCACGCCCAAATGGTTCTCAAGTTCTTTCAAACGTTTGCTGGCCACGGCCGGGGTCAAACGCAGGTCGCGCCCCCCTGACGTGATACTGCCCAGCTCCATCACTCTGACGAAGACACGCAGGCTTTCAATGTACGACATTTGATCCTCCCGATGGGGAAAGACTGCGCCAAGTCATTTCCTTTTTCAACGATCCGTTGAAAGTATTTGCCGATTCTGACAATTTTCTGACCCAATCGTTGCTTCTATGGTCCTCCCCGATCACCCGTCGAAAGACTGGGCAAAGGGAGAATACCATGACGCATCGCACCGACATCCAGTTTGTCCTCAACGGCAAGGATGTGTCCGTCCCAAGCGTATCGGCAGACCAGACACTTCTGGATTTCCTGCGTTTGGAACGTCGACTGACAGGAACGAAAGAAGGCTGCGCCGAGGGCGATTGCGGTGCATGTACCGTACTTGTCGGACGACTTGGCGACGGTGGTTTGACCTATGTTCCGGTGAATGCCTGTATCCGGTTTCTTGCCTCTGTCGATGGCTGTCATGTCGTAACGGTGGAACACCTGTCTGGCCCGGACGGTCGTCTACATCCAGTTCAGCAGGCGATGATCGATCATCATGGCAGCCAGTGCGGGTTCTGCACACCGGGTTTCGTCATGGCACTATACGCGCTTTGGATGCAAACCCCCGAGCCGACCGAAGCGCAGGTCGAAACCGCGCTGCAGGGCAACCTGTGCCGCTGCACCGGGTATGAACCAATCATCCGCGCCGCCGTCGCTGTCAGCCGCTATGGTACCCCGGCATCGGATCACCTGAATATTGAACGAGATGCCATGACCGCGCGTTTGGCGGCCCTCAAAGACGGACGGCGTGTTGTATCCGGACCCGAGGATAGCCTGAGCATCCTCCCGTCCAGTGTCGATGATCTTGCCGAGTGTCTGCAAACCTATCCAAATGCCACGATCGTTGCTGGCGCCACGGATGTGGGTCTTTGGGTGACCAAGTTCCTGCGCAACATCGGGCCCGCTATTTTCACGGGTCACCTCGAAGACCTGAAAACCGTCAAAAGACAGGGTTCCCTCCTCCTGATCGGTGCTGGCGCCAGCTACACCGATTGCCAGGACCTCCTGTCAGAGCACTTGCCACACCTGTCCTCCTACTGGGATCGCATCGCAGGGTGGCAGGTGCGTAATATGGGAACTGTCGGCGGAAACATCGCCAACGGTTCACCCATCGGGGACACGCCGCCGGTTCTTATCGCGCTTGGGGCGGAAATTACGCTGCGACGTGGTTCAGACAAGCGAACTGTGCCTCTCGAGGAATTCTTCATCGATTATGGCAAGCAAGATCGCCAACCCGACGAATTTGTCGAAAGCATCCGTGTGCCCCTGCCCGGGTCCAACGATCTGGATGCAGCCTATAAGATTTCGAAGCGCCGTGATGAAGACATCTCTTCCGTGGCTGCCGGTGTCCACATGACGGTTACCGACGGAGCTATCAGCAACGCCCGCATCGCATTCGGCGGCATGGCCGCCACGCCCAAACGCGCAACTGCCGCCGAAGCGGCACTAAACGGCAAACCATGGACGCGTGAAAGTTTTGAAGCGGCGGCGCTGGCGCTGACCGAGGACTACAAACCTCTGACAGATTGGCGAGCGTCTTCCGACTACCGAATGCTCACCGCACAAAACCTGCTGCGCCGGTTCTTCCTTGAAAACGACGCCCAGACCGACACCCCCGTTCAGCTGGCTTTCGCCTAATAGGGAGACGAAAAGATGAAAGATTACGTTTCCATCATTGGGGCGGCCCACACCAACGTGAACCACGACAGCGCGATCAAGCATGTCACAGGACGGGCTGATTACACTGACGACATTGCTCAGCCCGAAGGCACCTTGCACGCATACCTTGGTGTGTCCGACGTCGCGCATGCCAAACTGATGGGCATCGATTTCACTGAAGTGCTGGCCACGCCTGGGGTCGTGGGTGTCCTGACCGCTGACGATGTACCGGGGGCCAATGACATCAGCCCAACACACCTGAACGACGAACCGGTTTTCCCGACTGACGCTATTCAGTTTCACGGACAACCTTTGTTCGCTGTGGTTGCCGAAACCCGCGACATCGCGCGCCGCGCTGCGGAATTGGCGAAGATTGAATACGAAACACTGCCCCATGCGCTGGACCCGATCGCCGCGCAGGAGGCCGGATACCCGCATGTCACAGCACCGCTCAAGCTTGAGCGCGGTGACGTTACCCCAGCACAGGCGACCGCGCCGAACCGGATCAAGGGCCGGATGAATGTCGGCGGCCAGGATCACATGTACCTCGAAGGTCACATCGCCTTTGCCATTCCGGGCGAAGACGACGAGGTGGTCGTGCATTGCTCGACCCAGCACCCGTCTGAGGCGCAGCATATGGTGGCGCATGTTCTTGGGGTGCCGTCCAACGCGGTTGTGGTCAATGTGCGCCGCATGGGTGGAGGATTTGGCGGCAAGGAAAGCCAGATGAACCTGTTCTGCGCCGTTGCAGCTATGGCCGCCAAAAAGTGGAACCGCGCCGTTAAAATCCGCCCCGACCGGGATCAGGATATGACCGCAACCGGCAAACGCCATGACTTTGTCATCGACTACGATGTCGCCTTTGACGACGATGGCCGCATTCAGGCCGTCGAAGGCAGTTTTGCCGCACGCTGCGGGTTCTCGGCGGACCTGTCCGGCCCCGTGACCGACCGGGCGCTTTTCCATGCGGACAACGCCTATTTCTATCCGAATGTGCGCCTGAACAGCCATCCTATGAAAACCAACACCGTTTCGAACACTGCGTTCCGTGGGTTTGGCGGGCCGCAAGGCGTGATCGCGGCAGAGCGGATGATCGAAGAGATTGCCTATGCCACCGGACAAGACCCGCTGGATGTGCGCAAGGCCAATTTCTACGGCACCGAGGACCGCAACATAACCCCGTACCACCAAGAGGTCGAAGACAGCATCCTCGACCGGTTGGTCGGAGAGCTGGAAGAGACGTCCGAATACCGCAAGCGCCGTCAGGACATCATTGAGTTCAATAAAACATCGCCGATCCTGAAAAAAGGCATCGCGCTGACACCCGTCAAGTTTGGCATCTCCTTTACGGCGACCTGGTACAATCAGGCCGGTGCGCTGGTGCATGTTTACAATGACGGTTCGATCCACCTGAACCACGGCGGCACTGAAATGGGGCAAGGCCTCAACACCAAGGTTGCGCAGGTCGTGGCCGAGGCGTTTCAGGTTGATTTCAGCCGGATCAAGATTACCAAGACGACGACGGAGAAGGTTCCAAATACCTCAGCCACTGCGGCCTCCAGCGGAACCGATCTGAATGGCATGGCGGCGCTGAACGCCGTCGAGCAAATCAAGGAACGTCTGGTAAAATTCGCCGCTGAAAAATGGGATGTCGCCCCCGAGGACGTGACCTTTCACGCCAATCAGGTGCATATTGGCCAAGAGGTTCTGCCGTTCGATGCGTTCATCAAGCAAGCCTATCTGGCGCGTGTGCAGCTGTCGGCAGCCGGGTTCTACAAAACGCCGAAAATCCACTGGGATCGCGCAAAGGGGCAAGGCCGCCCGTTCTACTACTACGCCTATGGTGCGTCATGCTCCGAGGTGACGATTGACACCCTGACTGGTGAGTACCGCGTCGACCGTACAGATGTGCTGCACGATGTCGGGCGCTCGTTGAACCCTGTGCTCGACAAGGGGCAGGTCGAAGGCGCGTTTATTCAGGGCATGGGATGGCTGACCACCGAAGAGCTTTGGTGGGATGATGCCGGTCGGCTGCGCACTCATGCGCCGTCCACCTACAAGATCCCGCTGGCGTCCGACCGCCCGCGCATCTTCAATGTGAACCTCGCTGATTGGTCGGAGAACCGCGAGTTGACGATCAAACGGTCCAAAGCGGTTGGCGAGCCGCCGTTCATGCTGGGCATTTCGGTTCTCGAGGCTCTGTCGATGGCCGTGGCCTCGGTTGCCGACTACCAGGAATGCCCGCGCCTTGACGCTCCGGCCACCCCTGAGCGTGTGCTGATGGCTGTTACACGGCTGCAAGAAGGTTCCTAAGCCATGGCTGCCCCGGGTTCCCTGAACGAATTTCTGTCCGCTCAGCGTTGCGTTATCCAAGTCGCCCTTACGCGTGTGCGCGGGTCTTCTCCGCGCAATGAGGGGACAGAGATGTTCGTGGCTCCGAAGGCGCTTTGGGGAACAATTGGTGGCGGGCAATTGGAGTTCATGGCTATCAATGCCGCGCGGGACATGCTGCGTGACGGCACGCTGCACCAGAATTTGGATGTGCCTCTTGGCCCTGAAATCGGGCAATGCTGCGGTGGTCGCGTCGAATTGAAGCTGACTCGTATGCGTGTGTCAGACAAATGGGCAGCAACGGAACGTGCTGCCCGGCGGGACGAAGCTTTGCCACATGTCTATGTGATGGGCGCGGGCCACGTGGGGCGCGCTTTGGCCAATCAGCTTCAGCATCTGCCAGTGCGCTGCATCCTCGTCGACACCAGACCCGAAGAGGTCGAACTTTGCACAGCCAATGTCGAAACCCGCGTCAGCGCAATCCCCGAGACGGATATCTGGGGTGCGCCTGCGGGCAGCGCCTTTATCGTTCTGACTCACGATCACGGGCTTGATTTCCTGCTGACATCCGCCGCGCTGGAACGTCAGGACGCCGCTTATGTGGGGATGATCGGGTCCGCCACCAAGCGGGTCAAGCTCAGAAACTGGGCGCACAAGAACTGTGACGGACAGTCAATCGAACATTTGAAATGCCCCATCGGGGCTAGCGGTAGCCGCGACAAGCGGCCCAGCGTCATCGCCGCCTTCGTGGTGGCCGAGGTGATGGCTGAATTGACCTCTGAAACTGCCGCGACCGCCCTGACCGGGGCAACCCAAGCGCCCCTGGTGGGCCACCATCACGACCGGAAAGGGAGATCGGCCTGACATCCGTCAGGCCATTCCGGTCACATCAGAGGAGGAGACCGTCATGGACGGGAGGACCTACGACTACAAGCTGTTTACCCGCAGCGATTTCAGCGCTTTCTGGGCGCTGTTTACCGACAACCTAGTAAATTTGCTGATCCTGTCAGGGGTCTGCCAGTTCGTGTTTCAAATGCCCGCGGAAATCGTCTTTGGCCGCATCGTTCCCGGTGCCGCCGTCGCGATTTTGGCCGGTGTCGCCGTCTACACATACCTCGCCAAATGGGCCGCTACTGCTCAAGGTAAAGATGTAACCGCATTGCCTTACGGTATCTCGACACCGGTTATGTTCGTCTACCTGTTTGGTGTTATCGGACCGATCTATTGGGCAACCAATGACCCGATGCTTGCATGGCAAGTGGGTATCGGAGCCGGTTTCATGGGCGGCATCGTTGCGGCCTTGGGCGCCATCGTTGGGCCATACCTCAAGCGGATCACACCCCGCGCCGGTATGCTGGGTACGCTTTGCGGCATCGCCTTGGTCTTCATCGGTTCAGTGCCACTGGCCGAAGTTTTCGAAAACCCCATCATTGGTTTTACTTCGCTGCTGTTCATCCTCTGGGGCCTGATCGGTCGTTTCCGCCTCCCGCGCAACGTCCCTGCAGGTCTGGTTGCGATTGCTGCAGGTACGGTAATCGCTCTTATCCTTGGTGAGTCCAAGATCGACGTGAGCGGCATCGGTTTCTATCCGCCGATCCCCTATATCGGCGACCTCATTGCCGGTGTGCAGTACCTCTTCGCAAACCCCGAACTGTTTCTGGTGCTGATCCCTGTGCAAATCTACAACTTCATCGAAACGATGAACAATGTGGAGTCGGCCGAGGCCGCAGGTGACCACTACCCGGTCGGACTGTGCCAGGTCACAGATGGCGCGGGCACGATGCTGGGCGCGCTGTTTGGATCGCCCTTCCCAACCACGGTTTACATCGGTCATCCGGCTTACAAACGGCTTGATGCACATGCAGGTTACATCGTCGGCGTCGCCGTCGTGATTGCCGCTGCTGCGTTCCTAGGCTTCCTGTCTTTCCTTGCGGGCCTTATCCCGATTGCCGCAGCTGCTCCGGTACTGGTCTTTGTCTCAGTTAGCCTGATCACCAATACAGCCTGGGCTGTGAAGCCGATGCACATGGCTGCAGTATCCTTTGCGATCCTGCCCCACATCTCGGCTTTCCTGATGGTTAAGTGGGGATCACTGATGAACGCGTTGCGTAGCACCGGTGTCGAAGGCTTGCCCTCGCTGGGTGACGAAGGTCTGACCGCAGCACTACTGATGGAAGGTGCTCATTACGAAGGTCACTTGGCGCTGAGCCAAGGCGCGATCATCACCGGTCTGGTCTGGGGTGCAATCGTGGCTGACGTGATTGACGGCCGTTTCCGGATGGCAGGGGCGTTTGCTGCCGCTGGCGGGCTGATGTCTGCCGTAGGGATCATTCACTCCTACACACTGCAGATGCCTCAGTTCGACGGAATCACCATCGGCTACCTGATCATTGGTGCGTTCCTCTACGTTTACCCAATGTTCGCGCCCAAAGAGGACCTGGAGCATCGCGTCATCGTACCGGATGAGCCCGATCTGATCGACGACGACTCGCCTGCACAACAGGCCTGATCCTTAAAGGGGCAGTCGCACGACTGCCCCCTACCCCTCCATTCCGCTATAACGAGACCCTCAATGACACAGAGATTGCTTCGCGGTCGTCTGCTGACCTTTCATCGCGAACCCCAAAGTGGCGAAGACACCGGCGCTTATACTTATCTTGAAGACGGCGCCCTGCTGATACAGGACGGGATCATCCAAGACACTGGCCCCTTCACCGAGATCAGCGCGAAAGCTGGGGATGTACCGGTGACGGACCATCGCCCCCACCTGATGATGGCCGGATTCATCGACACACACATTCACTTCCCGCAAGTTCAGGTGATCGCCTCGTGGGGCGCGCAGCTTTTGGACTGGCTCAACAACTACACCTTCCCGGAAGAAACCCGATTTGCCTCGGACGAGCACAGTGCACTAATGGCACGCGCGTTTTTCGATCAGCTTGTCACACACGGCACGACGACTGCGGTTGCCTATTGCTCGGTCCACAAGACATCGGCGGATGCGTTTTTCACCGAAGCGACCAAACGAAACATGCGCATGCTTGGCGGCAAGGTACTGATGGACCGCAATGCGCCCGACAGTCTGCAGGACACTCCGCAGACGGGGTACGATGACACCAAGGCCCTGATTGCGGACTGGCACGGCAAGGGCCGCAATGGTTATGTCATCACACCTCGATTTGCGATCACGTCCTCGCCCGAACAAATGGCGATGGCGCAGGCGTTGGCGCAAGAACATCCCGACTGCCACATTCAGACTCATCTGTCGGAAAACAAGGACGAGATCGCCTTTACCAAGCAGCTTTACCCGCAGGCGCGCGACTATCTGGATGTCTACCAGTCCTATGGTTTGCTGTCGCAGAAAACGCTTCTTGGTCACTCCATCCACCTTGAGGCGCGCGAAATAGATGCGCTCGCGGAAACCGGTGCGCACCCCGTATTCTGCCCAACCTCAAACCTGTTCCTTGGCAGTGGTCTTTTTGACCATGGAGGGTTGAAAACGCGCGGCATCTCTAACGGCATCGCGACAGATGTTGGCGCTGGCACCAGTTATTCGATGCTCCAAACTCTCAACGAGGGCTACAAAATTCTGCAATTACAGGGACTTTCCCTGCATCCCCTTCAGGCCTTCCATTGGGCGACACTCGGCAATGCAAACGTTCTTGGGTTGGAGGATAAAATCGGAAACCTGAGCCCCGGAACCGAGGCAGATATCGTCGTTCTAAACGCACGCAGCACTCCTGCCATGGCCTTGCGCATGGACCGCGTGGATAGTCTTGCAGAAGAGTTATTTGTTTTGCAGATGATGGGGGATGACCGCGCGATTGAGGAAGTCTACATCTCAGGAGCGCCAAGCACCGGAACCCGACCAAATGTGCCGAACGAGAGCTTCGCAAATACTCCGGCCATGACGCGGACGTGACATGCAGTAGAGGAAGCACAGTTCGGTCCAACGTTTGGAAAGTACAGAGAAGTCGCATTTGTTGCGCAAACAGGGTGTTCACAGCCAAGTGCCACACTGACCGTAATGCGCAACAAATCTGGCCTTCGATTTCTGAACTAGACTAGAGCTACAACTACTCTTCATAGCGGCATAAATCTATTCAAGCGCTACCGTGAAACTCGGGAGGTTAGCCAGCGATGGTGTCACCAAGTAATTCAAGAGCATCACTCACGTCGAGTGTGTGCTCTCCTCCTGTGACCGCCTCCAGGGCAACTCGCAATTCGGCGACGGCAATGTGTTTGCGCCCAAATTTTTCGCATTGCCTCAAATAATCTATCGCGGTTCGAAGTTCGAACATACTAGCCCGATGTCGACGGGCAACTTCAAAAGCATCTCGAAACTCTGCTTCGGCAGGTTCATTCTTGGACCTGGCGAGGGCGTATACACGGGCTGTCTCTGATTGGGCCCACCCCTCATTCGAAAGATCCTGATCATCGCGGGCTTTGGCCAACAAGTCCAACGCGCCTTCCCGATCACCTGTTTTAAGTCTGAGTTCAGCGATCAGTGTTAGAAAGAATGGCTTGTAGTTCCCCGCCCCGCTGGACCACCAAGCTTCTGCCGCTTGTTGCAAGGCACCGATTGTTGTCTGGTCAGGTGATACAAATGCGTCCACCCAGCTTCGCCAGAGGACGGCAGTCAAAGACATGAATTTGAATGAGTGCTTAGAAGCCAGATCTTCGAGTTGATCCGCCACTTCAGTAACCTGTTCGGGTTCACGTCGCAGTAGATGAAGCATGCACAGATAGGTGAGCGATTGTGCGATACTATGAGCATGCTCAAGCTCCCGTGCAGCAGCAACTGCTTGCTTTTGGATCTCAAGTGCTTTGTCGGGTGCCCCACGCATCCAGATAGCCAAACTCAAAAAGCAGGACGTTATCGCCGCATGATCTGATCCGTAAACATAGGCCAGATGCCCATCACGTTCACGGTTGTAGAGTTCCAGTGCCGTGTTCAAATGCTCATAGGCTGGGCTCAGCTCGCCGATATGGAACAATACTGCGCCCATCGCACGATGAGCGACCATTCGGTGCTGTGTTTCTCCGGATGCACTCGCCAATTTCAGCAGTTGCCCAGCAACATTCCGAGCCAAATCATATTCGGCACGAACCAAATGAAAGGAATACAGACCGTTCAATACGGGGAACAAGTGCTCTGTTTCTTCAACGCGTTCACACAGATCTCGTATTCGTGCATAGATGGAACCAGTTTCATCTGCCGCAATTCCAGCCGTAGATCGCAGAACACCTGCCCTAAGAACTTGTATTTCAATTTCTTTTCGGTCTCGTTCTCTACTCGGATTCTGTTCGCTCAGTTGCTCAATTGCCAGTGAAAGTTGCGTATTCGCCTCAATATTGGCTGAACGCTTAATTGCACGCTGACCCGCAAGGTATCGGCAGTCGATTGCCTCCTTACCCATCCTAGCCAACGTATAGTGGTGGGCCAGAATTTCCGGGCTAGCATCACCAATGTTAGCATCATTGTTTTTTAGCGTTTGTGCGACGCGAGCATGAAGGACCCTACGTTCACTCTTCAAAAGACTGTTGTAGGCAGTGTCACGAATAAGGGCATGGCGATAGCTGAATATCTCCAAATCTTCTGCTGCGGAGGTTGTAACGATACCCGCGTCCACCAGAAGCCTCAAACTCGCGCGCAACGCCTTGGAACTAAAACGGGACACTTCAGCAATCAACGAATAGGAAAACTGGGGGCCAATTACTGCCCCGATCTGGGCCACTTCCTTTGCCGAACTCAGACGGTCGAGTCGCGCCATCAGCGCATCATGCAATGTGCTGGGAACCGGATTTGCCAGAGAAGGCCCTCCAATCGCGCCAATTTCTCGGCCTTCGGTCAAAGCCCCTGATTCGAGGAGGTCCTTGGTCACCTCCTCGACATACAGCGGCACACCGTCAGACCTCGCAGCGACCAATTCATACACCTCGTCAGAAATCGGCTGGCCTTCGGCAACTTCGTTCACAATGCTTTTGACTTGTTCGAAATCCAGTTGTTTCAAAACAATTTTTGCAAGGTTCGATTGCAGCGCCCATCCTGGGTCGAATTCAGGCCTGAAGGTAATCACAACCAGAACAGGAAGGTCTCGAACCCGGTCCACGATCTGGTCCAGCAGCAACTTGGTGGTTGGGTCTACCCAGTGCGCGTCTTCAAACAATAGCAGCACCGGTTTTTCTTTGGCTTCGGAAATCAGACGACCCAAGAACATTCCCAGTGTCTGCTCCATTATTTGCTGGGGCGTCAGATCCAATGGCCCCAGTTTATCCTCGAACGGAATGGATAGAAGAGAGGCAGCCAGTCTAAGTTCGTTGCTGGATTGATTGCCCAATACCGATGAGATCTTTTCAAGTTTTACGTCAATTGGATCGTCGGAACGAAGCCCCGCGGCCATCTCGAATTGACGAATGACAGGGTAAAACGCACTCGCATAATGGTAAGGAGAACACTGATACCGAATTTGAGTGTGAGAAGCCCCCGAAACATTCTGACGCAGCTCTTCTACCAGTCGAGATTTTCCGATGCCTGGCTCGCCCGATACCAGCACAACTTGCCCCTGACCACCGCTAGCCAGCTTCCACTTCCCGTTCAGGGTCTCGTATTCGGCAGAGCGGCCAACCAAAGGCTTAAACAGCACATCATCTACCGCCAAAAAGCGGCTGACGGTCTCTCGTGTTCCAGTTACCTGCCAAGCTTCAACTTCTTTTGCAAAACCCTTAAGCTTGAATGCGCCACGTAGAACATACTCAAAAGCGTCACCTGCTAACTGATGAGTGCTTGGAGCAACAATAAGTGTGCCCGGATCTGCCATTGCTTGAAGGCGTGCGGCCAGATTTGGCGTCTCGCCCATGGCTGTTCCATCCTCAAACATTTTTTCGCCGCGTAGATCGCCGACAACAACTAATCCGGTCGCGATCCCTATTCGGACATTAAGTTTTGTATGGGTGCGTAAATTTGGCACTTCTTCTATGATGCGCAGACCAGCGCGGACGGCACGTTCTGGGTCATCTTCGTGGGCATGAGGAAACCCGAAAAAGACCATGATCCCATCGCCGTAATAACTTGCAATGTGACCATCAAAGGCCACAACAGAAGCAGCACAAGTTTCTTTGAAAAGCCGAAGAACTTCTGCCAGGTCTTCAGGATCGACACTCTGGGATATTGCCGTCGACCCCACCAAATCAATGAACATGACTGTAAGTTGCCGTCGCTCGGCTACTATCGCGGGACCTAATGCGGTGTTTTGTGGGCGATGTGCCCCCTCTGTGTCTGCGCGAACTGCCTTCATGAAACGTCGCCTCGGACCAAGAGGAAGCCCGATCGTTACAAGGTCCTCGTCAGTTAACTCCGTCAGATCACAATGCTCGATTTCGTGCTCAGCAAAGGCCTCAGCGTATTTGGACAACCCGTGTTTATTTAGCCAGATCGCGATATCGGTCATATCAGTCGTTTCGCTTGCTGTTCTGGCAGAGCTTTTGCCTGCGCCTCACCAGCACGCATCTCCTTAATTTCTTTAGCGTATTTGAACTCCGGGTAGTTTTTAGTCGAAGCACCTAATTCGCATTCTCACAATGAAGAAGGCCGCTTTAGTTCTGGTCAAGGGTTTCATTGCCTGTGCTGTCAGACAAATTCGAGCCAATCTCAGCTAAACCGGTAAAAGACAGATTCTGGGTGAGGTAGTCATAGATAGAAGAAACAGCAGCGGCCAACTTCCGCAAACTTGGCATGAGCCAAAAGCGCTGCAACGCCCGATCACGACGTTGAAATGGCAGATGGGAATACTCAACTCGATTTATGGGCAACCTGCCCGCCTAAACCCAACTTCTGTTGACCAGATCAGAAACGGAACCAACAGGAAATGCCACACTATTTCAGGACAGAAAACACCCGTGAAATGAGATTGGCTTAGTTGGCGGGGAGACAGGGATTCGAACCCTGGGAACGCTCTCACGTTCAACGGTTTTCAAGACCGCCGCATTCGACCACTCTGCCACCTCCCCGCGTGATGCCGGGTCTAAGGCCAACTTGAAACGGTGGCAAGAGCCAAATCGGGAAAACTCGCCTATGCGTGCGCAGTGGTCTTTCCATGACACCCTACCCCCGTTATGCTTTGCGTGAGGACCGTAACAGACCGGCAACACAGAACCGGCGACGAACGGTGGGGTTCAGGAAACGAGACCCCTTCAGGCAAGGGATGACAAAATGAAGCGAGCGACTGAGATACGTGTAAAACCGCGATCAGCAGCGGTGTTGGCCGTGACGCTGGCGGTGCTGGCAAGTTGTGATGAGAGTCTGTCGACAGATGGCGCCTCGATAGAGGCCCAAAGTGAAGACGCACAAACAAATGACCCGGTTGAATTGTTCGCAACAGCCCCGTCAGCATCCGACAAAACCGTCGAGGCACCAGATGTTTTCAATGTGACCGAGGCTGGCCTTTGGGACGGACGCCCGTCGCTGGGGGGCATATGGGTGGCCCACCCGGATGTGACGCAGCCCGAGCGTGTTGTCATTAAAAATACGACGAACAACAAATCCATTACCGGCGCTTTGTTCCGGCGGGAAAGACACCTTCCTGGGCCAGCTCTGCAACTTTCATCCGCAGCCGCGGAAAAGTTGGGTATCCTTGCGGGTTCACCCACTAAGGTCGAGGTCATCGCCCTGCGGCGTAAACCGGTGGAGAAGAAAGTAGAAGAACCGGTAGAGGCTGTTGAACCTCAAACCGCTGACAGTGCGCCCAAAGAAGAAGAAACCAAACCACAAGAAAACGCGGTCGATACCGCGTCAGCCGAAGAAGACAAGCCAAACAAGCGCAAGTGGTGGCAGAAGAAAGAAACGGTTGCAGCGGCAGGCGTAGCAGGAGCAGCAGCCGCTACGGCAAGTGAAACCACAGCCGAGGTCGCGACTGCAACGCCTGAAGAGGTCGTTGAAACCGCAACCGAGACGCCCACGACAGCCGCTCTGTCGGATCCTGAGGTGACACCGCCAGAGGACAAGCCCGAGAAACGAAAATGGTGGCAGAAGAAAGATCCTGACGAAATCACAGAAACGCCTTTAGACCCCATTGAAGGGGCCGCAGCCGCCATTGAGGCAACAGAACCCACTCCGGTCAGTGCAAACACCGCCGCCGCAGAAACGGCGGCCAAATCTCTGACCAAGCCGTTTGTTCAGGTTGGAACCTTCAATGTCGAGGCCAATGCCAAAAGCGCGGCGTCAAAAATTGAACGAAACGGAATGCCTGCGCGCGTTCGCGAACTTAAGACCGGCGACAAAACGGTCTGGCGTGTGCTGGTCGGACCAGCGGCAAATCGACAGGAACGCAACGCGATGCAGGCCGACGTCAAAGATCTTGGCTTTACTGACGCGTTTACCGTCAAAAACTGAAACAAAGGAGGCCCCAGTTGCTGTCCTCACTGCGATCATCTGTTTTGACCCTCGGGTTGGCGTTGTTTGCGCTGCCCGCCCACGCCTTTGATACAACCGCCCGCGCGGCTTACGTGATCGACCAGACGACCGGAACAGTGCTGTTGTCCAAAGAGGCCGATCAGCCCTTGCCGCCCGCGTCGATGTCCAAGTTGATGACGCTCTATGTTGCGTTCGAAGCGCTGCGCGATGGCCGACTGACACTGGACGAAACCCTGCCCGTGTCGGAACACGCGATGAGTTATGGTGGTTCGACCATGTTCCTGAACACACAGGACCGCGTCCGGGTCGAAGATCTGCTGCGTGGCATTATCGTTCTGTCTGGCAATGATGCCTGCGTTGTGATCGCCGAAGCGCTCAGCCCGGATGGAACCGAGGCCGGATTCGCCCGGTACATGACCCAGCGCGCCAAACAGATGGGTATGGACAATTCGAACTTTGCCAACTCCAACGGCTGGCCCGCTGCGGGACATATGATGTCGGTGCACGACCTTGCGGTATTGGCGGATCGCTTGATCGCGGATTTCCCGGAATATTACCCCCTGTTCGCCGAGGAAATTTTTGAATTCGACGGTCGTGCGCCCTCGAACAAGCGGAACCGCAACCCACTGCTGAAACTGGGGATCGGTGCCGATGGCCTGAAAACCGGCCACACGCAAGAGGCCGGATATGGCCTTGTCGGCTCGGCCAAGCAAGGGGATCGCAGGGTAATCTTCGTTCTCACCGGCCTCGACAGCACAGCAAAACGGGCAGAGGAGGCTGAGGCCGTGGTTAACTGGTCGTTTCGAAATTTTGTCGAGAGGACAGTTGCCAACGCGGACACGCCAATAGCCGAGGCCAAGGTTTGGATGGGGGCGCAAAAGACCGTGGGATTGGTGCCCGAAGAAGACCTTTCGTTGTTGTTCCCGGTTCTGGGCGACAAGAATATCGAGGCTGAGGTTGTCTATGACGGTCCGGTCAACGCGCCGATCGAAAAGGGGCAGCAATTGGCTGAACTGGTGATCAAGCCGGAAGGTCTGCCGGAAATCCGCCGCCCGCTGCTGGCTGCCGAAGCCGTACCCGCCGGAGGATTCGTAGTACGCATGATGACCGTGGGCGGTATTGTTCTAACCGATGTGATCGGCAACCCTCTGGATGCACTGTGACGGGAACTGGGTTGTTTCTGACCTTCGAAGGTATTGACGGATCAGGCAAGTCATCGCAGGCGCGCATGCTGGCCGAGCGTTTGCGTGATCTGGGGCATGACGTCGTCCTGACCCGCGAACCTGGCGGCTCAGCCGGGGCTGAAGAGATTCGACGTCTGGTTCTGGAAGGCGATCCTGACCGCTGGTCCGCCGAGACGGAATTGCTGTTGTTCACTGCCGCGCGGCGGGATCATCTGGAGCGCACCATCGAACCGGCGCTGGCCGCGGGCAAGGTAGTGATTTGCGACCGTTTCGCTGACAGCACTCGAATGTATCAGGGGCTGTCTCGTGGAAATCTGCGCGATTTGGTCGATCAGTTGCACACCCTCATGATCGGACGCGAACCCGATCTGACGCTATTGATCGACATGGATCCGCAAACCGGCCTTTCTCGTGCCAAGGGTCGGCAGGGCACTGAAGAACGCTTTGAGGATTTCGGCATCGACCTGCAGCAAAAGATGCGCGCTGGTTTTCTGGCGCTGGCGGACGAGTTTTCCAACCGCTTCCGTGTGATCGACGGCAACCGGGACATGGACAGCGTTGCGCTAGATGTGACAGATATCGTCCTGCAAGCACTGCGATAGACGATAGATGAGCGACGACACCCCGACCCCGGATCAGGCTCCCGGAGCCCCGCACCCGCGCGAAACCCAGCAAATGTTTGGGCAAGGCGAGGCAGAGAAGGCGTTTCTGAGCGCTTACACCTCGGACCGGCTGCATCACGGCTGGCTTTTGACCGGACCTCGTGGGGTCGGCAAGGCAACGCTGGCCTGGCGGATTGCTCGGTTTCTGCTGGCGACCCCTCCGGTCGAGGATGATGGACTGTTTGGCGCACCGCCTCCTCCTGAATCACTGGAGGTTGATCCCGAACACCCGGTTGCGCACCGTATTCTGGCAGGGGCCGAACCCGGCCTCGCCGCAATCACTCGGTCCCTGAACGATCAAGGGCGGTTACGAAACGAAATCGTGGTTGATGACATCCGTAAGCTTGGGAAATTCTTTGGCCTGTCGTCTGCGGACGGTGGAAGGCGCGTCGTCATTGTGGATTCAGCGGATGAGATGAACGTCAGCGCGGCCAATGCCCTGCTGAAAATGTTGGAAGAACCGCCTGCACGCACCACTTTGCTGTTGGTCTCACATCAGCCCTCGCGTCTGTTGCCTACAATACGGTCTCGCTGCCGAACCCTGCGTCTGTCGCCGATGGGGGCCGAGGACATGCAGGCCGCCCTTACTCAAACCGGAACTGAACTGCCAGCGCAGACTGATCATCTGGCAGCGCTGGCCGCCGGGTCTGTCGGTGATGCGGTCCGACTGATCAATCTGGGCGGGCTGGAAATTTATGCCGAGCTGATCGCCATTCTGGGCACCCTGCCCCGCATGGACCGCCAACGCGCGCTGAGGCTGGCCGAAGCTGCTGCACAGCGCGGCGCAGCTGAGAAGTTCGAGCTGCTGCTGACCCTGATCGACGTCGCCCTATCTCGCCTCGCTCTGACTGGCGCAACTGGCGCGCCGCCTATGCCCGAAGCCGCCCCGAATGAGGCAGAAACATTGTCCCGCCTGTCTTCTTCGCCTCAACAAGCACGGCAATGGGCCGAGGTCGCCGCGACAATCACTGCCCGCGCGCGACATGGTCAGGCGGTGAACCTTGACCCTGCCGCTCTGGTCCTAGATACGGTGTTCAAGATACAGGAAACCGCCGGTCGGAGCAGATGAGCGACACCCCCCAAATCACCGACAGCCATTGCCATCTGGACTTCCCTGATTTCGAGGGGCAGCTGGACCAGATCATCGCCAACGCCACCGAGGCAGGCGTGACACGCATGGTCACGATCTGCACCCGGTTACGTAACGAACCCACTGTCCGCGCCATTGCCGAAGCCCACGCGCCCGTCTTTTACGCCGCGGGCACCCACCCCATGAGCGCCGCAGATGAGCCGATGGCTACCGTTGACGAATTGGTTGCGCTCTCTCAGCATCCGAAATTCGTTGGCATCGGTGAAACCGGGCTGGATTATCACTACACAGCTGACAGCGCCGAAGTGCAGCAGCAGTCGCTGCGCATCCATATCGAGGCCGCCCAGCGCACTGGGCTGCCTCTGATTATCCATGCCCGCGCCGCCGACGATGACGTGACCCGCATTTTGTCCGAGGAACACCGCAACGCGCCTTATTCCTGCGTCATGCACTGCTTTTCCTCCTCAGCGGAACTGGCCAAGGCCGCGCTGGATCTGGGCTTTTACCTGTCGATGTCCGGCATCGCCGCCTTCCCCAAAAGCCAGGAGCTGCGCGATATCTTCACCTTGGCCCCGGTCGATCGCATTCTGGTGGAAACCGACGCGCCCTATCTGGCCCCGCCCCCATATCGTGGCAAACGTAATGAACCGGCTTACACCGCCCACACAGCCCGGAAAGGGGCAGAGGTGTTCGGCATGGCCTATGCCGATTTTGCCGCCCAAACGCAGGCCAATTTTGATCGTCTCTTTACCAAAGCCGCGACCTATAAGGCGGCTGCATGACCGAACTTCGCTGCACCATTCTCGGCTGTGGCTCGTCCGGCGGCGTGCCCCGGCTAGGTGGGCATTGGGGCGATTGTGATCCAAATAACCCCAAGAACATCCGCCGGCGTTGTTCGATGCTGGTCGAACGTGACGGGCCCGAAGGCACCACGTCCGTCCTGATTGACACACCACCCGACATGCGCAGCCAGCTACTGGACAGCGGGACCGGACGGCTGGATGGCGTTGTATATACGCATTCACACGCTGACCATGTTCACGGCATCGACGACCTGCGTATGATCGTGTTCAACATGCGTGAACGCGTGCCAGTCTGGGCCGATGGCGATACCCAAAACGCGCTGCTGGGGCGGTTCGGCTATGCCTTCATTCAGCCCGAGGGCTCTCCGTACCCGCCGATCCTCGATCTTAAATCCATAGATGGCCCATTTGAAATCGACGGCCCCGGTGGTCCGATCCCTTTTCACCCGTTCAAGGTCAACCACGGGTCGATTGACTCATTGGGCTTCCGGATGGGCAAATTGGCCTATCTGCCAGATGTGGCAGATATCTATGACGATGCGTGGTCGGTAATGCAGGGGTTGGACTGTCTGGTCATCGACGCCCTACGTCGGTCGCCGCATCCGACCCATACACATTTGGAAAAGACGCTTGGCTGGATTGACCAGTTGCAACCAAAACGCGCAGTCCTGACGAATATGCATATCGACCTCGACTATGACACGGTCGACGCGGAAACTCCCGAACACATCACCCCCGCCTATGACGGCATGGTGATCCATCAGGCTCTGTAGACCGCTGCGAAGGGGCCCAGCGATATCCCCTGGGGTAGCAAGATGCTGCAAAGCCTGATCGACGTCATCCTGCCGGTTTTCCTTGTGATCGGAGCGGGCTACGCTGCCACTTATTTGGGGTATTTCAAGGAAACCCATATCGACGGTCTGATGAAGTTCACCCAAGGCTTCGCCATCCCGTGCCTGCTGTTTCTTGCTATCGTGCGTCTGGACCTGAGTACCAGCTTTGATCCTCGGCTGCAGGTCAGCTTCTACACCGCCGCTGCGCTGTGTTTCATCGCTGGTTTGTTCGGTGCCCGCCTTATCTTTCATCGCGAGTGGGAGGACTGTATCGCCATCGGTTTTTGCTGCCTGTTTTCCAACTCGGTGCTACTGGGCTTGCCGATTACTGACCGAGCCTACGGGCCTGAAAATTTGGCAGGAAACTATGCGATCATCGCCTTCCACGCGCCGTTTTGCTATTGCATCGGCATCACCGTGATGGAGGTTGTTCGAAACCGCGGCAATGGCGGCAAACAAATGGCCCGCTCGGTACTATCCGCGATGTTTCGAAACGCACTGATCCTTGGTATTGCTCTTGGGTTTATCGTCAATCTGTCTGGCGTCGGTGTGCCGCTGGTAGTGGACGAAGCGCTTGGTCTGATAACCGGGGCTGCCTTGCCCGGTGGCCTATTTGCGTTGGGAGGAATTCTGGTCAAATACAAACCCGAAGGCGATCTGCGCGCTATCGCGTATGTCTGCGGTATCTCCCTGTTGCTGCACCCCAGCCTTACGTGGCTGTTCGGGTCAGTGGCGGGACTGCCGCAGGATTTGTTTCGATCTGGCGTTCTGACATCTGCTATGGCACCCGGTTTCAACGCCTATATTTTCGCCAACCTGTATGGCCGGGCCAAACGAGTCGCAGCCTCAGCGGTTCTGATCGGGACAGCGGCGTCAATCCTGACGGTCTGGTTCTGGCTAACACTTTTGGGCTGACAATGGCGCGGTATGGATTGACTTTATTTCATCATGAAACACCTATCGGAAAACCAGACTGGACCAATGAAATGCAGCACGCCCTAATTGTCGCCCATGGCCAACCGTCAGATCCGGCCCCAGCCGAACAGTCACTTGCCGCCTATGCGGCCGAAGTCGACGCCCTGTGCGAAGATGTAACTGTACGTTCAGCCACCCTCGCTGCGCCGGGCTTGTTCGAAGACCGCGTATCAGAACTGTCGGATGACGCGGTGATTTACCCGCTTTTCATGGCCAATGGGTGGTTTGTCACCAGCGCCCTGCCCAAACGCCTTGCCGAAAGGAAGCTCCCTATTCTCGACCCGCTGGGGGTTGATCCGAACCTGCCAGGGCTGGTCGCCGAAGCTCTGTCTGACGCGCTGAAAGACAACAAATGGGCCCCGCAGGACACCGATCTGGTTCTGGCCGCCCATGGCTCGGGCCGCAGCCGCAACCCGTCTGCAGTGGCTCGGACCTTCGCCGCTGAACTGGCACAGCGGCTGGCCTTCAGATCAATTCGCCCAGGCTTTGTCGAGGAACGCCCTTCAATTTCCGAAGCAGCCTCTGGACTGTCAGCGCAAGCTCTGTGCCTGCCCTATTTTGCATGCACCGGAGGTCATGTGCTTGAGGATGTACCGCAAGAGTTAGAGGCAGCCGCGTTCAAAGGTCAGGTCATGCCCGTTGTCGGAGAACTGCCCCAGATCCAGCAGCACATTGCAACCATCCTGACACGCGCATTTCAAAGGGGTTGACCCCCAACCACTTGGTTTACGCACGATTAGTCCGAAGCAACCCCGGATGTTGCGTCGCCATGACAAAGCCCGCCCAGCGCAGAGTACTGACAATGCCGGGACCGGCCCTTCCTTTTCGCCTCATACAAAGCCAAGTCCGCCGCATTCATGATTTCTGCCACTTTGGGGGACGAAAACTGGGTCGACAACGCGGTACCGATGCTGCCTGAAACCCGGCAGGTGTTATTCTCGAACTGCATCGGTTTTTGCAGCCGGTCGATCAGGCGCGCGGCTATTGATGACAGAATAACTTCGTCCGACATCCCCTTGAAAATAATAACGAACTCATCCCCACCGATACGAGCAACTGTATCGTCGTTGCGAGTTTCCTCGATCATAATCCGAGCGGCCTGCTGCAACACAAAATCACCTGCTGCATGCCCGTACTGATCGTTAACTGATTTGAAGAAATCCAGATCCAAATGCATCAGGGCGAAGGGGGCATTTCCCGAAACCAGATGCCCAAGCAGCACATCCAAGGCGCGTCGGTTTTTCAATCCGGTCAGCATATCGGTAAATGCCTGCTCCTTGGCCGCCAACATTGCACCCTGCAGGCGCAGATTCAGCGACCGCGAAGCTTCCATTGCGGCAGATTTTGCTTCGACAAGATACAACAGTTCGATCGCTAGATCAGTACCCGAGAAATCCGCGCTGGTCAGGGCATAATCACGTACCGCATCCAGTATCGAGATACCGAACGATAGGTTAATGACCGCACCTTTTCCCTGTGGCAGGGGCGCAATCAAGCCCTTAAGTGCCGTGCGTGGCGTGCCATGAAGTTTGAGGTGAAGCTTAGCTCCGGCCAATGACATCAACCCCGAAAGGGTCGTTACCGACCGTGGTCGAACCAGCTCGAACACTTCCAGAAAGTCTTTCCCCGCCATCGGTTGACCAGGTCGCAGTTTCTGCAAAGTCGGACCCACACGCGTTATCCGACCATCTTCGTCAACTAGAACGAACATTGGGCAAAGTGTCTCCAACAAGCCCGCCAGATCACCAGCACCCTTCATGACTTGCGCGCTCCAAGATCGAAATGGCGCCCTTTAGCGAAGGCACTTTCCACAAGCACCACCGAAATCACCTCGGCCTCGCCATCTTGACCGTCATGGGACAACATCGCCAAAGCGCCGTAATCGTCAGCCATGGCACGCAGTACTCCGACCATGACACTGGAGTATCCGGCCAGCCCCGGATGGCAGAGCAATCGGAATTCTGTCGGGCTAACCTCAATCAACTCAAGCGCCGGCAGACAAAGGTCAGAGACGGCCAGCCGGACCCTGTCAGACAAATCGTCCAGTGAATGCAGGAATTCTACATAAGTTACACCGCCGAACCGCAGCAGCCGACGCAAGTCTTCCATTTTGGGATGCGAGACCAGATAGGTTCCCAGATCCTCAAGGATTTCGGCACGCGGGCGTTTCAAATCGGCACATACTGCATCCAGAACACGGATCGTCACATCGTCATCATAGACAAGCATGGCCTCAAACTCGGTAAAGCCCAGTTCAGCCGCGTCGGCCACGCGCAACCAGCATGACTGACCGTAAGTCACGCACACAAAAGATTGGACCGCCCGATTGATCAGACCATGCATGTGATGCCCCAAATTGGTTTCCACACCAATCTGATCTGACAATCCTTAACAAACCCCCAAGATGCGCCATAGCGTACGGACAATATGAACAAGATTCGGGATGGACGCCCTAGTGAAAAATTAGAAGTCCGTCGGTGCCCCGCCCTCGGCCTTTCTGCGAGCCACGAAATCAGCCAGTTCTTCTCGGATTGCATCATCCATCGCCGGAGGTTCAAAGCTGGTAATGATTTCCTTGAACATGTGATGGGCACGCTCGGCCGTCCAGATGCCGCCCGCGACGTTCCAGCCTTCGTAGTTTTTCCAATCGCTAAGGAAGGGTTGATAAAACGCCGTAGTGTACCGATCCTGCGTGTGCTGAATGCCAAAGAAATGGCCATCATTGCCCACCGCACGGATCGCATCCAGAGCAATCTCATCCGGGCCGGTCGCTGTGATCTCTGGTTGCATATAGCGCTGAATTTGCTGCAAAACCTCGCAATCCATGATGAATTTTTCAGGGCTTGCGATCAGGCCGCCCTCAAGCCATCCGGCGGCATGATAAACCATGTTGGTGCCCGACTGCACCGAAGCCCAGAGTGAATTGGACGTCTCCCAAACAGATTGCCCGTCAGGCACATTCGCAGCACACACACCCGACGATCGCATAGGCAGACCGTAAAACCGCGCCATCTGCCCTGTCATCTGAGTGGAACGCATATATTCCGGCGTGCCAAAGGCCGGAGCGCCAGATTTCATATCCACATTGGATGTGAACGTGCCGATAACACAAGGAATCCCTGGGCGCACATATTGAAACAAGGCGATCGCACACAGCGCCTCGGCCAGCGATTGCGCCACGGCCCCGGCCATGGTGACAGGTGCCATCGCACCGGCCAATGTGAACGGTGTCACAACAATAGCTTGCCCGCGCCGCGCCAACCGAAGACAGCCATCAATCATAGGATGGTCGTGTTTCAGTGGAGACGTTGAGTTGATGTTGGTGTACATCCGGGGCGTTGCTTCGAACTCTTCGTGGGTCAGGCCACCTGCGATGCGCACCATTTCCATCACGTCTTCGACCCGCTCTTTGCCCAGAGAATAGGCGTGCATCGCCTTATCTGTCAGGGTTAGCTTATCATAAAGCACGTCCAGATGCCGCACACTGGCATGGATATCAACTGGCTCGACCGGATAACCTCCGGCGAAATGAATGCAATTGAAGTACTGTGTCAGCTTCAAAAGATTGCGGCACATGTCTCGGTTGCCAGGCACTTTGGTGCCAATCTCCATATCCCAGTAATTCGGCGGAGAAGACACGTTTCCGAACACCATGTTCTTTCCGCCGATCTCGATCCTGTGTTCGATGTTGCGCGGCGTGATCGTGAATGTAGATGGTGCCTTGCCGACCATCTCCATGACAAAGTCCCGGCCCATACGGACATTGTCGCCTTCGACCGTACAGCCTGCCTTGCGCAAAATACCCTTGGCTTCTTCGTTGTAGAACTCGATCCCGATCTCTTCGAGGATGCGCATCGCCCCCTCGTGGATCGCCTCGATCCCTTCCGGATTCAGCGGTTCCGTCGGATGATCGATATTGACCGGAGGGCTCCAGGGCATCTGGTCGATTACTGCGCTACCCCGGCGCTCGGCGGCCCCGGCCCGCCCGCCAGCACGACGCCTACGCGATTTTGTATCTGCCATATGATCCTCCGGAACTTGCGTCCTTTCATGCAAGCCCCGAAGTTAGGTGTCTGGCCGTTCTGTCTGCGACAGAGTCTGTCGGTTTTCTATTCCAATGCGGCGAAACTGATCTCTGAAAGATCAGTTTTTGGCCAACCAGCCGGGAATGTGACCAATGTCCGGCAAAACGACATCCGCCATCGGTGCCAGAGCTTCGGCCGGCGCGATCCCTGTGAGAACACCGATTGTCGTCATCCCTGCTGCGCGCCCGGCCTGCAAATCATGCAAGCTGTCGCCAACCATGGCCACCTGTTCCGGATCTACGCCAACATGCGTGGCAAAGGCCAACAACTGACCGGGCCCCGGTTTGAACCCGTGGCCGCTGTCGTAACCGGCAACAAAGTCAAAATGTTCCCGGATTCCCACCGATGCCAAGTGCTGCAACGCAGGCATTTCACTGTCGTTGGTCGCCACGCCAAGCTTGAATCCCGCTTGTCGCAACCCGTCCAGAAACGGCACCAGAGGCACGGCCTGCGCTTGTGGCGCCGCAGCTGCCTCGGTGTTCAACACATCGAGCAATTCCTCAAGTGACATAGCTGAAACATGCTCGATGAGAACCTCGGCGATTTCCTCGACTGTTGCGGCAATCACAATGCTGTCTTCGGCATAGGTTGCCGTTTCAAGGTCAAATCCGATGACGCGCCCCAATTCGGCCGCTCGTGCATGGTCGCCATCTGCCAGTCGCAGAACCAGATTTCGTCCGAAAGCCCCCCAAGTATTTGCAAAGTCAAAAAGGGTTCCGTCCTTGTCGAACAGGATCGCGTCAATGGGCATGGTTTTCTCCTGCACAGATGTTGAATCAGGTCCAGTGAACGTCGGCACCGCCGGACAATACCGCGCGCGCTTGACCCGGCAGATCGTAGGGCACTGAATTCGCGTCACAGAAGGCGATTACCCACGAATCGTCAAGCATCAGAAATTCCAAAATCGACCCGAGGAACTCTGGCTCTGCAGCCCGGTCCCGCAAGTCCTGCGCCGATGCACCCGTCGAACCCAAGAAAACTGGTAATAACTCTTCATTACCAACCAACCAGCCCAGAGCATTCAGAGCCAATGTTTCAGCAGATTGGGCGGAGATTGACATAAAGTAGCCCCGGATCAGGTCATGGAAAGGGTTTGTTAACCAGACTCATAAACACTTTGGCAACGCATGCAATCAACGGTGACTGATATGTCCGCGCAAGGAACCATCCTTGTCCTCGACGGGACCTCAACCAATCGCATCATGCTGAAGGTTCAACTGACCGCGGCGTGGTATCACGTCGTTCAAGGCGAACGGCTTCAGGGTTTGGCCGGACTTTTACGGCGCAGCAAACCTGATCTGGTACTGACATCTCAGTCATTGCCAGATGGCACCGCTGCGGATGTCAAAAAGCTGGTAATGGCCAATCCAGACCTGATTGACGTTCCGGTTGTTGCCATCGCACCGCAAAACGACAGGGCGGCACGCATCAAGGCTTTGTCGGAAGGGCTGGATGATGTTCTGGCCTACCCTTTCAAAGATACATTCCTGCTGGCCCGCGTGCGGAGCCTTTTGCGCGCCCGAGCCGAAACACAGGATCTACAGATTGACAGTTCATCGCATCCCATTGGTTTTGCAGAGCCCAGCGCAGCGCCAATTTTGCCCGCCGCGGCAGCCCGCGTCGCTGTTCTGACGCAAGAGCCTCGTACGGGGGCCCTGTGGCAAAGCGTACTGTCGAAACAAACCCAGTACAGTTTGTCTGCGCATACCCCGTCAAACCTTCAGGGGGTTTTGTCAGGTCCCGTACCAGATGCTATCTTGTTTGAGGTCAGCGAAAACCCGTCAGGCCTCAACCTGCTGGCAGACCTGAAATCACGCGGATTTACACGGCACACCGTACTGATCGGTATTCTGCAAGACGGGAACTCTGAATTGGCATCAGAAGCCTTGGACCGGGGCGCCGACGCAATATGCATGGCAGGATTCTGCCCCGAAGAGACTTTTCTACGCCTAAAAAACCAGATCGCTCGTAAAAACCGAAGGGATCAGATGCGTGCATCACTGCGGCGCGGAGTGGTAGATTCCTGGGTCGACCCGCTAACCGGGCTGCACAACCGTCGCTATGCGATGAGAGCGATGGATCAGATTGCAAGCCAACCGGCGCAGGTGGGGCGCGGTCTGGCCGTGATGCTGGCCGATCTTGATCATTTCAAGGCGATAAATGACACGTTCGGCCACTCCGCCGGGGACTATGTTCTGGCCGAGGCGGCGACACGGATGGCGAAAATCGTCGGGTCCGCCGGTTTCATTGCTCGGATCGGGGGCGAGGAGTTCATGATCGGACTTTCCAACACGACACAGGCCAACGCGTTGGAATTGGCGCGGAATCTGTGCGGCTGTATCCGAGAAAACCCGTTCGCGTTGCCGGATACCTCTGAGCCGATTTCTGTTACCGTCAGCATCGGATTGATGATCACCCACCCCACCGGATCTTCGCAATCACCGCAGCGCGCTCGGCTGGAAGGGCTGATTAAATCGGCCGATTCCGCGCTATATGCCGCAAAGACCGGCGGACGCGATCAGGTTCAGCTCCAGCAAAGCGCGGCCTAAACCAATTAATCCTTGTGCTTGCGCCCATGTGATTTTCGCTTCACCACCTCTTGAAGCCGATCCGCATAAACCTGACGTTCAGCGTCTGTCATCGCAGTAACACGTACCAGCCATCTGTCTTGCAGTGCAGCTTGCAACTCGGCCATTGACTGCGCCTGTTGCTGCAACAAAGCCTGCACAGCAGCCGGATCAAATGGGTCGGCCCGCAAAGCGGCCCCTAGCTTGGCGAAATCCTGAGACCGCAGTTTTCCGCCTCTGACATGCCGTTCGGACAGCTCTCCGCGCAAAGCTTTGCGATCCTCCTTGGGCAAGGCGCGATACAGCGCAGGCCCAAATCCAGGCGGTGCCTTGCCGTGATCCCCGCCCTTGACCCGATAAATTGTACCAACGGCAACCCCGGCCACCAACAGGTTCAGCCCCAGCGACACGGCCAGCAAAACCGTCACCCACCGTCTTTTGGGTTTGGCATTATCGCTCATTCGGCGTCCTCCAGAAATGATGTGTCCAGGCCAAGGTTAGCTACCGCAAAACTGGTATCCTCTGGATAGAGTATCGTTGCGGGATCTGGCAGAAAATCAGGCGCAGCGAAGCCAATCCAGACACCTGCCGCGCTGGCTGCAACCAGTCCGCCCATGCTTTGCCACCCTCCGATACCTTCCACCAATCGCGCCCAAACAGAACGCCGTGGCGCAGAGGGCTTCAGCCGTTCAAGACGCACCGCTTCAGCATCTGTCAGAATGCGAACCGCCAAATTGTCTGACAACGCGGGTTGGGCTTGCCTGGCTTGGGCAAACAACTGATCCAGCTCCATATTGTCTTCAGTCATCTTCGTACCCCAGTTCGTCCTGCCGCCCGGCCAGTATCGCCGCCAAGCCCCGTTTTCCGCGTGCGGTCAGACTTTCCACCGCTTCTGTCGAAATGCCCATGATCCCGGCGATCTCGGGATTGGACAATTCCTCGATATGCCGCAAGATAACCGCCTGCTTCTGGCGTTCCGGCAACTGCGACAACGCCGTCTGCAACGCATCCTTGCGCGCTGCTTCTTGCAACTTCTCAGCTGCGCTAAGATCGTTGTCCTCGGGCTCTGGCACATCGTCCAGACGATCTGGCCTATTCTTGCGTTGCACATCGACACACAGGTTTAGTGTGACACGGTAAAGCCAAGTGGAAACCTTGGCCTGCCCCGAAACCCATTTCGGTGCCATTTTCCACAGCCGCATCATGGCGTCCTGTGTCACATCCTCGGCCTCAGTCCGGTTGCCCAGCATCCGCATAGCAACCGAAAAACACCGCGGTGCCAATCGATCCGTCAGCGCACGCGCTGCACCGGCGTCCCCTTCCGCGAATTGCCGCAACAACGCATCGTCCGACGCGTCCGCGGCACATTCGGTGCCGCGAACATCCTGTGGCAGGGAGGTCAGATCCTCCATCCTTCATCAGCTGTCGTCAGAGTCCGCCTTGCCGTGTTTCTTATGCTTGCGACCCAACCGCTCTTTCGCATTGGCATATTCCTGTTCCGAAATCGTTCCGCTGTTATCCGCGTCGATACGGTCAAACATCTTGCCAGCGCGGCGCGGCTTGGGCAACTCGTCCTCGCTCAGAAAACCATCCTTGTTTGCGTCATGCTCCTCAAACATTTTGGTCACACGGTCATTGGCTTTCTTCTGCGTGGCGGCTTGCATTTCTTCGACGCTCAGTCTGCCGTCGCCATCTGTATCAGCTTTGGAGAATCGCTGTGTGCGATGGGCTTCCATTTCTTCCTGCGTTAGCTGACCATCGCCATTGGCGTCCAGTTCCTGAAAGCTCACTGGTTCGCGATCTCTCGGTCCAGCGGCCAGAGCGGAAGTGCCAGTAATGGCCACGGCCGAGATCAATATGGCCGGAATGAATTTGGAGCTTTTCATGTCATTTTCCCTTTGCTTTGCGGCCCCATCGCCGCTGCTCATATAAGTTCAAACGGGGCTGCATTCAGGTTCCGTCGCAAAAACCGAAAAAATTTTGATAACCATTTGCTGCCACCCAGAGACACAAAGCGACGCACCCCTCTTTTCTCGGCGGCAAAACAAGCGCATTATCCCGCGCAAACGAACGCGCGAGTTTCAAAATGACAGATCAGACGATCGACACCCCGACCGAGAATGAACGCCCGACATGGCCCGCATTGGTCAAAGGCTTTCGCTGCCGCTGCCCGAAATGTGGTGAGGGCAAGGTTCTGCAGGGTTACCTGAAGGTCAAAGATAGCTGTGACAATTGCGGACAAGAGTTGTTTCACCATCGGGCGGATGACGGACCGGCCTATCTGACCATTCTGCTGGTCGGTCACCTGCTGGCCCCTGCCTTGCATGTGACATACGTTGAGTTCCGCCCCGAGCCGATGACCATGTTCCTGATCTTTGCGATCGGCTGTACGGCCCTTTCCCTGTTCCTGCTGCCTCGTTTGAAAGGTGCCGTTGTCGCCTATCAATGGGCGCGGCGCATGCACGGGTTTGAAAAAGCACAGTGATCCGGATCAAAAGATCGCACAGCAGATGAGCGAAGACAAAACAGCGATACGGGATGCAGCAACGGTCATCGTCCTGCGGGATCGTATGACCGAGCCTTCTATTCTTATGGGCCAACGCGGCGCAAAAGCCGTGTTCATGCCGAACAAGTTCGTCTTTCCGGGTGGCGCAGTGGATGACGCGGATGCCGCCGTGCCTCTGACCTCGGCCTTACCCGCGCTGTGCAGCGAGCGGCTGGATGAGAGGTCCGAGCCCGGATTGCAAAATGCGTTGGCCGCTGCAGCGATCCGAGAGCTTTGGGAAGAAACCGGGTTGATCCTTGGCGAGCCGGGCGACTGGCAGGGATCGCCCCCCGAAGATTGGCAGGGCTTCGCGACACTAGGTTTCCGCCCTTCGGCCCAAGCGCTGCAGTTTGTATTCCGCGCGGTGACACCACCGGGCCGCCCGCGCCGATTTGATGCGCGGTTCTTTCTGGTTGATGCCGACGCAATTCAGGGCGACCTAGACGATTTTAGCCGCGCGTCGGATGAGCTATCCCATCTGCAATGGGTGCCGCTCGACCGCGCACGCGACCTGGATTTGCCCTTCATTACCGAGGTGGTTCTGGCAGAAATCGCGGCCCGGGTCACAAACCCCGAGCCGCCGGAAACAGTGCCCCTATACCTGCATACCGAAGAACAAAGCCTGTTCCTGCAACTCAAGGGCTATCCGATGCCAGACGCCGACTAAGCGTCACTTCATCCGGCTGATGACAGCGGTTACTTCGGGCTTTTTGCCGATCTCTGCTTTGGCGGTCTGACGTATGATGCGGCGCATAGCTTCTTCTAGCTTGTCATCGTCGCGCAGGGTCTTGGCATCCGCTCGCATCAGGAACTGGTTCAGATCCTCTTCCAGAACTTCGACCAATGCGGCCTTTGAGGTTCCAATCTCAGGCAGACCCATGGTATCGCACCATGGTTCACCCAACGGCTCGTCCTCTTCGTCCAGTATGGCCGTAACGGTTACATGCCCGTTCAGTGCCATACGGACTCGGTCCCGCACGATCCCATCCAACGCACCCACCTTGACTGTACCGTCAAGATAGGTCCGGCCAGTTTCAATATAGTCGACCACCCGCGGCGTGCTGCCCGTCAGATCAACCATCGTGCCGTTGACCGCCAGTATGCCGGCGCGCCCACCAGCCTCGGCCAGCTTTACGTGTTCGCGCAGGTGCCGATGCTCACCATGCATCGGGATGACAAGCTGAGGGTTGATCAGCGCATGCACCTTTTTAAGATCCGGGCGGTTGGCGTGACCGGATACGTGGTATAGGCCCGAGCTGTCATCCACCACATCCACCCCCTTTTCGCTGAGTTGGTTCATGATGAAAATCACACCACGCTCATTGCCGGGAATGGTCTTCGACGAGAACAGGAACAGATCGCCTTCTTTCAACTCCAGCCCGCGATACTTGCCGCGCGCCAGTTGCGCACTGGCCGCGCGCCGCTCACCCTGGCTGCCGGTCACAATCAGCATCAGGTTCTGGCGCGGTAGGTCCACCGCCTCTTCGGCACTGATAACTTTTGGGAAGCCCGAAAGAATACCCGTTTCAGTGGCCGCCTCAATCATTCGACGCATCGCACGCCCCAGCAGAACGACAGACCGCCCAGCTCGCGCCCCGGCCTCGGCCAGTGTTTTCACCCGCGCTACGTTCGAGGCAAATGTGGTCGCAACAACCATCCCCTCGGCGCTTTCGACCAGCTTGGTAATTTCAGGGCCTACTTCCGATTCCGAGCGACCGGCATGGTTGGAAAACACGTTGGTGCTGTCACAGACCAAAGCCTTTACACCGGGCTTGGCAACCTCGGCCCACAGGTCGGGATCGAATGGTTCACCTACCATCGGATTGGTGTCGAGTTTGAAATCTCCGGTATGTACGATCCGGCCTTCGGGCGTATCAATGACCAGCCCTGCGCTTTCGGGAATCGAGTGTGAAACCGGCAGAAACCCAACTGTGAATGGACCAACCGATATCTGCTCAGGCCACGCTGAAACCGTACGAACAGCATCCTCCGGATGGCCATGCTCTTCCATCTTGCGACGCGCGATATTGGCGGTGAAGGCACGCGCGTAGATCGGCGCGCCCAGTGCCTCATAGCAAAGAGCCACGGCACCTACGTGATCCTCGTGCGCGTGGGTGACGAACACGGCATCCAGCCGGTCAGCCCGTTCCTGCAGCCAAGAAATATCGGCGTGGATCAGATTGACACCCGGCGTTGTGTCCATATCAGGAAAGGTCACACCCAGATCAACAAGGATCAAACGCTCTTGCCCAGGCCTACCATAGCCATAGACATACGCATTCATGCCAATTTCGCCAGCTCCACCCAGCGGTAGATAGATCAATCGTTCACTGCTCATGTCGAGCCATTTTCCTTGTTATAGCGATGGATCACGGTCAGCCCGTGCATCGTCAAATCATCTTCGATCGCGTCAAATCCGACATCTGCCTGATCGAACAGAGGCGCAAGCCCACCAGTGCCGACCACCTTCATCGGCATGCCGTATTCAGCTTTAATCCGGTCGATCAACCCCTCGATCAAGCCGGAATAGCCCCAATACACGCCTGATTGGATGCAGCCAACCGTATTTGTGCCAATAACTTTTTCCGGGCGGGTAATGTCGATATGCGGCAGGGCCGCCGCCCCCTGATGAAGCGCTTCAAGGCTGAGGTTCACACCCGGAGCGATGATGCCGCCGACATAGGCTCCGTCCGAAGCCACCACATCGAAATTCGTCGCAGTTCCGAAATCAACCACCACCACATCACCACCGTGACGGTCAAACGCGCCGACCGCGTTTGCCAAACGGTCGGGGCCGGGAATTGTGCCTTCGTCAATGCGTGGGGCTACGGGCAAAAGACATTCCGGTTTCCCCACAACCAGAGGTCGGCAGCCAAAGAAACGGTCCGCAAAGATGCGCAGGTTGAATACCACACGCGGCACGGTCGAGGCGATGACAACGTCGGTGATATCCGCGTCGATTCCGTAGTGCTTCACCAGCGTCGAATACCAGGTAAAGTAAGCATCCGCTGTGCGGGAATGATGGGTCGAGGTCCGCAGGGTGCACAGAAACTGCTCGCCATCCCAGATCGAGAATACGGTGTTGGTATTGCCGCAGTCGATTGCCAAAAGCATCTGATTCTCCTTCAGAAAAACACATCCGCCGCCGGAATGCTGACACGGCCCTTGGCGGTCTTTAGGACAAGGTTGCCATTGGTGTCCACGGTTTCAAACGTCCCCACCGTTTCTGATGTCGAAGTCCGGGCAGTGATGACTTCACCCAACCGGGCCGCACGGGATAGCCACGCTGTCCGGATCGGTTCGAAGCCATATGTGGTGAACTGGGTTTCATACCTTGCATAAGCCGCCGCGAGCTCGGTCAGGAAATCCTCGGGGATTACAGCCGCGCCGGTCTCTGACAGCAGCGAAACAGGACGAACCGCGCTTTGCTCCACAGCATAGGCCGGAGGCGCCTCGGACAGGTTTACGCCTATCCCAATGGCAAGATGGGATAAGCCCCTCCCCTGCCCAGTGCTTTCCAGTAGGATACCCGCCAGCTTCCCGCCGTTCAGCAATACATCGTTGGGCCATTTCAGCGATAGCCCCGCCGCGCGCCCGGTCACTGCGACACAGGCGTCGAACAGCGCCAGCGCTGCCACAAAGCTGCGAAGCGCCGCTTGTTCCGGGTTGCCCTGGGGTCGCAGCAAAAGGGTCGCGGCCAAGTTGCCCTTGGGGTTTTCCCAGGTCCGGCCTCGCCGCCCACGTGCTGCTGTCTGATGATGCGCCATGATCCAAACCGGCCCCGGCGCGGTCGGCGCCAGCCGGGCTGCCTCGTTCAGGGTGCTGTCGACCTCCTGCACGATGTGCAGACCATATCCTTGCGGCCAGGCTGTCATGGCAAAAAGGCCCGGTCTGGCGACCGAGCCTCCGAGTTTTGGTTGCGGGATACGTCAGTTAACAAGTGTCGCTGCCGCAGCTGCCGCCGCGCCCTCGATACCGAATTGGTAGATTACGCCCACCAGCATCAGAGCCGCCGACCCCATCAAGGCAACCCACAATACAGGTGTTGAACGCGTCTCGATCGGGTCTTCGTTCTCGGCCCCGAAATACATGTAGAACACGATCCGCAGGTAATAGAACGCACCGATCACCGAGGCGATGGCCGAGACGATGACCAACCCGGTCAAGCCCGCACCAATACCTGCCTGCCAGACACCGAACTTGGCGAAAAAGCCCAGCATCGGCGGCACACCAGCCAGCGAGAACATCAGGATCAGAACGGCAAGGGCCTTGCCCGGATCACGCTTGGAATACTGACGCAGCGCATCAATGTCGGTGACAGGCTTGCCGTCGCGTTCCATCATCAGGATAAAGGCGAAGGTGCCGATATTCATGGTCACATAGATCGCCAGATACATCAGCATCGCCTTGATGCCCAATTCCGTACCAGCCGCCAGACCGATCAACGCATAGCCCATATGGGCAATCGACGAAAACGCCATCAGGCGTTTGATGTCACGCTGACCAATCGCAGCAACCGCCCCCAGCAGCATCGACAGCACCGAAAGCAGAACAATCACTTGCTGCCAATCCTTGACCACTCCACCGAAGGCATCATGAAGGACGCGCGCGAAAAGCGCCATCGCTGCGACTTTCGGGGCGGTCGCGAAGAAGGCCGTGATCGGCGTGGGCGATCCTTCGTACACGTCCGGTGTCCACATGTGGAACGGCACAGCCGAGACCTTGAAGGCCAGACCTGAAATCAGGAAGATCAGACCAAACAGCAGCCCGACCGAGACGTCCCCGTGATGCACCGTCTGGATGATGCCCGAAAACAGCGTGGTCCCGGTAAACCCATAAACCAGAGACGCACCATACAGCAGCAGGCCCGAGCTGAGCGCACCCAGAACGAAATACTTCAGACCGGCCTCGGTGGATTTTGCACTGTCCCGGCGCAGGGCGGCCACGACGTACAAGGACAACGATTGCAGTTCCAGCCCCATATACAGAGACATCAGGTCGCCTGCACTGACCATCATCATCATGCCCACGGCGGCCAATGCCACCAGCAGCGGGTATTCGAACCGTAACAGACCACGGCGGGTCATGTATTCCTGGCTCATCACCAGAACAGCCGCAGCAGACAGCAGGATTGCGACCTTGGCAAAGCGCGAGAACCCGTCATCGACGAACATCCCGTTAAACGCGACATTCACGCCATCGCCGTTGGTGGCAATCCAAAACGCCAACAATGCCATCAAACCCGCAGTCGCCCAGACTAGAACCGGCGCAAGCGCATCTTTCGTCGTGTAGACGGCCCCGATCAGAGCGGCCATCGCATATACGGCCAGAACGATTTCCGGCAGGATTATTGTCAGATCAGCCTGGATCATGTCTCCAAAGCCTCCTTAATGCGAAGCGGCCGTCTGGGACGCAGCCTCAGCCGCGGCCAGAGCCGTGTCATAGTTCGAAATCAGCGCAGCGGTCGAATTGCCGATCACATCAGTTACCAGAGACGGGTAAACGCCCAACAGGATCGTCATCACGATCAGCGGGGCAAAGATTAGCCGCTCGCGCGAGCTCATGTCGGTCATCGCCTTCAGGCTTTCCTTGATAAGATCGCCGAACACGACCCTGCGATACAGCCACAGCGCATAAGCTGCCGAGAAGATCACACCGGACGCGGCGACGGCGGTTACCCAGGTGTTGACCTGGAACGCGCCCATCAGGGTCAGGAATTCCCCGATAAAGCCTGACGTGCCCGGCAGGCCGACATTGGCCATGGTGAACAGCATGAAGACCAGCGCATAGGCGGGCATCCGGATCACCAGACCGCCATATGCCTCGATATCGCGGGTGTGCATCCGGTCATAGATTACGCCAACACACAGGAAGAGCGCGGCCGAAATGAACCCGTGGCTGAGCATCTGGAAGATCGCGCCGTCGATCCCTTGCTGGTTCGCAGCGAAAATGCCCATGGTCACAAAGCCCATATGCGCAACCGAGGAATACGCGATCAGCTTCTTCATATCCTCCTGCACCAGCGCCACCAGCGAGGTGTAGACCACGGCGATGGCCGACATCCAAAGCACAAGATCAGTCATTACAGCCGAGCCCACAGGGAACATCGGCAGGCTGAAGCGCAGGAAGCCATAACCGCCCATCTTCAACAGGATCGCCGCCAGCACGACCGAACCTGCAGTCGGCGCCTGCACGTGTGCATCTGGCAACCAGGTGTGAACCGGCCACATCGGCATCTTCACCGCAAACGAAGCAAAGAATGCCAGGAACATCAGCGTCTGCATGCCACCGACGACATAGATACCCAGAACGCTGAAGCTTTCGGACGAGAACTGATGGCTCATCAGCGCCTCGATGTCCGTAGTGCCTGCATCCGAATACATTGCAACCATCGCCACCAGCATCAGCACCGAGCCGAGGAAGGTATACAGGAAGAACTTGAAGCTGGCGTAGATTCGTTCCTTGCCACCCCAAATACCGATTATCAGGAACATCGGGATCAGGCCCGCCTCGAAGAACAGGTAGAACAGCACCAAATCCAGCGCCATGAAGACGCCCAGCATCAGCGTTTCCAGCAACAGGAATGCAATCATGTATTCCTTGACGCGGTCGGTGACCTGCCAACTGGCCAGAATGGTCAGTGGCATGATGAAGGTGGTCAGCAGCACGAAAAGAACGCTAATCCCGTCAACACCCATTTTGTATTTCAGGCCCAGCAGCCACTCACCCTCTTCCACCATTTGGAAGCCGGTGTTGGATGGGTCAAAGCCCGTGTAGATGCCGATCGAGACAAGGAAAGTCACCGTTGTCGCAACCAGCGCAACCCATTTCGCATTGCGCTGCGCGGCCACATCATCGCCATGCAGGAACAGGGCCAGAATGCCGGCTGCCACTGCAGGGATGAAGGTGACGATGGAGAGGATATTATCCATTAGTGTGCGCCTCCGCCGATCGACATCCAGGTGACCAGGGCAGCGATGCCCAGAACCATCCAGAAGGCGTAAGTAAAGATGTAGCCCGTCTGCGCCTTGCCTGCGAGGCGGGTGAAGAAGGGAACAACACCCATGGCGACACCGTTCAGGAAGCCGTCGATAGTGTTGCCGTCGCCGCGTTTCCACAGGAACCGGCCAAGCGCCACGGTGGGTTTGACAAAGACCGCATCGTAAATCTCGTCAAAGTACCATTTGTTCAACAGGAACAGGTACAGCGGCCGCTGGTTCTGTGCCAGACGTCCCGGCAGGGACGGGTTCACGATATAGAACCAGTAGGCCATGACAAAACCCAGCACCATCGCAACGAATGGCGAAAACTTGACCCATTTCGGAGCGGCGTGTGCGTCGTCCAGAATATGGTTGTCCGGCGCGATATAGAGTGCACCCTCGCCCGGCTTGCCGACGAAGGCGTAGTGGTGGTCTCCACTATGCGCAGCTTCGTCATCGTGGCCAGCGTCAGCGTGCGCAGCCTCATCCCCGTGGCTATCATCCGCATGAGTATCCGACGCATGGTCATCCTCTGCATGGGCCGTATCGGCGTGCCCATCTGCCTGACCATGATCACCAGCTTCCGCGTGCTCGGACGCCTCGGCAACCGGAATGCCATAGAATTTGCCGACCTTGTCCGCGTGACCAAAGAAGTTGCCGTACCAGATCATACCAGCGAAGACCGCTCCCAGAGACAACACGCCCAACGGCACCAGCATGGACATCGGGCTTTCATGCGCGTGATCATGTGTATGCTGATCACCACGCGGCTTGCCGTAGAAGGTCAGGAAGATCAGACGCCAGCTGTAGAACGAAGTGAACGCAGCGGCGACCACCAGCAGCCAGAAGCCATAGGCTGAGCCGCCTGCATAGGCGCTCTCGATGATGGCATCCTTGGACAGGAACCCGGCGAACCCGAATGTGGTCAGTGGAATGCCGACACCGGTGATGGCCAGCGTACCGATCATCATCGCCCAGAAGGTATATGGAATCTTTTTCCGCAGACCGCCGTATTCCGTCATCTCCTGCTCGTGATGCATGGCGTGAATCACCGAACCGGCACCAAGGAACAGCAGCGCCTTGAAGAACGCGTGCGTGAACAGGTGGAACATCGCTGCCGAATACATGCCTACACCCGCGGCCACGAACATGTAGCCCAGCTGAGAACAGGTCGAATAGGCGATGACGCGCTTGATGTCGGTCTGAACCAGACCCACGGTCGCGGCAAAGAACGCGGTCGAGGCACCCAGCACGGTGATGAAGCCGGTCGCGCCCGGCGCGAACTCCATCAGCGGCGACATGCGGCAGACCAAGAAAACACCCGCAGTCACCATGGTCGCGGCGTGGATCAGCGCCGACACAGGCGTCGGGCCTTCCATCGCGTCCGGCAACCAGGTGTGCAGGATCAGCTGCGCCGATTTACCCATCGCACCGATGAACAGCAGCACACAGATCACTTCGATGGCGGTCCACTCACCCCATAGGAAGTGCAATTGCGTTTCCGCCAGCTCCGGGGCCGATGCGAATATGTCGGAAAAGTTGATGCTGTCGGTCAGGAAGAACAGCGCAAAGATCCCCAGCGCAAAGCCAAAGTCACCAACCCGGTTCACCACGAAGGCCTTGATCGCAGCGGAATTGGCAGAGGGTTTGCGATAGTAGAACCCGATCAGCAGGTACGAGGCGACACCCACGCCCTCCCAGCCAAAGAACATCTGAACCAGATTGTCCGCTGTCACCAGCATCAGCATCGCGAATGTAAAGAACGACAGATAGGCAAAGAAGCGCGGCTTATAGCTTTCGCCCTCACGCCATTGCGGATCGTGATCCATGTAGCCGAAGGAATAGAGGTGCACGAGCGCCGAGACGGTCGTCACCACGATCAGCATAATCGCGGTCAACCGGTCCAGACGCACCGCCCAGCTTGTCGATAGCGAGCCGCTCTCGATCCAGCGCATGACTTCGATCTGTTGGGTGTGACCGTCGAAGGTGAAGAACACGATCCATGACAGCAGACAGGCCAGAAACAGCAGACCGGTGGCAGTCCACATGGCGGCTTTCTCGCCAATGAAGCGCCAGCCAAAGCCGCAGATAAGTGCGCCCACAAGCGGGGCAAAGAGGATGGTGGTTTCCATGTTCCCTTACCCCTTCATCATATTGACGTCTTCAACCGCGATGGTGCCGCGGTTGCGGAAGAAGCAGACCAGAATGGCCAGACCAATCGCCGCCTCGGCCGCCGCTACGGTCAGCACGAACAGCGTAAACACCTGCCCGACCAGATCGCCGAGAAAGCTGGAAAACGCTACGAGGTTGATATTCACCGCCAGCAACATCAGTTCGATGCTCATCAGCAGGATGATGACGTTCTTGCGGTTCAGGAAGAGACCGAAGATGCCGATGACGAACAGCGTCGCCGCCACAGTCAGGTAATGTTCAAGTCCGATCATTTTCTTTCGGTCCCATTCGTTTCCTGTTCTTCGCTGCCCTATACCCGACCCAAGCAAGTACAAAAGGCACCGCAATTAGAATTTTCAGCAGCCAGTACTCCATGGGAAGCACCAGCGGCAAAGTCAGAGCCCCTGCCCCGGTTTCACGTCCTTCAGCTCCATCGCCTTGGCCGGGTCGCGCATCATCTGGCCGACGATGTCCTGACGCTTGATGTCCTTGCGATGGCGCAGGGTCAGCACGATTGCGCCAATCATCGCCACCAGCAGGATCAGGCCCGCCAGTTGGAACAGAAGGAAGTATTGATCATAAAGAATGACACCCAGCGCCTCGGTGTTGTGGCGGTCTACCGGGACCGGCTGCGCCAGATTGGCCGCCGCGCCCTGCGCGCTGTCCCATGCACCAAAGGCCATGACGAATTGCATCAGGATGACCAGACCGATCAGCAGGGCCAGCGGCATATAGCGCGCCATCTCGGCCTTGAGCTCGGCAAAGTCCACATCCAGCATCATCACGACGAACAGGAACAGAACCGCGACCGCGCCCACGTAGACGATGATCAGCAGCATCGCCACGAACTCGGCCCCCAGCAGCACGAAAAGCCCCGCTGCGGACAGGAAGGACAGGATCAGCCACAGCACCGAATGCACCGGCTGGCGGCTGATCACAGTGAACAGCCCGCCGGTGATGGCGCTGATGGCAAACAGATAGAAGGCAAAGACGGTCATTGATCCTCATCCTCGTTGTCGCCCATGACCTCTTGCGCCAGTTCCAGCGCGCGGGTCATGGCCGGGATGCCGGCAAAGACCGACATCTGACCGATCGTTTCCACGATCTCTTGTTTCTTGGCACCTGCCTCAAGCGCGTGACGCACGGTCTGGCGCACCGCCGAATCCGCCTGCGCGCCCTGCATGGTCAGTCCGGCCAGCGTCAGCAACAGGCGGGTCTTGGCGTCCAGTCCGTCCTTGTTGACGGTATTGCCGAACATCATCTCCATGACTTCTTTGGGCATGGTCGGCCACAACGCCTCAAACCCTTTGGGCGAGAAGCTTTCCATCGCCGGGTTCATCGCCTTGGCCATGTCCTGAGCCTGCTTCATCATCAGTTCAAACGGATTTGTCGGGCTGTCACTCATCTGTACGGCGCGTCCATTTCCAGATTGCGGGCAATCTCGGCTTCCCAGCGTTCGCCGTTATCGAGCAATTTTTGCTTGTCGTAGAACAGCTCTTCGCGGGTCTCGGTAGCGAATTCGAAGTTCGGGCCTTCGACGATGGCATCGACGGGGCACGCCTCTTGGCAGAAGCCGCAGTAGATGCATTTGGTCATGTCGATGTCATAGCGCGTGGTGCGGCGGCTGCCGTCTTCGCGCGGTTCGGCGTCGATGGTGATGGCCTGCGCCGGACAGACCGCCTCGCACAGTTTACAGGCGATGCAGCGTTCTTCGCCATTGGGATAGCGGCGCAGGGCGTGCTCACCACGAAAACGCGGGGACAGCGGGCCCTTCTCGTGCGGATAGTTGATGGTGGCCTTGGGGGCGAAGAAATACTTCAGACCCAGTTTCATGCCGACCCAGAAATCCTGCAGCAGGAAGTATTTGGCTGCACGGGTATAGTCTATATTTGCCATATCAGCCTCCTACGGTCCAACGGGCGAAGATGCCCCAGAACCATTCGAATTTCGCCGCGAAGGCCACGAAGACCACCCAGGCCAGCGAGAACGGCAGGAACACTTTCCAACCCAACCGCATCAGTTGGTCATAGCGGTAGCGGGGCGTGATTGCCTTGACCATCGCGAAGATGAAGAAGAAGAACGCCATCTTGCCTACCATCCACAGGACGCCGTCGGGCAGACCCGGGATAGGTGACAGCCAGCCGCCAAAGAACAGCAGCGAGGTCAGCGCGCACATCAGGAAGATTGCGATGTATTCACCGGCCATGAACAGCAGGAACATGGTGGCCGAATATTCTACCTGATAACCCGCCACCAGTTCCGATTCCGCCTCGGGAAGGTCGAACGGAGGGCGATTAGTTTCGGCCAGCGCCGAGATGAAGAACAGGAAGACCATCGGGAAATGCGGCAGCCAGTACCAGCCGAAGAAGCCGTATCCGGTGTCCTGCGCATTGACGATCGCACCGAAATTCATCGAGCCGGTCGAGATGATTACGCCAATAATAATCAGACCGATCGAGACTTCGTAAGAGATCATCTGAGCGGCAGATCGCAACGAACCCAGGAACGGGTATTTCGAGTTCGACGCCCATCCCCCCATGATCACTCCGTAGACCTCAAGAGAGGATACGGCGAAAACGTACAGGACGGCCACATTGAGGTCGGACAAGACCCAACCTTCGTTGAACGGGATTACTGCCCAGGCGATCAGAGACAAAACAAAGCTGGTCATCGGGGCCAAAATGAACACGGCGCGGTCGGCCCCGGCGGGAATGACGACCTCTTTCACCACGTATTTCAGCGCGTCGGCCACCGATTGAAGGATGCCGTAAACGCCAACCACGTTCGGGCCGCGCCGCATTTGAACCGCCGCCCAGATTTTCCGGTCGCCATAGACAAGGAACAACAGCGAGATCATCACAAAGGCAACGACTGCAAGCACTTGCGCCAGAATGATGATGGCTATTCCGCCTGGGGTGTTAAAGAATTCAGCCATTGGTCCTCACACCGTGGGTATTCCGTTTTCCGCGAGCGTTGCAAAGGCCAGATGCCTGCGCAAAGAGCGGCTGGGTCGGCGCGTTGGTGTAAACAGCATACGCCGCCATTGCGCCACCCTTTTTGTTGCGCTCCACGCGCATTTCTTGGGCCACTGCGCTGCAGGGACCCAAAAGCGATATGAAACAGTTCTGGTTCATTCCGCCGCAATCTTCTCGGCTTTGCGGGCCTGCGCCTGCGCCGATAGCTCTGCCATCAATTGCGAAGCGCGGGCGATGGGGTTGGTCAGGTAGAAATCTTTGACCGCATTGCGGAAAGATGCCTTGCCCAAAGTAGCCGCATCAAGTGCTGCAACCTCATTCTCGATCACTTCATCAATGCGGGCCAAATGCGGTACCGCCTCGATCAGCACAGTGCGCAGTTGTGCCAGCGAGTCGAAGGGTAACGTTGCCCCCAGCTTAGCCGACAAGGCCCGCAGGATCGCCCAGTTTTCTTTCGCCTCGCCCGGTGCGAACCCGGCACGCATGGCCAGCTGCGGGCGACCCTCAGTATTCACGAACAGACCGTTTTCCTCGGTATAGGCCGCGCCCGGCAGGATCACGTCGGCGCGGTGTGCGCCCCGGTCGCCGTGGCTGCCCTGATAGATCACAAAGGCACCGTCGCCGATTTCGACCTCATCCGCGCCGAGGTTGTAAATGACATCCGCCGCGCTGACCGCATCCATGCCGCCTTCGTTAGTAGCATCCACATCCATTGCGCCGACGCGCGAAGCAGCAGTGTGTAGAACAAGCAGACCACTTTCGGTATTTGCCGCAATGGCTTGCGCAGCGGCCAAAACAGCCGCGCCGTCCGCCTCTTGCAACGCGCCTTGGCCGACGATGACAAGTGAAGGCTTGCCCTTGATCTCATCATCGCCGCCCATGTCGACGACTCTCTGCAACGCCGCGCGGTCGTCACCCATGTGATGATACTCATAAGTCAGATCCGCAGCCGGGCCGACCAGAGCAACCTCGGCCCCATGCGCCCATGCTTTTCGGATACGGGCGTTCAGCACCGGAGCTTCGTCGCGTGGGTTGGTGCCGATCAGCAGGATACGCTCGGCACTGTCGATATCTTCGATCGCGGCGGTCCCGGCATAAGCCCCACGGTTGCCAGCTGGCAGCTTGGCGCCGTCGGTGCGGCATTCGACAACACCGCCCTGCCCTTCGATCATCTGTTTCAGAGCAAAGATCGCCTCGACCGGGGCCAGATCACCGACGATACCAGCAGGTTTCTCAGCCCCTTTTAGAGCCTCGGCTGCTTTGGTCAGTGCTTCAGGCCATGTCGCCGGGCGCAGTTTGCCATTTTCACGCACGTAAGGCTTGTCCAAACGCTGGCGGCGCAGGCCGTCCCAGACAAACCGGGTTTTGTCGCTGATCCATTCCTCGTTCACGCCATCATGGTTGCGCGGCAAGAAGCGCATCACTTCGCGCCCCTTCGTATCCACGCGGATGTTCGAGCCCAGAGCATCCATCACGTCGACGCTCTCGGTCTTGGTCAGTTCCCACGGACGCGCGGTAAAGGCATAGGGCTTCGACGTCAGCGCGCCGACCGGGCACAGGTCGATGATGTTGCCCTGCATGTTGGAATCGAGCGTCTGGTTCAGATACGAGGTTATCTCGGCATCTTCACCGCGTCCGGTCTGCCCCATCTGGGTGATCCCTGCGACCTCGGTCGTGAAACGTACGCAGCGGGTACAGCTGATGCAGCGGGTCATGGCGGTGCCAACCAACGGCCCCAGGTCCAGATCATCCACAGCCCGCTTTGCTTCCTTGAAGCGCGAGCCCGACAGACCATAGGCCATTGCCTGATCCTGCAGGTCGCATTCACCGCCCTGATCGCAGATCGGGCAATCCAGCGGGTGGTTGATCAGAAGGAACTCCATCACACCTTCGCGGGCCTTCTTGACCATGGGTGAGTTCGTCTTGACCACCGGCGCCTGACCTTCAGGCCCCGGGCGCAGATCACGCACCTGCATCGCACAAGAGGCCGCAGGCTTCGGCGGGCCGCCGACAACCTCGACCAGACACATCCGGCAGTTCCCGGCAATCGACAGACGTTCATGATAGCAGAAACGCGGAACCTCGACCCCGGCTTCTTCACAAGCCTGAATCAGGGTCATCGCACCATCGACTTCGATTTCCTGCCCGTCGATATTCACTTTGCGGAGGTCAGACATGGTCTAGTTCGCCCTCAAATACACGCCAATGGCGCTGTTTCTTTCGATTTCCTTCTGTCCCAATGCGCAGAAGGATTTGGGGTTGTCATAGGAAACACCGCTCTGAGCCAAAAATGCTTCGCCCTTGGCACGCATCCGGTCTTTCTCGGCATCTGATTCCACATACGCCCGGATTTCTTTATCCGAGTACCCCAGTTTGTTTGCTTTGGACCGCAGGTCCCACATCACGCCGATTGCCTTTAGCCGACGCCCGCTGATCGACGGGCAGTATTCCGAAATCTCATTTGCGATAGCGATGTAATAGAGTTCGTCGTCGATCTCTTTGACTTCGCGCAAGGGCGGCTTTGCTTCGGCGACAGTCGGCAAAGCAAGGACAGACAGCAAAGCAAGCATTTTCACACCGGACATGACTATTCCTTTCGTCTTGGGAAACCCAAGACGGTCGGCAGCCGGGGTGCTATGCAATAACATCCCCCCTGTCATGGCTTGATATGAAAAAACACGCGTCATGGTCGCTGACAGGTTCCTGCAAAAGTCAACTTGTCGTCGGTGATGCGCAGGTTCTGGGGTTCGGTATCCGGACCAACCTTCCACGCAATGCTGGAGGAACCAAAATTATTGATGCAGAATTTTGTTCCCTCAAAACGACCCGCTTCCCTCGCGCCATCCAAAGAAGCCGAGACACCGTTCACAACCACAGTAAACTCGGTGGGCATGGCCTTCTTGTCGACATGCTTTGCCTTGGTCCGAAAGAAGTGCCCGTCAAAGAGTACACGGTCACTGGACGAGGTCACAGTGCAGGCGGAAGCCACCGTCAAAGCAACAATTGCACTCAGCGTGGATGCACGGCCGGCAAGGGCCTTTAGCCCCAACATCTGTAGCCCCAACATCTGTTTATTCGTACAAGCCAACATCAGAACGCTGCCACCAATGCCATGATGCCCATTACGAACATGCAGGCCCAACCGACGACATAAAGAACCGAACGTAAACCACTGTGTGGCCTGCCGATTCCGCGAATGTGCACAAACAGCATAACCAGACGGGACACCAGAACGACCGAGGCCAACAGGTTCACCCAGAACGGACTGACGCCCATCAGAATTGCGGCGACAGTGATCGCTGCATAGGCTGGCAGGGTCTCGGTGCCATTGAGATAGGCGCGATTCAGGCGGTACGCCTTGTCAGAATAATCTTGCTCAGGCGTCGCCCCCGGAGCCAATCCCTTACCCTGTTTTGCCAGCGCTGACAAAGGCGACAGGAACAGGATGATCAGGGTAAAGATCACCAACGAAGCGATGGCGTGGCCATATTCTGCAAAGAGTTCCATAACGTTCACTCCTTCACCAGAAAGCGCCCGATTGGGTGGCTTGTTCCGGAGATTTCTTCAATGTAACCACAAAGTTGCTCAGTGCTGACTTCGCCTTCGGAAAAGTCAAATCCAGCCTCTGTTAACCACATTCCAAACGCCTGAATTGCCATGGTTCGATGTTTGGACGCACGGCGCATTTCCTTCTTATCGTACCCTTCCGAACGCAGCTGATTGTAGCTCGCAGCATAACCAGATTTTCCAACCGATGCCCCAGCCCAGGAAACACGACCTTTACAATCTGCCTCAACCATGCTGCGCGCAATCTTCAGGCCGGACATTGCAAGCTCGGCCTCGGTAAAGCTCTTTGCCTCACCAAAAAAGTCCTGCGCCATCGCGGCAGAGGCGAGGCCAAGCGAAAAGGCGCTGGCAAATATGATGTTAACCTTTGTTGTCATTCCGCCGCCATCGCACCCATGCGGCCCGACTTCTGGGCTTTGATACGGTCTTCGATTTCTTCACGGAAGTTGCGGATCAAGCCCTGGATAGGCCAGGCCGCCGCATCGCCAAGGGCACAGATTGTGTGACCTTCAACCTGTTTGGTAACGTCGAACAGCATGTCGATCTCTTCCAACTCGGCCTCGCCTCGCACCAGACGGTCCATGACGCGCATCATCCAACCGGTGCCTTCGCGACATGGCGTGCACTGGCCGCAGCTTTCATGCTTGTAGAACTTCGACAAACGCCAGATCGCTTTGATGATATCCGTCGACTTGTCCATCACAATAACAGCGGCCGTTCCAAGGCCCGAACCAAGCTCGCCGCGCAGGTAGTCGAAATCCATGATCGCATCACGCATGTTTTCGCCACGCACACAAGGCACCGAGGACCCGCCCGGGATCACCGCCAGCAGATTGTCCCAGCCGCCGCGAATTCCGCCGCAATGGGTCTCGATCAATTCCTCGAAGGAAATCGACATAGCCTCTTCGACAACGCAGGGGTTGTTCACATGACCCGAGATCGCAAACAACTTGGTGCCCGCGTTGTTCTGGCGGCCAAAACCGGCGAACCAGTCGGCGCCCCGGCGCAGGATGGTCGGCACAACGGCAATGGATTCCACGTTGTTCACCGTGGTCGGGCAACCATACAACCCCGCACCCGCAGGGAACGGAGGCTTCATCCTGGGCATACCCTTTTTGCCCTCAAGGCTTTCGATCAGGGCGGTTTCCTCACCGCAGATATAGGCCCCTGCCCCGTGATGCAGGAACAGGTCGAAATCCCAACCCGAACCGGCTGCGTTCTTGCCCAGTAAGCCGGCGTCATAAGCCTCATCAATCGCGGCCTGCAGCGCCTCACGCTCACGGATATATTCGCCGCGCAGGTAGATATAACAGGTATGTGCGTTCATCGCGAAAGAGGCGATCAGGCAGCCCTCGATCAGCGTATGCGGATCGTGGCGCATGATCTCGCGATCCTTGCAGGTGCCGGGTTCGGATTCGTCCGCGTTAACGACTAAGTATGCCGGACGACCATCGCTTTCCTTGGGCATGAACGACCATTTCAAACCGGTGGGGAAGCCCGCGCCGCCACGACCACGCAGGCCCGAGTCCTTCATCGTCTGGATAATCCAGTCACGGCCTTTTTCGATCAGGCCAGCAGTGCCGTCCCAATGCCCCCGGGCCTGCGCACCTTTCAGCGTGCGCTCATGCATCCCGTAGATGTTGGTAAAGATCCTGTCCTGATCCTTCAGCATCATTCGTTACCTTCAGCTATCCCGACGCATGCGCCAGAGTTGAAAAATGTTCACGCCCGCATAAATGAACGCCGCCAAGGCAGCGAAATCAAAAAGCAGCGCATGCCGCGCCGTCAATCCCAGCGCGGGGCCGACAAACAGGTTCATGACAAGCCAAATCGCCATCGTCACCGCAATGACGATGCCAATATGTCGACCCTTTCGGGCTATGGCCTGTTCCTTGTCCTTGTCCATCTCATCCTGATGCCCCGTACGGGCACCTGTTTAGTCCTCGTAAGTGCCGTCTTTCTTGGCACGTTTGGCAAATTCGGTCTCTTCCCCAGCCGCCAGCTTCGCCGCCTGTTCGATCCAGCCATCACGTTCGATCCGGCCTTTGAACTTCAGCCGAGCGTCAACCCAAGCCACTTGCTCTGGCGTCCAGGCAGCGATTTGGTCAAAGTGATAGAAGCCCAGTTCGTTCAGAGTCTGCTCAAGCTTGGGACCTACACCCTTTAACATCTTGAGGTCATCGGCCTGCCCATCGCGCGCGGCGGCCAATGTCTGAGGTTGATCCTCTTTGACTTCAGCGGGCTTGGCTTTTGCCTCTGACGCCTGTTTCACGGCCGGTTTCGGAGGTTCAGGCGCTTTCGGAGGTTTCGCCGAAGCCGAAGCTCCGGCTGGTTTGCCGTCCTTACCCAGCCAAGGAGTCAGGATCGGAACCTCAGTTCCGTCAATACGTTTGACGGTGTCGCCTAGGTCACTCGCCAGTTGCACGCTGGCGTTATATTGGGTTCTACCGCTGTCGTACTCCGTCAGACTAGTCAGCCCTTTTAGCGGTTCCGCCGCATAGCGCCCGTTCTGAGGGCCCGGGGTCGGCACCTTGCCTGCCGCCAGATCGTCGATGATCCGGCCAAAGCTTTCAGCTGTCAGGTCTTCATAATAATCCTTGCCGATCTGTGCCATCGGCGCATTCGCGCAAGAGCCGAGGCATTCCACCTCTTCCCAGCTCAGCTTGCCATCGGCAGACAGCTCATGCGGCTTGGCGGCGATTTTGTCCTTGCAGACCGCGATCAGATCCTCGGCCCCGCAGATCATGCAGGATGTCGTGCCGCAGACCTGAATATGCGCCACCGAGCCAACCGGCTGCAATTGGAACATGAAGTAGAAAGACGCTACCTCGAGCACGCGGATATAGGCCATACCCAGCATATCGGCGACGGATTCAATCGCCGGGCGGCTCAGCCAGCCCTCCTGCTCCTGCGCGCGCCATAACAGCGGAATGACCGCACTGGCCTGACGCCCCTCGGGGTACTTGGTGATCTGCGCTTCGGCCCATTGCTGGTTAGCAGCAGTGAAGGCAAAGCTTTCGGGTTGTTCGGGATGAAGACGGCGGAGCATTAGCGGTCAATCTCTCCAAATACGACGTCCATGGTGCCAATGATGGCGGCAACGTCGGCCAGTTGGTGGCCCTTGGCGACGTGATCCATGGCTTGCAGGTGCAGGAACCCCGGCGCGCGCAGTTTGGCGCGGTAGGGTTTGTTGGTGCCATCGGCGACCAGATACACGCCGAACTCACCCTTGGGGGCTTCGACGGCGGCGTAGACTTCGCCCGCAGGGACGTGGAATCCTTCGGTGTAAAGTTTGAAGTGATGGATCAGGCTCTCCATCGAGGTCTTCATGTCCGAGCGTTTCGGCGGGGTGATCTTGCCGCGTGCCAAAACATCTCCGGGGCATTCGCGGATTTTGGCGATGGCCTGGCGGATGATGTGCAGCGACTGGCGCATCTCTTCCATGCGGACAAGGTAGCGGTCATAGCAGTCGCCGTTCTTGCCGACAGGGATCTGGAACTCAAACTCGTCATAGCATTCATAGGGCTGCGCACGGCGCAAATCCCATGCTAGGCCCGATCCACGGACCATCACGCCCGAGAAACCGTATTTCTGGATGTCATCCTCGGTCACCACACCGATATCGGCGTTGCGCTGTTTGAAGATGCGGTTTTCGGTCAGCAGACCGTCGATGTCATCGAGAACGGCGGGGAATTCGTGGCTCCACGCCTCGATATCGTCCAGCAGTTCCGGCGGTAGGTCCTGATGAACACCGCCGGGGCGGAAATAGGCGGCGTGCAAGCGGGCACCACAGGCACGCTCATAAAACACCATCAGCTTTTCGCGTTCTTCAAAGCCCCAGAGCGGCGGGGTCAGCGCACCAACGTCCATCGCTTGCGTGGTCACGTTCAGCAGGTGGTTCAGAATGCGCCCGATCTCGGAATACAGAACCCGGATCAGCGAGCCGCGGCGCGGCACTTCCACACCGGTCAGCTTTTCGATGGCCAGACACCAGGCATGTTCCTGGTTCATCGGTGCCACATAATCCAGACGGTCGAAATACGGCAGGTTCTGCAGATACGTCCGGCTTTCCATCAGTTTTTCGGTGCCACGGTGCAGCAGGCCGATATGCGGGTCGCAGCGCTCGACAATCTCGCCGTCCAACTCCAACACCAGACGCAAAACCCCATGCGCCGCAGGGTGTTGCGGGCCAAAGTTGATGTTAAAGTTGCGGATCTTCTGTTCTCCGCTCAGCGCGTCTGTGCTGCCGTCATCGTATCTTGAGCCGTCCATCAACGCCCTCGTTTCTTCTTTTTCGCCTCGGCCCGTACCCGGACCTTTTCGGCTTCGGCTGCTTTGACAGCAGCCCCTGCAAGCAAGACGCCCAACGCGCCCAAAACGATCAGTTCGCCCATCATGTCAACGGCGCTCCATCTCTTGCAGCTTCATCGCCATCATCCACAGTAGGACAATCACAACCGGAGAGATGATGCATGCAAACGCCCAGTTCTTGTTGATCCCGAAATGCGGTAGCAGCTTGATCATCGGAACGACCGTTGCAACAACCAGAATTATCCAGATCAGGAACTCCATGATTACGTCTCCTGTTTCTCATCCCCTGGCAAAATGTAGTTCGCACCTTCCCATGGAGACATGAAATCAAACTGCCGGTATTCCTGCACCAGACTGACCGGTTCGTAGACCACGCGCTTCTGCGCTTCGTCATACCGAACCTCGGTATAACCGGTGGTTGGGAAATCCTTACGCAGCGGATGGCCGCGGAACCCATAGTCGGTCAGAATACGCCTCAGGTCCGGATGGCCCGAGAACAGGATGCCGAACATATCGAACACCTCACGCTCGAACCAGTTAGCCGAGGGGTGCACATCCACGATCGAAGGCACCATGTCCTCTTCACGAACCGATACCCGCAAGCGGATACGCTGATTCTGGTACATCGACAGCAAGTGGTAGACCACGTCGAACCGCTTGGCCCGCTCGGGGTAATCCACGCCTGTGATGTCTACGAGGGTCGAAAATCTGCAGTTCTGATCCGACTTCAGAAATTCCACAAACTCGACAAGGTTCGACGGGGCCACATCGATGTTCAGTTCTCCGTGGGTCACGTCCCAAGACAGAACGCAATCGACTCGTTTCAGTTCCAGTTGCGCGCCGAGTTCCTTGAGTGCTTCGCTCATCTGCCCTCTCCTCAGCGTACAATGGTGCCGGTACGGCGAATTTTGCGTTGCAGCTGCATCAGCCCGTACAACAGAGCCTCGGCAGTCGGGGGACAACCGGGCACATAAATATCAACCGGAACAATGCGGTCGCACCCGCGCACTACGGAATAGGAATAGTGATAATACCCGCCGCCATTCGCACATGACCCCATCGAGATCACATAGCGCGGCTCAGGCATCTGGTCGTACACCTTGCGCAGCGCGGGGGCCATTTTGTTGGTCAGCGTACCAGCCACGATCATAACATCGGACTGACGTGGAGAGGCGCGCGGAGCGATACCAAACCGCTCTGCATCGTAACGCGGCATCGAGGTGTGCATCATCTCAACCGCACAGCAGGCCAGACCAAATGTCATCCAGTGCAGCGAGCCGGTGCGCGCCCAGTTGATGATGTCCTCAGTCGAGGTCAGCAGGAACCCTTTGTCCTGCAGCTCGGCATTCAGGGCCTGAGTGGCGACTTCCTTGTCGACACCAGCGGTGTTTGCGCCCGTCATCACTCCCATTCCAGGGCCCCCTTCTTCCATTCATAGGCAAAGCCGATGGTCAGCACCGCCAGGAACACCATCATGGACCAGAAACCCACATCGCTGATGTCCTTGAAGCCCACGGCCCAAGGGAACAGAAAGGCGATTTCCAGATCGAAGATGATGAAGAGAATCGAGACGAGGTAAAATCGGACGTCGAATTTCATCCGCGCATCATCGAAGGCGTTGAAGCCACACTCATATGCGCTGACCTTTTCGGGGTCGGGATTGCGGACTGCCAGAACCACAGCCGCCAGAATCAGGACGATTCCAAGGCCGACAGCAACGGCCAGAAACACCAGGATCGGGAGATATTCCCGCAACAGGTCTTCCACGAATAGCTCCTTTCCCGCGCACCTCAAATCGGGAGCGCCGTCAATTGGCGTGTTGACTGGACATTCTCTATCCGCGCCGGGTCAGAGGGTCAACCGAACACAAACGCGCAGGGCTGAATATTCCGCTTGCCAAGGCTTGCCGAAAACTAAGGAGATTGGCGAATCTGTAGCGGGGTATCTTTGAATTAAACCTAACTATTCCATGCAGGTTTTCGCTTTTCGAAAAAGGCACTTATGCCTTCTTGCGCTTCTTCAGTTTCCCAGCGGTCGACCAGTGCCTGGATCGTTTGATCGATCACCTTATTGTCAATGGTCGGTCCCAGTGCCCGCACTAATCCCTTGGCCGTGCCCACGGCCCCCGGCGCGCAGGATAAATAGGGCAGAATTTCAGCTTCGATAGCCTCGTGCAGATCGGTGACCGGGACAGCTTTGGCCAACAGCCCAAGCTCGACCGCTTCGGCAGCTTCGAACACCCGCGCGGACATAAACACGCGCCTCGCACGGGCCTCGCCCATACGCGCGATAACATAGGGGCCTATGGTTGCTGGAATCAGGCCAAGCCGCGTTTCGGTCAGAGCCATCTTTATTCCGTCCACACCGATTGCCACGTCGCAGACCGCAGCCAGACCGACGCCGCCGCCGAAGGCATTGCCCTGTAAAGCTCCGATCAATGGACGGGGCATGGTGTTCAGCGCCTGCAACATTTCCGCCAGCTTGCGTGCTTCGGAGAACCGGGTATCGGGATCTGCGGCCATTTGGTCCTGCATCCAGCCCAGATCTCCGCCAGCGCAGAAACTCTTACCCGCGCCAGTCAACACAACGGCGCGAACCTTGTCATCGGCACCCAACCGGTGCGCTGCCTGTGTCAGTTCAGAGATCATCTGCGCCGACATCGCGTTGTGCTTTTCCGCCCGGTTCAGGGTAAGGGTTGCAACCCCACGCGCATTGGTAGTGACCGAAATCGTTTCAAACATGCCCATCCCTCACTCTGGCCTCATGGCCCGCGCCATCTGCGCAGCCTCGTCCACAATCCCCAGATCAAGCCCAGTTTGGTAGCCCAACCGCTCAAGATGGGCGGCCACGGCTTCGGTGGCGACATTCCCGGCGGCTCCGGGCGCATATGGACAGCCACCAAGACCACCTACGGCGGCATCAAAGGTCCGCACGCCCAGCGCCAGCGCGGCGTCGATATTGTCGATGGCTCGACCGTTTGTGTCGTGGTAATGACCGGCGAGGCGCGTCACTGGCACACGCTCACGCACCGCCAAAAGCATATGCGCGATGGTATCCGGCGTGCCCTGCCCAATCGTGTCGCCCAGCGAGATCTCATAACAACCAAGCGAGAATAGTTTGTCGGCCACCTCGGCCACCTTCTCGGGCGGCGTCGGGCCATCGTATGGGCAATCAGTAGCACAGGAGACATAGCCCCGTACCGGCAGGTCAATATGACGCGCGGCTTCAAGGATCGGCGTGAACCGTTCAATGGACTCTTCAATTGTCGCGTTGATATTTGCTTTTGAAAATCCCTCGGAGGCGGACGCAAAAACAGCGATTTCATCCGCTTTGGCCGCCAGGGCGTCCTCGTAGCCACGCATATTCGGTGTCAGCGCGGCATATCGCACCCCGTCTGCCCGCTTGATCCCGGCAAGCACCTCTGCGCTGCCTGCCATCTGCGGCACCCACTTGGGAGAAACGAAACTGGCCACCTCGATGCGGTTGAAACCGGCACGGCTGAGGCAATCGACCAGCGCCACCTTTTCGGCCACCGGAATCTCACGCTGCTCGTTCTGCAAGCCGTCGCGCGGCCCTACTTCGAAAATCTCGACCCGCTCGCCCATGGCTGCGCTCCTCCCGGTTTTGTCACGTTCTTCAAATGGATGACCTGACTGTGCCACGTGATGTTGCGCAGGAACAGGTTACTCTTCCTCCAACCTGATCAGGGCAGCTCCGGCTTCAACCTGAGCACCATCATCAGCCAGCACTTCGGCAACGATGCCATCACGGGCGGCTAGCAGAGAATGCTCCATCTTCATGGCTTCCAGAATGGCAAGCCGGTCGCCTTCCTGCACCGTCTGTCCCACGGTAGCAAACACAGCCTTGACCAGGCCTGGCATGGGTGCCTCGATCACATTGGTATCACCCGCGGCGCTGGTATCGCGGTCGAGTGGATCAACGACGTCAAACGCCTGCCCATAGTTTTCAAATACCGTGACCCGCCCGCCTGAAATCGCAACACGCGGCATCGGCGTCCCATCAATGGACCAGGTACCGCCATTACGCTCGGCAATGACGGTTTCTCCTCCCACCGTCCAAGTCTGACGGTTCGGACCTTCAACCTGCACATCCAGATCAATGACGTCCCCGGCCGCCAATTGGACCGCCCGGTGCAATGGAGCCCAGAGGTAAAAGCCGGTCTGTTCAGTTGTCTCGATAAGATCCAACGCCGTCATTGCAGCGGCCACGCTGGTCGCAGCCGAGACACGAGCGCCCCGCGTCAATGCCTCAAGATCGCGTCCGATCAGCCCGGTATCCACGTCACCTGTTGCAAATCCTGCATGCCGGGTCAGCGCACCCAGAAAGGCAAGGTTCGTGACGGTGCCCGCGACTTCGGTCTGATGCAAGACGCGGTGCAACTGCTCCAGCGCAACCGCGCGCGTGGGACCGTGGACGATAACCTTTGCGATCATTGGATCATACCACGGGCTGATCGTGTCCCCCGCACGTACACCACTGTCGGCGCGGCATGCTGGCGGAAACTGCAGATGGGTCAATGTCCCGGTCGCAGGCAGGAACCCCTTGGGTACATCCTCGGCGTAAAGCCGGGCTTCGAACGCATGGCCATTGATCGACAATTTATCCTGCGATTTCGGCAGCGTCTCACCCGAGGCGACCCGCAATTGCCACTCGACAAGATCGACGCCGGTGATCGCCTCGGTCACCGGATGTTCGACCTGCAGGCGGGTGTTCATCTCCATGAACCAGAACCGATCCGGGCGCAGACCGTCCGAGGCATCGACGATAAACTCAACCGTCCCTGCCCCTTTGTAGCCAATCGCCTCAGCCGCGCGCACGCCAGCCTGCCCCATCGCCTCGCGCATCTCGGCTGTCATACCGGGGGCTGGAGCTTCTTCGATCACTTTCTGATGGCGGCGCTGCAGCGAGCAATCGCGTTCAAACAGATGCACAGCATGGGTGCCGTCACCAAAAACCTGCACCTCGATATGGCGTGGTTTTGCGACGAATTTCTCGACCAGCACCGCATCATTACCAAAGGCAGTGCGCGCCTCACCTCGTGCACTGTCCAGCGCGGTGGCAAAATCTGCTGGGTCTTCGACAAGGCGCATCCCCTTACCGCCACCACCTGCAACCGCCTTGATCAGCACCGGATAGCCGATGGTATCTGCAGCACCGGCCAGATGCTCGGGATCCTGATTGTCTCCGTGATAGCCGGGCACCACGGGTACACCGGCCTGCTCCATCAGAGCCTTGGCGGCATCCTTCAGGCCCATCTTGCGGATCGCATTCGCCGAGGGGCCGATAAAGGTCAGACCCGCGACTTCGACCGCATCCACGAAGTCCGGGTTTTCGGATAAAAACCCGTAGCCTGGATGGATCGCCTGCGCACCAGTATCCAGCGCAGCCTGAATGATCACATCCCCCTTCAGATAACTTTCTGAGGGAGCCGCACCGCCGATATGGACAGCTTCATCGGCCATCAGTACGTGCTTAGCGGAAGCATCCGCATCCGAATAAACCGCGACGCAGGACACACCCATCTTCTGGGCGGTTTCCGTCACCCGACAAGCAATCTCGCCTCGGTTGGCAATCAGAATTTTGTTAAACATTTTTTTCATCCTTCCGCTGCCAGATCCTCGATCAGATGAAACCGCTCGCAGACCAGTTCCATCTTGGGGTCAAACCCGCCATTGCGTTCGAAATACCGGCGGTGCCCATCGCGCCAACCGTCCAGCGTGTCATTTTCACCCTCTGCCAACGCAAAATCCTCGGTCACGTCACAAAACCTGCGTATCGAAACATCCGCCGTTTCGATGACGAGAGCCGGTCGTCCATCCCACTCCAAAGCGATGTCGCGCCGACCGGGCTTAGGCATATCCGCACTGCCCTCGGGAAAATCCCTAAGAGCGCCACACGTGGCCGTCTTCGCCCCAGATCGAACCAATGTAAGCAATTCGTCACACAAGGTTTGACTGTCACCGAATTTGAATGTCTGAGCTTCGGGATAGCGCGCTATTATTCTGTCTAGTTCAGCGTTCATGCTACATCCTGAACACGCCGAAACGTGTCTCCTCTATCGGGGCGTTCAGTGCGGCGCTCAGCGACAGGGCCAACACGTCGCGGCTTTTGCGCGGGTCGATGATGCCGTCATCCCACAACCGCGCCGAAGCATAAAGCGGGTGCGACTGTTCCTCGAACATCTCCAGCGTCGGGCGTTTGAATTCGGCTTCTTCCTCGGCAGACCAAGTGCCGCCCTGCCGCTCGATCCCGTCACGTTTGACAGTGGCCAAAACGCCTGCGGCCTGCTCACCCCCCATCACGGAAATCCGCGAGTTCGGCCATGTCCACAGGAAGCGCGGCTGATAGGCGCGACCCGACATACCGTAGTTTCCGGCCCCGAATGAGCCTCCGACAAGCATTGTGATCTTGGGCACTGAGGTCGTGGCAACCGCCGTCACCATCTTGGCCCCGTGCCGCGCGATACCCTCGTTTTCGTATTTACGGCCCACCATGAACCCGGTGATGTTCTGCAGGAAGACCAGCGGGATGCGGCGCTGAGAACACAGCTCGACAAAATGCGCGCCCTTCTGCGCCGACTCGGAAAACAGCACACCGTTATTGGCGATGATCCCGACCGGACAGCCTTTGACATGGGCGAAACCGGTCACCAGAGTTTCGCCAAAGCGCGGTTTGAACTCATCGAACCGGGACCCATCGACCAACCGTGCGATGACTTCGCGAATGTCATACGGCGTGCGCAGGTCCGCCGGAACAACGCCGAGGATTTCATCGGGGTCATAGGCCGGGTCCTCGGGGCTGGCCCAGTCCACCGTCTGAGGTTTGCGCAAGTTCAGCGATCCCACCGCGCGGCGCGCCAAGGCCAGCGCGTGGGCATCATCCTCGGCCAGATAATCCGCGACGCCGGACAGGCGAGTGTGGACGTCGCCGCCGCCCAGATCCTCGGCGCTGACAACCTCTCCCGTCGCGGCCTTGACCAGAGGCGGCCCAGCCAGAAAGATCGTGCCCTGTTCTTTCACGATGATGGTCACGTCCGACATCGCGGGCACATAGGCCCCGCCTGCAGTACATGAGCCCATCACGACGGCGATCTGGGCGATCCCCTTGGCACTCATCCGCGCTTGGTTATAGAAAATTCGGCCAAAATGGTCGCGGTCAGGGAAAACCTCATCCTGATTGGGCAGGTTCGCACCGCCGCTATCCACCAGATAGATGCAGGGCAGATGGTTTTCCTCGGCAATCTCCTGCGCGCGGAGGTGTTTCTTGACGGTCATAGGATAATAGGTGCCGCCCTTCACGGTGGCGTCGTTGCAGACCACCATAACCTCACGCCCCTGCACCCGGCCAATGCCTGCGATAACCCCGGCACAAGGCGCAGCGTCCCCATACATCCCATGCGCCGCTGTCGCCCCGATTTCCAGAAACGGAGACCCCGGGTCCAACAGGTTCGCCACCCGCCGGCGCGGCAACATCTTGCCCCGCGATTCATGCCGCGCGCGAGATTTTTCACCGCCCCCCATACGGGCCGCTTCGGCAGCGGCTGAGATTTGCGCTAGCGCGTCCAGATGGGCGGCTCGGTTTGCCTTGAAGCCCTCAGAGGCGGGCATGGCTTTGGATGTGAGTTTCATGTCTAAGGCACCTGTTTTTCTTCAGCGCGTTCAGCCGCGCGTTGGAGCATTCTCAGCGTGAGCCAGCCAGCCATGGCATCCGCATAGCCACAAACAACCTGCTCAGAGACACCTTGGACTTGAACGTCTTCACAATCAGGTATCGCTGGTGCAAATTGGGCCAATAATTCATTGTCGAATATTCTCTTTGCATCTCTTGTTAACTCTTGCGCTGTAGGAGGGTCTTCGTGGCCAAAACGGTTTTTTTCTGGGATTTGAGACCACTCCGAAATCGTTTCGTTACGCATCCACTTTGACACCACCAAAACGCATCTTTCGGCCTCAGCACTTGGGTCCGCCAACTCACACATCCTGAGGCTTTGACTGATACATTCCACGTCCATAGGAAGCGCATAGTCGACATCTGGAACCAGATCAGTGCAAGCTCGCAAAAATGCGACTGTATCAAACCTGTCGGGGTCCGCTGCCTCGGTTTGCGTTGCTATGTTGATTGCACTCAGCACTGTCGCCAGAACAAATAAGCTTCTCAATTCGAATATCACTTGTTCAATTCCTCCGCCGCCCGCGCCTTTAATTCCTTGCGAATCACCTTGCCCGTCACCGTCATCGGCAATTCCTCCAGAAAGGCCACCTCACGTGGGTAGGAGTAACGCGCCAGACGGTCCTTGACCCAATCCTGCAACTCCTGCTCCGAAGCCTCGGTCCCCGGCTTCAACACCACATAGGCCTTCACAATCTCGGTTCGCAGCGGATCGGGCTTGCCGACCACGCCCACCGTCGCCACCGACGGATGGGTCAGCAGGCAATCCTCGATCTCGGCAGGGCCAATGCGGTATCCGGCCGAGGTGATCACGTCATCATCACGGCCGACGAAGCGCAGATAGTCGCCCTCCCACACGCCGCGGTCGCCTGTGATCAGCCAGTCGCTACGGAACTTCTCAGCCGTTGCCTCGGGCCGATTCCAGTATTCCAGCAGCATCGAGGCCGAGCCGCGCCGGATGGCCACATCGCCCTCCTCGTCGGTCGGGTTGCCATCCTCATCAATCACAGCCACCTCGTGCCCCGGCACCGGCTGACCGATACAACCGGGCCGCACCGGGAAATCCTCGGCGCAGGAGGAGACAACCATGTTGCATTCAGTCTGGCCGTAAAACTCGTTGATCGTCAGGCCAAACGCCTGTTCACCCCATGCCAGCATCTCTGCCCCCAATGGCTCACCACCCGAAGCCACCGAGCGCAAGCCAGGGATTGCTTGGTCCGCCGCCTTGAGCATCCGCAAAGCGGTCGGCGGAAAGAACACATTGCGCACCTCACCCCGCGCGATCACATCAGCGCAAGCTTTAGGCGAGAATTTCTCAAGACGCGCGGCGACCACAGGAATGCCCAGCGCCAAACCGGGCATCAACACATCGAACAACCCTCCGATCCAGGCCCAATCGGCGGGCGTCCAAAGGCAATCGCCATCGCGCAAATGATTATGGCTGATCGACACGCCCGGCAAGTGACCAGTCAGCACCCGGTGACCATGCAGAGCGCCTTTTGGTTTACCCGTCGTCCCCGAAGTATAGATCAACACTGCTGGGTCTTCCGGCCCTGTATCGACAAATGGCATCGGACTATCCGATGGCATGATCTGATCAACCAGCAACGAATGGGCGAGACCGCCCAGCAACGCGGCCCCCTCAGCATCCGTGACCACCAACTGCGCTCCCGCATCCCCGACGCGCGAAGCCAGTGCATCCCGTTTGAACAGCTTGAACAGCGGCACCGAGATCGCCCCCAGCTTCCAAATCGCTAGATGCGCTGCTGCGCACCAAGGCGACTGGCTTAGCAACACACCGATGCGGTCCCCAGCCCGAACCTGTGGCTGAAGTACACGCGCGAGCCCATCAGCCATGCGCGCCAACTGACCATAGGTGACACGCTCGGTTCCATCATTGGTCAGGTCAATGATCGCCACGCGCTCACCAGGATGCGCGAGACACTGCCGCGCCATGTTGAGCCTGTCTGAAATGGCCCAACCCCCGGAATTTCGCATACCGGGTATGCGCTTATCGGGACACATGGCGAGAAACCCTTGTTTTTATAAACTTAATCCGCACCGGAAGATCTCTTTCCCTTACAAGAACTTGATGCAGATCAGAGTTCCCGGCGGTCTTGCCTTGCAGAAGCGACCCATCAACAAATTCAAAGGCCATAAAATGACTAAAACACTCGCCGCTTTGACATTCTCGACCGCGCTTGTCGCGCTTGCCGCCCCTGCAATGGCCCAGAACCAAGGTGACTGGACCGTGGGTGTCGGTGTTGGCTACCTTGAGCCGAAATCCGACAACGGCACTCTGACCGGCGGCCTCGACGTCGAAGTGGATTCGGACACGCGCCCGATCTTTACCGTGGAATATTTCGTCCGCGACAACCTCGGCATCGAACTTCTGGCTGCTACCCCGTTCGAACACGACATCACTTTGAATGGCAGCATTGACGCGGGCAGCGTCAAGCACCTGCCGCCCACCCTGTCGCTGAACTACCACTTCCCGACCAACAGCGTTTGGAAGCCCTATGTCGGTGCAGGTCTGAACTACACAATTTTCTTCGACGAAGAGCTGCCCGGACTCGAGCTTGACAACTCCTTCGGCATCGCGCTGCAGGCTGGCCTGGACTACATGGTCACCGAAAAAGGTGCCGTACGTCTGAACGTCCGCTGGTTCGACATCGACTCGGACGTTTCGCTGGGCGGCACCGATATCGGCACCGCCGAAATCGATCCTTGGCTGGTCGGCGTATCCTACGTCCATAGCTTCTGATCCCTTTCAGGCCACGCCCCGCCATCCTATGGCGGGGCGTTTTCCTTTCAGACCATCTCGTTCATCATTTCCCGCCCGATCAGCATCCGGCGGATTTCACTGGTGCCTGCTCCGATCTCCATCAACTTGGCGTCTCGGAAAATCCGGCTGACAGCCGAATCTGACAGGAACCCGGCACCACCCATCGCCTGCACAGCCTGGTGCGCCTGCGTCATTGCCTGCTCCGAGGCATAAAGGCAGCACGCTGCCGCGTCCTGACGGGTCACGTCGCCCCGATCGCAGGCCTTGGCGACCTCATAGACATAGGCACGTGCTGAGTTCATCGCGGTGTACATATCCGCAATCTTGCCCTGCATAAGCTGAAAGCTACCGATCGGTTTGCCGAACTGCTTGCGTTCAGCCAGATAAGGCATGATTTCATCCAGACAGGCAGCCATGATCCCTGTGCCGATCCCGGCCAGCACCACGCGCTCATAGTCCAGTCCGGACATTAAAACCGCCACACCCCTGCCTTCTTCGCCCAGAACGTTCTCGAAGGGCACCTCGACATCTTCAAAGATCAACTCGGCCGTATTCGACCCACGCATCCCCAGCTTGTCGAAATGGGGCGAAGTCGAAAATCCCGCCATCTCCTTCTCAATCAGAAAGGCTGTAATCCCTTTCGAGCCCGCATCCGGATCCGTCTTGGCGTAAACAACCAGAGTATCCGCGTCCGGCCCATTTGTGATCCAATACTTATTGCCGTTCAGACGATAGTGATCGTTGCGCTTTTCCGCGCGCAGCTTCATCGAAACCACATCAGACCCAGCCGATGCCTCGGACATTGCCAATGCGCCGACATGCTCACCCGAAATCAAACGCGGCAGGTACTTCGCCTTCTGTTCGTCGGTTCCGTTCAACTTGATTTGATTGACGCACAGATTTGAATGCGCCCCGTAAGACAGAGAAACCGAGGCCGAGGCCCGCGCGACCTCTTCCACCGCGACTGTGTGGGCAAGATAAGACATGCCAGCGCCGCCATACTCCTCGGGTACGGTTATGCCAAGCATCCCGAGATCACCCATCTCTTTCCAAAGCTCATTGGGAAATGCGTTGGATTTGTCGACCTCGGCAGCCATCGGCTTGACCCGCTCCTGCGCCCAGCGATGCACCATTTCACGCAGGGCATTCACGTCTTCGCCCAGATCAAATTGCATTGTAGCTGTGAACACGTCGCGGCCTCCTCACCAACTTAATGAACACTTGTTCAATAAGTTGGTAGCAGCGAATCCCCTACAGGTCAATGCGCAGGTAGCGGGCACAAAAAATGCCGCCCTGCACAGGGCGGCATTTCACAGGAAACGAGCGTGCGCCATCGGCGCACACCTTTGGATCACGCTTGGAACACAGCCCCGACCTCGGCCCGAATGATCCGTGCGATCAATCGGCAATCGTCCAGTGAGAAAGTCAGCGGCACGCGCATATCCATCACCCCAGCTAGGATGCGATCACTGGCAGGCAAAGGCTCGCTGTCGGCATAGCGCCAACTGTCATAACGCGAGGTGAACCCGGTCGGTTCAGCACCCCCGAACCATTTCAGTTCAACCCCCCGCGCAGCGCAACGCCGGATAACCTCGGCAATACGCTCGGGCGACCAACCCAGCAGCAAGAATTGGATCGACGAGCCGACATAGGTCTCTTCTTCGGGGCGCTCCACAATAGTTAAGCCGGGTGTGTCTAGCAAACCGGCTGCGATCTCGTCATAACGCTCATTCCACCGCTGCACCTGCTGGTCCAGATCGCGCAGTTGCGGGCGCAGGATCGCCGCACGCAGGTTGTCCATGCGACCAGACACGTTGGGGGTTGTGTATTTGATCTTTTCGAACACCTCTGGCCCCGGCGCAGCAAGGTGACGTTCATACAGCATATACGACCCCGACAGCATCGTGGCCTTGGCCGCAAGTTCTTCATCATCGGTGATCAGCAACCCACCCTCACCGGAATTGACGTGTTTGTAAGTCTGGCAGGAATAGCACCCTATCGCCCCCTGACGCCCCGACAACAGGCCGCGCCACGCGGCCCCCATCGTGTGGGCGCAATCCTCGATCACCGTAACGCCCGCCGCGTCGCACATCTGCATCAGACGATCCATGTCGCAGAGATGCCCTCGCATATGACTCAGCATCAGAACACGAGCCTGATCCAACTTGGCTGCCAGATCATCCAGATCAATCGTCAGGTTTTCGGTCACACCCACGAAAATCGGCCTTGCCCCGACCGAGGCGATCGCCCCCGGTACTGGTGCCAGAGTAAACGCGTTGGTCAAGACCGGATCACCCGGCTTTACCCCGACCGCTCGCAACGATGTCGCCAATGCATATCCACCAGAAGACACCGCTAAGCAGTATTTCGCCCCCATCTGCGCCGCGAATTCCTGTTCCAGCAGAGCAGTTTCGCCCAACTCACCGGGCACCACGTTATAGCGATGCAGGCGCCCATGGCGCAGAACGGCCATCGCGGCCTCTATCGCATCGTCGGGAAGGGGTTCTTGTTGGGTGAAACTACCAGTGAATATCTCGCTCATAGGCTCGTTCTGATCCTACTTTAGGTTGGGGTCAAGAGATCACGCCGCCGCGCCGATCAGGCCAGTGACCAGCTCGGGCAAATCATCGAAGTGATGCAACAGCGCTTCGGGCTCCAACGCTGCCATGTCTTCGCCGGACGGGCCGAATGTCACCAGCACCGAAGGCACACCCGCCGCCCGCGCCGTGTTGCGGTCGGTGTCTGAATCGCCAATCAGAACGCATAGCTCGGGATGCCCACCCGCCCGACGCGCGGCTTCGCGCAGGGGCTCAGGGTCGGGCTTGCGCACTGGCAGGGTATCTGCCCCGACCAGAGATGCGAATTGATCCCGCACTCCCATCTGGATCAGCAACTGTTCAGCCAGTGCCTCGGGCTTGTTGGTGCAGATACCCACACCGTAACCTGCCAATTTCAACATTTCGACGGCCTCAAGTGCGCCGGGATAGAACTGCGTGTGGGTATCGATGGCTTGCGAATAGGCCCTGAGCAACGTCGGATAGTAGGCATGAACCGTATCTTCATCATAGGCCCCAAGCCGCTTGAGCCCATGAGTCAGCATCATTCGCCCACCCCGTAGTGCAACGGCTGCATCCTGCTCGTGGATCAGCACATCCCCATGCCCCATCTCACGGAAGCAATGGTTGGCAGCGGCCAGCAGATCACCCGATGTATCGGCCAAAGTTCCGTCCAGATCGAAGATAACCGTGCGCATTGTGTCTCCTGTCTCGGCGGGTTTTTGCCGCGTCATGTTGCAAACGGCAATCTTGTTTGATGGCTGAACCGCTTGCGCCTTTGTCCTCAGCGGATAAAACGGACCGCAACAAAACACAAAGAGAAATCGGTTTCATGAGCACTGCCCTTGTCATCCTTGCCGCTGGAAAAGGCACCAGGATGCATTCGGATACCCCCAAAGTTCTGCACCCCATCGCCCAGGCCCCCATGCTGATTCACGCCATGCGCGCGGGTGCCGTGCTGTCGCCCGAGCGCACCGTGATCGTCACCGGACATGGGGCCGAGGCCGTGGCAAAGGTTGCCACTGCCGAAGATGAAGGCGCACAGATCGCGGTTCAGGAAGAACAGTTGGGAACAGCCCACGCCGTCGCACAGGCCCGCGACGCCTTGGACGGATTCATGGGTGATGTCGTGGTTCTATATGGTGATACACCATTTATTTCGCCCGACACACTAGAACGCATGATCGCTGCACGGGCGGAAAATGATCTGGTCATTCTGGGGTTCGAGGCCGCTGATCCCGCGCGCTATGGCCGCTTGGTCATGAAAGGCGACAATTTGGAACGGATCGTCGAATATAAAGACGCATCGGATGAAGAACGTGAAATAACCTTCTGTAACTCAGGTCTTTTAGCATGCAATGCACAGACGCTGTTTTCGCTGATCGACGCGGTCGACAATAACAATGCTTCGGAAGAATACTACCTGACTGATGTTGTCGAAATCGCCCGCGAGCGTGGATTGCGGGTGACGGCAGTGGCCTGTGATGAAACACAAACAATGGGCGTCAACTCGCGCACTGATTTGGCCGCAGCAGATGCCGTGTTTCAGGCCAGTGCGCGCGCCGAACTGCTGGATCTTGGTGTGACCCTTATGGCCCCGGATACCGTCTATCTGGCCGCCGACACCATTATCGGCCGTGATACGGTGATCGAACCTAACGTTGTCTTCGGCCCCGGTGTCACCGTCGAAAGCGGTGCAACGATACGAGCATTTTCGCATCTGGAAGGCTGCCATGTCAGTCGCGGCGCCGTTGTTGGCCCCTACGCCCGCCTGCGCCCCGGAGCGGAGCTGGCGGAAAACACCCGCATCGGCAACTTTGTCGAGATCAAGAACGCGGAAATCGCCGAAGGCGCCAAGGTCAATCACCTCAGCTATATCGGCGATGCTTCGGTCGGTGCGGCTTCGAATATCGGCGCGGGTACAATTACCTGCAACTATGATGGGGTGATGAAGCACCGCACCACGATTGGTGAGAATGTATTTGTCGGCTCGAATACCATGCTGGTTGCTCCGGTGACTCTGGGCAACGGCGCGATGACGGCGACCGGCACAGTGGTAACGCGTGATGTTGACCCGGATGCGCTGGCCGTGGCTCGCGCCAAGCAGGACAACAAGCCCGGCTACGCACGTAAATTATTTGAAATGTTGAAGGCGAAGAAGGCTCGCCGCGACAAAGGAGCCTGATCCATGTGTGGAATCGTAGGTGTACTGGGCGAGCACGAGGCCGCCCCCATTCTAGTCGAAGCCCTGAAGCGGCTGGAGTATCGCGGATATGACAGTGCGGGCATCGCCACGGTCAATAACGGCGCGCTTGGTCGCCGCCGCGCGGTGGGCAAGCTGGTCAACCTTAGCGATTTGCTGGTGCATGATCCGCTGCCCGGCAAATCCGGTATCGGGCACACCCGTTGGGCCACCCACGGTGCGCCCTCTGTCACCAACGCGCACCCGCATCAGGCGGGGCCGGTCGCCGTCGTACACAATGGCATCGTCGAAAACTACCGCGAATTGCGGGCCGAACTTGCCGAGCATGGTGTAAAATTCGTCACTGAAACGGACACTGAAACGGTGGCCCTGATGGCCGCGCACTACCTCGACAGCGGCCTTTCCCCTGTCGACGCTGCATTCAAGACCATCAACCGCCTTCAGGGCGCCTTTGCACTGGCCTTTTTGTTTGACGGCGAGGACGACCTGATCGTCGCCGCGCGCAAGGGCTCGCCACTCGCAATCGGGCACGGAACTGGCGAGATGTTCGTCGGCTCGGACGCGATTGCCCTGGCTCCACTGACCGACCGCATCACTTATCTGGAAGAAGGCGATCGAGCGGTGTTGACCCGCACTTCGCTGGAAATTCGCGACGAGGCCGGAGAACTGGCCAACCGCGAGACCCGAAAAATTAAACTGGATCAAACGCGTGCGGACAAGGCTGGCCACAAGCACTTTATGGCCAAGGAAATCGCCGAGCAACCCGTTGTGGTTGCCGAAGCAATTCGATCCTACCTGCCAACTGGCGGGGATGAGGTCGTCCTGCCCGGTGATCTGGACTTCACCAAGCTGGACCGTCTGACCATGGTTGCCTGCGGCACAGCGTTCTACGCCTGCCTGACCGCAAAATACTGGTTCGAACAGTTGGCGAAGATACCCGTCGAAGTCGATATCGCCAGCGAGTTCCGCTATCGCGAGCCTCCGATTCCTGGCCGCACGGCGGCTCTGTTTGTCAGTCAATCGGGCGAAACTGCAGATACGTTGGCCGCGTTGCGGTATTGCGAGGGCAAGGCCGACAAGATCGTGTCGGTGGTCAATGTCCCCGAAAGCTCAATCGCGCGGGAAAGCGATATCGCACTCCCCATCTATGCTGGGGTCGAGATTGGCGTGGCCTCGACCAAGGCTTTCACCTGCCAGCTAAGTGTGCTGCTGATGCTGGCGCTCAAGGCTGCTGCGGATCGCGGAACGCTGAGTGACGAAGAACTGGCAGATCACGCTGCAGCCCTTCGCGGGTTACCCACGGCTTTGAACACAGCCCTGGATCAGAACCGCGCCATTAAGAAATCCGCTCAGCGCCTGTCCGAGGCCCGCGATGTGCTGTTTCTGGGCCGCGGACTGATGTATCCTCTAGCGATGGAAGGTGCACTGAAGCTCAAGGAAATCAGCTACATCCACGCCGAAGGTTACGCATCCGGCGAACTGAAGCATGGCCCGATCGCCCTGATCGACAAGCACATGCCGGTGGTTGTCATGGCCCCCCGCGATGCGGTGTTCGACAAGAGCGTCTCAAATATGCAGGAAGTCATGGCGCGCAAAGGCAAGGTCATTCTGGTCTCGGATGACGACGGCATCGCCGAGGCCGAGGACGGCGTCTGGAGCATCATTCGCATGCCCCATATCCACCCCAGCCTGGCACCGATCCTCTATTCGGTACCGGCACAGTTGCTTGCCTATCACACAGCGGTTGCCAAAGGGACGGATGTGGACCAACCTCGTAATCTGGCAAAATCCGTTACGGTAGAGTGAGACATGTCCAAGAAATTCCCGGAACTGGACGCCAACCAGCGCAAGTTCATCGAAGAGCAGCACATCTTTTTCGTTGGCACTGCAGCGTCCGAGGGGCAGGTAAATATCTCGCCAAAGGGCATGGATTCCTTGCGTGTTCTGGGGCCGAACCGGATTGTCTGGATGAACCTGACAGGAAGTGGCAACGAAACCGCCGGGCATTTGCTCGAGGCCAACCGCATGACGCTGATGTGGTGTTCTTTCACCACGCGTCCGCTGATCCTGCGTACCTACGGGACGGCGCACACATTTCATGTCGGCGACGAAGGCTGGGACGAACTGGCCAGTCTGTTCCCTGTTCACCGCAGCGCACGTCAGATTTATGATCTGAAGGTTGATCTGGTCCAGACCTCCTGCGGCTATGCAGTGCCCTTCATGGATTACCATTCCGACCGCGACACCATGCAAAAATGGGTAGACGGCAAGTCGGATGACGACATCCGCGCCTATTGGGTAGAAAAAAACCAGCAAACCATCGACGGCAAGCCCACCCGCCCCGCCGACTGAACCGTAGATGCTGAATACCTATCTCGACCAGATCAAGGCGCACGCCGAACCCGAGCGCGCCAAACAGATGTTGGCCTATCACAAGGTTGACCGCCCCTATCTGGGCGTCGCAAATCCTGTTCTGAACGACCTGACCAAAGCCTGGCGTCAGGAACTGGACATACCCTTGCGCGTGAATCTGGCGGACGCTCTTTGGCAGACCAATATCCATGAGGGTCGTGTAGCGGCGGCAAAGTTGCTCACGCAGGCGCGCATTCGGCCCGACGAAACGGTTTGGCAGTTGCTGCAAAGCTGGCTACCCGATTTCGACGGGTGGGCCGTGGCCGATCACACGTGTATCGCGATCCAAAAACGGCTTTCGGCCGACCCGACCCGGCTGGACCAGGTGGAAACCTGGACAAATTCCGACCATATGTGGACCCGGCGTGCGGCACTGGTGGCCACCCTGCCATGGACCAAACAAAACCACCCCAAGCCCGATGATCTGGCGCGGCGCGACCGTATCCTGAGTTGGACAGCGGGCTATGTGCCCGACCGCGACTGGTTCATCCAAAAGGCCATCGCCTGGTGGCTGCGTGAACTGTCGAAACACGACGCCCCAAGAGTAATCGCGTTTCTTGATAAGCACGGCGATGCAATGAAACCCTTTGCCCGTCGAGAAGCCGGAAAATACCTGAAAGGTCAGTTGGAATAGACCTGTAGTTCGACCAATTCGTCGAACGGCAGCAGCAGTTCTCGCATCGCGTCCAGCGACAAACGGCTGCCTCCGCTTTCTGGCCCCGGCGCTGGCACAAGGGTGATATAGGCCTGCGCGCCAGTTCTGGGCACAACCACGCGTCCTGTAAATTCCGTATCGACCAGCGGCGTCTCTAACCAGCGCCCCGGTGTCGTTGGATCACCCAATGCAGCAATCGTGGTCTTTGCACCAACCCAACTGGCAGCAGTGGCTGCTACGGGCTCTGGCTCGAAAACCTCTTCTGTCACGACCTGTTCTTGCTCGGCGGCTACGTCGTCCTTTCCAAAAACGCGATCCGTCGTCGACCGCACGGTGTCGCAACCCGCAATAAGAACACACAAAGCCAAAAGCATATATCTCATGCCTAAAGCCTACCGTCCTGCGCGCATCTGTACCAGCGCAAAGGAAACTTCGCCCTTGTCGGAGGTAGGTCCCGGCTTTACCTATGTCGCATGACTGCTCCGCTTATCGACCCGTTCGCCCGTGCGATTACCTATCTCCGCGTCTCCGTCACGGACCGCTGCGATTTCCGCTGTGTGTACTGCATGTCCGAGGACATGAAGTTCCTACCCAAAAAGGATCTGCTCACGCTGGAAGAGTTGGATCGCATGTGCTCAACCTTTGTAAAGATGGGGGTTGAAAAGCTGCGGATCACCGGGGGCGAACCGCTGGTGCGCCGCAATATCATGACATTTTTCAACAGCATGACCCGGCATCTGGACAGCGGCGCATTGAAAGAGCTGACGCTGACCACCAATGGATCTCAGCTGCATCGCTTTGCTGACGATCTCTATACCGCAGGTGTGCGCCGGGTGAACGTATCTCTGGACACGCTGGATGAGGACAAATTCGCCCAGATCACCCGCTGGGGTCGCCTGAAACAGGTGCTGAACGGAATTGATGCGGCCCAAAAGGCCGGACTGCGGATAAAGATCAACGCGGTGGCCCTGAAGGGATTTAATGAAGAAGAGCTGCCCACCATCACAAACTGGTGTGCTGAGCGCGACATGGACCTGACCTGGATTGAGGTCATGCCGATGGGGGATATCGGCAACGAAGATCGGCTGGACCAGTACTGGTCACTGAAAGACGTGCGCAAAGAATACGAAAACCACTATACCGTCACCGACCTTGCTGAACGAACCGGTGGGCCAGCGCGCTATGTGCGGCTCGAGGAGACCGGGCAAAAGATCGGCTTCATCACGCCGCTATCTCATAACTTCTGCGAAAGCTGCAACCGGGTGCGCCTGACCTGCACTGGTGAGCTTTACATGTGCCTCGGTCAGGAGGACATGGCTGACCTGCGCGGCGCTCTGCGCGACCATCCTGACACCGAGCAACCGCTCGAAGACGCAATCCGCGCGGCGATCAACCTCAAACCCAAGGGCCATGATTTCGATTATTCCCGCCAAGCGGTCGACGGAAAGATGAGCCGTCATATGAGCCACACCGGCGGCTGATATGCCGAATCAAACTGGTCGAGCGACGCTGCTTTATCACCTGTATTGCGGTCTGACTGCCGTAGCAGGCCCATTGGTCTGGCGAACAGTTAGGAAGAAATTGCAGGCAGCTGGTGTCTCCGCGGACCGTCAACGTGAACGCTTGGGCCATGCCAGCCTGCCCCGCCCCGACGGTCAGCTAATCTGGTTTCATGCAGCCAGCGTAGGCGAAACGCTATCGGTCATCAGCCTAATCACGCGGCTGGGTAAGCGGCTGCCTCAGGCCGAGTTCCTGATCACCTCCGGCACGCCCACCTCTGCCGCCTTGATCGAAAAACGCATGCCACCGCGTGCGCGTCACCAGTACCCGCCGTTGGACACCTCCGGCCCCGTGCGCCGTTTTCTGGATCATTGGCAGCCAGACGCCGCCATCTTTGTCGAAAGCGAACTCTGGCCTCGTCTGATTGTCGAAGGTGCCGCGCGCGGCATTCCTTTAACCTTACTGAACGCGCGTCTGTCGGACAGGTCGGTTGAAGGCTGGAAGAAACGACCCAACACGGCGCGGTTCATACTGGATCATTTCCGCCTGTTTCTGACTCAGAATGACAAGACGGCGCAAAACCTTATCGACATGGGCGCGCGCGCCGAGCGCGTGCAGCCCGGTACGAACCTCAAAGCCATGTCCGACCCTCTGCCGGTGGATCAGATCACGCTGTCTGATATTCGTGCACAGATCGAAAACCGCCCCATCTGGATCGCCAGCTCAACACACGCGGGCGAAGAGGAAACCGTACTGGCCGCACATACCGAGCTTCTCAAACGCTGGCCAGACCTGCTGTTGTTGCTGATCCCGCGCCACCCGGAACGCCGGTCCGAGGTCGCAGCCTTGGTAGAACGCGCCGCGCAGGCCGTGGCCATCCGATCCGATGGTGATAAAATCACTAAAGAAACACAGGTCTACATTGCCGATACGCTGGGTGAAACCGGCACATGGTACGCGCTCTGCCCCATCGTGTTTCTGGGTGGTTCATTAAAAGAAATCGGCGGCCATAACCCTTTCGAACCCGCACAAGCGGGCGCAGCAGTGATCACCGGCCCCGGTTATTTCAACTTCGCCGAAACCTTCGCCCCGCTGATCGAAACCGGCGGCGCACTGCAAGTCCAAACTGCCCCCGAACTGGCCAAGGCTGTTGCAACCTGGCTATCAGATCAATCCGCTTTGGACACAGCGCGCATGGCGGCGAAATCCTGCGTAAACACCCAAAAATCGGCACTGGATGCAATCGTCGAAACGCTCTGTGCCCAACTCGACCTGACAGACCCGGATCCAGCTTCATCTGGCTAAAAATATCTCGGGGGTGCGGGGGCAGAGCCCCCGCCCTTTCCATCAAGCAGCCGGCATACGCTGTTCGACAATCTCAGCCCACCAACTGCACCCAGCCGGAATAGCTTCGTCGTTAAAATTATACTCCGGATGATGCACTGCGGCCGTATCGCCATTACCGACCAGAATATACGCTCCCGGCCGCTCTTCGAGCATAAAGGCGAAATCTTCACCACCCATGATCAAAGGCGCCTCATCACAGTTACCCGAAACAGACCGGGCAACATCGGCGGCGAAATCGGTCTGCTCATCGCTGTTTACCATCACAGGATAACCCCGGTAGTAAGTCACCTCGGCAGCCCCGCCGAATGTCGCAGCAACACCCTCGCAGATTTCCTTGATGCGTTTCTCCGCCAGATCCCGCATCGCTGTACTCATCGTGCGGACGGTGCCTTTGATCTGCACCCGTTGCGGGATCACATTGAAGGCCGTAGACGACGTCTCAAATGACGTGACCGAAACTACGACCTGATCTACCGGATCGGCATTGCGCGACGCGACCGTCTGCAGCGCCAGAACCGCCTGCGCCGCCATCACGGTCGTATCCACAGTTTCATGCGGTTTGGCAGCGTGGCCGCCCTTCCCTTCGAATGTAACGTCGAACTGGTCCGTGGCCGCAAAAAACGCACCGGGACGAATGGCAAAACTGCCTACGGGACGTCCGGGCCAGTTGTGCATGCCGTAGACTTCCTGAATGCCCCAGCGATCCATCATTCCGTCTTCGCACATCTCGCGGCCGCCACCGCCGCCCTCTTCGGCGGGCTGAAAAATCACAACAACTGTGCCGTCAAAGTTCCGGGTTTCCGAGAGGTATTTCGCCGCCCCAAGCAACATCGCCGTATGCCCATCATGACCACAGGCATGCATCGCCCCATCCGTCTTTGAAGCATAGTCCAACCCCGTGGCCTCATGTATCGGCAGAGCATCCATATCGGCCCGCAAACCGATCACCTTGCCGCGTGTATCAACCTTGCCCCTGATCACCCCAACAACCCCGGTGCGGCCGATACCGGTGACCACCTCATCGCAGCCAAACTCCTTCAGCTTCTCGGCAACCAGAGCGCTGGTTCGATGCGTTTCGAACAGGATCTCCGGGTTTTCATGAATGTCACGCCGCCATTCAGTGATTTCACCCTGCAATTCAGCGAACCGGTTTTTGATCGGCATTGTTTTCTCCCATTTTATTTTGTTGCTCGGGGTACTGCCCCGATGAGCAATCGTAATTTCAATTTGCCGACGCAGGCCGCAGCGCTCCAGACAGAAGGACAATCAGTACGGCCAACGGCAACAAAGCTGCAAACGCCAAGCGCAATGTAAGCATTTCGGCCAGAAACCCAATAAGCGGTGGGCCGATCAGCAACCCTCCATAGCCCAGCGTCGCCACACTGGCGATCGCCTGACCCGGCGGTACATGCGGGTCATTGGCAGCCCGGCTAAAGGCCAACGGCATGATCACCGCATAGCCGATGCCCATCAAGGCGAAGCCCGCCAGCGCAATCTCGGCCTCCGCAGCAGAGACCACAGCGAGCACACCCAATGCGGCGCAAACACCCCCGAAACGCGCAGTGGCAGCGGGTCCGAACCGAGCAATGACCAAACCACCCGCCAGCCGGAAAACCACCATCGCCACCGAGAACACAGCATAGCCCAACGCCGCGACGCTTTCTGCTGCCCCGGTCTCGTCGCGCATGAAAATCGCGCTCCAGTCCGCCACAGCCCCCTCTCCCAACGCTCCGCAAAGCGCGGTGAAACCAACAAGGATCAGTGCACCCGAAGGCAAGGCAAAGACGGCACCGCCTGCAGATACAGCCTTGCGAGATGTCCAGTGTACCCAAGACAGAGCCAACGCCGAGATCACGACAAGCCCTCCTGCCAGCAGGAAATGCTGCATCACCGTCAACCCTGCTTGCACCGCTCCGTACCCGCTGAACGCACCCAACCCGGCCCCAAGGCTCCACATCGCGTGAAACGAGGACATGACGGGCTTTTCATAGGCTTGCTCAACTTCCGCCGCCCAGGCGTTCATGGCAACGTCCATCGAGCCGTGAAAAGCACCGAAAACAAACAGAAAGGCCGCCAAGGACCAAAACCCATCGGCCATGGCCAGCAGGATCAAAGACAACGTGTAAACCACAGCAATGACGCGAGTGATCGTTACTGCGCCGAACCAGTCTGTCAGCCGACCTGTAACCGGAAAAGAACACACAGCCCCCGCTGCCATGAACAGCAAGCCATAACCCAAAGCTTCATGCGATAGGTCCAACCTGTCCCGCACGGCGGGGATACGAGATGCCCAGATGCCAAACAGCGCACCATTCAGGATGAACATGGCCGCAACGGCCCGCCAAGCGGCCAACAATCCGATCAAAAGGCATCCTTCGCAACTAGCGCCAAACGCGCCTGTTTTACAGGCTTTCAACGCATTGGCAAAGACGCCTATTCCAACCGCTTGCGTATTCGGCGAATGGCCAGCCAAACACAAAAAACAACCGGAATTGTTACCGCTGAAGTCAGCATTCCTTTGCTTAGCTGGTCCTCAGCAAACGGGTGCAAAAGATCGCGAACCAGCGAGACTGCATAGTAGCTGATCGCAACGACCGACAGCCCCTCGACGGTGTATTGCAACCGCAACGCAATATCAGCGCGACGGTCCATGCTCTCCAGCAGTGCTTGGTTTTGGGCGCTCCGCTCGACATCCACCCGCGTTCGCAGCAACTCGCCCGCGCGAATGGCGCGGTCAGACAACGCCTGCAAACGGCGCTCCGTCGATTTCACCGTACGAATGGCCGGGTCATAGCGGCGCATCATGAAATCAGCAAAGCTCTGACCGCCTTCGAAACGCTCTTCCCGCAAGACCTCGATCCGCTGATTTACGATAGCCTCATAAGCGCCTGTTGCTCCGAAGCGGAAAGAACACTGGGCTGAAAGTGTCTCAAGTTCGGTCGAGATCGACAACAAATCAGGCAGCAACTCGTCGGGATGGGCCGTATTATCGGTCATTTGACCCATCAGCTCTGTCAGTTTCGCATCCAGCTCGCCAATCCTGGGGGTCAGTTTCTTGACGCGAGCAAAGCCTAGCATCGACATGGCTTTGTAGGTCTCGATTTCACAAAGACGTTGGATAATACGTCCCGTTCTGCGCCGTCCGGCACCTTTGGAAACGAAAAGCGCAAAACGCATATGCCCCGCCGGGTCGATGCGAAAATCGCTGGCGCAAACCGCAGCATCGTCTAACACACGAGCTGCTGCCAGGCTTTCAGGCTCGAACCAATCAAGCAGCGAAGCTTTGACTGCATCATCCTCTTGCCGCTCAACCACCCGGATCATGGCCGAGGTGATACGCTGACCTTCGCTGGCCTTCAGCCAATCAGGGGGGAACACCTCAAAATCCGCCGGGTTGAAGGGGCGGTCGCTCACGTTCTTCGTAATTGCTGTAAAGGTCACGAATTCGGTGTGCTGTTCCCATTTCAGCCAATGACGCCCAATCTGGCCAGCATAGTGTGTGGCCTGAGGTTGCGGATGTTGCGCCCCGTGACGATCCAACAGATTTATCAAATGCGCCAGATCCTTGTCCCGATCCCGAGCTACAGCGGCCACCGGCTTTTTGATCGCCAAAAAGGTTACAGTGCAAGGCGTATCAGCCACAGGAAATGGGCGCGCGTGCAGTTCATTGGCCAGAGAATAGCGCAAAGGATGATCGTCGATGGTCGTCATAAGGGGCTCCGGTTCGTCCACCGCACTATACGGCACACCAAGAATACATCAATTATCTTTTTATTTCATGCACTTACAAGGATACAACGGTATACATTCCAGCTATCCTATTGATTTGGTTGCCACAGCTCGACGGGATTTCCTTCGGGGTCGTGAATGCGGGCGAATTTTCCAACCTCACTGTCCCATTCGGCACGAGTTTCAACCGGAATCCCCGCTGCTTCTAACTGAAAGATCATGGCCTCCAGATCATCGACACGAAAGTTGATCATCCATTGCCGATTAGTCGGCCCAAAATACGTCGTGTCCTGCGCGAAAGGGGCAAACACAGTGTACCCTTCGCGCTGCTTCCACGGAACAGACCCGCAGGGATCAACTCCAAGATTTTCTTCATACCAAGCGCTCAAGGCTTTAGGATCATTGGCCCGAAAGAACACGCCGCCTATGCCGTTCACCTTCTGCATTGCCGTCCCCCAGTTGTACTCAGGTTGAACATAACACACCCCGCCCGCTTCATCTGGCCGCAAATATCTTGGGGCGACGCCTTTTGATGCACCATTGGTTCAAGCATCCAATGGCGGCGAGCAAAGCCCCCTACCAAAACGAAAAAAGAAAAGGGCGCCCGCAGGCGCCCTTTGCAATTTGATAAACCTTAACGATCAGTCGATCATCGGCAGAAGCTTGTCCAGCGACTCCTTGGCGTCGCCATAGAACATGCGGGTGTTCTCTTTGAAGAACAGCGGGTTTTCGATGCCCGAGTATCCAGTGCCCTGTCCACGCTTGGACACGAACACCTGCTTGGACTTCCAGCATTCCAGAACCGGCATCCCGGCGATGGGGCTGTTGGGGTCTTCCTGCGCTGCAGGGTTCACGATGTCGTTCGAACCGATGACGATGGCCACATCCGTCTCAGGGAAGTCCTCGTTGATTTCGTCCATTTCCAGAACGATATCGTAAGGAACCTTCGCCTCAGCCAGCAGCACGTTCATGTGGCCCGGCAGACGACCGGCAACGGGGTGGATCGCGAAACGCACCTCTTTGCCCTTGGCGCGCAGCTTGCGGACCAGTTCGGAAACCGACTGCTGTGCCTGCGCAACGGCCATACCGTAACCCGGGATGATGATAATGCTGTCAGCGTCGTTCAGAGCTGCGGCAACACCATCGGCGTCGATGGCCACCTGCTCACCTTCGACCTCCATCTGCGGCCCCGAAGTGCCGCCAAAGCCACCCAGGATCACGCTGACAAAGTGGCGGTTCATTGCTTTACACATGATGTAGGACAGGATCGCACCCGACGAGCCCACCAGCGCTCCGACCACGATCAGCAGATCGTTGCCAAGGCTGAAGCCGATCGCAGCAGCCGCCCAGCCCGAGTAGCTGTTCAGCATCGACACAACCACCGGCATGTCGGCGCCGCCGATGCCCATGATCAGGTGATAGCCGATGAACAGAGCAGCCAGCGTCATCAGGATCAGCGGCAGCAGACCACCGGATGCGGTGTACCAGACCAGGCAGATCAGCGAGAGACCCGCAGCAGCTGCGTTCAGCGCATGGCCACCGGGCAGCTTGGTCGCCGCCGAAGTCACCTTGCCTGCCAGCTTGCCATAGGCCACGACCGAACCGGTAAAGGTGATCGCACCGATGAAGATGCCCAGGAACAATTCCACATGCAGGATTGCCAGTTCCGCCGAGGATTTCTTGGCGATCAGTGCAGCGAAGGTTCCAAAACCTTCCTTGGCCAGTTTCGCATCAGCAGAAGCAAGCGCCTGCGCCACGTTTCCGATCTCGAAATGCGCATTGAAGCCGACGAAAACAGCCGCCAGACCAACCAACGAGTGCATTGCGGCCACCAGCTGCGGCATCTCGGTCATCTGGACACGCTGCGCCACATACTGACCGATCAGACCACCGCCGATGATCAGCAGCAGCGACAGTAGCCAATAACCCGAACCAGGGCCAACCAGCGTGGCAAAAACCGCCAGCGCCATACCGACAATGCCGTACCAGACCGCGCGCTTAGCGCTTTCCTGGTTCGACAGACCGCCGAGCGAAAGGATGAAGAGAACAGCCGCAACAACATAGGCGGCAGTAGTGAAGCCAAATTCCATCTACCCGGCCTCCTTAAGATTTCTGGAACATGGCGAGCATGCGCCGGGTGACAAGAAAACCGCCGAAGATATTGATCCCGGCCATGAAAACGGACAGCGCCGCCAGCAGAATAACAAGGAACGAGCCCGATCCGATCTGCATAAGCGCCCCGACGATGATGATCGACGAGATCGCGTTGGTGATCGCCATCAGCGGCGTATGCAGGCTGTGCGCAACATTCCAGATCACCTGGAAGCCAACAAAGATAGCCAGCACAAAGACGATGAAGTGCTGCATGAAGCTGGCCGGAGCGATCAGCCCCACCAGCAGCATCAGCGCACCGCCGACACCCAGCAGGGTGAACTGCTGCTTGGTCTGCGCCTTGAAGGCCGCGATCTCCTGCGCCTTTTTCTCTTCCGGGGTCAGTTCCTTGACCTCAGGCTTTTTCTGCGCCGCGATCGCCTGAATTTTAGGCGGCGGCGGCGGGAAGGTGATCTCTCCCTCATGGGTCACGGTTGCGCCGCGGATCACGTCATCTTCCATGTTGTGATTGATCTGACCGTCCTTCTCGGGTGTCAGGTCAGTCATCATGTGACGGATGTTGGTCGCATAGAGCGAAGAGGATTGTGCCGCCATCCGGCTGGGGAAGTCGGTGTAGCCGATGATGGTCACGCCATTGTCAGTTACGATCTTCTCATCCGCCACGGTCAGCTTGCAGTTGCCGCCCTTTTCCGCAGCAAGGTCAACGATAACCGAGCCGGGCTTCATGCTTTCGACCATATCCTTGGTCCAAAGCTCAGGAGCCTCACGGTTCGGGATCAGCGCCGTGGTAATGACGATGTCCATCTCGGGCGCCAGCTCGCGGAACTTGGCCAGCTGCGCGTTACGGAATTCTTCAGACTGAACCGAAGCATAACCACCGGTCGCCGCGCCGTCCTGCTGGTCTTCTTCAAAATCCAGATAGACGAACTCGGCCCCCATCGATTCGACCTGCTCGGCCACTTCAGGGCGCACGTCGAATGCATAGGTGATCGCACCCAGAGAGGTCGAGGTCCCGATCGCTGCCAGACCAGCCACACCAGCACCGACAATCAGCACTTTCGCAGGCGGTACTTTACCGGCAGCCGTCACCTGACCGGTGAAGAAACGGCCAAAGTTGTTACCGGCCTCGATCACCGCGCGGTAACCGGCGATGTTCGCCATCGACGACAGCGCGTCCATCTTCTGCGCGCGCGAAATACGCGGCACCATTTCCATGGCGATAACGTTGGCACCTTTGGACTTGGCCAACTCCATGCCTTCTTCATTGCCTGCAGGGTTAAAGAAGGAAATCAGTGTCTTACCAGCAGACAACCGCTTCAGCTCGGCCTCGTCGGGCTGGCGAACCTTGGCGATGATATCCGCAGTTTTCCACAGCGATGCAGCCGTCTTGACGACTTCAACACCTACGGCTTCATAAGCTGCATCAGAAAAGCCCGCAGCTGCGCCAGCGCCCTTTTCGATCAGGCATTCATAGCCCAGTTTCTGTAACTGAACCGCAGAGTCAGGCGTCATCGCGACCCGGTTCTCTCCGTCCAGTATTTCCTTTGGTGTGCCTATCTTCACTGGCAGATCCCCCTAATTTTCACTCAGACTGAGCGGGTGGTCGGTATTGTTTGTTAAGCGAACGTGTATCCTGCGCAACATTATTTCGCAAGCGCAGCATTTGCTGCGTTGCATCATGGTCACGGTTCCTTCATATCCAGCGCCGCGTCCGGCGTTCATAGCGGGCGAAATCAGCGCGAAAAGCGCGACGCAAACGATCCTCTTCCGGCAGGATGAAACGGCGCTCAAGCACCCACACAAACATGGGTACGAGCACCAGAGACAGGACCGCATCGAACCGTAGAACCAAACCTGCAAGGATTAGGACGTCACCAAGATAGATTGGATTGCGGCTACGCTTATATATGCCCGATTGCACCATGGCAGTTGGCGTTTCATGCGGAATTACTGTTGTTTTGTGGCGGCGAAACTCAACAATAGCCAATACCGCAACCAGGATACCAGCGCCGATCAGAAGTCCGCTGAGCAGATCGGTCAGCCCGCTATCCAGCGACAACCCTAGCGGAAAATGACGCGCCTGCAGCCAAGCCAGCAATGCAAATCCAATCAGCCATACGGGCGGTATGTCGATCCAGCGCATGCGCACTCTCCGCAAGTGGCGCCACGCAAAGCACGTGTCGCTTCTGACCGATGTCCTACCGCTTTCAGACCCAAATGGCAAAGCTTCGGTTGTCGCATCAATGGACAGGCATAAATGGATCGGATAGGCCGAATCAAAGCACTGACCCAGATCAAAAGATTGTGAGCCCCCGATGACCGATTTTGCCGCGACAAAAGCCATGTTCGACCTGCCAGATGGCGTCATCTATCTGGACGGAAATTCACTGGGTCCGCTGCCCAAGGCAGCAGGAGACCGGGTAAACGACATGATGGTCAAGGAATGGGGGCAAATGTTGATCACCGGCTGGAACAAGGCCGGGTGGATGGCTTTGCCGACAGGGTTGGGCGACCGCATTGGCCGCCTTGTCGGAGCGGAACCTGGTACTGTGGTGACCGGGGATACACTCTCGATCAAGGTCTATCAGGCCGTGGCCTCGGCCCTTGAGCTGCGCCCGGATCGCAAGGTTGTGCTGTCGGACAACGGCAATTTCCCTTCGGACCTTTATATGGTGGACGGTCTGTTGCGCTCTCTGGGCCCAGATTACGAACTGCGCGTCGTTGCACCTGAAGAGGTCGCCGCAAGCATCACCGAAGATGTCGCTGTTCTGATGCTGACCGAAGTCGACTATCGCAGCGGAAGAATGCACGACATGAAGGCGTTGACCGAGTTGGCTCATGCGAATCGGGTGGTCACTGTCTGGGATCTGGCCCACTCTGCCGGAGCTGTTCCAGTGGATCTGTCCGCCTGCAACGCAGATTTCGCGGTTGGCTGTACATATAAGTACTTAAACGGCGGCCCCGGTGCGCCTGCCTTTATTTATGTCGCGCCGCGTCTGGCCGACCGCGCGCGCCCTGCCCTGTCTGGCTGGCTGGGACACGATGCCCCCTTTGCCTTCGATCTGGATTACCGCCCCGGCAGTGGGATCGAGAGAATGCGTGTCGGCACCCCTCCGATCATCCAGATGACCGCCCTCTCTGCTGCAATGGACATCTGGGACATGGCCAACATGACCGACGTGCGCGCCAAGTCCATCGAACTAACCGAGTTGTTCATCTCCCGCTTGGAAGCGACCTGCCCCGAGTTAGAACTGGCCAGCCCGCGCGACCCAAACCAGCGCGGCAGTCAGGTCTCTTTCCGGTTTACTGAGGGCTACGCGGCTATGCAGGCGCTGATCGCGCGCGGTGTGATCGGAGATTTCCGCGCGCCTGATATCATGCGGTTTGGTTTCACGCCGCTTTATATCGACGAGCAGGACGTAGAACGTGCAGCCGGCATCATGGCCGACATCATGGGCAACCGCTTGTGGGACACGCCAGAATACAAGGTGCGGCAGCGGGTTACTTAACCTCAAGCCCTGCGCTGATCAGCGCCGCGATCTGCGCGACCTGCTGTTCATAAACATCAGCCCCCGCGCCGATCAGCTTAAGACCTTTCAGCGTGGCCGTGATCGTCCGGCCGGTCTCGGCCGCACTCGTCAGCAGACGCACGCGCCCCAACCGTTCCTGCTGCGACAGCCACTCGGCATAGACGCCCGCCAACCCGGCTTCTCCCTCTGCAATGATTTCAGAGGACATGGACTTGGTGTTATCCAGCATCTCAAGCCCGTGAGGCGACGCCAGTATCTTTGCGATCCCTGCCGTCTGGGTCTGAATAGCATGGGTCAGAACCTCGGCCACTGAACCCTGCGTCGCTAGCGCTGCGGCAACTGCTGCCGTTTTTTCAACGTAGTAAAACTCAGTCAGTTTGCTGACGATCGCCTCTTTGTTCTTGAAATGCAGATACAGCGCTGGCCGGGACATCCCCGCCCCGCGCGCTATGTCATCCATCGAGGTCTTTCGATACCCATAAGTAGAAAAGGCCTGAAACGCCGAGTTCAGGATCGCCTTTTGCCGTGAATCGTCAACTGCTTCCACCATACCTGAACTCGTGACATTTTTTGTTTGTATTGTCAATTGACACGCTGACACTTTTCGACAATTATGTCAGCAACAAGCCACAGATAAATGAGGTGCGCAATGGCGACCGCTCTGAAGATCAACGGAAAGCAACATCAGATTGACTTGCCCGATGACGTCCCCCTGCTTTGGGTACTGAGGGATGAGGTCGGGTTGACCGGAACCAAGTTTGGCTGCGGCGTCGCCGCCTGCGGCGCGTGCACCGTGCATATTGATGGCGAGGCCGTACGTTCGTGTCAGGTGGCCTTGTCAGATGTTTGGGGTGATGTGACCACGATTGAAGGCATCGGAACACCAGACGCTATGGCTGCAATCCAACAAGCCTGGGTCGATCATCAGGTGGCACAGTGCGGATACTGTCAATCGGGCCAGATCATGCAGGCCGCCGCATTGCTGGCAGAAAACCCCGCACCATCGGACGCGGACATAGACGAAGCGATGCAAGGCAACCTGTGTCGCTGTGGCACCTACCCCCGTATTCGCGCTGCGATCCACGACGCAGCCGGCAAATTGAAGGAGGCCTAATCAATGGCTTCTGTTGGAAAAATCCTCCGTCGCACTTTTCTGATCGGGTCCGCCGCAATTGTCGGCGGCGTGGCTTTTGGTGCCTATTACGTGAACCGCCCCGCCGCAAACCCGCTGAAACCCACCGAAGGTCAGACAGCACTGAACCCATTTGTTCTGATCGACCAGAACGGCGTGACCCTCTTTGCCCCCCGCGCCGAGATGGGACAGGGGGTGAAAACAACATGGGCTGCGCTTATTGCCGAGGAACTGGACGTTGATCTGGACCAGATCAACGTTCTGCACGGCCCGGCGGCAGCTGCCTACTACAACTCGGCGCTGATGAGGGAAAGCCTGCCCAACAAGGGTTATGACATCTCGAACTTCCAGCACAATCTGGGTGAAGCGCTTGGGGTGCTTGGCAAGGTGCTGAGCCTGCAAGTCACCGGTGGCTCGACCTCGATGAAGGACGGGTTCGAGCGTATGCGTCAGGCCGGAGCCTCGGCTCGTGAGACGCTGAAACGCGCGGCGGCCAATCGTCTGGGCGTCGACCCGTCCGAGCTAAAGACCGCTTCGGGGCACGTGATTTCCCCGAGTGGCGATAAGATCGCCTACACTGATCTGGCTGTAGATGCGGCGGGGCTTGAACCGGTCGAGGTGCCGCTGCGCGATCCGTCCGAATGGCGCTATCTGGGCCAGACCCAACCGAGACTGGACATGGTCGAAAAGGTGACAGGTACGGCCGGGTTCGGTGTCGACGTACGCTTGCCGGGCATGAAATTCGCCGCCGTCCGGATGAACCCAAAACTCGGCGGTGCGATGAACGGTTTTGACGACAGTGCCGCCAAAGCCATGCCCGGGGTCGAGAAAATTGTCGATCTGGGCACTGGTGTCGCGGTTATCGCAAACAACACTTGGCTCGCCAATCAGGCAGTTGAGGCAATAGATGTGGATTGGGGCGACGCCCCCTACCCACCCGACACCGCGGGCATCTTTGCCAAAATTGCTGAAGCTTTCGACGACGCTCCGAACTCGACCATGCGCGACGATGGCGATGTGAGCGTCACGCCCGATGGCGCAACCGAGATCACGGCGGAATATCAGGTGCCCTATCTGGCCCACGCCACGATGGAGCCAATGAACACAACCGCACTTTACACAGGCGACGCGTTGGATTTGTGGTGCGGCAATCAGGCCCCGACGCTGATCCGGTTCCGCGTAGCCAACACAGCCGGTCTGGACACCGAGGCAGTGCAGATCCACACCACATATCTGGGCGGCGGATTTGGCCGACGCGGTGAGCTGGATTTCGGCGAGATCGCCACCAAGGTCGCCATGGCCATGCCCGGCACTCCGGTTCAGACAACTTGGAGCCGCGAAGAAGACATGCGCCACGACTATTTCCGCCCAGGTGCCATCGCCCGGCTGCGCGGAGCGGTTCAGGATGGCAAAGCGGTGCTGATCGACGGTAGCGTCGCATCCCAATCCAGCACTCAGCAAGCCGTTACACGCTATACTGGTCTGCCCGGTTCAGGCCCAGACAAGGTGCTGGTCGAAGGGTTCTTCAACCAACCCTACGCGGTGCCGAATTACAGGGTAAGCGGACACATCGCTGAACTTGATGTTCCCGTCGGGTTCTGGCGCTCAGTCGGTAACAGCCATAACGGCTTTTTTCATGAAACCTTCATGGATGAGATGGCCCATGCCGCAGGCCGCGACCCGCTGGAGTTCCGACTGGAGTTGATGAAGGACGAACACGCGCCGTCGGCAGGTTGCCTTGAAGCTGTGAAAGAGATGTCGGGCTGGACAGGTCAGACACCCGAGGGTGTTGGGCGCGGCGTGGCCTTCACCTACAGCTTCGGCACTCCGGTTGCGCAGGTGATCGAAGTGGTCGATGAAGACGGCACCATCCGCATCAACAAGGCATGGATCGCCTGTGATATGGGGCTGGCTTTGGACCCGGAAAACGTCAAGGCGCAGATGTTCGGCGGCATGATGTACGGGTTGTCGGCGGCCTGCTATGGCGAGATCACCTTTGCCGACGGCGAGGTCGAACAGTACAACTTCCCTGACTATGATGCGCTGCGCATGCACACTGCCCCGCAGGTCGAGGTGCGCGTGCTGGAAACCAACCGTCATATGGGCGGCGCAGGCGAGCCGGGAACACCTCCGTCAATGCCCGCGCTCGGTAATGCTCTGTTCGATTTGACCGGAGAACGCGCCCGCACCCTCCCCCTGATCAATCAGTTTAACTTGCTGGTCTGATCGCAACGCGCCGGTCCGGTCCCCCTCTTGCGGATCGGCGCGAAATTCACGCTGTCTGCTGTATCAGGCTGACATCCGATCCGGTCGCCCATGCGCGTACAGCCGCGCCGAACGCTTCGAATAAAGGTCGGGAAACAGGATCGTTGATCGCATCCCATTCCGGGTGCCATTGCACCGACAACGTAAACCCGGGTGCATCCTTGACATAAATTGCCTCGGGCGTGCCATCCGGCGCGTGTCCGTCTATAACCACGCGATCACCGACTGTCTTGATACCCTGCCCGTGAAGGGTGTTCGTCATCACCTCAGGCGCGCCGAATAGTTGGTGAAACACGCCGCCCTCGTCCAATGTTACCACATGGCGCAAAGCGAATTTCTCTTCCAGCGTGCCGTCCGGCGGCATGCGGTGGTTCATTCGCCCCGGTAGATCACGAATTTCGGGGTAAAGCGTCCCCCCCATGGCAACGTTCACTTCTTGGAACCCACGGCAGATCCCCATGAACGGCTGCCCTCGCTCAACGCAAGCCCGAACCAGAGGCAGCGTGATAGCATCCCGTGCCCGGTCGAACTCGCCATGGGCGTCAGTGGCGTCTTCGCCATATTCCTCGGGGTGTACATTTGGACGCCCGCCAGTCAGCAGGAACCCGTCGCAGACCTCCAGCAATTCTTCGACCGTGACATATCGCGGGTCAGATGGGATCAAAAGCGGCAGGCAGTGGGAAACATTTGCCACGGCGTCCGAATTCATCGTTCCGCCCGCATGGGTCGGATATTCATCGTTCATGAGATAAGAGTTGCCGATGATACCGACGACAGGTCGAGACATTCCGCTTTCCTTACTGGTTCCCTGATTAAAAAGAAAGCTATCCGCAGCGAGGAGAACGTGCAACAGAGCACGCCCTGCATGACAGCGCAAGGACGTGTTCAGTTCTGCACGCATCTTTCAGCGTAAGTTAGAGAAAATCAGATTTCTCCGGTCAGGCCCGCCGCCTCAATCCCGGCCATGCCTGCAACCGCGTCATTGTCCGACGTATCGCCGGTAACACCCACGGCACCAATCACGGCACCTTTGCGATCCCGCAACAAGATACCGCCCGGAACCGGAACGACCTGACCACCATAAACACCATTCACCGCGGCCATGAAATAAGCTTGCGCCTCGGCCCGCTGCATCTGCGCAGTGCCCGCCATGCCCAGCATGACCGATCCATACGCCTTGCCATGCGCGATCGGGAACCGACCCGGTGCCGCGCCATCTTCACGCTCAAATGCGATGACGTGGCCTCCGGCATCCAGCACAACAACCGAGAGAGGCTTCAGTTCCATCTCGCGCCCCTTCTCAAGGGTTTTCCGGATGATAGTGCGAGCTTTGCGCAGATTGACTGCCATGTTGTGTCCTCTCGTTCCTTGGGATTAAAGGCTGGCTTTCAGTTCCAGACGGCGGGCATGCAGAACCGGCTCGGTATAGCCCGAGGGCTGAATGCGCCCCTTGAAAACCAGATCGCAGGCCGCCTGAAACGCGATGCCGTCGAATCCCGGCGCCATAGGTGAATAAGTCGGGTCGTCTTCATTCTGGCGATCCACTACAGCGGCCATCTTCCGCATTGCTGCCATCACCTGGTCTTCGCTGACAACGTCGTGGTGCAACCAATTGGCCAGCGCCTGTGACGATATCCGGCAGGTTGCCCGGTCTTCCATCAGGCCAATATCATTGATGTCTGGCACTTTCGAGCACCCCACCCCCTGATCGACCCAACGCACCACATAGCCCAGAATGCCCTGCGCGTTGTTTTCGATCTCGCGCGCGATTTCATCTTCGCTGAGGTTACGGCCACCCAGCAGTGGAATGGTCAGCAAGTCGTTCAGCGTACCGCGCGCGCCACCGGCAGCCAGTTCGTCCTGACGGGCCAGCACGTCGACCTTGTGATAGTGCGTCGCGTGCAAAGTCGCGGCAGTTGGCGACGGCACCCAAGCGCAAGTGGCACCCGATTGCGGATGGCCGATCTTGGCCTCCAACATATCGCCCATCCGGTCGGGCATCGCCCACATACCTTTGCCGATTTGCGCCTTGCCCTTCAGACCGCAAGCCAGACCGATATCAACGTTGCGATCCTCATAAGACGCAATCCACGGCGTGTTCTTGATGTCACCCTTCGGCAGCATCGGGCCTGCTTCCATGGAGGTATGGATCTCATCCCCCGTCCGATCGAGGAACCCGGTGTTGATGAAAGCCACACGCGATTTAGCAGCGCGGATACATTCCTTGAGGTTCACCGAGGTGCGGCGCTCCTCATCCATGATGCCCAGCTTCACGGTGTTGCGCGGCAGGCCCAGAACGTCTTCGACCATGTCGAAAATCTCGACCGAGAACGCAACTTCTTCCGGCCCGTGCATCTTGGGCTTCACGACATAAACCGAGCCTTCGACCGAGTTGCCCCCATCGCGCTTGAGGTCGTGCATGGCGATCAGCGTGGTGCAGAGCGCGTCCATCAGGCCCTCACCGATCTCGTTGCCGTCGCCGTCCAGCACCGCGGGGTTGGTCATCAGGTGGCCCACGTTGCGCACCAGCATCAGCGAACGGCCTTTCAACGTGGCCTGTTCGCCGTCAGCGGTGGTGTATTCCACGTCACCCGCCAGTTTTCGAGTGAAGGTTTTGCCGCCCTTGGAGACCTCTTCAGTCAGATCGCCTTTCATTAGGCCCAGCCAGTTACCATAGGCCACAACCTTGTCAGCAGCATCGACGCAGGCGACCGAGTCCTCGCAGTCCATGATCGTGGACAGGGCCGATTCCAGTCGCACATCCGCGATACCTGCCGGATCGGAGGACCCGATATTGCTGCTCGGGTCGATCATGATCTGCACGTGCAGGCCGTTGTTTTTCAGCAGTACAAAGTCGGGCTTGTCCGCAGCACCGCCAAAGCCCGCGAAAGCCGCGGGATCAGCGAGCGCTGGAACCAGCGCGCCGTCCTCGACGCGCAGGCCGGTGACGTCCGCCCACGACCCTTCGGCCAACGGCGCGGTGTCATCCAGAAACGCTTTGGCCCACGCGATTACACGCGCGCCACGCTCAGCGTTATAAACACCCGCCGGAGGCAGATCGCCCATCGCGTCGGTGCCATAAAGCGCATCATACAGGCTACCCCAGCGCGCATTGGCGGCGTTCAGCGCAAAGCGGGCGTTGGTGATCGGCACCACCAATTGCGGGCCGGGCGTCAGCGCGATCTCCGGGTCGACATTGGCGGTTTCGATCTGGAACGCCTCGCCTTCTTCGACAAGATAGCCGATCTCACGCAGGAAGGCCTGATAAGCGGCGGCGTCATGGTCCTGACCCTTGTTGGCCAGATGCCAGCCGTCGACCAGGCCCTGAATCTCGGTGCGTTTGGCTAGCAGAGATTTGTTCTTTGGCCCCAGTTCTTCAACCATGCGGGACAGACCGGACCAGAAAGTTCGGGACGAAACGCCAGTTCCCGGCAGCGCCTGATTCTCGATGAAATCCGCCAGCTCAACGGCAATCTGCAAGCCGTTCCGGGTTTCTCTGCTGCTCATGTTCGACCTCTCCCGCATTTGTACGCCACTGTATGCAGCCTCCAATTAGGGTGGATGTTTCCGATAGGCAACTCTTCTTGGCTCATTTCACTGCCAATCCGCACGCCACCACGGAAATCATCACGTATCCGATGCTGCACCCCTGCTTGCAGGCGGGCGCCGCACCTCATAACGTCGCGCCAGACATCTACCGTTACGAGGCCCCCGATGCGCGACGCTGCCCCTACCACGATCTACCTCAAAGACTACACGCCCTTTGGCTATCTGGTGGACAGTGTGCATTTGACCTTTGATTTGGCCGATCACGCCACCCGCGTCACCTCGCGCATTGCCTTCCGACCGAACCCCGATGCAACCGACCGCACGTTTTTCCTGCATGGTGAAGAGTTAACCCTGATCCGCGCGGTCATCGACGGGGTCGAGATCACGCCAGAGGTCACCGAAAAAGGCCTGACCGCAAATGTTCCCAACGCCCCCTTCATCTGGGAAGCCGTGGTCGAGATCGACCCCGGCAACAACACCGCGCTTGAGGGGCTATACATGTCGAATGGCATGTACTGCACCCAATGCGAGGCCGAAGGGTTTCGCAAGATCACCTATTACCCGGATCGTCCCGACGTGATGTCCACCTTCACCGTGCGCATCAATGGCGACCTGCCGGTGCTGCTGTCCAACGGCAACCCTTCGGGCAAGGGAGACGGTTGGGCGGAATGGACTGATCCGTGGCCCAAACCGGCTTACCTGTTTGCATTGGTGGCCGGAAACCTGATCGCCCATCCCGACCAGTTCACCACCATGTCCGGTCGCGATGTGGAACTGAACCTCTGGTTCCGCCCTGGCGACGAGGGAAAATGCGCCTTTGGCATGGAGGCGCTGAAGAAGTCGATGAAATGGGACGAAGACGTTTATGGCCGTGAATACGATCTGGACGTGTTCAACATCGTGGCCGTCGATGACTTCAACATGGGCGCGATGGAAAACAAGGGGCTGAACATCTTCAACTCCTCCGCCGTTCTGGCCAGTCCCGAAACCTCGACCGATGCCAATTTCGAACGAATCGAAGCAATCATCGCGCATGAGTATTTCCACAACTGGACCGGCAATCGGATCACCTGCCGCGACTGGTTTCAGCTATGCCTCAAAGAAGGGCTGACTGTCTTCCGCGATGCGCAGTTTACATCCGACATGCGCTCGGCCCCGGTCAAACGCATACACGACGCGATCGATCTGCGCGCACGGCAGTTTCCCGAGGATAACGGGCCGCTGTCGCACCCTGTCCGGCCTGAGAGCTTTCAGGAAATCAACAATTTCTACACCGCGACCGTCTACGAGAAAGGCGCCGAGGTCATCGGCATGTTGAAGCAGTTGGTGGGCGATGAGGCTTACTCCAAGGCACTCGATCTATATTTCGACCGCCATGACGGGCAGGCCTGCACCATCGAAGACTGGATCAAAGTTTTCGAGGATACGACCGGCCGCGATCTGACCCAGTTCAAACGTTGGTATAGCCAGTCCGGTACACCTCGCGTTTCGGTCACCGATGATTGGCAGGACGGCACCTATACCCTGACTCTATCACAGCGCACCGAACCCACCCCCGGACAAACGGAAAAGCTGCCGCAAGTAATCCCGGTCGCCGTCGGCCTACTGGGTCCAAACGGCGACGAAGTGCGCGCGACTGAGGTTCTGGAACTGACCGAGGCCGAACAGCGCTTTGAGTTTACCGGGCTGGCGGCCAAGCCTGTGCCCTCGATCCTGCGGAATTTCTCGGCTCCGGTCATTCTGGAACATGATCACACGGATGCCGAGCGCGCGTTCCTTCTGGCTCATGACACCGATCCGTTCAATCGCTGGCAGGCCGGGCGCTCGCTGGCGCAAGATACGTTGCTGCGCATGATCCGCGAGGACACAGCACCCAGCTCCGACTACCTGGACGGTATTCTTGCCGTGTTGCGGGATGGCGATCTGGATCCGGCCTATCGCTCTTTGATGCTGGGCCTGCCAACGCAAGCCGAACTCGCAGCAGCCCTATTTGAAGCCGGGGACACACCCGACCCGATGGCGATCTGGACCGCAGTTGAAACCCTGCGTCAGGCGACAGCGCAGCATGTGCAGGATTTGCTGCCCCGGCTACACAGTGAAACGCTGATCGAAGCGCCATTCAACCCTGACGCCGAACAGGCAGGAAAGCGCGCGCTTGGCGGCGCGGCTTTGGCCCTGACATCGCGCCTGGACGGTGGCGCAAAGGCAGCCGAGGACTATGCCGCTGCAGACAACATGACGCTGCAACTGACCGCATTGTCCTGCCTGCTGCGTGCTGGCAAAGGACAAACGGAACTGAGCGCCTTTTACGACCAGTGGCAGCACGATCGTCTGGTGATGGATAAATGGTTTGGCCTGCAGGTCTCAATGTCCACCCCCGAAGCGACCGCCGACACCGCCCGCGACCTGACGGAACACGCTGACTTCAACTGGAAGAACCCGAACCGGTTCCGCGCAGTTATGGGTGCATTGGCGATGAACCATGCGGGTTTCCATCGTGCGGACGGTGCTGGTTACGCGCTGTTGGCAGATTGGCTAATCCGGCTGGATCCGGTGAACCCGCAGACTACGGCGCGGATGTGCTCGGCCTTCCAGACATGGAAGCGTTACGACGCAGATCGCCAGTCGCTTATGCAGGCTCAAATGACCCGTATCGCCGACACGCCGAACCTGTCCCGCGACACCACGGAAATGGTGTCTCGTATCCTTGACGCATGACCCCATTCCGCTTTACACGCCACAACAGAACGCCACGCACGATCCTGATCCTGCTCGCCGTCTACGTGGCGCTGGTGGCCCTGCAGGTTATGTTTGATGCGGCTTGGTGGCTCGTCGGCCTGTTGGCGTTAACCACTCTTCCCGCGCTTTGGGACATCGCACGCGACACCCGCGCCGGGATATCCGTGGACCACGACGAGGTACGCTGGTTCTCGGGAAATCGCGAAGGCCACGTCGATTTAGCGGATATTGACTATGCGCGGTTTGACACACGCTGGGACTTTTCGGTGCGCATTTCGTTGGTGCTGAAGTCTGGCAAGCGGATTCGGTTGCCCGATGAATCCACGCCCCCCAGCAAGGATTTGGAAGAGGTCTTTCAGCAGGCCGAGCTGCGTGTTGAACGCCACCATTTTAGCATTTTGTGAAACAATCAACACGGGTGTGGTCCATTGCGCCACATCCGCGCTCAAATTCTTATGCAAAGCTTGAGTTGGAGGATCGTTTCAGTAAAATTTAAGACCACCTGTTTGTTACGGTTTCGAGTGTTACCATGTTTCGGTTTTTCAAGGCGCGTCACGCCCAGTCTTCTCTGCCCTATCCTCATCCCGCGCAAGAATTGTGCGCTTTGGATGGGTCTGCAACGGCGACTTTGCCGGATAAAGGGCAACTGAATATTCCTCTTGGCGATATCCGGGCCGAAGACCTAGCTGCACACGAAACCATTGAACATGGTCGCAAGCTGGCAAGGCAGGATCAGTGGTCCGAACTGTCCCAACTGATGCGAAAGGCTGATGAAGCGCGCGAGACGGCACCAGATGGTACGCCAATCGCGGACTTGCTGGCCTTTGGCGCCAGATCCGACGTTGTTCTCGCGGTTGAGCATGCGCTGGCTGACGTAAATGCTCTACGCGAATACGACCTGCTGAGCGGCATTTCCGAGCTTGAAGATGAAATGCGCGCGCATCCGGAGGATCCGATGATTACTCTGGTCGTTGCCTTGGCGCATATCGACCTGGCTTGGGCTTGGCGTGGGACAGCAACGAAGGCGACATTGCCGCCGCTGCACCAATCGCGCTGCGCAGCGCATTTTGACCGGGCCGCGGCACTTTTGCCGAAATGCCGTGCGGTTGCTCCGAACAGCCCCATGGTCGCTGCAGCAGGATGTGCCCTGCTGGCGGGCCAGCGGAAATCCAACCTGCGTGTTGCGGACGAATACGAACGGCTGATCACGCTGGACCCGCAAAACCAGCGCCACATGCGGGCAATGGGCACGCATCTATTGCCGCGCTGCTTCGGCAGCTATGAAGAACTTGAGGTTCAGGCCCTGCGCAACGCCGCGCGCACCCAGGATATCTGGGGAGCCGGTGGATATACCTGGGTTCAGTTTGACGCCATCGCACTGGATGAAGAGGCCTGCGCACGGCTGGATGTGGAATACTTTCTGGAAGGCCTGCACGACATCCTGCATCGCCGACCAGACCAGCCGACCGTCAACATGCTGTCGGCCTATTGCGCCATCACGATTCAAAACGGGTTGGGCTTGAACGACAAGGCCGATCAGGTGCGTGCAGAAATTCATGAGGCGGCCAATTGGCTGATCCGTGATCATTTGACCGAATTGCACCCGCTCCTCTGGGCTCATGCTGCAAACGGGTTCAACAACAGCGCCCGTATCAACTCGCCAGAGCGATTCGCGGCTCGAGGCCATCGCGACGCGCTGCGGGCCATCGGTGATCTGTTTCGGGAAGAGCTGCGCAGCGGCATGGACGTGACGTTTACTCCGTCGGGGCTGCGCCTGTCTCAGCACTGATTCCCCCTTGCCCCTTTGGCGCGGCACGCCTAATACGCAGGCTTAAACTTCTGCGGAAATGAGGCGCGCCATGCTCGACCTGACATACGAAATGCCCAAACCCAAGACCATTGCCGGGGCCAAGCACGACTGGGAACTGGTGATCGGGATGGAGGTGCATGCTCAGGTCTCATCCAATGCCAAGCTGTTCTCGGGCGCGTCGACCCAATTCGGGGCCGAACCGAACTCGAACGTGGCTTTCGTGGACGCGGCGATGCCCGGCATGTTGCCCGTAATTAACGAGTTTTGCGTTGAGCAGGCCGTACGCACTGGTCTGGGCCTGAAAGCGGATATCAACCTGAAATCGGCGTTTGACCGCAAGAATTACTTCTACCCCGACCTGCCGCAAGGCTATCAGATCTCCCAGCTGTACCACCCCATCGTGGGTGAAGGCGAAGTGCTGGTCGAGATGGGTGACGGCACCGCGCGTATGGTTCGCATCGAACGCATTCACATGGAACAGGACGCGGGCAAATCGATTCACGACATGGACCCGCATATGTCTTTCGTGGACCTGAACCGGACCGGCGTTTGCCTGATGGAGATCGTCAGCCGCCCCGATATTCGTGGCCCGGAAGAGGCCGCCGCTTATATCGCCAAGCTACGCCAGATCATGCGGTATCTGGGCACCTGTGATGGCAACATGCAGAACGGCAACCTGCGCGCGGACGTGAACGTCTCGATCTGCCTGCCGGGCGCATATGAGAAGTATCAGGATACACAGGATTTCTCGCATCTGGGTACACGTTGTGAGATCAAAAATATGAACTCGATGCGCTTTATCCAGCAAGCGATCGAGGTCGAGGCCCGTCGTCAGATCGCCATCGTCGAGGCTGGTGGCAAGATCGATCAGGAAACCCGCCTGTATGACCCGGACAAAGGCGAGACCCGCTCGATGCGGTCCAAGGAAGAAGCACATGATTATCGCTATTTCCCCGACCCCGACCTGCTGCCGCTGGAGATCGAGCAGGCGTGGGTTGACGACATCGCAAACAACCTGCCTGAGTTGCCGGACGACAAGAAAGCCCGCTTTATCAGCGAGTTTGGCCTGACCGACTATGACGCTTCGGTACTGACTGCCGAGGTGGAATCTGCCGCATATTTCGAAGAGGTCGCACAGGGCCGCAACGGCAAACTGGCCGCGAACTGGGTGATCAACGAACTGTTCGGTCGCCTGAAGAAAGAAGATCATGACATCACCGAGTCGCCGGTTTCTCCGGCACAGTTGGGTGGGATCATTGACTTGATTTCATCCGATGCAATCTCGGGCAAGATCGCCAAGGATCTGTTCGAGATCGTCTATACCGAAGGCGGCGACCCGGCGCAGATCGTCGAAGAGCGTGGCATGAAACAGGTGACCGATACCGGAGCCATCGAATCCGCTCTGGATGAGATTATCGCCGCCAATCCAGCGCAGGTTGAAAAGGCCAAGGTGAACCCGAAACTGGCGGGCTGGTTTGTAGGGCAAGTAATGAAAGCCACCGGCGGCAAGGCCAACCCAAAGGCCGTGAACGAGCTGGTGAGCAAAAAGCTGGGTTCTTAAGTCGATCAGAATTTACGTCATGGGCGGCAGGGGTTGCGAAAACCTCTGCCGTTTTTGTCTGTGAATTGCATTTCAACGGCAGTTCCGGCGGAATTCGGCATGTTTGTGATGATGACTTTCCCAAAATCCTCAACATGTTAGATTGTCAGGTATCGGCAACCGGGAATATCTGATGCAGCGCTACGAATACAAAGTGATCCCCGCCCCTCAAAAAGGCACCAAAGCCAAGGCGGCGAAAAACGCCGAGGATCGGTTTGCGGCTTCGATTGAGCACGTGCTGAACCAGATGGGAGAAGACGGATGGGAATATCAGCGCGCAGAATTACTGCCTAGCGAAGAACGCTCGGGCCTGACCAGTTCGACGGTGAACTGGCGCAATGTTCTGGTCTTCCGGCGGAAAGTTGAAGTTACGTTTGCGACTACCCGAAGTCCATCAGAAACGCCCGAGGGCGTGGCTCTGGCGCAACCGGTGCCGGGCCCAGAGTCTGTTGTCGCCCCGGCTCCTATTTCGCAAGCGGTCAAAGAACCGCCACTGTCGCTGAAAGGTTCCGAGGCCAATATAGACCCTGAGGAAAAACCCTAAAGCCCAAGCAGGCCACAAAGATTCACGTGCAGCAGGATTTACCTTCTTGAATCGGGGGGCATGGCACAGTGCCAAAAGAACAATAAACGCAACAATCGCCTTCCAATGGTTTCAGAACCGCATGGCACGACTTGCATTCGTAAAACCACTGGCACGCATCCGTTGGCATCACTTCAATCTCAACATGACCACACAATGGGCAGGTCAAAGCGGATTCTAATGTGATGGCATGTTTTTCTTCTGCCATTGCTTCCCTCTAACCCTATATTCCGCCTGTATATTTCAAGGATGTCAGCCGCCGATATCCAGCGCCAGGGCGTGTATTCGCGGAACGATGTCGCCCAGCGCCTTGTGCACTGCGCGGTGGCGAGCTACGCGAGATTGGCCCTCGAACGCGCTGGCACGAATGAAAACGTTGAAATGGCTCTCACCACCATCTTGGTATCCTGCGTGACCGCGATGGCTCTCGCTATCGTCAACCACCTTCAACTCGCGCGGATTGAATGCCGCATCAAGGGCTTTATGGATTTCATCGGCCACGGTCATTTTTTCGCTCAGCGGTAAAAAATTTACCGCTCCCCCTCTTCTACTTTCGGCTACTTAGACTAAACTGCTGCCTCCGAGTCGAAAAGATACCTTCGAGAGGTTCAGAGCATGGTGAAGTCAGACCCCTTCGGATTCGATATGTCCGTTTCCAGCGCCAAGAAAAAGAACCCGCGCGGGCGCCGGGGCATGTCGGGTGCGTCGGAAACCTCGGTGCGAATCTGTGACCACGAGGGCTGTGAAGAGGCCGGAAAGTTCCGTGCGCCCAAAGCACCCGACGTTCTGGATGATTTTTTCTGGTTCTGCCAGCAGCACGTGCGCGAATATAACCAGAAATGGAATTTCTTCGACGGCACGACCGAAGCAGAGTTGAATGCGCAGCGATCCAAAGACAAAGTCTGGGAACGTGAGACAAAGCCCATGGGTGATCCCGAGGCACGTGCCTGGGCCCGTTTGGGCATCGAAGATCCGCATCAGGTATTGGGCGAGAACGCAACCAAAAACCCCGGCCGCGCCAATTCAGGTGGTCGCCGCCTGCCCCCGACCGAACGCCGCGCAATCGAAATTCTCGAAGCTCAGGACAGCTGGTCCAAGGCCGAGGTGCGTAAGGCCTACAAAAAACTGATCAAGGTGTTGCACCCGGACATGAACGGGGGCGACCGCTCGCAGGAAGAACAGTTACAAGAGGTTGTCTGGGCCTGGGATCAGATCAAGGATAGCCGGAACTTCAAATAAGCTTCGCTTTAATGTTGAAGCATGTCCTGCAGCGCTTGCGCTTCGGGACGTTTCAAGCAGCGCAAACTGGTTTGCGGCATTGGTGCGCCACTGCTCAACTCGGGAAAAAGCGCGTGCAGTTCGTCAAGGTATTCCCGGCCAAACGATCTTACCGCTCTATCGCCAAGATACAGGCTTTCGCTCTGCAAGCCATGTGATGTCAGAATGGCGTGCCGTTCACAGGCAATGTGATAGTACGTAACGGCTTCGTCCTTCTGCAATTGGCGGATCGTATCATTATTGACCAAGTGAATCGCGGCAGAAAAAACCATCGGTTCGCCAAACAGCAACTCGGCACGCCAACCTTCAATAACGATCCGATGTTGCGGGGACACGTACAGATCACGATCCGGCAAGCCTTTGCCCAGCGCGTCACGCGTGATCAATACGGGCCGGAATTTTGACTGGAGGCGTAAAGTCTGAGCACTGAGCGTTCGGTTACCAATCCAGATTATCGGCAGTGTCTGGCCGTTGGACACACAAACCCTGTCGCCAACCTCCAATTCTTCGACTGGTCGCGGGCCTGTGTCAGTTTCGATCAAAGTACCAGCGACAAAACACGGTGGGTTATCCGGGTTGAGGTCACCCTCGGTAATCTGCCAATTCCCGGTGCTCATCGAACTAGTGGGATCTTCTGTATTCCAAGCGTAAGTCTGCCCGCCTACCCGTATGAAATCCCCGGATTCGCTTGACCCCGACCTGAAACCTTGCCCAAGGAATTCATATTCCTCAAACGTCAGCCCCCCATCAAACGAGATCATGTCACCATCAATAATGGCTGGCTGTGTCTCACCCTGAACAACCAAGTCGCCCGGGCCAGTTACATTTACAGTGTGGAGAAGGACATCAAACGCCATCACACGCACCGTGGATAATTGCGGCAATCAAAATAGGCATACCATATTGTAGGGATGGCGCGAGCATACTCTTGCAGTAAGTTCTATTCTTCATCGCCCTCTCGCACAAACTCACTCACACAGAACCAATAGGGATAGTTTACGAGAACTCAGGTGAACCCAAAATTAATATTTTTACTATCGCATCCATGAACTCAAAAAAGTCGGCATCGCTGTCACCCAATGCCAGCGACTGGCTGTTTCGCTACAGCCTGATGCAGGTCCGCGATGCAATTCTCGACTGACCCGCACACGATAAGGCCAGTTTCAAAGAAAGACTTGCCGACTTCATAACCTGCGCGGCTTTCCCTTGCCCTTGCCCGCAATATGTTGCACCACACACAGGTTCAAACCCGGCAATGCGGGCCATAGGATAAGGACAAGGCGAATGGCTGACGGATCGATCGATATCAACGCAAAACCCACCGAGGAAATCTCGGTCCGTGACGTGTTCGGCATTGATACCAACATGGCTGTCAAAGGCTTCGCCGAACGCAGTGACCGGGTTCCGGCCATTGACCCGACCTACAAGTTCGACCCGGAAACAACATTGGCTATTCTGGCTGGTTTTTCTCATAACCGCCGCGTGATGATTCAAGGCTACCACGGCACTGGTAAGTCTACACATATCGAACAGGTTGCCGCCCGTCTGAACTGGCCCGCCGTACGTGTGAACCTGGACAGCCATATCAGCCGGATCGACCTTATCGGTAAGGACGCAATCAAGTTGCGCGATGGCAAGCAAGTCACCGAGTTCCACGAAGGCATCCTGCCATGGGCGCTGCGCAACCCCGTTGCCATCGTGTTCGATGAATATGACGCGGGCCGCGCAGACGTGATGTTCGTGATCCAGCGCGTGCTTGAGCATGACGGGAAACTGACTCTGCTGGACCAGAATGAAATCATCACGCCGAACCCAAATTTCCGCCTGTTTGCCACCGCAAACACAGTCGGCCTGGGCGACACCACCGGCCTGTATCACGGTACGCAGCAAATCAACCAGGCGCAGATGGACCGCTGGTCTCTGGTCTCAACGCTGAACTACCTTAGCCACGATGCTGAGACGATGATCGTCCTGTCCAAGGCGCCGCATTACAACACCGCAGAAGGCCGCAAGAAAGTCAGCCAGATGGTAACAGTCGCCGATCTGACCCGGACTGCCTTTATGAACGGTGACCTTTCGACCGTGATGAGCCCCCGGACCGTGATCAACTGGGCCCAGAATGCCGAAATTTTCCGCGACGTGGGCTATGCCTTCCGCCTGTCCTTCTTGAATAAATGTGACGAACTGGAGCGCCAGACTGTCGCCGAGTTCTATCAGCGCTGCTTTGACGAAGAACTGCCGGAAAGCGCGGCGAGCGTGAGCTTGGGGTAACCCGCAGAATTGCGCCCGTGCCGGGCGCAATGCCTCCGGCGGGGATATTTTTAGCCAGATGAAGGCGGATCCGGTTTCACGGTTGTTGAAATTTGGGGCCGCGATGTGAAAGGCTTGGGGACATGGCACAGAAGAACGACAACCCTGCTGATCCGTTTAAGAAGGCTCTGGCTGAGGCCACAAAAGTTATGGCCGACGACCCGGATCTGTCGGTTAGCTATACCGTCGACCCTTCGGGCTTGTCTGGCGAGTCGATGCGTTTGCCTCAGGTCTCACGCCGGATGACCCGTGAAGAAGTGCTGCTGGCACGTGGAACAGCGGACGCACTGGCATTGCAGCGCAAGTACCACGACGATGCGACGCATGCGCGCTATATCCCGCCGGGCGATATGGCACGAGATCTATATGAAGCGATGGAAGTTGCCCGTTGTGAGGCGATGGGCGCGCGGGATATGCCCGGCACCGCCTCAAATATCGACGTCAAGATCGGGCACGAAGCGATCCGGCGCGGCTATGATCAGTGTAAGCAGCCCGCAGATGCACCGCTTGCGGTTGCTGCCGGTTATCTGATCCGCCACTTGGCAACAGGGCGCGATCTGCCACCTGCTGCTGATAATATAATGAATCTGTGGCGCGGCTTCATTGAGGAACAGGCTGGCGGGACGCTGGAAAACCTTGATGAGATCCTCTCGGATCAGGCTGAGTTTGCCAAGTTCGCACGCCAGGTGATCAAGGATCTGGGCTATGGCGACCAGCTGGGCGAAGACCCGGATGAGCTGGACCAGGAACAGGAAGATCAGGCCGAGGACGACGCTGAGGAACAGCCGGACCCCGACAGCACCGGCCAGGATGATCAGGATGAACAGGACGCTGACGCCACGCCTGAGCAGACACAGGAAGAGCAACAGGACCAGTCTCAGGCGCAGGTCTCAATGGATGAGATGGCCGAGGACGAGATGGGCGATGAGGCAGAGATGCCTGACGGGGAAGCTCCTCTGGAACCCCCTGCCCCACAGCCTGCATCTGAGGCCGACCCGGACTATAAGGTCTATCTGGACACGCATGACGAAGAGATTGCGGCCGAGGATCTGGCCGAGCCTGCCGAGCTGGAGCGCCTTCGCGCCTATCTGGACCAGCAATTGGAGCCATTGAAGGGCGCTGTGAGCCGTCTGGCCAACAAGTTGCAGCGTCGTTTGCAGGCACAACAGAACCGCAGTTGGGAGTTCGACCGCGAAGAAGGTATTCTGGATGCGGGCCGTCTGGCGCGTGTGGTTGCCAACCCGACCACTCCGCTGAGCTTCAAGGTCGAGAAAGACACCGAGTTCCGCGATACCGTGGTGACATTGCTGCTGGACAATTCCGGTTCGATGCGCGGGCGACCGATTTCCATTGCGGCCATCTGTGCGGATGTTCTGGCGCGGACGCTGGAGCGCTGCAATGTGAAGGTCGAGATTCTGGGCTTTACCACCCGTGCGTGGAAAGGCGGACTGGCGCGTGAGGCGTGGCTGAATGATGGCCGCCCGCAGCAGCCGGGACGTTTGAACGATCTACGCCACATCATCTACAAAGGCGCTGATGCGCCGTGGCGACGGGCGCGGCCAAACCTGGGTCTGATGATGAAAGAGGGCCTGCTGAAGGAAAACATCGACGGTGAGGCGCTTGAATGGGCGCATCGCCGGATGCTGGCGCGGCGCGAGCAGCGCAAAATCCTGATGGTGATTTCCGATGGCGCCCCGGTCGATGATTCAACTCTGAGCGTTAACCCGGCCAATTATCTGGAAAAACATCTGCGTGATGTGATCGCGATGGTGGAAAAGCGCAAGATGGTGGAGTTGCTGGCGATTGGTATCGGCCATGACGTGACGCGCTATTACGACCGTGCGGTAACGATCACGGATGTGGAACAACTGGCAGGCGCCATGACCGAGCAGCTGGCGGCGCTGTTTGACAGCGATCCACGTGCGCGGGCCCGCGTGATGGGCATGAAAAAGGCCAGCTAAGGCTGGCCTTGCCTCCGGCGGGAGTATTTTCAAAAAGATGAAGGGGTAAACCCCGCATAGGAGAGGTCCGAGATGTTTCAATCCTTTGAGGTAACCGCACGCCCGGAACAAGGGCCGCCACGGCTGGTCGCTCTGCGGAGCGAGATGGTGAAAGAAGGGTTGGATGGTTTCCTGATCCCGCGCGCTGATGTGCATCAGGGTGAATACGTGGCGCCCAGGGATGAACGGCTGGCGTGGTTGACGGGATTTACCGGCTCGGCCGGGTTTTGTGCAGCGCTTGCAAATGTGGCCGGTGTTTTCGTCGATGGCCGCTATCGGACACAGGTCAAGGCACAGGTCGCGGCTGATTTCACCCCAGTTCCATGGCCAGAAGTCAGTCTGAGCGCATGGTTAAAAGAGCAACTACACGGCGGAGGCAAGGTGGGGTTTGACCCATGGCTACATGCTGCGGGTCAAATCGCCAGCGCGCAGAAAGACTTGGCAGACAGCGGTATCGAATTGGTGCGCGTTGAAAATCTGGTCGACCGGGTCTGGCAAGATCAACCCGCGCCGCCAATGAACCCGGTCAAGGCGCATCCGATTGAGTTTGCCGGTGAAGCGGCGAGCAGCAAAATCACGCGTCTCGCAAAAGTTCTGCAAGAGGCAGGTTGCACTGCAGCAGTGATTACCTTGCCGGATTCGATCATGTGGCTACTGAACATTCGCGGTTCGGACATCGGGTACAACCCGGTCGCTCATTGCTTTGCCATTCTGCGCGCCGATGGCCGGGTCGATCTGTTCATAGCCAAAGAAAAGCTGACTATGTCTTTGGGTGATCAGGTATCCGTTCACGCGCCAGAGGCTTTTCTGGACGCCGTAGCGGCGCTGGAAGGGAACGTTCAGGTCGATCTGGGAACGTTACCTCAGGCCATAGCAGATGTGCTGGCAGATCGGATGATCGATAGCGGGGATCCCTGCGCCCTGCCCAAAGCCTGCAAGAACGACGCTGAAATCGCGGGCAGTGCCGAGGCGCATCTGCGCGATGCCGTAGCGGTGATCGAAACGCTGTGCTGGTTGGATTCGCAGCGCCCCGGCACCGTGAAAGAGACGCAGGTTGTCACCAGACTTGAAGAGAACCGTCGCAAAGACAACGCGCTGCAGGATATCTCATTCGACACCATCGCTGGCACCGGCCCGAACGGCGCAATCATGCACTATCGCGTGACCGAGGAAACCGACAGCACGTTGGAAGATGGGCACATTCTGGTTCTGGACAGTGGCGGGCAATATCTGGACGGCACCACCGACATCACCCGCACTATTGCCATCGGTGACGTTGGCGATGAGGAAAAAGCCTGTTTCACCCGCGTACTGAAAGGCATGATTAACCTGTCTATGCTGCGCTGGCCTGTGGGGTTGGCCGGACGTGATATCGAAGGGGTCGCAAGAGCACCGCTTTGGGCCGCTGGGCAGGACTTTAATCATGGCGTGGGGCATGGCGTCGGCGCATATCTCAGCGTTCACGAAGGCCCGCAGCGCCTGTCCAAAACCAGTCATATACCGCTGCAGCCGGGCATGATCCTGTCCAATGAGCCGGGCTATTACCGCGAGGGCGCCTTTGGGATTCGCATCGAAAACCTTGTTGCCGTACAAAAAGCCCCGGCCCTGCCCGGGGGTGACGACGAACGCGCAATGCTGAATTGGCGCACTTTGACCTTCGTACCCATTGACCGGCGGCTGATTTTGGTCGACATGCTAACCAGAGCAGAACGGGACTGGCTGAACACTTATCACAAAGAAGTGGCTGAAAAGCTCCGGCCTAGACTGGGCGATCAGGCGCAACTGTGGTTGGATGCCGCAACCGCGCCGATCTGACATCGGACTGTTACAATCACCGGGCAGAGGAGAAGCCCAGACTAAAGACGAGGGAAGAAAAATGGTCGAGATTACAATTCGCAAGGCTCCGGGCAAATGGAGCGTCCGCTCCGGTGGTGCGGTTCTGGGCGAAACCACGGCTGCGCTGGAACTGGCCGAGGGCGACCTGCCCCCCGTGATCTATTTTCCTCGTAAAGACATTGCGATGGCTTTTCTGGATACAACGGACAAGATTACCCATTGTCCGCACAAAGGGGACGCCACCCATTTCTCGATCGTCAACAAGTCTTCGGTGACCGAAAACGCCGCGTGGAGCTATGAAGCTCCGGTTCAGGCCATGGCCGAGATCAAGGGCTATGTGGCGTTCTATCCAGTAGAGTCTGTCAAGGTCGAGCAGATCTAAGGTCTGGCCTCTGATACATTGAAACTTCAGGCGACGGTGGGTCCTGCGACTTGGCACCTGTCAGGCCAAATATCGGTTTTCGTCGGGCTGTGGCCTGAGGATAGCTAGGAATGCTCCTCGGCCGCAGTCGCCGCCAGCGCCCGGTTATAGGCCTTGAGCGCGTCAATGTGATACAGCGCACCGACTGGTGTTTCGTTCCCCTCACTATCGAGTATCACGACAGGGATGCAGGGTATGTCGTCATGGTCGAAATAGGGCATTGCGGCTTCCAGCGTGGCATCGGCCTGCACGCAGAGGCCCTGCTCAATCAGTTCCTGTGCCTGTTCTCCGGTAATCGAACGCGCATCTCCAATTGGGCGCATGACCGCTCCTGCGCTCAGCATCGCCAGCAAATAGGCCTGCGGCCCAGCTGCCAAGTGTACGTTGCGCCGTTCCAGCTGTGTCAGGAAGAAGGACCGGTCCACAAGGCGCGACGCCAACGCGGTGGACATCGAAACTGAGGCCATCACGGCGATCCCGATCTGCCAATCTCCGGTCAACTCGAAAACAATCATCGTGGTTGAGATCGGCGCGCCCAGCACGGCGGCGGCCACAGCCCCCATTCCTGCAAAAGCATAAAGTGTATGGGTACCCGATACATCAGGCAGTAGCCCCGTTGCGATTAGACCAAAGGCCAACCCTGTCAGTGCACCTATCATCAGCGAAGGTGAGAATACCCCGCCACCCATACGCCCCCCCATGGTTATGGCCAAGGCAACTGTCTTGATCACCGCAAACAGGATCGCCACGGTCAGTGTCAGATCTCCGGCCAGTGCACGGATTGTCGTCTCATAACCGACGCCGATGATATGCGGAAACCAGATGGCGATCAGTCCCAGCAACGCTCCGGACACGGCTGGTCGCAACCATCGCGGCAAGGACAAACGGTTTTGGATATGGGAACCAATATCTTCGGCAAAGAAAATCGAACGCATCAGCAGCAGGGAGACGAGCCCGCAGATCAGGCCCAGGATCAGAAATGCGGGCAATTCCACATAGAATTGCAGCGAACCCGGAGTTTCCAGAACGAACTCGGTCACATCACCATATTCCAATCGGTTAATCACCGTGCCCGCAACCGAAGCGATGACGATGGGCGCGAAAGCGTGCACCGCGAAGTGACGCAGCACGACCTCAAGTGCAAATAGAGCGCCCGCGATGGGGGAGTTGAAGCTGGCCGACACAGCCGCCGCAACGGCACAACCCAATAGATCGCGGCCCGTGATACCATCCGCATGGATACGGTCACTGACCCAGGTTGAGATTACACCGGCCATATGCACCACCGGCCCTTCTCTCCCGCTCGACCCCCCGGTGCTGAGTGTGATCAGCGAAGCGAAGAACGAGGCGATCCCCGCCTTCCCCTCGACCCGGCCATTCGTCAGCGCCGCACCTTCGATCACGTCCGCAACCGAGCGTACCCGCCCGTCGTCCGTAAATTTGTGCAAAATGACCCCCACGACCAAACCGCCGATAGTCGGTATGATCAGGATCATAACCCAAGGCAGCTTTTCGGCATGGCTGTGCAACAACAGAATATCATCTGTGTCATAGACATAAGCCTGCAACGCGCTGATTGCCTTGCGAAAGCCTAGTGCCATGAACCCCGCAGCAATCCCAATTGCCAGAGCAATAAACCAGAATTGGATCTGGCTTGGTCCACGCCGCAACATCACCCGCCACGCATCCTTCATCGCGGCCAGAGCCTGATTGAGCTGGTTGCGCAAAACGGTGCGGGTCGATTGGGTCATTGGCCCTCTGAGATCAATTCATAACCCTTAGTAAGCCACGGGGCGCCCTTATAAAAGTGAGATCGCGACGGATTGCGAACCAGAAAGCGGCAGAATGGCTTCAGGCGTCCAACAGAGCACGAGCGGCGGCGCGGGCCTCTTCGGTTATTGTGTCGCCTGCGACCATGCGGGCGATTTCGTCCACCCGGTCAGGATCAGCCAGCGGGATCACGGTCGAAAGTGTTTGCCCGTCGCTCACCTGTTTCTGCACCCGCCAGTGGTGCGCCGCTCGCGCAGCGACCTGCGGTGAATGCGTGACCACCAGAACCTGCCCGCCCTGCGCCAGCGAGGCCAGGCGGCGACCTACCGCATCAGCAGTGGCGCCACCGACGCCCCGGTCAATCTCGTCAAAGATCATGGTTCGGGCGCTGTCATCCCCCGTCAGACACACCTTGAGTGCGAGCAGAAACCGACTGAGTTCACCACCCGAGGCTATCTTGTTCAACGGCCCAGACGGTGCCCCGGGATTGGTGGCGACGGTAAAGGCTACTGCATCGGTCCCCTCGGGCCCTGGGTCAGCTACTGTGATTTCAGTTCGAAACACTGCGCGTTCCATTTTCAGCGGTGCGAGTTCCGCCATGACCGCAGCATCCAATTGTCCTGCAGCCTGCTGACGCACGGTGCTAAGTGCGGCTGCAGCTTTGTCATAAGCCATCTGAGCGGCCTCGACCGAAGCGCGCTGATCTGCCAGATCGGCATCGCCAGCGTCCAGTCGGCTCAATCGCTCGCGCAACGTGTCTGCAAAAGCCCCAAGATCGTCCGGTGTCACATCATGCTTACGAGCCAACGCACGGATTGCAAACAGGCGTTCTTCAGCCGCCTCCAGCTCTGCGGGGTTGAAATCCAGCGCTTGTAGACAGGCATTAACACCATCCTGCGCCTCACCGAGTTCAATTAAAGCGCGGCCAAGCGCGGCAATCGGTTCCTCCAACTGACCGCCTGCAGTGTCAGAGACGCCCTCTAGCCAGCGGACAGCATCGGACATAGCACCCTCAGCCGCATCCGCGCCCAAAAGGTCAAAGGCGCGCGCAACATCATCGCGGATGCGCTCAGCCCCCTGCATCACCCGGCGGCGGGCGTCCAGTTCGGCATCCTCGCCCGGCTGCGGGTCCAACTTGTCCAGTTCGGCAACGGCGTGACGCAGGTATTCCTCCTCGGCACGCATGGCAGCGAGGCTCGCCTCAGTCTCGGCCAGCGCCTTTCTGACACGGGACATCTCTGCCCAGGCGGCTCTCACAGCGGCCAAGTGATCTCCGGCATCGGCATAATCGTCCAACATTGACCGATGGCCGCGCGGGTTCAGCAAACCACGGTCATCATGTTGGCCATGCAATTCGATCAATGTCTCGGAAAGCGCGCGCAGCACCTCGCCCGAGCAACGCCGGTCATTGACCCACGCCGTCTTGCGCCCCTCGGCCGTATTCACGCGGCGCAGGATCAATTCCTCCCCGCCGGGAAGGCCAGCCTCGGCCAGTACAGTGTGGGCCGGATGGCCATCAGGCAGCTCAAACTCGGCCACAACCTCGCCCTGCGCTGCCCCCTGGCGGACCAGTTCGGCGCGGCCACGCCAACCCAGTACAAAGCCCAGCGAGTCCAATAGAATCGACTTGCCCGCGCCGGTTTCCCCGGTCAACGCGTTCAAACCCGGCTGAAACGTCAGTTCCAGCCGGTCGATGATCAGCATGTCGCGGATATCAAGGGCGCGCAGCATCGGGTCTTAAAGTCCCACGCCTTTAAACATGGCGATTACAACCACTCACCTTTGATCGTCTGGCGGTAAATCGTGCTCAGCCAGTTGTTACCGCGGCTCTTCAGCTTCAGCCCGCGCGAGGTCAGCAGTTTGTAGCCCGCATCATACCACTCGGACGACTGGTAGTTGTAACCCAAAATAGCACCGGCCGACTGCGCCTCGTCCACAAGTCCCAGCGACAGATAGGCCTCGATCAAACGATATAGAGCCTCAGCCGTATGCGATGTGGTCTGGAAATCCTCGACCACGACGCGGAAGCGGTTGATGGCTGCCGTATAGTGGTCCTGACGCAGGTAATAGCGCCCGATCTCCATCTCTTTTCCGGCCAAGTGGTCGAAAGCCAGATCGAATTTCAGAACAGCCGAAGTGGCGTATTCACTGTCAGGGTAAACTTCAATTACCGTGCGCAGCGATTGCAGAGCCTGAAAGGTAAGGCCTTGATCGCGCCCGACCTCGTCTATTTGGTCATAATAGCTGAGCGCCAGAAGATATTGCGCATAGGCCGCATCTTCGTCCGTAGGATAGAAGTCGATATAACGCTGCGCGGCAGCCCGGCTTTCTTCGTAATTCTTGTCCGTGTGATACGAAAACGCCTGCATGATCAGCGCGCGTTTCGCCCAATCGGAATAAGGATACAGACGCTCAACTTCCGAGAAGTACCACGCTGCATCATCCGAGCGATTCTGCGACAGCTCAAATTCACCGCGTGTGAAAATCTGTTCCGGCGTATAGCCTTCCAGATTCTGGTTGCGGTCTGCGCCTTTGCCACTGCACGCCGTCAAAACTGCTGCCAGAAGAATCGCTCCTGCGAATCTGACTGCCGCTTTGGTGCCAACCATTCCGCCTATCCTTGTCGTATTACCTTGCGGGGCAAACCCCGGATTGGCCTTTGGTCTAGCATATAAAATTCCAGGGCAAAACGCCTTAGTACGCCACCTGACGGAATTGTCGGCCGACTTGATCCAATCAGGCAACTTCGGGGATTTCATCCCAAACAAGACCCTGCCCCGGCAGGCGCGCGGCTTGTTCCGGGGTGCACAGCACAGGGCGCACAGCGCCGGGAGTTTCAAACAGCTTGCGCAGCAGTGTGTTAGTCATGGCATGGCCAGATTTGTCGCCGGTGAAGTGACCCAGAATCGGGCCGCCCGCCAAATAGAGGTCACCCAGAGCGTCCAGCATCTTGTGACGTACAGCCTCATCCGCGTGACGGAAACCGCCCGGCGTCAGCACTTCGTCACCCTGTACGACAACGGCATTTTCCAGCGTACCGCCCAAGGCAAGGCCGTTTTCACGCATTGCTTCCACATCGGTACGGCGGCAGAAGGTGCGGCTATCGCTAAGTTCACGCGCGAACGAGCCATTCCGCATGTCCAAAGTTTTGGTCTGCGTACCGATAGCGCCATCCTCAAAATCGATGTGAAAGTCGATGATCAGACCATCTGCCGGAGCGATCGACGCGCTGGCACCTTCACGCGTGGCGGTGACGGGCTTGAGAACCTCAAAGGCCAGAACCGGGCTAGCCTGACGGCGCACGCCCTTGGCCATGATGCCACGCACAAATTCAATCGAAGATCCGTCCATGATCGGTACTTCGGGGCCATCAATCTCGATAAGGGCATTGTGCACGCCACACCCGGCAAGCGCGGCCATGATATGTTCGACGGTCGACACCGAAACGCCCGCATCGTTCACCAGACGAGTGCAAAGCGGGGTGCGCTCGACCACATCGTAAATCGCCGGAACCAAGGCATTGCCCAACTCAATGTCCGTACGTTTGAACCAGATCCCATGACCGGCGGCCGCTGGCTTCAGGACCATCGTTGCGGGTTTGCCGCTGTGCAGGCCAACGCCTGTAAACGTGATCGGAGATTTGAGCGTATGTTGCAAGGTGAACCTCGGTGAGTGGTGTCCGGCCTATGCGGTCCGTGTTGGGCACTCAGTTAAGGAAGCAAACGCCAAGGCTCAACTCACTCTTTGTAACTGAATGAAACATGTTTGTAACAGATCGGCAAAAGCCTGCTTAGAACCCGGTAAATCCATGTAATTAAATGAAAAAGGGTCGCCAAATGGCGACCCTTTCTTTCGATTTTGTTACCAGGGTTAGTTGGCCTGACGGCGCAAGAAGGCAGGAATTTCGATCCGATCCTGCTCGGGGTCGACTTCATCATGCGCAGGTGCCGTAGCGTCAGCTTGGCGCATCGGAGGCTGCTGGCGCACCGGCTGGGCCGGGGTATCTGCGGCGTGACCGGTCATCCGATCGATCAGGCGATTGAAGCCGAACCGGGAACGATCCTGTGCATCAGATTGTGGAGCCGGGACAGGTTGCGGAGCCTGCGGACGAGGTGCTGCGTGGCTACGCTCAGACGCGGGAACGTTCTGCACAGCGGCCTGCAATCGCTGCAGCGCCTCCGGTGACGGAGTGCCTGCTGCCGGTTGAGGCTGAGGTGCAACATAGCTTTCAGGTGCGGGTTCAACCGGTTCAGGTGTCGGCTCGAACTCAGCAACGCGGGGCTGATAGGCTGGCGGTGGCAAACCATCGTCATCCTGCTCGGCCTGCGGCTGGAATTGCGCCGGTTCTTCGGTTGCTTCGAACAGCGACGGCTCACGGTTCATCTCGGCTTGGGGCGCCGGAGCGGTTTCTTCTTCCGCAACAACAGGTGCCTCTTCCTGCTGAGGCTCTTCTGCCGAAACAGTGCGTGTCAGCGGTGCCGACATGGTACGGCGCGCAACCGGCACGTCTTCGGTTTTTTCGCTGGCGTCGATGCCGGTGGCAACAACCGATACACGCATGCCGCCTTCCATCGCTGTGTCCAAGGTCGAACCCACGATGATGTTGGCTTCGGGATCCACTTCTTCGCGAATGCGGTTGGCCGCTTCGTCCAGTTCGAACAGGGTCAGGTCGTGCGAACCGGTGATATTGATCAGCACGCCCTTTGCGCCTTTGAGGCTGATTTCGTCCAGCAGCGGGTTGGCAATCGCTTTCTCAGCCGCCTGAACCGCGCGATCTTCGCCCGTGGCTTCACCGGTGCCCATCATCGCCTTGCCCATCTCGTCCATAACGGCACGAACGTCAGCAAAGTCGAGGTTGATCAGGCCCGGACGGACCATCAGGTCGGTCACACCTTTGACGCCCTGATACAGAACGTCATCTGCCATCGAGAACGCCTCGGTGAAGGTGGTCTTTTCGTTGGCCAGACGGAACAGGTTCTGGTTCGGGATGATGATCAGCGTGTCGACGACCTTCTGCAGCGATTCAACGCCGTCTTCAGCCTGACGCATCCGCTTGGCGCCTTCGAACTGGAAGGGCTTGGTGACAACGCCCACGGTCAGCACACCCAGTTCCCGCGCAGCCTGTGCGATGATCGGGGCAGCACCAGTACCGGTACCACCGCCCATACCAGCAGTGATAAAGCACATATGTGCGCCAGCCAGATGATCGACAATCTGCTCGATGCTTTCTTCGGCAGCTGCGGCACCGACGGTCGGGCGGGCGCCTGCCCCAAGACCTTCGGTCACTTTCACACCCAACTGTACCCGCGCAGAAGCCTGGCTTTGCTGCAGCGCCTGCGCGTCAGTGTTCGCGACGACAAAATCCACGCCGTCCAATTCTTTTTCAATCATGTTGTTGACAGCGTTGCCGCCCGCACCGCCAACGCCAAATACTGTAATCCGAGGCTTCAGTTCGTCGTGCCCGGGCATCGAAAGATTCAATGTCATGCTCTGTCCGCCTGTTTTATTGACCCGCCAAAGCGGTGTTTTTCTTACCTATCCACTAACAATCCTACCGATCGAAACGGCAAACGTCACGCCAAAAATCGTCGAATTCCACAAAATATGGAGTAAATAAGGCGGTGCTAAGCGGTATTTCGTATTTATCGCCAGATGTTGCGGAATGAACTCAATGCACCACAAAGCACGCGACCCGCGCGCCACAACTGACGTGCGCGTCACCTGACTCTTTTCAAACCTTTACGCTGCGGAAAACTGCTCAAGTCCTGCCGCGAGGCCTCTGACGGGCCTTGTGGATATCTTGCTGGAAACTCAAGCGCGCTGCAACCCATTTATTTAGCTAATTGGGGTACTTGGGCAATTTAGACCGTCTTCAGTAACACTGCGCACCTCTTGGATTTCGCTTTGGTTTAAACTGGCTAGACGTACCATGAGCCGACCTTCGTACTGAAAGGTCCACCAACATACCGGCAAACCATCACTGTCGTCATCATACAAAAAGCAAAGTTTGCCGTCCGGAGTGGTGATCTGCCCATAGACACAGCCCCGCCCTTCCATTCGCCAGACCGACAGAGTCGGGCTGAGAAACTCTTCGGTTCCCACCAACATGCCAGTTGGAAATTCATGGAACATGACAGTTTTGCCCTGAACAGCATCTAAAAACGCCTCGGGCGTGATCCGCGTTTGGGCGAAAGCGACAAGCGGACACGCGGCGACAAGCGCCGCGACCCCGATCGCCTTACCAATTGTCACGGAACCAGCGCATAGCGCGCTTGAAAGGCCGCGTGGCATATGTGTCGACCGGGATTTCGAAATCCCACCACTCATCCTGCGGATGCGCCGCAAACAGGCTGAGACCAACCGCCGACGAGAATCCCGGCCCCGTCGCCGATTGCGGAAGGCCATGCACGCGCAGCGGGCGGCCCAAACGCACGCGCTGACCCAGTATGCGTGTAGCCAAGCCATCCAGGCCCATGATCTGACTGCCACCCCCGGTCAGCACGATCTGCTGGCTTGGCATATGCTCGAAACCAGCGGCATCCAGTCGGACACGCACCTCTTCCAGAATCTCTTCGACCCGAGGACGCATGATGCCGATCAACTCGGCGCGGCTGACGGTGCGACGGTCATGCTCCCAATCTCCGGTGTCGCCACCGATATCAATCAGGTCACGATCATCGGCCCCAGTTGCGTGGACACCGCCATTGAAGGTCTTGATCCGCTCGGCCACCGAGGCCGGCACCCCAAGCCCCATCGAGATGTCAGAGGTCACATGGTCGCCGCCCATGCGCACGCAATCGGCGTAGATCATGTGTTTTTTCATGAAGATCGAAACGCTGGTCGTGCCGCCCCCCATGTCGATACAAGCTGCGCCCAGCTCCTGCTCGTCCTCGACCAAAGCCGAAATGCCCGATACGTAGGCCGAGTTCGCAATCCCCGCCAGCTCCAGATCACAACGCTTGATGCAGCGGACGATATTCTGGATCGCCACCGCATCTACAGTCAGCATATGCATGTCCACAGCAAGCGTCTGGCCCATCTGCCCGCGCGGATCAATCAAGCCCGAACGGTTGTCTAGCGCAAAGTTCACCGGCTGGGCGTGCAGCACCTCGCGCCCTGCCCCGTAATCTGGAACGTCGCAGGCATTGAGAACACGCCCGACCTCGGCCTCGGTCACCTCCTGACCGCCAAGATCAACCTGCGCATCCAAACCATAGGACCGCGGGTTTGCGCCCGAGAAACTGGCAATGACGTGATCCACGCGGATATCAGCCATCTTCTGCGCCGCCTGCAATGCGGTGCGAATGGCGCGCTCGGTTTCCTGCATGGCGGTGACTTCGCCAAACTGCACACCGCGAGACCGCGTTGTGGCCGCACCGATGACGCGAAATCCACTCTGACCGGCCAGCGAGCCGATGCTGTTGTCCTCGCTCAACCGACTTGTACCGTCGAACCGCAACACAAGGCAGGCAATCTTGGAACTGCCAACGTCCAGAATGGCGACAACACCGCGTTGCATCGCCTGCCTGCGCATCTGCCGCATGGCACGTTGGGACTGATAAAGATCGGTCATCATGGTCGTTATTGCCCGTTACCCACTGTCACTTTTGTATTCCACCAGTCTTCGCTGGCAGCTTTGGTCATTCTGATTGTCGGACGCTGCCCAAGGCGCATGTCCACTACTGCCACATCGCGGTCCAAAAGGTCCTGCACCTCGTTCACCGCAAGCACACGTTCAAGTGCACGCACCGGTTTCTCGGTCGGCAGCATGACACGCTGGCCGCGATCCAGAACAAGATCCCAGCGTCGCTCACCTATACGAACCAGACCACGCACCCGACCGCCCAGGCTACGGGCAGTGGTCAGTAAAGCCATTGCCTCGGCCACATGACCATCCGCCCCCTTGCCCGCGATCAGTGGCAAGTTCGGATGATCCTTTCGGGACACAATTCGCTCGACATGCGCGCCAGTTTCGTCCAGCAACTCGATCCCGCTCCGTGTCCGCCAAACGACAACCGGCTGCCGCTCGACCACATCCACTTGCAGAATACCGCCAGGGCGCACGCGCACGGTCGCGGATTTAACCGGATTCAGCCCTGTGATCGTGTCGCGGATCTGCTCAACATCCAGATCCCAGGAACTGATCGGGAAATCCAGCGGCACCACCTCGCGAATATCTTCGGACAGGTTCGTACCTGCACCGTCAATTGCCATCAGGTTGACCATGAATTCCGGCCGCTGCTGGATCGAGGTCTTTACGTCTGCGACATACGCCACCACTGCCTCGCGCCGTTCCTCTGAACCAAAATAGACGCCAGCCGCGGCGCAGACCGCCAGAACTGGCAGCCCGACCCGCAGCCCCCGCCTCACACCGGGCGTCAGCATCCAGCGCTGTAGGCGGTAGCTCAGCCGCGACGGTGCGGGATCAAACCGCTGCGACTTGCGCCCAAAGAGTTTAACTCCACTCAAACGCAGCTTGGGCTCGACCTCACGCTCCGCACCCGACGCAAAATCGGCATCCGGTCCAGCCAGCGGTTTCGAGCGATGAATCACTGGTGCTCGGGTGGCCCTCAGCGGTCGCATGATGCATCCTCCACCATCCACGCGCAGAGTTGACCGAAGGTCATGCCGTTATGCTCGGCCTGTTCGGGCGCCAGCGACGTCGGGGTCATACCTGGCTGTGTGTTGGTTTCCAGCAGAAACAGCCCATCAGCGCCCATGCTGTCATCCCAGCGAAAATCTGTTCGGGTTACACCTTTGCACCCCAGCGCGTTATGGGCCTTCAGCGCGTAGTCCATGCAGCGGTCAAAAATGTCCTGTGGGATGTCAGCAGGCAGCACGTGCCAAGATCCGCCAGGTTTGTACTTGGCGTCATAGTCATACCAACCGCCATCCGTCATGATCTCGGTCACCGTCAGAGCCCGATCACCCATTACGGTTACAGTCAGCTCCCGGCCTGCGACGTATTTCTCGACCATCACATGTTCGGGCATGTCATCCGATAGCTGCGGAGGCCCGTTCGAGCCTTCATGCACGATATAGATGCCAACGCTGGAGCCTTCGTTATTGGGTTTGGCCACATAGGGCGGCTCCATAACATGGGCTTTGGACACCTCAACCTTGGGAACGATCACGCTGGGCACAACAGGTAATCCTTCGGCCTGATACACCTCTTTACTGCGCTGCTTGTCCATTGCCAGCGCCGAAGCCAGCACCCCGGAGTGCGTGTAGGGAATGCGCATCCATTCCAGCAAGCCTTGAACACAACCATCCTCACCCCAACGACCGTGCAGTGCGTTGAAAACCACATCCGGTTTAATGTCCAATAGGCGCGCGTAGAGGTCGGGACCTGCGTCCAGCTCGACCACTTCAAAGCCTTCTCCCACAAGGGCGGCTGCGCATTCGCGCCCAGAGCTGAGAGACACCTCGCGTTCCGCCGAGGGGCCACCCATCAATACCGCCACTTTGGGGTTTGTCCTGCTCGACTTACCCACTTCGTGCGCCTCAATGTACTCGGACCTTATGTCGTGGTCCGTACTGTGTTATGCCTTTGATCCGTCGCCTGAATTTGCCTGTTATGGTCTGACGGTTGGGGCTTTATTCTTTCAGCGGTTCTCCGACCCGCATGATTTCCCATTCTAGCGTAATGCCGCTTGTTTCGTAAACCTTTTTTCGCACATCTTCACCCAACCCTTCGAGGTCAGCGGCTGTGGCGTCACCGGTATTGATCATAAAATTTGAGTGCTTGGGGCTCATCTGTGCACCGCCTCTGGTGGCGCCGCGCATCCCCGCGTTGTCGATAACCTTCCACGCCTTGAGGTCATGCACATCATCCTCACGGCCAGTCGAGGAAAACCCTGCCGGATTGCGGAACGTGGACCCGGCGCTACGGTCCTTGGTGGGTTGGGTTTCGTCTCGTTTCTGCAACTGTGCGGTCATTCGGGCATGCAATTCTTCGGAATCACCCATCCGCCCTTCAAACGTGGCCGAAATTAGCACCGCGCCCTCGGGCATGTCCGTCTGGCGATAACGGAAATTCAGATCCTCGGGGGTTAGATCCTCGATCTTTCCTTGTCGCGTGACGATGGTAGCCTTGCGCAGAACATCCGCAGTATAGCTGCCATAGCAGCCCGCATTCATCCGAACCGCCCCACCGACAGAGCCGGGGATGGTACGCAAAAAGGTCAGATCCACGCCCGCATCCGCCGCCTTGCGCGCAACATGCGCATCCAATGCGGCCGCACCGGCAATCACAGTGTTGCCTTCGACAGAAATGCCATTGAAACCACGTCCCAAACGGATCACGACAGCGCGCAGGCCACCATCCCGCACGATCAGGTTCGAACCGACGCCCATCGGGAACACCGGCACTTCCGCGGGTAAATCACGCAGAAAACTCTGCAAATCTTCAGTATCAGCGGGCTGAAACAGATAATCCGCCGGACCGCCAACGCGGAGCCAGGTGAGATCGTTCAACGCGCGAGCCTGAATTAGGCGCCCCCGGACGACCGGCAGATCAATCATGTGCTGCCCTTCCAGCCAGACTGCGCCCACCGACACCGCCCATGATGACTGCGAAAAGGAAAGGCAGGACCGCTCCGGTCAACCATACGAAGGGACCAAAGGCTTGCTCCTCTTCTCCGGTACCAACCCCTGTCAGCATTACGATCAGCACCAGCGCACCGGCAGAGGTCAGGCCGATCAGCCAAAGCAGCCCCTTCGTGCCGATCCAGCGACCGGCAACAAAACCGGAAAGAGCGCCAAGGATCAAGGATACCAGCGGTAAATAAGCGAATGTGGCGATGTCGACCATGGGGGCCTCCTGAAAATGGCCGTTACTTCTTTGCCGCCTTCATGCCCTGCATTTTCGCCTTTGTCCAACGGGTGAAGTAAATCACGGGCCATCGGAGCACCGACATGCCCATCGCCATCACAAGCAAACCAACCCAAGGCCCGTTTTGAAGCGTTACATAACCAATAATCGGGATACCCACTGCGATCAGAATATAGGCGCGGGTCCAGTGGTTATCTTTACTGGGGATCATGGCCAAAACGTTCGCAGCAACCCCCCAAAGTGCAGCCAGAGCGATGGAAAAGTTCATTGCTCGACCTCCCGGCCGGTCCAACGGCGCCAGTAGTAGCGGATGGGGTTACGGAACATGGATACAAAGCCCGCCAAGGCCAGCACTGAGAAGAACCAACCGTAATCGAAACCCAACCAGATGATCAGCACAGGCGCGGAAGCGAACAGAACAATCCCAGGCGGGAACTGCAGGCGCATTGGCAACATAGCCACAATGGTCGAGGCCACGACCCACAAGGCTGCGAACACCACAGAATATGCCAATTGCCCCTCCGAGGACGTCATCTTTGCGGTTGCGACGCTACTCTTTAGAGTTGCATCGCAGAAATGTCCATCACGTCAAACAGCCTGTTTCTGCTGCAACCGAGCCGGCAATCCGTTGGCCCAGGCGCTGATCGTACCCGCTCCGAGGCAAACGACCATATCTCCTGGGCGTGCCTGTTCACGCACCAACCGTTCGAGATCGTTTTCATCCAGCAGAGCGCGGGCGTGGCGGTGGCCGTGGCGGATCAAACCTTGCACGAGGTCATCGCGGCTCGCCCCTTCGATCGGTGTCTCTCCGGCCGCGAAGATGTCAGCAATTGCCACGACGTCGGCATCGTTGAAGCAGGTGCAGAAATCATCAAACAGGTTTGACAGGCGTGAGTAACGGTGCGGCTGATGCACGGCAATAACACGGCCTTCCGTTGCCTGACGCGCAGCTTTGAGAACAGCGTTAATTTCAACTGGATGGTGGCCATAATCGTCAATTATTGTGACACCATCGATCTCACCCACCTTGGTGAAACGCCGGTTGACGCCCCCGAAATTGGCCAGAGCGTCGCGAATTTCGCTGGCTTTCATGCCCAGATGACGTGCCACAGTAGCGGCAGACAACGCGTTCGAGACGTTATGATCCCCCGGCATCGGCAGCGTGCAGCCCTCGATCACCGTGTCTTCGTATTGCAGGTGAATGTCGAAATGCGCGACACCGCCTTTATAGGTCAGGTTCACCGCCCGCACATCCGCCTGCGCGTTGAAGCCATAGGTGCGCACACGCCGGTCGGTGATGCGACCGACCAACGTCTGAACTTCGGCATGGTCGGTGCAGCAAACGGCAAGGCCATAGAACGGCAGGTTCGTGACGAATTCATAAAACCCGTCGCGCAGAGTGTCGAAATCACCCCAATGCTCCATATGCTCGGGGTCGATATTGGTGACGATGGCGATGGTTGCGGGCAGGCGGTTGAACGAACCGTCCGATTCATCGGCCTCGACCACCATCCATTCGCCCTGCCCCATCCGCGCGTTCGATCCATAAGCGTGGATGATACCGCCGTTGATCACGGTCGGATCGAAATCACCCGCCACCATCAACTCGGCCATCATCGTAGTCGTGGTGGTCTTGCCGTGAGTTCCGGCGATGGCAATGTTGGATTTCAAGCGCATCAGTTCGGCCAGCATGTCGGCGCGGCGCACCACCGGAAGGCCGCGCCTGCGGGCGCCGTCCAGTTCCGGGTTGCCGGGTTTAATTGCGGTCGAAACCACTACAACGGCGGCGTTATCCAGGTTCTCGGCCCGTTGGCCGACAAAAATTTCGCCACCCAAACTGGCCAGCCGGTCGGTGATCTTAGATGCTTTCAGGTCCGATCCCTGCACCCGGTAACCCAGGTTCAACAGCACCTCCGCAATGCCTGACATACCGATCCCGCCGATCCCCACAAAGTGAATCGGCCCTACGTCTTGCGGCAGTTTGGTTGCAGGATTCATGCGGTCTCCTTCTGCGCCAATTCTTCGACAAGGTGCACCAGACGATCTGTTGCGTCGGGGGCACCGGCCGAGAGGGCCGCATGGGCCATCTTTTGCGCGGCTTCGGGGTTTGTCAGAACTGCGGTGATTTGCTCGGTCAGGGACGAAACGTCAAGGGCGTTTTCAGGGATCATAATCGCACCGCCCGCCTGAACCAGCCCACGGGCATTGGCGGTCTGGTGATCTCCGGCAGCGGCTGCAAAGGGGATCAGGATCGAAGGCCGCCCGATCACCGAGATATCGGCAACACTGGATGCGCCCGAACGGCTGATCACCAACTGCGCATCCGACATGCGGCGCGGAACATCCTGAAAGAAAGGTTTGACCTCGGCCCGGATACCGTGATCGGCATAATAAGCTGCGACCCGCTCACCATCTTCGTCACGCGCCTGATGGGCGACACGGATATGGCTGCGCAATTCATCGGGCAATGCTGCAATCGCACCCGGCACTACATCACTCAGAATGCGCGCGCCCTGAGATCCGCCCATCACCAGGATCGACATCGGATAGTCGCCGGGCGGAATATAACCCGCCGCGGCGCGCTCGAGCACTGCAGCGCGAACAGGGTTTCCGGTATGGATGCCCCTGGCCCCATCGGGCAGATCGGTCGGCCAGATACCGCAAGCCACCTGAGACACACGGGTTGCGAACAGTTGATTGACCCGGCCCAGAATACCGTTCTGTTCATGGATCATGCGCGGGATTTTCAGCATAGTCGCCGCGCCTAGCGCCGGGATTGAAGGATAGCCACCAAAACCCACCACCACGTCAGGCCGGTCGCGCATCATCTGCAATGACATGCTGGTCACTCCACCCGCAATCTTGGGTCCGACCAGGGCCTTGGCAGCCAGCCCTCCGCGCGCGAATGTGGCCGATGACGCCTCGACAATCTCAGTCGAATGCGGAAACCCGCTGGTATACCGGGCACCGCGCGGATCGGTAGACAGACGCACGCGCCAGCCTTTGTGGAGCATCGCCTCGGCCAGCGCTTGTGCCGGGAACATGTGGCCCCCGGTGCCGCCTGCTGCAATCAGTAAATAAGGTTTGCTCATCACCCTCGTCCGCGCAGAATATCTCCAAACTCGCCCTGTGGACGAGTCCGGGTGAAGGCCAGCAACATACCGACCGCAATGCCGCCCGCAATCAGGGACGAACCACCATAGCTGACAAAAGGCAGCGTCATACCCTTGGCGGGCAGCAGGCGTACCGCGACACCCATGTTGATCATTGCTTGAACGCCGAACATGCAGGCCAGCCCTGTACCCGCCAGACGGATAAACATATCCCGTTCACGCATCAGGCGTAGAAGCGAGCGCACTACGATGATCGAATACAGCGCGATGATGATCAGCACCAGGATCAGGCCATATTCTTCGGCAGCGACAGCAATGATAAAGTCCGTATGCGCATCGGGCAGAGACCATTTCACCTGTCCCTCGCCGACGCCAACACCAAACAACCCACCCTCCCGGATTGCGTTGGTAGCATAACCGATCTGAGTGGTCGGATCGACCTCTTGGTTCAGAAAGCCATCAATACGGCGGGCAAAATGTTCCGAATTCGAATAAGCCAGCATACCGCCCAGAACCACCGCTCCGGCCATGCCCACCAGCAGCAGCATCGGCGCGCCGGCCACGAAATACATCACGCCCCAACCGAACAGGATCAGACAGGCTTGACCGAAATCAGGCTGCAGCACCAACATCCCGACAATGGCCATACACAACGCAAACGACCATAGCCGCCCCGGCGGGCCGTTGATCTCCTGCGACGCGGCCAGCAGCCATGCGGCCACGACGACAAAGCCGGGCTTCAGGAACTCTGATGGCTGCAGCGATGCAAAGCCCAGCGAGTACCAGCGCACTGCGCCCTTGCCGAAATCAGTGCCAAAAACCGGTAGAAAGGCCAGCGCCACGAACGCGCCCAGAAAACCCAGCACCGCCAGACGCCGCACCAGCGTCGGTGACATCATCGAGGTCAGCAGCATCGCAATAAGCGCCAATCCGCCGAAAATCGACTGCCGCTCGACATAATGGAACGGATCAAACCCATTTCGCCCGGCCAGCGGCGGAGATGAGGCCAGCCCCAGCAACAACCCGATGACAAACAGGATCAGCACGCAGGACATCGTCCAGCGATCAATTGTCCGCCACCACTTTGGTAGAATCGGTTCGCCGCGCTGGTCCTGGACCGCGCCATACACCATCTCAGTCATGAGATACCGCCACTTACTGCCTCGTTCACGTCCCGTTTTCGGGATCTGATTGAGAGTCTACAGGGATTTTGACGTTTGGGCTAGCACAATGACAGAGCGTTTGCGGAATTCGGCCCCCTCCCAAAGATTACAATCTGAACATTGGCTTCTCTAGTTCGGGCTGTCCGGTTGCTAACCAACAAGATCGTAGTGCTTGATTTCTCTGAACTCGACTAATTCCGCTTCAGCCGGATCAATATGCGGGCTTTTGTAGTCCTCGCCAACAAACGCCTTTAGCGCGTCCAGGCTGCTCCAAACCATTACGAAACTGAACTCGCGCGGTGTGTCAGAACGCGGCGCACCCGGCAGCACCTGAACAATACCATCGGTGTTTCGCATCAAAGGTATCGCGGTTTCATGGAAAAACTTTGAGAACTCGGCTTCTTTGCCGCGCCGAACCGTGACTTGGAAAATCCGCATGATCATTTTGGCGCCCCTTTGCAATGAAAAAACTTGAGATCTTCGATGGCAGAACTTTACCACATGCCTACCTGCTTTTTTGCGCTGAGTTTCGGTTGCTCTTGCCATATTCGGCAATCCACGCCATCCCCCGCCCATGACTTATGACACGATCATCCTTGGTGCCGGTGCTGCCGGTATGATGTGCGCCGCGCATTGCGGCGGGCGTGTGCTGGTGATCGACCACGCCAAGGCTCCGGGTGAGAAAATCCGCATCTCGGGCGGTGGGCGCTGCAATTTCACCAATATGTTTGCGGGTCCGGGTAACTTTCTGTCGCAGAACCCGCATTTCTGCAAATCCGCTCTGGCGCGTTTTACGCAGTGGGATTTTGTCGATCTGGTCGGACGTCACGGCATCGCGTGGCATGAGAAGACGTTAGGGCAGCTCTTCTGCGACGGATCCTCGAAACAGATCATCCAGATGCTGCTGGCTGAGATGGAGCGCGCCGGGGCCGAGTTGTGGGTGCGAACCGAGGTGAAGGACCTGCGCAAGACCGAGGTCGGGTTCGCGCTGGAGGTTGACCGCGAAGGCCAGCGCCACAGCCTTACTTGCACCAATCTGGTGCTGGCCACCGGCGGCAAATCGATCCCCAAGATGGGCGCAACCGGGCTGGCCTATGACATCGCAAAACAGTTCGGCTTGCGGATGACCGAGACACGCGCGGCCCTGGTGCCGTTCACCTTCTCGGACGGGAAATTCAAGGACCTCTCGGGCGTGTCCCTGCCCGCTCGCCTATCGAACGAACGCACCAGCTTTGACGAGGCACTGCTGTTCACCCATCGGGGCCTCAGCGGGCCTTCCGTGCTGCAACTATCGTCATACTGGCGCGAGGGTGAGGCAATCCGAGTCAACCTGATCCCCGATCTGCCCCTGTTCGACCTGCTGCGCGATCAGCGCCATTCCGGAGGCCGTAAAGCCCTGACCACTGAACTTGCCCGTCATCTGCCGGGGCGACTTGTGGATTACCTCTCGCAATTGATCCCCATGCGGGGCAATCTGGCCGACCAGTCCGATGCTGCGCTGGCTGAGTTGATCGACGCACTCTCGAACTGGCGGCTAACCCCTTCGGGCACCGAAGGTTATCGCACCGCCGAAGTCACGCTGGGAGGGATCGACACTGATGGCCTGTCTTCAAAAACGATGGAGGCCAGGGAAGTCCCCGGCCTCTATGCAATTGGTGAAGCGGTGGATGTCACCGGCTGGCTGGGCGGCTACAATTTCCAGTGGGCTTGGTCCTCGGGCCACGCCGCAGGAATTGCAATCGCGGGCTGTTAGCCTACGACGTTGTAACCACGACCGCGCATGCAGTTGCGCACGATGACTTCCTGATTCTGAGTGTTATTGACCGCGCTTGCACCAGCCCCGACTAGCGCACCTGCTACGGCCGCACGACCCAAGTCGCTGGCGCTGTCGTCAATGATAGCTTTCGCGCCCGCCGCACCAGCGGCACCAATCGCCGCAGCACCTGCAGTGTTGCTGTTGACCACCGGCTGCGACCGCGCGAGAGCCTGGCATTGCGCCAAATCTGCGTTGTAATTCGGGCCAACCGGTCCATCGACAATCGGCTGGTAATTCGCGCCAACATTCGTGCAGGCACCAACCACCAGAATGGCAGGCAGGATCAAAGATAATTTACGGTATGACATATTCATGACCTCGTGTTGAATTTGCAGGCAAGCAAAACCAATAAGTATGGCGCGTCAAGTTGATAGCTTCTCAACTTGGCTCAACCGGCGATCTATTGCAAATCACTAGTCTTCTAGCCTCTGACGAACCTGTTCGGCGAAGTCCTCTCCGCGCTGTTCGAAATTGTCATACTGGTCGAAACTGGCCGCCGCCGGGGCTAGCAGAACGGTCTCTCCCGGCTGGGCATCTGCCATGGCTTGCGAAACAGCATCTGCCATAGTGGTGCACACCTGCGCATCGACGGTCAGCTGCATGGCAAAACCAGCCGCCTCACGTCCAATCACATATGCCCTGACTACTTGGTCGCCGGCACTGTTCAGCGCACCCAGCCCCCCTTCTTTCTCTAGCCCCCCGCAAATCCAGCGGATTTTTTTGAACGCACTGAGCGCTTTCAGCGCACTGTCCACATTGGTGGCTTTGGAGTCGTTTACATAGGTCACACCGCCCGCCTCGGCAATGATCTGGCTGCGATGCGGCAGCCCCGGATAGCTGTGCAGCGCGCCCTCGATCACCCGAGGCGCAAGCCCCAGCGCGCGGCAGGCCGCATACGCGGCGCAGGCATTTTGATGATTGTGCGCGCCGGGGAGCCCCTTGATCTCACGCAGGTCAATGGAACCGGTCTGACGCCCTTTGCGGTATTCAGCCAGATACCCTTTGCGCGCAAAGACCTGCCAGCCCGGACCAGTTAGCTTCCGTGCAACCGAAATACGGATCACCCGATCATCCGCAGGTCCTTCGGACAGTTGCCCGGCCAGAAACGCGCCTTCGTCTTCATCCACACCGATCACCGCGCGATCCGGACCACCCTCGGCAAACAATCGGCGCTTGGCAGCAAAATAGCCGCCCATCCCACCATGCCGATCCAGATGGTCGGGCGACAGGTTGGTGAACACTGCCACATCCGGCGTCAGCGCACGCGCCAATTCGGTCTGGTAGCTGCTGAGTTCCAGCACCACTACCGATCCGTCCCCACCCGGATCAATATCCAGAACACCCCGGCCTATATTGCCCGCCAACTGCGCCTCTCGCCCGGCCTCGGTCAGAATGTGGTGGATCAAGGCAGCCGTGGTCGACTTACCGTTTGAACCGGTCACCGCAATCACACGCGGAGGGATGTCGTAGTTGTTCCATTCTGGCCCAGCAAAAGATCGGAAGAACAGGCCAATATCGTTGTCCACCGACACACCAGCATCCAGCGCCGCTGCCACGACAGGGTTCGGTTCGGGATAGAGATGCGGAATACCCGGAGAAACGATCAGCGAGGCGATCTCGTCAAACGCTCCATGGCGGCGCAGATCAACACAGGTAAAACCTTCGGCCTCGGCCTTTTCCCGTGCGGCAGGATTGTCATCCCAGCACACCGGCTCGGCCTTGCCCGCCCGCAACGCGCGCGCGGTCGCCAGACCTGACCGGCCAAGCCCCAGAACTGCAACTTTCTGCCCTGAAAACCCTTTGACGGGGATCATGCCGACCACCTTCTTCTGACGTCCAATTGGCCGTCACACTGCGCAGAAGAAATCCCCAAAGGCAAGGGCGACAAAAGGCTCGCGCGGCAGCGCGAGCCCGGCCCAAAAGGTGACAGGCGGGCCCCAGGCCCGCCGAACCTGGCGGGAGCGTTACCGAACTTTCAAAGTCGCCAGACCAATCATCGCCAGGATCAGCGAAATGATCCAGAACCGGATCACAATCGTCGGCTCGGCCCAGCCCTTTTTCTCATAGTGATGATGGATCGGTGCCATCAGGAACACGCGGCGACCGGTGCGCTTGAAGTAGAGGACCTGAATGATCACGCTCAGCGCCTCGACCACAAACAAGCCACCGACAACAGCCAGCACCAGCTCGTGCTTGGTTGCAACCGCAATCGCCCCCAAAGCACCACCCAAAGCCAAGGATCCGGTGTCGCCCATAAAGACAGCGGCAGGTGGCGCGTTGTACCAAAGAAAGCCCAACCCACCTCCGAACAATGCTGCGGTGAAGATCAGAATTTCTCCGGTGCCTGGTACGTAGTGCACGTCCAGATACTCGGTAAAGTCGACCCGCCCGACCGCATAGGCGATGATACCAAGAGTAGTCGCCGCGATCATTGCGGGCATGATAGCCAACCCATCCAGCCCGTCCGTCAGGTTTACCGCATTGGCTGCCCCTACGATTACGACAATCGAGAAAGGAATGTAGAAAATCCCCAGATTAACCAGCGTATCCTTGAAGACCGGCACAGCCAGTTGGTTCTGCAACGCCTCGGGATGATGCAGAGTCGCCCAGGCCGAGGCCAGAACCGCGATGATCACGCCCAATGCCAGTCGCATCTTACCCGACAGGCCTTTGGTGTTTTGCTTCGACACCTTAGCATAATCATCGGCAAAACCTATTGCCGCATAGGCCAGAGTCACAAACAGTACCATCCAGACATATGGATTGTCCCACCGCGCCCAGGCCAACGTTGATGTCACCAGCGCACCGACGATAAGCAGCCCACCCATGGTCGGTGTGCCCGCTTTCGAAAAATGCCCCTCGGGGCCGTCCTCGCGGATCGGCTGACCCTTGCCCTGCTTGCGGCGCAGCACATTGATCAGCGGCTTTCCAAAGATAAACCCAAAGATCAGCGCCGTCAGAAAGGCTCCGCCCGCACGGAAAGTGATGTAGCGGAAGAGGTTAAAGAAATCCCCCCCATCCGACAGGGCGGTCAACCAATAGAGCATATTAAAACCTTTCTCGTGCCGCGATCATGAGTCAAGCGCGCTCACTTGCCCCATTTCCCGCAAACCGTCAACAATCTGCGCCAGCGCCATGCTCAAGGAACCCTTGGCCAACACCGTATCCCCGGCACTGATCAACTCCGGCAGGTGTTCGGCCATTTCGGCACTGGTTTTAAACCACAGCCCGCGCTTGGCGGCAGGCAATGCCTCATGCAGCGCCTTCATGAGCGGACCTATGCAATGCACCCGATCCACGTTCGCCATCGCAGTGACATCCGCCATTCCTGCGTGCATGGCAATTTCCTGTGCACCCAACTCTTTCATGTCGCCCAGAAAAGCGATCCGGCGTGCACCATGCGTTGCAGCTAGAACATCCAGCGCGGCCTCCATCGAGGTTGGGTTGGCATTGTAGCTGTCGTCCAGCAACTCGATCTGCCCACCAGTCGCCAGAGATAAAACCTCACGCACGCCGCGCCCCTTGACGGGGGACCACTGGCGCAAGCCGCTGATGGCTGCATCAAGATCAACGCCCATTTCCACACAGGCCGCCAAAGCACCCAGCGCGTTCATGGCGAAATGTGTGCCCGCCGACTGCACGTCATAGGTGACCGAAACATCACCCACCATGGCTTCGGCCTGAACCGAAACATCCCCTTGCGTCACGTTGGTCAAGATATAGTCGACAGCCTTTCGGCCAAAATCGACGATACCGGCGCCATGCTCTATCGCGGTCTGGCGCAGGATATCCGTATGCTCGATATCGGCGTTTGCGATTGCAGCTCCACCGGGCTCAAGCCCTTCAAAAATTGCAGCTTTTTCATGAGCAATCCCTGCAACCGACTCGAATGCCTCTAGGTGTACCGCAGCTACGGTCGTCACCAGCGCCACATGCGGGCGGGCCTGCCGCGCCAACGGAGCAATCTCTCCGGGGTGGTTCATCCCGATCTCAATCACGGCAAATTCAGTGTCGCGCGGCATCCGCGCCAATGTCAGCGGTACGCCCCAGTGATTGTTGTAGCTGGCGACACTGGCATGGGTTTTACCTTGCGCTTCCAATATGGTCGCCAACATTTCCTTGGTTGACGTCTTCCCGACGCTGCCTGTGACGCCGATCACGCGTGCGCCGGTTCTTGCCCGGCCTGCCTTACCCAAGGCCTCGAGTCCGGTTTGAACGTCATCGACAATCAACAGAGGGGCATCTTCAGGCACACCCTCTGGAATGCGGGACACCAGCGCAGCACCTGCGCCTTTTTCCAAGGCTTGCGCTACAAAGTCATGACCGTCTCGTGCTGCCTTCAACGCAACGAACAAGTCGCCGGGCTGAAGAGTTCTGGTGTCGATCGACACGCCATTCACTGACCAATCGGTCGTGGCGCGCCCGCCCGTTGCCTCGGCGGCCTCTGTCGCAGTCCAAAGTGTCATGCAACCCTCCCATCCAAAGCGGCTACGCTAATAGAGGCTTGCTCCACGTCATCAAACGGCAGGACCTGATCACCAACGATCTGGCCAGTCTCATGCCCTTTGCCCGCAATCAACAAAGCATCACCCGGCTGCAAAGCATCAATTCCGCGCAGGATGGCTTCGGCCCGATCACCGACCTCGGTGGCCTCCGGTGCGCCAAGCAGGACGGCGGCGCGGATTGTAGCCGGATCCTCGCTGCGGGGGTTATCATCCGTGACAAAGACAAGATCCGCATGATCAGCAGCAGCCTTACCCATCAGCGGGCGCTTGGTGGCATCGCGATCTCCGCCAGCCCCAACAATAGCAATCAGGCGCCCCATGACATGCGGTCGCATCGCCTTGAGCGCCGTGGCAACCGCATCTGGAGTGTGGGCATAATCGACAAACACAGTCGCGCCGTTTTCCCGCGTGGCCGCCAGTTGCATACGGCCCCGAACCGTCGTCAGATGCGGCAGGGTTTCGAACACGCGTTCGGGCTCTTCCCCCGCGGCAATGACCAGACCGCAGGCGAGCAGGATGTTTTCGGCCTGAAACCCGCCGATCAGGTTCAGGCGGGTCTGGAACACCTTACCCTGCCATGAAAAGCGCAGGTCCTGTCCGGTTGCGTCAAAGCGTTGGTTCATCAGGCACAGATCAGCATCACCCAACCCAACAGTCAGAACCGATTGCCCGCGCGCCTTGGCAATTTTGCGAACCTCAGCGCCTTTGGGATCGCTCATGTTGATCACTACAGTGCCGTCCTGAGGCAGGACGCGGTCGAACAAGCCGGCCTTGGCGGCAAAATAAGCCTCGAAAGTTTCGTGATAGTCCAGATGGTCCTGCGTGAAGTTAGAAAACCCTGCGGCTGTCAGATGCACCCCGTCCAAACGACGCTGTTCCAGACCGTGCGAGGACGCCTCCATCGCGGCATGGGTCACGCCGTTTTCCGCGGCCTCAGCCAGACAGCGGTGCAGTGTGATCGGTTCGGGCGTGGTATGCGCCAATGGTGCCGTCCAGGCCCCCTCGACCCCCGTTGTCCCAAGATTCACCGCAGCGTGGCCAAGCTCCATCCAGATCTGTCGCACGAATGTGGCAACCGAGGTTTTTCCATTGGTCCCCGTGACGGCCACGATGTTCTGCGGCTGCGCTCCAAACCACAACGCGGCACATCCGGCCAGCGCCTGCCGGGGGTCTTCGACCACGATCAAGGCAGCGTCTGACGACGCCAATTCATCAACGGCGATTTCAGAACCTTCGGCATCAGTCAGAATTGCAACCGCACCCATTCGCAGGGCGTATTGAATGAACTCTCCACCATGTACGCGGGTGCCGGGAAGCGCTGCGAACAGGTAACCTTCTTTGACTTCGCGACTATCAACGGTCAACCCGGTAATGTCAGGATTCGCACCACCCCGAGCGGTCAGGGCCAGTTGGCTAAGTGTTTTCGTCCTTGCGCCCATGCCCCACCTCTTTCCGGACAGCCTAATTCGAGGTCAGCGTTATAGCAGCGCCGACCTCAGGCTCAAGCCGTGGGCGCAGCCCTAGCAATGGTGCGATCCGGGCAATCAACTCTGCCGCAACCGGAACGGCGGTCCAACCCGCCGTCCGGCGTTTTTCGCCATAGGCGACAATGGAAGGCTCATCCAGCGTGACAATCAGCACATATTTCGGATCGTAAGCTGGGAAGATCGTCGCAAAGGTGGCAATGACCTTGTCATCATAGTAACCGCCGCGCGGTTTGGGCTTATCCGCCGTACCTGTTTTACCGGCCACGTCATATCCTGCCACGTCGCCGAAGCTGGCGGTACCGTCCGTCACCACCTTCCGAAGCATCTTTTGTGCCTGCGTCGCCGCGCTTTCAGACATAACCCGCGGTCCGTATTGCGGACCGTTTTTACGCAGGATGGTCGGGCTGACATAGTTCCCACCATTGGCAATCGCAGCATAGCCAGCCGCCAGGTGCATCGGACTGGTCGAAAGCCCGTGGCCATAGGAAATGGTTACTGTGCTGAGTTCACCCCATTTTTTAGGCTTCAGCGGCTCGCCGCCTGCGGCCTCAACAATTTCAAACGGTGTAGGCTCGAACATACCCAGGGCCTTCAGAAAGTTCTGCTGCCGTTGGGCACCGATCTGCAGCGCAAGCCGCCCGGTACCTCGGTTCGAGCTGTGAACGATGACATCCGCCACACTGATCTTACCATAATTCTTGCCATTGAACTCGCCAATCGGAAAGCGCCCAATCCGCATCGGTCCAGAGGTGTCGATTATCGTTTCCGAATTCACTAGTCCCAGCTGCACGGCCTGTGCGGCTGTGAAAATCTTGAACACCGACCCCAGTTCATACACACCCTGCACATAGCGGTTAAACAGAGGGCTGTCCGACGGGTCAAACCCCGAAGTCGGCGGGCGCGGTCGGTCATTCGGGTCAAACGACGGCAGCGACGCGGCCGAGACGACTTCTCCTGTATGCGCATTCATCAGAACAGCCGATGCACCTTTGGCGTTCATGATCTTCATGCCACCATAAAGCACCTGCTCGACCGCCGCCTGAACAGTCAGATCAAGCGACAACTGCAATGGCTTATTGCCATTTGCCGGATCACGCAGATAGTCGTCGAATTGCTTCTCAACTCCCGCAACGCCGATCACTTCGGCAGCACTAACCCCTTCGCGCCCAAAGCCGGACCCGCCCAAAATATGCGCAGCCAGACGGCCATTCGGGTACAGTCGCATTTCCCGCGGACCGAACAGAATGCCGGGATCGCCGATGTCATGCACCGCCTGCTTCTGCTCGGGTGAGATACGTTTCTTAATCCACAGGAACTTGCGGTTGCCAGTGAAATCCTTAACCAGTCGTTCTTTATCCAGATCCGGGAAGATTGCCACCAGCTGATCTGCGACGGCAATCGGATCTATCATCATGGGCGGTTGGGCATAGACCGAATATGTGTCCAGGTTGGTCGCCAGAATACGGCCTTCCCGGTCGACGATATTGGCCCTTTGCATGGCAATCGCTGCACCCGGCGCGCTGGCCAGAGGCTCTTGAGCTTCGGACGTGGCCAGCATGCCCATTCGTACACCCACGACAGAAAACGCGCAAAAAAAGAACAGGCCCAACACCAAAAGACGCCCTTCGGCGCGGGCGCGGGCGCGATCCTTCATGTCTTCGTGACGCTGGCGGATATTTTCCCGTTCAATAGTCTTAGGATTCTCGCCCCGAGCACGGGCATCGAGAATACGCGCCAGTGGACGCAGAGGCGTACGGGTCATGGGATCTGCACCTCACCAAAGGCTTGAATGTTGGTGATAGCCTGCAACTCGATTGGATCAACGATGGGCAGGTCCGGGTCCTCAGCATAAGAAATCTGGTCGGCGCGCCCGAACTGTTCCGCGCGCAGCGGCAACAGACCCAGACGTTCAAAGTTTAAATCGGCCAGCTCACGCAGCCGGTCCGGACGGTTCAGGTACGCCCATTCCGCATTCAGAACGGCCAGCCGCACCTGTGCCATGCCGATCTCGCGCTGCAAGCTCTGCGTTTCCTTCACCACCTGCTGGGTGCGGTAATTTTCCTGATACGCCCAAAGTGCCAACCCAAATACGGACAGAGCAGTCAACACATACAAAATACTCTTCATTTTGCCCTTCCCCCAAGTTGCGGCATCCCGATAGCACGGGCATCAATTTCCCCCGCAGGAGCCTCGGTCCGTACCCCCACGCGCAGTTTGGCCGAGCGCGCACGCGGGTTTTCCTGCAATTCCTGTTCATCCGGACCCACCGCCTTGCGAGTCTTGAGCGTGAATTGCGGCTGTTCCTGTTCCATTTCAGGTGCATAGCGATTGGCACGCCCGGTTTTCCCTGCACGAGATTGAAAGAACCGTTTGACCATCCGATCCTCGATGGAGTGGAAGGTCACGACAGCCAGTTGCCCGCCCGGTTTCAACGCCCGCTCAGCAGCCATAAGGCCCTGAAACAGCTCTTCATATTCCGCATTTACAGCAATCCGCAGCCCCTGAAAGCTGCGCGTCGCGGGATGCGATTGACCCGGTTTCGGGCGCGGCAAACAGGATTCGATGATCTCGACCAAACGCAGAGTCGTCGTGATCGGCTCATCAGCCCGCGCTTTTATAATCGCCTTGGCGATCCGGCGACTGGCACGCTCCTCGCCGTAATGAAACAGAATATCCGCCAACTGCGCCTCTGTCGCTGTATTGACCAGATCGGCTGCGCTTTCACCTTGCTGGCTCATCCGCATGTCAAGCGGGCCATCCTTCATGAAGGAAAACCCGCGCTCGGCCTGATCCAGTTGCATCGACGACACACCGAGATCCAGCACGACGCCATCCAGATCCTGCGCATATTCATCCATGCGCGAGAACACACCGGGCTGCATTACCAGCCGATCGCCATATTCACCCGCCCAATCAGCTGCCATCTCAAAGGCCAGCGGATCGCGGTCCACGCCAATTACCTTGTCGGCCCCGGCCTCTAGCAGGCCACGGGAATATCCGCCTGCACCAAAGGTGCCATCCAGCCAGACACCCGACACCGGCGCCACAGCGGCCAGTAACGGGCGCAGCAGAACAGGGATATGAGGTTTGTCGGAAGGGGTCTCAGCGCCGGCCATGCCGTTACGCGTCCCTGACGCCGTCTAAGAACTCCAGAGGGTCGAAATCCTCGGGCTGTTCATCCAGCCATTCCTCAGATGCGGCCAGTTCCTCGGACTCGTAAGTCTCTGGCTTCCAGATCTGGAACGTATCACCCGCGGCGATAAAGAACGCCTCGCCCTCAAGCTCGATCTTGTTTCGCAATTTGGCGGGCAGCACCAGGCGACCGGTTTCATCCACGGTGGTCGGAAAGGACTGACCATGGAACATGCGCTGCAACATCTTCCGCTGCATCGAGCCGCGCGGCAGCGCGTCAATTTTGCTGTCGACCTCGTCGATCGCCTGCATCGTGTAACATTCAAGGAACTTGCGGCGGTGATCACCGTAGACAATCACCAGTTCGGGGCTATCACCAGGCTGCCAGTTGGGGTCCGAGGCTTCAAGCACACGGCGAAACGAGGCCGGGATCGACACCCTGCCCTTTGCATCCACCTTGTGGTGGCTTTCACCTCTAAACCTACGCGCCAAGACGACTGTCCCTTTCGCTTGCGCCCCACCTAAATTTCACGCCCCCGGATGAAAAACGGCGGGTTGATCTGCTGCCACCGATCAACCCGCCGCATTGACCCGCCTTGCGGGATGTCCAGCTGCGCGCGCCACCTGGGGGGATGTCTGCTCGCCCGCGCGCCGGATCTCTTGAGTGATGAAAGCGAGATGCCTGTATGAAACCTGTTTTTGTTGGTTCGGGGTCGTTTGGCGCCCCATGTGCCTCGTCCTCATCGGATGTATAAGGGATGACATGGGAATTCATGGAAATCAACAGGAAATTTCAGATTCCTTTTTCAAGAATCGCAACGATATCAAATACACAACAAAAGAAAATAGTAGATTTATACCACAAATAGAAAAACTTCAAAAGGCAGGCACTACATATAGTCTATTTTGCCCACACCCTTCACTTCCCATGATTTCCCAAAAAAATTCTTAGAGCGCCACAAAAACTTAGAACAGCCGGAAGTGTGGCGCAGCTTTATGACGAATCATCCATTCCAAAATGAATAATGACTGCAGATATATGCCCACCTCATACTAAGCCCATGAATTCCCATATCGGCAATCCGCACCTACATCCTTTGAATTCTTTAAACAGAAAGTAGGTCACAGGGCCTTACACAAGGGAGCAGCCCGCTCTCTAGACATGCTCGGAGCGTCTCAGAACAGGCGTAAAAAACGCCCGAACTCCCTCAAATTAAGTACTACGCGATCATCATACCGACAAAGCGTTGATATCCATGCAGTTGCTGCATAGCAGCATTGACAACACGTGTATTGTGCACCTGCAGCATTTCCTTATTTTCATTCTCAAGCAAACGCCGGAACAAACCGGCAGCAACGAAAGAAATCGAGTAACGGACATGGCTGTAGCAACACATCAGACAGCGCTCAAAGGCGCACCGGTAACTGGCCTGGCTTTCCTGATCGAAGCTGCAAAGACCCGGTTTATCCGGCACCGCATCTACCGCCAGACAGTCAACGAACTGTCCGTGCTGTCGAACCGCGAGTTGGCCGACCTGGGTCTGCACCGCTCGATGATCCGCCGCGTAGCTATGCAGGCGGCGGAAGAAAACACCGCGCTGTAATCGCGCAACGATTTACCGAGATCAGGTCCACCTCCTCCCTATAGGACCTGTATTTCAGCGGCGATATCTCCTCCTCCCTGATATCGCCGCAGATTATACCGGCCTTGAACGCCGGACGCAGACACACCGGGTATTCCTCCTCCCTTACCCGGTGTTGAAAGCGCGCGGCGACGTCTTCCTCCTCCCTGACGTCGCCGCGTCTTACACATACCGGGGTCGAACCCGGGTTCGGATACATCGGGGCTTCTCCTCCTCCCTGCCTCGATGTTGAAAAGAACGGCGGTTCCCTTTCCTCCTCCCTGGGAACCGCCGTTTTTCTTTTTTCCCAGACGTGTAGAATGAAGCTCCGAGGTGAATTTCAGGAGTTCCCAATGGCCGCTTATTTCATTGCCCAGATTTCAATTCACGATCCGGATGGGTATCAAAAGTATCTTGAAGGATTCATGCCGATATTCGACCGCCACGGCGGCAGGCTTCTGACCGTATCGTCCAAGCCTGTAGAGTTAATTGAAGGAAATTGGACGGAAAACGGCGTTGTCCTGATGGAATTCCCGTCTATCGAAGCCGCCAATGCGTGGAAAGACGACCCCGACTACGTCGAGCTTGCCAAAATCCGTCATCAGACGGCCACAACGAATATGGTCTTGGTCGAAGGCCTATAGCCGTTCAGAACGGCACGTCATCCTTCGCGGACAGAAAACGCGAGACCACCTTTTTGGTGCCCGCCTTATCGAAATCGACTTCAACCTTATCACCTTCGATGCCGATCACCGCGCCGTACCCGAATTTCTGATGGAACACCCGCTCACCCAGCGTGAAGCTTGCCATGGCAGTCGCGTCAATCACCGTATTGCGGGCTTCACGCGGCTGAGACGTTCCATATTGCCCTTGCCGCGCCTGCATGCGTTTCCAGCCTGGCGAATTATAAACATTCGCCTCGGCCGCGCGAGTTTCGATCCCTGCCGTCGGTTGCCCGCCGCCATATAGCCCCGGAGGCGTCAGTACCTCCACATGGTCTTCGGGTAATTCGTCGATAAACCGTGACGGCATTGCGTTCTGCCACTGCCCGAACACCCGTCGGTTGGCGGCGAAGGAGATCGTACAAACCTCTTCCGCGCGGGTGATGCCGACATAAGCCAGCCGCCGCTCTTCCTCGAGGCCCTTCAGTCCGGATTCGTCCATGGACCGTTGCGAGGGGAACAAGCCATCCTCCCACCCCGGCAGGAACACGGCAGGAAATTCCAACCCCTTGGCCGCGTGCAGAGTCATGATTGAGACCTTGGCCCCATCGCCCTCCTGCTCATTGTCCATGACCAAGCTGACATGTTCCAAAAACCCCTGCAGATTCTCGAAATTGTCCAGTTGGTTGACCAGTTCCTTGAGGTTTTCCAGCCGCCCCGGCGCCTCGGGTGTCTTTTCGTTCTGCCAATGGGCGGTATAGCCGGATTCGTCGAGGATGATCTGTGCCAGTTCGATATGCGAAACCTCGGGCTCACCGAACCGCATGGGCGCGCCATCATCAATCACCGACTCGTCGTCCACTTCGATTCGCGGCCCGCGCGTCATCGTGTTCCATCGCGCAAGCCCGTCGATCAACTCGCGCAGCGCCTTGCCGCCTTTTCCTTTGATCAACCCGTTATCGACCGCAATCCGCGCGCCATCGACCAGCGACACGCCGTTTTCCCGCGCTGTCATCTGGATCGTCTGCTGCGCTTTATCACCCAAACCGCGTTTCGGAGTGTTTACGATCCGCTCAAAGGCCAGGTCGTCACCGGGGCTGACCACCAGCCGGAAGTAGGCCATGGCATCGCGAATCTCCATCCGCTCATAGAACCGAGGGCCGCCGATCACCTTGTAGGGCAAGCCAATGGTCAGAAACCGGTCCTCGAACGCGCGCATCTGGTGCGAGGCACGCACGAGGATGGCCATTTCATCCAGCCCCATCGGACGCACACCGCGCGTCCCACCTTGCATCGCGTCGATTTCCTCACCGATCCAGCGGGCTTCTTCCTCTCCATCCCAATGGCCGATCAGACGGACCTTTTCGCCCTCTTTCGCGTCGGTCCACAGCTCTTTGCCCAAACGGCTTTCATTGCCGCGAATGACATTCGACGCCGCCGCTAGAATATGCGGGGTCGAGCGGTAATTCTGCTCCAGCCGCACCACATACGCGCCGGGAAAGTCCTTTTCGAACCGCAGGATGTTGCCCACTTCGGCTCCTCGCCAGCCATAAATCGACTGATCGTCATCCCCCACGCAACAGATGTTCTTATGCGCTCCGGCCAGTAGCCGCAGCCAGAGGTATTGGGCGACGTTGGTATCCTGATACTCGTCCACCAGTATGTAGCGGAACCAGCGCTGGTATTGCTCCAGCACATCCTGGTGGGCCTGGAAAATCGCCAGGACATGCAAAAGCAGATCGCCAAAGTCGCAGGCGTTTAATTCTTTGAGCCGCGGCTGATATTGCTCGTAGAAGTCGATACTGGACATGACTTCTTTACGCCTTGATCCAGCCTCGCCGGGCGAATACTCGCGCCCCGTTTCAAGGTCGATCAGTCTTTCTTGCGCGCGCGGGACTTGCTCAGGCCTCCAGCCTTGATTTTTATACTTGTCTATGATCGCTGCCAGCCAACGATCCGTAGAAGCTCTTACTTCGACCCCATTCAAACTCGCCAGCTGCTTAATCACGCGCCTCTGATCGTCAGTGTCGAGAATGGTGAAGTTGGATTTCAGCCCCACAAGCTCGGCGTGGCGGCGCAGCAGCTTGACACAGATCGCGTGGAAGGTGCCCAGCCACGGCATCCCCTCGGCCGGTTGGCCCAGAAGGCGGCCCACACGCTCTTTCATCTCGCGCGCCGCTTTGTTGGTAAAAGTCACCGACAGAATCTCATTCGGGCGCGCTCGCCCGGTGCTGAGAAGATGCGCAATACGGGCGGTCAGCGCCTTGGTCTTACCAGTCCCTGCCCCGGCCAACATAAGTACCGGACCGTCCAGCCGCTCAACCGCTTCACGCTGCGCCGGATTTAGCTCATCCAGATAAGGCGTAGGGCGCGCGGCCATAGCCCTCTGCGATAGCGATGCACCCTCAAAGGCGTCCATTTCGTCAAAACTGCTCATCCGCACAAACTACGCTGAATACGCAGGAAGGGAAAGAGTTTGTTCACGCCTTGTTCGCTCAATTTTTCCACCCACTTGCAGTCAATTGTAGGCAAATCGCTCCGCCTTGCCGAGCAGCGTTAACCCTCTGTCAAAGCTTGCCTTCGATGCTGGGGCCAAAGCTGTGGGAGCGCGGATCATGAAGAAACGTACTGCATCGGGCATCGCGTCCCGCCTTAAAATAGCGGTTATCGTCCTGATAATCGGGCTTCTGGCCGCCTTGTCAGGCTGGGGCATATATTCGATCCCCGCCCCTGTGGTTGACCGAATGCTGGAATCAGACATGCGCCATGCCGCAATGCAGTTGAACCGCCAGGTGACCTCGCACCTGGAAGACGTTGATGCCACCTTCCTGACGAGTGTGATGGGCGATCATGACGAAGAATTCCTAGAACTGCTGCCCGCAACGTCGGATATCTATCGCTTCAAGCTTTTTGACACATCTGGACGCGTGTTCTGGTCAACGCGCGATTCTGACGTCGGCACACTCAATATGAAGCCATACTTCAAGGATGTGATCGGAAAAGGGAATCTATACTATGAGCATGAAGAAAAGCCTCTGACCGAAGTCGATAATCTGGATCGCGACATGGCCGCGGGGGCGCAAACCCGGCACGTTGCCGAAATCTACACACCCGTCATCCGCGAGGGGCGCTTTGTTGGCGCAATCGAGTTCTACTCGGACATAACCCAGGTCCGGAACCTTTTTATCAATCGGGTGCGTTGGTCACTGGCGCTGCTCAGCGGTGTCGCATTACTGGCAGTGCTGGTGGTGACACTGGTGATTTTCCGCGCGAACCGGCGGCAGGTGCGCGACTTGCAGGGCCGTGCAGCCAAGGAACGGGCACTGATGGATGACCAACTGCGGCTGGCTCGAGAAGTGCGGCTGCTGGGTGAGTTGAACGAATGGCTGCAATCCAGCCGGTCACTGGATGAGCTGTTTGACATGGTGTCTCGCTTCATGACTCATATCCTGCCTGAGGCCGAGGGCAGCGTGTATGTCTACTCCAACTCGCGGGATGTGCTGGATGGGTGTGCCAGTTGGAATGACGGCACTCATAAGTCGCATATTCACCCCGAAGGGTGCTGGGGTCTGCGGCGGGGGCGGACATATGAATATGGCGCGTCCGAGATTGATTTTGTTTGCGAGCATGCCGAGCCGCATGACGGGCGACCCTATTTCTGCTTTCCCATACTGGCGCATGGCGAGACGGTTGGGCTGCTGCATCTGCGGGCCCATGAAGGCAGCTACGAAGTGTTTCATTCCAACAAGAAACTGGCCCAGCTTTGCGCCGAACAAATCAGTATGGCGATCGCGAATGTACGGATGCGGGATCAGTTGCATGACCAGTCGGTCCGCGACCCGCTGACCGGGTTGTTTAACCGTCGGCACATGACTGAGACGCTGCGCAAATCCATCAGCCGCAGCCAGCAAACCGGCGCACCGCTAAGCTTGATCGCCGTCGACGTGGACCATTTCAAGAAATTCAACGACACCCATGGGCATGATGCCGGAGACATGGTGTTGCGCGCCGTCGGTTCAGCGCTTGAACAGGGCTGCGACCGGGACGAGACTGCTTGCCGGATCGGCGGGGAGGAATTCATGCTGATCCTGCCCGACAATACCCCAGAAGACACAATGACCCGAGCCGAGCAGCTACGCCAGGCGGTTGAGGCCATTTCGGTTCGGTATGGTGAAAAATCCCTGCCGCGCATCACGATTTCTGTCGGTGTGGCCCATTACCCTGCGCATGGCACCATGCCGCAGGACCTGATGCGCGCTGCAGATGACGCCTTGTATATGGCCAAGGACAAAGGGCGCAATCAGGTGCAGATCGCCAATGGGGCAGCCTCTATTTCTTCTGCGCCCGTGAAAAATGAAGGCCAGCCGAAACAAACACCTCGGACATCAGCGGCCTGAAAACCTTGCAGAATCGCGTCGTAGGTCGGATCAATTCTTATGGACCTGCACAGCTCATTCCCCGGCATAGCCGATCTGAAACGCCGCGCGCGGCGCAGAGTTCCGCATTTCGTCTGGGAATTTCTGGAAAGTGGTACAGGGGCCGAGGCCACTGTGCGCCGAAACAGGACCGCGCTGGATGACATAGAGTTTTTGCCTTCGATCCTGCACGGCCCAATCGAATGCAATACCAGCACACAATTTCTAGGTCAGGATTTCCCCCTGCCCTTTGGAGTTGCGCCTATTGGGATGTCAGGGCTGATCTGGCCAGATGCAGAAAGACTGCTGGCACACGCAGCAGCTCAAGCCGGGTTGCCTTATACTCTGTCGACCGTCGCCAGCCAAAGCCCCGAGGATCTGGCCCCTCATATCGGTGAGAATGCGTGGTTTCAGCTTTACCCGCCGAAAGACCCTGACATTCGCTCTGATCTGCTGCGCCGAGCCAGAACTGCTGGATTCTCGACGCTTGTCCTAACAGTTGATGTTCCGGTCGCTTCGCGGCGAGAGAGACAGGTTCGGTCTGGCCTTACGAACCCTCCCCGATTGACCCCCCGTTTGCTGGCTCAGATCGCACTGCGCCCGTCATGGGCCGTTGGCATGGCCCTGGGCGGGATGCCGCGGATGCGAACACTAGACAAATACATCGACAGTGACAGCGCCCTGTCTCCCACGGCTCATGTTGGGTACCTACTGCGCACCTCACCGGACATGGACTACGTCAAATGGCTGCGCGACGCGTGGGATGGACCGTTTATTGTCAAAGGCGTCATGCGCGCTGAAGATGCAGATCGGTTAGAACAGGCCGGTGTTGATGCCCTCTGGATCTCGAATCATGGTGGGCGACAGTTTGACGGTGCTCCGGCCAGTATTTCTGTTCTTCCCGCCATTCGTACGGCCACGGACTTGCCACTAATCTTTGACGGCGGAATCGAAGGCGGGCTCGACATCCTCCGCGCCCTGGCTCTTGGGGCGGATTTTGTCATGTTGGGACGCGGGTTTCTTTATGGTCTGGCTACCCTTGGTTCGGGCGGCCCAGCCCATGTAATCGACATCCTGCGACAAGATATGTTGGCGAACATGGGCCAGATGGGTCTTGAACAGTTAAATCAGCTAGTGACAAATCAACACAATTGATGCTGCAGCGCAGAATTGCTAATAGGATTGCGCCAACAAGCGGCGTTTGCGAGCGTTAACATGCCGGTTCTACCCAGAACGACTGATATACGAGCGCGTATTGTCTGCCTATGAACACGGCCAAACCACAAAGACCGGGACCTGATATGACCGACTTCACCAAGATCCTGATCGCCAAT
>NZ_WQCF01000010.1 GCF_013032455.1 Ruegeria atlantica
GAGCAGCCCGGTAGCTCGTCAGGCTCATAACCTGAAGGTCAGAGGTTCAAATCCTACTCCCGCAACCAAAATAAACTATATAATATCAGATAGTTAGACCTGTAGCGCGCGGAGATTGCTGCGTTTGTAGTTCCAATACCCAGCGCTACTTCGGTGCTACCCGGTGCAACAAAAAACATGAACCCTAGAAGATTGGAAACTTGCCGTCATTGTACGCAAGTACTCGCTCAGGACAAAAACCAATGCGGTTGGCCCAAGGAAGAATGTTTACTTGCAATGCTCGAGTAGATCTCATGATCTGCCTAAGATTGACCAATTTCTTCGCTGTAAGTAATTGGGGCAAATAAAACTCAGTTTTACGGAAAACGGATGAAGCATCGCTGCAAAGTCAATTACTTAATGGAATGGTCGCGCCATGCGGATCGTCTCACCTATTGCGCGCGTGGCATTTTCCATTGGATGACGCCTTATGCTCTGTGCAGCCGGCAAACAGAAAACTGTTAAGGGACGTAAAGTCGCGGCCTGATTTGGACGACATTGAAGAACGTGTTGCCTATTACAACAAGTTGTCATTGCACTTTGGTGCCTCCGATGCCCCCCTTGTGTCAGAAATAGAGAGTGAACGAGGTCGATATTTTCTGGATCTCATTGAGCACGCGAAAGGTTTTGGCGCGGATCGTCGGCTGAACTATCTTTTCGGTGACATCAAACTGGTCCCACCCGTGCCGAAGATTGTCAAATCGAGACCGATCTCCGACTCCAATGAAAATTCCGTAGTCCTCAATCTGAACAAGAACAGGCATTTTTCGTGGACGCCCGACCCTATTCCATTTCGTGACAAAAAGCCGGCAGCAGTTTGGCGCGGGACGGCGCGAACAAAGGCTCGCCGAATTCTGGCGGATAAGTTTTATGATCACCCTGAATTCGGTATCGGCCACACGGGCAAAGAAGTTAGCGGTCGTCGGCCCAAGGGCGCTTTGACACATGGGCAGCAAAAGCAGTTCAAATATTTCATTTCTCTTGAGGGCAATGAAGTCGCCACGAACCTAACATGGGGTATGGCATCGAATATGTTGGTGATGTCGCCTCGGCTGCACTACGAAACTTGGTTCATGGAAGGGCGGTTACAACCGGACAAGCACTTTGTCTTGTTGCGCGACGATTTCAGCGATCTTGAAGACAAAGTTGCATATTATAATGACAACCCGGAAGCGGCAGAGGCCATAATATCCGAGGCCCATAGGTGGCTTGACCAATTCTCAGACCCATTGAAGGAGAGAATGATAGGTGCCAGAGTGCTGCAGAAGTATTTCCTCCTGTCCGGCCAGATTTGACGTACCAGATTGCCACCAAAGACATTAGAGATGTTCCGTGCGAGTTGGGACTAAGAAGATAAATAGAAACACCTTTAAATCGTAGGTTTATTCCCAATTTTCAACACAAGTAGCGCATAGCCGAGGCATTGCGGGTCCCCAAACCTAATCCAGACCATCACTGGATCTGGAGAATGGACTATGCCAACTTTCGTCAACTGTATTTTCAAAACACAAGTTAATGTTTGGAGCGTGCTTACCGGTTCGACCCATTGGTTTTTGGCTATCGTCTGGGTCTTAGCTGTATTGAGTTGGACGCTTTTTGTACCCTTACGCGCGGACGCTCAGCAGTTCTACATCATTGGCAACGACCGTGGTGGTTATTTGCATGATCGCCTAAACGAACTTGAGGAACTGAAGCGAAATGGTGTTCAGGTCGAAATTCGTGGGCGCGTCTGTTATTCCACTTGCACAATGTTTCTGGGGTTGCCCGAGACTTGTGTAAGTCCAGATACAATTTTTGGGTTTCACGGCCCGTCGCGCAGTGGCCGCCGCCTGAACGAAGAAGATTTTGATTACTTTAGTCAGATTATGGCCGACCACTACCCGGAACCTCTGAAAACTTGGTTCATGAAAAAAGCCCGCAATCGAATCAATGGCGTATTCAAGGTAAAAGGCAGCGAGCTAATACGAATGGGTGTGACCGCTTGCCAAACCGCCTGAGCCAGGTATTGCCCAGAGTTCAGCCCAAAGGTAACACTTGTTGAACTGACATCAGAACCGTACTGCGGACAACAGTTTGCATCGCGGCCAACTGAGCAGGAGACCAGCCTATTGTGTTTACCTCGCTTTTCAAACGTTTTCGGCAGCGCGGCTCTTTCCTGCCGCCGAACCCGGACAGTCCACTTTACGTAATCGGTGACGTTCACGGCTGCATATATCAACTGGAAAAGCTTTTGGCCTTGGCCCCGCAGGATCATCGCATTGTTTTGGTAGGTGACTATGTGGACCGAGGGGAGCATAGCGCAGAGGTATTGCGCCTGATTAGCGCGCGCTCTGATCTGACTTGCCTAAAAGGCAATCATGAAGAGATGATGCTGCGCTTTCTGAAAGACCCAAGGGAGCAGGGGGCCCGTTGGTTGCGCTATGGCGGGCTTCAAACTTTGGCATCGTTCGGCGTGCGCGGGGTCCGGGCCGAGATGGGCGGGGATGAGTTGACAGACTGTAGAGACAGAATCCAAGAGGCTATTGGTGACCCGTTGTGCGCATGGATGGAAGAGCTAAGCACTTGGGTCCTCTCCGGTAACATTCTTGTGGCACACGCTGCCGCCGATCCCGAGATTCCGGCTGACCAACAATCTGACGATACTCTTATCTGGGGCCATCCGTCGTTCCAATCCAAGGTCCGGCGCGATGGCGTGTGGGTCGTTCATGGCCATACAATCGTCGATACCGCCCGCGCGCGGCAGGGACGGATTTCCATTGATACCGGTGCTTTTGCAACAGGAGTAATGAGCGCGGTTTGCCTCGATGGAGCCGAACCCAGGTTTCTGACCGCACAAGCCTGAACTTCGTAGCCCGGTGCTGTCAGCTTTGATGTGGCGTGGTGGCGTGGCTTCGTTATTCTTGGTAAATCACCGCAATACCTTGCCACGGTACTTTGCTTTTAATAGGACTTTTCTAAATAGATCGGATGTCGAGCTTACTATGTTGATTACTCCCATTCTCCTGTGCGGAGGGTCTGGCACGCGTCTCTGGCCGTTATCCCGAAAGAGTTATCCCAAGCAATTTGTTCCCCTTGTTGGGGAGGAGACTCTTTTTCAGGCGTCTGCGCGTCGGTTGTCGGGCGGGTCTGATGGCTTAGACTTTGCGTCACCTGTGGTTCTGACCAATTCTGATTTTCGATTTATCGTAGTGGAACAGTTGCAAGCCGTTGGAACTGACCCCGGTGCCATTTTGATTGAGCCCGAAGGGCGCAACACTGCGCCTGCGATATTGGCAGCTGCGCTGCGCGTTGCGGCCAAGGACCCAGGCGCGATCCTTCTGGTTGCTCCTTCCGACCATGTTGTGCCTGATACAGCGGCTTTTCATGAGGCGATCGCCCGCGGGCTTGAGGCTGTGGCGCAAGGGCAATTGGTAACGTTCGGGATTACCCCGACACACCCGGAAACTGCTTATGGCTATCTTGAACTGACGCATGCGGCAGGTAAAGACAGCGCTCCTGTTCCGCTGAAACAATTTGTTGAAAAACCGGATTTGGCGCGGGCAACTGAGATGCTGGAGGCCGGAAATTTCAAGTGGAATGCGGGGATTTTCCTGTTCCGCGCCTCGGACATGATTGCCGCTTTCCAGGCACATGCACCCGCGCTGATAGCACCGGTAGAAGCGGCAGTTCAAACAGCCACGCCTGATCTGGGCTTTTTGCGTCTGAACCCGGAACCCTGGGCACAGGCCGAAGATATCTCGATCGACTATGCCGTTATGGAAAAGGCGACGAACCTATCGGTTGTTCCCTTTGATGCAGCTTGGTCCGATCTGGGCGGCTGGGATGCGGTCTGGCGCGAAAGCGGGCCGGATTCCGATGGCGTCGTGACCAGCGGCGGCGCGACAGCGATTGAGTGTCAGAATACGCTTTTGCGGTCGGACAGCGATCAGATGGAGCTTGTTGGGATCGGACTGGAAAACATTATCGCCGTGGCGATGAACGATGCCGTTTTGGTGGCGAATTCCACACGCGCGCAAGACGTCAAAAAGGCTGTGGCGGCGCTGAAGGCCAAGGGCGCCTCTCAGGCCACCGATTTCCCCAAAGATCACCGCCCATGGGGATGGTTCGAAAGTCTTGTGGTTGGTGACCGGTTCCAGGTGAAGCGCATCCAAGTTCATCCCGGTGCCTCGCTGAGCCTGCAGAGCCATGTGCACCGATCGGAACACTGGATCGTTGTTGAGGGCACGGCCCGTGTGACCATCGACGATCATCAACAATTGGTGACGGAAAACCAGTCGGTCTATATTCCCGTAGGGGCCACCCACCGGATGGAGAACCCCGGCAAGGTCCCGATGGTGTTGATCGAGGTTCAGACGGGCACGTATTTAGGCGAGGACGATATTGTTCGATATGAGGACAAATACGCACGTGGTCAGGGAGCCAAAGGCTGATAACCGGTGCAAGTATGAATAGACGTGCAACAAGGCCCCTGTTTGAAGGGGCCTTTTTTGATTTGGGCCGATGGCGTTTGCCGTGCGCAACTTTTGACAGGTTTGTTCTAATCTGCGCCGAACAGGTCTCGGGTAAAGACCTTGTCGCTTACATCCTTAATCTCGTCCGCCAGGCGGTTGGCAACAATCAGGTCAGCTTTCTGTTTGAAGGTTTCCAGATCGCGGATCACAGGTGAGTGGAAGAAGTGGTCCTCATTAAACACCGGCTCGTAGACGATGACCTGAATGCCCTTGGCCTTGATCCGTTTCATGATGCCCTGGATCGAGCTTTGGCGGAAATTGTCGCTGCCTTCCTTCATGACCAGCCTGTAGATGCCTACTGTTTTTGGTCCTCTCATCAAGATTTGATCGCTCAGGAAATCCTTGCGGGTGCGGTTGGCGTCGACGATGGCGCGGATCAGGTTTTGCGGTACGTGGCTGTAATTGGCCAACAGTTGCTTGGTGTCCTTGGGTAGGCAATAGCCACCATAGCCGAACGACGGGTTATTATAGTGGGCACCGATGCGCGGATCGAGGCTGACACCTTCGATGATCTGACGCGAATCCATGCCACCGGACAGCGAATAGCTGTCGAGCTCGTTGAAGAATGCCACCCGCATAGCGAGGTAGGTATTGGCGAACAGCTTGATTGCTTCGGCTTCATCCGTATCGGTGAACAACACCGGCACGTCCTTGTCCACGGCACCTTCCAACAGCAGATCAGCAAAGACCTTCGCCCGGTCCGAGCGTTCTCCGACGATAATCCGACTAGGGTGCAGGTTATCGTACAGCGCCTGCCCTTCGCGAAGGAATTCCGGAGAGAAGATGACATTTTCGGTTCCGAGACGCTTGCGCGCGTCGGCCACAAAGCCGACCGGAATGGTTGACTTGATGACGATCACAGCGTCGGGGTTCAGCGCAGTAGCTTGTTCAATCACCGCATCGACCGAGCTGGTATCAAAATAGTTGCTGCGCGGATCGTAATTTGTGGGGGTGGCCACGATCACGAAATCCGCGCCCTGAAATGCGGTCTCGGCATCGGTTGTAGCTTTCAGATCGAGTGTACGGTTGGCCAGGAAATCCTCGATCTCGGTATCCTGGATCGGGCTTTGGCGCTGGTTGATCAGGGCTACACGTTCCGCGGAAATGTCCAAGGCAACCACTTCGTGATTTTGTGCCAACAGGACCGCATTGGACAATCCCACATATCCGATCCCGGCTATCGCAATCTTCATATTACAGTTCCTTGTGTCTTCAGGGTCCGTGCATTCGGAGTGAACATAACCATGTTTTTGCAGACTGATAAGCTGCGTGTGACATCTTGGCCCTGCGCTAGGGCGGATTGAAATTGTTCGGTTCAGTTCACGGCAGCGTTGACCGGTGTTGTTATGAGGGATGGTGTGATTTGGCTGATGGTGCGGCCCCATCGTGTGACAGGGTTTTCCGCGATGAATATGATGTCGTTGTCGCGCAGTTCGAATTGTGCTGCAAGGGTGAGTTGCGCAGCATTGCGGGTGTCGAGGTGCCATGCGGTGACGGCTCCGAACTCGCGGGGGTCTTCTGAGGCACGCAGAACGTAGACCTCAGAGGCATCGCCGGTCTCTTTGGCGATACCGCCACCAGAGCCGTAGAGCGCATCGGCCAGGGTTGCATTTTGGTTGAAGGGCAAGGGGTAGCGGCCCTGGGTGCGGACCTCGCCCGACAGATAGACGTAGTCGCGGTCGATGGCGTCCAGTTCGATGGACTGGAGAAAGTTGTCGCGGCGCTCGTCCAGGTCGGCGCGGCGCAGGTTGATGGCAGTGTTCAGTTCCTGCAGCGCGGTCTGGCGGCCCTCCAGCACGGTCTCGCGCAGGGCGATCTGCTGGGCAAAGTAGCGCTCGGCGCGGTCGAGGTCATAGTCGCTGTCGACAAAGACCGAGTCATCGGCGATCAGGTTGAGGTTCTGCAGTTCGGTGCGGGCATAGAGGTCTTCCAGTGGGATCTGGTAGACGTTTCCTTTTCGGTAAATGCGCACTGATGTATTGTCGATATCACGGACCGAAACCGAGCCCGCCTCCGACAGCGCCTCGCCCAGGGTCAGCCGGGTCAGGGTGATGGGTTGCAAGCCGGGCCGACCGACGGCGCCGCCGACCGAGACGCGGCGGGAATTGAACTCGGCAATCTCGAGGCTGAAGGTGGGGTCTATCTGGTTCTCGACCAGGCGCTGGAACAGCTGCGCCTCGGCCTCATCGACGGTCAGATCAACTAGGCGGATGCGGCCGACATCGGGGATGTTGATGGATCCGTCATCCTGCACGGTATAGCCGTTGCGGCTGTTCTGCGCGGCCAGCAGGCCCGACAGCTCTCCGGTGGTGCCTTGGGTGGAGGGTGTTGACAGCACCAGCACATCGCCGATGCCGATAGTATAGGGGCCGGGATTGACCTGCGGCGGTGGGTCAAGCCGCAGCCCATCGCGCGATCCGTTCTGGGTAGACGGTGCCTCGGGCAAAGGGCCAGTGCCGCGCAAGCTGGCGGTGGAGCCGGAACCGCCCGACAGATCAAACACCGAGGGCAAGGTCTTGGGCGCATAAGGCGAGCGGTTGGCCACCATCACGGTTTCGGGCGTCACGGGCACGACGCGAACCTTGCCGGCATCCGACACGCCTGCGCTCACCGACGGGCTGCGATAGATGGTCGAGCATCCGGCGATCAGGCCGCTCAGGGCCAATGCACTCAGGAGAAGGGGAATATGGCGCACGCGCTGGCCTCCGCTGTTCAAAATCTTAACTCTCATCGGGCACCACCTTTATGACCATGTTGCCCAGGAAATCGCCGGTCCATTGCGAGGACTGGACGATGCGGCCGGTGCTGTCCTGCACCCAGTAAATGTTGGTGAACTGCTGGGCCAGCCCATAACAGTCTTCCTGCTGTTTTTGCGTGGCGACGGGGGTGCCCTGCAAAACAACGGTGTCGGGACCCAGCGGGGTGATCCGACATCTGTAGGCGTGCAGCTCGATCTCGTCATCACCGTTGAGAAAGCTGTGGAACCGCTCGGCGTAGCCCAAACCTCCGGTTAGGATCAGATCAACGCTCTGGCGCAGATCCGACCCGGACATGCCGCCGCCGAAGCCGATGGCCGAGGTCAGCATACCCCGCTCCATCGTGATGGTGGCCCCGTCCGCGGTCAGCCAGGTCTGTACACCGTCACGTTCTGTCTCCAGCAGCATGACACCGGCAAGATCGTGTTTGGGAAAGCCGACCTCAAGCCGAGGCGGGATCGGGCGGCGCGCAGCCAACGCCTCGGCGCGGGGGTGAAACCGGGGCGCGCTGGGAAACAGCGTGCCTTTCAGCAGATCGACATCTTCCTGCACTTCGCCGCAGGAGATCAGCAACAGGGCCAGCAGGGCGGTGCGCAGGGCCGTCATCGCCAGAACCTCCCCCAACCGCGGGACAGGTTCTGCGCCCGCGCCTCGCGGGTCACGCCGTAAAGCCGATTGCGCATGCTCAGCCGTGCGCCGCCGTCCCGCAGGACCGGGCGGATAGTTTGGGCGAGCTTGTTGCGCGACGGGCGCCCGGTCAGCCATGAGACGGGGATTTCCAGCCGGATGCCCTTGTCGAACGAGCCCTCACCGAATTCCTCGGAACTGACATTGGTCAAGGTGAAGAAAGCGCCGACCTTGAAGCCGTTGGTGAACTCGCGATCCAGCGCAAAGGTGGCGCCGTAGTCGCCGGCCAGATAGCGCCCGACATCGACCTGCGCGTGATACTCGCCGGGCAGATCGTAATAGGCCGAGGCGTGCCCGGTGGCGACAGTGTAATTCTGAAAGCCAAACAGCACGTCAAAGTCGCGCTGCGCCACGTAATTGGCCTCAACGCCAAGGGCCAGGCGGCTGTCGGTGGGATACCAGAGCAGCTCGGTCGAGAGCCCGCCGAACATGGTCTCGAGATAGCCCAGCGTGGTGCGGGCATAAAGATTGGTGCCGGGTCGCCACAGGTACTCGGCGGTCAGGTGCTCGATCCGCAGGTTGGATTCGCGGGCATAGATTGCCCAGTCCGAGCGCACATGCGGCAGCGGTGAATCCGAAACACGGGTGCTGTCATCCAGCGTGCTGAAGATCGGCAGCCGCAGGCCGGTGGACAGGGTAAAGCCGGGCGTCAGGGTGTAATCCAGCCCCAGCGCGGCCCCAACCTCGTACCGTAGCGGATCATCAGGGTCGAAGAACGAGAAGTTCAGATAGGGCCCGAACCGGTAGGAAAAATGCGGGAAGGCGTCGGTGAGGATGCCGCCATCGACCAGCGGAATGGTGTCCGAGACCTCGGCTCGGGCAAAGCTGCGCCAGGCATTGTCGGGATCGTGTTCCAGCTCATAGAGGTCGTCACGGTTGACGCGTACCGCGCTGAGCGGCACGCCGCGCGACATCAGCGCGATGTTGAACTGTTCGGTCTGCGGCGGTTCCTCGTTGGCCAGCACGCGGGCGGTGCGTCCCAGCGCCTGGGCGGCTTGGCCATAGCGGGTGTTCTCGACCCCGACCTGAACAGTGTCGCTGCTGTCCGACAGGTAGACCAGCCGCAGCCCTTCCTGATCTAGCGCGCGCTGCAACCGGCCGCGGATGTCGCTTTGGGTGCGGTCCGCGGCGGCGGCAACCTGCGATCTGGGCCGCAGTGGCGGCGGCGCGGCGCCCTGCCCACCGGGGGTCACCGCTTTGCGCGGGTTGATGAAATAGCTGAAAGTCAGCCCCAGCGTGGTGCCATAGAGGTAGGATGTGGTTAGCTGCGTGCCGTTCTTGAACCGGTATTGTACCCCGAAATTGATCGGCGAGTGGATGTCGAATCCGATATTGTCGCCTTCGGCGGTGTAGAGATCGGGGGAATACTCGGCCAGAAATGTCAGCCGGTCGTTTTGCTGCCAGCTGGCGCCGCCGAACAGGGCTGCGTCACCGCGAAACCAGTTGCCGAAATCCAGCTGGCCGGTTTCCCCGTCATTCGAGGAAGGCCGGGTCTCGAAACGGTCGCCGAAGATGCCCAGCGGGTTCGCAAACGCGCCGCGTCCGGCCATGCGTCCCCAGCCGATGCCGCCGGTCAGTTTGAACCGGTCGTGAAAGGTCTTTGTGGCCACGAAATACTCTGCGGCATAGACGCCGGTGCCGCCGAAATCGCGCAGCCCCATCACGATGGCCGGGCCGTGTTTGCTTTCTTCGCGCAACCGGAAATGGAAGTCGAAGCTGCGGTCGTAGCGGTCGCCGACCGCACCGTCGAACCCCTTGATATAGGCATAGCGGAAACTGCCAAGCGCCCAGGGCAGCATCTGGAAGGTCATGGTGCCTCGCGCGGTGTCCCGGAATCCTGCGGCAGTGAAGGCCAGGGTACCATCCTCGAACATCTCGGCGGTTGGGATCTCGAGCAGACCAGGCGTGCCATAAGTTGAGACTGACTGCGCCTCTGCGATGCCTGCCGCCCCCGCGCATACCAGTGCCAATAGATTGTTCCGCCGGGCTGTTGCTGCTCGATTTTTCACGTCATTTATCGCTTCCTGCCTTGCGCCTGACTAGCGGCTTTTGCGGAAGACATCTTGTTCCAAATCACCACCGATAAATGTTCTGAATAGGTGTGGCACTTGTGCAATCTAAGCGGGTATCGTTTTCAATTTTTTTGCTTATTTATTGGCAGCATAGTGCGTTAAGAATGGTCCGTAACAAGGTTGAGTGAATTGATATCTTGCGAGAGATACTATTTTTCAAATAACTGAATTAACGTGATTTTAAAAGAAAACTTCAAATCTCTCACCGATGTGGCATTCTCAGATTCGGATGGGATAGATAGAGTTCAGCAACTCTAGTTATAGGAGATTAACGATGATCAGAACGACCCTTTTGATGCTTGTCGTTTCAACCAGCAGCGTGTCCGCGCAGAGCGTTGCCGAAAATGCGACCGCGACACAGGGTAACGGGGGCGCGGCGGAGGAGGCAGCAGCAGCCGGTGTGACCGGGTTTGTTCCGCTCGTGGCCCCGGCGCTTGGTGTGGTTGCAGCCGCCGCAGGTGTGGCCATTGCTGGCGGCGGTGGTGGCGATGCCACCAACAGCACGGTCAGCACCAACTAGGCCTCGGGCTTTGAACCCCAAAAGAAAAAGCGCGCCATTCAGGCGCCCTTTCTTCTGCACCGATGCTCGTATTTAATTGGTGTAATAGCTGCTTGCGTAAATGCCGTAGGAATAGCCGTAATGTTCGGCGCTGCGGGGGTTGATCTGGCCCAGAATAAGGCCGGTAAAGCGCTGGTTGTCGGTATGGAACAGGCGCATGGTCTCGGCAACATCCTGTTCGGACGTGCCGTTCCACTTGGTCGTCAGCAACACCGCATCCGCGCTGCGCGCGATCAGGCGCGCGTCAGACACCAGCAGGGTTGGCGGCGTGTCGATAAGGATGATGTCGTAGATTTGGCGCATGTCTTCCAGAAATTGCCGGAACCGATCCGAGGCGAACAGATCCGCCGCATTGGCCGAGGTCTTCTCGCCAACCATAACGTCACAACCCAGCAGCGGTTCTTGAAAGATGGCGTCCTGCGCCGCTAGCTCTCCGGAAAGAACCGACACGATCCCTTTTTGCGGCACGTCCTGCAGCTGCGCTGTCATGGTCAAGCGCCGGATATCACCCTCGACCAACAGGACCCGCTTGCCGATTCCAACAAAGTTCTGCGCCAGTGCCAATGTGTTCGTGGTTTTACCCTCACCCGGCAAGGATGACGTGATCACCACGACCTGCGGCGGGTGGTCCACATTGGACAGCATCAGCGAGGTGCGCAGGTTGCGCACCGCCTCAGCGGTGGCCGAAGAGGGCTTGTCGGCGAGATACTCCAGAACCTTGCGGTGCCCGCGGCCTGGAAATATCGGGATCTGACCCAGAACGCTGTAGCCGGTTTTGCGCTCCAGTTCCTGCGCGGACCGAAAACCTTTATTTCGTGCCTCGATCAACAGCACGATCGCCGCGCCCAGCAAAACGCCCAGAATGGCCGAAACTGCGAGGATCAGGGACTTTTTTGGCTCGGACGGGATGCTGGGGATCACTGCACGCGACAATTGTCGGCTGTCGGCTTTCTGAATGCCTTCCTGCGCCGATGTTTCTTTCAGTCGGGCCAGGAAATACTCATACAGCAACCGCACCGCTTCGGCCTCGCGTGCAAGTTGCTGCAGTGTGATCAGGTCTGCACTTTGCTGCGCGATCTGCTGGCGCAGTTCTTCGGCAGAGTGCGTCAAGGCCTGAACCTGTTGCGCCGCCCGCTGGGCTTCAATTTCTTTGTGCGCCGTCAGGCGCTGAAAGGCGGCGTCAAAGGCGGCTACGCCACCGCCGGTGTTTTCGATCCTTGCGAAAAGGCGGTGCAATTGCGGGTCCTGGCTGACCTCGGCCTGCGCCGCGCGGCTATCGGCCATGCTAAGGGCGTCAAACCGTGCCTGTGCCGTTGCGCGGTTCGTCTCGGCCGCCACGCGGCGTTCGCGCAGATCCTTCAGCTGAACCTCCTGCACTTGCAGAGCTTCAGGAGAGATCAAGGCCGTTTTCGAGTTGAACTCATTGATCTTCGCCTCGGCGGCTTCCAGTTCGATCTGCAGCTCGGCAACCCGGTCGGTCAACCAAGCAGTCGCCTGTTCGGTTGCTTCGAATTTCACTTCGATCTGGTTCAGGACGTACAGTTCGACAATGGTGTCCGCGATCTGGGCCGATTTTTGCGCCGCTTCTGTCTCGACCGTCACAGTGAACACCAGGCTCTGCGGTATGTTGCGCACCGATATCTTCCGCAGCAGGGCAGAGATCACATCGTCACGGGTCAGCTGTTTGGTCAGCGCCTCGGGCGCTGGTTCAGTGCTGGTCTGAATCCCGAACAGAGATTGAACAAACTGCTTTGTCCCGCTGAGCGCTGAGGCTGGCTGAAGCGCGGCGTTGAACTCCGGATCGGATACCAGATCCAGCCGGTCTACAACCTTGCCCATCAGGCCGCGAGATTTTAGTACCTCCAGCTCGGAATAGACTTCCGCCGTATCGCCAGCCAGACCGCCAACCACGCTTTGCAGATTCACAACGCTGGACTGATCAGTTTCCAGCATGACCACAGCGGTGGATTTGTACAACGGCACCGCGGCAACAAAGGCGTAATATGCCCCGAACACAATCGCCACGGCGGTGGACAATGCAATGATCCACTTGCCGCGCCACAAAGTATCCAGCAGCGCGACCAGATCAACCGCGTCGCCTTCGGGGGTGTCTGAGGTCGTTGGCCGCGCCGTCATCAACGGCGCTGTGTGTATCGGAGATTGCTTCATAGCGAGCTTAAGATTCCAAATGTTCAGCACACGCATAACGCGTGTAATTTCGTTCTATACAGTCCCCATAATCGAGAAAAAAGAGCCGCAAATCCGCTACCGCCCCGTTCGCAAAACCAATATGTGAAACGTGCGAACAATGATCTTAAGGTCCATGACAAAGTTGCGTTGGGTAAGATAGTCGACATCCATTGCTACCCGTTCGCCATAGGTGACTTCGTTGCGCCCCGAGACCTGCCACAATCCGGTGATCCCCGGTTTTTGCACCAGATAGGCTGACGCTGAACTGCCGTATTTGACCAGTTCTGTGGCTACAACAGGGCGCGGTCCGACAAAGCTCATCTCACCCTTCAGCACGTTCCAGATTTGCGGAAGTTCGTCCAAGCTGGTCTCGCGCAATAGACGACCTAGTTGGTTGATCCTGGGATCGTGGATCAGCTTGTGATCGCGGTCCCATTCCGCCGCTGCCTCGGGGTGGGCGTCCAGATAACTTTGCAATCGCGACTCGGCATCTACGACCATGCTGCGAATCTTCCAACATTTAAATGGTTTAGCGTCTTTCCCCACACGGGTATGGCCAAAAAATCCCGGCCCCCCATCCTGACGTACGAGGCACCACAAAACCAAAACTACTGGTATCACAGCAGGCAACAGCAGAATCGCGAGGACAATGTCAAAAACGCGCTTTCCCGCTCGGGAATACAGGCCAAAGGGCTCTGCTATTTCGCTAGACGTTTTCGTTGAACTGTTTTTTAAAGTTATGGAGGAAGTGAAATCCAACATCAGAAGTATCCAGCAACCTCACCGCAACTGTACTTGGAAGAAGTACTTCAGCGGGACATCGGATATGCTCCAATCGTAAACAAAAGCTTAAGATCGAAAGTGACTCTTCGGATAGGTTGCTCCGCACCTCTGCAACTGCTGTTCTGTAATCGCATTCGCGTAAGGCGCTTAAATTTCTTCAATTTGCAAATTACACCTATAGGTAGATCAGTGATAAGCGGCTGAAGGGTTGAGTTTCGAAGGAAGCGGATGAAGTTTCGACCGACGCCACCTTACGTCTGTCCCATGGCGAATTGCCTAACTTGCCCTTAGGTCGTCGCGCCCGTTCACAATCTAGTGTTGCAACGATCAAAATGATCTGGATGATCGGATGCACCACGGTCGCAGCACGCGGTCAGCCGTCGCAATGACGGCGCTAACAATAATTGGGGAGAAATAAATGAAGCTAAGAAATCTGATGATTGCCGCCAGTGCGACGGCACTGATGGCGGCTGGCGCATCGGCTGAAACCCTGCGCTGGGCGCGGGCTGGTGATGCGCTGACACTGGATCCGCACTCGCAAAACGAAGGTCCGTCACACACCATTCGCCACCAGATGTACGAACCGCTGATCATCCGCGACGTGACCGGCGCGTTTGAGCCTGCACTGGCGACCGAGTGGGGTCCCAAGGCCGACGATCCGAACGTTTGGGTTTTCAAACTGCGTGAGGGCGTAAAGTTCCACGACGGTGCGGATTTCAACGCCGAAGACGTGGTGTTCAGCTTTGAGCGCGCCAAGCAGCCGAATTCCGACATGAAAGAGCTGATCGGTTCGATCACCGAAGTGCGTGCGGTTGACGATTACACCGTCGAGATTGTCACGGATGGTCCGAACCCGATCCTGCCGTCGAACCTGACCAACCTGTTCATTCTGGACAAGGGTTGGGCCGAGGCGAATGACACAGTCAATGTTCAGGATTTCGAAGGCGGCGAAATCACCTATGCCACCACCAATGCCAACGGTACGGGGCCCTATATCCTTCAAAGCCGCGAGCCTGACGTCAAGACGGTGATGGTGCGCAACGACAATTATTGGGGCATTGACCAGTTCCCGATGGAAGTGACCGAGATTGTCTATACCCCGATCCAGAACGCTGCGACCCGCGTGGCCGCGATGCTGTCGGGTGAGGTGAACTTCCTGCAGGATATGCCAGTGCAGGACATTGAACGCGTCAATGGTGCCGATGGTCTGATGGTTAAGCAGGCTCCGCAGAACCGCGTGATCTTCTTTGGTATGAATCAGGGGGCTGATGACATCGAAGCGGACAACGTTGATGGCAAGAACCCTCTGGCTGATGTGCGTGTGCGTCAGGCGATGTCGATGGCGATCAACCGTGATGCGATCAAGCAGATCGTGATGCGCGGCCAGTCGCAGCCTGCAGGCATGATCGCTCCGCCCTTCGTGAACGGCTGGACCGCTGAGATGGATGGTGAGTCCTCCACCGATCTCGAAAAGGCCAAGGAACTGATGGCCGAGGCAGGTTACGGCGATGGCTTCTCGCTTCGGCTAGACTGCCCGAATGATCGCTACATCAACGACGAAGCGATCTGTCAGGCGGCCGTTGGTATGCTGGGCCAGATTGGCGTGACTGTAAATCTGGACGCCAAGCCCAAGGCGCAGCACTTCCCGCTGATCACCGATGGCAAGACAGACTTCTACATGCTGGGTTGGGGTGTGCCGACATATGACTCGGAATACATTTTCAACTTCCTTGTGCATGGGCGCGAGGACGATATCGGCACATGGAACGGCACCGGCTATCAGGACGATGCGCTGGACGAAAAGATCAAATCGCTTGCCTCGAATACCGATCTTGATGCTCGGAATGCCGACATCGCCGATATCTGGCGTGTGGTGCAGGACGAAGCGCTTTACATCCCCATTCACCACCAGGTTCTGAATTGGGGCATGGCCGAAGGTGTGGGCATCGAAGTGGATGCCGAAGACCAGCCCAAGGTCAAATACTTCACGATGAACTGAAGTAACTAGTTCAGTGACTTGGCAGGGCGCGATCTTCACGCCCTGCCTTTTGCGTTATCCTTCAACACCGCCCCTGTGCGGGACACTCACGGAGATTTCGCCATGATCCTTAGAAACAGTGCCATTGGTCTGGCAATGTTGGCTGCAACCAGCGTACTTGCCGCCGAGTTCAAATGGGCCTCGACCACCGATCCGCAGACGATGGACCCGCACGCAGTTAACTCGGCCCCGGTTCTGGGTTTTCTCAATAACGTCTACGAAGGGCTTGTCCGCCGCGACAAACACATGCAGGTCGAACCAGCACTGGCGGTCAGTTGGGAGCCGATCGGCGATGGTGAAGGCTGGCGTTTCAACCTGCGTGAAGGCGTAACCTTCCATGATGGCAGCACATTTGACTCTCAGGACGTACTGTTCAGCTACCAGCGCGCCTCGGGCGAGGCCGCCGATACCCGCAGCTGGTTCGCACCGATCAGCGAGGTGATCGTGGTCGATGACTACACGGTCGACTTTATGACCACCGCGCCGAACCCTCTGTTTCCGTCGTCCATCGCCAACTGGATGATCATGGATCAGGGCTGGGCTGAGGCCAATGATGCCGTCGTTCCGGACAAAGAGGCCGGTAATTACGCCACGCTGAATGCCAACGGCACTGGCGCATTCAAAATCACAGCGCGTGAGCCCGGTTTGCGCACGGTTGTGGAGCCATTTAACGACTGGTGGGGTGAACCAGAACACAACATTACCCGCGCTGAGTTTACGCCGATTCAGAACCCGGCTACCGCCGTCGCGGCGCTGTTGTCCGGCGATGTTGACATGATCAACCCGGTGCCGATTCAGGACGTGGCGCGCCTGCAAGGCAACGATGAGGTGGATGTCATTCAGGGGATCGAGGCGCGCGTTATCATGCTGGGGTTTGATCATCAGGCGGAAACGCTGAAATACACTGATGATGCGGGTAAACCCAACCCGTTCCGCGATCCGCGCGTGCGCAAAGCCGTGGCGCAGGCGGTCAATGTTGATGCCATTCTTGCCACTATCATGCGCGGCAATGCCGAGGCGGCCTCGCAATTGGTCAGCCCTGCAATGAGCGGCTATTCCTCGGCCCATGCTGATCGCCCAGCCTACGATGTCGAGGCCGCCAAGGCATTGTTGGCTGAAGCGGGGTATGCAGACGGCTTTTCCTTCGGATTGAAATGTCCAAATGACCGCTATCTGAATGATGAGGCCGTCTGTCAGGCTGTGGTTTCTATGTTGGCCCAGGTCGGTATCACGGCCGAATTGGACGCCATGCCCGTGCGCAATTACTGGCCCGAACTGCGCGAGGACAATTACGACATGTACTTGTTGGGCTGGAGCCCCGGCACATTCGATGCTGAACATCCGGTGCGGTTCCTTGTGGCGACACCCAATGAGGAAAAGAAACTGGGCAGCTGGAATTTCGGTGGCTTCTCGAATGCGCGGGTGGATGAGTTGTTGCCGGTGATCCAGTCGGAATTGGATGAGGCCAAACGTCAGGCCATGCTGGACGAGGTCACGCAGATCATTCAGGACGAGCAGGTCTATGTACCGCTCTACGTGCAGCCCTTGGTCTGGGGTGCGCGCAGCAATGTCGATCTGACGCAGCGCCCGGACAACTTCTTTCTGCTGCGCTGGGTAACGGTGAACTGATGGAACGTCGCGTCTGTCTGTTAGCGATACCTTGACCATCTGGTCAAAGCCAGCCTAGAGAGACCGATCAACGAGGGAAACGAATGTTCGCATATATCGTCCGAAGGATGTTCCAATCCGTGATCGTGTTGCTGGTCGTGGGTCTGGTCGCATTTTCGATGTTCCGTTTTGTCGGCGATCCGATCGACAACATGCTGGGGCAGGAACGCACACAGGCCGACATTGACCGGCTGCGCGGTGAGCTTGGATTGGATAAGCCTTTCCCGGTTCAGTACTTCAAGTTCTTGCAAGGCGCAGTGCAGGGCAATTTCGGCGTTTCGTATCGCCAAGGGCGCCCGGTCTCAACGATTATTGCCGAACGCGCGCCCGCAACGCTGGAACTGGCCTTTGTCTCGGGCTTTCTGGCCATAACCATGGGTATCGCGCTGGGTGTGTTTACGGCTATCCGGCGACGAGGGGTCGCGGCGAACATCATCATGACCGTGTCGCTAATTGGGGTGTCGCTGCCAACGTTCCTGATCGGGATATTGCTGATCTACATTTTTTCGGTCGAACTGGACCTTCTCCCCAGCTTCGGGAGGGGTGAAACCGTTATGCTTGGCAATTGGTCAACAGGCTTCCTGACGGCCTCGGGGCTGAAGGCGCTGATCCTTCCGGCGATCACGCTGGGCCTGTATCAGATGACGCTGATCATGCGGTTGGTGCGGTCGGAAATGCTTGAGGTGCTGCGCGCCGATTACGTCCGGTTCGCCCGCGCCCGAGGGTTGTCAGACCGGGTGATCAATTTCCGCCACGCGCTGAAAAACACTCTGGTGCCGGTGATCACCATTACCGGTTTGCAACTGGGCTCGATCATCGCTTTTGCCATCATCACCGAGACGGTGTTCCAGTGGCCGGGCGTCGGTCTGTTGTTCATCAACGCGATCCAGTTTGTCGATATCCCTGTTATGGCCGCCTATCTGATGCTGATCTCGGTCATGTTCGTGTCGATCAACCTGATTGTCGATCTTCTTTACTATGCCATTGACCCGCGCCTGCGTGTCGACGCGAGGGCCACATGACCGATATTCTCGATACTCCAAAAGCCCCCGAAAAATCGCGGTTCGCCAAGTTCTGGGACAGCGACTTTGCATGGTCCTTCCGGCACTCGCCAGTGGCGATCATCGCGACTCTGGTCGTGGCCATTCTGGTGCTGTCTGCGATCTTTGCGCCGCTCATTGCGCCCTATAACCCGTTCGACCCGGCCTCGCTGAACCTGATGAACGGATTTACGCCTCCGGGCACACCCAACGCCTTCACGCAGGAAACCTTCCTTCTGGGCACCGACGATCAGGGGCGTGACGTGTTTTCAACCATCCTTTACGGGATGCGGATTTCCCTGTTCGTGGGGGCCGCGGCGGTGCTGCTGGCTTTGATCATCGGCATCGTCCTTGGGTTGGTCGCGGCTTATTTCGGCGGCTGGATCGAGACGGTGATCATGCGGGTTGCCGATGTGCAGCTGACCTTCCCGGCTATTCTGGTCGCCATGCTGATCTTTGGCATCGCAAAGGGCGTCACCCCGCCCGAATACCGCGATGAGATGGCGATCTACGTCCTGATTGTCGCCATTGCGCTGTCCGACTGGGTTCAATTTGCCCGTGTGGTTCGCGGCGCGGCGCTGGTTGAGAAGAACAAAGAATACGTCCAGGCCGCCCGCCTGATCGGGCGCGGGTCGTTCCCGATCATGTTCCGCCACATCCTGCCCAACGTCCTCAGCCCGGTTCTGGTCATCGCCACGATCTCATTGGCACTAGCGATCATTGCCGAGGCGACGCTGAGCTTCCTTGGCGTGGGCGCACCCCCGACCCAGCCCTCGCTGGGTACGCTGATCCGCATCGGGCAGGGTTTCCTGTTCTCGGGTGAGTGGTGGATTCTGTTCTTCCCGGCCTGCACTCTGTTGGCGCTGGCCCTGTCTGTTAACCTGCTGGGCGACTGGCTGCGCGATGCGCTGAACCCCAAGCTGCGGTGATTTCATGAGCCTTCTGACGATCAATGACCTGACGGTCGAATTCCCCACCCGCCGCAAACTGTTCACCGCTGTGGATCATGTGGACCTGTCGGTTGAGCCGGGTGAAATCCACGGGTTGGTGGGCGAATCCGGTGCCGGTAAATCCACCATCGGTGCCGCGATCATGGGGCTGCTGGACCGCCCCGGCCGGATTGCCAGCGGTATGATCAAACTCAGCGGTGATCAAATCAGCGGTCTGGATGCCGAAGCGATGCGTGGTCTGCGCGGCAAGAAAATCTCGATGATCTTTCAGGATCCGCTGACCTCGCTGAACCCGCTGTTCACAGTGCGCGAGCAACTGGTCGAGACCATTCAGGCGCATTTGGGTGGGTCGGACGCCGAGGCGAACAAACGTGCCCGCGACCTGATCGATCGGGTAGGGATTCCCGATCCCGACACGCGGCTGGATCAGTACCCGCACCAGTTCTCGGGCGGGATGCGGCAGCGGGTAGTGATCGCGTTGGCATTGTGTACCGAGCCCGACGTGATCATCGCGGATGAGCCAACCACGGCGTTGGATGTGTCGGTTCAGGCGCAGATTCTGGACCTGATCAAGGAATTGGCGACCGAACGACAGGTGGGCGTCATCCTAATCACCCACGACATGGGGGTAATCGCCGACACCACCGACAAGGTGACGGTGATGTATGCGGGTAAGGTGGTCGAAACCGGCCCGACCGCGCAGGTCATGGGCCAGCCCAGCCATGAATACACCAAGTCGCTGATCGCCGCCGTACCGCGCCCGACGCTAAAGCTGCACCGCTTTCCGCAGATCAGCTATGGCGGGCGCGAGACGCGCTTTGCGATCGAGGACATGGCGCGGCACTGGCCCAAGGTTGACAACGACACCAGCAAGCCCGTGTTCGAAATCCGCAACCTGACCAAGAAATTCCTGCAAAAGCGCGGGCTTCTGCCGTGGGACCGCACATATTTCACAGCTGTTGACGATGTCAGCTTTGATATCCGCGCAGGCGAGGTGTTTGGCGTCGTGGGCGAATCCGGTTCGGGCAAGTCAACCGTCGCACGGATGATTGCGGGGCTGTACCCGGTCGATGGCGGCAGCATCACGTTTCAGGGGCAGGTGGTCAGCGATCTGACCAACAAGGCCGCGCAGGATGCCTATCGCAAGAACATCCAGATGATCTTTCAGGACCCGTATTCCTCGCTCAACCCCCGAATGCGGGTGGACGATATCGTGGCCGAGCCAATCCGACATCACCGGCTGATGGAGGGTGCTGATATCAAGCGCCGCGTTGATGAGCTGTTGGATCAGGTCGGGCTGGGCCATGAAGCCGGAATGAAATACCCGCATGAATTCTCGGGCGGGCAGCGTCAGCGCATTTCGATAGCTCGTGCTTTGGCGACGCAGCCGCGGTTTCTGATCTGTGACGAGCCGACCAGCGCGCTGGATGTGTCCATTCAGGCGCAGATTCTGAACATCCTGAAGGACCTGCAGGAACATTTGGGCCTGACTCTGCTGTTTATCAGCCACGATCTGCCGGTGGTGCGCCAGATGTGTGACCGTGTCGCAGTGATGAAGCAGGGCAAGGTGGTCGAGTTGCAGGACACCAACGACCTGTTTGCCAACCCGCAAACGGATTACGCGCGTGAATTGCTGCGGTTGATGCCCAAGCTGGATGATCTGTCGACCGAAGGGTTGAGCCCCGAGATTTGATGCCGCAATTTCGGGCATTTGCGCGAACATAAGTATTAATTTTGTTAAGCATTGCAGACTCATGCGGGTCTGTTGTGCTAGGACTGTTGCTGAAGTTGGGGGCTTCAGAGGGGCGACATGTCTCAGGATATAAGAGACTGGCTGAGCGTACTCGGACTATCTGACTACGCGCAAGCCTTTTTGGATAACAAAATTGATTTCGCTATTTTGCCCGATCTGACGGGCGAAGACCTGATCGAAATCGGAGTAACCGCTGTAGGCGACCGCCGCAGGCTGCTGCGCGCGATTGCCGAGCTTGAAACTGTCGAAGCTGTTCAACCCTATGAGCCCGAAACCCCTTTGGAACCTGCCAAACGGCAGGTCACGGTCATGTTCGCCGACCTCACCGGTTTTACGAAACTGACCAGTGAACTGGATGCCGAGGACATGCACGCGTTGTTGAACGCGTTTTTCGCCAAGGTCGACCATGTGGTCGAAAAGTTCGGTGGCCGCATCGACAAACATATCGGTGACGCCGTGATGGCGGTGTTCGGCGCGCCGATCTCTCATACCAATGACACCGAACGGGCGGCGCGGGCGGCGCTGGAAATCCACTCGGTGCTGCCCGGCCTGAACCCGCCGGTATCCTGCCATATCGGCATTGCCTCGGGGCAGGTGATTGCCAGCACGACGGGCAGCCAGGCGCACACGGAGTACACGGTGACCGGCGATGGCGTGAACCTGGCGTCGCGCATCACCGACATGGCGGTGCCTGGTGAAACTCTGGTGTCACACGACATTCAGCGTGCGTTAGGGCCGCTATTTGTTGGTGAGTCCATGGGTGAAAAGGCGATCAAGGGACTGACCGAACCCGTCGAGCTATGGCGGCTGGACCGCATGGCCCGCAACATCCGGTCTCGGCGGCACCGCTTTGTCGGGCGCGAACGGGAAATGTCGCTGTTCTCGGCCACGTTCGACAGGTGCCAGCAACATGGCAAGGGTGAAGTTCACATCATTCTGGGTGAGCCGGGGATCGGTAAGACGCACCTGTCCGAGCAGGTGGCCGAAATGGCTGCTGGGTTAGGTTACTCGATCCACAACGGCGTGGTCATGGATTTCGGTACGCGCGAGGGGCATTCGGCCATTCAATCCGTTGCCCGCAGCATTCTGGGGCTCGAGCCGATGGCTGATGCGGCCACCTGCGCCGAAATGGCGAAACAGGCGGTTGGAAAGGGCTGGGTCTCGCCCTCGAATGCGGCCCATCTGAACGCGCTGCTTGAGCTTGAACAGGACCCGGGTCTGGCCGAAGTATACGCGGTTATGGATAACGCAACGCGTTTGCGTGGACGACGTCAGGTGATTGACGAACTGATCGAGGCGCGCAGTCGCGAAGCGCCGATGCTAATCCAGATTGAAGATATTCACTGGGCGGCGCCCGAAATCCTGACCGCCTGCGCTCATATCGCCGCAACTACGCGCGATCTGCCTTGTGTGCTGCTGATGACCAGCCGGGTCGAAGGCGACCCGATCGACCGCGAATGGCAGATGAGCACCGATGGGGCGCTGATCTCAAAACTGGAGCTGGCTCCGATGGGCGACGAACAGGCCCGCAAGCTGGTCGAGGAGTTCACCGGCATTGATCCAGAGTTACTGGATGCCTGTGTGAAGCGCGCCGGAGGTAATCCGCTGTTCCTGGAACAGCTTCTGCGCAATATCGACGTGCTGAAACGGGAATCCGTTCCGGGCAGCATTCAAGGCATTGTGCAGTCGCGGCTGGACGCGCTGGACCGACCAAGCCGGTCGGCGATTCAGGCGGCATCTGTATTGGGGCAGAGGTTTTCACCCGATGTGTTGAACTTTTTACTGGGTGAGGGGCATCTGGATGTCTCGACCTTGATTCGAACGGCCCTGATCCGCGAGGCCGGTAGCGATCTGATGTTTGCTCACGCGCTGATCCGCGACGGGTCTTACGCAACGCTGGTGAAATCGGAACGTGCGCGGTTACACCGGCAGGCTGCGAAATGGTTTGAAGATCGCGACGCAACTCTGCGGGCACAACACCTTGATCGGGCCGGTGCCACCAATGCTGCGCAAGCCTATCTGGAAGCGGCCGAGAAACTGATCCAGGCTTTTCAGTTTGATGAGGCCAGCCCCCTGATCGAGCGGGCACTGGAATTGCCTGCTCCCTCTGGTGTGCGGTTTGGTTTGCTGTGTGCCCGTGGCGAAACCCATCGGTTGCAGGGTTTGTCAGATGACGCGCTCCGCGAGTTTAAGGAGGCTGCCGAGCTTGCCGATACAGATGAACAGATCAGCCGGGCGCATATCGGATTGGCGCAAGCCGCACGGCAGGCAAGTCTGTACAGCGAGGCGCTGGAAAGCCTTGATCAGGCTGAGGTCGCAGCAGAACGCAGCGGGTCAGAGCGTGACGTTGCACAGATCAATTACGTGCGGGGTAACATCTATTTCCCGCTGGGTCGGGTCGAAGATGCGCTGCGCAGCAACGAAAAGGCTCTGACACTGGCGCGCAAACTTGAATCGGCGCGGCTGGAGGTCGGGGCGCTGAGCGGGTTTGGCGATGCCAATTTCATGAACGCGACGATGCGCACGGCGGCCAAGTTCTACACACAGGCCGTGGAACGTGCCCGAGAAAAGGGTCTGGTCCGTGATCTGGCTGCGAACCTCCATAACCTCAGCGTAGCGCGCAGCTACACCGGCGATGTGGCGCAGGGGAAGCGGGACGCGGAGGAAGCCATCGAGGTTTCACAGAAATACTTCGCCTTTGTGCCGGAATGCGTGGCCCAGACTTGTCTGGGCGTGGCGCATACGTTTCTGGGGGAACTGGATCAGGCGCTGGAAACCTTTGCCATTTCCGCGGACATCGCCAACCGTGTGGGCGCCAAGCGACTTGAGGCGCAGGCTCTTGAGCATCTGGCCCGTACGCAGGTCTATGCCGGGCAACTGGATCAGGCCCGAAAAACTGGACGACACGCGGTTGAAATCGCACTGGAACATGGTCGGAATTTTGTGGGACCCAAAGCCTTGTCTGCATTGGCAATGGCCGAAACAGACCCGGACGTTCAGGACCGTCACCTGAAGCTGGGAATGCAGATCATTTCCGAAGGCTGCGTGGGCCATAGCCATCTGCATTTCTACCCCGATGCCATTGCCGTCATGTTAGGGCGGCAGGAATGGGACAGGGCCTCCGAATATGCAGAAGCTTTGGCCAAATTCACCGCGGATGAACCCCTGCTGATGGTCGATCTGTCCATTCAGCAGGCGCGGGTGCTGGCCGAATGTGGCGGCTGGGGCATACCCGTGATCGCGCATGAAGGGTTCGAGCAACTTGGCGCCCGGTTCCGCAAGATGGGAATCACGCAGACGTTGGTCGGGCGACTGGACTAGGCGGGTGAGGAGCAGAATGAGCATCGAAAAGAAGGTCTGGTGGATTTCGGGTGTCGTGACGCTGATCCTCGCCGTGCTGTTGTTCAATCTGTGGGTGGCGTTGAACCATTTCGAAGAGGATCCGACGCAACTGCCTGATCAGGCTGCGGTCGATGACTATCTGGCAAAGCTGGGCAATGTGCCTGAATATCAGGTGAAAACCGGTATTTTCATTAAATCCTTCAGCTTTACCGGCGCAAGCGACGTGTATGTCACCGGCTATGTCTGGCAGCATTACGAGGACGGCGCGCATGACGCGATCAAACCGGTCGACGGTGAGGTTGGGTTCATCCTGCCCGAAGCCGTGGACGCGGCGAACGGCGTGATCGAAGAGGCCTATCGCATAGATCAGGGTGGCTCGGAACTTATCGGCTGGTATTTCGAGCAAACCTTGCGCCAAAGCTTTGATTACACCAGTTATCCCTTTGACCACAAAACCGTCTGGGTCCGGTTCTGGCCCAGAGAATTTGAAGTGGCGGTCGCACTAATTCCCGATTTCAAATCCTATCCTGCCACCGGCCCAGATGACATTTTCGGTATCGACAACCGCATCGTCATGGGCACGTGGGAGCGTGAGAACACCTATTTCGATTATCGGCTGTCGGATTTGGGTACAACGCTGGGCATCCGCGACGCCGAATTCCAGACCAACCTGCCCGAACTGCATTACAACTTTGTCATCAAGCGCAATTTCGGAAATGCCTTCATCGTTCACATGATCCCGCTGATCGTGGTGACGATGCTGCTGTTTGGGGCGGTGATGACCGTCACCCGCCGCCCCGATCTGGTCGAACGGCATGATTTCAGCACCTCAAGCGTGATCGGCACCTGCTCGGTCCTGTTCTTCGTAATTCTGTTGGCGCATGTGCAGCTACGCGAAGGATTTGCCGGATCGCCTGTGATCTACATGGAATCGTTCTTTTTCCTGATGTATTTCTTGCTGCTTGCGGTGTCGGTGAACACATACCTGTTCGCCTCTGAGGCGGTGCCGTCGCTGCGCTTTGTTCACTATAAGGACAATCTGATCCCAAAAGCCGCGTTCTGGCCCTTTGTCCTGCTCTGCATGGTGGCGATCACGGCCTATAACCTAAGCCTCAAGGCTGATCCCGAAGATGAGACCGTGATCGAGGTGCAGAATTAGGTGGGCGGCTGAAACCCCGGCTTTGGTGTGCCTGTAGCCATGTCCAACGTGTATTCCGCGACGATTCCGGAGCTACCCTCCTCCCACTGATCCAGATATTTGGTGGGATGCGCGATCACGTAAGTGTAGGCTGGCTTCTTCACGCCGTCGATCAGCACGTTGATCCGCTTGCGGACATATACATTCTCGGGCGAGTTGGGACCGTGATAGCCTTCGAGCTTGTCCAGTTCCTTCATTCCCGTGGATGAGACACGATAGACCTCACCCCGAACCGGTGTGCCGCGACCCTTTTGGTCGACCAATGTGGCCATCCGGTGCAGGAATCCGCAATTGGGGTTGTCGCAATGGGGCTCGTGCGGAACGATCAGGGGCATCGGTTGGCGGGTTGTAGCCTCGCCCACAAAATCATCCAGCACTTCGGCATGGGCGTTGTGATTGGGGAAACCCCGCTTTAGCGAACCATAGGTAAAGTAAAGATAGGTTTTCTCACGATCCTCGATCAGGTCATCTTCGTCTTCTTCCTCGATCTCGGTCAGGGTATGGGTGTTCGCCCAATCCTCAAGCATCGCCCGAATTTCTTCCGAGACCTTGGCGTCTCTGGCGCTTTGCAGGAAGTGGATGCAGGAACTGGCGTCGATATCCTTGGCGCCCAGCAGGATGTTCACCATCTCGGCCGAATTGTTCATCACCGCCACATGCAGGCTGGTAAAGCCGTGATCGTTGGTGGCGTTGACATTAATACCCCGGTCGATCAGTGCTTGCGCGGCCTCAAGATCGGGCTTGCCTAGGTCCTGACCGTTTTCATGCAGCTCTCCTTCGCCGCCCGCCGCGTAATGCAGCAGCGTGTCGCCATTGCTGTCATCCACGATGTCGATCCCAGCCATGCCATTATCGATGGCCTGGAACACGCGGCTCCATTGGGCGAACTCGTCCGAGGCAGCGGCTTCCTGCGCCCATTTGCAGATATTATGTTCCTGATCGGCCAGTTCTTCAAAGGCTTCGTCCAGAACCTCCATGATTTGATCCGGGGTGGCCATCATACCGATCCCCATCATGCCGTTGGACAACCGCCCCTTGCGGGGGCCAACCAGATCAATGCCAAGATCGCGCAGTTTCTCGACATTGTTCTGGGTGGTGACGTTGTTCCACATATTCGTGTTGCACGCGGGGCAGAGGATCACCGGCTTGTTCCGGTATTGCCACGCCACAAAGACCGAGGTTAGCAGGTTGTCGGCGATCCCATTGGCGATCTTGCCCATCGTGTTGCAGGTCACCGGGGCAACGATCACGCAGTCGGCCCAATCGCACAGCGCAAGGTGTGAGGCGCGCAGGGGCATGCCGAATTCGATATACCGGAAGTTCCATTCATCATCGTCCCGGTAATAGTCATTGTGCGAGATGCATTTCTCGATACGTTCAGCGCCGAAATCGCGAAAGAACTTTTCGGCTGAGACTGATGGGATCAGTTTCACGTTGTGCCCAGCTGCTGTGATGCGTTCGACCAGTTCCGGCACTTTATCGGCGGCTGAAGACCCACAGGCACACAGCAATACGTTGCGCTTTTCGGTCGGGGCATCAGTCAGTCCACCCTTGGGATAGCCAAAGATGTTCTTGTCCAAGCTCGGGGATTCATGACGCAGCAAAACGGGAAGCCCGGCCTCGTGCACACGGTCCTGCAGACGACCTTCAAGGATCATATCGACAATGTCTTTGCGTCGGCCCAGACATTCGCCCTGGAAAAACAAGTAGGGGGCGGTTTCTTTGCCGGTCAGCACGTTCAGTTGCCGCCGCATCTTCATGACATTGGCACCGTGCCCTTCGATGTCGATCAACTTGACGCTGGTGATGCCGATATTCGCCAGAATACTGCGCAACATGTAGGACCACGGGTCCTCATCCGCGTAAAACAGCACAATCGGGTTGGTCGCGACGATCCGGGCCACGTCGGTGGGGTCTTCTGGGGGCTCATGCTCCTCGATCACCAGCATGGCGGGGTTCTCCAGATCGCGCAAACCGCGGAAGATATGCCCGCTTGGGGCCTGCCACACCTGCGAGGTTGCGGGGCTCATGTCCACCACGGTCACCAGATCGGAGTCTTCGTCGTAGGCGATACAGAGGCACCAGAACTCTTCCAGCAAGGCCGTTTCGCGATATACATTCTCGGGCGGACGAATGACTTCGAACCCAAGCACGCGGTTAAAGTCGATGTTGATCATCAGGTGGCAGTCATCATCGCTGTTCAGCAAGTGCAATTGATCACGAAACCATCGTTCGGGGGTTATCTCCTCGGGGTCAGGTCGCAAGGCGTAACTGTGGAAAGTGCTGCCCAGATGCACATGGGGTGTCTGGCTCAGATACCGTTGCGCAAGATTGTGCATTTCCTTTGCGGTGGATACGCGGCTGAGAGCGTCGGTGAGATTGGCCTGCGTTGCGATCAGCAGCTTGTCTTCGTCAACTTGTTCATCCCCAAGGATCGCAAGACTTTCAGCCAGCACTCCCAGCGAGTTCATGTTCGGGCTGGCCCGTCGGAACAGGTTGCGCCGTTTCTTGGGGTCTTTGGCCAGATACAGGGTGCTGTCCACATAATTGCAGTCCTGTTGCAGCGTTTGCAGGTTGGTCTTGACCGCCTCGCGCGCCGAAAACCGCAGAATGCCCCGTGACCGCATCGAGGTTCCGTCGCGGTCCGACATCCCAGCCCAAAGGCGATCAATCGTGGTGACCCACAGCTTGCCATATTTCTCGGGGTGTACATCCATCATATGCACCAAGCCGGTGCTGGGATTACATTTAGCGATGATGGCAAAGTGACCGCCGGGCATGGTTGGATTGCCGTGGGCGACACCAACCTGAAAATTCGCCACCAGAATGTCGTTGTCCCCGCCCAGACGGTTGGATTCGTCGATCGCCTCAAGCAGCAATTCGACAGAGGTCGTGGCTTCATCCATGAAGTAAGCCTGAACCTGTACCCGATCGCGCAGGCCCTGCGTGTGGATGAAGGTACAGGCGACGTCGTAAAGTTCACCCAGCGAAATGCCGTCATTGACCACGAAAGACGTGGGCAGGGCGCATTCGCGGAAGATGTCGTTGACCTCGCAGCTGAACCCCAGCGCCGACATGCTAAGCGCCGCCGCCGTCACGCTGCAGCAGTTGATGGGTTGCTGAAAGTTCTGAAGATGCACACTGACCAGATCGCCGAACAGGGTGGCGTAGCACCCTTCGCGAATCCTAGTCGGGATTTCGAACCACTGGTTACTGGAAAGGTAGGCCAGCTTTGTTCCGGGCGTGGCCAGCGCCTCGAGGCTGACGGGAATGTCGAAAATCTCAAGGTGTTCCTCGTAGAAATAGTCGCCCGTATCGGCCGTTGCTAAAACTGTTCCTTCTTGGCGCAACTGAACGACACCGCTGAGGACCACATACATGCCTTTCGATGGCAGAACTGTATCCTCGGCCACCTCGAAACACTCGAAATGTGGCTGGATATTCGAAGGATCATCTGCTGGTAGGATCTCGTGTATCAGCGCCCAGTCAGCCTTGGTGGGATCATAGGAAATGGTGTTTTCAATTGGATCTTTAGGCACGTCTGTTTCCCCCTGAACTTCAACGTTAATTTGGTCAAAGAACCAACGCTGAAATGTGTTGCAGGCGTCAGGCAATGTTCGGTCAAACTAATTTCCAAGACCGGCCCGACGGGGCATTCTGCGCTGGCCGGGCCGAACGGCCGCAGGAATTGGTGCGAACAAATTGGCCCAATTGATTGCACCGTATCGTATTCGGGCGCAAAAATCACCGATGGTCTTGTTTTGATTAAATGAGTTCCACGTCCCTTGTGATTTTGGGTAATGACCGTCGTGTCGAACATGCTTTGGTTGCCTCAAGGAGAGAATGCGACGACATGACGGATAGTTCGTCATAATGACGTAACTTCCCGCGTTTTCGTCAAGAATACCCCTGCAGATCGAACAGCCCACCCCTCATACTTTCCTTAAACGAAAGAGGAGGCGCGTTTTGAGCTGGAACATTTGTGTCATAGGCGCAGGCAAGATCGGTCAGATGATCGCCAGCCTGCTACAAGGATCGTCGAACTATTCGGTTACAGTGGCTGATCGCGATCTGGCGGCGTTGTCTGTGCTGAACAAGCAGGGGATCGCGACCCGGCAGATTGATGTGGGGGATGAGGCGCAGCTGACCCAGGGACTGGTTGGATTCGATGCTGTGATCTCGGCGGCTCCGTTCTTTCTGACACCGAAGATTGCCAAAGCCGCCAAGACGGCGGGCGCGCATTACTTTGACCTGACCGAAGATGTTGCGGCCACCAATGCCGTGCGTGAATTGGCCAAGGACAGTGATACTGCCTATATGCCGCAATGTGGTCTGGCACCGGGGTTCGTTGGCATTGCGGGTGCATCGCTGGCGGCTGAATTCGACGAATTGGACAGTCTGCATATGCGGGTAGGGGCATTGCCGCTCTACCCCACCAATGCGTTGAAATACAACCTGACTTGGTCCACGGACGGGCTGATCAATGAGTACTGCAACCCGTGCGATGCCATCGTGAACGGTGAGCGTGTGAAAACCGCGGCGTTGGAAGACTATGAGGTGCTGGGCCACGATGGCGTGGAGTACGAATGCTTCAACACGTCCGGCGGGCTGGGCACTTTGCCGGAAACGCTTGAGGGCAAGGCGCGGGCGGTGTCCTATCGCTCGATCCGCTATCCGGGCCATTGCGATATCCTGAAGCTGCTGCTCAAGGATCTGGGGCTGGAACGTCGTCGTGACCTGCTGAAGGACATCTTCGAAACGGCGCTGCCGCGTACTGATCAGGATGTTGTGCTGGTTTATTGTACCGCAAAGGGCATGATCGACGGTGCGCTGCGTGAGAAATCGCTGATCAATAAAAGCTTTGCGCGCACCATCAACGGACAGGTCTGGAGCGCCATTCAGGTCACCACCGCCGCGGGTGTTCTGGGTGTGGTCGATCTGATGCGCACCGGCGCGCTGCCCGCAAAAGGGTTCGTGCGGCAAGAACAGGTGAACCTGTCCGATTTCCTGAACACCGAATTTGGCCGGCTTTATCGCGCCGGTGACGTAACCGAACAGAACAAGGCGGCCTGAATTATGAAAGACATCGTTATGACAGCACAAACCACCCTCGCAAATCTGGACCTGACCGAGGCCGAATTGACGGGGGGAAGCCTGAAAGTGACCTCGCCCATCGACGGTTCTGTGTTGGCCGAAGTTCATGAGACGTCCGCCGCCGAGATGGAGACTGTCTTTGCCAACGCGAAAGCCGCGTTCAAGGCATGGCGCACCGTTCCCGCCCCGCGTCGGGGTGAGTTGATCCGCCTGCTGGGCGAAGAACTGCGCGCTGCCAAGGACGATCTGGGTGCGCTGGTCAGCTGGGAGGCAGGTAAGATCACGTCGGAAGGTTTGGGCGAAGTGCAGGAGATGATCGACATCTGCGACTTTGCCGTAGGCCTGTCGCGGCAGCTTTATGGCCTGACAATCGCCTCCGAACGTCCCGGCCACCGGATGATGGAGACCTGGCATCCAGCAGGTCCGGTCGGTGTGATCTCGGCCTTCAATTTCCCCGTCGCCGTCTGGTCGTGGAATGCGGCGCTGGCATTGGTCTGCGGCGATCCGGTGATCTGGAAACCATCCGAAAAAACCCCACTGACCGCGATGGCCTGCCAAAAGATCTTCGAACGCGCGCTGGCTCGGTTTGGCGACGCGCCCGATCACCTGTTGCAAACCCTGATCGGAGGTGCCGCGCTGGGCGAGGCGCTGGTGGCCAGCGAGGATGTGCCGGTGATCTCGGCCACAGGCTCGACACGCATGGGCCGCGCGGTAGCTCCCATCGTAGCGCAGCGGTTCGGCAAATGCATTCTGGAACTGGGCGGCAACAACGCGATGATCGTTGGCCCTTCGGCGGATCTGGAAATGGCAGTGCGGGCGATTGTGTTCTCGGCTGTGGGCACCGCTGGACAACGCTGCACCACGCTGCGCCGTCTGATCGTGCACAATTCGATCCGCGAAGAATTGGTGAGCCGTCTGAAAAAGGCCTATGCAGGTCTGCCCATCGGTAATCCACTGGTTGACGGAACATTGGTTGGCCCGCTGGTAGACGAGGCTTCGGGTGCAGCAATGGCCGCTTCGCTAGAGGCCGCCAAAGTCGAAGGCGGCACCGTGTTTGGTGGTAATCGCGTGACCGAGGGCGTCCCGGCAGGCGTGTATATGGAGCCCGCCATTGTTGAGATGCCCGACCAGACTGCGGTGGTGAAAACCGAAACCTTTGCCCCGATCCTTTACGTCATGGGCTATGACGATTTCGACGATGCGCTTGAGCTTCAGAACGACGTGCCGCAGGGCCTGTCGTCCTGCGTATTCACCCTGAATATGCGCGAAGCCGAGCAGTTCCTGACCGCAGCCGGATCTGATTGCGGCATCGCCAATGTCAATATTGGGCCGTCAGGGGCCGAAATCGGTGGCGCGTTTGGTGGTGAAAAGGAAACCGGAGGCGGGCGCGAAAGCGGCTCGGACGCGTGGAAAGCCTATATGCGCAGGCAGACCAACACGGTGAACTACTCTGACGAACTGCCGTTGGCCCAAGGCGTGAAGTTCGACATTTGATCGAACAACCCGGCGGCGCCCGATGGTGCCGCCGGATCAGTCCGCAAACAGGTAGTCCAGTTGCATGACGACCTGTGCAGTGTCGGGTGAGACGCCAAGAAATTCGGAAATGACGATTTCGTTCTCAGCCTTGGAGTTGCCTTCCCGGATACGCAGATACCCGTCGAGCCCGGCCCCCCGGATCAGTTCGGATTCGTAAGCCAGTGAGTTGCGCAGGGCGGGTACAAGCCGCGCAACGGTATCTGTCGGGCTGTTCTCACCGGCCAGTCCAACCCGGCGCGCGTGGCCGATCAGGTAGTCATCGGAATACTCGCAGTCGATCTCCAGCACATGGGCCTTGGCTTGGTCCGAGCAGAAATCCTGAATGATATCCAGATTGGCGGGATCCACGCAGATCACCAACCTGTCTGTCCGGAAATGATCGAACAACATCCGCACCACCGCGCGCCGGTGACGAGACCGTTTAAGCAGAGTCGTCTCAATCCCACCGAGATCGGGCAGCGGGGTTTCTTCTTCGTTGAACAGGTATTCGACACAGGGAATATCGGTTTCGGACACGATCTGATCGACCAATCGCTTGGCGACGTGCCATTTCTTACAGGCAATGATGAAAATCTCGCGTTCGGGACCAAGTGTATTGCCCGCTTCCCAGAACCGTTGCCCAAAGCGGCGACCGACACGCCCGCGCCCGGTCAGGAAACCATAAAGATTGCGACCCTCGTTCGAGATTTTAAACTCGACCCCTTCACTGGCATAGAGTTTGCCCAGACGTTCTTTCAACTCATGCGCTTCGGGGCTGATTTTGCGGGCAAACAGATAATCCTGCCCCAGTAGCATGTCGTAGTGATCGTTGTAGAACGTGACCGGCATCCCGTAATCCGAAAACATCAGGAAAGTAGGCGTGCGGTTCTCGATCTCAAGCTTCGGGATCAGGTGCCGGACAAGGGTTTGAAAGAACGTTTCGTCGGGGATCCATGTGGTCGAGAAAAAGCGTTTCACATCGGGGCGCTGTTGTAGGAAGTCGAGGATCATCTCGACCGTGCGGCGGCGCAGGCACCACCACTGACTGCCGATCATGACCTGAATATCCTTTGGTATGTCTCGTGTCAGGCCAAAGCGTTTCTGCAGGTCGTATGAGGCATAGAACAGTTTGCTCTGGGTGCGTTCGTTGAAGAAATGACGATAGATCAACCGATCTTCTTTCATCCCGGTCTTGATCCAGTTGCTGGCAAAGAAATCGTGGCTTTCGACGAAATCCTTGTCGTTCTGGTCCAGAAACCAATGGGCGTATTCGGCTGTCTTGATGGCCATACAGTCGCCAGACAGCATGTAGAAATGTGTGGCTCGTGGAAATGCGTCCACGGCGGCCTTCTGGGCGTTCAGCGTTGCCTGTACCAGAGACCATCCGCCCCATCCGCATTTGATACGTTTGGCCGCAAATGCCACATTGGGATTGTCTTTCAGAGCGGCGCGAATGCGGTCATAAGCCTCTGCATTGGCGCGCGCATCAAAGTGAATTGCCATACAGTCGCCTGCGGCGGTCAATTGCTCGGCCTGCGCGATGATCGCGTCAGGATCTTTATGGCACAATAGAATATAGGCAATTTTTGCCATTATGTTTCTTCGACATCCGTTTCTGCCTGATTCCAAACGTGATACTGAGGATGAGCGATTGAATAAACAGAATATTTTTGGTTCTGTGTGTGCAAAAGCGATTGTGTTTATTGAGTTCTGATCCGTTAAGGAGGCGCAGCATATGGGTTTTCCCGGCACATGGATGACCGAAAGTGAAAGCATGGTTTACCGTGTCGTGCCGAAATGCGCCTGTTCGACCATTGGGCAAATCATGTATTTTTCCGATCACGGGCAATTCTATGATGGCGATATCCACGATGCTCAGAATGGGATGCACAAATGGGCCTTTGGCGACAGCCAAGACCCGATTTCGGAAAATGTGCGTAACCACAGCTCTTATTCCTTCACCTGCGTGCGCAATCCCTACACCCGGATTCTGAGTTCGTTTTTTGACAAAATCTGCGGCATTCAGCGTAACGGTAAGCGTTATCGTGGTAACCTGGTGCCGACACTGATCTACAATTATGGGATCGAAGTAGGCGGAGATGACGGCAAAAGCGACTTTGACCAGATCGCCAGTTTCCGTCGGTTCCTGTTATTCTCCCGGGACACGATCCGGTGGCGCAGGCCGATGGACCCCGACATTCACTGGTCGGCAATGTCAGGCCACGTGTCCACCTTCATCGTGAATGGTGGGCGGTATGACCGCATCTTTTGGACCGAACAATTCAATGATGGGATGCAGGGTGTATTGGACAATCTGGACACACCGCATGCCGTGAACCTGTCAGAGATTCCTCGGTTCAACGAGTCCGAAGGCCATGGCCCCAAGCGCGCGCATCCGGTTGAGGATTACTTCGACGATCTGTCGATGCATTTGGTGTATGAAATTTACAAACAGGATTTTGATCTGTTCCGGTACGATTTCGAAAATCCTGCAAACAAGATGCCGATTGGCGAAATTGATCTGGACGAAGTTCACGCCAAGTTGGGTGACTGATCCGCAAGGCAGATACTCCCGCCCATCGTCAATGTCTCTGACGAGATATCTCCTCTGGTTGGGCCCGGCGCCGCGCAATGCGCGGCGCCGGGCTCAAGTTCAAACATAGTATCGGCGAAACCGATGGTGTGTTTCGGACGCGGGAGCGTTTTCTGATTTGGAAAGGTAGGCTTTGGAACCTGCCTACCTCGACAGGTTAGACCTGACGCACAGCCCCTTTTGCCGCGCTGGTGGTCAGCTTGGCATAGGCCTTGAGCGCCGTGGACACCTTGCGTTTGCGCGGTTCGGCTGGTGCCCAACCTTTTTCGTCCTGCTCCTCGCGACGCGCTGCCAGTTCTTCGTCGGACACGGCAAGATGGATGGAGCGGTTGGGGATGTCGATCTCGATCTTGTCGCCCTGACGCACCAAACCGATCTCGCCACCCTCGGCGGCCTCTGGTGAAACGTGGCCGATCGACAGGCCCGAGGTGCCACCCGAGAAACGGCCGTCGGTCAGCAGCGCACAGGCCTTACCTAGCCCTTTGGATTTCAGATACGAGGTGGGGTACAGCATTTCCTGCATGCCCGGGCCGCCACGCGGGCCTTCGTAGCGGATTACCACCACGTCGCCCTCTTTGACCTTGCCGGTCAGAATGTCGTTTACGGCTTGATCCTGGCTTTCGCAGACATAGGCCGAACCGGCGAAGGTCAGGCTATTGGCATCCACACCTGCAGTTTTCACGATGCAGCCGTCACGAGCGATGTTGCCAAACAGAACCGCCAAACCGCCGTCCTGGCTGAACGCGTGTTCCTTGGAGCGGATCACGCCGCCTTCACGGTCGATGTCCAATTCCTTGTATCGGTTCGACTGGCTGAACGCCTGCGTGGTGCGCACGCCACCCGGGGCGGCCTTGAACAGCTCCTGCGCCTTGGGGTTGTTGGCGACCTTGATGTCCCAGTTGGCGATTGCCTCGCCCATGGTGCCGGAGTGTACCGTGCCGCAATCGTCATGCAGCAACCCGGCGCGGCTGAGTTCACCGAGGATCGAGAAGATGCCGCCAGCACGGTGGACGTCCTCCATATGCACGTTTTCGGTGTTTGGCGCGACTTTGCACAGACAAGGCACTTTGCGGCTGAGCCGGTCCATATCCGCCATGGTGAAATGCACCTCGCCCTCATGCGCGATGGCCAGAAGGTGCAGAACGGTGTTGGTCGAGCCGCCCATGGCGATGTCGAGGCTCATCGCGTTCTCGAAGGCTTCGAAGGTGGCGATCTCGCGGGGCAGGAAACCCTTTTCGTTCAGATCATAGTGGCGTTTGGTGATCTCGACGATCCGGCGACCGGCTTCAAGGAACAGCTCTTTGCGATCCGCGTGGGTGGCCAGCGTCGAACCGTTGCCCGGCAGTGCCAGACCCAGTGCCTCGGCCAGACAGTTCATCGAGTTGGCGGTGAACATGCCCGAGCACGATCCACAAGTGGGGCAGGCGTTTTCCTCGATATGCTGCACCTGTTCGTCGGTGTACTTGTCATCTGCCGCTGCAACCATCGCATCCACAAGGTCGATCTTCTTGACGTCCAGATCGGTGATGTCGATCTTGCCGGCCTCCATCGGCCCGCCCGAGACAAAGATGGCCGGAATGTTCAGACGCATCGCAGCCATCAGCATGCCGGGGGTGATCTTGTCGCAGTTCGAGATGCAGACCATCGCGTCGGCGCAGTGGGCGTTGACCATGTATTCCACCGAATCCGCGATCACCTCGCGCGAGGGCAGCGAATACAGCATCCCGTCATGGCCCATGGCGATGCCGTCATCCACCGCGATGGTGTTGAACTCTTTGGCAACGCCGCCTGCGGCTTCGACTTCGCGCGCGACCATCTGGCCCAAGTCCTTCAGGTGCACATGGCCGGGGACGAACTGGGTGAAAGAGTTGACGATAGCGATGATCGGCTTGCCGAAGTCGCTCTCAGTCATGCCGGTGGCGCGCCACAGGCCACGGGCACCGGCCATGTTGCGGCCATGGGTGGAGGTTCTGGATCGGTACATTGGCATGATGCTGTTTCCCTTTTGCCCCGGTTGCGATATTCGGGATGCGTACGTTATAGCGCACGTACCACATGTGCGCTATAACGCACAAGAGGATTCGAAAGACGATTGATATGGCACCGGAAGACATAACGCTGAAACTACGGGATGTACGCGCGGCTGCAGGGCTGAGCCTGTCCAAGGTTGCTGAAATGACCGGCGTCAGCAAAGCCATGCTGGGCCAGATCGAGCGTGGTGAATCCAGCCCGACCATCGCGACGCTGTGGAAGATTGCCAAAGGATTCCAGCTGCCGCTCAGTGCGCTGATCGGATCGGCGGCGCTGCGCGACACTGCTACGCCGGACGTGTTCCGCACCGTGACCTTTCCCGGCAGCATCGAGGTCAAGATCGTCTTTCCCTTTGATCCCGCCCTGAGGGCCGAAACCTTCCACGTCGATCTTGCGCCGAACCAGAGCCACGAATCCGCTGCCCATGCCACCGGCGTGACCGAGGAGGTCTTTGTTCTGAACGGCTCGCTCGAGATTCTACGGGATGGCGAATGGGTGCCGCTGCAGGCTGGGCAGGGACTGAGGTTTGCGGCGGACCTGCCGCATGGCTACCGCGCGGGCGAAAAAGGCGCGGCGTTTCTGAACATGCATCATTATGCACAGCTTGATGCGCTGGCCGCGATTGGCTGAGACCATGGCCGCGTTTCTCAATAATTTGACACTGGCCGATGCCATCGGGTCTTTCGGGGCTCTGATTGTTGTAGCCGCCTATTTCGCTACTCAGATGCGGATGATGAATTCCGAGGACCTGGCCTTTCCGGTGCTAAACCTCGCCGGGTCGGTTCTGATTGTTTACTCGCTGCTGCAGAATTTCAATCTGGCCTCGATGCTGATCGAGGGGTTCTGGATTTTGATCAGCTTGATCGGGATCGTCCAGTTTTTCCGACTGAGAAGCACGCGATAGCCCCGTAAGACCCCTTCCAGTCTTGAACCCGCATGTCCGCACGTATAGGGACAGATCAAGCGCTTTGGGGAGGCTTTGATGAAGGACGATCCGAAAACCCTCGTTTCAACCGAATGGCTTGCAGCTCATATCAAGGATCCGGACCTGCGAATTCTGGATGGGTCCTGGTATCTGCCGCAACAGGGGCGGGACGCCAAGGCGGAATATGACGCGGCGCACATTCCGGGCGCGCGCTTTTTCGATATTGATGAAATTTCCGACCTGCGCTCGGATCTGCCACATATGGCGCCTCCGGTTGAAAAGTTCATGTCGCGGATGCGGGCAATGGGCGTAGGAGACGGTCATCAGGTTGTGGTCTATGATGGTGCCGGGCTGATGTCCGCCGCGCGTGTCTGGTGGCTGTTCCGCCTGATGGGGCAGGAAAACATCGGCGTTCTGGATGGTGGGCTACCAAAGTGGCAGGCCGAGGGTCGAGAGATCGAAGATCTGCCCCCTGTCATCCGCGACCGCCACATGACGGTGCGCGTGCAGAACCATTTGGTGCGGGATGTGACACAGGTCGCAGCCGCCGCCAAGCTGGCTGATCATGAGATCATCGATGCCCGTTCTGCCGGTCGCTTTGTCGGAACCGAGCCGGAACCGCGTGAAGGGCTGCGCTCGGGCCGTATTCCGGGATCGCGCAACGTGCCTTTTGGTGAACTGCTGAACAAGAACGGTACCATGAAATCGCCCGACGACTGCCGTGCTGTGTTCGAGGCCGCAGGTGTGGACCTTTCAAAACCCGCCATCACCTCTTGCGGGTCGGGTGTGACAGCCGCAATCCTCAGCCTTGCGCTTGAGCGCATGGGCAAGAAAGATCATTCGCTTTATGACGGCTCCTGGGCCGAATGGGGTGCCTTCCCGACCCTGCCCGTCGCAACCGGAGAGAACTGATGTTCGAACATCTCAAACCGCAGCCCGCCGACAAGATTCTGGCGCTGATGCAAATGTACCGCGACGATCCGCGCGATCAAAAGATCGATCTGGGTGTCGGTGTCTATAAGAATGCCGAGGGCGTGACCCCGGTGATGCGCGCGGTAAAAGCCGCCGAACAGCGCATTTGGGAAGAACAGGAAAGCAAGGCCTATACAGGTCTGGCGGGTGATCCGGCATATTCGGACGCCATGATCAGCCTGATCCTGGGTACCTCCGTGGCACGGGGAAACATTGCCGCCGTGGCGACTCCGGGCGGCACCGGTGCCTGCCGCCAGGCGTTTGAGATGATCCGCATGGCCAACCCCTCGGCGCGCGTGTTCGTGTCGAATCCGACTTGGCCGAACCACTTGTCGATCCTGAACTATCTGGGGATGGAGACGGTCCAGTATCGTTACTTCGATGGCGAGACCCGTGGCGTCGATTTTGACGGTATGGTCGAGGATCTAAAAACCGCCAAGGCGGGCGACGTGGTTCTGCTGCATGGCTGCTGTCACAACCCGACCGGTGCCAACCTGAATATGGTACAGTGGCAGGAGGTCGTGGACCTGATTAACGCGCAAGGCCTCGTGGCGATGATCGACATTGCCTATCAAGGCTTTGGCGACGGCCTGGAAGAGGACGCGCAGGGTGCGCGTCTGGTGGCCTCATCCGTCAAGGAATGCCTGATCGCGGCGTCCTGTTCCAAGAATTTCGGAGTCTACCGCGAGCGTACCGGCCTGCTGATGGCTATCAGCGCCGACGCCGGACAGACTGCTCTGAACCAAGCCACGCTGGCGTTTCTGAACCGCCAGAACTACTCGTTCCCGCCGGATCACGGTGCGCGGGTTGTGACCACGATCTTGACTGACGACGCGCTGCGCGCTGATTGGGCCGCTGAACTGGAAGAGGTGCGCCTGTCCATGCTGGGTCTGCGTCAGCAACTGGCCGATGAATTGCAGCGCTTGACCGGCTCGGATCGGTTTGGCTTTGTGGCACAGCATCGTGGCATGTTCTCGCGTCTGGGTGCTGCGCCCGAACTGGTCGAAAAGCTGCGCGCTGATCACGGCATTTACATGGTCGGTGACAGCCGCCTGAACATCGCCGGTCTGAACGCGACCACTGTTCCGATTCTGGCGAAGGCAATTGTCGACGTCGGTGTCTGAACCAATCAGTGAACAAAAGAAAACCCGGGCGCAAACGCCCGGGTTTTTTTGTTGGATGGGTTGCGGCTTAGCCCTTCGAAAACTCTGGGTAGGCTTCCATGCCCAGTTCGCCCATGTCGAGACCGTTGATCTCTTCTTCTTCGCCGACACGTAGGCCGGTGGTGGCTTTGATGACCGAGAACAGCACATAGCTGACCACGAAGACAAAGGCACCGATGGCTGCAAAGCCGATGATCTGGGTCACAAAAGATGCGTCACTGTTGGTCCATGCGACAATGAATGTGCCCCAGAAACCGGCGATCAGGTGAACCGGGATCGCGCCAACAACGTCGTCGATCTTCATGCGGTCCAGCATTGGAACAGCGAAGACCACGATCACACCACCTACAGCACCGATGATCAGCGACTGGAACAGAGACGGCGCCAGAGGTTCGGCGGTGATCGACACCAGTCCGGCCAGTGCGCCGTTCAGGACCATGGTCAGGTCGACCTTGCCGAACATCAGCTGCGTCAGGATCAGTGCGGCAACGGCACCGGCGGCTGCAGCCATGTTGGTGTTGGCAAAGATGCGGCTGATGTCGGCAATGTCACCGATCGTGCCCATGGCCAGTTGCGAGCCACCGTTGAAGCCGAACCAGCCCAGCCACAGGATGAATGTACCCAAGGTCGCCAGCGCCAGATTCGAACCGGGGATCGGAACCACTTTGCCGTCTTTGTTGTACTTGCCGATCCGCGGACCCAGCACGATGGCACCGGCCAGCGCTGCGAAACCACCTGCGGCGTGGACCAGAGTCGAACCAGCAAAATCGCTGAATCCCATCTCGGACAGCCAACCGCCGCCCCACTGCCAGGACGCCTCGATCGGGTAGATGATACCGGTCAGGACGATCACGAACAGGAAGAATGGCCACAGTTTGACACGCTCGGCCATGGTACCCGACACGATAGAGGCGGTGGTGGCGCAGAACATCAACTGAAAGAAAAAATCCGATCCGACCGAGGCATAGGACAGATCGGCATTCACACCGTCCAGCCCGACAGCCTCTAGCGATGCGGGCGAGATAGCGCCCAGAACGCCACCGATCATCCAGCCGTCACCGGGGTACATCAGCCCGTAGCCAACCAGCCAGTACATGATGGCTGCAAAGGAAAACAGGCCCATGTTCTTGACCAGCTGCATGGCCACGTTCTTGGACCGCACCAAGCCAGCTTCAAGCATGGCAAAGCCAGCGGCCATCCAGAACACCAGAAAGCCACCGACCAGGAAAAGCAGTGAAGTCAGGATAAATTGCGTGTGCTGCGCGGTCTCGCCGCCAGCGGCCTCTTGTGCAAGGCCCATCTGCGGCAACGCGACGATCGCGGCAGCAGGGATGAGGGATTTCATCAGGTTCATGTGTCTTCCTCGAATGCTAGTGAGTGGCGGCGCTTAGAGCGCCTCTTCGTTGGTTTCCCCGGTCCGCACGCGCATGGCCTGCTCGACGTCGAGGACGAAAATCTTGCCGTCGCCGATCTTTCCGGTTTTGGCAGTTGTGGTGATGGTTTCGACGATCTGGTCGGCCATCGCGGCTGGCACCACGATTTCCAGTTTGATCTTGGGTACGAAGTTAACGGCGTACTCGGCGCCGCGATAAATCTCGGTGTGACCCGACTGCGAGCCAAAGCCCTTAATTTCGGTCACCATCATGCCGCGTATGCCTGCGTCGGTCAGTGCTTCGCGCACCTCCTCAAGCTTGAACGGCTTGATAGTCGCAATGATCAGTTTCACGTCTTTCCCCTCTTCTGCTTCGGCATGGCCGGTATTTTGCACATGCAGAAAAAAGCGTGCCTGAGGTCAGTAAGGAACGATTCACAGGGTCGAATGTTGGGGTAAACAGGGCCGAGGTGCACAATTTTTGCACAAATTAACGTATTCGATTAAAAATTGAGCAATGCGGAGAGGCCGCATACGGGAAAATCATACCTCTACTTCACACGCACGACAGGGTATGGTGCGTCAAAACGAAAACCGGGCAGAGTTTGAGCATGACTGAGTCCAGGCGCCGCAAGACACCTCTAGTTGCGGATAAAAGATACCCGTCGAAAGGGCGCAAACCCAAGACGACAAAACGTACGGCGAAACCCGCGGGTAAGAAGGCGGCCGCGCGTAAAACGACGACTCGCAAGACGACGCGGAAGAAGACCCGTAAGAAATCTGGTGGCAACGGGGGTGGGTTTTTTCGCCGCCTGTTCCATTGGATCTGGCGTTTGATTTGGCGCATCACATGGCGTGTGGGTGCGGTCGTCGGCATACTGCTCGCTTTGGCGGTCGGGGTTGTCTACACCACGCTGCCCGATGTTGATGCCCTGTTGGATGGCCGTGCGCGTGGTTCGGTCACCTTGTTGGACCGCGATGGCAAAGTGTTCGCTTGGCGCGGAGATCAGTTCGGTGGTGTAATTACCGCGGACACAGTCTCACCCCATCTCAAGAATGCTGTCGTTGCCACCGAGGATAAGCGGTTCTACCGCCATTTCGGTGTCAGCCCCCGTGGTGTCGCCAGCGCCGTGCGTATTAACCTGAGCGAAGGGCGCGGGCCGCTGTCCGGTCACGGAGGCTCGACCATTACCCAGCAGACGGCCAAGCTGCTGTGTCTGGGGGTTCCTTATGTGCCCAGCGAATGGGACTCCGAGGCCGCCTATGAATCCGATTGCCGTCAAGGCTCGCTTTGGCGCAAGGCCAAAGAGGCGGTCTACGCGATGGCGATGGAGGTGAAATACTCCAAGGACGAGATTCTAACCATCTATCTGAACCGGGCCTTCCTGGGTGCGGGTGCGCGCGGCTTTGAGGCTGCGAGCCAACGGTATTTTGGCATTTCCGCAGCCGAGGTGAACCCGTCTCAGGCGGCTATGCTGGCCGGTCTTCTGGTGGCACCGACACGATATGCGCCGACGAACAACCTGCAACGGTCGCAGGATCGGGCGCGGCTGGTCATCGGGCTGATGGAGGCGCAGGGCTATCTGACAGCCTCGCAGGCCAGCAAGGCGCGCGGCAACCCGGCGCAGCTGTCCGAGGCCGCGGCCGCCCGGGCCGGGGGATATTTCGCCGATTGGGTCATCACCGAACTGCCCAGCTTTTTCGGCTCCGACACCACCGATGATGTGGTGATCCGTACCACATTGGACCAGCGCCTTCAGAAATCGGCAGAAGAGGCGCTGAAATACATTTTTCAGGAAAAGGTGCGCGAAGGCTCTAAGGCGCAGGCCGCGATTGTCGTGATGTCAGCCGATGGTGCCGTGCGGGCCATGGTCGGCGGTCGCAAGACGCGGGTATCGGGCGCGTTTAACCGGGCCACACAGGCGCTGCGTCAGACCGGGTCGTCCTTCAAGCCGTTCGTATATGCGACGGCGCTGGAACTGGGGTATTCGCCGCTGGATACGGTGATGGACGAACCCTATTGCATCAATATCCCCGGATCCGGGCAGTGGTGCCCCAAGAACTATACCAATAAGTATTATGGCCGGGTCACGCTGGCAGATGCGCTGAAGAATTCGCTGAACATCCCAGCGGTGAAAGTGGCCGAGGTCGCCGGGCTGGACAATGTCCGCACTGTGGCAAGTGAGTTTGGCATCGAAAGCGATCTGGCCGAAGGCCCAGCGCTGGCGCTTGGCGCTTCGGAAAGCACACTGATCGAGATGACCGGGGCCTATGCGGGTATCCTGAACGGTGGCTCGGCGGTGGAGCCTTATGGTCTGACCGAGCTGAAGCTTCTGGGCGATGATGCCCCTCTGATGGTGACGACCACGGGTATTGGCGAGCGGGTGATCAACGACAAGGCGGCCAAGCAACTGACCTGGATGATGGAGCGCGTGGTGTCCGAGGGTACTGGTGGACGGGCTCAGTTGCCGGGATGGCAGGTGGCGGGTAAGACCGGCACGACTCAGGCGGCGCGTGATGCGTGGTTTATCGGGTTTACTGCGGATTATGTTGCCGGTGTCTGGATGGGCTATGACGACAACACACCTCTGTCCGGAGTGACCGGTGGTGGCCTGCCCGCCGAAATCTGGAAGGAAACCATGCTGCGTGTGACCGAAGGGATGACTCCGACGCCGCTGCCGATGCTGGCACCTGATCCGCCGCAACGGACCGCCCAGCCGCAAAGGCAGCGCCGACGTCAGGGCGGGTTCGAGAACGCCATCAATAATTTGCTGAATAATATTTTCGGCAACTGAAGCACAAAAAAAAGGCGGTGTACCGACACCGCCTTTTTCGTTGAAATCAGAGGTCCGATTAGAGGCTGCTGTCCAGCGCCGCCAGAATCGCGTCACCCATCTCGGTGGTCGAGACCGGGGTCACGCCCTCATCGGCCAGAAGATCACCGGTGCGGACACCGTCCGCCAGAACCTTCTCGATCGCGGCTTCCAGACGGTCTGCTTCTTCGCCCTGATCAAAGCTGTAGCGCAGCGCCATGGCAAAGCTGAGGATACAGGCAATCGGGTTGGCCTTGCCCTGACCCGTGATATCGGGGGCCGAGCCGTGCACGGGCTCGTACATCGCCTTGGGGCGGCCATTGGCCATCGGTGCGCCCAGAGACGCCGAGGGCAGCATGCCCAGCGAACCGGTCAGCATCGCGGCACAATCCGACAGGATGTCGCCGAACAGGTTGTCGGTCAGGATCACGTCAAACTGCTTGGGCGCGCGCACCAACTGCATCGCGCCGTTATCGGCATACATATGGCTCAGCTCAACCTCAGGGTAATCCTTCGCCACGCGTTCCACGACCTCGCGCCACAGAATGCCCGATTCCATCACATTGGCCTTCTCCATCGAGCAGACCTTTTTGTTCCGGCGCATCGCCAGTTCAAAGGCCGAGCGCGCAGCGCGTTCGATCTCGGATTCGGTGTAGCGCTGGGTGTTGATACCCACGCGTTCATTACCTTCTTCGAAGATACCGCGCGGCTCGCCGAAATAGACGCCCGAGGTCAGCTCGCGCACGATCATGATGTCCAGACCGGCGACGATGTCTTTTTTCAGCGACGAGAAATCCGCCAGCGCGTCAAAGCACTGTGCCGGGCGCAGGTTGGAATACAGGTCCATTTCCTTGCGCAGGCGCAGCAGGCCGCGCTCGGGCTTGAGGCTGAAATCCAGATCGTCGTATTTCGGACCACCGACCGCGCCCAGCAGAACAGCGTCCACTTCTTGCGCCTTGGCCATGGTCTCATCCGATAGCGGTTTTCCGTGCGCATCATAGGCGGCGCCACCGACTAGATCCTCGCTCACGTCAAAGTGAAGGCCGCGCTTTTCGCCGAACCAATTGATGATTCTGCGCACTTCTGCCATGACTTCCGGGCCAATTCCGTCTCCGGGCAGGATGAGGAGCGAGGGGTTGGACATGAACGGTCTCCTTGCGTTTCGTCGCAAAGGCCCTAGCGTCTGCGCCGCATCGGGTCAATGAGACGAACCCGCCAATTCACGAGGAAAACACATGTTGATACCGGGAAATCCAGTCCCCGCGCTAAAAATCGAAACCGTGGGCCATGGAACGTTCGATCTTGACGCTGACAAGGGCGAGAACGGCACACTGGTGATTCAGTACCGTGGTCTGCACTGCCCAATCTGTATCAAGCAGATGAAAGAGGTCGAAGCGGCGCTGGACGATTTCGCAGAACTGGGGATCGAGGTGATCATGGTCACCACTGACACGGCAGACCGCGCTGCAGAAACGGTCGAAAAGGCCGGGGTATCGCGGTTACGCGTTGGCCATAGTTTGCCAATGGCAACAGCGCGCGATGACTGGGGACTGCATATCTCGACTGCGCGCGAAGGTAGTGCCGAGCCCGCCCTGTTTGCCGAACCCGGGCATTTCTTCATTTCTCCCGAGCGGACGTTGTACTACGCGTGGCAACAGACAACCCCCTTTGCCCGGCCCGCAATGTCCGACATTGTCGGCGGCCTGAAGTTCACTTTGAGCAACAATTATCCGCCACGCGGGACATATACCGGCGCGCTTTGAGGGCCATCTTTCAGCCCTTAGTTTAACAAATGTCAGACCCAGCGCATGCAACGGGTCTGACGCAAAGGGTGCGGAGTGGTCAGCCAGACCGGAGGCAATTGGCGTTGAGATCTGAAGGGTCAATTCAAAGGTCTGTCGGGTACGGCCACGTCGACCCAAACCAACCGATGTCTGCTGGCCTGCGAAGCTGCCTCGTGCAAGGATGTGCCCTCTTCAGGCCAGATTATGCCTGCACCCGTGACCTGCAGCCCGACAGAAGGCAAAACATAGTCCACCCGCATTTCCCCCACAGCTTTCCAGTCCACTGTAGTTAGCGCACCAGTGGAATCAGCGGGCATCGGGTCCTGCAGGCGTGGATCGGCCAGCAGGGTCTGGATTGCTTCTCTACGTCCTTCTCCGCGCTCAGGGTCCAGATTCGCGTCCCCTGCGATCACAAACGGGGCGGTGGGCCTGCGCCCCAGTTTGCCGTCCAGAACCAAAGACCAGAGGCGGATTTCATCGCGGTTGCGCAGTCCGTTGCGATCTTCCGGCCCGTCAAATACCGGTGGCGCGGCATGAAATGTCATAAGGCTTAAAACGCCGATAGGCGTGTCTACAGGCACGATCCAATGGGCCAAAGCGGACAGGCGCTGAATGCGCTGAGCGTCTTCCGAAGGGAATGGCCCGTCTTCGGTGGCTGGCAAATGTGCATCCGGAAGGTCACGCCAGAGTAGCCCGGTGAAGTCCTGCACGTCGGCGGCGTGAATTGGGTAACGCGACAGCACCACAAGCCCGCCTTGGCCGGTGAAGCGGCCCCAGCCCTGCGCGTCGGCCGGGCCGTAAACTCGCCCGTCTCCATTCAGGTCCAACGACGTTTCAAGACCGGCATTGGGTTGGGCAGAAAAGTGGTAAGGGTAATCCAACCCAGCCGCTTGCAACCGCCTGACCAGAGCCGTCACGGCCAAACCATCCATATCCCAGTCGATGCCCTGCAGTGCGAGGATATCAGGATGCGCGGCCACCAACACATCAACAACCGCCTGCACCTGCGCATCACCGCGCCGAATATCGCGCAGCAAAAGGCCTGGCCCGTCGCGGCTGAGTTCCGTGTTATAGGTGGCGATACGAACTGTTTCTGCCTGCGCTATGACCGGCAGCAACAACAGCAGAAGGATGCGGATCATGCGGCCTGTGTAGACTCAGCAGTGGAATAAGCGCGGCGTTTTTCGACGATCAGATTTGCGATGCGCAATGTCGCCATACCGCGCATGATCATACTTGCAGGCAGGAACGCCCAGGCGCTTAAGGTCCAGATCAGGGTCTGAGGATTGCTCAGCGAGATCGGGTTTGCGTAAATTGTCAGCAGTTTGATCAGTGCCGGGATCAGGAATGGCAGCAACACCCCGATCGAGATGTTCAGGCGCCCGTCACGTTGCAGGCGGTTAACGACGTCACCGCCGTTGGTCGGGTCGAACAGCGGCAGATTCGTCCAGACATTAAAAGCACCGTTGCCAGTGGGCCAACCGCGTATCTTTACCGCGTAAGCAAAGCTTGCAATCGTCACCAGCGCCGCTACATAGGCCGCGCTGGCTGAGATACGGACCAGTTCAATCAGAGACGGGCTGGCATCTGATGGCAGCATCAGGATGATCAGCCGGACCGGCGAGTAAGGGAAGTCGACTATGTTGGCGACACCCAGCCCGACGGCGTAAATCGCAGCGGTCAGATCGGTCGGCGCATATATGTTTTTACAGATCAGTGTCAGGAACGTGACCATGGTCATCAGCCCGACAAAGCGCAGCCGGTTCACAGGCGGTGCGTCGCGGAATTCGATAAAGCTGGGGAAGGCTGAGTTATATTCGGCGAAGGTCAGAAAGAATGCGAGAATGGCGAGAAAGACGACGATCTCGGTGCCATTCGTTGACGATACGGGCAGGTACAACGCGGGCGTCAGCACCATCAGTGCGACCAATATTCCACGAATCGTCGCCCCAGTTGTGCGCGCAATCACTATCCGAACCCTTTCCAAACCGGATTAGCCGATTCTTTGCCGACCTAGTTCCAACTTGTGCCCGCCGCGTTTGTTTTTGACGGTTGCCTCTATATTGCCAACATTGACGATAAGCGGCATTTCGCTCAAGCCAAGGCGCAGAAAACACGCCATTTAGGGCAAAAAGATGGCGCAACTGGTGCGGTATTGCATCATTTCTGACGCAAATCCGACGTGTATACCAATGTGATGCCTATATGTTGTGGTTTGGTGGTTCCATCACCCAAGAAAGAGAATGGGGCCGCATTTGCGACCCCATTAGGTTGAGTAATTCAAAACTCTTTCCCAGAATCACACCCAGGGACGAGCTTGGTTCGCGTGATCTTCGAACTTGTCGATGTGGTGGTCTTTTTCCATTGTCAGGCCGATGTCGTCCAGACCGTTCAGCAGGCAGTGCTTGCGGTGCGGGTCGATGTCGAATTCGATCTCGACACCATCCGACGTGGTGATCTTTTGATCTTCCAGATGCACGGTCATGCGGGCGTTTTCGCCCTTATGCGCGTCATCCATCAGGATCGCATGATGCTCTTCCTCGACAACGATGGGCAGGATGCCGTTCTTGAAGCAGTTGTTGAAGAAGATGTCCGCAAAGCTGGTTGAGATCACGACCTTGATGCCGAAATCCTTGATCGCCCAAGGTGCATGTTCGCGCGACGAGCCGCAGCCGAAGTTGTCGCCTGCAACCAGAATCTCGGTTTGGCGATAGGCGGGTTTGTTCAGGACAAACTCTTCGTTTTCCTGCCCGTCGTCGTGATAGCGCATCTCATCAAACAGCACGACGCCAAGGCCGGACCGTTTGATGGTTTTCAGGTGCACTTTTGGGATGATCATATCTGTGTCGATATTGATCAGTGGCATTGGGGCGGCCACCCCGTGGACTTTTTCAAACTTTTCCATGTTCACACTCCTGCGGGAGAGGGCCGCGCCCATGCCCCGCGTTTAAGCTTGTTTCGCTTCTGTAGTTTCGTCTTTGGGGGCGTCCTTGACGAAGAACGCCATGAAGACCAGGCCGAGCCCGTTAAAGATCATCTCGATGCCCAGCAGGATGCCCAGCAATTGCAGCAGCACAGCCGGTTCTGCGGCGGCAAAACGCCAGATCAGGATCGCCAGAACGATCGACATGATGCCCGAGATCAGCGTCGCCCAGAAATACTGTGTTCCACGCATCTGGAACGACAGGATCACCCGAGCGATGCCGCCTGCCATGAACAGGATCAGACATACGGTAGCCAATGTGACTGTTCCCTGCAGCGGGTGATCCAGAAAGGACCAACCGAGGAACAGCATGACAACGCCCATGATGAGCGACAGAATCTTGTTACCGGTTCCCTCGATGGTGAAACCGCCGACAACTTGCAACGCGCCCGAGATCAGCAGCAACACACCGGTTACCACTGTCACGGCAATCGACGCCACCGCCGGTGCGCCCAGTACAAAGATACCAAACGCTATCGACAGAAGCCCCAGCAGGAGCCATTTGATCCAGTCACTCATGTCTTCAATCCCTCAAATATCTAGATATGAGGGCACCTTACATCAATTCACGGACGTCTGTCAGCCGTCCTGTGAGTGCCGCTGCGGCAGCCATGGCGGGGCTGAGAAGGTGGGTCCGCCCACCGCGACCCTGACGGCCTTCGAAGTTGCGGTTTGAGGTCGCGGCACAGCGCTCGCCCGGCTGCAACTGGTCGGGGTTCATCGCCAGGCACATCGAACATCCGGCCAGGCGCCATTCGAACCCGGCCTCTTTGAAGATATCTGCCAGACCTTCTTCTTCGGCCTGAGCGCGGACAAGACCTGAACCCGGCACGACCATGGCGCGCATCCCGTCCTTGATCTTCTTACCTTTCAAGATCTCAGCCGCGGCGCGCAGGTCTTCGATTCGACCGTTGGTGCAGGATCCGATGAAAACAGTGTCGATTTCCACGTCGCTCAGCTTTTGACCAGCTTCCAGCCCCATGTATTCGATCGAACGACGGGCCGCGTCGACCTTGCCGCCTTCGAAATCCTCGGGATGCGGTACGGAGGCAGTGATCGGCAGCACGTCCTCGGGGCTGGTGCCCCAGGTCACGACCGGCGCGATGTCTTCACCACGCAGGGTAATGACCTTGTCGTAATGCGCGCCTTCGTCGGTGTAGAGTGTTTTCCACCAGTCCATTGCGGCTTCCCACTGAGCCCCTTTCGGTGCATGGGGGCGGCCTTTGACATATTCAAAGGTGGTCTCATCCGGTGCGATCAGACCGGCGCGGGCGCCGCCTTCGATGGCCATGTTGCAGACGGTCATGCGGCCTTCCATCGACAGATCGCGGATCGCTTCGCCGCAATATTCGATGACATAGCCGGTGCCGCCGGCGGTCCCAGTTTCACCGATCACGGCCAGAGTGATATCCTTGGCGGTCACGCCCGGCTGCAATTTACCGGTGATCTCGACCTTCATGTTCTTGGACTTCTTCTGGATCAGCGTCTGGGTGGCCAGAACGTGCTCAACCTCGGACGTGCCGATGCCGTGCGCCAAAGCGCCAAACGCGCCGTGGGTGGCGGTGTGGCTGTCGCCGCAAACAACGGTCATGCCGGGCAGGGTCCAGCCTTGCTCAGGGCCAACGATGTGCACGATGCCCTGACGGACGTCATTCACCGGGTAATAGTGAATACCGAAATCCTTGGCGTTCTTGTCCAGTGCTTCGACCTGAATGCGTGATTCCGGGTTCTCGATTCCGTTCACGCGATCAGGCGTGGTGGGCACGTTGTGATCGGGCACGGCGATGGTCTTTTCCGGGGCGCGCACCTTGCGGCCCGCCATGCGCAGGCCTTCGAACGCCTGCGGGCTGGTTACTTCGTGCACCAGGTGGCGGTCGATATACAGCAGGCAGGTGCCATCGTCGGCTTCATGCGCGACATGGGCATCCCAGATCTTGTCATAGAGTGTTTTGGGGGACATTGGTCCTCTCCCGTATTTAAATGAGAAATAGCTGGCGAGTGGCTGGACGCGCCTTATAGGCGGGCCAGAACCGTGCGGGCGGCCCCAAAGAACCGTTCACGCAGGCGCGTGCGGTCTTGCAATGTTGGTGCAGGGGCCAATGTGAGTCTCATGCGCACCAGATATATCGGGCTTTGCCGTCAATCAAGGTTCAAAACCGCGGCAGGGTTGCATCGCCCTGCGCAGGTGTTCAAGTTGGCGATATGAATAAAGACCTTATCCCCAGCTCGCTGTCGGACCTCTACGACAACATGGTCGCGAGCTTTTCCGAGCAATTTGCAGAACTTGTCGAGCTGATCGTGACGCCGGGATGGCGACAACACCAGCTTTTCATCATTCTGGTCCTGTGGGCAGTGGCCTATGTTCTGAATCTGGTGACCCAAGGACGATGGGAGGCCTGGGCCCGGGCGCGCACCGGCTGGCCCAAGTGGCGGCTGCGCGTTCTGGTGCAGCTGATGCAGCGACTGACGCTGGTCTATTTCGTGGTGATCTCATGGGCACTGTATCTGTTGATGCAGCAGGTCACATGGCCTTCACGCAGCTACATAATCGGCGTGGTTGCGACTCTGGCGCTGGCGTGGCTGGCTATTGCGTTGGTTGCGAGGCTGGTGCGTAACCGGACACTGCGGAAGATATTCAAGTGGGTCATGTGGATCTACGCAACACTGGTTGCCTTGAATCTGACCGACGACGTGGCCGGTTTTCTGGACGGGGTGGCGATTTCCATAGGTGATCTGCACATCTCGGCGCTGGGTATCATCAAGGCGGTTTTGCTGATCGGTGTTTTGCTGACATTGGCCCGCATCGGCACCCGTGCGGCTGAACGGGGGTTGCAGAACAATGACGATATCACCCCGTCGATGCAGGTGCTGCTGGCCAAGGGCATTCAGGTGCTGCTTTACGGCGCGGTGTTCATGGCGGCGATCCGCACGCTGGGCTTTGACCTGACCGGTATCGCGCTGTTGTCTGGTGCGATTGGTGTGGGTATCGGGTTTGGCCTGCAAAAGGTGGTATCGAACCTGATATCAGGGATCATCATTCTGATGGATCGTTCGATTAAACCCGGCGATGTGATCTCGTTGGGTGACACGTTCGGTTGGATCAACGCGCTGGGCGCGCGCTATGTTTCGGTCGTCACGCGGGATGGGCGGGAATATCTGATCCCAAACGAGGATCTGATCACCAATCAGGTGGTGAACTGGTCGCATTCAGACAAATTTGTTCGGCTTGATCTGAATTTCGGCACCAGCTATGGCGATGACCCCCATAAGGTACGCGCCACTGCGGTCCGATCCGTGAAAACAGTCGCTCGGGTGCTGAGCGGAGGCTCACATGAACCTGTCTGTCACATTATCGGTTTTGGCGACAGTAGTGTTGACTACGTTTTGCGGTTCTGGATCAGCGATCCGACCAAGGGGCTGACCAATATCCGGGGCAATGTCTATCTGGCTTTGTGGGACGCGTTTCAGGAAGAAGATATCTCATTGCCCTTCCCGCAGCGCGAGGTGCGCATACTGCCCGAAGACGCAGACGCGCAACAACTCGCCAAAGAGTGAGCCTGCATCACCGCCAGAAACTGCCTGTTCATTGAATTGTTGCAATCCCCTTGCTACCTTAATAATACCCCGGCGCCGGGGTTCTGGCGGCGCGCAGCAAAGGAGGACTATGTTCTGTCTCTACATACCCAGGCGGGTTTGCCCGCCGATGATCGGGCCAGTGTAATGGCTCACTCTCAGTCAATCAGCGACAAGCTGCTTGAACGTATCCTTTCCTCACTTTCCGATGACAAGGCCGAAGACGTCGTGCAGATCAACCTGCAGGGCAAATCCTCGGTTGCGGATCACATGGTGATTGCCTCGGGTCGGTCGACCCGTCAGGTCTCGGCCATGGCAGAAAAGCTGACGGATCGCATCAAGCAGGAATTCGGTTTCACCTCGAAGGTCGAAGGCAAGGATGCCGGCGACTGGGTGTTGATCGATACGGGCGACGTGATCGTCCATATCTTCCGCCCCGAAGTGCGTGAATTCTATCAGCTGGAAAAGATGTGGCTGCCTCAGGGCGGCAGCGCCTCGGCCAACTGAGGCGCCATCCCGGCCTGCATTAACAGGTCGGAGGCGAGAGATATATGCGTATCAGCATTTGTGCGGTCGGGCGATTGCGTGCCGGACCGGAGAAGACCCTGCTTGACGATTATCTGACACGATTTGACCGGACCGGGCGTGGCTTGGGCCTTGGTCCAGCACGGGTGATCGAGGTTGAGGGCAAGAAAAACGCAGGGATGGGCGCCGAGGCCGCCCTGCTGCGCAAAGCGCTGCCTAAAGGCGCGGTGATCTGTACGCTGGATGAGCGGGGGCGTGTTATGTCCTCACCTGATTTTGCCAAGAAACTGGGCTTCTGGCGCGACGCCGGGCGGCAGGATCTGGCGCTGATCATTGGCGGAGCCGACGGGTTAGACCCTAGTCTGCGCGCCGAGGCCGACTTTTCCATCTCATTCGGGTCGATGGTCTGGCCCCATATGCTGGTCCGTGTGATGCTGGCCGAGCAACTTTACCGGGCCGCAACCATCCTGTCGGGCGGCCCCTATCACCGGGTCTGACATGGCGCAGCTTTTGATCGTTTACCATTCGCGCACTGGCGGAGCCCGGCAGATGGCCGAAGCGGCGGCCGCGGCAGGGAGTGACGAAGCCGATGTTGTGTTAAAAACCGCAGATCAGGCCGGGCCCGAGGATTTGCTGGCCGCAGATGGCTATATCTTCTGTGCGCCTGAGAATCTGGCGGCCATTTCGGGGCTGATGAAGGAATTCTTCGACCGTTCGTATTATCCCGTCTTGGGCAGAATCGAAGGCCGCCCTTATGCGCAAATGATCTGCGCCGGGTCCGATGGAGAAAACGCGGCGCGCCAGACCGCCCGCATCGCCACTGGTTGGCGGCTGAAAGAGGTTCAACCGCCGCTGATCCTCTGCACCCATGCGCAGACGCCCGAGGCGATACTGGCCGAAAAGACCATTCCCGAGGAGCAGCTTGAGCAATGCCGCGAGATTGGTGCAGCGATGGCCGCAGGGCTTAGCATGGGCGTGTTCTGAGCTTCAGTTCAGACCCACAACCGTGGTGCCTTCGTTCCAGCCATCGACATTGCAGCGCGCCTGAATCTGGACCTGCGTGAGGCCCTCGGGAACCACAACGCCACTTAGCGAACGGGTGAATGGTTGCTCATTTTCATGCGGATGATGCAGCACGCGCATGCCCAGTTCATTGCCATCCATATCCAACACGCGCCAACCATCGGCATAATGATCCCAGCCAGTATCAGGGTGCCGGATCGTCACATCAAATCGCCATGTATCGCCGCTCTGACGGGCAGAGACATTTTCGATCACTGCAGGATCGGCAAAAGCGGGGCTGGCTAACAGGGTGCCGAGAATCAGATATCGCATAAAGAGACCATAGGCGGCGAAGCGGGGCATCGCCATCACGACTCTGTGTTGGGTGGCAGGGTCAGCAATACCGAACGTGAATGAGACGCAAATTCCCGCCGATACAGTACGCCGAAGGTGACGAGGGTGCCGATGATCAGTGCCACGGGCCCCAGAATCCACGTGACCGACGCCAGCGCGAAATAGGTCGCGCGTAAGGCGCGATTGAAACTGCGTGCTGCTGTGACACAGATCTCGGCCGCTTGCGCAGCACGGGGATAGGCCTGCGGGTCTTCCGAATCGTTTGGCACGGCAGCCATCAGCACCCCGCAATAGCCGAACAGGCGATGCGCCCAAACATATTTCAAAAACGCATTGGACAGAAATGCCAGCACGACCAGAATCTTAATCTCCCAGACCAGCGCCGGGGCGCTGCCGATGGCCAGATCCTGCGCCACCCCGGCCAGACGTTCAGTATTGCCCAGCAAAGCCAGCCCGCCACCAATGGCAATCATTGTGGTCGAGGCGAAAAACGTGCTGCCCTGCCGCATGCTGGCCACCATTTGCGCGTCGAACATGCGCGGTTGACGCGTCACCATCTCGCGCATCCAGTCGCGACGGAAATCATCCATCATCATCGTAACAGATTTCCGGTTAGGTGAAGGGTTGTCGATCCGCCACCCGATCCCCTGCCAGGCAAAGAACAGCAACAGAATGGCGGCATAGTCGAGCGGTGAAAACACCAGGGCGCGTTCGATCCAGGTCATGGTCGTGACACTACGTGTGGATGAGGGAACTTGCCAGATAGAGAAATTGGTAATAATAATTTACCAAAAGGGGGTTCGCCATGGACATGCCAACACCAAACCCTGACATCCTTCGACGCAAAGCTGAAGTTTTGCGCCGGTTGTTGCAGGTTTTGCCGGAAGATGCGGTGATTCATGACCCGGCAGAGACGCGCGCCTATGAGTGCGACGCGTTGACAGCCTATCGCTGCCCTCCGATGCTGGCGGTCCTGCCGTCCAGCACACAGCAGGTCTCGGACGTGCTGCGTATCTGCCATGAAGAAGGTGTGCCTGTGGTTCCACGCGGGTCTGGCACGTCGCTGGCGGGCGGGGCGCTGCCGACTGCGGATTGTGTCATTCTGGGAATTGCCCGGATGAACGAGGTGCTGGAGACCGATTATGATAACCGCTTCATCCGTGTTCAGACCGGCCGCACCAACCTGAGCGTGACCGGTGCGGTCGAGGAAGAGGACTTTTTCTACGCGCCCGATCCGTCCTCGCAATTGGCCTGTGCGATTGCGGGCAATATCGCCATGAACTCGGGCGGGGCGCATTGTCTGAAATATGGTGTGACCACCAACAACCTGATGGGCGTGAAGATGGTCCTGATGGATGGCAGCGTCGTCGAGATTGGTGGCGCGCATTTGGATGCGGGTGGTCTGGACCTGCTGGGTGTCATCTGCGGGTCCGAAGGGCAGTTGGGCGTGGTGACCGAGGCCACGCTGCGCATTCTGCGCAAGCCCGAAGGGGCGCGGCCCGTTCTAATGGGTTTCGATGACAACGAGGTCGCGGGACAATGTGTGTCCGACATCATCAAGTCGGGCATCCTGCCGGTGGCGATCGAGTTCATGGACACGCTCTGCATCAAGGCTTGCGAGAATTTCGCCCATGCGGGGTATCCGGATTGCCACGCGTTGTTGATTGTCGAGGTCGAAGGCTCGGAGGCTGAAATCGACGATCAACTGTCGAAGATCATCGAGATTGCCAAGCGTCATAACCCAGTTGAACTGCGCGAGAGCCAGTCGGATGAGGAAAGCGCCAAAATCTGGTTGGGTCGGAAATCGGCCTTTGGGGCGATGGGGCAGATGAACGATTATATGTGCTTGGATGGCACGATCCCCGTGACTTCGCTTCCCGAAGTCCTGCGCCGGATCGGAGAGTTGAGTGAAGAATATGGCCTGCCTGTCGGAAACGTATTCCACGCAGGCGACGGCAATATGCATCCGTTGATCCTGTTTGATGCCAACAAACCCGGCGATCTTGAGAAATGCGAGGCGTTTGGTGCCGACATCCTGAAGCTTTGTGTGGATGTGGGTGGCTGCCTGACCGGCGAGCATGGGGTGGGTATCGAAAAGCGGGATTTGATGTCTCATCAATACGCGCCTGAGGATCTCGAGGCGCAGATGGCCGTCAAGGATGTGTTTGATCCGAACTGGTTGCTGAACCCTGCCAAAGTTTTCCCTCTTGATGTATCCGAATCCCGTCGGGAAGTGCGGGTTGCTGCGGAATAGCAGGCTCTAACAAAGAAGAATGACGATGAAACCTGAGACAGAGGCCGAACTGGCCGAGATGGTGGCGGGGCTGACGGAACCGGTGTGGATTGCCGGTGGCGGTACACGCGGAGTGGATGGGCCGGAGACCACGCTCGGGACCTCGGGGTTGAGCGGAATTACCCTCTATGAGCCCGGTGCTCTGACCTTGGTGGCTAAAGCGGGTACGCCCGTGAGCGAGATCGAGGCCGCATTGGAGGCCGAAGGGCAGCAACTGGCGTTTGAACCGATGGACAACCGGGGTTTGCTAGGCACCAGCGGCACGCCGACCATTGGTGGTGTTGTGGCGGCCAATATCTCGGGTCCGCGCCGCATCCAGGCCGGGGCGTGCCGCGATTTTCTGTTGGGTGTTCGATATGTCGACGGTACTGGACAGGTCATCAAGAACGGCGGCCGGGTAATGAAGAATGTCACCGGCTACGATCTGGTCAAACTCATGGCCGGATCCTGGGGAACGCTCGGAATCTTGACCGAAGTCTCGCTGAAAGTACTGCCTAAGCCCGAGGCGATGTCGACATTGGCCATTCAGGTGGCGGATATCGAGACAGCGGTTCAGGCCATGTCTGCAGCGCTGGGTTCTCCGTACGAGGTCAGCGGTGCCGCATACAACCCACAGGACAGTTGTACCTATCTGCGGGTCGAAGGGTTTTCGAAATCGGTGGCTTATCGAACCGATCAGTTGAAATCAGCACTGTCAGGATTTGGTGAGATCATCGAGACCCAAGACCCATCCAACCTGTGGCAGGCACTGCGCGATGTTGGCCCGTTTCGTGGCACTGATGGCGATGTCTGGCGGGTATCGGTCAAACCAAGCGATGCACCTGCGATCGCTGCGCGGTTGCAGGCAGACCAGCTTTTGTTCGATTGGGGCGGAGGCTTGATTTGGGTACAGGTTCCCAGCGGCACCGATCTGCGCGCCCGATTGGGGATGTTTGATGGTCACGCGACGCTGGTGCGGGCTGATGTGCAGACTACCGAAGCTCTGGGTCGCTTTCAGCCTGAGATGGCCGGAGTTCAGGCTCTAACAAAAGGAATTCGACAACGTTTTGACCCGCGCGGTATCTTTAATCCGGGGCTGATGGGATAGGTCGATGCAAACGACATTCACTGAAGAACAACTGCAGAATCCGGCAATCAAGCGTTCGAATGACATCCTGCGCAGTTGTGTCCATTGCGGGTTTTGCACCGCGACTTGCCCGACTTATCAAGTGCTGGGGGACGAGTTGGACAGCCCGCGCGGCCGTATCTATCTGATCAAGGACATGCTGGAGAATGAACGGGTTCCAGATGCGAAAACGGTCAAGCATATTGACCGCTGTTTGTCGTGTCTGGCCTGCATGACGACCTGCCCCTCGGGCGTGCATTACATGCATCTTGTCGACCATGCGCGGGAATACATCGAGGCCAACTACAAGCGCCCCTTCACGGATCGCGTGCTGCGCTGGGTGCTGGCGAAGATCCTGCCTTATCCGATGAGGTTCCGCTGGGCGCTATTAGGCGCCAAGCTGGGGCGCCCGTTCCGTTTTTTGATGCCTGATGCACGCCTGCGGGCGATGCTGGACATGGCGCCGAAACACATCCCTCCGGTCAGTCGCAATGATGACCCGCAGAGTTTTGCGCCCAAGGGACCGCGTACCAAGCGGGTGGCGCTGATGACGGGATGTGCGCAAAAGGCGCTGAACACCGACATCAACGACGCGACGATACGCCTGCTCACGCGGCTGGGGTGCGAGGTTGTGGTCGCCGAAGGCGCCGGATGCTGTGGCGCGCTGACCCATCACATGGGCAAGGTGCAGGACAGCCACAAAGCGGCAGAGGCCAATATCCGAGCCTGGGTTGCCGAGATGGACAACAACGGCCTGGACGCGATCGTCATCAACACCTCAGGCTGTGGCACCACCGTCAAGGATTACGGGCATATGTTCCGCAATGATCCGCTGGCAGAAGATGCGGCGCGGGTGTCGGGCATAGCGATGGATATCAGCGAGCTATTGGTGCAGCTGGACCTGCCGGAAGGCGCCGACAAGGGCTTGACCGTTGCCTATCACGCGGCCTGTTCCCTGCAGCATGGGCAAAAGATCAAAACCCACCCCAAGGACCTGTTGAAGAGGGCCGGTTTTGCTGTGTTAGAGCCTGCTGACAGCCATTTGTGCTGTGGCAGCGCGGGCACGTATAACCTGATGCAGCCTGAAATCTCGGGCCAGTTGAAACGTCGCAAAGTCAAAACGCTTGAGGCGAAAAACCCCGATGTGATCGCTGCGGGTAATATCGGGTGTATGATGCAGATCGGATCTGGAACTGACATTCCCGTCCTGCATACGGTTGAGCTGTTGGACTGGGCCACCGGAGGGCCCAAACCCCGAGCAATGCAGTCGGGGCATTCGTTTGGGTCTGACGTGCCGATACTGAAGTAACCGCCGCTGATGCAGTGGTGCATCACTAGCCGACCGAAACAGCATTCAGAGCAGCCGCCCTATTTTCGCCCAACCAAGCCCGTAGAAAGATAGATCAAAAGCAACGTCGGAGAACCGTTTGCGAAACTGGATCAGGGCTTTAGCGTTGGCTGTTATGCCGATGGCCGCGATGGCGCAGGATACCGGGCTGAAAAGTCTGGACACTACGGATGCCGGGCGCGCCTGGATGGCTGTGGGCCGTCTGGATATCAACGGGGCCGGGTTTTGTACCGGTACGCTGATTTCGCCGACTTTGGTCCTGACCGCTGCACACTGTCTGTTTGACAAGGCGACCGGACAGAGGATTGATCTGTCTGAGGTCGAGTTTCTTGCGGCGTGGCGTCTGGGCCGTGCGTCAGCTTATCGGGCTGCGCGCCAGGCCGTCATTCACCCGAACTATAGCTATGAACACGAAACCTCGGCCGCGCGGTTGCGCAATGACATTGCCTTGATCGAACTGTGGCAACCCATTCGCAACACCGCCATTGTTCCCTTTGACACAGGCAATCGACCGCATCGGGGCGAAGAGGTTGGTGTGGTGTCATACGCGCAAGACCGGGCTGAGGCACCTTCGCTGCAAGAGGTCTGCTCGGTCATGACTCGCAGGTCCGAAGTTATGGTGATGTCTTGCGATGTCGAGTTCGGCTCATCCGGCGCGCCGGTTTTTTCTTTCGCCGAGGACCGCCCGCGCATCGTGTCTGTGGTGGCGGCCAAAGCTGAATTCAATGGACAGCGCGTCGCCGTTGGCACTCCGGTTGAAGGGTCGTTGCAGTTGTTGCACGCAGAATTGTCTGCTGGACGCGGGTTCCGTGCTGCACCGCCCAGTGGTGCGACCAGCAGAAACATTGGCGCGAGGTTCATCAAGCCATGACGCGGTTCTTTCTGGGCATCCTTTTGTGCTTATCGGTTCTGTCGACCACGTCGCATGCCCAAAGCGCCAAGCGCAAGTTGACGGACCGCGAGGACCTCTATGGTTGGGAAGCTATCGGTCGGCTGGACATAGGCGACCAGGGTTTCTGTACCGGCACATTGATTGCCCGGGATTTGGTTTTGACCGCAGCTCACTGCGCGGTAGACAAGAGAACGGGTAGGCCATTCGCGCCCGGTAAAGTGACTTTCCGGGCGGGTTTGAGCAACGGTAAGGCTTTGGCTGACCGGAGTGTTGTTCAAATCGCTGTGCATTCGGATTATGGCAACCACCCGCACCTGTCGGCTGCTTTCGTCCGAGCGGATGTGGCTTTGATGCGACTTGAGCAGCCTATTCCCCATTCCGTAGCCGATCCATTTGCCCTTCACAGCGGACGTTTGGCCGGAAATGAGGTCAGTATTGCCTCCTACGGGCGTGGTCGGTCCGAGGCGATCACGCGGGAACGTTCCTGCCGAATTCTGCAACGGCGTCAGGGGCTGATTACCTTTAACTGCGATATTACCTTTGGGTCATCAGGCTCGGCCCTGCTGGCCCGAAACGGCCCGCGTTGGCAAATCTTGTCGGTGGTGTCCGCTGTTGGAAACGATGGGCGTCAGAAAGTTGGTTTTGGCATGGAACTGGCCGGTATCGTTGAGGAATTAAAGGCTGATCTGCGCCGTGACGCGCCCAAGCCGCAGGCGTCAATTCGCCGATTGCAGGTGGGAACTGACAAATCCAGTTCTGGTGCGAAATTCATCTCCTCTGGCGGGTCTTGAACTCGATCAAAATGCTCCCCATGTGAACTGTACCGGGTCGCCAAATACGGGACTCGGCATACTGAACCGCCCGTCCAAATGGAGGGCAAAACACAGATCGCTCAGACATGAGGATATGACACATGCGTACATTTGATTTTGCACCGCTGCACCGCGCCACCATTGGTTTCGACCAGATCGCAGACATGATGGACCGCGTTTTGACCAATGACGTGGCTCAGCCCAGCTATCCGCCTTACAACATCGAAAAAACAGACGTCGACGCCTACCGCATCTCGGTTGCTGTCGCCGGTTTTTCGGAAGACGACCTGTCGGTCGAAGTGAAGGAAAACGCGCTGATCGTTGCCGGTAAAAAAGCCGCCGAGGACAAAGAGCGCAGCTACCTGCACCGTGGCATCGCCACCCGCGCGTTCGAGCGCCGCTTTGCGCTGGCCGATCACGTGCGTGTCACTGGCGCGAATCATGAAAACGGCATGCTGAACATCGACCTTAAGCGCGAGGTGCCAGAGGCACTGAAACCGCGCCGGATCGAGATTTCTTCGGCCAAGGCCATCGAAAAGGATGTGGTTGACGCCAAAGCCGTGAACTGAGGCCAAAACACACCGCGATAGTCCCGCCTCTCTGGACTGTCGCAGACTGCACGCCCCGCGCACCTCCAGGCGCGGGGCGTTGTTTTTGCGGCAACAAGTGGCGGCTATGCGGACAATGCTGCCGTTCGCTATGTGGTTTGGCGGCTTCGTGATAGGATTGCTCGTACTCGACATGCTTTGAGGAGAATTTCACCATGGGGAGGAAAGTATGTGCAATCATCGGCTTTGGTCCGGGCCTTGGGGTTGCTTACGCTGAGACCTTCAATCAAGCTGGATACAGTCTTGGTCTGCTAAGCAGGTCGGGCGCGAGATTTAACGGAGAGGAAGCGACCAATACATCGGTTCGAGCCTATGAATGCGACGCGGGCGACCCTGATAACCTTAAGGCGGCTCTGACATCCGTTCAAAGCGATCTTGGTCTCATCGACGTCCTAATTTACAACGCAGACCTCGCCCAGTTTGGAGCTTTGGAGGATGTTTCAGAACTCCAGTTCGAACAAAGTTGGCGTGTTGGAGCACTGGGTCTATTCGCCGCTGCCAAGGCTTTAGGACCTCAAATGTCCGAACGTGGCTCCGGCGCAATCATCGTATCTGGTGCCACTGCAGCGCTCCGGGGGAACGTATGGACAACAGCATTTGCCCCCTCGAAGTCTGCCCAGCGCACACTGGCGAACGCGCTCGCCAAGCAACTGGGTCCGAAAGGCGTACACATTGCGTATTTGGTCATCGACGGCGTAATCGACACGGAAGACACCCGAACGAACTTCGCTCCCAACGAACCCGACGAGTTCTTTATCGATCCCCAGCACATTGCAGAAACGGCGTTGATGCTTGCGCATCAAGACAAATCTGCTTGGACGTTCGAACTCGATATTCGGCCATTCGGCGAGAAGTGGTAAAGGTACGGGCGATCCATTGGCTGCTTAGCGGACAAAGCTGCATTTCAGAGCGTTCTAGGAATTGTTCATTGTCTACCCGCTCGCGATAAGCGAGAAGTATACCTGCCAGAAACATGCGATAGGTTTATCGGTCAATGAAGCATTTGACGAGAAAAGTTGATGGCCGTAGATACGCCATACTGACTAACCCGCTACCTACAGAAATTCAGAACGTCCTTCCAGTTTTCCAATCTGCCTATCAGGAGCTTTGGGAAAACTGGATCGATCTTCAAAAAAATGGCCTAAAAGTCGACGTCGCGGTCAAAGACGTACATGGATTAACGCCACAGCTAATAGGCGACCATGAAATGGGTGTTGGTAAGTTCCGATTGAAGGCTCTTTACGTTGACTTTCGTCAGTTCTGGATGCAAAAATCTCCTATTGAATTCAACAAGGTATGCAACCTTCTATATAAGCATACTGAAAGCGATGTCGGTCGTGACACCATCAAAATTCTTAAGTGCTATTGGAAGAAGGAACCCATTCTATTTGATAAACACTCTGTCTCTTCCAAGGACTTAATAGACGCAGTTTTCAACGGTGAGCTTTTCCATCGAGATGAAGGGAAGATAGACAATGTTTCCGGAGGCCATACGATGATTGCTGATGAATTTCTGGCCTCTGCTCTTTTCTTTGCCGTCTATGATAGAATTGCTGTGCTACAGCGCCTCAATACTCTCCTTTTTTTAGCCTATCAGGGTAAACCGGCAATCGTTCTTTCAGATGCAATTCGATTTTCAGAACCTTACGACGGTCAACCTTGGTGACAAGGACAGCGAATCGACGAACGATCTAATTATCTGGAAACGATCCAACCGGTACTCGCTGGGCTAACAGCATGCTGCGTGAGCAAAGCATTAGCCCCGCTGATTGGCAGCATTGGGCTCACTGCAGACATTGCCGGTCATCCCAAACGCCCCGACCGAAGTCAGCCCGGGCTGTGTTTCGGCTCCGTCCATTGAAAGATGGCAACGCTTTGGATGCGCTTTAGAGGCAAGCGCACCCAAATAAATGGACCGGGTGGATCAGACCGACATGCAGACGTATTTCATCTCAAGATAGTCTTCCATGCCGTGATGGCTGCCTTCGCGACCCAGGCCGGATTGTTTGACGCCGCCAAACGGGCCCAACTCGGTCGAGATGATGCCGGTGTTCACGCCGACGATGCCATACTCCAGCGCTTCGGCCACTTTGTAGACGCGGCTCAGGTCCTTGGCATAGAAATACGAGGCCAGACCAAAGATCGTGTCGTTGGCCATGGCGATAACATCGTCCTCATCTTCAAACTTAAACAGTGGTGCCAGCGGACCAAAGGTTTCGTCCTGCGCAACCATCATGTCCTGAGTGACGCCGGTCACGATGGTCGGCTGGAAGAAGGTGCCGCCCAGATCATGGGGCAGACCTCCGGTTAGAACCGCGCCGCCCTTGTCGGTCACGTCCTTGATATGCTCTTTGACCTTTGCCACCGCATCTTCGTTGATCAGCGGGCCGGTGGTGGTGCCTTCGGAAAGGCCGTCGCCGACACTTAGCGCTTCAACGGCGGCTTTCAGTTTGGAGGCGAACTCATCATAGACACCCGCCTGCACGTAGATTCGGTTGGCGCAGACGCAGGTCTGTCCGTTGTTGCGGAACTTGCACAGCATCGCACCTTCGACGGCTGCATCCAGATCGGCGTCGTCAAAAACGATGAACGGCGCGTTGCCGCCCAGCTCCATCGAGCATTTCATCACCTGATCCGCAGCCTGACGCAGCAGAATGCGCCCCACTTCGGTTGATCCGGTAAAGGTCAGCTTGCGTACGCCAGGGTTTTCGCAGAATTCCTTGCCAGTCTCGCTGGCTTGTGTAGATGGTACCACGTTGAATACACCTGCGGGCACGCCCGCCTTCTCGGCCAACACAGCCAACACCAGCGCCGACAGGGGCGTTTCGGTGGCCGGACGTGCAACGAAAGCGCAGCCCGCAGCCAGCGCCGGGGCAGCCTTACGGGTAATCATCGCATTGGGGAAATTCCAAGGGGTGATTGAGGCCGCAACACCAATCGGCTGTTTCAATACCGTAATCCGTTTATCACGCTGGTGACCCGGAATGGTCTCACCATAGACGCGTTTCGCCTCTTCGCCGAAGAACTCGATGAAGGAGGCACCATAGCCGATCTCACCCACCGCCTCGGCCAAGGGTTTTCCTTGTTCGGCGGTTAGAATTTTGCCCAGATCCTCGGCATTATCCATCATCAGGTCGAACCAGCGACGCAGGATCGCTGCGCGTTCCTTGCCAGTCAATTTGGCCCATTCCTTTTGCGCAGCCTCAGCTTGTGCGATCGCTCCGGCCACCTGCGCACGGCTGACATCTGCCACCTCGGCCACCACGTCACCGCGGGCCGGATTGGTCACTGCAAAGGTGCCGTTGTCACCATCCACCCACTGACCGCCGATATAGGCCTTGGTCACTAGCAGATCGGGGTTCTTCAAAAGGGATTTCAGATCGGTTATCGCGTCCAGCATGGGTCAGCCTCCGGCAAGAAATTGGGTCATCGCACCCAATCAGGTGGGATATTGAATGTCTATGTCCACAATGGCCGACGGATCAATCCAGATTTGATCAAATTCTCCAATTTGCGAATTAATTTCGCATCCCGGCTTGGTCAAATTTCGCGCCTATCTTTTTCGGGCTGAGTTTGTCAAAGTTTGGCGAAATATTGGACCCAAGGGGATGTAAATCATCATAACATTCCCTATCTTATTGGGTAATTAAAGAAAAAAGGGATAGCAGAGATGTCGAACCATCAATTTGATGCCTTGATCGAAGAAACTCAGAACAAGGTACGCGAAAGCCAGTCACAAATTGAAAGCCTGACGTCGCGGATCGACGCCGCACGCGCCAAGATCGGAACCGCTGAGGCGGATATCGACATCGAAAACGCCACTTTGGAAGATGTACATGCCCATACCGAGGTGATGAACGCCAACATCGCCGAGCTGATCATGGGGCTGGACGATGTCACCAATGCGTTCTCTAAAGATTTCGACGAGATGCGCTCGAAAACCGGTTGGGAATCGTTCGTTGGTATTTTCGCCAAGGCCAAGTCCGAGTCCATGCGGCAAGAGCGGATGCGCACCGCCAATATCGATGACAAGCTGCAGGACCTGATTGCGAAATCCGACGTGATCGTGAAGCTGCTGGAAGGGCAGTTGGCCGTGTTGGAGGAACAGCGCGTGAAGGTTGAGGACAACCTGACCGTCACACTGGACGACCGCGAGGCAACCGTGGCCGAGCTGGAGGCTTTGCGGGCCGAGATTCAAGGCATGGATCCGACGATAATCACGCTGGAGAACAAGATCAGCGTCGAACAGGACGCCGCCGCGCGGACCCAGCTTGAGACCGAGCTGGCCGAGCTGAACAAGCAGTACAACGCCAAGGTTCAGGAAGAGCAGGTCAAGCTGGCCAAATCGCAGACGTTGGAGCGCTATATCGAAAAGGGCAAGACTTGGGTCGATTCACTGCAGAACCAGGCGGCGACGCAGATGGTGCTGATCAACAAGTTGCAAACAGACACGCAACAGCGCGTGGTGCTGTATGACGCCCTGACCAAATCGCTGAAAACCGCGCAGCAGCAGGACGTGGCCCACCGCATAAACGAGATCGGCGTGCAGACGGATCAAGAGGCGCAAACCGCCATGGCCGCCATCGGCACCGCGACCAACCAGAAGATGGCCGACATGCTCGAGGCGCACGAGGACCACATGGTCTTCGCCCGCGACGTGCTGGAGAAAAAGGCCAAGGCGGATGAACGCTTTGCCCGCCGGTTTGCCTCGATTGTCGAGAAGCACGATAAGAATTTGTATGGTGGGTGAACTGTCAAAGCAGAGCGGAAACAAACTCCTTTGGATCGGCTGTGCACTGGTAGTTTGGCCGTTTGCGACAATGTTCCTGCTGTGGCTTTATGCTAGCACTGAAATTGGAAAGGATGTTTCGCTCCTATGGGGTTTCCTTACTTGGTTGTTAGGAACTGCAAGCGTTCCAATCGGACTGTTGTTGATTGTTTGGTTTCTTTCAAAAAAGTTGATTTCCACAGTTACAGTTTGGCGCTCAGGTATCTCCGATGACTGACCCCACCCAAGACCATGTCGGCCTGACCGACACCTTCGCCTCACGCCGCTATTTCCGCAAGTTTGAGGTGATCACCGTCCACCTCCTGCGCGTGGCCGCGACGATGGAGGCTGAGGGCGCGATCAGCAAACAAGAGGTGCGGATCGTGTCGCGCTACCTGTCGGGGCTGCTCTACACGTTCCGTGCGCTCAGCATGAAATACCTGCTGGTCGGGCGCGATACGGGGCGGTTCTTTGGCAGCCTTGCGATGGACAAGCGCGACAGCGGGTTTCCGGTGGCGGCCGAGTTGCTGACCATGGCCAACGACGCGCAGCAGGCGCAGGTGCATCTGGCGAATATGCCCTCGGAAGACGATCTAAAAACCGACATGGTTCGTACCATCATCGGGGATCAGGAAATCCCCACCAAACTGCAGTTCGCGCTGTCCCAAAGGCTCTATTACGAGGAATTGCTGAAAGGAGAGCTGTTCTGGGCCCGCAACGATCCCGAATGTCACTGGATCGGGAATGAGGGTGACCGGCGCAAGTTCATGATCCATTGGGCGGTCTACGACAGCCAGATCAACCTGCCGGTCATCTACCTGATGCAGCTTGAGGACAGCGGCAAGACCGCCCTGCCCAAAGATCAACGTCGCTGGCCCGAGGTGCAGGCCCATCTGATGGCGCAATCCTTGGGCGGGCTGAAACTGGTGACCATCGCCAAGGGCTTCGATCAGGATTTCGACGACCTGCATCCCAAACACATGCGCCGCATCCATGTGGGGCCGATGTATTCCTCGGCCTATACCGAGCAATCCGGCCCGTTACGGCAGGTGCTGGAGGATGCGCAGGCGCCCGAAGGTCAGGACTGGTCGCTAGCCTGGACCACCGAAGAGCTGCAAAGCGAAGAGGTGGTCGAAGAGCGCGCCGGATGGTTTTCGACCGTCGAGCGCGAGGTGTTTGCGTTGGACCCGTTCGGCGGGCAGGGGGCCGAGACCGGAGCGACACGGACACAACGCTCAATCATCCTGCCCCAGCGCCCGTTTCAGGTACTGGCCGAGCGCAACCCTCCGGGCTTTGCCGATGTGCGCAAGTTCGTCGTCAGCAAGACTGGGCAGGTGTTGAGATATTAGATTTCGCCTTCGGCGAGAGTATTTTTGAAAAGATGAAGCAAGGGCGGTTTTTGAAATGAGTTTGACGTCAGATCAGATGGAATTACGCGAAGTCGACATTCGCAAGCATTATCCGGCCGCGACCGCCTTGCTGAACGGGTTCGAACATGCACCGCGGATTGTAAAGGTCGTTGAGACGTCGACGGAACGGTCGCCGGGGGTGCCGACTGGGCGGCGCTTCCGGTCCACGACGCCGGGGTTGGTGACACGGCGCACCGTGCGCACGGATGGGGTGCATCTGGTTGAACGGATTGAGGCCTCGGATGATGGCGATACGTTGGTCTCGCCTCCTCAAGCGACGACACAGCAGGCGATCCGCCGCGCTATCGCCATCGCTCTGGCCGTGGGTGAGGCTTATGCGGAACAGACCCCGCTGGCCGATCTGAAACGCGCGAATCTGGCCGGGGACTTGTCCGCCGCGCGTAAAACCGAGTTCTCGGAGCTGCTGACGGCGGAGGCGCTCATTACGTCGCACGTGTTCGGTAACGCGCTGGCTTACCTGATGTCCTCGCATTTGGGCGAAACAACTGTTGATATCGGCGAGATCGAAGAGGTTCTGACCGATAATGGCCAGCTTGCCCTGCACGGCGCGCTGTGGGAGCTGGACCAAACGCTCGCCAAACACGCCCCGAACGACGCCCACCTGATTGCGGCCACCAGTGCCCATGCGGAACAACTGATGGATAAGGCGGCCCTGCGCGCCCAGTCCGCTGGCCATCTGGCCCCATTCCAGAACGCTGCCTGGCATATTGAGGCTGATGATCTGACGATCCGGGGGTTTGAACCGGCCTCCAAAGCCAAATCCACCACCCTGACCATGACGTTTAAGAAACCGAACGAGGTGGTGGGCAACCACATCGCCAAGTATCAGGCGATGAAGCTGGCCAAGATGGTGATGGCCTACGACTTCGACCGACGCCTGAACCCGTTTGCCGAGCTTGGCGGCTTCATCTTTACCTTCATGGGCGACGGCAAACCGGGCACCGGCAAGACCACCCTGATCCAGATGATGGCCGGGCTGATCAACGATTACTGCCAGAACGCAGGCTATCCGTTCCGCTATCAGAACCTGAGCACCGACAATATCGACAGCTATCAGGGCAAGTCCGGCCAGAACGCCAAAGCGTTTATCAACACGATCATCGACCCCTCGGTTATCGGCTTCGGCACCATCGACGATATCGACCAGCTGGCGGGTAAACGCGGCGACCGGCAGTCCTCGGCCGGGCAGCTGGAAATCACCGCCGTGCTGATGGAGAGCTTTGCGGGTGCTAATACCGTCGTGCGCGGCAATTGCACCTTTGGCATGTTCTCGAACTATCCCGAGAATGTGGACGACGCCCTGCGCCAACGGGCGGGTGCGCGGTTTCTGGTGGACGGCCCGCAAACGCGCGAGGATTACATCGACATCCTGCACCTGCTGATGGGCCGCAACCACGACATCCCTCTTGGTGAGCACGAAGCCTATGCCGCGCAGGAGATCAAAAAGGCCGTCGCCGCCAGTTTCGAAAGCCACTCTCGCCCGCATGAAGACGCTCTGCTGCAGGTCTACGACCAAGTGTCCGGCGAGATCGGCCAGATGGACACGATCGCCAAGCTGGGCACCTACCTCAAGGCGATCCAAGCCGCCGATGAGCGCTTTACCGGCCGCGCGATCAAGAACATCACTGACGCGGTCAAGGTCCGCGCGATGGATTTTGAACTGCCCGACGAGTGGATGGAAAACCCCGACCTGTTCCTGTTCCGCGATTACGACACCAAGAAGGCCATGATCGAGGACCTGCGCCAGCCGATCACGGTCGAGATGGTGATGCAAGAGATCAACCGCTACGCCGACAGCGAGTTCCGCTATGCCGACAAGAGCGACGAGGTCGCCATCGAGAACGCCGTCCGCGAGATGGGCCGGATGGAAGAGGCCAAGCGGCGGTATTTGGAGGAACGGGGGTGAAGAAGGAGGAGCTATACAAGCAAAAACCATTTGTTGTTGGGGGTTTGCTTTCAGTTCTAATCATTGGGGTTTTTGCTTATTTCTTGTCAGTTGGCGAGGTATGCGATTGGGCGAATGTCTGCGAGACGAAATGGCAGTATTTACAGAGTGCTTCTCCCAATGAAATAGGAGACACTCTAGCCGGATTTGCCGGGACACTAGCGTTTATTTGGATTGTCGTGACGGTTTGGTTGCAAGCCGAAGAGCTACAAGAGCAACGAAAAGAATTTGTCAAAATGGCTGACGCTCAATCCAATCAGTTCAAATTGATATCCAGCCAACAAGAAGATGTAAATCAAGAAGCTGTTCTACTTGGAGTCAAACGCCGACTTGAAGAGCTTGATCGCGCCAGTGTCGGTTTTTTTGTCAGTGGATTGCAGCCGCCCCATAACTATAGTCAACTGAGTTTAGTGCCCAGAAAGAAGAATTTAGAAGTCGAGAAGTACTACTTAGCACTGAATGACCATCTAAGTACTGCAGCCCAGCTTCTTGCCGAAGGGCGAGTAAATCTGGAAATGAGCAATGATAACGGTTTTTGTGGCCAGAAAGCTCAGATCATTGAAGCGCTCTCGTACTTGAAGGGGCTGCTCTTGAGAAAGAGCAATCTCTCCCTTGCAGGGAAAATGTACCAGAGCGATCTAAAGATCGGAAATACTGTTATTCTGTTAGATAAAGTACTGGCTCTGCATTCCGAAAGCGACGGTCGCTCCTTATGATCCGCCTCATCGAAAAAGGCCTGATGTTCGGCAACCTCGTCCACATCTCCAGCCCGGCTCTGGTCGAGCGGTATAACCGCGCGCTGCAGCATCTGGCGGGCAAGACCACGGCGCTGACGGATTTCCATGTCGATATCTCGGGCTATTCGCCGGAGGTGGGGATAGAGTTGGGGGACGAGCTTTACCTCAACCCTAACGGAGTCAACCGGCAGTTCATCCTGCTGACAACCGAGCAGAAGCGCGCGCCATTGCTGAACGTCAAATTCTCGACCTCGCGCGATATCCTGCGCGAGTTCATCGAGATGAATGAGGCGCAATTGTTCGCCCTGACCGCCACCGATGCCGTGGCCGGAGAGCTGGTGAACTCGGTCTTCAAGCTCACCGCGCCGCGCGACCTGCTGAACCTGCGCAAGATCGAGATCGAGGCCGACACGGTCGGCGGCACCCTGCGCAAGGCCGAGCAACTGGCAGGCATGGTCGAACGGTTCAAAACCGAAGAGGACGCCTGGTTCGACGATGTGCTGATCGCCAAGATGATCGAAACCGCCAAGGAAACCGGCGACGTCACCCGCAATCCGGTCCATCTGCGCCACACCGCATTTGAGCAGCGCAACTTCTGGACGGCGCATTTCGGCGGGCTCTACCTGTTCCCCGATCTGGATTATCCGGCAGCGATTTGCATGGGCGAACGGCCTGATGACGTGCCGATCGAGCACGTGTTTGAACCCACGCAGAGGCACCGGATTGCGGCCTTTCTGAACGACAACAATCTGGTCGAGACGATCATTGAGGCGCGCGGTGTGAACGCGGCCGCCGTTCTGCAGCAAAAAATGGACTTTCTGACTGTCCACGCCGCCGCAGACGCAGGCGTCGACCTGACCGGACTGGACCGCAGCGATATGCGCCGTCTGGCCCGGAACCACGCCGACCGCCTGCCCGAGGCCTTTCACGGCCTTGCTCAACTGTTGCGCTGGGCCAGCGATGGCGGGCCATGGCCGCGCATCACCTCGGATCATCCGGCCTATTTCTACACATTGCGGGCCGCCGATACGCCGAACCGCGATCTGGTGAACATGCTGTTGACCGAACTCGCCCCGCTGGACCCGCGCCAGATGTTCATCTGCCATAAGGAGCTGTTCTACAGCACCTACAAAACCTGGCCCGAGACCAAAAAAGCTTATGTTGCCGACTTCCTCGCGCGCGAGTATCAGGTGGACAAGGCAGGCGCCCGCGCCGCACTGTTCGGGCACGAACCGGATATGAGCGGCAATGACCGGATCAGTGAAGACATCATTGCACGTGTCGGTCCCTGGGGCGCTGTGAGAAAGGGTTGAAATGTTCGGAGCGCTACGCCTTTTTCTGATCCTGCTGATCGTCCAGACAATCGCCTATTTTGCACTGTCACTGTACTCGCGCGGTGTGCGTCGCCGGAAACTGGAAAACTGGTGGGATGAAAAGGGCAAGACGGGCAACAAAGAAGCATTTGTCGCGCGTGGGCTGCACGTCTATGACAATTCTTTCCGGCGCAAACTGATCCTGGGTGTCTATATAGTACCTTGGGTGGCAATCGGCGCGCTGATCTATATCGTGAATTATATGTGAGGTTTACGACATGGCCTATTTGAAATGGGCGTTCATCATCATCTTCTGGGGCACGATTGCCGTGGTCCTGCAATACTCGCTGCCACAGCGTGATATCGTTCGGATCGTCAATACCTATGAAGAGCGGCAGGATCTGAACGACTGGACCCGTATCTTCTGGTCTGAACCGGATGATCAGTCGACCAGCCTGTCAAACCGCGACGTGCAGTTCATTCAGGCTGTGCGCGCGAACGGTAAACCGATTGTTTACCGGAACGAAGACACCAGCTGGGGGTGGCCGCCCTATTTCAAGTTCGACACAGCCAATCTCTATACCGAAGCCAATGATGCGATTTCGAACAAGAATGAGCCGGAATGGGTTGTTGTAACTCACTATGGCTGGCGAAATGAGTTCATGTCTATTTTCCCCAACGCGGTGTTCATCAAGCATGTCGACGGCCCGGATGTGCGCATCATTCCATGGTTCAACATCATTTTCCTGACAGTGTTCTTTGCGCTTGTGTGGGCGATATGGGTGCGCTGGCGCAGGTTCCGGCAGGCAAAGATCGACCCTATGCTGGAAAACGTCGAAGATGGGTTCTACGCCGCAGGCGATGCCATCGAAGAGAAACGCCACGGATTGCGTCGTTGGCTGGATAGTTGGAAGTCCAAGTAAATCGTTACAGTCCTTCCGAGCGGTGAAGTTCACCTAACGATGAATTCGGCATGAAGCGCCCCTGCGGCTTTGATCGTTTTGAGAATGTCGATCATATCGCGGGGCGACACGCCCAACGCGTTCAGCCCGGCCACGACCTCGGACAGTGTGGTGGCCTCGGGGATTTCGGCCAGCCCGGTGCCTTCTTCCTCTTCGATACCGGCGAATGTGCGGGGGACAACAACCGTTTCGCCGCGCGCAAACGGGTTTGGTTGGACAGCGATCGGAGATTCCTCGACCGTCAGGGTCAGGTTGCCTTGGGATACCGCAACGCGCGAAATTCGCACCTCTTGCCCCATGACGATGGTGCCCGAGCGTTGATCGACCACCACGCGCGCCTTGGTTTCCGGTTCAACCAGAATGTTCTCAATCCGTCCCAGCGCATGTGCGGTCGAAATCGCCTGCGTTGCCGCGATGTTCAATTCGACCGTGCCGGAATCCCGCATGATTGCCACCGCCCGGTTGAATTCGGTGTTAATGGCGATCTCAATCCGGCTGGCAGTGGTAAAGTCGGGTTCTCGCAATGCCAGTCGCATCTGCGTCAGCGTCGACAGGTCAAAGTCGATCTCACGCTCGACCCGCGCGCCCGAGGGGATCACGCCAGAGGTCGGTACGCCCTGCACGACAGATGCTGCCTCGCCCTCGGCCACGGCGCCTCCGGCCAGAACCGTGCCTTGTGCGACTGCGTAAATTTGACCGTCCGCGGCGTTGAGTGGCGTCATGATCAACGTGCCACCCAGCAGACTTTTTGAATCGCCGATGGCCGATACCGTCACGTCGATCTGCCCGCCAACCCGTGAAAATGGGGGCAAGCTGGCGGTAACCAGTACAGCGGCCACGTTCTTGGGCCGAAAGTCTTCGCCGTTCACGTTGACGCCCAGCCGCTCGAGTATGTTTGACATGATCTCTTCGGTAAAGGGCGAGTTGCGCAGACCGTCACCGGTGCCGTTCAGACCCACAACCAGACCATAGCCCACCAGATCATTGCCCCGCACCCCGTCGAAATCCACAAGGTCCTTCAGGCGGATCGTGCCAGCGCAGGCAATCCCGGGCAGCAGCATCAATAGAAAAGCGAGAAGTTTCATCTGAGGAAGTTCACCAGCGACAGGTTCGCGTTGCGAACGGTGACGGAATACAGGCTCTCCAACTGGAATTGGACGGTCTGCAGCTGCGTGGCAGTCTCGTATGGGTCTGCGGCGATCAACTTGTTCCGGCTGAATTCCAGGCTGGTCTGCGCCGCATTGTTGCGCGTGGCGGCCTGTTCTATCCGTGCCTCTGCCGAGCCGACTTGAGCGCGCAAGTTAACCACATCGTTCTGTGTATTGGCCAGATTGCCCCCCAGTTGCGTAAACAGGGCAGTGCGCTGGTCTCGCGGCAGGTTCAGGGCATCGTCGGACACCAGCGCTGCAACGGCAATATCCCGTATTGCATCCTTAATCGCGGGGTCGGTGGCCGTGATCGTTAGACTGACACTTTCATTCTCGGATATCTGCATTGGTGCCAATGCGGTGCCCGAGCCCTGATAGATTATTGCGTCAAATCCGGCGGGGTCATTAAACCAGTCTTCTGCCGCCTGACGAATATCCGCCGTTGTGGTGTATCCGCTCAGTTCTGCCGCAAGCGCCGTCAACATCGTGTCGGTTGAGGGCAGAGGGGACATGTCGGTGGCCGTACCGGAATACAAACTGCGCCCACCCGCGCGTGTGTTCAGTGCCGATATGATCGTGTCCAGCTCGTTGCGGGCCTGAACGGATGCGTTTTCATGGCTGACCGCTTGATTCGATGTGCCGAAAGCCAGCAGGGATGAGGTGAGCTCGGATACGGATTCGTTGATCGTGGTCAGGCTCAGCTGCATGGCGTCTGTAAACAGTCCAGCCTCGGCAGTTGATACCTGATAGGCGTTCAGCCGCGACAGGCTGCGATCCAGATCCAGCATGTGAGAGTAATCACCATCCAATCGCCCGGACACGTCCTGAACCTTGCCAGTGGACATCTCATAAGACAGAGTTTCTATCTGGTTTCTAAGCTCGGTCGAGCGGGTCTGTAATGTCATGCCCCGCGCCAGATCGCCAATAGACGTCAAATTCATCATCACAGCCTCAACAAGGTTTCCATCAATTCATCCACTACCGAGATGACTCGCGCATTCGCGGCATAGGCCTGCTCGATCTCGATCAGGTTCTGTAATTCCTGTTCGGTGTCCACGCCCTGTTCCGCCTCGATTCTGGCCATTTCCAGCTGTGCGCTGTTGGCAAAGGCCAGGCGTTGGCTGGCGGTATGGGCGTCCGAGCCGGTTCTAGACATCAGCGCCTCGGTCAGGTCCGAGGCGCGCATGTCACCGGTTCCAAAGGGCGACTCCGCGATGGGCCGCGTATTACTGAGAACAGCGCCGAAAGCTTGCAATTGCGTGGCATCGCCCGGATCGCCAGGGGTCACTGCACCTAGCCCATCGCGCAGGCGCCAGCTGTCGCCGCCATTGTCGGGATCGACAATCGTGTTCAGGCTGATACGCGACGCCAGCCCCTCTGGCGCAGTGACATCGAACCGGGTGCCAGCATCCGTGAAAAGCCCTGGATCCGTGGGCAAAGCGGTAGGGTCCAGACCAGGTGTTTCGAACCGTTCAATCAAGTCCCGCGCGACCGAGTCGAGATTAGCTTGCGCTTCAACCGCCAGCTCATCGCGGATTTCGAGCTGTGCCATCAGCGCACCGCCACGTATCTGACTATTGTCACCGCTGGTGCGCACCGGGTTTCCGTTCATCTCCAACCCCGACAGCAGCCCATTGCCCACGGTTATATGTGGTTTGGTGTCGCCTGTGGTGGTAAAGGAAAACTCGGCGGCGGTGCCGTCCAAAAGGATCAATCCACCATCAGAATATAGAGAAATCTGATCGTTCGCCCGTGGCACTGCATTTACCGGCACCAACGCGTTGACCTGATCGACCAGTACTTGCCTCTGATCCAGCAAGGCACCGATATCGCCGCCCGAATGTTTAACCTGTGGGATTTTGGCGTTCAGCTGTTCAATATCCTTGAGGGTCTGGTTCAGGCTGTCCACCAGCCTGCCAATGGTTCGATCCGCGTCCGAGCGTAGCTGCCTTACGCCCTCAGACGCCTCATTAATGCTGTTGGCCAGATCGCGACCAGTGCGGGCGACCTGATCCAGGCGTTCGGACGAATCCGGCAGGCTGGCGGCTGTTATAAGGCTGCTATCAAATGCGGCTAGCCGATTGGCCAGCGATGTGGGGTCATCGACTGTGCCAACGAGGCCTTCTACACTGGTGTGAAAGTTGGAAACCGCAGTCTGATAAGCCAGATTTGCATCAGTCTCGCGACGATTGGCGGTCAGGACAGGGTCGTGATTGCGGACCACGCCGAGCGTGCGCACCCCGGTGCCCGAGATGGCGTTTGTCGTAAGTTCCAGCGACCTGCGGGAATAGCCCGGTGTCAGCGCATTGGCGATATTGTCCGACACAACGGAAGTGCCCCGGCTGGAGGCCGTCAGGCCGCTGACTGCGTTGTTGAATGCTGTCGACAAGTTCATGAGACCGCCCCTCTTTCCAGACTAGAATCCAAATCAGCGCTTGAGGTTGGTGGTTTCCTGCAGCATCTCATCCACTGTCTGAATCACCGTCGCGCTTGAGGAATAGGCGCGTTGGGTCTGAATCAGCGAGGTTAACTCGGTCGCGATGTCTGTGGTCGATTCTTCGCGCGCGAAGGATACAAGGTCACCTGTCGGGCCTTCGCCAGCGTTCCACAGGAAGAAGGTGCCGCTTTCACGCGACGGCGCATAGGTCTGGCTGTCGAGCGCGGTCAGGCCATTTGGGTTCGGAACGTCTGCCAGCGGAATCTGGAACATGCGTCGACTGACACCGGTGTCATAGAACGCATAGACATAGCCGTTTTCATCCACCTGAACGCTGGTCATCGTGCCCACAGCTGAGCCGTCGCGTGTGATCGAAACCGGCGCAAAGGTGTCCGACAGCTGCGTGATGCCGTCCGGGTCGCCGATTTGGCCGATATTGACCTCCATCGGGCCACCGGCCACGTTCACCACAAGGCTGCCGGTGGTTGGATCGTAAGCCCCGCCAGATACGGTCGTCACAATTGCCAGCGTGCCGCCAGCTGTCCGGCTGTCCGTGAAGGTCAGCGTATATTCTCCGATCACCGCTCCGCCCGAGGCCGAATCGCGCAAAATCATGGTCCATTCGTTACTGCTGCCGGCTGCGGGCACGGTTGGCACAAGCTCGATATCGACGCTTTCGGACTTGCCCAGGTTGTCGAAATACTCAACCGACAGGGGCTGCGTATCACCCGGCGCGCCGGCATCGGTTGCCGTTGCCGGCAGGTTCATGCGCAGGTTCATTGCCGTGGTCGGAGAGCCGGACAGCTGATTGACGCTAAGCTGGATGGGCTCCAGCGCCGCCGGAGTGTCCCGTGGGACCGCCGGAATCGTTCCGTCCGGATTGGCGCGCCAGCCCAGCAGGACAAGGCCGGATTCGGTGACCAGATACCCTTCTTCATTGGTTCGGAACGATCCGGTGGTGGTCAGCTGCATCTCATTCGATCCGCCCGCAATCTGCGAACTGGGGCGCACCGGCAACATGCCTCGGCCGCGTACCGCAAGATCGGTCGAGTTGTCGGTGGTCACCAGCGATCCGCGCTGGTCGATCAGGCGCTGACTGGTGGTTCTGACCCCGCCCGCCGAATAACTGCCGCCCTGGCCCGACGTGACCATCGAATGAAAATCCGTTTCGACCCGTTTGTAGCCGAAGGTCGAGGAGTTCGCGATGTTGTCCGAAATGGTGGCCAGCCGGTTGGCGTTGGCCTTCAATGAGGCCACACCGGCATTCAGCGAGGAGGAAATCGTCATTGGCACGCCCTTCTGTTGCGTCAATCTTTGATGCAACAGCTAGCGCACTGCCCCTTAACAGCGCGCTAACAGGTAAAATGCTGTCTATCCTCTGATCATCAGGTCTCGCGCAGGAAGATGATCTCGATCCGGTTGTTGCGCACGGCCATCGGGTTTTCATCTGACAATTCCCGGTCGGCGTGGCCGGTCACGCGATCCAGCCGCGAATTCGTGAACCCCTTATCTTCAAGCAATTGGCGCACCACCTGCGCGCGTGAAGTCGAGACATCCCAGGACGGGTCGCGCGCCAGAACCACGGGGGAGGCGCTGACATGGCCTTCGACTGCCACATCATTGGTCACCAGATCCGAAGACCGCGCCACCAGCAGCGCCAGCGCTCGCATCATCGTCGTTGGCTCATCCGTACCCGATTCGAACAACGGCTGATCCTCGGTGTCGAACAGCTCGACCACTAGACCTTCGTCGGTGACGCGCGTGACGATGTGTTTCAGCACCTTGTCCGAGACCATGCTCTCCCCGGTATGCCCCAGCAGCTGGGCCTCGAGCGTCGAGAAATCGTCGGACACTTCTTTACCACCATCCGGATGAACTCCGATCGAACCCCGTGCCTGCCGAGCGACCGTGGGGTGCCGTTTCGCAGCCCCCGAGCCATCCATCACCATTGTCTTTTCGGAAAACATGTTATTGCCGCCAAAGGCACCGTCACCGCCGCCCGAGACCGGATTCACCGGAATCGTCGGCGAGAAGTAATCCGCCAGCCCTTTGCGCTGTTTCTCAGTCGTTGCGTTCAGCAGCCACATCAACATGAAGAACGCCATCATGGCCGTGACAAAGTCGGCATATGCGACCTTCCACGCGCCACCGTGGTGGCTATCGCCACCTGACACACGTTTCTTCTTGATGATGATTGGCGCCGCATTCGATTGCGCACCCATCTCCACCACCTTTTTTATCACCCGACTACAGGCGTAGCCGGGCAGGTCTTAAGGTGGGCTTAACACTTAAAACTGTCCGGACTTCTCTAGCGCGGCAGGGTGGCGCTGGCCCGCCGCAGGATCAGTTGCAGGTGGTTGAAGCTGTTCTGGATACCATCGGGTTCAGCCTTGCCGAAGAACGCATCCAGTTCCTCGTGCACCCGCACGGCCTGATCCAGTAACGGGTCTGCGCCCTCAGTATAGAGCCCGGCCTTGATCATCACCTCGGATTGCTCATAGCTGCCGACCAGTTTGCGAGTTTCCGAGATCATCTGGTTTTCACCTTCGGAGGCCGCACCCGGCAGGCTACGCGAGACCGAACGGCTGAGATCTATGGCAGGGAATCGTCCACGCTCGGCAATGTCTCGGCTCAGCACGATATGCCCGTCCAACACGCCGCGCAGGATATCGGCGACCGGCTCGTCCATGTCCGACCCGGCGACCAGAACGCTGAACACGGCGGTGATATCGCCCTGATCTGCGGTGCCGGGTCCGGCGCGTTCGCTAAGCCCGGCAATCAACGGGGTGACCGACGGGGGAAAGCCGCGCAGCGAGGGCGCCTCGCCCATCGCTACGGCAATCTCCCGATGCGCCTCGGCAAAACGCGTCACCGAATCGGCAAGGAACAGCACGTTCAGCCCTTGATCGCGCAGGTACTCGGCTACCGACATTGCCGACCAGGCGCAGCGTCTGCGTGCCAGCGCCGATTGATCCGAGGTCGCCGCCACCACGACCGAGCGTTTCATCCCTTCGGCCCCCAGCGCGTGTTCGACGAACTCATTCACCTCACGCCCGCGTTCGCCCACCAGCGCGACCACGACCGCATCCGCCTGCATCGACTTCGCCAGCGCCGCCAAAAGGGTGGATTTGCCGACACCCGATCCGGCGAACAGGCCGATCCGCTGCCCCTGCACTACGGGCAGCATGGTGTTGAGCATGGCCAGCCCGGTCTCCATCCGCGCGCCCAGCGGCTTGCGCGCCACGGCCGGGGGCGGTGCGCGCATGATGTCCTGCTCCTGCATGCCCGACAACAACGGCATCCCGTCCAACGGTTTGCCGAACGGATCGACCACCCGCCCCAACCAGTGCATTCCCGGCGCAAAAGCGGGTGTCTGGTCCAGAATCACCCGGTCGCCCAGACAGACCCCATCCGGGGCGGCGGTCGGCATCATGTGAATCACCCCGGCCTCGACATGCAGCACTTCACCCGGCAGATCCGGCCCGCTGCGCCGCCGCAAGGTCAGGTGGTCGCCGATCCGCGCCTGCCCCTCAAGCCCCTGTATTTCAATGACCCCGCGCGCCACGCCTGCAACGCGGCCCATATGGCGCACAGCGGACAGACGGTCGAATTCACATTTCAGAAGCATCGGGTCGAGATCGGACATCGTGGGTTCTCCAACGGGTTTCTGAAAACGCTTTCTAAAGGAATCGGGGTTAAGCCTTGATTGAAATTGATCGAGGGAGAAGCCCCGATGTTCTATGACCTGAACGTCTTTAAGACAGCGCACGCAATGGCAACCCATGCCGGGCAACGGCAGGCCGTCATCGCGCGCAACATGGCCAATGCGGATACGCCGGGCTACCAGCCGCGCGATATCGAGGGTTTTCAGAAAGCATTCGAAAACTCGGGCCGCGAGGTCGCCATGACCGCCACGCGGGTCGGTCACCTGAATGGTGCCTCTGGCCCTCAACCCTGGGCCGAATATGAGACCACGCCCTCGGGCGACCCCAACGGCAACGGTGTGTCCATTGAGGAAGAGATGTTCAAAGCGGTCGAGGTCAAGCGCCAGCATGATCGCGCGCTGACTATCTACAAATCCTCGATGAACATTCTGCGCAGCAGCCTTGGCCGGTTATGAGGAGCAAGACATGAGCGATTTTTCCCATTCCCTTGCCGCTTCGACCAGTGCCTTGCGCGCGCAATCGGCACGGCTGCGGCACGTGTCCGAGAATATCTCGAACGCCGACACGCCGGGTTATCGCCGCAAGACTGTCCCGTTCCAGACGGTGCAAAAAAACGGGCAAGAGGTGGTGCAGGCCGGGCGCGTCAAGCTGGATCGCCGCGACGGGTCGCGTATCTATGATCCCAGTCACCCGATGGCGGATGATACCGGCCACTATCGAGGCTCAAACGTCGATCTGATGATCGAAATCGCTGACGCGCGCGAAGCGCAGCGCAGCTACGAAGCCAATCTCAAGATGTTCGACCAGTCACGCCAGATGTCGTCGAGCCTTATGGAACTTCTCAGAAAATAAAGGACACCAGAATGGATATCCGAGCCCTAAATGCCGCCCAGAATTATGCGGTGGCACGCCCTGCAACGCAGGCCGATCCCGATCACGCCGGAATGGCACAGGGGCTGCGCAACACGTTTCAGGACTTTGCCGCGACACTGCAACACTCCGAGCAGATGTCTAAGGCCGCCATGACCGGGCAGGCCGATCCGCACGCGCTTGTGCAGGCGCTGGCGCAGACCGAACTGGCCGTCGAAACCGCCGTGATCGTGCGCAACAAGGTGGTCGAAGCCTATCAGGAAATCCTGCGGATGCCGGTCTGATCGGATGCTGAGCGAAGGTCTTTTCTATGACATCGTGCGCCAGTCGCTGTGGGTCGCGGTCATCACCTCGGTTCCTATCCTGGCGGTGGCGCTTGTATCGGGCCTGATCGTGGGTCTGTTTCAGGCGCTGACCTCGGTGCAGGAAATGACGCTGACCTTCGTGCCCAAGCTGATCGCCATCGTCATCGTGTTCTGGATCTCGATGGGGTTCATGACGCAGACGCTGGTGACCTTTTTCACCACAACTCTCATCCCACTTATCGCCGGAGGTCGCTGATGGATACCGCCTATACCACCCTGTCCCGCCAATCGGGCCTGATGAATGAAATGCGGCTGGTGGCGAATAATATCGCCAATGCCAACACCACCGGATACCGCGCGCAGGGTCTGGTGTTTTCCGAGTTTGTCCGCGACTTGCCGGGCAACCCGTCCCTGTCCATGGCACGGGCCGAGGCGCGCAATACCTCCTTGCAGCAGGGTCTTTTGACCGAAACCGGCGGCCAGTTTGATTTTGCCATCGAAGGTGATGGCTTTTTCATGGTCGAAACGCCATCCGGCAACCGGCTGACCCGGGCCGGGGCGTTCTCACCCAGTGCCGAGGGTGATTTGGTCACAATGGACGGCCACCGGCTGCTGGACGGCAACGGCGCACCTGTTTTCATCCCGCCGGATGCTGCGTCGATTGACGTGGGCAGCGATGGCACACTGAGTATCGAGGGGCAATTGCTGGGGCAGATCGGCGTCTATCGTGTGGCCGATCCCAAAACGCTGGTGCGAGAAGGCAGCACACAGTTCCGCGCCGAGGGCGAAATTGACCCGATCGAAAACCCCGTGGTCCTGCACCGTTTCCTCGAAGGTTCCAATGTCAACGCGGTCGAGCAGGTGACCCGGCTGGTGGAAATCCAGCGCGCCTATGAGCTGGGCCAAAGCTTTCTTGAAACTGAAGACGAACGCCTGCGCGGCGCGCTCAAGGCGCTAATGCGCTGACCTGTGAATAGGAGATATTGATATGCGGGCTTTGAAAATCGCGGCAACGGGCATGACTGCGCAGCAGATGCGGGTCGAGACGATCTCGAACAACCTCGCGAACACCAATACTACCGGCTACAACGCGCGCAGGGCCGAGTTTGCTGACCTGCACTATCAACAGATGGCGCGGGCCGGGACGGTGAACGCCAATGACGGTACCGTTTTGCCCACCGGCATTCAGCTGGGCCTGGGTGTGCGCCCTGCGGCGGTGACAGTGCAGCTGGCGCAGGGCGGGTTGTCGGCCACCGGCAATGATCTGGACGTCGCCATCGAAGGGCGCGGTTACCTTGAGGTGACGTTGGCCAACGGCCAATCCGGATATACCCGCGATGGTAGTCTGAAACGCTCGGCCGAGGGGCTTATCGTAACCTCCGACGGGTTTGCCGTTGCGCCGGAAATCACAATTCCCGACGATGCTCGGTCAATCTCGATCAACGCCTCGGGTGAGGTTTATGCCTATTTCGACGATACCGCCGATGGCCAGTTGCTGGGGGAATTCACACTGGCCAGTTTCTCGAACGCAAAGGGGCTCGAGGCGATTGGCAGCAATCTGTTCAAGGAAACCGAAGCCTCGGGTGCACCGGTGGTTGCAACACCGGGCGAGGATGGTTTGGGTACACTGCGGCAGGGTTATCTTGAGGACAGCTCGGTTGATGCAGTGCGCGAAGTGACAGAGCTGATCGAGGCGCAGCGCGGATATGAGATGAACGCCAAGGTCATTTCCGCCGTTGATCAGATGATGGGCGCAACCACGCAGGTGCGGTGATGCGGTTCCTGATCTTGATACTCGTGTGGTTGTTGCCGGTTTCTGCACTTGCCGAAATTGTCGTTCCAACCCGCACCATCCGCGCGAAGGAAATAATCTTGGCGACCGATCTGGAACTCAAACCTCAGCAGGTTGCCGGAGTGGTTGCCAACCCTGCGTCTCTGATCGGGCAAGAGGCTCGTGTTGCTCTTTATCCCGGTCGCCCCATCCGCGCCGGGGATGTGGGGCCTCCTGCCTTGGTGGACCGCAACGATCTGGTTGTTCTGAGATTCGATCGCCAGCCTTTGTCTATCACAGCAGAAGGCCGTGCACTGGGTCGTGGTGCCGCCGGAGATCGCATTCGGGTCATGAACCTGTCCTCTCGCACCACCATTACCGGGGTAATTCGCCCGGACGGTCAGATCGAGGTGAAATGATGTCAGTACTCTCAAAATCTCTGTTGTGCACCGTGCTGGTAATATCGGCCTGCGGACGGGTGGATCATCTGGGAAAACCACCGAGCTTTACCCCGAATGAGGATTCGCCCGAGCATGTCGCCATGCTGTGGCCGGGTCTGCCGTTACATACACAGCCGCAGCGAAACGTCGATCAGTCCTCGTTGTGGAGTGGCGGGCAGAACTCTTTGCTGGGCGATCAGCGGGCGATCAAGAAGGGCGATATCCTGACGGTCGTGATCGAGCTGGACGAGAAAGCCGAGTTCTCGAATGATACGGAACGCTCGCGCTCGGCGTCTGAGACTCTTGGGATCGTCGGTCTGTTTGGCTTGCCGCAGCGTGCGAACAAGCATTTACCGGAAGGTGCCTCGTTGGCGGACGCTGTTGAGATCGACTCGTCCTCGGAAAGTGCAGGCGAGGGGTCGGTCAAGCGAAAGGAAAAGCTGACGCTGAGGGTCGCTGCCACCGTGATTGACGTGTTGCCAAACGGTGTGCTGTCGATCTCGGGCTCGCAGGAATTGCGTGTGAATTTCGAACTGCGCGAGCTGTTGGTTCAGGGTTACGTGCGTCCACAGGACATCTCTCGCAAGAACGAGATCACTTATGACAAGATTGCCTCGGCCCGCGTGTCCTATGGCGGGCGCGGACAGATCACCGATGTGCAGCAGCCGCGATATGGCCAGCAAATCCTTGATGCGCTGCTGCCATACTAAGGAGCGATTGTGATGAAGAAACTGCTACCCGTCGTGTTTTTGCTGATCGGGCTGGGGGCTGGGATTGGGGTTGGGACAATGTTTTTGCCCTCAGGTGAAATTAAAGAGGCTGCAAAACAACAAGAATCTGAGGGAAAGGCGGACGAACCCAAAGAAAAACCTGCCAAAAAGAAGGGTGGCAAAGTAGACAAGAAAGGTCAGGAGAGCGACTTTGAATACCTCAAACTGACCAAGCAGTTCGTTGTACCCGTTGTGGATTCAGAGCGTATCGCGGCGCTGGTCACCATGTCTCTGAGCCTTGAGATGACCCCAGGACTGACCGAAGCTTTTTACGCGGTCGAACCCAAGCTGCGCGATGGGTTTTTGCAGGTCCTGTTCGACCACGCAAATACGGGCGGGTTCGATGGAGCGTTTACCAATTCTGACAATATGCAGGTGTTGCGAAAGGCGCTACTTGAAACCGCGCGCAAAGATCTGGGCGATGATGTCTCGCAGGTTCTGATCATGAGTGTCAGCCGCCAGGATGTTTGACTCTGGGCGGCCCGGTATTACGGGCCGACTAAAACTCTGAGAATTTCTTGGCTAGTGCGCGTTTGCGCGCCTCATTCCGAGCGTTGGACAGGTTTAGGAGCGCTTGCTTACGGCCAAATGCCGTGCCTAATGCCTCAATCGCTGACAGCTTTTGCGCCCGCAGCCGGGCAAGGTCCATATTCAGTTGCCGGCGCGTGGCGGACTCCCAGCCATTCCACAAGACATCGGTGCCGGTCACGCGATAGCCCTCGGCCGAAGCGCTATCCAGCCGAGACTGTTTTGCCTGCGAGTCCAACCGTATCAGTTGCTGCTGCACGCGCGCCTCCGCTTCGATCAAGGGACGCAAATCGTTGTATTCCTTTTGAAAGGCGGCTTCGGCAATTTTACCAAGCTCGGACAGTTCTCTCTGTTTCATCTGATCTGCCCTTTTGCCCGTTTACGCATCGCCTCGGCGAACCGTATCGCTGCGGCGACAGGGCGAAAGTACTCTTCCGCGATTTCCTGCCCGATCTCCACCGAAGCATATAAGGCGCGTGCCGTGGGCGGATCGGAGTGAATGGGGACGCTGGCCTCAATAGCACTTGCGCGGATCGTGGCAGCCACTTCGTCAACGCCCTTGGCCACGCATTCCGGGGCAGAGCCCGCTGTTCGGGCCCATTGTAGTGCCACCGCGTAATGTGTTGGATTCACGATTACCACGTCGGCCTTTGGAACGTCGGCCATCATCTGGTTGGCGGCAATCTCCCGAGCGCGTTGGCGGCGCTGCTGCTTGACATGCGGATCGCCTTCGGCGTCTTTGGTCTCGTCCTGAATTTCTTTGCGTGACATGCGGTTCTTGCGCATGTGTTCGGCGTGTTGCCACAGGTAATCTACCGCACCGATTACCAGTGCTATGGCAATGACGATGAACAGAAAGCGGAACAGGAGGGCCATCATCAGCATTACCGAAGACCGGGCAGGTGCCGCGCTGGCCGAAAAAATTTCGTTCAGATTTGCCTTCAGGAACAGCGCCAGGCAGGTGCAATAGATCACCAGTTTGACAAAGCTCTTGGCGAATTCGAAAAGGCCGCCTCGGCCGAATTTGTTTTTCGCGTTCGAGATGAGAGAGATACGAGAAAACTTCGGCTTCAGCTTGCTGGGTGCGAATATCAGTGCGCGCTGGGCAACCAAGTTTAGCAAAACGGCCGAGGCGGGCAGGGCGAACAGGATCGCGACCGATAGCAAGACCGTTTTCAGTATTCCTCCAGCGGGGTTGGTGGCGGGGCCATCGATCAACAATGGGGCGATTTCGTCGGCCTGCTCGATCAGGACAACAAATAAGGCTCCCATGTGTTGAACGCCGAATTGCGCGGCAGCGAACAACGCAATGAGTAACCCGGAATAGGCCGCGACTACGGAGAGGTCGTTGGACTTGGCGACCTCACCCTTTTCACGTGCTTTCTGTAGCTTCTGCGGCGTTGGCTCGTATGACTTATCGCTATCGTCGTCCTGTCCGCTCATCTTGGGGGCTCAAGCGGGTTTAGAATGAAGGTGATCAGAGCATCGGACCAGACCGAAAGGATCAGAGGCGCACCTGCGAACAGCAGGAACAGGCCCGCAAAAGTAATCGCCGGAGCGCCGACAAACGCCACCATCAGTTGCGGCATCGCGCGGTTGATGACCCCAAGCGCGAGGTTATAGATCAGCGAGGCGATAACAAACGGCATGGCTAGCGCAAATGCCAGCCCAAAGCTGCGCGCGATTTGCTGCACGCCCCATTGCGACAGGTCGGGGGCCAAGGGTGCAGTGCCTATCGGAAAAAGCGTGTAGCTGTGGATCAGGAACTGTGCCGCTCGGATGTGTAGGCCAAGCAGAACTGCGACTGTCAGTCCGGCCAGTGTCAGCAAATGCCCCATAGCGGGGACCGGGTCAGCTGCTGCTGGGCCCAGGATCTGAGACAGCGATGTCGCCTGGGCCGCAATCGACCCCGCCGTTTGCAGGGCCAGCACGAATAAACGCAGCGATATTCCCAGAGCCACCCCGATCAGCACTTCGGTCAGGACCTGGCCGACCATAGGCAACAAGTTGGGTTCCGTAGATGGCGCTAGAACTGCGGGTGTAACGATCATGGTAAAAGCTACAGCAATCCCGAACCTGACGCGGGTCGGGATGCTCCGCTCGCCAAAGGCGGGCAGCAATGAGACCATGGCAGAGACGCGTAGGAACACGGTAAAAAGGTGCCACAGGCCCTCGCCCAATTGAGGCAAAAGTTCTGGCGGCAGCGCGATCACGCGGGCACCGTTCCGACCAGCGCCGGACGCGCCTCGAGCCCGATTTCCTCAAACGACAACACAGGGTTGGTCACGCCGCGTGCGTGCGCAATAGTCCGCAACAACCTGCGCCGCCGCGTCGAAGTGACAAAGGCAGGGAACATTCCGTGATCAGTAGAGTGCGCCACGCTGTCGACCACATTGTCGGCCAGCTTGTTGAACAGGGTCGGCGGCAGTGCGACGTCCAGGCCCGAAGTAGGTGTATCGACCTGATAGGTGGTGAAAGTATCTTCCCATTCCGGTGCCAGCTGGATCAGAGGGATCGAGCCGTCTTCGCGTTTCATCTCGGCCACCAGTTGGAACCCCAGCCGTTGGCGAACCAGTTCGCAGATTCCTTCGGGTTGTGTGGTGGTCAGACGTGCTTCGGCCACGCTTTCCAGAATCAGGGCCATGTTGCGGATTGAAACGCGTTCATCCAGCAACAGCCGCAGCACTGCATGCAAAGTGTCGATCGGTACCTTGTCGGGGATCAGCTCATCCAGCAGCTTGCGGTTGGCTTCGGCCCGAACCGGATCGCTGAGGCGCGTCATCTCGGACAGCAGGCGTCGCAGGGATTTCAGTGTTAACAAGCGCGAGAAGTTCTGTTTTATGATCTCAAGCAGATGCGTTGCCAGAATCTCGGGTGGAGAGACAATGGTGGCCCCGCTCATCGCTGCGGCCTCCTGATCTTTGGGTAGAATCCAACGGGCGGGGGCACCGTACACGGGTTCGGTCACATCGTTACCCTCGGGCAGCAAGTCGCGATCATCCTGAACCAGTGCCAGCACAAGATCCGGGTTCAAAACCCCGCGTGCCTGTTCGACGCCATGTACCTTGATCACGTAGGTCCCCAAAGGCAGGTCGGCCCGGTCGGTCAGGCGGATATCTGGAAGGATCAAACCAAAGGTTGAGGCCACGTAGGTGCGCATATTGGCAATCCGCGCGTCCAGCCCGGTTCCGGGGTTCAGGACCATGCTGACCAGATCGGGCGCGAATTCCAGATGCACGTCGTCCAGATCCAAAATGTCTCCGATGGCCTGAGACAAAGGCGCGTCATCCTGCGGCGCTGGGTCCAGCGTCTTGGCCTCTTCGATCTTTTGTTTGCGGTGGACGTTATAGGCGGCATAGCCCAACACGCTTGCACCCAAAATGAATGGCAGAAAGGGCAGGCCGGGGACCAGCGCAAACAGAACCATCAGGATCGCGACCGTTCCCAACGCCGCCGGGTGTCGCCCTAGCTGCGAGAAAATTGCATTGTCGGTCGCCCCCTGCGTACCGCCCCGCGCCAGTAACAAGGCAGACGCGATCGAGATGATTACAGCCGGGATTTGCGAAACCAGCCCGTCACCTACGGTCAGGATGGCATAGGTTTCAAACGCCGAGGAAATCGGCATGCCATGCACAATCACGCCCATGATCAGGCCCATCACAAGATTCAGCAATGTGATAAGCAACCCTGCAACCGCATCGCCTTTGACGAATTTCGACGCCCCGTCGAGCGAGCCGAAGAACGTCGTTTCCTGCTGTTCCCGTTCGCGACGTTCTTTGGCTTGCTGGTGGTCGATGGCCCCGGCGGACATGTCACTGTCGATGGCCAGTTGTTTGCCGGGCATCCCGTCCAAGGCAAACCGCGCGCCAACTTCGGCCATGCGCGCGGCGCCTTTGGTGATGACCATGAAGTTCACGATAAGCAGCACGCCAAACACCACGAGGCCCAAGAATATGCTGCCGCCCATAACAAAGTCGGCAAAACCTTCGATCACATCCCCGGCGGCATTTGGCCCGGTGTGCCCCTGGCCGATGATTAGCTTGGTCGAGGACACATTCAGAGACAATCGCAACATTAGCGAGGCCAGCAGGATCGTCGGAAAGGACGAGAAATCCAGAGGTCGTTCGATGAACAGTGTCAGCGTGAAAATCAGGATCGCCAACGCGAACGAGGCTGCCAGCCCCACATCCAGCACCCAAGCAGGCATTGGCAGGATCATCATCACGATGACTGTCATCAACGCCAGCGCCAAAAGTACGGTCGGGGAAAACAGGGAACGGGCGTCGAGTTTTGGCACGCGGCTCTCCTAGTTGAACGAGATAAAGGCTGTGGCTGTGCCGGTTGGTGGAACAAGTGACCCCAGCGCACCGCGGCCAGATTGCGGCAGGTTCAATGGGATCAGGGGGCTGGTCGCTGCGGTGAACGGGTCGCGCATCTTTCGTTCGGGGGTGGTATAAGGCTGATCCAGTTGCGCTAGCACGGTCTGAAATCGACCGGAATAAGCCTTGGCCAGGGATGGTGTTCGGGAATGATAGGCCCCCACGGCAGCGGGCCAAGAGCCAAGCTCGACATAGAGGTCTTTCAGGAAACGCGCGGCGTAGGTGGCGTTTTCGTCCGGGTCGAACATAGCGTCGATGGAGCGGAAGGCCTTGCCGTGCCAGCGGTAGTTGATCTGAAAACAGCCGATATCGAAACTGCGCTTACCTGCCTTGAAGATGTTGAAGACGTAGGATTTTGCCTCGAATTCAGACGTGAACCAGAACCCCCGACCTTCGACATTGATGGTCCACGGCCAGGGCTCCAGCCGCCCATCTCGCAAGCGCCCGGTTTCCACACGCGCAATCGCGCGCATCACGTTCAGCGGGACACCTTCGGTTTTGGCCGCACGGCGAGCGGCGGTGTCGCACATCGCGGCAACACGGGTATCGGGCATGGTGATGCCCTGTTGAGCCACGCAGAGCGCAAGGAAACTCAGGCCAAAGATCAAGCGATAGGGCATTCTGCCGGTCCGGGATTCTGATCAGTCCCGGCCAAGCTAGGCCCGCTACGGTTTACAGAGGGTTATCAGCCGCTCAGTTTCGATCAATCCTCCGTCCGAAGACAACGCTGGTATTGGTACGCAGAACGCCGGGAATTTTAGCCAGATCGTCGACCAGAATATCCAGATCTTCAATCCGCGGGGCTTCGGCCGACAGCAGCAGGTCAAACTCGCCGTTTATGGAGAGGCAAAGTTTAACCTCGGGGTAGGCCTCGAGCCGTTTGATGATGCGTCTGGTTTCTTTTTGCTGCACTTCCAGCAACACGACCACCTGTACGCGCGGCGTGTCATCAGGGCTGCTGAGAACCACAGAATATCCCGCGATCACCCCCCTTTCTTCCATGCGGTTGATGCGTTCATGCACGGTGGTCCGGGCCACACCTAGTTTCGCGGCGATTTTCGAGGTCGACTCGCGGGCGTTGTGTTGCAGGGCGGCGATGATGCGACGGTCTAGCTGATCCATGATGCTTCAAGGTGTAATGCACAGGGTGCGGGGGGCTCAAGGCGTGTCAGCCTGTTCTTTTAGAACGGCTTTCGGTCGCCTTGGCCAGATTAAACAAGCTGCTATCAGGCCGGGCGCGGCGGCCAATGTCATCCAGCCGAGCGTGGCCGGCGTGCTTGTTGTGGTCATGATCCAACCGGCAAGTGGATACAGCACCAGCCAACAGGCATGTGACAGAGTGAACTGGGCGGCAAATACTGCCGGTCGATCCTCAGGCCGGGCCGAGCGGGTCAGCAATCGCCCGGACGGTGTCAGCGTCGCGGAATAGCCGAACCCGATGCAGGCCCAAAGCAGGAAGAGGCCAGTCAGTGATATCGGGACCAGCGCAAACAAGATGGCCGAGATGCCCATGGCGAACGTGCCCAATGTGGCCCCGATCATCATGACGCTGCGGTCCATGTACCTGTTCAGCAAGCCAGGCAGAACCAACGCGGCCAGCATCGAGCCGCCGCCAAAACCAGCCAATGCAATCGCGACCGCGCTTTCACGCATGCCCAGATCGGCACGCACGATGACAACCGTGTTGACGATGATCATTGCGCTCAGCGCCGCTGCCGTCCAGGTCAGGGCCAGCAACCCGCGCAGGCGGGGAGTGCTCAGGTAAAGGCGAATGCCGCGTGTGGTTCGGTCGTATATGCCCCGACGCTGGGACGGTTTGGGTGAGGGTAGAACGACCGACACAACCAAAAGTGCAGAAGCGATAAAGCCTAGGCCGGTGCCCCAGAACAGGCTGTTGAAACTGACAAATAATAGCAGCGCTGCCGCCAGCATCGGACTCAATAAACTTTCAAGATCGTAGGCAAGACGCGACAGGGATAAGGCGCGTGTGTAATCCTGTTCATCCGTCAGCACATCGGGGATGGTGGCCTGAAAGGCTGGCGTGAACCCGGCTGAGGCCGATTGCAGGACAAATATCAGCACATAGACCTGCCAGATCTCAGTTACGAAAGGCAGGCAGACGGCAACAGCCGCGCGAACAAGGTCCAGCGCCACCAGCATTCGGCGGCGATCAAGCCGTTCTGCGAAGGCCGCCGCGATGGGAGCGATGACCACATAGGCCACCATCTTGATCGTCAGAGCTGTGCCCAGAACCAGCCCAGCGGCGTCCCCGGCCAGTTCATATGCCAGAAGGCCCAGCGCAACGGTTGCCAGCCCAGTACCTGTCAGCGCCACAACCTGAGCGGCAAGTAGGTGGCGATACACCCGGTTTTTCAGGACGCTCAGCATCGGTGGTAGAAACCTTTTTACAGTTTGGGCGAGCCAACGTAGCCAGAATTGCGACGGTTCGGTTCGCCAGAGTATTTTCCCGCCAATGCCCTCGGGGTCAAGAATTCTGCGCGTTTCAGATGTATTGTATTGATAGCGTTGAGTTTGCGAGCCAAACCCCCTATCTCGGGTGCGATATCGCATAAAGGAAAAGCCCCGTGGCGAACCACCTCTATAAAAACGACCTGCCGGACGGGTTGGATATGGGCCCAGTTGTGGCCATTGACTGTGAAACCATGGGGCTGAACCCGCATCGTGATCGTCTGTGCGTGATCCAGATGTCGGGCGGTGATGGCAACAGCCATATCGTGCAAGTGGAAAAAGGGCAGACCGAAGCGCCAAATCTATGCGCAATGTTGGAAAACCCCGACGTGCTGAAATTGTTCCACTTCGGTCGGTTTGACATTGCCGCGATGTATCATGCCTTTGGTGCTTTGGCCGCGCCTGTTTACTGTACCAAGATCGCCAGCCGCCTGGTACGCACCTATACCGACCGCCACGGTCTGAAGAACCTGTGCCAGGAATTGATTGGCGTTGATATCTCGAAACAGCAACAGATGAGCGATTGGGGCGCCGAGACGCTGACCGAGGCACAGCTGGACTATGCGGCCTCGGATGTTCTGTATCTGCACCAGCTGCGTGAAGCGCTGGATGGGCGACTGGCACGAGAAGGCCGCACCGAAATGGTGCAAGCCTGTTTTGACTTCCTGCCGATGCGTGCGAAGCTCGACCTCGCCGGTTGGCCCGAAACGGATATTTTTGCACACTCATGACCGATACCGAAGCATTCCTGAGAACCGCCCGACAGGTCATCACTGACGAAGCCCGTGCGCTGGACGTGCTGGCCGACAGCCTGAACGAGGACTTTGCCGAAGCCGTGCAGATGATTCTGCAGGCCACAGGCCGCATTATCATCAGCGGTATCGGCAAGTCGGGGCATATCGGCCAAAAGATTGCCGCCACACTGGCCAGCACCGGAACACCGGCCTATTTCGTGCACCCGGCGGAGGCCAGCCATGGCGATCTGGGTATGGTGTCCAAAGGTGACGTGGTTCTGGCGATCTCGAATTCCGGTGAGGCACCTGAACTGGTCAACTTGCTGGCTTTTACCCGCCGCTTTGGCATTCCGTTGATCGGCCTGTCCAGCAAGCCTGAAAGCACCCTGATGAAGCAGTCCGATGTGCACCTGCTGATCCCCTCAATGGGCGAGGCCTGCGGCTTTGGCATGGTGCCTTCGATTTCAACCACGCTGACGCTGGCAATGGGCGATGCGCTGGCGATTGCGTTGATGAAATACCGCGATTTCAAACCCGAGGATTTCCGTGCGTTCCACCCTGGCGGCAAGTTGGGCGCTCAGCTTTCTACTGTTCGCGACCTGATGCACGAAGATTTGCCGCTTGTTCCTGCTGGCACACCCATGAGCGAGGCGTTGCTGGTAATGAGCCAGAAGAGCTTTGGCGTCGTCGGCGTAACCGATAGCGAAGGGCGCCTGTTGGGCATCGTAACCGATGGCGACCTGCGTCGGAACATGGACGGGTTGCTTAACAAGAGCACCGAAGAGGTCATGACCCGTGATCCTCTGACCATTGCCCCCAATGCAATGGCAGAAGAGGCTGTTTCGATCATGAACGACCGTAAGATCACGTCGCTGTTTGTGGTAGACCCCGAAACACAGGGACCGGCACAGGGCCTGCTGCACATCCACGACTGCCTGCGCGTCGGGCTGGGTTAGGCGGAGGGTAACGCGGTGGACGGACACTCTCGCAGGGTACAGTTTCTCAAGGTATTGCTGCCGCTGGTGGCCATTCTGATGCTGTCCACTGTGTTCTTGCTGTCGCGCACTATCGAAACCAACGTGTCCGTTCCTTTTAGCCAAAAAGACATTGATGAACGCCTGAGCGATCAGGTCGTGACGCATCCAAAATACCGGGGCACAACACGAAAAGGTGAGGAAGTTCAGATCGAAGCGATCCGAGCGACGCAAGGCAGTGAAGGGTCGGTTCCGACCGCAGCCGAATTTCAGGGTCGGTTGGGTCTGTTGAGCGGCGGCGTCATAACATTGGATTCCAATTCTGGAATGATCCGGCCCGACCAGAATACCGCAACGTTTGTTGGCGATGTGATTATCACTTCGACGGATGGCACAGAAATTACCACCGATCTTCTGAACACGTCGCTGGACGAAATTCGTGGGGATGCGCCTGGGCAGATTAATGGTGCCGGCATCATCGGAAACTTTACCGCAGGCGGCATGAGTTTCGGGGCGAACAAAAAGGATGGCCCGGTCCATATTATTTTTACAGACGGCGTTAAACTGATATACGAGCCGCAAAAAGCAGAAAGATAACTTGTGTTCGATTTTCGATTTGTCCCTCTTTGTGTAGTGCTGAGTGCCAGTGCCTTTTCTGCGATAGCGCAGGAAGCGCAGGTTGCTTTTGGCGCTGTCAAAGCCGACCCCACCTTGCCGGTCGAGGTGACCTCGGAATCGCTGAACGTCAATCAAGAGGACGGGTCGGCCGAGTTTCTCGGAAAAGTTATCGTCGTTCAGGGTGAAATGCGCCTGACTGCCGAACGGGTGTTGGTCGTCTACAACGAAGAACGTTCGGGAATTGAACGTATGGAGGCGACCGAGGATGTGGTTCTTACCAGCCCCCCCGATGCCGCGCAGGGTGATTGGGCCGAATACACCATCGACTCGGGCGTGATCGTTATGAAGGGCAATGTGCTGCTGACGCAGGGGCCAAGCACCATCAGCAGCGATCAGATGAGCGCTAACCTGACCACCGGCACGGCGACGATGACCGGCAACGTCAAAACCATCCTGCAGCAAGGTGGCAACTAATGGCGCGGCCTGAACTGACTGTGGCCGAAGGCAAATCGGGCCTCAGGATTGAAAAGCTGCGGAAATCGTACCGAAAGAAGACCGTGATCCGGGATGTCTCAATGACGCTGGATCGGTCCGAGGTCGTGGCACTGCTCGGGCCGAACGGTTCGGGCAAGACGACGACCTTCTATTCGGTCGCGGGTCTGGTCTTTCCCGAGGCAGGCACGGTCACGATTGACGGGCAGACGGTAACCACCCTGCCGATGTATCGCCGAGCGCGTTTGGGGATCGGCTATTTGCCGCAGGAGATGTCAATTTTTCGTGGCATGAGTGTTGAAGACAATATCGCCTCGGTTCTCGACATCACGGTAAAACACGCCCATCGCCGCAAGGAGAGACTTGAGGAACTGCTGTCGGATTTCTCGATCGAACATTTGCGCCGCGCGCCAGCCTTGGCACTGTCAGGAGGTGAGCGTCGCCGTGTTGAAATCGCGCGCTGTCTGGCCGCTGACCCGAAATATTTGCTTTTGGATGAACCCTTTGCGGGAGTTGACCCCATCAGCGTGGGTGATATCCGCCACCTTGTCGCCGACCTGAAAAAGCGTGGCATTGGCGTGCTGATTACGGATCATAACGTGCGGGAAACGCTGGAAATTGTGGACCGCGCTTATATCCTGCATGATGGGCAGGTTCTGATGTCGGGCACTCCGGACGAAGTGGTGGAAAATGAAAACGTCCGTCGCGTCTATTTGGGTGAAAATTTCCGGATTTCATAAGGTTGCGCAGAAATGTGCCGAGTGCATGGCGGAAATCACGTATATACACGTCTGTTTTGATTGACTCTTCCGCCGTCTCTTGCCTCAATTGGGTCATGGCATTTCTACGGTTCCCGTCTGGATCACGATGCCCCTTCGTCGAAGGGCGGAAGGTTCGGCTACCACAGGAAATGTCTCTACCCCCCACCCGATAAAAACACACACGTCGCGTAACGTGACGTCAGAATGGGTGTGAATTGTGAAGGAGATCACATGCGTTACCAAATCAGCGGAAAACAGATCGACATCGGTGCGGCGCTGCAAACTCACGTGCAGACCGAACTGGGCGAGGTTGTGGGCAAATATGCCCAGCGTCCGACAGATGCCAACGTCGTCTTTTCCCGTTCAGCGCATGAATATGTATGCGAAACCACCGTGCATCTATCTACTGGCCTCACCGCGCAGGCTAAGGCTCACGCAACCGAAATCTATGCGGCCTTTGAGGGTTGCTGCGACAAGATGGAAACCCAGTTGCGCCGGTATAAGCGGCGACTGAAAGACCATCACAAGGATCGTGCTGAACCTGTTGAACTCTTTGGGGCGTCGTCTTATATCCTCGCCTCTGACAAGTCTGACTCGGCTGACGAACCCGATTCTCTGCAGCCGATGATTGTGGCTGAGATGGAAACTAAAATCCCATCGTTGAGTGTTGGTGAAGCCGTTATGCAGATGGAACTGGCTGGCGCTCCGGTGCTGGTGTTCCGGAATGAAAACAAGGACGGATTGAACGTCGTATATCGTCGGGAGGACGGTAATATCGGCTGGATTGATCCGTAACAGGCAAGAATAGCAAAGGCGTGCCCCTGTTTCTGCGGGGGCGTCGCCGTGGAGCGTAATCATGGAGCTTTCGAGCATACTGAAGCCCGAAGCAGTTCGCGTACTGTCCGCCGCTTCCAGCAAGAAGCGGCTGTTTCAGGAAATTGCCGACGTGGCTGAGGTGACCCTTGGTCTTGACGCTCAGGTTGTTGTTGACGGGCTGCTCGAACGGGAAAGCCTAGGGCCGACCGGTGTTGGCCACGGTGTGGCCCTGCCGCATGCCCGCATGTCAGAGCTGGAAAGCGTTTCCGGCGTATTCGTCATGCTTGAGAAGCCGATTGATTTCGGATCGGTCGATCGCCAGCCGGTTGATATCGCCTTTGCGCTGTTTGCGCCGGAAGAGGCTGGCGTGGATCACCTGAAGGCGCTGGCGCTGGTGTCCCGTACCCTGCGTGATACCTCGGTTTGCGCCAAGTTGCGGGCCAATCCGGATCCGGTCAAACTCTATGCAATTCTGACCGAAGCGCAGTCGATGCAGGCCGCATAAGTTCTTGAAGTTACAAAAAAGCCCCCGGTTTTTGGAGGCTTTTTTGTTTTTGGAAATGGTTGTCGTTAACCGCCAGTACCCATTTCCAGCGTCCACCAGATTTTACCGCCACCTTCCTGATGCCAGGCAAAGCCCATCTGCGTGGCTTTCGGATCCATGATCACCGAACGTGGGCCAGGCTCCTGCATCCAGGCGGCCAAGGTCTCGGTCTCGGTTTCATAGGTCTCGGAAATCGCTTCGCCGAGGAAGGTGCCAAAATATCCGACGCGCGCGGCCCGGTCGATCGGCGATGACCCGTCAGATCCAAAGTGCCAGGGGCGGTTCTGGCGCGCCATGTCCTTGGAATGTGTGGCCGCCGCGGCGTTGAGCTGGGCGTTCAGTTGCACTGGTCGAAGCCCCTGCGCCTGACGCAAAGCGTTGACCGAATCCAACATACGGAACTGAAGTTTTTCCGGGTTGCCCCGGATTTTGTAGACCGTCGGCAGCGGGCGACCGTCCGCTCCATAGGTTGGAGTACTGCTTGGGGTACATGCAGCCAGCGCGAAAAAGCAGGCAATAAGTAAAGAAAGGATACGCGTCATGATCGACCTGATTATTGAGTTATCCTACGGCATAGCGCGACCGACGGACTTGGGCAAACGCACATTTAGCCGGTTCCGCGTGAATCTGCCGGTTTGATTTGCGACTGAAGCATTCTGGCAATAGAATGCGACAGATTTTCAGTTTGGCCTTAGCAAAGGACCGTTCGTCATGGTCAAGAAACATATTCAAAAATCTACGCGCCGGGGTTTTCTTGCCGGAGCGTCCGCCGTACTGGCCTCACCTGCGATAGCTCAATACATCCCCGGTGATCCACTGCGCCCTGCGCCAGAGCCAGAGCCGCAAGTGCGCCGCAACATCTCGGGTTTTCGTGCACTGGACTGGCAACCCTATTTCTCGAACACGAGAAACGGCGCCATTTTGGTCGATACCGTGTCGCGTGCCCTGCATTATTGGTCGGATGACCAAAGTATCTACAAACTCTACCCTTCCTCGGTGCCATTGACCGAGGAATTGACCCGCCGCGGCCGCACCAGCGTGATCCGAAAAGTGGAAGGACCCAGCTGGTCTCCGACGCCGTCGATGAAAAAGCGTAATCCAGAATGGCCGGACTACATTCCACCGGGTCCAGATAACCCGTTGGGAACACACGCTTTATACCTGAGTTGGAAATATTATCGCATCCACGGAACGCATGATACGCGCAAAATTGGTCGCAGATCGTCGAACGGTTGCATCGGATTGTTCAACGAGGATATCCAGGAACTGTTTTCAATGGCGAAAGTTGGTACGCAAGTGTTGCTAATTTGACGACAAATTCGCGCACGAAGCCGCTTGCGACGCAAGTTCTAATTGCATTCCAGTCGCATAGCTGATTAGTAAAAACATACGAGGTAAGTCTTGGGTGCGCGGTTTCGCTGTCTGGAGCCGTGCAAATTCTGGAGGTTAATATGAAAAAACTCGTTCTCGCCGCTGCACTGACCGCTGCTGCTTCGACCGCATATGCCGGTAACCTGGAAGAGCCGGTTGTTGAAGCACCGGTTGTTGTTGAGGAAACTCAAGGTTCGTCGCAGGGCATCATCCTGCCGCTGATCCTGCTGGTTGTTGTTGCCGCAGCTGTTGCAGCAAGCTAATTTGACGAGCGTCATCTAGAGAAAAGGCGGTGGATCGCTCCACCGCCTTTTTTCATGCCTGATTGACCGAATGCTGATGAATAGGACCGGTTAGTCCAGCCAGCCCTTTAGATTGTCTTCGATCACCTTGCCCAGGGCCGCGATGTGCGAATCATCATCGTTGAGGCAAGGGATATAGGTGAAGCTCTCACCGCCTGCTTCCTCGAAGCTTTCCTTGATCTCTTCGTTGATCTCTTCCAGTGTTTCGATGCAATCGGCGGAAAACGCTGGTGCGATGACGGCGATATTCTTTTTGCCCTGTTTGGCCAGTTCGGCCACGTGATCGACGGTATAGGGTTTCAGCCATTCCTCAGGTCCGAATCGCGACTGGAATGTTGATACGAGCTGATCATCAGACCAGCCCAGACGTTCCTTCAACAGCCTAGATGTCTTGGCGCATTGGCAGTGGTATGGATCGCCCTGCTGCAGGTACCGCTCTGGCATGCCGTGATAGGAACAGACCAGAATGTCGGGTTTGGTCTCCATCGCCGCATAAGCCTTTTCCACCGATCCGGCCAAAGCGTCGATATAGGCGGGTTCGTCGAAATAGGCAGGAACGGTACGGGTGGCGGGCTGCCATGCCTCTTCCATCAGGGCGCGAAAGAACTGATCATTGGCCGTGGCGGTCGTGGCACCCGCGTATTGCGGATAAAGCGGGAAGAACAGGATGCGGTCGCATCCCGCGGCCACCATCTCGCGCACTTTGGATTTGGTCGACGGGTTGCCGTAACGCATACAGAATTCGACCAGCACCTGATCGCCATAACGCGCCTGCATCGCGTCACGCAGCTTGGCGGTCTGGTCTTTGGTGATCGTCATCAGCGGGCTTTCGCCCTTGTCGTGGTTCCAGATCGATTTGTAGGCCTCGCCCGAACTGAAGGGGCGTTTGGTCAGGATAATACCCTGCAGGATCGGTTGCCATTTCCATTTGGGATAGTCGATGACGCGCTGATCCGACAGAAACTCGTTCAGATAGCGGCGCATCGGCCAATAGCTGTAGTCGTCAGGTGTACCCAGATTTGCGAGCAGGATGCCGACACGGCCCATTTTGACCTTGGGGTGGTCTGTCGGTGCATGATCGGGACGAGTGGCATCAAACATTTCAAGCTTCCTGAGATTTCTCTGTACCGGCTGAGATAACCGGAAATGGGCAGTCGTCAATCGGACAGTTTGCCTTCTTTTGTTCCTAACGCATCCGCAAGGCGCGCTTTGGCCGATCCGGGGCGCAACGGTTTCTGCTGGCTTTCGTCGGGTGACCAGCCGGTCAGACAGATCAGTTCGAAAGTTGCCGCCAAGCGACCCTGAGATGTGGTGAAATGTTCGGCATAGATCTGCTGCGCACGAGCAATGACCTGCCGCCGTGTGGGTCGCTTCATGCGATCAGTCAGGCTGTTGGTTTCTCCCATCGCACGCAGGTCGTGCATCAGGTGAGTCAGGTCGCGGTATTCCGCCGTCAGACGCGCGGTATCGGCCACCGGCAGCGCAAACCCCGCCCGTTGCAGTAAACCGCCCAGATCGCGCAGTTCAGCCATCGGCGCGATGCGGGGGCTGAGGCCGCCGGTGACATCGATCTCGGCCTGCCCGAGGGCGGCGCGCAGCTCGTGCAGGGTTTCGCCACCCAGACACACCACCAGCAACAACCCGTCGGGCCGCAGCGCGCGGTGGCATTGGATCAGTTGCCCAACCGGATCATTGGCCCAATGCAGCGCCATGGCGTGTATCACCAGATCATGCGCGCCGGGGGTCAGGTCCAGTACGTCTGCATCCTCGACGATCCGTGCATCGGGCAGCACGTCTTGCCAGATATGCGCAAACGGCGTCACGATCGCCGGGACCGTAAAGGTTTTATTAACCATGGAGAGCCGATCCTGTACCTCGTCCACGGCGGCGTGGTGCAGAAACAGCGCCTCGTGCTGCGCGCGGGCGCGATGCCGGTCTAGGGCCAAGCGGTCAAATAAAGAGGGTGCGGTGGAGTCAGGCAGCTTCATAAGGCGCAATTATCGCATACGGCGGCGAATTCAAACCGCTGTTGAGCTGATATACCCGCCGCGTTGTCTGGGTTGCGGGGAATTGACTGAGTCGGATTTCGGGCTCTGCGGTACTTGCTGGCGCGACACACCGTTTATTGGCGGGTTAGTATGTCATAGTTGCGGAGTGCCCTTGCCAGGCGAGGCAGATGGTCACAGGATCGAGTGCGATGACTGCATGAAAACACCGCGCCCGTGGAAAGACGGGCGGGCGGCGCTGCTCTACCACGGGCGGGCCCGGTCGTTGATTCTGGCCTTGAAACATGGGGACCGGCCCGAGCTGGCACGCCCTGCTGCACTTTGGATGGCGCGGGCCGGGCAGGGTTTGTTTCACGATGACATGGTGATTGCGCCGGTTCCGCTGCATTGGTCGCGGCTGCTCCGACGGCGGTATAATCAATCCGCACTTCTGGCCCGGCATTTGGGGCTGCAGACCGGGCTGGACGTTTGTCCGGACCTTCTGCAGCGCCGGGTTCGAACACCGGTCCTGGATGGCAAGACGGCGACTGAGCGGGCAGAGGCTCTTTCTGGTGCGATAGCGCCGCATCCCAGGCGGCAGCACTGGCTGCAAGGACGGGATATATTGCTTGTGGATGACGTCATGACCTCGGGCGCGACATTGGCGGCCTGCGCGCGTGTCTGCCTTGCAGCGGGGGCAAATCATATTTTCGTGTTGGCTCTGGCGCGCGTTGCCAAGGATGCCTAATTCGCTCAAGATTGTGCGAAACCAAAGGGACGAAAATGAAACCGGTTGAAATCTACACCTCGCCGCTGTGCGGCTTTTGCCATGCGGCCAAGCGTTTGCTGAAACAGAAAGGCGTCGAGTTTACAGAGGTCAATGTGTTGACGAATCCCAAACGTAAGCCCGAGATGATCAAACGCGCTGGTGGCAAGCGCACCGTGCCGCAGATTTTCATTGGAACGCGGCATGTGGGCGGCTGTGACGATCTCTATGAGCTTGAGAGGCAGGGCAAGCTGGATCCTCTGCTGGCGGCGTAATGAAATCTGCGCTGCTGCAGCTTTGTTCGTCGGATGACCCGGCCGAAAACCTGGCCACCGTGCGTGACATGATGGCCGAGGCTGCAAGTCAGGGCGCGCGGTTCATCCTGACGCCCGAGGTGACAAACTGCGTCTCGACAAGCACGACGCGGCAGCGCGAAGTTCTGCAGCACGACGAGGATGACCAGACGTTGGCGGGATTGCGGGATCAGGCCGCCGCGCTGGGCGTCTGGCTGTTGATCGGTTCCCTTGGAATCAAGACCCATGATGCCGACGGGCGCTTTGCCAACCGTTCTTTCATGATCGACCCTCAGGGGCAGATCGTGGCGCGGTATGATAAGATTCATATGTTCGACGTGCAGGTCTCGGAAACCGAAACCTTCCGCGAGTCTAAAAACTACCGCCCCGGCAATAAAGCGGTGATTGCCGAGACCGATTTTGGCAAGGTTGGCCTGACTATTTGCTACGATATCCGCTTTCCACATCTATACGCCGCGCTGGCGCAGGCGGGGGCGCGAATCCTTACCGTTCCGGCGGCGTTTTCACCGGTCACCGGTGCTGCACATTGGGAATCGCTGTTGCGAGCACGCGCGATTGAGACCGGCTGCTGGGTGCTGGCCCCAGCGCAGACAGGCGAACACCCGAAAACCCGTGGTAAGACGCGCTTTACATACGGTCACAGCATGGTTTTAGCCCCGTGGGGAGAGGTCGTCATCGACGCAGGGACCGATCCAGGCATTCACTTTTTCGATTTGGATGATAGTTCTGTGACAGAGGCGCGCCGTCGGGTGCCCTCATTGACTCACGTGCGGCCTTTCGACGGGCCCTGACCCAGAACCGAGCTATGACGGACGAGAAAAATGCCCTTGCGGTCACGCTGTTCAGCGAGATCCTGACCGCCGATCAATTGTTGCGCAACCGGCTGAGCCGGGTGCTGCCGAAGGGCATGGAAATCTCGCATTTCTCGGTGCTGAACCATCTGGTCTTTGTCGGCGACGAGCGCACCCCGGCGCAGCTGGCCAATACATTTCACGTTACGCGCGGTGCGATGACCAATACGTTGGCCAAGCTGGAATGGGCCGGATACATCCACATTCGCCCCGACTGGGACGACGCCCGCCGCAAGATGGTCGCAATCAGCCCCGCCGGTAAACGGGCGCGGGATCAGGCGATTTCGTCGATAGCCCCGCTGATCAACCGCGTGGTCGGAGAGCTGGGGCTGGAGCGGGTCCGCAGCACGTTGCCTGTGCTGCGGGATTTGCGGTTGCAGTTGGAGGGGGAGTAGGGGCGAAATCCGTTGTCCTATGTCAGACCGAAGACTACCGCGGTCAGACGTGAAGTCTAAGAATTTTGGCTTCTTGGTACTTAACGAGGCACTGTTCACTTTTTGCCCTTGGGTTTTAAAACGATCTGCTTTTAAGCACAGGTTTGTGTATTCACCTTATTCCCAAGATCAACGCATCTAGAAGCAGCTGCAAATCATTGGCCTGCATTTTTGGGTTGCCTTGCAAGCCAACCCCAGCGGCAGCCGCCGCCGCGAATAGAAGACAGGATTCTATTCCATCCACGCCCTCATATTTGCCACCATGGACAAGCCATATAAAATAGTCCCCTTTTTCGTCTTCATTAGTGGCGTTAATTCTTCCGACGTTGCATCCTTCGTTAGAGAGTTTGTGTGAAGCAAATATATCTATCGTCTCTTCGGTCGGTTCTAAACCGAATGGATCCACAAACTTGCCTTCCGAAACTATTTTAGGGGCGATAAAGACAGCAAAGAACTCCGCCCTAATCAGATCATACTTGTTTGAGCTTGAGGACAGGTATCGATCCGCAATTTCCCGAACCGACTCAGAAACTTTTGGATCGCTTACATAGCCATACAGCGGAACGCCTTCATGCTCATACACGAACCCACCTAGTGCGTTTCCTGCTTCTTGCGCTGAGACACGTGGGCAATTGAATAAGGTAGCAGCGGAAACAGCTGCACAACAAAATATTGTGCGCCACAGCGCGTATTTCAAAGATCGAATCAAATATCTACCTCAACCTGGCTTCACACTCGCCGTCACATAATTCACGCTCAGATCCCGGTCCGAGATCGACCAACTCCACAGGATCGGGTTGAACACGAATCCCTTGCGGTCTACCGGCTCCAGCCCGGCTTGGCTCAGCAGGTCGAACAGCTCATCCGGGGTGATGAATTTGTTCCATTCATGCGTCCCGCGAGGCAGCCAGCGCATGACGACCTCAGCCCCGAAAATCGCCATCGCATAGGATTTCGGGTTGCGGTTGATGGTTGAGCAAATCTGCAACCCGCCGGGTTTCAGTAGTTGCCGCGTGGCTGTCAGATAGGACAGCGGGTCCGCTACGTGCTCGACCACTTCCATGTTCAGAACTACATCGAATTGCTCGCCCGCCTCGGCCAACGCCTCGGCGGTGGTATGGCGGTAGTCGATGTCCAGCCCGGATTGCTCGGCGTGAATGCGCGCGACGGGCAGGTTGCCCTCGGCTGCATCTGCACCAGCGACCGTAGCGCCCAAGCGGGCCATCGGTTCGCTCAGCAAGCCGCCGCCGCATCCAATGTCCAGCAAACGCAGGTCCTGAAAGGGGTTTGGCGCCTTCAAATCACGGTCAAACTCGCCCGCAATCTGTTGTGTGATATAATCCAGACGGCACGGATTCATCATGTGCAGCGGTTTGAATTTTCCGTGAGGGTCCCACCACTCTGCCGCCATCGCTTCGAATTTTGCGATCTCGGACGGGTCCACAGTGTTCGGATGCGCTTGCATTCCTGTCTCCGTATGCTCTTTTACGTTTAAGGACTATATAGGGCCATAATGGACAAGTACCCGGACCAAAAGCGCGCAGTTCAATATCTGCACCCGCCGATCGACCCCTTCGATCAGCGCATGCTGGATGTGGGCCAAGGCCATCGCATCTATATGGAACAATGCGGAAATCCGAAAGGGATACCGGTTGTGGTGCTGCATGGAGGACCCGGTGGCGGCTGTAGCCCGGCGATGCGGCGGTATTTTGATCCCGATGTCTATCGGGTGATTCTGTTTGATCAACGCGGTTGCGGGCGCTCGCGGCCACATGCGTCGGTGACTGACAACACCACTTGGCATCTGGTGGCCGATATCGAACGGCTGCGGACCCTGCTGGATATCGACGATTGGATTGTGTTCGGCGGCAGTTGGGGGGCGACCCTGGCTTTGATCTACGCTCAGGCACATCCTGATCGGGTCGCTCGTTTGGTGCTGCGCGGTGTGTTCCTGGCTACGCAGGCCGAGCTGGATTGGTTCTATGGCGGCGGTGCAGGCAAGTTCTGGCCCGAGCAATGGGCCAAATTCACCGCTCTGCTGACCGAAGATGAGCTGTCCGACACGATCAGAGCCTATAACAAGCGCTTGTTCTCGGGTGACCGCGCCACAGAGATTCTGTACGCGCGGGCCTGGTCGGCCTGGGAAAACGCGCTGGCATCGGTCCACGCACCGGGTGGCGTCGGAGAAAGCCCCGGCGAATATGCCCGTGCCTTTGCGCGGCTTGAGAATCACTATTTCATCAACGGTGCTTTCCTTGAGAAAGATGGCCAGATTTTGGATCAGATGGACAAGGTCGCCCACATCCCCGGCCATATCGTGCAGGGGCGTTACGACATGATCTGCCCACCGCAAGCCGCCTGGAGCCTGGCTGAACGCTGGCCCAATGCAGAGTTGAAAATGGTGCGCAATGCAGGCCATGCCCTGTCCGAACCCGGAATCAGCGCCGAGCTAGTCCGCATCATGGACCGCGTGGCCGAGGGGGTGGCATGACTCGGATGGACCGTCGTGCTCTGTTCGCCTCGGGTGCTGCGGCTGCGCTGCTTGCAGCCACGGGCGCGTCTTTAGCGGATACGCCGAAAAAGGGCGGCACATTGCGGTTGGCTGTGCCGCGCGATGACAGCCTAGAGCAGGTGGCCCGGGGCGCCGTGTTCGACACCCTGACCGAGATCGCGCCCGACGGCACCTTGCGCGGTGAACTGGCAACAGGCTGGCACACCGATGCCCACGCGCGTATCTGGCGCTTTGACTTGCGCCAAGGCATCACGTTCCACGATGGCGCGGCGCTGGCAGTAGAAGATGTGGTCGCGGTTCTTCGTGAGGTTGGACAGGCCGAGGCGCTGACGACCGACTCGGTGCGGTTGGAATTGGCCGAGGCCAATCCGGGCTTGCCCTTCTTGCTGGCCGACAGCCGCTTTGTCATCACGCGGGACGGGCAGGGTGTGACGCCTCTGCCCACAGCCAACGGCACTGGATGCTACCGTGTGGAACGGGCCGAAGATGATCGACATTTCCTAGGACGCAAGGTGGCGGGGCACTACAAGGACGGTGCGGCCGGGTGGGCCGAGGCGTTCGAGATTATCGTCATCCCCGACGCCCGCATCCGAGCCGAGGCCCTGCGGGACGGTTATGTGGATGTTGCGGCGCTGCCCGCGAGTGATGATTTGAGAGGCCAGCGCGGCCTGCGCTATCACCCCAGCGAATCGGACATGGCGCTGGCCGTGGCCCCGCATGTGGGTATGCCGCGCCAGATCGGGGCGAGACGCGCGCTGGACGACGGGCGTATTGCCGAACGGTGGTGGCGGGCGTAAATCCGTTCACGACGCCTGCCGGGGGTTGCAGTTTCGACAAACCCTGCGTATATGCAGTTTCAACAGCGGCGTGTCGGGCTTCGGTCCGGGGCTCCACCGGAAAAGATCGACGGGCCGCGCGCCCGTTTTTTTGTGCCCGTATGACAGGGTAGAGAACCTGATGACAAACGACCTGATAGCCAAAGCTGCCATTGACAGGCGACTGGCCGAGATCATCACCCCCGTGATTGAGGATCTGGGGTATGAGCTTGTCCGCATCCGCCTGATGAGCGGTAAGCAGACCACACTGCAGATCATGGCTGACAAGCCCGATGGCGGCATCGAAGTGGATGACTGCGCCGAAATCTCGAACGCGGTCAGCGCCACTCTGGATGTTGAGGACCCGATTCTCGACGCATACACGCTGGAAGTGTCCAGCCCCGGAATCGACCGCCCTTTGACCCGTCTCAAAGATTTCGAAACGTTCGAAGGGTATGAGGCCAAGATCGAAACCGCCGAACTGATCGACGGTCGTCGCCGCTTCAAGGGTGAACTGGCGGGGATCGAAGGGGATGAGGTTCTGATCAACATCCCCGAAGGCTCCGAGACGATCACCATCGGTCTGCAATTCGACTGGCTGAGCGATGCCAAGCTGGTCCTGACCGATGACCTGATCAAGGAAATGTTGCGCCAGCGCAAAGACGCCGGTGCCCTGAACGAAAACGCTTTCGACGAGATTGAGACCGAAGGGTCCGAAGAGGAGACGAACTGATGGCAATCACCTCAGCCAACCAGCTGGAGCTGCTGCAGACCGCCGAGGCCGTGGCCCGCGAAAAGATGATCGACCCCGGTCTGGTTGTCGAAGCGATGGAGGAATCGCTCGCTCGCGCCGCCAAAAGCCGTTACGGCGCCGAGATGGACATCCGCGTGTCGATCGACCGTAAGACCGGCAAGGCGACCTTCACCCGCGTTCGAACCGTGGTCGAGGACGAGGAACTGGAAAACTACCAGGCCGAGATGACCGTCGAACAGGCGAAACAGTACATGGAGTCGCCTGAAGTTGGTGATGTCTTCGTGGAAGAAGTACCGCCGGTAGAAATGGGCCGTATCGCTGCCCAGTCGGCCAAGCAGGTCATCCTGCAAAAGGTGCGTGAAGCAGAACGCGATCGTCAATACGAAGAATTCAAGGATCGCGCAGGCACCATCATCAACGGTGCTGTTAAGCGCGAGGAGTTCGGCAATGTCATCGTCGATCTGGGCGGTGCCGAGGCCGTTCTGCGCCGCAATGACAAGATCGGCCGCGAAAGCTATCGCCCGAATGACCGCGTGCGTGCCTATATCAAGGAAGTCCGCCGCGAGGTGCGTGGCCACCAGATCTTCCTGTCGCGCACCGCGCCGGAATTCATGGCCGAGCTGTTCAAGATGGAAGTGCCGGAAATCTATGACGGCATCATCGAGGTCAAGGCCGTGGCCCGTGACCCCGGTTCGCGCGCCAAGATCGCTGTGATCTCGTATGACGGTTCGATTGATCCCGTCGGTGCCTGTGTTGGTATGCGCGGCAGCCGCGTGCAGGCCGTTGTAAACGAACTGCAAGGCGAAAAGATCGACATCATCCCGTGGAACGAAGATCAGCCGACCTTCCTGGTGAACGCGTTGCAACCTGCCGAGGTCTCCAAGGTGGTTCTGGATGAAGAAGCTGGCAAAATCGAGGTTGTAGTTCCAGAGGAGCAGCTGAGCCTCGCCATCGGCCGCCGTGGTCAGAACGTGCGTCTGGCCAGCCAGCTGACCAACCTGGACATCGACATCATGACCGAGGCCGAAGAATCAGCGCGTCGTCAGAAGGAATTCGAAGCCCGTACGCAGCTGTTCATGGAAACGCTCGATCTGGACGAATTCTTCGCTCAGCTGCTGGTTTCCGAAGGCTTCACCAACCTCGAAGAAGTCGCCTATGTTGAGATCGACGAGCTTCTGGTCATCGACGGCGTTGACGAAGGCACTGCACAGGAACTGCAAACCCGTGCGCGTGAATTCTTGGAAGCACAGGCTAAGGCAGCTCTGGATGCGGCCCGTGCGCTGGGCGTCGAGGATAGCCTTATTGAATTCGAGGGCCTGACACCCCAGATGGTAGAGGCATTGGCAAAGGATGACGTGAAGACGCTGGAAGACTTTGCCACATGCGCCGATTGGGAACTGGCCGGTGGCTGGACCACGGTCGACGGTGAGCGTATCAAAGATGACGGTGTGCTTGAGCCTTTCGGCGTTTCGCTGGAAGAAGCACAGGATTTGGTTATGACCGCGCGCATCATGCTGGGTTGGGTTGACCCGGCCGAGCTGGAGCAAGCCGAAGAAGATGGCGAAGCTGTAGACGAGGAAGCCGAGGCCTGATCCCAGGCCTTGGGGTGCGTGCATGGGTCGCGGTGGCGTCCATAAGGATCGGTCCGAGGGGCCTGAGCGCAAGTGCATCGCCACAGGCGAGGTACAGCCGAAATACGGGCTGATCCGCTTTGTGACGGGGCCGGACGGTCAGGTCTATCCGGATGTCGCGGCGAAATTGCCGGGTCGGGGGGTCTATGTGGCGGCAGATCGTGCTGCGCTGGACAAGGCCGTGGGCAAGAAGCTGTTTGCGCGTGGGTTCAAGGCGCAGGTCACTGTGCCAAAGGACCTGACGGAAGAAGTTGAAAAGCAAGTTGCGCGCCGTGTGGTAGAATTGCTCAGCTTGGCGCGCAAATCCGGCGACGCGGTCGCAGGGTACGAAAAGGTCAAAACGTGGCTGGACCGGGAAGAGGCCCAGGTACTGATTCAGGCCGCAGATGGATCGGGGCGCGGCAAGTCGAAATTGAGCACGCCGCACTTTGGAAAATACATCGGCTGGCTGACGGCGGACGAGTTAGGGCAGGCATTTGGGCGCCAAACGGTGATTCATGCGGCCTTGGCCTCTGGTGGACTCGCCAAACGTGTTGTAGAGGAAGCGCAGCGCCTGCGTGGCTTGCGCGAAACGGATGACGGCGGCAGGGGCCGCACGGAAGGGTAAGAAGCTTTATGAGCGAGAATGACGGCAAAAAGACATTGGGTCTTCGTGGCGGGGCACGCCCCGGAAATGTGAAACAGAGTTTCAGCCACGGACGTACCAAGAATGTCGTGGTGGAAACCAAACGCAAACGCGTGGTGGTTCCCAAGCCGGGCGCCGGCAAACCGGGTGGCGGAGCGACGCCGTCGGGTGATCCGTCGCGCCGCCCTGCGGGTATCTCTGACGCGGAAATGGCACGCCGGATGAAGGCGCTGCAGGCCGCCAAAGCGCGTGAGGCCGAAGAGGCCGCCGCCCGCGAGGCTGCCGAAAAGGCGCGTGAAGAAGAACGCGCCCGCCGCCGCGCGGAACAAGAGGCCAAGGAACGCGAACAGCGTGAGGCTGAAGAACGCGCGCGCCAGAAGGCCGAAGAAGAAGATCGCAAGCGCAAAGAGGCAGAAGAAGCTGCCAAACGTGCTGCTGCCGCCCCGACCCCGGAAGAACCCAAGGCTGCCCGCGCCCCGGCCAGCAAGCCTGCTCCGGCTGCGACTCCGCGCAAGCAGGATCGCGAACGCGAACAGCGCGGCCGTGGCAAGGGTCGTGATGACAACCGCCGTTCGGGCAAACTGACACTGGGTCAGGCCACTGGTGGCGAAGGCAATCGCCAACGCTCGATGGCGTCGATGAAGCGCAAGCAGGAGCGTGCGCGTCAGAAAGCCATGGGCGGTCCGGTCGAGCGGGAAAAGGTGATCCGCGACGTTCAGCTGCCCGAGGCGATCATGGTGTCCGAGCTGGCCAACCGTATGGCCGAGCGTGTGGCTGACGTTGTCAAATCGCTGATGCAGATGGGCATGATGGTTACTCAGAACCAGACCATCGACGCAGACACCGCCGAACTGATCATCGAAGAATTTGGCCACAAGGTCACCCGCGTATCCGATTCGGACGTGGAAGACGTCATCAAAGAGGTCGAGGACAAGGACGAGGACCTACAGCCGCGTCCACCGGTCATTACCATCATGGGTCACGTTGACCACGGTAAGACCTCGTTGCTGGATGCGATCCGCGATGCGCGTGTCGTTGCCGGTGAGGCCGGGGGAATCACCCAGCATATCGGCGCCTATCAGGTTAAAACCGATGGCGGTACCACGCTGACCTTCCTGGATACGCCGGGCCACGCGGCCTTTACGTCGATGCGTTCGCGTGGGGCTCAGGTCACGGATATCGTGGTACTGGTCGTTGCTGCCGACGACGCGGTGATGCCGCAGACCATCGAGGCGATTAACCATGCCAAGGCGGCCGAAGTGCCGATGATCGTGGCGATCAACAAGGTCGACAAGCCGGACGCAAACCCGGACAAGGTGCGTACGGATCTGCTGCAACACGAAGTCATCGTCGAGAAGATGTCCGGTGAAGTTCAGGACGTCGAAGTATCGGCCATCACCGGTCAGGGCCTGGATGAGCTGCTGGAAGCCATCGCGCTGCAGGCTGAAATTCTGGAACTGAAAGCCAACCCTGATCGCGCCGCCCAAGGCGCCGTGATCGAGGCGCAGCTGGATGTGGGCCGTGGTCCCGTAGCCACCGTTCTGGTTCAGAACGGCACGCTGCATCAGGGCGACATCTTCGTTGTGGGTGAGCAATACGGTAAGGTCCGTGCGCTGATCAACGACAAGGGCGACCGCGTCAAGGAAGCTGGTCCGTCGGTTCCGGTCGAGGTTCTGGGTCTGAACGGCACGCCCGAGGCTGGTGACGTTCTGAACGTGACCGAGACCGAAGCGCAGGCGCGTGAGATTGCCGCCTATCGTGAGCAAGCTGCCAAAGACAAACGCGCCGCCGCTGGTGCCGCAACGACCCTTGAACAGCTGATGCAGAAGGCCAAGGAAGACGAAAACGTCACCGAGCTGCCGATTCTGATGAAGGCAGACGTGCAGGGTTCGGCAGAGGCCATCGTTCAGGCGATGGAAAAGATCGGCAACGACGAAGTACGCGTGCGCGTTCTGCATTCGGGCGTTGGTGCGATTACCGAGACGGATGTAGGTCTGGCCGAAGCCTCCGGCGCACCGATCTTCGGGTTCAACGTCCGTGCCAATGCTTCGGCACGGAACACCGCGAACCAGAAGGGTGTCGAGATTCGCTATTACTCGGTGATCTATGACCTCGTAGACGACGTGAAAGCCGCCGCATCCGGCCTGCTGAGCGCCGAGATCCGCGAGAAGTTCATCGGTTATGCCGAGATTCGCGAAGTCTTCAAGGTCACCGGCGTCGGCAAGGTTGCCGGCTGTCTGGTTACCGAAGGTGTTGCCCGCCGTTCCGCAGGCGTCCGCCTGCTGCGCGACAACGTGGTGATCCACGAAGGCACGTTGAAGACCCTGAAACGCTTCAAAGACGAAGTGGCCGAGGTTCAGTCGGGTCAGGAATGCGGCATGGCGTTCGAGAACTACGACGATATCCGCGCAGGCGACGTGATCGAAATCTTCGAGCGCGAAGAGGTCACCCGAACGCTGGACTGATCCGGTACGGTATAGAAATAGAAAACAGCGGCCCGAAAGGGCCGCTGTTTTTTTTGGAAGGCCGCAGGACCTCGTTGGTTTGTGCGAGATTTTCTGATTCCAGCCAGTGCCGCAATTCTTACAATTCTGTCCTGTATGAGAGGTGAGTCTGGGTAAACGTCGGCTGTGCGGACAAAGTTGCTATTTAATATTGTGGCTATGCAGCGGAATAGACCCAAACCTTTACACCGGATGCTCGCCCCCGAATTTCTTGGTAGCCAGCAAGTGTCAGTCGGTCGAGGTTCGGCACATTCCCAATTTTTTTGGATAGCACGCACCAACTCGTCGCTGGCAACGAGCTGCGCATCGAGGTCGCGAGTAAGATGTTCAATCCTGCTGGCAATATTCACGGTATCGCCGATTACACCATATTCAAGTCTGCGTTCATTCCCCATATCTCCGGCCACGACTGTGCCCCAATGAAGTCCGATGCCTACACGGATAGGCTCAAGGCCAGACAACAGTCTGTCCTCATTCCAATCCTTTAGGGCGTCGATCATCGCGAAAGAGCAATTCAATGCGTTTGCTGGATCGTCAGGGCTTGGGTCAGGCGTTCCAAAAGTCGCCATAAGCCCATCGCCTATGTATTTGTCCAAAGTTCCATTGTTGTCGAAAACGGCCTTACCCAGGCGCTCATGATAACCTCGAAGAAGGTCAATCACCTCCTCGGCGTTCGCGTTCTCACAGAGCTTTGTGAAACCCAAAATGTCAGCGAATAGCACTCCGACTTCCTGCTGTCTTGCGGTAGCAATCTTGGCATCCGAGTTGCTCAACTGGTTGACAACATTTGGCGAAAAATACCGGGCCAAACTCGCGCGTTTTCGTTCGGTCGAGAGCAAGTTCCACACGAGCCGACGGGAACGCGCCACTACGATTGCGAGGCCTGCAGAAACTATCAAAACGACCAGGAGCTCTGTCGCTGCATATCCAAGGAAAAGAAAGTTGAGGTCTGATCCAGCTTCAAGCAAAGAGTCTACAGATTGTTCCTGCAAATCTAGGTTGCTGTACACGCTAGGCTGGCTCAAAAACCACACCCACATTCCTACGCGGGCAAGAATGATGCTCAGCCCGCACCAGACAACCAGCACAGGTCGAAAGCTGAAAGACGCCTGCATCAAGAACATAAAGAAATAGAGGAAACGGGCCGAATCCATCGCAATGGCCGGTGGTAGGGGATCATCATTAAAGGGTGAGCTTAGCGTGAAGACCAAAGCCAACAGAGCGCAATCAAGGGAAACAAAAATCAGCTGGAGCCATAGTCCGGTATGACGCGTACGAGCGGCGGCGTACTGAAGCCCGCCGAGTACGACGAAGACAAAGATTTCCAGAAGATTGAAGTAATACGTCGGTCCCGTTTCTGTACTGTCGATGGCTTGCCACAAAAGAACAAGAACCAAAGCGACGGTGCGAACTTTGGCGGCCAGCAAAATGCCACGGCGTTCCTCTTCTGCAAAGGCTGCCTCGCTGCGTTCCAGCAATCTGTTTTGGATCTTATCTGACATATCCCTGGTATCTTAGACGGGCTCTCAAGATCGCCAAACCAATCTCATTTGGGAAATCCAAAGAGAAACGTTAAGACTGCTTTGGGCTCGAACCGGACATTCGAGGCTCGGTCAAAAAAGTACGGTTTGAATTGGTTGTGTTGGCTTTTTGAGGCAAAGGCCAAATCTGTCTAATGCTCAATACCCCTTATTATCACCACGTGGCCAAAAACGTCCCCGGATGCATGATGATGTCGAAATGCTGCATCCCTTTTCTCAGATCAAAACTGACCGAATGCCCTCCCTTGCGCAGCAGTTCCGCATAATCCCGACTCTGGCGGATAAACTCGGGCGTGTCGCGTTCGGCCACTGTCACGTGATAGCGCGGGCCGGGGGTGGGCAGGTGCAGGATGGGTGACAAGTCGTGCACTTCGACCGGCGTCAATTGAAGCGGGTCGTTGACGGGTGTCAGGCTGATCGGTTCCAGATCATAAATTCCGCTGATCAGGATCACATCGCGTACGCGTAGTCTTGCGCGAGCCAGTTCATTGGCCGAAGTCGCCATCACCATGGTTGCCAAATGCGCCCCGGCACTGTGTCCTGACAGGGTAATCCGCGACGGATCAAAACCCAGCGTATCGGCCTGAGATGCCAGCCACACCAGCGCATCTCGGCACTCGGTGATCATGTCACTGATGCGCGCGGTCGGGGCGAGAGTGTAATTCAGCGTCGCAAAGGCTTGTCCGCTCTCAACTATGGCAGGCGCCATCATGGCGGAGTCGCGATGGCTCAGGGCTTGCCAATAGCCGCCGTGAATGAACACGTGCAGGGGTGCGTTGGTCACGCGTGCCGGGAAGAAGTCCAGAACTTGCGCGGGGCTGTCACCATAAGAGAGGTTCTCTTTCACCTCCAACCGTGCGCGGTGCTGTGCGCTCAGCGCGGCGTAGCTGTCCAGATAAGGCGTCAGGTCGCCGCCGATCATCGAGCTGGGAGAGTATTCCTGGTCCAGCTCTTCCCGTGTGAAACCCCGGTACAGCATCGCTTACTCCTGCTCGGCATACATCAGTTCGGTACGCACATCGTAGAGATCATGGAAAAAGCGCAAATCCAAGGCCTTGCGTAGGAAAGAGACACCGCTGGACCCGCCGGTGCCAGGTTGATCGCCGATCACCCGCTCTACCGCGGTCACGTGATCGAACCGCCAGCGCTGGAACAGGGATTCCACATCCATCAGCTTTTCGGCCAGCGCATAAAGGTCCCAGTACCGATCCGTGTCACGATACACTTGCGCCCAGATTTTCACCACTCGCGGGTCGCCGGAATAGGGGTGTGCATAGTCGCGATCCAGTAGATCCTGCGGCACGTCAAACCCTTGGCGTGCCAGCATAAACAGCACTTCGTCATAGAGCGACGGTTTCGCAAGCGCATCGGTCAGCATCGCTATAACCTCTGGGTCGTGCTCATGCACCTTTAGGGTCGCGGCGTCCTTGTTGCCCAGAATGAACTCGATCTGACGGTAACCATAGCTTTGAAAACCCGATGAATTGCCCAAAGCTTGCCGAAAAGTCATGTAATCGGCAGGCGTCATGGTCAGCAGCGTTTCCCAGGCCGAGATCAACTGTCGCTGGATCGCCTTCACCCGGTCGAGGTTCTTCATCGCCTGACCGAAATCGTCCTGTTGCAGGAAGTGGCGCGTTTCGACCAGTTGATGGTGCATCAGCTTCAGCCACAGCTCGCTGACCTGATGGATGATGATGAACAGCATCTCATCGGGTTGCGCAGGGTCTTGAAAGGTCTTTTGCAGGTTCAACAGCGTCTTGAGCTGCAGGAAGTCGCCATAGCTTTTGCGATGGGTTTCCGCGAAATCAGTGACCAGAGAATCCTCGATTCCGCGTTCCAGATACCGATCATCCTTGTCGCCCATGTGCTCCTCCAAACGCCTGAGTTTCCCCTTGTTTAGGGGTTGAACCCGCACTGCGCCAGAGCGTTAGGTCCAGTCCAGCACTACCTTGCCCGACCGTCCCGATTTCATCGCGGCAAACCCATCGGCGAAATCGTCGACCTTCATCTGGTGCGTGATGACCCGGCTGACATCCAGACCATTCTGCAACATGGCGATCATCTTGTACCAGGTCTCGAACATCTCGCGCCCGTAGACGCCCTTTATGGTGATGGCCTTGAACACGATGCGGGACCAATCCACCGGGGATTTTCCGGGCGGGATACCCAGCAAAGCGATCTTGCCGCCCATCACCAGCGCCTCGACCATCTGGTCCAAGGCAATCTGCGAGCCCGACATTTCAAGGCCCACATCGAAACCCTCTTTCATACCCAGTTCCGTGATGACGTCTTGCAATTCCTCGCTGGAGACGTCGACAGTACGCACGGTCGGCACCACATGTTCTGCCAGTTTTAGTCGATCTGGGTTGATATCCGTGATCACCACGTGCCGAGCGCCGGCATGGCGCACGACCGCGGCTGCCATGATGCCAATGGGGCCAGCGCCGGTGATCAGTACATCCTCACCCAGCAGGTCGAAACTCAGCGCGGTATGCACCGCGTTGCCCAGCGGGTCGAGGATGGCTCCGATCTCATCAGGCACGTCATCGGGCAGGGGGACGACATTGAAGGCGGGCAGTTTCAGGTATTGCGCGAAAGCACCCTGTTCGTTGACGCCTATGCCCCGCGTGCCGGGGTCCAGGTGGAACTTGCCTGCTCGGCTCTGGCGGCTGTCGGTGGTGATCAGGTGACCTTCACCGGAACAGCGCTGCCCGATCTCAAGCCCGGTCACGTTGCGCCCGATCTCGACGATCTCACCGGCAAATTCATGACCGGTGATCATCGGGACCGGCACGGTGGCGGCGGCCCACTCATCCCAGTTCCAGATATGAATGTCGGTGCCGCAGATACCGGTTTTGTTGATGCGGATCAGGACCTCATCCGCGCCGATTTCGGGGACCGGGGCCTGCACCATCCACAGGCCCTCTTCGGGCTTGGATTTCTCCAAAGCTTTCATCGTATTGGGTCGCATCAGATTACTCCCAATTCCTTGCCGACCTTGCCAAAGGCCGCCAGCGCGCGGTCCAACTCGTCCTTCGTCAGGGCCGCATTCATCTGCGTCCTGATCCGCGCCTGTCCACGCGGAACGACGGGGAAGAAAAAGCCCGAGACATAGACGCCCTCATCAAACAGTCGCGAGGCCATGTCCTGCGCCAATGTGGCCTCACCCAGCATCACTGGAATGATCGGGTGTTCGCCGGGAAGTAGGTCAAAGCCCAGCTTCTCAAGCCCCGCGCGCCAGTATTTGGCATTTCCGAACAGTTGCGCGCGCAGCATGTCGCCTTCTTCGACCAGACGGATCGCCTCTAGTCCGGCGGCGACAATCGAGGGTGGCAGCGAGTTTGAGAACAGATAGGGCCGCGCTCGCTGCCGTAGCAGATCAATCACTGGCTGCGGCCCGGCGATGTAACCGCCGATTGCCCCCCCAAGTGCCTTGCCTAAGGTTCCCGTCAGAATATCCACGTCGACGCCGAAATGATCCGACGTTCCAGCGCCGTTCGGCCCCATGAAGCCGGTGGCGTGGCAATCATCGACCATAACGATGGCGTCGTATTTGTCGGCCAGTTCGCGAATCTTCGGCAGGTTGGCCAGATAGCCATCCATCGAAAACACACCGTCGGTCGCGATCATGATGTGTCGTGCCCCGTCCTCGCGCGCCTGTTTCAGCCAGGCTTCGAGGTCACTCATGTCATTGTTCATGTAGCGATAGCGTTTCGCCTTGCACAGCCGCACTCCGTCGATGATCGAAGCGTGGTTCAGGCTGTCCGAGATGATGGCGTCCTCGGGCCCGAGCAGAGGCTCAAACAGCCCTCCGTTCGCGTCGAAACAGGCGGCAAACAGGATTGCGTCATCCTTGTTCAGGAATTTCGCCAATTTCTGTTCCAGCTCACGGTGAATGTCCTGTGTGCCGCAGATGAACCGGACCGAGGCCATGCCAAAGCCTTTTGGTCCCATGGTATTTGTTGCGGCCTCGATTAGCGCCGGATGATCGGCCAGTCCCAGATAGTTGTTGGCGCACAGGTTGATGACCTTTCGGTCGCCAACCGTAATCTCACCGCCCTGAGGCGAGGTAATCATTCGTTCGCGTTTATACAGACCTTCAGCTTCGATCTGCGCGAGGGTGTCCGTGATGTGGGACAGGAATGCATCTGCCATGGCGGTCTCCGTTTACATGAGTCGCATATCTAACATAACGGATACAATTCCCAAATGGGGGAATTACAGTATTTAAGACAAAATTCCGTAAAGGCGGATTTTTGCCGGTGTCAGGCGTTTTTCACAATCAAGAAAACCCGAGCCGGACCGTCAGCAGTGATCGAATGCGCCACGTCAGCGGCATAGCGCGCAGTGTCGCCCTGCTGCAGATCGCGGGATGCGACACCCGAGGTCACACGGACTGCGCCTGCCAACACGGTCAGCTGTTCCCGTGCGCCGCGCGCGTGCGGCTGGCTGTTTAGGGCTCCGTCCGCATCAAACTCGATATCGTAGACCTCGTGGCCACCGGCTTCTTCTGGGGGGGAGAGGATGCGGATGCGACAACTCTGCCCCATATTGTCGATGCTGGGTACTTCTGCCTTGCGCAGCACTTCGACCTGGTCAGTTGTGTTGCTCTCTTCAAGAAGGCCAGCAAAATCTACTTGCAAGGCGCGTGTGAGGTTCCAAAGGGTCGAGATGGTGGGGCTACTTTCACCCCGCTCGATCTGGCTGACCATCGAGCGGGACACGCCGCTGAGATTGGCCACCGCTTCCAGCGACAGCCCCTTGGCCCGGCGGGCCTCTTTCAGGCGGGCGGGCAGGCGTGTCAGGATATCGTCAGTGTTGTCCGTCATGACGGAATTTCATGCGCTTTGCAGGTAGGATTGTCAATTCCAACCGTGACGGGACGTCTCATGGGACAGGTGGCAGCGGCACATGCATACTGCGCGCAAATGCAGGAGGAGTTACCCATGACCGATATCGTGATTCTGGACGGCGCCCGCACGGCGATCGGAACCTTTGGAGGGGCGCTGGCCTCGACCTCTCCGATTGACTTGGCCACTGTGGCGACCGAAGCCGCGCTGGAGCGTTCAGGAGTTGAAGGCGCGCAGATCGGGCATGTGGTTTTTGGCCATGTGATCAATACCGAGCCTAAGGACATGTACCTGTCTCGCGTCGCCGCGATGCAGGCGGGGATTCCGAACGGGACGCCTTCGATGAACGTGAATCGGTTATGTGGCTCGGGCGCGCAGGCGATTGTTTCGGCGGTGCAGTCGTTGATGCTGGGTGATGCAGAGTTTGCAGTTGCAGGCGGAGCCGAGAGCATGTCGCGCAGCCCTTATGTCGTGCCGCAGGCGCGCTGGGGCGCGAAGATGGGCGATGTGAAATCGCTGGACATGATGCTTGGGGCTCTGAACTGCCCGTTCGGAACTGGGCATATGGGTGTGACAGCGGAGAATGTCGCCGACGAACATCAGATTAGTCGTGAACAGATGGATGAGTTTGCGATGACCAGCCAGACGCGCGCAGCGGCAGCTATCGATGCAGGGTATTTCGACAGCCAGATCGCGCCCGTTCAGGTCAAGGTCAAGCGGGACATGGTTGATTTCAAGGTCGATGAGCATCCTAAGGCGACGACCGTCGAGGCTCTGTCCGGGTTGCGGCCGGTGTTCCAGAAGGATGGGCGCGTGACAGCGGGCAATGCCTCGGGCATCAATGATGGGGCCGCTGCAATGGTTTTGGCGACGGCGGATGTGGCCGAGAAAGCCGGGCTGAAGCCCAAGGCGCGCGTATTGGGATATGCCCACGCTGGCGTGCGGCCCGAGGTGATGGGGATCGGACCGGTTCCCGCTGTGCGGAACCTGATGGAAAAAACCGGCCTGTCAGTGGACGACTTTGATGTCATCGAGAGCAATGAGGCTTTTGCGGCGCAAGCGCTGGCGGTCAATCAGGAACTTGGTTTGGAAGCGGCCAAGGTAAACCCAAATGGTGGGGCGATTGCCCTGGGGCATCCGGTTGGGGCGACTGGGGCTATCATCACTTTGAAAGCGTTGTATGAATTGGACCGTATCGGCGGTTCCAAGGGGTTGGTGACGATGTGTATCGGTGGTGGGCAGGGTATCGCGCTTGCCATCGAGCGGCTCTGATTGGTGACCGGGCGGGGGGCTGTCTGCCCCCCATCACGCTGGGGCGCGATTCCCCCCGAAGATATTTTTAGCCAGATGAAGCGCGCGGCGATTAGCTGAACGAGGTGATCACCAAGACCAATGTGGCGCCCGCAGCTACGCCGATGGCGGCGGGCAGGGCGGCGGACCACAAGGGTGACTTTTGTGGTTCGTCCTTTTGTGTCTGTGCGATCAGCGCGTTTTCGACCAAGGCAGGTAGGCGTGGTCCGAAGCGGGCAAGGACCATTGCGGTTTTGCCGAAGTCTCGCAAGGCAGAGCGCGGGCCGATGGATTGTTTAATGTAATCCTCGACCACGGGGCGGGCGGTTTCCCAGATATTGATATGGTCATCCAACGAGCGCGCAACCCCTTCGACCACAACCATTGTGCGTTGCAGCAAGATCAGCTCGGTCCGGGTTTCCATTCCAAATCGTTCGGTCACTTCGAACAGGTAGCTCAGCAACCGGCCCATGGATATATGTGTGGCGTCCATGCCGAATATCGGTTCGCCCACAGCGCGCAACGCGCGAGCAAATTCGTCAACGTCCTGGTTGGCGGGAACATAGCCTGCCTCGAAATGCACTTCTGCCACGCGCTTGTAGTCGCGGCGGATGAAACCAAAGAGGATCTCGGCATAGACCCGGCGGGTGTATTCGTCGATATGACCCATGATTCCGTAGTCATAGGCAACTATGTCGCCATTGGCCGCGACCTTGAGGTTGCCCTGATGCATGTCGGCGTGGAAATACCCGTCGCGCAAGGCATGCAACAGGAACAGTCGCAGCACCCGTTCGGCCAGATCGCGGCGATTGTGACCAGCAGCATCCAGCGCCGCGTTGTCGCCCAGTGCAATCCCATCCGCCCAGCTGAGCGTCATCACCCGCCGTGCCGACAAAGACCAAACCACTGGGGGCAGCCAGAACCCGGCATCATCCTTGGTGTTGGCGGCATATTCCGAGGCGGCAGCACTTTCCAAACGCAGATCCAATTCGCCGCGTACAACGCCGTCGAAATGTTCGATCACATCCATCGGGCGCAGGCGACGGGCACCTGGCGCAAACAGGTCGACGATGCGAGCGGCGAAATAAAATGCATCCACATCCTTGTGAAAGGCGCGCTCGATTCCCGGCCGCAGGACTTTGACGGCAACATATTCACCGGTTTTGACCAGCCGGGCCTTGTGGACCTGCGCGATTGAAGCAGCAGCGATCGGTTCGCTGAAGTCTTCGAAAACCTCTTCGACCGGTTGGCCGAGTTCTTTTTCCACTTCGGCCATGGCCTCGGCGCGGGAAAAGGGAGGCAGCTTGTCCTGCAGCACGCGCAGTTGCGCGGCCAGTTCGTGGCCCACCACGTCGGGGCGGGTCGAAAGAATCTGGCCGAATTTGATATAGGCTGGACCCAGCGCTGTCAGCGCGCGCGTGGCGGGCGGCATGTTGGGATCGCCCTTGTAGCCCAGCCACTGAAACGGTTTGCCCAAAGCATGTGCCAGAAAGCGCAGCGCACGGGGGGCTTCAAATGCGTCGAGCACCACGTTCATGGCGCCTGTACGCTCAAACGTGGCGCCTGTGCGGATCAGGCGTATGATGTTGTGAGGACCGCGCATTAAATCTTCCAGCCGGAATGCAGCGCGGCGATACCCATGCTGAGATTGCGGTATTTGGCGTTTTCGAAACCGGCGGTGCGAACCATGTTCAGAAAGGTTTCCTGATCCGGGAACTTGCGGATCGATTCCACCAGATACTGGTAGCTGTCGTAATCGTTGGCGATCAGCTTACCCATCCGCGGGATGACATTGAAACTGTACAGATCATAGAGCTTCTGTAGCCCGTCATTTGGCAATTGGCTGAATTCCAAAACCATCAGGCGACCTCCGGGTTTCAGAATGCGGAACGCTTCGTTCAGGGCCTCTTGCGGGCGGGTCACGTTTCGGATGCCAAACGAGATGGTGTAGACGTCGAACGTGCTGTCCTCGAAGGGCAGGGACATCGCATCACCGACTACCCAGTTCAGGCTGTCGGCCATCTGATCAGCCTCGGCCCGTTGGCGGCCTTCGACCAGCATTGGCTCGGTCAGGTCCAGAACGGTGGCGTGGCCGTGGCCCGCGCGTTTCAGAAATCTGAACGAAATGTCGCCAGTACCGCCCGCCACATCCAGCAGGCGCTGACCCGGGCGTGGGGCCAGCCAATCCATCATCGCGTCTTTCCAGACCCGGTGAATGCCCATCGACATGACATCGTTCATCACGTCGTATTTCGAGGCAACCGAGTTAAACACGCCTTGCACGCGCCCGGCCTTGTCAGCCTCGCGCACGGTTTCAAACCCGAAATGAGTGGTCTTGTCTTTGGAGTCGGACATGAAAGTGACGCCTTTGCCAGTGTTGCCCATCCTTATAGGGCTCAGCGCTGGGAAGACAATCGCGCGAAATGGTAGCAGGGGGCGACGAATTGGCAGTTGTGCCACAGATTTTCCCAAGTCGTTGCGTAAGACGGTAGACAGTTTAGATAAGTGGTTCTTTTGACATGCCAAAATTTACTGTTTTTGCAATATTTTTAAGTGTTGGTCTGCCTCTTCTATTTGTCACCTGGCGGGCGTGGGCAGCCTATCGCACGATCTCGCGCGTTCGCCGCACGGAAGGAGTTGGTGAAAAGCTGGATTAAGCGCGAAAGAATTTTGCCAATGTTATCTTACCGGTCTCGGTTTCCTGCATAGTTCGGGATGGGCAGAGGGCGAGGTTTCTGAGATATGTAACCGGACATGACGACATGGTGCAGGCGTTGGAAAGCGCCCTTGCAGCAAATCAGGAGAGAACATGCCGGAGCTTCCGGAAGTCGAAACGGTCCGGCGGGGTCTGACCCCCGCGATGGAAGGTGTTGTGATCGAGCGCGCGGATGTGAACCGCCCCGATCTGCGCTGGCCCTTCCCCGAACGGATGGCCGAGCGGCTTACGGGGCAGCGGATCGACCGATTGCGGCGGCGTTCGAAATATATTCTTGCCGATCTCAGTAGTGGTGAGACGCTGCTGATCCATTTGGGCATGTCCGGGCGGATGACCGTGTCTGGCGATCCGTTGGGGCAGTTCGCGCATGAACATCCGATGCCCGAGAAACACGACCATGTAGTCTTTCACATGGCCAATGGCGCGCGTGTGACCTTCAACGATCCACGCCGGTTTGGGGCGATGGATCTGCTTGCCACGGCAACTGCAGAAAGGCACAAATTGCTGGCGGTTCTGGGGCCCGAACCTTTGGGCAACGATTTCCACGAACAGCACCTGATTGACGCCTTCAAGGGCAGGAATGCTCCGGTAAAGTCCGCGCTTCTGGATCAGGGAATCGTTGCCGGATTGGGGAATATCTACGTATGCGAGGCTCTTTATCGCGCAGGCGTGTCGCCACGTCGCAAGGCCGGTCAGATTTCGGCGACCCGTGTGGCGGCGTTGGTTCCGATCATCCGGCAGGTGCTGCAGGAGGCCATCGAAGCGGGAGGATCGTCCCTTCGGGATTTCCGCCAAGCCGATGGAGAACTTGGATATTTTCAGCACAGCTTTGACGTTTATGGGCGCGAGGGAAAAGCCTGCCGGACCGAAGGCTGTGATGCTTCAATAAGAAGAATCACCCAGTCCGGTCGCTCATCCTTCTATTGCGCGCAATGCCAAAGATAACTTGATCCAGCATTCTCGCGTGATAAGGAATTGTACCTGAACGGAACAACCGGAAGCTTACAACTCATGGCTTTTGAGACGATCATCGTCGAAATTGAAAACCACGTCGCCCTTATCAAGCTCGACAGGCCAGATGCGCTGAACGCGCTGAACGCCCAGCTCACACAGGAGCTTTGCCTGGCGCTTGAGGAGGCGGATAAAAACGACAAGGTGCGCTGCATCGTCATCTCTGGCTCGGACAAAGCTTTTGCCGCAGGCGCGGATATCAAAGAAATGTCCGAGATGAGTTTCGTGGACGTTTACTCTTCGAACCTGTTTGGTGATTTCAATGACCGCATCACCGCGATCCGCAAGCCGATCATAGCCGCCGTTTCCGGCTATGCGCTGGGCGGTGGGTGCGAACTGGCGATGCTGTGCGACTTTATTATAGCCGCCGATACGGCCAAGTTCGGACAGCCCGAGATCAATCTGGGTGTCATTGCGGGTTTGGGGGGCACGCAGCGGCTGACCCGATTTGTTGGTAAATCCAAAGCAATGGACATGAATTTGACCGGGCGCTTTATGGATGCTGAAGAGGCTGAGCGCGCAGGGCTAGTGAGCCGTGTTGTTCCGGCAAAGAAACTGATGGAAGAAGCCGTGGGCGCGGCCCAGAAAATCGCTGAGAAATCTCAACTGTCAGCGCTGGCCGCCAAAGAGGCCGTGAACCGCAGCTATGAAGTTACGCTGAGCGAGGGGCTGCTTTTCGAACGCCGCGTCTTCCATTCGATGTTTGCGACCGAAGACCAGAAAGAAGGCATGGCCGCCTTCCAGGAAAAGCGTGCGGCGCAGTTCCGGGATAAATAAGAGCTATTGCGATAGGGCTGGGATAGGCGGGCAAGTCCCGCCTTTTTCATGGCTGCTATGCAGCTTGAAAGAATCAGCTTGGCAAAGCCTGAAAACTTGGATAGGTAGCGCCGCTATACATGCGCGTGCGGCCCGCTTGGCCCGACTCACACTCGTGATTTCTGATCCGGTGCGGATATTCCGTGACGCGTAACCGAACATAACCGTACCGAACGAAGGTCAGAATCACATGGCAAACTCGCCCCAGGCTAAAAAGCGCGCACGTCAGAACGAAAAGCGCTTTGCAATCAACAAAGCACGCCGCTCGCGCATCCGTACCTATCTGCGCAAAGTCGAAGAAGCGATCGCATCCGGCGACAAAGAGGCCGCAACCGCAGCCCTGCGCGCGGCTCAGCCCGAGCTGATGCGCGGCGTCACCAAAGGCGTCTTCCACAAAAACACGGCGTCGCGGAAAATGTCGCGCCTGTCGGCTCGCGTAAAGGCGCTGGGCTAATCGCTTAAGTTGACCTTGCGTCAACAAAACAAGGTTGAATTGTTTAAAAAGGCGCCACAATCCGTGGCGCCTTTTTTCTGCTGTTGCCGGAATGCCGCGTCTTCACAAGCCTGAGAGATTCTTTCGGCGAAAGACCCGAGTCAACATCAGAGTTTCGTTGCCGTAAGCATAGGCCTCTTGTTACCACTGTTACAGCGATTCACTCGCTTGGGGGGACAGGCTGTTTCACCGACCAAACTGACGGGCATCAGGGTGGTTGTGAAACGAATGTCGGCAAAACGGCTAAGGCTGTTGTGCTGATCTGCTGAAGGTCATGGGAAACCAAAGATCTGAGCCCTGTCGTAAAAATTGATTGCGATGCGCAACCCGGCATACGGGGTGTCCTTTGTCGGGTACCCAACCGTTTGGTTGTGCGGACTTTCGGGGACGAACCCGCCAGATTCACGTGATTTGGCGTGTAGGTTTCCTATTGCGTGTGAATGCAGAAATAACCGGGCAACCGGAATTGAGTATTAAGGCTGACAGGCCAATAAAGAATGGGATGCGTGAGGCGCTTGATGACACAAGAAAAATGGGGACAACTGCGTAACAAACTGCTCAAGGCGATCGGCAAGAACAACTACACCACCTGGATTGAACCTCTGGAGCTGCAAGAGGTGCAGGATGGCGTAGCAGTGTTCTCGGTGCCGACGAACTTCATGGGCAATTACGTTAGCCAGAATTTTGCTGATCTGATTCTGTACGAAATGAACACCGCAGGAGAATCGGTTCAGCGATTGGCGTTTCGCGTCGCGGCTAACTCACCTGCACGTCCGTCAACCAATCCAGCTGCGACCGCACCGGCTGTGACGCAGGACAGCCCTCAGACCCGCCCCCTGTCACAGCAAGCCGAACCAGCAAGCGATGCGCTCGAATCATTGCAGGCCGCGCCTCTGGATGCCCGTTTCACCTTTGACACCTTCGTGGTTGGTAAACCCAACGAATTGGCTCATGCCGCTGCGCGGCGCGTTTCGGAAGGTGGTCCCGTCACCTTCAACCCGCTGGTTCTTTATGGTGGCGTAGGTCTTGGCAAGACGCACCTGATGCACGCCATCGCCTGGGAGTTGAAGACAAAGCGCCCTGAGCTGAATGTGCTGTACCTGTCGGCTGAACAATTCATGTATCGCTTTGTGCAGGCTCTGCGCGAGCGCCGGATGATGGATTTCAAACATTTGTTCCGTTCGGTCGACGTGCTGATGGTTGATGACGTGCAGTTCATCGCCGGCAAAGACTCGACTCAGGAAGAGTTCTTCCACACCTTTAACGCGCTGGTGGACCAGAACAAGCAGATCATCATCTCGGCCGACCGCGCCCCCGGTGAGATCAAGGATCTGGAAGACCGTGTGAAGTCGCGCCTGCAATGCGGCCTGGTCGTTGACCTGCATCCAACCGATTACGAATTGCGTCTGGGCATTCTGCAAAACAAGGTGCAGCAGTACAGCAGTACTTACCCTGACCTGACCATTGCCGATGGTGTGCTGGAATTCTTGGCCCATCGCATCTCAACCAACGTCCGAGTGCTGGAAGGTGCCCTGACCCGTCTGTTCGCTTTCGCGTCTCTGGTGGGTCGCGAGATTGATATGGAACTGACACAGGATTGTCTGGCTGACGTGCTGCGCGCTTCGGAGCGCAAGATCACCGTCGAGGAAATCCAGCGCAAAGTTTCGGACTACTACAACATCCGCCTGTCCGACATTATCGGACCCAAGCGCCTGCGGTCCTATGCCCGCCCGCGTCAGGTGGCGATGTATCTGTGCAAGCAACTGACCAGCCGCTCGCTGCCCGAGATTGGGCGCCGCTTTGGCGGACGCGACCACACCACAGTTATGCACGGCGTCAAGCGCATCGAAGAGCTGAAAACCACCGATGGCCAGATCGCGGAAGACGTGGAAATGCTGCGTCGCGCGCTGGAAGCCTAGGCTTTATCCCCTACCGCTCAGGAGGTGCCCCGGATAATAAGGTCCGGGGCGTTTTCTTGTGCGCAATTCTCCACGGTTGGACGTGAACTGTGCCTGTGGGGCCACGCGGCCCTTGACGCATTGGCCATTCCAACCCAGAAATCCGTAAAAAATCCTTGTGCCTCAGGGTGGAACCGCTAACGTGCCAGTCCCGCCTGTTTTCGGCACGCAAGTCAGAGGAATTGAGGGTATGAAGATCAGCATCGAACGCGGCACCCTTCTTAAGGCCGTTTCGCAGGCCCAATCAGTTGTGGAGCGTCGCAACACTATTCCCATTCTTGCCAACGTGCTAATCGAGGCTGAAGGCGATCAGGCCCTGTTCCGCGCCACGGATCTGGATATCGAGGTGGTGGACAAGGCTCCGGCGCAGGTCGAAAAGGCTGGCGCGACGACCGTTGCTGCGACCACCCTGCATGAGATTGTGCGCAAACTGCCGGATGGGGCGCTTGTTACTTTGACTGCAGACAGTGCAGCGGGGCGTCTGACAGTTGAGGCGGGCCGGTCGAATTTCTCGCTGGCGACCCTGCCAAAGGAAGATTTTCCAGTGATGGCGTCCTCTGAGTATCAATCGAACTTTACCGCCTCGGCAGCTTTGCTACGGCGGTTGTTCGACAAATCGAAATTTGCCATCTCGACCGAAGAGACCCGGTATTACCTGAATGGGGTTTACATGCATGTGGCCGACGGGTCCGAGGGCGGCAAGGTTCTGCGCTGTGTGGCTACCGACGGTCACCGTCTGGCCCGAATTGACGCGGACCTGCCGGACGGAGCAGCGGACATGCCCGGTGTGATTGTTCCGCGCAAAACCGTGGGCGAGCTACGCAAGCTGCTGGATGATGACGAAATGGATATCGCCGTTTCGGTCAGCGAAACCAAGGTACGCTTTGCAACACCGGATATTACGCTGACATCGAAGGTGATCGACGGCACCTTCCCCGACTACACGCGAGTGATTCCGCAGGGCAATACCCGCCAGCTTGAAGTGGATGCCGCCGAATTTGCGCAGGCCGTGGACCGGGTTGCGACCGTTTCGTCGGAGCGCTCGCGTGCTGTGAAATTGCAGCTGGACGCGGACAAACTGGTCCTGTCGGTCAACGCTCCCGATAGTGGCGCGGCCGAGGAAGAGTTGGCCGTGGCCTATGGCGATGAGCGGCTTGAGATCGGGTTCAACGCGAAATATTTGCTCGAGATCGCTAGCCAGGTGGATCGTGAGAACGCGGTGTTCCTGTTTAACTCGGCTGGTGACCCGACCTTGATGCGCGAAGGCAATGACCTGAGCGCGGTTTACGTTGTCATGCCGATGCGCGTCTGATCGCGCTGGCGCGCGATGCCTCCGGCGGGAGTATTTTTGAAAAGATGAAGGGAGGGGTCATGACCTTGGCCCTGACCGAACTTACGGTCTCGCATTTCAGGTCTCATAAGCTGGCGCGGTTGTCCCTGGATGGGCGGCCCGTTGCTATTCATGGGCCGAATGGGGCCGGGAAAACCAATATCCTGGAGGCAGTTTCCCTGTTTTCGCCCGGTCGTGGCATGCGACGGGCAAGTGCTGCCGAGATGACCCGGCGACCCGAGTCGCTGGGCTGGAAGTTGTTCGGGTTGTTGAGCGCGCAAGGGCAAAGTTACGAGATCGAAACATGGTCCGAAGGGGGCGCGGCGCGTCAGGTCCGGATTGATGGCAAGGCGGCCAGCCAGATTGATCTGGGAAAGCTGGCGCGGGTGGTCTGGCTGATCCCCTCGATGGATCGGCTGTGGATCGAAGGCGCCGAGGGGCGGCGGCGGTTTCTGGATCGCATCGCGCTGAGTTTCGATCCGACTCATGCCGAGGCGTCCCTGACATATGAAAAATCCATGCGCGAGCGGAACCGCCTGCTGAAAGAGCAGGTGCGGGATGCCCATTGGTATGCGGCGCTGGAAGGGCAGATGGCCGAGGCTGGCCATCGCATACACACCGCGCGGCTTTCGGCGTTGGACCATCTGCGCGCAGCGCAAGAGCAGGCGGAGACTGCCTTCCCCTCGGCTGATCTGGAACTGGTGCAAACCGAAGGGGAGATGCCCGAAACGGCGGACGATCTGCGTGAAGCGCTGAACGAAAACCGGTTTCGCGATCTGGGGGCGGGGCGCACTCTGGTCGGGCCGCATCGGTCTGACCTGTATGGGGTGTTTGCCGCCAAGGGCGTGCCGGCCAAGGATTGTTCGACCGGAGAGCAGAAGGCTTTGTTGGTTTCGTTGGTCCTATCAAACGCGCGGGCGCTGGCCGAAATGGTGGGGGCACCACCGATCGTGTTGCTGGATGAAGTGGCCGCACATCTGGATGCCGGACGTCGCGCGGCGCTTTATGACGAGATTTGCGCGCTGGGCGCTCAGGCCTGGATGACGGGCACCGGGCCTGAATTGTTTGCGGAATTGGGAGAGCGAGCCCAAACGCTAATCGTGACCGAAGGCAATGAGGGCTCGGTCGTCACCTCTTAGGCCGGTTCGCTGATTTTACGCTCCCACAGGAAACCGCGCATAACCTCATCGACCGGGGTTTTGGCCATGTGGTTGACGTAGTTCGACATGGTTTTCTGGGCCAGACCCAGCACCACGTCCAGAACGGCGCGGTGCGAGTAGCCTGCATCGAAAAACACCTGAAGCTGTTCCTCGGTTGGGTTGCCGCGGGTTTCCATTACCTGCAGCGTGAATGTGCGCAGCGCTTCAAGCTTGGCTGATGGCAGTGGGGTTTCGTTGCGCAGGGCCTCGGTGATCTCGTCCGAAACCTTCATCATTTTGGCGATGCCGGTGTGGGCGGGCACGCAGTAGTGGCACTCGTTTTCTACGTTGATGGTCTGCCAGACAACGGTTTTCTCGTCATTGTCGAAATCGGTTTGCATGAACAAGCCGTGCAGAACCTGATAGCCTTCCAGATGCTGTGGGCTTTCGGCCATCACCTTGTGCAGGCCGGGCAGGCGACCGAATGCCGCCTGAGATTTCTCGAGCAGCGGTTTGGACCCTTCGGGTGCGGATTCGAGGTCATGAGACGGGAAATTGGCCATGTCGGAACTCCTGTTTCTGGCGCGATGAGTCGTATTTAGGGTTTCTTGAGTGATCACTCAAGTATATATTTGAGTGAACGTTCAAGTATTGGTGTGATGATGCCCCGAAAACCCTCATACGACCGCGATGCTTTGATCGCGCAGGCTCGTGACATTTTCTGGCGTCACGGCTGGGCCGGAACATCGTTGAAGGACCTGGAACGTGAATTGAGCCTGAAGCCGGGCAGCTTCTACGCGGCATTCGGGTCAAAGGATGCGCTCTATGCTTTGGCGTTGGAGCGGTATGCGCAGGACGGGGTCGCAAACATGATGGCCTTGGCCGAGGAGTTGGGCCCGCTCGGCGCGCTCAAGGCCCAGCCGCGTCGCGTGGTCGAAGCGTCGGGACTGCCGACCAAAGCCTGCATGTTGGCCAAAACATATGCTGAATTGCAGGCCAAAGACCATGATCTGGCCGGGCAGGCTCGCACGCACATGGTCGCGATGAAAACCTGTTTCTCTGACCTGTTCCGCAGTGCTCAAAAGGCCGGTGAAATCGGCCCGGACCACGACCCGGATCGCCTTGCAGCCCGGTATCAATCAGACCTTCTGGGCTTGAGGCTGTCAGCGGAACGCGACGATGTGAACGCGTCAGAAATTGCTGCGGACATCGCCGCTGATCTTGATCGGCTTTGATCCGCAGGTTTTGCCCGTCAGAGCCACAAAATGTTGGGGGAGCGCGTGACATTCCCCACCAGAAAACGTATAAGTTACCAAAATAATATAGGTACTAACGGCATGTCCGAAGACGCACAGGCACCACAAGAATACGGCGCTGATTCCATTAAAGTTCTCAAAGGTTTAGAGGCGGTCCGCAAACGTCCGGGGATGTACATCGGCGACACGGACGATGGCTCGGGCCTGCACCACATGGTCTATGAGGTTGTGGACAACGGAATTGATGAGGCTCTAGCCGGTCACGCCGACCATGTGACTGTGAAAATTCACGCCGATTCCAGTGTCTCGGTCAGCGATAATGGGCGCGGAATTCCGGTGGATATTCACCCCGAAGAGGGTGTCTCGGCGGCCGAGGTCATCATGACCCAGCTGCACGCGGGCGGTAAGTTCGATAGCAATTCCTACAAGGTGTCTGGCGGTCTACACGGTGTCGGCGTTTCGGTGGTTAACGCGTTGTCGGATTGGCTGGAGCTGCGCATCTGGCGCGCCGGTAAGGAACATGTGGCGCGCTTTGAAGGTGGTGAGACGGCTGAACATCTTAAGGTCGTCGGTGAATGTGGGGATCGCACCGGGACCGAGGTGCGCTTTCTGGCCTCGACCAACACGTTCTCGAACTTGGAATACTCCTTTGAGACGCTTGAAAAGCGTCTGCGCGAGCTGGCCTTCCTGAACTCGGGTGTGCGGATCATCCTAATCGACGAGCGCCCGGCGGAGCGTCTGGAAACCGAGCTGTTCTACGAAGGTGGCGTCAAAGAGTTCGTCAAGTACTTGGATCGGTCCAAAACTCCTGCGATGCCTGAACCGATCTATATCAAGGGCGAGCGTGACGACATTGGTGTCGAAATCGCGATGTGGTGGAATGACAGCTACCATGAGACGGTGCTGCCCTTCACCAACAACATCCCGCAGCGCGATGGCGGCACCCATGTGGCGGGCTTCCGCGGTGCTCTGACCCGGACGATCAACAACTACGCGCAGTCCAGCGGGATTGCGAAGAAGGAAAAGGTCAGCTTCACCGGCGATGACGCACGCGAAGGTCTGACTTGCGTGTTGTCGGTGAAAGTGCCCGACCCGAAATTCTCGTCGCAGACCAAGGACAAGCTGGTGTCCTCCGAGGTGCGCCCGGCGGTCGAAGGTCTGATGAATGAAAAGCTGGCCGAGTGGTTCGAAGAGAACCCGAACGAAGCCAAAGGGATCGTCGGCAAGATCATTGAGGCCGCCTTGGCCCGTGAGGCCGCCCGTAAGGCCCGCGAGTTGACGCGCCGCAAGACCGCAATGGATGTGAACTATCTGGCCGGTAAGCTGAAAGATTGTTCCGAGAAAGACCCCTCCAAGACCGAAGTTTTTCTGGTCGAGGGTGACTCGGCGGGCGGCTCGGCCCAAACGGGCCGGGACCGTCTGACTCAGGCGGTGCTGCCCTTGCGTGGCAAGATCCTGAACGTCGAGCGCGCTCGGTTTGACAGGATGCTGTCTTCGCAGGAGATCGGTAATCTCGTGATGGCGCTGGGCACCGGCATTGGCCGCGATGAGTTCAACATCGAAAAGCTGCGCTACCATAAGATCGTCATCATGACCGATGCGGATGTCGACGGCGCGCATATCCGGACGCTGTTGCTGACCTTCTTCTATCGGCAGATGCCGGAGCTGATCGAGGGCGGATACCTGTATATCGCGCAGCCACCGCTCTATAAGGTTTCGCGCGGTAAATCAGAGGTTTACCTGAAAGACCAAGCGGCACTGGATGACTACTTGATCAATCAAGGTGTTGAGGGTGCGGTGTTGAAATTGGGCTCAGGCGAAGAGATCATAGGCCAGGACCTGACCCGCGTGGTGGACGAGGCGCGTCAACTGAAGCGCGTGCTGGACGCCTTCCCAACCCACTACCCGCGCCACATTCTGGAACAGGCGGCAGTAGCCGGGGCCTTCGTTCCGGGCGCCGTCGATGCCGACCTGCAAGGCGTCGCCGACAAGGTCGCCGCCCGTCTGGACCTGATCGCGCTGGAATATGAGCGTGGCTGGCAAGGCCGGATCACGCAGGATCACGGCATCCGTCTGGCTCGTATCCTACGCGGCGTCGAAGAGGTCCGCACGCTGGACGGCCCCATGTTGCGCTCGGGCGAAGCCCGCAAGACCGGCAGCTTCACACAAAGCCTGCAAGAGGTCTACAACACTCCGGCTACACTGATCCGCCGCGACCGGATGCAGGCGATCCACGGCCCGCTAGACCTTTTGCGCGCCATTCTGGAAGAAGGCGAAAAGGGCCTGTCGCTGCAGCGCTACAAAGGTCTGGGTGAAATGAACCCGGATCAGCTGTGGGAAACCACGCTGGACCCAGACGCGCGTACGCTTTTGCAGGTGCGTGTAGATGATATGGTCGAGGCCGATGATCTGTTCACCAAACTGATGGGCGACGTGGTGGAACCGCGCCGCGAGTTCATTCAGAAAAACGCACTCAGCGTCGAGAACCTGGATTTCTAAGAATTTTGTAGGTGCGCCCATAGCTTTGCATTTCGCCCAAAGAATTGCATTTTTGGCCCAAAACTTTGGGCGCATTAACCTTCAACTTTCTTGGTTCGAGGCTCCATATCTTCGGGTCTCATTCTTTGCTTGTTTCGCGCCATCGCCGTATTGCCGGGGAAGGTTTTCGGATGGCCGCTTCCAGCCCGAAGCGGACCTTAGCAGAAATCAGAACTCGCCTTTTCAAGAACAATTTTGTGTCTAGAGAGAAACTCCCCGCGGTAACTCTCTTGTACAATGCTACAAGTCATTGTCTGACAATCGACAAACCGCTAGCAACGAACTACGTTCGCCGGGACGGTTGCTTCAAGCTAGCTTTGCCGATAACCTGTTGTTTATGTTCAGTTCGTCATTTCCCATGGTGACAGTTTCGGAACTGGGGGCTTTGCCTACTTTGGTGCGCAAAATGTCCAGCAGAAAGGCACTGCGTCGCCTTATGGTGGAAACGGGCATTCCTTCATCGGTTCTCGAAACCCCGAAGGCGCGTATCCCGTTGGAAGCCATGGTGCGACTGTTCAGTTCGGCTTCTCAAAATGTCGGCGAAGAAGACTTCGGACTACGCGTGGGAGAAGGGACTGGTCTTGACGATTTCGGTGATTGGGCAGCTTATGCAGCGAGTGCAAGGGATCTACGGGCGGGTCTTCATCGGATTTGTGATATGTCAACGGCGGTGAGAAAGTCTGCCATTGGGCGGAGCAAAAGTCGTCCACTGTT
>NZ_WQCF01000011.1 GCF_013032455.1 Ruegeria atlantica
GAGCAGCCCGGTAGCTCGTCAGGCTCATAACCTGAAGGTCAGAGGTTCAAATCCTCTCCCCGCAACCAAAATAAACTACATTATTACAACACGCTAGCGCCCCAACAGGCGCTTTCCGCGTTTTGGACGCTTACCCCTGTGCTACAGCGAACGAAACGCACGCGCATAGGCGAGAAGACTGCGGGAAGCGGCGGGTCACCTAAAAGCATGGCGCGGATACGAACCTGACGGCAAAGGGCCTTCTTCCGTATGGCTGGACGAAGGAGCTGGACCGGGTACTATCCGGTGAGTTTGAGATTTCTGCGCCGTCAGGCTCTGCTCCCCTCAGCGCATTTTGTGACGCATCTGCTTTGCACCCAGGTGAAACTTCTACTTTGATAAAACACCTGCGTACCTCAGTTCACACCGGCACCATCTGCACTAAAGCAGTTCGCCGATTGGTGGGAAAATCGGCCGATCCACACTGTTTACCTGAGTCTAAAGTTGGTTTGCGACTGAGCTCTTTGAAAAACGCATAGGAAGCTAAGCGAAGAAATTTATTTGACATGCATATATTATGTTTCATTTTTATCTAATAAATTTTTTTGGTTGGGAGTGTGAGTAATGAAGTGGATGACGATAACAATCGGTTTGCTAACAGCTTTCGCCTCAAACTCAGTTGCTCAAACGGCTCGCCTAAACCCTACAACGGACTATGCGCTCATTAATGGCGCAATCCACACTATGGATGAGGCTGGAACCGTTGCCGAAGCCATCGGGATTACAGGAAACGAGATCGTTTATGTCGGCGACGCGGCGGGTCTTGCGAATGTTATTGGGATCGGCACTGAGGTAATCGATCTGGAAGGCAATATGGTGCTGCCAGGCTTTGTGGAGGGGCATATGCACCCCACGGCCGGAGCGCTGATTATGCGTGGTGTGGACCTCCAGATCGACAGCATCGACGGGATCCTTGAGCGCGTGCGCACCTATGCCGAAGAAAACCCGGAACTGCCAATTATCCATGGATACGGTGTGCGGCTTCACCTTTGGGATGACGGCTACGGCACGAAAGAGATGCTTGATGAGATTGACGCCGACCGGCCGATCTTCCTCTGGGGAGTGGACGGACACCAAGCCTGGGTAAACTCCAAAGCCTTCGAAATCGCCGGGATCGACGAAAACACACCCGAAACGGTACCAGGTTTTTCGTTCTTCCGCAGAAACGAGGACGGCACGCCCGCCGGTTGGATTGTCGAAGTTCCAGCACAGATGCAGGTGCTCTCGAAACTGATAGATCTAAATATTGATTACACCAAGACGGGGGTTCGTGAATGGTTGCCCCGGTTCGCTGCGGCAGGGATCACTACAGCACATGACTACGGCATTCAGGGCCTCGGGCAAGACGAAGGCTTTCAGCTCATGACAGACTTAGCAGCGTCCGGAGAGCTTCCGATCCGGGTTCAGGGCAATTTCTATTGGAATGACCCGAACCTCGACCCGATCCCGCCGCTTGAGGCGATGCGAGAGCAATTCGACACCGATCTTGTGTCCGCGCGAGGTCTCAAGATAAATATGGACGGTGGGGATGATGCCTATAGCGCCCTCTACACTGAGCCTTACAGTGACAACCCGGATGCCTCCCCCAACCCAATCATCCCGTTTGACACCCTGAACGAGACGGTGCTGCGCGCGGATGCTGCTGGCATTAATGTAGTGTGCCATTGTTTCGGGGATGCCGCAGTTCGAGCGGTCTTGGATGCGATCGAACTGGCGATCTCGCAAAACCCGCCGCGCGACCGGCGCAACGTAATTAGCCATGCGATGCTCGTTCATCCCGATGATATTCCGCGTTTTGCGGAACTTGATGTCACGTGGGATTCCACCGGTGCCTGGATGAGTCTTGATCCAGCTCTGCAAAGTGTAACCGTGCAGCGCCTTGGCGATGAGCGGGTGAAGCAGTATTCCCCAATGCGTGCGATTGCAAAGGCGGGTGGAAACGTGTCCTTGGGCTCGGACTGGCCGGCCGCTGGCTACATCTCGGAATACCGCCCACTGGTGGCGATCCGCACTGCGGTGATGCGTCAGCTTCCTGGTCGCGACGATGTCCCACCGCTGGGTGGCGAAGAGGCGCGTGTGCCGATAGACCTCGCAATTCGCGCGAACACGATCAACGCGGCCTACGGGATGGGTAAAGACCACGAAATTGGCAGCATCGAAGTTGGCAAACTCGCGGATTTGGTGGTGCTTTCAGAGAACCTCTACGAAATCGACCCAAGCACGATCCACGATGTCGAAGTGCTCTACACTATCATGGACGGCAATCTGACGTGGGATCATACAAAACAATAAAAAGCCTCTATTCTGGAATTCAGCCTCCGAAAGGAGAATAGAAATGAAGCATGTTTATAAAGCTTTTCTGGCTGTGTTTTTGCTGTTTGGCGCGGCAGGACAATCCTTGGCCTGCGGTAACCCGATGCTTTGGGCTCTTCTTTTTGAACACCATCCGGCGGCCAAGGTTGCTTTTCAGGCGGACTTAGACGCTAGGAAAGCCGGAATTGTTCAAGCAAGACCATTCTTGAGAAGGCCAGGCGTTTCGTACCATTCGTGGTCCATCAAGTCATTGAATAAGCTTGCGCAAGAAATGGCTCCTGCAATCTCTGCAAATTTGCAAAAAGGAGAGACATTTACTGTACTTTTGGCCATCGAGGTTGCTGCCATACGCTTTTACGCTGGTGATAAGGCACCAGAGATCATTTCAGCTTCCGAGATTAAGACCATCTCCGACTACGACGTCACGACTACAGTGAATGTGCTACATTCAGGCTGGCGGCATTCTCTCGCTTATGAAGCAATGGTCGAAAACGATCTCTTAGTTTTGGCCACTCCTGAGGCAGGGGAAACGGTTGCCAGTCTTTTCGACACAATGCCCAATGCTTCGCTGCGCCCCTGAAAATCTTTTGGAGAAGTGGAGCGCCCCCTTTGATTTGGACCACCGTTGTCAATGTCGCGATAAATGCTCGCCCATTCGGAAAGGCCTCGCCTGTCCCGAAGCTTCGCAGAATTGGTTGAGTTCTGATCGTTTCAATGCCGAACTTGCTGGTTGAATTGACTGGTACAATTCTTGTGGCAACAACTGCCTTTGCGCCAGAAAGAAATAGGCCAGCATCAAAACGCCTCGTACCAACGCTGGAACCTACTATTGCGTATTTTGCAATTGGCGTTGGGTTGCCGGAACTCGTAGCTCAAATAATGCCTGGTATTATAACTACTTAGCTTTTATAGGAACAACTTATGGGTGTCGACAACACGTGGCTTAGGCACTTTGCCCGAATGTTTGAAAAATGCGCGTCAGATGCCCTTGTATTTAATGCTGTGCTGAAGGGCTGTGGCTTAACGCGCAACGATCTAAAGGAGGCTGCTGATCAGATTGACCCCTATAAAGAAGGCCAATTTGTTCGTTTGGCTTGCGACCAGTTGAAGAACCCGGCGTTTGCCACAATGGCAGGTTTAGCATTTAACTCACCGCGCGACATCGTTTGGTACATCGCAAAATATTCACGAAACCTAAAAGAAGCTATTGAAAACGCGTCGCATTATGGTGCGTTGGTTGATGATACTATTGACTACAGTCTGGTTTTGTCAGGAAATCATGCTTCGCTCCAGATGCACATTACTGACGGGGGGCTGGTCAAGTACCATCGTCGGACTGAGTTTCTTGTTTTCTCGGTAATCTCGTTGATGCGTTTGGTTGTGAATGCTCCTCTCCAACCACTGGAAGTTCGGTTCCAACACATGGTCAAATCAGCAGGACCCGAAATTCAAAGGTTGGCGGGATGCAGGGTTGCCTTTGATTCCGAAAAGACTGAACTCATCCTGTCGTTATCATCTCTCGATCTTCCCATTCCAAGCTATGATCCAGCTCTCAAAGAACACTTGATTGACTACGGCGACAAACTTTTGAAGGAAAGGGGCGGGTGTACGCCAAGTACTCGTAGCAAGGTTGAATCACTGCTATTGAACTCGTTGCCTGGACAAATTCCCAGCGCTCAAGAAGTGGCCGCAAGTCTCGGGCTCAGCACACGATCGCTGTCGCGTCGCCTAAATGAAGAAGGTTTGAGTTTTCGTGGTATTGTAAGCAATATCAGGTGTGATCTTGCGAAGACGTATCTCAAGGACGGGTTCGGCATCGGAGAAGTTGCGTTCTATCTGGGTTTTGCCGACCAGCCCGCATTCTCCACCGCATTCAAGCGTTGGACCGATTTAACACCGCGTGAATTTCAAAGACAAAACTAAGCCAATGTGACGCCCCGCCTTTTGCCTTTTCAGTTGAACCACGCCTGAGATACGCTTCTATTTCACTAGTGCGCGACTGACGATACCTGGGTGATTACACAGTCCGAAATTTGTGGCGCTTTCCACAGGACAAGTTCATTTGGTTCACCTTTTTCGATAACCATTGCGACAGCGCTTTTGGGGATGCTGGTCGCAAGGATGATCGGAGTTTTGGCTGTTAAACCATGACATCCAATTGCATAGTCCAATGCTGCATCAAAGTTTGTCGTCCAGGACAACCCAACTTCTTTCCCCAGCTTTTGACCGCGAAAAACCGAAATTTCTCTGGGTAGCTGATGCCACTCCGCCGTTGGACTCCAGCATGACCTTCGTTTCTCGGCGTCCATTGCGTGAACGAACATGGTGTGGTCAATTTTTTCGAACCCACCCCATAAACCCTGCAACAAGGGCCAGAAATCTGCGCTGGAGATTTCATTTTCAAGCAACATTTCGACAACAGCATCTGCGCGCTGATCGGCTTCATAGTGTCTGTTCAAATGCATGTTGATTACTTCGACGGCACTGACTGCTTCGGTCTTCATGACTGACGCTCCAATTCTATCTCTGTAACTTGCAAAGCACCTTGTGTGGCGCTGTCATCCAATATTGGTGGCGATCATTCATTCACTCATTTGAATTCCAGCCAAAAGTTTTTCTTTTTCGGCCAAAGCGAGGTGAAGCGGCGCGCATCCATGATTGATCAAGGTTGGATCGCAGTGATCTTCACTTGCGACAGCGACTTTTGGTTTGTTCAGAAAACTCTGACAGCAGCACTAAAATCTGAGACCAAGTCCTATAGAAAAGCCGTCGAAGTTTTCTGCAATAACACCGTTCAGCATTATTCGCCCAGCTTTGATGGCAGGAAGGCCAATTTGGCTCGTGTCTAACTCGACACCAACGCCTGCGGTTGCAAGCCAATCCGTATCCAGAACCTCAGCGGCGTCCCCGTGGTAATACACTAACCCCGCATCCAGCACGAGTTGGGTCGAGAGATTGAAGACTTTCACATTCTTCAATGGATAGCGGTGGCGTGAAAAAAACGTTGTCTGGTTGGAATTTGCTTTGGCGTCCCCAGCCTGTGGTTCATCGATTGGATGAAATTCAAGGAATGTTTGGCGAAATCGATATTCAGCTTGCCAAGGACCGTATCTGGCTTCCCGATAGACTCCGACAGACGCACCTACGCCAAATGCATTCAAATCACCATCGATTGGGTCAGTTGACCCTGAACTGACTGGCAAAATTGGAAAGTCAATTATCGAAGCGTCTGCCGTAACATGGCCGAGCGACACATGTCCGACGGGACGAAAGTGCCAGTCATTACCCAAAGGAAACTCCCAGCCTATTCCAAGGGTGGCTGCAACGCTCGCCCAAGTAACGTCCACGTCAACGCCAGGTGCGATTTCTGGGAAGAATACAACTGGGTTGTACACTTGATAAGCCACCAGCCCTTCAAGATAGAGGCCGTTTTCCAGAGGATGAAAGCCACCCCGAAGTTGAGTTGATCGCAGGCTGTTGGTGTCGCCTGATGCCCTTAGAAAAGAGAACGAAGACAGTGTCTCATTCGGCGTTGCGGCAATGCTCAAGACCGAAAGTGCTGCACGTGCCGCTGCCTCAGACGCATCCGGATCAACAGTTTGCGCGGTCGAAGAAGATGTAAAACCTACAATCCCAATCGACAAGCAAACCTGTGTCGCTTTCAGCATTAGGTGATCACATACTTGGCGCACGGCACACTTCCACGTGCTCTTTCTAGAATGTGTAGGCACGAGTTTCGGTACCTGTAAAGAGTGTCCTGATCGGAGCCAAAAGGCTGTTTTTATTCACGAGTAATATCTCGACATGAAAAACGAGACTAAGAAGTAGAAAATGGTTTCCTGGCAGAAAAATTGGCATCAAATCAAACCGGATCCAGTCAGAAAATATTTGACGGCATCAATTATGAACGCCAATCCCAAGAGGCCGAACAAAAGCGGGACAAGCCACGACGCTGTGGTGCTTATAAACTGGTTGAGCGCTTTCAATTTGTCCAAAATTGAATTTCCCGCAAGAGCATATGCAAGTGGAATCAGCGCAAACGGAAGCGCATACAGAAGGTTATAGATCAGCAAACCTAGGGGTTTGGATTGAACGTTAAATCGGAACATCTCATTGATGAATCCGAAGTAAGGTACGGCAAATGGCATCCCTACAACACATAGTGTCGCGCCCATTAGGAAGGATGGCAGCACACCGTCCTTCTGCTGGCTCGCCTGGGATCGGGCCGATTGTTTGTCCATTTCGGCACTTGTGCTCACCCTAAAAGCGAGGCCGAGCAGAACTAAGCCGAGAAGTAAGCCAATGATGAAATTGATACGCGTCGGATTCACGAACCCCTCGACGACAAAGTCCACTACTGGAGCGAGCAGTTCCGCAAGCCCGTAGACTATAAGAACCCCCATCACAAAGTACGCGATCGTATGACCTAAGATAAGCGCGTAACTATTTGCAATCGGTCGGCGCCCTGTCAGGGCAAAAGCCGTCGCAGCCAGAAGGACCGGACTGACTACGTCAACCAACAGAATAGGTATTCCAACCACCCAAATGTCACTCATTCTCTGTCCCGTTCAATCGGTCTTTTGTCTAACTTGGAAACCTCGACGTTTATTCCTTTGCCTGTTTCCACTTCCGCGAAAGATTAAGGCGGAAAGACATTGTGGACATTGGCCTAATCCCACGTTCCCTCCTCCCTCCGCAAAGCTTTCAGTCTAATTTGATGACCTTAGATGGCCAGTTTATCCATCTTTCTTTTCTCTGCAAATTCTCAGCGTCCTAAGTCTCCGAACACGGACGTAGTTTCCTTTTTGTGTAGCTATCCTGCAGTGGCACCCTCAAGGCGATGCAGCCCCAATTCAGAATGAAACAGGGTATTCGAAAATATGGTGGTGGGTGGCAAGTCAAGCTGTCCGGTTTTCCCGCAAGCAAATTGTTGTAATTTACAGTTACGCTACAGTAGGAAACCTGCTGTTTGCAGTCGCTCTTTCCCACTTCTGTTTTGTGAAAACGGAAACAGGAGCGAAAAATGTCTCAATTCAAACTTCTGGAGATCTTAAGGGATCAATATCCTTCAACCACTGCTGCTGCTCATAATCTTGTGCTGAAGGCATCAGAACTGAGGCTTGCCCGTGAAAACCAAATCTGGATTGCCTTTCAAGGCTCCAACAAAGCACAAGTCGCGTTCGAAAACGCAATGTGGGAAGCCTTACTTTGGGCAGCTCGGGAATCCAGAGAAACGAGCCCAGAGCGATTGTTCAAATTCATGGCCAATTTTTTCGCTCAGTTTGCACTGGCTTGCCCTAGCTGGAATAGCGCGTTGCCTAAGGTAACGGACTATTTGCTTGAGGCCAGTGAAAAAGAGGCGTCCATGCTGGTCGACGCGCTTGCTCAGGTTAAAGGAGAGCATTTGGTAGTTAGAGGCGTTGGTCGACCAGAGCTTGGGCTTTCACTCCAGGCTTGATTATCCAGACTTTGGACGACGAAACCAGTGTCGAGCTAAACCATATTGCCGTCCGGCAGGAATTCTATGCAACGAGATTGCATGAGTCTGTCGGGCGTTTTCAGTCCAACATGCTGGATTTTGCTGTAGCAACCATTGTTGCGAAGGTTCAGCACAATACTTCGAAGCAACTTACGAGCGGTACGCATTCCTTGCACGGTCGTACTTAGACATCATATGCGTCACTGCTATTGCTGCCAGCCAAATCGCGGATGAGCCAAGTTTATCGACGGCCGCAATTGGTAATACCAGAAACCCAAACAGAATTGACACCAAGTCGCTCGCCTGCCATCCGTCGTCAAGGATATCGGGAAGCAAACCTAGTAGGCTTCCGCAGGCACCCGCAACCAGAGTTGAAATCAGCCCCCCTAAGAGAGCTAAAACCCATCCACCAAAACCATTACGACCGAACATTGAAGCAAGCAAATAACCCATTATCGCACCACCCAGTGTCATTGCGATAACGTAGCGAACGACAAGGCCTAAGTTTTCTTTTGCCCAGTCATCTTGCAAACCCTGTGGGAGGTCTCGGGACAGAAACAGCAGAAATAAGCTTCCACCGATCAGTGCCATCATGAGTGTTGATACCAATCTTGGGGTCTTATTTTTTGAATGAGCGGTAGGCATTAAAATAATCCATTTCGAGAGCGTACACGCATTAGATCAAAAAATGGTCCAGTGTATTTCATTCGTCCGGCGAAGCTGCTTCTTTGGTGTGGACATGCACGTCCATTTGCGGAAACGCGATATTGATGCCCTCTTTCTGCAAGCGGGTTTTGCCAATCTCTGTCAAGTCCCACAGAACATCCCAGTAATCATCGGTTCGAACCCATGGTCTGCAATAAATGTTTACTGACGACGGACCCAATTCACCGACAAATATCCGCGTTTCCGGATTCTTCAGGCAACGTTTGTCTGCTTTCACCATCTCAGCAAGGGTGGCTTTGGCACGCTCAATATCATCTGCGTATCCAATTCCAAAAACAAGATCGACGCGCCGCACTCGGTACTTGGTAAGGTTCTCCATCGACCCCTGCCAGATGGACTGGTTTGGGATCTGTACCAACCGATTGTCAAAAGTTCTGAGCTTTGTTGAAATTATGTTTACGTCGACGACCGTTCCAATCGTTTGATTGATCGATATAATATCACCCTTTGAATAAGGGTTTGTTGCTTGGAGTAAAAAACCGCCAATCACGCTTTGAAATAAATTCTGCAGCATGAATGCAATAAGGAACCCAAGACCACCGACAATGGCAGTTGTGACGCCAATATTTACACCAAGCCCCCACAAGGCGAAAAACAAGCCAAGAACAAGAATGCTCCAGCGAATGACGTTCGGTATGACAACTGCCGCGATTTCATTTTCTTCGTTACGGCCGTGAAGCCATCTGCTCGATACTCTTTTAAAAATCCCGCTGAGAAGGAAAGCAAAGACCAAAACTATGATAGCTTGAAAAAGTCCGCTTAACGCCCTGATCCCGCCCCTGCCTGACACCACCCAGTCCCATGACAGATGGGCAATGGCTGACCACTGGTATGAAAGCAAAAGCTCACCTATAAAGCCCTTGATAAACCCTTCGTGCTTTTTCAATTCTTCTTCAGGGCCGCCTTTTCGTCCCAGAGCGTAAACAACAATGATGTAGTTCTGAAGGTCGCCGATGTTTTTTTGGTTCGTCGCCTTTATCTCGTCAACGAGTTCAGGAACCTGTTCATCGGCGACAGTTTCCAGCTGCGTTAAACCCTCGGCTATTCTAGCGAGGTTCGTTTGAACCCGGCGCTGCCAGATATCTGCTATCTCTGTAAGATCGTCTACTCCTAAGGCAACTACGTGCCGAGAGAGTACGTCTTCGCCCACATTTGCCTCGCTCGCGATCGCAACTGAGTTTTGGTACGGGTCCGAGTGAGCGAGTTGCTGTGCTTTGGCTGTTCCCAAAATCAGCAGCAGAATTAACGCGACAGACAATACCGTAGCACCAATAGAAGCAGCTGCTCTGGTGATATTGTGAAAACGGAAATGCTTCATGTATCTACTCGTACAAATTCCAGTCTATTGTGGCACACAATGGTATGGTTTCTGCAAGAATTACTGTTTAAACAGTCAATGCCTTTGCGGTTCAGATGACGTTTATCATTTCTTCAGCCGCCAGCGACAAACGGCTCTTTGTTTTGTTCCATCAAAGTTAGAGTAGCATAGATCGCCGGGAGCGTGTGGGCCGTTCGAATTACGCTAATGACTAGGGATTCGCATATTGGACTGCGATCAAATCCTAAGAAGGTCAGCTTTCACCGTGCTCATCGTAGTTTGCATAGCAAAAACTCAATCGATGAACGGTCGTCAAGGCACAGTATTAGTGACTGAAGTGGTCGGTTCAGACCAGAACAGATTGCGTGGAAATTACCACGTCTATTGGACGTATATGAAATCATTTACGGAGGGCCTGGAATAACCCCTTCCTCTTGCAATACGCGTAGTACCCCTATGATCGTCGCGGTACTGGTATCGACTGATCCTCTAAGATAGGCCCCCAGACCGCCATCACCAATTTCGCGGGGACCGCCGGTTTCATAAACTGGGTCTAAAGGTTCAAATTCCTCAGGGAAGGCCGGGCAAAAAGGGCGTTCGTTCAAGAAACGTCCAGCAACTTCTAGTAGGATGGCACGCAGTGCTTCGACATCTTCAACGAACCCCTCAATGTCCCGCAATTGCTCAAGGGGTTGAACGACTGCGTCTACCAACTCGTAGGTTACGCATTTTTCGCTGAACCGAGCTGTAGCTGAACCGGAAAAGTCGAAAATCCATCTGTCCGTGGGCTCGCCGCGTACAAAGATGTTTTCTCTGGTCTTGGTGCATTCAAAGAACTGTGTATCGAGTTTTCCGCTGAGAGAAACAACTTCATCTTGTGCCTCAACCACAAACTCACTGAGATTGGTGCGGCTTCCACATGAATCTAAAATTGGTTCTTCAGCAAGCAACTCGGGTAAGCGAGCCTGCAAATCACTAAAGTCAAGCACGGCTTCAATGCCTATACGTGTTGGAGAGACCGCCGTCATAACTACATTGAGACCGTAGTCAATTTCTGTTGTGCCGACGACCAGCGTATCCTCTATGTCGAACTCCGCTACTTGTGCTACCGAAGGGGATACGAAACCGATGCCGCCGAACAGAAACACCACGAAATAGGCGTGTCTCATTGTTGCCCCTCGATGATGTCGCTCAATTCCATGACGCTGAGCAGCTTGACAAGTGTCGTTGCGTCTGTGTCGATTAATCCTTGAATTTCGGCGCCGATGCCACCTTCGCCAATTTCAAGCGCTTTGACGAGCGTGGCCTGCGGTGACACCGGCTTAAGTTCCTCCGGTACTGTCAGACAGATTGGATTATCATCAAAGTAGATCTCTGCTTGTTCCAGTATTTCGGTACGCGCTCCATCAATGACACCGAATAATCTTGCGATAGCGCCCGTAAACCCGCGTGGGTTGAGGTCAAGCTCAACCATGGAAAAGCGCACACATTGGTCTTCGACAAAAGCTTCCACCTTAGCATTGGCGTCAATTTCTTGCGTCAACCAATGCCCACCCCGCTCTTCGCCCGACTCGTTGTTTCGACAAGAAAAAATTCGAACAAACAGTGATCCGCGCAGTTCGACGTGATCTTCAATCGCTTCGGTTTCAAGAATTTTGACTGAAACTTCTCGTGAACAACTATTCTCATAGATACCAGATGCCAGTTCTGGGAACCGTGCTTGGATCGCTCTGAGGTCAGCCACGAGTTTCACTTGCAAACGGGTCTCTGTTGCCGGGTTTAATCCCGCGTAAAACGCGACATTAAACGTCTCCTCGCCGATCGGTACTTTGCTGGGCAGAAGCAGTTCGATGTCGCCTTTGTATTTGGAGGGATCAATACCTTCGCCGTTTTCGGCAGCTGCCAATAGAACTTGAGGGTTCAACTCGCTTGTAGGCTTTGGTCTGTCACGCTCACAAGCGACAAGAATGCCAAACAGCAAAAACATGAACAAAACGATCAGAAGCGATCGCTTCACTTTGGTGAACATGACCGAATTGAACAACACAAGACGTCCGATCGTGCCTGTAACAATTAAGCTATAGAGATAGTATGAAACCATTGTTTAGTCGAGGAAATTTGAAAGTCTAACAAATACTTGGAACTGTTGAAACAAGGGCAGGCAATACAGAGTTCAGAGTGATCGCTTCAAGCCAGGTAACGGTCGCGGCCGGTTAACTTGAATGCGGAAATCCAGTAGTCCTATGCAAGTCCTTGAACATACACTTGTCTTTCAGTGCACTCGTGTAGCGGCGATTGACACAAGAGCGCTGGACATCGAGTTGAGTTGTTTTCGAAAAATGGCGAATGCATCATGGACGCATAAAGTGATCAGCTTTAACCGAACCGGAGGACCAATGAGGACCGCAATAAACCTCTTTGTCGTTTGCGGCCTGCTTCTGTTTGTAAGCAGCTGCACCTATGTTCCGTTCGATACTCCTAAGGAAAGCTCGCGTGCTATCTCTGCTGAAGGTACCCGCGCCGGGCGTCTAGTTTCTGACCTCACAGGTCACGATAGCCAAATACTGGCAATGGCACCCTTGTTCGACGGCAACGACGCGCTCGGGGCGCGGCTGCGAATGATAGAAACGGCGGAAAGTTCGATAGACTTGCAAACGTTTCTGATCAAACCCGATCTAGCCGGTTCATTAATGTGGTTGGCCCTGTATTCCGCAGCAGAGCGTGGGGTGAAAATCAGGCTATTGTTCGATGACGTTTTCACGACGGCAGGTGATGATCAAATCGCGACATTGAATGCCCACCCGAACGTGGAAATTCGCGTTTTCAACCCGCTCTCCCGAAATAGCACTGTGGCCGTAAATTTCCTGTTGGACTTTTCCCGAGTGAACCGCCGCATGCACAACAAAGTCACGATCACAGACGGCAGTTTTGCAATTTTAGGCGGAAGAAACATTGCGGACGAATATTTCAGTATTGGAACACAATATGACTTTGCGGACTTTGATCTCTTTGTGGCAGGCAAGCCTGTTCAAACATTGTCAAAGAGCTTTGATACGTATTGGAATGATGCCTGGTCTTTGCCTTTTGATGCCATAGACGATGGCGATATTGTTCCTCTGAGCGAGGCGTATAAACAGTTTCAGAACCGCGCTCTTGAGCAGGAAGTTGCTATTTACGATCGGGCTCTGGGATCTGAATACATAAGACAGCTCAGGAATGGTGAGGTACCTGTCTACTATGGCCGTGTAAAAATCGTTGCGGATGATCTGCAGAAACTTCGCACGCCCTCTGGAACCGGTCCCTTCGCTGTAGGGGACGCATTTTATAATAGCCTAGGGCGCGCCGAAAACAGCGTCATAGTGGTTACACCCTACTTTATTCCAGAGGAGTACGGCGCGGAGTATCTTGAGCGGCTGGTTAAAAAAGGCATTGATGTTTCGATCGTTACCAATTCTCTTGCCTCAACCAACCACCCTTACACTCACGGTCACTATGCGCGCTATCGTAAACGACTGTTGCGTGCCGGCGCTAACTTCGCTGAAGTTCGCGCGAGCGCACCGCCTTCGACGGAAGGCGTCGAAACACCGCTGACTCTACACACCAAGATCGCCTTGATTGATGAAACTTACGTTTTTGTGGGTTCTGCAAATGTTGATCCTAGGTCCATCCGGCAGAACTCGGAAATCGGAATGTTGGTACGCAGCCCAAGTCTAGCGAAACAAATCAAAACGCAGTTGGATGCGGCAGTACCGATCTACACTTATTCGGTATCGCTTAATGACGCTGGAAAATTGCAATGGGAAGATACAACTACCAAAAATAACCCGCCGCTATCCCCAGAGCCATCTGCGGGATTTTGGCGCAAATTGGTAGCTAAGGTTTCTAGTTGGTTGCCGATTGAACAACAATTGTGATGCGGACTGCAAGCCGCCGCGTTTCCAACCTTATCCATGAAGATTTTCCCGCCGGGCCCATTCTCACAGTGCAGTTTTTCAACCCGAGCCGATCTTCTTTTGGTGAAGAAATCACGGTGCTTATAAGTAATGGACAACAAGTGGAGCATGGGCTGTGATTGTTCGGCTGCAAAGTTGCCAAAGAAAGATCAGGTCTCGACGGAACGCACTCGTTTCGTGCCTTCCCGCAGCAGCTCTACCACACCAGATTCATAAGGAAGATCATCAAGATACTCTTCGAGAGAAAACTGCGTCGTAGGGAAGTTCGACAGCGCGTTCTTCGCCAATTCCGTCTCACCCGCCAAGCCGTGAATTGCTGCGATCAACAACCAATCGCTAGCAATTTCACGAGCATCAATCTGCTCCACCTTTTCCGAGGCTCTGGCATAGTTTCCGTCCTCAACGTCCCCCAAGCAAAGTGTGATATTTGTCCAGATCGGCAACAATGGATTGATGTCCAAAGCCTGCCTTACCATTTTCCCGCCTAGCTTGATATCACCAACCAGCGCAATCCAAGCACCAGCCAGCGCAATCAGCAATGCACTGTTGGGATTGGCCCGAATTGCAGCTTCAATCAAACGATTGAACCTTTGAGTGTCTTTGGTAAGTAGCGCATATATTGCGGCTGCAAATAAAGCCTCCTGACATTGAGGATCCAGAGCCACTGCCTTTTCAGCATGTGATTGCCCCTGTTCCAGAATGTCGCTCAGGCGTTTTTGGCCTAATGCCACTTCCTCCACATATCCTAGCGCCATAAGCGCGTGGGCCAGTCCACTAGCATCATCGCTCTGAATGGCTGAGCGCGCCAGATCCATCATTCGCTGTAAGCTGCCCGATCTAGAAGTGCGAACGTGGGCATGAAAAGCCAAAAGAGCTTGATAGGTGTTACTCCAGGCCAGTGAGCGTCTTGCTAAATGACCCGCGGCGTCGGCTGCGACAACCCCATAAGCATCGACCAGCTTTGTCGCGCATTGTTTCGCAATTTCTTCTTGGGCTTTGAAAGGATCAGGGGCGTCTAGATTAATATCACGCCGGTCGGCCCACAAAACAGAGCCGTCAACGGGTCGTCTTAGTTGCACAATCAAGCGCAGGTTGACCTGATCGTCCCGCACAGAACCATTCAGAATATAATCGCAAGAGGGTAAGGTTTCCGCCTTCAAACCATCTGGGTATCTGTCTGAATACCCGGTTATGACGCGGATATGAGCGAAACGCGCAAGTTCCATAGCCAGTTCCTCAGGAAATCCCTCTCGGAAAAGCTTCGCGCGAGACGTATCTGAACCGTCAAAGGAAGTGATCCCGAGAACAGGCCCCCCTTCATGGAGCACTGCAGACGACTTTTGCGGTTCGGCTTTTTGGGTGTTTGTTTCAAAAAGTGGGCGGTACTGCCCCTTAGGGACAGATATTAAAACCGGGTCGTTGTTCCCTGTTGTCAGATAATAAAGGTCCAATGCTTTTCGCAGTTTGACGGCTTCAATCCTAACGACCGGATCAGTGTTAGGATCAAATTCAGCGCCTCTTCCGAAAACATCCATTGCCAATGCAGTGCCCCGTAACTCGTCACCGCGGCCTTCAAGTTCTCGATGAACAAGGTGCTCCAGAAACGTCCTTGTTCGCGTGCTGCATGGGAAATCCTCGGACGTTGTGATGCGTTCCAGTTGTTTCAGAATATCCGCCTTATCGACATTTTCCGCCACGACTATCCCCTGCACTTTCACGAAGCAAAGTGTGTTAACAACAACTACTGTATAGCAACATGTAATTTCCTACCGTCAATCCCTCCTCCATCCCATCTTGGAGCCAAAGAAGATGTGTACGTTGGATCGAAGGAGGCTACCTATGACACACCGATGGATGATTACGGGAATTGTGACGCTTGCGGTGCTCGTGACGGTTGTTTCAAAAGTTCACAATGATGAACTAGGGCAAGAACCTCAGCATCAGTCGATTAGCGGGGCTTCGGCAATACCTGGAGTGTTGTAACCCCCGATCTAAAGGCTTTGTCCCGGGGATTCTACTCGTTCTCAGTGAGTTCTCACGTCAGTAGTAGGCACCAGCCTATGAAACTCAGAACTATTTGAAGCTCACAGCGACCTAAACTTCTCGAAACTAGTATAAAGCATTGCTGCTTCGACACGCTGGCTGCCGCATTTTAAGGTTGCGGGTCTCCCAACCTATAGCAATGGAGTGAACCTGCGCTAGTATTGAGAATGAGTTAAGTTGTTACGGAATTGATTATCATGACAATGAACACCCCTGCTATAGCTCTAATCGTTGCTGCGATTTGCCCGACAGTTTCAATGGCGGGCAATGCTGAAGTTTCTAAAGCCTCATCGTCGTTTAAAAAGCCGGCTGAACTGCCTGCATTGGGCGTTGACTGGACGGGTTTCTCCTTCGGTTTGGAGCTTGGCTATGCTCTTGATGTTGAAGGCACCAGCAGCCCGATTTACGGGGCGAAGCTGGCCTACGATTACGATTTCGGCAGTTTTACAATTGGTTACATCTTTCAATACACTCGACTAGAGCAGGACATTGACGCTGGGTTCGAACTCGTTTCATACACTCGTCTTGGTGCGCGTGGTGGCATCGACAGAGGTCTGAACTTGTTCTACGCCAGCGCTGGCTACGCTGAAATCGACACGCACGCCGCCGGCAATACGAACCCTGGCGACGGCAGCGGTTATTTCGTGAGCCTTGGCTATGAACGCTTCATTCGGGAAAAGCTCACGGTTGGGGCCGAGTTGATGTATTCTGAGTTTTCAGATTTTAATCGCGAGTTTAGAGACGTGGATCTGACTGCGCTTGCATTTTCAGTGAACTACCGGTTCTGAACCCATGCGGGTTGCTTCCCCTATTCACAACTCCGGTTCGAGTTGGGTAATATCAGGGCTGCGTAAACTACCAATGAGATGGGGGTGGGCGATGGTGCCGACATTTTGCCGATGCGCTTTTCTGCCTTCCACCGAGGTGTTTCAACGCATCAGCGTATATCGCGCCAGACCTTCGGCGCACCGCTCAGCACGCGTTATCGGCAAGGAGGCGTAGCAAATCGGTGCCAATTTATCCTGAGCTAAAGACTGTCTTCGTTCATATTCCAAAAACTGGGGGATCAACAGTCTCTACAATTTTGCGCCGTCCTAGTCACTTTAGTCTAACCAAACATGATCCTATTCCCGCGATCGACAAACACTCGTCAGTTTTTGTGAATCTTCAGCACTTGGGACCGGAGGCGGCGGGTTTCTTTAAGTTCAGTTTTGTTCGGAACCCTTGGGACCGTTTAGTCTCCGCCTATCACTATATCATAGCGCGGCGCGAGAAATTGGAATTGGTGACAAATAACGACACGTTTGAGAGCTTCTTGTCTTCATTCATTGAAGAGCCGTCGCAGTACCTTGAAATACCATATTTCAAACCCCAATCTGATTTTCTCGTGGATGACAGTGGAGAAATGCCGTTGGATTTCCTGGGTCGCTTTGAAACCTTCGAGAAAGACCTGAGCGTTGTTCTTCGGGAGATCGGCGGTCGGCGTATGTTCTTCAAGCATCGAAAAAAGTCGAAGAGGCGAGACTATCGAGACTATTATTCCGCTGAAAGCAGCAAAGCAGTCGGTGAGGTATACATCCGTGATGCTGAGAATTTCGGGTATGTTTTCAATGACGGCTTAATTCGCAAAAAAAACTTTGGTCTTCGAAAACTGTAGTCTTGGGGGCGGCAATTGCGGACAAAGTGCGGACTTGGTTCCGTTCTGACATTGGATCTTCTTCGAGTGCCGTGCGGGTAAGGTACTTGCAAATTGTCGTTTCGCTTCCAACTTTATGCCGATTTTCGGCGCGGAGAAGACACGCTCTCCATTTGCTCTATATGTCGCTCAGGCAGGCAAACAGAAATCTAGTTCCAGCTCGTTGAATGTTTAGATTGAAGAGAACTGGTCCAATCAAGGGCCATTAGCCCGCACTTCAGTTATTAATCTGCAATATTTCGAAGGTCAGCCTGAGAACGCGGGTCTTCTGACCTGATTGGCCTGCGCCAGCGCCTCCTCGGCTCGACCGACTATCACCTTGCGCACCCGGTTCAGGCCATAGGCGTTTATCAGGCTCGAGCACTTCCGCAGGGGCAAAGCCTGCTTACACCCAAAGCTGTCCACCCAGACGAACCTGCCCAGGCGGGCTCCCTGAGTCTGGAACACGATGTTGCTTAGGTTCTTGTTGCTAACCACGACATGGTTATCGATCAGCGTATCGAAGAAAGTGTGCAATAACGTCAAGTGCCAGGACGCGAGGTGACCTTCATCGATCATCTGCCTCAGCGTCGGAGGCAGATTTCCATCGGGGTCCGAGATGCGCTCGTAGACCAATCCCAACCCGAGGTCGGTTGGAACCGTTCCGTGAACCTCGCAGATCGGCAATTGTACTCCAGGCTGCTGCACACGGGCCTTTAGCTCGAGGTACTCGCGGAACTCCCGCACAAAGCCCTTGTACATGGTTGCTCGGCGAAATCGGCGCTCGATCCGGTTTGTGTTTGGGATATGGCCATGATCGTCGAAAGTACCCGGCTGCGGCACTTTCACAATAAGAGCCGGGTCGCTCGGATGAGCATAGACATACTGACGGTTACCCTTTGCAAGCACGGGCTCGGCGCTCAACCTTAGCATATTTCATCTCATTGGGCTGTGGATAAGGAGCATGATATCGTATCTTCGAAACAAAAAAAGTGGGTGGGCCTGGATGGCACAATCTGTGTTGCATCGATATTAGCGCCTCATCTGCTCGTTTTAAACAATGATTGCGTCCGCTTCGGTTTCCGGGACGACACTCGCTTCACTCTGCCTGCGTGATAGCTGTGCGGACAAAATCGTCAAAGTATGGATACGCGGGTAGGCCAATAACCTGACAAGCCCCTTTCTATTCAGCGGCAAACACAAATGAGCCAAAGTTTGCTTTAAACTGCAATTTCGGCAATAGTTTTGGGATAGCCAAAATTCGAGGAGGGACTTCCGGTGTTTCAAAGTCTCCGTACCGCACTCGCCATTCTGTGCGTTCCTTTTGCTGGCGCCGCAAACGCTCAGCTTTATGGCCATGAATTTGAGGGTACTCAGTCCCCGATCCGTGAGGGGGAACAACCCGTTATTCCTTTGGACACTGAAGACCCCACTTACAATGCGTGGCGCACACCTTTGCCAAGTTTTGAAGGAGGGCGTGAAGGACGCGAGCCTGGAATTGTTGATCCTCAGCGTTTCCCTGGTCAAGGCTATATGCAACTCCCAACGTTTTTACACCAACCGTTAGCATTCACGCCCGGCGATCTGGCCGCCGCTGAAGTTGACGTCGCCATCATGGGTGCCTTTACCGACATGGGGACCGGCGCACGCGGGGCGTCGCGTGGTCCGAATGCGGTTCGTAACTCCTCAATGTATCTCGGCTATGGAGCGCGGCAGCCGCATATGCACGTCATGGTTGACCCGCTGCAGGACATGACAGTCGTCGACTACGGAAATGCCCCCAATGACTTAATGAGCACTGAGCGCACAATTCATGCGATCCGTTCATTTGTTGGACAGGCAGCAGCGGTGAAACACGCTGACGGTAGCCATGTGATACCCTTTATCGTTGGTGGCGATCATTCATTGATGTACCCAAATGTTGCTGCGATGACGGACGTTTATGGAAAGGGCAACGTGGGTGTCGTTCATTTCGACGCTCATTACGATGCCGGAAAATATGGCTTTGGACACCTGATCAATCATGGCATGCCTGTCTTCAGGTTAATCGAAGAAGACTTGGTTGAGGGTAAAAACTTCATTCAAGTCGCTTTGCGCGGATACTATCCAGACGAAAAAGCATTTGAATGGATGCGTATGAACGGGTTTCGCTATCATACCATGGCTGAGATCGCAGATCGCGGCTGGGACGCTGTTATGGAGGACGTCATTGCCGAGGCGAATGAAGGGCCGGAGTATATCTATATCTCTTTCGACATCGACACTTTTGACCCGGCATTCGTACCGGGAACGGGAACACCTGAGCCTGGCGGCCTGATGCCCCGAGAGGTTTTCCCGATAATTCGCCGCCTCTGCGCCGAGTCAAACGTGATCGGGTTCGAAATTGTTGAGCTCGCTCCTTTGATGGACCCTACCTATGTTTCTGCTTTGAATGCTAACCGAACCATCAGGGAATGCCTGACGGGCATTGCCATGCGTAAACAAGGTTTGACCGAACCGGATTACAAAAGCCCGCTTACTGTTTCGCACGGTCAGAATGACAATTAGGCTAATTGTCTGTTCGGTCTGTTTGGTTTCTCTGACAGGTTTGGCGGCGCACTCCGAACCACTGGAAATTTCGTGGTCTGATCTTCGAGAAGGTCGCCTTGTTGAGTGCTCTGAGTTTTTAGATGGCTACCTGTCAAATCCAAGTTGTTCGCCAAGAGACTTGAGTGATCGCATGCTTTCAATGCAGATAGCCGATTGTGTACCTGGGAACTTTGGCTTGGAAGGCAGTATTGTTCAAATTGCTGGTTACGCCCATCCCATTGAGTTCGAATTTAGAGATGTGAAAAGCTTTTTGTTGGTTCCTCTGCTGTCTCAGAAGTGCCGACATCCACTCGCACCTCTTCCTGATCAGGTTATTTCTGTTGAGTTTCCAGAAGGCATCGACATTACAGCGGATCCGGTTTGGGTTACTGGTAAAATTTTCATCCACCCAACTCAGAGGGAACTCGCGCCTTCTATCTATAGGATCGAAGCTTCGGAAATAGTCACCGCAACCATTCCTGACGTCTCAGCTGGCGAGTAAGGTCTTCCGCCGATGGGATCAGTTACTGCTACGTACTCGTCGCGGATATTGGATCTGGTTTAACAATCGCTCGTTATACCGGTTACAGCGGTCATTCGCCGAAAAATTGTCTTGCCATAATGCAGCAAAAGACCGCGCCGACAGGCTTTCCTAGAACGGTAGTTTCGTTGACGTTCGAAATAGGTCAAATCCTGCTCCCGCAACCAAAATTACAAGTCATATATCAAACACTTAGCCTCGCAACTCGCAGGGCTTTCTGCGTTTGTAGTTCCAATACCCAGCGCTACTACGGTGCTACCCGGTGCAACAAAAAACATGCACCCTAGAAGATTGGATGCATCGATTTCCGCCGCGCCGCGTGGTTCACGGCTCCGAAAACGGAGCGGTGACATGAGCGATCTTTTCTGGCTGACTGACGCGCAGATGGAGCGTCTAAACCCTTCTTTCCGAAATCGCACGGCAAGCCTCGGGTTGATGACAAGTGGATTTTGAGCGGGATTATCAGCATCAACCGCACTGGGTTAAGGTGGCGCGATGCCCCTGGCCCGCACAAAACGCTCTACAGCCGCTGAAAGTGCTGGAGCGAGAAAGGCAACTTCGCACGGATGATGGCTGGTCTGGCCGCCGAGCACGGAGAGCAGAAAACCGTGATGATCGACGCGACCCAGCTGAAGGCACATCGAACGGCGACCAGCATAGCCGCCCAAAAAGGGGGCGCGGTTGTCTGCTCGGCCGCGCCAAAGGCGGCATGAACACCAAATTGCAAGCCATCTGCGACAGCCAGGGGCGCCCGCTCGACCTGTTCGTGACCGCTGGGCAAGTCAGCAACTACATTGGCGTGCCGGCGTTGCTCAGCAGCCTCCCAAAAGTCGACTGGTTGCTCGGGGAACGCGGCTATGACGCCAACTGGTTCCGAGAAGCGTTAAAAGACAAAGGGATACGCGCCTGCATCCCCGGCAGCAAGCAACGAAAACCCCAGTCAAATATGATAAGCGCAGATCCAAACGCCGTTACAGGATCGAGATCATGTTCGGCAGGCTCAAGGACTGGCGGCGCGTCGCAACCCGTTATGACCGCTGCCCCAAAGTATTCTTTTCTGGCATCGCGCTAGCAGCAACCGTCATCTATTGGTTATGAATCCTGACCCTAAATGCGCTATTCTCGCTTCAAATGGTGTCAATTTCCGCGTTGAGAAAGCTCCAACACTTGAGCGCGAAGACGGTTTTGCCGCAATTGGCGTTTAGAGCTTCTTGAAGCTCTGTAAAGAAGCGCCTTCGAGGATCATGGTCGTCATATCGGATTCTTCCTTAAATCCAATATGGGTGTAATAGGAAAAGGCAGAAGGGTTGGTGCGATGGACTGCTAGCTTCAGAAAACGCGCGCCAGATGATTTGTCCGCATCAGAAACTGCACGAGACAGTAGTTTGTTTCCAATACCTTGCCCTCTCGCAGATGAAGAGACCCAAAGATCACTTACAAATATGCCGCCACCCCCTCTGGTCGTTGAAAACACTGGCGTCCAAACGATTGCACCGACGACTTCGGTATCACTGTGCGCGAGCAGGGCGTTGAAGGCCGGATGGTCACCTGCGAAGGCCGCTTTCAGCGTGTCCACATTCGCAACATGTCTGTCGCCCATTTCAGACGACAACGCCTTTAGCGCAAAATCCAAATCGGTTATTTTGTCTGGAGCTACCGGAGCAATATCAATCTGCATCATTCTGGACTTTACCCATGTTTCGATCCCGCCAATTGCAGAGCAAATGATCCGCTAGAGCGCATCGTAATCAGCTAGTCGGTCGTCGAGGAATGTGTCGTTCTTCCTTGCTTGTATGAGTTGGCTCTTGTTGATGGCAACGTGGCGAAAATCCTCGGCCGTTTCCGCAGACCCTACCGGTGGGGGTTTCCATCTGGCAAACCAGCAGGGAAAGGGCGTTATTTGACATCATGTTTTGACCTTCCCCTCTTAGGCCTTTGGCTAGTTTGTTTCGACTGGTTTGTAGCTGCGCTGTTCGAAGGGTACCGATGCAAGTCGGCTTCGAAACATATTGAGCAGGGCTTTTTCCGCCCGATTCAGGCGTGCGTTCGCGTGGTGCACTAGATGGATATCAATCGCCAAAGCGTTTTCGTAAGGCGGTAAGCGCCACAGCTCGCCGCGATTGACGAAGCTTTCGGCGACGTGAACAGGCAGCGGGCCAAACCCGAGCCCCGCGCGGATCATCCGCTGTGCCTCGCCCAGATCAGAGGTGTAACCGATCACCTTGTTGTCGAGCTTGTGTTGCGCGCGAAGCAACGCGACCGGACGCAACGCATCCCAAAGCTGGTCTGTCCGGAATGAGACCGACGAGTGGTTGCGCAGGTCGTCGAGTTTCAGATCGCGTTGCCTGAACAATGGGTGACTCGGACCGCAGTAAAACCCAAAGTAGGACCGATAGAGAACCTCATGCTGCAGACAAGGGTGGGTTTCATGGACAAGGCAAACGCCAAGCGTTGCGGATTTTTCCAGAACCGCCTGCCTGACGTCTTTGCTGGACATAACCTCGATATCAAAGCTGACTTCGGGGAATTGCCGGTGAAAATCTGCCAGTACTGTATCGAAAAACGCGCTTTCAATCCTGCTGAGAAGGGCGAGTTTGACTGTGCCCGTCACTATATCTTCGGTGCCCTGCGCGCTCTGGATCGCTCTCGCCAGACTGCCAAACATATCCAGGCATTCCTGATACAGTGTCTGCCCGGCCGATGTGATGCGAAAGTGGGAAGGGCTGCGATCAATCAGCGGAATTCCAAGCCGTGTCTCAAGACGTTTCAGGGCCTGGCTGACAGAAGGTTGCCGCCGCATCAGGCGCTTGGCGGCAAGGGTGATGCTGCCTTCCTGAACAATGACCATAAAGGTGCGCAGCAGATTCCAATCCAGTTCCCGGATCAACTTGTCCTGTTCAGCGGCGTTCTTCATTGATTTGGTCAATATGCTTAATTTGCATTATCTATTTGCCCTATAAAAGAATCCAACACAAGGTTGGGCACTGCTCCGGCATTGTCACACCTGTCAAAGAAGATACATCGTGAAGGCATCGAACCTTTTCTATCAAAGTCGCGCGCGCCGCCCCATGGTCGATCGCGCAGAAGGAATTTATATATGGGGCCAGAACGGCCAGCGATATATCGATGGATCGTCCGGGGCGATGGTCAGCAATATCGGCCATTCAAATCCCAATGTTTTGGCCGCGATGAAGGCGCAGATGGACAGCGCCACCTTTGCCTATCGTCTACATTTTGAAAGCGCTCCGGCAGAAGACCTTGCCTCAGCCATCGCGGATCGTACACCGGAAGGTCTAGACAAGGTCTTTTTTGTATCCGGCGGATCCGAAGCCGTAGAATCCTGCGTTAAGTTCGCGCGACAATGGGCTGTTGCTGAGGGGCAGTTCAGCCGGTGGAAAGTCATCTCACGCTTTCCTTCCTATCACGGATCAACCTTGGGCGCGCTGGCGATTACCGGATACGGGCCGCTGACGGACGCGTTTGGGCCGCTTTTCAAGGAAATGCCGAAAATTCCCGCGCCTACCTGCTATCTCGATCGCGACAACCTTTCCGACTGCGATCGCGGTCTAAAGTATGCCGAGATGTTAAGGGATGAGATCATTGCCCAGGGGCCTGACACAGTTCTGGCCTTTGTCATGGAACCGGTGGGCGGTGCATCTACCGGAGCGCTGGTTGCGCCCGACAGCTACCACGGTCGGGTGCGCGAGATCTGCGACGAGTTTGGCGTCATGCTGATCATGGATGAGGTCATGTCGGGTGTCGGGCGCACTGGTACGTTCCTGGCGTCGGAACACTGGAACATCCGGCCCGACCTTGTGGCCCTGTCCAAGGGGTTTGGAGCGGGCTATGCGCCGTTGGGGGCCATGATCGCTGATGGAGAGATGGTCGAAACCGTGCTGGGCAGCGGTGGATTTGCGCACGGCCACACATATGCTGGCAACCCGCTTGCATGTAGCGCCGGGTTGGCGGTTCTGAACGAGATTGACCGGCTGGACTTGATGACCAATGCACAGATCATGGGCGATATGCTGATGACTGGGCTCATGGACCTCATGGCGCGATACCCGTTTATCGGAGATGTACGGGGAAAAGGCCTGCTAACCGCCTTTGAAATGGTTTCGGATCGGGACACCATGTCACCGTTACCCAAAGACCTGAATGCCTATGAGCGGTTCGTGGAAATCTGCTACGAGCGCAACCTGATCACCTATTCGCGCCGCACCCGCGGCGGTGTAGAGGGCGATCATTTCCTGGTTTGCCCGCCGTTGATAGTGACCGAACCACAGGTCAACGAGATCCTGAATATACTTGACGATAGTCTCCGGGTCTTCGCCCGCGAGTGTGCATTGGAGGTCTGACCCATGGCGCAAAAGATTATCTTGACTTGCGCCGTGACAGGCTCGATCCACACGCCGAGCATGAGCCCACATCTGCCTGTTTCGCCAGACGAAATTGCCAAATCTGCAATTGAGGCAGCAGAAGCTGGCGCATCTGTCTTACATCTGCATGCGCGCGACCCGGATACCGGTCGCCCAAGCGCGGATATCAACGTCTTTCGCCAGTTTCTGCCACGGATCAAGGACGCGAGTGATGCGGTCATCAACCTGACCACGGGGGGCAGTTCCCAGATGAGTGTGGAACAACGGCTTTCGGCCCCGGTCGAACTGGCGCCCGAGATGTGTTCGCTCAACATGGGGTCCATCAATTTCGGCCTCTTCCCGATGAAGGACCGCTATTCCGATTGGACCCATGATTGGGAAGAGACCTTCCTGGAGAACACGCGCGACACTGTGTTCAAGAATACGTTCCAAGACATAGAAACTGTGTTTCGAATGCTGGGCGATGCTGGTGGCGCGCGGTTTGAATGTGAATGTTACGATGTGGGACACATTCAGACGCTGGCTTTCTATCTGAAGCAAAACCGCATTGTGCCACCAGTCTTTCTGCAATTTGTCATGGGTGTGCTGGGCGGGATTGATGCTAGCCCGCACAGCCTGATGTATTTGAAGGAAACCGCTGACCGCCTGTTGGGCGACGCCTATGAGTTTTCGGCGCTTGCCGCCGGGCGACAGCAGATGCCATTGGGCACGATGAGCGCCATTCTGGGCGGGCATGTGCGCGTCGGTCTTGAAGACAGCCTGATGATCGGGCGCGGACAGCTTGCAACCAGCAATGCCCAACAGGTCACTAAGATCCGAACGGTTCTGGAAGAGTTGGGATACGAGATCGCAACACCTGATGAGACACGCGCGATGCTGGGTCTTAAAGGGGCAGATAAGGTAGGGTTCTGACACATGAAAGTCTTTTCTGACCAGGAACGGCAATACCAGCATAATCCCAGCGGGTTTCTGGTGAACGGCGTCATGCAACCCAACCCCGAAAAACCTGAGCGCATGGAGCGCCTGCTTGCAGGCGTCGCGGCAGGCGGTCACACGGTGCATACCCCGACTGATCATGGCCTTGCTCCGATCGCGGCGGTACACACCCCGACCTACCTGAAGTTCCTGTCGACGGTTTATGAAAGGTGGACCCGCATTCCCGATGCCACGCCTGAGATATTTCCGAATATCCACCCGGATCGCCGCACGGCCAGCTATCCCTTGTCGGCTGTCGGTCAAGCGGGATTTCACATCACCGACATGTCCTGCCCCATCGGCGCGCATACCTGGGAGGCCGCGCGTTGGTCCGCAAACTGCGCCGTGAGCGCAACCCTGGCAGTAATGGACGGGGACAACGTGGCCTATGCGCTCTGCCGACCGCCGGGCCATCATTGCTTTAGCGATCTAGCCGGCGGATTCTGTTATCTCAACAACAGCGCCATCGCTGCTCAATACTTGCGGCAAACCCACGACCGCGTGGCGATTATCGATGTTGACCTGCACCACGGCAACGGAACGCAAGGCATCTTTTACGAACGTAATGATGTGTTCACCCTCTCCATCCACGCGGACCCGGCGCGATTCTATCCATTCTTCTGGGGCCACGCTCATGAGGTCGGTGAAGGCGCAGGGCATGGGTATAACCTGAACATTCCGCTTCCGCGCGGCACCGGCGATGACGGCTTCATGAAAGGGCTGTCGGACGGTCTGGCCCACGTCAGGAGTTTTGCGCCTGGTGCCATCGTGATCGCGCTCGGTCTCGATGCTTTCGAAGGAGACCCGTTCGGAGGTCTTGCCGTCTCAACGCCCGGTTTTTCAGAAATGGCAAGGATGCTCGCGGCGCTCAATCTGCCCACCGTGATAGTTCAGGAAGGTGGGTATCTTTGTGATGAGTTGGGCGACAATTTGCATGCGTTCTTGCAGGGCTTCGAGGGCGGCGTGGAATGACGAACGGGGTCACATCAGAAACCCGTCGAGTACCAGACACATGAATTGACTATAACGGCCAAATGAATCCGACTTACTACGTCATGGCCTTTGACGAAGCTCGGGACGTTATGCTGGATCAAGCGCTTGGCGTTGACCCAAGTGACGTGAAGGCATTTCAATGCCGGGCCAATTGCACTCCTGAACCACGTCCTCTGCCCGGGTGAGCCGTTGGCAAGCGATGAGTTTTTCTGCCGGTTTCTTAGATTGGATGCCCACGCTAATCGCCTGCATATTGCGGGATCGATGATAAAGCTGAAAGATCAAACAACCGCCTGCGTGATGGAGCAGGTACCCATGAATGTCGATCACTGCACACGGCGCTTCGCCGCCCCTATCCGACAGACATTCAGAACCGCATCGCCGCACTTATGGCTGAACACAAACCGAGCCAAGCAAAACTAGCCTTGAATCGAATTGCACTGCGATATGTGTTCGCATAATGTGACCAAACGCAACTATTTGCAGCGGTCAGGAAAGCATACCAGACGAAAGAATGACCGCAAACTGGGAGAAAATTAGATGAAATTCAGAAATGTTACCAAGGGCCTGATGCTTGGCGCCGTGAGCGCGCTGATGTCAACCGCCGCAATGGCAGAAGACATGAAACTGCGCTTTGCCGGTGTGTTCCCGATTGATCATCAGGGCACCAAGATGATGGAACAGGTCGCAGCAGATGTTGCAGCGGCAGATGTCGGTCTGACAATCGAAGTTTTCCCGGCCAACCAGCTTGGCTCGGGCGAGGCGCTCTTTGAAGATGTGGCACGGGGTAACATCGACCTGGCGGCGGCATTTATCTATGCCGACACCGACCCGCGTCTGGAATTCCTGTCGATGCCGTTCCTCGTGGGTGGCTGGGACGACATGAACAACATCATGCGCAACATGGATTCCGAGTATAACCAGATCTTGCAGGAAATCACCGACGAGTACGGTGTGCACGTAATGGCCCAAAACCCCGAAGGGTTTGTTGGCATCGTGGCCACGCAGGAACCGGCCAACTGGAACAACTTTGACGACAAAGGTATGAACATTCGTGTTTGGTCGTCGCCCGCTGTGAAAGCCATGGTGGAAGCGCTTGGTTACAAAGCCACGACCATGGCATGGGGTGATATCTTCCCTGCAATTCAGTCCGGTATCGTTGATGGCGCGATTTGCTGCACCAAGACGGCAACCTACTCGATCTTCGCTCAGTCCGACGTTGGCACTCATTTTGTCGAGTACAACTCGATCTCAGAACTGACCACGTTCTACGCGTCGCAGCGCACTCTGGACAAGTTGAACGACGAGCAGCGCGCCGCCCTGCAGGCCGCCATGACCAAGGCGTCCGACGACTTCTTCCAGTATAACCGCGACAATGACGCGGCCTTCGGACAGAAGCTGATCGACAAAGGCTACACCATCCTGAGCCTGAACGACGAAGAGCAGGCCGCGATGGCCGCCCATATCCAGGAAAACATCTGGCCCATGATGGCCCAGAGCGTCGGCCAGGATGTGATCGACCGTTTGCTGTCCAGCAAAAACTGATAGTCAGCACAACCAATCGGGCCGGCAAAACTGCCGGCCCTTTCGCTATATACTCACAAAAAAGAGAAAAGCGGGGGGACAGGCATGTCGATTGAGAAAGATGACATGACGACGTATGTCGGCGACGCCGACGCAGAGAAACCGCAGAAAGTTACCGACGAATTGCCGCCTATCATCGGATACCCAATGAAGGTGATCGCGTTCGTTTGCAGACAAATCGTTATGTTCTGTGGCTTCCTGATGGCCTTCACCTTTGGTGCAGTCGTCGTGATCAGATATGGATTTGGCGGCGACCTATTTGCCTATGAAGAATGGCTTTTGGCCTTCTCGATAGTGGGCTTTTTTGCCGGGGCAGTTCTGGCCTCGGCACGCAATCTTCACATCAACGCCGATATTCTTGGTATTGTGATCCATAACCCCCGGCTGGTCTGGTGGCGCGGGTTCATAGTGTTGTTGGTTGAGCTTCTCGTGATTCTCTTCCTGGTTTGGGCTTGCTACGTATCGCTGCTGGACGACTTCTCGTTCCCACGCCTAAGGGCCACTCCGGTATTACGAATTCCGTTTGTCTCATGGCGTATCGCGATCATGTGTTGTTTTGGCTTCATGGCGATGTTCACCGCTGCGTATCTATACGTGCATATCCGAAAGGGGCTCGGGCTTCCTTTGCGGTCCGAAACCCTTAAAGGAGCCGCGAAATGATTATCGGCGGAAGTCTTATTATTGTCTGCCTGATGCTCTTGCTGGGCGTCAGCGTCTATGTGGCGTTTGGAGCTGTTCTGATCTTTATTGCGCTGGTTGGGGATCAGTCCATTACGGGCTATCTGCCGACCGGAGCAACCGGGATCCGCTCTCTGGTGCTTTTGGCAATTCCTCTCTTCATGATAGCCGGCGGCATCATGGAGAAAGGCCGGATTGCAGCACCTCTGGTGGCGCTGGCCGAGATGTTCATCGGCCACATAAAAGGCGGTCTGAACGCGGCATCCGTGTTGGCCTGCGGTGTGTTCGGCTCAATCTCGGGCAGTGCGAATGCAACACTAACTTGCATCGGTGGCATCATGATGCCGCACTTGAAAAAGGCCAATTATCCTAAAGGGCAGTCCGCAGCACTGATCGTGTCGGCAAGCCCATTGGGTCTTTTGATCCCGCCCAGCTCATCACACATTCTTTATGGCTGGGTGGCACAACAACACGTGCTGAAATGCTTCCTGTCTACGGTCATCCCGGCGATCATCCTGATCACGCTTCTGATCATTACTAACCAGTTCATGTTGCGGAAGTATGACGATATCCAACTGACAGAACGTCCAAGCCCGTTCATGCCTGCTCTCTTGGGTCAAGGCCGCCTGGCCGGGCCCGCGCTGATGATGCCGCTTATCATTCTGGGTGGTATTTATGGCGGTATCATGACCCCGACCGAGGCCGCAGGCATCGCGGTTTGCTATGCGATCCCGGTTGCGATCTACTTCTATCGTGGCCTGACCTGGAAATCCCTGGCGCAAACGATCCAGAACTCAGGCGTGACCATTGGTGTGGTCATGGTCATGATCTTTATGGTTCTGATCGTGTCGGACAATCTGATCTCGCAGGGCGCTCCGCAGCTGGCCAAGGACATGGTATATTCTGTTTCGGACAACCCTATCGTCATCCTCTTGATGATCAACGTGGTAATGATCCTGATCGGAATGCTGATGGACGACATCTCGGGCCTGTTGTTGGCAACGCCGATCCTGTTGCCGATCGCCCAAAGTGTCGGGGTTGATCCGATCCATTTTGCCGCGATCATCGGTGTCAATCTTGGGATGGCCAATATCACGCCGCCGACGGCTCCGTTGCTTTATCTCGGGGCTCAGATTTGCGATACGCCGGTCTCCAAGATGTTGTGGCCGACATTGATCTTCATCGTGTTCGCCTGGCTGCCGACGCTGATGCTTACGACATTCATTCCGGAACTGGCCCTGTGGCTTCCGGATTTGCTGCTCAGCCGGTAAGAGGACCAACCACAAACAGTAAAAGGCGCCTGAATTCCAGGCGCCTTTTGCGTTTGCGGATGGCCGTGTGAACAACCTGTTCCAATTCAATCAATCTGCTTTGTTCAGATCAAACGCGGCCGCGTTTGACTTACTGAACATACATCCATGAATGCAGACCGATCAGCGACGCGGTTACAACGACCAAACTCAAGAGGCTGAGCGCGTCTCTAAAATCTTTTGCCATTGCCTTGATCCTCATCAGGAGCTTCATTTACCTGACGCACATATGGGGCCATTCTAGTTCTGACTACCAAGAATTCTCGCATACTCGCTTTGCAAATTCTGCATACCAATTAAGGCTATTCATAGGGTCAAATTAGCGGCTTGATATCTAGCTGTAACCAAACATCCGCAACCTGAGAGAAGATGTTGGTCATTTCAAGCTGAACGAGCGTACTTTTCTGGGTAATTTCGCATCGATATGAACTGCGCTTTTGCCGCAATGACCGCTGATGAGTAATTGCCGCTGCCGCCTATCTTTTAAGGCGTTCCCAAACCAAAATACCCCGTCCTTGCTTTCCACCAAAAACGACCCCTTCCGCCGTCAACTCCAAAAGTTCGCCGATTGGTGCCATAATTCGCAATTTGTCCTGCCCGGCCCAAGAAGCCTCGGTCGCAGCATGAACCCGGTGCCGAATGACTGCACCTTCAATTGACCAATCGCCGCAATATGAGAAGTAGCTGGGGTCTTCACTTAACTTGGTTCCCTCGACGTGCGTGTCTGGGTTCCAAAGATGAGCCGACATGAACCCATCGCCAGCGTAGACGATCCGGCCTTGCGGGTTGTTGCCATAGGGCAGCAGAGCGGACCGTCTTCAAACTCGGTGACGAAACTCTTCAATACCCATGTTCCGATTAACGAGATGGTCGTCTTCATTCTGACAAGGCTAACCCAGCAAATGGTTGCTCGGCAACGACTGGGTTGGACCCAGAACCGCTGTTTGCTGAGATGAGCAAGATTGGCAGCTCGCCGCCCCAAAAGATTTGACAAATACGGCCACGGTGCCGGACTACATCAAACGCTTGCGCAGCAAATCCAGAACCGCACCTTCCAGAACATTACGGCGAATGGATTGCTTGTGCGTAGAGATACCGGGCCTGCGAGCGGCGAGCGGGCGAGGTAGCCGTGCCCGGCTGTCGCAAACTAACTGACTAGGCCTTTCAATGCATTCTTTCGCTTTAAGCTATCGTAAAATACTGCAGGTTTATTTTGAGTCAGTCAGTTTGCAGCCTTATTCGACGTTGTAAGAAAATTGTTGTTGACCCAATGTTGGCTAATCCGCTGCGATTTTTTTAAAATCGCTTGGCGAAACACCGAACTCCTCTTTAAACGCCCGCGAAAAGTAGGTTCGACTTTGATATCCTGCCATTGCCGAAATCCGCTTTATGGGCAGATCACTTCGGGTTAACAGGTCGGCTGCCCTGCGCAAGCGTATATTTCTAAGTACTTCGATAGGTCCGATCTTGTATGCCTTGCCAAATCGCGACGCAAAAACCGATCTGCTCAGCGCGCATCTTTCTGCCAGGCTTTCGAGATTGTGACCAAATTCCGGGTTTTCGAGCATAGCTTCCATGGCAGGCCAGAGTTTTTCATCTGTTGCACCGTCAATCCACCACAACGACGGATCACCAGCATTGTGCCGCCGCCGGAATAATCGAATGACGCATTGCTCCAAAAGGGATTCCGCCAGTGCTCGGGTTCCTATGTCCGGGTGGCTGACTTCATAGACGAATTGATCTAACGCCATCCTCACGCGGTCTGTTGGCGATAGGTGCTCGACAATCGGATAGCGAAGCAAGCTCAGTGCACCGCCACTGCCCCGATACGCGATTTCGAGACGTCCACATATTGCAAACAGAGGCGACCCAACCGATTTGTCGCCGACAACAACATTGGTCATTCCTTCGATTGGTGGCAGATTACGTGGCCTTGTGCTCCCACCCGCGTTGGTCACATGAAAGGCGTAGGTCAAATATGCCGGTGCCAGCAGAACTGTTCCCGGGCTTAGCTGAACATCAACATTATTCCCAATGTTAACAGTTGCCGAGCCATCCAATACATAGTGCAATATGGCAAAAGGACGAACGCCGAAATCAACACGACAATCCCCACGCAGTTCGCATAAGGCGAAGGGGCTCATTCTGATTTCTAGGGTCTCCAGAACGCGTTCGATCGACATGCCTGGCCGCGGCCACTTCCAGCACCAGAAGACGCCTTTCAGACGATAAGGCACGGCCTTTTTTTTATTATGTCCGCAGTTTTTGTCCATTCAAGGAGAAAGTGTTATGTGCACTAACCCAAATTGCGACAATGAAACCGATATTGGCCGCCGTCAGTTATTGACAAGCACTGTTGCCCTGGCGGCTGGTGGTGCTTTGCTTTCCGGGCAATCACTTGCAGCTTCAGATCAAGACGGTTCCTATTCCGATCCAAGTGAGCCAGCACTGCCTCCGACGGACGTGGAAGTTGGATTGTCTGATACAGCCTTGGTCGTAACCGACCCGCAGGTGGATTTTCTGAGCGAAGACGGTGTCACCTGGGGCGTTGTTGGGGCATCTGTTCAGGAACATAATACTGTCGAAAACATCGGTCGCCTGTTTGAGGCTGCAAAGGCACAGGGAATGACTGTCGCCATTTCGCCTCATTACTATTACCCGTCCGATCATGGCTGGACCTTCGGTGGTCCGCTTGAAAAACTCATGCACAAAATCGGAATGTTCGATCGGAAAGGGCCGTTGACGCTGGACGGTTTCGATGGCTCGGGTGCTGATTTCATGCCTCAGTACAAAGAGTACATTCTGGACGGAGAAACGATTGTCGCCAGCCCTCACAAAGTCTATGGGCCTGAAAACAACGACCTGAGTTTACAATTGCGTAAACATGGCGTGTCGAAGGTTATTTTGGCTGGCATGTCCGCCAACCTGTGCCTGCAGGCCCATCTATACGAGTTGCTTGAGCAGGGGTATCAAGTGGCTGTTGTTCGCGATGCCACTGCGGCGGCGAAACTTCCCGAAGGGGATGGGTATTTGGCTGCCCTAATTAACTTCCGTTATGTTGCCAATGGACTTTGGACCACCGACGAAGCAGTTGAAAAAATTCAGGCTGCATCCTGATGTAAGGTCGGATCTCAGAGTAAGCAGCGACGCTTAAAGTTTCAGTGCGTTCAATGCTTCTCCCCAGAGTGGGAGAAGCATTCACGCTGAACCCACATTGATTGCAAAAGGCTGAACGGGCGACAAAAGCCAAAAAGCCGGGCGTCTTGTACATCTGGCTATGGCCGCGCGGCCCGCGGGGAAATTGAATCACGCTAGCATTTGCGATTCAGGGCAAAAAATCGCGCAAATTTTATTTTTTCTTCGGGCTACGGGAAACCCCCAATATCGAATGCCAGGTTGTTTCGTTAACTGTGCTTTATCGAACGGGTTACACGGACGATACCACTTTTCCCCTGTGAGGGGCTGGCTACTTACCCCCTCGGCCGGCCCCTCAGCCACCGACCGTGACCCGTTTCGATCCCACTGGAAAAGGTGTTCAAGCGCTTTGTTCCATCGCGGAAAGAACCTGTGCGACAAGCCCAGGCAACGCCGCGAAGTCGCCAAAACTGACGGTGTTCAGTATCTCGTCGACCGGAGATTTGCGATAGCCTTCGGTATACAGGAAAAACGGCACCTGTGCGCGTTGGGCGGTTTCGGCATCTACCTCACTGTCGCCGACAAACAGTTGCGGACCAACAGGGGTGACAGCGGCAAAGCTGGCCTCAAGATGGGCGGGGTCGGGCTTGCGGGTCTTCAGGCTGTCACCGCCAAGAACGGCATCGAAATGCGGCGCCAGTGCAAGCGCCTCTAGCACATGGCGCGCCGGGGCTTCGGGTTTGTTGGTGCAGACCCCCAGAACGCAGCCCATGTCGCGCAATTCATTCAGAGCCTGCAGGACGCCCGGATAGACGACTGTCTTATCGCTTGAGGCTGCGTTGTAGTGGTTCAGAGTTATCTGGGTCAGCTCTGAATGAAGGTCCATCGGCAGGTCGTGATGATGGATTACACGCTCGACCAGTTTGGGTAGACCGTTACCGACAAACTGTTTGATTTGATCCTGCGGCAAGGGTGCGACGCCGACGCCGTCCAGCATTTTGTTGGTCGCCGCAACAATATCAGGAAGGCTGTCCACCAGCGTTCCGTCCAGATCGAACATGATTGTTGCGCTCATCGGTTTTCCCTTTGGAGTGATACGTTACGCCAGGCGTAACGCGCCTGAATTTCTGGTGCAATCATGTAAGTTTGGGGGAATTGAAAGAACGGGCCTTGACATACCTGACTAAAATAATCAGATTATGCGAAAGATCATCAGCCAGCCCTTATTGGGGTCAGCCAGAACATCGAAAACCGCAAATAGATCAAGGCATTTTGCCTGAGACCCTCTGGAGTTGTCCTGATGAATATGCAGACCCCGAATCCCACTCAATCCTACGCCGTATCCATGCTTCCGGCCCACAAGGCCGAAGACCTGACCCAAGGTGGCAATCTGGCCCATATCGAACTGGGCGACCAGTTATATACGCTGCGCATCACCCGCGCGGGCAAGCTGATCCTGACCAAATGAGCACGCTTAACCCTCGTGGTGGGGCGACCGTTGGTCGACTGACCGATCTTGATCCGATAGAAGCTGGGGCTGTGATGTATTTGCGGCTGTGGGGGGACGGGACACAGGGGCGCGCCGACGCTGCCAGCGACTTTGAGATGGCATTGGGTGCCGAATGCGGTGGCGCTGCGATGATGACGCTGGATCATCTATGTTCGCTTTGTGCGCATCACGGACGCCGCCCGCTGGTCCGCCACGGGCTGGGTTGTTCTTGCCTAGGTGCGGACGAGAATTGTTTTGCTCAGATGATCGCAGCCGCATCCGAAGGAGCTCGTGAAGATGCTATGATGATGGCGTCACTGATCGTAAGGCCGGATTTTGCCCCCGCTCTGGCCTCATTGTCCGAAGAGCTTGGGCTGGCCTTGCGTCGTATGACGGCGTCCATCCCACTGCCCACGACAGGGCATCAACCCCCCGCAGCCGTGCTGCACTAAGCAGCTGGTCCGCGAAAAACCCCGGCGCTCACCTCGCGTCGGGGTTTTGTCTTTGTCAGCGACACCCGCACCCTGCGTGATGGTGGTCATGGTCGCAGACGGGGGCAGGGGCATAGTCGCCAACCTCGGCCAGCACGTCCCGCAAAGCCCAAAGGATCATGTCCACGTCCTCGGCCTCGATCGTCAGAGGAGGGCGAATTTTCAGGATGTTGTCCTTCGGCCCTTCGCTGCCGATCAGAATGCGGTGGTCACGCATCCGGTTCTTGACGTACTTGCAGATCTCGGTGTTTTCGGACCCGTCCGGGTTTATCAATTCGACCCCCAGAAACAGGCCCATGCCGCGCACATCGCCAACGCACGCGAAATCGGATTCGACTTTGCGCAGGCCATCCATCAGGCGCGCCCCCATGGCGCGGGCGTTCTCCTGTAGGCCTTCGTCGTCGACGATGTCCAGAACCTCTTTGCCGATCCGGCAGGACAGGGTCGATCCGCCGAAGGTCGAGAAGAACTCGATCCCGTTGTCAAAGCTGCGTGCGATTTCTTTGGTTGTCACCAGCACACCCAGCGGGTGACCATTGCCGATGGGTTTACCCATGACGACAATATCCGGCAGCGCGCCCTGATGTTCAAAGCCGAAGTAATACTCGCCCAAGCGTCCCAGTCCGGTTTGCACCTCATCAGCGATGCAGACACCGCCTGCAGCGCGGATTTTCTCATAGACCGCAGGCAGGTAACCCTTGTGTGGAATGATTTGACCACCGACTGAGGGAAAGGTCTCGGCGAAAAATCCAGCCACGCCTTGGCCTTTTTCCTGTAGGGCCGCAATCGCCGGGTCCACCAGATCGGCGTATTTCCGGGCGCGGTCGGGATCATCGCGTTTGAACGCCCCCCTATAGTCGTCCGCGACCTCAACCAATTCTACCCAATCCGCCTGCCCGACACCGCCGGGCTTATTGAACTTATAGGCCGAGATCGCAACAGCCGCGTTGGTGTTGCCGTGATAGCCATGATCCGGCGTGACAATTCCCTTGGCCCCGGTATGGGCGCGGGCCAGCCGCAGGGCTAGCTCATTGGCCTCTGTGCCCGAGTTGACGAAGAAACAGACCTCGAAGTGGTCCGGCAATTTTGACAGTACCTTATCGGCAAATGCCGTTTGCGCCGGATGCAGATAGCGGGTGTTCGAGTTCATCCGCTTCAGCTGATCCGCCGCCACTGCCTGAATGCGCGGATGCGCGTGGCCCACGTGCGGGACGTTGTTATAGGCATCCAGATAGGGACGGCCCCATTCGTCGAACAAGTGGTGCTTCCAACCGCGTACCAACATGACCGGGTCGTCATAGGTCAGGCTGAGATTGCCGCCAAAATGGTCATGCCTCCCCTTCAGGATCGCCTGCTTGTCGGTCGGGCGGTAGAACACCTTCTCATCCGGCAAATTCAGCATTGCCGCAGGGTTGGGGCAGACGGCGTGCCATAATTCCATCTCGTCCGGGTCGCCAACACCGGGCCAGTCGGTCTGCATCCCGTCCGTCGTCAAGGCCAGTTGGAAATGCACATGGGGTGCCCAGCCGCCGTTTTGGCTGGCATCGCCCAACCGCGCAAAGGCCGCGCCCTGCGCCACGGGGTCACCCGGATTAAGCCGCTCGCAGACCTCCGGGTCCAGATGACCGTAGAGCGTATAGAACGGATCACCCTCGGGCGTTTCATGGTGCAGGATCACCACGCCGCCATAATCCAGATGCGCATCGCGGTTTTCCACCGCCTCAACCCGGCCACTCATCGGTGCGTGCAGCACAGAGCCTGCGGGGGCAAACACATCCACCGCCAGATGAACCGTGCGCCGGTCCGAGGCTTTCCAAGGCCCCTTGCGGAATCCGGGCTCGGCATAAATCAGGCGGGGTTCGTTGTAATAACCGAGCCAGAGCCCCTCACCGAATTCCTCACCCACGCGCGCGGCTTCTTCCAGCGGCATGTGAAATGGGTTTTGGGGCCATGTCGAGTTTTCAACCGATAGCGAACCCATGGGGACATCGCTGAGATCCTGATCGAACATCTGGGCGAACTGGCCGCGATGCTCGGACAGGTAGGCATGGATCCGCTCGGCTCCATCCGTCACCGGTAATCTGCAGGCTGAACGCAGCCGGGCTGCCATCAGATCACCATTCACACCCGTATTCTCAAGGAAGCGCCAGGCTGGGGCCTGACTGATGGTTATATAGGGGTCATCCGGGTTCTCCGCCACCATCAGGGTCGAGTTCACGACAGACACCGCCAGGCGCATCCGCAAAAGCGGCCAGATCAAATCGATCTCATCTGCGCGCAGCCGGTTGGCTGCATGATAACCGCGTACCAAAGCAGTCAATGCGCGTTCAGGTTTGGGGTGATCCAAAACGACATATGCCCCGGCAATCGCCAGATCACAGATGCGCGGAGCAGCGCACATATCGCCCAGATCAATCAGGCCCGAGATGCTTTGGCGCTGTCCCAATTCACCTTCGACCAGAATGTTGTAATCATTGGCATCATTGTGGATCGCCTGCTTGGGCATTCCCGCCAGCGTTCCCGAAATCACCCGGAAGCCGTCGCAGATTTCCGAAAGCAAGTTCCGGCGCGCAGGGTCGGCTACCACATCCAACTGATCCGCGATCCAATCTGCCTGTGCCAAGTCCCACTTGAAATCTGCGCGATGCAGCCCGTCATGCGTAAAACGTTCCAGCGCCTTGTCTGTCGCACCCAGTACGCGACCTAGTTTCAGGATCAACTCTTCAGACTTTGGTGCAGCCATCGCATAGCACTGCCCCGGCAGGCATTCCAGCAGCCAGACTAACCGCCCATTCCCTTCCAGATCGGCAATCTCCGGCAGCAGCGCGCCGGTGAGGTCCGGGTAGACCTGCGGAAATGGCAATCCAGGTGCTTCGCTCGCAATATGCGCCAGTGCCTTTACTTGCAGATCGATGAATTCTGCCTCACAGCCCGCGCGCATGACCTTCAAAACATAGTCCTGACCATTGGTGGCCCTGACCATGAAGTTCAGGTCATATTCCCCATCCAACCTCGTCAGCTTGGCATCCAAGCCCCAATGCGTCCGCACAGCATCCGCCCAGAATGCAATCATGTCGCTCATCTGATTCCCTGTCCTTTTCCCACCGGGATCCCCTTCATCTGGCCAAAAAAATCTTCGGGGGTGAAATGGCCCAACGGGCCAAGAGGGGGCAGACAGCCCCCTCTTGTATCAATCCACTGCGCGCAGCCTTTTGATCAGCGAGGACGTATCCCACCGACCGCCACCCAGCTTTTGCACTTCTTTATAGAATTGATCGACCAGCGCCGTTACCGGCAGAGACGCACCGGTTTCGTTCGCCGTCTCAAGACAAATCCCCAGATCCTTGCGCATCCAGTCAACTGCAAAACCATGCTCGAAGTGATCGTCCAACATGGTTTCATAACGGTTCGCCATTTGCCAACTGCCCGCCGCACCCTGACTGATCACCTCAACAACAGATCGGCCATCCAGCCCGGCTTTCTCGGCAAAATGCAGCGCTTCGCTGAGGCCCTGAACCAGACCTGCAATAGCGATCTGGTTGCACATCTTGGTCATCTGGCCCGCGCCGCTGTCTCCGATCCGGCGGCAGATTTTGGAATAGACCTGCATGATCGGTTCAGCCGCATCATAGGCGGCCTGCTCACCGCCGCACATGATCGAAAGAACCCCATTCTCGGCACCAGCCTGGCCGCCCGAGATCGGGGCATCTACAAATGCGATGCCCATGCTTTGACCAGCTGCAAAAAGTTCTCGGGTCACCTTGGCGGAGACAGTGGTGTGATCGACGAAGGTTGCACCTTCGGCCATCCCGTGAAAGGCTCCGCTTTCGCCCGTGCAGACCATTCGCAAATCATCATCATTGCCGACACAGGCCATAACGAATTCAGCGCCTTGCGCGGCCTCTTGCGGGGTGGTCGCCATCGCGCCGCCGTACTGAGCAACCCAGGTTTCGGCCTTCGCCGCGGTGCGATTGTAAACGGTCACCTCATGACCTGCCGCCTGCAGGTGACCAGCCATTGGATAGCCCATGACGCCCAGGCCCAGAAACGCAACTTTTGCCATATGGTGATCCTCTCTGTTATCCGACCCATTTCATTTGGAAGAACGGATTGTCAGGCAGAGACAAAGCAAAGCCACGCGCAAAGAGCAACCCCGCGTCAGGGCTTGCCACCCAAATCCTGCAGGATCGGACAATCGGGCCGGTCATCCCCGGCACAGGCGTCGATGAGATGGCCCAACGTGTCCCGCATGGCATTCAGATCAGAAATCTTGGCCTCGATCTGTGCCAGATGTGCGCGGGCGACTTTTTTGACATCGGCACTGGCGCGGGTTTCGTCCTCATATAACGCCATCAGTGTGCGGCAATCTTCGATCGTGAAGCCCAAGGCGCGAGCGCGTCCCAGAAAGTTCAGCTTGTGTACATCGCTGTTGCGAAATCGGCGATAGCCATTGTCGTCGCGCATCGGTTTGATCAGGCCGATATCCTCGTAATACCGGATCGTCTTGGCGGGCAGGCCGGTTTGGGTCGCAACGTCTCCGATATTCACGGCGTGACCTCCTGTGTTTCGTGGCCTTGAGGTGCCTCAGGCAGGCTGGCGCGCACGCGGCGCAGGCGCAGCGCGTTCGACACCACAAAGACGCTGGATAAGGCCATCGCCCCGGCGGCAAGAGCCGGGGACAGAAGATGCCCGCTGATCGGGTACAGCGCACCTGCAGCGACCGGGATCAGTAGGATGTTATAGCCAAAAGCCCAACCGAGGTTCTGGCGGATGTTGCGCATGGTGCGGCGGCTGATCTCGACCGCATTGGCGACACCGCGCAGATCGCCGGACATCAACACCACATCCGCCGTTTCGATCGCCACATCCGTCCCGGTGCCAATGGCCACGCCGATATCCGCCGCCGCCAGCGCCGGAGCGTCATTAATGCCATCCCCGACAAAAGCCAGCGTGCCGAACTGGTCGCGCAGCCCGCTGATCGCTGCCAGCTTACCGTCTGGCAGAACTTCGGCTGTGACATGGTCGATACCCAGCTTGTCGGCCAGCGCCTGCGCCGTGCGGGCATTGTCGCCGGTCACCATTGCCAGTGTCAGGCCCATCGCATGCAGCCGCTCCAGTGTTTGTTGCGTGCCCGGCTTTATTGGGTCCGAGACGGCAAGCAGCGCAGCCGCCCGACCGTCGATAGCAACGAATAAAGGTGTCGCGCCTTGATTGGCGCGATGATCAGCCTCAGCTGACAGCGTCGCAAGTTCGATAGCGTTTTGTGCCATCAAGCGGGGCGAGCCGAGCAGAACATCGTGGCCTTCGACCTTCGCGCGCACACCCAACCCGGTGAGGGATTCAAACTCTGATAAGTCGGGAACCTCTTCAGGGCCCGCGCGGGTGATCGCAGTCGCAATGGGGTGTTCCGAGCGCGCCTCAACCGCTGCAGCCAGCCGAATAACAACGTCGCGGTCAAAGCCGTTCACAGTCGTGACACTCTCCAGTTCCGGCCGTCCCAGCGTCAAAGTCCCGGTCTTGTCAAATGCAATGACCTTGGCCTGTTGCAATTGCTGCAACGCATCGCCTTTGCGGAACAATACGCCCAGCTCGGCCGCGCGCCCGGTCCCGACCATGATTGACGTTGGTGTCGCAAGTCCCATGGCGCAGGGGCAGGCAATGATCAGAACCGATACGCCCGTAACCAGCGCCATCGGCAGCGCGGGCGCCGGGCCAAAAACAAGCCATATCGCTATTGTCAACAGTGCCACAGCTATGACAAGCGGCACGAACCAGGCGGTGATCCGGTCGACCAGCCCCTGAATTGGCAGTTTGGCCCCCTGCGCCTGTTCAACCATCCGAATGACCTGCGCCAGCACTGTATCCGCGCCGACCCGTGTGGCGTGCACGCGCAACGCGCCGGTGCCGTTGACTGTACCGCCGACGACCTGATCGTCGGGCGATTTTCCAACGGGTACCGGTTCGCCCGTGATCATGCTTTCATCAACGTATGAGGTGCCTTCCAGCACGTCGCCATCCACCGGCACCCTTTCGCCCGGCCGGATTTGCAGGATGTCCCCGACCGCAATGTCGGCGATCGGGCGATCAACGAACTTACCATCCACCTCAACGCGGGCGGTCTTGGGCTGCAACCCTACCAGCTTGCGGATCGCGGCTCCGGTGCGACCTTTCGCGCGGGCTTCCAGCACTCTGCCCAGCAGGATCAGCATCACGATGACCGAGGCGGCCTCGTAATACACATTGGCGCTGCCCTGCGGCAAAATCTGCGGAGCAAAGGTGGCTGTGACCGAGAACAGGTAGGCCGCCCCCGTTCCCAAAGCGACGAGCGCATTCATGTCCGGCGATCCGCGCAGCAGAGACGGGATTCCTTTTGCATAGAACACCCGCCCCGGCCCCAGCAGAAGAACTGTGGTCAGCGCGAATTGGATCAAATGACTGGTGTGGATGCCGATGGTCGCGTGAAGCCAGTGGTGGAAGGCCGGGATCATATGGCCGCCCATCTCTAAAACGAACACAGGCAGAGCTAAAACAGCGGCCAACATCGTCGCGCGCGTCAGGGCGGCAGCCTCCTTGGTTTTAGCCCGCTCGGCGGAGGTATCAGCCGTCGCGTCTGTCACGCGCGCTGGATATCCGGCATCAGTGCAAAGCTGCGCCAGAGCTTGCGGGTCTATCGCGCCTTCAACATAGCTGACCTGTGCGCTCTCAGACGCAAGATTAACCTGTGCCTCGACCACCGACGGATCGGCTGCCAACGCCCGCTCGATTTTTGATACGCACGAGGCGCAGTTCATCCCGCCGATACTCAAGCTCGTTTGCCGGACATTCGCCGGATATCCGGCAAGCGTGAGAGCATCAGTTAATGCGCTGACCTTGCCGTCATAGGTGACTTGTGCGGTCTCAGTTGCGAAATTGACGGTGGCGTCCGACACGCCCGGCACATCGCGCAGCGCCGTTTCTACGCGCCCTACGCACGACGCGCATCCCATGCCCGATATTTTCAACTGAGTTGTTCGTGGCGCTGCCATCCGACTCATCCCTAGTGGTTCTTCACCCTTCAAATGGGGGTTCCAGTCACGGGAAGGTCAAGGGGAATGGTGGGTTTTCTGGAAATATTCCCTTGAATGTCAATTGTTCGAAAGCTGCTTCATTAAAAGTGAGTCATGTGTAGCAGGTGGAGACGAGCGCACAGATTGAGGCGACGCAAAGAATGCAACCAAAAGGGCCAAGATCAAAAGTGCAGCCCCGATCAGGCATAGGCCGGCAATATTTAATGTAGATCGCAGCATTGGTGGGCCTTCTGAGTTCTGATGGGACTGGCTGTCCCGCTCAGCAGGATCAGGTGTGTTTTGTCAGTTCCTGCTTTAATTTTTCGTTTTCAGCCTGAAGCTGCGCCAATTGCTGACCCAGTGCGTTCAGATGCGGGCGCAGTTCAGCTTCAGTAAACCGAGGGGTAATGTGGCGCGGGCAGTTCCAGTCCAGTGCTTCCACCTGAATAATGACGGCACGTTCGGCAGGGGCTTGGGCACTTTCAGGGTAAAGGCTGGCTGCAGCGGCCTCACCTTCGGTAAACTCGACACGCCCTAGAACCTTGAGCCGCCGCTGGTTGGCGTAATCCATCAGGATCAGTGCAGTCCTGTCGTTGCCATCCAGGTTCCCGCGCGAAATATACTGTTTGTTGCCCGTGAAATCGGCATAGCCAATTGTCTGCGGGCCAAGAACTTTCAGGAACCCGACAGGCCCGCCGCGATACTGAACATAGGGCCAGCCTGTTTCTGAAACGGTTGACTGATAAAAACCATCGCGCGCCTCGATAAACGCCTTTTCCGCCGGACCGATCTGATGGCCTTGTTGCGGGCCATCCTCAATGAACTTCGCGTAAGTTTTTGCCGAACCCATCCTTTCCTGATGTGCCCGGACAGCGGGGGTGAAAGTCAGTTCGGAAAAGGCGCGCGGCATATCAGGTCCTTTCAGAGCCCAAGTTCAGACAGGCCCGGGTGACTGTCTGGGCGAGGGCCTTGGGGCCAGCGGAACAGTCGATCCTCTTCGGAAATAGGCAGATCATTCAGAGAGGCATGGCGTTTGGCCATTCGACCATCTTCGGCAAATTCCCAGTTTTCATTGCCATAAGACCGGAACCACTGCCCGCTATCATCGCGCCATTCATAGGCGTACCGTACCGCAATGCGGTTGCCGGAATAGGCCCATAATTCCTTGATCAGCCGGTAATCCAGTTCCTTGTTCCACTTGCGGGTCAGGAAGGCGTGGATATCCGTATGACCGCTCAGGAATTCAGCCCGGTTTCGCCATTGGCTATCATCTGTATAGGCCGGGGTCACAACATCTGCATCGCGGCTGTTCCAAGCATTTTCCGCCATGCGCACTTTCTGAATCGCAGTGTCTCGCGTGAACGGAGGCAAAGGCGGGCGGCTCATGTCATGGTCTTTCATACCAGTGCGGCAGCGATCATGGCGAGGGTCAACAAAACAGGGACGTATTGCGGAGAGAAAAGGCTGGCATGGCGTCTCATCTGAGGGCTCCAGGGTTTACTGATCGGTACATCCTGTTCTCAATGTGTACCGATCAGTAAACTTTTGCAAGTCTTATTTTGAAATCTGACCCGAGGTTTCATTGCGGTTGTCGTATGGCGCATTGAGCATTATGTACTGATCTGTACACCTAGGAACCGATACATGCGCCCAAACAAACGAGATGAGCTGGTCCGCAATGCCCTGCAGGTTTTTTATCGCGATGGGTTTCATGCGACCGGTATGGATAAGCTGGTTGCCGAAACGGGTGTCTCGAAAACCTCAATGTACAAGCACTTCCGCACCAAAGAGGACCTGATCCTCGCTGCTCTAAAATTGCGTGACGAAAGCTTTCGGGAAGACTTTTTGCATCGCATCAGCGAGATGTCAGATACACCAGCCGGACAATTGCTCGCCAGCTTTGATGCGCTGGGCGAATGGTTCCAGCAGGAAGAATATCGCGGTTGCATGTTCATCAAGGCTGGCGCGGAGTTTCAGGAAAAGGATCACCCGATTCATAAGCAATCGGCCGAGCATAAGCAGATCATGCTGGATCACTTTGCCGATCTTGCTCGCCGGGCTGGCGCGCGTGACCCCGGAAATCTGGCTTGTCAGATCCTGCTATTGCAGGAAGGTGCAATCGTGACGGCAGTGTTTCTGAAATCCTGTGAGCCCGCGCGAGAAGCCAAGGCTGCTGCTCAGCTTCTATTGGATGCTGCGCTGGCCTGATCGGGCATTGGGCGAAAAAGACGTTGCGTTGCAAGCCTGTTGACAGATTGGAAAGCGAAACCTCCCGCGCTAGCCTGATTGGCAAGACATAAGGGAAGGGTTTTGTATGTCGTTGTTTACCTCGACTGCGAGCTGGGTGACGGACGAGCACCATATGTTCGCGGAAATGGCAAACCGGTTCATGGAAGATGAATTGGTCCCCAATATCGACCGCTGGAACGAGAACGGCGTCGTGGATCGCGACATGTGGCGCAAGGCTGGTGAGATGGGGCTGATGGCCGGTGCGATACCTGAGGCCAATGGTGGTGTAGGGGGCGGGATCGGTTTCGATGCAGTTACGATGTACGCGCAGTGTTCGCACGGAGATTCGGGCTGGGGCTATGCCATTCAATCCATCGTGGTTCACTACATCAACGCCTATGGCAGCGAAGACCAAAAGCAGAGGTGGCTGCCAAAGCTGGCGTCGGGTGAGATGGTTGGCGCGCTGGCGATGACAGAGCCCGGAACCGGGTCGGACGTGCAAGCCATTCGCACGGCTGCAGAAAAGGACGGGAATTCCTACCGGTTGAATGGCTCCAAGATATTCATCACCAATGGGCAGTCGGCGGATCTGATCCTGGTGGCGTGCAAAACAGACAAAACCCTAGGGTCCAAGGGGGTCTCTCTGATTGCCGTCGAAACCGAAGGCGCAGAGGGCTTTCGAAAAGGGCGCAACCTCAAAAAGCTGGGGATGAAAGCCAATGACACGGCCGAGCTGTTCTTTGAGGACGTCAAGGTGCCGATGACCAATCTTCTGGGCGCTGAAGAGGGGCAAGGGTTCTATCAGATGATGAGCCAGCTACCGTGGGAGCGACTGACCATCGGCATCGGGGCGCTGGGCGCGATCGACTTCGCCATTGCCGAAACGGTGAGATACACGCAGGAACGTAAAGTGTTCGGTCAACGTGTGATGGATTTTCAGAATACGCGGTTCAAGCTGGCAGAATGCAAGACCAAAGCCGAGGTTCTGCGCAGCTTCGTCAATGACTGCATAGCGCGGCTTGAGGCCGGAACGCTGGATGCGGCGACAGCCTCGATGGTGAAATACTGGGGCTCGGAAGTGCAGAATGAGATCATGCATGAGTGCCTGCAACTGTTTGGTGGCTATGGGTACATGATGGAGTACCCAATTGCCCGCCTCTACGCCGATGCGCGCGTACAGATGATCTATGGCGGTACCAATGAGATCATGAAGGAACTCATCGCTCGTTCGCTGGATAAATAATCAGATCAAAGCCTCTTCCGCCCGTAGTCAATGTTTCTTGCGAAACATCTCCTCCCGTTGGGCCAGGCAGGTGCCTTGGGTAAAATTTGACGTGTGCAGGTTATATCTGTTCTTTCAGCCATGCCCGGAATGATTTGAGCGGTTCCGATTCCGCTCGGGATTGTGGCCATACAAGAAAGAACTGTCCAAGGCTTACCCCGGGACCTTGCCAGGCTAGAACCAACCGCCCGGCCTTGAGGTCTTCTTCGATCAGGTAGCTGGGTAGCAACGCGATACCCAGGCCATGGATGGTCGCCTGGCCCATGGTCGAAAACTGGTCGAACAACATACCGCGAATTCCGGTGATCTCGCGGCCTTGTGCGGCGAACCATTTCTCCCAGGCGTCGGGTCGTGTTTCGAGTTGCAACAACGGAGCCTGTGTCAGCCATCCGATATCATCTGCGTTGTCGGGCAATAGACCAGGCGCGCACACAGGCAGGACATCTTCGCGCATGAGGGAGAGATAGTTAACCCCCGCCCAATCCCGTTGACCGAAATGAATCGCGGCGTCGAAATGATTGGTTTCGAAATCGAACGGGCGTAAGCGCGTGTTCAGGTTTACGGTAACTTCCGGATGGCGGCGGGCGAAATCCTGCAGGCGTGGGGCCAGCCAGTGCATGCCAAAGGCGGGCAGGATGGACAGGTTCAGCGAACCGCCCGTCGGGTTTGCCTTGAGCTTCAGCGACGCCTGCGCCAGTTGGTTCAGCGCAGCGCGGGCGACCTGAACGTATTCCTGCCCCGCAGGGGTCAGGTGCAGCCGCATCTGGCTGCGTTGGATCAGGTCGACGCCCAATTGCTGTTCCATCGCCTTGAGCTGTCGACTGATCGCACTTTGTGTCAGCGAAAGCTCTTCCGCAGCGGCTGAGGCGCTGCCAAGGCGATCGACCGCCTCAAGTGCCAGCAATGAGGGGATCGAAGGCAAAAACCGACGCGGGGCAATCATATGACTAATCCTCATACCTTTCGAATGGAATATCACTGGCTTTTACCGGGCGCCAGTCCGATACAAATCTAGGTTTTAAAGATGGGCGCAGCTTTGTTTTGCCTCTGCTTGCTAAAGCCTGCAAAAAAGGGGCGTACCGGGTTTGCGTTTACGCCGGTATGTAATTGGAAAGGATCAGGGAACAGGCCATGGATCGCGCTCAGATCGTTCACGAAAATTTCCTGACCCGCGTGGCTCGGCGCGATTTTCCCGATGGTGCGACGCCGCGCTCGGGTTTGACCAACAGCGATGCGGTATCACTGTTCAGATCTCAGGTTCTGAGCCGGGCGCTGGACCGTACCAGCCGCGCGATGCAGAAAGCCGGGCAAGGGTTCTATACGATCGGGTCCTCTGGGCATGAAGGGATGGCAGCCGTTGCCCATGCGTTGCGACCAACCGATATTGCATTCTTGCATTACCGAGACGCGGCGTTTCAGATCGCCCGGGCCGAGCAGGTGCCTGGTCAGCAGATTACCTGGGACATGCTGCTGAGCTTTGCATGTTCGAAAGAAGACCCGACTTCCGGTGGTCGTCACAAGGTGCTGGGCTCCAAAGCGCTGATGATCCCTCCGCAAACCTCGACAATTGCCAGCCACCTGCCCAAAGCAGTCGGCGCTGCCTACAGTCTAGGAGCGGCAAGGCGACATGATCCCGAGCATCGCGAATTGCCTATGGACGGGATTGCGGTCTGCTCTTTTGGGGACGCTTCCGCCAACCATTCCACGGCGCAGGGGGCGATCAACACCGCCGGGTGGACCAGTGTGCAGTCGATGCCGCTGTCGCTGCTGTTCGTGTGTGAGGATAACGGGATCGGCATATCGGTTAAAACGCCGACGGGCTGGATACAGATGTCGATGGAACATCGGCCGGGTATCAAGTATTTCCAAGCCAATGGGCTGGATATCTACGAGACTTATGCCGTTGCACAAGAAGCAGCCGATTATGTGAGGAACCGTCGCAAACCTGCTTTCCTACATTTGAAGACAGTGCGCCTTTACGGTCACGCAGGCGCGGATGTTCCGACCACTTATCTGTCGAAAGCCGAAGTCGAGACAGATGAGGCCAACGATCCCCTGCTGCATACAGTGCGATTGCTGGACCATGCGGGTGCGCTGACCCCGGAACAGGCGTTGAAAATCTACACCGACACCTGCGCCCGTACGGATCGCGTTGCGGCTGAGGCGGCAACACGCCCCCACTTGACCAATGCGTCCGAAGTGATGGCGAGCCTGATCCCGCCGAAACGCAGCTGTAAACCCACCAACGGCCCCGGCGCCGAGGCACGAACCAAGGCATTCGGTGGCGATATGCGCGCGATGGGTGAGCCCCAGCCCATGAGCCGTTTGATCAACTGGGCGCTGACCGATCTGATGCTGGAACATGCTGAGATCGTCTGCATGGGCGAAGATGTGGGCCGTAAGGGCGGCGTTTATGGCGTGACCCAGAAGCTCCAGCAGCGTTTTGGTCCCGACCGCGTAATCGACACCCTGCTGGACGAGCAGTCCATTTTGGGCTTGGCGATTGGCATGGGCCATAACGGGTTCATCCCGATCCCCGAGATTCAGTTCCTCGCCTATCTGCACAATGCCGAAGACCAGATCAGGGGTGAGGCCGCGACCCTGCCGTTTTTCTCGAATGGGCAATTCTCGAACCCTATGGTGTTGCGGATTGCGGGTTTGGGGTACCAGAAAGGGTTCGGCGGTCACTTCCACAACGACAATTCTCTGGCCGTGCTTCGGGACATTCCGGGCGTTATCATTGCTTGTCCGTCGAACGGGTCGGATGCTGCGCAGATGATGCGCGAATGTGTGCGCCTCGCGCGTGAAGAGCAGCGGGTGGTGGTGTTTCTGGAGCCTATCGCGCTCTATCCGATGCGAGACTTGCATGAGGCGCAGGACGGTGGGTGGATGACAACATATCCTTCACCCGATCAGCGTATCGCGCTGGGCGAGATCGGAATGGACGGAGATGGCACCGATCTGGCCATCGTCACTTATGGAAATGGACACTATCTGTCGCAACAGGCGCTGCCCGAGTTGGCAGCCGCAGGCGTGAAGACCCGTATCATCGACATGCGCTGGCTGGCGCCTCTGCCAGTCGATGCCCTGCGCGAGGCGACTAAACCCTGCGCGCATGTTCTGGTCGTGGACGAATGCCGCCGCACAGGCAGCCAGTCCGAGGCACTGATGACGTTCTTTGCCGAAGAACTCCCCTCAACCCCAACAGCGCGCGTCGTGGCCGAAGACAGCTTTATTGCCACCGGCCCGGCCTATGCAGCGCCGCTGCCGTCCAAGGACGGAATAGTTGCGGCCGCGTTGAAGCTGACCGGAGGTCGTTCATGACCCGCACAGCCGTTCTGATTTGCCCCGGTCGGGGCACGTACAATAAGCCTGAGTTGGGGTATCTGCACCGTCATCACCGACAGCAGATGGACCTGTTCCGCAGCTTCGACGCAATCCGCGCCGAGATGGGGCAAGAGGCCGTGACCGCGCTGGACGGAACGAGCCGGTATACGATGAGCAAGTATTCGCGTGGCGACGTCGCCTCTCCGCTGATCTATGCTGCGGCGCTGGCGGATGCACAGGCTCTGGCCGAAGATATTGAGGTGGTTGCTGTCACGGGGAACTCGATGGGCTGGTACATTGCCCTGGCCGCTGGGGGTGCGTTGTCCTCGCAAAACGGGTTTCGTGTGGTGAACACGATGGGCACATTGATGCAGGAGCAGCTTATTGGTGGTCAGCTGGTTTACCCGTTTGTCGATGACAACTGGAATTATGACGCCACACGCAAAGCTGACCTTCTGGCCGACGTTGCGCACATCAACGGGATGGACGGTTGTGATCTGGCGCTGTCTATCGATCTTGGGGGAATGCTGGTCCTAGCCGGGAATGAGCCAGGGTTGGCGGCGTTTGAAGCCTCTCAACCCGTTGTTCAAGATCGGTTTCCGATGCGGCTGGCAAACCACGCGGCGTTTCACACAGCCTTGCAGGCCCCGGTCGCTGCAGAAGGGCAAGCGAGGCTGAGGCCAGACCTGTTTGGCCAGCCAGAGTGTCCGCTAATTGACGGGCGCGGTAAAATCTGGTGGCCGGGGGCGACGGATACACAAGCGTTGTGGGATTACACGCTGGGCCATCAGGTGACCGAGGCTTACGACTTTACCCGCGCCGTCCAGACCGCCGCGCGCGAATTCGCGCCTGATCTGTTCATCGTTACCGGCCCGGGCGCGACGTTGGGCGGTGCTGTGGCACAATCACTTGTTCTGGCGGATTGGAAAGGCATGGAGGACAAGGCGGCGTTTCAAGCGCGGCAAGAGACCGAGCCCTTCCTGATTGCCATGGGTCGCGAGGATCAAAGGGCGCTTGCAACTGGCTGACCCAACCCAGATGATCCGCGAAGTTGCAAGGAGCCCCCATTGAGCGACCACAACAAAACCCTTTGGCTAAAAACATGTCGCGAAAAGGCCGAGACTCGCCCTTTGACCGAGGGGGCAACCGTTGATCTTGCGGTGATTGGCGGTGGCTATACTGGGTGTTCCGCTGCGTTGACTGCGGCGCAGGCCGGGGCGTCTGTTTGCCTGCTCGAGGCGCAAGAGATCGGGCATGGAGGGTCAGGCCGCAATGTCGGACTGGCGAATGCAGGGCTTTGGGTGCCGCCCGACGAAATCCGCGCCTGTCTGGGTCAAGACGCGGGGGACCGGCTGATCTCTCTTTTGGCAGAGGCGCCTGCAGATGTGTTCGATTTGATCGAGCGGCACGGTATCGACTGTGATCCAGTGCGCAACGGGACATTGCATTGCGCGCATTCTGCGTCGGGATTGCGCGATTTGCAGGCGCGTCACGAACAGTTGGCCGGCACGGGGGCGCCGGTTAAAATGTTATCGGGCGAACAGGCCGCGCGCCGTACCGGAAGCGCGGCGTTCCACGGTGCTCTATTCGATCCGCGCGCGGGGACGATCCAGCCGCTGGGTTATGTCCGGGGTCTGGCCCGGGCCGCTGCTGAGGCCGGGGCGAGAATTATCTCTCATTGCCCCGTTGAAAAAATGCAGCACGCCAATGGCGTATGGACATTGGAAACGCGTCAGGGCGTGGTGCGCGCGAAGTCGGTGATACAAGCCACCAACGCCTACCATCAGGGTCTTCAGGCTTCGGCTCCGGCTTATGTGCCGGTTTATTACTTTCAGTTTTCAACCGCTCCGCTGTCAGACAATTTGCGTGCAACTATTCTACCGGGTGGTGAGGGGTGCTGGGATACCGGGCTGATCATGACCTCATTCCGGATGGATGCCGAGGGGCGGCTTGTCATCGGTGCAATGGGTGATCTTGCGCAGGCAGGCCGCGTTGCTCACACTGCCTGGATTAGGCGCAAACTTACCGAGCTTTTTCCGCAGCTTGCCGGTCAGTCGCTGAACGACGGATGGCACGGGCGGATTGCCATGACTTCGGACCACCTTCCAAAGATCACGCAAATTGGCCCCAATGCTTTGTCAGCGCACGGGTTTTCCGGCCGGGGTATTGGACCGGGTACCGTTTTTGGCCGTCTGATGGCCGAGAGTCTGTTGCAGAACGAACCCTCGCTGCTGCCGGTGCCCGCAGTGCCTGAGCATCGCGAGAGCTGGACCAGCCTGCGCCGCGCCTATTTCGAAACCGGCGCGGCGCTGACGCACCTTATCAAGGCGCGGTTCTGAACCTCAGACAGACCGGGTGATGCCGCCATCGACACGGATGTTCTGGCCAGTGATATATCCGCCGCCCTCAGATGCCAGCATGGCGACGACCGAGGCGATCTCATCATAGCTGCGTCCATACCGGCCCATCGGGATGCGTGCGCGGAATTCTTCTTTCTCGGGTAGGCTGTCGATAAAACCGGGCAGGACGTTGTTCATGCGAATGTTGTCTGCTGCATACTGGTCCGAGAACAGTTTGGTGAATGCCGCCAGCCCGGCGCGGAACACGCCCGAGGTCGGAAAGACCGGGTCAGGCTCGAAGGCGGCAAAGGTAGAAATATTGATAATCGAACCGCCGCCCTGCGCCTGCATGATCGGCGTGACCAGGCGGGTGGGGCGCACGACATTCATGAAATAGACATCCATGCCTGTGTGCCAGTCTTCGTCCGTCAGTTCCAGCACCGGTGCGCGAGGGCCATGCCCAGCCGAATTGACCAGCACATCAATGCGCCCCCAATGGTCCAGCGCCACATCGACCAGTTTCTGCAGATCGTCGGTCGACTGGTTTGAGCCGGTTACGCCGACGCCGCCCAATTCTTGTGCCAATATCTGGCCCTTGCCCGAGGACGAAAGAATGCCAACTTTGAACCCGTCAGCGGCCAGACGTCGGGCGGAATCTGCGCCCATGCCACTGCCGCCTGCCGTGATAAGCGCTACTTTAGTCATGTGATATCTCCGTTTTGCTCTCCCCAAAAGATGCGCTTGCCAGGTGAGTTTGACTAATCAGTTCTTCTGTTTCTATGCTGTAGAAAATCTACAGGATAAACCTATGGCTGCATTGCCCCCCTTAAACGCCCTCCGGGCTTTTGAAGCTGCCGCTCGGCATCTGAACTTCCGATTGGCAGCCGAAGAATTGGGTGTGACACAAGGCGCCGTTGCCCAACAGGTGCGCGGGCTCGAAGCGCGATTGGCCAAGAAACTGTTCGACCGACTGCCGCGAGGCCTTGCGCTGACCGAGGCCGGCCGGCGATTTCACACGCCGTTGCGCCGGGCATTCCGCCTGATTGAAGAGGCGGTCGATGACCTTTCGGACGACCTGCAAATAACGATTTCAGTCACACCAAGTTTTGCGTCAAAATGGTTGGTTCCGCGTTTGAATGATTTCACCTCCCAGCATCCCGACATCTCTGTTCAGGTGGACGCGCGCGAGCGTCTTGCGGATTTCGAAGGCGACGGTGTGGATATTGCGGTGCGGCAGGGGCGGGCGCCATTTGGCGCAAACCTTGTGGCAGAGCCTCTATTTTCAACTGAATTTATTCTTGTGTGCTGTCCGCGGACTGCGCACTGCATCTCACGACCTTCGGATCTGTCTGGCCAAACCCTTCTGAACGATACTCACGGGTTGTGGCCGTTATTCCTTGAACGCTTGGGTGTCACCGGCAAGCCGAGAATGATGAACTTCAGCCAGACCAGCCTTGCCATTGATGCCGCAGTGTCGGGGCAGGGGATTGCTTTGGCCAATGCGCCTTTGGTTTCGTCCGAACTTGCGTCAGGCAAATTGGTTCAGCCGCTTTCCGACGTTTTGGTCGAAGATCTCGGGTTTTATGTTGTCATGCCGAAACCTCCACGCCAGCCGCAACTTGTAACTCTGATGAGGGATTGGCTGCTGTCTCAAGTCTAAAGCGTAGCAGCAATGCCTTCGATCCGTTCGCGCAACCAGCGATGGGCCGGGTCGTTTGCTGAACGCTGATGCCAGACCATGTAGATTGAGACCGGCTCACACTCGAATGGCAGTGGTGTGCAATCCAGGGCCGCCAGCGGACCTTGTTTCATCAGCGCCGTATCGGTTGAGATCAAGTCGCTTCCTTTCACAAAGGACGGGATGGCGTTGAAATGCGGCAGGGTGACGGTGGGTGGCCGGATCTGGTTCTGATCCACCCCTCGCATCACTGCACGAGAGCTGCGCCCGTCGGTGAAACGCACCTCGACATGTTCGGTCTGGCAATAGCTCTGCCAACTGTCCGGCGGCTTGCGCTGGTCGGCGTCGTAAAAAATCATCAGCGGACTGACCAGTATACGTTTCTGGAAGATGTCCGGCCCGTCCGGTGGCAGTGGGGTCAGCATCAGCTGGCACCGATCGCTGCGCAACAGATCAGGGTCTGGGACACCTGATGGAATAAAGCCCAGCCGCAATCGCACGCCTTCGCTCCGCAGCGCATGCAGCAACGGTGGAAAGATCAATTCACGCGGCATGTCGTTGGTAGCGATCTGGACGCTGATCTCTTCGGCTTGCGGGTCAAACGGGCGGTCATCGGTCAGCGCTCGCATCCCGTCCAAAACGCGCTGGACCGGTTCTTTTAGCGACAAGGCGCGCTCGGTCGGTGTTAGCCCCTGGCCCGAACGCACAAACAACGGGTCACCCAGCACCTGTCGTAGCTTGGCAAGGGTGTGGCTGATCGCCGATTGGGTCACGCCCAGCCGGTCGGCGGCCTTTGAGACCGAGTTTTCCTCGAGGATCGTCAGAAAGGTGCGCAGGACTTTGCCGTCCATGTCAGTGAAATCAGTTTTTCTCATATCAACTATGACTAGTCATGAATGGATTTACTGTCCACGACGCATTAGGTGATATTCATCATCAGGAGGCACGCGATGGGAATCCGCTTTTTCTCGGACAAAAACCGGCCGGTTCACATGGGCCGATATCCTCTGGAGCGGTTGGCGCGGCAACCCGATATGCCGGACTTGTCCTCGGTCGTGCCGATGCCTGAACTAAGTTTCCGACGCCCCAAACACCCCGAAAGCATCGTCAATGCGATGGGTGAGTTTCAGGCGATGATGGACACTATCCGCGATGGATTCGTGAATCCTGCGGTCTCGGAAATTCCTGCAGACCCTTTGGAGCGCGCCAATCATCTGAAGGCATTTGGATATTTCAATGATGCGTCGATGATGGGCTGTGGCTCTTTACCGATTGAGGCGCTGTTGCCTGAGCCTCGTCGTAATCCCGATATCGACCGTCTGGCCCACGCGTTGAAAACGCGCCAGACCAAGACGTTGGCTTCGGGGATAGACCTGATCATGGCCGACCTGAAAGAAAGCATGGAGGCCGCGCCCAAACCAATGGGCACGCATCGCCATGCCATTGTCTTTCTGTACGAACACAACCGCGACCCCGAGCCGGGTGAACCAGGTGCGGATTGGATCATGGGCGCGCAGGATCACCGCGTCTGTTTGCTGGCCACAGAGAATGCGGTGGTAATTGCCAACTATATCCGCTTGTTGGGTTTCGATGCGCGGGCACATACGGCGATGTCTTCCGAAGTTGATCTAGGGCGGCTGGCTGTTGCTGCAGGGCTGGCCTCGGTCGAGGGCGACGACTTGGTGGCTCCGTGGCTGGGTAAACGATTTGGTCTGGCGGCAGTGACGACCGAGTTGGAAATCGCGCATGACCGACCCCTGCGCCCCATGGCGCAACAACCGTGGTTCCGTACGCGCGGCCCGGCATGGTGGCTGGGTACGGGCTTTGCCAAAAATGCGCTGAACCGCGACCCCTATGCCAAGCGCCGTTACGTGGATGGGGCGCACCCGTTCGAAAAGCTTAAGCGCGTCGAGGATCCAACCACGTATATCGACGAAGAAAACGTCGCCCGGGTTCCGAAGCGGGCAGATATGTTTGCACGGGCTCAGTTCGGGGACATGGGTAAATCACTGCAGGACGCAGCCAAGGGTGGGTATTACGTGCGCAAGGCTGCCCCTAGCTGTGCGCAGCGTCGCGCGCTGGGCGCGTTTGTGCTGCTGCAGGATGGCGAGAGTGCGAATGTTGCGCCGCAGTCCGATGCGGCGCGCAATGCCGCGAGTATCAAGGCCGCGAGCTATTTTTTGGGTGTCGATGCGGTGGGGCTCAGCCGTTGTCCTGAATGGGCATGGTATTCTCACGATGCGACGGGAGAAGAGATCACGCCGCCTCATGACCAAGCCATCAGCATGATCATCGATCAGGGTTATGAAACGATGGAGGGCGCCAGCGGCGACGACTGGATCAGCGTCGCCCAGTCGATGCGCGCCTATCTGCGCTTTTCCCTACTGGGCGGGGTGATCGCGCAGCAGATCCGCAATCTCGGCTACAAGGCCAAGGCGCATACGGTGATGGATGGCGAAGTGCTGCAGCCCCCGCTGTTGCTGTTGTCCGGGCTGGGTGAGGTCAGCCGGATCGGCGAGGTGATCCTGAACCCCTATCTCGGCCCGCGTCTGAAATCCGGTGCGGTGACGACGGATATGCCGATTGCGCACGACAAGCCGATTGATTTTGGTCTGCAGAGCTTTTGCGAAAGCTGCAACAAATGCGCGCGCGAATGCCCCTCGGGGGCGATCACAGCCGGGCCGAAGCTGATGTTCAACGGCTATGAGATTTGGAAATCGGACAGCCAGAAATGCGCGACGTATCGGGTAACGACACCCGGAGGCGCAATGTGTGGGCGGTGCATGAAAACCTGCCCGTGGAACCTTGAAGGTATCTTCAAGGAGCGCCCGTTCCGTTGGGCGGCGATGAACATTCCGTCCGCTGCACCTGCTTTGGCCCGGCTGGATGATGCTGTCGGGAATGGTGGGTTGAACGAGACCAAGAAATGGTGGTGGGATCTCGAGTTGCAGGCGGACGGAGCCTACAGACCCACCGCACACCCTTTGAATCGGCGCGGCCTGCAAACCGATCTGAATCTGAAATACGAAGACCAGACACTGGCGGTCTACCCTGCATACCTGGCCCCGCATCCGTGGCCCTATCCTTTTGCCATGGACCGCGAGGCCGGTATCGAGGCCTATCAGACGATGGTGACGGCCGAGGAATACAAGGCCCGCAAAACTGCCGGTGATATGTCGGTGATCCACCGTTACTACATCGCGGGCGATGCGCCAGTGATACGGGTTGAGGTGACCAAAGTAGATAAGATGGCGGCTGATGTGACCAAATACGAATTCTCGGCCCTCGACGGTGCGCCTTTGCCGGACTGGACGGCAGGGGCCCATCTGGATGTGCTGGTCGCACCGGAATTCCTGCGTCAGTATTCCATGTCCGGCGATCCGTCGGATCGGGCGACCTATCAGATCGGGGTACTGCGCGAGGATGAGGGGCGCGGGGGTTCGGCGCTTTTGCACCGCATCTTTAATGAAGGGCGCAAGGTATTCATCTCGAAACCCATCAATCATTTCGAGCTGGATGAGACTGCGACCAAGACCTTCTTGATGGGTGGCGGGATCGGCATCACTCCGATGATCGCTTTTGCCCACCGCCTGCACACGCTGGGAAAACAGTTTGAGCTGCATTATTCTGCCAGCACCCGCGCCAGTGCTGGGTATTTGGCCGATCTGGCGTCAGCGCCTTGGACGGATCACGTACACTACCATTTCTCGGACGAGGGCACGCGAGCAGATTTGGACAATATTCTAAAGGGTTATCAGGACGGCTGGCACATTTATACCTGCGGGCCGGATCGTTATATGGACGGCGTGATGCAGGCCGCATTACGGCAGGGATTCCCCGAAGAGGCGCGGCATCTGGAGTATTTCTCGGTTCCCGAGCAGCCCGAGTATGAGAACCATCCGTTCACGTTAAGGCTGGCAAACTCCGGTCGTGAGTTGACCGTTCCTGCAGATAAGGACGCTGCACAGGTGCTGACAGAGGCCGGAATTCAGGTGGATGTGAAATGCTCCGATGGTATCTGTGGGGTCTGTAAATGTGGCGTGATATCAGGCGAAGTCGACCATCGCGATTTCGTTCTTTCGAACAAGCAACGCGAGGGCGCGATGATCCTTTGTCAAAGCCGCGCGGCGCAACCGAACGGTGTGATCGAAATCGACCTCTGAAATAAGGTCTGGAAACGACACCGGATAACGCAAAAATTGGTCGTTCCAGCCATGGACGCCGGTATGCTGCTGCACTAACGTCCCCTTCGAACCCAGTGAATCCTGATCAACAGGTGCGAGGTATTTCATGGATTATCACAGCCCCGCCAGCTTTGCCGAAGCCTCGGCGCTGGCAGCAAACGCAACGGGCATTACTCGGTTTCTAGCGGGGGGCACGGATGTTCTGGTGCAACTGCGCTCGGAACTGGTGACACCCGATACGTTGATCGACATCAAAAAGATCGACGGTGTACGCGATATTACACGTAATCCCGATGGCAGTTGGACGCTGGGCGTTGCTACCACCGGTGCCGAGATGAGCGAACATCCCGATCTTGGTCGCGACTGGCCAGGCGTGGTCGAGGCGATGGACCTGATCGGTTCGACCCAGGTCCAGGGCCGTGCGACTCTGACTGGCAACCTTTGCAATGGCTCTCCGGCGGCGGATTCGGTGCCTGCTATGGTGGCAGCGGGCGTGACGGTTACGGTGACCGGCCCAGAGGGTGACCGAGAAGTGGCCGTAAAAGATATTCCGACCGGACCCGGCAAGACGTCCTTGGAGAAGGGTGAGGTGGTCTCGGCCGTCAACATCCCCGCGCGGGGTGAGAATGGCGGCGACGCCTACCTGCGGTTCATTCCACGGACCGAGATGGACATCGCTGTGGTCGGCGTTGGCGTGAACTTGCGTCTGGACGGCGATACCATCACCGAGGCCCGCGTTTCGCTGGGCGCTGTGGCGCCGACCGTTCTGCTGGACGAAGACTGTGCCAAGGCCATCATTGGAAGCACGCTGGATGATGCCGCGCTGGACGCCTTGGCCGCTGCCGCATCCGCCGCCTGTAACCCGATCGACGACAAGCGCGGCACGATCGCATTCCGCACCGAGGTTGCTGGCGTTCTGGCCAAACGCGCCGCCAAAATCGCCTATGCCCGTGCCAAGGGAGAGCAAGCATGAGCAAGTTCCATGTATCCACCACCGTGAACGGTGACGCGGTTGAATATCTTTGCGATCCGCGCGAAACCCTGCTGGACTGTCTGCGCGACAAGTTGAACCTGACCGGCGCGAAAGAGGGCTGCGGTACCGGTGACTGCGGCGCGTGCTCGGTCACCGTCGATGGTCGTCTGGTCTGTTCCTGTCTGATGCTGGGGGTCGAGGCCGAGGGCAAGACCATCGAAACCGTCGAGGGTATCGCGGATGGCGACGTTCTGCATCCACTGCAGAAGAAGTTCATCGAACTCGCCGCGCTGCAATGCGGTATCTGCACGCCGGGGATTCTGGTTGCGGCCAAGTCGCTGTTGGAGAAAAACCCCAACCCGACCGAGGAGGAAACTCGGTACTGGCTGGCAGGAAACCTCTGCCGCTGCACCGGTTATGACAAGATCATTCGCGCCGTCATGGAAACGGCCGAAGAACTGCGGGAGGCGTCATAATGGCTCTGGACGATCGCAAATCGGAATTCACTTTCGTTGGTACGCGCCCGGATCGCCCGGACGGGTTGGACAAGGTCACAGGCCGCGCCAAGTTTGGGGCCGATGTTTCGGCGCCGGGAATGCTGCATGGCGCGATCCTGCGTTCGCCTCACGCCCACGCACGGATCGTCAAAATCGACACATCGAAGGCCGAGGCACAAAAGGATGTCAAAGCCGTTGTGACACGCGCGGATTTCGCCGAAGTGCCGTTCAAACCCGGTCTGGAAGGCGAGTTCTGGAACGTGCTGGAAAACGTCATGGCCGGGGAAAAGGCTCTGTATGACGGGCACGCGGTCGCGGCTGTGGCAGCGACGTCTGCTCTGGCGGCGCGCGATGCGCTGAAGCTGATCGAGGTCGAGTACGAAGCATTGCCGCACGTCACTGATGTGGACAAGGCAATGTCCCCGGACGCGCCGATCATTCGTGAAGGCGCAGCGGATTATTCCGTGCCCGAAGGCATGCACCCGAACGTCGTGCGCTATCATGAAAGCGGTCATGGCGACGTTGAGGCAGGGTTCGCCGAGGCTGATCTGGTCATCGAAGACAGCTTTGTTACCGAAGCAACCCATCAGGGTTACATCGAGCCCCACGCCTGTCTGGGCATGCTGGGCAATGACGGCAAGGGTGAGCTGTGGTGCACCACACAAGGCCATTGGATCGCGCAGAAAACCTGTGCGGCCTTGTTGGGCATCGAGACCTCGCAACTGCGCGTCACGGCATCGGAGATTGGCGGCGGCTTCGGCGGCAAGACAACCGTTTTCATCGAACCCGTCGCGCTGGCACTGAGCCGCAAGGCTAACCGCCCCGTGAAGCTGGTCATGACGCGGTCCGAGGTGTTCCGGGCGACCGGCCCGACCGCCTCGGCCTCGATGGATATCAAGATTGGCATGAAGAATGACGGTACGATCACCGCGGCGCGTGGCGAATTCCGGCTGCAAGGCGGTGCGTTTCCGGGGGCTCCGGGTGATTTCACAGCGATGTGCGCCTTTGCGGCGTACAATCTGACCAATGTCAAACAGATCGGCTATGACGTCATGGCCAACCGCCCGAAGCAAGCTGCCTATCGGGCACCCGGTGCGCCGATGGGGGCCTTTGCCGTTGAGTCGGTCATCGACGAGATGTGTAAAAAGCTGGGCCTGGACCCCATCGACGTCCGCCTGAAAAACGCAGCGCACGAAGGCACCAAAGCCAGCTATGGCCCGCGGTACGAGCGTATTGGCTTGGTCGAAACGCTTGAAGCCGCCAAGGCGCATCCGCATTACTCGGCCCCGCTGAAGCCAGGGCAGGGGCGCGGGATCTCCTGCGGGTTCTGGTTCAACCACGGCGGCGAGACGTCGGTGTCGCTGGCCCTGTCCGAGGATGGCTCGGCCCAGTTGATGGTTGGTACGCCGGATATCGGTGGTTCCCGCGCGTCGATGGCGCTGATGGCGGCCGAGGTCCTTGGCATTCCCTATGAGAACATCCGCGTCACCATCGCCGATACCGCGACGCTGGGCTACAACGACGTCAGCCACGGCAGTCGCGTGACTTACGCGTCGGGCCTAGCGACCATCAAGGCGGCCAAACACGCGGTTGAACGGTTGTGCGAACGGGCAGCGGCCAAATGGGGCATCCCGGTCGATGCGGTGAAATGGGAAAACGGCTGCGCGGTACCCTCGGGGCCCAACGCAGGTGACTTTGACCCGATGCCGGTGGCCGATATCACCGCCGATATGGGCGCAACCGGAGGTCCGATCTCGGGGCACTTCGAAGCTACCCCCGAAGGCGCAGGCGTGTCCTTCGGAACCCACATCGTTGATGCGGAGGTTGACCCCGAGACCGGTAAGACTTCAGTTACGCGATACACTGTCATTCAGGACGCCGGAAAGGCCATCCACCCCACCTATGTGGAAGGTCAGTATCAGGGCGGTGCCGCGCAAGGTATCGGCTGGGCGCTGAACGAGGAATATATCTATGGCGAAGACGGTCGCCTGCAAAACTCGATCTTCCTCGACTACCGGATTCCCGTTGCCAGCGACCTGCCAATGATCGACACAGTGATCGTCGAAGTGCCAAATCCCGGCCACCCGTTCGGTGTGCGTGGTGTCGGTGAGACGGGCATCGTGCCCCCTCTGGCCGCTATTGCTAACGCTGTGTCACATGCGGCGGGCGTGCGAATGAAGCAACTGCCGATGTCACCGCCGCGCATTCTGGCCGCGCTGAAGGACAATGGTTGAGGTCCATCTCTGGTCCGGTCTCCGATCGCTGACCGGGGGCCAGCAGGTGGTGGAGGTTGAGGCCAAAACCACCGGCGAATTGCTGCGTGCGCTGGTGCAGGCGCACCCGCAGTTGCAGGCCCCGATTGATGCAGGTGTTTCCATCGCCATTGATGGGCGCGTCATTGCCAGCGGTCTAACCGAACCAATTCCCGAAGGCAGCGAAATCTATTTGATGCAACGCCTGAGGGGAGGTTAAGCCTCGGGCGTCCACGGCTCGCGCCCAACCATGCGATCAGCTTCGGCGGTGATGTCGTTCATGTGTTGCTGAAGGCTCTGACGCAGTTCTTCGACCTGCTCTTCGCTGGCTTTGCGGGGTACGGTTTCGGTCCATTCACGGCACAGAAACACGCCCTCATTCCGCCAGGGGCGCGGCATCAGCAGTCGATCCCATGTGCCTGCCTCACGACCATGCCGCGCTGAATATGTGATCCCGAACACCCGCTTGCCCGAAGAGCGCGCCCAGACCAGAGGCACAGTTTTGGACACCCTTTCGGGGCCACGGGGGCCATCTGCGGCGATGCCGATTGAGATGCCCTGTTTCATCTTGCCCAGCACCTCGCGCGACAGGGCGACATGGCGCTTCTTGCTGGCCATGGCAATCGTGTCCATGCCGAACAGCTGCTGCACCCTACCTACCATACTGCCGGCGCGTGCCGCCGAAGTAATCGAGCAGATGCGCCCTTTGTCCAGTGGAAAGAAATAAGGCGACTGTGCCAGTCTCTGATGCCACAGCACGACGATCACCGGTTCGCCCTGTTCGACCAACGCATCCAGTTCATCATATCCAATGCGCTGCCACGTGGTGTTGCGGTTGACCATCCGAATATAGCTTGCAATCCGTCGCGCCACCCAGTTCAGGACGGCTTCGCTGTCTGCAATTTTCTTACGAATACTCACGGATAGGGATCCTCGTACTGACCAAACCGTGTCTTATAGAACTCGACGCGGTGCGCAACTTGTTTGTCGGATAGCATTAGTCGCGTGGAATCTGAAAAAGGCTCTTGAGTCCGCCGCGCGGCTGGCATATCTGAGGCGCACCTTAGGGGTATAGCTCAGTTGGTAGAGCGACGGTCTCCAAAACCGTAGGTCGCGGGTTCGAACCCTGCTGCCCCTGCCATTAAAATCAATCACTTACCTGGTATTACACGTGCTGACGTTCAAAATTTTGTGCGTTTTTTTGTGCGTTATTCTGAAAATGCGCGTGAATCGGTGTCGAACACTGAGCTGATTAACGGATTTTGACAGTTTCTCGATTCCCGCCCCAGATTGAGATGTACTCCTATATCTCGCCGACAACCGTCAGAATGTTGGATAATGCTTGGGACGTTGGGCTTGTGCTCATCTGAGGGTGTAATGCGCTAGGGCATCGTGTCGGGCACCTTCAGGACGCAAGGTAGATTGGTAGAGCGTAAAGCCGGTGACCAGCATTTCCGGCAACTCTCTATTTGTGCGGGGATGCTGGACGTGCTGAACCGCCTCGTGCTGCTTAGGCTTCAATCGAGCGATGGTTACATGCGGGCGGAAGCGTCTGCGGGGGAGCATGATTCCTGCTCGCCGCGTGGCGGTTTGGACTTTCTGATGTAATTCTGTGAGCGCCTGACAATCCGCCACCCCGACAGCCAGCACATGCCCAAAACTTTCGACTCCAGAAAAGGCAACGTCGAAAGGTGGGATTGAAAGTGTCAGTAACTCTTCATGCAATTCCACCAACATCTCCTCGGCCTGATTACCCAGAAAGACTAGTGTCAGGTGCATATTGTCCGGCAATACAGGTCGGCCAACAGGCAGCGCGTGCTGTATCTGTGAAAAAGCTACCTTAGTTTCTTCGTCCAACGATATGGCAACGAATGACCGCATAGAGCCCCTAGTCTTTCCCGTTGGCCTCAGTGTGAAGCACACCATCCGCTTCGAAAAGCTTTCACCAGTTGCCGGTTAGTGCGGCAAAGATGACCGCAAACACCACCACCGCGATTACAACGAAAATAGCGGCCCCTCTGTCTTCCTCATGAACGTAGACTGGCCCGCCACACTTGGGGCATGGCTTCTTGTTCATATTCTTTAAGCTGCGTCGTGTAGTCCAACCACATTCGGCGCACTGGCCCTTCAGTCCACTCATATCTTGCTCCAAAATCGCCTTAATCGAAGTGTCGAAAAGATACCTTGAAAATGCCTTTTCCAAGTTCTGCGTTGCCGTGCAAGGGTTAAGAAAACGTTAACGGAACAGTATTGTGAAAACCCTCATTTCAATCAGCGCACTAGCGCTTACTTTGTCCTGGTTACCAGCCTCTGCCCAGGATGCATCAAAACCGTTGAATACTGGCAATGTGCCTGTCTCAACCCAATCGTTTTGGAACTTGATGAAAACCGACGGCGAGGCCAAGGTTTTTGACGCTGCCTGCTGCAAAATTTGCCGAAAAGGCAAAGCCTGTGGGAATAGTTGTATTAACCGAAGCTACACGTGCCGTAAGGGGCCAGGGTGCGCCTGTAACGGGTAACATGATCGACAAACAGATTTGTTACCCTTGAGCAACCACCAAAGGCGGCTCCTTCGGAAACGACCTGATGTCGAACCACTTGAAGCACGTGCCGTCACCGTTGCGTTTATCGCCCATAAGCAGGTGCGTACCCGTAGTCCTGTGCCGTATCAGGGCCGCTCTGAATGCCCTTAGGTCAATCAACCGCCAGCTAGTTATAGATTGCCCATTAGGTCCCGCGTGACCGTAGAACATCCAGTCTCCATAACCATTTACAATCTTGGACAGCTCCGTTTCAGCCCCAGTTGGCAGTTTGGCCCGAATGGTGAATTGATGCGGATACCTGACCGCGAAGCCGTGACGCCTAATCCTTGCCGCTATACGCATGTCCTTGGCGTCCAACATCAACAGGTCCGTGGCTTGATAGTAGTCCAGCGGATCTGGGGCGGCCTGTAGAATATGGCGGCCAATGATGCTCTTTATCTCGGGCAGAAACTGGTCGGACCAGTGCCGGTTGACGCTGTAACAACTCATATCAAATCTCGAAAATGAAAACGGGTGCAGAGAATGCCGCGCCCGATTGTGGATCTGGATTAGACAGCCTTATTTTTTGTTTCTTCTTTGGGGAAGTGTGCAGTCTCCAAGCGCTCAATTGTGTCAGCCGCCAATTCTGCGATTGCTTCGAGCAATGCGTCGTAGCCACCCTTGTTCACAAGGTCGATGTTCATGGCTGAATCGCTCGCTGCGATACCGACACGGCAGAGATTGAAAATTGCGTAGCAGTTGCCCTCCGCTGACTTGGTAACGCTTGATTCGTACAGTGCAAACGTATCTTTCATGATGAAACCTCCGGTTTGTGGATGCTATCCAACGCGTCTGTGAGGGCTTTTGCGCGCCGGAGTCCGATTTCAGTCAGAACTATCAAATCGTGTTCCGGATCTGATGACGCATAGAGACCGTTTATAGCGCCGATTAAGCATTCGATTGCCAATGCATCAGACTGCAACTGGGCGCGTGTTTTGGGCAAGCCGCTCCCATTCGCGCAAACGCGTTGTTCGGTCATTGCTGTTTCCTCCTAACGAAATGGGTGGGCAGATATTGCCCCCAAAAGCGATACAATGTATCTATTAGTGGACAGTGTAATTGTCAATACAGAGCAACCAAAAAGATACAGGGTATCCATAATGACGCCGATACAGGCAAGGGCAGCAAGGGCAATTCTAAAGATTGGCGTTAGGGAAGTAGCTACCCAAACTGGCGTGACTCCGAATACGGTTTCTCGAACTGAAGCAGAGGCACTTCGAAGCGGACGCGGACCAAATGCCGCTACAATTGCTGTGCTTAAAACATGGTACGAAGCCCAAGGAATCCAGTTCCTAGACGAGGGAGACACGGCCAACGGGCCGGGTGTGGTTTTAGTTAAGAAGGATCAACAATGACTGATGGCTTCGAAATGTGGGATGAGTTTGTCAGGATTGTCCCGGCTGGCAAGGGTCAGGAAGAATTTCTATTCGACGTTAAAATACCCACGATCCCAGTTGCTGGCGACAGGATAAACTTGGAAGTTCGCGGCATGATGTTCACCTATTTGGTTGTGTCTCGGACATTCCAGATTCTAATAGATGGCATAGAGGACAGTGAGGACTGGGGACGACACTTAGGTCCCGTTAAAGCAATCATCCATGTTGAGGAGCTTGCCGTTGATGCCGTGAATTTACGATACGGCCCCTTTGCCAAAAAGGGCAGTCAATGACTGACCCAGTGCTATACCGAACGATGACAAGCTCAGAGTAGCCTAGATATTGTCAGATTTGTCCTTAGGCCCCGCTCTGGCAGGGCCTTTGCATTTAGAAGTGGGTTCTTATCATCGTGATAAGTGGGCTATTTATTGTCCAACTTCTACCAGAGCTATTAGCTTCACCTTTTGATAGCCCTATCAGTTTGAATCATCTACCAAATGGACCCGTCCGATAGCCTGATACACTTCCATCATTGCTTCCATGGCGGTCTCGACCTTAGCCGCGATTTCGGGATTGGCCTCCACCCACGGATGTTCGCCGACGTATGAGCCGTAGCTGTCCATGAGAACATACGCGGTGTGTAGTGCTTCGTGTGCTGAATAGTCGCTCATATCGGGTCTCCTCAAAAAAAGAGGCCCGAATATCACGGTGTACTGTTTCGGGGCAAGTGAGTTCCGTGTTCGTGACGCACTTCACTGACGGCCCTGCCAGATCCGTCAATACTGAAGGTGAAGTTAGCGCTCATGGTATTTTGAGAGCGCGGTTTTTCATTATCCTCTCTGTTCCTGGGGCGCGCTTGTGGTGGGTGCGCCCCTTTTTCTTACCCTAGATTTGACCGAACCCACCAAATCCCCTCAGAGGGGAATACAGACCCGGCAACCGGTAACAGTCACACGCGCGCGTACTGCGCAGAAAACCCGGCCTCGACGGTCTGCCCCCGCTATTCACCGCTAGAAAGCGGGCTTTTGCTCAATTATGAGCGGAGCACCTGACGCAATCACCTCATGAGGGGTTCTCTCAGTTTTGAGTAGCGTACAAAGGTCGATAAAATTATCAGATAGTAACGAAACTGTTGCAAGCTCGGTCAAAAACTGCGCTGAATGAAGTAAGCTTTTGACGCCGAACCAGCAGTTACCGCTTTCGGCAAAACTTATTTCAGATACTGCACTCCGGAAAAAATCGTGACAGCCGAAATTGCCATCCTCAATAAATCCGCCATTGTTCTTGCCGCAGATAGTGCCGTTACCATCGGTCAAGGCAACTCAGCCAAGATTTTCAATACAGCAAACAAGATTTTCGAGATAAGCGACCAATCATCTATTGGGTTGATGATTTTTAACAATTTGGACTTTATGGGCTTGCCGCTGGAGGTCTTGGCAAAAGAGTTTAGACGTAAACATGGGGCTAAGGCGTTCGCGACCGTAGATGATTGCCGACATGCGTTTATCTCTTTTCTCGATACCGAAGTTGAATCGACGCCGAGGGACATCAATCGTCACTTCCAGATGTTTGCTTATGACGTGCTTACCACTGTGTCATCTCGATATGACCAGGCCCTTCAGGTCCATATTATGCAAACAAGAAAGGTGCTGGTCAGCAAGTTTAATGGGGTATTGAAGGGCGTTCTCCAAGACGCAATCAAAGAGTATGAGGCGCTAGATAACGCTGTTTGGTATGGCAATACCCGCCTTAACGACAACCGTAAAAAGCTAATCGATGAATTGTTCCCCACGGTCTTCCCAAATGTTCAGCTAACGCAGCAGTGCAAGCGACTTGCACACCGGCTTGTGGCTTTGGCAATCTGTAAGAATACCGCCTCTACAAACTATACCGGATTGGTCTTCGCTGGGTTTGGCGAAGCTGAGCTCTGCCCAACGCTGGTACACATCGAAATCGACGGAATCTTGGATGGTCGGTTAAAGCACATTGAGCGGGCAATTGTGAATATAGGCAGGCACGGTCCAGAGGCCGAAATTATTGGGTTCGCACAAGATGACATGGTTCAAAGCTTCGTAAATGGCGTTGACCCGCAACTGCGCCAGTACTCCCAAACTCTTATCCGCGAAGCTATTGGACGGACGGCAAGCCTGATACTTGGACCAATCATCAAGGACCAGCGAAAACTCAATACCGCACTTAGAAAGCTGGTTCCAGACCTCGATGACCTAGCTAACCGCCTGAAGGAAAAGAGAGACGAATTTACCGAAAGTAACTATACGAAAGACGTTAAGGATATGGTAAGAATGATGCCAAAAGAAGAGATGGCGAACCTTGCCGAGTCATTGATTGATATTACAAGCCTGAAGCGCAAGGTGACACGAGACCGAGAAACGGTGGGTGGTGAAGTGGATGTGGCAGTTATATCTAGGTCGGAGGGTATGGTCTGGGTTAAACGCAAGCACTATTTCCCAGCAGAACTAAACAGTCGGTTTTTCAGCAGGACGGGACCAAAATGAACTTTGCCAAAAAGCGCGACGATGGACGGCGGACATTCCTGCATGGCGTTGAGGACTTATCCGCGCCGGATGCAGCGGTAAAGGACGTCGATGAGGCTACACAAGCGGTTAAGGAGAAGTTTGAGGCTACTTTGTCTGAGCTCTCCAAGTTGATACCTAAGCAAAAAGACCGGGTCAACTAGACCCCAAGACTGCCCGTAAATCACCGTAAATACGGCTTGAATACCTCGATTGTTTTTCAAGCTGGGGCCGTGCTAAATATGGATTGGCAATCTAGTTTTATCCGCTCGCTGTCCCTGTAAGTCCCTGTAAGTCCCTGTATTAAAAGGAGGCGGTGACATGCTGGCCGAGCGCGTATTAACCGGCGTTGCCGAGTTGTCGGTACCGGTATCGGTTGTTTCCCGAATGGGAAAAAACTCAGTTTTGACCCTTACCCCCTGCTACATTTTCTACACTTGCTACATGGAGGCGCGCCAGCCATCAGCGTATTTGCTTCTAGTTTTAGGGTAATCTTGGGGTTGTTCATTGTTCATCCCTGCTTTCAGGCATGAATAGTCGAGGTTAAGCCCGTTGATAGGCTTTGCGACGTTCAACAAATGCCATGTCGCCTTCGCTGCGCACATTCACTAAGGCAGATGAAACCCAAACGCGCTTACCGCTCGATAGTACGCGTTCGTGGGCTCGTCTTAGGTGCGGGATCGGACTTGTATGAGTCCCCCCCTTGTCCGCATCAGTAAGCTCGGTTCCCAGAGCAGAGAGGTACTCCCCCGCATCAACATTGTAGTGTGCTGGAATCGGGGCCTTACCAAGCCGCCGACGCTTTGCGTTCACTACACTTGGCGCGCGCTTGAGATCCACGCTGCTACCACGAGTATTGAGCACTGCAATCGCAAGCGGGTAGTTGGAAAATGCGGCCCGTTCTTCAGGAGATTCCGACTGGCCAAGCGTCGGCGCAATGGTGATAGTCGTGCCATCCGGGCCGTGCCTGAATAGGAAATTATCTACAGAGTGTAGTCGCTTGGGGAGTACGAAGAACTGGCTGACGTAAACCGTGTCATCCGGTTGCGGTCTCACTACCTCTAAAAAGGTTGCTGGCTTCGATAATCCATCATCTTCCATCGTGGAGTAGTCGAGCGTAAAGGCCCACGGATGCAAACCAAACGGCTGGCCTACGTGTTCTCTAAGGCCCTCCACCACTTCAGTCACCCGGTTAAGATCCAAAACTGTACTATTGAAGGCCCCCAGCGCGAATAGGCGTCCCTCATCCAATGTACCTTGTGGTATCACGTTTCGACTGGCGAGGTCGGGCAATCTCTCTAACAAACGGCTTAGTTTCATATTCTGCTTCTTGCCCCAAGTTGCGGGCTATAGCTAGCCGTACAATTTACTTGGCCCAATAGCTGATTCCAGAAATCAGAAAGCCTCACATCGTGCACCTACCAGAATCGCCAATTTTCCTGTATTGAGTCTCACATTGATTTTTCTTTGAGGTATTGCCATGACCATTGTTCGCACCCAGGCTGAGTACCGTTCTGCGCTCCGGGAAATCGAGTATCTTTGGGGGTCTGAACCAGACACAGACGAAGGCAAGCAGCTCAAAGAATATCTGTTGGCGGTCGATAGATACGAACAACTTTCAAACGAGGCTCCTGTAAAGCTTAGAACGGCCTGAAACATTGGAGCAAGCCGCTGTTCGTTCCATTCACCGCTTTGGGAGAATAGATATGAACAGAAACTACTTGATAATCGCAGTTGCGGTCCTTGCCCTTGTGTTGGTTTTCTCAATGATGAGGTCAGGCGGTGAAGATGGCGCTGGCGAAGAAACCGCACCGGCTGCTGATACGGAAACCGAACCCGCCGCTACGGAATAGGCGTTCCAAAAATGCACGTCCCCCATTGGGGGTTGTACCGGGTCGCCCTCGTAACGCCTTACGCCCCCAATCTTAGGGAGGTTGAAACCTTATCCGCGCATCAAACTCCCTAAGCTGGCGGTCATGTTTGGATGGTATCTATCCGTCGAGAACCTCACCATCAGGAAAGCAGGAGTCGTCGATGACCTGAAAACGCTGCACCTTATAAAGCCCAACCCAGGCGATACCTGATACAAATCCTTTAACGACGCGAATGTTGATCGTACTTGCTTCCTTCAGCATCTCTCGCATCTTGTCAGAAGAATCTTTGAAGAGCGCGTCGCAAGCAAGATTTAGATCAAGCAATTCATAGGGAACTTTGGTTTCGCCTCTTCGACCGAAGGTTAGCGTTAACTCGTCTTTGGCGGGTTTTTCGTACCTTACAGGCGACCAACCGGTCAACGGTCCTGGGTAACTCCAGTCGAAAATCAATTGCTCGTCGAAGGCACGGCAGGCTCCGCCTTGAACCTGCACTGGAAATATGTCTGTTGACGCACCGTCTTCAGCTTCAAAGAACCGAAAGCCGAGACGGTAAATATCGTCGCGAGTGACCCCATCGGGCGGGTCCGGCAACTTTGTCAGTACAGAGCCACATAGAGAACGAAGCAACGCGCCGGTAACAGTGAATGTATCTTTGTCCGATCCTCTAATCCGCAAGGGGTTCACTTTAACGTCGAGCGCATACTCGCCTAACAAGGTGGACCAAGTGGGATCGTAGCTCTGCCAAGTGAAAGTACCGCTGGTGTATTTGGGTCCTGCTTTACTGTGTGTATGGTCGCCCATTAAGTAGGGTTTACCCAATACGACTAGAAGGCCTAACACACCCCAGATCAGAAAAACGCCAACGGGAAACTTCCTTTTGGGTGGCGGTCGCGATGGAATATATGTGGATTGCACTCCGGCTCCGGTGTGCTCGGGGCCAAATGAATTATTATCCGATGTCAACTTCTAGACTGCTCCGTAGGCTCGCTTAACGCGGCATGGCTTCTTCTGTACTCATAGTATTACTCAACTAGAGTAAGAAACTAAATTTTTCGAATCAATCAACTATGCACAGTGCCGGTTAAGCGAAAAAAGCTCTGCGAAGCGCGTCAAACACGTCTGCATTAGTCGCAATGCTCAACCATCTTTTTGTACGCCTCTAAACCCTTTTTGGTTTTGAAGTGCCCCTGAACTTGGATGCGTTGTTGGCCTTTGACCATGAGGCCATCAAAGTTCACTCTGCGAAATGACAGCATTTCTTGCGTGGTAGCTGATTGGTCTTTGCTTGGATTTATGCCCCAGCCTTCGTCATCTTCAAATGAGACTGCCTTCGCATCTGTGCTAAGCGATAGATTTTCCCAGACAAGCGCTTTCGTTGCTCGGGTCGGAGTCAACTGAATAAAGGTTTTGCTCTCGCTGTCTACCATTAGTGTAATTTCTTGAATTCGTCCCTTTGGGACCATACGAGTAGCCATCCAGCAATAGTCGCCGTCTTTGAACAAGCCCCAATGCGCAACTCTACCTTTGTTGTAAAAAGTTTCTTGGGCTATCCCGCTATCGCTTGCGGCAATGAAAAAAAGTGCTACCGCAAAGAGGTATTTCGTAAAAGTTTGCACATAAATCTCCACACGTTTGGGTAAAATACTTCATCCGTTATTCAATCTCCGATAAGAGCCAGAAGGTGAAGCAGAATTCCTAGGGTCATAGGGTGGGGGCAAGAGATTGTGGCGCTTTCCCAACACCAATTTAACTTGCCGTTGCTTCAAGGGACCGTGCCAGTTCAATCAAGCGGTTGCGCTCTGCCCAAAGGGCAGTGTTAGCTTCTGAGATACGCTTACGGCCCTCTGCGGTCTTCGCGCCGGTCGATAGCCCGCCATGCAGGCGGCACCGGGTCTTTCCCTCAACAGGAGGCTCCAGGCAAACACCATACTTGGTCCTGGCTCCGCAAATCTTGGTTTCACTGGTCATGTTTTGCCTCCTGTCTGGACCGGGGCGGGTAGAACCCCTATTTTGGTGCCATGCGTAGATTGTTTTTTGCCCTTGCCATAATCGTCATTTTGCTATGCGCCCCTGTGACGGTCTTTGCCGTTGGTTGGGGATACATGCAGATTTACCATCAATTCGGCATGATCCCCTTTGTCATCGCCTGCTTCAGCGGCCTTGTGTGTGTGCTAGGGGTTGCTTGGCGCTCTGATACAGCCCTAGAGCGGTCGCGCCAGACACCACACGCCCAATAAGCTGCGCCTGGGCGTCTTTGAGCGGTTGACCCTTTAAGGCCCCTCTGACGGCCCTGAGCGCGTCCTGTGCGTCCTTTCCCTTAATGCCGGTAAGTGCCTTAGCAATTTCCGCAAACATCCCTCTTTCACGCGCTGACATGCTGCGCGGGTCGATTGCAGCGATAGATTGCGTAACCTCCCGTGCAGCATCTAGCGGATTGCCAAGGTTTCCGGTCGTTCGCCGTACCAAGCCGGGTGCAGTTTCTTCTGCCACTTGTTCCTGAATGGATTGACGGATGGCAGTCTTGGAGTTTTGAGCCACAGCGGCCCGCAGTTCCAGTGCCGTTGCCGAACGGTCCAGCTCCTTCAACAACCGACCCGCCCGAGGCCCACCGAGAACAAGGCGCAGTTTCTGGATGTTGGCGCGGCTGGACATTTCCTTGACCAATTGCATGGCCTCGCGCGCGTCTGTGTTCGGATCAGTGATGGTCCGGCGCACGTTGGAAAGGTTATGTTCAATGCTTTCCCTGACACCCTGTCTAACAGCCTGCCGGGCTTCATTGGACACGCCCTGACTCAGAAAGCCTTGCACGTCCTCAACCGTAGTGCCTTTGAACAGAAGGTTCTTACCGAGCGCGAGGCCCTCGTCCTGCTGTACCTTATCGCCACCGAGACGCAGAGCGCGCCCGTAGAGAGGAACGGCCTGCTTTGTGGTCTCGCGTAGCTCCGAGGCCAACTTACGGGCTCTCAGGCCCGCTGCGTTCATTCTTCCGAACTGATCGACAGACGCCCGCGCGATGCCATCAAGTGCTTTCTTGATTTCGTCCAGTTGCTGAACGTTGGGCATTTCCCTGAAAGTCACGCTGCCATCGTCTCCAATCTGCGCCATGATTTGCTGATTGCGTCGCCCTGCTGCTGTCATGGCCTCGTTGGCTTCATCTATCGCAGATTTCAAAGTACGAGGCGGAACTCGAGAAAGCACAGATTCAATCTGACGGCCTTTGGCGTTGGAATAGTCAATCGGCTTGGCGTAGGCGGCGTTATAGGCCCTCTGTCTTGCGGAGGCAGTGCCCTGCGAGATTTCCTTTGCGGCGGCCTTGATGCCCTTGGATTTGCCGAACACGTTGTCCAATACCTGGGGCAGACGTTTCCCAACCAGCGCTGCGCGCCCGTCTGCGGCCTCTCTGGCAGCGCTTAGGGCTTTTCCGCCCGTAGTGGCCGCTGCATCCAGCAAAGCGCCCGTAGACGGCCCTGCGTCAGCCAGCAATGCATCTTCACCCAGTTGGGCCAGTCGCGCCTGCGCCTCGTCAAGATTGTCGCTCATGATACCTTGTTTGACGATACGCGCCGCCTTGGGAGAAATGCCCAGTTCGTCCGCAATGGTTCGTATATCGAGTTTCTTAATTCTGCGGGCGACGTGAACAACACTTTCACCCCCCATCGACGCAACCGGGCCTAAGAAAGCAGCCAGAGTTCCACCAATGCCCGCACCTTTTGCGGCCTGTGGCAGTCGTTCACCTTCATCAGCCCGACCCGCAAAACTCACGGCCCCCTCTACAGCGCCAGCAGGTGCTGCAACCATGCCCGCCCGAGCGCCACGCGTGAGCATATTTGCCCCTTTGGCAATGAAGTCTGCGGCTTTCGTCGCTCCTGCTCCCGCAGCAAGTGGAACCGCTGTTGCGATACCGCCTGTAACGTTGAGCGCCGCTGATTGGCCTGGATGTTGGCGTTCCATGGCGTCAGAGGTCAGGCGCATGTTTTCTGCCGCCTCTGGACTTACCATTCCAACGGCTTCATCAGCCCATTCCCCGACAAGCGGAGTACCCTGAAGGAACTCTTGCGCACGGGCTGCAATCGGGTTCTCGGCAATGCGTTCCTGGTCAAAGTCCCGCTGAACCAGATCCGCTGGTCGTGCGCCCTCCATGATTTCCGCGATACGGTCTTGGTCGTTTGTGGCATATCCCGGTGAGGTGAAGGACAGAGACCCTCCCTCCCGCTTGAATACCTTGCCGCCATCCTCAGTTGTGGCGACAACATCACCAGACAGTTCCTGCCTACGCTTAGCAATGCGGTCCTGCATTCCCGCCAGATTGCCCTGTTGGGCCAGTTCTGCCCGCCGGTTGGCGATGCGTTGCTGTAGGTCACCGTTCATTGGTTCAACTCCTGAAAGCGGCGCTCCAGAGCGTCGAGTTGTGGCCCTGTCATCTTTTCGACAGGCACCATGCTAAGCTGATTGAGGTCCATTTGAAGGATGCTCTCAGGTGTGTAGGACATGGCGGGCTGACGGTTAAGATAGCTTTGCCAATCGCCCTCTGGGTTGGCTTTGATACCATTACCCTCCTCAGCAATAAGCGGGTTATCCCGCATGTATTCCGACCAGACCTCCTGCGCACCCTCCAGGCTGCCATGCTTGCGCGCCCAGTTCTCAAAGAAAGCGGCGCGGGTCTGCGCCCGTGCGGCCCCGGCTTTCATCACCTGAGCAATTGCCATGTTTCCTTCTTGGGTCTGGCCCAAATTCGGTACGGCTGCGCGGAACATGCCCATTTCCCGGTCAGTAATTGCGCCCTTTGTCTTTTCGGTGAAGGTCAATTGAGCCTCCATCGCCAGAGACTTGAAAGCGCCACGTGCGCCGCTGTCTCCGGGTAGGAAACCAACAATGTCATCAACGCGCCCGTATAACTCACCGCCGGGACCTGTGTATCCAACCTGCGATGCTATGGTCTCAAGCTGTGTTGCAAGACTTTCGATGTCCGTTGCAGTTCTGGCTGCGTTGTTGATTTCTTCAAGCGCTGCTGCGTCTTTCTTCGATAGCTCTTTGCCAAGCTGTCCTGGATTGCGCGGAGTCGCCGTGGTGTTACCATTCTGACCCGGCGGGGTGTTTCCCTGCCAGCCGTGAGTGACAGTCGTTCCGTCAGGCGTGGTTACGCTGAACCCGGGTGTGCGTTGGCTGGTGCCGACAACGGCAGGACCGCCCTCTGCGGCAAGGTCATAAAGCTGATTGCCGACGACCTTGAAGCGCCCAAAGTTCATTTCGTCAGGCGTCGGCGTGACATTAGGAGCAACCAAACGTGGGTCTTGCTGGCCTGTTGGATCAATATAATACTTTCGCCCGTCCGCGAGTTCCTGAATGCTGAAATTAGGCACAGTGTTGGCCTGCTGACGAGCCTTCATCTCCGCCTCGTATTGCAGTCGAATTGCTTGCGCCTGTTGGGGCGTAGTCATTGGATCAGCCAGTAGCGTAATTAGGTCGTTCGGGTCGTTCGAAGCAACCTGCACTCCTCCATATTGCGCCACGCGGCGCGCACGATGTTCCTCAGCAGGGCGCAAGAAATCATTTACGATAGCGGTTGCCGCTTCTGGGCGGTTGCGGGTCGAAAGAATGGTGCGTCCTGCCTCTGCTTCCGAACCCTGAAGCTCATGAACTAGGAAATCTAGCTGTGTATCAAGGTCCGATACAGGCTTCCCCCGCTGTGCGGCAAACTGCTCCAGCGCGGCACGACGCGATCCTGTCCACTGAAGAAGCCCATATCCACCACGGGAACCCGGAACCAACGGGGAATGCTCGTTGATATCTGTGCGTAAGCCCGACTCATCACGGGCGTTCATCACAAATGCCTCGGCAACATGGGGCGACATTCCCCGGTCCTGTAGGCCCTTCAATATCTGACCTTCAATGGACATAGCAACGTCCTTGCCAAGCGCGGCCATTGTGTCATCGCCTATGGCTTGGTTTGGGGTGCGGGGTTGCATGGGACGTTTCACACCTCGTGTCCGCGAGGACGCAGCCATGGGAAAGCTGCTTAGGCGCGAATTTATCCGCTGCGCATGGGCGTTTGCCCGCTGTTTCTGTTCCCGCTCCTGCCTGCGCTGATCCATGAGGGCGAAACCTTCATTTAGATAAGCACCCACGCCCTGTCCGGAAAGCAAGCCCTTGGACATAGCCAACAGGAGGGGGTATGTCTCTTGCAAGGCGGGACCAATACCAAGAGGCGGCGCGGGGATTTGCTCGTTATTGCGTGTCGCTGCGTTTGTGAATTGACCTAATTTCATTTCATGCTGTCCTTGTTTCTAGGGCTTTCCCTAGGATCAATTGAGCCCCCGTCTTGCCTGTTCATGCGCATCAATGGCCTCGTCAAGCTGGGAAAGGTAATCGGCCAATGCGGCCCGATCCGCGCGAAGTACGTCAATGAACTGATTGGGGGTTGCGTACAAAACTGCCGTCATGCGCGCCGTCAGCAATTGGGCGTTTGATTGCAGCTCAACCGGGTACGTGGGGATCGGGTCCCCGGAATCGTCCAGTGGGAGGTTGCTGAAACCTATCATTTTGCACCTGCTGCCAACGCCTCATTTATGGCATTGTAGGTAACATATTACCCCACGAAACGCAAGAACGGAGCCGGAACATTCGAAAGGAGGTGAGGTAAAACAACATCCCTCCACTTGCCGAGAAATTAGGGCGGCTCAAGACGGCGTTTACGATCCTTTAACCAACATTTGAGCATTCTAGACATGTTGTGGCGCAGATGGGCTCGTAGATGAAAAGTCAGTTATTGGGACGATTGAAAGACGTTATAGCCGGAGATCCGAAGAAGTTCGGAAAGTTGGTTAAAATCGACGGGCTGAACGGCTTTTCGGAGGATGCTATGCAGGGCTTAAAGGATCTGGAAGCGCGCACCCCACCGCCTGACGCAATCACCGAACCGGCACACTCACCGTCTTACGTTTACCGCAGCCGCCTCTCGCCAAAGAACGCTGCTGGCGGCGGAATGGTGAAAGGCGGCGATGGAGCTAAGCGTCCCCATTATTGGGGTCACCGAGAACGCTTGCGGCAACGCTTTCTAAAGGGCGGTCACGAGCCGATGCCGGAATACGAGCTGTTGGAACTTTTGCTATTCAACGCAATCCAGAGGATTGACGTCAAACCACTGGCAAAGCGCCTTCTGGCAGAGTTTGGTGACCTGAACGGGGTTATTGCTGCATCAAAGCATCGGATTCTCAAAGTCGAAGGCGCAAATGATTGGGTCTATTATCACCTGCGAGTGGTTGAGGCCTTCGGACAAAGAATGGCTCAGGCACAGGTGATGAAGCGGGATGTAGTGTCGTCCTGGGAAGCCTTAGTCACTTACTGCCGAACGGCAATGGCGCATCGTGAGGTGGAACAGTTTCGCGTTCTTTATCTGGACCGAAAGAATGTTCTGATTGCAGATGAGGAACAGGCGAGGGGCACAGTTGACCACGTACCTGTTTATCCGCGCGAGGTTGTGAAACGCGCTTTGGAATTGAACGCTAGTTCGCTGATCCTCGTCCACAATCACCCATCAGGTGACCCAACGCCCAGCAAATCGGACATACTTATGACTGAACGAATTCTTGATGCTTGCAGCACCATGGGCATTCTTATCCATGACCACGTTATCATTGGGAAAAAGGAAGAATACTCATTCAGCACACACGGGTTGCTATCGAGTGTATAGCTGCATACCTCAATAAAGAGTCCATTTTAGAGATCCCCTGATTGATGAAGTATCTTCTTGTTGCCTTAGCCGTTTTCTTCGCCACTACCGCTACCGCTGGTTCCCTTCACGTCCGAGACGCTGACACCATTGTTGTTGATGGCACTCCGGTCCGGTTCCAAGGCGTTGATGCGCCTGAGATGGACACATTAGCTGGCCAGAGCGGAAGACGTTGGATGGTTAACTATCTGCGCGGTAAGTCCATAAGGTGCGAACTAACAGGCGAGATGAACGGAGACCGCTATATCGGCACTTGTTACGCAGATGGTGAAAACCTCAGTGCCGCTGTAATCGCCGCAGGACACGCTTTAGATTGCAAGAAGTACTCCGGGGGTCGATACAGGCACTTAGAGACGCCAGCGGCCAAGTCACGGCTTAAACGGGCTAGGTATTGTAGGTAAAAAAATAGCGCCGCGACCGGGGCCAAATAGTTGAACGATTGAGCAGGGGGTTGGCGGTGACAGCTAGAATTTCGCGCCACCCAAAAAAGCAACGAGTAGTACTTTTTTGATTTTCTTAGAAATTGTGTTATAAAATCTGTGATTACATTTATCGTAAATTTTATTTGTCAGGGGGTGCAATTTGTTTTTCCGAATATTTCGACATGTCCCGCTTTCTGCTTTGGTCGCATTCATTCTCACCACGTCAGCTTCAGAAGCGCAAAGCTTCGACATTCCGGGCGGCTCTGTATCTATCAGTCAATCTGGACGTATCTCGGGGGGCTGGACCGAGGTGAATTCTGTGCCAGGATTTCCAGACGAGGTAGACTCCGGCTCAGTTAGTGGGAGAATATCAGCAAATGGTAATATATCTGGGTCATTCTCGGGTACAGACACCTACAACACCGCTGATCCAGTTGGAGGGGTGACTAGTGTAACTGAACAGTATTCAGGATCTTTCTCCGGTACAATCGACCGCAATGGAAATTACTCCGTAAGTTGGGGGGGACCGGAACCTGGATCAACTAGCGGGAATCTTCCTGGATACAGTCGCCCTGGCCCCACTGCTCGACCAAATTCCCAAAACACTCTCAATGAAATCACAGGTGACAATAGTGAAACGAGGGGTGACGATTCCAGAGATTTATCCCAACAGCTCGGGGATTTCACAGTGGAAGAGATTGCATTGCTAAACCAGCTTGTTTCACAAGACCCCAATTTTTGCCCGTAGTCTATTGAAGTGAATTTTGAAATGAATCGTATTCTGTTATCGTCAGTTGGTATACTGGCCACGCAAACCATTTCCGCTTGTTCGTCGAAAACCGACAGACCCTTGGTCTCGCAGAATGTAGCGGATGAAACTCTTTCTCGCGCAACACTCGAATATACTGGTGTGTTTATTTTGCCAGCAACGTCTGGGGTTAGTTCGGCGGACAATCTGGAATTTTATTGGTCCCCAACTTGTTTGTTTTCGGCAGAGATGTTTGCGACGAGGATTTCTGTACTTTCTAGTGACTCCTCTATTCGCGCAAAGACGAATTTTGGTTTTTTTCAAGTCTCTAGAAGCGATGCAGATACTGGATATTACGCGGTCATGAAATCATACCAACAATACCCAGATTTGTGCTTCGATGTTTTGAAAGAAAATGCCTCCAGAGGCTCCCCAATGGGAGTTGGTGAAATATCCCGACTTGCATCAAGGAGAGGATATTCAAGAATTTCGGGGTTTTCCATTGAGGATGCTGTGAAAGCAGCAAAAGTCACGACCAATTTGTATGTGGAGAAGGTGCCGCTCAGAATTACCCCCACTACTCGCCTCAATGGTAATCTTGTTTCAATAACTTAAAGGTGGGGTATTCTCAAATGACTAAAAGCGGTTCGAAATTGCTGCCAGCCAACCGGCGTCAATTCATTTCAATGTGTGCGGCGTTCGTGGCGAACGCAACGTTTTTTATCCGCCCCGCCGCCGCGCAGCAAGGCTGCTCAGTCTCAGGGTTTGATGACTTCAGTGCAGAGATGGAAGAGATATATAAGGATCTCTACATAAGTGATCCAAGACTGACGACAGAAGCCAACATCCACCTGCTCGTGGCTGTGCCGGTTGGGCTTATTGCACTTATACTGTATTTCATTAACTCCGATAGTGAGAAGAAAATCAATGAAGGGGTCAACGAGATTAGCGGTCCACCAAAGAAAGGGCCGGTTAAAATCAAGTGCAATTCTGGCGCAGCTAAGTGCGATTAAGTGCGATGATTGAATATCCCGCACAGAACAAAGCAATTTAATGGATCATTCTTCCGTTTGAAGTAATTGGGTTTTTTTGAATCTTAGGTTCTGGACCCATTAAATTGGTTGCCGTGGACGGTACTGGATTGGCTATAACATTTTGGGTAATTGGTGATGTCGCTTTGGCTCTTGCGATGCTTTTGGCTAGGAACTGATCCCAATTCTAGAAGGAAAACTGTGCCGAAAGGTGTATAAAAATAGGAGCGCTTGCCGGGTTTAGACGGCGTTTATGTTATACTGGGTTTGTGGGTCTTCGGGGAAGCCCGCAAAAAGGAGGACCGAGATGGAACATAAACTGATGGTTGGCGATACGTTTCCGCACCCAACCCACTCGCGCCACCAAAGATGTCATGTTCGGGGTTTTGTAGACGGTTTGCTAGTGGCAAGGTGGTGGCGACTGTCCAGACAGTATTGGCAGTACGAAGTATTTGATACGGAAGAAGTCGAACTGACAGCTTACGCGAAAGCTGGGTAACACGCGCGATACTGCTTGCCGCTTACCTATAGCTGCCTCATATCCGGGGCATGACGACATGGCCCAACCGAATTCCGTTTGACCTCCACAAAGAGCTTGAAACGCGCCCTATTACCGATTGGGAAAGCGCATTGCGTGTCTGGGCAAAGGTCCACGGCCTTAAGCTCAAGATCCAGTGGTATCCGCAACTGCAACGAACAATGTCTGACCTGCATTCCCGTAGGTACACTGCCAAGCCGCAGGACCACTGGGCAGCAATCAAGGAATGGCTGGAACGTCACGATGTGCCAGCACCTGGAAAGCCGCCGGAATGGCCTGAGCAGGATTGAAGGTGGTCGTTGGATTCCATTTTTGCTTGTTCTCGACTCCCCGAAAATAGCGAGTGTACCCAAGTTGGTTAACAGGATGCATTTAGACCACGCTGACGCTGACAATCGGAGCTACCTATCACATCCGCTTTGAGGTGATGGGTGGAGCGAGGGGCTGGCCGAGGGGGTATATCGCCAGCCCCTCAATCTTGGGGGCGTGCAAAGTGGTAGCTTCGTTCCCTTGATTTAATTATGCCAGCGAGACCGATTGACCGGCATTGGGGAAAACCCTTAACTATGCGGAACCTATTGAAACAGTTTGTTTCCAAATTGGAAACAGTTAATTTCAAATCGGAACGTGGACACAATCTTGCCACAATGTCATTCTGCCAATGAGGGCGGCGTGTTTTGATTTTAGAACGTTCTGGTTTTTCCTACTGGATTTGAGGGGGTAATTAGTTCGACGTGCCGCCCCACGAGTTTCTAGACATCCCAAATTTATCTGTGGCGAACTCGGTGGTTTTTTCGCGTTCGTTTAATGAACCAGCCACAATTCAAACATTAGGCAAAGCAACAAATTGGTGGCGGCGCGTTATGAGGGGGTTACTCGGTTCCAACAAAGCATGGCTTCCATCTTCTGCAACCGGGTTGTTTTTATTCGGCGTTTAGGTCTCCCTTTACTTTTAACTCAGCCAGCAGGTTCGGATAGTGGTTTGCAATTTCAATCTCCAGCGCTCTTAAGCATCCTTCCAAGGTTACTGTCGTGAGTCTTCGGTAAACTACGTCGGGCATGCCAGCAGTTTTCTTGGAAGTCTCCAGATGGATACGATTGCGAAAATCCGCCTCTTCCTCACCCTCTTTGCGAACTAGCCGCATCATTCCAACTTCCGGGAAGCTGCCAGCTACGAGGGACCCTGATGCATCTGTTTCAAACTGCGGACACCAATCGGGTTCCCCGCTGAATGACACCTTCTCCAGCTTTCCTATTCTGTTTCTAATGCTCATTCCAAACCCTCCACGACGCGCTCAACACGGGCCTTGAATTCCTCCTGTGTTTCATCTTCGTTTCTTGATAGTTGGCTACCTGCTTTGGGGCCTTTCATGATGTAAGCCAGCCGAGGCTCGCCGCCTTCTTTGGTTTCTTCATCAACTGATTGCAGTTCGCACACGTAGGCTGCACTCAGCTCGATGCCTCGTTTTTCCCCGGATTTACCTTCGATTTTTTCAACTCGTGATTTCAGACTCATTTGTCTTGCTCCTTCAATTCCTGCTCGGCACGGGCCAAGAACTCGTCTTTCGTTTCAGCAGAGCTGCGGCGAAGCAGTTTACCAAACCCGCGAATAGTCGAGAGCCGTTCCTTAAGGCTTCCATCAGCGCATCTGCTGACGATTGTGCGATACACGGTGTATTGCCGAGGTTCGGCTGACGTGCGCGTTTCAAGTTTTGTGACGCGTTTGATTAGTCCACTCATTTTGCTGCCTCTAATGCTGTGATCCGGCGTTCCAGTTCGGTTGTTTCCAGAACCCGTCTGAACTGCTCCACCAGTGCCATGACGGTTGCGCCCTCCAGCGGAGTGATTTCTCCCTCAGAAACCGCCATCAGAACCGCCTGCGAGGCTTTTGAGGCCTCTCCGGCAGTACTGATTGGCGGAAGCTCAAAGCTGATAGGAGCGTCCTTTCGGGTGGGCGCTATTCGCTCCAGACACAGCCTCAGAGCCGTGCTGTCGCCCTCAAGTGCCATTTTGACTGCTTTCTGTGTGATTGCCTCAGACTGGCCCTCAAGCAATTCCTCAACCGCCCGTGTGACCCTGTGACGGGTTCCTCTGGGTTTGCCGGAGTTGCCGGTTGCAAAAGTTCCATCCGGGTTTCTTTCTTCCGTATTGGTTCCGCTTTTGCGGTCGGTATCGTCCGTCATTGCTCATGCCTCGCTTGTTGGATTGTTGGTAATTTTTGGGCGCAAAGCCCCTTTTGACCGCTTCCGGTCAACATATGTAATTTAGAAACCCCTTCCCCCTGCATTAGGAGACCTCTTGAGCAGAGTGCAGTGAATGCACGTTGGGCATTTCAGGTGTTATCCGCAGAAGCCGGTAGGTCCGATGGCTGCGTCCAACTGAGTACTCCTTGGCGACACCAAGAAGGCCCGCATGACGAAGCGACTTGATGGCGTCTGAAAATCGGCGGCGACCCAAGCTGGTGTGACCTGCCTTCGCCATTCCTGCGTGGTCCAGAGCAAACGTCTTGCCAATGATATGGCCGTGGTTGGCCTGAAGGGTCACTAGCAGTGCGATTGCATCGGATGCATTGTTATACTCTGACAGCTTGTCCAGCGCGGCGCGGTTAATGCGAAATTCACTATTGCGGTCGCGGTACACTTTGCCCTCCAATCTCTTTGCCCATGCCCAATCGGCGATTTTGCGGAGTTCGGAATCGGGTAACGTGTCGGGATCTTCGCATTCGTCATCACGGATGAAGGCGAGGTTGCAAAACAACTCTTCAGGCGTTTCGACCGCCTCCACCATTCCGATTGCGGTAAGGCTGAGTTCTCGGTTGCGACTGCCCTTAGAAATTGCACCGGTACTAGCCTGAACCGTGTCGGTTTGTAGTGAAATGGCGGGCAAATCGTCGGCACCCAGAATACCCTGGACAGGGTGATATACACCGCCATCAGGCCGGATTGAGTGAGGGCCTACAACATAGCTGCTGGCACCGCGTTTCACATCAACAGGGAAGCCTTGAGCGCGCAGGTTAGGTGCCTGACCGCCATCGTCCTTGTAGTACAGATGCACGCCACGTGGAGTGGAAACCTGCACTGGAGAGGCCCCAAAACGAGCCTCCATCTCGTTGACTAATCCGGTACCGTCGTCGTCACAATCAATGACGACCAACCCTGAAAGCCGAACCCCGTAACACGCGCTGCCTTTGCCGTACATCGGTCCAAGTACGCGCTTTAGAGGGTATCTGTGAGTATCTTGCAGGCTACACAGAGGGGCCTTTGCGTCCGATCCACCGCCAAGTGGCAAAAGGTTGAAACCGGCCCCGTGAAGGCGCGCAATCTCTTCCGCAGGGACTTGGGGCTTGGGGCTTTGGACCAGAGCAGTCATCGCTCACCCCCTTCCTGAGCGACCTCAGTCAATGCTTGCTGAATGTCAGGGAGAAGGGCAGCGCTGAACGCCACCCCCTTTTTGGTTGGGTGCATGATTCCGGTCTCGGCTTTGAACCATACCCTGACCGTCACCAGGTCATGTCCCATGTATTCTTCACGGGACACGCGGATTTCCTCCGCTTTGTTTTTCTTAATAGCGATACTCATGACCGGCGCTCCCCGTAATACAGGGCTGCAACAATGCGCGCAGCGGCCTCTGAAAGACCGTGTTTGCGACGAAGGGTAGATACTTGCAGGTCAACGGTTCTCATGCCGCCACCTCGCGCTCTGAGATCAACTCGACCTGCGAAACCAGAACATAGATACCGTATTTCTGGCGTCCGGTTTCTGCGTCTCCGCGATACATCTTGCATTCAATGTTCACGCCGTCATCGCGGCGCAGGGGCAGCACCTGATCCGACAGGCGGCAGTAGCTGGCCGCGTAGAGTGGCGACCGCATCAGCCCCTCAAGGACTTGGCGCTTATGCTTGGATGCGTAGATTTTGCGCGGTTCCTGACCCGGATCAGTGACCCGGTACAACGCTGGGGTTGTCAGGTTTGGTAGGTCTGCCCAGCGATACACGCGCAGTGCGTTTCCGGGTGGGTGCTCTATACTCGTTGTTCGGTTATTCCCGATAATCATTCGATATTACCTTTCTTTTGTTGAAAGGCATCGGACGCTCGGCTATACTTTCAGTACCACCTAAAAGAATTTGCCTCCGCCCGTGCCTCGGGTGGGGGTTTCTTTTAGGCAGCGGTCGGCTCAACACGTTGAGCTTTCAGCCAGTCAATCAGGTCTTTGCCGCTGTAGAGAACGCGGCTACCGGATTTGATATATGCGGGACCTTTTTTCTCATGACGCCATTTTGCCAACGTCTGCTTTGCGGCGACGCGCGCCTCCGAAACATCATCCGGTGAGTAATACTCGTCTGGTTGAAACGGCTGCTCTGAGAGCGAAGGAACTGTATTCATCTCGACCTCCGTGAGGCTGTGGCCGCTGTTTGGCGTTTGCCAAGGCGCGACGTGAATACAGAGCAATTTGAAGATATTTCGGGCTATTACATTAACAGCTAAACACAAATTAGGAGGCTTAGATGTGAACTCTGACGAAGTCAGAGAAAGAGCTCATCACTATCCGCACATTTGACCCAAGCGCGCATGACCGCCGGTATGCTGGTCCATCTGTCCCGACGCCCCAGCGCATCGACAATATCCCCCAGAAATTCGCTAAATGGCCCCGATGAGGTCTTAGGCGCTTCGACCCCCTTGGCTATTCGCCAGAAATCACGGCACCTTTTTACCGTCAGGGCCTTTTGCCAAGTTTCGCCGTCTCTTTGGCGGTATGTTATGTTTTTGATGCTTTCACCGGACAGAGCGACATTAGCGGCAGAAAGCGCAGAGTCTTTTGACCGAACCAACTTGAACTCCAATCCCGGGGTATCCGCTGGCAAACCCAGAAAGGATGATAGTGCGGTCCTCACAAGGATTTCCAAGTTGTCATATGACTTGAATGGCACCCATTCACCATCAAGTTGAGTGAACGTCTTAAACTTGGTGGATGGCATATCATTTGTGAGGTTTTTCGAAACTTGCCACTCCATCGCGCGTTTAACGCTGGGGTGCAGGGCGTTCATCTGCCTGAGAGCAATTGAAAGCGAATTCTGAATTTCCTGTAGTGCCTTTGACTGCCCAGCTTTGTCCGTCGCCTGAACGAGTTCAACATCAAGGAACCAACCAAGGGAAAGATGCCAATTATATTCGTCAACGAAATGCTGGCCCAAGTGGTAAGCGCAGACCTCAACTAGCGCTTCATTAGTGCCAGTATCCGCCTTAATAATCATTTCGAGATACTCACTACATTTCGTTTTGGGCCTACGCCGCCTAGGTTTGTGCTTGTGACGGTCGCCGCCAACACTTCTAAAGCCTCACGCTTTTCGCCCCGGTATGTCGCGCGGTCATAGATTGCCGTCACGCTGCTATCCGCGTGGCCTAAAACGCGCTCAACGATGAACCGATTTGCTTTCCCTACCTCGTTGCCAGTTGTCATGAGTGTTGCGGCGGTGCGTCGGATATCGTGAAACCGCCAGTCAGACGTTTGGGACAACTTCTGCAACTTGGCTTTCAGCTTCGATCCTGGTGTGATTGGTTTTTCGCCCGTGGTGGTAAAAACAAAATCACCACGCTTTTTCACACCGGCAATCAGCTCAGCCAATGCTGACGACAAGGGAACCTCGTGCGCCTTGGCACTGGCTGTGCGCGTGGCTTTCACCTTTTCTTTTGGGATCACCCAGACATCGCCCTGTATCTCGTCGTAGCGCATCTGAGCCACGTTGCTGATCCGTTGAGCGCTCAGCATCAATGCCTGGGTAAATGGCCCGAAAGGGTAAGGCATTTCGCAAGCGGCTGAATAAATCGCCGCCCATTCGTCAGTAGACAGCACCCGATCCCTGTTTCCTGCCTTTGCGCCGACCTTGAGCTTTTCCCAAGGATTGTTCTTTATCATCTGTTCTTCCGCACACCACGCAAGGAAAGGACGCAGGTAGCTAACAACGGCACCTGCCCGAACGGGTGACGACTTTTTACTGACGTGAGTTCTCAGGTCCTGACCATGATAAAAGTTAAGGTCCGTAGCCCTGACGTGGCCAATGCGATCCTTCGCCCAGACATCCCAAACAGATTGGATATCGTGCCAAGTTCGCAATTCACCCTCGCGCGCAGCTTTGTAGGCGTCGAAAAGGTCAGAGACTGTCTTCGCGCTGTTGCCCGTGCGCATGGTGTGAGCCTGCTCTTTCGCTTCCTCAGCTAGCTTTCGTGCCTGTTTGACGCTGATATCTGGGAAGGTTCCCAGCCGCTCGCGCTCACGGCGCTTGCCACGCGGTAAGACAACTTCCCATACCTTCTGGCCGCGCTTGCCTACTCGCAGCACTAGTCCACGGACAATCTCGTCGCGGACCTCGTAGCCCTTGTCTTTGGGTTTTAGGCCTTCCGCTTTGCTTTCGTTCAGTCGGAGTTTCATTTTTTGTGCGTTTTTTGTGCATTTTGTGCGTTTGACAGCGATACCTCTGAATATACCTATATGCCTAAACTCTGCAATTCCATAAGGATAGATATATGTGGACATCTCTGGATATTAAAGACCAACGAACTCCAAAACCGTAGGTCGCGGGTTCGAACCCTGCTGCCCCTGCCATTTCTCTCACACATGGATGACGCGTAGCGCTGCAATTGGCTGATTAGCCTGTAATGTGGTTTCCTCTGCCGTTCGATTGACCTATTGTCCACGCGAACTGCAAACGGTCGGATGAGGGTACATGTCGCGCTTTGATGGATATTTCCTGCGGCAGTTGTTGATTCTGTTCGGCTTTTTCACTCTGGTTCTGGTCGGAGTGTTTTGGATCACCCGCTCAGTCAGTCTTTTTGACCGTGTTATCAGCGGCGGGCAGTCAGCCATAGTGTTTTTGGAGTTCACCGCGCTTACCTTGCCGACGTTGATCCGGACCGTGATGCCGATGGCCGTGTTCGCTGCAGCTGTTTATGCCACCAATCGCCTGAGCCGTGAAAGCGAATTGCCGGTTATGCTGGCCACCGGTTCCAGCCCGTGGCGGCTGGCGCGCGGGGTCGTCTTGTTTGGTGTGATCGCTGGACTGATGATGGCCGTCATCAGCGTGTTTTTACGCCCCGCTTCGGTTGAACAACTTGAACAACGTCAGGCCGAGGTGGCCGGAGATGTTACCGCACAGTTGCTGAATGAGGGAGAGTTCCTGCACCCAGCTAAGGGGGTCACGGTTTATATCGGCAAGATTGACCTAGACGGTACGCTGTCAGAGGTCTTCGTGTCAGACCGCCGGGATGCTCTCAATCCGGTCAGTTACTCGTCGACGACAGCATATCTGGTGAACAATGAGTCCGGCATTCACCTAGTGATGTTGGACGGGGTTGCGTTGCGTTTAAATCAGCAAGGCAGAACGCTGTCTTCAACCCTGTTCGCCGATGCCTCCTATGACATTTCTGCACTGGCAAACACGAATAAGACGGCCGAGCGCAGCCTTGAGGCTATCCCCACGGTCGAGTTGCTACGGGATCGAGAGACCATCATTGCCGCCGAAGGCTTTCCCGAAGGAGAACTGATCGACGAGCTGCACCAACGTTTTTCCTGGGTTGCGATCTGCATAGCAGTGGCTTTGGCCGGATATTCGACCCTGATGCTGGGCGGTTTTTCTCGTTTTGGCTTGTGGCCACAGATTTTGGGTGCGTTTACGATTTTGATCCTTCTCGAAGGTGTGAGAGGGTTTGTCTCTCCGGTTGTTATCGCCGAGCCAAAGCTGTGGATGCTGCTGTACCTGCCTGCAATTATCGGCATTCTTATTTCAGGGCTATTCCTGTTGATCGCTGGGCGACCTTTGGTACGCAGACGATACCGAGGCACGACCGACGGGGTTCCACAAGCCTAGTACGGCTCCCTCAGATCGGTCAGGCACGTCAGAATATCGCTGGAAGTGGCAGTGCCCTTGCGGGTCACCAGATACAAAGGCAACATCAGGTCTATTGCGCCAACTACCGGGATCAGATCGCCATTGGACAGGTGGTCGCGAATGACAAATTCCGGAAAATATCCGGTCCCGCCCCTTTGCAGGAGATAGCGCAATGCCATCAGGCAATTGCCCAGAAACACCGTTTGTCCCCTTGCCTGCCGCGCGGTTGTGCGCACGTGGTCTTGATAGAGCTCTCCCAATTCCAGATTGACGAAGACCGGATCATCCGCGGTCGGGGTTTCAACGAGTATCAAACGTTCTGCACTCAATTCGTGCGACTGCACACGCGGATCTTTGGGGTGTTCATGAGTGAGTGCGGCATCCAGAACATGGGTGGCAACTGCATCGACCATGTTCAAATCATGGTCAAAGTTCAACGTCAGCAGAAGCTGACCCAAACGCTCTTCAAACTGAATGGCTAGATCGACCAGCAACGGATCCCAGATGCTTAACTGTGCGCCCAAACGCAAGGCGACCCGATTTTGTGTCTGCATCGGCAAGTCGCGAGCTGCGAAGGACCACAATGACAGCATTTGTTCGGCGTAGGGGCGAAACTGTCGCCCGAAATCAGTCAGGCCAGTGCCTCCGGCACCACGTGTGAAAAGCGGTTTGCCAGTTTCTTCCTCAATCAGTCGAATTCGTGCGCTGACGGCTGTCTGGGTTACGTTCAACTTGCGCGCAGCGGCATGGAAGCCTCCGGTCTCGGCCACGCAGAGAAATGTTTCGAGCGCCTTGAGTTGCATAATGAAAGTATTTTTTCATCGTTCTGATAAAATCAATTCATTTTTTTAACCAGAGGCATTGCGCTAATCTGCACTCAACACCTGAGCCTAAGGAATGTGCGATGCTGGATAAAAGCCACAAACCAACCTGGACCAGTTTTGAAGAGGCCACCAAGGCCGACTGGGACGCCGTCATGGAATATGAAGAAACTTATAACGCCGCTCTTCCAGACAGGATTCTGGATGCGGTCCGCTCGCTGGACGAAGAGTGGACGCCCTATCCTGTAAACCGTTATCAGCACAGCCTGCAGGCCGCGTCGCGGGCCTATGAGGATGGCGCGGACGAGGAGTTGGTGGTCGCCGCCCTGATCCACGACACCGGCGATATCCTGTCGCCCTACAATCACGGTGAGTTGTCAGCCGCGATGATGAAACCCTATGTCAGCGAGAAAACCCATTGGATTCTCAAGCATCACTGTGTGTTTCAGGGCTACTATTACAACCATCACCTTGGCGGCGATCGGAACGCGCGCGAAAAATATCGCGATAGCCCCTATTGGGAGGACTGCCGCTATTTCTGTCATGAATACGACCAGAAGGCGTTCGACCCGGATTACCCGACAAAACCGCTGGAGTTCTTTGAGCCTATGTTGCGCCGAGTCCTGAACAAGGGCGAGGGGCACATGGAACTGAACGAAACATCCGAGGGCTAACAGGCCGCCATCAAGCGATAGACGATCTGAGCCGCGGTAAAATCCCAGGCGGCATTGCCGTCAGGGGCCAGTTCAACGACATCGAAGCCCACGCATTTTCGACCCTTGAGGGCGTGTTCGATCAATCGCAGTGCCTGATAATAGCCCAGCCCGCCCGGAACTGGTGTACCGGTTGCAGGCATCTGTGACGGGTCCAGACCGTCGACATCGAAACTGACGTAAACCAGCTCGGGGAAATCCTCGGGCAGGTCCACGGCGTGGATATTGCCGGTAACCAGTTCTTCTGCATCCACATGGAAGACGTGGTTCTTTAAGCGGCTTTGCGCTTCTTCGGTGGAAAAGGCGCGAACGCCGAACTGGGCCAGGCGAATGCCCTCTTCGGCCAGCAGGTGCATGACCGAGGCGTGGCTGTGTTTCTCACCTTGGTATGCGTTACGCAGATCGGCATGGGCGTCGATCTGGACAATACCGATAGGCTGGTTCAGGGCGCGGGCCACGCCCATCACTGAACCGTAGCTGAGCGAGTGTTCACCGCCCAAGACAACCGGCACCTTGCCTGCCCGCACAGCCGTTTCGGTGCGCTGGGCAAGACGTTCCATGATTTCGGGAAGTGCGGCGTCACAATCCAGTGGCGCTTCGGTGTGGATGCCTTCGACGCAGGGCTCGGCGTGGCCGATGATCCGTTCCAATTCGTTGCTGGCCTCGATGATGGCTTCGGGTCCTTTTGCGGTGCCCGAGCCGTAGGAAACCGTGCGTTCTAGCGGTACGGGGATCACGCGGAAACGAGCGTTCTCGGTGCGCTCGAAGGCTGTCAGTTCGCTGTTTAGGAAAATGCTCATGAGAGTCGGTCCTTAAAGTCTTCATAGCCGAACTGTTTGATGACTTTCAGCTCGTCCGTTTCGCTGTTCCACAACGCGATGGTGGGTAGCGGAACCCCGTTGAAGGTGTTGGTCTTGACCATCGAGTAATGAGCCTGATCGAGGAAGGCAAAGCGCTGCCCGATCTCCAGCGGTTTGTCCCATGTGTAGTCGCCGATCACGTCCCCCGCCAGACAGGACGGCCCGCCGAGGCGGTAGGTATGACCTGCCTCGGCCTCGTTCATCAGGGCGGGGCGATAAGGGGCCTCGATCACATCGGGCATGTGGCAGGTGGCTGAGATATCGGTAATGGCCAGATCTATACCATTGGTCGGCAGGTCGAGGATTTCGCCGACCAGAATGCCCGCGTCCAGAGCCACCGCCTCGCCGGGTTCGAGATAGACGGTGATACCGTATTTTTCGCGGATGGTTTTGATGAACGCCACCAGCCCGTCGCGGTCATAGTCATCGCGGGTGATGTGGTGGCCGCCGCCGAAGTTCAGCCATTTGAGCTGGCCGAGGAATGGCCTAAGTTTTGGCTCGACCGCTTCCCAGGTGCGTTGCAGCGGCTCGAACCCCTGTTCGCAGAGCGTGTGCATGTGCAACCCGTCGACTCCGGTCAGAGTCTCGGCGGTCAATTGGCTGGCTGGCGTACCCAGACGCGAGCAAGGCGCGCAGGGATCGTATTTCGGTATCTCACCCTCGGAATGTTCCGGGTTGATGCGCAGACCCACCTGAACATTGGCGGATTGGGCCTTGGAGAGGAAGCGGTCTTTCTGCGCCGGAGAGTTGAAGATGATGTGGTCGGACAGCGAAAGGATTTCGTCTATGTCAGCGTCCTTGTATCCGGCACAGAAAGTTGCGACTTCGCCGCCATATTCTTCACGGCCTAACCGGGCCTCATAGATGCCGCTGGCGCAGGTGCCGCCGAGGTGCTGGCGCACCAGAGGGGCCAGTGCGAACATCGAAAACGCCTTGAGCGCGCTCAGCACATGCGCGCCGGATCGGGTGCCGATGTCAGCAAGGATCGTAAGGTTGCGTTCGACGGCCTTTTCATCGACCACGAAACACGGGGTGGGCACGCGGTTGAGGTCGAAATTGCGGAAGGCTCCGGCATCACCGGCTTGGGTGGTCATCATGTCGGACATGTCCGGCGTCTCCGATTGTGGAGAGGCCGGGGGGCTCTGCCCCCCGGACCCCCCGGGATATTTTTAGCCAGATGAAGCTGTGTGGATCAAAATTCGACCGGGCCGTCGAGTTCGTGGACCTGCCATGGCAGGCCATGCTCATTCAGCATGTCCATAAAGTCGTCCGGGTCCAGCTGTTCCATGTTCCAGACGCCCGGTTCGCGCCAGTTGCCTTTCAGCACCTGCGCAGCGCCGATCATGGCGGGAACGCCGGTGGTGTAGCTGACGGCCTGGCTGCCGACTTCGGCATAGCACTCTTCGTGGTCACAGATGTTGTAGATGTAATAGGTCTTTTCACCCGATCCGTCCTTGGCCTGACCAGTGGCGATGTCGCCGATGCAGGCCTTGCCCTTGGTTTCCGCGCCCAGATCGCCGGGGTCGGGCAGCAAGGTTTTCAGGAACTGGATCGGGATGATTTCCTTGCCGTCATGCATCACCGGGTCGATGCGGGTCATGCCTACGTTCTGAAGTACCGTCGCGTGTTTGATATAGGCGTCGCCAAAGGTCATCCAGAAACGGGCACGCTCAATCTCGGGGAAGTGGGTGGAAAGCGACTCCAGTTCCTCATGATACATTTGGTACATGTTTTTCCGGCCGATGGCAGGGAAGTCGTATTCGACCTTGTTGGTCAGTGCCGGGCTATGGTGCCATGCACCGTTTTCCCAGTGGCGCACTTCGGCCAGCACTTCGCGCAGGTTGATTTCGGGATTGAAGTTGGTGGCGAATTCCTGATCGTTCGAGCCGCCGTTGGCGTCCAGCACGTCGATCTGGCGGATGGTGTCCAGCTTGTGCTTCTTCAGCCATTTGGCGAAGACGGATGTCACGCCCGGATCGAAGCCCGAGCCGAGGATGGCAGTCAGGCCCGCCTCTTTGAACCGCTCCTGATAGGCCCATTGCCAGTGGTATTCGAACTTGGCCTCATCCTCGGGCTCATAATTCGCGGTGTCGAGATAGTGGATGCCGGCCTCAAGGCACGCATCCATCAAAACCAGATCCTGATAGGGCAGGGCGAGGTTCACGAGGATTTCAGCGCCGGTTTCCTTGATCAGCTTGACCGTGTCTTCGACCTTGTAGGCGTCCAGTTCTGCCGTTGCGATATCAATGCCCACGCGTTCTTTCACCGCTTTGGCGATGGCGTCGCATTTCGATTTGGTCCGGCTGGCCAGAGTGATTTCGGTGAAGATGTCCGAATTCATCGCCATCTTGTGCACGGCGGCGTGGGATACGCCGCCCGCGCCGACAACCAGTGTTTTGCCACTCAAAGTTCCCATGGGGGTAATCTCCTCTCTGGGGTTATTCGTAATAGGTGTAGCCGTTGATCGAGTCGCGATAGGCGCTCATCAGGGTTTTGCGATCCTTAGCCATCAGAGTACCTGTCGAGATCGCCTCGTCCACCATTTTGCGGAAGGCGGCGACGCAATCCTGCGGGTCGAACTCGACATAGGACATGACTTCGGAAATTGTGTCACCCTCCTGCTCGTGCAGCAGGTCGAAGCCGCCATCGGGGCGCAAGTCGATCGTGACCACGTTCGTATCACCGAACAGGTTGTGCAGATCGCCCAGTGTTTCCTGATAGGCGCCGACAAAGAAGACACCCATCAAGTATTCTTCGTGCTCAGGCAAAGAGTGCACCGGCAGGCTGGGCGAGACGCCGTCGGCTAGAATAAACCGGTCGATCCTACCGTCGCTGTCGCAGGTGATGTCTGACAGCACGGCGCGGCGGTCCGGCATCTGGTTCAGGTTTTGCAACGGTACAATCGGGTGCAGCTGATCGATGGCCCAGACATCGGGCAGGGATTGGAACAGCGAGAAGTTGCAGTGATAGATATCGGCCACTTTCTCAAACTGGTCGTCTACATCGGTTTCCAGATCCTCATTCGCCGCCAGTGCTTTGAGGCGGGCCATCAGCGACAGATAGATACGCTCGGCCCGGGCCATCTGACGCAGGTCAACGTAGCCTCGGCGGAACAGTGCACGCAGTTCGTTACGATAGAAAGTAGCGTCGTTCCAGCATTCCTGCAGGCGGTCGCTGCTGAGATAGCCATGCACGGCGGCGAGGTCCGAAACCAGATGGTGATCTTCGGGTTCGACCTCGGGGCCGTTTGGTGCGTCGTAAAGCGTGCTTTCCAACACGTTGAAGACCAGCATCGAGGATGTCGCCACCACCGCACGGCCGCTTTCTGTGACCAGTGTGGGATGGTTGACTTCGGCCTCATCCATCGCATAAGCGACGGTTTCGACGACATTGGCGCAGTATTCCTCGACCGTGTAGTTAATCGAATTCTCAGCCGCTTTCTTCTCGCCGGTATAGTCCACGCCCATACCGCCGCCGAGGTCTAGATGGGTCAGAGGCACGCCCTCACGCGTCAGTTCAGTGTAATAGCGACAAGCCTCACCAACGGCGCGGCGGACGTCGTTGACGTCCTGCACCTGAGAGCCAAGATGTGAATGCTGCAGCTTCAGGCAGTGTAACAGGCCCGCCGCTTTCAACTTGTCGACGGTGGCCACCAGTTGATCGGTATTCATGCCAAAGGCCGAGCGGTCGCCCGAGCTTTCCTCCCATTTACCGCTGATCTGGTTGGTCAGTTTTACCCGCACGCCGATCAGGGGCTCGATGCCGAGCTCATTGTAGACTTCGATAACTGTTTCGGCTTCTTTCGGGCTTTCCAGAACGATAACGGTGTTGAAACCGATTTTGCGGCTGAGGATGGCCAGCTGGATGAATTCTGCGTCCTTGACGCCGTTGCACACGATCAAGGCTTCGGGGGCCAGCCGGTGGGCCAACGCCACGACCAGTTCGGGCTTGGATCCGGCCTCAAGGCCGTAGTTGTATTTCTTACCGAACTCGACGATCCGATCGACCACCTGCGCCTGCTGGTTCACCTTGATCGGGAAGACACCGCGATAAGAGCCCTTGTAGCCGACGCGCGTGATGGCATCGCGGAAGCTTTCGTTCAGATGGGCGATTTCATGCTCTAGATAAGACGTAACGCGCAAGACCATCGGCGCCTTGATGCCCCGGTCATCCAGATCGCTGAGGATACCGGGCAGGCTGATCGCCGCCGCCTCAGGAACCAGAGGATTGCGCAGACCGATTTCTCCCTGCTCCGTCACCTCGATAAGGCCTCTGCCCCATTTCTCAACCCCGTAAATGGAATGCGGTGCGTCGGGCGTCTGTTTCAATCAGGTCAGTCCTTAACTTTTGAGTGCGTATTTAGCGCCCGCCAATACGGCAGCAGTTTGATTCTTCCAAGTGTAATCTATGTGGCGGGATTTGCCGAGTTTTTGCGGGTGTTTGAATTGGGATCAGGTGATTGCCCCATTGGCAGTCCAAATAGGCGGAACCGAGAGGGTTGGATGAGAGTTCGCCAACGATCCCAGTGCCTGATGTGAAAACGAAACCCTCGAGGCCGGGGCCAATGCCGCAGACATCTTGCAATCGGAAAACTTCACCCAGTTGACCTTTCGCGCCGTCAGATGATGGCTACGGTTTCCCCTCACCGGAAATAGCGATGCTGTCAGCATGGCCGTGCAGCCTTGTTTGAAGGGCATCTGGGGCAGCAAGGGCAAACTGAGCGTGAAATCCTTTGTGTCCGATCACAGGCTTTCGAGAAACCGGATCAAGGCATTACGGTCGGGTTTGGGCATGGTGACAACCGTATCGCGGGCTGACTGTGCCTCACCTCCGTGCCACAAGATGGCTTCCAGCAAGGATTGCGCTCGGCCGTCATGCAGGAACTGCGTATGTCCCGAGACTTGTTGCGTCAGGCCAATTCCCCACAGTGGCGGGGTACGCCATTCGCGGCCCGTGGCACGCGCTTCGGGGCGGTTGTCGGCCAGTCCTTCGCCCATGTCATGCAACAGCAGGTCGGAATAAGGCCAGATCAGCTGAAAACTGTGCTCGGGCCGGTCCGGCATGCGGTGGGTGACAAAAGCGGGTGTATGGCACGAGGCACAGCCAGTATCGTTGAACACCTGTTTGCCACGCAAAACCTGCTGGTCGTCTACATCGCGCCGCGTGGGAACGCCCAGATTGCGGCTGTAGAAAGCCACCAGATCCATGCCGGTCTGGTCGATCTCGAACAAGCGATCATCACCGTCACCATGTGGAGCGCTCACGCAATCGATCTGTGCTGTGGTGCAATCTCCGTGACCGGCAGGGTAGAGCGGGCTGGAGATGCCGAGATCACCGGCAAAGGCTGCCGCCGATTGCTCCATGATTGTGGGCATCCCGGCCTTGTGCCCGAACCGGCCCATCATTGGTTTGGCAAATTCTGTTGCCCAGACGATGTTTGGACGACCTGAGATGCCGTCGCCATCAGCATCTTCCGGGTCGGAATTGGCCAGCAGGTCCTCGACCGGGATCGCTTCGAGTAGCCCGAGACCGATCATCTGCGGCGCCACACGCGGGCTGAGCATGGCATCCGGGTGCAACGGTCCGTATCCCAGGTCAGCCGCAGCGTAGGTCGGTTTGCGTAATGTGATGGTTTCGCCGTCCGACAAGGTGACCGGCACGTCCTTGTATGTGATGTCCAGCCGGTATTCCGCCGGATGGCCGGGCAGGGCCAGATCCTGCATCTGGCCACCGTAGTTCGGTTCGGGTTGGGTGGCGATGTAGTCCTCAATTTCTTCGATCCCCTCACCACCGGGGATCGAAACCCGCAGAAACATCGAAATCGCGTTGTCTTCGGGGCCGTTGGGGGTATGCCCGCGCCCGTCCTTGATGTGACAGCGCTGACACGAGCGGGCATTGTAAAGCGGCCCCAGCCCATCCGAGGCCAGTGTAGAAGCCGGAGAAGACACCCAGATTTTCCGGAACAGCCCGTTGCCGACCTTAAAGTCCAGCTCTTGCTCAAAGCTCAGATTGCCTGAAGGCTGCGAAAACGCGTTAGCATCCGTAAGAGCGCGGACGGTCGCGGCACCGGCTGATAGTTCCTCGAACTTCTGCGAGTTGCTGAAATCCGATGGCGCAGCGGTGGCGCGGGCGACGCGAAGGCGTTCATCCTCGGTGCGGGGTTCAAAATTTAGGTGGAGATCCTGCAGTTCGGTGGCAAGCGTTTGTGTGGCCGCAAGCGCGGCCACTGACAGCGCGACAAACCTATTCGCCTTCGTCCATTTTCGATGCGTTGAGTTGCGCATAGTTGGCTTCGCCAATCCTTTCGTAAAGGTCAAGCTGAGTTTCGAGGAAGTCGATATGGCTTTCCTCATCCCGGAGCAGCCCTTCGAACAGTGACATGGAAACAAAGTCGCCCGCCTCGCGGCAATAATCGCGGGCCTCGGCATAAAGTGCGCGGGCATCCAGTTCCGCCGCCAAGTCACATTCCAGTGTTTCCTTTGGGGTCTGTCCGATCCTCAGGGGGTCAAGTTTTTGCAGGTTGGGGTGGCCTTCCAGAAAGATAATACGTTCAATCAGTTTGTCCGCGTGCTCCATCTCTTCGATGGATTCCTCGCGGCTTTTCTTGGCCATATGACCAAGGCCCCAATCCTCTTGCAGGCGATAGTGCAGCCAATACTGGCTGACGGCTGTCAGTTCATGCCGCAGAGATTTGTTGAGATATTCTATGACTTTGGGATCGCCCTTCATCTGCTTTCTCCTGGGTTGCTTCGGCGCGCAGGGCGCGGAGCTGTATGGGAACTTCCAGATTATCGCTCGATCTCATCGTGTCCAGAAAAAGGGGCATGCAGCCGCCGCAATCCGCCGATTTTCCAAGCGCGTGATAGATCTTGCCAGGTGTGATGATTGCCCGCGCGTCGGCTGTTCGCATCCAGTCGATCGCGGCGCGGATATCATGGTCAGATATGTTTGTGCAGTGACATACGATCATGGTGAATCTCTGCTCGATACATTTCTTAGTTAAATAGTAAGTTATTTTTATCAAGTCCAGCCAATAGTACGGCGGGCGACGGGCAAGAAGCGTAAAGGCGCGCACGTTTCTCACCCGACACTTGCTTAGTGGAAGACCGCGTTTGGATTATCCAGACTGTCTGACCCTTCAATGTTGATCTGATCGAGTTCCAGTGTGATCACGATACGCTCGATAGTTTTGGTCTGATCAATCAAGCCATTGACGCCACCCATGATCAGCAACTCACCGCCTTCATTTCCGCGTTCCAGCATCTGGTCGTAGGTGAAACCGGCTTCGGCTGTTGCTTTCAAAAGGCCCAGGGACTGCATGGTGTTGGCAAGCTTGACCTTCATCTCGGTATCCAGCGCGGGATCGGAGGCAATCACGAGGTCAGACAGCGACGCGCCGGACACTGGGGTGCCATCTATGCGAGTGTAACTGCCCAAATAGACGTTCTGTATGCCAAGGCCGTCGTAATAGTGGCTGTTGTGAGTATTGTCCGAAAAGCAATCCTGCTCTTCTTCGGGGTCGTTCAGCATCAGGCCGAGGCGCATACGTTCACCAGCCAGTTCACCGTAGGACAAAGAGCCCATGCCTGTCAGGATGGCCGAGACGCCAGCCGTTTCGTTCGCAATCAAAGCGGCGCGCGCTTCGCCACCGTCTTTCCACTGGTCGGCCATCCATGCCAAATCGCTGACCAACAGTTCGGTGGCGGCACTCAGATACCGGGCGCGTCGGTCGCAGTTCCCGTTTGTGCAGCCATCTCCCTGAACATAATCAGTGTACGGACGGTTGCCCGCACCTTTGCCATGGCCGTTCAGGTCTTGACCCCATAGCAGGAATTCGATGGCGTGATAGCCGGTGGCCACATTCGCCTCGATCCCGTCTGCTTCATGTAGGGTATCGCCCAGAAGTTCCGGGGTGATTTCACGCGCATCGATGGCCTGACCGGACAGATTAAAGGTAGGATTTGCGATCACGTTCAATGCGGCAAGCGCGTTCTCATCTGCAGGGCCGCTATAGGGGGCCTCGACATAGTCGATCAAACCTTCGTCCAGCGGCCAAGCATTCACTTTGCCCTCCCAATCGTCAACAATGGCGTTGCCGAAGCGGTAGACTTCGGTCTGCTGGTAGGGCACGCGCGCAGCAATCCACGCAGCACGCGCCGCGTTCAGAGCGGTATCAGTCGGATCGGCGATCATAGCGTCTACGGCCTCTTGCAGCTCCTTGGCCGCGATCAGGCTGTCATCGTATTTTGCCTCAGCGATGTTTGCATAGGTGTTTAAAACATCGGCCTTGGACGGTGCATCAGCTGCAGCGGATGCTGAGGCAACGCTAAGGGTTAAGATGCTGGTTGCAGCAAAAAGTTTGGTCATTCAGGTGACACTTTCCTGTCAGAAACATATTCTCGAGTGCCATCGGTGCGAGGCACTCGAGGATTTAACTGATAGAAATAGTCAGGTAAGTCAACCTGAGTTCAATAGTCAGGATTGTTGGGTGGATTTATTTCGACCTACCATCGGGTGGCAGGAGTTGGAAAATGCCCCGAGTGCATGATCTAAACCCGGCGCTGCGCCTGCTGTCCGATTAAGCTGAAAAAGGCGAACAATACGGCCGCAACGCAGACAATCGATGGACCTGCAGGCGTATCGAACACATATGCTGCCCTCAGGCCCGCGACTGCGGAGAAAGCGCCGATCGCGGCTGCGATCAATGCCATCGTTTCCGGTGACCGCGCCAAACCCCGCGCCGCGGCGGCCGGAATGATCAACATGGCCGCAATCAGCAAAACGCCGACGACTTTGATTGCCACGGCCACGGTCACGGCGAGGGCCAAAGTCAGGATCAACTGCTCGCGCTTGGGATCAAATCCGCTGGCATAAGCCAGTTCTTCGTTCAACGTTGCCGTCAGAAGTTGCGACCACCGCCACGCGATCAAGGCCACGACCAGCGCGGCACCGCCCCAGATCACGACCAGATCAGATCGCGACACTGCAAGAATGTCGCCGAAGAGATAGGCCATCAAATCGATACGTACACCAGACAAGAACGAGACAGCGACAAGGCCGAAAGCAAGCGCGGAATGCGCCAGAACCCCCAAAAGCGTGTCCATTGCGTATCCGCGTCCGGTTAACAGAGTCACGATCAGTGCCATGGCAAGCGCAACTGCTAACGCTCCTGCAAAAATAGACATCTGAAATGTCAGTGAGAGTGCCACGCCCAGGATTGCCGCATGTGCAGTGGCATCTCCAAAATACGCCATCCGGCGCCAGACAACGAAGCATCCTAAAGGGGCTGCGGCGATGGCAACGCCAATGCCCGCAAGCGTTGCGCGCATCATGAAATCATCAAGCATTATTCTGCGGCTTCCTGAGAATGTTCACTGTGGTCATGATCGTGGTCGTGATCATGACGATAAAGGGCCAACGCACCGCCTGTACCTGTTCCGAATAAGGCGCGGTATTCCGGCGCCGACGCAACTACGGCCGGAGAGCCCGCGCAGCACACATGCCCGTTCAGACAGACAACCCTGTCAGACGCGCTCATAACCACATGCAGTTCATGACTGATCATCAAAATGGCACAACCGGTTTCGCGCCGGACATTTTCGATCTGGTGATAAAACGCTGCCGATCCTGGTTGATCCAGGCCCTGGGTCGCTTCGTCCAAAAGCAAAACTTCGGGTCGATTGATGAGGGCTCTGGCTAGCAATACCCTCTGAAACTGACCTCCGGACAATTGCGACATCTGGCGTGTCAAAAGGTCAGGCACGCCGGCAGTTTCAAGCGCTTCGGTGCATTGCTTGCGCGACACGCGATTGGTCAGGCGCATGAACCGTTCGACAGATATTGGCAATGTCGGATCGATGTGCAGCTTTTGCGGCACGTATCCGATTTTTAGACCGGGCTTTAGTGAAACTTGGCCAACTGATGGCTTGGTTGCACCGATGATGGCCCGTAATAGACTGGTCTTGCCTGAGCCGTTCGGGCCGACGATCGTAACGATCTCGCCGGGCTCGATTGTCATGTCAACATGGCGCAAAACGGTATTTGAACCGTAGCGCACGCTGAGATTATCAACGGTGATCAGGGTCATTTCTGCGCCTTTTGGGTGCAGTCCGGGCACAGCCCTTCAGCTTCTACTACCGTTCGTTCAATCTCGAATCCTGCGGCGCGCGCTGCCGCACCCAGAACGCCTTTGGCCGGGGTTGATTGTGCCTCGGCCACAGCATCGCATTTTCGGCAGATCATAAAGGCCGGCGAATGTGCAGCACCGGGGTGAGAGCAAGCAACAAATGCGTTCAACCGTTCGATCTTATGGACAAACCCGTTTTGGACGAGGAAATCGAGCGCGCGATAGGCTACAGGCGGTTGTGATCCAAATCCTTCGTCACGCAAACGATCAAGAATTGCATACGCCCCAAGCGCGCGATGTTCTTGCAGCAACATTTCCAGAACTTTGCGTCGGACCGGGGTCAGGCGCAGCCCTTCCTCTTTGCACTGAGCATCCGCCGTGGTCAGCGCAGTCTCAACGCAATTCTCGTGGTCGTGCTTCTGGAACGCAACCGGGGCCATGTCCTCGGTCGGAATGGGGTGCGTATCACTTGTCATGTTATTCCATATCATATATGCCGCTCGTAACGTTATAAAATCACACAGAGGGTCTGATGTCCAGAAAGCTTCTTCCAGTATCGATCACCGCCGTACTTATGGGTGGAACGGCCATGGCGGATGTTCCGAATGTAGCGGTCGACATCGCTCCTATTCACTCGCTGGTAGCACGGGTTATGGAGGGCGTGGGAACGCCTGATCTGATCGTGCAGCCTGGTGCCTCGCCGCATGAATACAACCTGCGCCCCTCTGAAGCCGCAGCACTGCAAGAAGCAGACCTTGTGTTCTGGATGGGTGAGGGGCTGACACCTTGGATGGAAGGCGCAGTGGAGACGCTTGCCGATGGCGCAACCGTTACTTCCTTGCTGGAAGTGGACGGCACGGTTCTTCTTGATTTCCGGGAAAATGCTTTGTTCGAGGCGCATGATCATGGGGATCACGATGCTCATGAAGATCATGCCGACCACGACGCACATGATGAGCACGATCACGACGACCACGTCGAAAACAAAGAACACGATGAACACGGGCATGATGAAGAGCGTGCGCACGCGGACGAGCATGGTCACGACGAACATGAAGACGACGATCACGACGATCATGCCAAACATGAAGAGCACGATGATCATACCGACCACGATGAGCACGCACACGGCCTACATGACCCCCATGCATGGCTTTCCCCGGCAAACGCTCAAACCTGGTTGAACGCGATCGCGTCACAGCTTTCATCCGCGGATCCGGATAACGCGGGTGCTTACTATGCAAACGCCGCAGCAGCGCGAGACGAAATGGATACCCTGTCTGTCGAAGTGGCCAAGACCCTTGAGCCCGCCCGAGGCGGCAGCTTTATCGTGTTCCACGATGCCTACCAATATTTCGAGGATGCGTTTGACTTCCGCGCGTCAGGGGCAATTTCTATCAGCGACGCATCTGACCCAAGCCCGGCCCGCATTGCAGAAATTCAGGCCCGGATCAGGGATGAGGGTGTAGATTGCGTGCTGGCTGAACCTCAGTTCAACCCCGGAGTTGTCGAGGTTGTGCTGGATGGCACGGAAGCCAAAACAGGTGAGATCGATCCTCTGGGCTCTGATCTGGAGCCCGGTGCAAAACTGTACCCCCAAGTCATCCTCAACATGGCGAAGACATTGGCCGAATGCTTTTAGGTTTTTGCCCGGTCGAATTTAATACTTTGACCGGGCTGATTTACGTCAGGGATAACACAGGTACTCAGTGCTCTTTTTCAAATTGATCACGTTGTCTCTGACGTATTCCCCAAAGGTGATTGGAGGGGGGCTCCAGAAAGCACCAAAGCTGGCGCGCCGATAACAGCCAAGAGGGGCCAGACCTCTCGTGTTCTATTTCGCGGAGTACGATACTTTATTGGGATCAAGCCTCATGACAGTTCCTAACAGACAACGGATGATCGACTAAACTACGGTAGTGTCCGAGTTGTGTAAGCAGCCGGCCATTAGGCTCCACGGCTGTTTATAGGGCCTGACACTAGATATTTTGGCCTAAAAATGGCATAGTACGACTTTGGTAATGATTTTTTCCCCTCATTTTGAGATTATTTTTGTTCAGCAAGAGAACAAGTTTCTTCGACCCGGAGGATGCGAACAAGTTCGATAACGGGAAGTCTGATGGACAACGATCTCTCGCAAGAAGACATTGCCTTTGACGGAGCAATTGGGTTTGGTTCCGCAACAGTTGGTGGTCGGGGTGGTGAGATTGTCAAGGTGACAAGCCTCGCCGATTCCGGTCCGGGGACTCTCCGATGGGCCCTAGAGGAATTAGATGGTCCGCGCATCGTTGTTTTCGAGGTAAGCGGGCAGATAAATCTTGAAGAAGCGATCCAAGTCAACGGTGATGTAACGATCGCGGGTCAAACCTCTCCCGAAGGCATAACCATAACTGGCGCAAAGCTTAGGATTGTCGAGAGCAATGTAATTATTCGCGGACTTCATTTCCGTCCAGGCGACGGAGACGGTGACGAACCCGATAATAGAGACGCCATCTCGATCGGTAGCAGTTTAGGTCAAGTCGAAAACGTCGTGATCGACAGCAATTCCTTAAGCTGGTCGATAGATGAGTTGATTACAGTCTGGTACGGGTCCAGAAACATTACGCTTTCGAACAACATATTCTCGGAGGCGTTAAAATCCTCGCTCCACCCGAAAGGCGACCATTCGATGGCTCTGATGGTCGGCGACGATAGTTCCAATGTAACCGTATATGGAAATTTGTTTGCTCACAACCAATTCAGGAACGCGACCATAGCAGATGCAAACCAGGTCGAATTTATCAACAACGTGATCTACAACTACGGTTCACTTGGATTCAATGGGCGAACTTATTCGACGGCTCATGTCATTGGAAATGTTTACATCGCAGGTCCGGACACGAGAGATATCGAGGCAATCCAATTGCGCGCACCTGAAGATGGTGCGGCCTATTATTTGTCTGATAACGTTGCAGAAATTGGTGGCGACGCAATCTCAAAAATCTCTGAAAGCCTAGTGTTTGAACCCAGCGGCGTCCCTGTCCTGACGTCATCAGAAGTCATAAATTACGTGCTGGCCAACGCTGGTGCGCGATATCCGTTACTGGATTCGATTGACGCACGAGTCATCCAGTCTGTGATCGATGGAACCGGTGGCATCATCGATTCACCCAGTGAAGTTGGCGGCTACGACAGCGTACCAAATACTCTCGCACCCAGTGACCGCGACAACGACGGTGTTCCGGATAGTTACGAGGAATTCGTTGGTTCTGACCCCGATCTTTTCGATGCGCATGGTGATGTAAACGGCAATGGAATTTCCAACATTGAAGATTATATCAACGGATTGATCGTCAGGGATGATGTTCTCACCCCAATCGTCGTTTCTACTGTCGCCGGAAACATTGGCACACCCGAGGCTGGCTCCTCGGATACCGAGATCACCGTGACCTTTGCCGACAACGTGGCCATTGACGTCTCGAGCATCGATATCGGTGATATCACGGTGACCGGCCCTGCGGGACCGCTGAGCGTGACCGGTGTCAGCCTTGATATCAACAGCGACGGCACCCCGCGCGCGGCCACCTATACCGTTGCCGCGCCCGGCGGCAGCTGGGACCTGGCCGATAACGGCGCCTATACCGTTGCCCTGCTGGCGGACGAGGTTTTTGACACCGGCGGCAATGCGGTGGCCGCCGATCCCGCCCTTGCCGGGTTTACCGCCGATACCGTTGGCCCGCCGCCATCCTTCAGGGTTGAAGCCGAGACTTTTCAGATCGTTAGCGGGTTCAAAATAAAAAATAACAATGTTGCATCCGGCGATCAGTATCTTCAGGCGGGTGGGAACGGCGAACAGAGAGCGTCTTATACCTTTTCTGGTGCCGAAGGGGTGTATGATCTGAACTTGGGATACTTTGATGAAAACGATGGCCAATCACAGATGAGTCTGTTGGTAAATGGGGTCGAGGTCGATAATTTCATCTGGAATGTGGATGCTGGCGGTAAGCTTGCTAACAACACATCTTTCGTGGAGCGTACCATTACAAATGTATCTCTTTCCAGCGGCGATGAGATCGAAATCGTAGGAACAAAAGACGGTAGCGAGCCGCTACGGACAGACTATCTGGATTTCGAATTTGTCGACTGGCTTCTAGTTTGACGACTTCGTCAGCACGACCATCGTATTTTAATGTGGCCAACTGTGGACGTGTCGCGACTTGATCTCGGAGATTGTTGTGTCGCAAACCGAGGAAGACGGCATGCCGGTTGAGATCCAAGGCCACTTCAACGCCTTAGTATCAAGCCGTTCCAAAAAGGTGTGGGTGATGGTAGCGGAGGAGGGACTTGAACCCCCGACACGCGGATTATGACTCAGTCCGGCTAGCTCCACACCCCGCCGCTAGCTACTCCATCCAACCACATTGACTATTTGGCTTGGTTGGGATTAAGGCTTGCAGGCGGACACATGCTGCCACAACGCGTCACACCCAACCACAGGGTTGTTTGTCATCCATACGCTACCCAGTCCCGAAAGCGGACATTGATGCACAGCGCGGCGAATGACCGCTCCGAGGATATCGCGGAAATGTCGTCGCTGTCACGAAACGCAGCTGGGCTCATTTTGAAAAAAAACTGGAAATATTTGGTACCATTGAACTTGGCTACCGGAAAGTCAAAATCCTAAACAGCGAACTAATCCGGTTGTATTGCCGTCGACTCGACAGAGAGGTTTTGTCGGACCCTGCTTTGAAAATTGAACAAATAGGGGGTAGCAATCGGTCATTCGCTGACAGTCAGTCAAGGTTTTCAACTGCTTCATATCTGCCTGAACGGTCATGATTGCTCTGCACCCATTTTCGCTTGACCTGGTGTCAGCCCAAAGAACTGCTTGAATGCAGACCCGAACGCAGATTGGCTATTGAACCCTGCGATGGAAGCGGCCTGTTTGACGTTCTTTCCTGTCGAGAGCGCTGCCAAGGCTGCCGTTAACTGGGCTTGCTGGCGCCATTGTCCAAAGCTCAGATCAGGCTCTTTGCGGAAATGCCGGGCCAAAGTGCGCTCGGACGCTCCGGCCTCTTGAGCCCATTCTTGAATAGTCTTGGCATCGTTGGGTTGTTTGCGCAAGGCATCAGTTATTTTGCGAAGACGTTTGCCCCGCGGTAGTGGGAGCGTAAGGGAAAGAGCCTCAGAACTCTCGATTTCACCAAGAGCAAGCGTCACGATTTGGTGGCCTCGCCCTCCGGTTTCCCAATCCAGTGGTTCCTTGCATGCGGCAATGACGAGTTCCCTTAGCAATGGTGAGACGGATATAACCTTACAGTCTTTTTCCATACCTAAATAAATGGATTCTTTCAAAAATAAGGTGCGCGTGGATGAGAGTGAGGATCGGCAAAAAGACCATCCGGATAGTCTTTTGCGTACCCGACGACCGATCGTTCAGCGGTTTCATACGGGGCGATTTCAATTTGTCTGCCTCGCGACGGAAAAAGGCTGCGCTCTTTCATACAGCCATGTTTTTATCTCTGAAAGCTAAGGGAAACGGGGAATTTTCATGGTTTCAGAACGCTTGGAAACCGCTGGTGTCTTTGGTCGCAAGGTTTTTCATGTGACCCAAGATGCACTGAAAGATGGCCCCAACACACACGGCCAGCCCCGCAAGACGGCGTATTCAGGGCCTGGGCTTTGGGTCGGTCAGTGCGAAGTAACTGCGCGCGACGTCCCCAGCCAATGGCACCATCACAAAGACTACGACAGCCTTATGTTCATGCTTGCCGGTCGCACTCGGGTTGAATGGGGAGTGAAGGCGAAAAGAGTTTTGAGCTTGGCCCCGGAGACTACGGCTTCGTCGGACGACGGATCATCCACCGAGCTCAGATATTCGATACATCAGAAAATTGCCGCTATGTCTTCGTGCGACTTGGCAACGGAGAGTCTGTTGAAAACGTAGACGAGCCTGGTTTCTCATCAGACGAATAAACCGTCCTCCCCTCATTGAACGACCTTCAAAGAATTTGAGCGCACCGAATGTCGAACGCAGAAGATCTCAACGGACACACTCAGCGATTGAACCAATTTGGGCAACCGATTGGGGTAGAAGTTCTAAATTGGGTCGGTGCGAAACCCGCAGAACCGGTGCGTTTAGATGGGAGCCATTGCCGAATGGAGCCGCTCGACCAAAGCGAACACGCGACTACGCTTTTTGATGCATTCACTGCCGACCGGGCGGGTAAGATGTGGACATACATGCCTGTCGGACCGTTTACAGACGCCGCCTCCTTTGAAGAATGGATGGCCTGGGTGTGCAACAGCAAAGCCCCAATGTTTTTTGCAATCATCGACAACCGGTCTTACAAAGCAATCGGCTTTGCCAGCCTTATGCGGATTGATCCTACCGCCGGTACGATAGAAGTCGGCTACATGGCTTATTCGCCTTTTCTTCAGAAGACCCCGATCGCAACCGAAGCAATGCATTTGTTGATGAGGCATGTGTTAGAAGATCTGGGCTACCGCAGATACGAATGGAAATGTGATGACTTAAATGCGGCTTCAAAGTCCGCCGCAGAACGGTTGGGCTTCCAGTATGACGGGTTGTTTCGTCAGGCGCTTGTTTACAAGGGTCGAAACCGAGACACACCGTGGTTCTCAGTTCTGGACGCAGATTGGCCAAGGCTTAGAGCAGCATTCGAAACCTGGCTAGCACCTGACAATTTTGACAATGGCATACAAAAAGTCAGCCTGTCCAAATTGACGGCTGCGCCATGACGCAATCTCTCGTCAATCGATACCAATTTGGCAAGACATTGTACGTTTCAATTCAGAGGATACAGCTATGACATTATCGTATAAAATCAGCCGCCTAACCCTCAGTCTGCTAAACGCTGTTTGCGTTACGGCCACTGCAAGCATCGCTTGTACGGGCATCACTCTGACTGGCCAAGACGGCACGGTCGTTTTTTCCCGCACCATGGAATGGGGTACATTCGACATGGAAGGAGAATTTGCTGTAATCCCGCGAGGAATGGAACTGACGGCAACGAAGATGAATGATGGGAAAGAGGGGATAGGCTGGGTTTCGAAATATGGAGTGGCCGGCATTACCGGGCTCGGCAAGCTCATCATGGGTGATGCAACGAATGAAACTGGTCTGACTGTCGGAATTTTTACCTTCCTGGCTATTCCGAATTCCAAGCGTATGACGCCGAACAGGCCGGGATATCGCTGGCTCCGGTTGATCTTCCACTATATTTGGCTTCACAATTCGCATCCATCGCGGAAATTCGTGAAGGATTGCAAGAAGTACGGGTCGTGCCGGTTGTGGAGCCTTTAATTGGTATCGTTCCGCCTTTTCACTATATGGTCACCGAACCAAGCAGAGAAGCCGTGGTCATCGAATACATCGATGGCGAACTCACAATCTTTGATGCGCCCCTTGGCGTCATCACTAATGCGCCAAACTATGACTGGCACATCGACAAACTGAAAAATTATCTAAATCTGTCTGCTGTAGCATTGCCAGAAGTTGAGCTTGAGGGTCAGAGTTTTGCTCCTCTGGGTGTGGGAAGCGGGATGATCGGTCTGCTAGGGACTTTACTCCTCATTCGCGCTTTATTCGTGCGGTCGCACTTACTCAAACAGCACGCCTAACCGAAGGAGGCTATGATACGGTTCGTGAGTCCTTTCGGATAATCGACAACTTCAATATGCCAGTTTCAGCAACGCTTTGTGGGTCTGAATCGGGTGAACTGAGCACACTGTTTTACAGCTCCACACAGTGGACGGTGGCGACCGACATCACCAATATGCGTATGTATTACCACACACAGTGGAACCGAGATGTAAGGATGGTTGATTTGAACAAGATTGACTTCGGGGACACGGCTTCCGGTAACAAGCGGGTGCCACTCGATCCCTCGCGTTTCCCGCTGAGCAGCCTCATCTGACTGGTCCAAATTGATTGTTAGTGCATCGTCGGCCTGTA
>NZ_WQCF01000012.1 GCF_013032455.1 Ruegeria atlantica
AAGACTTCTTTCTGGGGTCAACAGCCGCTCTCGTCGTGCGCCACGCTCGGTGCTCGGTGCATGTGCTCCGCGTGTAAACCTTACCGACGTACCAAGTTGCCCAAATCGCCCTGTGAATATCTTCTGTGATAGTCACGGGGCTGGCAAACGCCCCAGGAAAATAGCAGCAACCTGTCAATTCAACCTAACTCTTGCGGGTTCTGGAATATAGGTGAGGCCGTGCCCGCACGGTAATTTTCGTGCTCGCCTGTCACTCGCGACCCTGTGAGGAAAATACGCCCGATAGGGTGCCTTCACTCGCTGCACAGCTAGAAGTCGCAAAAACGCTCCTTCGTTGATGTTTTGGCTTTAAAACTCCAATGCTTAGTTCTGAGCGTTCTGCTTTTGGTCCGAATGCTGGCTGGGATTTGCTGACCATTCCGCGCATTGGTTGTACCCGGACTGTTGGCAAGTTCTACACCAACCTCCCAGGTTTTACATTGAACGGCAAAGAATGCCTTTGTCGCCGACACCGGTAAGTATAACAGATTATAAAGAGATTCTGCGAGCCGAACGGAATGAAAGCGACTATGCCACTACATGAATCTGGGGCTGCTCATCCTCAAGATAAAGCCGAAGGGGTGTATTGGCTTCAGGATTTGCCTTCGCCCAGTGCGCGCCCAGAAGTCCCTTTGCAGAAGGTCGATGTCGCCATTGTCGGATCTGGATATACCGGACTGAATGCGGCATTGGTGACGGCCCGGGCGGGAAGATCGACGTTGGTCCTTGATGCAAACGACGTTGGCTGGGGCTGCAGCACAAGAAACGGTGGCCAGATCAGCACCAGTATCAAGCCTGATTTTGAGAAACTCAGCGCGCGTTACGGGCCAGAGAGAGCCAGAGGTATTCGCCAAGAAGGCATTAATGCTCTGAACTGGATTGATGATTTCCTTCGAACTGAGCGGATCAATTGCGGTTTCGTGCGATGCGGACGGTATCATGCGGCCCATACCCCTAGGCACTATGAAGGGCTGGTGCGCCTTGCAGAAAAGCTGAACAAGACCGAAGGTGCGGATGCTTATGCGGTTCCGCGGGACGAACAGCATCGTGAACTAGGGTCGCGCGTCTACTTTGGCGGAGTCGTCTACCCGCATCATGCTTCCCTGGATCCTGCGAGGTATCACCGTGGCTTGTTGGAAAAAGCGATAGAGGCTGGTGTACATGTCACAGGCAATTGCCGGGTCGATACGGTAGAGAAAAACCCCAATGGATTCCTTTTGCAAACATCGAAAGGCGTGGTGCAAACACGAGATGTAGTGGTCGCCACTGGCGGTTACAGCGGGCCACTTTGCAAATGGTTGCAGCGCCGCATTATCCCGATTGGCAGCTATATCATTGCAACTGATCCTCTGCCCGCGTCCTTGTTGGATGAGTTGTTGCCAACGAACCGTATCGTCAACGACACCTGCAAGGTTGTCTATTACTACCGAACTTCTCCTGACAGGACGCGTATTCTGTTTGGGGGGCGTGTCTCAGCCAAAGAAACCGACCCATCCGTGAGTGGTCCGAAATTGCATGCTGATATGTGCCGGATTTTCCCGCAGCTGGCCTCTTACGGATTCTCAAATTCTTGGACTGGTACTGTGGGATATACCTTTGATGAGCTGCCTCATATCGGGGTTCATGACGGCGTGCACTATTCGATGGGGTATTGTGGTACAGGTGTGTCTTTGGCCAGTTATTTGGGTATGCGGGTTGGACAGAAGATTCTTGGCAAGGCCGCGGGTAAAACTGCCTTGGACGGGTTACCCTTTCCCACCCGACCGCTGTATCGCGGCAATCCATGGTTTCTGCCCGCTGCCGTGACCTGGTACAGGTGGATCGACAAAATCCAATACAGGCAAGCCAGCCGCATGAAATGACGGTCGTCGGCAAGTATCCGGCGTATTTACCCTAACTTCGGCAATATGGAGCCAATCGAGAAGAACGTTCTCTTACAGCGCTTTTGGGGAAGGTGAGATGGTGGAGCCTAGGGGAGTCGAACCCCTGACCTCTTGCATGCCATGCAAGCGCTCTCCCAACTGAGCTAAGGCCCCATCAAGGTACTGCCGAAGCAGTGGACGGACGTTTATGAGACGATGGCGGACAGTGCAAGTCCAAAAATGGAAAAAGCTAAAAACTTTCCAACCTACGTCGGGGGCGACATGAGGCGGCAGCTGGCCGCCTCTTGCCGGTTTTAGTTTTCGTCTTCCGACGACATGTCAGTGATATCGTCCAACGAGACCTTATCATTGTCTTCGTCATCATCGTCCAACAGATCATCATCCAGATCGACATCGACATTGTCGTCATCATCCAGAACCAGATCGTCCTCCGACGCGCTCTCACGCGCTTTGGCCGAGGCTGCATCTTCTGCATCTGCGGCGATCATTCGGCTTTTGCCGGTCTCAAGCTCCACGATCTCGCCAGTGTAGGGGCTAACGATCGGGTCCTTGTTCAGGTCATAAAACCGCTTGCCAGTGGTCGGGCAAACGCGCTTTACACCCCATTCTTCCTTGGGCATCTCAAATCCCCTTGATATCAGGTGAGTCGTAGTAATGATTCAGGTCACGTGCCACATGCAGCGGGCACTGTCAAAGCCTTTGAGCAGGAGAAACAGGCATATGGGAGATCACGCACTGCCCGGCAGGCCTCCGGTGGCGCTGACGCTGCGAAAATCGGCGCGGGCACGGCGCATCAGTCTGCGAATTTCGCAATTGGATGGACGGGTTACACTGACTTACCCACAGGGTGTGCCCGAGGCCGAGGCACTGAGTTTCGCCCGAACGAAAGAGGACTGGATACGCCAACATCTGCAGGATCGTCCCGACCCGGCGGTGGTTCAATTCGGTCGGTCCATTCCCGTCGAGGGGGTCGAGCGGCGAATCGTTCCAGCGTCTGGCCGACGGGTCCAACTGCATGCCGATGAGATCGCGGTTCCCGAAGGGGCGGAGGCAAGACGTCTTGCCCGATTTCTCAAAGAGTTGGCGCGGGATCGTTTGACCGGAGCCTGCGATGATTACGCGGCGATGTTGGGTCAGTCTTATTCCAGCCTGACGATCCGCGATACCAGATCCCGCTGGGGATCGTGCAGTTCTGCCGGGGTGCTTATGTTCTCATGGCGGTTGATCCTCGCCCCACCCGAGATTCTGCATTATGTGGCCGCGCATGAGGTGGCACATCTGGTTGAAATGAACCATTCGCGTGCCTTTTGGAAACAGGTGGAACGGATATTCGGTGACTGCCGAACGCAACGGCGTTGGCTGGGCGACAATGGGGCGGTATTGCATCAGTACCGATTTGACGCTGCAGTGAGTTGACCCAGCGCATATTTGTGATCACATGAGGGTATGTTGACTGCACGTCCTTCAGAATCGCAGACTGCCACGCATGATAAGGTCTATCGCGCCCTGCGTTCACGTATCATGCACGGAGAGATGGCACCGGGGCAGGCGCTGACCTTGCGGGGGATTGGCAAGGAATTCGGTGTCTCGATGACACCCGCGCGTGAGGCTGTGCGACGGCTGGCGGCCGAAGGCGCGTTGTTCCTGTCGACTTCGGGCCGTGTCTCAACACCCGAGCTGACCAATGACCGGATCGAGGAACTGGCGGCCCTGCGCGCATTGCTTGAGGTCGAGCTGGCTAGCCGGGCGTTGCCGAGGGCGCATATGGCACTGATCGACCGGCTGCAGAGCATCAACATGAACGTGGCCGAGATGGTGACTAAGCGCGATGCTGTCGGCTATATCCGTACCAATCTGGAATTTCACCGCACGCTGTATCTGCGGGCGCAGGCCCCGGCCATGCTGGCGATTGCTGAAACCGTTTGGTTGCAACTTGGCCCCACCATGCGTGCGCTCTACGGGCGATTGCGGCGCACCGATCCGCCGCATAACCACAAGCTGATCATCGCAGCTTTGCAAGCCGGGGACGAACCCGGATTGCGGCTGGCCGTTCGCTCGGACGTGACGCAGGGCCTGCGGCTGCTGGTAAGCTGAGCGGCTTGTTGCCGAAGCCCTGAAATTGCGTCTGAACGGCTTTGTCGTAGTGGCTTGGAGGTTAGGTCTGGGTTACTCTGGACCAAACCACAACAAGAGCAGATTTCAGTCATGATCAATCGACGGACATTTTCCTTAGGGCTCGGGGCGACCCTTTTCTCCGCCTGTTCCACTGGTGCCCCCACAAGCGCCCCAGCCACGCGGATGCGGGCGGTGCCCAATGCAGGATGGGATGCTTGGGTGGCTGGGTTCAAGGGTCGCGCGGCGTCGCAGGGTATTTCGCAGAACACTCTGAATCGCGCCTTTCAGGGGGCCGGGTATTTGCCTGACGTGATCGAGCGCGACCGCAATCAGGTCGAATTCAAACGCTCGCTTGAAGATTACCTGGCGATTGCGGCGTCGGATGAACGGATCGAGACCGGAAAGCAGATGCTGGTGCGCCACGCAGGCACCCTGTCGCAGATCGAGGCGAAGTATGGCGTCGATAAAGAAGTCGTAGTGGCGGTTTGGGGGCTGGAAAGCCGATATGGCGCGCGGCGCGGCGATGTGCCAGTAATCTCGGCAACGTCTACGCTGGCTTACGACGGGCGACGCGGGGCGTTTTTCGAGAAGCAATTGATCGCAGCCCTGAAGATCATTCAAGAGGGCGACACGACGTCCGACAAAATGACAGGTAGCTGGGCCGGAGCGATGGGGCACACCCAGTTCATTCCCACATCATACCTTGCCTATGCTGTGGATTTCACCGGTGACGGGCGGCGGGATATTTGGTCGGATGACCCCACGGATTCCTTGGCGTCAACCGCAGCTTATCTGGCGCGCGCAGGCTGGGTGCGGGGACAACCTTGGGGTGGAGAGGTGGGAACCGTGTCGGGTACACCTGTCGCGATGTTGCAACCGCAAAAGCCCGGGCCGCGTATCGCCGTGTTTCGGAATTTCCAGGTGATCAAGCGCTACAATAACTCAGACAGCTACGCGATTGGCGTCGGGCATTTGTCTGATCGAATTGCGGGTGGTGCACCGTTCAAGGCATCATTCGGACCGGATGCCACGGGTCTGACGCTGGAAGATCGTAAGGAGCTTCAGCGTCGTCTGACCTCGGCGGGGTACGATACACAGGGTGCGGATGGGGTGATCGGCAACAACACCAAATCCGCCATCAGCGCCTATCAGCGCGCCAATGGGCTGCCGGTGACCAGTGAACCCTCTGTCGCGCTTTTACGACAATTGGGAGGCTGACGGTTACGCCGCCAGCCCTTTTGATCCGATATCCAGGAATTTCTGGCGGCGGTCCTTAATCAGGGCCGCCGCATCTTTACCATCCAGCTCTTTCAGCATGGCGGCAATTGCCTCGCGGACCGATTCAACCGTAGCAGGACGATCGCGGTGTGCACCGCCTTTGGGCTCGGCGATGATCTGATCACAAACGCCCAACTTGTGCAGGTCTTGCGCGGTCAGGCGCAGCGCTTCGGCCGCTTCGCGCATTTTTTCAGCGTCCTTCCACAGGATCGAGGCACAGCCCTCGGGCGAAATCACCGAATAGACCGAATGCTCCAGCATCGCTACGCGGTTCGCGGTAGCAAAGGCAACGGCCCCGCCCGAGCCACCTTCGCCGATGATCACCGAAACCAGCGGCACACCGATCTTCAGGCACATCTCGGTTGAACGCGCGATGGCCTCGGACTGGCCGCGCTCCTCAGCGCCTTTGCCAGGGTAGGCACCCGCCGTGTCGATCAGGGTGATCACGGGCAGGCCAAAGCGTCCGGCCATCTCCATCAGGCGCACAGCCTTGCGATACCCCTCGGGGCGGGCCATTCCGAAATTGCGCTCAATCCGGGATTTGGTGTCGGATCCCTTTTCGTGGCCGATCACCATCACCGGCTGGTCGTTGAAACGGGCCAGGCCACCGATTACTGCCAGATCATCGGCAAAGTTCCGGTCACCGGCCAGCGGGGTGAACTCTGTGAACAGCGCCTCAACATAATCCTGACAATGGGGGCGCTCAGGGTGTCGCGCCACCTGGCATTTCCGCCAGGGGGTCAGATCATCATAAAGCTCTTCCAATAGTTTGGCAGCTTTTGCATCCAGCGCGGCGGCTTCTTCGGCAACGTCCATCTCTTCGTTGGCACGGGCAAGCGCTCGCAATTCCTCGGCTTTGCCTTCGATTTCGGCCAGCGGTTTTTCGAAATCCAGATACTGGGTCATGACGCCTCTCAACGCGGAAGTTCTCTGCTATATGACCTGTGGCTGCCCGGGATGCAACTCAGCATGATTTGCGGATGTGGAATATGGCCACCCGAAAAGGCAAGGAGATTGGTAGGATGCCAAAATCAGCCTTCCGCCGAAGCAGCTCAATTTGACAGCAGGACCGGATAAAGCGAGGCGACCAGTAGCGCCGCCATGGTCCAATTGAACATAACCAATCGGCGCGGGTTGGTCAGAATTCGTGCCATTTGCTGCCCTAGCACGGTCCATGTGCTGACCGATGGCAAGTTCACTGCACCGAATACCACAGCCACGATCACAATGGCCTGCAACGTATGGTCTGGCGTATAGACCGTGGTAGCCGTCAGGGCCATTGTCCAGGCCTTGGGGTTGACCCATTGAAAGGCGGCGGCCTGCAAAAAGGTCATGGGGTCGCCTTTGGCCTTCGCGCCCGACGCGGGGGCCGCATGTGCAATCTTCCACGCGAGGTACAGCAGGTAAAGCACCGAGGCTGCCTTCAGCACCGTATGGCTTATCTGATACCGGTCAAACATCTGCGCCAGACCGGTGCCAACCAGCAGAACCATGACCGTGAACCCCAGACCGATTCCCAGCATATGCGGGATCGTGCGGCGAAATCCGAAATTGGCGCCCGATGCCATCAGCATCAAGTTGTTCGGTCCCGGCGTGATGGACGACACAAAGGCAAAGGCAATCAGGGCCAGAAGAATGTCATAGGTCATGCGGCGCATAATTACCGCGCAAGGGGCAAATGAAATTGCGTTCTGATGCGTAGCTATAGTATTTTCACAATTAATGACGAAGATTGATCAAATAAATCACCATATATTGCGAGAATTGTCCCGTGATGGCCGTATCAGCAATCTGGAGCTGGCAGATCGGGTCGGTTTATCCCCCTCGGCTTGCCTACGTCGGGTGCAAGAGCTGGAGCGTGCAGGTGTGATCTCGGGCTATCGTGCGGTGCTGAACCCATCAGCGCTGGGGGTGGGTTTTGTCGCTTATATCGGTGTTGGTTTGGGAGAGCACACCAAAGCAGCCCAAGAAGGTTTCGAACGCGCCTTGCAAAATGCATCAGAGGTTGTGGAATGCCACAATATTACCGGCACTATTGAATATCTGTTGCGTGTCGAATGCACCGATCTTCCCGCATACAAAACTTTTCATACCGAGGTATTGGGAACTCTGCCGCATGTAACTTCGATCACGTCTTACGTGGTCATGGGATCGCCCAAGGACATGCGCGCCTAATGGGCGAGAATGTGATCGATTGCCGTCTTGCCCGGTAAATTCTCAGGTCTTACTGTCATCACAAAGGTCAATCAAATGGGGATCAACCCCATCAGAACCAAACTCAGGGAGATGACCATGACATTCATCCGAACCGGAGCGCTTGCTGCAGCCTTGGCGTTGATCGCTGGGGTGGGCATTTCTGCACCGTTGAAACTGCAACCCGCCAACCCGCAGCCCAGCCCGCAGGCCGGGTTGAATGTGAAATACTTCGGTACCGGAAATCAGCACAAGAAGATCCGGGACCTGAGCCAGGCAAAGAGCCTGCTGTCTCAAGCAAAGCCCGGAGCACCGTTGCGGGGGTTGGATTACAGGGACACCAGCAAGGGTGAGGATGTTATGACGTTCGACGGCGCTTATAATGTTGCCGCTGAAGTCACGGGGTATATGCGTTTTGATTCACCCGGAATTTACGAGCTCGAAACATGGTCGAACGACGGGATAGAAGCTTGGGTTGGGGGCCAAGAGATAGGCCGCGTGAACGGTGTTCAGGGTTGTGAAGCCAATCAACGAACCGAGGTGGAAGTGCCGCAAGCCGGGTGGTATCCGTTGAAAATCTTTTATTACCAGAAACTCGGAACGTCCTGCCTGATGATGAAGTCGGGCAAACAGGGTGAGCGGTTCACCTGGACACCCAACGACGTTTTCGGCCGGTAAAGCAAAGGCGCCCCGCAGGGCGCCTTTTTAATGTTAGCCGTTGGCGGCGATCAATTCGGCCTGCGCCACTATGACCTCAGCCTGTTTGATCGAGGCGATATCGACCAGGCGGCCTTTGTAAACGGTGGCACCCTCGCCATTGGCCTTGGCCTGTTCCATCGCGGCCAGAATTTCGCGTGCCTCTGATACAGCTTCGTCTGAGGGGGTAAAGACTTGATTGGCCAGTGCGATCTGCTTGGGGTGAATTGCCCATTTGCCAACCATACCCAACGTGGCCGAGCGTTTGGCCTGCGCAATGTACCCTTCATCATCCGAGAAATCGCCGAACGGCCCGTCAACCGGCAGCACGCCATGAGTGCGGCACGCCGCGACGATGGCGGCCTGCGCCCAGTGCCAAGGGTCGGACCAGTGCTTTTCACCTTCGCGCAGCATATAGTAGTTTTCTTGCGTGCCGCCGATGCCGGTGGTCTGCATTCCCATCGAGGCTGCAAAGTCTGCTGCACCTAGGCTCATTGCTTGCATCCGTGGCGACGAAGCTGCGATTTCCTCGACATGCGCAATGCCAGCGGCAGATTCGATGATGACCTCGAAGGACACCGGTTTGGTGCGGCCCTTTGCGCGCTCGATGGCAGTCACCAGCGCGTCCACGGCATAGACATCTTCTGCGCAGCCGACCTTGGGGATCATGATCTGATCCAGACGGTCTCCGGCTTGTTCAAGCAGATCTACCACATCACGATACCAATAGGGCGTATCCAGGCCGTTGATCCGCACCGACATATATTTGCTGCCCCAATCGACCGTATTCAACGCCTCGATCACATTGGCGCGGGCGACGTCCTTGTCCGAGGGTGCAACCGAGTCTTCAAGGTCCAGGTTGATTACATCTGCTGCCGATGCAGCCATTTTCGGGAACAGCTTGGTATTTGACCCAGGCCCGAACAGCTGACAGCGGTTAGGGCGCGCAGGGGCGGCGGGTTGAAGGCGAAAGCTCATCTGGACCTCGTGCGAGTAAGGAAATTACAATTTTCTTGCGTATTGAGGTATTAAATTGCGCAACTATACGCAAGTATCTTTGTGCAGATGCGGCATTGCGTTCGCAGCATCTGCTGCAGGATGCGCCAAGACCGGTGATTAAATTATAATCACTGTGAAAACTTGAAAGATACTTGCAGCATTTTGCGATAATGCGGGAAAATCTCCCATTCGTCCGAATGATGTCGGATGAAAACGCGAAGCACTCGTCGAACACGTCCCATAGGCTAGGTTGGAATCAAAGGAGTAAACCGCAATGATCGAGACACCGTACCTGCTGTTTTTGGGCGATGCGCCCGACCAATTGGCGGCCAAAGTGGCCATCGGCATCCGGGACTGGCGTCCTGAAAATGCCGTGGGCCAGTTTCGGATGGAAGGCTGCAAGGCTGACCTGGGCCTGACCGACATGACCCTGGCCGAGGCCAAAGAGGCCGGCGCCAGAACACTGGTCATTGGCGTGGCCAACCGTGGCGGCGTTATCAGCCAAGCCTGGAAAGAGGTTCTGATTGCCGCGCTGGATATGGGGTATGACGTGGCATCGGGCTTGCACAACCTGCTGCGGGACGAAGGTGATCTGGTCGCTGCTGCACAGACGCATGGTGGCACTCTGCACGACGTGCGTGTTCCGACCGTTGGTTACCCAATTGCCAATGGTAAAAAGCGCAGCGGCAAACGCTGTCTGGCCGTTGGAACCGATTGCTCGGCCGGCAAAATGTATACGGCGATGTCCATGGACGCCGAAATGCGCAAGCGTGGCATGAAGTCGACCTTCCGCGCGACAGGCCAGACCGGCATTCTTATTACCGGGCACGGCGTGCCGCTGGACGCGGTGATTGCGGATTTCATGGCGGGATCGATTGAGTACCTGACGCCTGACAACGATGCGGATCACTGGGATCACATCGAAGGGCAGGGTTCGCTGTTCCACGTTTCCTATTCTGGTGTAACCATGGCTCTGATCCATGGCGGCCAGCCGGACGCGCTGATCCTGTGCCACGAGCCGACGCGCACGCATATGCGTGGCCTGCCAGAGTTTTCGCTGCCGACCCTCGAGCAATTGCGTGACACGGCGCTGCCGCTGGCGCGGGTTGCCAACCCGGATTGTCAGGTCGCCGGTGTTTCGATCAACACGCAGCACCTGAGCGAGGACGAGGCGAAGGACTATATCGCCAAGGTCGAAGCCGAAATGGGTCTGCCCGCAACCGATCCCTATCGCTTTGGCGCTGGTAAACTGGTCGACGCGCTGGCTGCAGTGTGATCAAAGGACTCCGCCGGAGGATGCCTCCGGCGGGAGTATTTTCAAAAAGATGAAGGAGCGGGCGCGTGCAGATTGAAGTCTCTCGTGATGTATTCCGACTGGCGCAGGTCTTTACCATTTCGCGTGGGTCGCGGACCGAAGCCAAGGTGCTGACCGTGCGTGTGACGGATGGGGCGTATGAGGGCAGGGGCGAATGCGTTCCCTACGCACGCTATGACGAGACGCTTGAGTCAGTCGAGGCCGAGATTGCCGGTTTGCCCGAGACGTTTGATCGTGCTGCTTTGATGGAGCTGTTGCCCGCAGGCGCTGCCCGCAATGCGGTGGATTGCGCGTTGTGGGATCTGGAGGCCAAGCGCGCAGGTAAACCCGCTTGGGAACTGGCCGGGCTACCGCTACCGGGCCCCGAGATCACTGCCTATACCCTGTCGCTGGATACGCCCGAGGCGATGCAGGCGCAGGCCGCGGCAAATGCGCATCGTCCGCTGTTGAAGATCAAGCTGGGCACGCCGGATGACATGCCCCGTCTGGAAGCTGTCCGTGCTGGAGCGCCCAATTCCAAGATCATTGTTGACGCCAATGAAGGTTGGTCCGCCGGGGTTTATGCAGATCTTGCACCGCATCTGGTGCGGTTGGGGGTTGCGCTGGTCGAACAGCCTTTGCCTGCCGGGGAAGATGATGCGCTGATCGGAATGGAGCGCCCGGTGCCAGTGTGTGCCGACGAATCTTGCCATGACCGGAGCAGCCTGCCCAAGCTGAAAGGCAAATATGATGTGGTCAACATCAAGCTCGACAAGACCGGGGGTTTGACCGAGGCGCTGGCCCTGCGCGAACAGGCGCTGGCCGAGGGCTATCGCGTGATGGTCGGCTGCATGGTCGGCAGCTCGCTTGCCATGGCACCTTCGACACTTCTGGCGCAAGGCGCGATGGTTACAGACCTTGACGGCCCGCTTCTTCTGGCCGAAGACCGCGACAACCCACTGATTTTTGACGATGCCGGAGTGCACCCGCCGAAAGCGGAACTCTGGGGCTGAGGAGACAAGACATGACCCGCACCGTATATGTAAATGGCGAATATCTGCCCGAGACCGAAGCCAAGGTTTCTATCTTTGACCGTGGTTTTCTGTTTGCAGACGCTGTCTACGAAGTCACCAGCGTTCTGGATGGCAAGCTGATTGACTTCGAAGGCCATGCTGTGCGCCTGAAACGCTCGCTGGACGAGCTGGAGATGGCTGAGCCCTGCACCAAGGACGAGCTGTTGGAAATTCACCGCAAGCTGGTGGAGATGAACGGCATCGTGGAGGGCCTTGTGTACCTTCAGGTGAGCCGCGGTTCGGATGGCGACCGGGACTTTGTGTTCCCTTCGGCCGATACTAAGCCCAGCCTCGTTCTGTTCACACAGAACAAGCCGGGCCTCGCCGACAGCCCTGCGGCCAAGAAAGGTGCCAGTGTCATCTCGATCGAGGATATCCGCTGGGGCCGCCGCGACATCAAGACAGTGCAGCTGCTGTACCCGTCGATGGGCAAGATGATGGCCAAGAAAGCAGGTTGTGACGATGCGTGGCTGATTGAAGACGGCTATGTGACCGAAGGCACCAGCAACAACGCGTATTTCGTCAAGGACGGTAAGATTGTTACCCGTCCGCTGTCCAGGGACATCCTGCACGGGATCACTCGCAAAGCCGTCCTGCGTATGGCGGCCGAGGCGCAGATGGAAGTCGAAGAGCGCCTGTTCACCATTGATGAGGCCAAAGAGGCGGATGAGGCCTTCACGACTTCAGCCAGTGCCTTTGTTATGCCGGTTGTCGAGATTGATGGCGTAACACTGGGCGACGGAACACCCGGCCCGATTGCCAAGCGCCTGCGTGAGATTTATCTGGATGAAAGCCGCAAGGCAGCGATCTAAAGGAAAGGCCCGCCAACTCGGCGGGCCTTTTGCATTTCGGGGCGTCAGTCCTGTTTGCCGACATTCTCTTCGAAGGCAACCTTGAAGGCGGCCTGTTTCTCGGGGCTGGCATCGGTCTGATAGTTGGCCTTCCACTCATCCATGGTCATGCCGTAGAAAATCTGACGGGCTTCGTCCTTGCCCATTTCAATGCCCTTTTCATTGGCGGCTTCCTGATACCAGCGGGACAGGCAGTTGCGGCAGAACCCGGCCAAATTCATCATGTCGATGTTCTGCACGTCCGTGCGGTCTTCCATCAGGTGCTTCTGCAACCGGCGGAAAGCGGCGGCCTGAAGTTCGATTTCGGTTTGCTTGTCCATGGTCTGGCTCCGAACGGTTTTCTGGTGTGTTGTGTCTGACCTAACAATCCAATCGTGGTCTTACAACAATCACGAAGGGCCATTGGGCCCTTCGCAGCTTTGGATGTCAGTGTTATGCCAGTTTGAGCGCCAGCCAAGGCATCAGGCAGAACACGATCGTCAGGATCTTGTAGTTGGCAAGATACCTAAAATAGGCCCTTTTCACATCAGCCCGCTCCATCTGGAACATTCTGCCGTGAATGCCCGCTATCCAGTCATGCAAGGCAAGGATCATCAGCGTGGTAAAGCCCAAAAGGGCGATGTTCAGGACCGTCATCCAGCCGAAGACGGTCGTCAGGAATTCCTGAGTCATGGTCGTCTCCTTTCCTCCAATATATGGGGTGCAAGGAATACGCTCACAATAACGTGAGGCCTGAAAGCAGCCTCGGATGACCCAACGTCACAAGCCGCTATCGACCAATGCGTCCTGCAAGATTACGGCAAGCCGCTCGGCCCAGTCGCGCTGTCCCGCGTGATCGGCAATCAAATCGTTGCGCAGTTCGATCAGAGCATTCGGACGGCCATGAACTGTGCAATGCCGGTCAATCGCGTCGCCTGGCAGCACTCCGGTATACGGTTCGTTGACGCCGACACATAGATCGTCTTCCGCCTCAAGCCGGTCGATGAGTGGGCGCGAGAACCGTTCGTCCGGGGTATGCAGCACACCTATATGCCACGGGCGCGGGTGCCGGCCACGCAGTTGGCGCGTAAACGAATGCATTGAAACGATCACCGCATGGGGCAGGCCGGCCATACGCTCCAGCGCCTCATGATAGGGGCGGTAGCACATGTTCAGACGCCGCTCCCGCTCGGCCGCATCAGCATTGCGATTGCCGGGGATGATCGAACCGTCATAGAGCTTCATCAGTAGGGTCGGGTCATCCTCACCCCGGTTTGGGTCGATCACCAGGCGCGAGAAGTTGGCCGCAATCACGGGGGCGTTCAGGATCTCTCCCAGATGTTTTGACACCTCATAGGCACCCACGTCATAGGCGATGTGACGTTCCATGTCTTCGCGAGGAAGGCCGAGGTCACCGCCATTGATTTCGGGCGGTACTGTATTGGTCGCGTGGTCGCATGTGATCAACCAGCGCGAGGGGCGATCAGCGCCGTGGATAAAAAACGGAGAGTACGTCATAAGCCTGTCATCTAGTTTGTCGCAGGTGTAGGGCAGTTGCTTCGGAAAGGGAATTGCGCAATAAGCGGCTTGAAGCAATGTTTGCGGTAACATTTTTGCGGAACTGAACAGGGACCTGAGGAGAGCGCCACCAATGCGACGCCTGAGAAATGTAAAAATTGTGGCGACGCTGGGACCGGCGTCCAATGATTATGACACCATCCGTGCACTGCACGAGGCAGGTGCGGATGTGTTCCGCCTCAACATGAGCCACGGCAGCCACGACGAAATCCGCGAACGGCACAGGATCATCCGGCAGGTGGAAAAGGATCTGGACAGTCCGATTGCCATCTTGGCCGATCTGCAGGGCCCAAAGCTGCGGGTGGGAGAATTCGCCAATGGCGCGGAAGAACTGGAAGAGGGCGCTGCGTTTCGTTTGGATCTTGACGCCGCGCTGGGCGATGGCAGCCGCGTATGCCTACCACATCCTGAAATATTCGCCGCATTGGAACCGGGCGCGCGCCTGTTGGTCAACGATGGTAAAATTCGCCTGATCGTTCAGGACTGTGGTCAGAACTTTGCCAATTGCACTGTTGAGGTCGGCGGTACGATTTCGAACCGTAAGGGGGTGAACGTGCCTGACGTGGTTCTGCCGCTGGCGGCGCTGTCGGCCAAGGACCGTGACGATCTGGAATTTGTTTGCCAATTGGGTGTCGACTGGCTGGCACTTAGCTTTGTGCAGCGCGCCAAGGACGTGTTCGAAGCGCGCGCGTTGGCTGACGGGCGTGCCTCAATCCTGTCCAAGATCGAAAAACCTGCGGCGGTTGAGGCGTTTGAAGATATCCTCGATGCCTCGGACGGAATCATGGTCGCACGGGGCGATTTGGGTGTTGAGCTGCCCGTTTCTGCCGTGCCACCGATCCAGAAACGGCTGGTACGGAAATGTCGCAGTGCGGCCAAGCCGGTGATCGTGGCAACTCAGATGCTGGAGAGCATGATCGAAAGCCCGATGCCGACACGGGCCGAAGTCTCGGATGTGGCCACTGCGATTTATGAAGGCACTGACGCCATCATGCTCAGCGCGGAATCGGCGGCTGGCTCGTACCCGATCGAGGCCGTGCAAACCATGAACAAGGTTGCAATCGAGGTTGAGGCTGATCCGACCTACACGCAGATCATCGCGGCGTCCCGCACCGCCAAAGGCACAACAATCGCCGATGGTATCGTGGCCGCTGCGCGTGAGATTGCGGAAAAGACCGACATTAAGGCGATCTGCTGTTTCACTCAAAGCGGCACCACGGCGCTGTTGACTGCGCGAGAACGCCCCGGTGTTCCGATTATCGCGATGACGCCTGCGACAGGAACCGCGCGACGCTTGTGCCTGACCTGGGGGTGCCATTGCGTGATGACGCCCGAACTTGAGCGTTTTAAAGGCGCCGTTGTTAACGCCGCCCGCGCTGCTCGCTCTGGTGGGTTCGCCACAGAGACCGACCAGATCGTAGTGACTGCTGGCGTGCCGTTTAACGTGCCTGGAACCACTAATATCCTGCGGATTGCACCCTGTGATGAACGTCTGATCTATAACACCGATCCGGGTTAAACGGGGCGTTGAGGTAGATCCGCGTGATGCTGCAATGTGGAATTGCCTATTTTATAGGCGAAAATATGGTAGTAAAATCAATAAAAAACCGGACTCTGGGTTGAGTCTGGCAATTTCCTCTCTGTTTTTCGGTGTTTTTCCCGGATACTTGCCCGTAGGGGCGGTCTACTCAGAAAGTTCCAAGTTCCGGCCGCTCTGCCGGGGGCACGGGCCTCGGTAAAATCAACGATAACGGAGGGACGTCATGACAACGAAAATTGTCATAGGACTGGACGGGACAGAAACCGGGGAACGCGCAATCGCCTTTGCCAAGGACTTGGCGGGGCGGATTGGATCATGTGAGTTGCTTGTAGTTTATGTGATTGAATGGTCTCCATTTACTTTTCAGACACCTGAAGAAAACGCTTTGCGGCACAAACGGCGCGAGGAAGAGATTGAACTGGCTACCTCACGCATTGTCACCCCGGCAGTGGACGCGCTGAATACCGCTGGTTTTACGGCGAGAGGCATTGTTCGACATGGCGACGTGGCGGAGACACTGAATGCCATCACGGTCGAAAATGATGGAACGCAGATCATCGTCGGTCGCGCCTCAGCAGATGGCTTCAAGAAACGGCTGTTTGGCAGTTCGACCCAGAATCTCGTGATGCATGCCGACGTGCCGGTCACGGTCGTGAACTGAGGGGAGTGACGAAAATGAATATGCTTCAAAAACTATGCCTCGGTACTGTCGCGGCTTTGTTCGCCAATCCGGCAATCGCGCAAGAAGCGCCTGGTCTGGACGATAAGATCAATCAGGCGTTTGCTGATTTCACGGGGCCTTTTGTCAGCTTTATTTTTGCTCCGTTTCCGGGCACGGGATTCCCATGGATCGTAGGATGGCTTGTGATCGCGGCAACAGTTTTCACACTGTATTTTGCCTTTGTGCAGCTTCGCTTCTTTGGACATTCGATCAGCTTGGTCAAAGGTGATTATTCCGATCCAAACGATGCCGGTGAGGTCAGCCATTTCCAAGCGCTGGCGACGGCGCTTTCCGGCACAGTCGGCCTTGGTAACATTGCCGGTGTGGCCGTGGCTGTCGGGATCGGCGGGCCGGGTGCTACCTTTTGGATGATCGTCGCGGGCCTTCTGGGCATGGCGTCGAAATTCACCGAATGTACGCTGGGCGTTAAATACCGCAATGAATACGAAGACGGCACTGTCTCGGGCGGTCCGATGTATTACATGTCCAAAGGGTTCGCTGAATTGGGCCTGCCGGGCGGTAAGATTCTGGCCGTTCTGTTCTCGATCTTCTGTATTCTAGGCGCGCTGGGTGGGGGCAATATGTTCCAGGCCAATCAGGCGCATCAGCAAATCGCAGGAATAACCGGAGATTATCCTGGATGGATTACCGGTCTGGTCTTCGCAGGCATCGTGTTTGCGGTGATTGTCGGTGGTCTGAAATCCATCGCGCGCGTGACCGAGAAGGTCGTGCCGTTCATGGGTGTGATGTATGTGGCAGCAGCACTTGTGATCATCATCATGCATGCAGACCAAATAGGCTGGGCCTTCGGCCAGATATTCGCAGGCGCCTTTACTGGTCTTGGTGTAGCGGGTGGCATGGTCGGTGCGCTGATCCAGGGTTTCCGCCGTGCGGCGTTCTCGAACGAGGCGGGCGTTGGTTCTGCGGCCATTGCGCACTCGGCTGTTCGGACCAAAGAACCAATCACCGAGGGTTTTGTGTCGCTGCTGGAACCGTTCATCGATACGGTCGTGATCTGTACCATGACCGCACTGGTGATCATCATCACCCAGCAGCTAATCATCGACCCGGAAACCGGCAAGTACATGTTGAACGAAGCAGGTAACGCGATTGCAACCGTTGACGGCAACTCGGGTGTCAGCCTGACCTCGGCCGCCTTTGGCAGTGCGTTTGGCTGGTTCCCCTATGTACTGGCGATTGCAGTGGTTCTGTTTGCTTTCTCGACCATGATCAGCTGGTCTTACTATGGCCTCAAGGCTTGGACCTACCTGTTCGGCGAAGGTCACACTAAGGAATTGGTGTTCAAGGTCATCTTCTGCATTTTCGTTGTGATCGGTGCAGCAGCCAACCTTGGCCCGGTCATCGATTTCTCGGATGCGGCGATCTTTGCGATGGCGGTTGTGAACGTCTTTGCATTGTACTTCCTGATGAAGGTGGTGCGTGAAGAGCTGGCCAGCTACGCGGCCCGGTTGAAGAGCGGCGAGATTCGCAAGTTCGAGCACTAACCCGTACTATCGGGGCGGCCTGCGCCGCCCCGGTACATGACCATCCTGAGAATCGCGAGATTCTGCTCCAAACCCCCTTGCCAGTATGACAAAACTTGCGTAAACGGCGCTTCTGATCGCGTGACCGGCCGAGATGGCATGCCGAGTCGCGTTTAGTACCGAACCCTGAAAGGAGACGGAAATGCCTAAGATGAAGACCAAGTCGAGCGCCAAGAAGCGCTTTAAGGTGACTGCGACCGGTAAGGTCCTTGCTGGCCAGGCCGGCAAACGGCACGGCATGATCAAGCGGACCAAAAAGTTCATCCGCGACGCCCGTGGCAACACCACCCTGTCCGCCCCCGACGCCAAGATCGTCAAGGGCTACATGCCCTACGACCGCTAAGAGGAGATTAAGAGATGTCCCGCGTTAAAGGTGGAACCGTAACTCACGCCCGTCACAAGAAGGTCATCAAGGCCGCCAAAGGTTACTATGGCCGCCGCAAGAGCACCTTCAAGGTTGCCCGTCAGGCCGTCGACAAGGCCAACCAGTACGCAACCCGCGACCGTAAGAACCGCAAGCGCAACTTCCGCGCCCTGTGGATTCAGCGTATCAACGCTGCTGTCCGTTCGCATGACGAAGCACTGACATATTCCCGCTTCATCAACGGCCTGAACCTGGCCGGTATCGAAGTGGACCGCAAAGTTCTGGCCGACCTGGCCGTGCACGAACCGGAAGCGTTCGGCGCGATCGTCGCCAAAGCTCAGGCCGCTCTGGCAGCCTGATCGTCTTTTAGAGAGACAGTGAACGAAGGGCCGTCCCGTTGGGGCGGTCTTTTTTCATGACCAACCGACAATTGCGCTCCAAACGAAATAACGCAGCGGATGAATTTCCAAGTTAACCTGCCTTGATCAGCCACATTTGTTCGAGTGTGTTTTCGTCTTATAAAGGCGAGGGGTAATCATTTTTCCGTTGGGGGGGCGACCAATGACATCGACGCATACAGGCTATCTGCTGATAGCCGATATTACCGGCTACACTCAGTTTCTGACGTCATCGGAAATGGATCATGCCAATCCCATTCTGCAGTCTCTTTTGGGAGTATTGCTAGAACAGGTGGGTGACCCGTTGCACTTCTGGAAGACAGACGGCGACGCTGTTTTGGCTTATTCGACGCGTCAAGATTTTCCCTCAGGAGAGACGTTCCTCACCATTTGCGAAAACCTCTACAATGCGTTTACGCTCAGGCGGCAGGACATCATCGCCAACACGACCTGCCCATGCCAAGCTTGTGCGAATGTCGAAAACCTGGATCTGAAGATCATCGCTCATCACGGTCAATTCGATGAATTGCAGCTGGGTCCGACCAAAGATATTTCTGGTGCCGACGTCATTCTTGTCCACAGAATGACCAAGACGGATGTTGCCAAGCGTACGGGCATCCGCAGCTACGCCCTGTTTAGTGAAGCCGCAGGTGAAGCGATGGATATCAGCGACATTATGGAGCCGTTTTCCCAAGAAATTGAGTATTTTGGCGAGGTCGGGATGAAGGTCTACGACTTGGCCAAATCATGGGAGACGATGCGCGCTGGCCGTCAACGTGATTTCCTCGAAGAGCAGGACGGCGTCTGGACCCTGCGCTATCATTTCGACGCGCCCATCGGCCTTGTATGGGAGGCTCTGGTTGCCCCAGAACAAAAACTGAAATGGATGAACAGCGTCAGTGACATCAAAATGGAGAACCCTCTGGGACGTCTTGGTCCCGGATCGGGCTATCACTGCGCGCACGCGATGGCTCAGTTTTTCTATCGCGTGACAGATTGGGAACCCTTTAAGTATTTCTCAACCCGCATTTTGGACCCTGCGCGCCCAGAAATCAGCTTTCCCGAAACATACCATCTGACCGAAACAGATAATGGAACTGAATTACGCTATACAATGGGTATCGCTACCGATGGAGATGGTGTGCGTTCGAAAATTTCCGAGCAGGAATGTTCCGTATTTCTAGCAGAATTCTGGGCCGTGTCTTTCGCTGACATGAATGAGCAACTCAAGCAGTCCGGCTAGTACGCCACATGCTTTAAAGAAAAACCGGCACGTTAAGTGCCGGTTTTCATTGGTTTCAAAGATCGGAGCGTTACCCAAACACACGGCCCAGCGCACCGTCGACCGCGTCGGTGATCTGGTCGATGTCATCCGCCGTCGCAATCAGCGCGGGCGAGAAGCACAGCGTGTTGTTGCGGCTTGGGATCGAGCGGTTGGTGGCACCAATGATGACGCCCTGCGCCATACAGTCGGCTACAACCGCCTGAACCTTCTTCTCGTCCATCGGCTCTTTGGTCGAACGGTCTGCGACCAGTTCTGCGCCCAGGAACAGGCCCTTGCCGCGGACGTCGCCGATCACCTTGTGCTTTTCCATCAGCGCCTGCAGGTTAGCCAGCATACGGTCGCCCATGTCGGTGCAGTTCTGAAGCAGGTTCTCGTCTTCGATGATGCGCATGTTCTCGATAGCCGCTGCCGGACCGGCGGTGCAGCCACCAAAGGTCGAAATGTCGCGGAAGTAGCCCATCGGATCAGCTGCGTCGTCCTTGAACATATCAAAGACTTCTTCGGTGGTGACCATGCAGGCAATCGCCGCATAACCCGAGGCAACGCCTTTGGCCATGGTTACGAAGTCCGGCTTGATGCCGTATTGCTGATAGCCGAACCAGGTGCCGGTACGGCCAACGCCGCAAACCACTTCGTCGATATGCAGCAGCACGTCGTACTTCTTGCAGATTTCCTGCACACGCTGCCAATAGCCCTCGGGGGCTTCGATCACGCCGCCACCTGCGGTTACCGGCTCAAGGCACAGTGCGCCGACGGTCTCGGGGCCTTCGCGCAGGATGACCTCTTCGATCTGATTGGCAGCCCATTCACCAAAGTTTTCAACGGGTGCACCGTCCAGCTCGTGCTTGCGGTATTCCATGCAGTGCGGCACGCGCACGAAATCGGGTGCAAAGGGGCCGTATTGCGCGGTGCGCTCGTCCTGACCACCTGCCGACATGGTTGCCAGCGTCGAGCCGTGATAGTCGCGATCACGATACAGGATCTTGGTTTTCTTGCCGCCGTATTTCTTGTGCGCGATCTGACGGACAATTTTGAAGGCCTTCTCGTTCGCTTCCGAGCCCGAGTTGGTGTAGTAGACGCGGCTCATGCCCGGCATTTTGTCGATCAGCATTTCAGCAAAGTTCGAACCGGGGATCGAGCCGGCGGAATTGGCGAAATAGCAGATTTTCATCAGCTGGTCGTAAACCGCCTTACAGATCGATTCGCGGCCATAGCCGACGTTGACAGTCCAGACGCCACCCGAAACCGCGTCCAGATGCTCTTTGCCCTTCTGGTCCCAAACGCGCATGCCTTTGCCTTCGACAATGATGCGTGGGTCATTGGTTTCAAACTGTTTATGCTGGATCAGGTGATGCCAGAGATGGGCGCGGTCGGCCTCGACTACGCGGGAAAGATCGTTTTCGTTGAACGTGCCGTCCATGACATGTCCTTTCAGTCAGATGCGGAAGGCGGAATACGGGAATGGTCCCGATCCGACAGATGTTTGTGATAGTGCAGATCACCCAAAATGGCCTGCCAGAGATAGGGCCAGATAGCATTATCCCATATCGCCAGTTCATCCTAACATAGTATTTTTGCGGATTTTCAGGCGCGCATCTTTATGCTCAAGTCTCGCAATCGCGATTTGGGAGGATCAGCGGATGGGAGCCACACAAATTTACGAATATCATCTGGACAAATGCCGGGCGAATTATGCGCCCTTGTCCCCGCTGAGCTTCATTGAACGCACGGCGCAGGTTTATCCGGATTACCCGTCGGTCGTATATGGCGAACGCCGTTACAACTGGGCTGAGACCTACGCGCGTTGCCGCCGTTTAGCGGGCGCACTCGCTGGACGTGGTATCGGCTCGGGCGATACTGTCTCAATCATCGCCGCCAATATTCCAGAGATGTATGAGGCGCATTTTGGCATTCCCATGGCCGGGGCTGTTCTGAATGCGATCAACACCCGGTTGGATGCACCGATCATAGCCTTCATCCTGAACCACGCTGAAACCAAAGTGCTTTTGGTCGATCCCGAGTTTGCGGGCGTTGTGAAAGAGGCGCTGAAGGAGGTCGATCATGACCTTCTGGTGATCGACATCGAAGACCCCAGCTTTGACGGCGGCGAAAAGCTGGGCAGCCTGACCTATGATGCGCTGCTGGCTGAGGGCGATCCGGAATACGCATGGTCCTTGCCCGGTGATGAGTGGGACGCAATCACGCTGAACTATACCTCGGGCACCACAGGCAACCCCAAAGGGGTGGTCTATCACCACCGAGGGGCGGCACTGAACGCACAGTCCGACCTGTTGGACTGGGATATGCCCAAACATTCCACTTATCTGTGGACCTTGCCGATGTTCCACTGCAACGGCTGGTGTTTCCCCTGGGCGATGGCCGCCAATGCAGGCGTTTCAGTCTGCCTGCGCGCGGTGCGGGCCGAGCCGATCTATGCCGCTTTCCGCGATGAAAAGGTCACGCATTTTTGTGGCGCACCCATTGTGCTGAACATGCTGGCCCATGCGCCTGACGAGCTGAAGGATTTCGACCATCAGATCAAGGTGATGACCGCCGGTGCCCCGCCACCTGCCGCCGTGATCGAGGCGATGGAGGCGATGGGGGTCGAGGTGACCCACGTGTATGGGCTTACTGAGACATACGGCCCCTCCGTCGTCTGTGCCTGGAAGGATGAATGGAATGCCAAGGATGCGCAGGAACGCGCCGCGCTGAAGGTGCGGCAAGGGGTGCGCTATTCGGCCCTGTCCGGGCTGATGGTGGCCGATCCCGAGACGCTGGAGCGTGTGCCTGCAGATGGTGAAACCATGGGTGAAATCTTTATGCAGGGCAATGTCGTGATGAAAGGCTATCTGAAGAACCCTGATGCGACGGACAAAGCTTTTAATGGCGGCTGGTTCGCCTCGGGCGATCTGGGGGTGATGTATCCCGACGGCTATATCGCGCTCAAGGATCGGTCCAAGGACATCATCATCTCGGGCGGCGAGAATATCTCATCCGTCGAGGTTGAGGGAATCCTGTATCAACACCCAGCGGTGATGGAGGCCGCGGTGGTGGCTCGCCCCGATGAGAAATGGGGGGAAACGCCTTGTGCCTTCGTCGAGTTGAAACCCGACGCTACGGCGACCGAGGCGGAATTGATCGCGTTTTGCCGGGACAATATGGCCCACTTCAAGGCGCCAAAGACTGTGGTGTTCGGAACTCTGCCGAAGACATCGACAGGTAAGGTACAGAAGTTCGTACTGCGGGATCAGGCGCGGGCACTGTCTTAAGAACCGGCCTTGTCGAACATTGAAAGGTTCAGATCCAGCATCTCGCCCATCCAGATGGCCCGGTCGCGATGGTCCTCGAGATGCTGGCCGGTCTCGGGGTGGGTGAAGATGGTCAGCCCTTGTCGGTTTAGCATCAGCCAGGGAATGACTTGAGCGAAGGCATCGGCAGCAAAGCCCAGCTGGCAGCTCCAACGGGGGTGCGGGCCAACGGGGCGCGTGTGCATGTGACCCATCGCAACGGGAAAAAGGCGGGCAGCTTCTTCACAGATTTGTTTTGCTGTGGCTTGGGTGTCTGCGTCGAAATAGACATGGGCGTGATAGCCTACGATTTCTGGCATGGCGTCCTCATTTCTCAGATGAGACCAACCTAAGGCGACCCGACACCCATTCCTACCTGCGGCCACACACAAATTATGTGCGCGGGCTTAGACCTTCCTTAGGTCGAATACCCTGCCGCCGTTTTCACAGCTTCCGACAGTACGTCGGCATCTCCGATATGGTTGGCTAGTATAAGAATAAGCCGCGCGTTCAACGCATCGCTGGCAGGTTTGTCCAACCCATCATACGCAGCCAGCAAACTGGCATAAAAATCATCAGCATCGTCTAGGTTGGCGGTGAGGATCAGATCAGCCATCTTGCTTACTCCTTACCTGTGGCTCGGCGGATTGCCTGCCGGAATGTGTTTTCTTCGTAGCTGTCTCGCCGGGCAGCAACATGTTGGTCGGGGCGGATCAGGTAGACTGCACTGGTCGCATCCCCCAGATAGCGGCGCTTGAGCTCCAGCGTCAGGTCATCCTTGACCGAAAGCGCGAGCCGCGTGGCTTCGACACCGCCCTCTTCGATCCGTTCAGGCGCGTCAGCGTCTATGGTCAACAGGGTAAACTTGCCCGCCAGCTTCGGCAGCAGGAATTCGTCTCCCAGTGGCGCATCAGGGCAGGCTGAACCGGGCCGGGTTATGCTCGGTCCGTTCAGCGCGTCGGCCGAGCTTAGCGAGGACCTCTCATAGGTGCAGGGTGTGCTCAGCCGTCCGGAATTGACCAGCGGACGCGCAAATTCATGCTTTTCGCTCAGGTCCAGAACAGCGTCCCGCAACAGACGTGACATTTCGGATTTCGGCGTGATGAAATCGGTCGAGCGGCTGGATTTGGTGATGTTCTCGTCCGCTGCCTGCACCCGCTCTCGACTGTAACTGTCCAGCAGAAGTTCGGGTGCCTTGCCGTCGATCACAAGTTTCAGTTTCCAGCACAGGTTGTCGGCGTCCTGCATTCCGGCATTCGCACCCAGTGCTCCGAACGGGCTGACCTGATGGGCGCTGTCGCCGGCAAACAGCACACGATCGTAGCGGAAGCGCTCCATCCGGCGGCACTGGAACGTATAGATCGAGACCCATTCCAGATCGAACTCAACGTCCTCGCCCAGCATCGCTTTGAGGCGCGGAATGACGTTCTCGGGCTGTTTCTCTCGGTCCGTGTCGATGTCTCGTCCCAACTGCAGGTCAATGCGCCAGACATTGTCGGGTTGCTTGTGCAACAACGCCGATTGACCGCGATTGAAGGGAGGATCAAACCAAAACCAACGTTCTGATGGGAAGTCGGCCTCCATCACCACATCGGCGATCAGGAAGTTGTCCTCGAACACGCGGCCTTCAAAATCGAGCCCCAGCATCCGGCGGGTCGGAGAACTTGCCCCGTCGCAGGCGATTAACCATTCGGCTTCGACATTATAGGGGCCTTCTGGAGTTTCGACCTCAAGAGTGACATGAGTGTCATGGGTGCCAATGGCTTCGACTTTGTTGCGCCCGCGGATTTCGATGGGCGCGCCGTCAGCCTGCAATTCCCGCACGCGATCGACCAGGGCGTTCTCAAAATAGTATTGCTGCAGATTTATGAAGGCTGGGTTCGCATAACCCGCATCGGGCTGCAGATTGAACTCATAGACTTGGCGGTCGTTGAAAAAGACCTTGCCCGTGTCCCATTGCACGCCTTTTTCCACCATAGGACGGCTTGCCCCCAGACGGTCGGCGATATCAAGGGTGCGCTGAGAAAAACAAATGGCCCGGCTGCCGAAACTAACCTTGTCATTGTCGTCCAACACCACGACTTCGACCCCTTGCTGCGCCAGATCAATGGCTGTGGCCAGGCCGATTGGTCCAGCGCCGATCACGATCACCTTATGGCGGACTGCGATGGTTGCATCCTGATCCGGGCTGCGCTGATAAGCGTAGAGTGGGACCTCGAAAATCTTGTTCATGATCTCTCCCCGATGTACCGGCGCTGATGTGCGCAGGATTTCGTGCTCCGGGCGTGTAACCCGAGGCTTGAGACAATGGTTTCACCGAAAAAACCGCGGTAAAACGATCTGGATCAAATGCGACGGTATGTCCCTAACCTTGCAGAGCTGCCCACATGTCCAGATCGCGCTGAGCTGTCCATATGCGCGGAGTGTCAATGCCACGTGCCTCGTCATAGGCACGTGAGACGTTGAACGGCAGGCAGTGCTCATAGATCGCATAGTCGGCGAATTTCGGGTCGCATTCGGCGCGCACGGCGAGCCATGCGTCTTTCAGCGAACCGCCGCGCGCTGCGACCTGGGCCGCCGGACGATAGGTGCTATCGACGAAATCGCGAGTGCTATTTATCGCGGCGTTCACCATTTCCTGCCCGATCAAAGCATCTCCGCGCCCCGGGGCGATGGCTTCCAGGTCAAACCCTTCGATTGCATCCAGGGTGCTGCCCCAATCCGCGAAATGACCATCCCCGCAATAACAGGCCGAGCGGTACTCGACGATGTCACCAGTAAACATCACGTTTTGATCGGGCACGTGGACGACAATATCCCCGGCGGTGTGAGCGCGGCCCAGATGCATCAAGTCGACCCGGCGATTGCCCAGATAGACCGTCATTCTGTCTCGGAAAGTGGTAGTTGGCCACGTCAGGCCGTGGATGCTTTCGTAGCCTTCGAATAGGCGGGGAAAGCGCTGAAACTCGCTGTCCCAATCTTCTTGCCCGCGTTCTGCTACCATTGCGCGGGCGTTGTCGGACATGATGATCTGTTGCGCGTCATAGGCGCTGGCGCCCAACACCCGAACGGCGTGATAATGGGTAAGCGCCAGATGGGTTATCGGTTTGTCGGTGACCGAGCGCACGCAGTCGATTACCTTTCGGGCCAGACGGGGGGTGGCTTGCGCCTCGACAATCATCACGCTGTCATCGCCGATGATCACGCCGGAATTCGGGTCGCCCTCGGCCGTGAAGGCGTATAGGCCGTCACCTATTTTCGTAAAAGCAATGTTCTTCTGTGACGTGTCGCCTTGCGAAGCAAAAGCTTTTGTCATTACGTACTCCTTACCGGGCGAAAGGATCTTCGAGAGCAGGCAGAACGGTGCCAGTGCAGTCGCCGAACCCGATTGTGTAGCCTTTGCCTTTGGACGTGCCTTTCAGGGTCAAAGTGTCCCCATCCTCGATGAAACTGCGTATCTCGCCGCTGTCCAATGTCAGCGGTTCCTTTCCGCCCCAGCTGAGTTCCAGCAACGATCCGCGTTCGGATTTGTTCGGGCCAGAGATGGTGCCAGAGCCCAGCAGGTCTCCGGTATTCATTGGGCAGCCGGATGTCGCATGATGGGCCAGTTGCTGCGCAGCCGAGAAATACATCTGCTTGTAGTTTGTCCGGGCTATGGTGGTGGCCTGCTTGCTACGCGGTGCCATCGTGATTTCCAGATCAATATCGTACAGCATGGGGCCGCAATCCCTCAGGTGGTCCAACAATTCGACCTCACGCGCAGGGGTGTTGCAGCGAAACGGCTCCAACGCGGCTTTGGTCACGATCCACGGGCTGATCGAGGTGGCTGTTGCCTTGGATTGGAAGGGGCCCAGCGGTTGATATTCCCACGCCTGAATGTCGCGGGCAGACCAGTCGTTCAGCAGGACATAGCCAAAGATCATATCGTACGCCTGTTGCACCGATACCGGCCCCTCCGAGGGCGTTCCGACGATGGCACCCACTTCAAGTTCGATGTCGAACCGGCGGCTGGGCAGGAAGGCAGGCCGGTCGTGATCGGGCGATTTCAGCTGCCCCCACGGGCGGCGAATTTCAGTGCCAGACACAACAACCGACGACGCCCGGCCATTATAGCCAATAGGCATGTGCGGCCAGTTGGGCGGAAGGGCGTTTTCCGAACCTCGAAACATGGTGCCGACATTCTGGGCATGGTGACGGCCCGAGTAGAAATCGGTGTATTCACTGACCGCAATGGGCATGTGCATTTCGGCGTCGGCCTGCGCGACCAAAAGGCGTTCGACTGCGTCCCGCCCCTGCGATCCTTCGGCCAGCAGGGTGGTCAACCGATTGCGCAGGGCGGCCCAGACAGCGGGGCCTTGTTCCATCAGCGGGTTCCAGAAGGGCAGGTCGAACAGTGGCTCATCGCTCAGATCGATCAGCCCCTCGGTCTCGGCCAAGGTCACGTCCAGGATCATGTCACCAATCGCTACACCACAGTGCGGTTCGGACCCGTCGACCGAAAAGACACCATAAGGCAGGTTGTTCAGCGGAAACGGGTGTTCGGCGGAATTGGCCGAGGCCACCCAGGATTTCGAAAGTGTCATTGGTGTTCCTTGTCGCCTTTGTCGTCGTAGCGAATGTGGCACCAGGAAAGGACGTGCCGTATGGTCCTGTTTCCATCTTTTAGTCGCCGCCGGGATCGGCCCCGCTGGAAGAACCTTCCTGGCGATGGCCGGGCAGTGGATTGTGCTTGTAGTGGTCGCGCTTGCCATTCCAGTGTCCGCGCCGCGCCCATATCGACATGCCGACTATGCCCAAGAACACTGCAATGACTATGTAGCCAGCATCCATCACTTTCTCCCCGGTGTTCCGTCGAACTTTTTCTCAAGCGAGGTCCAGCAGTCAATGTAATCGTCCTGCAAGGGAGCTTCATTGGCCGCAAAAGGCGTCAGATGCTGCGGAAAGCGGGTTTCGAACATGAAGGACATGGTGTTGTCCAGCTTGTCTGGGCCGAGATTGGCGTTCGAGGCTTTGTCGAATGCCTCGCGGTCCGGCCCGTGCGGCAGCATCATGTTGTGCAGGCTCATGCCGCCGGGGACAAAGCCCTGCGGCTTGGCATCATACTGGCCGTAGATGTTGCCCATCAGCTCGGACATGATGTTCTTGTGATACCAGGGTGGGCGGAACGTATCCTCGGCCACCATCCAGCGTTCGCGGAACAGGACAAAGTCGATATTGGCCGTACCCGGTTGCCCCGAAGGCGCCGTAAGTACAGTAAAGATCGACGGGTCCGGATGGTCGAACAGGATCGCACCGACCGGGCAATAGGTGCGCAGGTCGTATTTGTAGGGCGCATAATTGCCGTGCCATGCCACCACATCCAGCGGGCTTTGGCCAACCTTGGTAGTGTGAAACTGCCCGCACCATTTGACAGTGACGGTCGAGGGCACCTCGCGGTCTTCAAACGCAGCCACGGGCGCCTTGAAGTCGCGCGGGTTGGCCATGCAGTTGGCGCCGATCGGGCCGCGGCCCGGCAATTCGAATTTCTGCCCGTAGTTTTCACAGACAAAGCCGCGCGCGGGCCCCTTCAGCACCTCAACCCTGTACACCAGCCCACGCGGAATGATGGCTATTTCCTTGGGCTCGAGGTCGATGATGCCCAGTTCAGTCGCAAAACGCAGGCGGCCTTCTTGCGGAACCACAAGCATCTCGGAATCCGCCGAGAAGAAATAGGTATCCACCATCGACTCGGTGACAAGATAGATATGGCTTGCCATGCCCACCTGCGTGTTCACATCACCTGCTGTGGTCATCGTCCGCATGCCGGTCAGCCAGGTCAGCCCTTCGTCAGAATGCGGCACTGCATCCCAGCGGTACTGCCCCAAGCTGATAACGTCCGGGTCAACGCATGGCGCGGATTTCCAATATGGCAGGTCGATTTTTTCATAACGATGCGAATGCTTTACCGAGGGGCGGATACGATAGCACCAGGTCCGTTCAGGCGGGTTCGCGGTAAAGGCTGTGCCGCTAAGCTGTTCGCCATACAGTCCATAATTACAGCGCTGCGGGCTGTTCATGCCTTGTGGCAATGCGCCGGGCAGAGCCTCGGTTTCGAAATCATTGCCAAAGCCGGGCATATAGCCTTTGTGCGTGCCAACAGGGCTGCTGGCTTGCGTGAGTGTGTGCGGATCAGTCGGATGGTTCATCCTGTGTTCCTCCGTTGTTACTTGAGAAATAATAGTTGATTTTGTAACTAACAAGGATGACGGACGGTGATTTCAGTGAAAGTGAAGGTTTTGATCTGCGGGATTTCTTGCCCTATCTGTTGAACCGCGCGGCCGAGGAAAGCTCTTTGGAGTTTCAGCAGATCTACAAGGATCGCTACGGTATGCTGCGAACGGAATGGCGGGTTTTGTTCCATCTGGGAAACTACGGTGAAATGACCGCGAAACAGATCGGTGAGCTTGCGAAGATACACAAAACCAAGATCAGCCGCGCAGTGCACAGGTTAGAAAACCGCCGGTATCTTTCGCGCAGTCGCAGTGAGGCGGATCGCAGGGTTGAAAATCTGACCCTGACCCCAATGGGGCAATCCGTTTACAGAGAACTAAGTGCTATTGCTGAGCAATACGACACAAAGCTGGCCGCCCAGTTCAGGGCAGAAGAGGTGGCGGTGTTGCGGAAACTGCTGCGACGGCTGGCGCATATGGGGTGAACAGTGGTAGTTTTACCCCCTGGCACTTCAGAGCGGACACTGAAAACTAATGGTCAACCCGAACGCTGTAGCGGCGACATCAACCGATCTTATCAACTGGCTTGTGACACGTGGTCTGGAAGGCGCCACGAAAGAAGACCTGCTTGATGGCTATTGCAACAAATTGTTGGAGCTGGGCGTGCCGCTCATGCGTTTCCACGCAGCACAGTCGGCCTTGCACCCGGTTTACGGCGGAACCGGGTTCAGCTGGTATCAAGGACAGGGCGGTGCGTCTGAAACATTTGAGTATTCCGAACAACCCAGCGAGCAGTGGCAGCAAAGCCCGCTGTTTGCGATCCTCAATGACAATTTGAAAGAAATCCGCGAACGTTTGGTCGATCAGAATGAGGCGAGCCGGTATCCTTTGTTGAACGATCTGCGTCAGATTGGAGCCACGGATTACTACGCCACCGGAGTCAGCTTTGACGTGCCGACCCATAACGCACCGAAGGATGCCAAAAAGGCGGTGGACGGCGTATTGTTGTCCTGGGCCTCGAATGCGCCGCAAGGATTTGAAGATAGGGACTTGGAGTTGATCAATATCGCGCTGCCACATCTGGGGTTGGCGCTGAAATCGGCTGCAAGTGCGCGGATTTCCAAGGACCTGATGCGGGTTTATCTGGGCCGCGACGCGGGGCGACGTGTTTTGTCCGGTGAAATCCGGCGCGGTTCGCTTCAGCAGATCGACGCGGTAATCTGGAACTTTGACCTTGAAGGTTTCACCAGTCTGTCAGAAGAGCTGCCGGGCAATGAAATCATTGACATGCTGAATGACTATCTGGCTGTGGCCGTTGGCGTTGTGCATGACAATCGCGGCAATATCCTGAAATTTATGGGCGATGGACTGATGGCGATGTTCGACGTCGGCGAGATTGATGAAGACGCGCGCGCCGCATTGAAAGCCGTGCCGGAGTTGCAAGAGCGGATGGGCGCGCTGAACGCCCGCCGAGAAGCAGAGGGGCTGCCGGTTGCCAACTTTACTCTTGCCCTTCATGCCGGAGAAATCCTCTATGGCAACATCGGGTCTGAAACCCGCCTGGATTTTACCGTTATTGGCCCGGCTGTGAATCAGACTGCCCGGATTGCCGGAATGCACCGATCCCTCGGGCAGCGGATTCTGATTTCGGACGACGTGGCAAAGGCGGCACAGCCTTGCGGACAGGATCTGATCTCGGTCGGGCGCTATATGCTGCGTGGTGTAGCCGAGCCGAAGGAGCTGTTTACGATCTACAAAGCGCCGCTCTAGTCGCGCTTGGCCGCCGAGAAAAACCGGTGCCAACTACTGTCCTTTAAGTAAAATTCAACCAATGACAACTGTCTGTTTCTGAACGATTTTGACGGATCAGACTTCTGTTGTATGATCCACTCTCATGTTCGAAGGCCGTCAAGTATAACTGGTTACGCAAGAATGGAGTCGAGTAGACCGTGCAATTCGATACTCTCTTCGACGCTTTTGTTGTGATGTTGGCGCTGGTTGGGTCTGCGGTCTGGTTTCGGCGCAGAAATGTCATTCAAGACCGAGAACAAGGTGTGTTCGCCCGTCTGGTGACGGATTTCGCGTTGCCAGCCCTGATATTCGCGAATCTCAGCAGTGAGCCCTTCCGAATACAGAATTTCGAATTGGCACTGGTTCTATTTCTTTCCATCGCCACAGTTATGGTCACAGCCTGGTTGGCCGGGCGTTGGATGCGGCTGGAACGGCCAGTGCTGGGCTCGGTGATCCTTGTGTCCGGGGTTGGTAGCACCTCGACGCTGGGTTATTCCCTGCTGCAGAACATCTATGGCGACAATGCCGAAATCATGAGCCAGCTTGTCGTTATGGGCGAGATCGGAGTGATACTGCCTCTGTTCACCGTCGGTGTCGCTATCGCCAGTTATTTTGGCGAAAACGATGGGCAGGGGCCCACGGTTGGCGATGCGTTCCTGACCTTTCTGCGATCCCCTATTTTTCTGGCCTTTGTGCTGGGGGTGCTTGCGTCGGCCATCGGTTTGCCAAAAGACAACAGGGTAGTGGCGTTGTTGGACGATTTTCTCGGGATCGCCAGCGCCTCACTGACATTCCTTGTGGCTTTTACCATCGGTCTGATGTTGCGACCAATCGCGATTGGTCAGTTGGCGGGGCTGGTTTTGCTTGTCTGCGCGCTCAAGTTGATCCTCGAGCCGGTGGTTGCAGGGAGCTTTGCTTTTGCGCTGGGGTTGGCAGATTTTCAGCACGACATTCTGGTGGTCGAAGCAGCGATGCCGTCCGGGGCGCTGGCGGCTGTGATTGCTGCACGGTACGGCTGCGATTCAGCGATTGCGTCAGCCTTGCTTGTCGCTACTTTCGTGCTCAGTCTGTTTGCATTGCCACTGATCGGTTATCTTGCGCTGTAACTTGTGTGACACTGTTTCGTTAGAAGTCGATCTCGACGCCCGGAAGGTTTAGTTCCTTCATCATGTCGCGCAGCTCTTGCCTTGCGGCGATGTTCGAGATGTTCAATTGCTTGACCCCGATATCCTTGAGATCCAACAAGGTCAGCCCGCGCGGAAACAGTTCGCGGAAGATCACTCGCTCGGAAAACCCTGCTGCAACGCGGAAGCCGATGCGCTGTGACAGCATCTCGATGGCGCGCTGCATCTTTTCCTTGTTGACCATGCGCTGGGTACCAACGCGGTTGCGTACGACAACCCAGTCGATGGGTTTAAGCCCGGCCTGTGCCCGCAACTGACGTGCGTTCCAGACCATCTCGGAATAGACCGACGGCCCAAGGATTTTCTCACCCTTCGAGTCGATGCGCGCCAACAGGTCAAAATCGATGAAACTGTCGTTCAGCGGAGTGACCAGCGTATCGGCCAGCGAATGCGCCACTTGGCTTAGGCGGGTATGAGAGCCGGGGCAGTCGATCAGGATAAAGTCGCTATCGCTTTCCAATTCGGACACGGCGGCGGAAAGGCGGTGATCGTAGATGTTCTCGCCGGGTTTCAGCGTGGTGGCGTCGATCTCGGGCAGGTCATGGTGGCGCGGGCTGGGCAAGTTCAGCTCTGCGTTTTTCATGAAGTTGTCGCGGTTTTCGAAATAGCGCCCTAGGCTGCGCTGTCGCAGATCCAGATCAAGCGTGCTGACCTTGTGGCCCAGCCGTGCCAGCGCGGTGGCCACATGCATAGACACGGTCGATTTGCCCGCGCCGCCCTTCTCGTTCCCCACTACGATGATATGTGCCATGCCTGTATTCCCATGTCCCGCCGTGCTTACCCACACGTTGTTGCGACCCACTATATGTTGTGCAAGGCTAGAAGGGAAGAACCCCAAGCTTGTTGCGGTGCGATATTAGGCTCTAAATTGGAAAACAGCGGCTTGGCGATGGGTTGGGCTGCGTACTTGCCAAATTTACCGCTCTGTTTCACTGTCCGGTATATAGATTTGCGCATAGGGGCGGTCGTTGGAGAGCCTGTTTCTGAACGTTCTGAACGTGGTCTTGCCTGTGCTGATCTGCGCGGGAATCGGGTATTGCCTGGCGCTGATCAAGGCGCCTTTTGACAACAAAGTGATTGGGGGAGTTGTCTCGCGGGTCGGTTATCCCACGCTGATTATCTCGCACTTGTCCACCACCAAGATTGCCGTTGGCACATTTCTTGACGTGATGGCCGCCGCCGCATTGGCAATTGCGGGGTTTGGCGTCTTGGGTTTCGTTGCGCTGAAGAGCATGCGTTTGCCGGTACGTGCGTTTCTAACGCCGCTGATGCATGGCAATGTGGGTAATATCGGTTTGCCGATTACCCTGCTTGCCTTGGGCGACGCGGGTATGGCCTATACCATGGCTTTCGTTGTCGTCGTATTGATCAGTATTTTCACTGTGGGCATGTGGATACCCGCCGGAGAATTCTCTCCCAAAAAGCTTGCCTCATCGCCGATCATTTATGCAGTGATCCTGTCGCTGGTCCTGATGGCAACTGGATACAGCCTGCCGCAACCCGTGGCCAAATCCTTTGACATTCTTGGTGGGCTTTCGATCCCGCTTATGTTGCTGACGCTGGGACATACCCTCGCGACGCTGCGAATCAAAAGCCTTGGGCGCGCAGTGTTGTTGACCCTGCTTCACCTGGTGATGGCTATCGTGATTGCGGCGGCGTTAGTCTGGGCCTTTGATTTCACAGGGGCCGAGCGCGGGGCAGTTATCCTGTGCTGTCTGATGCCCGCTTCAGTCGCGACCTATTTATTCATCGACCAGCACGTGCCGGAATATGGACCGGACGTGGCAGGGTTTATTCTGGTCTCGACGTTCACAATAATTGTCGTGCTGCCGGTTGCGCTGGCCTACTGGATCTGAAGGCTGCCCTAGGCGAAGAGGAAAAAATCGCTAAACTGCTGATTAATTGCATTAAAGATTCATAGTTTGAGGGCACGTTGATGACGAATAAGACCTCGGCAGAAGTAACCCCGCAGGCCCGCGCCCGAGTGGTGCTTGCCATGACTGCGATCTGCATGATGGTCGTAGGGTTCAATACTACAGCTGTCGCAACGATCCTACCCAACCTGAAGGCCGAGTTTGATCTGACACCATCTGGCCTGCAATGGGTTATGGCAACCTACACCGTGGCCAGCGCGACGCTTGTCACCATCGTCAGCCGCCTCGGCGATATTACCGGGAAAATGGGTGTGTTTTTCTTTGGCATGATTGTCTTTTCAATCGGGTCAGCCTTTGCTCTGTTTGCTCAAGATGGAACGATGCTGTTGTTTGGCCGTGGCGCGCAGGGCGCGGGCGCGGCGGCGTTGTTCGGGACCTCTCTGTCCTTGCTGACGGCGGCTACGCCCGAGGAGCAACGCGCCAGCGCTACGGGTGCCTGGGGGGCGATTGTGGGGCTGGCGATTGGCCTAGGGCCAATTGTGGGCGGCGCTTTTGGGCACTATGTCAGTTGGCGAGCGGTGTTTGCGATCGACATTGTTTTACTGGCCACGGCCTTTGCTATCGGATTGCATGTCAGTAAACGGAATTATGTGCCGGATACCCGCCTCGCCGGGGCGAAATTCGATTATCCGGGGGCGGTCGCGATCCTTTTCTTTTTGGGGCCGCTGTCCTTTGCGCTCAGCAACGGTGAAAGCGGAGGGTGGGCCACCCCCTTGACGCTGCTGCCGCTGGCTGTAGCTGCCGTCGCCGCCATTGTATTGGTGAGAGTTTCCCGTCATAGCGACGACCCACTGATCGAGCTGCGATACTTCCGCCATCCGCGCTATTTTATGGCCGGGGCAGGGATGTTCTGTACCGGATTCACGCTGTTCTGCTTCTTTGTCTATTTTAACACCTTCGTGCAGTCGCCCGATGCCTTTGGGTATTCCTCCATCGGGGCAGGGCTGGCGATCATGCCACTCAGCCTCAGCATGTTTGTTATCTCGGTTACTGCGCCCCGGTTTCTTGCCCCTTACAGTTTTCAATGGCCTGTTGCGATTGGCCTTGGGGCGATGGCCTGTGGGTTCCTGCTGATGATGACGACCACGAACACCACGCAATATGCCGAGATCTGGTGGAAACTGCTTATTATCGGTGTCGGGCTGGGTATCTGTTTCTCACTGCTGCCCCGTTTGGGCTTGCGCTTACTGCCCGACGAGCACGTGGGGCAAGGGTCCGGCGTGATCAACGCCTGCCTCTATTTTGGTGCAACTCTGGGGGCCGTGGTCGGTGGATTGGCCGAGGCTATCACGACCCGCAGGGGTCTGTCCGAAGTGATCGACGCACTGCCCGCAGGCTCAACTCAGCGCGAGGATCTGGCCCATGCGTTGACCCACGGTACGCCGAGCCAGATACAGCAGCTGATTGCAGGGATGGACCCGACGGCCAGCGCTGCTCTGGCCAAAGCACTGCGGGACCTGCAGGACAATTCTTTTGACAGCGCGATGGTGGTTGCCGCTGTTGCCGCGCTTATCGGCATGGCGTTGGCGCTGATCTTGCTGCGCGGGCCGGTACCGCCGGTACACAGCGCAGCGGAATTGACGCGAAATCCGCGATAGTAGGATTAAATCCTCTGTGCTGGCTTAAATGAACTTAGCCGCCAAGGTATACCCCACCCTTGGGACGATAAAAGACCTTCTGATCGTGTAGTTTTCCAAGAAGATCATGAATCCGCCGCAGGGTGTTTTCGCGGTCCGCACTGCCGTCTTTCCCATCTTCCAGTGCTGCCTGTGACAAGGAGGCGGCGGAGCCGCGCAATGCCGTTTCGATCAGATCCATATCCTCGACCGATAGCTCGATCATATCGTTGTATTGGGGCATTTTCCGGGTCTCCGTGGTCACTCAGCCTCTGTCGCAGCCCATTGTATCATTTACCGGCCTTCGACGAAATTGGCCTTCGCCGAGGCAGTTTGCTGCACAAAGCATACGACCCGACGGAGGATAGATTGGTGTCTCGGGTGCTTGGAGAACCAGACCTTGCCAGACGGTGCGTAAATTGAGTTGCGTTTGATGAAATGAAGCCCCGTGCCTGACGTGATCTGGAGGCAATGTTGAACTTAGGCGCCTCTAAAACAAAAAAGGCCGCCCCAAAGGACGGCCTTTCGCATCTCAAACGGGTCAGGCTTAGAAGCCCAGACCTTCGTATTTTTTCTTGAACTTCGACACACGGCCGCCGGCGTCCATCAGGCGCGACGAACCACCGGTCCATGCGGGGTGCACGGAGGGGTCGATTTCCAAGGCCAACTGGTCGCCTTCGCTGCCCCAGGTAGATTTCATTTTCACGATCGAGCCGTCGGTCATTTTGACGTCGATGAAGTGGTAGTCGGGATGGATGTCTTTTTTCATCTTTCCGCTCCTTACGCCTCGGCGCCAGCCTTGGGCTTGTAGTTGGTGACTTCTGCGATACGCGCGGATTTACCACGGCGCGAGCGCAGGTAGTACAGTTTGGCGCGACGAACGCGGCCACGGCGGACAACGGTGATGCTGTCGATGTTGGTCGAGTGCAGCGGGAACACACGCTCCACGCCTTCGCCAAACGAGATTTTGCGAACGGTGAACGAACCGGCGATGCCGCTGCCACCTTTGCGCGCGATGCAGACACCTTCGTAGTTCTGCACACGGGTACGCGACCCTTCGGTCACTTTAAAGCCGACACGGATGGTGTCACCGGCTTTGAAATCGGGGATGTCTTTCCCCAGGGCGGCAATCTGTTCCGCCTCAAGCTGTGCGATCAGGTCCATCGCAGTTTCTCCTATCTGCTCGTGGTTGGTCCACGAAGTTTGGGCACGGCCTGAGAGCTCTTGGTCTTCATCGGGTCCTGCGTACAGCCCGCCAGAGGTCAGATCGAATGTTCCTTTGGTCCGGTCTGCCCTGACACGCCGTAGCTGAAGAAAGCCGAGCGTTGCGCCATAATGCAAACCAAAACACCGGAGTCGCGAAGTTGCGGCACCGGATTGCGCTGCTTTACGGGGTTTGCGGTCAGGGATCAAGCCAAAATCGCCATGTTTTTCGGGCTTGGACGGTGGGTTTCCGCCGTTCGAAAACTGCACCGTTGCCTTGTGGCGCGGATCAGGCATGCTGGAGGTAATTATAAGAGCAGTCATTTAAAACAGGAACCGATCATGCGCATTGCATTGATGCTGGCCGTCCTGGCCTTTGCGACCCTATCCTGCGGTCGCAGCACCCCTCCGCCTCAACAGGTCGAGGCCAAAGCTTTTCTGAGTACAACTTCACCGTCGGTAATTTACCCGGCCTTTGGTGATGCAGACCCACATGACTGGGATGGGCGGCACCCAGGTCATTACCCGGTACACGGGCTGGACGTGTCGCGCTGGCAGGGCGCGATTGACTGGCGACGGGCCAAGGCGTCGGGCGTCAGTTTCGTGTTCATCAAGGCGACAGAGGGCGGCGATGTGGCCGACCCCATGTTCGACGATCACCGGCGCGGCGCGCAGGCGGCGGGCGTGCCGTGGGGGGGGTATCACTATTATTATTTTTGCCGCCCGGCGCATGAACAGGCGCGGTGGTTCATCAAGAATGTGCCAAAGGGCGCTGACCTACCGCATGTGCTGGATATGGAGTGGACCCCGCATTCCAGAACCTGCAGATTACGTCCCGACGGTGCCACTGTCCGGGCAGAGGCCAAACGGTACCTTGATATTCTTGAACGCCATTATGGTCGTCGCCCGATTGTCTATACCACCGTGGACTTCCACGCTGACACAGGTATCGACCGATTGCGCGGAACCGAATTCTGGCTGCGGTCCGTTGCCGGGCATCCGCACAAGGTATACCCCAAGTCCTCCTGGCGGTTTTGGCAGTATACTGGCACCGGGCTGGTGCCGGGCGTCGAAGGTAGGGTGGATATCAATACATTCAACGGCCACCCCGAAACTTGGGCGCGTTGGAAGGCGGGGGGTTAGTCCCGCTCCTTTTTGTAGGTCTCCCAGAGATCGGGCCGTCGTTCGCGGGTGATCTGTTCGGATATCTCGTGCCGCCACTCTGCAATGCGCCCGTGGTGACCAGACATCAGGATATCGGGGATCGGGCGGCCTTTCCATTCTGCGGGTCGGGTGTACTGCGGGTGTTCCAGCAAGCCCGACGAAAAGCTCTCCTCCTCGGCTGAGGCCTGATTGCCCAGAACGCCAGGGATCAGCCGCACCGTCGCGTCGATCAGGGCCTGCGCTGCGATCTCGCCGCCAGTCATGACGAAATCACCTAACGAGACTTCCTGCACGCCGTAATGCTCCAGCACCCGTTCGTCGACACCTTCGAACCGGCCACACAGTAAAGTCATGCCATCGCAGCGCGCAAGGTTCTGCATCATGTTCTGATCCATCCGGCGACCGCGTGGGCTGAGGTAGATCAGAGGCCAATTGCCCCGAATGCCCGCCATCGTATGTTCGATCGCTTCGCCCAGCACATCGGCGCGCAGTACCATGCCGGCACCACCGCCTGCGGGTGTGTCATCCACATTGCGGTGCTTGCCGATGCCAAACTGACGTAGATCGACAGTTTCCAATTGCCACAACCCGTCCTGCAGCGCCTTGCCGGTCAGGCTTTCTCCCAAAACTCCGGGAAAGGCCGAAGGAAACAGCGTGATGATCTTGGCCTTCCAAACACCATGCAGGTCCGGCGTGGGGGTCATCAGTTCACGTGGCTTCAAGGTCGGGCGGATCGCTTTGCGACCGTGGGATTTATTGGGCTTGTCTGTCATTTTGTGCCGACCAGGGTGCTTTTCGCGCGTTCGATAATCGCCGCCTTTTGCTCGATAAGGGCGGCGTCGTCCAGACGCGAGCGATTCAGATTCAATAATTCCGCCAAGGCATCTTCGGGCAGGCGGGTGTTGGTCTTAGAAGGCGGTTCCAGCAGCTTTGCCCTGTCTTGCGGTAGATCCAGATACTCGGCAAATGGTGTGCCGGGGCCATAGCGGCGCAGTTGCAATTCCTCCAGCCATTCCGAGTGGACGAGGACCGAAGGCAACCGCTCGCGGATCCGTTCCACGGTATCTTCCAGCGAAGGTATATGCTCCATGTTGGAGCGGAAGGTTTCGAAATCCTGCACTTGGCGCATCCGTTGCAGATCATGCGCCCAAAGGCTGCGCAACCAGCCGCCGCGTTGGCGAAGGGACAGGTAGATAGTGATTTCAACCTCTTGGCCCGAAAATCGGTGATGGACCGCATCCACCAAACAGGCAGCCAGTTCAGGTGCGGCGGAATAGCCTTGTTCGATGTTGCGGCTGGGGCGCAGGCCCGCGAAGTTTTCCTCGCTGACGATCAAGCCCCGCTTGTCGCCGAAGTCCAGCGTGTCCAGAAGCCCTCGCACCTGTGCTCCGAATTCTGCAAGGGTTCCAACAGTGCCATAAACAGAATGATTGGTGGCCGCCCGCGAAAGTCCGGAATTGCGGGTCCGGTAGGGCAGCACCAATGCGAAATGCGGCCAGATCAGTTCACGGTTGTCATAGAGAAAGGATTGCGCCGCAGTCGTGCCGGTCTTGTGCAGGCCCAAATGCAGCAGAACGCGTCGCATCAAAGCAACCCTTCGGGTGGGTCAGCGATGATGCGGCCCTTGTCCAGATCAACCGTTGGCACGGATTCCATTGTAAAAGGCAGCAGGACTGTGGATTTCAGGCCCGGCCCGTGCAGTTCCAGAAGGTCGGCTGCGCCGTGGTTCTGCACCGATTTCACCCGGCCCAGCAGGGTGCCGCCCGTGTCATAAACCTCAAGCCCGATCAGGTCGGTGTGGTAGAATTCGTCATCGGGCAACGACGGCAACTGATCGCGGCGTGCAAAAAGGCGCAAGCCGTTGATCGCGTCTGCCTGTTCCTTGGTTTCAACGCCGCCCAGACGTGCGGCAAACCCGTTCTTGATAGCGCGCGTAAGCACCAGCGGGTACCGCTCCTTGCCCTCTTCGTCGGTTAGTGGAGAGTAGGTTTCGATGTCTTCAGGCACGGCGCAAAAGCTTTTCAGGCGCACCTCACCGCGAACGCCGTACGCACCCGCCACACTGCCCACGCAGATCAGATCACTCATTTGGCCCTTCCACAGTCACACATAGCCCGTCTTGCCAGTCGCCGCGCGCCTCACAAGCTTCGCGCTGGTTCGAGCGTTCAAAGAACACACCCACAATAAAAGCGATCATCAGCAGGATGGGAAGTCGTATAAGCCCGAACATTCCTAGCGTACCTCAATCGGCAACGTGTTGTTCCGGCTTTCCCAACCCACCAGTTCCAGTTCGGGCGTATCGGAAAATTCTTCGGGGCGGCCAACACAGAAATAGCCGATCAGACGCCAGTTCCTCGGCACGTTCAGATCACGCGCCAGTTGGTCGGGGTCCAATATGGAAACCCAGCCCAAGCCTAGCCCCTCGGCCCGCAAGGCCAACCAGAACAGGGTAATGGCAGACACAACCGAATATCGCCGCATCTCGGGCATCGTTCCTGCACCCAGGCCCTGGCCTTTGTCAGTGGCATCGTCGCAGAACACCGCCAGTTGCACCGGGGCCTCTTGCATGCCGGACAGCTTCAATCGGCTGTAAAGCTGCGCCTTTTCGCCGGAATAGCCATCCAGCGCCTGTGCATTGGCCGTTTGGAAATTCTCAAGTGCCGCGGCACGTGCGGCCGGGCTGTTAACGCGAATAACGCGCCAAGGTTCGCTGAGCCCTACCGAAGGAGCCAGTCGAAACGCGTCGAGGCAGCGCGTCAGCACTGCCTCGTCTATAGCGTCGGTGCGGAACCGGCGCACATCACGCCGGAGCCGCATCAACAGATCGAACTGCGTGCGAAAATCGTCACTGAAAGTCTGATTCTGCACGCGCCCGCCTGCTTATTCTTCTGCTGCAGCTTCTTCAGCCGGTGCGGCAGCCGCTTCGGCAGCTTCAGCAGCCTTTGCAGCTTTCTCTTCCGCGCGCTCTTGAGCTTTCTTGCCAGGGGTACCTTTGTTGGGGTTGTTGCGCTCGGCTTTTTCACGAGTGCCAGCAGCTTCCAGCATACGTGCGATACGGTCGGTGGGCTGTGCACCCTGATCCAGCCAGTACTGAACGCGCTCCATGTCCATTTTCACGCGCTCTTCGCTGTCTTTCGGCAGCAGCGGGTTGTAGGTGCCCAGCTTTTCGATGAAACGACCGTCGCGCGGCATGCGGCTGTCAGCAGCCACGATGCGGTAGAAGGGACGTTTTTTCGAGCCGCCGCGGGCGAGACGAATTTTCATTGCCATGGTGGTATCTCCTTTGGATGGCGTTTACCGGGATCGTTTCCGGTTAATTCTGGTGTTTCTTGTGGTGTCGGATGACTTCCTGAATGATGAAATTCAGAAAAGCCTTGGCGAAGTCGGGGTCCAGATCGGCCTCTTTCGCCAGGTCTTCTAATCGTGCGATCTGCGTAGCCTCACGCGTGGGATCGGACGGGGGAAGTTCGTGTTCAGCCTTGAGCTTGCCAACGGCCTGCGTGTGCTTAAACCGCTCGCCCAGCGTATAGACAAGGATCGCGTCCAGCCGGTCGATGCTTTCGCGGTGGTCCTTCAATAGCGCAGCAGCCTGTGTCACGGGGTTGGTCATGCGTAGGCCTCCATGCCGCCATTCACCAGATCTGCTGGAGCAGGATGCCGCCAGATCTCGGTGGTGCCGAATTTCGGGTGTTCGTAGTGGTAATCAAATGAAGCGCCCATCCGTTTGGCCACGGCCTTGCTGGCGTGGTTTTCCGGGTCGATCAGCGAAATGGCCGTGTCCCAGCCCAGCACGTCATAGGCATAGGCGCGCGCGGTCAAAGCGGCCTCGGTCGCGTATCCTTTGCCGGTGGCATGTGTCATCAGAGTCCAACCCACTTCGGGCTCTGGCCACCCTTCGGGGAACCACAGGCCAATCCGACCGACATAGGCGCCGGTGTCTTTTTCATTGACACTCCAATATCCATAGCCACGCAGAGCCCAATGACCAAAATGCAGTGCAATTACCCGCCAGACTTCATCCCGACGCAGAGGTCCGCCGACATACTTCGCAGCATCGCTGGCGAAGAACCCGCTGTCTGCGTCCAGATCGGCCTCGGACGGCGCGCGCAGGATCAGGCGCTCGGTCTCAAGCCGGGGGATATGTTGGGCGATAGCGTTCATTTACTTTTTCTTGCCAAACCCGCTGAGGCCCGGAGGCAAGGCCATGCCGCCACCCATTCCGGGCATTCCACCGGGCATCTTTCCCATCGCCTTGGCCGCCTGTTCCAGCGCCTTGGGGTCCATGCCTGCCGCCATTTCCTCGGGCGAGGGGCCACCTTTGCCGAACATGCCTTTCATGGCCTGTTTCAGCATCTTGCCTTTGCCCATCTTGCCCATTTTCTTCATCATGTCCGACATCTGCCGGTGCATCTTGAGCAGCTTGTTGAGGTCACTGACCTCCATACCGGAACCCGCTGCAATCCGCTTCTTGCGGCTCGCTTGCAGCAGTTGCGGGTTGGCGCGTTCGCGCTTGGTCATGGACTGGATCATGGCGATCTGGCGCTTGAGCACCTTGTCATCCATGCCTGCCTCTTCGACCTGTTTTGCCATCTTGCCCATGCCGGGCATCATGCCCATCATGCCCTGCATGCCGCCCATCTGGATCATCTGTTCCAGCTGCATTTTCAGGTCGTTCATGTTGAACTGACCTTTGACCATGCGCTTCATCATGCGCTCGGTCTGTTCCATCTCCATCGTTTCCTGGGCCTTTTCGACCAGGGCCACGATGTCGCCCATGCCCAGAATACGACCGGCGATCCGGTCCGGCTCGAAAGTTTCGAGCGCGTCCATCTTTTCGCCTAGACCGACAAAGCGGATCGGCTTGCCAGTGACCGCACGCATCGACAGCGCTGCACCACCGCGCCCGTCACCGTCCATCCGGGTCAAAACCACGCCCGAGATGCCAACCTTGGCGTCGAATTCCTCGGCTACCTCAACGGCGACCTGACCGGTCAGGCCGTCAACAACCAGCAGGGTTTCACGCGGGTCAACCGCATTGCGGACCTGCTCGACCTCGTCCATCAGGACTTCGTCGATATGCAGACGGCCCGCGGTGTCGAGCATATAGACGTCATAGCCGCCCAACGTCGCCTGTTGCTTGGCGCGTTTGGCGATGTCGACGGGTTTCTGGCCGGGAACGATCGGTAGAGTGTCCACGCCAACCTGCGTGCCCAGAACGGCCAACTGATCCATTGCCGCCGGACGATAGACGTCGAGCGAGGCCATCAGAACCTTCTTGCCCTCTTTCTCTTTCAGGCGTTTGGCCAGCTTGCCGGTGGTGGTGGTCTTACCCGAACCCTGCAGACCGACCATCAGGATCGGGGCAGGCGGGTTGTCGATCTTCAGCTTGCCGGGGTCTTCCTCGCCACGCAGGGTATCAACCAGCGCATCATGCACGATCTTGACGACCTGCTGGCCGGGAGTGATCGACTTGGTGACCGCCTGACCGGTCGCTTGTTCCTGCACCTTCTTGACGAACGCGCGCGCCACCGGCAGCGAGACGTCGGCCTCAAGCAGGGCAACGCGGACTTCGCGCAGGGCGGTTTTTACGTCTTCTTCGGACAGCGCGCCCTGTTTGGTCAGCCGGTCAAAGACGCCGGAAAGGCGTTCGGATAGATTTTCAAACATGCCTTCGGCCTCCTTAGCCGGTTATTTGGTGGCGTGTCCTAGATAGGATGCGCCGGTTAAATGCACAAACGCCCCCACGGGCGAAACTCGCTGGTGGGGGGCGATCCCTGAACGACTCAAGGGACCGGAAGATCAGATGCTTCCGGATGTTTGCGGCGATTTAGGCCGATTGGCTGTCAGAGTCAACCTTGCGCGCCGGAAGCCATTTATTGACTGCATCGACCAGCCGGTGTGACCCTGATCCATTGGAATAAGCCTCGACAATCGGATGGCGTCCTGCGCTCATGCCTTTGTTCAAAACGAGAACGGGGCGATAAAGAGTCGATGAGCCCTTGTTACTGCGCGACGTCGTGGATTCAATTTCGGCGTGGGATAGGTTCGAAAGTACATGCTCAACCGCCTCATAGCCGAAAACAGACTGCCTGCGGATCACGATACTATCTTTGGTGCGGTCCAATATGACCTGCACGCGGCGAACAAAGGCACAAAAGGCGCCGAAGCCCAATCCGCCCCCGCCAAGTGCGAAGATGAAGCCGAATAAGATGCCTTCGCCACCTTCGCTCATCAGGAACAGGCCGGGACCGACGAAGGCAAGAATGAAGAAGACCAGCGTGATGCCGGTGAACCATGGGGTGTCGGACAGGATCAGTTGGTTCGGGTCATTGCGCGTCACTTTCATGGCGGCACGCTAGCATCGAATTCCATCTCTGTCGTGGCTTGAATTTACCCTCAGGTTGCGCGATGAGCGCGACAGACAGGAGGTTCCCATGGACGCATCATCTGCATTTCAGGACACACTACCGCTCAGCTCGGATGCGCTGTTGGCGCAGTTGGATGACTGGGGCCTGACCTATCGCTTGCACACGCACGTTCCGTTGCGCACGGTTGAAGACGCCAAAGCGGTCGAGGATCAGTTCATGGTGCCGGGTGAGAACTCTTTGCGGCTCAAGAATCTCTATCTGCGCGACAAGAAAAAGCGGAACTATCTGGTGACGCTAGAGCAAAGCCGCGAGATTGACCTCAAAGCGCTGGGGGCAGAGCTGGGAGTGGGGAACCTGTCGTTTGGCTCGGCAGATCGCCTTATGCAGAACCTTGGAATTCGTCCAGGTGCGGTCAGCCCGCTGGCGATGATAAATGGGGTGCAGAATAACGTTCGCTTTTTCATGGATGGCGCTGGGCAAGAAGCGGATGTCATCTATATGCACCCGCTGGTCAATGACCGGACCGTGGTTCTGGCGCGGGCAGACCTGTTGGCGTTTTTCGACAAGATCGGCTGTGACGTGACCTGGCTGCCCTGATCAGCCTTCCAGCGCCTCGTTCAGCGCGGAAGCAACATGCGCAGCCGATGGATTTATGAACAGATGCCCATCTGCCTCGAACACCGGATCGTCCAGATGATCGGGGAAGGCCAGTGGCAATTCCGTGCAAGCCAGCAGGATGGCCGTGCCGGGTGTGGCGTGCTTGTTGCAAAAGGCCAGCAACCGTGCGCGGGCGGTATCGGACGCGCCACCGTAGAAATCGCTGTCGATCATGGCCTGCATTTCGGTGATTTCAGGATTGGGCAAGTGGTTGTTGGCGGTAATGCCCTCTTGGGCCAGCCGGTCGGCATAGTCGGTTGCTTGCATGGTGACCGACGTACCCAAAATCAGGGCCTTTGAGGCGCCTGTGGCTGCTGTGACTTCGGCGGTGGCGTCAAAAATACTCAGGATGGGCATGGAAACACCCTGCCGGATCGCATGCAGCCGCGCGTGCGGCGTGTTCGAGGCGATGATCCCAAAATCGCAACCAGCATTTTCCAGCGTCAGCAACGCCTCGCGAAAAACAGCGTCAAAACCGGCCCAGCTGGCTTCGTCCCCGGCCATGCCACGCAAAGCGCGTGTTTTGGCCTGCGTGACCGACTCGATGGTCATTGGCGGGATCGGCAGCGGAGAGCCGTAACCGCGTTCGGCAAAATACCGGCCAGCGCCTTGGGCAATCGCCCGATAGTAGTCCACGGTCGAGGCCCAGCCTACACCACCCAGAATGCCGATTTTCTTCATAAGCAAACGCCCAGCCTGTTGTTCGGGAACAGACTGGACGTTTCACAAGGCAAAGACCAGAGACGATCAGGCCGCCAGTTCGGTTACGGCTTTGTGGGCGTTGCTCAGTGCCGCTTCGGCGTCCAGCGCCATCTTGTCGGCGGCTACAACCTCGACATCTGTGATGCCGATAAAGCCCAGCACGTGGCGTACATAGTTAGTGGCAAAGTCGATCTCGGACCCGACCGCCGTACCGCCCGAGGCGATGGCCAGAACCACGCGCTTGCCGTCCAACAGGCCTTTGGGACCGTTCTCAGTGTACGAGAATGTCAGACCCGCGCGGGCGACAAGATCGATCCAGGCTTTGAAGGCTGCTGGAACCGAGAAGTTGTAAATCGGCAAACCGATGACGATGGTGCCGGCGTCCTGCAGTTCGGCCACCAGTGTATCCGACAGCGCCAGCTGATCGAGCTGTGCCTGGGTGCGTTGATCGGCGGGCGTAAAGTTGGCATTGATCCAGCCTTCCGTCAGCAGGGGCAAGGGGGTCGCAAGATCTCGACGAATGATACGGGCCGCGCCCAGATGTTTGACGATGCGGTCAGACAGGTCTCGAGTGGCAGAACCCTCGCGGCGGGCAGAGGCGTCGATATGCAGGATGGTTTTGGTCATTTCACTTGGTCCTTCCAGTAGGAAATTGTGTCTGCCCCGAATATGGATGTTGCACGTGTGAACAAAACTCGGATATATCAACATTGATTGTTGGAAATTGCACATAAGATGATTGCCATGGACAATTGGGATGAAGTGAGAACCGCCTATCAGGTCGCCCGAATGGGAACGGTCAGCGGGGCAGCCGATGTTTTGGGTGTTCATCATGCGACGGTGATCCGCCACATTGACGCGATCGAGGCGCGATTGGGCGTGAAGCTGTTCCAACGCCACGCACGAGGTTACACGCCCACAGAGGCCGGAGAGGATCTTTTGCGCGTCGCGCAAGCAACCGAGGATCAGTTCAATCAATTGGTCGGTCGCATGAAAGGCCGGGGGGATGATGTCGCGGGAGAGCTCGTTGTCACCTCACTGGCATCGCTTGCACCGCTTGTGGTGCCTATTCTCAGCGAGTTCCAGCAGCTCCATCCCGGCGTTATCGTACGCTACCTGACCGGCGATCGGTTGTTCCGCCTGGAGTATGGCGAAGCCCATGTGGCGATCCGTGCTGGTTCCGTGCCGGATCAACCCGACAATGTGGTGCAACCCTTCTGGACTCAGGAGATGGGGTTGTACGCCAGCAAGGATTATGTCGCGCGGCACGGTGCTCCATCGGGGGTCGAGGACTTTGCCAATCACTCCTTTGTCGGCAATGATGACGAAAATAGTCGCGCACCATTCTCGCAATGGCTTCGGGAGAATGCACCGGCCGAGGCCATCACCTTTCGGTGTTCGAATAATTTCACCATGCGTCAGGCGGTGCTGTCAGGGGCCGGGATCGGTTTTATGTCGCGATGGGAAGCCGCAAGAAACCCTGAATTGCAGGAGGTGATGACCAACCTGCCCGAATGGTCCGGCAAGCTTTGGCTGGTAACCCATGTGGATCTGCATCGCACAACCAAGGTGCAGGCGTTCCTGACCTTTCTGAAAGACCGTATGAAAGAGTGGAAGGCGTGACGTCGCAAGCGCAAGGCCATTTGGCAATGCTGACCTTTTCGGCATTGGTGGCTGGCAGTTTTTCACTGGGATCGCTGATTGCCAATGAAATTGCCCCCGAAGCGATTACGGCGGCGCGCTTTCTGATTGCCTCTGTGCTGATTGGGGTCGTTGCGCTTTTGACCACTGGTTTACCGCGCAGCGCGGCGCAGGCACCGTGGCGCTATCTGGTGCTCGGCGGGCTTTTCGCCGCCTATTTCGTGCTGATGTTCCATGGCTTGAAAACTGCACCGCCCGTTAGCGCGGCAGCAGTATTCACGCTCACCCCGGTGATGTCAGCCGTGGCCGGGTGGGTATTGCTGCGACAGATCACAACACCAAGAATGGCTCTGGCGCTTTCAGTAGGCGCCGTAGGTGCATTGTGGGTCATATTCCGCGCGGATTGGCAGGCTTTCAAAGCCTTTGAGATCGATCGCGGCGAAGTCATTTATTTCTTTGGCTGTGTGGCGCACGCGATCTATACACCCATGGTGCGCAAGTTGAACCGGGGTGAGCCGGCGGTGGTGTTTTCTTTTGGCACTCTGGTCGCTGGCTGCCTCTTGCTTACCCTTTACGGCTGGTCCGAGATTAGCTCGACAGACTGGGCCAACCTGCCGCTGATCGTTTGGGTTGGGCTGTTATATGTGTCGATTTTTGCGACAGCAGCCAGCTTTGTTCTCGTGCAGTTTTCTACCCTGCGGCTGCCTTCGGCCAAGGTCATGGCCTACACCTACCTGATCCCCAGTTGGGTGATCTTGTGGGAAATAGCGTTGGGCCAGCAGCCACCTGCGTTATTGGTGCTGGTCGGAGCGATCCTGACAGTCGTAGCGCTTGTGCTGTTGCTGAAATCTGAAGAACAGCCCGGAAGTTCGGCCAAGCCGGCGCCTGAGTGAGGGTCGGTTTCAGATTGGATTGTGCCAGCGTTGACCGGAAATACGCACAGGCAATTGACTATGAAGCCAGCATTTATCTGATCTCAGCGGCAGGTTTGTCAGTCCGCAATCAGGAATGTTAGCCGGTGTTTTTGTGGCTAAGCCGACCGTTGAGGTAGATCAAAGTTTATATATGCGAATATCTCTATTCTTTTGGCGGAGGAGGACGTCATTATGTACACCCACATCATGTTTCCTGTTGACCTGCACCTGCCGCCAGAAGTCCGCAAGGCTGCCGATGTCGCGGCTGAAGTCGCCAAGTGGCAAAAAGCCAAGATTACAGTTGTCAGTGTGACCGGAACTCAACCCGGTGATCCTGTTCAGACGGACGCCACGACCAACGAAGAATTGCGCGCTTTCGCTGATCAACTGGCCAAAAACAGCGAGACAGAAGTTGCGTTTCTCAATATTCACTCGGTCGATGTTGCGGCTGAGGTTGACGGCGACTTAAAAGGCGCTGCCGAAGAAATCGGCGCTGATTTAATTATTGTCGGCACCCATGCACCGCGGATAACCGACTATATCTTTTCCAGCCATGCAGGATATTTGGCCAATCACGCCAATGTTTCCGTCTTTGTGGTCCGTTAGATCGGACTAGGGGTCTTCCGACGCGGGCAGTTCGATTTCCAGAAACCGTTCGAACGCATCTAAATTGACAGGTTCGAACTGTCCGAACCCCTGCATCCAGACTGAGGCATCGCGCAGAGCATCCGGTTCCAGCTTGCACCATTTTACCCGACCGCGTTTTTCTTGGCTGATCAACCCGGCCTTTGTCAGTATGACCAAGTGCTTTGAGATCGCGGCTAATGACATGTCGAACGGTTCGGCAACGTCGGTCACGGCCATATCATCTTCTAGCAGCATCGCCAGGATGGAGCGGCGCGTAGGGTCAGCAAGGGCTGCGAATACGGTATCGAGATCGTTGGACATGACTTCGCTGAACCATAGACATGGGGATTGGTCAACCATTTGGTTGAATATGCGGAATCTGCCCTTTTGGTCTGCAGGAAGGCTATGCCACAAGTTTTGCGCCGATGAAGATCTGGGGAATTATAATGAAAAACAATGGTTTAACATGCGTCAATTGGGGCGCTCAACGCCGTTGACTCTGTGCCTTTTGCCGCTTAGCACCGTCCCCAAGACTGTACGAGGGAAACGCCCGTGACCGATGATGACCAAAAGCAGCGTATGGCGCAGCTTGAGGCCAAGATCGAAGCGGCGAAAAAGGCTAAAGAGCCGAAGCCCCGTGCAGATGCTGACGTGTCCGGAGGCGAACTTGCCTGGAGGATGGTCATAGAAATGGTATCCGGTCTGGGGATCGGATTTGGCATCGGATACGGGCTGGACAGCCTGCTCGGGACAATCCCGATCTTTCTGGTGCTGTTCACATTGCTGGGCCTTGTCGCCGGAGTGAAGGTTATGCTCCGCAGCGCCAAAGAGGTTCAAGAGAAACAAGCGGCGGCTGAGGCGGCCGAAAAGGACGAGAGGGACTGAACGTGGCAACTGAGACCACCGCAGCAGAAGGCAGCAGCCTGGTTTTCCACCCGATGGATCAGTTCATCGTTAAACCGTTGTTCGGTGACGGTGGCATTGCATGGTACACGCCCACCAACGTGACCTTGTGGCTGTTCCTGGCGATTGCGGCGATCTTTGGCCTGCTGGTTCTTAGCACCTCGAAGCGCGCGATTGTTCCGACCCGGATGCAGTCGATTGCTGAATTGGCCTATGGCTTTATCTACAAGATGCTGGAAGACATCTGCGGCAAGGAAAGCGTCAAGTACTTCCCCTATGTCATGACCCTGTTCATGTTCATCGTCTGCGCCAACTTCCTGGGCATGATCCCCATGTCCTTCACCACGACATCGCATTTCGCCGTGACCATCCCGCTGGCGCTGTCGGTCTTCCTGACCGTGACCGTGCTGGGCTTTGTCAAGAACGGTGCCGCCTTCCTGGGCTTGTTCTGGGTCTCCAGCGCACCGCTGGCGCTGCGCCCGGTTCTGGCGATCATCGAGCTGATCTCGTACTTCGTGCGTCCGGTCAGCCACTCCATTCGTCTTGCCGGTAACGTCATGGCAGGCCACGCCGTGATCAAGGTATTCGCAGGCTTCGCCGCGATTGCCGCGATCTCGCCTGTGTCCGTGCTGGCGATCACCGCAATGTATGGCCTCGAGGTCCTCGTGTCCTTCATCCAGGCCTACGTTTTCACCATTCTGACCTGTGTTTATCTGAAAGATGCGCTGCATCCTTCGCACTAAGGTCCGATACCCAAACATCGAAACTTCCAATTCGTAAGGAGAAACATCATGGAAGGCGATCTCGCACACATCGGCGCAGGCCTGGCAGCAATCGGTTCCGGCGCAGCCGCAATCGGGGTGGGCAACGTTGCAGGCAACTTCCTGGCCGGCGCCCTGCGCAACCCTTCGGCGGCTGCTTCGCAGACCGCAACCCTGTTCATCGGTATCGCATTCGCAGAAGCGCTGGGCATCTTCGCATTCCTGGTATCGCTGCTGCTGATGTTCGCCGTCTAATCTGCGGAACCTGATCCTTACGCGCAGGTGGGTCCAAGCCATAGCGGCCCACCTGTTGTAAAGACAACGTTCCGACGGAGGACATCATGGCGACTGAACCCATTAGCGAAGAAGTAGTTGGCTCGTGCATCGACTCGCATGGCTCTGCCATCGGGATGCCGCAGCTCTGCTTCGATTGGTTCCCCAACCAGATTTTCTGGCTGGTCATTACGCTGGTCGTCATCTTTCTGGTCCTGTCTCGCGTGGCTCTGCCCCGCATCGCGGCAATCCTGGCTGAACGTCAGGGGACCATTACAAATGACCTGGCTGCGGCCGAAGATCTGAAGGCCAAGGCGGTCGAGGCCGAAGAGGCCTATAACAAGGCGCTGGCCGATGCCCGTGCCGAAGCGCAGCGTATCGCTGCCGAAGCCCGAGCAGAAATCCAGGCTGGCCTGGACGACGCGATTGCCCAGGCGGACGCGGAAATCGCTGCAAAGGCGGCTGAATCGGAAAAGGCAATTGCCGATATCCGTGCCGGTGCGCTGGAAAGCATTCAAGTGGTTGCCAAGGATACGGCGGCTGAACTGGTCACAGCACTGGGCGGCGAGGCAGATGCCAAAGCCATCGACAGTGCCGTTGACGCGCAAGTGAAAGGATAAGTGACATGCGGAATACTCTTGCTCTTGTCCTGACCCTTGGCGCAGCCAGCCCCGCGCTGGCCGCAAGCGGCCCGTTCTTCTCGCTTGGCAACACCGACTTTGTCGTGACGTTGGGCTTCCTCGTCTTCATCGCGGTCCTGTTCTACTTCAAAGTACCGGGCATGATTGGCGGTGCGCTGGACAACCGTGCCGAAGGCATCAAGTCCGAGTTGGACGAAGCCCGTGCCTTGCACGAAGAAGCCCGCAGCCTGCTGGCCTCGTATGAGCGTAAGCAGCGCGAAGTGCAGACACAGGCAGACGCGATCGTTGCGGCTGCGAAAGACGACGCGGCTCTGGCGGCTGAGCAGGCCAAGGCCGATCTGGAGAAATCCATCGCACGCCGTTTGGCTGCTGCGCAGGATCAGATCGCATCGGCCGAAGCTTCGGCTGTGAAGGAAGTCCGTGATCAGGCCATCACCGTCGCTGTTTCGGCAGCCAACGCGGTACTGGCCAAGCAGATGACCGCCACACAGGCGAACAAGCTGATCGACGCTGCCATTGCAGATGTTGGTGAGAAGCTTCACTAACTCTGGTCACATGACCTGAATTTAAGACCCGAGAGCCTCTGGTTCTCGGGTTTTTCTTTGCCTGTGCCAAAAGACAAATGCAGCGAGCAGTGTGATCCCGATCTCAACCATGAAGGTCCAGTGGTTCAGGAAGGAAAGGATCCAGTGTGAATGCGTGGCTTGGACCGTCACCAGGGGATAAGCGGCATCGCTGAACGGCCACGCCCAGGAAACGCTGCCCACGATCGAATCCAGCACCATGTGAACCAAGCCTCCGGCGCCGAACCCGGCAATGATGCTGCCGACCCGATCGGACCATTTACGAAGGATCAAGCCGAAGATCAGAAAACCTAACCACAGGATTGGTCGATGGGTGAGGTATTCGTGATGGTGGTGACTGCGATTGTCGACAAAGTAGAACCACAGCATGTCGATATCTGGTGCCATCGCTCCGATCATGGCTGCAGCAAAGACAACGGGGCTGAGTTTTGGCGTGGCGGTACGAAAGAACAGGTACGCTCCGGGCAGGTGTCCGATGAACATCAGGTTTGCCCGGTCTCATGCGCAAGCCTCTGCTGCGCGATCTCTTCATTGTGCTGGGCCTTCTGATGGTCTTCCATGCAGCGCTGCACAAAGCTCAGGTGCTGGTGAACCGCGTTGCGCGCGCCCTTTGGGTCGCGCTCTTGTATGGCCGCATTGATGGCGCGATGCTGGTCAAGAATTGCGCCACGCGTGGTGCTTTGCTGGAACATCATCTGTCGATTGTAGAACACGCCTTGCTGCAACAGGTCATACATTGAGCGCATCATGTGCAACATCAGGACGTTATGGCTGGCTTCAATGATGGCCATGTGAAACTGCGCGTCCAGCTCGGATTCTTCCTCGGTTGCATTGCGAGCGTGCGCAGCTTCCATTTTGTCGAATATCGCCTGCACCACTTTCAGATCGCTGCTTGATCCCATACGGGCCGCACGTTCGGCGGCCAGCCCTTCCAGATCCTGGCGAAAGGACAGAAAATCGAACACGGCTTCATTATGGCTGCTGAAGAGCCGAACCAGAGCCGGAGAAAAGGCCGAGCCCAGAACCTCGGCGACGTAAATGCCAGACCCTGCCTTGGCGGTCAGCAAGCCTTGATCCTGCAACTTCGATATCGCTTCGCGCAATGAAGGGCGTGAAACGCCCAATCGCTCTGCCAATTCGCGTTCCGCCGGAAGCCGCTCTCCTGGGCGTAAGATACCGCGCAGGATCAGCAGTTCGATCTGTCTCACAACCGCGAGGGATAGCTTTTCAGTCTGAATTTTGTGAAAGGGCATACGTGCTTTCCAAAATTGGTCAAATCATATGACCACGGTTTTCTTGAGGGTTCAAGAACGCGCATCCCTAGTTTTTTGTTACACTAGGTCAGAACTATTGACATTGTTGAGTCAATGCCTAGGCTGCCCAACGTGAATGCGGAGGAAGCCTATGTTGACCAAAGATTTGTTTGCAACGCGAATGTCGCGGATGAAGGCGTCTGAGATACGCGAATTGCTCAAGCTGCTGGACCAACCTGGCATCATTTCCTTTGCAGGCGGCATTCCTGACCCAGCGCTGTTCCCGGCGGAAGCTTTTGCTGATGCCTTTCAGAACGCGTTGGGGACTGAGAAACAAGCGCAGGCGTTGCAATACTCGGTTAGCGAGGGGTACGCTCCGTTGCGCGAATGGTTGGCCGATCACATGCGTCAGATCGGGATTGAATGCGGGTTGGACAACATCCTGATCACTTCGGGATCGCAACAAGCACTGGATTATCTCGGTAAGCTATACCTCTCTCCGGGTGACACGGCGCTGGTGGGGTGGCCCACTTATCTGGGTGCGCTGGCGGCGTTCAACGCCTATGAGCCGCGTTTTGACAAGCTCAGCATCAATGGCAATCGCGGAGCGGCTGAATACGCCGCGGCAGCAGGCGAAAGCTTGGTGAAATTCGCTTATCTTTCGCCCGACTTTGCCAATCCAACTGGCGAGACCGTGGACCTTCGCGGTCGGGAAGCGTTGTTGGATTTGGCCGAGGACCTGAACTGCGCTGTGATCGAAGACGGTGCCTATCAGGCCCTCCGCTATGAAGGAGAGCCCATCCCCCCGGTTCTGGCGCTGGAACTTGCGCGTAAGGGCTCGATTGAGGACTGTCGGACAATCTATTGCGGCAGTTTCTCGAAAACCCTGTCTCCGGGTTTGCGGGTGGGTTGGGTTGTGGCTGCCAAACAGGTGATTTCGCAACTTGTGCTGATGAAACAGGCAGCCGATTTGCATTCTGCAACGATTAATCAGATGGCTATCAATGACGTCGCGCGGGCCTGTTTCGATACGCATATCCCCATGCTGCGGCGTGTTTACGGAGCGCGCCGTGACGCAATGCTGGATGCGCTGGTTGAACATATGCCGAAAGGTGTGGAATGGACCAAACCCGAGGGCGGCATGTTTGTCTGGGTAACCTTGCCCAAAGGCATGGTCGGGGCTGATCTGTTGGCTCGGGCGCTTGAAACGGTGAAAGTGGCCTTTGTGCCGGGGCAGGCATTTTTTCCGGACGGGTCAGGGGCCAACACGATCCGCCTGAGTTTTTCAAATTCCGACGAAGCGACGATCCGAGAGGGTGTCCGCCGGTTGGGAGAGGTCCTGCGCGCCTGAGTGCCGGCAAGATTTTGTTAACCTTGTGGCGGCAAAACTGGCCGTATGATCCGGTATCTGCCCCTCATGCTGGTGCTGGCCGCCTGTTCGGCCGGCACGCCTTATTTTCGCGATATACCCGCAACCCGAGTGGCGGTGAATGGCAGCATTTTTGATGTGCGCATACGCGGAGATATCGCCGAGGCCGTTCGGGTTAATACACAATACGCACCGCGTCTGGGGCCGATCCGGGACTGGGCCGGGTTGGCGATGGCGCAGGTCGCAGGTTGCCCAGTTTTGGACGTGCTGGGCGATGCGGCGGTGACGGTTGGCGTGCTGGGCTGCGATCGCGAAGCAGGAGAGCGTTTGTTGCTGACTTCTATCTCGACCCCGAACTATGAATGTGTGGATTACGGGGTCTACGAAGATGTTGGTAATGGCTACGGATATCAGGTGTTCGAGTGTACGCCTTACTGAAATACGCGCTTTCCTGCGCATTTCGGCAAGATATTGTGGATAAGTCGGGTTGATATCCCATATCCTGCGCAACCTCGTTGACTCATGCCCAATCCGTTGCGCAGACTTCAAAGACGTAGGAATCATGGGACCCGCCGCCTTTGCGCTTTAGCAAACTCAAACTCACCGGCTTCAAAAGCTTTGTTGATCCGACCGATTTGATTATCGCGGATGGCTTGACTGGCGTGGTGGGGCCAAATGGTTGCGGCAAGTCCAACCTACTCGAGGCCTTGCGCTGGGTGATGGGGGAAAACCGCCCTAAATCCATGCGAGGCGGCGCGATGGAAGACGTGATCTTCGCCGGTGCGGCCACACGTCCAGCCCGCAACTTTGCCGAAGTTGTCCTGACCATGGACAATTCGGAACGGTTGGCCCCTTCGGGGTTTAATGACAATGATCAATTGGAGATCGTCCGCCGCATCACCCGCGATGTTGGCAGCGCCTATAAGACCAATGGTAAAGATGTCCGCGCGCGCGATGTGCAGATGCTATTTGCCGACGCTTCGACGGGTGCGCATTCGCCTGCGCTGGTGGGACAAAACCGGATCGCCGAGCTTATTAACGCCAAACCCCGCGCGCGCCGCCGGATCTTGGAAGAGGCTGCCGGAATCTCGGGCCTCTATCAACGTCGGCACGAGGCCGAGTTGAAACTGAAAGGCACCGAGACGAACCTGACCCGTGTCGATGACGTGTTGGAACAGTTGGGTGCGCAGTTGGCGCAACTCGCGCGTCAGGCACGTCAGGCAGCGCGCTATCGCGAGATTGGCGAACAGCTGAGGCAGGCCGAAGGGATGTTGCTATATCGTCGCTGGAAAGAGGCTGACATGGCCCGCCAGCAGGCGGAAGAGAAGCTGCGCGAACGGATCACCGAAGCCTCCCGTGCCGAGGCCGAAGCTCGCGCGGCTGCCGCAAAACGCGCCGAGATTGAAGAGACGCTGCCGCCGTTGCGCGAAGAAGAGGCTATCGCTGCCGCAGTTCTACAACGCCAGCAAGTTCAGCGCGACGCATTGGCGGATCAAGAAACACGCGCCCGTCAGACCATCGAGACCTTGACCAATCGTATTCAGCAGTTGGGCAATGACATCGAGCGCGAGGCGGGTCTGAACCGCGATGCGGGTCAGATGATCGAGCGCCTGGAATGGGAAGCACGTGAACTGGCCAAAGCGGCTGAGGGGCACGACGACAAGGTGGCTGAGGCCGCCGAAATCGCCCGCGAAGCGGCCTCGGTGCTGCAGGATCGTGAAGATCATCTTTCGCAGGAAACCGAGGATATGGCCCGTCTGGTTGCCCGTCACCAATCGGCGCAGCGACTGGTCGAGGATAGTCGCAAGACACTGGCCAGGTCAGAAGCGGAAGAGGAAAAAGCACGTGCCGCCGTGGATGATGCCAAAACCGCGCTAACCCGCGCTAGCGAGGCTTTCGAGGCTGCTCAGGAGGGGGAAGAGGAAGCTCGTGAGGCCGCCGAAGCCGCCGAAGAGGCTCTGGCCGCTGCGGATGAACTGCGCAATGATACGCAGGCACGAGAGGCCGAAGCTCGGGCGCAGCGATCCGAAGCTGAAGGTGAGCTGGGTGCAATTCGTGCTGAAACCTCTGCACTGGCCAAGTTGGTCGAACGCGATACCGCCGAGGGCGGTCAGGTGCTCGATTTGCTGCGTGTCGCGCCGGGGTATGAAAAAGCATTGGGTGCAGCACTGGCTGATGACCTTCGCGCGCCGCTGGTCGAAGGGGACGGTCCTTCGGGGTGGGTGCAGGTAACAGCCTATGAGTCGGACCAGCCTATGCCGGATGGTGTTGAGCCATTGGCGTTGCACGTATCAGGCCCGGATCGCCTGAGCCGTCGGATCGCGCAGATCGGTCTGGTCGACGCAGATCAGGGCGCGCGGTTGCAGGCGTCGCTGAAACCCGGACAACGGTTGGTGTCTCGATCTGGTGATCTGTGGCGCTGGGACGGATTCCGCGCCTGGGCCGAAGATGCGCCAAGTGCCGCGGCCCTGAGGCTGGAGCAACTCAACAAGCTTGAGGCGCTGAAACAGGAGCTTGCCCGGGCTGAGGCGCAGGCCGATGGTGCACGCGCCGCGCATGAGGCGCTGTCGCAGCAACTGGCCGATGTGACTGACGCTGATCGCCGCGCGCGTGAAGCGCGCCGCGCCGCTGACCAACGCATGGCCGAAACCGCACGGCAGCTTAGCCGGGCCGAGGCTGATCGCAATCTGGCGCAGGGCAAGCTGGAAACCCTGGCTCTTGCAGTGGACCGTCACAAAGAGGATGCCATGTCCGCCCGTGCACAACTGCGCGAGGCCGAGGGTGGGCTGGCTGGTCTGGGCGACCTCGATAATGCCCGCGCGCAGGTTGAGGACATCAAGCAGACGGTCGAGGCCGCGCGGATCACCATGCTGACGCACCGCTCGACCCATGATGAGTTGCGGCGTGAGGGCGAGGCTCGGACGCGTCGCTCGCAAGAGGTGACAAAAGACCTGAGTGGTTGGCGGCACCGTCTGGACAGCGCAGAAAAGCGGATATCTGAACTGGCTGAGCGCAAGGAAAGCTCGGAAGAAGAATTGGCCGAAGCCATGGCGGCGCCGGGTGAAATTGCCGAGGCGCGTGAAGAGCTGAATGAACTGATCGACGCCGCCGAAGCCCGCCGCGCTGAGGCGGCCGACAAGTTGGCCGAGGCGGAAACGCAGCAGCGCGAAGTGGTGATGGCCGAGCGGGACGCGGAACGCCTGGCCTCGGAAGCACGCGAAAGCCGGGCTGCGGCCGAGGCCCGCTGTGATGCGGCGAAGGAAAGCGTGACTGCAGCGTCTGAACGCATTGCCGAAGATCAGCAGCTGACCCCGAACCAATTGCTGAACCAACTGGATGTGAACCCTGATCAAATGCCGGCAGCGGATGCTTTGGAAGCCGAAGTGAACCGCCATAAGCGTCAGCGCGATGCGATGGGGGCGGTGAACCTGCGCGCCGAAGAAGATGCAAAAGAGGTTCAGGAAGAGTTCGATACACTCAACGGTGAAAAGGCAGATCTGGAGGAGGCGATCAAGGCTCTGCGCAGCGGAATAGCCAGCCTCAACCGCGAAGGGCGCGAGCGGCTGCTAACCGCTTTCGAACAGGTGAACTCGAACTTTGCCATGCTATTCAAGCATTTGTTCGGCGGCGGTGAGGCCAATCTGGTGATGGTCGAAAGCGATGATCCGTTGGATGCCGGGCTTGAGATCATGTGCCAGCCGCCGGGAAAGAAGCTCTCGACCCTCAGCCTGTTGTCGGGGGGGGAGCAGACCCTTACCGCAACTGCACTGATCTTTGGCGTCTTCCTCGCCAACCCGGCCCCGATCTGTGTTCTGGACGAAGTCGACGCGCCTTTGGACGACGCCAATGTTACTCGGTTCTGCGATCTGCTGGACGAGATGTGCCGCCAGACCGACACACGGTTCCTCATCATCACCCACCACGCGGTGACGATGGCGCGGATGGATCGTCTGTTTGGCGTAACCATGCAGGAACAGGGTGTCAGTCAGTTGGTCTCGGTCGATCTGAAGAAGGCGGAGCAGATGGTAGCCTGATCCCTCACCGCAACGTTATAAGCCATTTGCAGTGCAACCGTCTAAGGTGGCCGCATGAGCCGAATTTTAATCCTTGGGGTGTTGGCCGCAAGCCCGGTTTGGGCCGCTGAATGGCGCATGAAACCCGGCGATGTACCGCTGACACCCGCAGAATTGGACGCGTTGGCTGGTCGCACGCTGACGTTTTACGATGATGGCCAGTCCAAATATTCGGCAGGCGGCGCCTATTCTTATACCTATGCTAGCGGGGAATCTGCGTTTGGCACTTATTCGATAGCCGAGGATGGCAGCGTTTGCATCCAATATCGCAACGGTTTTAGTCGCTGCGATCTGTATGTGCATAGCGGTGAGCGGTTGATCCTGATTGATCAAAAGGGCGACCGTTATCCGGTGCGCCCCGAGTGAAAATTCAAACACCTGATCTGGTTTCGCACCGAAAGACCGTGTCTGACGCAGACCAGCTTTGTATTTCAGATAATTGTCCAAGAAACTAAGGTCGGGAAAGCCCGACACGCTATGCCAGTTATACAAGCCACCAAAGGAGCAACCAAGTGTCCGACGAAACCGAAAAATACCTGGCCCTTGGAAAGCAGCGCGGGTCACACGGACGCCAGCAAGATGAGGGCGTTCTGGTGATCCGCACTGTAGCAATGCCTGCGGACACAAACCCCTCGGGCGATATTTTCGGAGGGTGGCTAATGTCCCAGATGGACCTTGCAGCGGGGAACATGGCCGGCCGGGTCTCGCAAGGGCGCGGGGCTACGGTTTCGGTAGAAGCGATGCAGTTCCTGCGCCCGGTCAAGGTAGGGGACGAAGTGACCCTGTATGCCACCCTGCGCAAGGTGGGGCGCACGTCGATGCGCATTCACGTGGATGCCTGGGCGCGTGCCCGATTTTCCGAGAAAGGTCATAAGGTTACGGATGCGGATTTCGTGTTCGTCGCGCTGGATGACGAAGGCGCGCCTCGGCCTGTTTTTGAAGACACCTGAAAAGTTGGCTTGCATTCGCTAAGCAGTGTGGAGGCCACAGCTTTCCAAAAATGAAAATCGCCGCTGCGACTTGTTTGTGCGCAGCGGCGAAGGACTGATCAAGATTGTTGTACTTGGGGACGCTATCCAGTCAGACCGGACCGAGCAGCCACGTCACCCAGCTGGATTATTGGATCAGCCTCAGGTTCTGGATCGCACCCGCGATCGATACGAAAGTTTCGACCACTTCTTCACCGGTTGTTTCGTAATAGTGCGATTCGGACGAGGCACAGGCTCTGAGCTCTGTCGCGGCTGCACTCGAGGCTTCGAGCGAGACGGCAAAGATCGTAACACCCTTGGCCTTTGCCATGGCACATTGCTCAAGGAACAATTGAAGGTTGGTCGTGTGCGATGACGTAATTGTGGCGTCGCTGTCAGGGCGGATCACAAGCTCGGTGGTCCCGTTATCCGCGTCCATTTCATCGGTTGGACGAACCTGCGGGCTGGTCGCTCCGTCGGTCATGATGACAATGTATTTCGCGACGTCCTCTGCGTCCCAATCCAACGGACGGTCTGCAAATTCAGCCGGGATTTCCCCTGCATCGCTGAGATGCTCAAAGGCGTCTCGTGAGGATGGGTCCAGCAGGGCCAGCGCATATTTCAGGCTGTAGTTGGTGCCAGTTCCATCGAACAACCGCAGGTCGTCGATGAATGCGTGCAGAGCGGCTTCGTCGTTCTGAGCGTATTGGATGCTCATTTCATCATCGGGGCACCACCCCCAGTTCTGGGTCGTTGCATCATACTCCCAGTTCACGAAATAGGGCACTTGGTCGATCGACCCGGACGGCAGATTGGAGTTCAAGAAGTCCGCATAGGTCATTTCCAAGCACGATGAGGTGTTGTTGGGGATAGTATCTACGTAGGTCTCAAAATCGGCGTATTCGATTGTGATGTCCGTATTGTTGAACTTCGTTGATCCAACAATGTGATCCCCGGCTATGCTGAAGAACTCAGTCTGCTGTTTGCCGCCCTTGATCGAGGCCCCAACCAGCACGGCATCATCAGGTACAGCCAATGAATGATCGATGATATAGTCTCTGACATAGTGATAGTAGGTATCTACGTCGTCTTTTTCGAAAACATCAGTCGTGTTGTCCGGAAAGTTGTCGACTTTGACGGAAAAGTCGACTTCATTATCGCCATCTGTATCAAACCAGAAGACAACGTTGGAAATGTCCTGTTCCCACTTGGGGAAGTAGTTGTCGTCCGTGGTTGTACCAAAACGTACACCACCCAGATATGTAAACATCGTGGCGCCGGGATTGGTTTGGCCCGCAAACGGGATCGTGTTGATCGAGGTTTGGCACACGGTTTTTTCACCGGTGTCGGGATCAGTATTCCGCTCAAGGGTTTTCGTGACGAATGCCTTGGCTGCGCTCTGCATCAGAGCAAGGCGGTCGTTTTCCCCCATGCTCCCTGAGATATCCAAGGCCATGGAAATCTCGGTGCAAGGCGCCGCTTCGTGGGCGGCTGCAAACACACCGATTGGAATGGTGTCGATACCACTCAATCTCATGAAGTTGGTATCAAAATCCATGTCTAGGCCCGCGCTAACCGTCCGGTCCAGATAGGCGTCGTCGACTACGACATTGTCATCGTATCCAGAAAGACCTTGGGTGGCCAAATATGCGCTCACCACCTCTTTGGGTGGCAATTCTTGTTCAAGGTCGGCAGCGGCCAATACGGCGTTGTCGAGGGTCCATTGCAGCTTTGCCCGGTCGCGCTCGTAGTTCATCATGTCGACGCCAATGCCGGTCATGGCCAGAATGACCACAAAGCCAAGCAGAACAAAGATTGTAAAAGATCCGTCTTCCTCGGCCGCAAAAAGCTTGGCCTTATTCAAGCTTTTGTAATTGCGTGCAGAGTTCGAAACCTTCGGTGGCAGCAGGTTGCTCATGGTAGTCTCCGCGATATGCATAAATCGGATTAACCATGGCGTAGGATGTTGGCGTATTTAGGCCCCAAATTTGCTGTTTAAATTACTCAAAATGAATATAATGTTAACGTAATATGAACGAGAGGCTTCCCAATTTGGATGCCGTTCTGGGCTAAATGCTCTGGAAAAGTCATAAAGCATAGATGTTTCAGGTATTTATATCTTTCCTGTGCGCTGGCCAGACATCAAGGCAGCCGAGTTCTTCTGTAAATAAAATGTGGCGAAGGATGGACTCACAGCCTGTTCAGCAGCTCGGCCGTCGGCCAAGCGTCTGCAGGTAAACCAAGACGGATTTGCTCGGCTTGAACGGCGGCTCGTGTCCCCGCCCCCAAAATGCCATCAATTTTACCGACGTCGTGGCCACGTGCCTGAAGTTTGCTTTGCAGTTGTTTCATCTGCGCGCCTGGCAGCCCAGGCTCTGGTTTGCCCGCATTGTAAATCGGGGCGCCCTCCAGTCTGGTTCCGAAATAAGCAGCGGTCAGGACGTAAACAAAGCTCTGGTTCCATTCGAAATAAACATCGAAATTCGGATAGGCCAAAAAGGCCGGCCCCTTGTGCCCCTGTGGTAGGATCAGAGAAGCGGGCAGGTCTGACAAAGTACCGTTGCGCGCCTGCACGCCCATCGCTTGCCAGTCGGCCACCGAGCGTGGTTTGCCGGGGCCGGACAGTGACCAGTCCATCTGCGCGGGCACCGTTACCTCTTGCAACCAAGGCTGGCCCGGCTGCCAACCCAGATGCGACAGCATCTTTGCACCTGACATTAACGCATCAGGGGCAGAGGTTTTTAACGAAACTTGACCATCGCCATCGCCGTCGACCCCGTTTTCCAGAATGTCGCGGGGCAGCATCTGAACCATTCCGATCTCTCCGGCCCAAGCACCGGTTGTTCGGGCGGGATCGAAATTCCCTTGACTATAAAGTTCGATAGCCGCGAAAATTTGCGGTCTGAACAGCTCAGGTCGGCGGCAGTCATGGGCCAGCGTCACCAGCGCGTTGCGGGTGTTGAAGTCTCCTTGAAAGGCGCCGTAATCTGTTTCGAATGCCCAGAAAGCCAGCAGAACCCCGCGTGAAACGCCGTATTCTGCCTCGGCCCGATCAAACACGGCGTCGTATTTGCGCGACATCGCCTGACCACGCTCGATCCGGTTCTGTGAGATCAGATGTCGGGAAAAGTCGATGAAGGGTTTCTGGAACACGCCTTGCGCGCGGTCGGCCCTGAGCACTGCACCATCTTTTTGCACGCCTTTGAAGAAAGCGTTGACAGGGTCCTTGTCGAACCCTTGTTGCACAGCCTCTGTTTTCAATCCTTTGACAAAGGAATTGAACCCACCGCCACATTGGGCCAGAGCGGGTGAGGCGAACAGGGTGGCGGCGACTAGGCCAAAAAGAAAGCGCATGAGACGGTCCGTCAGAGAATAAAGCTGACCCCAACCCACACTGACAGAAGGCCAAGCGCAAGCCCCCAAACGGCCCACAGCATGCGGCATGCGCGGAAAACTTCCGGCGCACCGATTTCGCGGGGAGCATCCCCATTTACCCAGGCCAGATCACGGACCTGCCCGTCATAGCTGCGCGGTCCGGCCAGCGCCACGTTCAGGGCCTGGGCCATGGCGGCCTCGGGCCAGCCAGCATTGGGTGAAATATGGCGCCTCGTATCTGTTACCATTTCGGGCCAGCGCGCCCATTGGCCGGATAGCAACACGATCATGGCGCAGGTCAGGCGCGCAGGGATCAGGTTCAGAACATCGTCCAGACGTGCAGCAGCCCAGCCGAACTCGCGGTATTTTTCTGTGCGGTAGCCGATCATACTGTCGGCTGTATTGATGGCCTTATAGACGAGCAACCCCGGCAGCCCGGCGACCAGAAACCAAAATGCTGGTGCGATGATCCCATCGCTGAGATTTTCAGCCGCGCTTTCGATTGCGGAGCGGGCGACCTGTGCCTCGGTCATGTCGCGCGTGTCGCGAGAAACAATCATCGCTACCTTGGCACGCCCCTCAGCCAACGAAATTCGCAACCCATTGCCCACGTCGCGCACATGTGTCACCAGCGATTTCTGTGCCAACAGAATGGCGCAGATAATGATCTCGGTCACCGGGCCTAGTAGCGACAGCACACGCCCGATGACCAATGAACCGACCACTAACAACAGCACTACGACAACACCTTTTAAGCGTCGTTGAGCACTGCGGTTAAGGCGTTTGTCCAGCCAGCCAATTAGGTTGCCTATCATCACGGCCGGGTGGCGGACCCGAGACCACAGCCATTCAGGTTCTCCCAATACCGCGTCCAGACACATGGCGCAGATCAACAGGAAAGCGGTGTTCACAGAGCGGCCTCTAACCTGTTCCACACATTCGAGGGCGGCAGACCCAGTCGCAGAAAGGTTTGTGAGTAAGGAAAGACACGGCTCCAAATATGGGCGCGGGCCAGACGGTCTTGCCACGTGGCAGCATCATCAACCTCATACAGCCGGAACAGGGTGGTTCCGCCCACAAGGCGCGCACCTTTGGTGATTAGCATATTGTCTAACCGGTCGGCTTCTATGCTTAAGCGTTGTCGTGTGGCGTTCGCCCAACCTGTGTCTCGTAGGGCTTTTTCCCCAACCCGCAGTGCAGGGCCGGATACAGCCCATGGCCCCGTAAGATCGTTGAGCCGTGCAATCAGGTCGGGATGACCAATAGCAAAACCCAATCTCAGGCCAGCGAGCCCCCAGAATTTTCCAAAGCTTTTCAGAACGACCACGCCGGGATGTTCGGCTAAGTGGATCAGCGATGCCTCAGGGGTAACATCGCAAAAGCTTTCGTCGATTACGGTCAGGGGGGTATTCACGTCTGCCTCGGTCCAGACCCGCCCGTCGGGGTTGTTCGGGTGGACAATGACGCGGGCGTCGGCCGGGCCGTCGGGCTGAACACTCCAACCCTGTGCGGTGAAGGCGGCGGCGTGTTCGTTATACGTCGGCGCCGTGATTTGAACTCGGCCCGGTGCGGCAAGCGCAGGAATGCGGGCGATTACTGCCGAGGCGCCCGGAGCAGGTAGAATGGCGGCGCGGTCGGGAACAGACCAGAATTGGCGGGCGGCATCTGCAAGGCGCTCGAACGCACCATGATCGGGCAATTCGGTCCAGTCCGAAGGGGACAGATCCGAAATCCCATACGGATGTGGGTTGATACCGGTGGACAGATCAATCCAGCCCGCGCGCGCTCCGCCATAGGTGGACACGGCCCCGTCCAACCCGCCGCCATGATCGCGCTGGGCGCGTGGGTTCAAGTTTTCGTTAGGGCTCGTCATGGGAATCTCGTCGGAATTGCCTATTTCGGCCCGTTTCAAGCGGATTTTTGCCGTCTACACAAGCAAATCCGCATGAGGCGTGGCCGTGAAAGATCGTATTAACACTTTGTTAAGGAAATGGCGGGATCACAACTTACGGGGATCGGCATCACTAACGCTTCTTAGTGCCGAGGTTGTTGCAAATGAATGTCTTGATTGTTGAGAGTAACCCCGATCTTGGTCGGGTCTGGAAAAGGCATCTGGAACGGCACGGCGCCGAAGTGACGCTGGTTGCCGGGCAAGAGGCCGCGATTTTGGCGCTGTATGGTCAGGATTTCGAGATTATCGTGTTGGACCTTGTGCTGGAGACTGGCAGCGCGTTGGCCGTGGCGGACTTTGCCAGCTACCGCCGCCCTGAGGCGCGGGTGATCTTTGTCACCAACACTACCTTTTTCTCGGATGGCTCGATCTTTGCCCACAGCCCTAACGCATGTGCCTATGTTCAAAGTGAAACGCCGCCAGAGGATCTGGCGGCGATGGTCGAACATTACGCGGCGGGCCGTTGATTGCGTCTGTGCGGTTCCAGGTAGTCTAGCACTGGGTTCACCGGAACAATCCGGTTCGGGTTAATTGTGTCATGACTGTAGTGATAATGGCGAACGATGTGGTTCATGTTCACTGTCTGCGCAACGCCCGGCCACTGATATAATTCGCGGGTGTAAGCCCAGAGATTGGGGTAATCGACCAGCCGTCGTTTGTTGCACTTGAAATGTAGGTGATAGACCGGGTCGAAACGGATCAGTGTCGTGAACAAGCGCCAGTCTGCCTCGGTCACACGATCGCCCATCAGATAACGGTTGCTGCTCAAGCGGTCTTCTAGCCAGTCCAGTGTTTCGAAAAGGGGGTGAACGGCGGCGTCATAGGCCTCTTGAGTGGTGGCAAAACCGCATTTGTAGACGCCGTTATTGACGTTGGAATAGACGCGTGCGTTGACCTCTTCGATCTCTCCCCGCATGGCCTCGGGCCAGTAATCGTCAGTATTGCCGGTGATCCCGTCAAAGGCCGAATTGAACATTCGGATGATTTCCGAGCTTTCGTTGGAGACAATGGTCTCTTTTTGCTTGTCCCAAAGGATCGGAACGGTGACGCGCCCGGAATACTGGGGGTCAGCCTTGGTATAGATTTGATGGGCGTAGCTCAGGCCATACAATTCGTCGCCGGTTGCGCCGTGGTCATCAGTTTCAAAGGTCCATCCCTTGTCCAGCATATCGGGATGCACCACCGAGACTGAGATCAAGTCGCTCAGCCCCTTAAGTTCGCGGAAGATCAGCGTGCGATGGGCCCAGGGGCATGCATTACTGACATAAAGGTGATAGCGTCCGGGTTCGGCTTTGAACCCGGCCTTTCCAGATGGGCCAGCGTTGCCATCGGCGGTTAACCAATTGCGAAACTGCGCGGCACTGCGTTTGAAAGCGCCACCGGTAGATTTGGTGTCATACCAGGTGTCTTGCCATTTGCCTTCGACCAACAGGCCCATTGGAAATCCTCCGCATTGCGTTTCAGCAAAGATAGGTTGGAGGTTGGGCCGTTCCTATGCCAAGGCGCGCGCAACGAGCCTGCATCTGCGCACAGCTTTTGGAGGGATTTCCGCGCAACAAGCTGAATTCGAACGGTTCTGTGTGTGCACCTTCACTGGATTTTTACGAATTGGCCTTCACAATAGTAGATATCGCGCGGGGAGTATTGATATGAGTACCTATGTTTCAAAGGAAATAAGCGCCGAATTGGATGCGGCGCGAATCGCCGGGTTAAAGAAAACCAGCCGCCTTCGTGTCGAATTTGGAGGCAATACCTTCAAAATCCTCAGATTGTGGAAAGATGGCTTTACGGTTGAAGCTGCTACGACGCCCCAATTGCGTGGTCTTGTCGATATCTACGACGGCGCGCGTCATCTGTATCAGTGCCTGATAATTGCCGATGACGAACAAGCGGGTGAAATGCGCTATGAATTCAAGCGCAGCACAGCCGCAGCCGACAAGGCCCCGCTGGATTTCTACCGCGCGCCCGACGCGCCGATCGCCCTGTTGGGGCATGATGACTAGGGGCAGAAAAATGGAAGGATGGGCCCTCTGTATAGAGAGCCGTTTGAGTTCTTCATAATCACCGAAACAGGGTATGCCCCACCGGTTTGGGTTACTCTGATTACTGCAAATCCGAGAATGCGCGTTTCAGCCGTGCACAGGCCTCTTCGACCCGCGCGCGTTGAGTGGCCAGGTTAAACCGCTCGAAAGTTTCTCCGCCAGTTCCAAATCCGGGGCCTGATGAAGTGGCAATCCTAGCGTCTTCCCGCAAGCGCCGAACGAACTCATCGTGATCCATCCCCGCGCCCGAGAAGTCGACCCAGGCAAGGTAGGTGGCTTGCAGGGGCATTGACCACAGACCAGGTATTTCGGCGATGGTTGCGTCGAATAGCTTGCGATTGCCATCTAGATGAGCGACCTGCGCGTCCACCCATGCCGCGCCTTCAGATGAATATGCGGCTGTGATCATCTCAACGCTCAATGCGCTGGGCGCATAATCCAACGTTTTCAGCCGATGCCGCATTTCGCCCCGCAGCTTGGCATCGGGAACAATCATGTTGCCGGTCCGCTGCCCCGCGATATTGAAGGTTTTGGAGGCTGCGGTCAGGGTCACCGTCCAGGGGCGCGCCTCGGGTGCGGCCTTGTCCATCGGTACGAAGGTATGACCGGGATAAACCAGATCCTGATGAACTTCGTCCGAGACAAGGATCAGTCCGTTACGCTCGGCAAAAGCGGCTACAGCTCGCAGTTCTTCGGGCGCCCAGACACGGCCCGACGGGTTTTGTGGCGAACACCACATCAACAGCTTTTCTGATCCGTCCAGCCGCGACTGTGCGTCCTCAAGATCGATGCCATAGCTGTCGCCCTCCCGCACCAGCGGGCATTCGACCACACGCCGTCCGGCGGTGTTAATCTTATACGCGAACTCGTGATAAACCGGGGTAAAGATGACAACGCCATCCCCCGGTTCAGTCCAAACATCCAGACAAAGGGCGATCGCGTTGCCCAAACCCTGTGAGGTCAGAACCCAATCGGTTTCGATTGCCCAATCGTGTCGGTTCTGCATCCACCATTGAACCGCAGACAGGTACTGAGGATGCTCCCAGGAATACCCGAACGCACCGTGATCAGCAGCGTCCCGTACCGCTTCGATCACACACGGCGCGGTCGCATAGTCGGAATCGGCCGTCCACATGGCCAGCCCGTCCTGTGGAGAAACGCCGTACAGTTTCTCCATCTTGTCCCATTTTGAACTGTTGGTTCCCCGGCGGTCGATCAGGTCGTTGAAAGTCATGTCTGCTCCATCTGTCCGGACGAAAGCTAGCCACAATTGCAGCAGGTGCAAGGGGGGCGTTGCGGCGGGGGGCGGGATGCCCTAAATCAAGCCCATGAAACGCAAGATCCTGATCCATCCCGACCCTCGTCTGAAAAAGGTCTGCGCCCCGGTGGCCGACCTGTCGGACGAGCTGCGCAAATTGGCCGACGACATGCTTGAGACGATGTATGACGCCCCCGGTATCGGGCTGGCCGCGCCGCAGATCGGTGTGCTGGAACGGCTGATCGTGATGGACTGTATCAAGGAAGAAGGCGAGGCGCCTCGCCCGCTGGTCATGTTCAACCCCGAGGTCATTGCATCCTCGGACGAAACCAACGTCTACGAAGAAGGCTGCCTGTCGATCCCCGAACAATTCGCCGAGGTGACGCGCCCCAAAGTGGTCGACGTCACATGGATGGATCGCGACGGCAACCTGCAGCAAGAAACATTCGATGGGCTCTGGGCAACCTGCGTGCAGCACGAGATCGACCACCTGAATGGCAAGCTGTTCATCGACTATCTCAAGCCATTGAAACGCCAAATGATCACCCGCAAGATGCAGAAGCTGAAGCGCGAGCAGGCCCGCGCATGACCGTTCGCACCTGCCTGCCTTGGCCCGATAAACGCCTGCGGACTAAGGCCGAAGAGGTGCCCGAGGTCACTGATGAGATCCGGGCCATCTGGGACGACATGATCGACACGATGGAGGCAATGCCTGGCGTTGGTCTCGCAGGCCCGCAGATAGGTGTGATGCTGCGCTTGGCAGTTGTTGATGGGTCGACCGAGCGGGGCCGTGCAGTCCGTCTGGCGAACCCTGAAATCCTTCACAGCTCGATTGAACTGCGTGAACATGAAGAGGCCAGCCCAAACCTGCCCGGTGTGTCGGCCAAGGTGAAACGCCCGCGCGCGGTGACGGTAAAGTTTCTGAACGAACAGGGCATGATCGACCGCCGCGACTTTGTCGGGATCGAGGCCACCAGTGTGCAGCATCAGATCGATCATCTGAACGGCAAGTTGTATTTTGATCGGCTCAGCAAGGTGAAACGCGATATGTTACTGCGCAAAGCCAAGAAACAGGGGTAAAGATGCGCGTTGTCTTCATGGGGACGCCCGATTTTTCGGTGCCGGTGCTGGACGCGCTGGTCGAAGCCGGGCACGAGATTGCCGCTGTCTATTGTCGGCCACCGCGCCCTGCGGGTCGAGGCAAGAAAGACCGCCCGACTCCGGTTCATGCGCGGTCTGAGGCGCTGGGCCTGGAAGTCCGTCACCCGGTTTCGTTGAAATCACCTGAGGAGCAGACCGCGTTTGCCGATCTGAATGCTGATGTGGCTGTGGTTGTGGCCTATGGTCTGCTGTTGCCCCAACCCATACTGGATGCGCCCACGCATGGCTGCCTGAACATCCACGCCAGCCTGCTGCCGCGCTGGCGCGGGGCCGCGCCGATCCATCGCGCGATCATGGCGGGGGATGCGCAGACCGGTATCTGCATCATGCAGATGGAGGCCGGGTTGGACACCGGCCCCGTTCTGTTGCGTCAGGCGACCGATATCGAACCGCAGGAAACCACAGCGCAACTGCATGATCGCCTCGCCCCCATGGGCGCGAGACTGATCGTCGAGGCCTTGAACCGCCTGCCGGATCTGACGCCCGAACCGCAACCCGAAGACGGCGTGACCTATGCCTCAAAAATAGACAAGGCCGAGGCGCGGGTGGACTGGACCCGCCCAGCAATCGAGGTTGATCGCTTGATCCGCGGTTTGTCGCCCTTTCCGGGTGCGTGGACCGAAATTGGGGATAGCCGAGTCAAGCTGTTGGCCTCGAAGCTGGCCGAGGGGCAGGGCGCGCCAGGAGAGGTATTGAATGACACGCTCCGCGTGGCCTGTGGTGAAGGTGCGATTGACCTACTGCGCCTGCAACGGGCAGGCAAAGGTGCACAGGATATGGAAACCTTTCTGCGGGGCTGGCCAGTTGCGGCTGGAACCCGCCTGAGTTCGGAGTAAGCCGATGTTCATGGTCTTGATGGGCACCGTCGTGATAGCCGGGATCGTCGGGTACCTGTCCGAGAAAACTGGGTTTACTCACAATGGATACCTGCCCTCGATCATCATTTGCGTGGGCGGTGCCTTCCTGTTCTACTTTGTCCGCATCATGTTTGGGATCAGCTTTGGCCCGCCCGGTCTGAATGCGGTTCTGTCGTCTATCGGCGCTTTGATCATCGTGCCGACACATTGGAGGAAATAACGTGCCTGTCATTGCCTTGATCGTCATCGGAGCCGCCGCCGGATTTCTGGCCACTCGGCTTATGCGGATCGAGGCGGATATCCCCACGACCATGCTGATCGGTATCGTGGGTGCGTTGGTGGGTGGGTTTCTGTTGCGGGCCTTGATTGCCGTGGCAGGCTGGCTATCGGGTTTTGTCGGCGCGGTGCTTGGGGCCTTGCTTGTGATCTGGATTTGGCAGACCTACCTGCGTCGCTAACCTCTTGACCTTTTCGCGAGTTACCGGCCAGATCGCCGGAATATCCAGCGCAAAAGGTGCCCCATGTCCCACAATCTGAACCCCGGTGATGTTGCCCTGATGGGGGTGCCGTTGGATTTGCATTCGTCCTTTTTACAAGGCCCAGCTTTCGCGCCGGGCCGCATCCGTGAGGCGTTGCATTCAGGTGCGGCCAACCTGACTGCTGAGGATGGCACCGACCTTGGCGCGACCGACCGGTTCAAGGACACAGGTGATCTAGACGTATTCGAGATGATGGGGCAGGAGCCCCTCGACCGGATCGCAGCCGGAGCCATCGATCGTATTGCAAGTGGTGCGCGGTTGTTGTCTTTGGGGGGTGATCACTCGGTGGCCTATCCGCTGATCAAGGCACATGCGGATCGGTATGAGGGGTTGAATATCCTGCATATCGACTCGCACCCGGATCTTTATGACAGTCAGCAGATCGGTCCGCTGGGCCATGGTTGCCCGTTTGCCCGAGTGATGGAAACCTGCAAGATCAACCGTTTGGTGCAGGTGGGCATCCGCACCATGAACAAGCACCAGCAGGAGCAGGCAAACAAGTTTGGGGTCGAGGTGATCGACATGCGCAACTGGCGCCCTGATCTTGAGATCAGCTTTGACGGCCCGGTCTATCTGTCGCTGGATCTGGACGCGCTGGACCCGGCATTTGCCCCTGGTGTTTCGCACCACGAACCCGGTGGGCTCAGTACGCGCGAGGTGATTAACCTGATCCATCGGTTCGAAGGTCAGCTGGTTGGTGCAGATATTGTCGAACTGAACCCCCATCGTGATCCTTACGGCATGACCGCGATGGTTGCAGCGAAATTCGTCAAGGAAATCGGCGCGCGGTTACTGACACGTTAATGGCGCGGTGGGCGGCTTTTGTAGACGGGCAGTTGCCAGCCAAAGAACAGCGATCCTGCGCGCAAGGCCCAGCACGTCAACGCGCAGCCCCCCAGCGTGACAAGTTCGTCGAACCCAATCCGGTGCGCGATTACGGCGGTCACGGCGCCCGCAAAGGCGCAGGAAACGTAGAGTTCCCCTTGTTTCAGAACCAGCGGCACCTCGTTGCAGACAACATCGCGCATCAACCCGCCCAGGCAGCCGGTGCAGATACCCATCAGCACGACGATTGTGCCGGAATGTCCAAGCGACATTGCCGCGCCCGTCCCGGCGGCGACGGATATGGACAACGCAAAACTGTCCAGCCAGACAAGCCAATTGTACCGGCTTTCGACCCGATGTGCGGTGAAGAAGACAAACACGGCCGCTGCGGTGCCAATCAGGATGTAGGTGGGTTCGCCAACCCAGAATATCGGATGCCGGTCCAGCAAAAGATCGCGCACAGTACCTCCGCCGACCGCCGTCAGACAGGCGATGAAGGCAAACCCGACCAAATCAAGCTGCGCCCGGCTGGCCACCAGCGCTCCTGTCAGAGCAAAGACCAGAACCGAGGCGTAGTCTAGCAGGGCCAGTCCGTTCATGCCTGCGTCTTCTTAGGCTTATAGGGGGCCATCCCGGCGCGGGCCAGTTCGTCAGCCTTTTCGTTTTCTGGATGACCAGCGTGGCCCTTGACCCACTCCCAGGTCACATCGTGCCGGGTTTGCGCCTCATCCAAACGTTGCCACAGATCGACATTCTTGACCGGCTTCTTGTTCGAGGTCTTCCAGCCGTTCCGCTTCCACCCGAATATCCATCCCGTCACACCGTTTTTGACATAGGCGCTGTCGGTGACGACAGTGATCTTCGAGGCCCGCTCTAGCGTCTCCAACGCGCTAATCGCCGCCAACAGTTCCATGCGATTGTTGGTGGTTTCGGCTTCTCCGCCTTTCAGTTCACGCTCTTTCAGGACGGTCTCGCCATCCATCGCGCGCAGCAGTACGCCCCAGCCGCCGGGGCCGGGATTGCCAGAACAGGCACCATCGGTATAGGCAAACAGTTCAGGCATGAGCCAGCACCAGAATGAACCCGTCATACGACCCGGCCAGACCCGTTCCCATGCCGGTGGTGATGCGGTCGATGGTGAACCCGGCCTGGGTCAGAGCTTCTTCGATCTCGGTCTGCGAGAAATAGGTGTAGTACCGATCCAGATCATCGCGATGGTCACCAGTGCCCAGTTTCAGTCCGAGGAAAAAGACGCCCTCGGGTTTCAGAGCGCGGTGAATGGCGGCCAGATGGCGTGGGAACTCTGCGCGCGGGGCGTGCAGCAGGGAAAAGCTGGCGTAGATGCCATCATATTCCGCCTCTTCGGTCACGTCATCAAACGTACCCAGATGGGCATCGACGCCGTTTTCTCGTGCATATTCCACAAAGGCCGGGGTGGCATCCAGCGCCCGAACTGTCAGGCCCTCGCGCATGAAAAAGGCGCTGTCCGCTCCGGGGCCAGAGCCGAGATCCAGAACGTGACCCGTGCCGACGGCCTCGGTAAAGGCCATGCGGGCTTCAATCTGCTCTGGCGGCAACGGAATTTGCAGATAGTCCGCCACGCGGGTCGCGTAAGCGTTGATCGTTCTTTCGTCGGTCATAGGTACACTCCCACTGCCAGACAGGCGATCACGATGGCCGTTAGCGTCACACGTAATCGCAGCCACCAGATCGGGGTCAGTCGCCAATAGGCAAAGATTGCATCCAGCACCAGCAGTCCGGCAAAACCATACATCAGGTTTATACCAGCGCTAATTGGCCCTCCGCCGGTTTTGAAAAATGCCCAGAGCGCAGGCAGAACGGACAGCGTATAGAAGGTCGCTGCCTTGCTGCCCGAGGTCTTGGTGGCGAAGCCCCATAGGACGCCGGACATAAAGCTGAGGATCACCGAACCGTAAAACAGTTGGACATAAGGTCCGACAAAGCGCGAACCAAATGTTTGTGTGCCCCATGCGTGCAGATCATCGCTCAGATAAGTCAACGCGCCCCAGATGAACGGGATCAGCCCTGCCAAACCTAGGATCAGCGGAGCCCTTGGAACGCCGTTCATGCGGGTTCTCTCAGGACGCGCGGGACTTTGAACTCGACGTTTTCGACAGCGGTTTCCACCAGCTCGACGGTGACGTCGAAATGGTCACGGAACGCGTCGATTACTTCGTTGACCAGAACCTCGGGGGCCGATGCTCCGGCTGTGATGGCAACAGACGAGATACCTTTCAGCGCCCGCCAGTCAATCTCGGTCGCGCGTTGCACCAGTTGCGCATAGTCACACCCGGCGCGCGAGGCGACTTCGACCAAGCGGCGCGAGTTCGAAGAATTTGGCGCACCGACGACCAGCAAAGCATCTGACTTCGGTGCTACGGCCTTGACCGCCTCTTGTCTGTTGGTAGTGGCGTAGCAGATGTCTTCCTTGTGCGGACCGACGATGGCAGGAAAACGTGTCTCAAGCGCCGCGATAATGTCCTTGGTGTCATCCACCGACAGTGTGGTCTGGGTGACAAAGGCCAGCTTGTCCGGATCGCGCACCTGCACAGCGGCAACATCCTCGACGGTTTCGACCAACAAAACTTCGCCATCGGGCAGTTGACCCATTGTGCCGACGGTTTCGGGGTGGCCCTTGTGACCAATCATGATCATCTGCAGACCGGCATCGGCGTGACGTTGCGCCTCGACATGCACCTTAGAGACAAGTGGGCAGGTGGCGTCGACATAGATCATCTCGCGCTGGGCGGCCGTGGCGGGCACGGATTTCGGCACACCGTGGGCCGAGAAAATCACTGGCCGGTCATCGGGGCATTCGTCCAGCTCTTCGACAAAGACTGCACCTTTTGCGCGCAGGCCGTCGACTACGAATTTATTGTGCACGATCTCATGGCGTACATAGACAGGGGCGCCCCATTTCTGCAGCGCCATTTCGACGATCTTGATGGCGCGGTCGACACCGGCGCAAAAGCCACGTGGGGCAGCAAGGTAAAGAGTCAGGGGCGGCTTGGTCATGTCTCGGTCTCCATAGGCCACAGGTAAGTCTTTTCCCGGCCATGGTCCAGACGCGACCTTGTCATTTAGCTGACATGAATCGGTGCTATTCGAAGGGTGTTTAAGTATCAGTTCATAGTTAAAAAGGCGCGGTCCGGACTTCGGTTCGAACCGCGCCAATTATTCCCCGGTTTGGTGAGAGGCCGGGTCTTATTCGCCAGCAGTCGCGACGCTGCGCGGCTCCATTGGCATTTCACGCGGGGGGCGTCCGATGACGTCACGCAGATCTTCAAGCTCGATAAAGTTGTCGGCTTGACGACGCAGTTCGTCCGAAATCATCGGTGGCTGGCTGCGAATGGTCGAAACCACCGAGACTCGCACGCCTTGACGTTGCAGGCTGGCAATCAGTGGGCGGAAATCCCCATCGCCCGAGAACAGCACGATATGATCGACCCGCGGCGCCAGTTCCATGGCATCTACGGTCAACTCAATATCCATGTTTCCTTTGACTTTCCGACGCCCCATACTGTCGGTGTATTCTTTTGCCGGTTTGGTCACCATGGTGAAGCCGTTGTAGTGCAGCCAGTCGACCAAGGGACGGATCGGCGAATACTCGTCGTTTTCAAGTAGCGCTGTGTAGTAGAAAGCTCGTAGCATTTTGCCGCGGCGCATGAACTCCTGGCGCAGCAATTTGTAGTCGATATCAAACCCCAGTGCTTTTGCGGCTGCATAAAGATTCGAGCCATCGATGAACAGCGCTAGCCGTTCGTCTTTATAAAACATAAATAGTTCCTTCCGGTACAATCCAGCAACGCCGAGTGTTAGGTGAGTGAGCTAGAAATAAGCAGCGCGCTGATAGCACTATAATTAGGGGTTTTAATGTGTATCGCAAGCATGCAATTCGCCGAATATAGGGAGTAAGATGAGCAATTCTTCGTTAAAAGCGGTGATTGCACTGGGTGCAAATCTCAGTATGAGAGAGTCGGGACCCAAGGTGACACTTCAAAAGGGTATTGACGCGATTTCGCGTCATGGGGTGGTGATTCGCGCTGTCAGTCGCTTTTTTGAGACTCCATGCTTCCCTCCTGGTGCTGGGCCGGATTACGTGAATGCGGCTGCTCTGATAGAAACTGACAAAAACCCGCTCGAAGTTTTGCAACTGCTCCACGAGGTCGAGCATGAATACGGCCGCGAACGGATACAGAGGTGGGGGATGCGCACGCTTGATCTGGATATGATCTGTTATGGCGATCTTGTTTTGCCAGATCGTGCGGAATTTGCTCGCTGGCTAAACCTGCCATCCGAGGTACAGAAACAGCAAGCGCCCGAGGAGTTGATCCTGCCGCATCCACGCTTGCAGGATCGAGCTTTTGTGCTGGTGCCGATGGCGGATGTGGCCCCGGATTGGCGCCATCCGGTGCTGGGGCGGACGGTCATCGAAATGCTTGCAGACCTGCCTGCCGAAGACATTGAAGCCGTTACCCCTCTGTGATTGGTGCGATTGGCGCTATTTCTTGCTTGTCAAGGCAGGGAATCGCGCTTAGATAAACGGCTTCCTGATATAGATTCAGTAACGGAGAGCGCCCCATGGCCCGCGTGACGGTTGAAGATTGCGTAGACAAGGTTCCGAACCGGTTTGAACTGGTGATGCTTGCCGCCCATCGTGCGCGCGAGATTTCCGCCGGTGCGTCGATCACCGTCGACCGTGACAACGACAAGAACCCAGTCGTTTCTCTGCGCGAAATCGCCGACGAAACCCAGAGCGCCGATGAGCTGCGCGAGCGTCTGATCGAAGCCAACCAGACCCAGATTGAGGTCGACGAGCCGGAAGAAGATCAGATGGCTCTGCTGATGGGCGCGGAGTCCGATAAGCCTGCGGACGACGATATGTCGGAAGAGAAGCTGCTGCGCGCTCTGATGGAGGCTCAAGGCCAGGGGTAATCCCCAAACACGAAGGTGCGGACCGGATGATTTCTGCTGACGATTTGATTGCGCTGGTCCGCAATTATAACCCCAAAACCAATGCTGACCGCATCGCTCGGGCCTATGAGTTCGGGATGCAGATGCATGAGGGGCAGTTCCGCCACTCTGGCGAACTTTATTTCACCCACCCCGTTGCTGTTGCCGCCATCCTGACAGAACAACGTCTGGATGATGCGACCATCATCACGGCGCTGTTGCACGACACGATCGAAGACACCAAGGCCAATTACGGCAAGGTGTCAGAGTTGTTCGGCGATGAGGTCGCCAAGCTGGTTGATGGCGTCACCAAGCTGACCAATCTGCAGCTTTCCAGCCGCGAGACCAAGCAGGCCGAGAACTTCCGCAAGCTGTTCATGGCCATGTCCAAGGACCTGCGGGTCATTCTGGTCAAACTTGCCGACCGTCTGCACAACATGCGCACGATCAAGGCGATGCGCCCCGAGAAGCAGATTGTCAAAGCGCGTGAGACGATGGATATCTACGCGCCGCTGGCAGGCCGCATGGGTATGCAATGGATGCGGGAAGAGTTGGAAGACCTTGCTTTCCGCGTGCTTAACCCCGAAGGCCGTCAGTCGATCATCCGCCGCTTTATCACTCTGCAACGCGAAACCGGCGATGTAATCCATCGCATCACCGGCGACATGCGCCACGAGCTGGAAAAAGCCGGGATTGACGCAGAGGTGTTCGGACGCGCCAAGAAACCCTATTCCATCTGGCGCAAGATGCAGGAAAAGGATCAGGGCTTTTCGCGCCTGTCCGATATCTATGGGTTCCGCATCATCACTCAGACCGAGGAAGACTGTTACCGGACGCTGGGCGCGATCCATCAACGCTGGCGCGCGGTGCCGGGGCGGTTCAAGGATTACATCAGCCAACCGAAATCGAACGGATACCGCTCGATCCATACCACCGTGTCGGGGCGTGACGGCAAAAGGGTCGAGGTTCAGATCCGCACCCGTCAGATGCATGACGTCGCCGAAACCGGTGTGGCGGCGCATTGGTCCTATCGCGATGGTGTACGCTCGGAAAACCCCTTTGCCGTCGACCCGGCCAAGTGGATCGCCAACCTGACCGAACAGTTTGACAGTGAGGATGATCACGAAGATTTCCTCGAAGCCGTCAAGCTTGAGATGTATTCGGACCAGGTGTTCTGCTTTACGCCCAAGGGCGATGTGGTGAAACTGCCGCGTGGTGCAACGCCGATAGACTTTGCCTATGCCATCCACACCCGCATTGGTCACGCTTGCGTGGGCGCCAAGGTAGACGGCATTCGCGTGCCACTGTGGACCCGGATCAAGAATGGTCAATCGGTGGATATTATTACTGCTGATGGGCAGACCCCTCAGGTCACATGGCTTGAGATCGCGGTTACAGGCAAGGCTCGCACCGCCATTCGCCGCGCACTGCGCGAAGTGGATCGTGAGCGGTTCATCAAGCTAGGCAAAGAACTGGCGCGTTCCGGGTTCGATCACGTGGGCCGCAAGGCTACTGACAAGGCTCTGGACACCGCTGCGAAACACCTGCGTTTGAAAGATCGGCATGAGCTGCTGGCCCGTCTGGGCAGTGCCGAGCTGACGGCACATGATGTGGTCAGCGCGGTCTACCCCGAACTGACACAGGACGAAGGCGATGCCATTTCCCCGCGCCGTGCGGTGATCGGTCTGGAGCCTGGACAGAAATTCGATCGCGCGCCCTGTTGCCAACCGCTGCCGGGCGAGCGCATCGTCGGTATCACCTATCGTGGCAAGGGCGTGGTTGTGCATGCCATCGACTGTGATCGCTTGTCTGATTACGAAGGCGAACCCGACCGTTGGGTCGACCTGCACTGGCATTCGGGCACCCATCCGGCCGTCTACGGGGTTACGCTGGATTTGACCATCGGCAATGACGCCGGGGTTCTGGGGCGCATTTGCACATTGATTGGCGAGAAAAAGGCCAATATCTCGAACCTGGAGTTCGTTGATCGCAAACCGGATTTTTACCGTCTTCTGATCAGTGTCGAACTGCGCGATCTGGAACAGTTGCACTCGCTGATGCTGATGCTTGAGGCAGAAAGCGATGTGGCCGCGGTCGAGCGCTACAGAGACAGGGAAAAAACCGCGGTTGCGGCTGGCTGAGAAGGGGTGATCAGGAGTGGTTTTCAAGCGCCGAGACCGACGCTCGCCCATTCGGATCGCTTCGGAATTTGTCTATCCGCGCGGCGGCTGGACCCGTGCCTTTCACTACGTCAAACATCGCATCCGGCGGCTGCCAGATACGCCTGAGCGTATTGCGCGTGGGGTCGGGGTCGGGGTGTTCACGGCATTCACGCCATTTTATGGTTTGCATTTCGTGGTTGCCGCTGTGCTTAGCCGGATCTTCAATGGCAACCTGCTGGCGTCGCTCAGCGGTACATTCTTCGGTAACCCGCTAACCTATGTCCCTATCGGTGTTGTCTGTCTGCAGATAGGCCATTTCATTCTCGGCGACGATTTTGAAGAAGGTGAGACCCACGGCCTGATGGACAGTTTTGTCCAGGCGTTAGGCGATTTGAAAAACAATTTTGTCGCCATGTTCACGGACCATGTAGCTGACTGGAGCGGGCTGAGCATTTTCTATGACGAAGTGTTTTTCCCCTGGCTGATCGGAGGTATCTTTCCGGGGATTATCGGGGGCTTCATTTGCTACTACCTCAGTCTTCCTTTGGTGCGGACTTATCAGCAGCGCCGCCGCGCCCGGATCAAAGCGAAATTCGATGAAATCAAACGTTTGGCCGAAACCAAGGCTGCCGTTCCGGTAACAAAACCTCTAGGCTCGGACCGGAATTCGGGAAAGGAATCAAGCGATGTCTGACAACCACCTGCGTCTAGGCGTGAATATCGACCACGTGGCCACCGTGCGTAACGCGCGTGGCGGTGCCTATCCCGATCCGCTGCGGGCCGCTAAGCTGGCCGAAGAGGCGGGCGCCGATGGCATAACGGCCCACCTGCGCGAAGACCGTCGCCATATCTCGGACGCTGATATTGACGGGCTGATGGAAGTCCTCTCGGTCCCGCTGAACTTTGAAATGGCCGCCACACCCGAGATGCAGAAGATCGCCCTGCGCCACAAGCCACATGCGGTTTGCATCGTTCCCGAAAAGCGCGAGGAGCGCACCACCGAAGGTGGTCTTGAAGTCGCGCGCGAGGAAAACAAGCTGGCCCATTTCATCGCCCCTCTGCGAGAGGCCGGGTGCCGCGTGTCGATCTTCATAGCTGCTGATCAGCGCCAGATCGAAGCTGCCCACCGCATTGGAGCAGAGGTGATCGAACTGCACACCGGCGCCTATTGCGACGCCCATGCCGAAGGCCGCATGGACGAGGCCGTGCGAGAGTTGGAAAGCTTGCGTGAAATGTCTGCATTCGCACATTCGCTCGGGTTGGAAGTCCACGCTGGTCACGGCCTGACCTATGACACGGTGCAACCTATTGCGGCTTTCCCCGAGGTGCGCGAGTTGAACATTGGCCACTTCCTGATCGGCGAGTCGATTTTTCGCGGACTTACCCCAGCGATTGTCGAGATGCGGCGCCTGATGGATGAGGCGCGGGCCTGATCGTACAGCAAAGCCAACGGCAGGCGACGAGGTAACGCCATGAAAGCAATCACATATCGTAACTTTGGCCCGGCAGAGGACGTGCTTGAGCTTATCGATATGCCGGATCCAGAGGCTGGACCAGGCGAAGTTGTGGTTCAGGTCAAAGCTACCGGGATCAATCCATCAGACGTTAAACTGCGTGGTGGCGCGCGGCCCGGTGCGGTGATGCAATACCCAATTGTCATTCCACACTCGGATGGTGCCGGAGTTATTGTGTCCGTTGGCCCGGATGTCGACCCCTCACGGATTGGTGAAAGGGTCTGGATTTGGAACGGTCAATGGCAACGCGCGTTTGGAACCGGTGCTGAATTTATTGCTTTGCCGGCGGAACAAGCTGTAAATTTACCGGAATCCACCAGTTTTGCTGAAGGCGCGTGCTTTGGGATTCCGGCGATGACCGCGTGGTACAGCTTGTATTCTGATGGGCCGATTGTGGGCAAAACAATTCTGGTAACCGGCGGTGCCGGAACAGTGGGGCGTTATGCCTGTCAGATGGCTGCACTCGGCGGCGCTCGGGTCATCACTACGGTCAGTTCACAGGAGAAAGCAGCTCACTCTGGTGCAGCCGAGTTTGTGAACTACCGCACCCAAAACGTAGCCGAGACCGTGTTTGATATGACCAATGGCACGGGCGTTGACCGCATTGTCGAAGTGGATTTTGCCGCAAACCAGGATGCGTCGCTGGCTTTGATCCGGCCGGGCGGTACTATCGCAAGCTATTCATCCGCGTCTGAAATGCGCCCGGAGTTGGATTTCTACGGCTTCATGTTCAAGAATATCCACCTGCATATGTTGATTGTTTATCAACTGGACGCTGACGCACGACGCAGGGGCGAGGCTCAACTGCGAGAATGGCTGGAACAGGGTGTATTGAACCATGCGGTTGTACCTGCTGGGGAATTGGCCGACGCTGCTACAGCCCATAGGATGGTCGAAGCCGGAGAAAAGATGGGTACCGTGGTTCTGGAGGTGTGAAGTGATCCTGGGTATCGGTACAGACCTAGCGAATATCGACCGGATTCAGGGTACGCTCGATCGCTTCGGTGATCGGTTTCGCAACCGTGTTTTCACCGAAACAGAACAGAGCAAAGCCGAGCGTCGCGCTGATACCGCGGGAACCTATGCCAAACGTTGGGCGGCGAAAGAGGCATGTTCCAAGGCGCTGGGCACCGGTCTGCGCATGGGCATTGCGTGGAAGGATATGGCGGTCACCAACCTGCGCACCGGACAGCCCGTGATGCATGTCACCGGCTGGGCTGCCGAACGTCTGAAAGAGATGACACCCGAGGGGCATGAAGCGATCATTCATGTCACGCTGACGGACGACCATCCCTGGGCACAGGCCTTTGTGGTGATCGAGGCGCGTCCGCTTCAAGATCACGCCACGCAGCCTTGACTTGCCCCCATTGGCCCCGCATGTAGCACTCCAACAATCAAAGGACCGGAGAGCAGTATGGCCGAGGACGTCAAAACCGGAAATCCCGTGTGGGAGACGATCAAAACCATCGTTTATGCCCTGTTGATCGCAGGCGTTTTCCGCACCCTGTTCTTTCAGCCGTTCTGGATCCCGTCGGGCTCGATGAAGCAGACCCTGTTGATCGGGGATTTCCTGTTCGTCAACAAAATGGCCTATGGCTATTCCTACGCCTCGTGCCCCAGCCTGATCATCCCCAGCGTTGGCCTGAATGTGGACGCCGAGGATGTCTGCGGCTGGATGAAAGGCGACAACTCCCGCATATGGGGTGGTGAGCCTGAGCGCGGTGATGTCATCGTCTTCCGCCACCCGGTCACCGGGCGGGACTATATCAAACGTCTGATCGGTCTGCCGGGCGATCGCATTCAGGTGCGTGACGGCCAGCTCATCCTGAATGGTACCCCAGTGCCGCAGAAGCCGGATGGGGTTTTCACCGAGGTCGCCGCACCACAGGGTCCACAGCGGCTGCGCCCACGCTGCGAAAATGGTCCGGTTGGTATCGGCGCCGTTTGTGAAAAATCCCGTTATGTCGAAACCCTGCCCAATGGTGTTTCGTATGACGTGCTGAACATCGGCAATCAGGGTTCGGACAATACCGGCATCTATACTGTCCCCGAAGGCCACTATTTCTTTATGGGTGACAACCGCGACAACTCCAGCGACAGCCGCCTGCCGCAATCTGCGGGTGGGGTGGGCTATGTGCCATATGAAAATCTGATTGGCCGGGCTGATCGGATCATGTTCTCGTCCGCTGGCCGGTCGATGCTGTTCTTCTGGACTTGGCGCGGCGATCGCTTCTTCAAGGCTGTGAATTGAAGCTCTCGGCTGAAATAAAGGCGTTCCAGCAGCGTCTAGGGTACGAATTCACGAGCCCCGAACTGCTGGTGCGCGCGCTGACACACGGGTCGGTCTCGTCATCGACCCGGCCCGACAACCAACGGCTAGAGTTTCTGGGCGATCGGGTATTGGGCCTTGTCATGGCAACCGCACTGCTTGAGGCTGACAAGAAGGCATCCGAAGGCCAGCTGGCTCCTCGGTTCAACGCGCTGGTTCGCAAAGAAGCCTGTGCAGATGTAGCTCGTCAGATCGACTTGGGCGCGGTTCTGAAACTGGGCCGATCCGAGATGCTGTCCGGCGGCCGCCGCAAACAGGCACTGCTGGGCGACGCGATGGAGGCGGTTATTGCCGCCATCTACCGCGATGCCGGTTTCGAAGCCGCCCGTGATGTGATCCTGGCGCTATGGGGGGATCGCATTCACACGGTCGAGGCCGATGCACGAGACGCCAAAACCTCGCTTCAGGAATGGGCGCAAGCTAGGGGGCAAAAACCGCCATCTTATATCGAGGTCAAACGCAGCGGCCCTGATCACGCACCAGTCTTCACCATCTGCGCCCGACTGCAAGACGGAACCGAAGCCCAGGCGACAGCCGGGTCAAAACGCCAAGCCGAACAGGCGGCGGCCAAAGCGCTGTTAGGCAACCTGACGAAATAACCCAGCCATTCTGCTCGGGATCCCTCTTCATCTGGCTAAAAATACCTCGAGGGGTTTGGGGGGCTGGCCCCCCAATTGGTTGCCGGTTCTCGCAGCGTGAAGCTGGCAAGCTGGACAATCAGTTCGGATGACACTGCAACCAAACCAAGACTGCCCATACCTTGTGTAGCGGCAGTGGCGCCGCTGCCTCTTAGAAACTCAGGCCGTTCAATGCTGACTCCAGGGGCCGGAACTCAACTGGCTTCTTTCGGAGTATCGTGCGGCAACCCTGTCACCTTAAACGCATGGCGGTATTGCGACAAATCCCTCTGGCCCACGGTGGCTTTCTGCTATAGGGGTGCGCACTTGCAAACAGGATCGCAGGACACATGACCACACGCGCCGGATTTATCGCCCTGATCGGAGAGCCCAACGCAGGCAAATCCACCCTTTTGAACCGTATGGTCGGGGCCAAGGTCTCGATCGTGACGCACAAGGTACAAACCACCCGCGCGCGCATTCGTGGCGTGGCAATGGAGGGCGACGCGCAACTGGTCTTTGTCGACACTCCTGGCCTGTTCAAACCCCGCCGCCGTCTGGACCGTGCCATGGTCGCAGCCGCCTGGGGCGGCGCTGCGGATGCTGATGTCGTCGTTCTGATGGTCGAGGCCCACCGTGGTATCACCGAAGGGGTCGAACGCATCCTCGAAGGTTTGGAAGAGATCGGGCAGGGCCGCACCATCGCGCTGGCGATCAACAAGATCGACAAGGTCCCGAGCGAGAAGCTTCTGGCGCTGACCAGCGACCTGAACGCACGCTATCCATTTGCCGAAACCTTCATGATCTCCGCTGAAAAGGGTTACGGCGTCGATGATCTGCGGGCTTGGCTTGCGGCGGAACTGCCCGAGGGCCCGTGGCTTTACCCCGAAGATCAGATCGCCGATCTGCCCCTACGTATGATCGCAGCCGAGATGACGCGCGAGAAATTGACCCTGCGCCTACATCAGGAACTGCCCTACCAGCTGACGGTCGAGACCGAGAACTGGGAGGAGCGCAAGGACGGTTCCGCCAAGATCGATCAGGTCATCTATGTCATGCGCGACGGTCACAAGGGCATCGTTCTGGGCAAACGCGGTGAGACCATCAAGGCCGTCAGTCAGGCAGCTCGGGCCGAACTGGAAGAATTTCTCGACCGCAAGATTCACCTGTTCCTGCAAGTGAAAGTCCGGCCGAATTGGCTGGAGGAGTCCGAGCGTTACTCGGAAATGGGGTTGGACTTTAAAGACGGCAACGCATGACCCGCCTGACGGCTGAGTTTTGGGTCCATGCCTATCTGGCGCGGCTACGGTTTCAGGAGATTCCGGCCTTTGTTGTCGCCCACGGAGACGACACAGCAGGCGCTGTTCTGGTCAAGCTGAACACGCTTAATGGTCAAGCGATTGCATTCCAACGCAGCTTTGACCTGATGAGCGGTGAGCGCAAATGGGTCGAACTGTCCAGCGGACCAGAGACTGACGTAGACAACGCAATCCAACGCCAGCGGAGTTTTGATCCTGACCTCTGGGTGATTGAGGTCGAAGACCGAGAAGGGCGGCACTTGTTGGGCGAAGAGGGGCTTGAATAGGAACCTCGCAGCGTCGAAGTGTTTAGCTTCTGCTGATAGAGTTCGACGCGCTGGCCAGAACCAACGCGTCGTCAGAAACGGTTAGTATTCTCTGCCTCGTCTGAGGCTTTATCGATTGCCTTTTTTCCCACGCGATACTTGCTGGCCGGAAACCTCTCGCGATCCTGCATTTCCCCAGCCGCTGTCGCCTTTTGCCGCATTTTTTCCACTGACTGTGGGAGCGGCTCCTCCGATACCAGGTGTTGACGAAAGCGTATCAGCCATGTTTCGAGCAGCACTTGCGTTGCTGTTTTCCGAACCCGCGTTTGCAAGGCCAGCAGTGACAACAAGGATCGTTACCGAAGACAATAGATGGCGCATTTTTTCCCTCCCAAGTTTTAACTACAAATTAGATACGGAGGGACACGCTAAGTGGATCATTCCCACTTTCGAAAAACAAAAAATTGCTACGTGCAGGCTTTGTCCTTGCAGAAGCGCATGGGTTGCGATTGAGTTTTCTAAATCTTCTTGAAAGAGTTGAGGAAGCATTGGACTGGCGCGATCACGGTATACTTCTGAGTTCCCGTCGCCATGGCGAGACATCGGCGATCATTGAGGTTTTTACCGAAGGTCACGGACGTCACGCGGGCGTGGTACGTGGCGGAACCAGCCGCAAAATCGCTCCCATACTGCAACCGGGGGCGCAACTGGATGTGCTCTGGCGGGCGCGGCTAGAGGAACACATCGGCACCTTTCAGGTTGAGCCGCTACGATCCCGCGCGGCGGCGGCGTTTTCGGGGCGGCTAGCGCTGGCGGGGTTGAATGGGGTAGTGGCGCTGCTCTCATTCTGCCTTCCTGACCGGGAACCTCATCCGGCGATTTACAAGCAAACCGAACAACTGATGGACCTGCTGGGGCAGGATGACATCTGGCCGCTGGCTTATCTGCGCTGGGAGCTGGCGCTGCTTGAGGAATTGGGATTTGGCCTCGACCTGTCAGCTTGTGCCGTGACAGGGGCGACAGAGGGATTGGTCTATGTGTCACCGAAAACCGGTCGAGCAGTCAGCGCCAAAGGGGCAGGGGAATGGGCGGACAAGCTGTTGCCTCTGCCGCCCTGCTTGCGCGGCGAAGGAACCGCGCCGGACGCCGAGATCTCCCAAGGCTTAAATACCACCGGCTATTTTCTGAAGCACCATCTGGCCCCGTCATTGGGCCATCATCCATTGCCCGAAGCGCGGGCGCGGTTCTTGGACCAGTTCACTCGACGGCTGTGAACACCATTTCGTGGCCGTCGTCATTGCGCAGGATCAGTACATTTCCAGACACTTCGGATTGGGTCATGGCCATGAGAGCAGCAAAATAGAACCCTTCGGACTCGAGCCCGGAACAAGTGGCGCGCGTGGCGGCCAGATCCTGTATTTCGAACCACGGATAAGGCGCGTTCAGGGTTCCGCTATAGCTGTTGCAGGGGGCGTTGCCCTCGATCCGGCCCTCTTCTGGAAAACGCAGCAATGCGCTGGCCTCGAAAGGTTGGCCGTCGATTTCCTGCAGCGCCCATGTCTGATCGGCCGCACCATACGCAGCCACGGTTTCATCCTTTTCGCATTGAAACAGGGCGAGCAGAGGAAGGGTCAGAATCAGGCGTGTCATAAATAGGAATTAGACCAATTGAAAGTTGGCGTCAGTAAGGGTTTTCACCGTTCAGAAGCGCTTTGCGTACCTCCAGGCGGGGTTTCCAGTTGTACCGCGTGTCCTCGCGCATCGGAGCCCAGTACAGGGTGCCGCTGTTGCGCCACGGGTCCAGAATAAGGCCATCATACATCGAATCCCCCTTGGCGCTGATTGCAGCCGAATGGTGGATGATACGAAATGCAGTTGGCGGGGAAGTGGCCCAGTGCAGATCCAATGTGCGGAAGTTCTCTTGCTTTAGACGTGTGGTCATGGCCTGAGCCCAGTCATTGCAGAGGCCAAATTCGCGAAAGCCGTTGATAACCTTGGCGTTGTGGATGATCGCCGAGTCGGTGACGTTCCATTCCTTCTTCAACTGCTGGGAATAGGAGTAAGCGATGGTTGCGGCCTTCTGCGCCTCGACCGGATCGACTTCTGGCCCCAGCGCCCGAATGGTCTGCGCCAGAGCGTCGACATCGCTCTGAGTTGCAGTGGGCTTGGAAACAGCGCAACCGCCAAGCGCGAGAAGGGCAAGAGCCGCCCAAAGTGTAAATAGTCGTCTGCTCATTCCAAATGCCATTATTTTTCCAAAGCCTGTTAGCTGCCCTAGCTGGAATTCTGTCAGAGTTCAAAGAAGATGCCGTAGCTTCGGCGGATTTGCCCGATCTTAGTGTGGTTTGGGGTGGTTATAGAAAAAGACCCGGCGCAAGGCCGGGTCAGTTGGGGAAACAGGAGTGCCGAAACCGGTCAGCCCAGCAAACGCCGCGCAATAACCTGTGCCTGAATTTCGGCAGCACCTTCGAAAATGTTCAGAATGCGCGCGTCGCACAGGACACGGCTGATTTTGTATTCCAGCGCGAAGCCATTGCCGCCATGGATTTGCAATCCGTTGTCAGCTGCCGCCCAAGCCACACGTGCGCCCAACAGCTTGGCCATCCCGGCCTCAAGGTCACAGCGCTGACCATGGTCCTTTTCCCAGGCCGAGAAATAGGTCAGCTGGCGCGCGATCATGATTTCTACGGCCATCATTGCCAGCTTGCCCGAGACGCGGGGGAAGTTGATCAATGATTTACCAAACTGTTTGCGGTCTTGCGCATATTGCATGGCGATATCCAGCGCGCTTTGCGCCACGCCGATAGCGCGAGCAGCGGTTTGGATCCGGGCGGATTCGAAGGTTTCCATCAGCTGTTTGAAGCCTTTGCCTTCCTCGCCACCCAAAAGGTTCTCACCCTTCACGTGGAATCCGTCAAAGCCCAACTCGTATTCCTTCATGCCGCGATAGCCCAGAACTTCGATCTCGCCACCGGTCATGCCGGGGGTTGGGAAGGGGTTCTCGTCGGTGCCCGGTGTCTTTTCCGCCAGGAACATCGACAGACCACGGTGGTCTTTGCTGTCCGGGTTTGTACGGGCCAGCAGGGTCATCACATGCGTCCGTGCGGCGTGTGTGATCCAAGTCTTGTTGCCGGTGATTTTATAATCGCCATTCTCATCCTTGACGGCGCGGGTGCGCAGGCTGCCAAGGTCGGAACCTGTGTTTGGCTCAGTGAAAACAGCAGTGGGCAGAATCTCGGCGCTGGCCAGTTTTGGTAGCCAGTTAGCTTTCTGCTCATCAGTGCCGCCGGCGATGATCAGTTCTGCCGCGATCTCGGAACGGGTGCCAAGCGAGCCAACACCGATATAGCCACGCGACAGCTCCTCGGAGACTACGCACATCGAGGCTTTGGACAGTCCGAAGCCGCCGAATTCCTCGGGGATAGTCAGGCCGAAGACACCCATCTCAGCCAGTTCCTCGATGATTTCGATCGGAATCAGCTCGTCCTTCAGGTGCCATTCATGGGCGTTCGGTTCGACCTTTTCCTGCGCATAGCGGCGGAACTGGTCGCGGATCATCTCCAGCTCTTCATCCAGACCCGAGGCGCCGAACATCGTGGATCCGGCCTGTTCCTCCATCAAGGCCACCAGTCGCGTCCGGGCAGCCTGAGAGTTGGCTTGCGCCATCAGCGTCTGAATTTCGGTGCTTTGGAAGCCAGACAGCGCATCCCAGCCGAGGCCCATATCCTGCAGGCGCACGACCTCACCCTGGTTCATCGGGATGCCGCCCGCAATCTGGTGCAGGTACTCACCAAAAGCGATTTGGTGCAGCAACTGTTCCATCTCACCGAATTTGCCATCCGCGTTCAAGGCATCGGCCCAACGCTGCATCTGCTGCAAAGACTGGTTGTACGTTGCCAGCCATGACAGGCCATGCGCTGCGGTCTGGTGCGCCTCAATCAATGCGCCAGAGACCCGACCATCGTCGGTAACCATTGCGCGGACTGACTCGCGGGCGCGTTCGAACACCGTTTCCACCGCAGGCAGCGCCGCGCGGGTCAATGTTAGAAGGTCGGGCAAAATCGCGGATGTCGTCATCTGTGTCATATCCTGTCCGTCATGTGCCATGAATCAGGTCCTTATCTGGTGTCGTCTGGTCATATCATGCTGCACGTGCAGCGCAACAAAAATACGAATCATGCCGTTAAAAAGTTCGAAAATTGCGTTGACGATTTTGCAGTGCAGCGCGCGTCAACAGTGCTATGACGGACGTATGGCGTTGTTTTCATTGTTCACTCCTCAGGACTTACTGTTGGCCACTTCTGTCGCTTTTGTCGCGGGGTGGGTCAAAGGTATGGTTGGGTTTGCCATGCCGATGGTGCTGGTTTCCGGGCTGAGCATGTTCCTGCCGCCTGATATTGCGATTGCCGGGTTAATCCTGCCCACATTGGTTACCAACGGCGTTCAGGCATTGCGTGAAGGTTTTGCGGCTGCGGTTTCCGCGATCAAGCAGTTTCGCGTTTTCCTGATTGTTGGGCTGGTGTTCTTGCTGCTGGGGGCGCAGTTGGTCAGCGTTGTGCCGACACAGACTTTTTTGCTGATAATCGGAGTGGCGGTTACAGTTTTTGCGCTGATACAGGTGCTAGGTGTGGGGCTGAAGCTCAGCAATCCGTCGGCACGAATCGAAGTGATGATTGGCGCCATAGCCGGATTTGTGGGTGGGATGTCGGGCATTTGGGGGCCTCCGACCGTTGCTTATCTGACGGCGCTGAACACACCCAAGGCAGTGCAGATGCGGGTGCAGGGGGTGATCTATGGGTTGGGTGCGGTGGCACTGTTGTTAGCCCATCTGGGATCCGGCATCTTAAGCTCCAAAACAGCACCGTTTTCGGCAGTTCTGATAGCACCGGCGCTTGCAGGGATGTGGATTGGTCTGCGGTTGCAATCGCGAATTGATCAGGTGGTGTTTCGTAAGGTGACGCTGCTGGTTCTGCTCGTCGCGGGTGTGAACCTGTTACGGCGGGGACTGTTTATAGGTTAACGCCGCTTGTCCACGAACCGGAATGTGAAATGCAGGCCCAGCATCAGAAAAAACAGACCCGAGATGTCGCCGATCAGATACGCGACATATTCCACCCGCGCACTTCCGAAAGCCAAGTTGGTCAGGCTTGAAACCAGGAATGAGGTGATGATCCCGATCCCCATGATGCAGGTCCAGCACGGTTTGCGATCCGGTCGGGGGAACAGGTCCCACCCTGCCCATTTGCATAGGTAGAACACCGCTGGAACGGTCGTGACGGCAATGGTCATGGCCATCAAACGGTTTGGCAGAAAGACATCGCTGCCTCCCAGGGCGGCGAAGACCAGAAAAACTCCGGGCAGCAATGCAAATATCGCTCTCCAGCCCAACAGCCATGCTGACAGAACCCGCACGCCGTGCGGCAGGAAAAGCAGACTGGCCCGACTGGGATACTCAGGAAAAAACACGTTTTGGAGCGGCATCAGAACCTCAAACGTGAGGTAAGATGCCACGACATAGGCCAAAGAGGCGAAGAGCGTGTCAGTAGCCCACCTGCGCACGAGTATCAGCCAACACTGCGCAGGTTGGAGGCGTTACTTGGGGGCATGAACGATATACCGTCCCCGATTGGCAGTACCGCTTTGCGATAAGTACCCTTTTTGAACCAGCGATTTCAGCGCGCGGAAGAAAGTCGGGCGCGAAACGCTTTGAACCAGCGTGTGCTCGATAAGTCCGAAGGTACGGACTTCATCGTCAGACTTGGACAGTTCTTCGGCCGCGTAGTAAATGTCACGCTCTACCGGAGACAGCTGCTCAAGGCCCAAGGTCCGTTCCATGCTTTGCATTAGTTTGCGCAGTTCGGTCAGTTTTGAGATTTCAGTCATCGTCTACCTGCTAATCCGTGCCAACAGTCGCTGTCCGGAGACGCACTTAAAGATGCCGAGTAGTTATCGGCTTCATTAAGGTCTCATGTTGACACTCATCCCCTTTGCTTTACACTTGTCGTATCATTAGGCGGCTCAACGTGCAGATGTGAGTGGTTGCTAGAGCTACCCAAAGGTTTTTCTACTTCCCGCCCGGTGCGAAAGCGCCGGGCTTATTTGTTGCTAATGGTGTTGCAGAATGCCCGAATCGGACCAACCGAGCAACGAATTTGTGGCTTTAGTCTGCATTATGCAACCAGGAGTAGAGGAATTCGTTCAGGCGCCCAAAAACGAAAAAGGGGGCGATGCCGCCCCCTTGAACTCTTAACCGATAGCGACGGCTTTGATGTCTTCGTCGATGAACGGAAGATACTGTTCAAAATTTTCTGCGAACATCTGCACCAGCTTCTCAGCCTGTTTGTCGAACGCGGCCTGATCATCCCAGGTGCGGCGCGGATCCAGTAGAACCTCGGCAACACCGGGCACCGCGACCGGCACGTCAAAGCCGAAATTGGCGTCCTTGCGGAATTCAGCATCGCGGAGCGAGCCGTCCAGTGCCGCAGTCAACAGCGCGCGGGTCGCCTTGATCGGCATCCGCGAGCCAACGCCATAGGCACCACCGGTCCAGCCAGTGTTGACCAGCCAGCAGGTGGCACCGTGCTGGGCGATCTTGTCACGCAGCAGGTTGCCATAGGCCTCGGGGCGGCGCGGCATGAATGGCGCGCCGAAGCAGGTCGAGAATGTAGGCTGCGGTTCGGTAACACCACGCTCGGTCCCGGCCACCTTTGAGGTGAAGCCCGACAGGAAGTGATACATAGCTTGCGCTGGGGTCAGACGCGCGATCGGAGGCAGCACGCCGAACGCATCACAGGTCAGCATGATGATGTTCTTCGGGTGACCACCCAGAGCACTGCTGGATGCGTTCGAGATATACTCAAGCGGGTAGGCACAGCGCATGTTTGCGGTCAGCGAGTCGTCGTCGAAATCCAGCTCTTTGGTTTCGGGGTCGAAGACCATGTTCTCGATCACGGTGCCGAATTTCGAGGTCGTTGCATAGATCTCGGGCTCGGCTTCGGCGTTCAGATTGATCGTCTTGGCATAGCAGCCGCCTTCAAAGTTGAAGGTACCGCGATCCGACCAGCCATGCTCGTCATCACCGATCAGTGTGCGCGCCGGGTCCGCGGACAGCGTGGTCTTCCCGGTGCCAGACAGGCCGAAGAACACGGCGGTGTCGACCGGGTTGCCAACAGCGTGGTTGGCCGAGCAATGCATCGGCATCACGCCTTTTTCTGGCAGCATGTAGTTCAGCAGGGTAAACACGGACTTCTTGTTCTCACCCGCGTACTCCGTGCCACCGATCAGGATTAGCTTGCGGTCGAAATTCAGGGCGATCACCGTCTCGCTGCGGCAGCCGTGTTTGGCCGGGTCAGCCTGGAAGCTGGGGCAGTTAATGACGGTGAAGTCAGCGATGAACTCGTTCAGGTCCTCACGGTCCGGACGGCGCAGCAGGTGACGGATGAACAGGTTGTGCCAGGCCAGTTCGGTGACCATGCGCACGTTGATCGAGTAAGCCGGGTCAGCGCCGCCAACCAAATCCTGCACGAAATAGTCGCGGCCTTTCATGTGGGCCAGCATGTCTTCGTACAGTGCGTCAAAGCCTTCGGGGCTCATCTCGGCGTTGTTTTCCCACCAGATGGTTTCGGCAACGCTGTCGGTTTTGACGACGTGTTTGTCTTTGGGAGAGCGGCCAGTGAACTTGCCGGTGGTGACCAGAAAGGCGCCGCCATTTCCAAGCGTGCCTTCGCCGCGCTTGAGCGCCTCTTCAATCAACGCCGGTTCCATGAAGTTGTAATAGACATTTCCCAGACCCTCGATGCCCTGATCTTCGAGGCGGAATTGCGGGTTAACCCGTCCAGATGTCATGTGTGTCTTCTCCTGTGGCGGCGCTGCGGTGTTTGGGTCGCGTGCGCTCTTGGGGCAGTGTGCCGGAAAGGCCCGGCGGCTGGGCGCGTCTTATCACGGTCGTTTAGGGCATGAACAGGACGGTTTGGCGCAGTTAGCGCAACCAAGTTCAAGTTTAGCGCCATCACGAATTTCCTGCCGGAAAACGAGGCGCTTTTTCGCGCGCATTAACGGCTTTTTTGCCGCAGCTGTGTGACAACAATCGCACGATTCGCAGATACGGATTGATTCGCAGTCCTAAAAACGCCAACAATGCCCTACTAATAAGCGAAATATTGCATGAGTGAGCAGGAATAGGGGTAATCCCGATGTCAAAGATTGCATTGGTGGACGACGACAGAAACATTCTGACGTCTGTTTCCATGACGCTCGAAGCCGAGGGTTTCGAGGTGGAAACCTATAACGACGGGCAAGCGGCGCTGGACGCTTTCAATAAGAAATTACCGGATATGGCCGTTCTGGATATCAAGATGCCGCGCATGGACGGCATGGATTTGTTGCAACGGTTAAGACAAAAAACCCAGATGCCGGTGATCTTTCTGACTTCGAAAGACGATGAGATCGACGAAGTACTGGGTCTCCGTATGGGCGCGGATGACTATGTGAAAAAGCCTTTCTCGCAGCGTCTGTTGGTTGAACGCATCCGCGCGCTGTTGCGCCGGCAAGAGGCAACCTCGGGTGATGTAGCAAACGCCAACACCGGCGACACAAAGGTAATGGAACGTGGTGAACTGCGGATGGACCCCTTGCGCCATGCAGTTAGTTGGAAGGGAAACGACGTCTCTCTGACTGTGACCGAGTTCCTGCTGTTACAAGCCCTGGCCCAGCGCCCTGGTTTCGTCAAAAGCCGGGACCAGTTGATGGATGTCGCCTATGACGATCAGGTCTATGTCGACGACCGGACCATCGACAGCCACATCAAGCGCCTGCGCAAGAAAATGCGTGCCGCAGATTCTGAATTCTCAGCCATCGAAACGTTGTACGGTATCGGATACCGGTACAACGAAGAGTAAGCTTAATCGCTTAAAAGGGGTAATCGGGTCTCGTGCGCGATACGGAACAAGTCAGCGAAATGCGGGACGGTGATATCGTTCTTGGGGATGACTGGGTCATCCCTCAAGAAACCGATTCATCCGAGTCGCGCGCAACGCGTCGCCGTAACCTGTTTTCGCTACATGGTTCACCGCTGGCGCGCAAAATCATCACTTTTAATCTGGTCGCGCTGGTTACTCTTGTTACCGGGCTTCTTTACCTTGACGATTCCCGTGGCGAGCAGGTCCAGCAGACAGCGCGTAACCTGATCGGGGACGCGCGGCTGGTCACCAACGTTTTCGAAGCACAACTGCGCCAGAAGTTATCCGATGGAGCACAGGACGCGGCCGCGCTGGATGTTAAAGAAACACTTGATGGACTCAGCCTTCCCGATGGCGGCGAGGTTTTTGTTTATGACGCAAGTGGCACACTTATAGGATGGACGCGCGGGGCATTCGCCTCATCTGACATGCCGGTCCTAATGCGGTCAGAAGCAGAGGTTCCCACTGGAAGTACATTGATAAGCGATGCGCTGAACGCAGTGTGGACAGGTCTTTCTCGGGTATTTGCGGGTTCCGTTCGCGAAGATGCGCCTACACTTGCCCAGCGTGTGCAAGAGATCGTTCCGCTGGCATTGGAAGGCAAGATGCATGTTCGGGCTGTTCAGGACGAACTCGGCCAGACCGTCATCGCAGCAGCCGCGCCTGTATTGTTGAATGGACAGCCGGTTGGTGCAGTGGCCATGGCTGGACCTGCGGGGGAAATTGACGCCATCGCCCGGCGTGAACAAGAGCGCATTCTGCAGATGTTCGTCGTGGCACTGTTGGTGTCTATCGGGTTGAGCCTTGTGCTGGCTTCGACAATTGCCAACCCTCTGGCCGACCTCGCTTCGGCTGCTGAGACGGGCAAAGATCGAGGCGTGGGTGTCAATCCCGGCCGCATCCGAATTCCGGATCTTAGCGCGCGTCCGGATGAGATCGGTCGGCTGAGCCGTGCGCTGCGGGGAATGGTAACGGCGCTCTATAATCGTATCGACGCCAACGAACAGTTTGCAGCTGACGTGGCGCACGAGATCAAGAACCCGTTGGCCAGCCTTCAATCGGCCGTTGGCACCTTGCGCATGGTTAAACGGGACGATCAGCGCGAAAAGCTTCTGAGCGTTATTGAACACGATGTGCGGCGGCTAGACCGTCTGGTCAGCGACATTTCCAATGCCTCGCGCCTTGATGCCGAATTGGTCAAGGAAGAGGAGCAGCCCTTTGACTTGCTAAAATTGCTCGGCAATATCGGTCAGTATCTGGGTGAAGACGCTCGGGCCAAGGGAATCGAATATATCACCGACTTGCCGTCTCAACCGATCATCGTGAACGGGCTTGAGGCGCGCCTGGCGCAGGTTTTTGTCAATCTGATCACCAACGCAATTTCCTTCTGCGAGGAGAATGACGCAATTCGTGTCTGGGTGCGGCGGCGTGAAGATCGCGTCTTGATTGTGGTTGAAGACACGGGTCCAGGTATTCCCGAGCAAGCATTGACCAAAGTATTCAAGCGCTTTTATTCAGAGCGTCCGGTCGAACATTTCGGTAACAATTCGGGGCTGGGGCTGGCGATCTCGAAACAGATTGTCGAGGCCCATGGCGGTGTTATTTGGGCCGAGAATATCCGCCCGACCGAGGCAGATATAACGTCCGACCCGCAAGGCGCGCGCTTTGTCGTGGGACTGCCCGTGTAGACGCATGAGTGGTCAGAGCCTCTCGGATTTTCAACATCAGGACAGTGCCATCCTCCACGCAACCTGCGTTGCCGTAGAAGGGCAGGGTGCGCTGATTGTGGGGCGTTCGGGGGCGGGTAAATCTGCGCTGGCCTTGCGGATGATGTCGCTAGGGGCGAAGTTGGTTGCGGATGATCGGGTGTCCCTTCAAAGGGCCGATGACAAGGTCGTGGCAGACGCAGCACCCAACCTTTGCGGCCTGATCGAGGTGCGAGGCGTTGGACTGCTTCGTGCTGAAACTGCAGGTCAAACGCCAGTCAGCTACGTGGTGGACCTGGATAAAACCGAGACGGCCCGCCTGCCTGAGCCGATAACTATCGATGTGTTGAGGCAATCTGTTCCCTTGCTAAGGGCTGCGGGCATCCCCAATTTGGCAGAAGCGCTCATGCAGTTGCTAAAGATGGGACGAGTGGATCCGGAATGGCCCAGCACATGACACCGCAAAGGCGTATAGTTCTGGTTACCGGCCCTTCGGGCGCGGGCCGTTCAACCGCAATCCGTGTTCTCGAAGATCTGGGTTTTGAGGCCATCGACAATTTGCCCATGGGGCTGTTGATGCGTCTGCTTGATGGCTCACAGAGTGATCGTCCTATGGCCTTGGGCATAGACGCGCGCAACCGTGACTTCTCGACGACTGGGTTCATTGAGCTTGCGGTCGGGTTGCGACGAATGGAACAAGTCGACCTGACGACGCTGTACCTCGATTGCAGTGATGAGGTGTTACTACGGCGCTTTTCTGAGACCCGCCGGAGGCACCCAGTCGCCACTGATGCTAGTCCGGAAACCGGTGTGCGGCAGGAAAAAGAGCTGTTGGCACCGATCCGCGAGATTGCGGACACTTTGATCGACACCAGCCCGCTGAACGTTCATCAACTGCGTGAAGAGGTTGAGCGCTGGTTCGCTCCGCAAGGCGGGCGGCATCTGGCAGTCTCCATCGAATCCTTTTCGTATAAACGCGGGCTTCCGCGAGGATTGGACATGGTGTTCGACTGCCGGTTCCTGGCCAACCCATACTGGAGACCCGAATTGCGGGCGGAAGATGGTCGAAACCCGGATGTGGCGCGCTATATCCAGACCGACGCAAATTATGCTCCATTTTTCGAGAGGGTGGTTGATCTGTTGAAACTCTTGTTGCCGACCTTCCGGGCAGAAGGCAAAGCACACTTGTCAGTGGCCTTTGGGTGTACCGGCGGGCAACACAGATCGGTGGCCATGGCAGAAGCGGTCGCAAAGGCCCTTGCGCAAGAGGGGCAGCAAGTGGCAATTAGGCACCGCGAAATGGAACGTCGATCGTTGAATGTGAGGCCGGATTGATCGGGATTGTACTCGTAGCACATGGTGGGTTGGCCAAGGAATATCTGGCAGCCATGCAGCATGTGGTTGGAAAGCAGCCCGGCCTGATCGCAATTTCGATTGAGGCCGATCATGACCGTGAAGCCAAGCAGGCAGAAATCTGCGCGGCGGCCGACAGTGTTGATGTCGGGGATGGTGTGGTTGTGGTGACTGATCTGTTCGGAGGCAGCCCATCGAATCTGAGCCTGCGTGCCTGCACCCCGCAGGATCGCCGTATCCTGTACGGTGCCAACCTGCCTATGTTGATCAAACTGGCCAAAACCCGCCACCTGCCCATCGCGGATGCAGTGCGGCAGGCGATGGAGGCTGGACGCAAGTATATCAATGCGCAAAATGTGACATTAGAAGAAGACCGGACTGATTAAGAATGACCAACCGAAGCTTGAAAATCATTAATGAAAAAGGTCTGCACGCCCGCGCCTCTGCCAAGCTGGTTGAAGTGGTCGAGGGCTTTGACGCACAGGCCGAAGTATCCAAGGATGGGTTTTCTGCATCTGGCGACAGCATTATGGGTCTTTTGATGTTGGCAGCCTCACGCGGAACGACTATTGACGTCGAGACGTCCGGACCGGATGCTGAGGCGTTGGCTGATGCGTTGGAAACCTTGGTGAACGACAAGTTCGGGGAAGGGTACTGACGTCATCTGCCTCACGACGAAGAACGGGAATACCAGGAATTGGCGGAAACAGCGCACGAGACGAAGACCGGCCCGGTGGCGGATGGGACCACTGATCAGGGCGAAATCTACGATCGTAGAACCCTGACCTATGCAAACTCGTTCGATGACGCTTGGACCTCGACGGCCATTCGCGCGATCGAATGGTGTACCGGCAAGCTGACCATCCTGCGTATGGTCAACAAGTTCGAGAAGAAGAATGAATATTATCGGGGTCAGCGGTTCTGGGGCGGCGCGCTCGAGATCATGGGGATCAACCTGACCACACCGCAAGAGCAGATTGCGCGTATTCCGAAAGAAGGGCCTGTGGTCGTGGTAGCCAATCACCCTCACGGTATGGTGGATGGTATGATCCTGGCCGAACTTATTGGCAAAGTGCGCAGTGACTATCGGATTCTGACCCGCTCAGTCCTGACTGGGCTGGATGAGGCTGCGACCTCGTTCATGATCCCTGTGCCTTTCCCGCATGACCCCGAAGCGCAAAGCAAAATGCTAGAGATGCGCGGCAAAGCCATGGACCACTTGAAAGAGGGTGGTGTTGTTGCCCTGTTCCCATCGGGTGTCGTGATGTCCTCGGACGATTGGTTCGGCCCTGCGCAAGAGCGGGAGTGGAACGTGTTCACGGCTAAAATGATCCGCCGTTCCGGGGCACGCGTGGTGCCGATCTTCTTTCCCGGCAGCAACTCACGCGCCTATCAGATTGCCAACAGGATTTCCCCGATTCTGCGGCAGGGCCTGTTGCTGCATGAGATCGTGCGGTCATGCCATAAACCTCAATCTCCGTTCATCGGTGACCCGATTTCTGACGAGGATATGCAATTGCTGGAGCGTGATCCGCGCGGCTTCATGGCCTGGCTCAGAAAGCACACATTGTCGCTGGGGCAGTCCCTCAAAGGCTGATCCGCCTCTTCATCTGGCCGAAAATATCCCAGGGGTGAGCCCGGATAACATCCGGGCGAGGGGGCTGGCCCCCTCTGCCTTACCGCATCCTGCCTTAACGAGTCGGAACCGGAACCTCGCCCCGATAGTCATAAAACCCGCGCTCGGTTTTGCGGCCCAGCCACCCAGCTTCGACATATTTCGTCAGTAGCGGGCAGGGGCGATATTTGGTGTCTGCCAACCCTTCATGCAACACGTTCATGATCGCCAGACAGGTATCCAAACCAATGAAATCCGCCAATTCCAGAGGCCCCATCGGGTGGTTCGCGCCCAGTTTCATCGACTGGTCGATGGATTGCACGTTTCCGACGCCTTCATAAAGGGTATAAACCGCCTCGTTGATCATCGGCATTAGAATACGGTTGACGATAAAGGCGGGGAAATCCTCGGCACTTGCAGCGGTTTTGCCAAGGCGATCAACGACGGCCTTGCAGGTGCTGAAAGTCTCTTCATCAGTGGCGATGCCGCGGATCAGTTCAACCAACTGCATCAGGGGCACAGGGTTCATGAAGTGGAAGCCCATAAAGCGCTCGGGTCGATCCGTGCGGCTGGCCAGCCGGGTGATCGAGATAGATGAAGTGTTTGAGGTCAGAATCGTATGCGGCTGGAGATGTGGCTGAAGATCCTCGAATATTGCCTGTTTGATCGTCTCGCGCTCGGTGGCGGCTTCAATCACCAAATCTGTCTGCCCCAGTTCAGGCAATGCAAGCGTGGTCTGGATACGACCAAGCGCGGCCTGCATCGCCTCTTCGGTGATTTTCCCGCGTGAGGCCTGACGCGCCATGTTGCCCTCGATCGTGGTCAAAGCAGCCTCAAGCGCGTCCTGATTCACGTCATTCAGTAGAACGTCATACTCCGCCAGGGCTAGGACATGGGCGATACCGTTGCCCATCTGACCTGCGCCAATAACTCCGACTGATTTTACGTCCATTTTCTGATGCCTCTGTGCCAAGGGATTGAGGGAACAGTACTGGCAGATCGGTAGGGGCGGCAAGGGGATCAGGCGCATCGAATTTGCTTCAAATGCGCACATTAGGATTTTCTCAAGACATGGGGCTGCAAGATGGCAACTGGGTGAAAAATGGGTGAGTGTTATGAGCTATCATCAAACAGGCTCGGCGGGTGCCGGGCATGCAGTATGCCAATATGGTGAATCACGTCTTTGGTTCCGTGGCCCAGAGCGGTCGCTGGACACAGCCTACATAGGCTGTTTCGGCGGAGATGAGACCTATGGGCGGTTTGTCGAGAGTCCTTATGCGGCGATTCTTGAAAACCGGCTGGATCGGCGCTGTCTGAACTTTGGCAGCCTCTTCTGCGGGGTCGAGGCGCTGTGCGGCGACGCTGGGCTGTTCAACCTGATGAACGGGGCCAAGCTGTGTGTTCTGCAGGCCCCCGGTGTTCTGAGCCAGTCGAATCAATTTTACCGGGTTCATCCCCGGCGCAATGACAGGGTTCTGGCGCCAACTGCTGCCTTGGTCGACCTTTATCCTGAGGTCGACTTCACCAATGTGCATTTCGTGGGGCATCTGATGCGCTTGCTGCAAGGATATCAGGACGCTCGCTTTGAAGTAGTGGCTGACGAACTGCGCCGCAATTGGGTGCAGAAAATCAGCACTTTACTGCAAAAGCTGGATGCGCCGGTTGTTCTGTTGGCCCTGAAGGTCCTGCAAAACAAAGACGACGTTCCGACCGAAAGGGGGCCGGTCACTGTCACGCAACAGATGCTAGACGTCGTTCGCTCGTTCACTCGGGAATGTGTCGAACTTTCTGCCTATGTGTCCGGCCAATCTGACGAGATCGAAGATATGCTGTTCGGCACCCTGCAGCAGCCAATGGCTGAGCATATGATCGGCCCTGCGGCGCACAAATCCATCGCGGATGCACTGGCAGGGCCGATCTGGGACCTCCATTGAAAAAGGCCCGCCATTTGGCGGGCCTTTTAAGATACTTCTTCGAAACGGCTCAGGCTGTGATCAGCCCAGTTTCTCGGTCAGTTCCGGCACGGCCTGGAACAGGTCGGCGACCAGTCCGAAGTCGGCGACCT
>NZ_WQCF01000013.1 GCF_013032455.1 Ruegeria atlantica
TACAGGCCGACGATGCACTAACAATCAATTTGGACCAGTCAGATGAGGCTGCTCAATCTGTCAGTTTCGGACGCTCTGATTGTCCCTCCCAGGCTCTCAGCGGCTCTGCGATGATTGTTTTGCGATCTTCCACTTGGCAACCGCTTTCGTCATCCAGTGGTTACGAGCCCTTATCTTAAAATCCTTAGATTTCGACCGCAAAGCGCATTGTATTCATGGCCTTGTGGCATTACTGGTTTTTCAGGCCTGAAATAGGCCCAATGCACATTGCCCGCGTGGTGGAATGGTAGACACAGGAGACTTAAAATCTCCAGGCGGAAACGCCGTGCCGGTTCGAGTCCGGCCGCGGGTACCAAAACCGACTTTGTGCAAGTCTTATTCTCTGAGCATGAGCGCTCTCTTTGTTCGCTCACCTTTTCAATAAGCTGCGCTTTAGATCCCGCTTTCCTGTAGGGGCGAGTGGCTCGTTCAAATCCCATCTGCACGAAAAGGATTCGTAGAAGGACTTTGACCGGCTCACAACCTAGCGCAACCTGTTCGGGCGGCCACAATCAAACCGGGAAACCCAAGTGGCCTATCAGGCGCCAGATATCCCGGTTAGCAGCCGACAATTGCGTGAGGGTATCTTCGATTTGCTGAATGGCCTCTTCGTCAACAGTGTCTTCGCGCCCCATTTTTATATCGGTCTTTCTATCCGAGATGCGCATCAGAATTGTCTTTGGGTTTCCGCTGTCGGCATCGAACGAGTAAATGCAGTGATTGTATTTGTTTCGAATAGACGACAGCTTACTTAGTCGTTGGGTGAGTTCCAGAACTGGATCCCGAATTTCAGGCGGACGGCCGTCCATCTTTGCCAGCCGCTCCACAAGGTCTACGCGAGCGCGCGTTGTGTTGAGGGTCAGAAAGATAATAACGGCGACGTCTTTTTTTGTATCACCAAGTCCAGCAATAAGGTGGATCAACAGGCTTTCGGTGTTGGTCCACATGTAATTGAGCTTGCCGACCAGCAGGATTAGGCGGTCAAAGCGAGTTTCGAGTGCTTCAGTCAACTGTTTGAGCCTGATCTTGTTCTGCTACCACCTCAAAATAGAACTGAGCAGCAGCTGTCCTGTTGCTGACACCGATCTTGCCCGCAACGTTATGCATGTGCAGCTTTACCGTGTGCTCGGTGATGCCGAGGTTTGATGCGATGATCTTGTTGCTTTGACCTTTCGAGACGAGGCGCAGAACCTGCTTTTCGCGCCGGGTCAATCGGGCAAATACCGGGTTTGGTTCTTTCGTTTTTTGCTGCGGCTTTGCCGGGGCGTCGCCCAGCAGGCAGGGTGTGGTCGGGCTTTGCGGGGGGGACACACAGTCTGCCAGAAAGCTCGGCAGGTAAAGCTCTTCATGCATCAAAAGCCGCAAAATGGACCGCCATACATCTGGCGCGACGTTCATTGGAAGATAGCCAATATCCCCGAACTGTCCCCTGTCCCAGTTTTTAAATAAGGAACGGGCTGTGTCTTCCTTACGATATGCAAAGGCAAGACATCCCGACCCAACTGTTTCGATATAGAGGCCTGGTTGGGTAAGAAGGTCGTTCAGCATGATTTGGTCGACGACAACCACTTTCCCGGCCGGCAATCTGGATGTGTCGAGTGATTTTAGTTCAGCGATGTCATCATACCTATGCGCAGCAACACCGAATTCCGTCTGAACGCTACGCAGAGTTTGGTTTGAAAAGAAAAGCTCCTTGCCAATAAAGTTGATCGAGAAATCTTCGGTGCAAGTATCTTTTTGGGCGGCACTATCCCGCAACGGATTGCTCATTACTTCCCCCTAAAAACTCACGCCACGAAATCTGTAGCGCACCAGTAAACAACACACTTAACGCGAATTAACGATAGATTAACTTTTGGTTTAAGTAACTATAGCTGAAAGTCCAGTTTTCATCAATATTGGGCCTTTTCCAACCCATTCGGACTAGAACTTTGGTTTAGGTTCATCGCTGCTACTCCCGAAAATGTTGAGGGTTAATGCGGTTTTAGATCCTTATCCGAAATCCTTCGGAAAATTGGTGATTTTATCCGTTAATATATAATTAATAATTAAAAATACTGCGTAATATCAAGCCACTGTGCCGTCTAATGCTTAAGGTCAGCTATTCAGGGCGCTGTTCGGCTGCGACCATTACCCTGCTTCAATTTGGGAAGCTTAGTTACTGATCTGCCTGCGCATCGCGAATTGACGCGAACCTCAATGACCGCGAGCAGAGAGTCGGCTTGGCCGGGAAAGGGAGGTGGGAAACGACTTCACCAAACGAAACCGCTTCAAGCGCGTTTTCGCGCCTGAGAGCTTAAATATTGTTTCAACAGCGCCAGTAGCCGTTTGTTAGATGAATGACGGTCGGGCGCGGCAATAAATGGATATTTGTTATGAGTAAAAACCGTCAATATCAGCCCCACAATGACATCACAGCAATCGGTGAAGTGAACGTTGACGAGGCCTATGTGCCAATCGACGCTGACATCAACGTCAAACATGCAGATGTCGATGCAAATTTGAACAAACAGAAACAAGACACGGATGTTGATCAGAATCAGCGCCAAACCACTGACGTCGACGCGGATCAGGATCAGCGCACAGACGTGGACAATGAAAATGATCAGGACCAAGACCAGGATCAGCAACAAAAGCAGTCTCAGTCGAACAAAAATGGCGGCGATGACAGCAACACGAACGACGTCAACAACAAGATCAATATTGATTTTGGCGGCGGCGAGTGGATCCCCCGTGACGATGATTTGGTCGATGTGGATGTAAGCAAAGGCGGTTCGGTTGACGACGTGATCACCGTTGGGAACGACTTTGATTATGATCCGGGTGATGACACAAATTTGGACATTTCGTTGGACGGCTCAGGCAACGACATGTTGTCGATCAACAACCAGCTTGCAGAACTGACTGACAACGATCATCTGGGCCAAGCTTCGGTTTCGAATGACGGTGGCACGTTCGAGCAACATGGCGACGCGACTGGCGGTACCGCCAACTCTGACGATGGCATAGATGCCGAGTCACTTGGCGGCAATTCCGGCGCGGGTGGTACGGCTCATGGTGGCGGTGCGATGGCCTTCACCAAGGGTAGTAATGCACAGTCGGGCGGCGGCGAAACTGGCAACGCCAATGCCGATGCAGACGCCGGAAATGGCGGTGACTCGGGTGATGCAAAAACTCTGGGTCTGAACGCCAGCAAGTCGGATGCGAATGCCAGCGGATCCGGCGACGGTGGCAATGGTGGAACTGCGGACAGTGATTCCAGCGCCTACAACAAAGGTTACTCGGACGCGTCCGACGCTGATAGCGACGGCGGAGACGGTGGCAACGCAGGCTCGATTGGTCTGGGGCTGGGATTGGGACTGTCGGGTGCCGGTAACAGCGGTCAGTCAACCGGTGGTTCCAATGACAGCATCGCAGCTGCCAAAGGCGGTGCGCTTGCAGCCAATGACGCATCATCCGGCAACGCCGACGGCGGTGACAGTGCAGCTGGCAACATCGGCCTGGCCAAAAATGAATCAGACAGTGACACCGAAGCCAACGGTGCTTCTTCGGGTGGCAATATCGGTCTTGGTAAAGCTGGCAGCCTTGCCAACAGCGACGCTGATGCTGACGGAGGCAAAGGTGTCGGCGGTGACGGTGACGGCGGCAAAGGTGAAGGTGCACGCGGCGACGGTGGCGATGGCACTGGTGGCGCCGGTACTGGCGGAGACGCCGGTCAGATCGATGCAGCACTTGCGGCTTCGCACCAGAGCACGGGTCTGAGCGGCCTGAACCTGGGCGGCGCGGGTGCCTACAACGGCGGTGGCGGTGAAGCCGAAGCTGGCAAAGGCTATGGCGGTGAAGGGGACGGCGGCCGCGGTATTGGTGGCGACGGAACCGGCGGTAACGGTCCGGGCGGCGACGGGACTGGCGGTGCCGGTACCGGCGGTCAAGCGGACTCTGACTCGGATGCTCAGGGCGTCGGAGATCAGTATGCTACAGGCCCGGTTGTCACCCAATCCCCGGGAGATGTCACAGGCACGGCGCGCAACGATCAGGATGCCGACTCGAACGGTGGCGCCGGCGGAACCAACGACACCGATGGTCGCGCAGACGCTGAAGGAACCGGTATGGCAACGGCCAACGGGACCGGCGGTGGCGGCGGCGCAATCCAACAGGACGCGCAGTCGAGTGGCAGCGGCACGGGGTCTGCAGACGCGGATAACGATGCCGGTTATGGCGGAGAATCCTCGGTATTTGCCACGGCGGACACCGATGGCACCGCTGACAGCCTGGCCGAGGCAATCTCTGGCTATGGTGGCGCTGGCAGTTCGGACAATGACGCAACGTCGACCGCATATGGCACGACCAATGGTATGTCCGAGTCGGGCATCGGCGGCGGCGGTGGTGCCGCGCAATCGACTGGCGGTCAAAGCGGCGACGCCAACGGCTTCGCAGAAGCTGGCAACGTAACTGGCGGTAACGTCAGCGGTGGCGATGTTTCGGGTGCGTATTCTGGGGCCGGTGGCAACGCTGGTAGCGCTGGTACCTGGGGCTCGAACAATGGCGGCGACGGCATCGTAAACGGTGAATCGCATGCTTCTGCCGCTGCGGTGGTTGATACGTCAGCCTTCAACCAGTCGATCGTCATGGGAGCCAACGTCCTTGGCAACTCAGTCGATACAACGATGGTGGGCGGGTCCATGAGCTCGTCCTACGCCAGCGACGATACCGACGTGTAACCAGAGTTCAGAGCCCGCGCATGCGGACTCTGATACTCTTCGAGAAAAACGCCGAGGCCGCAAAAAGGCGGCCTCGGCCCAACTTAACCCAAGCCGGAAATTTCAGCCGGGGCGGGGAAAGGAACCGATATGTCTCTCGACAGTATTACGGAACAGATTGCACATTTTATTGGAACGTTTGAGCTTACGACCGAACAGGCGCGATTGCGCGATCAGTATGAAGAATTTACCGCGCTAAGACGCCAAGCAGAACTTGAAGATTTGGCAGACCCCACACGTATTGAGGTCTCGGCACATCTGAAATTAGAGACGGGCGAGCATAATATGCTGCCATACAAGTTTTCTGCGCCGCAGGCCGACGTGCCCTTACCACCTGCCACCGCTGAGCAGCTTGAAAGTCTCGGAGCGGTTCCCAGCCAGTCGTTTGGTTTGGATTTCAATTTTCCCCAAGCGCTTGAGTTGGGATCATCCATACAACTCACCATGATCGTGAAGCCAGAGTTTATTACCGAACTGATCGGTTCGGCGGTCACCTATACGGTTCAGAAAATCCGACTAACCGACAATGACACCGTCGGAGAGGGTGATTTCCGAGATGTCGAAGCTTTGATGGCAAAGGGTGACGGGCTGTTGGCAAAGGCGTTGTCGCTGCATGCCACTTCGTCCCCGTCAATGGACATTCAGGATTACCTGTCTGGCGCGGCGCTGGAAGTACTTATCGACCAGATGCAAACAACCCTGACCCCCGAAGTGGAAGGGGCAGAAATTCATCAGTTCCACGGCGATGACGCATTGGGCATTGTTGTGAATGGCGAACATGTCGATGAAGTGCCGGATTTCAACGAATTGCTGCCCGCGCATCTCAAGGCCGATGAAGAAGAGGGGGCAGGGGATGATACCCCAAACCCATGGCCCGCAGAATGGGAGCAGACCGAAGATCCTGTGTTCGAAGATGGCCATTCGGTGATTGCAGGTGGAAATCTGGCGGTGAACGAAGTTGCGGTAACCGTCAGCTGGATTGACGCCCCCAACATCCTTGTAGGTGGTAAAGCCACAAACCTGACGGTGTTCAATCAAGTGGCTGTTGTCTCTGATGTTGATGAAGGCGAGCCCGGCGTGCAGAGTGAAACTCATGTGGTGCAGTCCTCTGAGATTGCTGTTGAGGCCAACGAAGCATCATGGCTGGAAGACAATGTCGCGGAAGCAGGTCAAGCGCCGGTTGTCGATGTCGATTGGATTTCCGGCGATATGTTGGTCACGAATTTCATCAAGCAGGTTATCGACGCTACGGATATCGACCAGATCGCCACCGAAATTACCGCGACGTCCACGGCCTACACGTTGGGCGAGAATGTCATGACCAACGTGACTGACATTCTTCAGTTGGGCAGCTTCTACGATATGATCGTTGTTGGTGGAGATATGACATCGGTCGATGCTGTGTCGCAGACCATCGTGCTGTCTGACAATGACGTGGTGCATGGTGCTCAACCGACAGAGGCTGAGGACAATCTGGTGATGAATCAGGTGTCTCTGACGACGACGGGCGAAGACACACATGAGGAGTTGAGCGAAACACTGGCCGAGGTGATACCTCTGCAAGAAGTGGACACCGAGGCGTTGGAAGACGCGCTTTTGAATGATCCCATGTTTGCCGGGACAGAACTGGTCCGGGTGCTCAAGATTGAGGGCGATCTTTTGCAGGTCAATGTCATCGATCAGGTCACCGTGTTGCAAGATGATGACGATGTTTATGTCGATGCCCCCCCTGGCAAAGAGGTTGCCGCGCTGGGTGCTGGTAATGGCATTCTGAATTCCGCCCATGTGAAAAAGATGGGTGTGGATTCAGTGATCAGAGCTAAGGAAGAGGAATATTCCGATCTGCTTTTGCATCAGGCAAGCATCTTTGAAGACGCGATGGCGGAAAAAACCGAGATTATCAGCGAAGCTGTCGCGCTGATGATGGAAGAGCTTGATGCGCCGGGCAAATCTGAACACGCCCCCGGCCACAACAAACTGACGCCATCGGAAAAAGCAGGCCTCGACGATGGTCTGGAGACTATGCTTGCGTAGTAATTTTGTGTGTTTTGCGAGTGACTTGAAAGTTTTGATATGTCGATTAAATTCCCGTCGCGTCCGAGACGTTACGCCAGCCCGTTGGACCGCCATGGTGGTGCCGTCTCATCAACCTCAGATGCAAGCGGTTCTGGGGAGAATTCAAAGAAAACCCCTGGATTGCGACTAAGCGACGACTACCGCGTGCGTGACCCCGAAGGTGGCACTCGCGACGCCGTTGTCACAGGCGATGCGAGCGCGGGCCAGACGGTGAAACCAAACCTGACGGGTCACAATACGAAAGACGAACCAAGCCTGCGCGCGGGATCCTCCTCCCAGCGCAAGCAGCCGCGGCCTGTCGAAGGTCATGACCAACAGGACAGCGGTGCTGGGGTGGCCGATGCCGAGGGCTCAGATCCCGAAACCGTCAGTAAGACCAGCGACCGAAGTACCCCCAGGTCGCGCTCGGGTGACGGTGATAGAATGGGCACCACAATCGAGGCCAAGGCGAATGAACCATTGCTGCGCAGCACCCAAAATGGCGGTGATGGGAAGGGGCCACCCCAAACATTTCACAAACGCACACCCCCCGAGGATTTCCGAAAAACGCTTCGAACCTCGCTACGGGCGATCTATCGCAATCTGGCTTTTGTGCTGGTTTTGACCTGCGCGACGAACGTTCTGATCCTGGCAATACCGATTTACCTGTTTCAGATCAGCGACCGTGTTCTGACCAGCCGCTCGCTGGACACTCTGATCATGCTGACGGCCATCGTGGCCGGGGCGGTGATATTCCAATCAGCTTTTGATGCGGTGCGGCGGTTCATGCTGATGCGTACCGCGGTTGAGGTTGCGGCCCGTCTCGGTGCACCGATCCTGAGCGCTGCCGCGCATGCCTCGTTGCATGGTACAGGGCGTGAATATCAGACATTGGGTGATCTTCAGCAGGTCAGGGGGTTTCTTGTTTCGGGGACGCTGATCTCATTCCTTGATGTGCCCTTTGCGCCCTTGTTCATTTTGATGATCTTTCTGGTGCACCCTCAGCTTGGGATGATCGTGATCGTAACAGCCCTGCTGCTGATGACGATCGCCTTCATCAACCAACGCATGACGGCGAAACCCTTTGCCGAGGCCAACAAAGCGCAATCGATGGCGAACCAGCATCTGGACTCGATGTCGCGCAACAGTCAGATCATAAATGCCCTTGCTATGATCCCCGAGGCCGTGCGCATCTGGGGTCGTGACACCGCGCAATCCATGACATGGCAAGTCCGCGCCCAGGATCGCAACGTGATCTTCGCAGCGATTTCACGTGCCGTGCGTCTGCTGACTCAGATCGCCATTCTGGGCTGGGGCGCGTATTTGGCGTTACAGGGTGAAATCACTGGCGGTATGGTGATCGCGGCTTCGATTATTGCCGGCCGTGCATTTGCACCCATTGAAGGGTCAATCGAAGGGTGGAACGGCTTCCTGCTGACGCGGGCAGCCTATGGTCGGATCAACCAACTGTTGTCCAACTCTGCCCTGCAGTTCGAAAAACTGCGCCTGCCACGCCCAGAAGGACGGCTGGATGTCGAGCGCCTGCTTTACGTACCGGGCGGAACCAAACGCGTCGTGCTGAACGGGATCAGTTTCTCGCTGAATCCGGGCGAGACATTGGCCATCATTGGTAATTCGGGTGCAGGTAAAACCACTCTGGGTAAAACACTAGTCGGGTCAATCCTGCCCACGTCGGGCAGTGTGCGGCTGGATCTGATGGATATCCGCAACTGGGATCCGCGCCAGTTTGGAGAAAGCATCGGCTATCTGCCGCAGGATGTTCAACTGTTCCCCGGCACGATCAAGGACAATATCGGACGGATGCGCTCGGACGCGACGGATGAACAGATCCACGATGCCGCGGTTCTGGCCGATGTGCACAACATGATCGCGACCCTGCCGCAAGGTTACGAGACGGTGGTCTCCGCCGATGGCTCGCCCCTGTCTGGTGGGCAGAAACAGCGCATCGCATTGGCAAGGGCGTTCTTTGGCAACCCACGCATGGTGGTTCTGGATGAGCCGAACTCGAACCTCGACGTGGCTGGTGACAAAGCCTTGGCCCGTGCCATTGAGCAAGCCAAAGAAAGCAAGATTACCGTGGTCGTGATTACTCAGAAGCCAACGCTGCTGAACGTGGTCGATAAGATCATGCTGCTTACAGATGGACGTGTGGCGCTGTTTGGCCAGCGCGAACAGGTTCTGCAACAACTCAATGGGCCGCGCAGTAATACGCCCGGCATTCAAAACCAGTAAGGGGGTGCGACATGAATGATCTTGTCCCCGTGAATAACGATCCCAAGAACCCCGACGTCTGGTATGCCGAGGTTCCACGTTCAATCAACCGTCTGGTCGTCATAGGGATGATCCTGCTGGTTGTTTGTTTTGGTGGTTTCGGCGTCTGGTCTTTCCGCGCACCTTTGGCCGCTGCTGTGATTGCGCAGGGCAGCTTTGTCGCCACCGGCCGCAACAAGATTGTGCAGCATCTGGAAGGCGGTATCATTCAGGACATCAAGGTAATCGAAGGCCAGTCCGTCAAGGCCGGTCAAGTCCTGATGACGTTGGACCAGACATCGGCCGAAGCCAATGAGCGCGAGTTGTTCATCCGCAAAGCACGCCTGCAGGCTATGTCCGAGCGCCTGAATGCAGAATATGCAGAATTGCAACGGTTGGAATTTTCCCCTGCCTTGATGGCCCAGGCAGAGGACACAGAGGTGATGACAATCCTTGATGGGCAAAAGATCAGCTTTGATCTGTCTCGCAAGACCTTGCTGAACGATATCGCTCTGTTGGAACGCAACATGGAAGCCCTGAGAATTCGTTCCAGCGGGTTTGAGGCGCAGTTGGACAGCATGGTTCGGCGCTCAGCGATCCTGCAAGAGGAATACGAGACCAAGCAGGCCCTTTTTGAAAAGGGGCTGGTCCGTAAGGGCGAACTGAACACAATCCGCCGGGTTCAGGCCGAAGCTGAGGGGCAGCAGGCGCGCCTGCAAGCCGAAGCTGCCGAAATCAACCAAATGTTGCTGAAATACGAAGAGCAGATATCGCGCACTCGTGCGGCTTATCGTGAGGCTGCGTTGGACGAGTTAGGCGTGATCGAAGCCGATCTGGAAAGCGTGCGCGAAAAAGCGCGCCAAGCCCGCAGCGTTTTGGATCGCGCGGTTGTACGGGCCCCGGTGTCGGGCACGGTTGTGCGGTTGCACTATCATACGCCGGGCGGCGTGATCGAAACTGGTGAGCCCATCGCCGAAATCCTGCCCGCAGACGCGCCATTGATTATCGAGGCGCAAATCCCGCGCACCGAGATCGACAGCGTTGTCACGGGTCAGAATGCAACCGTGCGGCTTGTGGCACTGAATCAACGCACGACCCCGGTGCTGAACGGTCAGGTGTTCTATCTGTCAGCCGATGCTCTGGTCGAAGACACTGCGGGTGCTCCGCAAGAGGTCTATCTCGCCCGCATCTCGCTTGATCCCGAAGAGATCGAGCGCGTGCGCGGCTTTATCCCTACCCCCGGTATGCCTGCGGAAATCATGATCCAGACAGAAGAGCGGACCTTTGCAGCCTATATAGCTAAGCCTGTGACAGACAGCATGTCGCGCGCTTTCCGCGAACAGTGAAGGGGCTGGCCTGCGGTTAGTCTACACCTTCCATTTCCTGCATGTTAACCTGCGGCGACATTCACCGGAGGATTGCGCATGCCTTTGACCGTAAAAGACATGATGGAGGCCGCAAATGCGGTCGTTAAACGTGTAGATACCGCTTTTGCCCAAGTAGCTTTAGGGCAGGGTGGTCTGTTGCTGGATGTGCGCGATGCCGTTGAATTACAGCAAACCGGTCGGGCCAAGGGCGCGCATCATATCCCGCGTAGCATGTTAGAGTTTCGGGCTGATGACACCTTGCAATCCCATGACCCAGAACTTCAAAAAGATCGCCCGATCGTTCTGTATTGCGCGGCCGGAGGTCGCGCTGCTTTGGCGGGCAAGTTGCTGAAAGACATGGGGTATCATCAGGTCTACAACCTTGGCGGATTGTCCGATTGGATCAATGCCGGCGGAGAGGTTACTGAGCTCTAGGCGTTCAGGAATGCCCGGACAGCCGCCTCAAACTCTCGCGGTTTTTCGGCGTGTAGCCAATGCCCCGCGCCGGGTATCTTGGCAAACTTGGCAGCCGGGAAAAGCCCTCGGATCAGGTCGCGGTGCTCGGGCAGGACATAGTCGGACTCGGCGCCAGACAGAAACAGGGTTGGGCCGTCCCAGCTTGCGGTTAGTTCAGGAAAGCCCATGATCTTGGGCATTTCGGCAGCCAGCACGTCGAGGTTCAGCAACCAGCGCTGCCCTTTGACATCCAGCGATTGCGTAAAAAAGCTCTGTAGCGCAGGCTCAACGCCCAACTTCGCCAGTTGCTCCGATGCATCCGAGCGGCGCTCGACCTTGGACAGATCAACGGCGCGCATTGCTTCGATGAACTGGATCTGACTATGGCTGTAGATAACTGGCGCAATGTCGGCCACGACTAACTTGCGTACCAAATCTCCATGTTGCAGCGCCAGCGTCATTGCCGCCTTACCGCCCATCGAATGCCCCACTACATCGGCCTTGCCACCAAAATTGTCGATCACCTCGGCCAGATCGTTTGCGAGGTCGGGATAGCTGTGCTGATTGGTCCACATGCTATAGGCGTGGTTGCGCATATCGACAGCAACCACCTGCCTTTCATCCGCCAGCCGTCGGGCGATTACCCCCCAATTTCGCGCCGAGCCATACAGCCCATGTGCAATCAGCAAAGGAGGTTTCGCAGTCGGTTCGCCATGAATGATCGTATTCAGCATGCTGGTGTGATACCCGCCGTGAGCGGAAACAGCCAGCCCCATTGTCGCCCTCGCCCAAGGTGGTTAGATTAACGGGCTTGGAGGCCGCGTCATGTCGGAAATTACAGATGTCCAAAGCCAGATCGCGCACACGGTTCAGCTGCTGCGTAATAAATTGGGAGTTCGGGACAAAACGCTGACAGCATCGGTAAAAAAGGCCAAGCGGCAGCTGCCCCGTCGGATTTACAAACAGGCTCTTTTGCTGGCGAATGCCGAGCAGATGGCGGCTCATCCCAAATTGCGTCTGGTGCTGGATACACCGAAACTTGTGAAAGCGTCAGAAGAGGTTCAGGCCCATCTGAACGGAATCAACTTGGCTGATCGGCGTTGGGGTTGGTTTCTAAGCTTTCTTGGATCGCTGGCCTTGGGTTTCCTTGCCCTGTCGGTGCTGGCGTTGATCGTTCTGCGCTGGCGCGGCTTTATTTGAGTACAACTGGTCAAAGAAAACGGCGCCCAAGGGACGCCGTACCTATCATTTATGGGTTTCCGATTTACAGGTTCGGATAGATCGGGAATTTCGCGCAGAGGTCTGCGACCCCGGCTTTGACCTTGGCTTCGACTTCGCCGTTACCGTCCTCGCCATTGGCGGCCAGACCGTCGACAACTTCGATGATCCAGTCGGCGATCTGACGGAACTCGGTCTCACCGAATCCGCGGGTGGTGCCAGCGGGCGAGCCCAGACGGATGCCGCTGGTGATGGTCGGTTTTTCCGGGTCAAACGGCACGCCGTTCTTGTTGCAGGTGATATGTGCGCGGCCCAGAGCCTTCTCGGTGGCGTTGCCCTTGACGCCTTTGGGGCGCAGGTCGACCAGCACCACGTGGGTGTCGGTGCCGTGGGTCACGGTGTCCAAGCCGCCTTTGATCAGCTGATCCGACAGGGCCTGTGCGTTGACCACGACTTGCTTGATATAGTCTTTGAACTCGGGGCGCAGCGCCTCACCAAAGGCCACGGCCTTGGCTGCGATCACATGCATTAGCGGGCCGCCCTGAATGCCTGGGAAGATCGCCGAATTCACTTTCTTGGCGATCGCCTCGTCATTGGTCAGGATCATGCCGCCACGCGGGCCGCGCAGGGTCTTGTGGGTGGTGGTTGTTGCCACATGCGCATGCGGGAAGGGCGAGGGGTGCTCACCCGCGGCAACCAGACCAGCGATATGAGCCATGTCCACGTGCAGGTATGCGCCAACCATGTCGGCGATCTCGCGCATGCGGGCAAAGTCGATGACGCGCGGGATGGCCGAACCGCCCGCGATGATCAGCTTGGGCTGGTGTTCCTTCGCCAGTGCTTCGATCTGGTCATAGTCGATCAGGTTGTCCTGCTGGCGCACGCCGTAATGTACGGCGTTGAACCATTTGCCCGACTGGTTCGGGGCAGCGCCGTGTGTCAGGTGGCCGCCGGCATCCAGGCTCATACCCAAGATTGTGTCACCAGGTTTGATCAGCGCTTGGAACACACCTTGGTTCGCCTGCGAACCCGAGTTGGGCTGAACGTTGGCGAATTCACAGCCAAACAGTTGCTTGGCGCGGTCGATGGCCAGATTCTCAGCGATATCAACGAACTGGCAGCCGCCATAGTAGCGACGACCGGGATAGCCTTCGGCGTATTTGTTCGTCATCACTGAGCCCTGTGCTTCCATAACGGCGGCAGAGACGATGTTCTCGGACGCGATCAATTCGATCTCGTCTCGCTGGCGACCCAGCTCGGATGTGATAGAGCCAAACAGCTCAGCGTCACGCTCGGCGAGGGATTGGGTGAAAAAACCGGTATCACGAAGATTGGCGTTCATGGAGGCTCCACTGGGCTGGGTAAGAATCTTGCGGATTTCCTATCGGAAACGATTCATTTGCAAAAGGCGTAAAGCGACGATTTGGCCCGCTGTGGCGTCAAGACTGGCCTATTGCGGAAAGGTATGTTTGTTTCGGAACCAAATGTGCAGCACCGGAAACCGGAATAGATGAAAAAGAGAATCGCTTTTCTTGCCAGCGACGCCAAAGTGGCCCAAACCGCGCGAGACAGCCTTGTGAAACGCTATGGTAATGCGGCCCCACGGGACGCCGATGTGGTGGTTGCTTTGGGTGGTGACGGCTTCATGTTGCACACATTGCATAATATGCAGCATCTCGACACGCCGGTGTACGGAATGAACCGCGGCACAATCGGCTTTCTGATGAACGAGTTCCACGAAGACGACCTGATGGAACGTCTGGCTGCGGCCGAAGAAGAGCTTATCAACCCATTGGCCATGCAGGCTATGGATCAATCCGGCAAGATGCATGAGGCGCTGGCGATCAACGAGGTGTCTTTGCTGCGGGCAGGCCCACAGGCGGCACGGCTGAAGATCAGCGTTGATGGGCGGGTGCGAATGGCTGAATTGGTCTGCGACGGGGCTCTGTTGTCCACGCCCGCCGGGTCGACCGCCTATAACTACTCGGCGCATGGGCCAATTCTACCGATCGGATCTGACGTTTTGGCACTGACGGCGATTGCCGCGTTCCGTCCGCGTCGGTGGCGCGGGGCGTTATTGCCCAAGATTGCCAAGGTTCGGTTTGATGTGTTGGACGCCGACAAACGCCCCGTTATGGCGGATGCGGATTCGGTTTCTTTTCCGGATATCGACTGGGTCGAAATCCGATCCGAGCCGTCCATTCAGCACCGTATTCTGTTTGACCCCGGGCACGGTCTGGAAGAGCGCCTAATCTCGGAGCAATTTACCTGAGGTTGTATGTGTTCAAACTTTTTTCGCCTTGTGTGATCCAGTTCACAGGAGAATCGTTTGTCGTTTGTTAATATGAACTTGCCCGGAGAACACGCCAAGGTGGGAGTGAGTGGCCACCAGACGGCGTATTCGAATGATTGCGCAGTTTTCGCGCTGGCGAGGGTAGGTGGTGCTACGCTCGTTGTCAGAATTCCGGGCTTATTTAAGTAAGCGGACCCCGGGCACAAAACCCCGGGGTCTATTTTTGTAAAGTGCTTAATTCGGCTGAGGCCATTTTGTCCCAAAGTGGCAGGCACATTTGACCTACGCGTGCCTCTATCGCCAAGGCGGCATCCACTGCCATATCCTCGCGCCAGCGTCGGGCTGCAATCTGGACGTTGATCGGTTGCGGGCCTTGGGGCAAGTCGGCCAGATGTGCCGGAACGCAGGCGGCAGGTAACCCCATAAAGTTCATTGCATAGGAATAAACGGCGCAGCCAAGAACCTCATGCACGCCTTCGGCCCCCTCGGTATCCCGATCAGGTTTGAAGAAAGGTTGCGGCAGGAAAGGGGACAGAATGAGCGGGTAATCCTCCAGAAACAGCGACCAATCACGTGCATAGGTACTGCGTTTGGCCAGCATCTGGACCAATTCGGTGCCGGTGACAGGCGGAAACTCCTGAAAGTAGACGTCGAAAATGTCACGTATCGTTTGCGATCCTGCGGCTTCTATATCGCCCTTCATCAGGGTCAGAACTTCCCCCATCAGTGTACGGTAGCCAATCCGCCCACAGTCGAACACGTCGGGCGGGCTGACCTCCTCCACCTGATAGCCAGCGTCGGCCAAAGCCTCGCGTGCCATGTCTAATGCCTTGTCAACCTCAGGGTGAAGATCGTAGCCGAAGGTTTCTTTGGTGACGGCGACCTTGATCGGACCGTCTGCCTGTTCGCCCCGCCACGGCATCGGGACGTGGAAGGGATCGCGAGGATCAGCTGCAATCAGGCTAGGCATCGACAGGTGAAGGTCGGCGGCGGTGCGAGTGATCAACCCCTGCACTGACATGGATTGCGCCAGCAGTCCGCGCTCGGCTTGTTGACTGGGGTTCCACGCGGGTACGCGACCAAGGCCAGGCTTAACCGTGACTGCTCCGTTGGCAGCGGCCGGAAACCGCAGACTGCCGCCGATATCATTGCCATGCGCCAGCGCCCCGATCCCTGCCATAACGGCTGCTCCCGCACCCCCCGAGGATCCACCAGGTGAGATATGACGCCCCCAAGGGTTATGTGTACGGCCGTGCAAAGGGTTGTCGGTGTCGGCGCGAAAAGAGAACTCGGGCGTGTTGGTGCGTCCGATGACGATGGCTCCGGCGTTTTGCAGATTGCGAACAACCGGCGCGTCATCGGGGGCGATCACGTCTTTCAGGGCGACGACACCGTTCGAAGTGGCGTGGCCCTTTTGATCGACGTTGATCTTAATCGTCACCGGTACGCCGTGTAGAGGTCCGGTTGGGATGCCCTGTGCCCGCGCCCGGTCGAGGGTTTGGGCGCGGTCAAGCGCCTCGGCGCTCAGATCTTCGACCACGGCATTCAGTTCCGGGTTGACCTCGTGCATCCGGTCAATTGCGCTTTGAACTGCGTCCTCGGCGCTGAGGTCTCCGCTACGGGTTCGGGCGGTCAGATCGGTGGCGCTTAGGCGCCATATGTCGGTTTGTGTCATGCAGCCTCACTGTCTTGGTCAGACAGTAGGGGCGTTGGGCCCGGTTGCAAGCGAAAGCCGGTGAGGGCGGGGCGACCGACGGCCGCCCAGATCCCATTTACTGCGCAAATCCGATGGATTTCAGCGCAACCTCGATTTCGTCCAGAATCGCCGGATCGTCGATGGTTGCAGGCATCTTGTACTCTTTGCTGTCTGCGATCGAAACCATTGTTCCACGCAAGATTTTACCCGAGCGTGTTTTGGGCAAGCGATCCACGACAACGGCCTGTTTGAAGGCAGCAACCGGTCCGATCTTTTCGCGCACCAGCTTGACCACGTCCTGTACTACCTCACCGTGGTCGCGATCACAGCCCGCGTTCAGGCAGAGGAAACCCACCGGCATTTGACCTTTGAGCTGATCCGACACGCCGATTACTGCGCATTCGGCGACGTCTGGATGTGCGGCCAGCACCTCCTCCATTCCGCCGGTAGACAGGCGGTGACCCGCGACGTTGATCACGTCATCAGTGCGCGCCATGATATAAAGATAACCGTCCTCATCAATCATGCCAGCGTCGCCGGTTTCGTAGTACCCAGGGAACTGATTCAGGTACGAGCTTTTGAACCGCTCTTCTGCATTCCACAGCGTCGGCAGTGTGCCTGGGGGAAGGGGTAATTTGACTGCAATCGCACCCAGTTCGCCGGGTTTCACCGCGTGGCCGCCTTCGTCTAGGATCTGTACGTCATAGCCTGGCATCGGCTTGGCCGGAGAGCCCAGCTTAACCGGCAGTTCTTCGATACCCAGCGGGTTGCCCGCGATGGCCCAGCCTGTTTCCGTCTGCCACCAGTGGTCGATCACCGGAACCTTCAGTGCATCTTGCGCCCATTCGATGGTATCCGGGTCTGCGCGTTCGCCCGCCAGAAACAGCGCGCGCAGGCCAGACAGGTCGTATTTCGCCAGCATCTCGCCTTTTGGGTCTTCCCGTTTAACGGCGCGAATGGCGGTGGGAGCGGTGAAGAAGCTTTTGACCTTATGTTCGGAAATTACCCGCCAGAAGGTACCCGCGTCAGGTGTGCCGACAGGTTTGCCCTCGAACACAATGGTTGTATTGCCGTGGATCAGCGGGGCGTAACAGATGTAAGAGTGCCCCACCACCCAGCCCACGTCAGACGCGGCCCAGAACACATCGCCGGGGTCGACGTCGTAAATGTTCTTCATTGTCCAGTTCAGAGCCACCAGGTGACCCGCGGTAGGGCGCACAACGCCCTTGGGGGCTCCAGTCGTACCCGAGGTGTAAAGGATATAGGCCGGATCATTGCCATCTACCGGCACACATTCTGCCGGTTCAACGCCGTACTGGAACCCGTGCCAGTTAAAATCGCGCCCCTCGACCAATTGCGCCACTTCCTGCTCGCGCTGGAAGATCACGCAGAAATCGGGTTTGTGGCTGGCCATCTCTATGGCGCCGTCTAGCAGAGGTTTGTAGTGAACCACGCGGCCCGGTTCCATCCCGCACGAGGCGGCGATGATCGCCTTTGGCTTGGCATCATCGATCCGAACGGCCAGTTCGTTGCTTGCAAAACCACCGAACACAACCGAATGAACCGCACCGAGGCGTGCGCAGGCCAACATGGCCTCCAGGGCTTCGGGGATCATCGGCATATAGATGATGACCCGATCACCCTTTTCGACACCCTTGTCCCGCAACGCCCCGGCCAAAGTGGCGACACGGTTGCGCAGCTCGACATAGGAAATTTCGCGCTTGGTGTGTGTGATCGGGCTGTCGTAGATGATAGCCGTCTGCTCGCCGCGGCCGTTTTCGACGTGGCGGTCTACCGCGTTCCAGCAGGTGTTGACCTTGGCGTCGCAGAACCATTCATAGAGCGGAGCGTTGTCGTCAAAAAGCGCCTTGGTCGGCGGTTTGATCCAGTCTATCCCCTTGGCGGCTTCCATCCAGAATGCCTCGGGGTCTGACTTCCAACTCTGGTATACGTCCTGATATGCCACAATGGCCTCCTCCTTCAACTCCGCGATTTGTGTAAGGCCGTGAGGGGGCGGCACACAAGCAAAGGAAATGACGGAGCGTCACTTTATCGCAAAATCTTTGCAGGATTTGCCAAAGTGGGCTGCAAATTTTTGCAAACCTCCTGCCAGGGGCAAAGTTGTGTGTGTCAGAGGGCCAGTTTTGCAAATCTGCAAATAATCGAATGCAAAGAATCACTGGTGCCCAGGTGCCTCTGAGGGCACCTGAGATTTAGTGTCGTGGACTAGCTGTATTGCGTGACTGGCGTGCCTGCAATTGCGGCCATGTTCAGCAACCCACGCGCCGTTATAGATGGGGTCACGATATGGGCCTTGTTGCCCATGCCCATCAGGATCGGCCCAACCTCAAGCCCATCAGCTTTCATCTTCAGGATGTTGCGCACACCGCTGGCCGCATCCGCATGGGCAAAGATCAGCACGTTGGCCGTTCCTTCCAGACGCGAGTTCGGAAAAATGCGCGACCGTAGTTCCGGGTCCAGCGCCAGATCAAGGTTCATCTCACCTTCATAGGTAAAGTCTCGCGGTTCGGAATCGAGGATTTCCAGCGCGGCCCTCAGACGTTTTCCTGACCCTTCGGCCTGGTTGCCGAATTGCGATTGTGAACAGAAGGCGATATTGGGTTCGATCCCAAATCGCCGCACGTGACGGGCTGCGCCGATCGTGATTTCAGCCAGTTCCTCGGGTGTTGGCAATAGTCGCACATGCGTATCGGCGATGAACAGGGGGCCATCTTCAAGGATCATCAGTGACAACGCACCATGCGGATGTTGTTCACCATTGGCCAGAACCTGTTCGACATAGTTCAGGTGCCAGCGATACTCGCCAAAAGTACCGCAGATCATGCTGTCTGCATCACCGCGATGAACCATGATGGCGGCAATTGCGGTGTTGTTTGTGCGCATGATTGCCTTGGCAAGATCAGGGGTGACGCCACGGCGCTGCATGATTTCGTGATAGGAATTCCAGTATTCGTAATACCGTGGGTCGTCTTCCGGGTTCACGATCGGGAAGTCATGGCCGGGGCGAACAGTAAGGCCCAACCGTTCACATCGCGCTTCGATTACGTCCGGGCGGCCGATCAGAATGGGTGTCTCAGTGGTTTCTTCCAAAATGGCCTGAGCTGCACGGAGAACACGTTCGTCCTCGCCCTCGGAAAACACGATCCGTCGCGAGGCGGCAGTTGCAGCCTCGAAAACGGGGCGCATGAGAAGGGCGGATTTGAACACGGTCTCATTCAGGCGCTCTTTATAGGCCTCAATATCGTCGATCGGGCGCTTGGCCACACCGCTTTTCATAGCCGCCTTGGCAACAGCCGAGGACACAACGCCCACCAGACGCGGATCAAATGGTTTCGGGATCAGGTAATCCGGGCCGAAAGTCAGTTGCTCACCTTTATAGGCTGCGGCGGCTTCGGCGCTGGTGGTGGCGCGGGCCATTTCGGCGATACCATCGACGCATGCGATCTGCATTTCGTCATTGATCTCGGTCGCACCCACATCCAGAGCACCCCGGAAAATGAAAGGGAAGCACAGGACATTGTTCACCTGATTGGGGAAATCGCTGCGACCCGTTGCGATGATCGCGTCAGGGGCAACCTCGCGCGCGGCTTGTGGCAGAATTTCCGGTGACGGGTTGGCCAGCGCAAAGATGATCGGGCGCTTGGCCATTTTCTTGACCATCTCGGGCTTGAGCACGTTGGGCCCGCTCAGACCCAGAAACAGGTCGGCATCCCCGATCACGTCGTCCAGCGTGCGCAGGTCGGTTTTCTGCGCAAACTGATCCTTGTGCGGGTTCATATCCTCGGTGCGGCCCTCATAGACAAGGCCGTTGACGTCGCACAGCCAGATATTCTCGCGCTTAACACCCAGTTTCACCAGCATGCTCAGACAGGCAATCCCCGCCGCGCCGCCTCCGGTCGAGACGACCTTGATCTCTTCGAACTTCTTTCTGGCCACGTGCAGTGCGTTTTTTGCGGCCGCGCCGACAACAATGGCGGTGCCGTGTTGGTCGTCGTGGAAAACCGGAATGTTCATCCGCTCGCGACAGATTTTCTCGACGATAAAACAGTCGGGGGCTTTGATGTCTTCCAGATTGATGGCGCCGAAGGTTGGCTCCAGTGCGCAAACGATGTCGGCCAGCTTTTCCGGGTCGGGCTGATCAACTTCGATGTCAAAACAGTCAATGCCCGCAAACTTTTTGAAAAGAACCGCCTTGCCTTCCATCACCGGCTTTGAAGCCAGCGCGCCGATATTCCCAAGCCCCAGAACTGCTGTTCCGTTCGAGACAACAGCCACAAGATTGCCCCGCGCAGTATATAGGGCAGCGTTGTGTGGGTCGGCCTTGATCTCAAGGCTTGCTTCAGCGACGCCGGGGGAATAAGCGCGGGCAAGATCACGACCGTTTGCCATCGGTTTTGTCGCCTTGATCTCCAGCTTGCCGGGCTTTGGATGGGCGTGATAATCAAGCGCGGCCTGCCGCAGGCTGGGTGTATCGGACATTGGCGTTTTGGCTCCGTTCTGAAATTTGATTTAGCCTTAAACTATTTTTTCCGGCTTGGCTACGTCGCGTCAGTTGATAGGTTAAATATGGCCGTTTTGCCGCTGCGGTTGATTTCTGTCACAAAACATTTACTGTCCGTCGACCTTGAAATTGGGGTCAGCCGTATGAGCACAAAGCAGAACTTGGGGTCAGACTCTGACCTTTCAATCGCCAGCAACAATTTTGGAACCGACCGTTTTGCATTTCGCGCTGCCATCGCATTGGCAGTGGTCATACTGTGCGGCATTTCGATTTGGCCAGTTCAGGCAGCCGCATTCAATCAAGAGGGCGGTCTGATCGAAACTGGCTCGGCAGCGGCTTTGCTCATTGCGGCACTGGTGGCGCTGTACCGGTATCGCGGGATAAGCCGACTGTATATCGGCGTGGTCCTGCTGCTACTGGCAGAGCGAGAGCTTGAAGCCGACATTTATGCAGTAGACAGCGTGCCTTACTTTATTCTGCACGGGCTGGATGTCCTATTGGACATGACGATTGTGCGTGTGGCGTTGGCGGTAATCGTGTTGGGCGGGCTGATCTGGCACGGGGTGCCGACCGGGTGGCGCGCACTCAAGGCGCGGGCTCCGTTTCTTATGGTGTTCTTTCTAGCAGGCATGTGCGCTGTTGTGGCTCAGGGGCTGGAAGAAATCAGTAGTGCTATGGGGGCCGAGATGACCGAAGTCATGGCGACCCGTCTGTTCGTGCTGGAAGAAACGCTCGAGATGTTCTTTTCGATTGGCATTTTGGCCGCCGTTCTGATCGGATGGCCGAAAACCAAGGCCGAAGAGACAGTCAATGAGCAAACCTCAAAACCAAATATGCGCTGAAATACGCCTGCCGACCCAGGAACTGCGCAACGACATACCGTTTTACACCAAGGTTCTGGGCATGCGGATGGACATGATCTACCCCGCAGATGACCCACGTGTCGCTGTATTCTCGGGCCACGGCTTGCGTCTGCGGATCGAAAAGGATGCGCCAGAGACGCCGGGTACCGTGCGAATCCTGACGGACAAGCCGGATGAATTTGCCAACGGTCAGCGTGATCTGGTGGCACCCAATGGAACACGGGTCGAGATTGATGAACTGAACCCACCGATGGTCATGCCGGAAACGGTGCACTCCTTCGTTGTGCGTCGTCTTAAGGATCAGGCGCCGTGGATTATTGGTCGGGCTGGTATGCACTATCGCGATCTGGTGCCGGACCGGTTGGGTGGGTCGATCATCGCCAGCCATATCCGCATTCCTGATGGTGGGCCGGTGCCGGATATGGTGCATTTCCACAAGGTCGGATTTCAATTGATCTTCTGTATCCATGGCTGGGTAGACGTGGTCTATGAAGATCAGGGTGAAAAGATGCGCCTGACTGCAGGCGATTGCTTTATCCAGCCACCGGAAATCCGTCACCGGGTGCTTGAGGCGTCAGACAACGTGCAGGTGATCGAGATTGGTGTTCCGGCGGAACATGTCACCGAAATTGATCACGATATGGACCTACCGACTCCACATTACCGCCCCGGCCGGGAATGGCAGGGCCAGCGGTTCGTATTCAATCAGGCCGAAGGCGCCGAATGGGGGGCGTTCCGACTGCCGGGTTACATCTGCCGCGATACAACCATTTCTGAAAACACCAAAGGTGTTGCCGGGGTGCAGGTTGTACGCAAAGGGCATGGCGATCCGGTTTGGGCTACCCATGATACCGATATCCACTTTACCTTCGTCATGAGTGGCGAGGTCACACTTGAGGGCGAAGGCCGGGAACCCTATCGGTTGGAGCAAGGCGATGCTTTCGTGATCCCGCCCTGTATGCGCACCCGGTTGGCTGATCCTTCCGAAGATGTCGAATTGCTAGAGGTCACGCTACCCGGCACGTTCAATACGGTTCTGGGGTAAGGAATCTTCTGCTTGGGGGTTCATCTTCACGAGCAGTTTCATTTAGGGTACGACTTTCTGACCAACTGATCAAAAATTGGGGAATCGCCATGACTTTGAAAGACGCGGCACTGTCTGTCCGGGAAAAAGCTTATGCTCCCTATTCAAACTTTAAGGTTGGTGCGGCGATCCAGGCGGCGTCTGGTCAGGTTTTCTCGGGTTGCAACGTAGAAAACGTCGCCTATCCCGAAGGCACCTGTGCCGAGGCCGGTGCCATCGCCGCCATGGTCGCGGCGGGCGAGCAAGCCCTGACCGAAGTTTACGTGGTGGCGTCTTCTCCGCAACCTGTGCCACCGTGTGGCGGGTGCCGCCAAAAGCTGGCCGAGTTCGGAAAGCGTGACGTCAAAGTGACCTTGGCCACTGTGGGCGGTGCTGAGTTCGAAACCACGATTGGGGATCTTCTGCCGGGTGCCTTCGACGCCTCGCATATGGAGGATGTCTGAGCCGATGGACGCCCGCTCGATTATTGCCAAACTGCGCCGCGAACAGGTGCCGACGAGTAAAGAGCTGACATGGTTCGCGCAAGGGCTTGCTGATGGCGGCGTCAGCGATGCACAGGCCGGAGCTTTTGCAATGGCCGTCTGCATGGGTGGGTTGGGCGCAAAGGGGCGGGCCGATCTGACCGTGGCGATGCGCGACAGCGGCGATGTGCTTAGCTGGGATTTTGACGGCCCGGTGATCGACAAACATTCGACCGGAGGGGTGGGCGATTGCGTTTCGCTGGTGCTTGCGCCAGTGTTGGCCGAACTCGGCGCGTATGTTCCGATGATCTCGGGGCGGGGGTTGGGCCATACCGGTGGCACGTTGGACAAACTGGAATCGATACCGGGCGTCAGCACGCAGATCGGGCAGGAGCGCCTGACCCAGATTCTGCACGAAACCGGGGCAGCCATTGTTGGTGCCACGGGCCAGATCGCGCCTGCGGACAAGCGGCTTTACGCAATTCGCGATGTAACGGCGACCGTTGAAAGCCTGGATCTCATCACCGCGTCGATCCTGTCCAAGAAATTGGCCGCCAGCCCCGAGGCATTGGTGCTGGATGTCAAGGTAGGCAGCGGTGCCTTTATGAAAACGCTTGAGGATGCGCGCAATTTGGCACGCGCTTTGACAGAGACTGCAAACGCCGCTGGTTGCCGAACATCTGCGGTGATCACGGATATGAACCAACCACTGGCCCCTGCGCTGGGCAACGCGCTAGAAGTGGCCGAGGTGATGAAGGTTCTGACCGACACGCATTACACGCCGCTCGCTGAAATCACGGCGGAACTGGGTGGGGTTCTGCTGGCTGATGCGGGGATGTACGCAACGGCGGACGAGGGGCGCGACAAGATCACAGATGTCATCCGTGATGGCCGCGCGGCAGAGCGTTTCGGTCACATGATGGCTGCCGTTGGCGGGCCGTTGCAGTTTGTCGAAAACTGGGTGCGTTTCTTGCCCGAAGCCAGCGTTATCCTCGAAGTTCCGGCACAGGACACGGGCTATATCACTGCTATCGACGGTGAGGCACTGGGTCTCGCCGTGGTCGCGCTGGGCGGTGGGCGGCAGGTTGAAGATGACGTGATTGACCCTGCAGTTGGTCTGTCGGCCATCGTGCGGCTTGGTGACAAGGTCGAAAAGGGTGGGCCATTGGCAGTTGTCCATGCGTCCCGTGAAGATGCCGCGCAGCATGCTGCTGAAACGATTCTGCGAGCAATCACGATCAGACCTGACGCAGTCATGGCACCTGTACTTGTGCACGAAAGGATTTCTTCGTGACCCGCGCGTTTCTGGTTGTGATGGACTCGGTCGGTATCGGCGGGGCACCGGATGCGGACCGTTTCTTTAATGGCGAGACACCTGATACCGGCGCCAACACGCTGGCCCACATTGCGCAGGCCTGCGCCGAGGGTCAAGCCGAGGGCGGGCGTTCGGGGCCGTTGCACCTGCCCAATCTGGATGCGCTGGGGCTAGGCGCGGCGACACGCTTGGCCTCGGGTACGGCCACACCTGGATTGCAGGCCGAACCGGTGGGCACTTGGGGCTGCGCGCGCGAGCATTCGCTGGGCAAGGATACGCCTTCGGGGCATTGGGAATTGGCTGGGCTGCCGGTGCCCTGGAATTGGCATTACTTCCCGGACACCTCACCATCTTTTCCACCTGAACTTAGCCGAGCCGCTGCCGAGGTTGCTGGAACCGAAGGCATTCTTGGTGATTGCCACGCCTCGGGCACCGCCATTATTGCCGAGCTTGGGCCCGAGCATATGCGAACAGGTTGGCCGATCTGCTACACCTCTGCCGACAGCGTCTTCCAGATCGCCGCTCATGAGGAAAGCTTTGGTCTCGACCGCCTGCTGGAGATGTGCAAATCATTAGCCCCGCGTCTGCATGAGATGAAAGTTGGGCGCGTTATCGCGCGGCCCTTCGTCGGCTCGCCTGAAACGGGCTTCACTCGTACCACCAATCGCAAGGACTACGCTATTCTGCCACCCGCTTCGGTGCTGACCAACTGGGCGCAAGATGCAGGGCGGCGTGTGCATGCGGTGGGCAAGATCGGCGATATTTTCTCGATGCAGGGGATCGACACGCTGCGCAAAGGATCGGACGCCGAACTGATGGGACACCTATCTGATCTGGTCGATGAGGCCGAAGAGGGCAGCCTGACTTTCGCCAATTTTGTCGAATTTGACAGCCTGTATGGCCATCGCCGTGACATCAGCGGATATGCCCGCGCGCTGGAATGGTTCGACCGAGAGATTGGCGTGATCCTTCAGAAACTGCGCCCCGGAGACCTGATGCTGCTGACCGCTGATCACGGCAATGATCCCAGCTGGATCGGCACCGATCACACGCGCGAACAAGTGCCAGTTTTGATAGCCGGGCAAGGAACAGGCCAGATCGGCGCGGTGAATTTCGCCGACGTCGCCGCCAGTATCGCACATCACCTGAACATTCCGGCGCAAGGGCCGGGAAAGAGTTTCCTATGACTGTCGCTGACCTGCCTAAAGTCGAATTACACCTGCACCACGAGGGCGCGGCACCGCCCGCATTCATTCGCCAGCTGGCTCATGAAAAGCGCACGGACCTAAGTGGTATCTTCAAGCCCGACGGCAGCTACGACTTTCGCGATTTCGCGCATTTCCTCAGTGTCTATGAAGCCGCTTGCGAAGTATTGAAAACACCCGAAGATTTTCGCCGATTGACCTTGGCGATCCTCGAAGAAAGTGCTGAGAACGGGGTAGTTTACTCGGAATCCTTCCTTAGCCCTGATTTTTGCGGTGGTGGTGATTTGCATGCTTGGCGTGACTACCTGAACGCCATTCAGGACGCTGCTGATGAGGCCGAGCGCAAATTCGACATCACCCTGCGCGGTGTCGTGACCTGTGTCCGCCATTTTGGACCAGATCAGGCCAAGCGAAGCGCATATTGTGCCGCTGAGACAGCGGGCGATTGGATCACAGGCTTTGGTATGGGCGGCAACGAATCCGTTGGTAAACAGGGCGACTACGAGTGGGCCTTCGACTGCGCGCGTGAGGCCGGTTTGCGCCTAACCACACACGCAGGTGAGTTCGGCGGCCCTGAAAGCGTGCGTGATGCGATCCGTAGCCTGGGTGTTGAACGGATCGGTCATGGTGTACGGGCCATCGAAGACCCGGACCTGATACACGAACTGGTCGACCGTGAGGTCACGCTAGAGGTCTGCCCCGGATCGAATGTGGTTCTGGGCCTCTACCCTGATTTTGGCACCCACCCGATCGCGAAACTCCGCGATGCGGGTGTCAAAGTTACCGTTTCTACGGATGATCCGCCGTTTTTCCATACCACCATGCGGCGCGAATATGAGATGCTGAGCAAGGCCTTCGGCTGGAAAGCTGAAGATTTTGTCGCCTTGAATGAAACGGCCCTTGCTGCCGCCTTTTGCGATGAAGACACCCGCGCGCGGGTCAAGAAAAGACTGGAGAGAACATGAGCGAACACCTTACCGTCGTTGACCACCCGCTGGTGCAGCACAAACTGACGCTCATGCGGGACAAGGGGACTTCGACCGCTGAATTCCGGCAATTGTTGCGCGAGATCACATTGCTGCTGGCCTATGAGGTCACGCGTGAGTTGAAACTGACAACCCGCCATATCGAAACTCCGATGGAGGAGATGGACGCCCCCATTCTGGCCGGTAAGAAACTGGCGCTGGTCTCGATCCTGCGAGCCGGGAATGGAATGCTGGACGGGGTGCTGGAGTTGATCCCCTCGGCCCGCGTCGGGTTTGTCGGTCTCTACCGGGACGAAGAGACCCTGAAGCCTGTGCAGTATTACTTTAAGGCACCTGAGGGGCTAAAAGATCGTTTGGTCATTGCTGTCGACCCAATGCTTGCCACCGGCAACAGTTCTGTCGCGGCGATTGATTTGCTGAAAGAGGCAGGGGCGACCGATATTCGCTTCCTCTGCCTGCTGGCGGCACCCGAAGGCGTGGAACGCATGAAAGAAGCACACCCAGACGTTAAAATCGTCACAGCGGCGCTGGATCGAGAGCTGAACTCCAAAGGCTACATCATGCCCGGCCTTGGCGATGCCGGCGATCGGATGTTCGGCACCAAGTAAGCTATTCGCTGCAGATATTTTGTAGCCGAACCCAATCGCGATCCGAAAGAACCTGCTGAAGAGGGCGGCCCGCCATTGGATCGGCCTCGATCAGGCCCAGCACTGTTTCGCCGGTTACATCCATCGCATAGGCATAAGGCGTCGACGGCAACGCAGCCTGCGCGAACACTTCCAGCAATTCATCCTCGGGCAGGGATGCGCGCGGTTCGGACAGAACCTGCTCGGTGTAGGTATCTATATTCTCGGATGTCAGTTCTCCGGTCGTCAGCAGCCGGAATGCGGTAGTGGCGCCGGTGCGGTCCAGCAGATCGTTCAGCGGATCCTGCGCCTCGGCCCGCGCGCGTTCGGCAATTATGTAGCCGGCGGCGACTGAAGGGTCCTCGTGATCCTCGACCAATGCGCGATTCAGCAAAACGATCCCACCTGGAAGACTCAGACTGGTTTGGACGCCTGCGGGCAGAATGACAACCTTCTGAACTCCGGTGCGTGCGGCCAACTGATCGAGTGCGGCTTGTGCGCCCTCGACCGTGCAGGCTCGGCCCGAGACCCGCTCGATTCTTTGCAAAATCGTGTTTCCGATATCCTTGCGTTTGATATCGGGGACGACGGACACAACATGGCTTTGCAGGGCGAGGGGCAGCCACAGAAATAGTAACGCGGCCACAGCAACCACAACGCCCGCAACACTGAACCAGCGCAATCGACCGGGGTGGGGGCGCGCCCTGTCAATGGCGCGCTGCAGGCGGTCGATGGCCTCGATCATGGTGGTTTCGGATTCCTCCAGTTCCAGCGTCTCATCCGGATCGCCGTCCGGGTTGAAAATAGCCGGAAAGCTGCCCGGATTCTGGCGCTCTAAGGCCGCCAGAGACCAATGGGTAAGCGCCTGTTCGTTGAAATCCGTAATTGTCAGCGTGGCTTCGCCGATCGATACCACGACCTCGCGACGTTGCACATCGGGCGAGGGGCGCCACAGACCGGTGGCTTCGATCCGTTGGTACTGTTTAAATGCCGTCTTCAAGATGAGAAATGCTCGTTATTATTTTGCTTCAGTTTAGCATGGTAAATTCCAATGGCGCAAACCTGTTGCGCGGAGTTTGAAAAATGTGCTGGATATCACGATGCGTAGGAAATAGGTCCGGCGCACCATTTTAAGATCAAGGCACAGAATGCAGGCAGATACTCAGACCTCACCGATTTTGGCCGCGGTCCTGATGGTCAGTGCAATGGCGATCATCGGGGTAATCGACAACGTGGTGATCCTATTGTCGGAAACGATTGGCCTGTGGCAGTTCCATCTGAGCCGCGCCCTGCTGATGCTGCCGCTGATCGCTGGCCTGTCTCTTTTAGGTATGGGTGGTTTGCGCCCACAGCGGTTGGGGCCGGTTATCTTGCGCAGCGTGTTGATCACGCTGGCGATGTTGTTCTATTTTGCCTCATTGGCGTTGATGCCGATTGCACAGGCGCTGGCGGGCCTGTTCACGTCGCCAATCTTTGTGCTGTTGATATCGGCGCTGGCGATGGGGCAAAGGATCGGTCCGTGGCGGATTCTGGCGGTTGTGATCGGGTTTTCAGGTACCCTGTGTGTGCTGCAGCTTAACCCGTATGAGTTCGACGCAAAGACGCTTCTTCCTGTGGCTGGCGGGTTGTTCTACGCCCTCAGTGCCATCATCACACGCAGCCACTGCGCGCAGGAAAGCACAGTGGCGTTGTTGGCGGCCATGATCGCTACGCTTGGCTTGGCAGGGGCCATCGGGCTGGCTGTGTTTTCATTCGTTCCGCATTCCTTTCCTGACGGCTTCGTCACACGGGGTATGGTTTGGCAAATGCAACCTGCGCTGCTCTGGATCGTCATACAGGCGGTTGGCTCAACGATCGCGGTCTTCATGTTGATCAAATCCTATCAGATTGGTGAACCCTCCTATGTGGCAGTGTTCGAATACTCGGTGATGATCTTCGGCCCGCTGTTTGCGTGGGTCGCGTTGGGCCAGACGATCGGTGTCATGCAGATCGCCGGGATCGGGCTAATCGCGGCGGCAGGGGCATTGTTGGGCTGGAGGTCAAAACGCGCTGCAGCAGTCGGAGAGGCAGCGTGATCATCTCGCGCGGGCGAGGCTATGTCTTTGTCCATATTCCCAAAACGGGCGGCACGTCGTTGGCGCATGCCCTCGAAGAGCGCGCGATGAAGGATGACATCCTATTTGGAGACACACCCAAGGCCGTAAAACGCCGCAAACGTGCCAAAGCTCTGACCGGCAGGGGGCGGTTGTGGAAACATTCAACGCTGGCGGACATCGATGGCGTTCTTTCGATTGAGGAATTGCAGTCTCTGACCACTTTCACTCTGGTGCGTAATCCTTGGGACCGGATTGTCAGCTATTATCACTGGCTGCGGGTGCAGGGATTTGATCATCCGGCAGTTTCATTAGCCAAATCCCTGACCTTCGAAGATTTTGTTCTACACCCGCACACAGCGCGGTCCTTCCAGAATAGCCCTGCGCGCCGCTATATGACCCGCGCGGATGGGGTGGAACAATGCCAAATCTATATTCGTTTAGAACATTTCGATCAGGAAGCAGCGCCCTTGTTCGATCACCTCGGGTTCCGCGTGGCATTGCCGGTTGTCAACAGATCTGATCGGCTTGGTGATTTTCGTGGGTATTACTCTGATCAGGCGGCCCAAATGGTCGGGGATGTTTGCGCAGAGGACATCGACAGATTTGGGTATGCCTTTGATTTTTGAAATTAAAAGAAAATTCTAATTTGGGCCAGAATTAGCGCCTCAAGAGTTTTGCCGCGATACATCTGATTTTAAGCTTTAAGTGACGCAAGACGAGGGGACGTCGCAGTCCTTGCGAACTCATTGGGGACTCTTCCAGCGCAGGTTTTGGGTCGCCCGATCATTCCGATGAGGCCGGTCAACAGAACACGCCGTCCCGGTCGACCGGGGCGTACTGTCATGATGATCTGACGGCCAGATCTAGTCGGAATCAACTAAGAACGCCGGCGCATGAGAGCATGCGCCAGCGTTTCATTTTTAAGCCGCTTTGGCTGCGGGGTTGAAACGGCCATAAAAGCTCTGACCTTTTTCGGCCATCTCACGCAGCAGTGGCGGACAGGCAAAGCGTTCGCCATAGGCTTCGGTCAGTTGATCGCAACGCTCGGCCGCGTAAGGCGTGCCGATGATGTCCAGCCAGCTGAGCGGGCCGCCTGACCATGGTGCAAAGCCCCAACCAAGGATTGCGCCCACGTCGCCTTCACGGATGTCTTCGAGAACGCCTTCTTCCAGCGCGCGGACGGCTTCCAGAACCTGTGCGAACATCAGACGTTCCTGAACTTCGATCAGGTCTGGCTGGTCTTCGGCGTGCGGGTATTTCTCCTGCAGACCTTTCCAGTATTCGACGCGCTTGCCCTTCTCGTCATAGTCGAAAAAGCCCGCGTTGGATTTACGACCCAGACGGCCCTGTTCTTCCATCCAGAAGATTAGATCGTCCGAGGGGCTTTCCGGGTAGGCATCGCCCATCGCCGCCTTGGTCGCACGGGCAATCTTGGCACCCAGATCAATCGAGGTCTCATCGGTCAGCTGGATCGGGCCCACCGGGAAGCCCAGTTGGCGTGCGGCGTTGTCGATCAGCACCGGGTTCACGCCCTCAGCAATCATCCGGACACCTTCGTTGATGTACGGGATGATGCAGCGGTTGGCGTAGAAGAAGCGCGCATCGTTAACCACGATAGGCGTTTTCTTGATCTGACGCACATAATCCAGCGCCTTGGCAACTGCACGGTCGCCGGTTTCCTTGCCCTTGATGATCTCGACCAGGAACATCTTTTCAACCGGCGAGAAGAAGTGAATACCGATGAACTGCTCGGGTCGCACGCTGGCCTTGGCCAGATCGGTGATCGGCAGGGTCGAGGTGTTCGAGGCAAAGATGCAATCCTCGGGGATGATTGCCTCGACCTTTTTGGTCATCTCGGCCTTGACGCCGGGATCTTCGAAGACAGCCTCGATGATCAGGTCGCAGCCTTTCAGATGTTCCAGATTGGGGGTGGCTGTGATGCGGGCCAGCAGGGCCTCTTTCTTCTCAGGCGTGGCTTTGCCACGCTTGATGCCCTTGTCCATATAGCTTTCGCTATAGGTCTTGCCCTTGTCGGCAGCTTCCTGATCACGGTCGATCAGAATAACCTCCATTCCGGCTTGCGCCGAGACCAGAGCGATGCCCGCGCCCATCATGCCCGCGCCCAGAACGCCGACCTTTTTGACGCGCTGATCGGGCACATCCTTCGGACGGACCGCGCCCTTCTCCAACGCTTCCTTGTTCAGGAACAGCGATCGGATCATCGCCGACGAAGACGGGTTCATCAGAATATTGGTGAACCAGCGCGCCTCGATCTTCAGGGCGGTATCGAAATCAACCAACGCGCCTTCGTAGATCGAGCTCAGCAGCGCCTTGGCCGCCGGGAAGGCGCCTTGGGTCTTGCCGTTCACCATCGCGTTGGCGCCGACGAAAGTCATGAAACCAGCGGGGTGGTACGGCGCGCCGCCGGGCATTTTGTAGCCCTTCGCGTCCCAAGGCTTGACCAGATCGGCGTCCTTGGCGTTCAGAGCCCATTCCTTGGCCGCAGCAACCGGATCGTCTGCCAGGGCATCGATCAATTGAGCACCCTTGGCTTTTTTCGGGTCCATCATCTTGCCTTCCAGCAGGACAGGGGCTGCCGCCATTGCGCCCACCATACGGCTGAAACGCATGGTGCCGCCACCGCCGGGGAAGATACCCAGCAGGATTTCCGGCAGGCCGATCTTGGCCTTGGGGTTCGAAGTCATGACGCGGTGATGACAAGCCAGCGCGATCTCGGTCCCGATGCCGGCGCAGGTGCCGTTGATGGCACAGGCGATCGGCTTGCCGCCCTTCTTGGTCTTGGGGTCCATGCCCGCCAATTCCATCTTGCGCAGGATGTGGTGGCCGCCCATGACGAAATCGAACAGCGCCTGCGCAGGTTCATCACCTGCTTCCTCACGGATTGTAGCGAGGGTGTTCAGGTCCATGCCACCAGCGAACGAGCCTTCTTTGCCGCTGGTGATTACGACGCCTTTGATCTCATCATCATTCAGGGCCTGATCGATCAGTTGGCTGACCTCCTGAAAGGCCTCGCGGGTCAGGACGTTCATGGATTTGCCTTGGGCATCCCAGGTAATAAAGGCGACGCCGTCCGCGTCTTTGCTCAAAGTGAAATCAGTCATTGTCATCTCCAATCTGGTCAGCCGTCAGCGGGCTGCCATCCTTGCGGGTGAAGGCGAATCCGTTCTCGTCATCCTTCACCATCATGTCTATGTCGCTGTAATAGCCGGTCTCGGTCGGGGTCCGAGTGCCCACCACCAGAAAGGTTGCGGGCGCATCGGTTTTGTTCACAAGGTGGTGGCCGTTGGCCTCACCTGCTGGCCATGCGGCGCAATCGCCGGGCAGCATCTCATGCTCACCACCGTCGTCGACCAGCACGCATTTGCCGCTGAGCATGATGGCAAACTCGTCCTGCTCCATGTGGTAATGACGGAGCGAAGACATGCCCTGCGGCTCGAGCCGGACGATGTTGACCCCGTACTGGGTGAGCCCGCCCGCATCGCCCACACGCTGCACGAAGCGACCCGCGGTCGCCTCAGCCAGTTTTCCAGGATAGGCCGAGCCACCCTTGAACGGGATCTGAGAGAGGTCCAGCTTGGGCATCAGACCCGCTCGATAATGGTTGCCGCACCCATACCGGACGCGATGCAGAGCGTGGCCAGACCCATTTCCTTGTCCTGACGCTCCAGCTCATCCAGCAGCGTGCCGATGATCATCGCACCGGTTGCGCCCAGCGGGTGACCCATCGCGATCGAACCGCCGTTCACGTTGACCAGCGCCGGATCAACGTCGAACGCCTGCTGAAACCGCAGCACAACCGAGGCGAAGGCTTCGTTCACTTCGAACAGGTCCAGATCGCTGATCTGCATGCCGTTATCGGCCAGGATTTTCTCGGTCACCGGAACCGGGCCAGTCAGCATGATGGTCGGATCGGTGCCGATCTTGGCGGTTGCCTTGATACGGGCGCGGGGCTTCAGGCCGTATTTCTCACCGAATTCCTTGTTGCCGATCAGAACAGCGGCTGAGCCGTCCACGATGCCCGAGCTGTTGCCCGCGTGGTGGATGTGGTTGATCCGCTCCAAATGCGGGTATTTCAACATCGCGACTTTGTCGAAGCCGGGCATTTGCTCACCCATCATCTGGAAGGACGGGTTCAACGCGCCGAGGCTCTGCATGTCGGTGCCGGGGCGCATATATTCGTCGCGATCCAGAATGGTCAGGCCGTTCTGGTCCTTGATGGTGATGACCGATTTCTCGAACCGGTTGTCTTCCCAAGCCTCTGCCGCGCGTTTCTGAGACTCAACGGCCAGTGCATCGGCATCGTCGCGGCTGAACCCATACTCGGTCGCAATAATGTCGGCCGAGATGCCCTGCGGTACAAAGTAGGTGTCCATTGCCAACGTCGGGTCTACGGCAATCGCCGCACCGTCGCTGCCCATGGCCACGCGGCCCATCATCTCAACACCGCCAGCGATATAAGCTTCGCCCGCGCCGCCTTTGACCTGGTTCGCGGCTAGGTTCACGGATTCCATGCCCGAAGCACAGAAGCGGTTGATCGCCAGACCGGGGATCGACTGGTCGAGGTCAGAGGCCAAAACCGCCGAGCGCGCCAGACAGCCGCCTTGCTCCATCACCTGCGTGACGTTGCCCCAGATCACATCCTCAACGGCGTGGCCTTCCAGGTTGTTACGCTCTTTCATCGCGTTCAGGGTCAGGGCGGACAGGCGCACCGAGGTTACCTCGTGCAGGCTGCCATCCTTGCGGCCCTTGCCGCGCGGGGTGCGCAGGGCGTCATAAATGTAAGCTTCGGTCATGGGTCTTCTCCTTAAGCTCGATCCGACGGTTTGCCGGGCATCAGGTCATAGGGGTGTTTCCAGCCGGGCTGTTCGGACAGGCGACTCAGCCAGGCGTCGATATGGGGCCAGTCGGCGCGGTCAAAGCCGAATGGTTCAGGATAATAAAGGTAGCCGCAGCAGCTGATATCGGCGTTGGTCACGCCGTCGCCGACGATCCAGTCGCGCCCATCCAGGTGGGAGTTGAGGACCTCGTATGCTGCCTTGAGGCGCCCTTGATTAAAGGCGATCACATCCGGGTTGCGGTGTTTTTCAGGCAGGAAGTTGATCAGAAAGCGGGTCAACCCCGCCATCGAGCTGAGTTTGTGGTTGTCCCACAGCACCCAGCGCAAAATCTCATAGTTTTCGTCGAGATCCTTGCCACCGAATTTACCCGATTTCTCGGTGACGTAGGCCTGAATGGCACCAGACTGGGAGGTTTGAAATTCACCATCGATCATGAAAGGCGCTTCGCCCATCACGTTGACTGCCGAGCGGAACTCAGGGCTGCGCGTAATACCATTGAAGAAATCTACAAAGACCGGCTCCCAATCCAGCCCGGACATTTCCAGCGCCAGTGCAGCCTTGTAGGAATTCCCGCTTTCGCCGAAACAGTGCAGTTTAATGGTCATGCGTTCGCCCCTCCCGTGGCGCACGTGGATAGGATGGAGTTGAGTATTTTTGAAAAGATGAAGAGACGACATTTACCTTTGATCAACCATGTTTTGTTTAGGTTGTGCTGCGGTACAGGCTGGAGAGCCGATGACCGCAAAAGGTGAAGTCGTCCCTGTCCTGATGGCGAGTGCGCCCGGTGGCAGGGACGCGCCCCGATTTCATCTTTTCAAAAATACTCCCGCCGGAGGCATCTGGCCTCGAGGCTTTAGGCAACGGCGGATTACAATACCGGTTCATCTCTTGCGCGCCTCAAGCTCGGAATTAAAGGTCCGTAACCGGCGAGTCAGTTTCTCCTCATCTGTAACGCTGTTGAAATTCTCGAACAGGAAGGACAACGCCTCACCTTCGTCCAGACCAGCCTCATGCGCAAAGCTACGGAGCTTGCGATAGCCTTCCTCTGTCATGGCGACTGGAAAGCGGCGGGTCAGGCGAAATCGTTTGGGCATTGTCTCTCCCTTGAATGTCCGGCTCCGAGGCAGTGCCCCGGAACCGGTTTGAGATCAGAAATTGGCGGCCTCCAGCGCCATGACCGTTTCCGCACCTGACTGGATGCGCGCTAGATGCATGCTCGTCGCGGGTAGGCGGCGGGCCATATAGAAGCGGCCGGTGTTGATCTTGGTCTCGTAGAACTCTTTGTCCGAGGCCCCACCGTCCAGCGCATCTTGTGCGGCCTTGGCCATCTGCGCCCACATCAGGCCCAGGCAGACCTGACCGAACATGTGCATGAAGTCATAGGAACCGGACAGGGCGTTGTTCGGGTTCTTCATGCCTTCTTGCATGAAGTACATGCCAGCGGCCTGCAGGTCTTTCGACGCGGCTTTTAGCGGTTCGATGAAGGCTTTGTCATAGGCTTCGTCCTTGCCGCCGTTTTCCTTGCAGAACGTTTTGACCATGTCGAAGAAGGCCATGACGTGCTTGCCGCCATCCTGCGCCAGTTTGCGACCGACAAGGTCCAGCGCCTGCACGCCGTTCGCACCTTCGTAGATCATCGCGATGCGGGCGTCGCGGGTGTATTGCGACATGCCCCATTCCTCGATGTAGCCGTGGCCACCATAGACCTGCTGCGCCTGAACGGTCATGTCGTAACCCTGATCGGTCAGAAAGCCCTTGATGACCGGGGTTAGCAGCGAGATCAGCCCGTCCGCATCCTTGTCGCCCGAGCGGTGCGCCTTGTCGATCATAGTCGCACCCCACAGGATGAACGCGCGTGCGCCTTCGGTGAAGCTTTTCTGATCCATCAGGTTACGACGGATATCTGGGTGCACGATCAGCGGATCAGCCGGGCCATCGGGGTTCTTCACGCCGGTCACGTCGCGACCCTGCAGGCGATCCTTGGCATATTCCAAGGCGTTCTGGAATGCGGCTTCGGCCTGCGACAGACCCTGCATCCCAACACCCAGTCGCGCTTCGTTCATCATGGTGAACATGGCGCGCATGCCTTTGTGCTCTTCTCCCAGCAGCCAGCCGGTCGCCTCGTCATAGTTCATGACGCAGGTCGAGTTGCCGTGGATGCCCATCTTCTCTTCGATCTTGCCGACTGAGACGCCGTTGCGCTCACCCAAGCTGCCGTCTTCGTTGACGATGAACTTGGGCACGATGAACAGCGACACGCCCTTGATGCCTTCGGGGCCGCCGGGGATTTTAGCCAGCACCAAATGAATGATGTTGTCGGCCATGTCGTGATCGCCCGCCGAGATAAAGATCTTCTGACCGGAAATCTTATAGCTGCCGTCGCCCTGCGGTTCCGCCTTGGTGCGCATCAGGCCCAGATCGGTACCGCAATGCGGTTCGGTCAGGTTCATGGTGCCGGTCCATTCACAGCTGACCATGTTCGGCAGGTACTTGTTCTTTTGCTCGTCCGACCCATGCGCCAGAATTGCCGAGGCCGCACCATGTGTCAGGCCCTGATACATGGTGAAGGCCTGGTTTGCGCCCGAGAACATCTCGCCAACAGCCGTGCCAATGACGTAGGGCATGTTCTGGCCGCCATACTCTTCTGGCATGTCGAGGCCGGTCCAGCCCCCTTCTTTCATCTGCTCGAAAGCTTCCTTGAATCCTGTGGGTGTGTAAACAATACCGTTTTCCAGACGGCACCCCTCGATGTCTCCGACCACGTTCAGCGGATGCAGAAGGTTGGTGGCAACCTTGCCAGCCTCTTCTAGAACGGCGCCGGTAAACTCGGCCTCCAGTTCGCTGTACCCCGGAATATCGGATTCCGAAATTTTCAGCACATCATGCAGAATGAACTGAGTGTCTTTGGTAGGCGCGTTGTAAACGGGCATTTGAAGCTCCCTTAAATTCAGATGTCCGGGGATTGGGCCGGCGGGATTATTCGGCGGCCTTTTTCTCGTTTTTCATCGAGGCGATGACTTTTTCGCCCCAGCGCAACTGTTCTTTCAGATCGTCAATGGCCTGAGTTAGCTCCTCTCGGCGGGCTTCCATATCTCCCAGACGTTCGCGTGCGATTTCAATCGTGCGGGTCATCTGGGTCATTTGCTGGTCGCCTACGTGGTACAGATCCAGCAGCTGCCGGATTTCTTCCAAGCTAAAGCCGAAACGTTTACCGCGAAGGATCAATTTCAGTCGCGCCCGGTCACGTTTGGTGAACAGGCGTTTCTGGCCCTCGCGGATCGGAAACAAAAGTTCCTTGGCCTCGTAAAACCGCAATGTGCGTGGCGTGACTTCGTAGGTCTCGCACATTTCGCGTATGGTCATCAGGTCTTCGGTCATGGTTTCAGCACTCTCGTCACTGGCGTCTATCAAAGTCAGTTGCGCAGTCGATGCGCACGTTTCAACACGTAGATGACGTTCACGTAATGCAAACGCTACGTCACTTTGAAAGTTGACGTAGCGCCCTCTCGCGTCAAGGTGCGGATTGCTCGAAAATTCGGGCGTTACGTAACGGAATTTCGATGCAAGAGTGGGGTGTAGCAGAATAGGTACGGAGGGCAGAGCCCAGAGACCCGGCTAAATTCGAATACAGACAGAATGGATTAACGCTGATGGGGTCAGCCCAAAGATTTTGCCGTCTGGTCGCGCAGGCGCCGGAGCTCGTCCATCGCCTCATCCAACTGCTGCCGTTGTTTTTGCAGTTCCGGCAACTGCCGGTCGGCCAGTTTGATGAACTCGGCCATCTGGGCCTGATCGCCTTGATCTTCGTAGATCAACAGCCACTGGCGAATCTCTTCCAGCGAGAATCCAAACAGTCGTCCGCGCATGATCAATTTCATCCGTGCGCATTCACGCGGCCCATAGTGGCGGGTGCGGCCTTCACGCTCAGGCTGCAGCAGTTCGATATACTCGTAATAACGCAGGGTGCGCTTGGTTACGCCGAACTCTTCGCACATCTCGTTTAATGACAAACGGTTGTCGGTCATTTGCGGTCTCCTCGATGGCAAATTAGGGCGTCGTTGCGGCAAGCGCAACAGGTGGGCTTGCTCTTTTGCGAAACGCGGGCTCATAAAGGATGAAACCGAAGGGACAGAAAGACATGGTCGACAAAGTTGCGATAGCACGCCGCTTCATCGAAGCGATCCCCCACGCCAGGGCACTTGAGCTGGAGCTTACGACAATCGGCGATGGTGAGGCTGCAATAACAATGCCTTACAACACTGAACTGGTTGGCGACCCCCGAACCGGTGTTATTCACGGAGGGGCAGTTTTCACCGCTCTGGATACCTGCTGTGGTGCGGCGGTCATGAGCCACCCGTCTGCCCCCGGCGGTACAGCGACCATCGACCTGCGGATCGACTATATGCGCGCGGCAACACCTGGGCAGAGCATCACCGCACGCGCGACCTGCTATCACATCACCCGCAACGTTGCCTTCGTGCGGGCAACCGCGATGGATGAAGATCAGGACCTTCTGGTGGCAACCGCCTCGGGCGCATTCACTGTGGAGGGTCTGTAATGGCGCGTCCTCGTCCCGAACCCATGCAGGTCGTCAAACAGCGTCGCGATGCGGCCCTGAACGCGATTGTCGAGGGTGTTCCATACATCCGGTTCCTTAACATCACCTTCGACCGTCGCGGGGATGAGCTGACCGGTGTGCTGAACTTTGATGACAAGCTGATCGGAAACCCTCTGCTTCCAGCGCTACACGGTGGGGTGACGGCGGCTTTTCTTGAAGTCACTGCTGTCATCACACTGAGTTGGGAGTATTTCTTTCCCCGTATCGAAAGCGGTGAAATAGATGCGGAAGAACTGATTAAGGCAGATGCGGTGAGATTTCCCAAGACTGTCGATTTCACTGTTGATTACCTGCGTTCAGGGTTGCCGCGTGATGCCTATGCCCGCGCCTTTGTCAGCCGGTCCGGTCGGCGGTATGCCTCGGTCCGGGTCGAGGCGTGGCAGGACAATCATGCCCGTCCGATTGCGCAGGCGACAGGGCATTTTCTGATGCCGCAAAACAAGTCAGAGGCCGGGTAAATCAGTATGGAAAACGCCTCGGCACCCCTCACACATAAACGGGTGTTGAAAATTGCGCTTCCGATCGTGCTGTCCAACGCCACCGTACCTATCCTTGGGGCGGTTGATACCGGTGTGGTCGGGCAAATGGGGCAGGCGGCTCCTATTGGGGCCGTTGGCATGGGCGCTGTCATTCTGGCGAGTATCTATTGGATATTCGGTTTCCTGCGCATGGGCACCACTGGTCTGGCCGCGCAGGCGCGCGGGGCCGGGGACACGGCTGAGACCGGCGCGCTCCTGATGCGTGGTCTACTGCTGGGTGGCGCGGCAGGGCTGTTCTTTATACTGACGCAGGTTTGGGTGTTTTGGGGTGCTTTTGCCTTGTCGCCTGCCAGCCCAGAGGTCGAAGCACTGACGCGGGACTACTTGCAAATCCGTATTTGGGGGGCGCCTGCTACGATTGCGCTTTACGCCGTGACAGGCTGGCTGATCGCGATCGAGCGAACCCGTGGTGTATTCGTTCTGCAAGTCTGGATGAATGGGCTGAATATCGTTCTGGACCTATGGTTTGTTCTTGGCCTTGGTTGGGGGGTAGAAGGCGTCGCCATTGCCACACTTATTGCTGAATGGACCGGGCTTGCGCTGGGCCTATGGCTTTGCCGCAATGCATTCGGTGGGAGGCAGTGGCGGGACTGGCCACGGATATTCGACCCGGCGCGATTGCGCCGGATGATGCAGGTGAACGGGGATATCATGATCCGTTCGGTTCTGCTGACAGGCTCGTTTGCCACGTTTCTGTTCGTGGGCTCCGATCTGGGGGACGTGAACCTAGCCGCCAATCAGGTGCTGCTGCAATTCCTTGAGATTACCGCCTTTGCCTTGGACGGTTTTGCCTTTTCTGCCGAGGCGCTGGTGGGCAGCGCTGTAGGTGCGCGGGATCGATATCAGGTGCGGCGCGCGTCGATCATGGCATCTCAATGGGGCGTAGGGGGCGCGTTTCTTCTGGGCGTCGTGTTCTACTTTGCCGGACCAGCATTGATCGATCTGATGTCTACCTCGCCCGAAGTGCGGATCGCAGCACGAGAGTATTTGATCTGGGCCGCGCTGGCCCCGGCGATTGGTGTGGCCAGCTGGATGTTCGACGGTATCTACATCGGCGCCACTTGGACCAGCGCCATGCGCAATGCGATGGTCCAGTCGGTTGCGATCTACGTGGTGGCGCTGTTCATTCTAGTGCCGACGTTGGGCAATCACGGCCTGTGGGCCGCGCTGATGGTTTTGAACATCTCGCGCGGCGTCACCATGGGCTGGCGTTATCCCAAGCTTGAGGCGCAGGTAGCCTAAAGCAGCGCCAACAGATTCTCGGGTGGGCGTCCGATAGCCGCCTTGTCACCCCCAATGGCTAGGGGGCGTTCGATCAGGATCGGGTTCTTGGCCATAGCGGCGATCAGGTCATCGCCGGGGGTCGTTTTGGTCAGACCCAGTTCCTTGAACTGCTTCTCGCCAGTACGCATCATGGCGATGGGTTCGATGCCCAGCATGCCGAGAACGGCACGGATTTCTTCGGCCGTTGGTGCGTCTTCCAAGTATTTGCGAACCTCGATCTGGGCGCCTTTTTCTTCCAGCAGCGCGAGCCCGGCGCGGGATTTCGAACAGCGCGGGTTGTGCCAATACTTGATCACAGCCAATCCTTTCGTTTGCTTCCAATGGCTTGCGCGACCGAGTTGAACCCATCCCGCGCCAGCAATTCATCCAGACCTTTGGCAATTTCCGCCACCAGAGAAATGCCGCCATAGACGAGCGCCGTATAAAGCTGAACGGCGGATGCCCCTGCACAGATTTTGGCATAGGCCTGCTCAGCGCTGCTGATACCGCCGACTCCGATCAGAGGGATATTTCCTTCGGTCAGTTGGCTCAGACGCGCCACAACACGGGTTGATTTCTCGAACAGCGGCGCTCCTGACAAGCCACCCGTTTCGTCCTTGTGACTGCTGCGTAACCCGTCGCGGGATAGGGTTGTGTTGGTGGCGATCACTGCATCAACGCCAGTCTCTTGCGCCACATCGGCGATGTCCTGCAGCTCGGCTTCGGTCAGGTCGGGGGCGATTTTCAGGAAAATCGGAATCGGACGCGTCAATTCATTGCGTGCTTCGATCACACCACCAAGCAGAGCGCTCAGCGCGGCCTTGCCCTGTAAATCCCGCAGCTTTTCGGTGTTGGGCGAGGAAACATTGACCGTGGCGAAATCCAGATGCGCTGCGCAGTGCGTCAGTACCTTGGCGAAATCTCCAGAGCGATCATCACTGTCCTTGTTTGCTCCGAGGTTCAGGCCGATCACGGCGTTTTTGGGCCGGTCGGCCAGACGGCGGGCCATGGCCTCCATGCCTTCGTTGTTGAAGCCAAAGCGGTTGATTGCGGCCTTGTCCTCGGTCAGGCGGAACAAGCGAGGCTTGGGGTTGCCGGGCTGCGGGCGCGGGGTGACGGCGCCAACTTCGACAAAGCCAGAGCCGGTGCGCGACAGCGGTGTCAGGACTTCTCCGTTCTTGTCAAACCCTGCAGCCAGCCCGACCGGGTTGGGCAGGTCAATTCCAGCCACCTGTGTCTTTAGTCGAGGCGACGTCACCGGCCCCGGCATTGGGGCCAGACCGGCCTTCAACGCCTTGATCGACATGCCGTGGGCGGTTTCAGGATCCATCTTGTGCAGGATGGCAAGCCCAAGTTTTTCAGTCAGTTTCATCCGAAAGCCTCTCCGCTTTTGGTTGGTGTGCAGCGGATCAGGCGCGAGGTTTCAACCGCCGCCTGCCGGTGAATAACCGCAGCTTGATAGGCCGGGTCCGTCACCATTTCCAAGAATGCATGTGCGGTTGGATAACGGGCGACGAAAACCTCATCCCAGTCCTCATTCTGCGGGCCAATCAGTGTGGTCTGATACGCACCGCGCCACAGGATCGATGCGCCCAGCCGTGCGATGATCGGCGCCGTTTCTGCGCCGTAGTTGCGATACGCTTGCGCACCGGTCAGGCCCGCCCCGGCCAGTTCATGATCTGCGGGGTATTTAGCCTTGGCACGAAATTTCACCAGATTCAGCATTTCGATTGGGTGATCACGGTCCAGCGCCTTGAACGCTTCAAACTGGGTGCGCTCGGGGTCGACGAATGCGGTCATTCTATTTCCTCGGGAAACTTGTGCGCCACACCGTCAAAGGGCAAGGGGAGGGACCATACCACATCGGTCATGCGGATCTGACGATAGAGATGGGGGAACAGGGCTCCACCGCGCGAAACCTCCCATTTCAGATCATCGCCCATAGCTTCGGTGTCGCAGGCCAGCAGGATCAGCCCTTCGACCCCGGCAAAGTGTTTGGCTGCAGTCTCGGTCGCTTGTTCGGCGGTCGAGAAATGAACATAGCCGTCGGAAACATCAATCGGGGCACCGTCAGAAGCACCCTGATCCTGTAGCGCGGCCCACTCATTGGCTCGGAAAATCTTGTAAATCAGCATAAGGCTCTGATGCCCCGCGTGACGGGTAGAATCAAGACGGATTTCCCCCTTTGACTCTTCCTGTTGGCGAGCGCACCATCACACCAATCAAATAAAAGGGAGTATAAAGATGTTGACCCGTTTTCTGGCGTCAGCGGCGGTGCTGGGCCTGACCGCCGGTATAGCTAGCGCCGAATATAAGCTGACCATTTTGCACACAAATGATTTCCACGCGCGTTTTGAGCCGATTAACAAATACGACAGCGCCTGTGACGAGGAAGATCAGGCCGAAGGTAAATGTTTCGGCGGATCGGCCCGTCTTGTTACAGCAGTGAACGAGGCGCGGGAGCGGTCGGAAAATTCGATTCTTGTGGATGGCGGGGATCAGTTTCAGGGCTCGCTGTTTTACACTTACTACAAGGGCAAGGTCGCAGCCGAGTTCATGAATAAGCTGGGTTATGACGCGATGACTGTGGGCAACCACGAATTCGACGACGGCCCCGAAGTGCTGCGCGGCTTTATCGACTCGGTCGATTTTCCGGTACTGATGTCGAACGCGGATATCCGCGACGAAGAACTGCTGACCGACAAGATCAAGAAATCGACCGTCATTGAAGTGGGTGGGGAACAGATCGGCCTGATCGGCCTGACGCCCGAAGATACGCATGATCTTGCCTCGCCGGGCCCCAATATCACCTTCTCTGACCCGGTTCCGGCAGTACAGGCCGAGGTTGACAGGTTAGCGGCAGAGGGCGTGAACAAAATCATCGTACTTAGCCATTCAGGCTATGGTGTCGATCAGCGCGTGGCGCAGGAAACCAATGGTGTAGACGTGATCGTTGGCGGCCATTCGAACACTTACCTGTCGAATGTTTCCGACAAGGCTGCAGGTCCATACCCGACCGTGGTCAATGGTGTTCAGATCGTGCAAGCCTATGCTTATGGCAAGTTTTTAGGGGAGTTGAACGTTACCTTTGACGATGAGGGAAATGTCGTCGAAGCGGTAGGCGAGCCGCTGATCATGGACAATACCGTGACCGAGGATCAGGCTGCCTTGGATCGTATCGCGGAACTGGCCGTACCGTTAGAGGAAATCCGTAACAAGGTGGTGGCGAGCGCGGCTGACGCAATCGAAGGAGACCGCTCGGTCTGCAGGATGCAGGAATGCGAAATGGGCAATCTGGTCGCCGATGCCATGTTGGCGCGGGTTGCAGATCAGGGTGTTCAAATCGCCATCGCAAACTCGGGTGGATTGCGTGCCTCGATTGATCCGGGCGACGTCACTATGGGTGAGGTGCTGACGGTGCTTCCTTTCCAGAACACGCTGTCGACCTTTGAGATTAGCGGTCAAGGCGTGATCGACGCGCTTGAAAACGGTGTCAGTCAGGTCGAAGATGTGAAGGGTCGGTTCCCGCAGATCGCAGGGCTGACCTTCACTTGGGACCCATCCATTTCACCGAATGAAGGGCGCGTCACCGAGGTCATGGTTGCCGATGGAGATGGATTTGTTCCGATCGACCGGGCAGCGACCTATCTGGTGGTGACCAACAACTATGTCCGCAATGGCGGCGACGGGTACAGCATGTTCGAAGGTGACGACAAAAATGCCTATGACTTCGGACCAGATTTGGCTGATGTGACGGCGGAATACCTGGCTGAAAATGCACCGTATCAACCATATCTGGATGGCCGTATTAAGCAGAAATGAATCTGCTAGGTCAGAAAGTAAAAAGGCCGCATCATGTGATGCGGCCTTTGTTTTTTCTGGGTTAACCCAAATCGTATTCGGGCCAGAGTGTCGGATCAAAGCCGTCCAGCATGGGTTGCAGGTGTTCCGAGACACTCTGCCATCCACCAATGGATTTGGTTGAAATCTTGTTGCGGACCTGGTCGATACTGGCCGTTCTGACCTGCTTGGTATTTTTTTCTGGGTGCATCATGGTTTCGTTCCACTGGATATCGCAGAACGTAGCAACTTTTTGGCTGTAGGTTTTCGGGTCAGCCACCAGTTTTTCGTACGGTACTGTCAGAATTCGGTCTCCGGCCACTGCATCCCAATGGGCCATGTAGCGGCGGTACATATTCGCTGAATGAGCAATGGATTTGAGGTTCGAAGCATAACGCATCCCGCCTGCAGGGAATCGTCTGATCCACTTGGACAGCCCGACATCGCGCGGGTCGCGCAGCATGTTGATCACTTTCGCATTGGGGAAGGCCGCCAACAGGAAGCCGACACGCTGATAGTTGTGCGGCATCTTATCGACAAAAGCGACCGACCCTTCGGGGATCGGTGGCATCAGCTTGCGAAACTGTTTTGCGAATTTCGCGGCCTCTGCTTCTTTGAAGCGTTTTTCGTCCTTTTCAAATTGTCGCGACAGGTCGGCCCCTAGCATTAGTTCACCGCAGCCAGCGATATCCGGGGCCGAGCTCAGCATCATCTCCATCAGGGTAGTGCCAGAACGAGGTTGACCCAAAACGAAGATCGGAGTCGGCGATTCGCTTAGTTCGGAAGTCGGCATCTCTGTTCCGACAGGGAACAGACCGGTGATCCGGCTCAGTTTTTCCTCTTCCACGGCTGCGTCATAGGGGTTGCTATCGTGTTGTATCGCATTGGCGCGCAAGAACTGCGGCATAGCTGCCGCCAAATCTTCGATTTTTGAGATCAATTGCGCTTTGGCGAACTCCAGTTCCAGGTTGTCATGGTCTTTGAGTAAGATAGCGGCCTCGACCGCCTCCAGCAGTTCAGGAGCGTCCTCGCTAGAGACCATTGTGGACATTTGCAGAAGGGCTGCTGGATGTTCGGGGACTTCAGCCAGAATGCGCTGAAGGATTTCTTTTGATCCTTTCTTGTCGCCGCTTTGGTGCAGGTTCACGGACTTCTGGAATGCGATCTTCAAATTGTCTGGAGCCAACTCATATGCACGGGCGAGATCGCGTGAGTGATCGTCGACAAACCCGATTTTTGAAAAGGCTTGGGATCGTTTCGACAGAAGGTCGACATTACTGGGATCCGCCTCAAGCTTGCGGGTCGCATGTTCGATGATCGAGCGCCAGTTGCTGCCCTTAAGGTGGATTTCATCCAGAACACGGGTCAGTTCTTTGTTGTTAGGAAACTGTTCCAGCTTTTGTTCGGTGTATTCCAATGCTTTGGGAATCTGTCCGGTTTGCATCAAAGCATTGGCAAGGTTCTCCACGAATTGCGGATCCTCCGGCTTCATCCGGGATGCTTCAACGAAATGGGGGATGGATTTTTTGTACTGCTTCAGCTCTGTCAGTACAAAGCCCGAAATCGCGTGGAAATCTGACTCCTTGGGGAATTTCTTGACGCCAAGCTGCGCCTTCTTCAGCGCTTGCTGCAGTTTGCCAGCTTCTAAAGCCGCCACCGCCTTGCCTTTAAGGGTTTTCGCTGTTTGATTTTGCATGTGACCCCGTGACACCCTGTGCCTGTATAAAACGATTAATGATGGTTCATTACCTATGTGCGGACGGTTTGCAATAACTCTTCCCAACGATGCGATGGCACAGCTGTTTTCTGCGCGGCCTGCGAACACACTGCCGTCAGTGCCGAATTTCAACGTATGTCCGACCAATAAGGTGCATGTTGTGCGGGGGGGAGAGGCAGGGCGCACACTGGACCCGCTGCGCTGGGGGTTTTTACCGCATTGGTACAAGACTGAAACCGCAGGTCCGCTACTGATCAATGCAAGGGCTGAAACTCTGGCTGAAAAACCCGCTTTTCGCGCCGCATGTCGCGAGCGTCGGTGCCTGATCGTGGCGACCGGTTTCTATGAGTGGACCAAGAGTGAACAGGGCACTCGCTTGCCCTGGTACATCCACCGCAAGGATGGTGCCCCAATTACCTTTGCCGGGGTTTGGCAGGATTGGGGCGCAGAAGAGGTTCGACAAGGCACTTGTGCTATCGTGACAACGTCCGCCAACCGGCGCCTCAGCGCCATTCACCACCGGATGCCTCTGATATTGGAGCCAGATGACTGGCCACTTTGGTTGGGTGAAGCAGGCAAGGGTGCGGCGCGTCTGATGCAGCCTGGTGCCGAAGGGGTGTTGGACTATCACCGCGTTGATCCCGCAGTGAATTCGAACCGGGCCAGCGGATCGGACCTGATCGTGCCTATTCCGGCCTAAAGGCATCTTTTCAACGATTAAACCGCAGGATAGACCATTGGCATGGCCTTAAGTTTCACTGATCTGCCCAGCCTTTTTGCACATGACTTCGACACCGTGATCGATGTGCGCAGCCCGGCGGAATATGTCGAGGATCATCTGCCCGGAGCCATAAACCTGCCGGTTTTGGACAATGACGAGCGTGCTGAGATTGGCACTATCTACGTCCAGAAAAGCCCCTTTCTGGCCCGAAAGCTGGGTGCGGCGCTGGTGTTCCGTAATGCGGCCAATCACATCGAACACAGCCTGTCGCATCATGAGGGCGGATGGAAACCGCTGGTCTATTGCTGGAGAGGTGGGCAGCGGTCGGGGTCGTTTACCTGGATGTTGCAGCAGATTGGTTGGCGTGCCGAGGTGGTGGATGGCGGATATCGCACCTACCGCCGTCTGGTGAACGGGTTCCTCTATGACGATCCCTTGCCACATAGGCTGGTTGCCTTGGACGGCTATACAGGCACGGCCAAGACCGACCTGCTGACTAATCTTAATTCGCGCGGCGTTCAGGTGTTGGATCTCGAGGGGCTGGCCAACCATCGGGGATCGCTGTTGGGCGAGATGCCGGGCGGACAACCCAGCCAGAAAGCATTCGAATCCGCTTTGGCCGCCGCATTGTGCAGGTTTGACCCGGCCCGCACGGTGGTGGTTGAGGCAGAGTCGTCCAAGATCGGTACGCTGATCCTGCCACCGAGCCTTTGGGCCGCGTTGCGCGCCGCACCCCGCATTCAGATTTCAGCCTCAATCGAAGCCCGCACTGACTATCTGGTTGGTGCCTATGACGACATCCTTTCAGACGCAGAGCGGTTGCGCGACCGCCTGTCTCCGTTACGAGCGCACAGGGGGCATGAGGTGGTTGATGGTTGGCTCTCTCTGATCGAGGCTGGGGACAAACAGACGCTGACGCGCGCTTTGATGGAACAACATTACGACCCGTCCTACGCCAAATCCCGCCGCGCGTGTTCGGCCGATGTTGTGGCACGTGTCGAGGCATCGGCACTGAATACCGCTGGGCTTAATGCGATGGCCGCGCGGGTGGAAAAAATTCTGGATCAACTTTGAAGGCGCAAGCGGGGAGTGTCGGTCAGGTGACCAATGATGACGGCAGGGTAGCCCGCGTGTCTTAGCTGGTCGCACAGACCTTGCGCATGAACAGGAGCTGCAGCCGCCAACAACCCTCCGGCGGTTTGCGGATCGAACAGAAGATCAGCTTTGCCGCCAACTGGTATCTCTGGAACGACGGAGCGATTGTCGTCGAATATCGTTGAACGTATGCCCTGAACGCTCAACTCTTGCGCGCCAATCATTAACGGTACTGCGTCCAGGTCCAGCAACGCGCCGCAGTCCGAAGCCTCACACATCCCAAGTAGATGTCCGGCCAGACCAAAGCCTGTCACGTCTGTCATCGCATGAGCTTTGGCAAGAATACGAGACGCTTCGTTCTGAGGTTGAACCATCTGACGGAACGCTTCGGCGATCCATTGCCCTTTAGCCCGACCTGCCATTTCCGCTGCCATCAGCACGCCGCTGCCCAGCGGTTTGGTGAGGATCAGCGCATCCCCTGGGCGCCCGCCCGACAATGTGATCGGATCTTGGTCACAAAGGCCGGTCAGGGTGAAACCGATGGTCATCTCATCACCCATCGAGCTGTGGCCGCCGACAATCTCAGCACCTGCCGCGCGGATGACCTCGGTCGCGATGGCCATGATTTCGGCCATCGTGCGGTGCTGTAATTCGGGCGACATGCGCGGCAGTATGATCGACGCGGTCGCTGCCTGCGGGGTCGCCCCCATGGCCCAGATATCTCCCAATGCGTGCACAGCCGCGATCCGGGTCATCAGCGCGGGGTCATTGGTGAAGCCGCGCAAGTGGTCCGATGTCATCACCTGACGCAAGCCGCCAGTGGTCAGCAGGGCGGCATCGTCACCGGGCAGAGGGGTGATGTCGGCTCGCTCCGGCGCAGGTAAATCGGCCAGCGCAGCTTGTAGTGCGCCGCGCCCGATCTTGGCCCCACAGCCTCCGCACATGGGTTTCTTACCCAATGCCGCCAGCATCCCGGCTGCGTGATTGCGTGGCAAAGAGGCGCGCGCCATTTCAGGCAGGTCGCGGAATTTGTTCATAAAGCTCTGGTCGATGTGGTTTTTCCATTTCCACATCAATGGCCCGCTAAATGAGGTGCCTAGGCGTTCGGCCAGTGCGGATTTTCCACCTAGGGATATTAGCTTCAGATAGTCTTTCTGCGGCTGATATCGCCGCATTCGCCCCGCGCCTAACGCGGCCCGCAGGTTGTTGAACAGAACCGGCGCTTCACGCACAGCATAGACCCCGGCCTTGGGCCTGGGATTCTCAGTCAAATGCGCGCAGTCCCCGGCGGCAAAAATCGCCGGTTCGCTGGATTGCAGGAAACCGTTCACGCGGATGTAGCCATCCTGCAGATCAAGCCCGGTATTTGCGATCCACTCATAGGGGCGGGCACCGGCAGCTCCGGTCACGAAGGTAGCCGGGATTTCGCGTCCGTCGTCCAGAACTATATGATCTCTTTCAACGCGCGAAATAGTGGCGTGTTCGATTAGCTCAATACCAAGATCGGCCATCGCCCGGCGGATGGTGGAAGCGGCTTTGTCTCCGGTCGCGGTCAGGGCCGAGGCATTGTCGACCAACGTCACCTGCGCGCTGCGGCCCTTGGCGCGCAGGGCATGAGCCATCGCCATAACCAGTTCAACCCCCGCAACACCGCCGCCGATCACGGCGACCGAGGCAGGGTTGGTACCCGCCAGATACTCTGCCCATCGCGATGCGAACAGCCCCAGCGGTTTGGCTGGGACTGCGTGTTCGGCAAAGCCCGGCAGGGCGGGCATGTCGGACGTGATCCCGACGTTGACCGAAGCCACGTCGAACGACACCGGGGGACGGCCCGGTACTTGAACACGGCGCGCGCCTATGTCGATGCCTTCCACTGGGCCGAGGATAACACGCGCTCCGGCGAACCGCGCCAGCCGCACCAGATCAATGTCCAGTTCTGACCGATTGTAATGCCCGGCGACAAAGCCGGGCAGCATGCCGGAATAAGGTGCAGTGGCGCCGGGGTTAATCACCGTGACCCGCGCGCCGGGCAGGGGGTTCATGCCCCATTTCCGCAGTACCAATGCATGGGTATGACCGCCACCAATCAGAACCAGATCGCGGGTCAGGGGCAGCGGAGAGTGGTGCATGGAACTCAGGTCTTGGTGTGGGCAGGTACGTCTTCGACCTGTTCGACCGCGTGGGTGGCCCAAAGTTCATCCTCGCCCGCGTCTGGCAGATCGCTGGGCTTTTCATGGCGGTGAATATGCCATTTGGCAATGAACAGTGCCGTGATCGGAGCCGTCAGGAACAGGAACAGGGTGATCAGCAATTCGTGCAGCGACAGCATGCCCTCTAACAGGACCGAGTGGCAGATCGACGCCAGCAACACGCCACCCACACCCAGCGTGGTCGCCTTGGTGGGCGCGTGCAGGCGGGACATCGGGTCTTTCAGCTTAATCATTCCGAAAGAGCCGACAAAGCCGAAAATGCCCGAGACGATCAGAAAGAAGGAGATCACTAGTTCTATGAGGAATGTCATGTCGCCCTCACTCGATGATGTTGCCGCGCAGCATAAAGCGCGCATAGGCCACGGTTGAAACAAATCCGAGCATGGCGATGATCATGGCGGCCTCGAAGAATATCTCGGTTCCCAGTGCCAGACCATAAAGGATCATCAGCGCGATGGTGTTGATCACCATCGTATCCAGCGCCAGAACACGGGTTCCGACCCCTTCCGCCGATATGATCCGATAGAGGCACAGCATGATGGCCGCCCCAAAACAGGCGAAGGCAAACCAGATCGCAACTTCGATCATTCGAAAATCTCCTTCAGGCGGCGTTCATAACGCTGTTTGATCTGGTCGCGCACCTCATCCACGTTGGGTGCGTCCAGGCAGTGAACCAAAAGGCAATGCCCCTGCGCGGACAGATCGCAGCTGACCGTGCCGGGGGTCATGGTGATGGTGCCAGCCAGCACCGTAATCGCCTCGGGTGTGCGCAGTTCCAACGGAATAGAAACCCAATTGGGCTGCCGGTCGGCATCGCGTTTGAACAGGATGATCCGGGCAACCGTGATGTTTGCGATCACGATATCCAGCAGGACCACCAGCATATATTCAACCACCTTGGGCCAGTTGCGCAGCTTTGGGCGGTCTGGCCAGTACGGCTGAGTGATGAAAGGGATAATGATCCCAAGGATCAGACCAAAGACCAAAGAGTTCAGCGAGGGTTTGTTCGCCAGCAATATCCAAACCACCGTCAAAAGGAAGGTCAGGTGGGGGTGCGGAAAAATCCGGTGCAGAAGTCTCATCATTCTTCTCCTCCCAGAACGGCCGAGATGTAGTCTTCAGGAGTGAACAGCTGTTCGGCCGTTTTACCAGCGTAGTTGAGCGCAGGGCCTGCGAACAGGGTCAGCATGACAAGGCCCAGCACGGCGCCGAAGATTGCCGTGAATGCGAGGCCGGGATTCGGCTCGGGCGCGGGCAAGGCGGGGGTTTCTTCGTCTTCATCTTCTGGTGCGGGGTTGTACTCGGCTGCGTGGCTTTTCCAGAAGATCAAAGTACCGGCGCGCGCCAGGCCGACGATTGTAACGAAAGACCCTATCAAAATCACAGCCCAGACCACAAAGACATCCGGCGCATCGCGCGCCGCATCCAATACCAACAGCTTGCCAATAAAGCCTGATAGCGGCGGCATACCGGCCAAGGCGATTGCTCCGACAAAGAACAGGGCCGAGATCAACCCGCTTTGCGGCATCGGCGGGGTGGGGGATATTTTGCCGCCCCGGCGCTCCATTACCAGATCGGCCACCAGGAACAGCAGCGCGGTCGCAAGTGTCGAGTGATAGATGTAGTAGAGCGCTGCTGCGGTGGCGGTTTCCGTGAATAGCGAAATTGCAATCAGCAGAGTGCCCATGGAGGCTATGGCACAGAACGCCACCATACGAGCAATATGTTGTGAGCCAAGGATGCCGATTGCGCCAACCGCCAGCGTCACCAGCGCGGCAGGTTGCAACCAGGCACCGACAAGGCCCTGCGTCACCTCCACCTCGGGGCCGAAGCTCAGCGTGTACATCCGCAAGATCGAATAGGCGCCAACCTTGGTCATGATCGCAAACAGAGCGGCCACTGGAAGCGGTGCGTTCGCATAACTGGCCGGCAGCCAGAAATGCAGCGGCAGAACGGCGGCCTTGATACAGAACACCAAAAGCAACAGAACCGCACCGACACGCAGCAAGGCCGTATCATCGGCAGGCAGTTCCGCTACGCGCACTGCCATGTCTGCCATGTTCAGCGTACCAGTCACCGCATAGAGTGTACCCAGTGCAAACAAGAACAGTGTCGAGCCAATCAAGTTATAGGCGACATATTGAACCCCAGCTTTCAAGCGCACTGAGCCGCCGCCATGCGTCATTAGGCCGTAAGACGCGATCAGCAGAACTTCGAAGAAAACAAACAGGTTGAAGGCGTCGCCGGTCAGGAAGGCGCCACAGACCCCCATGAGCTGAAAGTGGAACAGCGCGTGGAAATGCTTACCTCGGTCGTCCCAACCGGACGCAATTGCATAAAGTACAATGGGCAAGGCCAATATGGCCGTAAGAAGGACCATCATGGCAGATAGGCGGTCCAACACCATCACGATGCCGAACGGTGCGGGCCAGTCGCCCAGCTCATAGACCTGAATGTCGCCACCCGCCGCCTGCGCCGTGATGGTCAGGGCAATGCCCAACAAACCCACCACACCAGCAACTGAGAAGATGCGCTGCAGGTCCAGATGATACCGAAGAACCATGATGATAAACGGGGCCAGGATCGCGGGCAGAACGATCGGCGCAACGATCCAGTGGTTCATGCGTCTTCTCCCTGCGCGTCCACGCTGTCATGGGCTTTCATATCGATATGGTCATCTTTCGAGGACAGATAGGCAGAGAGTGAGATCATCACGATTACCGCGGTCATCCCGAACGAGATCACGATGGCCGTCAGCACCAGCGCCTGCGGTAGGGGATCGGTATAGGGGACCTCTTCGTATTTGTTCAGGACGGCGGGCGCATCAAGCGCCAGTCGACCAGTAGCAAACAGAAATACGTTCACCGCATAGGTGATCAACGACAGACCCAGAATGACCGGGAAAGTGCGGCGGCGCAGGATCAGGAAAATCCCGGCGGCGGTCATGATGCCTACGGCTGAGGCGACGAGCGCTTCCATCAGGCCTGCTCCTTCTTTTCTTCTTCTTTCGACCCGTCCCGCAGTGGATTGATATCCATCGGGAACTCCTGTGCCATGCCGGGTTGCCACGCGAACCGCGACAAGCTGTCCAGCGCCAGCATGACCGCGCCCAAAACTGCAAGGAACACTCCGGTGTCGAACAGTATGGCGGTGGCCCATTCGAACTCTTCCAGTGGTGGCCAGTGCAAATAGCCGAAATCACTGGTCAGGAACGGGCGTTCGTTAAACCATGCGCCCAGCCCTGTCGCGGCCGCGATCAGAACACCCCAGCCGATTGTGCCGTGATAGTAGAACCGCTGCCGCTCGATGGCCCAGGTGTAGCCGCTGGCCATGTATTGCATCAGGAACGCAATCGCCACAATCAGACCTGCGATGAACCCGCCGCCCGGCTGGTTGTGACCGCGGAAAAAGATGTAGGCGCCAACCATGAGGGCGATCGGCATCATCACGCGAGTCGCGACCACCATCATCAACGGATGCGAGTCCCCCGATTGCGGCCAGTGCGGTTTGCGGTTCAGCAGATAGCCTCGGACATTGGTGCCCAGAACGGACTCGGTCAGGGCAAAGATGATCAGGGCGGCAATACCCAGAACGATGATCTCGCCAAAGGTATCAAAGCCCCGGAAATCGACCAGGATCACATTGACCACATTGGTGCCGCCGCCGCCTTTATACGAGTTCGCAAGGTGGAATTCCGAGATCGTCGGGAACGCAAAATCCCGCAGCATCAGCGCGTAGATCAATCCGCCGCTGCCAAGGCCCGCCACGACCGAGATTGCCGCATCACGCCAACGTCGCGCCGCGCTACTGTCCCAAGGCGTATCGGTGGGCAGGAAGTTCAACGAAAGCAACAGCAGGATCATTGTCACCACTTCGACCGAGATCTGTGTAAGCGCCAGATCCGGGGCCGAGAGGTAGTTAAACGCCATCGACACGATCAATCCGACCACGCCGATCAGCACCAGCGACAGCAGGCGATTGCGGTGGAACCACATGATCGCCAGCGTTGCGCCAACCAGACAGATCCAGCCGATAAATGGGATGATCTGTATCGGCAAAGGTTCGCGGGTTACCGGGCCCATCGATCCGGTTGTGTAAGCGTAGTAGCCAAGCCCAATTGTGAAGGCGACCAGAATGATAGCATAGCGGCTGATCACGCCGTTATGCAGTGTATCAGTGACCCACCGGCTGAGTGTGGTCAGCGCGCCGATGATGGCCTCGAAGATAACCTTCGCCTCGGGGCGCGGCAGGGCGTTCCATATATGTTCACCCCGACGATGCAATGCCAGTAGGAACAGGCCGCCCAGCGTAGCCACGATCGACATATACAGCGCGGGCGTGAAACCATGCCACAGTTTCAGCGAGTAGTAGGGCAGCTTCTCTCCGCCAATCACCGCGCTGGAAACGACTGCGACCAGAGGTCCGACAATCGCTGCCGAATACAGGCCGATCAATACGACCAGCACCACAAGGAAAGCCGGGGCCAACCACAGACCAACGGGGGGATCATGCGGGTGGTGCGGATAATCGTTGCGCTCTGGGCCAAGGAAGACGTGACTGACAAAGCGGAACGAATAGGCTGCTGAGAACACTGCGGCCAACAGGGCCAGACCCGGCACCAGATAATGTGAATGCAGCCATGTAGTGTGAACCGTTTCCTCCAGCATCATCTCCTTGGACAAGAAGCCGTTTAGAGGCGGTAGGCCGGCCATAGACAGCGCGGCTATGGTGCCAATGGTAAAGGTGATCGGCATCAGCTGACGCAATCCGCCCAGCCGCTTGATATCGCGCGTTCCGGCCTCGTGATCCACGATCCCGGCGGTCATGAACAGCGCCGCCTTGAAGGTCGCGTGGTTGATGATGTGGAACACCGCAGCGACGGCGGCAATCTTGGTGCCAAAACCCAGCAGCATCGTCACCAGACCCAGATGCGACACGGTCGAAAACGCCAGCAGCGCCTTGAGGTCATCTTTGAACAGGGCAATGCATGCCCCAATCAACATGGTCACCAGGCCAGTGGTCGCGACGATATAGAACCACGCATCGGTCCCCGCCAGAACCGGCCACATCCGCGCCATCAGAAACAGCCCGGCCTTCACCATCGTGGCCGAGTGCAGATAGGCCGAAACGGGTGTCGGCGCGGCCATTGCGTGCGGCAGCCAGAAGTGGAAAGGGAACTGCGCCGACTTGGCGAAACAGCCCAGCAGGATCAGGATCAACGCGGGCATGTAGTAGGGCGAAGCTTGGATCAGCTCTTTGTTCTGGAGAATGACGCTCAGGTCATAGGAACCTACGATGTTACCTAGAATCAGCATCCCAGCGATCATTGCCAACCCGCCACCGCCAGTCACCGCCAGCGCCATACGCGCACCCTGTCGACCTTCGGGCAGGTGCTTCCAATAGCCGATCAGCAAGAATGAGCTAAGAGACGTAAGTTCCCAGAAGATAAGCAAAAGAAGGATGTTGTCAGACAGGACAATCCCGACCATCGCGCCCTGAAACAGCAGCAGATAGGTATAGAACTGCCCCATCGGATCCTCGCGCGACAGGTAGAAGCGGGCATAGAGGATGATCAGCAACCCGATTCCAAGGATCAAGAGCGCGAACAGGAACCCAAGACCGTCCAGCATAAAATTGGCATTCAGTCCCAGCGCGGGTATCCATTCGAACCGCGCCATGATCACGTCTCCGCGCATGACTGAAGGGATGTGAATCAACAATCCCATAAGTGCCAGGAATGTGGTCAGTCCGGCAGCCGAGGCTGCAGCGTTTCGTCCTGCCCGGATCAATAGGGCTGGGAAAACAGCTCCGAGGAAGGGAAGGGCCGCGATGAGGAATAGGGACAAGTGCGATACTCCGGTCTGGGCGGTCAAAAGTAGTCCTGATTTTGTAAGGATAATTTTCTAACTGTCCAGCTTTTGCAAGTTTTTAGCTCTGATTTAAGGTGACAAGGACACAAGTTCGTATGGTGAGAAAGAATGACGCGAACTTGATCTGTGGATCGAATTTCTGCACAGCGACGCCTTGTCTATTGTGATAAAATCGATCCGTCGGCGCAGGAGGTGACTGTATGGCGGACAAGTTGAACCGAACTCGAAGATGGGTTTTGTTAGGCGGGGGCGCTGCCATCGCCGTCGGGTTCGCCATTCGAGAGTACCGACTGATCCCACAGGACTATGCTGGCGGTCAAATAAGCGTAGCGGAGGCGCATGAACTGGCGCTGTCAGGTGATATCCTGTTGGTGGATATTCGCACTCCGCGTGAATGGAGGGCGACCGGGATCGGCGACGGAGCGCAGCCTTTGGACATGCGCCGCGAGGATTTTGAGCAGGCGTTGACGCGATTAACCAATGGCGACCGAGGCGCCCCCGTGGCGTTAATCTGTGCTCGTGGTGTGCGATCGGCGCGGCTGAGTAACAGGTTGACCGAGGCAGGGTTCACACACATCATCGACGTGCCCGAGGGCATGCTGGGTTCGGCCGCAGGGCCGGGATGGGTGCGCGCCGGGTTGCCGGTTCAATACAATACAGGAGAGGCAGGATGATCCGTGCATTTGCCTTGGCGACAGGGCTGGCGCTGGTGGGGCAGGCAGGTTTTGCCGCTTGTGCCGATCAGGAGGACAAATGCGAAACCGAAATGGGCGGGTATCATATCGAACTGCCCGAGGCTGAGAACCCGCCACTGGTGGTGTTCCTGCATGGGTACGGTGGTACGGCGACTGGTACACTTAAGAACCGTAACATGGTCGAGCCGTTGCTGGCGCGGGGCTACGCGGTGATGGCCCCTGAGGGGTCGGATCGGAATGGCCGTAAAAGCTGGAACTTCTTCCCCGGATGGGAGGGGCGAGACGAACCCGCATTCCTGACCGAAGCGGTGCAGGATGCCTCGGCTCGGTTTGGGGTAGATGCGGATCGCGTGGTGCTGGGCGGTTTCTCTGCCGGAGCGTTCATGGTCTACTATCTGGCCTGTGCCGCACCAGAGACATTCTCGGCCTATGTCCCCGTGTCAGGTGGTTTTTGGCGTCCACACCCGGAAACTTGTGATGGCCCTGTGCGGATGTTCCACACTCATGGCTGGACTGACAATGTTGTTCCACTGGAAGGGCGTATTCTGGGCGGAGGTCGGTTCCATCAGGGCGATATCTTTGCCGGGCTGGAAATCTGGCGTGTAGCCAACGAATGCGCAGACACAAAGCCCAGCGGGTTTTCAAACACGGGCACGTTCATGCGGCGGTATTGGGCCGGATGCGCGGAGGGCAGCGCGTTGGAATTCGCGCTGTTTCCTGGCGGGCACAATGTGCCCAAAGGGTGGGCGGACATGATGGTGGACTGGTACGAAGGCCTGCCGGGTGGGTGATCACTCGGCAGGTGTCATAACGCCTTTACCTTCGATCACACGCTTCAGCTCATCCCGATGGCGGCGGGCCGAGCGGGTAATGGCGGGTTCGTGGAAATCTTCCTTCATCCCAACCATGCGGCGGGCGGCGCCAGCCGATACACCACTCAGCGCGGACAGCGGAATTGCCAGGGCAAGACTAATGGCGATCGGAGCCAACCAGATCGACACGAGGCCGTAAAGGATACCAACACTCAGCGCGAGGCCGCTAATGGTTTCCAGCGTGTGGCACAGGATCAGTGTCTTCAGGCCATAGGTTCCGCCATCGCGTGCTTGCGGGGACCAGCCCTTTTGAAGGCCCAGAGCGGTACGGAAAACCGCAATCATCTGTTGCACCATCAGGATAGGGGCATAGAGGATCGACAGGATAACCTCGGCCAAAAAGGACGTCAGAAATTTTGACCCGCCGCCGAAGTCCGAGTAGCGTACTCCGCTGAGGGGTAGGGCCAGAACACCCAGCACTTTGGGTGCAAGCAACATCGCGTACATTACCAGAATGATCAGCACGTGACGGGTTTCCGTCATCTCGGGCCATTGCGGGAACAGCGGGTTGTCGGGGCTGAAATAATGAAGGACCGAGGCGTCTTCACCTTGACCGATCAGCGCCCACATCACCAACAGCGCAAACCACAGTGGCGACATCAGATAGCCCACCGCACCGTGGAACATATGAAAGCGCGACACAGCACGGAAACCCGTCGAGCCTAGCAGTTTGAGGTGCTGCAGATTTCCCTGACACCAACGGCGATCCCGCAATGCGTGATCAATCAATGTGGGTGGGGTTTCCTCGTACGAACCACGGATGCGTGGCAAGAACCGTACAGCCCAGCCAGCGCGGCGCAGCAATCCAGCCTCGACGAAATCGTGGCTCATGATCAGTTTTTCCTGACCATTGAGAGCCCGCAGTTTCGGAAGGCCCGCGCTTGAGGCAAAAGCCTTTGTTCTGATGATAGCGTTGTGACCCCAATAATTGCCTTCCTGCCCGCACCAGCGCGCCAGACCTTCGGCAAAGGCGATGCCGTAGACGCCGTTGGCAAACTGCTGCATCCGGGCAAAGACCGACTGTGCGCCGATCAGTTGCGGATAGCTTTGGATCAGGCCCGCACCGGGATCGCGTGCCAGCGAATCCGTCAGGCGCATGATGGCACGGCCCGTCATCAGACTGTCGGCATCCATCACCAGCATCGCATCCCAATCTGCGCCCCAGCGGCTGACCCAGTCGGCGATATTACCCACTTTGCGGTCGGTGTTTTCCTCGCGGCGGCGGTAATACAATTCCAGACCGGGGGCGAGGGTTGTGCGCAGCGCCTCGATGCTCGCCTGTTCCTGTGCTGCGATCTCTGGGTCGCGGGTGTCGGACAGGATAAACATGGCATAGTGGTGCCGACCGCTTCGTGCTTGCAAGTCTTCAAGCATCGTACGGGCATTGCCCAGCACGTTCCAAGGCACCTCGTTATAGACGGGCATCAGAAGCGCCACGCGCAAAGGCTGCGGTCGCCCTTCGCGTTTCGGCTGTTCCTGCCGTGACAGGGACACCATGCCCAACAGCACGGTACAAACCGTGAAGGAAATCCAGAAGAAGTTGAACGAGATCAGCGCCAGCAGGATGGCTTCGATCAGGTTGATACCTTCGGCCCCGAACCAGTCGGTCATCACCCACAGCAAGCCCAGCGTGGCCGCCATCGCGGGTGAAAACGCCAGAGCGCGCCAAAATCCGGCTGAGGGGTGCTTGCCATGCGGCACTTGTGCATCCCGAAAATCCGCACGAAAGTCCTGTGCGGGCATAGCCAGAGGAGCCTCGGGCGGCATGATATGCAGATCCTGGGTCATGCAGTCCATCGGTATAGCCAAACCTCAGAGGCTGGCTGCTTGTCCTTCAGCAACTGCGCGCGCAGTTCCACGTGATTGCGCTCGCCCGGTTGGAAGGAGAACGCCAGCCGCAGACCGCCAGTATCAGGATTGCGCTGCAGCACGCCGTCGGAGGTTTCGGCATGGGGAGAGTCGACAAAAATGGTCATCGCCTCTGGGTCGTCGAAAAGATCAGAGGCTTCAAAGTCGATGACGGCCAGACGGCCTTCGCCAAAGGTGTTGTCGCCCATCGCCGTGCTGATCACGCGCGGCATCGGCGTGCGCTGCGGCTCGTCGCCCCAGATCAGGCGATAAGACAGGTCAACCTGACTGCCGGCTGCATAAGGCTCAGCCGGACGCCAATAGGCGACAATGTTGTCATAGATTTCCTGATCCGCGGGAATCTCGACCAGCGTGACCGTGCCTTTGCCCCAGTCGCCGTTGGGCTCGACCCACAGTCCGGGGCGTTTGTGATAATTTGCCTCAAGGTCTGCATAGTCCGAGAATTCGCGTTTCCGCTGCATCAGGCCAAAGCCACGCGGATTCATGTCGACGAAGGACGAAATCTGCAGCCGCGTCGGGTTGGCCAATGGTCGCCATAGGACTTCTCCAGCGCCATTGCGGATCAGCAGACCATCGCTGTCGTGGACGGCGGGTCGGAAATCATCGAACCGGCTGTGATTGGTCTGGTCGAACAGGAACATCGAGGTGCCGGGCGCGATGCCCACATGGGTCAGTTCTTCGCGCGGGAATAGTGTGGCTTCGATGTCCATCACACAATCCGCGCCTGCGGTGACATTGAACCGATAGGCACCGGTAACGCTGGGACTGTCCATCAGGGCATGGACCACCATGTCACGCTGGCCGGGTTTGGGGCGTTCTAGCCAGAAACGGATGAATTCAGGGAACTCCTCACCATCCGGATCGCCGGTTTTCAGGGCCAGACCGCGGGCTGACAGGCCGTAAACCTCGTGCAGGCCGATGGCGCGGAAATAGCTGGCACCCTGCCAGACGCAGAACTCATCGGTCTTGCCAGGACGGTGCATCTCGGTGCGCAGGCGCAATCCGGAAAAGCCCAGCGTGTCGTCGATCGGCAGCTCCGGTACATCCTCGGACTTGTCAAACATGCTCAGATCAAACGCGACCGGAGTAGCGTATCCGTTTTCGACCGTCGACACCTTAACGGTACGCGGGAAGTACAGTCCAGGCGTGAAGAAATCGATGTTGAAGGGCGTCTCGGTCTCATACCACAACGCGCGATCCAGACGGAAACGGATCGAGCGGTATTGCTGATAGGTCAGATCCTGCCATTCCTGTGGCACCATCTCGCGTTCGGCATAGGGGCGGCTGGCCAGATCCCGGGCCAATGCGATCACGTCGTTGCGGTCAAACGGAGTTTCCCCGCCGGTAGCAAATGTGGCCGGCGCGAAGGCAAGCGCAGAGGTCGAGGCCAAAAATGCGCGACGTGTAAAATTCATTTCTTTGCCTTCCAAGGTTGTGACTTAAACCAAGCGGCCATGTATGCCACGCCGATGATCATCGCAAAGCCAATCATGTTAGCGATGAACACACTGGCAACATCCCGCCCACTCAGGTCCAGTCCGACGCCGATAAGCCGTGCTGCTGCCATGGAAAATACGAATACCACCAGCGATTGTTGTCCAACCTTGGTGATAACGGTCAGCAGGAATTGCCAGACTTTGGCCGCCGCGCCGTGACCGGTGGCGATCAGGCGATGGCCGTGCTCACCGGCGACAACCCAACCCAGATAGGCCAGCGACAGGAAGTGCAGGTAACGGAACAGGCCGAAGTCGGTCTTGTCGCGGAATTCTTTCGTAATGGGCCAGACCTTACGGATTTCTTCGGCCAGATCGGGGGCCGCAGCATTGATCCAGCTAAATACTTTCCACGAGCCAAATGGCATCGATAAAATCAGAAACAGCGCGGCCGCCCAGATCAGGGCCTTGGACACCGGCGGCGCGGGAATCCAGCCGCGCATGAAGGCAAAGCCGGTGAAGAACAGCAACTGCCAGCCAAAGGGGTTAAAGAACCACTGACGGTCAGACCAAGGCTCGGCCGGAAGGTCCAGAACATCGGTCTGCGCCACCAGCCACAGCGTGATCGATGCCAAGGCCACAGCCCAGAACCCGATCCGAGACAACCCCATGACCAGCGGCATCATCGCCAATACCACCAGATACATCGGCAGGATGTCAAAGTAGTTCGGCACATAAGTCAGCGTGAACAGCCCCACGATCTGTGGCGCAGGATCGTTGAAAAAATGCTGTAGATTCAGGGACGAGATGTAGGTCTTCTCGAATAGCCCGCTCTGATCCAGTGCGGCCATGGTCATGGCAACAAAGAAGAACAGCCCGATATGCGCCCAGTAGACTTGCCAGATGCGGAAGGCGACACGGGCCGTGCCCATCCACCAGCCTTTGCGCAGAAACGCCCCGCCGAATGCAATGGCTGATGCCATGCCCGAGCAGAACACGAAAATCTCGGTGGCATCCGAAAATCCGAAGCGGGCCGGTATCCACTTGGCCCACGGGTCGTTGGGGATATGCGCGATCAGAATGATAAACATCGCGATACCGCGATAGAAATCCAAGCGCGGATCGCGCACACGGGCAGGGGCGGCCGTCGAGGCCGCCACCGGCGCAAAATCAGAAGCGGGCGATGCAGTCGCCATACGTATTCTGTCCTTCTGTGGTCTTTTTATTTTGTTATTCAGCCGGAACGCTTTGTGCGTCTCCGTTATTGCGGGCCGCGTCGATTAATACGCGGCGCGCCAGAGCGTAATTGTCCTCGCCCCCGGCACGTTTGGCGCGGCGATCGTCCAAGATGCGCTCGACTGCATCCAGACGGCCAGCGCGCAGGCCAGAGTCAATCGTGATGCGCTCGAATACATCACGTTGGGCGTGGCTGCCACCTGCCAATTGCATACTATTGCGGGCAGTCGACAGAAAATCGAATGCCGCACCGTAAAGCCCTTCGCCAAAGGCCTCAAGTCCCTTGGCTGCGGCGACACCCGGGTCGGACATGCGGATCGGTGTGTCACCTTGATTGCGTTGCGCATCCTTCTGAATACGCTGCAACATCTTACTAGTTGCGACGGTGCGGTTATCACCGGTCAGCGCCAGTAGATAGTGTAGATCGGCGAAAATCAGGCAGCCATCCTCGGTCCGGGCGGCGCTGAGATCAGCCAGTTCCTCCCAGCGGTTGCCAACATCGATGCCTTCCAGCTCCAACCGCGACAGCAGTGACGTGGCGTTTGAAATGTCGCGGTAATCGTCAGTTTTGTCCTGACGGATGTAGTTGTCATACAGTTCCATCACCTGATCGACCTGACCCAGATCCAGATGCATCAGCGCCTTGTGCCACCAGACGTGATAGCGGAAATTGTTACAGTGGGTCCAGGCATCCTCGCGCCCGGCCAGCCAGTCCAGGCCCAACTGCGCATTGCCGGTCATCTCATGCACGTGGGCCACCGCGTGCAGACCCCATGCATCGTCCGAAACCATCCAAAGAGCCTGACGTCCGGCAATCTCGGCTTTTTCATAAGCGCCGGTTTCCTCCAGCGCGAATGAGTGGCAGCCCAGCAGGTATCCACGCCCGGCGTGGTCGGGCGCATAGGCCGGCATAACGCGTTCGATTGACCGGCGCATCCCGGCGGAATCACCCAGAACAAACCGCGTTGCATGGCTGAGCTTCATCGCCAGTGTATCTTCGGGGTGCTTGCGCAGAATTTCTTCGAACTTTTGTACCGCTTGTGAGGGCAGGTCGGCCAGATACAATTCCAGAGCCTGTACATATAGCTTTTCACGTGCCGAGACTGGTTGCCGTTCCATTGCTGCATTGGCTGCGGACAGGGCCTCTACCGCCACCGCAGTCATCTCGCGTCGGCCCAGCAGGACCATGAACAGGCCTTTGATGGCATGACCAAGGGCAAAGTCGGGTTCAAGCTCCAGCACTTTGCCCAGATGTTGCGGTGTGCTTGCCGAATGCGCCATGAAGCCAAGCAGAACACCGTTCCACGCCTCAACACTTGCCGTCTGGCTGAGGGTGTTCATCTGTCCGAAAACGTCTTGTTTCATGCGTATGGTCCGATCCAAGTGAGAATTTTTATACTATTCGATTTATCAGAGACTATGGCCGCTTCGTATCAGTATCGCCCGTGCTCTCGAATTGGTGAAAAGCTGTGTGTGTAAAACGTGAAAATAACCGCCGATTCAACGGCATGTTTCAGCAACATGCCGCCGAATTAGGCATTGTGTTTCAATCTTCAAAGGGGTTCTTGGCGTTCAGTACGGTCTGAGTGTCGGCGCCGAACTCTGGCGGGGCGGTACGGTAGGTGACCGGTGTGCGCGACAATTTCAGCGGGTTTCCGATCAGATTTACCTCGCCCGGGGCGGCCTGCATGGCGATCTGCATCTGCCGCGCTGCGACCTGATCGGTAGCAAAGACCTGATCCATGGTCTGCACCGGACCGACAGGCACCTTACGTGTTTCCAGCTCGGCGATTACAGTCGCCATGTCATAGGCCTGAACCGCCGGGCGTAGCACCGCATTCAGTGCGTCCCGATTTTCGAGCCGCGCAGGGTTTGTGGCAAAGCGCGGGTCATCGGCCAGTTCGGGATGCTCTATAAAGTCACAAAAACGGCGAAACTGGCCATCATTGCCAACTGCTAGAATCACGTGACCATCGGCGGTTTCATAGACGTCATAGGGTACGATATTCGGGTGGCCATTGCCGCGCCGCTGAGGCACTTGGCCCGAGGTCAAATAGTTCACGCCCTCATTGATCAGCCACGCCACCTGCGCATCCACCAGCGCCAGATCAATCTGCTGGCCCTCACCTTTCTGGTCGCGGTGACGCAGGGCGGCCAGAATGCCGACGGTTGCGTACATCCCGCACATGACGTCGGCAATGCCTACGCCCACTTTCATCGGGGCGCCGTCTGGATCTCCGGTCAGCGACATGATCCCGCCATACCCTTGCGCCATCAGGTCATAACCCGGTTTCGAGGAATTCGGTCCAGTCTGGCCGTACCCCGAGATCGAGCAGTAGACGAGGCCCGGCAATTCTTGCGCCAACGAGGCATAGTCCAGCCCGTATTTTGCTAGTCCGCCGGGTTTGAAATTCTCGATCAGGATATCCGCGTGGGAAGCCAACCGCTTGATCTCGGCTTGCCCCTCAGCGGTGGCGATGTCGATGGCAACAGATTTCTTGTTCCGGTTGGTCGACATGAAATAGGCGCTCAAGTCTGAGCGGTTTCCTTCGGCGTCTTCAACGTAAGGAGGGCCCCATTGCCGCGTGTCATCGCCCCCGGTGGCCGGGTTTTCGATCTTGATGACGGTCGCCCCCAAATCGCCCAGCAATTGAGTGCAAGTTGGTCCGGCCAGAATGCGCGAAAGGTCCAGTACTTTGACACCTTTCAGCGGTCCCTCAGATGCGGCCATCATATCCTCCACGCTCGATTTCTGCGGCGATGACGGTGAAGCGGTCGGCTGTGACCGCCTGTTCCAGCGCCGACCGCAGTTCTGCGCGGTTGCGAACGGTATGTCCATAGCCACCAAAGGCTTGTCCCATAGCAGCAAAGTCGTGGCGGTCGAAATCGACACCTTTGTTGCCCATCTGACGCTGGCGCTGTTTCAACTCAATTAGAGCGAGGCTGGCGTCGACAAAGACCAGAAAGATCGGATTGCCACCCATCTCGGCGGCGGTCGACAGCTCTCCAGCAACCATCAGGAACCCAGCATCACCTGAAAAGCTGATGACCGGGCGGTCCGGTTCGGCCAGTTTCAGGCCAATCGCCATCGGCACTGCGCAGCCCATGGTGCAGAGCGCCGAGGATTGGATCAGTCCGCGCTCTTCATGGCAATCCCACATCTGGCTTAGCAGGATGCGATGCGCGCCGCTATCTGCGGTCGCCAGCGTTTCGACGGGTAGTGAGGCACGGGTTTCGGCAATCACTGCAGCGGGGCCCCAATCGTCATCGGTAGGGAAGGCCTGCGCCAGCGCGGCCTTGACCTGCGCAGGCTCGCCACTCGGCCATGTTGCACGGGCAGGGTTGCCTTTGGCGATGGCCTCTAGCGTGGCACCGGTATGGGCCACCAGATTCAACCCGGCCTGGTGCATGTAGTGGTCATTCACCACAGCCGAGATGTCTATGACACGCTTTTCCTCGGGGTCCCAAATCTCGCGCCAACCCGGGCGCATTTCGATCGGGTCGTAGCCCAGACACAAAACCAGATCGGATTGCTCGACCAACGGCACCAGATGTTTGTCGGCCAGCGGCGATAGCCCTGCGCCGCCAAGGCACAGCGGGTGATCCTCGGGGACTACGCCCTTGGCTTTGTAAGTGGTGACAAAGGGGATGCTGAAATGTTCCAGAAACGCCTGCACCACGTTGCGCGAGTCGTCATAGAGCACGTCCAGACCCACAATCGCGATGGGCCGTTCAGCCTCGGCCACCCAGCGGCGGGCCTTTTCGACGCAATTCCCCTCGGGCGCGACGGCGGCGGGTTTCTTAAGGCGGCGGCGTTTGACACCCGAAACGCGCGTGTCTGCAATCGAGATCGGTACGTCGATATGCACCGGGCCGGGGCGCGGCTGGTTCGCCAGCGAGACGGCCTTATCAGCAACGATATCTGCGCCTTGCGCCGTCAGGGTAAACGTCCCCTTGGTGATCGAACGATAGACCTGCGCATGATCCATCACCTGATGCGTGTACGTCAGTGCCTCATCTGCATCGACGCAACCGGTCAGCACGATCATCGGCACCCGGTCTTGCAGCGCGTTAGCAACCACGTTGATTCCGTTCATTGCGCCGGGGCCAAGGGTCGCTACCAGAATGGCAGGCGCACCGTCGCGGTGATGCACTGCCTCGGCCATGAAACCGGCGGCGTTTTCGTGCTTGGTCAGATGAAAGGTGATCCCGGCCTGTTCAAGTGCATCAACCAACGTCAGAACTTCGCCACCGGGCATGCCGAAGGCATGACGGCACCCGGCCTCATAAAGTCGTTGAGCCAATAGGTCAGCCGCGCGCGGGGAGAGGTCCTGCATCAGTTATGCTCCGAAATATTTGTTGCACAGGAGATTGCGGAGGACGCGTCCGGGCGCAAGCTGGTTCACGTCAGTGTGACTATTTGACTGCAGATTCCGCCACTGCCTGAAACTTTGTGTCAAGTTCGGCGGCGATCTGGCGCAGGGGTTCTCCTCCCTCGTCTACATAAGGAGCAAAAACAAAGCTGGGCGTTTTGTAGGACAGAGTTGCGGTACCGTCCTCGTTCTCTGTCACGTAAAAGCGGATAGGTGCTTCAATCATGGCACTGACCGATGTTTCCAGAACGCGAACGGCGTAGTCGTTGTTGAAGGCACCGATAACCAAGTTGCCGGGAATGGTGATCCCGCGCGCTGCGGCAGCCTTGGTTGGTCCGGCCTGGGTGACCACGATCAACCCGTTTTCCTTCACTGCGGATTTGGTGTCAGTAACCAGTTCATCATAGCTTTTGTCGGTGGGTAACACAGCCCATCCTGATAACGGTTCATCCGCTAGGACGGGCAGGGCCAGAAGGCAGAGCAAAGCCAATATCGCGCGCATGTCGGGGCCTCGTTTTGTGTGACTGACCAAGTGATGACAGAAATCCCCGAGCGGCGCATCTACAATCCTTTTGCATTCAGGATTGCGAAGATGGCCATAAACCCTCAGAAACATGCGGACGATACAGGATGAGGCCGCGAGTGGACCGGATACACCTTTTGATCTGCAGCAGTTGTTCAGGCCAGCGCGATCGCGTGGCCGAGCGGCAGGCCGTTGGCGTAGCTCTGTCTCGTGCCGGATTGGAAGATCGCGTTGAGGTCTCGGATCACGCCTGTTTCAGCGGTTGCTCGGAACCGACCGCGCTGGCGCTGCAATCTGCTGGCCGGGCTTCTTATGTATTTTCAGGGGTCAATATCGTTGCGGATGCCGAGGATATCGCCGCAACCTGTAACACCTATCTGGATAGCCCCGAGGGCTGGATCGAAGACGCCCGTCCTTGCGGGCGGCTTCGGATGTGTTTGCGTGCGCGTATTCCGGCGCTTTAATCGACCTGAACGGTGATTGCAGCACTGACCGGAACATCGTCGACTGTCAGCGGGCTATGGCTGTTGGCGTTCAGTGAGACCGAGACCTCAACCTCGCCCTTCGGCAAATCAGGGATGTGCATCCAATTGCCATAGAGCCGGGCCAGTTTCTCGCCATTTACATAGACATGCGCGTGACCTTCGCCGTCCTTGTCGGCGGCAGAAGCGTTTTCCGGTGAGAACCGGAAGTTTTGTGGCATGACGTGAAGATTCCAACCGGCCATCGGATCTTGGGTCAGCGCGATTTCCAGGCCGGGCGCGTCCGGGCCTGCGGGTAGGTTCACCGCAGTTGAGTGGTCATGAGCCACCGCCTCGGCATGAGCGCCGCCGTGATGTGCGGGGTCGCCATGGTCGTGGCCGTCAAACGTGACACCGTTGGCTGCGGCCAGCACGAATCCTGCGCCGCCGCCGAACACCAGACCGATTGCAAATAGGGCAAGTGAGCGAGCCATTTTCTTTCCTTATAGGCAAACAGAAACGCGCCGGGCGGAACCCGGCGCGCATGGGATGAAACGATCAGGCCGTCGCGTCGATGCGCTTGCCTTCGCTTTGCCAGAAATAACCGGCGAAAGCGCCAACCAGAACCCAGGCCACCAGACCGATGCCAAAGGCACGGGCCGCGAAAAGGGCGCCGATCTCGGTTGGGACAGGGCCGGTGAACACATCCGGTTCAGGCGCACCGATCAGGTGCGGTGCCAGCATTAGGGCGGCCGCGACCACATAGCTGATCAGGTTGCCGCCAAAGGCAATCAACCACATTGCTACGATCGCTGCGCCAACTGTCGCAAACCACCAGACCTGACGTGCGTAAACGTCCGCTGCTGCCACACCGGGCACTTCGGGTGCTAGGGTAAAACCCGGTGCAAGGTGGAAAGCGATAAAGCCCGCCAGACCCCACAGAACGCCGGTGCGACCGTCAATCTTGTGGCCATTGCCTTCAGCCACCGACATCAGGGCAACCATCATCAACGCGTAGCCGGTATAGGTCAGCATGGTGAAGATGACACTTAACGCATCGCGGGTCAGCTCCGAGAACATACCCGGCAACTCGGGGTGCGCGGAAACCGCTTCTCCACCGAAATGAACCAACTCGCCTGATTCATAGAGTTCAGCGTGCAGCAAAACGGGTTGCACAAAGACCAACTGCAGCAAGGCGGCTATCAGCCCCGCTGCAGCACCAGCGAACAACGCGCTGGTCAGTATACGACTGAACATGGTCTTAGTGGCAGGGGAAGCCGGTCGCGTGACGGACGTCATGCGCAGCATCGTGCAGTGCCGCGGCCTGAACGTGACCGGTCAGCGTGACGATGCCCAGACCCAGAACCACTGCGAACATGACCGGTACAAAACCTGTGCGCGCGGCGGATGCTGTTTTTGTTAGTGTTGCCATCTTTAGTTCTCCTCTGCCGCCGCACCCGACGGCCGGTGTTTCAATTACATGCCTGGCAGGTCTCCTGGCTTGCGGGTCGATGCCTCTGTTCGCCTTCCCCCTGAAAACAGGAGTGGCTGGTTGAACAGGGCTCACCGCTTACAGTCGCGGGGGCGGCTTTGGTATTGACCACCGCAGTGGTCGCACCAAATTCCCTCTTAGCTTCCGGATGCCTCCGGCGGGACCAGACACCTTCATTTAGACGTTTTGACGGTAATGGCGCAATCGTCATTTGCGACCTATTTCGTCAGTTCACGCGCTTTTTCAGTAAATAGATATCCATGATCCAGCCATGATCGGCGCGCGCGCTGGCGCGTGTGTCCAGAATCTGCTGTGCCACACCTGCCAGAGGCCCCGAGATCAGGATTTCCTCTTTCATACCGACGTAAGCGCCCCACCAGATGTCATATTCGGCCATCTCCAAGGATTGGAATGAACATTCGCCATCCAACATAACCGCAACTTTTGAGGCTTTTGCGGGCCATCCTTCATCGCGAATACGCCGTCCGGTGGTAACCACATAGGATGCACCCAGATCGTTGATCGGAATCGCATGGGCTGCGGTCAGAGCCTGCAGCGCGGTGATTCCGGGAACGACCCGAGTTTCCGGTTGTGGGGTCAAACGTGACGCGATTCGCAGAGAGCTGTCGTACAGCGACGGATCGCCCCAAATCAGAAGCGCCACGTGGCGAACGTCGGGATTGGCCGAGATCGCCTCCTGCCAGCGCAGCGCGATCGCGTCGTGCCACTCATCGACACCTCGCAGATAGCCATCGTCCGACCTGCGCTTGGGAATATCGAAATACGCAATCTGCGGCGGCGTGTCGGTAACGGTCGCGATGATCTCTTCGCGCAACCCGGCCAGATCGGCCTTATTTTCACCTTTGCGGGGGATCAGGATCAGATCCGCATCGCGGATGGCCTGCGCACCCTGCAAGGTCACGTGGTCCGGGTTGCCAGTGCCGATACCTATCAGGGTCAGATCAAACATCGTCGAATTCTGCCAATGGGCCATATAGGATCAGGGCCGGGGCTGTGCCAATCTCAGTGCTCAGTTGTTCAGACAGTGCCCCGACGGTTGCACGGTGTAGCTTCTGATCTGGTGTTGAAACGGATTCGGCCATCATCGCAGGCGTTTCCAAAGGCAACCCGTGTTTGTGCAGGGTTTCGACCAGTAAAGGAAACGTCCGCTTGCCCATGAATACCACAGTCGTCGCATCAGGATCGGCCAGAGCGGGCAGGTTCAGGTCTTCGGGCAACTTGCCGCTAACGTCGTGGCCGGTGACGAATTGTACCCGCCGCGCCGTCAACCGACGGGTCAACGGAATCCCCGCCGCCGCCGCCGCCGCGACCGCCGATGGGATGCCGGGGATGATTTCGTATTCGATTCCGGCTTCGCGCAGGGCCAGAAGTTCTTCCTCCAGTCGCCCAAACATCCCGCCATCGCCGGATTTCAAACGCACGACATGCTGACCGGTCTGCGCATACTCCACCAGCAACCGGCTGACATGGTCCTGCTTGGGAGAGGGCCGCCCGGCGCGTTTGCCGACGCCAACCAAATCGGCATCCTCGCGCGCATGGCTTAGGATCGGGCCGCTGCTGAGATCATCAAACAACACCGCGTCTGCCTTTTGCATCCGGTCGACCGCTTTCAGCGTCAACAATTCCGGATCGCCAGGGCCAGAACCGATGAAGGACACAAATCCGCTCATGCCGAGGCCTCCGCGATCAGGTGAAAGAATGTGCCGGTCACGTTACCGCGTACCGATCCGGTCTGCGGGCCCTCGGCGCCTTCTGCGTCAAACACGCGCGCCAGCGGAGCGTCCGGCTGCTCGACAATTGAGGAATAGTGGAACTCATGCCCGCGCAGGGCCGAGCCGACCCCGTAGCCGGGCATTTGAGCCAGCAATTCCGCCTTGCGATAGCCGAGGTTGAACTTGCGCTTCTCATACGAAGTCACCAGCCCCAGCAATCCTGCCATCTGATGACGGGCGCCATCCTTGTCGATCAAGCCCTGACCTAGGGCCATGTACCCCCCACATTCTCCATGAACCGGCTTAGTTTCCGCATGTCTGCGAAGCCCCGCCAGAAAAGTTTCCGCAGCGGCCAGTGTACCGGCATGCAGCTCAGGATACCCACCAGGCAACCAGACCAGGTCCGCATCCGTTGCGGGGCTTTCGTTTGCAAGTGGAGAAAATGGCAGAATCTCCGCACCGGCCGCGCACCAGCCTTCCAGCAAATGCGGATAGGTGAATGAAAACGCCGCGTCGCGTGCCAGCGCGATCCGCTGGGCTGGGGGCCGCGGCAGCGTGGCGGACGATGGCCCCTGCGGGCCTGAGGACGCCGCCATCTTGATCGCCTCCAAATCCACATGCTCTCGCAGAAATGCCGCATATCCGGCAATCGCCGTTTCAAGATCGGGATGCTCGACCGCCTGGATCAGCCCAAGGTGCCGCTCCGGCAGGGTCAAGTCTCCTCGACGGGGAAGAACGCCCAGAACGGGCAGTCCCGCGCGCTCCATTCCCAATCGGGTAAGACGCTCATGGCGCGGGCTGGCGCATCGGTTCAGGATCACGCCAGCGAAGGGTAGGTCGGGATTGTACATGCGGAAGCCCAGCGCCGTTGCCGCCGCCGACTGCGCCTGACCACCCACGTCCAGCACCAGCACGACTGGCCAACCCATCCGCAACGCGGTTTCGGCACTGGAGCCATGCCCCAATTCTCCGGGCTTGGCGACCCCGTCAAACAAGCCCATTGAGCCTTCGGCCACAACGATATCCGCGCCTTCGGCCTGCGCCGAAATGGCGTTCAGCAGCGGATCACCCATCGCCCAGCTGTCCAGATTGAACGAGGACCGACCCGCCGCTGCCCGGTGGAAGGCCGGGTCGATATAGTCCGGGCCACTTTTGAACGGTTGAACGGTCAGCCCATCCTCGGCCAGTGCACGCAACAGTCCCAGCATGACGGTCGTTTTACCAGTACCCGAGGAAGGTGCAGATATCAGTAGGCCCGGAGGATTAGTCATCACCATGGCTCCAACTAGACCACGGGCTATCCGCGCTCTGCGGACGATACCGCCGGTCGTAATCCTTAGAATATAGGCAGCTTTCGTCAAAACCCTCGCCCGCCAGTGCAGGGCCAACCATGATCAATGCCGTGCGCGAGATGCTCTCGTCTAGCGCCTCTTTTAATGTCGCCAGTGTTGCCCGGATTATCCGCTCGTCCGGCCAACTGGCGCGGTAGACCACGGCGACAGGGCACTCTGCGCCATAGGCCGGTGTCAGATCGGCGATCACCTTGTCCAGATTGCCGATCGACAGATGGATCGCCAGGGTCGCCCCGGTGCGGGCGAAGTTTTCCAAGGTTTCACCTTCGGGCATTGAGGACGCGCGCCCCGGCGTCCGGGTCAACACGACCGATTGTGCCAGACCGGGCAGGGTCAACTCTGTTCCCAAGGCGGCAGCGGCGGCGGCAAAGGACGGCACGCCGGGGGTTACACTGACGGGGATGCCCATTTCCTTCAGGCGGCGGATTTGCTCTCCCATCGCCGACCAAACCGACAGGTCGCCGGAATGCAGCCGTGCCACGTCTTGACCGGCCTGATGCGCGGCCTCGATCTCGGCCATGATCTGATCCAGATCCATCGGCGCGGTATTAATAATCTTTGCGTCTTTGGGGCAATGGCCCAAAATCTCTTCGGGCACTAGCGACCCGGCATAGAGGCATACTGGACAGGAGGCGATGATATCGCGCCCGCGCAGGGTCAACAGGTCGGCGGCACCCGGTCCGGCGCCGATGAAATGAACGGTCATGTCTATCCTCCGATGGCGACGGCGCAGGTTGCAAGCCGGTCGTCCGAGATTTGTCTGTGTGAGATCAGCCGCGCACCATGTCCGGCGGCGGCAAGAGCGGATGCTTCGGCCACGCTGCCGGTGCCATAAGTGGCGCGGCTGCGGTTCGAGCAGGTGAGGGTTCGCTGTCCTGCCAAATCAGCAGGCGCGACGAAATACAGGGGCAGGGCGGCGGCAGTGGCGAATTCGGCAAGTGCCCTGTGGCCTTCCTTGTCTGCCACGGTGGCCAACGCCTCCACGTTTTGACCGGCACTCGCCTTTTCAAAGGCTGTGCGCAGGCTGTCCACCGTCGCCGTAGATGAAAATCCGATACCGGCAACGATCATAGGGTGACGCTCCACTGCACCACCGGATAGGCGGACTTCCAACCGCGGCGTGGGCCAAGGGCCGAGGCTTGGGCCAGTTCGATACGCAGAAGCTCCCCACCCAGTTCATGGTGCCAATGTGCTAGCAGCGCCTCGCTTTCCAGCGTCACTGCGTTGGCGACCAGCCGCGTGCCAGCGGGCAAGGCGTCGCGCAACCAAGCCAGCAGGTTGGCGCTTAGCCCGCCACCGATAAAGACGACATCGGGCAAGGGAATTCCGTTCAGACCATCCGGTGCAGTACCGTGGATCACGTTCAACCGGTCTTGTCCCAGTGTATCGGCGTTACGCCGGATACGTTCGGCGCGGTCCTCGCGCGGTTCGATTGTGGTCGCGGTCAGGGTCGGATCGCACATTAGCCATTCAATACTGATGGACCCGGTGCCACCGCCGATATCCCAAAGGTGCTCGCCCCGCTGAGGTGCCAGCGCCGACAGCGTAAGGGCCCGAACAGGTCGTTTTGTGATTTGGCCGTCAGTTTCGAAAATCTCATCCGGCTTGCCCGATGCCTTTGGAAAGGCGCGCCCTTTGCCTTCAACCTCAAGCCCCACACAAACCGGGTGGTCGAAGCCGCCCAACAACGCCTCGGTCAGCGAGACGCTCCGCGCCCGCTCGCGAGGGCCACCGAGCGCCTCCATCACATGCAAGCGTGTATCGGCAAAACCTGTCTCGGTCAGATATGTTGCCAGTTCTGCTACTGCTGCCCCATTGCGTAACAACAGGATGGCGAGCAGACCGGGCGCCAAATGTGGTCGCAGCCGCGTCAGCGGGGCCGCGTGCAGACCGAACGTCAGCGTGCTTTCCAGCGGCCAGCCTAGCCGTGCGGCAGCGAGCGAAAAGGTCGATTGGCCAGGCAGGGCGGCCCATTCACCAGCCTCGAAATTACGCGCGATAACAGAACCCGCGCCGAACCAGAACGGATCGCCCGAGGCCAGAACGACGGTTGGTCGCCCGCGGAATCCGGTCAGGATCGGCAGGCCATCGGCGAACGGTATGGGCCATTCCACCCGTTGCGCGCTGGTTTCAGCCACCAAGGACAAGTGGCGCGGCGGTCCCATGATGATTTCAGCACGTTCCAGCACTTGACGGCTTGCGGGGGGCAGGCCATCCAGTCCATCTTCGCCCAAGCCCAAAACGGTCAGCCACGGAGCCTCAAGCATGACACACCTCCTGATCCTTGGCGGCACGACCGAGGCCAACGCTTTGGCCAAAGCTGTGGCCGAGCAGGGCATTCCGGCGACCTATTCCTACGCCGGTCGCGTGGATAGCCCGCGCCCGCAGCCTGTGCCGGTGCGTGTCGGAGGCTACGGCGGAGCAGACGGGTTTGCGCGGTACCTGCGCGATCACGCGATTACCCACGTGGTCGACGCCACCCATCCTTTCGCCGCGCAGATGAGCCGCAATGCTGTGAGTGCCAGCCGCGAGGCGGGTGTCCCGTTGGCCGCGCTGACCCGCCCGCAATGGGAGGCGCAAGAAGGTGATAGGTGGCTGCATGTACCTGACATCGAGGGCGCGGTGGCCGCTCTGTCCGGTCCGGCGCAGCGCGTCTTTCTGGCCGTGGGTCGGATGCATCTTGAAGACTTCGCCGCCCAACCCCAGCACCATTACCTGCTGCGCTTGGTGGACGAACCCGACGCTCTGCCCCTGCCGAATTGCGATGTTGTTGTCGCACGCGGGCCGTTTGCCGAAGCGGATGACCGGGCGCTTTTGCAGCGCCATGGTATCGAACTGGTTGTGTCCAAGAACGCAGGCGGCACCGGCGCGCGGGCCAAGCTGGATGCGACACGGGCGCTGGGCATTCCGGTGCTCATGATTGACCGACCGGCCCTGCCGCAGCGGACCGAACTGTCGAGTGTCGCACAGGTTCTGGACTGGCTGGCTCATTCCGGCGTGAACCTCGGAGTGTAGACGATTGGGGTGCTGTCCCGTTCTATCACACGGGTCAGCGATGAGCCGACAATCACAACGGTCTGCATGTCGGCCATATCTGGTGTCGCTTCGGCAAGAGTCGAAATTCGGATCGCCTCATCCGCGCGCGAGACGGCTCGGGCGAATAGAATAAGACGTTCGGGCTCGCATTCCTCACGCAGGATTTCCAGCGTTTTTACAAAACCTTCTGGGCGGGATTTCGAACGTGGATTGTAGAACGCCATCGCGAAATCGCCCTGTGCCGCCAGACGAAGGCGTTTTTCGATCAGGGACCACGGTTTCAGGTTGTCGCTGAGGTTGATGGCGCAGAAATCATGCCCCAAAGGCGCGCCAGCGCGGGCAGACGCGGCCAGCATTGCAGTGATCCCCGGCAGCACATCAATCGGGATATCGCGCCAGTCCGCAGGACCATTTTCCAGCGCCTCAAACACTGCGGCGGCCATTGCGAACACACCCGGATCACCGGATGACACCACAACTACGCGTTTCCCCTCGGCCGCCATCTGCAGCGCGTGTTGCGAGCGGTCGATCTCGACACGGTTGTCACTGGCATGCAGGGTCAGTCCGGGGCGCTCAGCCACGCGCGCAACATAGGGGATGTAGCCAACCACATCTGTAGCTTCGGCCAACGCGGCAGAAACCTCGGGCGTGACTAAATCTTCATTGCCGGGGCCAAGGCCCGCGATTTTGATCCAGCCGCTCATGGGCGTCGTCCCTGACCATGTACGATGATGATCGAGAAATAAGGTGTCACTTTCTCACAAGCCTCGGACAGTTTTGTCACGGTTTGGTTCGGCATCTGTGCGAACTCGACAATCCACGCACGGTCGTAGAGGCCTGCCGTCTTTAGCGCCCGTTTCACTTTGTCGATGTTGCGCCCGATCTTCATCACCACCAGCGCATCGGTCTGCGCCATGCGTTCCGCCAAAGTATCCTCGGGAAGGGTGCCGACAAGAACGGTCAGGACATCATCACCCCAAGTGATCGGGTCGCCCGTGGCCGTCCACGCGCCAGACATACCAGTGATGGCGGGCACAACTTCAACATCAGCTCCGTCGCGTAGTCGACTGTAAAGATGCATAAAAGAACCATAGAAGAACGGATCACCTTCACACAGAACCACCACATCTTCGCCCCGGTCCGACAGGGATTTCAGATGTGCGGCGCAGTCTTTGTAGAACGCTGAAAGCAATTCATTATAGCGCGGATCGGTGACCGGGATTTCAGTGGTCACGGGGTATTCCATCGGGAATTCGATCGCATCACCTGGGATCATGCCGTTGACGATCTTACGCGCCTGACCGCTGCGGCCTGGCTTGCGGAAGAATGCAACGTGGCGCGCATTGCGCAACAGGCGGTCGGCCCGGACGCTCATCAGGTCCGGGTCGCCAGGGCCAAGGCCCACGCCATATATCTTGCCCGCGCTCATTCCGCGCGACTCGCGATGGCGTTAACGGCGGCGACGGTGATGGCGCTGCCGCCCAGACGGCCTTTGACGATACAGGACGGCACCGGTTGCGCTGCCCACAGGGCGTCCTTGGATTCGACCGCACCGACAAAGCCCACGGGGCAACCAATGATGGCAGCGGGGCGGGGGCAGTCCGGGTCTTCCAGCATGTTCAGCAGATGGAACAGCGCGGTTGGGGCATTACCGATAGCTACCAGAGCGCCCTCAAGATGCGGACGCCAGAGCTCTAGCGCCGCGGCAGAGCGGGTGTTGCTCATCTCAGCGGCAAGCGGGCGCACGCGCTCGTCATGCAAGGTGCAGATCACCTCGTTATCCGCGGGCAGTCGGAAGCGGGTGACGCCTTCGCTGACCATGCGTGCGTCACACAGGATCGGAGCACCATTTTCCAAAGCAGTGCGAGCAGACGTGACAAAATTCGGCGAAAAATGCACGAACTCTTCCAGCCCAACCATACCGGCGGCGTGGATCATGCGGACGGCGACCTGTTCTTCGTCGGCGTCGAACCGGGCCAGATCGGCTTCGGACCGGATGGTGGCAAAGCTTTCTTTATAGATCGCCGCGCCATCAGTTTCGTATGTATAGGGCATCAGGTCAGGTCCATGGTCTTGAGTGTTTCGAGTGTCAGGCCGTGCTTGCAGGGCTCATCTCCTGCGCGGCCTTGTTTGACAAGGTCAAATCGCCCATCGCGACCGACCAGAGTAACATCTGCGGGGCCCATCCGCGCGCAGCCTTTGGCGCAGCCCGAGACATGCAGGCTGCCGGTGACACGCGGCGCCAGAGCGCGGGCAATATCACGGGTTTCCGCCTGTGCCTGAGGGCAGTACGGCGCGCCTGGGCAGGCGTCAGTGGTCATCAGCGGGTCAGAGCCATCTGTCACAAAGGCCGGGGCGGGTATCGCCACCCCGCCTTCAAGCAGAAACAACCGCCACGGGGTAACCCGCAGGGCCGACGCGCCCGAGGAAGTGATCAGGTCGGCAAGAGGCCTTGCAGGCAATTGCCCGAACGCGGCGCCATATAGTGTGCCAAGGTCGCATGTGCCGGGCTGGATCGGCGTACCAATGGTACCGGGAAGGGAGCCGTGCCATTCCTGCGATAGGCCCTTAATCGCAACGACGCGCGCCATGCGGCGGGTGTCAGAGGTGTAGTTTTCGGCAAACCACCGCGCCAGATCGATCAATTGGTCTATGGCGTCGGCCTGTGACACTTTTCGTCCGGTCTCGCACCCATCGGCGCGAAGGATCAGGCCGTTCACTCCGGTTTCCAGCCGGATATCGGCTGAGTCCGCTGCCAACAGCCGGCTCGGGCCGGTGTCGATGGCAAAGCCAAATTTCGCAGGTAGGGAAGGCAGTTGCTCAAGCTGGTCAATCAGTTCCTGTGTCAACCGCGCGGTCAAATCACCTGCCTGATACAGCGGTGAGACCAGAATGTTTCGCCGCACCTCAATACCCGGCTCGGCGTCCAGCAGATCCAGCGCCGCCAGTTCCGCCAGCAGCTGCTGGTGGTCCGCTTCCTGCACGCCACGAAGCTGCAGATTGGCTCGGTTGGTCAGGTCGATGGTGCCATTGCCAAAACGATCGGCAAGTTCGCACAGTCCCAGCGCCTGCACCTTGCTCAGACGGGCCAGCCGAGGGCGAACCCGCACCACCAGCCCGTCGCCCGACATCATCGGACGGTGAGCTCCGGGGCACCAGCCTTGGACGATGGGCGCGCTCATGACAGACCCTCAAGATCGGCCCGGATCGAGTTCCGGCGGGTGTTCCAAAGCCCGGCCTCCAGCAGCGCGCGGAATCGATCCTGCATGGCCTGATGCGCTTGCGGATTGGCCTCTTGCAAAAAGGCGTCGACCTCGGCGTCGCCAAGAGTTGCGTCGTGGTAGAGGTCGAATAGATGCGGTGCGACGGTGCCAGACAGATGCGCGAACGAGGCCATGTGATCCAGCGTGGCCGCGATCTCGGCTGCGCCCCGGAACCCGTGACGTTGCATACCCGCGATCCAGCCGGGATTGGCAGCGCGGGCGTGAACGACGCGGCTGATTTCCTCGGGCAGGGTGCGGGCGCGCGGGTTTTCCGGATTGGTGTTGTCCAGATGATAGAGCTGTGCCGTGCCGCCGGTGATCTTCTTTGCAGCAGCAAACCCGGCCTCATGCGTGGCGTAGTCGTTGGCCAGCAGCAGGTCGGTCTCAGTCAGGTCCTGAAGGTGCACGAAACTGTCGGCATTGACGACGCGTTGGGTTATGCCGTTTTTGTCTTGCGCGATATGCTCGCCTTCCAGCGCGAAGGAGCTGGCCTCTAGCCACGCCTCACCGGCCTGTACGCGGGCCTCGTCGGTATAGACTTCGGACAGTTGGGTCATGTTGACGCCATAGCTGCCGGGCGCAGGCCCATAGACCCGTGCCGCAGGTTCCTGACCGGAGTAGGGGTTCCAATCCGGCGCTTCGTCTCGCTCGGACAATGCACGCACCGCCTGACCGAACAGCGCCGAAAGCGTCGGGAAAACATCGCGGAATAGACCCGAGACCCGCAAAGTCACATCCAGGCGCGGGCGGCTGAGGTCGGTGATCGGCAGCACCTCGATGCCCGAGACGCGCTCGGACCCCTTGTCCCAGATCGGTTTTACCCCCAACAGGTGCAGCGCCATCGCGAATTCTTCGCCAGCGGTCCGCATGGTGGCCGAACCCCACAGATCGACGATCAACCCCTTGGGATAGTCGCCTTCCTCTTGCAGGTGCCGCCGCACCAGTTCCTCCGCCAGCTTCACACCTTGGGTATAGGCGGCGCGCGTGGGCACTGATCGAGGGTCGGTGGTGTAGAGGTTCCGCCCGGTGGGCAGCACATCCGACCGCCCACGATAAGGGGAGCCGGACGGCCCGGCCTCGATCCGTCTGCCAGCCAGCGCGTCGATCAGAGCACTGCGCTCAGCATTTGCCGAGGGCGCGGGGTCGAAATTTCCGGTCACCTTAGGCACGCGGCCAAAGATATGCAGCCCGTCGCCGAACTGGCTTTCCTTGATGTCACAGACAAAGCGGTCGATGCGGGTGATTGCCTCGGCGGTGCAGGTGGCCTGATCGAGGCCAAGGTCGCCTTCCAGCCCAATGGCCTGCGCTTCTTCGCGAATATCCACCTGCAAGCGGTCGCGACGCTTGGGGTCAAGGCCGTCAGCATTCGAGAACTCGTCCAGCAGCGATTCAAGCCGCACCATCCGGTCAGGTGTGCCACTTTCCTTCATAGGCGGAGGGATATGGCCCAACGTGACGGCCCCGATGCGGCGTTTGGCCTGCGCGGCCTCGCCGGGGTCGTTGACGATGAACGGATAGATCACCGGCAGGTCTCGGATCAACGCCTCGGGCCAGCAATCGGCGGACAGGGCGACCGATTTGCCGGGCAACCATTCCAGCGTGCCATGCGCACCAATGTGGATCAGCGCATCCGCGCCCAGCTCTTTGCGCAGCCACAAATAGAAAGCCACATAGCTATGGCGCGGGGTGCGTGAGAGGTCGTGGTAATCGTCGTCACGTAACTCGGGTGTGCCGCGTTCCGGTTGCAGTGCGACCACAGCACTGCGACGGCGCAGGGCGGTGAAGCGGAAGGCTCCATCGACGTAGGTTGGGTCGTCTTCGGGCTTGCCCCAGACGGTTTGCAGATCGCTGCGCAGGGTCTCGGGCAATTCGGCCAGTGCGGTCAGGTAATCCGTCAGCGGCCATGAAATCCGGGCGTCTGGCAGCGCGTCGGCAATCGGTTCTTCGGGGGCGGTGTCGTAGCCTTCGCCCTCCAGATCGGACAGCATCGCTTCGGCCGAGGCCAGCGCGTCGAGGCCCACTGCGTGCGCCATTTGCCAATCCTTACCGGGATAGGTCGACAACACCAGAGCCGGGACTTGATCCTGTTTGGGTTTGTCGTTCAGGTTCAGCCAGCCGGACACTCGGTCGATGATTGCTTCGATCCGGTTCGGCTCTGCCCTGTGAGCGAAACGGGAGTATTCCAGATGCGGGTCGCGCTTGCCCGGTTCCTTGAACGACGCGATGCCTGCCGAAATCCGCCCGTCCACCTCGGGCAGCACCACATGCATGGCGAGGTCGGCCGGCGAGAGGCCGCGCTCCGCCTCGGCCCAGGCTTTGCGGCGGGACGTGGCGAGGGCGACCTGGAACACGGGCACGTTCGCCGCGTCTAAAGGTGACGTGCCCGATACGCCTTTGCCCGAGAATGAGGTGGCGTTGATGATCGCCGATGGAGCAAGCGCTACGACTTGTTCGCGCAGCCATTCGGCAGCTGCAGGTGCTTTGAGAGAAGGGGCAAACATACCCACAGCGTCAAACCCGCGTGCGCGAAGGCTGTGGATCAGGGCCGCAACCGGAGCTGTGTCTGCCGAGGTCAGATAGGCGCGGTAGAAGGTGACGAGGATGCGCTTTGCGTCGCCCGTGAACGCCGTATCAACCGGGATGACACCGCGATCCGGGCACCATGCTCCGCATTCGGGCAGGGTTTTGGCCCCCATCACCGGCCCGGCATAGAGCCCCGCCGCCAGTGCCATTTGAGCCAGCGCGGCCTGTGCCGCGACTTCACCACCGGTGTCACACAGATGCGCCAGACGACGCAGGGTCGAGACCGGTAGGGTGGAGTACTCATCCAGCCGCGTGTCCTCACGCCCATCCGCAGGCAGAACGGCCAGCGCGATGCCTTTGGCCTGCGCCAGCGCCAGAACCTGCTGCAACCCGTAGGACCAGTAGGGCACACCGCCGATCAGGCGGATCAGGATGCCCTTTGCACCCTCCAGAGTCTGTTCAACATATGTGTCGACAGACAGAGGGTGTTTCAGCGCCGTCAGGTTTGCCAGCCGCATCGTCGGCATCCGCCCCTCGGGCCCGCCACCGCGATGCCAGCCCGCCGCGAAAGCACCAAGGTCGCTGTCGGAAAAGGACAGCACAACCAGATCCGCCGGGCTTTGGCCCAGATCGGTCGGGGTCTCGGTTTCTTCTAACCCGTGGCTTTCGCGGAAGACGACGTGCATAGCTTACTCGGCGGCCTCGGTCACACCCGCGAGGATGTCACGGATTTCGGCCTCTTTGATGTCGTCATGCTCGGCAATCACGACCAGACGCGAGCGACGCTCTTCGCCGGGCCCCCACGGGCGGTCGTACTGATGACGCACGCGGGCGCCAACGGCCTGAACCAGCAGACGCATCGGCTTACCCTGAACGGCGGCATAGCCTTTGACGCGCAGGATGTTCAACTCCTTGGCCAGACGTTCAATCTTGGCAACCAGATCGGCAGGGTCGGTCTGTTCGGGAAGTTCAACGATAATGCTTTCGAAATCGTCATGCTCGTGGTCGTGGTGGCCGTCATGATGCGAGGGACGCGCCTCCATGTCATCCTCGGCGGCGGCCTCAAGGCCCAGCACGACGCGCACGTCCACGACGCCCTCGGCCACTTCAACTACGGGCAGCGGTCGCGGGGCTTCGGCGGCGATGACTTCCTTAGCTTTGGCAACGCCTTCGGGACCGGCCAGATCAGGCTTGGTCAGCAGGATAATGTCGGCGCAGGAGATCTGATCCTCGAACACTTCGGACAGAGGCGTTTCATGGTCGATCGAGTCATCGGCCAGACGCTGGGCGTCCACGGCCTCGACATTCGTGGCGAAGCGACCGGCGGCGACGGCCTCGGCATCGGCCAGAGCGATCACGCCGTCCACGGTGATTTTCGAACGAATATCGGGCCAGTCGAACGCCTTTAGCAGCGGCTTGGGTAGGGCGAGACCAGAAGTTTCGATCAGGATGTGATCGGGGCGCGGCTCCAGCGCCATCAGGGCTTCGATTGTCGGGATGAAATCATCGGCCACGGTGCAGCAGATGCAGCCGTTCGCCAGTTCCATGATGTTTTCCGCCGGGCAATCCGGAATTGCACAGGATTTCAGGATGTCACCATCGACGCCTACATCACCAAATTCGTTGACCACAACGGCCAGACGTTTGCCCTGCGGGTTCTGCATCAGGTGTTTGACCAGCGTGGTCTTGCCCGAGCCCAAAAAGCCGGTGATCACAGTAACGGGGAGTTTTTCCAGATTGCTCATTTCGGGGCTCCAATCGGGGGAATGCGCGAGGCGCAGTTTTTGCGGAAATGCTCGGGACGTTCGCGCCATTTGACCAGGCCGTCCTCGGTGGCCAGATACTTGGTCGCTCCGTCGACGATGACGTTAACGTGGTCGGTTTCGTTCAGGTTCTCATAGACAAAGGTCCAGCGGTCTGCCCCGCCGCGCAGAACGATGGAACAGCCCTGATCGCAGTTCGATAGGCATTCGACCGGTTTCAGCGTGATGCCCTCGGGCAGGTCCGCCCGTTCCAGGGCTTTATGCAACAATGTTCCGGGGCGCTGGTCGTCATCCTCGACGGGCAGGCCACGGCGGCAAGTGGTACAGACCAGCAATTCGACTGGTGCGGTCTCGGTCACGTCTCTCATCCCCCCAAATCCTCTTCGCGGGGGACGGGGTTTCATGCGGGCCACGTCTGCACATGGGCCCGACACCGGATCACCCCGTCCGGTTTCAACTTCGGGCGCTGGCAGGTCTCCCGGCTTGCGGATATAGGGGCGTCAGCCCCGGCAGATGTCCCGCCTTCCCGGCCTTGCAGGCCAGTGGCTTTGGGCACCCTCTCCGGTCACGGTCGCGGGGGCGGCTGCGTTTGGCGGATGATCCGTTGACGCATTCCCTTTTCATCCATCCAAAGATGGACACCAGCGCGTCGGACATGCGGTACGGGCAGGGGGGTTGTCAAGCACGAGGTACGGGTTGCTGTTGCTCGGGTGAGAAAAGCGACCAGCATGTGTCAAACAGCGGCATTCACGGCAATCCGTTCTCGCAGCCACGCGCAAAACAGCCCCGCGGCCGCTGTCGGCTGGGCAGCTCCCTGCGCGCTGATCAGATAATGTGACTGAGCAAAGGGAATCGCGGGGCCTGCAATTTCAAGCGGCGCACCTTGCCGGATCGCGTTTCGCGCAAACCGTTCCAGAATCGTCGCATAGCCGGCGCCAGCCATGACAAGCTGCAGCGCAGCCACCGAAGTGTCCACCGAATGCTGAGGCGCTTGATCCGAGGGTGCGATGTTATTGGCCTGAAAATACCGTGCCCAGTTGTCTTCGTATCCAAGGATATGAATCAGAGGGCCCTTTTGCAGGTTGTTACACGTCGGCAACCCACCGCCAGCCCGACACACCGGAACTAATTTTTCTTCGGTCAGTTTCTCGGAGATCACACCAGGCCAATCGCCATAACCAAGCCGAATTTCTAGATCCACATCTCCAGGCGCGATGCTGTCATTCCAGATGTGTGAGACCAGTCGCACAGGGATTTCCGGGTGCCGCACGGTAAAGTCAGGCAGTTCTGCAGCTATCCAATACGTTGCGGTTGATATCGCCGCGCGGATTGTCAGGGTCTGCCGTGAGGCAGGGCCAAACAGACTGTTGGTGGACAGGGCGATATCAGCCAGAGAGCGCCGGACCGTCAGCGAATAGGACTGTCCAAGTTCGGTTAGTTCCAACCTCCGCGCGTTCCGGGTGAACAGTTTTTGTCCCAGTTCGGCCTCAAGCGAGCGGATGTGTAGTGAAACCGCCGTCTGCGTCAGGCCAAGTTCCCTCGCTGTAGTGGTAAAATTCAGATGCCGTGCTGCGGATTCAAAGCTGCGCAACCATGTGGGATTTGGCAGGCGGTCCATTTATCACCAAAAATATTTGACCATATATTGGCATATTAATCATTTTCGTTTCTAGCAAGCAACGCGGATACTCGGCCCAAAATACGACCGTCAGGAGGTAAACATGAAAGTCGGATTTATCGGTTTGGGGAATGTCGGTGGTAAACTGTCAGGATCGCTGCTGCGCAATGGAATTGACCTGACGGTCCATGACCTCAACCCCGATCTGGTGGTCGAATTCGTGGCCAAAGGTGCCAAAGCAGCCGAAACCCCTGCGCAAATGATGCGGGATTGCGATGCCGTCATTACCTGCTTGCCATCACCTGCTGCATCTGACGCCGTCATGCAAGAGATGCTGACCGAAGTCGGGCCGGGCAAGATCTGGATGGAGATGTCGACCACCGATGAAGCCGAAGCCAAGCGACTGGGGACTATGGTGATCGAACGCGGAGGCGCAGCGGTCGATTGCCCCGTGTCCGGCGGTTGCCACCGTGCAGCAACCGGCAACATCTCGATCTTCGCCGGATGTGATCGTGCGACGTTTGAGAAAATCCTGCCTTTCCTCACCACAATGGGGCGGCGCGTGCTGCACACAGGAGAATTGGGCTCGGCCTCGGTTCTCAAGGTGCTGACCAATTATCTTGCCACCGCAAACCTGATCACCTGCGCCGAGGCGTTGGTAACAGCCAAGGCTGCAGGCATGGACCTCAACACTACATATGAGGCGATCAAGATTTCTTCGGGCACCTCGTTTGTTCACGAAACCGAAAGCCAGGTCATCTTGAACGGGTCGCGTGATATTTCGTTCACGATGGATCTGGTGAAGAAGGACATTGGCCTGTTTCAGGATGTTGCCGACCGCGCCGGGGTGCCGTTGGAGATAAATCCGGTGATGATCCAAATCTTCGAAGACGGCATTGCCCGGTTCGGTGAACGCGAGCTTTCCCCTAACATTATCAGGCGGTTGGAAGAGGCAACGGGGCTGGATATCACGGCGCCGGGTTTTCCACCAGAGATGTTGGATGATGAGCCTGAGGAGCCGGGATATGAGGTTGTTCCACAGGGGCGTGGAGTCGAATAACAGAGGATACCCTAAATAATATGGGCGGTATGTGATGTTGTAGGAGTGGAGGCGAGTACCGGAATCGAACCGGTGTACACGGATTTGCAATCCGCTGCGTCACCACTCCGCCAACTCGCCTTTTCAAGTAATATCAAATACTTGCCGTGGTGTGGCTGGCGTTTTAACACCTTTCGTCAGGGGCGTCCAGTGGGTTGGGCGCAAAAATCCAAAGCCAGTTTATGACGTGCGGCGCAATGCCATCCCAAGTTCCTGCTATTGGGTCGAATTTTCCACGTCACAGCCGTTGCCGGTTTCGCTTGGATGTGGCACAAGCCGGGTATACTTGGGACTTACAGTGAGCGATCCAATGACAGATTTCGCAACCCGACGCCGCACGATGGTTGACACGCAGGTTCGACCCTCGGATGTCACGAAATTTCCCATCATTGATGCAATGCTGACTGTCCAGCGCGAGAATTTCGTGCCCGACGCCCAACGTGAGGCTGCCTATGCCGAAGGCGTGGTTGATCTTGGGAACGGGCGCTGCTTGCTGGAGCCCCGGACGCTGGCAAAGATTCTGGACGTTCTGAATATCTCGAATGACGAGGCTGTTTTGGATATTGCGCCGGGGCTGGGGTATTCCACAGCAGTCGCAGCGCGCATGGCGCAATTGGTGGTTGCTGTTGAAGAAGACGAAGCTCTTGCTGCCGAAGCGCAGACGATTCTGATGGAGGCTGACGCCGACAACGCGATTGTTCATATCGGGCGGCTTGAGGAGGGTGCAGCCGAGCACGGCCCTTATGACGTCATCATGATTCAGGGTGGGGTTGAGCAAGTGCCTGATGCACTGATCGCTCAATTAAAGGATCACGGCCGCATTGCCTGCCTTTTTGTGGAAGGTGAGCTGGGTGTCGTTCGGGTCGGCCATAAATCCGGCGACAAGGTAACTTGGCGTCGCGCATTCAACGCCAATGCTCCGATTTTGCAGGCGTTTTCCAGAAAGTGTGCATTTTCACTATAGTTCTTAGACATATTCCAATGCTGTCTTGATTAGTTGAACGCATAGACGCAAACTGCGGTTAGGGTTGCGTAATTTTGATTTGAGAGGGATTTCGTTATGCGTGCAAGGACGGGGGCGAAATTTGCGAAGGCTTTGGCACTGACGGCGGGAATAGCGCTGAGTGCCCTTCCTGGGCGTGTAGCTTGGGCGGACAATCTGACGGATGCCTTTATTGGAGCCTATAACACCAGCGGCTTGCTGGAACAGAACCGGGCTCTGTTACGCGCGGCGGACGAAGATGTGGCTATCGCCCTATCGGCGCTCCGCCCGATTATCAACTGGGCGGTCGAAGTCAGTCAGGACTACAGTCGGTCCTCAACGGATCTGGGCGTGAGCCGGGATGAGCCGACCACTTTTTTCACCGGACTTACGCTGAGCCAACTGATTTACGATGGCGGCTTCTCGGTTCTGGGCAAGCAGTCGGCGCAGGAAACAGTACTTGCGACGCGGCAATCCCTTTTGGATATCGAACAGCAGGTTCTGTTCCGGGGTTTGAACGCTTATCTTGGGGTGTTGCTGCAGGAAGAGACGGTTCAGATTCGCCTGAACAACGTCGACGTGTCGGCCGAGGAACTGCGTGCCTCTCAGGACCGGTTTGAGGTGGGCGAGGTGACGCGTACCGACGTCGCGCTGTCCGAGGCGCAGTTGGCCAGCTCACAAGCGGATTTGGCGGTTGCGCGTGGTAACCTTAGCATTGCGCAAGCTGAATATGTTAACGCCGTGGGAAAGCAGCCTGGGCGCACAGCCGGACAGCCGAGCCTGCCGAACTTGCCTGGGTCCGAAGCTGCGGCTGTTAGCCTGGCACAGCGTAATCACCCGGCCATCCAGTCGGCGCAGCATCAGGTGCGTGCGCTGGATCTGGTCGTACAGCAAGAGCGGGCCAACCTAGGCCCCAATGTCAGCCTGAACGCCGATGCGGGCATTCGTGAAAGCTATGACAACGACGACAGCCTTGAGGATGCGACCATCGCGCTGCGTTTCAATCAGCCGATTTACGCCGGTGGCCGCTTGGCTGCCAGCGTTCGCCGTGCGATGGCGACACGGGATGCATCACGCGCCAATCTGCTGAACGTTCAAAAGGACATCACTCAGGGTGTTGCGGATGCTTATGCGGCATTCCAGGCAGCGACAGCCAGCCTGCGCGCATCGGAAGAGCGGGTGCGCGCCTCGCAGGTCGCCTTTGACGGCATCCGGGAAGAGGCAACCTTGGGCGCGCGGACAACTCTGGATGTTTTGAACGCTCAGCAGGACTTGCTGGACGCGCAATTGGCCGAAGTTGCGTCGCGCACAGAGCGGTCTCGGGCCGCGTATGAGCTGCTACAGGCCCAAGGTTTGTTGACCGCAGAACGCCTCGGGCTGGCGGTGCAGATTTATGATCCAACCCTTTATTATAATCTGGTAAAGAAGGCCCCGGCCCAGATCAGCAAGCAAAGCCGGGATCTGGATCGCGTCCTCAAAGCGTTGCGCCGCGATTAAGGCGCAACTCTACCTGTTGTGAGGTCCGATTTGTTTGGCTAAACTCGCTCTTGAGGATAGAGCGGTAGAGAACAATGACGGATAAAGTCGTACACGCCGGTATCGAGGACGTTTTATCCTCGATCAAGCGCTTGGTTAACGAAGAAGACCGAAAAGCTAAGGCCGGGCAGTCGGACTCCATTGCGCGAAAGCCCGGCAGGTTGGTTTTAACCGACGCGTTGAGGGTTGGCGATAAGGTGTCTGTCGAAGACCCGGTGCCTTCCCCCGAGGACGACGTGCTGTATCGGGTGGACGATTCAATTAAGCCCATGATTCTAAAGTCTTCCGACATTGTTCAGCACTCAGAGCCAGCCGATGCTCAGCAGCCACATGCAGCTCCTAAAAGTGACCCTGTCGAAAGCCTGAGCGCAAAGATCGAAGCTTTGGAAACAGCAATCGCCAAAACCGAAGACCAGTGGGAGCCGGATGGAGACAGTGACGACGAATATGCCGGGACGCCAAATGCGACGTTGGTTTGGCGGGCCGAGGAAGAATTTGCACTAATCGATTCTCAAAAATCAGGTGAAACTACGCAGGTGCGCGAACAACCGCCGGTGGAAGAGCCTGAGCATGCCTCTGTCGCGACATTTGTCAGAAGCCCTCGCCCATCTTCTGACGAGGAATCAAAACCTGCCGACGTTTCCAAACCAGCTGAAGGTAAGCTAAAGACGGCCTCGTTGACGTTGGATGAGGATATGTTGCGCGGTCTGATCGCTCAGGTCGTTCGGGAAGAGCTGCAGGGCGTTCTGGGTCAGCGTATTACCCGCAATGTTCGCAAGATGGTGCGGCGTGAAATCTACCGCGCACTGGCCGAGCAGAAACTGGATTGACCCTCAGGTTTTCTTCGGTGACGCGGCCAATTCCAGCAGGTGATCCAGATTCATATGCTGTTCAAGATGGTCAGCCAGAGCGTCCAGTACCTCTTCTACCCCATTCTCGTATGACAGGTCAGATGTTGCGCCAAGTTGCTGCAGATAACGGGCGCGGAAGGCGTCTGAAGAAAAGATACCGTGCAAATAGCTGCCGCGGATACGGCCAGTTTTGTCGGAGGCGCCTTCCGGTCGGTCTTCGATCTTAAGCCAGGCGCGATAGCAATCCGGCCCTTCGGTCCGGCCCATGTGAATTTCATAGCCCGTTACGGGGTCGTCGCCCAAAACAGAGCGCGCGGTGCGCAGTGTAACCTGTTTTCTCCCTGCCATGGTGGTGGTCACATCCAACAGACCCAGCCCTTCAACCGTTCCAGGGCGGCCATCGACACCATCGGGGTCGGCGATAGTCTTGCCGAGCATCTGATAGCCACCGCACAGACCCAACACGTGACCACCCCGACGGACATGGGCGTAGAGGTCGATATCCCAGCCTTGAGCCCTGAAATAGGTCAGATCGCCGATGGTGGATTTACTGCCCGGCAGCAGAACAAGATCGGCGTCACCGGGCAGGGGGCGTCCTGCCGGGATGATTTCAACCGTGACTCCGGGTTCTGCTGACAACGGATCAAGGTCATCGAAATTGGCCATCCGTTCAAGCTGTGGCACGACGACCTTGCAAGCCCCACCACTGTGCGAGCGGATATCCATCATGTCCTCGGCCGGCAGTTTCCAAGCGTCATGGAACCACGGTACAACGCCAAGGCAAGGCCACCCGGTACGTGCGGCAATGTCGTCTCGCCCGTCATCGAAGAGAGAAACGTCACCTTTGAAGCGGTTGACGGCAAAACCTTTGATCATCTCAAGATCGCCTGAATCAAGCACCGCCTGAGTTCCCACGATCTGAGCAATCACGCCACCGCGGTGGATGTCGCCGACCAGAATAGCGGGCACACCCGCCGTGCAGGCAAAGCCCATATTGGCAATATCGCCCTTACGCAGATTGGTTTCAGCCGGGCTGCCCGCACCTTCGATCAGCACCAGATCGGCATCGCTGCACAGGCGGTCAAAGCTTTCTAGCGCCGCCCCCAGTAGTTTGGACTTATCCTTGCGGTAATCACCCGCCTTCATGGTGCCCGCGCGCTGACCCTGTACAATGATCTGAGCGCCAGTATCCGTTTCCGGCTTCAGCAGGATCGGGTTCATGTCGGTATGTGTCGGACGTTTGGCCGCGCGCGCTTGCAGAGCTTGAGCGCGACCAATTTCTCCGCCATTTTCGGTGACGGCTGCGTTGTTCGACATGTTCTGTGGCTTGAACGGCGCAACCCTCAGCCCACGCCGCGTATAGGCGCGCGCCAACCCGGCCACCAAAACCGATTTGCCAACATTGCTGCCGGTGCCCTGAATCATAATGGCGCGAACCATGGCCGTCTCCTATACGTTGACGCACATGACCTGATTTGAGGCCAAAGGAAAAGCCCCGGATGAACACGCCCTCGCATCTTTTGATCGGTGCTGCCGCATTTGCACGGCCTGCACGGGGAGCAATTCTTTGGGCTGCGATGTTAGGATCGTTGCTGCCTGACCTGTCGCTGTTTGTCATGGTCGGGGTTTCCCTGTTCATCCTGCGCATCCCGCCGCAGGTAGTTTTTGACGAACTCTATTTTTCCCCCGCCTGGCAGACGGTGTTTGCAATCGACAATTCGTTCATACTCTGGGGGCTGGCACTGGCGCTTGGGCTTTGGCGCGGATGGCGGTTTCTGACGGTGGCTGCGTCCGCTGGCCTGTTGCATCTGGCGTTGGATTTCGCGGTGCATGCGGACGACGGTCGCCCGCAATTCTGGCCGCTGAGCGATTGGGTCTTTCATAGCCCGGTTAGCTATTGGAACAGCACGCATCACGCACTTTTGGTGATGCCTGTGTCAGTGGCGATCTGTGTCGGGTCTTATGTGATGCTGTGGAACAGAGGGCTGTCAGTGACCGCCAAGCTTTTCTTTGGCTTTCTTCTGGGTGCAGAATTGTGGGTCGCACGCCAATGGCTTTTATTCTTCTGACTGTCACAAAAGAAAAGCGCGCCCCGATGTACGGGAGCGCGCTTTTTCATTCAGAAATCGCCTTGGATCAGGCGGCTTCAGCTTGCTGAGCGGCATTGCGACGCTCGCTTTCTTCACGCGACAGCGCGACCGAGGTGCGCACGCCACGACCAACGAACTCCATCAGTCCGCTGACAACCCGTTCATTCGGGTCAATGCCGGCACAAGACAGCACTTCGCGTCCATCGCGCGAGCGCGCCCAGCGGGCGATCTGTTCGGGGCCATTGCCGTACTTCTTGTCATCGGCGATAGCATCATCCAGAGCGGCCAACACAACAGCCGCGAAAAGTTTGCGTGCACGATTGCCTTGCTCATTGTTAAAGGCAGTGCCGTCAACGAAATCTCTCATCTCGTCTTCCTTGTTGTTCTTGCTCTTGCATTTTCGGCGTGAGGGTCCTTATGACCTATTAGGTGTGATTCGGATACAGCTAAATTGCATATCTACGTTGCGTCATTTGCATGGCTTGCTGCAGGTGCAGCACTAGGTGTCGTTGTCTTGTCAGGTGTGGTCCCGCCAGATATAGGGACGGGAACTGACGCATCAACCGTTTCTAAAGGATTTATGTCATGCCCAAGATAAATGGGAACGAAATTCGCCCCGGCAATGTGCTTGAGCATAACGACGGGCTGTGGGCTGCTGTTAAGGTGGATCACGTAAAGCCCGGTAAAGGCGGTGCTTTTGCGCAGGTCGAACTGCGCAACCTGCGCAACGGATCCAAACTGAACGAACGTTTTCGTTCGGCAGACAAGGTCGAGCGCGTCCGCCTGGAACAAAAAGACCAGCAATTCCTGTACGAATCCGATGGCATGCTGGTGTTCATGGATGCCGAGACCTATGAGCAGATCGAACTGCCCGCCGAATTGCTGGGTGAGCGCCGCCCGTTTCTGCAGGACGGCATGACAATTGTCGTAGAATTTTACGAAAGCGAAGCGCTGAACGCCACGCTGCCCCAGAAAGTGACCTGCAAGATCGTCGAAACCGAGCCGGTAGTCAAAGGTCAGACTGCCGCGAACTCGTTCAAGCCGGCTATTCTGGACAATGGTGTAAAGGTCATGGTGCCGCCCTTTATCGGTCAGGATGAGATGATCGTCGTGAACACCGAAACCATGGAGTATTCCGAACGGGCCTGAGCCTGAGCATATAAGACGCGTGAAAAGACCGCGACGGCAGGAACCGCGCGGTCTTTTTTAGTTTCGACCCTTCAAGTAGCGATAGCGTTCAGGGTTGGGGCCGAACAGTTCCAGCATCAATTCGTATTTGATGCGGTTGGCGCTGACCTGCCGGTAGAAGGCGATCAGGAACGCCGTAGGCCCCTGAATGCGACCCAGTCCGCTTGTCGCGGCCACCACCGTCCCAACATCCGTTTTGCCGTTCAGAACCAGATAACCACCCAGCATCAGAACGCCGACCGTCCCGGCACCGTTTATCACGCTCAGCAGAAATTTGGCCGACAACTTCCAGAGAAACATCTTGCGGCGCGTGTTATAGATGTCGTCAAACATCGCCTCGACATCGCGCGCCACCGCGTCAATGTCCTCGGTCGTGAGACTGTCGGTCGAGGAGCGCAAAATGCGGACCCGCTCGGCCACGAAGACGTTCACTTTGCGCTGGGATATCAGCACTATGATAATTTGCGGCACGATCATGGAAAGGGCGATCATGCCCAACCCCGGTTGCGTTGCTGAGATATAGCCGATCACACTGATCAACGTGCCAATTTGCACGACCGGGTCAGAAAACGCACCACCCGCGAATTTGCCCAATTCTTCGGCCTCGGCTGAGATTGCGGTGGTCATTGTGCCCTTGCGAACTGTTTCACCGGCGTCATGCAAGTCGGCCGATCGCAGTAAGAGCCGCTGGCGGATAAGGCGGATAATATCTTCGCCCAGCGTGCCTGCGCGATAGCCCAGCAACCATTTCAATGCGAGGCTCAATAGGATGACTGACATCATGCCTGTGCCCAGATAGATCAACCGATCTGTGCTGACATCGTCCGCGGTCAGGTGGTTGATGATATCGCGCTGAAATTCCAGCGGCACGGCGGCAAGGCCCGCGATCGCAATGGATAAGATGATAAGGATGATTTGCCGCCCGGCGCTGGCGCGCCAGATCGCACTGTATAATTTGAACATTTGCGCATCCGTTCGGTGAACTGAACGCAGTGTGGCAGGGTCGCAGCGCTCGTTCAAACCGGGGTAGGGCAACCTGCGGCTAGGCCGTGCCGCAATAGCAACAAGTTACGCGTCGAGCGTGACGGTCGCGTCGCCAGCCTGCATCTCTCCGGTCGCACGGTCAAAGCGCAAATAGGCGATCCCGCGACCTTTCGACTGAGTGAACAATGTGCCCGCTGGTTTGCCGCCTACAGTGATCTCGGTCCCGACCGGGGCAGAGCCATCAACCCGGACACTCCGCAAGCCTTTGCGCAGCTCGGTTTTGTGTTTCATCCGCGCGGTGACTTCCTGCCCTACATAGCAGCCCTTTTTAAAGTCGACGCCGTTCAGCGCCTCGAACCCGGATTCGAGGATATAGCTATCGGGCGTAAGTTCGATACCGGCTTCGGGGATGCAGTGCCGCACGCGAATGGCATCCCAATCGGTGCCGTCATCGCCTTCGGCTTCGGGGGCATAAGCTCGCCAACCCATTTCAGGGTGGCGCGGGTCCGGCAGGGCTCCGTCGGGTGCAGGGCCGGTGCCGCGGTGCAGGTTCAGGCCGCTGTCCTCGATCCTGACATCGGCGCGCAGCTTGTACATGCTCAGCCGTTTGACGAAGCCGTCAGCGATATCCTCGGCCACGTCTAACAGAACCGCGTCGTCGTCACGCTTGAGAAAGAAATCCGCAAGGTACTTGCCCTGAGGGGTCAATAACGCTGCATAAACCAGCCCATCCCTCAGGCCATCCACATTATTGGTGACCAGCCCTTGCAAGAAGCTGTCGGTGTCCGAACCGCTCAGGCGCAGAATACGGCGATTGGGCATGGGGTGGTCCTCGTCTTTTCCCTCGGCCCCGTGATATAGGAGTTCGCGCTGCCATGACCAGAGGGTAACCACGTTGCCAGCACCGATCAGTATCGTCATTCCGACATTAAACGCGGGTGAGGCTCTTTCTGAGTCGCTGCCTGCGCTGGTTGAAGGGCTACATGCGGGGCTGATCCGCGAGCTGATCGTCACCGACGGCGGGTCGACGGATAGAACCCTTGAAATCGCCGATGAGGTGGGGGCACGGATCGTCACCGGCGCGCCTTCGCGCGGGGGACAATTGCGGCGGGGGTGTGCGGTGGCCAAGGGTGAGTGGCTATTGGTCCTGCATTCCGACACTGTGTTGCCTGACGGGTGGACAAAAGACGTGGCCGAGCACCTGCCTAGCGGTCAGCCCGCCGCCTTTCGATTGGCTTTTCGGGCGAAAGGCTTTGGCCCCTCATGGGTTGCGGGCTGGGCCAATCTGCGCAGCCGGATATTTAGCCTGCCTTACGGAGATCAGGGGCTGCTAGTGCCGCGCCGCATTTACGAACAAGCCGGAGGTTACCCAGACCAACCATTGATGGAGGACGTCGCACTGGTGCGTGCCTTGCCACGTGTTGCGCTGCTGAATACCCGCGTGGTTACGAGTGCGGCTCGCTATGTGCGGGACGGTTGGGTGCGTCGGGGTGCACGGAATCTGTGGACTCTGACACGGTATTTTCTTGGGGCCGATCCGGAACAGTTGGCGCAGGCGTATCGGCGCTGAGGGTTGCGCGCAGTTCAACAATGGATTTGCCCAGCCGGAAGGGCGCAGCAAAACTGACGAGACACAAAGCCACAATCTGCAGCACCAGAATATGCGCGTTGGCCTGTAAGTATTCCCATTCGTCCTTCAGCTTTCCGACCTGCTCGACCAAGTCATCGTAGCTTTGTGCAAGGATCAGGTAATCTCCGGCGATTGCTGGAACCTTGCGGCGCATATTGTCGATGGCTGCCTGGGTTTCGTCGTCAAGCGTGGTGAAGACAAGAAACTGATCAATGTTGAACGCATCGGCCTTTGCGGCCATAGCGCGCATTTCATCCTGTTCCTCTTTCGCTTGCCCGCCGATCAGGAAATGCAAACCTCGCAACGGTGCGACCTCATTGGTCACAGCGATGAACAAGGGCAGGTCGGCATTGCTGGCGGTTGAGGCCGACAGGAACTCGACCTTGTCGCACAAAACAGCGGTGTCTGGGTCATAAGCCGGATCGCAGAATCGCAGCCGGAACCGCGCTGCGTCACGGTCAAACGCCAGCGTCGCGGCATATGCTACGTCGATCTGTCGGTCGAGCCGCGAACTGTCCGAGGTGTAAAGCCCGGCCAGAACCGCCACCAGCGCACCGATGCCACCCAGAACGACCCAGACAAGATCTGCCAGTTTCCACGCCCGGTGCCCGGCCGGTTTGCGAAACAAGAATGACGTACCAACCGACCCGATCACAAAGAACAGGATCAGGAGCGGCAGTTGATTTTCGGTTACAAACGTCATGACACCAAAGTGACCGCGCACCTGCGCGCTGGCAACACTCCTCACGGTCAGTTGTAGAGGTTTCGACCTAAGAGCCTGAGCTTTGGCCAAATTTCCGGAACAGCCTGGTGCGGTCAAAGGCCTGTTCCAGTTCATCGGTGCGCTCTTTAACCGAATCCCACAGGCGTTCCTGAACCTCAGCGATCGCACATTCCATCAGCATAAGGATGGCGGACATAGAATCCCACGCCGAGGGTGCCGCAATCCGAGCGGCAAATGTGTGCTTGGCCAGTCTGTGAATGGGCGAACGCCATTGATCGGTGAACAGCACGATCTCGGCCTCTCGCTCCTGACAGAGTTGCGAAATCAACATGGTAGAGTTTTCGTATCGCCGCACGTCCAGTGCAATCAGCAGGTCACCCTTACGCACATCCAAAAGGTCATGGGTCCACGAAGCCGCAAAAGGAAGCATCCTTACGTCTGGACGGATCATCTGCAGATGCAGGTACAGGTATTGTGCCAATGTGCCTGTGATACGCCCGCCAGTAATGAAAATGCGTCGGTCAGGGTCGCTGAGAAGTTTGCAGAAGCTGTCAAATTCTGCCGGGTCGACTTCATCAATCGTGCGTTTCTGATTGGCTAGCGCTTGCTGGGAGTAGCGGTTGAGAATGTGTTCCTCGGGCAGATTGTTCTGCCAGACGTCCCGCTTGGCAATGGGCCCCGAGATCATCTCTTTCACCTCGCCACGCAGTGCGGACTGAAACTGGGGGTAGCCGTCGAACCCGGTTTTCTGTAGCATTCTCGCGACGGTGGTGGTTGAAACCGAAGCAGCGTTGGCCAGCTCGGTGATAGTTCCCAAACCTGCCATTGGGTAGTCGTCCAGCAGGACACTGATCAATTGCCTCTCAGACGGAGTCATTTCATCCCGATGAGCCAGCAGCCTGTCCGTCACCCGCACTGAAGTGTCCTCCTGCATAGGAATTACGCGCTGATGTGAATAATTTTCCAACGCATCCTGGTGTGGATAATTTTGTACAGGAAAAATATTGACAGGTGAATGCTTAATGTGGAAATTTTTCCAAAGACACCTTTCACGGAATCGCAGGACGGCACATTGGACTTCGGAACTGTTGTTCATACGGAAAACGCAGACGGTGCACCTTCGGTGTTGCTGGTGTGTGAACATGCCTCGAAACGTATTCCCGATTTTCTGGGCGATATGGGGCTGACGGCCGAGGTGCGGGAAAGCCACATCGCTTGGGACCCGGGTGCGTTGGGTGTGGCTCAGCACATGGCGGCCCTTATGTCCGCACCGTTGGTTCATGGCGGTGTGTCGCGCCTGATCTACGATTGCAATCGTCCGCCCGAGGCGCCGGATGCCATGCCTGTCAAAAGCGAGGCATATGACATTCCGGCCAATATCTCGATGTCGCCCGAAGAGCGGGAGGCCCGGATTGAGCATGTCTATGGCCCGTTTTCGGATGCAGTGTCGGGTCAGATCGCGCAACATCGCTCATCGCTGGTGCTGATGGTGACGATGCACAGTTTCACCCGGATCTACCACGACCAGCAAAGAGAGGTTGAGTTGGGCATCTTGCATGGCCGCGATGATCGTTTCGCGTTGGCGATGATGGACGCAGCGCCTGCAGATTCGCCATTTGTGATACGCCTTAATGAGCCTTATTCAGCCACTGATGGCGTGGCTCACACTCTGGACGTGCAGGCCTATGCGAACGCGTTGCCGAATGTAATGATCGAGGTGTGCAACGACTTGATCCGCACGTCAGATCAGCAGCGTGCGATGGCTGAGTATTTGGTTGCGTGGATCGACCGGACTTTGGCCGGGTTCCAAAACAGGGGCGCGGCATGATCCGGGCGATGGCGGTATATGTGCGCGTGGTCGATGCGGTCAACTACCGTATCGGTCGGGTGATGATGTGGGGCCTGTTCGTGATGATGGGAATCCTGCTGTGGTCCTCGATCTCGAAGACGTTTTTCCTGCCGTCGCTCTGGACGTTGGAAATGGCGCAGTTCGCTATGGTGACCTACTATATCGTGGGCGGGCCGTACTCGATCCAGCTGGGGTCAAACGTGCGGATGGACTTGTTCTATCATAACTGGAGTCCGCGCAAGAAGGCTTGGTTCGACGCGTTCACCGTCATCCTCCTGATCCTCTATTTGAGCGTGCTGCTTTACGGTGGGCTTGGGTCAACTGCCTATAGCCTTGGATATTGGGGAGATGAGCCTCTGTCCTATTTCACCGGCCTGATCACGGGCAGTGAAGAGATCGGACGGTTGGAGCGTTCATCCACCGCTTGGCGGCCCTATATCTGGCCAGTCAAAGCTATCATGGTGTTTGGCTTCTTCCTGATGCTGCTGCAGGCCATATCGGAATTTTTCAAAGATATAGCCCGGATCAACGGGCAGGAGATCGGGGTGCAGCGGGCATGAGCCAGGAATTTATCGCCATCTTTATGTTCGCGCTGATGATGCTGATGCTGTTCACCGGTCAGCGCGTGTTTGGCGCGATCGGGGCGGTCGCAACCATAGCGGCGCTGGCGCTGTGGGGGACCGGAGGGCAGGACATCCCGTTCTCGGCTGCGATGAAGCTGATGAAATGGTATCCGCTTCTGACTCTGCCGATGTTCATATTCATGGGGTACGTGCTGTCTGAAAGCCGCTTGGCCGATGACCTTTACCGGATGTTCCATGTGTGGATGGGGCCGGTGAATGGCGGGTTGGCGATCGGGACGATTGGCCTGATGGTGTTGGTGTCGGCCATGAATGGGCTCAGCGTCGCAGGCATGGCGATTGGGGCGACTATCGCGCTGCCCGAATTGCTGCGGCGGGGCTATGACAAGACCATGGTCACGGGTGTCATTCAGGCAGGATCTAGTCTGGGAATCCTTGTGCCCCCATCGGTGGTTCTTGTGCTCTATGCCATGATCGCGCGGCAGCCGGTTGGACAGCTGTGGTTGGCGGGCATCCTGCCGGGTCTGCTGATGGCCGGGCTGTTTATCCTCTACATCTGGATCCGCTGCCGCATGCAGCCTCACCTCGGCCCTGCAATGGAAGACGCGCATGAGGTCCCGTGGTCCGAAAAAATCCGCCTGCTGGGGGCAGGGGCGCTGCCGCTGATCATCTTCGCTGCCATGATGGTGCCGTTCGTGAATGGCTGGACATCATTGGTGGAAAGTTCGGCTATCGGGGCGCTGACGGCGCTGGTTGTATCGGTCGTCAAGCGGCGGATGACGTGGAAGATTTTCGAAGATTGCACCAAACAGACGCTGGCGATTTCCTGCATGTTCATGTGGATCATCCTAGCGGCGCTGGGCTTTGGGGCGGTGTTCGACGGTCTTGGTGCGGTCAAAGCCATCGAGAACCTGTTCACCGAACAGCTGGGTCTGTCGCCATGGCTGATCCTGATCCTGATGCAGCTCAGCTTTATCGTCATGGGCACGTTTTTGGACGACACGGCGATGCTTGTGATCGTGGCGCCGCTTTACGTGCCGTTGGTCGGAGCGCTGGGCTTTGATCTGATCTGGTACGGGGTTCTGTACACGATCACCACCCAGATTGCGTATATGACGCCGCCCTTCGGCTATAACCTGTTCCTGATGCGGGCGATGGCCCCGCCTGAGATTGGGCTGAAGGACATCTACCGCTCTATCATCCCATTTGTCGGCGTGATGGTGCTGGCCCTGATTATCATTATGGCCTTCCCGGAAATCGCCCTTTGGCTGCCGGGGTATGTTTACGGAAATTAACCAGAAGGCCCGGCAAACGGGCACCCAAACTTAAACGGAGAGGAAATTGACATGACGACAAGACGTAAGTTTTTGAAAACCGCAGGCGTGGGCGTTGCTGCCGCACCATTGGCTGCACCTGCTCTGGCCCAGAGCACAATCACCTGGCGGATGCAGACTTATGCAGGTCCTGCGTTGGCGGCACATGTGATTGATCCAGCCATCGAGATGTTCAACAAAATCGCGGGCGACCGCATGCAGATCGAACTGTTCTACGCCGATCAGCTGGTCCCGACCGGTGAGCTGTTCCGCGCTATGCAGAAAGGGACCATCGATGCGGTTCAGTCGGATGACGACTCGATGGCGTCGCCGACCGATGTGACTGTGTTCGGCGGATACTTTCCCTTTGCTTCACGTTATTCGCTGGATGTGCCGGTACTGTTCAATCAGTACGGCCTGAACGAGATCTGGGACGAAGAATACTCAAAAGTTGGCGTCAAGCACATCAGCGCGGGTGCGTGGGACCCATGCCATTTTGCCACCAAAGACCCGATCAACAGCCTCGAAGATCTCAAGGGCAAGCGAGTCTTTACCTTCCCGACAGCGGGGCGGTTCCTCTCGCAGTTCGGTGTGGTGCCTGTAACCTTGCCATGGGAAGACATCGAGGTCGCGGTCCAGACTGGTGAGCTGGACGGCATAGCATGGTCGGGCATTACCGAAGATTACACAGTTGGCTGGGCTGACGTGACCAACTACTTCCTGACCAACAATATCTCAGGCGCTTGGGCCGGATCATTCTTTGCCAACATGGACCGCTGGAACGAATTGCCGGAAGACCTGCAGACGCTGTTCCGTGTTTGCTGTGATCAGTCGCATTACTACCGCCAGTGGTGGTATTGGGGTGGCGAAGCCAGCCTGCGCGTCAACGGGGACAAGATGCAGCTGACCTCGATCCCGGATGAAGAATGGGCGCAGGTTGAAGAGGCTGCAGTCAAGTTCTGGGACGAGATCGCCGCAGAATCCGAAACCAAGGCGAAAGTCGTCGAGATTTTCAAACAGTACAACGCCGATATGCTCAAGGCCGGACGGCCATATCGCTACGGTTAACAAAATGAACCGGCGCGCTTCTGGGTGCGCCGGTTCCTATTTGGCCAAAGAATTTTCACCGAAAATTCTTGCATATCTCAGAGGAAATAATGCTCAACTTTGAAGGATTGAAGGGGCAGGTATCTGCGGGTGATGTTGACACTGTAT
>NZ_WQCF01000014.1 GCF_013032455.1 Ruegeria atlantica
CGTCTCCGCCGTCTCCAGCGTCCCAACAACCGCCTCAGCAGCGCCGGTGAAGGGGGTTCTAAGGATAACCAACAATACCCGCAAGTGGAAAATTCGAGAATCTTGCAAAAACCCGCGCATTCTAAAATTATCTAGTAAATACAATATTTTATAGAGACCTCACGGGCGCAATAGAAACAATGCTCCGAACGTCTGAGGCCGAATCTCACCTTTTGCACAGGATTACCCACAGACTCAGCATCGAGTCAGGCGGAATCGGCCTGACGCAAACGAGTCAGCAGGCTGGGAAATGGTACGCGCAGCATCAAAAGGCCGATTATCACGAACAGATAGACCAGCGGTTCGACCTGAAAGCCCTTGGCCAGCATGACATAGTGGAGCCCCCCCAAAATCGCCGCCGGGAACACAAGCCGTTGCAAGCTGCGCCAACGCGGGCCCAGCTTGCGAACAGAAAAGTTGTTGGATGTCACAGCCAAGGGCAGCATCAGCACAAACGCGGCCATGCCGACAGTAACATAGGGGCGCTTCACGATATCCGCCCAAATCTGACTGGGCACCTGAACATCCAGCACCAACCACACCAAAAGATGCAGTGCGACATAAGTAAAGGTCAGCACACCCAAAGCCCTGCGGAACTTGAGCAGGTTCAGCCCAAAGAATCGGCGCAGCGGTGAAATCGCAAGTACGGCGATCAAAAGCTGCAGCGCCAGTTCTCCGTACTGATGTTCCAAAGCTTCAATCGGATCCACGCCTAGGCCACCGGTCAGGCCTTGATAGAAGAGCCAGGGTGCCGGAAGCACCCCCGACACGTAGACTACCCAGACGGGAAGACGACGTAATATCTGATTCACGCGCTGCATGGGCTTAATAGTATTCCGACAGATCCATGCCTTCGTACAGCCCTGCGACCTCTTTATCGTAACCATTGAACATCAGGGTCGGGATGCGTTTGGCAAACAACCCACCGCCAATCTGACGTTCTGAGGCTTGAGACCAACGTGGGTGGTTCACGTCTGGATTCACATTGCTATAGAAGCCATATTCGCGCGGGTTGGACATATTCCAGCTTGTGGGTGGCTCGACATCCGTCAGTGTGATCCGCACAATCGACTTGATCGATTTGAACCCATATTTCCACGGCACCACCAAACGCAGTGGCGCGCCGTTCTGGTTCGGGATCGGGCGACCATAGATACCAGTTGCCATAATGGTCAACGGGTGCATCGCCTCATCCAGACGCAGACCTTCGCGATACGGCCAGTCCAAAATCGGATAACGCACGCCCGGCATCTCATCTGGGCGCACGGCGGTTTCAAAGGCCACGTATTTGGCACCTTCCTGTACCCCGGCCATGTTAAGCAAATCGGCCAGTTCGAACCCGTTCCACGGAATGACCATCGACCAGGCTTCGACACAGCGGAACCGATAGATTCGCTCCTCGACCGTCATCTCGGACATGATGTCCTTGAAGTCATACTCGCCGGGATTGTCGACCAGACCGTCGATCTTGACGCTCCACGGTTCGGTGGTCAGCGCACCGGCATATTTCACCGGATCGTCCTTGCCGGTGCCAAACTCATAGAAGTTGTTGTATGAAGTGATCTCCTCCCAGGTGTTCGGCTCCAGCGCTTCCTGTGCCGAGGCACCGCGCGCAAGCCCCGCCAGCCCTACACCTGCCAGCCCGGCCATCATCTGCCGCCGGTTCAGGAACGCCGCCCTGGGGGTGACGTCGGCATGTGTCAAAGTATTGGTCCAGCGGTGCGCCATTGTGGTCTCCGTTCAGTTCCGGTCAGGATTCTAGATAGGGTCTGTTAGCACGGCACAAAGGAAACAAGCGTAACGATTGAGAGACCGGATTGTAACGTATCCCGGCGAGGAAGCCCTAACCATTACAATAGGAAGCTAGAAATCTGGTACGACTTACGATCGGTCAATTAATCTCGCACGTCTAATTTTCGCCGCAGATTGGCGGCACCGTGCGAGCAACTATTCATTTTTAGAAACAGAAACTCTCCACGATGCTCAAAATTTTAGCCCTTTCTCTGCCGCTGTTGGGCGGAAGCGCACTCGCAGACGTGCAATCCTGCAAGAAATTATTTGATCTCGCACCAAAGGTACTGAGCGACCTGAAGCAGGTGGGGTCTCATGAGTATGAGAATGAGAACCCCGGTCTTGGTTACTCTGTAACCTTCGCGGACCCGTCTTCAAAACTGACCGTCTTTTTCTATGACCACCAGGAAAAGAACATCTCACCCGAAATGGCCCTTGATAGCTTTAAGCAAGCCGCGCGCGATATCGCAGCCGTTGCCGAAAAACGCGGAGCTGAGTTGGGCGAGATCAACGCCTATCAAATGCGTGATACGCCCCAAGTGCTGCCGTTGCGGGCCGAAGCTGAGTCGACGGATGGGATTTCCGAACTCCTTGCTTTGGGGGTAGTCGACGACTGCATCGTCAAACTTCGGTTCACGGCCCACTTTCCGTTGGACAAGGCGCAGGTCTGGGTGAAAGTCATCACGGATTACCTGAACAAAGGCTTCCGACAGCCAACGTAGAAGAAACCCGCCAGCCTGGCGGGATTCTTTTTTTACGTTTCTAATTATTAATGCACAACCGCATCGTCCGGCCGAGGTCGCTCCGATGTTCCCAACCGGTCACCGATGATCAGACCTTCGGTTCCTGCGGTTACGGGCACGGTTTCGCCATCCTTGATCTCACCGGCCAGCAGAGCTTCGGCCAGCGGGTTCTGCAAGGCGCGTTGGATTACGCGCTTGAGCGGGCGGGCACCGAAAACCGGATCATAGCCTTCGTTCGCCAGCCATTCCTTGGCGCCATCATCCAATGCCAGCTCGATCTTGCGGGCGGCCAGACGTTTTTGCAGGCGTGCCATCTGGATATCGACGATGCCATCCATATCGACCCGCTTGAGGCGGTCAAAGATGATCGTTTCATCCAGACGGTTCAGGAATTCCGGCCGGAAATGTGCCCGGACCGCGTCCATCACGTCGCGCCGCGCCTGCGCGCTGTCTGCGCCTTCGGGCAATTGGCTCAGCGCCTGAGACCCCAGGTTCGACGTCAAGATGATCAGCGTCTGCTTGAAGTCCACGGTGCGGCCCTGACCGTCGGTCAGAACGCCATCATCGAGAACCTGCAACAGCACGTTGAACACATCCGGGTGTGCTTTTTCGACCTCGTCGAACAGCACGACCTGATAGGGTCTGCGCCGCACGGCTTCGGTCAGCACACCGCCTTCGTCATACCCAACATAGCCAGGAGGGGCACCGATCAGACGGGCGACTGCATGTTTCTCCATGAACTCGGACATATCGATACGCACCATCGCATTGTCGTCGTCGAACAGGAAGTTCGCCACGGCCTTGGTCAGTTCGGTCTTACCCACACCGGTCGGTCCGAGGAACAGGAACGAGCCCAGCGGGCGGTTCTCATCGTTCAGACCAGCCCGCGCACGGCGCACGGCGTTGGCCACGGCGGTTACCGCCGCATCCTGACCGATCACGCGCGAATGCAGATCGTCTTCCATCCGCAGCAGCTTTTCGCGCTCACCTTCCAGCATTTTCGAGGTCGGGATACCGGTCCAGCGTTCGACTACCGAGGCGATCTGTTCCGGGCGCACTGTTTCCTCAGCCATCATGGCGTTGCTTTCGGCGTTTTCGGCCTCGGTCAGCTTTTTCTCAAGCTCAGGGATGACGCCATAGGACAGCTCCCCAGCTTTCGCCAGATTGCCTTCGCGCTTGGCGATCTCCAGATCAGCCCGCGCCTTGTCGAGCTGTTCTTTCAGATCACGCGCACCCGCGAGCTTGTCACGTTCGGCCTGCCATTGGGCGGTCATCTCGGCGGATTGCTCCTGCAGATCGGCGAGGTCCTTTTGCAGGGTTTCCAGACGATCCTTCGAGGCCGCGTCGTCTTCCAGTTTAAGCGCCTCTTCCTCGATCTGCATCTGCAGGATCTGGCGATCCAGCTGATCGAGTTCTTCCGGCTTGGAGTCCACCTCCATCCGCAACCGCGACGCCGCCTCATCAACGAGGTCAATGGCCTTGTCGGGCAGGAACCGGTCGGTGATATAGCGATGCGACAAGGTCGCCGCCGACACCAATGCGGAATCCGAGATACGCACGCCGTGGTGCAGTTCGTACTTTTCCTTGATACCACGCAGGATGCTGATCGTGTCCTCGACCGTTGGCTCGGTGACCATCACAGGCTGGAACCGGCGCGCAAGGGCCGCGTCCTTTTCCACGTATTTACGATACTCATCCAGCGTGGTCGCGCCGATACAATGCAGTTCACCCCGGGCAAGCGCAGGCTTGATCAGGTTGGCGGCATCCATCGCGCCGTCGGATTTGCCCGCGCCGACCAACGTGTGCATCTCATCGATGAACAGGATGATCTCACCCGCAGCCTCGGTCACCTCGGTCAGAACGGCCTTGAGGCGTTCCTCGAACTCACCACGGTATTTCGCCCCTGCGATCAACGCGCCCATGTCGAGCGCGAGCAGCTTCTTGTCCTTTAGCGATTCCGGCACGTCACCATTGATGATGCGCAGGGACATGCCCTCGGCAATCGCCGTTTTACCGACGCCGGGTTCCCCGATCAGAACAGGGTTGTTCTTAGTACGGCGCGACAGAACCTGCATCGAGCGGCGAATTTCTTCATCGCGCCCGATGATCGGGTCGATTTTGCCCTCAGCCGCAGCCTCGGTCAGATCGCGCGCATATTTCTTGAGCGCGTCATAACCCTCTTCCGCCGACGCAGAGTCAGCGGTGCGACCCTTGCGGATGTCGTTTATCGCTTCGTTCAGCTTTTGGGCGGTGACAGCACCGGCCTCTAAAGCCTCTTTGGCTTTGGATTTCACCATGCACAGCGCCATCAGCACGCGCTCGACCGGCACAAAGCTGTCGCCCGCCTTGGTGGCGATTTTGGCGGCTTCGTCCAGAACCTTTGCGGTCTGCCCATCCATGTAGATCTGGCTTGCGTCGCCGCTGACCTTCGGGATTTTCCCCATCGCGGCGTCCAACGCCTCGACCACGCGGTTGGGCGCGCCGCCCGCGCGTGTAATCAGGTTGCTGGCCAGCCCCTGATCGTCATCCATCAATGCCTTGAGTATATGTGTGGGCTCCAGCCTCTGATGCCCTTCGCGCAGTGCAATGGTCTGCGCGGCCTGCACGAATCCCCTTGCCCGCTCGGTGAACTTGTTCAAGTCCATATTATTCTCCTTTTCCTAAGCGCCCTGAATGTGATGCGCCCGCTAAGCAGCACGCGTCGGTTTGGGCCTCACATTCCATTTGGGAAATATCTTTGTCTGTTCAAGATGTAGCCACACGAAACTGAAATCTGCGCTGTCGCAAAACCCTGCCGACAACCAAGTTAAAAGAAGACCGTCCCTGTTCGAAGGAAAATCGTCGAACACGCGGCCTAACAGCGCCTTGCAACTTTCACCTTGCTGCTGACCAGACGCTCAAATACCTTACCTTCCGTTTCTGGGAGAGTACGAATTGAAAGTTGCCGCAGTGACAATGGTTTATAAAGACCATTGGTATTTGGAGAAATGGGTTCAGTACTATGGGCAGTTGTTCGGGGCAGAAAACCTGTACATCATCGGCCATGGGGACGATCCTGTTCACTGCGAACTGGCCAAGGACTGCAACCATATAAGAGTTCCCCGCAACCAACTGCCCGAGGATTTCGACGAGCAGCGTTGGCGAATGCTGTCGGACATATGCGCTGTTCTCATCAAATCGTATGATTGGGTATTCTGTGGGGATGTAGATGAAATCATCCTACCGACTCGAACAGAAGAAACCCTGTTGGAGGTTCTGAAACGCCAAACGCCTGAGAGCGTCATTGGCGCCGTTGGATTTGAAATCATGCCGCGCGCCACCTCTCAATGGCTGTTGCAGTTTTCCCCACGCTATTCGAAACCATCTGTTTTGGGTCGGCCAATCAAGTTTTCTCTGGGTGCCCATGGTGCCTTTGGGGATTGGAAACATGATCCGGACTTCGCACTTATCCATTTTCCACTGGCGAACCGCGACTCATTTCGGCAGCGTGCCCAAGCCCTGGAATCGGATCTCGAAGAGCTGAAGAAGACACCATCGGAGGAAAGAACCTATCGCCAAAATGCACTTATCAGTTGGGGTCATGTTCAACGCCGCAAAGCCGAAGGGGCCGCGCCCGAAGGCTTGGAAAGTGATATTGTGCCCCTTAAGGACGCCGCACAACAGGCAGCACCACTTTTGGCCAAAACCATGAAAGTCATGAACGGAACTGAGTACCGGGTTGCGCCAAGAAAACTCAGGCACGTGCAAATCTGTGCGCAAATTGATGATCGCCTGACAGAGCTTTTCTCGTAGCAATTCCCCTAGGAAAAAATGGCGAACCTATCAGCGTCGCGGCACGGAATATACCGTGTAGCCGCCGGTTTTTGCCATCTGTCGCGGATTATACATCTCGATCAGTGATTGCTCCGCGTCGCTGCCCGACGGACAGGATACAAGGTCAGCAGCGTCATCCAGAAAATCATTGGTAAAAGCATTCTCTCCGGTCAGCTGGCAATCGTCGTCGGTGGATCGGTATCCGCGCACAAGACGCAGGTCCTGGTTAGTTGGGGATCTGATCACCGTATCTGCGGCCTCTGGCTGCAATGGCATTTGCTGACATCCGATCAAACACAGAATAAGACCTATACCCGCTAACTGTTTCATCATCCCCCCATATGAAAAATTCATTTGAATGGTCAGGACCATAGCACACTCAGCTTTGGAAATTGTGACTTCGATCAAAAATCTGTCCTGCATGGACACAAGACACGGAACCCGCTAGGACGCACACGTTTGCCAAATAGGAGCTTGCCCCATGACCGTTCCAATGTCCGATGACCGCCTGATCGTTGCCCTTGATGTTCCGAATGCACTGCAGGGGCTGGCCATGGCCGATCGGCTGGGCGATGCGGTGTCCTTTTACAAAATTGGGCTGGGTATGCTGACCGGCGGCGGATTGGCTTTGGCCAATGAGCTGAAACAGGATCACGGCAAGCGCATCTTTCTGGATATGAAACTGTTCGATATCGGCAATACCGTAGAAAATGCCGTGCGTGGGCTGGCGCAGTTCGATTTGGATTTCCTGACGGTTCACGGCGACCCGCATGTGGTTCGTGCTGCGAAAGAGGGCGCTGCGGGCAAGGACCTCAAAATCCTCGCCGTGACCATCCTGACCTCGCTGAACCGCGATGATCTGGATGCAAGCCTTCTGAAAGAAGGCGACGTACAGGAATTGGTGGTCGAACGCGCCGCACGTGCACTTGAAGCCGGAGCAGATGGCGTTATCGCCAGCCCTCAGGAAGCTGCCCTGATCCGCGCCCTGCCCCAGGCCGAAGGCCGTTTGATCGTCACTCCCGGCGTACGGCCGGCGGGGGCTGCATTGGGCGATCAGAAACGCGTGGCCACCCCAGCCAGCGCCATTGGCGACGGGGCCGATCACATCGTTGTCGGGCGTCCGATCTATCAGGCAGATGATCCCAAAGCCGCAGCCGAGGCGGTCCTTGCCGAGTTAAATTCCTTGACACAGCACTAAGCAGCATCGCGAAAGTGGCGGAATTTTGCGTGATATTCGCCCGCAAGCAATTGACCTAACGTCACTTTATGGTGTCGCCGTGCCAATTTGCCTCTGTGCCCCAAAACACACATGCCTGACTCGAGTTTTCCCTGTGTGACCTAGGTCCTATCGAAACCCGTTTTTTTAAGGGATTCTGGTCTCGTGATACTCCCCGCGAACCAACTCTTCCTGTGGTTCGTTACCTCCCCCCGCAACTTCGCGGGGGGTCTTCTTTCGGAACATATTCTGCATACTTTTTGTCCTGCCTTTGCTTGGCGGTCGGCGCTAATATAAGAAAACCCCTGAATGTATCGCACCGAAGGCGGGAAGAGTTACATGCCCGGTCTCTGCCGAGATTGCCTGACCACTTTGACCAGCGAACGGCGCTGTCCCTCCTGCGGTAGCCCGCGTATCAAGGCGCATCCTGAACTGTTTGACCTGTCCATAGCACATATGGACTGCGATGCGTTTTATGCCTCGGTTGAAAAGCGGGACAATCCGGAACTGGCCGACAAACCGGTGATCATTGGCGGCGGCAAACGCGGGGTAGTGTCGACAGCCTGCTACGTGGCGCGCATTCGCGGGGTGCGGTCGGCCATGCCGATGTTCAAAGCACTGCAACTCTGCCCTGATGCGGTAGTGATCAAGCCACGTATGTCTGTCTATGCCGAGGTCTCGCGTGACATCCGCAAGATGATGGACGAACTGACGCCAGTGGTTGAGCCGCTTTCTTTGGACGAAGCCTTCATGGACTTGTCGGGAACCCAGCGTTTGCACGGCGCACCGCCTGCCGTGATGCTGGCGCGTCTGGTCAAACGGATGAAGGACGAGTTGGGCGTGACCGGTTCCATCGGTCTGAGCCACAACAAATTTCTGGCCAAGGTCGCCTCGGACCTGGACAAGCCGCGCGGGTTCTCGGTGATCGGCAAGGCAGAAACGGCCGAGTTTCTGTACGACAAGCCAGTGCGCCTGATTTGGGGTATTGGCCCCGCCGCACAGGAATCGCTGGACCGTGCGGGAATCCGCAGTTTTTCCGACCTGCTGCGCTGGGACCAAGAGGCGCTGACTGCCCGTTTCGGATCAATGGGTTATCGGCTGTGGCATCTTGCGCGCGGACAGGACAAACGGCGCGTCTCGGCCCATGAGCCGATGAAATCCATCAGCAACGAAACAACGTTTTTTGAAGATACCGCCAGTCTGGACATTCTGGACGGGCATCTGTGGCGAATGTCAGAAAAGGTTGCTGACCGCGCCAAGGCCAAGGGCCTGGCCGGACGTGTCGTCACGCTAAAACTGAAGAAAGCCAATCACAAGATCATCACCCGCCGCATTTCGTTGCGGGATGCCACGCAAATCGCCGACCGCCTCTATCGCACCGCCAAAGGGCTGTTTGATCAGGTCGGGAATGAAGGCCCTTATCGCCTGTTGGGCGTCGGTCTGTCTGATCTGTGCCCAGAGGCGCAAGCTGATATCTCGGGGGATCTGCTTGACCCTGGCGCTTCGCAGAGATCACAGGCGGAACGCGCCACCGATGAGATTCGGCGCCGCTTTGGCAGTGATGCAATCGTGAAAGGCCGTGCCCTGCGCTGAGGTTACTCTGCAGCCAAACGCAGCGGCTCATCTTCGATACGAACGATGTCCTGAATAACGTCGCGCAGTATTTCCTGAAATGCGGCGAAGTTCTCATTCGGCTCGATTTTGGCCTCGTCCATATACAGCGCGCGGTCGACCTCTATCTGTACGGCGTGTTGTTGGCGGGCGGGCCGACCATAAGTCTGTGTAACATAGGCTCCGGCAAAAGGCGCATTCCGCGCCACGTTCAGTCCAGCGGCAACAAAAGCTGCCTCGATCTGGTCCACCACTTCGACCGACGCAGATGCACCGAATCTGTCACCCAACACGACATCCGGTCGCCTTGATTTTGAGTTGCTGGCCATGGCGACCGCCTCATGCGGCATCGAATGGCAATCAATCAGGATCGCCTGTCCAAAGGTCTCGTGCGATTCCTTCAGCAGGGATTTGATGCGGGCATGATAGGGCCGCCAACAAGTGTCAATGCGCAGGCGCGCTTCGTCCATCGTCAGTTTGCCGCGATAGATCGCACGCCCATTGGCCACCACGCGGGGAATCACCCCCAACCCCGAAGCCACACGCGGATTATGCCCAGATCGGCGAGCGCCCTGAATCAGCGCGGGGTCCAACTCCTCAGCACTGCGGTTCAGATCCAGATAGGCGCGCGGCATGACAGCGGAAATTACCGGTGCGCCAAACTCCACCGCCGATGCAAACAGCTGATCCACAAAGGCATCTTCCGAAGATCGAATCACATTTTCGCTTAGAACCGTGCGGCTCAGCAGCGATTCAGGGTATTTTCGGCCACTATGTGGAGAAGAAAATACCACGCAAGACGTGCGGCTGGCGGGCATATCCAATACATAGGGCGTATTCTGCATGGTCACTCCTTGTTCGCATTCAACATAGACCGGAAAATAGTTCTACCAAACCCCTTGAACCCCTTTGCGACTCCTTTTATAGACCCCGCTACCGGCGCGGGTATCCGCGCCCCATTTCGTTATGGGGCAGGTCACGCAAAGGTTACGTGGGCGGTTAGCTCAGCGGTAGAGCACTTCGTTGACATCGAAGGGGTCACAAGTTCGATCCTTGTACCGCCCACCATCGTTTCACTGTTCCGGTTTTCCGGGGCACCCGCTAACCCAGGCGCTGGCCACGTCCTTGATGAAGGCGCCGCAGATTGGAGACAGACCAATGAAGGTCAAGAACTCGCTCCGCTCGCTCAAGAACCGGCACCGTGATTGCCGTGTTGTGCGTCGCAAAGGCCGCGTCTACGTGATCAACAAGACGCAGCGCAAGTTCAAAGCTCGCCAGGGCTAAGAACTGCACATACAAATTAAAGAACCGCGCCTTCGAGCGCGGTTTTTTTTATTGCGTGGCGTTATCCACTTTTCTGGCATTGGCAATCTCAGCGTTGACCTGCCTTAGGTTGTGATGAATCTCTTGTGGTGAAGGGTCAATTTTCTTGGCGCGCTCAAACGCCCTTTTCGCGGCTTCCAGATCACCTTGCTGGTATCGGGTGTTGCCCAGGCCGTACGCCCAGATCCAGTTGTCCGGCCAGCGGGTTCCTCCGTTGATGTAAACCTTCGACGCAGCTTGGGTATGTCCCAATTGTTCCAGCCCGGCTGCGGCCCGCAGAATGGCCCACTGATTATCCGTCGTCGGCAACCGGTTGGGCGGCAAAACGGTCAGCGCCCAATACTCTCCACGCTTCCACGTTCGCATGAACAATTGCAGATCCATTGTCATAAGTTCATGTTCGCCGGAATGAAGAAAAATTTCCTGAAGGCCCAGATCATAGCCAACAACAACCGCATAGTGCCATCGCGGCGCCCATTTGAACCCTAGGTTCTGGAATATGATCACCGGGTGCCCCACTGCAACCTCGTCGAGCAATTCTTCCAATGTTGAAAGGCGAACCGCCAGCATTTCCTGCCGTCGTGCGGCCCCAATCATGTCGGCGAGATACGTTCCCTCAGCCCCGGGCGTAAAGGATTGGGTTGCGACTTCAGACTGGGTGACGTCCAATCCCGACCATTGGAATACCATGGCAAGAGAAGCGGGCCCGCAATAGAACTCATTTTGCTGGACCAACGGCACACCTGAGACCGCGGCACGCGATGGGGCATCATACCCGGATGGCACCCTGAGTTCCTCTTGTGCACATGCAGTAAGCAAAACGGGCAACAGGATTGCAGCCCACGTCCGACTGTGAAGACGGAGAAAGTGGATCAGCGGCCTGCGCACCGCGTGAACGGAAACACTTTGGTTAGACATAGCAGATCCGTCACCAGCAATATGATGAACACCGTAAGCAGCGCGCCCACGACACCGTTGCCGCCGGCCGTGTCGTTTTCCATTTGCGTCAGAACCGACGCTATTTCCTCATCCGTCAGTGCTTGCAGGCGTGTTTCGGCCTCATTTGGATCAACACCCATTGAGACCAGTTCATCACGGACCTCTTTTCGGTCGAGCTCACTCAGCAAAAAATCGCGATTGGCATACGATTCATACCGTGAAATCACGTCGCCCGTACTTAACATTTCAGCCTGTGCCATTGTGCTGAATTGCGTTGCCAACAGCATTTGCGTAGCAACAATCGCCACCAAACCGCCGCGCGCAATTGTTTGAAAGCCCATCTCTTGGCGTCCTCCCGATGTCGGCCTAATCTTTTGTCCGCTTTGTAAACAAGCGTGTCTCTGGCCATTGTTTAATAGGTGTAAGGCGATTGCAACCATACATAGCGTGCGCCCTGCCGCCCATGGCGCAAAGGGCAGGTTTCCTCTCAATCCTGCCATGTCCAATCATGAATAACCGCAGTTGCCTGCAAATCCGAAGAATCCAAAATCTTGTACAAGAAGATGCCTTTGAGGAACGACCCGCGCACATAGCGACCTTTTGACCAACTAATTTTGTCAGATTTGCTTGCATCCCCGGAGAAATCGTTTAATTGACCTTTTCAGTCGGATTTAAATCCGCCACAGTTTTCAATTTTGGGACACACGATGCTAAAATCCTCTACCTGCGTTGCCGCCGCCCTTACGGCTCTGATCGCAACTTCCGCCGCCGCCGAGGGCGAGCTGAACCTCTATTCCTCGCGCCACTATGACACTGATGAGCGCCTTTACAGCGATTTCGAAGAGGCCACCGGCATCACCATCAACCGTATCGAAGGCAAGGCCGACGAACTGATCGCACGGATGGAAGCGGAAGGTGCGAACTCGCCTGCCGACATTCTGCTGACCGTTGATACGTCGCGTCTGGCCCGTGCCAAAAACGCAGGCATTCTGCAGTCGATCGACAGTGACGTTCTGGAAGAGCGCATCCCCGCAAACCTGCAGGACAGCGACAATGAATGGTTCGGTTTCTCGCAGCGAGGCCGCATCCTCTTTTTCGATAAGGAAAACGTCACCAATCCACCAGCCACCTATGCCGATCTGGCCAAACCCGAATACAAGGGCCTTGTTTGCATCCGTTCGTCCAGCAACACCTATAACCAGACCTTGCTGGCCTCAATCATCACTCACGAAGGCACCGAGGCCGCCAAAGCCTGGGCTGAAGGGGTTGTCGCCAACATGGCGCGCGAGCCGCAGGGGGGCGACACTGACCAGCTGCGCGGCATCGTCTCGGGCGAGTGTGATATTGCGGTTTCGAACACGTATTACTTTGCCCGCGCCATCCGCAAAGACGTCAAAGGCGTTTCCGCTGATATCGACTCGATCGGCTGGGTCTTCCCGAACCAGGACGGCACCGGTGCGCATATGAACTTGTCCGGTGCCGGTGTTGCCGCGAATGCGCCAAACAAAGAGAACGCAATCCTGTTCCTTGAGTATTTGGCAGGTGATCAGGCCCAGCAGTATTTCTCGGCCGGCAATGACGAGTATCCAGCAGCCCAAGGCGTTGCACTTGCGGACTCGGTCCAGGCACTGGGTGCGTTCAATGCCGACGAGGTGAACTTGTCCGAAGTGGCCAAGAACATCCCCGAGGCACAGAAGATCTTTAACGAGGTCGGCTGGAAGTAACTCTGGCTCAATATCCTGAACTAAGGAAAAGGCGCGGAGATTCCCGCGTCTTTTCTTGTTGAAATATGATTAAATTAATCGTTTAATCCCGAAACCGATCTTTATTCTCATTTCTGAACGATGCTGGACAACCTCTCAAATCGCCTTGCTACGCGCCTGAGCGAACTACGCCGGGGCCACGGATGGTCACTGGACCAACTGGCAGAACACAGCGCCATCAGTCGCGCCACACTTTCGCGGATGGAAAAAGGCGATGTCAGCCCCACCGCCGAAACGCTGGGACGGCTGTGTGCTGCCTACGGTCTGCCGATGTCACGCCTGCTAATGATGGTTGAAGACAGTTTCGACCCAAAGGTCCCGTTTGAACGGCAACCGGAATGGCGCGATCCTGAGACCGGGTTCACGCGCCGCTCGGTGTCTCCACCAGCGACTGGGCTCAGCGGAGAGGTGATGGAAGGGCACCTGCCACCGGACACGGTGATCACTTATGATAGCCCACCAAAACCCGGACAGGAGCATCACCTGATCCTACTGGACGGCGCGCTGACGTTGACCGTGGATGGCATTGCCCATGAATTGAACGGAGGAGATTGCCTGCGTTATCACCTTTCGGGGCCAACACGGTTCGAAACGACGCCCATGCGCGGGGCGCGGTATATACTGGTGCTGATATGATCTTGCGTATGGACCTGCATGGCTTTGACACAGCGCTAGAGGATCTGACTGATATCCTGCACGCCTGCGTCCAGGCCGGAGCAAGCATAGGGTTCATCCATCCCTTCACCCCGGATCAAGCGCAGGCCTATTGGCAAAACCAGGTGCGACCGGGTGTGCAGACCGGTGCGTTGGACCTGCTCGTCGCACAGGACGCAGGGCGCGTTTTGGGTACAGTGCAATTGATCCCTGCAGCAATGCCCAACCAACCTCATCGCGCCGACGTGGCCAAGTTGTTGGTGCATCCTGACGCCAGACGCCAGGGTCTAGGACGCGCCCTGATGGCAAGCCTGGAAGACCGTGCCGCCGCAATTGGCCGGACATTGCTTGTGCTCGACACCCGCAGCACCGATCCGTCGCGCCTGCTGTATCAAAACATGGGCTTTCAGATCGCCGGAGAGATTCCGAGGTATTGCCGTAACCCGTTCGAGGATCGTTTGGAGCCAACAACCTATATGTTCAAAGACCTCAGCTAAGCCGATAACATGCACTGTTTTGACAAGGCTGGGTCGAAAGGTCGGGCTCACTCTTCTTACGCAACCTCGCAACACGATCGGAGTTCTCATCCCATCTGGTTGCCTGGACCGGTCGCAAAACACCTGAGGCTTGCAGAAATGGGAAATCACCGGGCGTTGACGTCAAAAGCGCAGGAAAGGCAGAACTTGCCCCATAGCAAGCGTTTCTGTTTCCGCGGGGATGACGGCCAGGCCATCGGCCTGCGCAAGCAATGCGACCCGACCGCTATACGACGGGGCCATCAGCCGCAGACGAGGGGTGCCGTCTGGCATCACGCCTTCGATCACGACGGGGCGGTATTCCTGACGACCTGCCCGGCGCTCCAACGGTTCGGCCAGAACCGCGTTTTCCGGTGTTTGCGGCGTGTGGTGCAAACCTGCCCGACGCGCCATCATGTGCGACCCGATGATTTGCCATGTCACATAGGCCGAAACCGGGTTTCCCGGCAGCCCGACATAAAGCGCATCGCCACGGCGACCGAACATGATCGGCTTACCCGGTTTCATCGCCACTTTCATCACATCAGTCTGCCCGCCAATTTCAGCAAAGAGGCGCGGCATGTGGTCCTCGTCACCGACCGACACGCCGCCCGTGGTGATGATCAGATCCGCGCTTTCGCAGGCTTCACGCAGCACCTGCTCCAACAACGCAGGTTCGTCTTCAACCGGCCCCACATCCGTCAGGTCGATCCACGGTTTGCCCAACAACGCGCGCAACATATAGCGGTTCGAATTATAGACTTGGCCGGGGCCTAGTTCTTCACCGGGTTGCCGCAATTCGCTGCCAGTCGAAAAAATGGTGACCTTCAACTTGCGATAGAGAGTCACCTCTCCGTACCCGGCCGAGGCCAGCACGGCGGCTTCGCGGGCCGTGATCTCACATCCCTGACGCAGGATCGGTGCACCTGCCTTCAAGTCTTCGCCCGAGCGGCGGATATGTTGTCCGGGCTTGGGTCGGCGGGTAAAACGGATGCCGTCGGCGGTAACCTCACAATCTTCCTGCATCAGAACCGCGTCAAAATCAGAAGGCACCGGCGCGCCGGTGAAAATCCGCAACGCCGTGCCCACGGGTGCAGAATGTGTGCCATCATCACCAGCGGCAATGCGCCCGGCAACTGGCAGGGTGAACATAGGGCCGTTGCCCAGATCAGCCGTACGAATGGCGTAACCGTCCATGGCCGAATTATCGAAGGCAGGCATATCCACCTTGCTGGTACAATCTTGGGCCAACACCCGTCCGATCGCATCGATCAGCGACACAGCCTCGGTTTCTTTGATTGGGTCGGCAACGGACAGGCCCCGAGCCAGAGCGTCGGATACCGTCAGATACATATGAGCATGCCGGTCACAAGCGCATCCATCAGCCATTTGAATCCTCCAGCTGTTCGACCTCGCCGAGTATCGGCAAAAAAGCACGCGTTCCCTCAGAAAAGTCGTAGTCGCGCAGTTCGGTCAGCAATCGATGGCCAATGGACACCACCACAGGGGCGCTGTCATTGACATAGGTCACAATTCACCGACCGGGCGCGATGGGCAGGCCAGATTAGTCCGGTCGAAATTTACACTCTGCCGCGAATTTAGGGTTATTAGCGCAGTCCATTAGCCGACACTCAGTTTCGGGTGACTTGCATATTGCAAATACGCCCCACATCCATCAACGCCAGAGTCGTTGGCACTTCGTCAGAAGTCCAGCCCGATATCAATGGTGCGATAAGAATGGGTCAGCGCACCTGATGAGATGTAGTCCACACCCGTCGCTGCCACAGCAGCCACTGTATCGCGGCTGATATTGCCCGAAGCCTCAGTCACGATGCGGCCATCCACCATTTCGACCGCCTCTTTAAGGGTCGCAGGGGCCATGTTGTCCAGCAACACCACATCCGCGCCGCCGACCTCAAGCACCTCGGCCAGTTGGTCCAGCGTGTCCACCTCAATCTCAACCTTCATCATGTGCGAGGCTCGGGCCCTAGTAGCGTCAAGAACCGCCCGTACACCACCGGCTGCGGCGATGTGATTGTCCTTAATCAGGATCGCGTCCGAAAGAGAAAAACGGTGGTTGAACCCGCCACCATGCAGCACCGCCTGTTTTTCAACGATGCGCAGTCCAGGCGTGGTCTTGCGGGTGCAAGTAATGCGCGCCTTGGTACCCTCGGCTTCGGCCACCAGAGCAGCCGTAGCAGTTGCGACACCCGCCATACGCCCCGCAAAGTTCAGCGCGACCCGTTCGCCAGACAGGATCGAGGCCGCACTGCCTTTGATCTCCATCAGCGTGTCGCCCTTGTTACAACGCTGGCCGTCAGCAACATGGATGATGACCTCCAACGACGGATCGACCAGACGAAACGCCAAAGCAGCCACCTGCATGCCCGAAACGACCGCATCCTCGCGCGCGTTTAACCGGGCATTATAGGTGGTGTCAGCCGGAATCACGGTCAGTGTGGTGACATCGCCATTGGCGCCCAGATCCTCCATCAGCGCGGACCGCACTATGGGTTCGAGGATCATGTCAGGCAAGGCCGGGAAATTCATGTTACGTCCTTCGCAATGCGGTCCCGCAAGGCTAAGGCCTCGCTCAGCGTCAAGGCCGAGCGTCGGCCAGGGCCGGGGATGGGATCAGGAAAATCGGATCGGCAATGTGCGCCGCGGCTCTCCTCGCGCAGCAAAGCGGCGGCAGCGATCAGAGTAGCCGTGGCGGTCATGTTCAGGAACAGGTCAGAGTCCGAGTGCCGAGCCTCGAGGGCGGCGATCTCGGTCAGGGCCCGGCGCAGCCCGGATTCATCGCGCACAACACCGACGTGCTCGGTCATGACCTGACGCAGGGTTGTCACGTCTTTTACGTCGACTGAATTACCGCCTTGGACTAGGCAAAGCTCGACCTCGGACGCGTTTTCAAGCGACACCTGGGTTGCAATGTCCCGAGCGCAGGACCGCGCGAAAACCAGCGCCTCAAGCAACCCGTTCGAAGCCAGCCGGTTAGCCCCATGCAAACCGGTCGAGGCCGCCTCGCCGCACACCCAAAGCCCCGTCAGAGAGCTGCGCCCCGCCAGATCGGTTTCAACGCCGCCCATATGGTAATGCGCCGATGCAGTCACAGGAATTGGGTCGGTCACAGGATCGACGCCGTTGCGTTTGCAGGCCTCTGTCACTGACGGGAATTGCGTTACGATCTCGGCCCCTATGGCATGACGCGTGTCCAGCGCCGGACGTTTGCCCGCCTGCATCTGAACATAGACGGCGCGTGCAACCGTGTCGCGCGGGGCCAGCTCGGCATCGGGGTGAATATCAGGCATAAAGCGGTGGCCATCGCAGTCAATCAGAACAGCCCCCTCGCCGCGCAACGCCTCGGTCGCCAGCGGCGTCGGGTCTTCGCCCACATCAATGGCTGTCGGGTGGAATTGCACAAACTCTGCATCGGCAATCCGCGCACCGGCGCGCGCGGCCATGCCAATCCCCTGCCCCCGGATACGCGCGGGATTGGTGGTTTGCGCATAGAGCCCACATGACCCGCCAGTTGCCAGTACATGCGCAGCTCCGCGCAGCAGCATCGGCCCCGCTCCAGACGCCTGCGCGCTGGTCAGATATACGCCGGTCACCTGCGCGCCGTCGCTTTCCAGACCGACGGCCTCAGCACCTTCGACCACTTGCACCGACGGCGTCCGGCGCACTTCCTCGATCAGTGCGCGCATGATTTCGGATCCGGCCTGGTCGCCCTTGACCCTCACCACCCGCGCCGCGGAATGAGCAGCCTCGCGCGACTGCACGAACCCACCGTCAGCGGTGCGATCAAACCCGGTGCCCAGCTCGGACAGATCGAGGATATGTTCTGGCGCGGCTTTGGTCACAAATTCGGCCACCTCGCGCAGTACCGACCCCGCGCCCGCGCGCATGGTGTCATCCGCATGCGCCTCGGGACTGTCCGTTCGCGCCATGGCCGCCGCGACGCCGCCCTGCGCCCAAGCCGAGCTTGCGCCGGACCCAAGCTGCTCGGGCGAAATCATCACCACCGGGAGCGGCGCCAATTTCAGCGCGGTATAAACCGCAGCCAGCCCGGCGCCTATGATGACCACACGCGGCGTTTCGATTGTTTGCATTTTGTCGATCAAATGCCCAGTTTGCGCGACAGATCAATCATGCGCTGAACCGACAGGCGCGCCTTGTCGGCGACTTCTGCGTCGACTTCGACCTGTCCGGTCATGGTATCCAGAGCGAACAGCACTTTCTCAAGCGTGATCTTCTTCATGTAGGGGCACATGTTGCAGGGTCCGACAAAATCAACCTCGGGCAATGCATCAGCGATGTTCGAGGCCATCGAGCATTCGGTGATCAGCAGCGCCTTTTCCGGCATCTCATCGGTGACGTATTTGATGATGCCACTGGTTGAGCCCGAGAAATCGGCCTCGGCCACAACGTCTGGCGGGCACTCCGGGTGCGCGATAAGCCGCGTGCCCGGGTTCCATTCGCGGAAATCGCGCAGGTCCTTGGCGCTGTACTGTTCGTGCACGATGCACGAGCCTTCCCACCAGACCACGTTCTTCTGCGGCACGTCCCGCGCAACATTCTGCGCCAGATACTGGTCCGGGGTCATAATCACCGTGTCACTGTCCTGCGCTGCAACGATCTGCGCCGCATTGGACGAGGTGCAGCAGATGTCGGACGCTGCTTTGACTTCGGCCGTGGTGTTCACATAGGTCACAACGGGCGCGCCGGGATACCTGCGGCGCATCTCCGCAATGCCATCGGCCGTAATCGACTCGGCTAGCGAGCATCCGGCCTCCATATCCGGTATCAGAACCGTCTTTTCAGGGCTTAGGATTTTCGACGTCTCAGCCATGAAATGCACGCCGCACTGCACGATCACATCGGCCTCAACTTCAGTTGCCTTAATTGCCAGTTGCAAACTGTCGCCGCCAAAATCCGAAATGCCGTGGTAAATCTCGGGCGTCATGTAGTTGTGGCCCAGAATGACCGCGTTGCGTTCCGCCTTTAGATCGTTGATCGCCTTCACATAGGGCGCATAAATCGCCCAATCTACGGGCGAAACCACGCGCGACATGCGGTCATAGATATCGCTCATGCTTGCGGCAAGCTCGGGCGAAGGGTTCAGATCATATTTTTCGGAGAGATGCGCGCGCTGCGCGGGTAGATCGAACACGGGACTGTTTTTCTGCCTAAGGGACTCGTGGCGCCTTTAATATGGGGTTTGCTGCGGGTTTACCACCACCCAAATCAGAAGAATGTTCCAATATTCAGCCGCCCTGCAGAATTATCTTATCGAACCTCTTGCTTAGGCCACATAAGGCACGACACTGGCCCGGATTCCAACGACGGCTTATGCCAGAAACAACGCGCTAAGTGAATCATAGTGCGGGCCCGCAATCTGCCGACTGTCAGCAAACACACTCGCTGCAACCGTCATCTAGCGGCCAGGTGGCCTGGGCGTAGTCACTCGGCCAAAAGAGCCGAAAGCTCATTCGCTCCCTTTTGCAGTGTGCCCAGAAACGACATTAGGCTGTTGACGTCATGACGTTGGGTCGGGGCGTGAACCGAAAGCGTGCCCACCAATCTGCCCTGGCCATCCTGAACGGGCACAGCAAGGGCAGCCATTCCGGCCATGAATTCTTCGTCATCGGTGGAATATCGGTTCTCAGCGATGTGTTGGATTTCCGCTCGCAACGCCTTGGGATCAGTCAGAGATCGTTCAGTCTGCGATCGTAGGTTTCCAGCCGAAAGAAAACCGTCCAGGGTTTTTTGCCTTAGAGTGGACAGATACAATTTGCCACTGGCGGTACAGTGGAAGGGCACCTGCGTACCGACCGGCAGCTGAATGCGCAGTGGCCACTTGGTTTCCACCCGATCAAGATAGATCATCCCCTCGCGGTCCGGGATGGCGAGATTGCAAGTTTCACCGACTTCTTCGGCGACGCTGCGTAAGATTGCCAAGCGCGCCGTGCGCAGGTGCTCGGAAGACATCGTGTTGACCGAAAGTAAACGCAGCCGATGTCCAGGACCGTACGAGCGTCCATCCAGATCACGTTGCAGAAAGCCTTCGGCTTCTGCGGTTTGCAACAGGCGGTGAACGGTCGGCTTGGCCAGACCTAAGGCTTCGATCAGGTCCGATGGTTTGACGGCGACCCCGCGTCGCGCCACCTCCTCAAGGATGAGAAGAAGGCGCAAGTTTGTTGGAATCTGAGTTTCTTTGTCTTGTGTTTCCGTCTCTGCCATTCCGCAACAGTCTAGTTATTTGGCAGCAGGATCAAGGCCAGATCGGGCACAAGAGACACCAAAATCCACACCGACAGCAACGCGACCAAATAAGGTACTGTGTACCGCAGCAGCCGGAAATAAGGCACTCCGGTCACGCCTGAAGCTACGTAGAGGTTCAACCCGTAAGGCGGAGTGATGAACCCGATGGATGCCCCGACAAGGAAGATCACCGAGAAATGGATAGGATCAATTCCAACCGAAGCTGCAATCGGAGCCAGTATCGGGGCGAGGATAATCGTGACAGGCAGGCTTTCCAGCACCATGCCCGAGAAGAAGACAATCACCATCGAGGTAAATAGAACCGCATGATACCCCCCCATCGAAGTCACGAAGTTCCCGATGGTCTCTTGCGCGCCTAGCAGCGACAAGATTTGCTGCATCACAACCGAAATTGCGATCAGCGGCGCGAGGATACCAGTGATCTGGGCCGAACGGATGACGATCGAGGGGATCTCGGGGATCGTGAAGCCTTCGACCACGAACATTTCTGCGAACGTCTTTTCGGTCGGCGGGATATCGTTCCTCGCGCCCATGATCCGGTTGATCGGATAACTGACCAGACCCGCGATGACGCAGAAGCCCACGGTGACTCCGGCGGCTTCGGTGGGCGAGAATTTGCCCGTGTAGATGCCCCAAAGCACCAGCCCGATGGCGAAGAAGCCGAGCCATGCGCCGAACGCGGTTTTCAGCACGCGGTTCAGTTGCAGCGGGATTAGGTGGCCCCAACCATTCATGCGGCATATGATCCAGCAGGCGAATTGCATCCCGAAGACCATTAGCGCACCGGGCAGGATACCGGCTACGAACAGTTCCGAGATCGGCAGGTTCATGAGGAAGCCGTAGACGATGAAGATGATCGACGGAGGAATGATGATCCCCACCGTACCGCCCGCTGCTGCGGTCGCAGCACTGAAGCGTTCGTCATATCCTCCCTTGACCATCTCTGGGTGCAGCATCGACCCAATGGTCGCGGTTGTTGCCGAGTTCGACCCCGAAATCGCCGCGAACAGCCCGCAGGCCCCCAGCGACGCCATTGCCAGCCCGCCACGTATCCAGCCTAGACAGGAATAGGCAAAATCACTGAGCCGCCGAGCAATGCCCGATTTGTTGATCAGGTCTCCGGTCAGAATAAACAGCGGCATCGCCAGCAGGGCAAAGCCCTTGTTGAACACGTTCAACAGCTCGGCCCCCATATTGTCCAACGTCAGGCCCAGGACAAACGAGCAGCCAATGACCCAATAGCCTATAACCAGCAGCACCGGCACGCCCAGCATGAACAGGAAGGTGACCCCAACCGAGATCAGTGTGACCATGGTTCCATCTGTCATCAGTCTGCTCCGATCACGGCCTGCTGGATCAGCGGCTCACCTGTTTTCCAGTTGTGCAGATCGTCTGCGAGGTTCTGAAACACCCGCCCGACCATCAAAAAGAACGACAGCGGTGCGGCCAAAAGGAACCACCACTGCATGATGTTGTCAGTACCCAGAACGATCTGAAAGTTCGACGCCGACAGCGCCACCAGCCGAGTAGTGGTCACAATGACGATGACCGCGAAGATGTACCAAAGCACTGCGTCCAGGAACAGACAAGCCAGTTGCCCGCCACGCGGCATCGAAGTGCGGAATTCGCTAAAGCTTAAATGTGTACGTAGCCGCACGTTATAAGACGCGCCGAACCATGCCATCACCATGAACAGCAGTGGCGGGATCGTGGTGGACCAGGGTTCCTGATCGTTGAATACGAACCGGTCAATCACGCCCCAAAAGATGATGAAGGCAATTGCAAGGTAGGAATAAACCATCACGGCACGTTCAAAGTGGCGTTCGACAAACGGCACTTTTTGGTAAATCCACATGATGAGGAGCCCACCCAGGGCTGAGACGATTGCACCTACGACCCAAGTTGCGTCGGATTCCAGCGCGGATTGAATCTCGAATGAATCGAAGGTGAGTAAAGCACTGAATATCGCGCCGACATCTGCCCAAAATGACATGAACCCTGTCCTCCCAGTCGGTGTTTAGTGGAACCGGCCCAGACGGGCCGGTTCGTGTGAGTTTATCAGGCTTCGCCCTTCCACCAACGGCGAGGCTCGACGTTTTCCGGCAGCGTATCGGCCGGAATCTCGCGCGCGATGTCGTAGATTTCCTGATAAGTATCGATGCCACCGGCCCATTTGTTCAGGCGTTCACGCCACTGCGCCCATGGCTCGGGGTTATAGTTCGGAGCGCACATTTCCTCGGCCAACTTAATCTGATCATCGGCCAGGAAGGCCGGGCGCACGCCATTTTCGGCGAAGATCGTGTTTGGCAATTGAGGGTCTGAGAAACCGACAGTGTTCAGCAACGCAGCTTCATTCGCACCCTGAATCAGCGCCTGCGTGAAGTAGGACGACTCCATAACCGCATCCTGCAATTCACCGCCCAGCCCGTCGAACACCTTGGCGGACATCGAGGTGTGCTCGGTACCGCAGAAGAACTTCAAGTTCACCGATTGCGACACCACAGGAGACATGTTGGCGTAAGCCACGGCCGAGGCCCATGTTTCGGCACCGTCGATCAAACCTGTTTTTAGCGCGTCCAGCGTTTCTTCCCACGCCACCGGGACCGGGTTCAGGTTGAGAAGCTGCATGGCGATACGACCCAACTGCGTGCCTGTAACCCGGTTCTTGGTGCCAAACAGCTCTTCCAACTTGGTCACAGTCGGCTTATCGGCAAAGTTTGATCCCATTTGCAGACCGCGAAGTTCACAGTGCGTGAACAGGAATTTCAGCCCATGCCGTTTTTCCAGCGGATCGCGCAGGATACGCTGGCTCGCCGGGCTATAGAAAAAGTGATACTGCGCCGCGCGGCTGGGGAACATATAGGCATAATCCAGCACGTTCAGATAAGGCGCGCCACCCGCCGAGTTCTGGGTCGAGGCCGCATAGATATCGACGATCCCTTGTTGAGTTTTCTCGACACAGCTCAGCTGACCGCAGATCTGATTGTCGCCGATGAATTCAATCCGAATCTCGCCATCGGTACGCTCTTCCAGATCGCGGGCGAACTCGATGGCCCCGGCGCGTTCGATCAGAAGGTTGCGGGTGTTAAAGCCCGACGCGCCGAATTTCAGCGTGTGCTTCGGCTCTTTCGAAAAGCGCTTTTCATAGGTTGATTCGGCTGCCTGCGCCAGATTCGCAAGGCTCATCGCCCCACCGAACCCGCCTGCAGCCAGCAGTGTCGAACTCATGCCATAACGTCCGGCCACGCGGAAAAAATCCCGCCGTGAAATACCACTTAGTTTCCGACCGATCTCCATTGCTTACCTCCCTGATCACAATTATTGAGACGTTTTGTATCAAAAAAGGCTAGTATATTTCTTGCATCTTGCATAGAGTTTTTTTCAACGACGTTGGAAGGAGGCGGTCATGGAAGTGGATTATGCGGTTGTTGGCGCGGGGTCTTCGGGCTGTGTTATTGCCAATCGGTTAAGCGCCGATCCAAATACGACTGTTGCTTTGCTCGAGGCGGGTGGCCGCGATACCAACCCATGGATTCACATCCCCGTTGGCTATTTTAAAACCATGCATAACCCTTCGGTTGATTGGTGCTATCGCACCGAACCTGATCCGGGGCTGAACGGACGATCCATTGACTGGCCGCGTGGGAAGGTTCTGGGCGGGTCATCCTCGCTGAACGGGTTGCTCTATGTACGTGGTCAGAAAGAGGATTATGATCGTTGGCGGCAAATGGGCAATGAAGGCTGGGGTTGGGATGACGTCCTGCCCCTGTTCAAACGCTGCGAGGATCAGGAGCGGGGCGAGGATGAATTCCATGGCGTCGGTGGACCCTTGTCTGTATCCAACATGCGCATTCAACGCCCTATCTGCGACGCTTGGGTCGCGGCAGCACAGGCTGCAGGGTATCCCTTCAACCCGGATTACAATGGCGCCAAGCAAGAAGGCGTTGGATATTTCCAGCTGACCACCCGAAATGGCCGCCGGTGCAGCGCTGCTGTGGCCTATCTGAAGCCTATCCGGGGTCGTCAGAACCTCAACATCATCACCAACGCCCTTGTGACGCGGGTGGTTTTGGACGGGAAAAAGGCAACCGGTCTGGTTTATCGGGATCGTTCGGGTGCAGAGCAGACCTTGAAAGTCCGGCGCGAGATCATCTTGTCTGGTGGCGCAATCAACTCCCCCCAGATTTTGATGCTGTCGGGGATCGGAGACCCAGGCCATCTGAAGGAAAACGGAATTGAACCGAAACATGCGCTCCCCGGTGTCGGCAAAGGATTGCAGGACCACCTACAGGCACGGCTGGTGTTCAAATGCAATGAGCCGACACTGAATGACGAGGTCCGCAGCCTGTTCAATCAGGCCCGCATCGCCCTGAAATACGCACTTTTCCGCGCTGGCCCGATGACCATGGCCGCCAGCCTTGCTACCGGATTCATGAAAACCTGCCCTGACGTTGAAACTCCGGACATTCAGTTCCACGTTCAACCCTGGTCTGCCGACAGCCCCGGTGAAGGCGTGCATCCATTTTCGGCTTTCACGATGTCGGTCTGCCAGCTGCGCCCGGAAAGCCGAGGCGAACTACGCCTGAACGGTCCTGATCCGTCCAGGCATGTCAAAATCATCCCGAACTACCTCTCTACTGAAACGGATTGCCGAACAATTGTCGACGGTGTGAACATCGCGCGCGGGATTGCCAAACAGAACCCTCTGGCCTCGAAGATTTCAGAGGAGTTTCGACCGACAGCAGAGCTGCATCACGACGATTATGAAGGCACACTTGATTGGGCCAGATCGAACACTGCCTCGATCTATCACCCAACTGGAACCTGCGCGATGGGAAACGCTGAGACCTCTGTCGTCGATGCAAAACTGAAGGTGCTCGGCATACAAAACCTGCGGGTGGCTGATTGCTCGATCATGCCGGAAATCGTCAGTGGCAACACAAATGCACCGGCGATCATGATCGGCGAAAAGGCAAGCGATTTGATAAAGGCGGATGCCTGACAGGCCGACCGTCGTACCTGCATGACAGTTGGAGCACCCGAAGCCCTGGTGATCACTGAATCAGTGCGCCGATCGCGCATACTTAAACAGAACCGTTTTTAATGACTTTCCCGCATACGCTTTGCCCTAATTTTGTCTCAAGGCCGTCCGCGATCAGCCAAGGTGATAAAAGTTGGCGATCGGTGGGTCACTTAACTCAGGAGTCGACATCAAATAATTCCTCAAGGGATGCGCAATTGGAGTTGAAAGCGGCAATCAGACACGCTTCTCCGGAACTATAACAATGGTTTGGAAACAGCCAAGAATTTGACCGACAGGCAAAAAGCGTCGAACTCCAAAATCAGTGGATGGCTACTGCGCCCAAGGTTTTGGGCCAAAGATGCAAACCTTTAGGCGAAATGCAAAGTTATGCGCAAACCTACAAACCCCTGTAGGTGCGCGCATAACGCTGCGTCCCAGACACTGATTACATTCAGAAAATTACGGAGTCCTCGCCCATAGTCTTGCGCTCTATTTGCGCATAATTTTGCACGATTTGCCCATAACTTTGCACGGATTAAAGAAATCGGCCAATCGTTGGTTGTTGTCGTGCAAATCAGTCAACTACAGGCCCTATGCCTCAATCATAGGTGCACTTAGATGAGCAAAATTCAACCTTTATCAGAGGGATTCAGTTTGTGGGCAATTACGAGTGATAACTTCACCGATCTTCTTGCCGAAAACTTTCCTCTCCGCGTCGAACGGAGGAAACAACCCGTTAACAACCGACGAACTCTTACGAGGTATCGATTGGGTGCTGACGCGCACGACAAAGGATGCACGCCAGCACTCAAAATGAGACATCTGGACCTCAAGAGATATTGACCCTTCTTACTTGAAGGACTATCTGCGCCAAACGTATGAGGCGGTACGCCTCACGCAACGGAGATTTTATGAAAGAGACCCGGGCCTAACGCCCGTTCCTGGCGAACCAAATTCAGGAACACCAACACTGATGGGTACACTCACGCGCGATGCTGAGTGTCCTTTTTGTTGTGCTTTCGTAAAATCGAGACATCCCAATGAATATCTCAAAGCACGAGCAACGTGTTTTGCACGAACTCGCCCTTGGCGGGGCGATCCACTTCGAACGACTGAAAAACGGAAAAGTCCATGACGTCACTTGTTATACGCGTGACGGCTATGTGCTGTCCGACTGCACCCTGAGTGTTTTCCAACGCTTGCTGAAAAAGCGCTTTATCCACTCGAAAAACGGCAATCCCTATCGCGCCTCCGCGTTGGGGATCAAATCCGTGCGCGCCCAAATGAGCCAAAGATAGGAAAGAACCATGAACCACGCAGACATTGACGCTATTATTGAAGTCCACCGGCTGGCCTTTGGATAAGAAGAAGGAGAGGATGTCGCTCAGCTTGCCAGAGACTTCCTCGGCCTCCCGGACACGATTTCTATCAGCTCCGAACGCGACGGGAAGATCGCAGGCAACGTGCTGTTTACTCCGTTTAACTTCGTAGATCACCCATACGTGAACTGTTACCTGCTGGCACCTTGCGGGGTGCTACCAGCGTATCAGGGCCACGGCGTTGGGAAAGAGATCATGGAGGCCAGTATTGAACATCTCAGTTCCGTCGGCACGGATGCGGTGTTTGTGTTGGGCATCCCTACGTTTTACCCTCGATATGGGTTTGTCCCGACGGACAAGCAGACGCCATACCCGGACCTGATGTCGACACCAGAGGCATGGATGGCGCTTGAGTTGACAGAAGGATCTTTGCAGAAACTGAGTGGCAAGACCGTGGCGATCCCACAGTTCATGCAACCTCATTGGTGGGACACTTCGCAACACGGGTGAAGTCCATCCGGAATCGTCGCTGAAAAACCGGAGCCCGCGCTTCAATACCGCTAGTTGAAGGGCGGGTTCATTTCGCGTGGTGTGAGTTAGCGCAGCTCGAGATGGACAACACGTCCTGGAGTTTTTCTGAGTGCCGACGTCCTAGCTGAAGCTTTGGCAACACCACTTGCTTTGGTCTGCTATCCTCACCCAAAAAGGTGGATTCGATGACAAAAACTGAGACTGAACACTATGAGCACGTACAGTTCCGGATTCCGAAGGCGAAACTGGATGAGTTTAACGCCATGGTCTACGAGCGCTATGGCATGAAGCATGGCGGCAAGACCAAGATGTTCCTCGATCTGATTGCGGAACATCAGACATCGCAGAGGATCGCGCTGTTGAAAGCCGAGATAGAACGGTTGGAACAGCAAAGGCATGAAAAGCACGCGCTTTAGGAAAAACCTCACCGCCGGGCAGATAGTTCCTGTGGCCATGGGTGACGTGAAGCAGTTGCAAATCCAGCACAAAGAAACGCGACTTTCCTGTAGTAATAGATACTACAACTTGCAGTTGACGTCCCAAGTGAAGACCGTTGTCCCGTCAAAGTGCTAGCGGAATCCAATCGGAGCTGACCCCCTGCCGGTGGAATTCCAGGAGGGCGCGCAATGTCTGAAGCTGAAGCCACCATCAATTTGGTCGACTACGACGATATTAAAACAAGCATTGAGCTCGAATTGGGTGAGACCCCACTGGGCTGGTCGGGGATCGTGACTGAGCTCTTTGAGCAGATCAAAGCACGCAGTGACGAGATTGGGATCGACTATCCAAAGGTTCTCCAGATCAAACAAAAGTTTGGTGAACTTCGGATTTACTTCAGCAAGGCATCCGAGGATGAACGCATCCGAGGCTGGGTCGCAGCTACTATCGATAGGGCGAACCAGAGTTGCGAGCGATGCGGGAATGCTGCGCGCCCTCAAAATTTAGAGAGCTGGATCATGACGTTATGCTGTTGGTGCGCGCATGAAGAAGCGGCCAGGCGGTTCAATGAGCACAAACGCCGCTATTTCCGCCGAACGGATGCCCCCGAGCACCTTACCTGTTCGGTTTGCGGTTACGTTGGACATATAGACCGTTCCGATGACAGGCGGAGATGCCCCTGCTGCGTGAAAAAAGGCTGGTAAAATCCGGGCGGGTTCCACGCCGCTCACGAAACTCATCGCCTCATGTGGAGTGACTTAAGAGCTGGTCTCCCGCTGTCTCAAAGAAGATACGGAAGCTTCAAACCAGTTCGCGCCGACTAAGAAACCGGACGTTCTGGCGCTCTTTGTGAAACCAGAATCACCTCCCGATTCTCATCTTGAATGGGGAAATACGCGTGCCTGATACGGTCGGGAGGCAGCGCTTCGTACAACCCACAATAGAAAGTTCCCGAAACCACGCGGCGAATCACGACGTTTTGCTCACTTCATCTTGACACGATGACCCGAGCAGGTGCAGCTTCGCCCCATGACATACACACGCATCCACTGCCAGCGAATATCGGCCTGATCGATACCCCACGCGAAACACGCGGGAGGCAGCATTGGTATGCGGGCGGGGCTTATACCCCTGTGATAGCTCCAGATTAGAGTGCACGAGTCGGTTCGATTCCGACGCCTCCTACCATCCTTTGGAGGCATTCCATGTCAAAAGACCACAAAACAAATGAAGACCTGAAAAGACGCCTGAAGCTCTACGCCAACGACGATCTTCTCTCGGAAGTCAAAACGCGCATCGAGACTGGTGTGTTGAAAGAAACGCTTCTGTTCCATGGTGCTACAGGTCGCGTGTACTCAGACCTTGGAAGGGAAGACAGGCGCTACCTTCCTCCAGACGCAATTCTGCGGTTGGTATTCCCTTTTCACGAATTCGATCCTGACAGTATCAATCATCGAAACGTCGCTGAATGCCTGTTCGACTTACCGGACGAACACTTCTCTGCTCTCAAATCGACGGTGGCGGCAGAGACAGAAAAAGGCCTGCATCGTCTAGTTGCTGTGCTGGAGGAAATCGCTTCAGTTCAAGAATCCCAGTCCCCTAGAGCCGGGGATCCGGCAGATGACTAACACCTTCGATTACGATGACATTCGCGGCTCCGTTGAGAAGCACCTCGGAAAAGACAATCTGGGCTGGGTTCGGATTGTCACCGAGTGCTTTGAAGCGATCAAGAAGCACTGCGACCGGCGAGAGGAAAGCTATCCCTCGGTTGGCCAGATCAAGCAAAAGTTCGGCTCGCTTCGGATCTACATGGATGGGACGCAGGAAGACACGTTCATTCAACTGCGGTTGCAGCAAGCTATGCAAGAAGCAGAGATGTCCTGTGAGCGGTGCGGTAACGCCTCTACAGTTCAGGTCATCGCTGCCTGGCATGTAAACCTGTGCTGTTGGCACGCGCATGAGGCGGCCACTGGGCGGATGGAGACCTTTCCCACAATGCGTTTGAATACGCGTGCCAAGAGCGATGCGCTTCAATGCCGAAGCTGTGGCTACATCGGCCAAATTGCCTGGGGCGCATCGGGTCACCGATGCCCCGCCTGTGTGGCGAAAGGTTGGTAACCCGATGAGTGGAACAACCTGGGAAGAAGATGAAATCTTTGCGCTGGTTGGATTCAGCCATGACGAGGCAGACATCCTCCGCCTTGTTTTGAGCGCACTAAACTCCCGTGCATCTTGGGAAATCGTGAAGCAAAGGATTTTGGAAAGAGCCAGTTCTGAAGAGCTTCTCAAGGTGATCAATAAACGATCTGAAGAAACCGCAAGATTTAGCGATGAGCCTGACAACTGGCGGCAGACGGAAATTAACCGTCTGAGGGACATCGATCCTGCTCTCGCAGTCTTCGCCCAGGACACGGTGGAACAAATGACGAGCCTGAAGCGCTGGAAAGAGGTCATGGGCCTTATTTCCGAACGTTATGCTGCCGATATGAGCATGGAAGCTTCCCGCGCAGAGGGTGAGAAGGCCAAGGCTGCACGGTATCTTCTGGACAAGGTGAACTTTGAGTACCTGCCGCGCACCCTCCGAAACGAGATGCCGGAACATATCAAGCAACTCACGACCTGGAGCAATCAATTTGCCCGTCTGGCCTCACTTGATGCGCTGAACGAGCTTCGTGCAGTCTCCCAAAGGTTCCCTCACTGCAACTTCGTCATCAAGGGGATGGCCCATGACATCGAGTGCCGATGGAGTATCGGGTCTGACATTCTTCATATCCAACCCACCCTGCTGGTTGGCGAGCCCGGCGTTGGCAAAACGGCCTTTGCAAAGGCGGCATGTAAGGCGCTCGGTCTTTACGTGCAGAACGCAAATGTAGGCGGCAAATCGGAGAACCATTTGTTTGGCCTCTCTGTCGGATGGAGTTCTGCGCATGCAGGGATCGTAACGGAGGCTGTGGCAACGGCACGCGTCCTTAATCCAGTGGTCATCCTCGACGAAATCGACAAGACGCACGCGAGCCGCAACGGAGATATCACCGGCGAACTTCTTGCGTTGCTCGAACCCTCCGAGGCCAGACGATATCGAGAGAAGTACCTGGCGGCTGACGTGGATGCCTCCCACGTGAGCTGGATTCTGACGGCAAATGATCTGAGTGGCGTTCCTGCGCCTCTTCTCAGCCGCTGCACAATCTATGAAATCCCGCCCCCGACACCCGAGCAACTGCCTGCGATCATTCAAAGCCTAGTAAGTGAATTTGCTGCTGAGTTTGGGTTGAGACCTGAGTTCTTTCGACTGGATCTCGGCGATGTTGAAGCTTTGGTGGGCACCTATGGGCGGCACAGATCAGTGCGAGTCCTGAGACGGCTGGTGCGGGGCCTTCTGCATCAAAAGACCAAAAACCACTCGTGGAATTAAGGCGGGCCCGCGAAGGGCCAAGCATTCAAACACCACAAAATGAGAAAGACGGAAAATGCTAAGAGTTGTTGTTTATGTAAATCGTACCCCAATCGCGGAAGCCCGGGCTGGGAACATGTCCGGACTTTCTGACATCTCCGACTACAAGGTCAGAGTATTCGAAGACGAAGCACCGCACCTCGATATCCCGGCCAAGGATGTGACCGGCTGGATCAAGGGGCACACACGCCGCAGCAGCGTTTGGTATCTGGTTCGAAAAATCGCCGAGTTGGCTGTACGGGAGATTGAAGCAACGTCTGACAATGAGCAGGATGGGTCGCCAGATGACACCCAGCAAAACGAGCAATGAAGAGTACCGGAGCCGCTCTCCCGTCCTTTTGCACCATCTCAAACTACTCGCGCTGGAAGACGAGCTTGTTTGCAGAATTAGAGCCTCTCCTGAAGAAGCGCTCGCACGCCCGAGAACTGGCTTTCTGAGGGCGATGAAGTATTATGCAAAGTTAGCCAATTGCCCGAAAGCGTCAGATACAGAGGGGAATGGGAATGTCGGAAGAAGGCCCCAATGAGACTACCGAAGAATTCGAGAAACGCTGCGAGGTAGACGCCATCACGGTGGCCTTTCTCCTCGTCAAAGCAGCTCAGTTCGCCTCAGAGGATGGGCCAACGCGAAAAAGCATGAGCGCTGATGAGTGGAACAATCTCGCCCCAAAGCAGCTCTAGCAAGGGTCAGTGCCACCGTTTTCTGAAATGTGCGCTATAGGCCGCTACCAGCCCAAACTAGACATTGGCGCCGAAACTTCGCAATCCCGTGTATGCAGCTTTGCAGCCGTTTTTTGTCCAAGTCGAACTACCATTCTGACAGAAATCGCCCGACGTTATCCGGCGTCCGCCATGTGCTCGACCAACGAGGTCAATTGTTTGTCCCCATATCCATCCGCCCACGCCGCTTTTGTGCGGTCATGCATCATTCGGATAAAGTCAGCCGGTGCATTCAGAGAAACGCAGGTCTTTAGCGCGTCCTCTTGGGCCAATGCGTAGACTTTCAACGAGGCTTCGGCGTCGTCATAGTCCTCGGTTGGAACGGTACGGACAAAGAGATCGTGGTAGTCATTTACCAGCTTGATCGTCGCAGGAAGTTGATCGGCATAGACCTGCATAGGAACACCAGCTTTCTGGCAAACCAGTGCGCCGTATATCATCCCAAACATGAACCCTTGCCGGACAGTGAAGAGACCAGCAAAAAGTGCTGCAAGAGCTGCGGGTTTCTCACCGACTTGAGCGGACTTTCCCCCAAGAGACCTTATCACTTCGCCGTAGCGATCCCAAGTTCCGGCACTGCCGACGGTAAGGATGGTGGTGTCGCTGCTACCGATGCCGGAAGGGTATGCATTGATCATGCCCAGCATGTAGTCTGCGTTTTTTTCGCTGAGAAATGAGACCAGTGAATCAGCATCGGACGTGTCGCCGGTGCTCATGTCGCAGATTGTTTTCCCCTTCAACGATACACTTAGACCGCTGATCAAATCGACAGTTTCCTTGTGACTTTTGATACAGACGATGACGAAATCGGACGCGGCAACAGCATCTTCCGGCGATACGCAAATAACTGCACCTACCTTTGCAAACGGCTTTGTCTTTTCAGGTGTCCGATTCCAGACGCAGACGCTGTAACCTAATTTGAGCAGGCAATGCGCCAGCGCAGAACCCATGTTGCCCAATCCGAGTACCGCAAGCGTTGCCATGGTTCCCTCCTGTTCTGGTCATTGGTGTTTCACGTCAACATGCGTGAGAATTGAGAAATCGCGTAGTTGTAAATTTTTCTGTATTGTAAGATTTTCTGACTTATGGATTGGCACACGTTACCTTCGTTGACGTCTCTCAGAGCCTTTGCCGCCGCCGCAAAGTTTAGAAACTTGACCCGCGCAGCAGGGGCGCTGAATGTGACCCATTCCGCGGTCAGCCAACAAATCCGAGGCCTGGAGCAGCACCTAGGAACCCAGCTTGTTACTCGGACGCGACACGGTATCGCTCTGACTGCACAGGGAGAATTCTTAGCGGCAGGTCTGCATGAAGCATTCGCCTCAATGGCGTCCCTGACTGAGAGCATATCAAGTGCAGAGGCGGTTCGCCCGCTGGTAGTCAGTGCGACACCGATGTTTTCAAGCGCATTCCTCATGCCGCGTCTATCGGCATTTGTTCAGGAGTTCCCGGATATTGAGCTTCGGATCGACTCAACAATCCAAGCTGTCGACCTCAAACCAGGGGGCATTGACATAGCCATTCGATACGGCACCGGGCGCTGGTCGGGACTGGTCTCGCAAATGTTGCTACCTGGCTGTCTGACTGTGGTCGCTGCAAAAGAATTGATTGGGGAACGAGTGCTCAAAGACCCAATTGAATTGCTCGACTTTACTCTTCTTCAGGAGCAGGCTTCGGTCGAATTTGACCTGTGGTTGGAAAAGGTTGGAGTACCACCCGATGCCGATAGGAGAGTTGTTCGCCTGCCGGGCAACATGCTGCTTGATGGAATCCGCCGGGGTGATGGTGTTGGGGCGACGGTTCCGGCATTCATCTCTGATGAATTGAAGTCTGGAGATCTCGTGGCGCTATTCGATGATCCAATCCCGCAGATCGGATATCACCTCGTCACGCTGCCTGGACCAGTTCGCCCAGCGGCAAAGGTGTTTCAGAAGTGGCTTTCGAACTCAATTACCGAATATGAGAAAAGCCTTTTCAGATGGACGCCTGCTCACTTGATATAACTGTAATAGGTGTTCAACTCGAATGGATAGCAACAACCCAAACCGGCCATGACCTTTTGCAAGATGAGGTTAAAAAAGGCCGTTTGCGGTGTGAGCTCTTCAAGCAGACGTATCGCAGCGCTTCCCAACGCTGAAGCCGACTTCAAGCAAAGTCAGAAGTCAGTCCTGTGCACTTTCGCATGGTCTAAACACGTAGCGACCAGTATGAAAAAGAAAGGAGGACAATACATGGAGCGAAAGCTGGCGGCCATCCTGATTGCTGACCTTGTCGGCTTTACCGCCCGAATGGAGCGGGACGAGAAAGGCACGCTCGAAGTCCTCTCAGCGCACATTGACGAAACCTTTGTTCCGCTTGTTGGTCGGCATCACGGTCGCATTGTCAAACAGATGGGTGACGGTCTGCTCGCCAAGTTCGACAGCGCTGCCGATGCCGTTTCATGCGCGGTTGAATGGCAAAATTCGCCAGTGGTGGGCTCCGACCCACTTCGCTTTCGCATCGGTGTCACTCTTGGCGACATTATCATGCGCGACGGAGATGTTTTTGGATCCGGTGTGAACCTTGCGTCTAGGTTGGAGCAGCTTGCCCCACCCGGCGGTGTGTTGGTGTCGGACGCTGTATATCGTGTGGTCGGGAACCGTATACCGGTCGCCTGGGAGGATGCTGGTCAGCACACGGTAAAAAACGTTGCCGAACCGGTACATGCTTGGCGCATTGGCGGGTTAAGCGCAGTATGTGCTGAACCGCCTCGGCCTGAATCATCAGGAAAAGCCACTATTGCGGTCCTGCCTCTACACAACATGAGCGATGACCCCGAGCAGGCCTTTTTTAGCGACGGGATTGCGGAAGACATTATTGTGGGCTTATCGCGTTTTCGAACGCTTAAGGTTGTTTCCAGAAATGCGTCTTTCAGGTTCCGGACACAGGACACAGATCCAGCCAAAATCGCGGAGGCTCTCGGCGCAGATTACCTGGTTGAAGGCAGCGTGCGGAAGGCTGGCAGCCGCGTGAGGATCTCGGTACAGCTCGCTGACGCCCGTACAGGTACTCAACTTTGGTCGGATCGATACGACCACGAACTGGAGGACGTTCTGGCGGTACAAGACGAGGTGGCCCGAAATATCGTCGCAGTGTTGCCGGGCAGGGTCCAGCACGATGTTGTCGACCGTTCGACACAGAAACCAACGGATCAGATGAAGGCCTATGAACTGATGCTCAAAGGCAAGGCGCTACGCGACGGCTTGAACGCACGAGATACGGCCAAGGCGAGAGCGTTGTTGGAACGAGCGGTCGCGCTCGATCCGACCATCGCGCGATCTTACATGTATCTTTCGGACACGTATGTCATAGATTTGTGGCTTGGTCTGGCAGACGCTGACGCACCGGCCCACACGTTGAAGATCGCCCGAAAGGGCGTGGCACTGGATAACCGGGACGTCTACATTCAAGACCAGCTTGGGTTTGCTTATCTCTGTGCCGGGCTGTGGAGCGAGGCCGAAGCGCAATTCAACAAGACACTTTCCATGATAGAAAGCGAGGCGGAGTCGATGGCTTGGTGCGGCTATGCTTTCTTGCTGCTCGGCCTGCACGAAAAGGCGCGCGAAGTGGTTTCGGAAGCTATGGCGCTGGATCCGCTGCATCCACCTGCCATCGACTGGATTAAGGGTCAGGTCGAATTTTTCAACGGCAACTATGAGGCAGCGCTTGGTTTTCTGATGGGGGCAGCGCGGCTCAACTCTTTGGCCACTGCATTTGTCGCCGCGTCTTACGCGCAGCTCGGACGAAAGCGAGACGCCTCCGACGCGTTGCAAGAATTCGTCACCGAACGTCATGATGAGTTCACAAGTCGAGGTATTGTGGTTGAGGGTGACACAGTAGATAGCCTTGCCCGCGGATTTAGGTCGATGTGGCGGCGACCGGATGATTTTGAACGTCTTGCCGATGGGTTAGCGGCGGCAGCCCGAATTCGCCAAGCCTTGCCATAGTTTTTTGCCAAACGCGGTCGTTCTATCCTCAACTTTACTGCATGGATTTTGCGCACCATCGGGTCTAACGTTGCCCTGTGGAGGAACGGAAATTGGACCGCAAGCTGACCGCCATACTTTCCGCCGATGTTGTTGGCTTTTCCAAACTTATGGAAGACGACGAGGAAGGCACGCTGGGACGCTTGAAGTCACATCGACTGGAAACATTCGATCCGACGGTCAGCGAACATAACGGCCGTATTATCAAGCTGATGGGTGATGGTGCGCTGGTGGAGTTTGCCAGTGTTGTGGATGCTGTGAATTGTGCAATGGCCGTCCAGTCAGCGCTGGTGCAGTGCGGTGGCCCAATCCGCCTACGCATCGGGATCAATCTCGGTGATGTTATCATTGATGGGGACGACATCTATGGCGACGGTGTCAATATCGCTTCGCGGCTGGAGGCGTTGGCAGAACCCGGCGGCGTTTGTGTGTCCGATATTGTCCAACAAGCCGTGCGCATGAAAACCGGGCCGATCTTCAGAGATCTTGGTGAGCAAAATCTGAAGAACATTGCCCAATCGGTGAGAGCTTGGCATTGGTCCGCACCAAATGAGCAAGACGCAATCGAACCCACCGCCGACAGTACGCAATCGGCATCCGAAAAACCATCGATTGCTGTTTTGCCTTTTGACAATATGAGCGGCGATCCCGAGCAAGAGTATTTTGCAGACGGGGTCAGCGAGGACATAATCACCGCGCTATCACGCATTCGATGGTTGTTTGTAATTGCCCGCAATTCAACGTTTGTTCACAAGGGCAAGGCGGTGGATGTGCGTCGGTTGGCACAAGAGCTTGGCGTTCGTTACGTGCTTGAAGGCAGTGTCCGAAAAGCCGGAAACCGGGTTCGCATCACCACACAGCTGATTGATGCCGAAAGTTCCAATCACCTTTGGGCCAACCGTTACGACCGGGAGCTCGATGACATTTTCGCACTGCAAGACGAGATTACTGAGACAATCGTTGGCAGTATCGATTCAGAACTGCGCGGCGCTGAGCAAGACCGGGCGAAGCATAAGCCAACTTCAGATCTCAACGCTTGGGACCTGTATCAACGGGGAAACTGGCATCTAAATCGCTTTACCAAGCAAGGCAATGAAAAGGCTCGTCAGTTGTTTGAGACGGCCACGCGGGCTGATCCGAATTTTGCCTTGGCCTACGCCGGCTGCGCTCTTGTAGGCGTCTCAGACGTCATAATGCGAATTGCCGACCAGTCTTCCGAGACTGTGAAGAATGCCATAAGGTTGGCGGAAAAAGCGAAGGCTTTGGACGACCGTGAAGCTTTGACCCATTACGCACTCGGCCGGGCGTTCTGTCTTGCTGGGGACACGGATTCAGGGATCGCCAGCCTGGAAAAGGCCATCGCGCTCAATCCAAACTTTGCCCTCGCACATCACGGCATGGCCTTCGCGCTGAAAGCCGGAGGGCGTGCGGAGGACTCGCTGGCTCATGTGGCCATGGCCATTAAACTTAGTCCCAACGATCCCTTGTTATGGACGTTCTATGTCAACAACGCATCAGCTCACTATCAATTGAAAGACTACAAGCTTGCAGAACACTGGGCGGGCAAGGCCGTTAGAGAAAACGAGCGTGAGTATTGGCCAAACTTGTTCCGAGCAGCAGCACTGGCGCAACAAGACAAGTTAGATGAAGCCCGCGCAGCCGTTACCAAAGCTCTTGCTCTCAACCCCGAATTCTCGCTGTCATTCGTCGCCCAAAGTTTGCCCGGCTACAATCAAGACTACTTTGAACATTTGGTAGAGGGGCTACGAAAAGCCGGAGTGCCGCAGTGACCGGTTTGGAGTAGTCGACATTTTCTGCAACGAGCATGACTGACCGGTCGCAGCCCAAAACGGACATTGCGATTTCTGTCCGCACTCCGGTAGCTTCTATTCATGACTGTTTTACCCAATCTCTCCGAGCATTACTCTGACCCAAAAACATATCCTCCTGGCGTGGCTTTCATGGACGGGCAGTATTTGCCGATTTCCGAAGCCAAGATTTCGGTGCTGGACTATGGGCTACTTCATTCCGACGCGACGTATGATGTCGTCCATGTTTGGAACGGAGCCTTCTTTCGACTCGAAAATCACCTTGATCGGTTCTTTGCAGGTTTGGAAAAGCTGCATATGTCAATTGAGTATGACCGAGAACGGGTCATCGAGATACTGCACAACTGCGTTGCACTGTCAGGGTTAAAGAACTCCTACGTCGAGTTCATTTGTACACGCGGCATGTCTCCAACATTCAGCCGGGATCCACGTGATGCCGTCAACCAATTCACTGCGTTCGCAATCCCGTTTGGATCGGTGGCTAATCCAGAGCAGATGAAGCATGGGCTACATGCAGCAATATCATCCTTGGTCCGCATTCCGCCTAATTCAGTCGATCCAACTGTGAAGAACTATCACTGGTTGGATCTGGTGAGAGGCCTCTATGAGGCTTACGACCGCGGTGCCGACACGGCGATCCTTGTCGATACAAATGGAAACGTGTCTGAAGGGCCCGGATTCAATATTTTTGCCGTCATCGACGGAAGAGTCCTAACACCAAAGCTCGGTGTGCTTCTCGGGGTCACTCGTCAGACGGTCTTCGACATTTGCACGAACTTAGACATCAATTGCTCAGCCGTCGACATATCCCAAGACCAGCTCCTAGGTGCCAACGAGGTTTTCATATCTTCAACTGCCGGTGGGATCATGCCAGTGACCAAAGTGAATGGACAATATATCGGTGCTGGATCTCCCGGCCAAATCACAAGCCAGATCACCAAGAGTTATTGGGACATTCACAACGAAAAGAGCAACAAGTTTGTGATAAAATACTTGGATGAAAAATAGCTGTCAGTCGGTGTCGGGTTTACCCAGTGGTCGAATGTAGTTTTGGGAGCCGTGACTCTGCTGGACGCGTCTTGCACAATTAGCTGATCGCAGCACAAAGCGGACATCCACAATTAGGGTTTTCAGTTTCGTAGATGTGCGATTAGATGGTCTAATTGCTTCATTCTGAGCGGCAGTCAAACGCTCGTGGCTGCCATTCGATTCATGGACTTCGCGCCCTATGCATACATCATGCAAGAGGCGGAGAACTTCTGAATTGTTTGACGACCGCCCTTTGGATGAGGCGGCCGCACTCGTATCGCTTGTAAAGGGTCAGCGAGCCTATCCGCGGCTCAGGATTTCCTCTCCGAGGATTTGCATGATCTTTTTACCAGCCTCGCTGGCCCAATTGACGGCAAGTTCTGCCAGCAGCGCGCTGGTTGTGGTCAGCTCGACACCGCCGCGCTCCATCTTCCGGAACGCCATCTCGTCCGTCAGCGCGGTGGGGGAGCCGGAAGCGTCGACCACAGCGGTCACGGCAAAGCCTTCATGGGCAGCACTGATTGCAGGAGGGGCAAGGCATACGTCGGTGGTGATGCCCGCCATGATGAAATGCTTGCGCCCGGTGTTGCGGCAGGCATCTGCAAAGGCGCTGTCATCCCAGCAGTTCACTACGCCGGGACGCTTAATCCGCGCGGCGAATGCATCTGGCGCGATCTCTTCCAGCGCGGGCATCAGCTGGCCCTGCATGTTGTCTTCCATACTGGAAGTCAGCACCAGCGGCATGCCAAGCGCGGTCGCCGCCCGCGCCAAGGCACGGGTGTTGGCTTCTATCAGTTCGCGGTCAACTGATTTTGCCCAGTTCATTGTGCCGACCTGATGGTCGATCAGAACGATGGCTGCGTTGTCGGGGGTCACTTTCGTGGAGGTCATGTTGATGTCCTTTCCTGGTTAAGAGATTTCGGAATTGGGCAGATCGAAAATCAGAATTTCGGCTTCGGCTGAGGCTTCAATCGCCACATCCCCGGCGCGGAGCAGTCCCAGCCCGTCTCCCTTGCTAAGGGGGAGGCCAGCAACAGTTGCCTCGCCTTCGATCATAAATATGTAGAGGCTGCGTTCGGGGCTGGACGGGCTGAAGCTCAGCACGCCGTGGCGGTCGAATTTGCCGTAACTGAGACGCACTTCCTGCTGTACAACAAGGGAGCCTTCGGCACCGTCGGGTGACAGCACCAGCTGGAACCGATTGGTGTGATCCGCGGTTTCAAGTTCCTTGCTGGAATAGGCCGGCATCAACCCATTGGATCGCGGCTCAAACCAGATTTGCAGCGCCCGCATCGGCATCGTCCGCGAGTTGTTCACTTCGTTGTGGAGGATACCGGTGCCAGCGGAGATCACCTGAAGGCCCTTCGCCTTTACGGTGCCGTTGTGAACGGGAACCACCGGATCGATATGCGACACCTCTCCGTCTACCATGAAGGTAACGACCTCGACATCTTGGTGCGGATGCAGACCAAAACCTTGGGCGCCTGGAGCCAGCGTTCCGTCGTCGATTGTGATCAGCGGGCCGAAACTGCGCCGCCCTGCTTCGAGATGCGGCTTAAACGACAAATAGGCCTGCATGAAGCCGAAGTCCTTGAACTCGCGGGTTGCGGCGAGGTGGTAGACCATCTCAGTCTGCATTGCTCATCTCCTGGCCTGTTCGCTTGGATAGAATTTAGGGATCCCCTTCGTTCTGGAAAATGACCCTTTTGTTAACTATCGTTCGTATTCATGAACGATAGATTCTATTCCTGCGCCAAGGCCCTAGTGGCGACTGTTCGTGCCGGGTCAATGAGTGCGGCAGCGGCGGAGCTGAACACCACGAAGTCGGCAATCAGCCAAAAGCTTGCACTGTTCGAAGCTGAATTGGGGTTGGTATTGCTGGACCGTTCAGGTCGGGCGGTGACCCCGACTTCAGCCGGGCGCAGAATATTTGAGATCTGCGCTGGTCCTGTTGACGCAGCGCTTGAGGCCGAGGCAGAGCTTGGCTTTGCCAGAAGCGGGAAGATTGCTGGTCGGGTGTCGATCTCGGGACCCAACAGCCTGCTTGGCACCATGTTTGTCCCGCTCCTGACGGGGCTTCAAACCCGCTTTCCGGACGTCGAACTGGAACTTCATGCAGACGATTCCAGGTCGGATTTTGCGGCAGATGACATCGATTTGGCGTTCAGAACTGGTTCCGCCGGCAAGGGTCGATTCATATCAACCGCCTTACCGCCAGCCCGGCGAGCACCTTACGCCAGCCCAACCCTATTGGAGCAGGTGCAAGAAGTCGCCCGGCCTGCTGACTTATTGTCGCTTCCATGTGTCTTACGAACTCAGGAACCATGCAAATGGGTGTTCAAGAACGACGACGGCCGACAAGAGGTTGTCACGCCGCCCATTGGGTTGCGGGTCAACACGATGGAGCTTGCCTATTCGGTAGTTTTGAGGGGGCATGCAGTTGCCATGCTGCCTACATTGCTGGCGCAACAGGATGAACACGTTGGGAGCCTCGTGCGCCTACTTCCTGACTGGTTTACCGAGCCAGTTCCACTGACATTGCTTTGCCGCCCTGAACGTTTGGCCGCTCCGCAGGTCTCAGCGGTTCGGCAACATATTATGGAGGCATGTAAACCCACAAAGCTGTTGTAGACAGCCCGAAGCGGACCTTCAGAATCCGACTTTGCAATTCTCGCTATGCGGACCTAGCGGACCATTCATGCGCAGTAACTCTGCGTCTGATTTACCAACCACGGATAGGCTGCTCCCAAAGCCCGCAGAACCAAATAAACAAAGGCATTTCAGCCTCACGGCAGAGTGACAACCTCGATGTCTTGCTGCTTTTCGCGATCAAGCGGCAAGAATGTCATTTCTTCTAGGATTCCAAAATCGATAACATTCAGATCAACCATGCGGACGCGGCGGTTGTGCATAGTGTGGTAATGAAGTTTGAGGTTCTGCGTGTCTATGGCGGTAGTCCAGAGGGTGGCAGAGCGCATGGCGCTCACATCACCCTCGATGTCCGAACCCTCTGTGGCACCGAGCGGCACGTTGAAGCTGTCAAGTATTCTAAATAACTCGTAGATCGTTTCGTCACCCGTGTCCGTAGGCCGGGCTGTCGCAGAGAATGCCACGGCTCGGACAAAACGCGAGGGTGGCGTGTAGTCTCCGGGTAGGCCGATCATGCCGCTGCCACCACCAAGTGGCGCAAATTCAACCTCTGATAAGTCGACGGGCGGTAACGCGACCGGCGAAAGATTGATGTAGTTGCGCAAATTGGTCATGTGCCAGTCGAATGAGGGCGAATTCGTAATCACTCCGAGAGGGTTGTCGAATACCCTAAGTTCGCCATTCAGGTATTCGATCACAATCGCCGCGCCACTTTGATCTGTGGCGATGAGATGGACCGGCGCCGGAAAACCCAGAGCAGGCTCGGTCACAGGAACAACTTTGATTTCGGTTATGCCAGCGCGCACCTCTTCAACCGTTGCAAACTGACTGAGCAGGTAGTTCGCGACATCAAGTGGTCCGAGGGACATATCGCGCATCGCCGGATCGAATGTCTGATACTCAGCCGTGCCCGGATGATAAAAAACTCCAACGGCAAGTCCTTCTTCGTTCAATCCATCGACAGCGACCGGCTTTTCCAAAGCATCAACCGCAACGAACCCATATTTCGCTTCCCAAGTCATGCCTGGTTCGCCGTCTTCCATTTTCGCGACGAAGGCATGACCGCGCGGCGAAATCATGATGCGCGAGTTCATGTCGAAAGCGCCCCACTCAAGCGTGCGTCCATAGACGACGGAACCGTCTGCTGCTGTCAGCGTGATGCCTGTACATGCAAGCGACTGCGTTGCTGCAATGCTGGCGATAGCAGAAACAAACGCAAGTTTGCGCAGAACCTTGATAAGTTTCATGTTATCTCCCTTTCGCTTGAGTTGGGCTCCCATGGTTCGCATGGGGGCGAGTTTTTCTTCCAGTCTTGGACACAAAGTAAAGTGTCGCCTAGTATCGTCAAAGTTTGCAACAACACCTTGAATTTGCGCACCCCGTAAAAAGGCAACGAAACACACAAGATGATGTACTTAAAGCGCATGGCAATCACGGCTGTATTTTGTCTATTTGGTCTCTCGGCGCTACCCGGTTTTGCTCAATCGTTGGAACACCCTCTGCGCCCGCCGCAAACCGGCAGCCCGCAAGCAACGTTACAGTCTTTCGTAAATGCCATGAACGAGGTGCATGCGATTGCGAACCAAGATGACGCGCGCGGGCGTGACACCGTGCTACCGTTACGCCGCGCTGCCGCTACAATAGATATGTCTTCCTTCCCAGTCGAAATCCGGCGCAGTCAGTCGATTGAAGTGGCCTTGTTGCTGGACGAGGTTTTGGATCGTGTTGGACTGCCTGACACCTCGACTGTACCGTCAGCAGCCTCTGAGGCACCGAACAAATGGCGTATCCCCAATACGCCGATTGCAATATCACTTGTCGAAGGAGGCCCGCGCGCCGGAGAGTATTTATTCACAGCACAAACCGCCCTGAACATACGCGAGTACTACGAGGCAGTGCGAGACCTGCCTTACTCGGACGCCACATCTCCGGGGCTTTATACGGCCTATCTCACGACACCAGGACCAGGCATTGCACTGCGATGGAGCGAGCGATTACCCGAGTGGAGCAAGAAAACTCTATTCGACCAAACCTATTGGCAATGGATTGCACTGGCCGGGGTCGCGACGCTGCTTGTCGCGCAGTTTATACCAATCTTGCGCGCCTCGCGGTCTGTGGGCGCGGCGGAAACAGAACAGCAAGAACGCGCGAAACGGCGCAACCAATTTGCAACGTTGCTTCTCGCGCTGGCACTCACAGTTGCGGCAGCCTGGTTCGTAGATGAAATCGTCAATCTGACGGGCGACACCCAAATCACCGTTGCCTATGTTCTGGCCATATTGCGTTTTTTTCTAATAGGCTGGATCGTCATTGTTGCCGGAAATGTTTTTGTGGATGCAGTCAGTTGGGCGCGAGGATTGGAGCCAAACTCGGCTGGTGTGCTGTTGTTGACGGTGGCGAGTTGGATCGTTGTGGGGCTGTTTCTCTTCGCGCTTGTTGTGGCCGCCGCGCAAAGGTTCGGCCTTCCGGCATATTCGGTTGTCACCGGTCTTGGCGTTGGCGGCATTGCCATCGGGCTTGGCGCACAAGCATTGGTGCGAGACATATTGTCGGGTGTGTTTTTCCTGATGGACGATGCCTTCCGTAAAGGGGAATACGTGCGGGTGGGTGACGCTATGGGGAATGTCGAGAAAATCTCGATCCGTTCCATGCAACTGCGCCATCATCTCGGGGCCGTTCATACAATCCCTTATGGGCAAATTTCTCAGCTCACGAATTTCAGCCGAGATTGGGTCATTGTGAAACTCAGCTTCACGGTGCCATATGAAACCGATCCAAAAGTCATCAAACGCATATTCAAGGAGATTGGTGGGGACATGATGGCCGATCCGGCTTACGCGGACAGTTTCATTGAGCCGTTCAAGAGCCAGGGTGTTTTTGAATTCGATGACGTTGGTATGGTCGTCAGAGGCAAGTTCATGACTAAGCCGGGTGAGCAATTTACTATCCGCGCAGAACTGCAAGCACGCGTTAAGGCCGCTTTTGATGAGGCTGGTATAAACTTCGCAAGAAAAGAGGTCCGAGTTGCGATGCCAGAAGTGGAAGGAGCTGGCGACCAGTCTAGCACTGAACAGCGTGCCGCCGTTGCAGCCGCGAGCGCGACTGATCCTCCAAAATCATAAGCCGGTCCTCGTGCGGTTTTTCGATTTCTTCGGGGTGTCCGTCTTTGCGATGGGCATTGGCAGCAATGCGCAGTTCGCGCTCGTTCATACGACGCGCAGCATTTGTGACTTTGGGTTCTATGCCGCCGTACTCTGCGGTTTTCATGATTGGCTAGTCGCAGCCCGAAGCGGACATTCAAATCCGAGCTTTGCAGCTACCGAGATGCGCGATCAAGCTGCCGGTTTTGCCAGCGCAACTTGGTTCCAGCACTGCTAGTCTGGCAAACCTGCGCGGCGGAGCGCCTCAAAGTAGCGTTCAGCACCTTCAGAGCCACCATAGTCCACGTTGCTACGCCACTTTGAAATCGTCTCACCAGGTTCCATTTGCAGCATTTGCGTCAAAGCAGCAGACGCCTCTTCAGGTTCCCCGAGCATGGCGTGAGCAGCTGCTCTCGTGCTGTGGAGTGGGGCATAGTTCTTTGAAAAGCGCAAACCTGCCTCAGCGTAGGCGATAGCATCACGGTCTCGACCAAGCATTACGCAAGAGGTGGCGGCACCTCCGGAAGCACCCACGAAAACGGCCCCATATCGGCCCAACCGGAGCGCCGTCTGAAAGCAGTTTAGTGCCATTTTAGGAAACCCGGCCCAGTTGTATCCCCAACCCATAAACAAATGCAGGCGGGCATCTAATGGCGCTCGTTGCCGGATTTGCTCCAGCGCCACGGAAAGTCGATCCGCGTCCCCGTCGACATTGTAGTCAGCCACTGCAACACTCAGATCAAGCGTTGGGCTTTGACCCGCCATGTGTCGTCCGGCCTCGATCCAGTGTGGCAGCTTCTCGTAGTAGGATGACAGTTCGCGTCGAAGATCATAGGTTCTCGCACCATTCATTGTCCAAATAGCTTCGGCATAGGCGGCGGCGAGGGTTGGTTTGGCCTCGATGGCCCTGGCGTGGTACGACAACGTCTCTTTATAGCTGTCGATGCTGGCCTCCGACCATGTGATCATGCCCATCAAGACGCACTGTTCGGCAGTCAGCTCGTCTTCAGGTAAAGCAGAGAGCTTTGCGGTCAGCGACTGGATCAAGATCCCGCTAACGGCATCCAACAGCTTTTCTACAACCTCGTCTTGCCAATCAAAGATAGCTTCGACCGAACCGTCGAACTTCTGAGTCCAGATTTCAGAACCAGAAGAGTCATTTAAGCGTGCTTCCAGACGCAATCGGTCGCCGTGTCCACGCAGCGCGCCGCGAAGTGCATATCCCTCTGATGCTTCCGTGGAGGTTATTGCCGCGTTTAACCAGTTGATCGTCCGAAAATAAGAACCGAAATCTGAAGTGAGTGCTGCGGCCATTTCCTTGAGCTCAGCGCGTTGGTCGCTGCACGTGACAGGATGGATGGATAGCTTTGGCAAGCTCGTCTCTGTAATAGAAGGCGAACTATGCGGTGCACTCAGTTGTGGTCCATCGTGAATCCACACATCCAGGCTGCGTTGGATGTTCTTGAGCCTCTTCTTCCCAACTGCTTTGAAAGCGTCTGCCAGAGTGTGTTCAAGGTTCAGATGTACGGGTTCAGAAATTGCGATACCACCGGTTGGCGCAATGCTCTCAAGCCGTGCGGCAATGTTCACACCGTCACCCAGGATGTCATCACCTTTTTCTGTGATGTCACCCACATGAACACCGATCCGCATGTTCATTAACGAGTGTTCAGCCAACTGCTCTTGTAGCTGCATTGCTGCGGTTACAGCTTGCGCTGCGCTGTCAAATTGCACCAGCCAACCATCGCCCATGCTCTTCACGACACGACCTGATTGGCCAGCTATCGTTGGGGTGATGATGTCGCTTTCCAGGTGATCAAGCATTAGAATTGTGGCTTGTTCATCTTTGTGCATAAGCGCCGAATACCCAACGACATCCGCGGCCAGTATTGCCGCCAACCTTCGTTCAAAATGTTGCCCCTTGTTCGACATGCGTTCGACGATAGATGATGCGGCCCTCTACTCCAACTACCTGAATACGAGGGTCGCTTGGGGCAAGTCCCTGAAGCTCTCTGCCTTTGTCGTCAGCTGATGCCAGCAGCTCGAAGCGGGTATCAAAACAAGCTATGCAGATTCCAAGTTGCGGACAATCCAAACGTCCCGGCAAACCTACAACCCCTGTAGGTCTGCGCATAACGCTGCGTTCCAGTCATTGATTTCATTCATGAAATTCAAGTGTGCTCGCCTATAACTTTGCGCGACGTTTGCGCATAATTTTGCACGATTTTCCCAAAAGTTTGCACACGCCCCCAGGGTGACCGATTACATCCTTCCGAAAGTATCTTTGAGTTCTGCGACTTGAGCTACATCCAGCATTCGGGTTGGCATACCTCGCAGTGCCAAGAGTAACTTGGCTGTTTCTTCCAGCTCTTCTGCTGCACAGACCGCTGAGAACAGATCCTTCCCTGAAACGACAGGTCCGTGATTGGCCAACAGAACCGCACTAAATTTCCCACCCAGTTCGCGGATCAAATCACCGGACTTCGGATCACCCGGCTTAACGTATGGAACAAGTTTGACCGTGCCTACGCGCATGACCACGTATGGTGTAAGCGGTGGAATACAGTCATTGGGATCGGTGTCTTCCAGGCAGGACAGAGCAGTGGCCCAGGTCGAATGCAGATGAACCACGGCGCCCGCTTCTGGTCTTGTCTCATAGAAGGCTTGATGCAGAAAGACTTCCTTGGTCGGCTTGTCCCCGGAGACGTGGTTCCCATCCAAATCAATCTTGGCGATGCGCTCGGGGTCGATATCTCCCAAGGTCGAATTCGTTGGCGTCATGAGAATCCCGTCATGTAAACGCGCAGAAACATTGCCCGCAGTGCCAACGGAAAAGCCACGTGCAAACAGCGAGGCGCACAGGTCGGACATCTGCCGTCGCAGTGCCTGTTCTTCAGAACTCATTTGCCTGCCTCCATCATTCTCAGTGCTTTCGAGAAGAAATCTGGAGCGCCAAAGTTTCCAGACTTCAAAGCCAGCGCAATGGGTTCAGATTTCCCAACGCTCAGGACTGGCACGCCCGGGTCAATTTCTGGTCCGATTGACATTGCTTGCGAACCCAGTGCTTCAGAGATGGCCTTGGCAACGGCTCCCGAAGTCTCTCCCCCTGCCACCACAAGACGCCTGTACCCCGTCTCGGCAAGTTGTCGTGCTGTATCTGCAAAGAGATCGTCCAGCTTTTCCGCCACAGCTTCTTGGCCAAATTGACTTTGGATCGCGCGCACATCATCCGGGCTTCCCGATGAATACGCGAGAGGCGCCTGATCCGGATGCGTTTCAAAGAAATCCAGAAGCGTTTGCGTGGTCACATCCCCGGACATGACACCCGGAACGTTAATGGCAAAGGTCGGATGGGATTCCGCATGAACATCGATCTGCCCGCGGGTCGCACCTGAACAAGAACCCGCAAGGATCGCGGCAGGCCCTGCGATACCAGTGAACGCACTGCCACCTCTTTTGGAGGAAGCTTTTCTGACGAAGTTTCTGGGTAGACCCAATGCTATCCCGGATCCCCCGGTAATGAGCTTGGCATCCTTCAGAGCCTCGCCCCAGGCCAGCAAATCTTCGTCCGAAATCGCATCACCGATCACAAAGCTTTCGTTTGCGTTCTGCAACGCATCAGCAATCGCCTCTGGCCCTTGCTTCACGGTGCCAACTGGAACGAACCCAACCGCCTCCTTGGCCTGATGCTGCAACCAACGCCTGATGTTCGCATCCGTCATCGGAGTAAGGGGGTGATTTTCCATCCCGGACTCGTTCAACAGCTTACCGAGCACAAAAAGATGACCGTTATAGACAGTGCGCCCTGTTGTTGGGAAAGCCGGGCAGAAAACCACCTTTTGCGCACATAGTTCATTGGCCAACGCTTCCGCGACGGGGCCGATGTTCCCTTCTTTTGTGGAATCGAATGTCGAGCAATACTTGAAGATGAACTGCTGGCATCCTTGGTCCGCGAGCCACCGCAGGGCCCGCAGGCTGTCCGCAACAGCTTCTTCGACAGGTGCGGTGCGGCTTTTGAGTGAGATCACACCGGCTTCGATCTCCTTATCCGCCGACGTCGTCGGAATACCCGGAAACTGAGCCGTTCGTAATCCACCCTCCGGCTCAACGCCCTTCGCCAAGGTGTTCGCAATATCACTCGCACCAGTAAAGTCGTCCGCTATGACACCGATTAGCATAGTTCAATGTCCCGGGTCGGCCCTGGATCCAGCCTATGGATATGCGGTGCCACGCCCACGGGAAATACCTCACGCACAAGTGGATCATGGCCGGGCACGATAAGCCTAGGATGCGAAGCCAACCTCTCAAGTGTCTCGAAACCATCCATCATATCCTGCAGGTCGACGACGATGGGAAACGCTTTGCGCGCCATGAAATTCTCGTAGTAATGCGAGGCATCAGAGGCGAGTACCATCCACCCGACTGCCGTTCTTACGCGCACGCATTGCAACCCGCGCGAATGCCCACCGATGCAGTGCACCGTGACCCCATCTGCAATCTCGGCATCTCCATCGTAGAACACGACCTTGCCTGAATAGAGACGCTTTACGACCTCACAGACATGGCCGGCCGTGAAAGGCGCGCGCAGGTGGTCATGGCACATGCATGGACCTGTCGCGAAGGCCATCTCCGCCGATTGCATATGCAACTTCGCGTTAGGGAACATATGCAGCCCCCCTGCGTGGTCATAATGAAGGTGGGTCACGATGACCTCAGTCACCGCTTCCGGCGCGATGCCTAGAGGCCGCAGAGCTTCGCGAGGGTCCTTCGCGATGGGACGACCACGAGCGGCGGCCTCATCGGAGCCGTAGCCAGTATCGACCAGAATGACTTTGTTGCCGCGTTTGAGTACCCAAACGAAATAGTCCATCGCATGGGGAGCGTCGTGATTATCATCGATGATGAAACTATCAGCTCGCGTCCGGGCGTTGCGATCCGCGTATTTCACGGCATGGATTTCCCAATCGTTCATCGGATAACCTCGGAGTATTGGTGAACCACCTTGGTGGCAATCATATCAGCCACTGCCGTATCAAAGGACTGAAAATGCGCGCTTTCTAGGTGGGCAGAGAACGCCACGCTGTCATCATAAACCTCATAGAGAAAAACTGTCTCAGGATCGTCGCCGAGACATACGTCAAACTGCCGGCATCCGATTTCTTCACGCAAAGAAGTTGAAGCGTTTTCGACCATAAGCGGCAAGAAGATATCTCTGTTACCGGGCTTGAGAGTGAAGGTGACAGTAACCGCAAACATCAGACTGAAATTCCTTTTAGGCGTGAGAAAGCGCGTTTCGCGACGGGCAGTTGGCTGAGGATTAGACCAATGTTGAGCACCAGCAGAATGGCCGCACCAGGCCGAGAAAAGAAGACCGAAAGATCCCCATCCGACAGGAACAGCGACCGACGGAAGGTTTCGTCAAACAGGCTGCCCAGAATAACCCCGATCACCAACGGCGCGATTGGGTATTTCATCAGGTTCATGAAATAGGCGACGGCACCGACGCCGAGCATCAAGTAGAGATCATTGATGCCCCCACCAACGCTGAAAGACCCAATTGTTGTAAGAACCATCACGACCGGCAAAAAGATGGTCTGCGGGATGGCAAGGATTTTGATAAATACCCGAGCGGTGAAAAGCCCCATAAGAAACATTGTCAGGGATGCTAGAACCAAGATCGCAACCACACGCAGAATGATCTCGGGATCAATCGTCGGCCCCGGGATCACATTGTTAATCTTGAAAGCCCCCATCAAAGCGGCGGCTGGTGGTGAGCCAGGAATGCCCAACACCAAAAGTGGGATTAGCGCACCACCAATACAGGCGTTGTTTGCAGTCTCCGAACACAGCAGACCTTCCAAGGAACCTTTTCCAAACTTGTCGCCGTCGGCAGATACAGTCTTACCGACACCGTAGCTAACCCAACCTGCGACATCTTCGCCAACTCCGGGAAGCGCTCCTACCCCAGTCCCAATCACTCCTGACCGGCCAATGGTGGGCAGGTAGCGCCGAATAGAGCGAAGGTTCGGAAGAATGCGGCCTTTCAGGGCCAGAACTTTCCCGGCCTCAACGTGCCTCAAACCGTCAATGATTTGGGGAATGGCAAAGGCACCCATCAATACTGGCACGACCTGAAACCCGCTCATCAGGTAAGACCAGCCGAAGGTGTAGCGCGGCTCAGACAACAGAGGGTCAAGCCCGACCATGGACATCGCAAGCCCGATCAAACCGGCGATCCATCCCTTAATCACCAGGTCTTCGCTCATCAAAGTGCCAGAAAGCAGAATGCCGAACAGGGCCAGCAAGGCTTTCTCCGGGCTTGCGATGTTCTTTGAAACCAAAAGCAGCGCCCAGACAAAAATCAAAAGCGTGATGGTCCCGATAACTGTGCCAATAAAACTGGCCGTTGTGGTCAGCCCAAGTGCTTCACCCCCTCGACCCGCTTTAGCCAAAGGGTAGCCATCCATGGCCGTCGCCGCGCTCGCTGCTGTACCGGGTATGTTCAGCAGAATAGACGGGTAAGAGCCGCCGTAAATCGCGCCGACATAGGCGCCGAGCAATGCGATAAGTGAATAGTCCAGCGGGATTTTGTTGCCGAAAAATCCCGTCAGGATCGTCACTGCTAGGGTTGCCGTAAGGCCCGGCAATGCGCCGAACGTGATGCCGAGGAATACAGATGCGACCAAATACAGATAGGTCAGCGGGTCCACTGCCAGGCCCACGAACGCAGTCCCAAATCCAGCCAGTTGCGAAAGAATAAAGTCCATCCGGTCAGTCTTTCCATAGCGGACGAAGCGTCACGTAGTAGTGGTATTCGATTTGCTTGAAGATCAGCCCGCCGCGCGCGGGCACGTTCTGCCGGAAAACAAAGGCCATCGCACAAACGAGGACGAGCGGGGCAAGTATTGCCACCAATGGTACGAACCGCAAAACGCGCTCGGAAGCCGCTTTGGTCAACACCACTAGTGTTAACGCGACCCACAAGGCCAGTGTGAACCAATCATCACCGTGTGCATTCCAATCCGCCTGAGCAGGAAACGCGGCGAACGCAAACAAACCGGCGACGACAACTGCGACACAGGCCACCAAAGCACGCCGCGCATGACCTCCGTAGTAGCCGTAAGTCAAAGCTGTAATCAGCAACCCAGAACACAGAATGAAGTCCACTCTGGGGACCAGTCCGACGACATATGCAAGAAGCATCAGGCCGATTGTTGATGCTCGATAGGCTTCCGACTTATCCCATCCGACCCCCAAAGCACTGAGCGCGTTTTGGGCTCCGCCTGAACGGATCGAAATAGCCAGCAAGACGAAGGACAAGCCAAGCAATCCACCGAAGATGGACAGCGGTACAATTGCAGCCGAGTTGTACCAATCAGATCCACTTACACCTGCGCGGTTTTCCCCCCAAAGCGGGATGCCCGACGTCTTCCAAAGAAAAAAGGTGGAAACTGCTATCAGACCAATCGATGCCCAGAAATCGCGCGCCCGCATGATCAGTGTATCGTCAGATTCGTCCATTGCCTGCCTCTTGTCGGAAAGGGCGCGATCAGGCGCGCCCTTTCAAAAGTGATCGGATTATGGCTTCTCGATACCCAGCGACGCCGGATCGACGGTCGCTGCGCCCAGATCTTGCAAGGTATAGGCAAAGGTAGCTTCGAGGTTCGCAAACAGCTCTTGAGCTTCTTCGCCGTGTTGACCACCGACATCATAATTGTTTGCAGAGGCCCATTCAGCGACGGTGTCGGAGGCAATCGCTTGCTCGAAGGCATCACCAAGCGCGGCCTTTACGTCGTCCCCGGCTGAACTGTGAACTGCAAACCCGATGGCCTGCTTGAGCGGCAAATACTGATCGAGACCGTCATATATGCCAAAGGCAGAAGGCACTGTTGCCCCTGCAATCTGCGCATCTTCGGGCGTCAACATCGCAAGCGGTTTAAGTTGACCGCCTTCGATCAACGGGGCCTGTTCAGCTAGAGAAGTCACAACCAACGCAACTTCACCCGCTATCGCCGCTTCCTGCCCTGGCGCTGAGCCTTTGTATGGAACAAACTTGAACTCTGCACCGGACCCTTTTTCGATGGCCAGAAGGTTCAAGTGGTGGATCGAACCTGCGCCGGAAGCCGCCGCTGGAATAGTGCCAGGAGCAGCTTTCGCAGCGTCGACCAGTTCTTCCAGAGTATTGTAAGGACTCTCCGCCGGAACCGAGATCAGATCAGGTGATCCGCCAACAATGAACGGATACCAAAAATCAAATTTCTTATCCCAACCACCTTGCACAGCAGCGGTGACGTTCGACTCTGACAGACCAACCAATGTATAGCCATCGTCTGGTTGGTTCATGACATAGACCATCCCGTTGGAGCCCGCGACACCACCTGTTTGATTGATCACATTGATCGAGACGGGAAGGTGTTTTTCCATCTCGGCCATAATCATTCGGTTGATCGTATCCGTGCCACCTCCGGCCCCCCAGACCACAGCTGTAGTGATATCGCGATAGGGATAATCCTGCGCAACAGCTGCCCCTGCAATCCCAGTCGCCATCACGGCTGCGGCCGCCAACCGCCCTAGCTTTAGTTTCATTTCCAAGTCCTCCCAAACATCTTTGCGTTTATTATTGCATTTATTTGCGTATACATTAAAGAATGCGTTGTCAACGGACTGTAGTGAAAGCTGCTATCGCGCTATGAATGCGAAACGGGAAGGAAGCGGGCTAAGATGAAGAAAAGTTATGATGTGGCAGTGTTCCACGGGGACGGAATCGGCCCTGAAATTATGGCCCCTACGCTTGAAATTCTGCGCCAGCTCTCAGGCGAAAACCCCAGCTACGAGTTGGCGTTTTCGGACGCGCCGGCAGGCGCCTCCCACTACGCAGAAACTGGAGAATCGTTTCCAGCGGGATCACTTGAAACGGCTCGCAACGCCGACGCAATTCTGCTGTCTGCAATGGGTTTGCCGGATGTTCGCTACCCGGACGGAACTGAGATTTCACCGCAGATTGATCTGCGAAAGCAGCTGGGACTTTTCGCTGGTGTACGGCCAGTAAAGTTAAGCAGCGGACAAATGACCCCCTTGGCGCTGCCTCCCGGAAAAGAGATCGACTTTGTCTTGATACGCGAAAGCACAGAAGGGCTGTTCTTCACCCAAGGCGCTGGTGAAGTTACCGAACACGATGCGCGTGAGACCCTGCTGATCACTCGTGAGGTGTCCGAAAAACTGTTCCGTTTCGCGTTTGAACTCGCCCAGAACCGAAAGGATTCTAGGCGTGGTCGGGGACGGGTTACATGTGTCGACAAAGCCAATGTATTCCGCGCCTTTGCATTCTTCAGATCGATGTTTGATGCAGAAGCCGCCCACCATCCCGATTTGCAGGCAGACCATGCTTATGTTGATGCCACCGCACTGTGGATGGTCCAAAAACCTTGGGAGTTTGATGTCTTGGTGACCGAGAACATGTTCGGAGACATCCTCTCCGACCTTGGTGCAGGTCTTATGGGCGGTCTTGGACTGGCTCCGTCAGCGGATATCGGGTTGAATCACGCTGTATTCCAACCCTGCCATGGTTCCGCTCCAGACATTGCAGGACAGGGTATTGCCAACCCCTTTGCGATGATCCTGTCCGCAGCAATGATGCTTGAATGGTTGGGTTTGACCTATGATCACCCAGGCCTGTCCAACGACGGCGAACGATTGCGTGAAGCCGTGGAAAAGGTGACCGCGAACGGACAGAACCTAACGCGTGACCTAGGTGGCACCGCCGGAACGCAGGACGCAGCCTCATCGGTATTGGAAGCATTGCGGGCATGAATACTCAACAAGCCATCAGGGTCGCGTGTGTGGGTGCGGGATATTTCAGTAGGTTCCACTACGAAAGTTGGTCCCGAATGCCCAGAGCGGTTCCGATTGCATCCTGCAACCGTGATATCAACAAGGCGAAGGAAACAGGACTGGCCGCTTACGATGATCTGTCAAAAATGCTGGAAGTGGAAAAACCAGATCTCTTGGACATCATCCTTCCACCTGTGGCGCAGGCCGATGCCATCCGAACGGCACTGCGCTCTGGAATAAAGTGGCTGATCTGCCAAAAACCTTTCTGCATGTCATTAGAAGAAGCTAAGAAGATCGTCTCCGAGGCTGAAGCAGTAGGCGCAACCATTGTCGTGCATGAGAATTTTCGCTTCCAGCCCTGGTATCGTGCGATCAAGGTAGCGATAACCGAGGGTCGAATTGGAACACCTCTACAAGCGACTTTCCGGCTTCGGCCTGGCGACGGACAGGGACCGCACGCCTACCTTGACCGGCAGCCGTACTTTCAGGACATGCCACGTTTTCTGGTGCATGAAACAGCGGTTCACTGGGTAGACACATTCCGATTTTTGTTCGATGCGCCCAGTGCAGTTTATGCGGACTTGCGCCAAGTTAACCCCGTTATCTCGGGCGAGGATGCAGGTTACATCCTGTTTGACCACCCCAACGGTTTGAAAGCTCTGTTCGATGGCAACAGGTGCCTTGACCACAGTGCCGAAAACCTTCGCCAAACCATGGGCGAAGCTCTCATCGAAGGAACAGAAGGATCACTGGTTCTTTACGGCGACGGCTCAGTAGAACTCCGCGGTTTTGGAAAACAGGAGCGACAGCAGATTCTACCTCCAAGCGATCACGATGGGTTTGGAGGCGACTGCGTCCACGCCTTGCAAAGTCACGTCGTTTCAGGCCTTCTAAGAGGCACGCCGTTGGAAAACACGGCTCGAGACTATTTGGACGTGATCCGCATCGAAGAGAACATCTATCTCTCGGCTGCGGAGGGACGAAAGATCAACCTGGAGACGCCGTGAAGGATCAGGACGCAAAAACTCTTTCCAATACGCAACGCGCTGTTAGGGATTTGCGGAAGATGATCCTGTCCGGCGAACTTGCAGCCGGAACTGACCATCTGGAGTCGGAACTCGCCGAGACCCTTGGCATGTCCCGCACCCCGATACGGGAAGCTGCACTGATGTTGGAAAGTAAGGGGTTGCTGGAAATGCGGCCCCGAAAGGGCGTGCGGATACTGCCTGTTTCATCAGATGATATGCGTGAAATTTACGACATATTGACGGAACTCGAGAGCCTCGCAGCACAGCGCGCTGCCGAAGCGGGTTACTCAGAAGATGAACTGGCGGTCCTTGCTGGATCAATTGCAAAGATGGACCAAGCCATCGAAGCAGAAGACCTAGAAGCCTGGGCCGAAGCCGACGAGTTGTTTCATCAGGAACTCGTTCGGTTGGGCGGCAACAAACGAGTCGAAGCGATTGTCGCCATGATGAGCGACCAGGTGCGCCGCGCTCGCGCAACGACGTTGTTCATCAGGCCCCTGCCCGTCAAATCCAATGAAGATCATCGGGTTGTTTTCCAAGCGATTAGTGAAGGTCGACCGGATGTTGCCCGTGAACGTCATCGAGAACACAGGCTGCAAGCACAGGCTATGCTTTGCGGGATACTCGAAAAGCATCGGCTCAACAGCCTCTGATCTTCTCGTATCCGGTCGTTAGTCAACTAAAGTAACTGCCTGTTTTCGGCATTGAAGGCGCTCCGAGTGCTTGTCTACCGCGGCAACCCGCAGTTGCCTCCGGCTGCTCTGATTTTCTTTTTTCTAGTCGCTCAAACAATCACTGCATGGATTGGGGTTGAAGTAGTACGATTTCGTATTAATTTAGCTCGATATCGCACTATTGGAGAGTCAAGATGCCAAACCGAAGACGTTTTCTCAAGATTCTAGGCGGAGGCACGATACTGGCGGCAACGGGCGCGGTTGGGTTCCTCGCTACACGCACGCCGCATGACGCGCTGGCTCCGTGGACGCCAAAACCGTATGACGACCCACGCAAAGCTGCTTTGTCCTACGCAATTCTCGCCCCCAATCCACACAACTTGCAACCTTGGCTTGCCGAGTTGGTTGGGCAAGACAAGGTGCGCATCCACCGTGATCCTGATCGCGAGCTTCCGGAAACCGATCCTTTCCGCCGCCAGCTCTATATTGGCCTCGGCGCCTTTGTTGAGACGATGGTACTGGCGGCAAGTGCTCTCGGGTTCGATACCGAGGTCAAGATGCTGCCAGATGGGGATGACGGACCTATTGCAGAAGCGGTGTTTGTTCCTGGCGGGGCATCCGATCCACTTTCAGATCAAATCCTCAACCGACATTCAAACAAAGAACCGTACACTGAACAGCGGCTGTCCGAGGCGGAAGTGTCAGTCCTTAAAAACTATGCCACTCTGATTTCCGATGAGGATCTAGTGGCCCGTATTCGAGACCTCACGAAACGCGCCTTTGAAATCGAAATGCGAACGCCGCAGACCCTGAAAGAATCCGTCGACCTGATGCGGATCGGGAAAGCAGAAATCAATGCCAACCCAGACGGGATTGAATTGCGCGATCCCATGCTGGAAACGCTGCGACTTACCGGCCTATTGGACAATGAGACCCTGATGAACGTTGACCACCCAGGCACTCAGTCACACATGCGAAGCTACTTCGCCATGTTAGACGCGACGCCGCAATACGCAGTCCTCACGACAGCCACAAATACGCGAAGCGATCAACTCGATGCCGGGCGGCAATTGATGCGTTTTTACTTGAAGACAACCGAAATGGGCCTGGGCGTTCATCCGGTCAGTCAGGCCCTTCAGGAATATCCTGAGATGGCTAACGAATACACTCTAGCGCATGAGCTTCTTGCGTCACCGGGCCACACGGTGCAAATGTTGCTGCGTTTGGGGTATGGACCCGAGCCAATTGCCACACCCCGCTGGCCGCTGGAGACGCGAATTCTGAATGAAGCCTGAGGATGAGACCAACGAAGTCTACCGGTTCTTCACCGAGGTCGGGATCATTAATCAGCTGATCTCGACCAAGCTTGAAGCGTTCTTGCCTGGTCGAATGACAGCGACTCAATTTGGAATTTTAGGCCACCTGGTCCGGCGCCCCGAGGGAGAAACGCCACTACAGCTATCGAACGCATTTCAAGTGCCCAAGACGTCGATGACGCACATGCTCGCGAGCCTTGAAAATCTTACCCTGATTACCCTTGAAGCCAACCCCAATGACAAGCGTTCGAAAATTGCCCGGTCCACGCCAAAAGGCGCGGAGTTTTTGAAAGCTTGTACGAAGCGGATGTCGGAATCCCTGGCTCCAGTTTTGTCCGAACTCGGGTCAGGTCCGTTTCACAATTCGCTGCCGAATCTGACGCTCATACGAGAAGCTTTGGACAGCGAACGGGACTAAGCAAAAACCAGCACCAACCAGAATGCGAAGCCAAATTTTTAGAACATCATGCAGTCTCCGCCCGGGGGAAGTGGCGGTGATCCTTCAGGTAAGGTGGGCGTGTAGTCAAATGTCACAATCTTCGCGCCGCCGTCGAACGCCACGAACAGTTGGTTAGAACCTGACCTAATGGCGATGCCTTCCGGGTCAGTTCCGAATTCCAAAAGGCTTTGCTGGGCGAGCAATTGGCCATCTGCCGTGAACTCATACAAGCTGTTTGACCCTTCCCAGTCATCAACAATCAACATGTGACCGGTGCGTGGGTCAATCGCAATGCCCTGTGGCTCGCTTAAGGGGGGAGAGAGCTTCATGGTATCCAACCTCGCCGCCAACGCACCCCCTGAAGTGAACCAGGACAACCTTTCCGGGTCATCTTCTACGGTCACGATCTGCCCCTTGGCGTTGATCGCGATCCCCTCGGTGTCTGCGAAACCGCCGTCCAGTTTGAAAGGCGCTCCGAGTGGCTCTCCATCTTTGGTGACACGTTGAAGACTGCCGAGACCATCACCCAGCAACAAATGATCCCCTTCGATAGCAATTGCTTTTATACGGAAGAGATCGCTGGATATGCGGCGTAACTCATCCCCTTGCAAAGTGACGAGAATGGCCTCGGGCCCCTCATTCGCAATCCACAACCCACAAAACGTCGGATCGTAGTCAAGACTTGCGGGTTGATTGAGCTCATAGCGCCCTGTTTCGCGAAGCTGCAATGCAATAGCCGGAACAGTCCCAGCGAAAATCAGGAAGGCTATGGTTCTCGCAAACACTCAGGATGCTCCCGGTAAGGTATGTTTCTTTAAATTCGTATACCTGACTATTCTGAATCTTCAGTGAGAAAGAACAGTTCAATAGGCCTAGCAAGGCCCCGTATTTCGTGGTCCCCACAGCTGACGAACATGTTCGGTACAGCACTTGCAACAGCCGATGTCGCTAACACTCTACGACCGATTAATTTTGTTAAGCCTTCAATTCGGCTTGCGACGTTAACCGCGCCGCCTAGAACTGTGAAATCAAGCCTGCCAGGGCTGCCGATATTACCATAACTGACCTGCCCAACGTTGATTCCAATACCAACATCCAAAGGCGGTTTTTGAAACCCGTCTCGTCGCGAATTGAGAGACGTCAAACCACTCAAAACGCTCTGAGCTGCTTGCGAGGCCAAGCGGCAACAATTGGCGTGGTCTCTTTGAGCTTCAATTGTGAAGATCGACAGGATGCCATCACCCATGAACTTGAGGACGTCTCCACCGTTGTCTTCTACGGCTGTGACCACCAGATCAAAATAGTCGCTAAGCGTGTCGAAGACTTCCTCTTCTTGGGAGGTCTCGGAAAGTGCCGTAAAGCCTCGCAGATCAGAGAACATAACCACGGCATCCAGAGTTGTTCGCTCACCGCGCTTGATGTTGCCGCTCCAGACGGCCTCGGAAGGCCCATCTCCCAAATAGGTTCGAAGTAGGCCTTTAGACGATTTTCGCATCGTCACAGGTTCCAAAGCGGAAGAAAGGGCCGGTAAGACCGCTTCAATCAGCCTTAGATGTTCCGGCGAGAATCCATCCGGCGACTGTGTAATGAACGTACAACCATGCAGCGATCCATCACCGTAATAAAGCAAAGTAGCGTAGTAGTCGGTACCGCCTTGCTCTGCAAATTCCAAATAGGATGAATGCTCTGTTTCTGAGTCTAGTTGCTGAAGACTTTTGTGAAGCGGCTTTCTATTCGCCAGAATATACTCGAATGAGCTCCCAACATAACCATCCGTCAACGTCGTCTCATGGGTTACATCGTAGCTGTCGGTGCCGTTGGGCGTCCAAACCACGCCCCAAGCAATAAGCAGTGGATTGGCAAAGCGCTGGCCAATGTTTACTCGCCACAGCGGAACTCCGGCTTCGACCAAGGAGGAACAAAACTGTGACACCACCTTTACGGGATCGCCGGAGCGACGACCTTCTGTAATCATCCATTCGGTTAGCCGAGTGACTTCTTCCATGTACCCAAGTTAGTCGCTTGCAAAGGATGAGCAAAGACTATCGGAATTGCATTGTCGCTTGCATTTATTGATCCGCCTGATCTGATTGGTTCAACAGAAGATTGCAGCCCCTCGCTTGGCCGAACTTCAATAGAAACCAACTTCGCTGACATCCACGTGAGCTTTGTGATCGCGCCCGTAGGCTACAACTCCAACTGAGGTGATTGCGTCCGCAACAGGGGTAGCGCGCAACATGGCACCTGAAGCCTTGAAGCCTGACAGAGGCAAATAGACTTCTGTCCACTCGTTAGAAGTTGCGAACGCGGCCTGATAGTATTGCCACGGAAGCACCGTGCCACGTGTTCTGAGGTGGACGAAGTATTGTTCGCCGTTGCCCCGGACCAATAGTCTGACGCCTGATACACCCGTACCTGGCCGATCAGGCAACTTGCGTCGGAACTGGATGAAGCCGCCGTTGTTTACTGTACTCACGGTTCCGGTCAGCCGCGCGAATGCAACATTACCTTCCGAACGAAACTGCACCTGCCCTGAAGAAACTCCTCCCATTACGGTGTCGGCAACGTAGTCCCAACGCGTTTCCGGAGACTTGGAGAAGTCTTCAGTCAGTTTTACATCAGCCTGCGCCATCATGCATCCGATGATAACACAACCTGAAACAAGCCCAATGAAGTTGGCACGCATATCGATCCTTCTCAATTCAGTATCGCAATGGAAAGGTTCAGTGCCGTGGCAAATGCGACCCATGCAAAATACGGCAGGAAGGCCAGTGCGGAAACCCGATCTGAAGTCCTGACCTGAGCTATGAACATGACGATGACAGCCAACAACGCGACAATGACGACAAAGGCAAACCATGGCAGTTGCAGTACGAAAAAGGTTGGGGACCACAAAAAGTTCAGACCCATCTGCGCCCACCACAGCTTCATGGCGGTCGAGCTTCGGTCTGTTTCAAACTGACGCCAACCAACCATAGCGATCAAAACATATAGCGCCGTCCAAACCGGCCCAAAAATCCAATTTGGTGGATTGAAAGCCGGTTTAGAGAGCTGCGCATACCATTCGCCAGGTGCGGTCAGTGTCCCGACGAGGATGCCACCGCCCAACATCAGCGCGAGGAAAGCTGTGCGGACCAACCAATTCGACATTGTAGGATAGCTTTCAGCAGTCCTTAGTCGTCACGTTAACACGTGCTTCGGAAGAGAAAGTCGCCGTGCTGGTCTTATCCGCATCAGTATACGACACCGTGGCGCCTTCGATCTCCGACCCCGTTACGGTGATTTCGCGTTGCCCGACGGTGTCATCGACATCGATGGTAAAGGCGAGTTTGTCCCCGGCTGCGAGGGAGGCGATCTCAAGTTCAATTGTTTCTTGCCCGTCCACGACCGAAGGAAGCTGACGTAATGCATCGGCACCCTCAACGAATTCGAGAGGCTGGAAGACCTCCACACCAGCACCTTTCTCGGTAACGTCGAAAATCAAACGTCCGGCAGATTGCGACAAGTCAATTTTGAGGGTCGAGGCTTCTACTTCGCAAGCTCCGACATTTGTCAAAACAAAACGGCCCTTGGGTGCGCCTTCTATAAAGCGAATTTGTACACCAGCTTGAAGCGAAGTAGCTGCAATTAATCCAAGGGTCGCCGTAAGAATACACTTCGAGAACATATCTTTCTCCTAACTAAACGGTTCTTCATAAGTACGCCTCGGCGGGTTTTCTGGATCAGACTTATACCCATTGACTATCGTGGTTTAGCTGACAGAAGCTTTCGATGCTCCACGCTCCGCAGTCAGAACGGCGAAGTCAAAACATGCCATTGTCATTCTCGCTGTTTGCTGGAACTTCCTGAAGAACGTCCCAGTGTTCGACAACCTTGCCATCAGCATCCAGGCGAAAAATATCGATCCCTGCATACTCGGGGCCATCGGGCCAGATTTGATGGCAATGCAGAATAACGTGATCGCCTTCAGCAAAGGCACGTTTGATGTCCACGCGCTTTCCAGGGTATTCGGCGGCCATGCGCTCGAAGTACTCGACAAGGCTTGCTTGCCGTCGCCAACATGCGGGTTGTGCTGCGTATACGTTTCCCCAACAAAGGTCGCGATGGCGTCGGCTGGTCGACACGCGTTGAACATCATTTCGTAGAAAGCAATGACGTTTTTTTTTGTTTGTTCCGAGGTCCGGCATGCTGATCTCCAAATCGACGTTTGTACCGCCCAAAAATGTTGGTCCGCATAATTCTTGGAAACAACCTGGCAAAGATCTCGACCACTAACTGGCAAGAAGCTACGTGCTTGATTTTGCGTTCCGACTATTTCGCGGGTTAGCCACTTATTCGGTTTCTTCAAAGTCTATGTGAATGTGATTTCCATCAGGATCCGCCACATGGATTTGCACCTTTCCAGCCCCCTGGACATCAGTTTTGCGATACTGGATCTGACACGAGATCAGTTTTTCCTCGAATGCGCTCAACCCCGTGGCTGAGAGCGCAAAATGCTCGAGCTTGAGCTTCACCTCGGAGCCGACATTGGGCGTTCCTTCTTGACCCACAAGGTGCACCACGGCGTCATCACCCGCATACAACCAAGCCCCAGGAAACGGAAAATCGGGGCGGGCCCCGGGCTTTAAACCCAGGACCTCTGCATACCAGGCGACCATGTCAGGCAACCTGGTTGTTACTATGTTCACGTGATCCAACCGCTCAATTCTCATCTAAAACCCCTCAAGCACGAGCTTCCCTTTAGCCTTGCCGCTTTCAAGGATAGCATGCGCTTTCATTAAGTTTGCAGCATTGATTGTACCAAGTGTATCGGTTGCTGTGGATCTGATCTTTCCATCGTCTATCAACCTAGCGACCTGATTCAGGATTTCGCTTTGACGAGTCATATCTCCAGTCCCAAAAAGCGACCGAGTGTACATGAACTCCCAATGCAATGAGATCGATTTGGGTTTGAACGGCGCGATGTCAAAGGTCTCAGGATCATCGATTAACCCAAAGCGACCTTGGGGTGTCATCACCCCTCCAGCTTGGGACGCATAGAGCTGGGAATGGTTTGTCGAATAGACGAAATCCACGCTGTCGATACCAAGAGCCTCGAGTTGTGCGCCAAAAGGTTCCGCGTGGGTGATGACATGGTGCGCGCCTAGCTCTCGAACCCAGTCTTGTGTCTCGGGTCTGGACGCAGTTGCAATCACCGTCAAGTCAGTGAGAGCCCACGCCAATTGAATGGTGATTGACCCGACACCGCCTGCGCCACCAATAACCAGCAACGTATTGGTCCCGCCGGAAACGGCATCTTGTACCCGCAAGCGGTCGAACAGCATCTCAAAGGCAGTAAGCGCCGTGAGCGGCATCGCCGCAGCCGCTTTCGCCGGTATGGATTTTGGCGCGGCTCCGACAATACGTTCATCCACCAGATGAAACTCGGCATTGGTTCCCGGTCGGTTGATCGCCCCGGCATACCAAACTGTATCGCCCGGACTGAAAGTCTCAACCGCTTCACCAACGGCTTCGACTATCCCTACTGCGTCCCAACCCAGAATATCAGGTGCTGGACCTACAGGAGCACGTTTTTGCCGAATTTTCGTATCGACCGGGTTTACTGACACGGCCTGCACCTTCACCAACAAGTCGCTCCCCTTCGGCGTCGGTTTGTCGGCCTCGAAGTCGACCAGGGCGTCCGCCCGATCAATCGACCCTATCTCACGGTATCCGACGGCTTTCATGGCGTGCTCCTTTGTCCCGTTCTGTATCAACCGATGACTGTCATTTCATTCAACGTGAATTCTGCAACGGCGCCTTCGGTTGCTTCCAGGTAAGTCGCAAGGTGCTGAGCACCCATGTGGGTTTGCCAAAGCTCACGGCTTTCCCAGTTTTCGTAGAACACGAAATGAGCTGGGTTGTCGTTGTCCTGGTGCAGGTCGTAGTTAATGCAACCCTCTTCGGCACGGGTTATGTCGATGAGCTTGATCAGCTCACCCTTTACGAGGTCAATCTTGTCGGGGTTGGCTTTGATGTTGGCGACGATTGTCAGCTTAGTCATTGGAATAGATCCCTTGTGTTCTTGAGCGATACGCCAGATTTACGTTGCAGTCGTTTCGGGATAAACAGGGCGAGATCGAACATATAATCCGGAAAATCCGTTTAATGCTTTTAGACAATCTTCGCTTGTTTCTGACCATAGCCGAGAAAGGCAGTCTTGTGGCCGCGGCGCGCGAGACGGGGTTGTCGAGCACGACAGTGTCCGAGCGGCTCGCGGCTCTGGAGGCACATTACGGAGTGGTTTTGTTCAACCGCACCACCCGTTCCATTAGCCTGACCGAAGAAGGACGAGTACTAGCCGATGGGGCAAGAAACGTTCTCAGTGAGGTTGCGGACCTGGATACACTTGTTCGGCACGGCGCCGAAACTCTGTCTGGTCCAATTCGCATAAGCGCGCCGATTGACTTGGGACGGAGCTTTGTTTCCGAGGTTATCGCCGAATTCACCGAAGAGAATCCTGACGTCTCAATCGAACTATCCCTCTCAGACGGCTATGTCGACCTTGTCGGCCAGGGTTTGGACCTCGCCGTTCGCTTCGGCAACATCACAGACAGCTCGCTCAGGTTGCGAAATCTAGGAAGCTACCAACGTTTCGTATGTGCGTCCCCAAGTTATCTGGCCTCATTCGGAACGCCCGAAAAGCCAGAAGATCTATTGAACCACAACTGCTTGGTGATGAGGTTTGGCGACATGATCGACAACTATTGGGAGTTTGGATCAGGACCAAATGCCCAGCGCGTATCGGTAAAGGGAAATCGAATAGTCAATGATGGTTCACTCATCCGCGACTGGGCGATTGCAGGCCATGGGGTCGTCTTGAAGTCAGAGCTGGATGTCGGCGACGATGTTCGATCTGGCAGACTTGTTTCCGTCTTGCGCGACTTCCTCCCACCACCGAAACCTTTGCAAATGATGTTTCCGCCGAGCCGAGCCCAACCACGTCGCATAACGGCCTTGGCTGAGCATTTGCGTCGCAAATTTGGTGTGAGTTGAGGACGCTCGAGAAGACACTAAACTGATAGCCGCTATGTTTGCTCAATGAATTTCAAAGTCGCGTTTGCTAGCTCTGCACCAGCATCTTCTTGAATGAAATGCCCCGCTTTAGGCAAAACGGTATGATTTTGACCAACTGCGCCAGGGATCGACTTTTGGAACAGTTTGTCTACCCCCGCCATGACCCTGTCGTCTTCTCCAAAAACAGTCAGAAACGGCGTGTTGAGGGTCTTGAGGGTTTCCCATGCGGCCCGGTTGGCTTCTGAAGCTGGATTGTCAGGCGAGTCGGGCACCAACACTGGAAACTCTCGAGCGCCTGCCAGATAGCGCGCATCCGGGAATGGTGCGTTGTAGGCTGCGACCTCTTCTTCTGAAATTTTAGATGTTGCACCGCCGAATACGATGCGTCCCGAATTAAATTCAGGTACGGATTGTGAGTATTCCCGCCATGAAAGAAATGCCTCACCCAAGGGCACGTCACCGGTGGGCAAGGCCGTATTCGCCACAACAACACTAGAGAAACGCTCGGGCATACTTGCAACCAACCGCAAACCAATGAGTCCGCCCCAGTCCTGACAAACCAATGTGATGCCCGTCAAGTTAACTTTCCGCAACCACTCGGACATCCAGTCTACATGCCGTTGGTAGGTGTAGTCGGATCGCTCAGTTGGCTTGTCCGACCGTCCAAACCCAATCAAATCAGGAGCCAGAACTCGATGGCCCGCATCTTTGAATAACGGAATCATGTGCCGATACAGGAAGCACCAAGTTGGCTCTCCGTGCATCAACAATACCGGTGGTGCCTGTGCCGGTCCCTCGTCCAAATAGTGCAGTCGGAGAAGACCGCCCTCGGAATCATCCACATCAAGATAGTTCGGGCCAAAGTTGAAATCTGGCAGCCCGTCAAACCGATGGTCAGCTGTTCGAAGGAACTTCATTGTGAACTCTCCAATATGCCGACGGTATTGGCCAAGCAACAATGATCGATAAAACAAAGACGGTCCAGTACCAGCGTATGTCGACGTCAGGTTTGCATTTGTTCGCCGCCCTTCTTCTCTTGCTCGCAGCGAAGATCCATTTGTATATATCTCGGATTTTCTGCTCCAACAAAAGGATTGGTGAGAACGGCGGTGAGAAAGTCGACCACGGTAGCGGCGGGATGACCCTGCTGCGG
>NZ_WQCF01000015.1 GCF_013032455.1 Ruegeria atlantica
GGTCATACGCTTTGAAGTCACCGAAATACTTGGTGATTGCTGCGGTCAGCGTGGTTTTACCGTGGTCAACGTGCCCAATCGTGCCGATGTTGACGTGCGGTTTTGTACGCTCAAACTTTTCCTTTGCCATGATGGCCTCCTTTTTCGGTAATGAAGGGAGCCCCTGACCGGAGCTCCCTCAAATCTTCGCTTATGCGTATTTCGCCTGGATCTCGTCCGAGATGTTCTGCGGAACCGGATCGTAGTGGTCGAACTGCATGGTGAACTGGGCACGGCCCGACGACATCGAACGCAGAGTGTTGATGTAGCCGAACATGTTCGCCAGCGGAACGAACGCGTCGATCGCGATTGCGTTGCCGCGCGGTTCCTGACCAGACACCTGGCCCCGACGCGAGGTCAGGTCGCCGATGATACCGCCGGTGTATTCTTCCGGGGTGATCACTTCGACCTTCATGATCGGTTCCAGCAGTTTCGCGCCAGCTTTGCGCATGCCTTCACGCATACACATCCGCGATGCGATTTCGAACGCCAGAACGCTCGAGTCAACGTCGTGGAACTTACCGTCCAGCAGGGCAACCTTGAAGTCGATCACAGGGAAGCCAGCCAGCGGGCCGCTATCCATGACCGAGTTGATGCCTTTTTCAACACCCGGGATGTATTCCTTCGGCACGGCACCACCAACGATGCGGCTTTCGAACGAATAGCCTTCGCCTGCTTCGGTCGGCTGGATCTCCAGCTTGACTTCCGCGAACTGACCCGAACCACCCGACTGTTTCTTGTGGGTGTAGGTGTGCTCGACCGGCATCGAGATGGTTTCGCGATAGGCCACCTGCGGTGCACCGATGTTCGCTTCAACTTTGAACTCACGCTTCAGACGGTCAACCAGGATGTCCAGGTGAAGTTCGCCCATGCCCTTCATGATGGTCTGACCGGATTCCAGATCAGTTTCCACACGGAAGGACGGGTCTTCAGCGGCCAGACGGGCCAGACCCTGAGACATCTTCTCTTGGTCGCCCTTGGTTTTGGGCTCAACCGCAATCTCGATCACCGGATCGGGGAAGGTCATGGTTTCCAGAACCACCGGATCTTTCGCATCACACAGAGTATCACCGGTGGTGGTGTCTTTCAGACCCGCCAGCGCGATGATGTCGCCTGCAAACGCTTCTTCGATCTCTTCCCGGTTGTTCGAGTGCATCATCATCATACGACCGATGCGCTCTTTCTTACCTTTGGTCGAGTTCAGGATCGAGTCACCCTTGTTCATGGTGCCCGAGTAGATCCGGGTGAAGGTCAGCGAGCCAACGAAGGGGTCGTTCATGATTTTGAACGCCAGGCCCGAGAAGGCCATGTCGTCGTCTGCACGACGGGCGATGTCACGAACTTCTTCCTCGTCGCCGGGTTTGAAGCCCATGTAATCGACAACGTCCAGCGGGCTGGGCAGATAGTCGATCACAGCGTTGAGCAGCGGCTGAACACCTTTGTTCTTGAAGGCCGAACCACCCAGAACCGGAACGAACGCGATTTCCAGCGTACCTTTGCGCAGCAGGGCGCGCAGGGTCGGAACGTCGGGCTCATTGCCTTCCAGGTATTCCATCATCGCGTCGTCGTCCATTTCGACGGCCGCTTCGATCATCTTGCCGCGCCATTCGTCAGCCATGTCCTTCAGGCTGTCGCGGATCGGAGCTTTGATCCAGCTTGCGCCCAGATCTTCGCCCTGCCACAGCCACTCTTCCATGGTGACCAGGTCGATCAGGCCTTCCAGCTCGGTTTCTGCGCCGATTGGAATACCAACCGGAACAGCGCGTGCGCCGGTGCGGTCTTCGATCATGTTGACGCAGTTGAAGAAGTCAGCGCCGATCTTGTCCATCTTGTTGACGAAAACCATACGCGGAACCTTGTAGCGGTCAGCCTGACGCCATACGGTTTCGGTCTGGGGCTCAACACCGGCGTTTGCGTCCAGAACGCAGACGGCACCGTCGAGAACCGCCAGCGAGCGTTCGACTTCGATGGTGAAGTCAACGTGGCCGGGGGTGTCGATGATGTTCAGGCGGTGCTTGGGGGTATCGGCGGTCTGACCGTCCTCGGTGCGCTCCCAGAAGGTGGTGGTCGCAGCCGAAGTGATGGTGATGCCGCGTTCCTGCTCCTGCTCCATCCAGTCCATGGTGGCTGCACCATCGTGCACCTCACCGATGTTGTGGGATTTACCAGTGTAATACAGGATACGCTCCGAGCAGGTGGTCTTACCTGCGTCGATGTGCGCCATGATACCGAAGTTACGGTACAGTTCGAGCGGATATTCGCGTGCCATTGGTCTCAGCCTCTCGGATTACCAACGATAATGGCTGAAGGCTTTGTTCGCCTCGGCCATCTTGTGGGTGTCTTCGCGTTTCTTGACGGCAGTACCGCGGGACTGAACGGCGTCCAGCAGCTCGCCTGCAAGGCGCTCTTCCATGGTGTTTTCGTTGCGGCCGCGCGCAGCAGTGATCAGCCAGCGGATGGCCAGTGCTTCGCGGCGCTCGGGGCGCACTTCGACCGGAACCTGATAGGTTGCACCACCAACCCGGCGCGAGCGAACCTCGACCGACGGTTTGATGTTGTCGAGCGCTTCGTGGAACACTTCGACAGGAGCGCGCTTTACCTTGTTCTCAACGCGGTCAAAGGCGTTGTAAACGATGCGCTCTGCGACCGACTTCTTGCCGTCGATCATCAGGTTGTTCATGAATTTTGTCAGTACCTTGTCGCCAAATTTGGCGTCAGGCAGGACTTCGCGTTTTTCGGCGGCGTGACGACGTGACATATCAGCCTCTCCTTCTTACTTGGGACGCTTCGCGCCGTATTTCGAACGGCGTTGCTTACGGTCTTTGACGCCCTGAGTATCCAGAACACCGCGCAGGATGTGGTAACGCACACCGGGAAGGTCTTTTACACGGCCGCCACGGATCAGAACAACCGAGTGCTCCTGCAGGTTGTGGCTTTCACCGGGGATGTACGAGATGACCTCGAACCCGTTGGTCAGGCGCACCTTGGCAACCTTACGCATAGCCGAGTTCGGCTTCTTCGGTGTGGTGGTGTACACGCGGGTGCAGACGCCGCGTTTCTGCGGGCACTGCTCCAGGTGCATGGACTTCGAGCGTTTTACTTTGGGCTGCCGCGGCTTGCGGATCAGCTGTTGAATAGTTGGCATTCCGGTTTCTTCCCCGTTTTGCAACACACATGACATGCACGCGGTTGCGTGCGGTTAAATTCGCTGCACTCATGCGTCCACAAGCGCAAAACCCGCGAGCGTTCCCATTCCGAGGTGAACGTCGCGGTTGGTTATCAGAGGGCGCGAACTGCAAAATTGTCCGGGCCTTGACCAGTTCATTACTGGAATCGGTTATGGGGCGGCCCCCGGCACCGAGATGACGCGCGTAATAGGGGGAGTCGGCCCGAGTGTCAACAGTACACCCGATTGGCACCGAGCAGGCCAGTAAGCATGGACTTATCAGCGCGCAATGGGGATTTCCAGAGCGACAGTTGTTGCGGGTCTCAGGCCGCAAGGGCATAGTCCCGTTACCAGTCTGAGCCACGGATGAATCATGCAAGTTATCGGCCTGTGCCGCTTTTCCTATCCTGCCTATGGTGGCTTTCAGGTAGAGCATGACACGATCGAAGAACGCAGGCAGTACCTCTATAATCCTGCTCGGCTGGAAGAACGCTTTCGCCTATTCGAAACCACCACCCTGCCCTGCTTCAAGGAGCAGACCGATGAGGATTTTCAGTTTCTCATCGTAACAGGGGAGTGCCTGCCAAAACCTTCCTTAGACCGGTTGCACGACCTGACGGCCGGCATGAAACAGGTCAGGATCATCGCCCGCGAGCCGATGCGGCAACGCAAGGTGATGAAAGAGGTACTGAACGCTGCGCGTAACAACCCCGATGCGCCCTGCCTGCAATTCCGTCACGATGACGACGACGCCGTGTCAGTGGATTTCGTTGAGCGCCTTCGCATTGCCGCTGACGAGGCCAAGGGGCTAATCGAAAACAACCGGACGGTCACAATTGACTATAACAGCGGCTTTCTCGCGCGTTTCGGTCCTGACGGCATTCTTGCCGCTCAGAAATACCAGCCGCTTCTGGGGGTGGGGATGGGCATGTATGTGCGCGGCGGTTGTGAGCTGACGATCATGAATTTCGCCCATCACCGGATCGGAAACTTCATGCCCGTTGTCAGCTACCCGGATGCTCCGATGTGGGTGCGAACCCTGAACCAGTTCAATGATTCCCCTCATGCCCGCAACAGCAAGGCCGAACTGCTGCCCCTGACACCTGAACAGGAAGGTGAGTTCATCGCGCGTTTCGCCATCGAGCAGGATGCGGTTCGGAAAATTCACTCGGCCGCGTGATTGACACGTTCGCGGAATAAAGTGAACAAGCCCGCCCCGACAACCAAAGCTGCTCCGATCATCGTAATCGTGTCGGGCCAGTCCCCAAACATGACCCAGCCCAGACCTAACGCCCAGATCAGGCTGGAATAGCGGAACGGGGCAATGAACCCGACGTCACCAGCCCGCATGACCATCACACTGAACAAATAGCCCGCCAGCACGAAAATCGCCGCAGACGCCACCATCAGCCCCGCATCTTGCGGGATCGGAGTCCATCCGGTGAGCAATGTTGCAACGCTTGCCGCCAATGTGATTGACAACGAAGTTGCCAAAGTCACGGTCAGAGACGGCACCCGGTGAGACATGCGCCGGGTTATCAAGTCGCGGGCCGTGACCGATGCGACGGCGATCAGAGCATAGATTGAGTAAACACTGAACCCATCCGGTCCGGGACGTACGATCAACAACATCCCAGCGAACCCCATGAAGATGGCCATAACCCTGCGCCATCCAATGTGTTCGCCAAAAAACAGGACCGCACCCAAAGTCACGGTTAACGGCAGGGCCTGCAGAACCGCAGTTACATTGGCCAATGGCATGTGCAGCAGCGCTGTCAGAAAAAAGAAGGTGGCAGACAGTTCCGTCAGGCAACGCAAAACCACAAGCCATTTATCCTGACGCGGGAAGTTCAAATGCAATGCACCCAGATGACGCGCAAGCAGATACACCAGAACCGTGGCCAGCACCCCGCGCATGGCCACCATCTGGAACAGCGGCAAATCCGCCCCAGCGGCCTTGATCAACGCATCATTTATCGTAAAGGCGGCCATGCTGCCCATCATCAGCAGCGCGCCTTTCACATTCGGGGTCATTCTGCGTGAGCTCCACACGGGGTAATGCGCGGTATTGGCCAGGGTCCGAAAGGGGAAGTCAATATGGCAAAGCTGGAGCCAAACCCGGTCAGCTCAGTTTGATAACGTTACCGAACACGTACAAGCTGGATGGCTCGGTCAGTTTTTCGACAAATTCCACCCAATCCTTTCCGTATACCCGTTCAAAGACGTCAGGATATTCCCAAACCAGATTGTGGTAGGTGAAGGTTGTCAGAAGTACACCCGCTGTAACACAACTGGCAAATTCCTTTTGCCGGTCTTTCAGAAAGAATGAAACGAAAAAGCCCGCACAGCTAGCAAGGCCGATACCAATGATCTCCTGAACACCCAACTGGCCACTGCCTGGGACACCGACCAAGTGATACTGAATGTAACGGGTCAGGAAGGCCGCAAAAATACCAAGAAAAAAGGCCCCGATAAACGATGCGGGGTATCCTAGCCGTTGCCAGATACTTTCGACTCTCGGAGGTGGCGCTTTGCTGGCGGTTTCTTTTGCTTTCTTCTCTATACGCTCAATACGATCCTGAAACGAACTCTGCTCTGTAGCCATAGATAAACTCAATACTTTCAAACAATTTTGCCTCAAGTACTATATCGTGAGTTGCATCTACTCAAGGGGTACACACCCCAAAGATGCAATAGACCTGTTGCAAACAGCAAAACCCGTGGTGGCTCGGCCGAACCCCCATTTCACGACCAGTCATGCCTGCCGACCAAAAGAAAAGGCCCTGCGAAATCGCAGGGCCTGATCTTAACCATATAGGATCGCTTACTCGCGGCTCTCCGGTGTTTCGACCAGAACATCCAACTCGTCACCAACCATGTCGTCATCAATAGTGGGCGCAGCCAGAGCAGCGGCCGCTTCGGCCTCTTCCCGACGGGCTTCGATCACCACGTTGTCGCGCGACTGAGCTACCCGCTGCACACTCTGGGTGGCTCCACCAGTACCGGCAGGGATCAGACGACCGACAATGACGTTCTCTTTCAGGCCAACCAGCTTGTCTTTCTTGCCCTGAACCGAAGCTTCGGTCAGCACACGAGTGGTTTCCTGGAACGACGCCGCCGAGATGAACGAACGCGTCTGCAGCGAGGCCTTGGTGATCCCCAAGAGGATCGGTTCGCCCTGTGCCGGACGACCACCGCGGGCGATGGTCTTCTCGTTGGCCGCGTCGAACTCCTGCTTGTCGACATGCTCGCCTTTCAGCAGGGTGGTGTCGCCTGAATCCAGGATCTCCCACTTCTGCAGCATCTGGCGCACGATGACCTCGATGTGCTTGTCGTTGATCTTCACGCCCTGCAAGCGGTAGACGTCCTGCACCTCGTCGATCATGTAATCCGCCAGCGCTTCGACACCCATGATAGACAGGATGTCATGCGGAGCCGGGTTACCGTCCATCAGGTATTCACCCTTCTGGATGAAGTCCCCTTCGGCGACCGGGATGTGCTTGCCCTTGGGTACCATGTATTCGATGGTCTCCATGGACTCGTCGGCCGGTTCGATGCTGATGCGGCGCTTGTTCTTGTAGTCGCGTCCAAAGCGCACGTAACCATCGGCTTCTGCAATGATCGCATGATCTTTCGGACGACGCGCTTCGAACAGTTCGGCCACACGCGGCAGACCACCGGTGATATCCTTGGTCTTGGCGCCTTCACGCGGGATACGCGCAACAACGTCACCGGCTTCGATGGTCTGACCATCTTCAACCGACAGGATTGCATCCACCGACATCGGATAGTGAACCGGGTTGCCCGCATCGTTGCGGACCGGCTCGCCATCTTCGCCGACCAGAATGATCTCAGGCTTCAGGTCGCTGCCTTTAGGGGCGGCGCGCCAGTCGATCACGATCTTCTGGGTCATACCGGTTGCTTCATCGGTCTCGTCGCGGACAGCAAGGCCCGAAACCAGGTCGACATATTTCGCAGTACCAGCTTTCTCAGCGATGATCGGCAGGGTGTATGGATCCCATTCGAACAGCTTGTCGCCACGGGCCACTTTGGTGCCGTCCTTGACGAACAGCTTGGAGCCGTAGCCCAGCTTGTGGCTGGCACGCTCTTCGCCGTGTTCGTCGCTGATCACCAGCTTCATGTTCCGGCCCATAACGAGGCTTTCGCCTGCGGCATTGACCAGAATCTGCGGGTTCTCGAAGGAAACAACACCTTCCTGGCTGGCTTCCTGGAACGACTGTTGACCACCTTGCGCAACACCACCGATGTGGAAAGTCCGCATCGTCAGCTGCGTACCGGGTTCACCGATGGACTGGGCGGCGATGATACCGACAGCTTCACCCGTGTTCACCATGGTGCCGCGTGCGAGGTCACGACCGTAGCAGGTTGCACAGACGCCTTCCTCGGACTCGCAGGTCAGAGGCGAGCGGATGCGCATCGAAGCAACACCGGCTTCATCGATGGTATCGGCCATACGTTCGTCGATCAGTTGACCAGCGGCCACGATCACCTCATCCGTGCCCGGACGCAGAACATCGTCGGCAGCCACACGGCCCAGCACGCGTTCAGCCAGCGAAGCAACCACTTCACCATCGTTCACGGCGGCTTCTGCAGTGATCGCACGCTCAGTACCACAGTCGATCTCACGAACGATACAGTCTTGTGCCACGTCAACCAGACGACGGGTCAGGTAACCCGAGTTCGCCGTCTTCAGAGCGGTATCCGACAGACCCTTACGGGCACCGTGGGTCGAGTTGAAGTACTCGAGAACGGTCAGACCTTCTTTAAAGTTCGAGATGATCGGCGTTTCGATGATGTCACCGTTCGGCTTGGCCATCAGGCCGCGCATTCCGCCCAGCTGTTTCATCTGAGTGACCGAGCCACGCGCACCCGAGTGGGCCATCATGTAGACCGAGTTCGGCTCTTGATCCGACCCGTCTTCGGCCTTGGCAACGTCCGAGATGGTGCTCATCATCGCCTCGGTGACGCGGTCGTTACACTTCGACCAGGCATCGACAACTTTGTTGTACTTTTCGCCCTGAGTGATCAGGCCGTCCATGTACTGTTGTTCAAAGTCTTTCACCTGACCACGGGTGTCATCAACGATGCCCCACTTGTCGTTCGGAATGACCATGTCGTCCTTACCGAACGAGATGCCCGCCTTGAACGCTTCTTTGAAGCCCATCGACATGATCTGGTCACAGAAGATAACCGACTCTTTCTGACCGCAGTAACGGTAGACGGTGTCGATCACCTGCTGCACTTCTTTCTTCCGCAGCAGACGGTTTACCAGCTCGAATGGCGCCTTGTTGTTCATCGGCAGCAACGCACCCAGACGCAGACGTCCCGGAGTGGTCTCGAAACGCTTCTGAACTTCGTTGCCTTCGTCGTCGATCTGCGTGATCCGCGCGGTGATTTTCGAGTGCAGATGCACCTCACCGGCGTCCAGCGCGTGCTGAACTTCTTCGATCGAGCCAAAGACCTTGCCTTCGCCCGGCATGCCCTCGCGTTCCAGGGTCACATAGTACAGACCCAGGATCATATCCTGCGACGGAACAATGATCGGCGCACCGTTTGCGGGCGACAGAACGTTGTTCGTCGACATCATCAGAACACGCGCTTCCAGCTGTGCCTCAAGGCTCAGCGGGACGTGAACCGCCATCTGGTCCCCGTCGAAGTCGGCGTTAAAGGCCGAACAGACCAGCGGGTGCAGCTGGATCGCTTTGCCTTCGATCAACACCGGTTCGAACGCCTGAATGCCAAGGCGGTGCAGCGTCGGCGCACGGTTCAGCATGACAGGGTGTTCGCGGATCACCTCGTCGAGGATATCCCACACTTCGGGACGCTCTTTCTCGACCAGTTTCTTCGCCTGTTTCACGGTCGAAGACAGACCCTTGGCTTCAAGGCGCGAATAGATGAACGGCTTGAACAGCTCCAGCGCCATCTTCTTGGGCAGACCACACTGGTGCAGCTTGAGTTCCGGCCCGGTCACGATGACCGAACGGCCCGAGAAGTCGACGCGCTTACCCAGAAGGTTCTGGCGGAAGCGGCCCTGCTTACCTTTCAGCATGTCCGACAGCGATTTCAGCGGACGCTTGTTGGCACCGGTGATCACGCGGCCACGGCGGCCGTTGTCGAACAGTGCGTCAACGGATTCCTGCAGCATCCGCTTTTCGTTGCGGACGATGATGTCAGGCGCGCGCAGCTCAATCAGACGCTTCAGACGGTTGTTCCGGTTGATGACGCGGCGATACAGATCGTTCAGATCTGAAGTCGCGAAACGACCACCATCCAGCGGAACCAGCGGACGCAGTTCCGGCGGAATGACCGGGATCACGGTCATAACCATCCACTCGGGCCGGTTGCCCGACTCGAGGAAGGATTCAACAACCTTCAGACGCTTGATGATCTTCTTGGGCTTCAGTTCGCCGGTGGCTTCGGCCAGATCAGCGCGCAGCTGCTCGGCTTCGGCTTCCAGATCGATTTGGGCCAGCATCTCACGGATGGCTTCGGCACCGATATTCGCTGTGAACGCGTCCATGCCATAGGCATCCTGCGCGTCCATGTACTCTTCTTCGGTCAGCATCTGGCCGTAGGTCAGGTCGGTCAGACCGGGCTCGATGACAACATAGTTTTCAAAGTACAGAACGCGTTCCAGATCGCGCAGCGTCATGTCCAGCATCAGACCGATGCGGGACGGCAGCGATTTCAGGAACCAGATATGTGCAACGGGCGCGGCCAGTTCGATGTGGCCCATACGCTCGCGGCGGACTTTCTGCAGGGTGACTTCCACACCGCATTTCTCGCAGACAACGCCGCGATACTTCATCCGCTTATATTTGCCGCACAGACATTCGTAATCTTTTATCGGGCCAAAGATACGTGCGCAGAACAGACCGTCACGCTCGGGCTTGAACGTCCGGTAGTTGATGGTTTCGGGTTTCTTGATCTCACCATAGGACCAAGACAGGATCCGTTCAGGGCTGGCCAGCGAAACCTTGATCTCGTCAAAGACTTTCGGCGGTGTCAGCGGGTTGAACGGGTTGTTGGTGATTTCCTGGTTCATTTTGATACCTCAAATTTTGCGGAAGGGGGGACGGGAGGAAGGGCCGAGGCCCTTACTCCTCAACCTCCGCATCCAGGAGTTCCATATTCAGGCCGAGGCCACGGACTTCTTTAACCAGAACGTTGAACGATTCCGGTACGCCCGCTTCAAAGTTATCCTCGCCCTTGACGATCGACTCATAGACCTTGGTCCGGCCGGCGACGTCATCCGATTTCACGGTGAGCATCTCCTGCAAGGTGTAGGCGGCGCCGTAAGCTTCCAGAGCCCAGACTTCCATCTCACCAAAGCGCTGACCACCGAACTGCGCCTTACCACCCAGCGGCTGCTGGGTAACCAGGCTGTACGGCCCTGTCGAACGCGCGTGTATCTTATCGTCCACCAGGTGATGCAGTTTCAGCAGGTACTTGATGCCCACGGTTACCGGACGTGCGAATTGCTCACCAGTACGACCGTCGAACAGAACCGACTGACCGCTTTCCGAGAAGCCCGCACGTACCAGCGCGTCGTTGACGTCTGCTTCCTTGGCTCCGTCAAAAACCGGGGTCGCGATCGGAACACCGCGGGTCACGTTGCCCGCAGCCTCGATCAGGTGACCCTCGTCCAGACCGGCGATGCCTTCTTCATAGACATTCTCGCCATAGGCCAGCTTCATCGCTTCGCGAACCGGGGTCAGGTCGCCGGAACGGCGGTACTCACCCAGTGCGTCGTCGATATTCAAGCCCAGACCACGTGCGGCCCAACCCATATGGGTTTCAAGGATCTGACCAACGTTCATACGCGACGGCACGCCCAGCGGGTTGAGACAGAAGTCGACTGGCGTACCATCGGCCAGGAACGGCATGTCTTCCATCGGAACAACTTTGGAGATCACACCTTTGTTCCCGTGACGACCGGCCATCTTGTCGCCCGGCTGCAGCTTGCGCTTCACGGCGATGAAGACTTTGACCATCTTCATCACACCCGGGGGCAGGTCGTCGCCACGGCGGACTTTCTCGACCTTGTCCTCGAAACGGGCATCCAGAGCGCGTTTCTGCACTTCGTACTGCTCGTTCAGAGCCTCGACGATCTGCGCATCCTGCTCACCTTCCAGCGCCAGCTGCCACCACTGACCACGGGTCAGGGTTTCCAGCAGCTCCTCGGTGATCACCGACCCTGCCTTGACGCCTTTCGGGCCTTTGACAGCGGTTTTACCCAGGATCAGGCCCTGCAGACGCGCATAGATGTTGCGGTCAAGGATCGCCAGCTCGTCGTCCCGGTCACGGGCCAGACGCTCGACTTCCTCACGCTCGATCTGCAGCGCACGCTCGTCTTTCTCGACTCCGTGACGGTTGAAGACGCGAACCTCAACGACCGTACCGTAATCGCCCGGCTTCACGCGCAGCGAGGTGTCGCGCACGTCAGATGCTTTTTCACCAAAGATGGCGCGCAGCAGCTTTTCTTCCGGGGTCATCGGGCTTTCGCCCTTCGGAGTGATCTTGCCGACCAGAATATCGCCCGGCTCAACATCCGCACCGATGTAAACTATGCCGGCCTCGTCGAGGTTGCGCAGCGCTTCTTCACCGACGTTAGGAATGTCGCGAGTGATTTCTTCCGGACCCAGCTTGGTGTCACGGGCGGCGACTTCAAACTCCTCGATGTGAACCGAGGTGAAGACGTCGTCACGCGCGATACGTTCCGAGATCAGGATCGAGTCTTCGTAGTTGTAACCGTTCCACGGCATGAACGCGACGACCACGTTCTTACCAAGGGCCAGTTCACCCATATCGGTCGACGGACCATCAGCAATGACCTCGCCCTTCTGGACGGTGTCACCCACCTTGATCAGCGGACGCTGGTTGATGCAGGTGTTCTGGTTCGACCGCTGGAATTTGCGCAGACGATAGATGTCAACGCCAGCGTCGCCCAGTTCCAGATCTTCGGTGGCGCGGATAACGATACGCTGGGCATCGACTTGGTCGATGATACCGGCGCGTTTCGCCTGAATCGCAGCGCCTGAGTCGATCGCAACCTTCTCCTCGATCCCGGTGCCGACCAGCGGTGCCTCGGCGCGCAGCAGCGGAACTGCCTGACGTTGCATGTTCGAGCCCATCAGAGCGCGGTTGGCGTCGTCATTTTCAAGGAACGGGATCAGCGATGCAGCGACCGAGACCAGCTGTTTCGGCGACACGTCGATCAGGTCCACATTCTCGCGCGGAGCCAGAGTGTAGTCACCGGCCTGACGGGTCGACACCAGATCGTTGATGAACTTGCCGTTCTGATCCAGCGTCGCGTTCGCCTGCGCCACGGTGTGACGCATTTCCTCGGTCGCGGACATGTAGTGAACCTCATCGGTCACCTCGGCGTCTTTCACGACGCGGTACGGTGTTTCGATGAAGCCATACTTGTTCACGCGGGCAAAGGTGGCCAGCGAGTTGATCAGACCGATGTTCGGACCTTCCGGCGTTTCAATCGGGCACATCCGGCCATAGTGGGTCGGGTGAACGTCGCGCACCTCAAAGCCCGCACGCTCACGCGTCAGACCACCCGGGCCGAGCGCCGAGAGACGGCGTTTGTGGGTGACTTCCGACAGCGGGTTGGTCTGGTCCATGAACTGCGACAGCTGCGACGAGCCGAAGAATTCACGAACAGCGGCCGCAGCCGGTTTCGCGTTGATTAGGTCCTGCGGCATGACGGTGTCAATCTCGACCGACGACATACGCTCTTTGATCGCGCGTTCCATGCGCAGCAGACCGACGCGGTACTGGTTTTCCATCAGCTCGCCAACCGAACGCACACGACGGTTGCCGAGGTGGTCGATATCGTCCACGTCGCCTTTGCCGTCACGCAGTTCAACCAGCGCCTTGATGCAGGCCACGATGTCTTCGCGGCGCAAGGTGCGCAGAGTATCCGGCGCGTCCAGAGCCAGACGCATGTTCATCTTCACACGGCCAACGGCGGACAGGTCATAACGCTCGCTGTCGAAGAATAGCGTGTCGAACAGGGCCGACGCAGCTTCGACGGTGGGCGGCTCGCCCGGGCGCATGACACGGTAGATGTCCATCAGGGCGCTTTCGCGGCCCATGTTCTTGTCCTGCGCCATGGTGTTGCGCATGTAGGGGCCGACATTGACGTTGTCGATGTCCAGAACCGGGATCTCGGTGATGCCCGCGTCGATCAGCTCTTTCACTGTGCCGCCGATCAGGTCGCCATCCTTATCGTATTCCAGGGTCAGCTCATCACCGGCTTCGACATAGATCGCGCCGTTTTCTTCGTTGATGATGTCCTTGGCGACAAACTTGCCAACGATGTGATCAAACGGAACCAGAAGGTCAGTGACGACGCCTTCCTCGATCAGCTTCTTGACCGCGCGCGGCGTGACTTTCTTGCCGGCTTCGGCAATCACTTCGCCGGATTTCGCGTCAACCAGATCATAGGTCGGACGGGTGCCACGCACACGCTCGGGGAAGAACGGTGTGATCCAGCCCTTCTTCTTATCCAGTTTGTAGGACACAGTGTCGTAATACGCGTCCATGATCGCTTCCTGATCCAGACCCAGCGCATACAGCAGGGTTGTCACAGGCAGTTTGCGGCGACGGTCGATACGGGCGAACACGATGTCCTTGGCGTCGAACTCAAAATCCAGCCAGCTGCCGCGATACGGGATGATGCGGCAGGCAAACAGCAGCTTGCCCGAGGAATGGGTCTTGCCCTTGTCGTGGTCAAAGAACACACCGGGCGAGCGGTGCATCTGGGACACGATCACGCGTTCGGTCCCGTTCACGATGAACGTACCGTTCGGCGTCATCAGGGGCATGTCGCCCATGAACACGTCCTGTTCCTTGATGTCTTTGACCGATTTCGCGCCGGTGTCCTCATCGACATCAAATACGATCAGACGCAGAGTGACCTTCAGCGGCGCGCTGTAGGTCATGTCGCGCTGCATGCACTCTTCGACGTCATATTTGGGTTTTTCCAGATCGTATTTCACGAACTCCAGAACGGAGGTTTCGTTGAAATCCTTGATCGGGAAAACCGACTGGAACACACCTTTGATGCCTTCGCCATCAGTGGGCTGCTCTGCATCGCCGGAGCGCAGGAAAAGATCATAAGAAGATTTCTGCACCTCAATGAGGTTCGGCATCTCCAGCACTTCGCGGATTTTGCCGTAATATTTACGAAGACGTTTCTGGCCAAGGAACGTTTGAGCCATGTCAGATGTCACCTTTCGATGTTCTCAGCGGGCAAAGACACCGTCGGGCCCCGGCGCCTTGCACATTCGAGACGACACGTCCGGATCAATTCATGGCCACCGTCCCGAAGGCAGCCTCCCGATCCAAGAACCGCGTCTTAGAAAACACCCCAATCCATGAGGCCCTTTCTAAGACAGGTTCGGCTGGACCCGGATTTCTCCGGACCCAGCCAAATTTTTCGGCGCATCAGCGATGCACCAGAGACTAAGCTTAGGCCAGCTCGACTTCGGCGCCAGCTGCTTCCAGCTTGGCTTTGACGTCTTCTGCTTCTGCTTTGTCCACGCCTTCTTTGATCTTGCCGCCGGCTTCGACCAGTTCCTTGGCTTCTTTCAGGCCCAGGCCGGTGATGCCGCGAACTTCTTTGATGACGTTGATTTTCGATGCGCCGGCGTTCTTCAGAACGACGTCGAATTCGGTTTTTTCTTCCTCAGCCGCACCGCCGGCGTCGCCACCAGCAGCCATGACAACTGCGCCGCCTGCTGCGGGCTCGATGCCGTACTCGTCTTTGAGGATGGTTTTCAGTTCTTGTGCTTCCAGCAGGGTCAGACCCACGATGCTTTCTGCGAGTGCTTTCAGATCAGCCATTTTATCAGCTCTTTCCGTTTACAGTGTGTGTTCCAACGTCAGGGGTATTCCCCTACGCAGATCATTCAGTGCCAACCGCTTACGCAGCTTCCGCCTTCTCTTCGATGGTGGAAAGGATGCTTGCGATGTTGCTTGCAGGTGCGCCAATCGCGCCAGCGATGTTCGAAGCAGGTGCGCCAATGCAGCCCACGATCGAAGCAATAAGCTCCTCGCGAGACGGCATTTTCGAAACTGTTTCGACGCCTTTGCGGTCCAGAGCGTTCTCACCCATTGCACCACCAAGAATTTCAAAATTCTTGTTATCCTTGGCGAAGTCCTCGGCCACTTTGGCTGCTGCCACGGGGTCCTCGGAATAGGTCAGAACGGTCATCCCTGTCAGCAGGTCGGCCATGCTTTCACACGGCTTACCCTCAAGGGCGATTTTGGCGAGCCTGTTCTTGGCAACACGCACGGAACCGCCCGCGTCACGAGCACGTGCGCGAAGGTCCTGCATCTCGGCAACTGTCAGACCGGCGTAGTGTGCAACCACTACGACGCCAGAGCTTTCGAAGATTTGGCCGAGTTCCTCGACCACTTTCTCTTTCTGGGCTCTATCCACAGTTCTCTCCAAGTTAGGGGTGATATCTCACCCCGGCTCATATTTGCCGCAGCTTTCGCTCCGGCGTTCAGGTCCGTTGTTACGGGATTGGCCAAAATGCGCCCGAGGGTTGGACCCTCAGAATTCTTTGGTCTTACCCGTCTCAGGCAGGGAATTAAGGGGCCAGATGGACCCACCCACCGTCTTGGACGAAACGAAATAAAGCGCACGACGAATCGCACGCTTTATTCCGCAGTTCTCTTTAGGGCAGATGCGCGGGGTTTCCAAGGGGTAAATTGCCCGTTTGAAGGTTTCGCAAGACATTGCTTTTGGCGGCGATTGACATGCCCTGCCGCCTGGGGTCCTGTCAAACGCAGAACCCTTTGATTAGCCCCTTTCTGGTTGCCCCCAAGCATGTTGGCCCTCACCGAAGATGAACACAGACGCGCCACTGCCTTTGTCGAGGAGTTCTCGCGCTATGTTGCGGCAAGCGGAGTGATACCATTTGAATGCATGTACAGGTCCCATGACTTTGCCGAAACCCGCATGGTGTTACGGATCAAGGGGCCAAAACAGCATTTTGCATTGAAAATTGACACTGCTTCGCCAGAAACAGGGCGGCTCCAAAGCGAATTCGACCTTCTGGTGCGCCTGACCCAGGCATTTGAAAAACACAAGGCATCACGCGTGGTGCGCCCCTGCTATATGTCGCCAAGAGGCATGTTCTTTGTCACCGAGTTCATCGATCGCCCCACCTGCATTGATGTGATCCACAACAGCACCGATGACGATCAGGTCGCTCAGATCTACCGCCGCGCCGGAGCTTGGTTGCATGATCTTCACAGCGTCCAACCGTCCAAGGAATACGGCTTTCGCCCGCGCTGGATGACCGACGGCATCCACGCGCTACTGACCGAAGTGCCACACCATATTCGAAACGAAGGTCAACCAATGACCAAAAAGCTGGAAAGGGATGCGCTGCTGTTAAAAGGCATTCCAGAAACGCAGGTGTTTTCGCACGGAGATTTTCACGGTCAAAACCTGCTGATCGGCCGAGGTGAGATGATTGGCCTGGATTTCACCGAGGCGCGGGAAAAACTGGCGGTCTATGACATCGTTGACTTCCTGAAGGCTGACATCTTTCGCGACGCAACACCCAGCGCCGTAGATCGCACCGGCATTCTGAAACACAACAAAGACATGTTTTTTCGTCGCTATCGGCATCCTGTTCACATGGAGATTCTGGATTTCTGCCTGCGCGCGCGCCTTTTGAAAGACTGGCTGTCTTTGTGGCACATTAAACACGCCTGCAGCACATATGAAGAAGACAGGCGACATCGGCTAGGCGACCGGCTGCGGATCGCGTTTCAAAACGGTTGATCCAGATTGCTCAGGCCCTTTTGACGCAAATGTGCACAGGTTCATGCGTATAACAACATTGACTGGCGTGGTTTAACGCTTTCTCTATGCCATTTAGATAAAAGCGAGCTCGCCGCATTTGAGCCGCCGTAACAAGTATCAGGAAAGTTGATCACACAGATGGTTCTCCGCAGTTTTTTCGCTCAGGACAGCTCCAGCCTCATCGCCACCTTCGTTCCCGGCTCTGCCGACGCCAACGATATCACCGTCGGCGGTTCGATCATCAATAACTCGGATACACCGGACGGAACGATCTTTGTCTATTCCGGCGGCACAGGGACAACGGTCACATTGGACGACACTGGTGGCAGTCCCAATGTGTTCAATGATGATCAAGAAGACGACCATGTCATCACCGACGGTGGTGGGCTTGTCGCCAACGGAACCCAGGTCGAATCTGAGTCCATCATCACGGTGCGCGCACTGGACGAGAATGGAAACCCAACCGGTCCCGAGATTGACGTCTATGTGTTTTCCCAGAACGGCGTTACTCAGGATGTCTGGGGCTATGGTACCTCAGAGCCGCTGGAGCCAGGAACATCCTACATCAAAGTCGGGGGCTCAAACACTGGCAGTTCGAGCTATTCCGACTTCATCACGTGTTTTGGTGCCGGGACACTGATAGACACCGCAGATGGTGTTGAAGAAGTGCAGAACCTTGAACCCGGTCAACTCGTCTGGACCCGCAACAACGGGCTGCAACCGGTGCGGTGGATCGGAACAACAGAGGTGTCAGGCGTTGGTGCCTTTGCTCCCGTGTTGATCGAGGCCGGGGCGCTCGGTAACACACGCGACCTCATCGTATCACAAGAACACCGGGTGCTTATCAAGGCACCAGCGACCGACATGCTGTTCGGATCCCCCGAGGTTTTCGTAGCTGCCAAACACCTGTGTGGCCATCCGGGAATTTCGATCCGCGAAACGGACCGCATCACCTATGTGCATTTCATGTTCGACCGACATCAGATTGTTCGGTCGAACGGCGCGCTGACGGAAAGCTTCTATTTCGGGCAGAGCGCTAAATACGCGTTGTCCTCTCCTCAGCGAGCTGAAATCAGAGCACTTTTCCCATCTGTAGAAGCTATCAATGATGCCTTCCAGCACACCGCAGCCCCAACAATCAATGCGCGTGAAGCCAGCGTCCTGCGCGCCTATCTTTGAAATAAGGCAGGTCTGAAATTGAAAAACCCAGGCTGCTTCCGCAACCTGGGTTTTCATTTCAAGTACATAATCCGAGCTTATTCGCCCGCGGCAGCCGCCACATCCAGAGTCACGCCCGGGCCCATGGTCGAGCTCAAAGCGATCTTCTTCATGTATGTGCCTTTGGCGCCCGACGGCTTGGCCTTGGCAACAGCCGAAACAAATGCACGGACGTTTTCAACCAGTTTGGCTTCGTCAAACGACGCTTTGCCAACACCGGCATGCACAACGCCGCCTTTTTCCGCTTTGAACTGAACTTCACCGCCCTTGGCTGCTTCCACGGCTGTCTTCACGTCCATGGTCACGGTGCCAACCTTGGGGTTCGGCATCAAGTTGCGGGGGCCCAGAACCTTACCCAGACGACCGACGATCGGCATCATGTCCGGGGTTGCGATGCAGCGATCGAATTCGATGGTGCCGCCCTGAATGGTTTCCATCAGGTCCTCTGCGCCAACGATATCTGCGCCTGCTTCTTTTGCTTCATCAGCTTTCGGGCCACGAGCAAAAACAGCTACGCGCATCGCTTTACCGGTGCCGTTCGGCAGGCCGACAACGCCACGAACCATCTGGTCTGCGTGACGGGTGTCAACGCCCAGGTTCATCGCGATTTCGATGGTCTCGTCAAATTTCGAGGTTGCGTTGGACTTAACCAGGGCAACTGCTTCTTCGATCGACAGGTTTTCCTTGCCGGCGACAGCTTCGCGCGCAGCGCGGGTACGTTTACCGAGTTTTGCCATCTTACTTCACCTCGATGCCCATGGAGCGGGCCGAGCCCAGGATGATCTGCATTGCGCCTTCGACGTCGTTGGCGTTCAGATCTTTCATTTTGGCTTCGGCGATTTCACGAACCTGCTTCGAGGTCACAGTTGCCACGGTCTCGCGACCGGGGTTTTCTGCACCACGGGGGCGGTTACGCTTGCCGACCGGCTTCAAACCAGCTGCTTTTTTCAGGTAGTAAGACGCGGGCGGCGTCTTGATGTCCATGGTGAAGGACTTGTCCTGATAGTAGGTGATCACGGTCGGGCACGGAGCGCCGGGCTCCATGTCTGCGGTCTTGGCGTTGAACGCCTTGCAGAATTCCATGATGTTGATGCCGCGCTGACCCAGCGCCGGACCAACTGGCGGCGACGGGTTCGCCTGACCTGCAGGAACCTGCAGTTTCATTGTACCAGCAAGCTTCTTGGCCATTTGGTTTTCCTTTCAACTTAGTCAGGGCGCGCCCCGACCAGATTATGTTGCGTGGTCCGATCCGGGATCGCGATCCCAGCAACCTCCCACGAGAGAATCTCGCCCGAAGACGATAGAGGCGGCGTTTATAGGGGAATGGCGGGGTTGGCAAGTGCCATGGCTTCTGAATTCAAAACCATCGAATCGAGCTCCAATAGGGCAATCGACGGCTCAAGGAATGTGGACCGTTATTAATGATGAGCCGTATTTCACTAAGAACTTAATAGCGCAGTAAAAAGATCGTTTTAACCTACTCATCGGTCGAGGCTCGGCCTTTGTATCACATTAACACTATCTGCCGTGCTATACTCAGGGAAAGTAGACTTTTTCAGTGGAGGCTAATTATGATCATTCGTTTTATTATGACGCTTGGCATCGCGCTTTCCTTTGCTGCGACCGCGCCTCAAATAGCACGGGCTGACGCAGGTGACTTCTTGGGCGGCGCTGTCGTCGGCGGCGTTGCCGGATATCTAATCGGCAAAGACCAGCAAAAGAAAAAGACGCAAACAACGACTCGGACCTATGGGTCGGGCATTCCGTCGACCTCGCAGGGTGCGCAGACTCAGACTGCACTAAATTACTTCGGCTACAACGCAGGACGGGTCGATGGTCAGGTCGGCCGCGGAACACGTGCAGCAATCGAACGCTATCAAGTCTCAATGGGATACCCCGTGAACGGGTATGACTTCCAACCTTATCAGCGTGACTTCCTGATGCAGGCTTACTATTGGGGGACAAGCGGCGGACAAGCCTCTACCCAGCTAGCGGGTCAACCGCTTCTGATGGAATACCGCCGTCAAGTTCAATCGGGTTCTGCGTTGGCAGCGGCTTCTCAACCTCCGGCACAAGCAATCCCGGTCGCAACACCCCAAGAAACCGAGCCCGGGACAAATGCCACGGACACAGAGTCAGCCAGCCTGCCGAGCCTGTTCTCTGGCGGCACCGGAGGTCCGTCGCTGGCCAATCGCTGTAGCGGGGTAATGCTGCAAACATCGACAAATGGCGGCTACACAACACTGTCGAACATGTCCGATCCTGATTTTGCGCTCAGCGAGCAGTTCTGCCTTGCTCGTAGCTACGCGATGGCGCACGGCGAAGATCTGATGCAGGATATCCAGGGGCTGACGCCGGATCAGGTTAGCGCCCAATGCGACGCGTATGGTGGCATGTTGGCACCGCAAGTTGACACCTTGTCTCTCAGCTCGAAAACCGACGCGGAAACCCAGATGCGCCAACTTGCGTTGGAGTCCGGACTAAGCCCCGAAGATCTTGCAGCTACAAGCAAGGTCTGCCTGGCAATTGGATACCGTCAGGACAACATGGACACCGCGGTTGGATCCGCACTAATGCTAGTCGCAATGGGCGAGCCAGCCTACGGTGAGTTGATCGGACACCATCTGCGCGAAGGTTTCGGAGTGCGGGAACGTCCCGATCTTGCCATGCAGTGGTATGATGCGAGCCTTTCGGCTTTGGACGCCGGATCGCAAGCTGTCTTCTTACCGTCCCAATCCGACCGACCGCAACTCCTCCGAGCGGCGATGATGCAGGCGCAATAAGTCGATGCAAATACGGTATGGGCGGCTGTGGCGCTGAAACCAAAACTCGCGTCATTTCATATCGCGTCGCAGCCTTATAAAATAAGCCGGTGAGATTGATCAGCGCTGCTTCGAAGCTTGTGTGAAATCCAGGTCATTCGAGGTTACGGACCGAAGATCAAAACAGAAGACTGACAGCCGCGCCTGACCTGGTCTGTTTAGCGTGCTCCGAGCCAGAAATGCGATCCCTGCAAATTCCGACCAGAGTATCTCGCCCGAAAAAATAGACGTGAAATGAGCAGGGAAACAGTGGGGCTGGCAAGAGGTGGGCGTTAAACTTGGCATAACCGCTTTGGGCCCGAAAAGCGCGTGCTCAGCCCAATCTATCTTAGCAACTTCAGGACCTAGTATTGCCGCGGATTCTTTCTCGGATTGGCGTTTTGTGGCAGACTGATACTTTTACGGCGCTGGAGGGATCGGGAAAATGAACGGGCTTGAATCACCAAAGAAAACACGGGAATTTCACAACCACCACTTTGACTCCACCATGTGGAATGATTTTGAATTTCGTGATGACGATATCATCATCGCCACCTATGCAAAGTCCGGAACGACTTGGGTTCAGCAAATCGTCGCTCAGCTGATATTCAATGGTGCAGAGGATCTCGACGTCGCCGAGATGTCGCCGTGGCTAGACCTTCGGGTGCCACCCAAAGAGGTTAAGTTGCCAGCAGTCGCATCGCAAACGCACCGCCGCTTCTTGAAAACACATTTGCCAGTGGATGCGCTCGTTTTTTCCGAACAAGCCAAATACATATACATTGGGCGCGATGGACGGGACGTAGTGTGGAGCTTTCATAACCATCATGCGAATGCGAACGACACTTGGTATGAAGTTTTGAATGAAACGCCTGGTCGGGTAGGCCCACCGATCGAAAGACCAACACGAGATACTGTTCAGTACTTCAGGGAATGGTTGGATAGTGATGGTTATCCGATGTGGCCTTTCTGGGAAAATATTCGAACATGGTGGGAGATACGCGATCTACCCAACGTGCAACTCATCCATTTTGAAGCTCTTAAACGCGACATGCCGGGGGAAATTCGCCGCATCGCAGATTTCCTCGACATTGAGATCGACGAAAGCCGTTGGGATGCGATTCTCAAGCACTGTTCCTTTGACTACATGAAAGCACATGCAAGCAAGTCCGTCCCTGGAGGCGGTATATTTTGGGATGGTGGAGCAGAGACATTCATCCATCGTGGCGTGAACGGTCGTTGGCGTGAGGTTCTCCCAGAAGAGGACAAAGCCCGCTACGAGGCTAGGGCCTTGGCAGAGCTCGGGCCGGAATGCAGCAATTGGCTAGCGTCTGGAAAATAATAACATCACAGATACCATCCTGTCGAAACCCACGAACAGGCCGTCATTGGCGGAGGACCAGAGGAGGAGGCCGATTGCCCCTTTGCCTCAATTGACCCGATTGAGACCCAATCATTCCTCAATGCCAGTCGGATTTTGCGGAACAAACCAATTAATCTGAATACTTCAGTTGCTTAAGAGACGCTGGCGAGTATCTTGAGGCAACTTACCTATTTAAGAGGTGATCTGGGATGGCATCATCTCGAACAAACAAAGGACTGCTGATTTGCGTTCTGTTGGCAATGTTGCCGGGATGCGGCAGCAAGGCCCAAGATCAGGGTGCAACGTCCGAAACGGCCACCCAAGCCGATGGCTCTAATAACACTGCTTCATTCGCAACATCGGGAATTGATCCTGCCACCTATGCCGGCCGGTTTCAGATCAAACTGACCAAGGAAGTTCCGCTGCGCGATATTCCCGTTCCCTTCACCGTCTACAGCGGCCTCGAAGAAGCCAGCCCAACCCGTTTGCGGTTGAAGGCCTTCATGGACTTGCGCGGATTGCAGGAAAAAGCGCCTCAGATTCTGACTGGGCCCTTGGAGGAAAGCTGCAAACGCCAGATATACCTCGAGATCCGAGACGTTACCGCCATAGGTGAAACCGTAAAGGTTGAGGGTTCAGCCCGTGCCCAATTCACGCGGTGCAAACGGAATGAAGAACCAGGCTTTCGTTACTTTGGCGCGACCGTAGACGCGGTTGCGATTGCCAAAGCCGTGGTAAAGGACCAATGCCTTACATTCAGCATTGAAGGAGTTGATCTTGACCCCCGCGGGTTCATCGGCGCTATCTCCAACCTTTTCGGGCTGACCAACCGCATTAACGAAGCCGTTTTAGAAAAGGGTGGCGAGTTTTTGGCAGCCAATCCGGTTTGCCCGCCACTGCCCGAAGAATTCACCGTTCTCGACCCGATCTATGAATCCGGAGGCACACGCGAAATCGCTCCTGGAGGGATGGGGGCAGCCGTTGTCGGGTCCGCGGATGTCAGCGCCGAAACGATAGTCAAAGTCCTCGGGGGGCTGAAGGAACTTGGCGTATTGGAGTTTGCGGAATGAGGCTTTGGTTTTTGATACCGGCTTTGATGGCAGCTGCACTGGGTGCCCGAGATGCCAACGCTCAACAGGTGCATTTTGACATCGACGCGACCCTACCGGTTCGTGATACGGAATTGCCGTACACGCTTGATCTGAATCTAACCGCTGCGGCCCCGACCCGGATTGGGGTGGGCGCTCTTCTCGATCTGCGTGAAATACAGAAAATTGTGCCAGAGCGGATGGCTGACAATGCGATTGTCGACAATTGCGGCCTGCAAGTGCGCCTTGATGATTTGAGCTTTCAAGCCCAGGACGAGGCAATCGGTCTGGACGGGGGCGTGACCATCACGATCTTCGAATGCAGCCGAACCAGCGAACGCGACTTTCAGCGAGGTGAACAAAAAAGGGCTATTCTGGCGAACATGTCCACCCAAGCGACTGTCGAGCTGCGTAACAACTGCGCCTATTTCAAGCTGATTGATCTTACCCTTACAGCCCCCGAAGCGCAGCGAGAGCAACTCCTTGAGGACGATACGCTCGACTCCGTAAAAGAACTGATGCTGGCCGCCGTAGACCTTGTCTTGAATGAAACCCCGTTGTGTCCCGAACTGCCCGCAGAACTTGCGTCACTTGACCCGGTTTATGAAAATGGTGGCCCAATGGAGATCGGAGACGGCGGGCTTGGTGTGTTCTTGGACGGCTCTGTGGATGTCAGCCCGTCGACAATTCTCGACATTCTTACAGTCCTTCAACAAAGAAAACTGATTCCCGGCCCGCCATAACCGCAAAGCACTTTGATGGGTCTCGTAGTAACCTGCTCTTCGCTTTCGAGTTTGAGAACTGGGTTGTAATGAAAACAAAAACGCCGCGATGCTCGTGGCAGCGCGGCGTTAATAAATAAGCTGGCGGGCTTATTAGCCCTGCTTCGTAACCTGCGTGAAGTCCAGCTCAACCGGGGTTTCGCGGCCAAAGATCGAAACCGATACCTTCAGTTTCTGGTTCTCGTCGTCCACGCCTTCGACCATGCCGTCGAAATCCTCGAACGGGCCATCGTTGACCTTGACCTTCTCGCCAACCTCGAAAGTGATCATTAGCTTGGGCGCTTCTTCACCTTCCTGAACGCGGTTGAGGATCTGGTTCACCTCGGCATCGCGCATCGGCATTGGGCGGCCCTGCGGGCCCAGGAAACCGGTGACGCGGTTGATCGAGTTCACTAGGTGATAGCCCTGATCGGACATTTCCATATGCACCAGCACGTAGCCGGGCATGAAGCGGCGTTCGGTCGTAACCTTCTTGCCCCGGCGCACTTCGATCACCTCTTCGGTGGGCACCAGAACTTCGTCAATATCGTCCTCAAGGCCCTGCTCGGCCACGGACGTGCGGATCTGTTCTGCGATCTTCTTTTCGAAATTCGAAAGAACGCTGACCGAGTACCACCGTTTCGCCATGAACCTGTCGTCCTTGTTTGCCTTCGGTACCTTCGGAATGCCTGAAGCACCGTCATTGAAATTCTATCTCGTGACCCGGAATAAAAAGCGGCGCGCAGCCCGAATCGCCGCACGCCCATTCCGAATAGTACCGTGTCAACTACTCTGACATCGCGCGCTGTGCAAGGGGGCAGTGGCGTTTCCGCACTGCCGGAACCACCTTAGCCGAACATGCCGAGGACCAGTTGCAATCCGCCGCGAATGCCTAGATCAACTAGCGCGAAGAATACGGCCGTCAGCGCCGCCATGATGAACACCATGACCGTGGTCAGCAACACCTCGCGACGTGTCGGCCAGACGACCTTTGCAACTTCGGCACGGACTTGCTGAATGAACTGGATCGGATTCAAAGTTGCCATTTGGCTTGTTTCTCTCTGCTAGCGGATAGGCCGGACATAACCGGGCATTGCGGCAATTTCAAGGGCGGTTGGACGCGACGGATCAGGGCTTGGGCTTGTCGTCCCATTCATCACTTAGGATGCGGCGCGCATCGCCCTCGGGGTCGTCATATTGGTTGGACCGAACCGTATAGATGAAAGCCACAAGGCCAACCCCTCCCAAAAACAGGGAAATCGGTATCAGATAGGCCAGAACTTCCATATCAATTACCTCAGGCGCAGGGCATTCAGGGACACAGTGATGGACGAGGTCGACATCGCCAGCGCCGCAATCAGAGGCGTGGCTAAACCGGCCACCGCCAGCGGCACTGCAACAATATTATAGACGGTGGCGATACGGAAGTTCTCGCGAATCCGTTTGGTCGCTTTGACGGCGGTGTCGCAGGCGTCGGCAATCGGGGCCAGATCGTTGCCCAGTAGCACAATATCCGACGCTACCCGCGCTGCGTCCAGCGCCGAGGCTGGTGAGATCGACACATGCGCAGCCGCCAGTGCGGCTGTGTCGTTCAAGCCATCGCCAACCATCAGCACACGGCGCCCCTGTTCGCTCAGTTCCTGCACGCGGGCGGCCTTATCCTGTGGCAAAGCCTGTGCGATCCAGTTTTCAATCCCAAGCTTTTCAGCCAGGCCCTGAACTGCGCCCTGCGTGTCACCTGATATGAGGAGGACTTCCTTGCCCACATCCCGGAACGCCTGCACAGCCTCAGCAGCGCCAGGGCGTAAGCTGTCAGAGAACAGAAAAGCCACCGGTTCCTGCCCTGCGATCGACAACCAAGCGGCAGTCTGATTGCCTTCGTCCGCGCCAGCCCATGCCGCCCGGCCCAGACGGACGGACTGACCCTGACGTGAGCCTTCGGTGCCATATCCCGGCACTTCGACAACACCGGTCAAGCGAGCCGGTTTGATCCCGGCCTCCCGCGCGGATTTAGCCAGCGAAACCGACAGTGGGTGCGAGGACGCCTCGGCCAAAGCCAGAGCGACCTCAAGATCAACTCGGGAATGGTCCCCCAGGTTAGTCAGTTCAGGCGCACCCGAGGTCAACGTACCGGTCTTGTCGAACACGACCGTATCGACCTCAGCCAGACGTTCCAGCGCGGTGGCATGCTTGATGAGCATCCCCTTGCGGAACAGGCGCCCTGAGGCTGCTGTGGTCACCGCAGGGACCGCGAGACCCAGCGCGCAGGGGCAGGTTATGATCAGAACGGCAGCGGCGATGTTCAACGCAGTGCGGATATCGCCAGAATAAATGTACCAGCCCAGAAAGCTGAGCGCCGACAGGATATGCACACCCGGCGCGTAAAGTTTGGCCGCCTTGTCCGCCAGCGAGGTATAGCGCGACCGGCCGGATTCAGCGATGGCCACCAGATCGGCCATACGATGCAGCGACGTGTCCTCGCCCACCGCGGTTGCCCGGATCGTCAGGGGACCGGTCAGATTAACCTCACCTGCGCTGACATTCAGACCCGCTTCGGCGAAGACAGGCAGGGTTTCTCCGGTAAGCAGGGACCGGTCGAGCTCCGACTGACCCGAGACAATCTCGCCATCCACCGGCATACGCCCACCGGGACGTACGAGGATCAGATCACCGACGTTCAGCGCAGCAACGGCAACCTCTTCTTCCGCATCACCGACCAGTCGAATGGCGCGCGGCACCTCAAGCGCAGTCAGTTCCTCAGCCGCAGACCGCGCGGCGGCACGCGTGCGGTAGTCCAGATACCGACCGGCCAGCAGGAAAAAAGTCAGCGTCAGAGCCGCGTCGAAATAGGCGTGCTCACCGCTTAACGCGGTTTCCCAAAGCGATGTCACCAGCGCCAGCACGATTGCCAAAACAATCGGCACGTCCATGTTCAGCCTTCGAACACGCAAGGCCGACCAGGCATTTGCAAAGAAAGGCCGTCCCGAAAACGCAATCGCAGGCAACGCAATCGCCGCCGAGATCCAGTGGAACATGTCGCGCGTGGCATCCGAAGCCCCAGACCACACCGACACGGACAGCAGCATGACGTTCATCGAGGCAAACCCGGCCACCGCCAGCCGCATCAGCAGATCACGTCCTGCCTTGTCCGCCTGCGTGGCGGATAACGCGCCGGGGTCCAATTCATGCGCCTCAAAGCCCGCACGCTCCAACACCGGTATCAGGTCGACGGCGCGCAGATCGGGCGCAGCTTTGATCATTGCACGCTTGAGCGTCAGGTTGACCCTTGCGCTCTCAACCCCCGGATGGGCGTTCAGCTCACGTTCAACGGTCGCAATACAGGCCGAGCAATGAATGCCCGGCAACGACAGCGCAATCTGCACATCCTGAGGGATTGGCCGCGCCGGTTCCGCCGGACTGGCAATGCACCCCGGACAGGCTGCCGTGCCAGATGTCAGCTGTGCCGTCATCCGGTCACCCCTTCACATATAGCGGCACACGCTGCGCGAATTCCGCCCCGTCCCGATCCTTGGCGACAAGACGGATATTCCAGTTCCCCTCACCCAGCGCTGCCGGGGTCGAGTAGGCCTGACCGTCAAAAGTGAAATCAGGCGAGAAATCCTCTTTCACATGGGTGGCACGCCCAACTACGGCCTGCAGTTCGGCCACTTCGACCGGTGCGCCAGTTTTGTCGGTGATATACAGAATCAACAGACCGCCCTTCACCTCAGCCCGGATGTCCCAGCCCAGCGCCTGCTGTTCCTGCAGCCGCTCATTGAATTCCTGACTTGCGACATAGGAATTTTTGACCTCGAGCCCCGGAAAAGTTTTAACCGCGCTGTAGGCCAGCACAAGGTTCACGGCGATGATCACACCAAAGGCCGCGACAAATACCGCAAGGGCATGCTTTCCGGTAAACTGACGCTCGGCCATTTTAGTTTCCTCGTCCGTTGAACGTGGTGTCCTTCGAGGCACGCTCACCACTCTTCAGATCTTCAACCCAGATCCGGACCGGAGTCGAATCCGCAGCCGCCGGACCAGTTTCCTTACGCGCAATGATGTACACGCGTTGCAGCTGAGCAGTATCCGCCGTGACGTTGACGGTATCAAGGTTTGTGCCTTCGATCACCACTCGCATCGCGGGGTCACCAGAGAGGGACAGTTTGAACAGACGATCCTCGCCATGTTTGTTGCGCAGACGCACGTCATAGGTATTACGGATCGTGCCGTCTGACAGGGTTACGAAGGTCGGGTTGCGCACCGGTGCCACGGTCAGGTCGATATCCGAGCGGATGAATAGGGCGAACAACAAGGCAAAACCGACCGCCGCCCACATGGACGTGTACATGATGGTCCGGGGCCGCAGGATATGTTTCCAAACATTCTTTGGCGGCTGACCGGATTTTTCACGTGTCTCGTCACTCAGAGCCATATAGTCGACAAGACCGCGCGGCTTCCCGATCTTAGCCATCATGTCATCGCAAGCATCGATGCACAGCGCGCAGGTGATACACTCCAATTGCTGACCATCGCGAATGTCGATGCCTACCGGGCAGACGTTCACGCAAGCCATGCAATCGATGCAATCACCCAACTCGGAATCGGCTGTTCGTTTACCCTTGCCGCGCGGTTCACCCCGCCATTCACGGTAGCCCACGACCAGAGTGTCCTCATCCATCATTGCGGCCTGAATACGCGGCCACGGGCAGGCGTAGATGCAGATTTGTTCGCGGGCAAACCCACCGAACAAAAAGGTCGTACCAGTCAGAATAAGAACGGTAGTGTATGCGACCGGGTGTGCATTGCCGGTGACCAGATCGCGCAGCAACGTCGGCGCGTCGGCGAAATAAAACACCCAGGCCCCGCCCGTCGCCAGACCGATCAACAGCCAGACGGTCCATTTCGTCACCCGCAGTCGGACCTTGCGGAAATCCAGTTTTTCCTGACGATGCAGGCGCAAACGCGCATTTCGGTCACCTTCGATCCAACGCTCGACAAGAATATAGAGGTCGGTCCACACCGTCTGCGGACAAGCGTAGCCGCACCAGACACGTCCCAGCGCTGAGGTGAACAGAAACAGCCCCAGACCCGCCATGATCAGCAGGCCCGCCACGAAATAAAACTCATGCGGCCAGATTTCGATCCAAAAGAAGTAAAAACGCCGGTTTGCCAGATCCAACAGCACTGCCTGATCCGGCAGGCTGGGCCCACGGTCCCACCTGATCCACGGTGTAATGTAGTAAATGCCCAGCGTTACCGCGAGGATGATCCATTTCAGGTTTCGAAACGGCCCGGACACGCGTCTGGGAAAAATCGGCTCCCTTGCAGCGTAAAGGCTGGGGGCGGGGTCGGAATCGCTCACGAGCTGGCTCCAGATATGGCTGGTATAATAGGCGTCTTCTTCCAGAACACAAAGATAGCCACTTTGACATGGGTCAAAAGCGCATCGCACAGACACCTTTTGTCACATCTTACCAGCTTGTCGCCTGAGCCAGCCAACAAAAGTTTTGACCGCAGGGCGCAACGGCGTATTTCCGGTAACAATGTGGTATCCAAGCGTGCCACGCTCTCGAAACAGCTCAATGACACGTCCGGCTTCAATATCGGCCTCAACAAAATGTCGCACCGTGACTGCCGCGCCTTGACCAGCCCGCACCCCCTCCAACACCAGGTTTCCGGGCATTGCGATCCGACCTGCGCTGGGGCCTCGCTCGGCACCGTGCCGGGCCAGCCAAGTGGTGGTTTCAGTGCTACCAAGCTCCTCAAGCCAGGGCAATTTGCTCAGTTCATCCGGCGTCAAGGACGTCTTACCACCCAACAATGAGGGCGCGGCAACGATCACGATAGGGCTTTGCAGCAACAATTCCGCATTCAGGCCCGGCCAATCGCCATCGCCGTACCGGATCGCAACATCCACTCCACCTGGGCGCAAACTCACAATCTTGGGCGAAGGATCCAGCGCCAAGGGGATATCTGAATGGAGGGCCTGAAACGCCGGCAGGCGTGGCATTAGCCAAGAAGCGGCAAAAGTAGGGGTCAATGAAACATGAACGGGGCGATCCTCTGCAAGGTGCATCAGATCAGCGACGGCATCTCCAATGGCACCAAACCCAAGCTGCAGGGAACGGGCCAGTTTTTCGCCTTCGGCTGTTAGCCGCAGTGACTTCCCGCGCCGATCCAACAGGGCGGTACCAAGATGTTTTTCGAGCGCACGCAACTGCTGACTAATGGCAGCGTGGCTAACATTCAATAAATCGCCGGCCTTTACCACGTTCCTGGTTTGGGCAAAGGCATGAAAGGCTTTCAGAGATGAAAGCGGCGGCATCTTCATCCAGTCCATATGTAATCCATACTTACATAACCGAATTACAATTGAGTCGCATTTTCGCCCCGAAAGATCAATCTTGAACTCAATCGGAAGAACGAAAAGGAAAGATAAGATGCTGTCAATTCTCGCTCAATCATTCCGGGTTGCAACCCAGACGGATACCCACAAAACACCTGAATACCCGGAGAGGGCCGTCAATGAGTACTGGTGGAAGAAAACTAAGCGCGCTTCACATTCCTGTTCGAAATAACAGGCACTATGGACCGGACCAAAACGGGTCACTAGTCTTAGGTTGTAGCACCGGCTGTTCAGGAAACGCGCGAACAGATGGAACAGCCGGTGCCTCAACCTTCGGGCGGCGAGCCGTCCGAAGGTATTCTTTTGCCGTTACTGACCGCCACCCAACTGGTGGACGTAAGCCGTGACAGCGCGGATCTGCGCATCGGTCAGACGGTTTTCCCAAGCGGGCATCACGCCAAAGCGGCTGTAAGTAACCGTTTCGGTCAGAGCCTCTTCGCTGCCGCCATAGAGCCAGATCGCATCAGTCAGGTTCGGTGCGCCCTGGAAGACATCGCCAGTGCCGTCCTCGCCGTGGCAAGCCGCGCAATTGTCTTCAAAGACAACCTTGCCTGCCTGTGCCGCCGCGTCATCAGACTGAGCATTGGTCAGCGACATCACGTACTGAACCACTTGGGCGATTTCTTCCTTTTCGAGGATTTCGCCAAAGGCCGGCATCTCGGAATAGCGTGCATCGTCGCTTTCTTCGTTCCGGATACCGTGGGCAATGGTGAACTCGATATCTTCGAGCGTACCGCCCCACAGCCATGCGTCATCCAGCAAGTTCGGGAAGCCTGGCGCACCCTGTGCACCCGAGCCGTGACACTGTGCACACCAGGTGCGGAACACCGCGCCGCCTGCGTTCACTGCGTATTGCTGCAGTTCAGCATCGGACGAAATCTGCTCCAGCGGCGTTTCGACCAGCTTGGCATTCCACGGCGCATTGGCCTCTTCAAAGGAAACCATTTCTTCCTGCACTTCACCGCGCGAGGACCAGCCGGTCACGCCAGCCGTTGCCGACTGCACCAGAGGCCATGCGGGATACATGATCGTGTAGATCACACCCCAGATGATGGTGACGTAGAAGGTCCACAGCCACCAGCGGGGCATCGGGTTGTCGAACTCTTCCAAACCGTCCCAGCTGTGCCCGGTTGTCTTAGGGTCGCCCGGCAGTTTTTCAGGTGTTTTGCTCATGGCCGCGCCTCCTTGGATGTGGCGGGTTTATCTTCGTGCCGGAAGGGGATGTTGGCGGTGTCCTTGTATTCCTTGCTGGCGCCGGGGCGGAAAACCCAGACAATGATGCCAACAAAGAAGACAAACAGCACAAGCAGCATCCAGCTATCCGCGAACTGCCGTAAGAGTGTATATTCTTCCATCACACCCTCCTTATCGGCTTGCGTCCGGGGTGAAGGTCGAGAAATCGACCAACGTTCCCAGCATCTGCAGATAAGCGACCATCGCATCCGCTTCGGTCAGCTCAGGCTGACCGTCGAAGTTGCGGACGCTGACCTTGTCGCCATAACGCTCCAGCAGCCCATCATAATCGCTGTCCGGGTCTGCCTGCGCACGGAAGTCGGCCTGAGCGTTCGCCAGCATCTCTTCGGTATAGGGCGTACCCACAACCGCGTTCGCCTTCATGATGTCAGCGATATACTTGCCGTCGATCTTGCGATGCTCAAGGAAGCCATATTTCGGCATGACCGATTCAGGCACCACCGACTGCGGATCACGCAGGTGGTCTACGTGCCACTGATCAGAGTAGCGGCCGCCGACACGCGCCAGATCAGGCCCGGTGCGTTTGGAACCCCACTGAAACGGGTGGTCATACATCGATTCAGCCGCCAGCGAGTAGTGGCCATAGCGCTCAACCTCATCCCGCATCGGACGGATCATCTGGCTGTGGCACACATAGCAGCCTTCGCGAATGTAGATCTCACGCCCCGCCATTTCCAAAGGTGTGTAAGGGCGCATGCCCTCCACTTTCTCGATGGTGTTCTCAAGATAGAACAGGGGTGCGATCTGAACGATGCCACCGATGGTCACGACCAAAAAGCTGAATACCAGCAGGAGGGTCGCGTTGGTCTCGAGGATCTTATGTTTGTCGAGAATTGCCATTGCTCCGGCCCTCCTTATTCAGCCGGGACCGCGACGGTCAGGCTGGCCTCTTTGGCCGGCGCTTTCCGTACAGTCATCCACAGGTTGTAGCACATGATCACAGCACCAGCGACGAACAACACGCCACCCAGAGCACGCACCACATACATCGGGAACTTGGCCGCCACGGTGTCGGCGAACGAGTTCACCAGGAAGCCGTTGGCATCCACTTCACGCCACATCAGGCCTTCCATGATACCGGTGACCCACATCGACGCGGCATAGAGAACGATGCCGATAGTGGCGAGCCAGAAGTGCCAGCTGACCATTTGCAGCGAGTACAGACGCTCACGCTTCCACAGGACGGGCACCAAGAAGTACAGCGCACCAAAGGTGATCATACCGTTCCAGCCCAGCGCGCCCGAGTGCACGTGACCAATGGTCCAGTCGGTGTAGTGGCTGAGCGAGTTCACAGCGCGGATCGACATCATCGGACCCTCGAACGTGGACATGCCGTAGAAGCCAACCGAGATCACCATCATGCGGATCACCGGGTCGGTGCGCAGCTTGTCCCATGCGCCGGACAGGGTCATCAGACCGTTGATCATACCACCCCAGGACGGCATCCACAGGATGACCGAGAACACCATGCCCAGCGTCGAGGCCCAATCCGGCAGCGCGGTATAGTGCAGGTGGTGCGGACCAGCCCAGATATACAGGAAGATCAGCGCCCAGAAGTGGATGATCGACAACTTGTACGAAAACACCGGACGCTCGGCCTGTTTCGGGATGAAGTAATACATCATGCCCAAGAAGCCTGCGGTCAGGAAGAAGCCCACGGCGTTGTGGCCGTACCACCACTGGATCATGGCGTCTTGAACACCCGACCAGACGATGACCGATTTCGAACCCCAAATGCTGACCGGGATGGTCATGTTGTTGACAAGGTGCAGCATGGCAACGGTGACGATGAACGCGAGATAGAACCAGTTTGCCACGTATATGTGAGGCTCTTTCCGCTTGACCACGGTGCCGAGGAACACGGCCAGATAGGCAACCCAGACGATGGTCAGCCACAGGTCAACATACCATTCGGGTTCCGCATATTCCTTGGACTGGGTGCCGCCCAGAACATAGCCGGTCGCAGCCAGCACGATGAACAGCTGGTAGCCCCAGAACACAAACCAGGCCAGATTGCCGCCCCACAGGCGCGCGGCGCTGGTGCGTTGCACCACATAGAAAGACGTCGCGATCAGCGCGTTGCCGCCAAACGCAAAAATCACCGCTGAGGTGTGCAGCGGACGCAAACGGCCAAAATTCAGATAACCCTGAGCCCATTCGAAGTTCAGCACCGGAAAGGCCAGCTGAAACGCGATAAAGGTCCCCGCCAGGAACCCGACCACGCCCCAAAAGGCGGTTGCGATCACGCCATAGCGGATCACGTCATCCATGTACTCACCCGAGCGGTCGACTAGAATATCTGGCTCATCGGTGTTTCTAAGCGTCCAGATGAACAAACCACCGGCGATCAGCATCACCAGAATTGCATGCACCTGATACGCCAAATCGCGTGCATAATTGGACCCGATCGCGGCAAATACCACGACGAGACCAAGCACGATCAGCTTGATGTAATTTGACATATTGCGTCCCTTTGCCATGCCCCGCGCGATTCTTTATGTGTCGCAGGACCTTTTTGACTGGCTGTTGTTTTGTCCGACAGAGGCCGGAACTGCTTTGATCTGTGTCAAGACAATAGCCTGAATTCTATGACTATCGTGTATTGTCTGCTGAGGCATCAAGCCGCAGCACGACGCGCGTTCAAGGCACGAGGTCAATATGGCGTATAAATCGCTTCTCACCGTCATCACAGATGCAAAGCAAAGCGGACCGGCACTGGCACAGATGGCCGCTCTGGCGCATGCGCAGGATGCACATGCCGAAGCACTGTGTCTGGGCGTCGACCGCAGCCAGACAGGGTACTATTATGCCGGTGCTAATGCTTTGATTCTTCAGGAAACGCTCAACCGTGCAAACGCTGAAGCCGAAGAAGTTCTGGTTTATGCAAAGAACTATCTGGGTAAGACAGGGACCCGCTGGTCCGCCGAAAGTGGCGTAGCACAGATCGCCGATATCGGGCGCCATGTGGCCCATCGTGCCCGCTTCTCGGATCTTGTCATTCTGCCACAACCCTATGGAAAAGATTGCGGCGCCGAGGCCGAGCCGATCATCGAAGCCGCCATGTTCGAAGGTCATGCGCCGGTTCTGGTCACGCCCGACGATACGACCCCGTTCGACCGCCCCGGCACAATCCTGCTTGGGTGGAACGAAAGTGTCGAGGCAATGCGGGCCACCCGACGTGCCCTGCCCTTCCTGATTCAAGCCGATCTGGTGCGCATCGTAGTGATTGACCCGCCGCGCCATGGCCCCGATCGCTCGGACCCCGGCGGAATGCTGTCACAAATGCTGGCCCGCCATGGTGTGAAATGTGAGATCGACGTGCTCAGCAAGACCATGACCCGCGTGTCCGATATCCTAAACCGGCACGCCTCGGACACCCAGGCCGACATGATCGTAATGGGGGCCTATGGGCATTCGCGATTCCGCGAGGCCATTCTGGGCGGCGCCACCAGAAATATGTTGGAGCAGGCTTCGGTCCCAGTGTTCTTGGCGCACTAGGTGAACCTTCCTAAAAAGCCGCCCTTTGGGGCGGTTTTCTATTTCTTCACTAGCCCAATCAGGAACAGCAGGATCACTGCGCCGATGGTCGCAAATAGGATCGAGGACAAGACGCCCCCACCAATGGAAAAACCGAGAGCTGGGAAAATCAAACCGGCCAGAAATGCACCGACGACGCCAACAATAATATTGCCGATCAAGCCAAAACCACGGCCTTCCATGATTTTGCCTGACAGCCATCCGGCGACCGCGCCAATGAAAAGCATCGCCAGAATGCTACTAAATCCCATTACTTACTCCTGAAGTTTGCCTCGTTCAGGGCCAGTTAAGCATGACGTCAAAGCACAGTCACGCGGCAAGCATCAAATAGGAAACCCGCCATCCGAATCGTCACCGGCCTCTTCCATCAGGCGCCCCATATCCGGGATTGTGATGTGGCGCTTGCCCTCAAGTAAGATGACTTGATCCCTTTTCAGGGCCGAGATCTGACGGCTGACCGTTTCCAGCGTCAGACCCAGATAATCAGCCATTGCCTCGCGGGTCAGTGGCAGATCAAACACGATCGGGCCAACATTGCCCTTCTGGCTGATCGAAGCATCTCGGCGGGCAATGATCGACAACAGGCTGGCAATTTTCTCGCGAGCGGTCTTACGTCCCAATACCAGCATCCATTCGCGGGCCGCATCCAGCTCATCCAGCGTCATCTGCAACAAGCGGTGCGCGATATGCGGCGTGGAGCTCATTAACTCTTCAAAGGGTTTTTTGCGAAAACAGCACATGACCAGATCAGTGGTCGCCTGTACGTCATAGGGCGCAGATTCGCGCCCGGGGCGCCCGACGAAATCACTGGGCAGCAACAGACCTACCATTTGCGTGCGCCCGTCCTCCATCGTCTGCGTCAAAGACGCGATTCCAGACACGACAGAACCAACAAAGTTCATCTGATCCCCGGACCAGATGATCGTCTGACCAGCTTCGAAACTGCGGTAATACTTAATGCCTTCAAGCTCTTCCAACTCATCCGCATCACAGTGCGCGCACACTGCGCGATGCCGGATGGGGCAATCTTCACAGTTCGTGTGGTCGACTTTGAATATCGGTGTCATGCGCGTTTCCATTTGATCTTGGTCAAAGCAACTTGGCGGGCCGTCCCATAAAGGTATCGCCATGACTGTGAAACCTCAATTGGCAAAGCTTGGACTATTTGACGCGAAAGTCCCGCGTTACACAAGCTATCCCACCGCGCCCCAATTCAGCAATGACGTGGAGGCAAGTCTTTATGGTGACTGGATTTCCGGGATCAAACCCGGCAGTCAAGTGTCGCTGTACATCCATGTACCATTCTGCCGCAGATTGTGCTGGTTCTGTGCCTGCCGGACGCAAGGGACGCAGACCGATAATCCGGTGATTGCCTATGTGGACGTTCTAAAGGCCGAACTGGATCTTTTGGCCGCGCGCCTGCCCGAGGACGTCACCCTGTCGCGCCTGCATTGGGGCGGCGGCACACCAACCCTGCTGAACCCGGATTTGATGCGCGATCTGGCGGCACGAATTCTAGAGGTGGTGCCACTGGGGCCGAACGCCGAATTCTCGGTTGAGATCGACCCAAACGAGATTGATGAGGCCCGCCTGGACGCATTGGCCGAGGCCGGGATGAACCGCGCCTCAATCGGGGTACAGGATTTCGACGCCGAGATTCAAAAAACCATTGGGCGCATTCAAAGCTATGACACCACGCGCGAAGCCGTGGATATGATCCGTGCCCGCGGAATCACAAGCCTGAACGCCGATATCCTGTATGGGCTGCCGCACCAGACCAAGGCGCGGATGACGGAAAGCGTGCAGAAACTCCTGTCGCTCAGCCCGGATCGCGTAGCGCTTTACGGCTATGCCCATGTTCCCTGGATGGCCAAACGGCAACAGCTGATCCCTTCAGACGCGCTGCCCACACCAGAAGAACGGCTGGACCTGTTCGACACGGCCCGCCGCCTGTTCATGTGGGACAATTACGCCGAGATTGGCATCGACCACTTTGCCACGCAGGATGACGGCCTGACCCGTGCTTTGAAAACCGGGCAGCTTAAGCGGAACTTCCAAGGTTATACTGACGATCAGGCTGATGTCCTCATCGGCGTCGGTGCCAGCTCGATCTCGCGCTTTCCGCAGGGATATGCCCAAAACGCGCCCGCGACCTCAGCTCACACGAAAGCGATCCGCGAAGGGCGGTTCTCGACCTCGCGCGGCCATCTGTTCAAAGGGCAAGACATACTGCGCGCCCGGTTGATCGAGGCGCTGATGTGCGATTTCCAGATCAATAGCTCCGAGATACTGCGCGACCACAACATTACCAAGGCCGAGCTGCAGGGCATGTACCAAAAGGCCAATGCCGCCTTTGACGGCCTGCTGCGGATTACCGAGGACGGGTTGTTCATCCCGATCGAGGCGCGCCCGCTGACCCGCATGATTGCTGGCAGTTTCGACGCTTATGATCTGAGCAAAGCTGGCCACAGCTCGGCAATCTGACCCGAAAGAAGGTCAGGGCTTGACGCGGCGGGTCAGTTTTTTCCAAACTTGCGGGGCGGGTGGTATCCGCCCGCGCCTGAGGCAGGCCAAGTACCAGACAGTTCATGCCAACGCATTCGCGTAAGGCTTTCCCATTCGTGCAGCCGATCTGCAATTTGAAAGAGGGACAGCACCCATGCGCGTTTTCACCGTCCTCGGCCCCAGCCAATCGGGCAAAACCACTCTGGTCGAGGCTATTAGCCGCCTCGACGGGCGGCCCACCACATTCGACGTATCCGGAACCGTGCATTTGCACGGTTTTTCTTATTTGGACGAGCCCTGGTGCGCCATCGACGTAGATGGCGGCGGCGACAATCTGGCCTATGTCGGACCCGCCATGGCAATCTCGGATGCCGCCGTAGTGGTCGTGCCACCCGACCCAAACGCTGCTGTTCTCTGCGCGCCCTACCTGCGTCTGGTCGAAGAGGCTGGCATACCCTGTTTTCTGTTCATCAATCGGATGGACAATCCCAACGGCCGGGTTCGCGACATTATCTCGGCGCTGCAAACCTATTGCACCCACCACATAGCCCTGCGGCAAGTGCCGATCCGCGAAGGCGAAGATATTGTCGGCGCAGTCGACCTGATATCTGAGCGGGCGTGGAAATATCAGGAAGGGCAGCCTTCGGCCCTGATCGAGCTGCCTCAATCGGTCGAGGATCGCGAACAGGAAGCCCGAACGGAATTGTTGGAAACCCTGTCGGATTTCGACGACAACCTGCTGGAGCAGCTGATTGAGGACAAGCAGCCACCCAGTGCCGAGGTTTATGAACTGGCCGCACAAGTGCTGCAGAACCACCTGCTGATTCCCGCCTGCCTGGGCGCAGCCAGCCACGGCAATGGGCTGACTCGCCTGATGAAAGCCCTGCGGCACGAAGCACCGGGATTCGATATCGCCGCCGGGCGCGACGAAGCCGAAGAAAATGCCCGCGCTATCGCCGGGTTTGCGGATGTGAAGAAACATATCGGCAAGATCGTGGTCCTGCGCGGGCTGGGCGCAGGTGTGAAGGCACATGAAAATCTGGGCGGTGAAACGGTGGGCAACCTGACAACGCTGGACGCCAAGACACAGATCTCCGAACTGCCCGCAGGACAAATCGGGCTTGCGGTGAAGTCCGACCACCTGAACCCCGGCAACCTTTATGACAGTATGTCAGCCTCCCCTCTGCCGGAATGGGCGGCCTCACACCCGGCAGCACATCGGCAGATCGTGTCACCCGCGCACGAGCGTGATGACGTGCGCCTGTCCAACGCGCTGTCCCGTCTGGTCGAGATCGATCCCGGCCTGCATTTGGCTCAGGATGAACTTAGCGGCCATGCCGTTCTGGGGTCTCAGGGGCCGCAGCATATGCGGCGCGTCTCGAGCAAACTGGCCGAAGATTTCGGAATTGAGATCGCCACCGAACCGGTTGAGACCGCCTATCGCGAGACAATCCGCACGCCGATCGAACATCGTCACCGCCATCGCAAGCAATCGGGCGGCGCGGGGCAGTTCGCCGACGTGGTAATCTCGGTCGCGCCAATGCCACGCGGGTCGGGGTTTCAGTTCGAAGAAATCGTCAAGGGAGGTGCGGTGCCCAAAAACTATATCCCGTCCGTCGAACACGGCGCCAAGGACGCGCTGGCGCAGGGACCAGAAGGCTTTCCTGTGGTCGACGTGAAGGTCACGCTCAGCGACGGCAAACATCACAACGTGGACAGCTCGGACTATGCGTTCCGAACCGCAGGCAAAAACGCTGTACGCGAGGCCCTGCCACAAGCCAAACCGGTCGTCCTGCAACCCATCCTGAACGCCGAGATTCACCTGCCTTCGGATTTCGTCGGCGATCTGGTTCCCACGATCAGTTCGCTGCAGGGTCAGGTTCTGGGCTTTGAGGGCAATCCCAATGCCTCGGGCTGGGAAATTTTCAACGCCCAACTACCTGCCGTGGCCGAAGACGAACTACACCGCACCCTTGCCAGCGCTACGCGCGGCACCGGGTGGGTCAAATTGACGTTTGATCATTATGAAGAACTACGCGGACCGGTGCCAAAATCAGCCGACCGCGAGAAAGCGAACGCCTGAATTCCGCGCGTGGCGGGCTGGTTTCAGCCCGCCGCCGCAATCAGTTCTCGGGTATAGTCGGTCTGGGCATTCTCAAACAGGTCTTCAGCCGCACCCATTTCGATCACATCGCCATTCCGCATGACGATCACTTTGTGCGACATAGCCCGCACGACCTTCAAGTCGTGGCTGATGAACAGATAGGCCAGACCGTATTTCCGCTGCAGATCGCGGAGCAGATCGACGATTTGCACCTGTACCGTCATGTCCAGTGCGCTGGTCGGTTCGTCCAGTACCAACAGTTTGGGGCGCAGGACCATGGCGCGTGCAATCGCGATACGCTGACGCTGTCCGCCCGAGAACTCATGCGGGTAACGGTCCATCGCCGCTGGGTCGAGACCCACTTCGGTCATCACTTCGGCGACCAGCTCGCGCGAAGCACGGTGGGGGTCAACCTTGTGGATCGCCAGCCCCTCGGCAATGATCTGCTGGCAAGTCATACGCGGGCTAAGGCTGCCGAACGGGTCCTGAAACACGATCTGCATGTCCTTGCGCAGACGCCGCAGCTCGCGCGTGGACCAGCGGCGCACATCCTGATCGCGGTAGGTGATCCCACCCTCGGACGCAATCAACCGCATGATCGCCAGCGCCAGCGTAGTCTTGCCCGAGCCGCTTTCGCCGACGATGCCAAGTGTCTCGCCCGCGCGCACGCTAAGTGTGGCGTCGTTCACCGCTTTCACATGGCCAACGGTGCGTTTCAGAAACCCGCGCTGAATCGGGAACCAGACCTTCAGGTGATCGGTCCGGGCGACCTCTTCGGCATCCGGCGCGACCGGGTCGGGATGCCCCGAGGGTTCGGCCCCCAGCAGCTTGCACGTGTAGGGGTGCTGCGGATTCTCAAAAATTTCGGAGGTCACTCCGGTCTCAACAATCTCACCGTCTTTCATCACGCAAACCCGGTCAGCAATCCGGCGCACGATTCCGAGGTCGTGGGTGATGAACAGCATCCCCATATTCTCGGATTTCTGCAACTCGGCCAGCAGCTCCAGAATCTGCGCCTGAATGGTCACGTCCAATGCTGTCGTAGGCTCATCCGCAATCAGAATGTCCGGTTTGTTGGCCAGCGCCATCGCGATCATGACCCGCTGCCGCTGCCCGCCCGACAGTTGGTGCGGATAGCTGTCCAGACGCTCGCGCGGATCGCGAATACCCACCTTGGTCAGCAGTTCAACGATACGTTCCCGCGCTGTCTCACCGGTCAGCCCCTGGTGCAGAGCCAAAGACTCAGCCATCTGCTTTTGAATCGTGTGCAGCGGGTTCAGTGATGTCATCGGCTCCTGAAATATAAAGCTGATGTCATTGCCGCGCACATCCATCAGCTTGTCCTGCGAGGCGCCGATCATCTCGTCGCCGTCGTATTTGACGGAGCCTTCGACAATGGCGCTGTCGCCCAGCAAGGACACCGTAGATAGGGCAGTGACGGATTTGCCCGAACCGGATTCACCCACCAAAGCGACGGTTTCACCTCGATCCACGGTGAAGGACACTTCCTTGACCGCCGCGCTCACCTGCCCGTCTTGCTTGAACGATACCTTGAGGTTGTTCACATCCAACAGGCTCATGAGAAGGTCTTTCTGGGATCAAACGCGTCGCGCACGCCTTCGAAAATGAAGACCAGCAGCGACAGCATGATGGCAAAGGTGAAAAAGGCAGTGAAGGCCAACCAAGGCGCTTGCAGGTTCTGTTTCGCCTGCAAGGTAAGTTCCCCCAACGACGGCGCAGAGGATGGCAGGCCGAAGCCTAGGAAATCCAGCGAAGCCAAGCCGCCAATCGTGCCGGTCACGATGAATGGCATGAAAGTCAGTGTCGCTACCATCGCGTTGGGCAGCATGTGGCGGAACATGATGGTCATGTTGCCCACGCCCAGCGCCCGTGCCGCACGGACATATTCAAGATTACGCGCACGTAGGAACTCGGCCCGGACAACGCTCACCAACCCGGTCCAACTGAACAGGATCATCAGCGCCACCAATAGCCAGAAACTTCGTCCTAGAATGGCAAACATGATGATGATGACGTAGAGCGAGGGCGTGGCCGACCAGATTTCGATGATCCTTTGGAAAACAAGATCGAGCCAACCGCCAAAGAAACCCTGAATGGCACCCGCGAAGATACCGATCATGCTGGCCACGCCGGTAACCATCAGCGTGAACAGGATCGACAGGCGGAAACCGTAGATTACTCGAGCCAGAACGTCACGTTTGGTGTCATCTGTACCCAGCAGGTTCTGACCATTGGGCGGCAGCGGCGCGGCTCCGGGGCGATCAACACTGGTGTTGAAGGAATACGGGATCAGCGGCCAGATGGCCCAACCCTTTTCGTAACCTTCCGCTTCAAACGACCCAGCCTTGATCTCATCAATGATACCTTCGGGATCGTCGAAACAGTCCTCAAGCCCGCCGCTGTCGATCAGGCACTGAACCTCGGGGTCGCGATAAATCGCTTCGGTCTGGAAATCGCCGCCAAATCTGGTTTCAGGGTAGAAGTTGAAGATCGGCGTGAAGAACTCGCCCCGGTATTTCACCAGGATCGGTTTGTCATTGGCGATAAACTCGGCGAACAGCGATAGGCCGAACAAAACCGAGAAGATAATCAGCGACCAGAAGGCCCGTCCGTTGCGGCGGAAGTTGCGCCAGCGGCGCTGGTTGAGTGGGGACAAGGCCATTTACCCCTCCCGCTTTTCGAAGTCGATGCGCGGGTCGACCAGCACATACATCAGGTCACTGATGATGCCGACAACCAGCCCCATCAGGCCAAAGATGAACAGCGTGCCGAAGATTACCGGATAATCGCGCGCCACGGCCGCCTCAAAGCCCAGACGGCCCAAACCATCCAGCGAGAAGATCGTCTCGATAATAATCGAACTTCCGAAGAACACGCCAATAAACACCGCCGGGAATCCCGCGATGACGATAAGCATCGCGTTGCGAAAGACGTGGCCGTACAGAACCTTGCTTTCGCTCAAACCTTTGGCGCGCGCGGTCATCACGTATTGCTTTTTGATCTCATCCAGAAACGAGTTCTTGGTCAGCAGCGTCAGCGTCGCAAAGGCGGAAATCGTCAGGGCAATGACAGGCAGGGTGATGTGCCAGAAATAATCCGCGACCTTGCCAATCAGGCTGAGACTGTCCCAATTGTCCGAGGTCAGCCCCCGTAGCGGGAAGATCTGCCAGTATGAGCCACCGGCAAATAGGACAAGCAGCAGGATCGCAAAAAGAAAGCCGGGGATGGCATAGGCCACGATGATGGTGCCGCTGGTCCAGGTATCAAAGCGTGATCCATCCTTTACCGCCTTGCGAATGCCCAGCGGAATCGACACCAGATAGGCGATCAATGTCGACCACAGCCCCAGAGAGATCGACACAGGCATCTTCTCCAACACCAGATCAGTCACACTGATCGAGCGGAAATAGCTCTCACCAAAATCCAGCGTCAGGTAGTTGCCCATCATGTTGAGGAATCGTTCAACCGGAGGTTTGTCGAAGCCGAACTCTTTCTCAAGCTCTTCTATGAATTCGGGCGGCAGGCCACGCGCGCCGACGTAACGATCATTGGCGCCGCCGGTCTGCTGCTCGATGTCACTGCCGCCTCCGGCAATGCCTTCAAATACGTCACCGCCGCCTTCCATCTGGGCGATGATCTGTTCAATCGGCCCACCGGGGACGAACTGAACTAGTGTGAAGTTGACGATCATGATCCCAAGAAGGGTTGGGATGACCAGCAACAGACGTCTTAGAATATATGCTCCCATGGGGGCGGATTACCTCAACGCGCCTGACGATTTCAACTCGGCTTCTTTCTCAGCGTTGATCCACCAGAGGTCTTCCACGCCCAGCGCATAAGGCGGCAGATTTTCGGGGTATTCATACATATCCCAATAGGCCACCCAGTATTTGCCCAGATACCATGTGGGCACCATGATCCGCTTGGCGCGCAACACGCGGTCCAGTGCGCGGACATTGGCGAAAAGCTCTTCGCTTTCGGTCGCGGCAACGATGTTGTCGATCAGCGGTTCAATATCGGGGCCATGCGCACCCGACGGGTTGAACACGGAATATGACGCCGCCTCAGACCCATACTGCTGGTAAAGCCCCGTCGAGGGCTGCAGCGATTTCCGGTAACCGCCGTTTATCATGTCGAAATCCCGGTCGCGGCGACGCAAGGTGAACTGAGCGTTGTCGACGCGGTTGTATTTCGCATCAATACCCATGGCACGCAGGTTGTCGACAAAAGGCTGAATAATACGGTCCAGCGTAGGCTGGTCCGACAGGAATTCGATGGACAGAACCTCTCCCTTGTCATTCCGGCGGATACCGTCATCGCCGACCAGCCAACCTGCCTCATCCAACAGTTTCATGGCAGCGCGCAGGTTGCGGCGGTCGTTCTGACGTGCGGGCCGGGATTCATGGGCGCTTACAGGTTCTTCAGTCAAAACCGCGGGATCGACCGCATCACCCAAAGCCTGCAAAACCTCAAGCTCACGCCCTTCAGGCAGCCCTTTGGCTTCTAGATGCGTACCTTCCCAGAATGAATGCCGTTGCTGAAACAGGCCGTATTGCAGGCTTTCGTTGGTCCATTCGAAGTTGTAACCGAGCTGCACCGCCTCGCGGACACGGGGGTCTTGGAACTGCGGGCGGTCGAGATTCATGATGAAACCGGTCGCGGACGGCACGTTACCATCCTCCAACTCGGCCCGGATCACATTGCCATTGGAAATCGCCGGAAAGTCATAGGCCGTGGCCCAGCTTTTCGAGTTATTTTCCTGCCGCAGAGTGAACGTCCCCGCCTTGAACCCTTCCATCGCCGCAATCGAGTCACTGAAATACTCGATCCGGATGGTGTCATAGTTGTTGCGGCCGACATTTACGTTGATGTCATCGCCCCAGTAATCGGGGTTGCGCTTGTACACGATGCGCCGGTTGATGTCGTAGCTGTCCAGCACATAGGGCGCTGAACCAATACCCGGCACAAGGCGTGACTTGTCCAAACGCCGATTTTCTGGATCAGCCTCGAACCAGGCTTTGGAAAACACCGGCGTACCGCCCACCTGAGAAATCAGCGCCCGGCGTGGAATATCCGGCGCGAAATAGAATTTGACCCTATGTTCATCCAGCGCTTCGGCACGGGGGATTCGCTTGCGCACGGCGTCTGCGTAAGACTTAAGTCCCTGATCCAGAAGCAGGTTGTGGGAAAACACAACATCCTCGGCGGTCACCGGAGTACCGTCCGAGAAACGCGCCTCAGGGCGCATGTTAAAGATCACCCAATCCTGGCTTTCCGGGTATTCGAGGCTTTCAGCCAGCAGACCGTAATAGGATGCAGGCTCGTCATAAGACGGGAACAACAGAGATTCATATTGATCCGCCGACCGTACTCCGGCGCGACCCTGCCGTGTGAACGGGTTAAAGCTGTCGAACGTACCCTGCGCGCCGTAAGACAGTTCGCCACCCTTTGGCGCATTCGGGTTCACATAGTCGAAATGCGCGAATCCTTCGGGGTATTTAAGATCGCCAAATTCAGAGAACCCGTGGCTTTTGATGATTTTCTCTTCGGCAAATAGCTGGGTCGCCGCCAAAAAAGCCAGAAAAAACCCCGCCATCAAAGCATGTATCGAGCCCCTGAAATCCAATGCGCGCGCCTGAACGGAAACTCTTTTGGATCTCATATTGCTCATCCCCTGCTTCGCCTGTGTCTTTAATCTTATACGCGCCAGCTAAATGACCAGCGCTGTCAGGTTCAAGTTTAGAATGCGTGAACGCTTTGTGAAGATGTTCTTAAGCAAAAATAAAGCCGCTGCACAGGGCAGCGGCTTTTGAATTCAGTGGCTGATCACGCGATCAGTTGCCGATAGTTTGCAGGTAAGCAATCAGATCGGCACGTTCCTGCGGTTTTTTCAGGCCGGCAAAGCTCATTGATGTACCCGAGATATAGGCGCTGGGGCGGGTCAGGAACGCGTCCAGTGCTTCGGGTGTCCAGTTGCCGCCATGCGCCTGCATCGAAGCCGAATATCCGGTGAAGCCTTTGGCCGACGCAACAGGGCGGTCCACAATTGCGTACAGATAGGGGCCGGTACCATTTGCGCCGTCTTCCAGCTTGTGGCAGGCGGTGCATTTACGGAATACTTTTGCGCCCTTCTCAGGATCCGCTGCGGCAAGCAGATCTTCGAAGACCACCTCTTCGCCGTCTGCGCTTTCACCAGAGCTTTCGGTTTCGATAATGTAAGAGGCCGTCTCGCCATGCCCATCCGCATGGTAAAGAACCTCGGCACCCCATTTGGCCAGAAGCAGCACCAGGAAGGTGCCAAACAGGCCTGCGGCGGCCTTGGTAACTGTCATCGTGTCGAACATTGATCGCGAGTCCATTTCAGCTGTCTGCGGGGTGTCTAAGGCTTCCCCTTGCAAGAGGCAAGGTATAGACACCGCGACTAAACGCCCAATTCACGAACTTGTTGCACGGAATCGTCCAAATGACCAATCGCATCGCATTTCAGGGAGAACCCGGCGCCTATAGTCACGAGGCTTGCCGCAATGCCCGTCCCGATATGGAGGCCCTTCCCTGCCGCACATTCGAGGACGTAATCGAATCGGTTCGGTCAGGCGAGGCCGATCTGGCGATGCTACCGGTCGAAAATACGACATACGGTCGGGTGGCCGACATTCACCGCTTGCTGCCGCATAGCGGACTGCACATCATCGATGAGGCGTTCGTGCGCGTGCATATCAACCTGTTGGCTGTACCGGGCGCGACACTGGATGATATCACCGAGGCGCATTCGCATCTGGTTCTGCTGCCGCAATGCGCAGGTTTCCTGAAAGAACACAACATCCGTGGCCGCGTTAGCCCCGACAACGCCCGTGCCGCGCGTGAGGTCTCGGAGCAAGGAGACCTGCATTCAGCTGCTCTGGCCAGCGAGCTGGCAGGGGAAATATATGGCCTAAACTTGCTGGCTCGTCATATCGAGGATCAAGACAACAACACGACCCGCTTTCTGGTCATGTCACGCGAGGCCGACCTGACCCGGCGCGGGCCGCATGGGATGATCACCAGCTTTGTCTTTCAGGTCCGCAACATTCCGGCGGCGCTGTACAAAGCGATGGGCGGATTTGCCACCAATGGCATCAACATGACAAAATTGGAAAGCTACATGGTCGACGGCTCGTTCACCGCGACCCAGTTCTATGCCGATATCGTCGGTCACCCCGACGACCGAAGCGTGCAGTTGGCCATGGATGAACTAGAGCATTTCACCACCAATGTCGAAGTTCTGGGCGTTTACCCAGCAGCTGAACCGCGTGGCTAATAGTTGAAAATGCGCTGCCTGAATTGAATTTGCTGGCGCAAATGGGCCTCGGCTCAATCAGGTGCCATGCAGGTGACGCTCTTCCAATTCGCGGGCAAATTCACTGAGCCGCACCTGAAACTGCCGCCGGAACCGCGCCTGACCCAGCCGCATTGATTGCAGCAACAGACGCGCTGGCAGAGATTTGGCGGCCAACGACATATCAATGCTCAGACGAGTGCGGCGCTGCGATAGCGCCAGAAACTCAACGGTCGTAACGCCGTTCATACCTTTGCTCGACGCTTCAAACCGCATATGCGAAGGCGGTTCACACTCGGCCATCTGGATCGCGACCTGACGCGGCTTGCCGCGCAGCTTGAATTCGGTTTCCCACTGCGTTCCCGGTACGACACCCATATGGCCCGACAACCGTCGCACCTCGATCCCGCGGCGTATGGCCATACGCTCGAAACGTTCAAAATCGGCAACCATTTCGAACACCGAATTGATGGGAGCTTCGATATCTTCGCGCGCTTTAAACTGCATGGCGGTTTGTCGCTCTGTTTCCTGTTAGGTCAGTATTTTGTCAGTCCAGCGTATCCGCAAGCCAGTTTTGCAGCAGGAAATGCGCAATGGCACCTTTGCGGGCGGGCAGCAATTTTGGATGTTCCCCGGCAAAAGCCTGCAGCATTTCAGGTTTGCTAACCCACATCGCGTCTTCTATTTCCACCGGATCAATGGTGATCTCGCGCGACAGCGCCTCACCCGCACAACCAAACATCAGCGAAGCTGGAAAAGGCCAAGGCTGACTGGAGAGATAGCTGACCGCACCTACGGGCACGCCCGCCTCTTCCATCACTTCACGCCTCACCGCAGCCTCTAGTGTTTCACCGGGCTCTACGAAACCGGCCAGCAGCGAATACATCCCTTCGGGCCACCCCGGAGATCGGCCAACCAGCACCGCGTCTCCGTGTGTGATCAACATGATGACGACCGGATCGGTTCGCGGAAAATGCTGACCTCCACATGCGGGGCAACTGCGTTGCCATCCGGCTTGTGCAACCTCGCTGGCCGCACCGCAACGCGCACAGAACCGATGGGTTTCGTGCCATCCAATGACCGCTTTGGCCGCCGCCGCCAATTCCGCATCCCGTGCGGAGAGGCGGGTCATGATCCGGCGCAGCTCGGCGAACACATGGCCGTGTGGAAGGTCCGGGTGCTGCTGTTCGGACGGATCGATAAAGCCGCCGATCTGCGACATGTCCAGCCCTTCGGGCGACCAGCCCGAGATATCCAAAGCAAAAACCGGGTCACCGTCGGACAGCCCTAGAAACACGGGTTCTTCAATACTTCCGCCAGGACCATTTTCAACCAGCCCGTGGGACATTGGAATAAGCTCAAGCCGATCCAGCCCCTCCCCCTGAACCAGCGGCTTGCCACGCCAAAGCAGCAGACATGACGCTTGCGGGTGGGCACGCGCCTGCGCCAACTGTTCGGCATCCCCCCGAATTTGCGCCGCACGATCCAGACCCGAGCTGCCAAATGTCACAAGTTCAGCGTGTTTCATAGAATATCCTCTGGACGACGGCACAGGGCTGCCACGGCTACACCGGCAGTGCAATGGGAATTCTAGATGCCCGAAAACATGAGGCCGTCAAATGATCACAGGCCCGCGTTGCAAGTTGCATTTGTTATACTTTTTGGTGAAAAAGCTTAACATACAACTGCTAAAAGTAGAAGATTGTCACATTCCCCTCTCCCGCCGCACGCCTCGCTGAAGATCCGGATTCTGGCAACTTCCGATCTGCATATGAATCTTCGAGGATTCGACTACTATTCAGATAAGCCCGACCCAACGATCGGTTTCAGCCGCACAGCCTCCCTGATCCGTGACGCGCGAAGCGAAGCTGAGGCGGAGGGCACAATCACCCTACTGTTCGACAACGGAGATTCGCTGCAAGGTACACCCGTCGGAGAATGGGCGGTGGAACCGGCAAATACCCCGCATATCCTTATGCGCGCCTTCAATGTGCTGGGCTATGACGCCGTCGGCCTCGGGAATCACGATTTCGGCTTTGGACTGGACGCTTTGGATGGCGTGATCGCCGACGCGACGTGTCCGGTGATTTGCAGCAACGCGCGCCACCTGGATACGAGGTCCGCTTGGCAGGATCAGGCCATTTTGACCCGGACAACCAATCAGTTCGGCCGAAATGTATCGTTAAAGATCGGCGTGTTTTCGGTGCTGCCGCCTCAGACAGCAAAATGGGAAACGCAGCGGCTAAAGGGCAGAGTCGTTGTGGACGACATTCTGTCATGCGCCCAACAACAGGTGCAGGACTTGTTGACACAGGATTGCGATCTGATCCTTGCTTTGGCGCATACGGGACTTGGACCCGCCGCCCCTCAGCCGGATCTGGAAAACGCAATCATCCCTCTTGCGGCGATTGATGGTATCGACGCTCTGATCGCAGGGCATTCACATCTTACACTGCCGGGTCAGGCGCATGATGGATTGGACCATGTCGACGCCAGTTTGGGCCGGGTGCACGGAAAACCTGTGGTCATGCCCGGCGCAGCGGGGTCGAATCTGGGTGTGATTGACCTGACGCTACACCGTGAGGACACCGGAAAGTGGAGAGTTCACGACCACAAATCCGAGTTGCGACCCATCTGCTCAACGCCAACGGGAAGCATGCCCACACCGGTCGCAGAAGACCCTGAATTAGTACACCTTTTTTCCGAGGCGCATTCGGATACGCGCCGTCGCGCGTCACAACCCGTCGGTCATAGCGGCCATCCTCTGCACAGTTATTTCAGCTTTTGCGTCCCGGACCGTGGACTTACCTTGGCCGCGGCAGCCCAAGCCGCTGCCCTGCGTCCCTATCTGCACGGCACAAACCTTGCCGAGTTACCCATTTTATCAGCGGTTGCGCCTTCAAGATTCGGAGGTCGAGCTGGCCCCAGGCACTACACGGACGTTCCCTCTGGCCAATTGTGCTTGCGCCATGTCAACGATCTGTATGTATTCCCAAACGAATTGCAGGCAGTGGTGGTGACTGCCGAGCAGATCAGCGATTGGTTGGAAATGTCCGCCGGGGTTTTCAACCAGATCACGCCCGGGCATCAAGACGAACTGATTGCCTTGGACCGAGCTGGGCATAACTTTGATGTCTTGTTGGGGCTTACCTACCAGATCGACCTGTCGCAGCCCCCGCGTTTCGAGGCCAGCGGTCGCCTGATCAACCCGGCGCATCGGCGCATTCGCAATATTCAGCTCGAAGGTCAGCTGTTGCTCCCCAAACAGCGCTTTGTCGTCGCGTTGAACAATTATCGCGCGAATGGAGGCGGTCATTTCCCCTTTGTCGAACAGGCAGAACCCATTGCGCTGCCCATGCTACCGATCCAGAGCATCTTGCGGGATTACCTGTCCGGCGATCTGCCACAAGACCCGCTGCAGCACGCCCCGCGCCCCTTCCACCTGACGTCTCAGCCCGGCTCAAAGACGTTGCTGCGCACCGGACCAATGGCCCAAGCGCATCTGGAAGAGTTGGCAGAATACAACCCGCAAGTGGTCGGTAAAGACGATGAAGGTTTTCTACTGATCCGCTTGACGCTCTGACGGCTTGTCTTTTCCCCGGTCATTGCCTATATCGACCGATGAGAGGTTGGCGCGGGCGAGCGCCTCGCCAACCTGGTCAGGTCCGGAAGGAAGCAGCCACAACGAGCCCCGCTTGGGTCGATGTCCAACCTCTCACTTCAATTCCCCAACATATTCGCACCAAACGGGCCAGTAGATTAGTCGATCAACCGCGGCCAGACGGCCGCGCTGCGACGCGCGAAAGCGCCGATATGGCCAACCTTGGGCAAGCCGAACTCAGCCGGTGACAGCAGATGGCGACGTGCATTGGGCCCATAAAGATCAGCCAGTCGCCAAACCGCTTTTGGCGGAACAACGTCGTCATCCTCAAAAGTAAACAAATCCACTGGCGTATCCCTCTGCGCCCAGCGTGCCTCGGGCAAAGTAACGCCGATTTCGGGCAGGTAGTTGCGCGGCGCGGTGCACCAACTGCGCCATTGCCAATAAACACTAGCGGGCAAGTCCGCCCCGAACCCCAACGCCTTGCCGGGCAAATAACCCAGAGCTTTCACCGCCAAGGGTTCGTGGCCGTACCAAAACAGCAAAGCCAAAGCTCTGTAGGGCCAGGGATGATCTGACACTGTAACCGGGCCGGAACAGACACAGATCATGCGATCGATCTGGTCAATATCGGGTTGAATCGGCCCCAGCATTCCGCCGACGGAATGGCCGATGCTCCACTGCTGCGCGTTGGGGAATCTCCGCCGCATCTCGGCCCGAGCGGCGGGCATGTCGATCAATGCCCAATCCGCCATCGTGGCGTGTGAATTCTTGGGCGGCCCCTCAAGCGAATGACCAAAATCTCGATAGTCATAAGTCAAGCTGGCCATGCCCCGATCAGCAGCGAGCCAGCGCGCAAAATGCTGATAGTAATCCCGCGGCACGCCGGTCGCGCCATGGATGATCACAGCGGTCTGGGGCTCGTTCACCGGCAGGTACAACCGAGCCGACAAATTGGTCGAACCTGATTGAAACAGAAAGTCCTCGGTCAATACGGCCTTTGCGTTGTCCAGCATGTCGCCCTCAATCTGAACTAATCAGTTCACCCCTGCAAACCGCACGGTTCACCCCTTCAGGTCAATCCCGTTTCAGCATGACCATACGTCCGCTCGGCCATGGTCAATGGCCGCTTGACTCAAACCACCCGAACCAATTAGCGATAACGTGATGGTTCCCGTCCCCGGTTTCGGGGCGGGATGAAAAGGGAACGCGGTGCGATTCTGCTCGGTTATGCCGGAACGAACCAAAGCCGCGACTGCCCCCGCAACTGTAAGCGGTGAGCAATGCCGAAACACCACTGGCCACAAGGCTGGGAAGGTTGGCAAAGCAACGACCCGCAAGTCAGGAGACCTGCCATCGAACGAAAAACCGAAACTCGGGCGGGGTGTCCGGGCAGGTAGTCAGTACGCTGTCACACCTGATCTATGCCCCTCGTCCCACGCGCGGAGGGCGCAATATGATCTGGAAGACAAGGACACACCAATTCACCGCAACGGTCTGCCAACGTACCGGAGAAAACTGCCCGGCACTAGCGCAGATGGCGCGCGCTGTTGTACAGGCGATGGACACCGCCGCCCTTGCAACGACCCCTGAGTTTGAGTTCGACGGCAGTAGCGACCTGACCCATTGCGCCGAAGGCTGCACCGCACGGTTCCGAGCGCAAAAAGACCTGATCCGCGTCTTTTGTGGCACAAGCGATGATGCGTCACTCGAATCGCTAGACGACTACGCGGATATGTTGTTCGGCCCTGACATGGTCATGCGCCCTGCGGGAATGTTGGCCGCACCGCCCTGCGCCATGCTAGAGGTCACGGCGATTCCCTCCAAGCCGGTAGCCCAGACAGAACAACAGCTCGCGCTATAGACTAGCCGCTTGTCTGCGGAAGGCTGGCCCAATCCATTTGGCCATCGGTCTCGACGGCGCAGGGCCGCACTGCTCGCAAACGGTTCAACGCCGTCTCTGGGGATTCGCCATGCTCGACCATAAGGCGCAGGGCAATCATCCCGGACCGGCCACAGCCGCCCCGGCAATGCACCAGCACCCGCCCCTCGCGTGACAGAATGCGAGTGGCCGCTGCGCTGACCTTGACCCAATCGGCGTCAGTTGCAGGGGGTGGTGTCCCGAAATCCGCAACCGGCAAATGAGCCCATTCGATATTGTGCGCACGCAGGTCATCACCAAAACCGCCTGCGCCCTCCTGCTGCATTTCAAACTCGGTAGTCATCGAGATCACAAGATCCGGCTGCCAGTCGCGAATGGCACTGAAATCCCGCACATACCCCCCACCACGTCCCGGCAGCGGCGACAGGGCGACGGTGCCGTTTCCCACGCGTACAGCGTAAATTGCAAACTGGCTCACTCCGGGTCCTCCTCAGACACAGCTTGTAAGATGTGCAAACTGCCCTGCAAACCGAAATTCACCCAAGCCTGCTGTGGACGCGGGGCGCAGGGGTCTCTACGCTGCATCGGAACCCGAATCCGACAGAGCAGACATGAACGACACGCCCAGCCCCGCCTATCAGGTTCTTGCCCGTAAATACCGTCCGGAAACCTTTGCCGACCTCGTCGGCCAGGACGCGATGGTGCGCACGCTGAAAAACGCGTTCGAGGCCGACAGGATCGCTCAGGCTTTCATCATGACCGGTATCCGCGGCACCGGCAAAACCACCACGGCGCGGATCATCGCCAAAGGCATGAACTGCATCGGGCCCGACGGCGAGGGCAAGCCAACGACCGAACCCTGCGGCCAGTGCGAGCATTGCGTGGCCATCATGGAAGGCCGCCATGTCGATGTGATGGAAATGGACGCCGCCAGCCGCACTGGCGTGAATGATATTCGCGAAATCATCGACAGCGTCCGCTATCGCGCCGCCAGCGCGCGCTACAAGATTTATATCATCGACGAGGTCCACATGCTCTCGACCAGCGCCTTCAACGCGCTGCTTAAGACGCTTGAGGAGCCGCCCGAGCATGTGAAATTCATCTTCGCCACCACCGAGATTCGCAAAGTGCCGGTTACGGTGTTGTCGCGTTGTCAGCGGTTTGACCTGCGCCGCATTGAGCCTGAGGACATGATCGGCCTGCTCAGAAAAATTGCAGCCGCCGAAAATGCTCAGATCGCGGATGACGCGCTGGCACTGATCACCCGCGCAGCGGAAGGTTCGGCGCGGGATGCGACCTCGCTGCTGGACCAGGCGATCTCACACGGGGCTGGGGAAACCAGCGCAGATCAGGTGCGCGCGATGCTTGGCTTGGCAGATCGCGGGCGCGTGCTGGATCTTATGGACATGATCCTGCGCGGCGACGCTGCGGGAGCGCTGACCGAACTGGGCGGGCAATATGCCGAAGGCGCCGATCCGCTGGCTGTGCTGCGCGATCTGGCCGAAATCACCCATTGGGTATCGGTTGTCAAAATCACGCCGGATGCAGCGGACGACCCCACCGTATCCCCGGACGAGCGGGCGCGCGGTCAACAGATGGCCGAGGCCCTGCCGATGCGCGTACTGACCCGCATGTGGCAGATGCTGCTGAAAGCGCTGGAAGAGGTCTCCGCCGCACCGAACGCTATGATGGCGGCTGAGATGGCCGTGATCCGCCTGACCCATGTGGCCGACCTGCCCAGCCCGGAAGAGTTGATCAAGCGGTTGCAGGATACTCCGCCACCGCCAAATGGCGGGCCCGGTGGTGGGATACCGGCACCATCTCATGCGGCCGTTCAACCTCAGCCAACAGTGGCGTCTGCTTATGCAGCACCCGCCAGCGGCGGGTCCGGCGGGCCAAGCGCCGCTTTGGCACAGGATGCGCAAGCGGCTCTGGCACGCTATCCAACCTTCGACCACGTGGTCGAACTGATCCGCGCAAACCGGGATGGCGTTCTGCTGGACGAGGTCAAACGATCCTTGAGGCTGGTTGCCTATCAACCCGGTCGCATCGAGTTCCAGCCGACCGAGCGTGCCTCCGGCCAACTGGCTCAGCGTCTGGGCTCTGCGCTGCAACGCTGGACAGGCAACCGCTGGGCCCTGACCGTCGTCAATGAAGGCGGTGGCGAGACGATCTATGAAAGAGAAAACGCAGCAGAGGAGGCGTTGAAGGCCCAGGCCCGAGAGCACCCTCTGGTGCAGGCAGTTCTGGCCCATTTTCCGAAGGCGCGGATCACAAACATAGAAACGCCGGAACAACGCGCCGCAAAGGTAGAAACCGAAGCCCTGCCCGAAGTCGAAGACGAATGGGACCCGTTCGAAGAGGAATAAACCGCCCCACGGTCAACTCGAAACCCTCGACCCTTGTGCCGCGCGTATGCCGACCGTATTTAGGCGGCAAATAGATTTACAGGAGAATACCGATGCTAAAAGGACTCGGCGGTCTGGGCGACATGGCCAAGATGATGAAATCCGCACAGGATTTGCAGACCAAAATGACCGACATGCAGGAAGAGTTGAACAACCTGATGGTTGTTGGCGAATCCGGTGCTGGCCTCGTAAAGGCCACCGCCACCGCCAAAGGTGAACTGAAAGGTTTGGACATCGACCCGTCGATCTTCAACGGCGACGACAAGGAAGTTGTCGAGGATCTGATCCTGGCTGCCATCAAGGACGCACAGACCAAAGCCGCTGAGCGGTCTCAAGCCGAGATGGCAAAACTGACCGAAAGCATGGGCCTGCCCGCAGACATCAAGCTGCCTTTCTGATAGGCATTCCTGACGAACACCGGGCTGGGCACCCCTGCCCGGCCCCTTTGCAGGAGCCCGCGCCGTGAGTTCGAACAGCGATATCGACAACCTGATCGACCTGATGGCCAAACTGCCCGGCCTCGGCCCCCGCTCGGCCCGTCGCGCAGTTCTGCATCTGATCCGCAAGCGCGCCCTGTTGCTGACGCCGCTGTCGGACGCGATGCAGCAAGTGGCCGTCACCGCCCGCGAATGCCTGAACTGCGGCAACGTCGGCACCACCGATATCTGCGACATATGCGATTCCGAAGCCCGCGCAACCGGAGAGCTGTGCGTGGTCGAGGACGTCGCCGACCTCTGGGCGATGGAGCGCGCCGGGGTCTTCAAAGGCCGCTATCACGTTCTGGGCGGTACTCTGTCCGCGCTGGACGGCGTCGGCCCGGACGAACTGCGCATTCCCCGCCTCAAGGATCGGGTTGTTGCCGAGGGGATTACTGAGGTCATACTTGCCCTGAACGCCACTGTCGATGGCCAAACCACCGCCCATTACATCGCCGATCAGTTGGAGGGGCAGGTTCGCCTGACCTCACTGGCGCAAGGCGTGCCGATTGGCGGAGAGCTTGATTATCTGGATGACGGGACGATTACGGCGGCGCTGCGGGCGCGGAAGGAGTTATAGACGCATAGTTTTAATGCTATATTGTCATTTTGTTTGTTTTATTACTATCGGAAATAACTTGGTATTTGATTTATGTACCTAAGCGAACTTTCTATAGAATTCTTTGTGAATTTGCTGTTCGCAGTACCGGCCGTCGCGGTAATCTTCGGGTATTTTCAGAAACTAAAATGGCTCAAGACTGCGGTAGGGTTGCAGGCTGTTGTGATGGTGATCAGCCTTGCCGCGATGTACATCGAAATAGAAACAGGTCGGTGTCGTAATTGCACCGGAATGGAGGAGCTAACGTTCCTTGTCTTACCGGGTTTTTCGTGGCTTCGGCAGGAGCTAGCTTTAGCGTCTATGCTATCGTTCGCTGTATTGCCAATCTTTGGCATAGCAACCATGTCGACACTTCCCGATGATTACGTTTAGTCCATAGAGGTGTAGTCTGCCGAGCCCGAGTTCAGTAACCTACAAGAAACCAAAAATTCACAAATCACATTCTGGGAAATTGTAATGAACCGCCTTCTCGCTTTCACCCTCGCCGCCTTCACCGCAACCGCTGCCCTGTCTCAGGAACTGATCGACAAGGGCTTCGTCGAAGGCTGGAACATCATGATGGACCCCGCGCTTGGTAACGGATGTCTGATCCAGACGGTGTATCAGGACCTCTCGGTCGTGCGGCTGGGATATGATGCCTTGGGCAATCGCGGATATTTCGTCGTCTACAACAAGGCCTGGGGCGACATCAAACAAGGCGAGAGCTACCCGATCAGGTTCGAACTTGACGGCAAAAGCTTTGATGCCACCGCCATCGGGTTCAATAAGGGCCGTGTGCCCGGAGCAACCGTGTTTTTTACCGACCGAAGTTTCGTCGCCGCCATTGCGCAGAACAAGACCATGACCGTCTACAACCCCGCAGGTGAAGTGGTCATGGCGATCGACCTCAATGGCACCGCCAAGGCGCTGGAATATGCACGGGACTGCCAGAGCGGTGAACTCTAACGAATCGGGTCGAACAGCGCGTCCTTGGCTGTGCAATCGCGTATCACGTCCCGGCCGCATGGGACGGGTTCAAGATCAAGGGACAGGCACAAGCGGACTTCTTCGATATAACCCTGGTTGCAAGTGACCGTGATCATGTCGCGTTCAAGGTTGGGATTGGCCTTTAGGAACGCCTCTTCGACGACAGATGCCGGAAGTTTGACCTGCGCATCCAGCTTGCGGAAAATCGCCGGGCGCGTGATGCCTTCGTAGGCACGCCGCGACAGGGCATAGTAGTCTACCGCTGAAAGCCCCGAACAGGTGCCGTGCTTCTTCCACTGGTGCCACGCCAAACCGGATGAACCCTGAATATCCGTCATTTCACGCGTCATGGTACGCGACGGAGGTGCCTCGGGCGTGCGGCAGAAAGCAGGCCAGCCTTGATGAAACTGCGGCCACAACCCGTGCAGAATCCAGCCGTGGTCATGCCGCGCGTCGCATTGGTCCGACCCGCGCGCATCGCCTTCGCGCGCGCACCAGTTGGGTGACCAACTAAGCGACAGGACGTAGTAGTCGAATTCGCCAGCCTTCTCTCCGTCGGCCTGCGCGGCCAACGTACCGAACACCCACAGAACCAGCGCCAAAACCCACCGCAGCATTCGCCTCTTCCCTTCTTGCCTTGCCGCGACTATATAGGCCCCAAGTTCCCCGACAACGGAAACCTGCCCCAAGACAACGGGGCCGCCGAATTACGGCGACGGGACAGATGTATTTATAGGAGACGGGCTGATGGCAAAACCGCTTATGGCCAAGGCAACAGCCGTATGGCTGGTGGACAACACCACGATAAGCTTCAAGCAGATCGCGGATTTCGTAGGGATGCACGAGCTTGAGGTGCAAGGTATCGCGGACGGTGACGTCGCCGCTGGCGTCAAAGGCTTTGATCCGATCGCTAACAATCAGCTGACGCAGGAAGAAATCGACACGGCGCAGAACAATCCGCTGCACAAGCTGAAGCTTAAGTTCAACCCGGCCGCCTCAGGCGAAGAAAAGCGCCGTGGTCCGCGTTACACGCCGCTGTCCAAGCGTCAGGACCGTCCGAATTCGATCCTGTGGCTGGTCAAGTTCCACCCCGAACTTAGCGACGGCCAGATCGCCAAACTGGTGGGCACCACCAAGCCGACCATCCAGTCGATCCGCGAGCGGACGCACTGGAACATCTCAAACATGCAGCCGATCGATCCGGTTGCCCTGGGCCTGTGCAAACAGTCTGAACTGGACGCGATCGTGCAGAAGGCTGCTGCCAAGAAAGCGGCCGAAGGTGGCGTCATGAGCGATGACGAGCGTCGCAAGCTGGTTTCGACAGAGCAGTCGCTGGAAATGGACGCTGCGCCTAAGATTCCAACTGCCATTGAAGGCCTTGAAACCTTCTCGCTGTCCGACGAACCGACAGAAGAGAAAAACGAAGAGCCGATTATCGACGCCGACAGCTTCTTCAACCTGCCCAAGGGCGGGGCCGAGGATAAAGACGAAGACGATCTGCGTCCTTAATGCTTAGTGAGCCCCGGTCCGAACGGACCGGGGTTTTTTTCGCAGGTAATCCATGCTGACCATCCTTTCCAATATCTTTGGCCCGCACCGCGCCGTATCGATCTATGCGTTTCTGAAAACCTGGGGTTTGCTGGTGGTCGCCATTGTTGGCACCATTACGATCGCAACCGCGCTTCTGGTGCTTAACGACAATGGTTCGCACGAGCATGACTCGTACCTGACCGTCTCGGTTCTGTCGGCAACTCCGGTGAACGGAGATCTAAAATACGGCGTCCTTGCTTCGGTGCAGTTGCCCGATGGCTCTACCACTTCCATTAACGAGCCCAAAGAGCATATCGCCCGAACCGTCGGCACCACAGCCTGCGTAGAAAAACGTGTCTTCGTAGACAGCGGAGAGGCACGATATAGGTTCAAACTGCCGAGCCTCTGCGAGGCCAGCCAATAAGCAAAACCGCCCGGAAGTTCTTCCGGACGGTTTTTCCTTCAGATCATTTGAAACAGGATGCCGGACATGATCGCTCCGGTGATCCCCAACCCCAGATAGGTGGCAAAGACCTTCGGCTTGACCAGCGACCAGACCGCTGCCATGGCCGGGATCGAGCTGACGGCCCCTGCCACCATGAACGACATCGCCGCGCCAGCGCTCATTCCCTGTTCTGTCAGCCCTGCCAGAAGTGGCGGCGCAACGTAGGAATTCAGATAGGCAGGCATCCCGACCAGCGCCGCGATCACGATAGGTACGATACCTTCTCCCCCCACCACACGGGCGATCAGATCGGCAGGGACATAGCTGACCAGAAGCGCCTCAAGCACATAGGCCAGTGCCAGCCATTTCAGCAGGAACAACCCGTTATGGACAAACTCGGATCGGAACCGCTGACGACGCTCGGGCTCCTTCCAGAAACGCCAGACGGGTTTGTCATCTTGTTTTGGTCCGCACCCACAGCAGCTAGCCGGTTTGTACTCGCGCAGAGGCTCGGCAAACGCACCAGAACGAGTCAGACCCCGAACGACAAAGCCTCCGAATAGCCCCAGCGCAACTGCGGCTACGGCCTTGCCGATCGCAAAGGGCCACCCCAAAGCACCAGCCGTGATCAGCAAAGTCGGAGGGTCAATCAAAGGCGAACTCAGCCAGAACGCCATTACGGCAGACAAAGGCGCACCCAAGGCCAGCAATCCGGCAATGAATGGAATGACTTCGCAAGAACAGAACGGAGCCAGCCCGCCAAACAGTGCGGCCAACAGGATCATCCGCGTCTCGCGCCCTTCAAAGGCACGCGCCACCATCACCTCAGCCCCTGTCGCCTTGAGGTAGGACAGCAGCAAAACGGCAAACAGGATGTACTGGCCGGTATGGATCAGCGCCTTGCCAGCAAATGTGACGACCTCACCCCAGTTACCGGGGTCCAGAACAGCCACGACGGCTAGAATTGCCACGATCAATGCCCATGGGGTTTTAACCAGATCAAGCACCCTCACAGACACTTTGGGATTTTGCGTCAGCTCAGCCATCGTTTGCGGCCTTTCCCACTTCGTCGACGCAGCATTCGGCAAGAATGAACTGCGCCAGATTTCTCAACTCGTCATAGCAGGCACGGTTGATCGTGCTACGCCCGACTTTCTCTTGTTCGACCACCCCACCCGCAGCCAAAAACCGCAGATGATGGGCCAGGGTTGACGGGGCGATCCCCGTTCGCTCCTGAATTTCACCAACTGTTAGCCCTGCCTGACCCGCTCGGACCAAAGTTTTCAGAACCTTCAGCCGGGCCTCGGACCCCATGGCCGAAAATCCTGCTGCAGCGGCTTCCCACATCTTTTATCTCCATTAAACTAGATTTCTAGTTATTTAGTTTATTATTTTTCGCAGATCAAGCGCTCAGTTACAAAATCTCGGAATTTTCGTAAGTCCAGATTGCCCCCGAAATAAGTCCAAACTATAAGGTCCTATGGCAATATCGGTTGACACATTCTTTTTGGAACTCAACGGGCAGGGCACCCTGCAGGCGCAGATTCAGCAGATGATTGCAGAGGGCATTCTGTCCGGGCGTTTTCACGTAGGTGAAAAGCTGCCCTCTTCGCGCAAGCTGGCGGCGCATCTGGGAATCAGTCGAATAACTGTGACGCTTGCGTATACGGAACTGCTGGCCAATGACTACCTCACTGCAAAGGGGCGGTCGGGCTATTTCGTATCGCAAAACGCGCCTGTGCCGCCAAAATACTCACCAGTGCAGCGCGGCACTGAGACGGTCAATTGGGACAAGGCACTGGCCCGCCGTTTCTCGGGCGGGAACATGCTGTCAAAACCTGCCGACTGGCGCGACTACCGCTACCCTTTCATATACGGGCAGGCCGATCGCACTCTGTTCGACCACGCCAATTGGCGCCTCTGCGCTGTGCGTGCACTGGGCCACAAGGATTTCGATTCCCTGACCGGTGATTACGTCGATCAGGATGATCCGCTGCTGGTCGAATTCATCGCTCGCCATACCCTGCCACGCCGGGGCATTGCAGCCCGCCCCGAAGAGATACTGATCACCATGGGGGCCCAGAATGCACTTTGGCTGGCATCGCGCGTATTGCTAACCCACAACCGTACCGCCGTGATTGAAGACCCGTGCTACTACGCCCTGCGCTGCTTGTTGGAGCAATGGGACTGTAACGTCACCGCCTTACCAGTTGATCGTGACGGCCTGACACCCGATGCGCTGCCCGATGAAACCGACGTCATCTTTACAACGCCCAGCCACCAAAGCCCGACAACCGCAACCATGCCTGTCGAGCGCCGAAACCAGTTGCTTAAACGGGCGCATGAGTTGGATGCGATGGTGGTCGAGGATGATTACGAGTTCGAAATGGCATTTCTGGGGTCCCCCTCACCAGCGCTCAAGTCAATGGACCGCGATGGTCGCGTGATCTATATTGGCAGCTTCTCAAAATCCCTCTTTCCGGGCCTGCGGTTGGGATACATCGTTGGATCAGAACCCTTTATCCGCGAGGCGCGTGCGCTGCGCTCGTTGGTGCTGCGCCACCCGCCGGGACACATTCAGCGCACGGCCGCATATTTCCTATCGCTTGGTCACTACGACGCCCAAATCAGGCGCATGTCAAAGGCCCTGGCGCAGCGGCGAGAGGCGCTGGATGAGGCGGTGGAACAATACGGTCTGACGGTGGCCGGACGTGGCATCATGGGGGGGTCATCGCTGTGGATGTCGGCCCCCGAGCATGTCGACACGGCCCAGTTGGCGCACAGCCTGCAGGAACAAAGCGTCCATATCGAACCTGGTGCGCCTTTCTTCTCGGGGTCAGATCAACTGCGAAACTTTTATCGTCTCGGCTATTCCTCGATCCAGCAGGATCGTATCAAACCGGGGATCAAACTGATCGCTGATGCAATCCGTGCCAGATAGCACCTAACTGGACCTAAATCGCCTCTTGTTCTGGCCCTAACGCCACTCTGCCCCATGGTCCACAACCGTATGCAAAGGCAGAGTGAAGGGCTCTGCTATTCCACACAGACGCGGAGATCACACCAATGAAGATGACGACGGAAGAGGCTTTTGTTAAGGTTCTGCAGATGCAT
>NZ_WQCF01000016.1 GCF_013032455.1 Ruegeria atlantica
TGTCCCAAAGTCTTCCTCTCCGCAATCGCACTCGCAGCTACAGTCATCTATTGGTTATGAATCCTGACCCTAGATATCTCTGGAGGGTCTCAAGCATCCAGGTTGTGCCGTTTATGCAGACAGTGAAGCACAGATCCATTTCATTGCAAAAGGACTGTTCGGCCTGGTGCGCCATCTGATGTTGAGCGTTCACCCCGTCCTGGTCGCACTGTGACGGTTGGGTCAGGTTCGTGTGACGTTCAACAAGCACCAAGTGGCGGACCGAGGAGGATTCGAACCCCCGACCCCTTGATTCGTAGTCAAGTACTCTATCCAGCTGAGCTATCGGTCCGCGTTGGTGAGGCGCTATGTAGACCTACCTCTGGGGACGTGCAAGTCGATTCTTCAAAAATATTTTAAAAAGTCAGATCGCCCCGCGGGAGCCGAATTTCAAATACAGTTCCCTCCGGCCCCGTCTCTTTCAGAACAAGGTCTCCCCCATGTCCGCGCACCAGTTCCTGTGAGATGGCGAGGCCCAGACCAGAGCCACCCTTGCGCACACCGCCCTGAAACGGTGTGAACAGGTTTTCACGCGCCTTGGGCGGCAAGCCAGGTCCGTTATCCCTTATCTCGACACACCAGTCATCCTCGTGGACACAACCGCCGATCGTAATCTTGCCCGGTTTACCCGAGGCCACCAACGCCTGACGGGCGTTGCGCACAAGGTTCATCATGACACGGAAAATTTGTTCGGGGTCCGCACGCGCCACGAGATCCTTCGGCACCTCGTTCACGAACTCGACGCAGGAATCGGCTACGGCCAGTTTCTCGCTGACGACTACATCCTCGGCCACGTCGCGCAAAGGAACCATGGTCAGGGTCGGCGCGGGCTCTTCGGCACGACCAAAGGCCAAGGTACTTTCACACAGAGACACTGCCCGCGTGATCGAATTCACCAGCTTAGGCGCCATGCGCCCCACCAGCGGGTCATCGCTGGATTCTATCCGGTCAGTGAATAACTGCGCCGAAGTCAGGATGTTGCGCAGATCATGGCTCACCTTGGCCACCGCCTCGCCTAGCTGCGCCAGACGTTCCCTCTGTTTCAGGGCCTGCGTCAGTTCCGTTTGCAGCTGCTGCAACGCCTCCTCGGCCTCGCGCAGCTCGGTCACTTTGGAGTTGGGTGAGATGATGCCCCGTGCATCCTCTGGGGCCTCGGCATAGCGCTGCATGTAGCCCACAACGCTTTTGATCGGCTTCACCAGCACGACACGCACAGCGAGGAACAGGAAAAAAGCCGTGATGATGGAAATTACGAAGGACAGACCCAGAATACGCAGACCATAATCGGTCATCGCCATCCGCAGCGGCTCGCTGTCGATGGTCACCTCGATCAGCAGCCCCGCGCCTTTGACTGGCTCACCCATCACGCGAATGACTTCATTGTCCGGGGTGAACATCCGTGTCAGCGCATCCCGGATCAGAACCCACGCCCCCGCATCGCGCAGGTCATAAGTATTGGTGATCGCCTCTGGGATCGGTGAAGACAGCATCAACTGCCGCACCTCGTCGCGCCGAAGTACAACGTTATAGACACCCGCATTGGCCAGCAGTTCAGCCTCGAGGTCTTCTGCCAGCATGTCATCGGCCAACAGGGCCAGTGACGCGATCTGCGCGCGTTCAAGACGGTTCAGCAGGAAATCTTCACGAAACCGCGCAATCGAAGGGACAAAGATCAAAATCTCGGCCAACATAACGAAGACCGTCGTCAGGATCAGAAATCGGCCCGACAGTGAGTTCAATCTGCTCTCCCTTTCCCGGTTAGGGCATCCAGCGCTGGACGAACCTGACCACTCGTTTAACTGTCTGATTCTCAAACAGCCTTGGCGTGAAATAGGCCCCCGCCACCCGTTTGTTAAGCTCTCCGATCGTCGGATAGGGCGAAACCATTGCCGCGATCTGCCCCATCTTCAGATTATTAGCCAGCGCCAGCGACCACAAGTTGATCAATTCGCCCGCTTGATGCCCCACGATTGTAGCACCGACAGGTCGGCCTTTCACGACCATGACTTTGATGAAGCCCTTCGTTTTGCGCTCGGATATCGCACGGTCGTTGTGGTGATAGTAGAACCGCGCGATTTCCAGCCTGTCACCGTGCTGTTCGCGCGCTTGAGCCTCGGTCAGGCCAACCTGCGCAAGTTCGGGGTCGGTATAGGTGGCCCAGGGAATATGCGCCGTCTTTGCTTTGGACGGCAGGCCAAACAGGGCCGAACGAATGATGATTCCGGCGTGATACCCAGCGACATGGGTGAATTGCAGACCGCCTGCAACGTCACCGATGGCATAGACTTTGCGGTTTGTGGTCCGCAGCGCCTCGTCGACCTTGATCCCGGTACGGGTCGGCTCGATCCCGGCGGCTGCAAGGTTCAGCCGGTCGGTGTTGGCCTTACGTCCCGCTGCCAGCAACAGATGCGAGCCCGAGAAGATGTCACCATTTTGGGTCACAACCTCGACCACACCGTTATTGTCGCGGACCTGCGCGACCATCGCCTGCTCATGAATGGCCACGCCTTCGGCCCGCAATGCGTCCAACACGATACCTGCTGCCTCGGGGTCGTCTTTGCCCAGCGCCTGCATGCCTTCGATCACAGTCACTTCACAACCCAAACGAATATGTGCCTGCGCCATTTCCAGGCCAATCGGACCACCGCCAATGATCAGCAGGTGTTCGGGCTTGTCGCGCAGGTCAAAGATCGTCTCATTGGTGTAGTAAGGCACCTGATCCAAACCGGGGATCGGCGGCACCAGAGGTGACGATCCGGTCGCAATCACCACCCGCCGTGCGGTGATCAGGTTTTTCCCCGCCTGAACCTGTGTCGGAGAGACAAAGCTGCCATATTCCCGAATCACCTTGACCCCGAACCCTTCGAACCGCTCTTGGCTGTCCATCGGTTCGATCTGGGCTATCACCGATTGGACGTGATCCTTGGCGGCCGCGTAGTCCACCTGAGGCACGACGTCTGCCACGCCCATCGCCGCAGCATGTGCCTGCCCATAGGCAGCCTTGCCGCTTGCAATCAGGGCCTTCGACGGAACACAGCCAAAGTTCAGGCAATCGCCACCCATCTTGTGACCTTCCAGAAGGATCACGTCAGCACCCATCTGGCTGGCACCGGCCGCCACAGACAAGCCGCCTGACCCGGCCCCGATCACCAGGATATCGGTTTTCAGTTCTTGCATGAATTCAGGCGTCCTTTTTGCCGCGCAGGGCTTTGATAACTATCGGCAGCGCTGCCAGCACGCACAAGCCAATGATCGGGCCAATGACAAAGGGCTCCCACAGCAGCGAGACATCCGGAGTCTCACCCCGATCAAACACGCCCCCCAACCCGACGCCGATCCAGGTGTAGACAATACCGCCCGGAATGATGCCAAGCGCCGTGGTAATCAGGAAGTTACGGAATTTCACACCCACCAGTGCGGGCACAAGATTGGCCACAAAGAACGGGACAACCGGCACAAGCCGCAAAAGAAACAGGACCGATATTTCGTTCTCGCGCAGGCCATCCTTCAGTTTCTTGACTGTGCCTTCGGATGATTCCAGCCGCGCCGTCAGGGATTCGCCCAACCCCCAGCGCGCCGCGAGAAAGATGGCCGAAGCACCGACCGTTGCTGCGAATACATTGAAAACCGTGCCCGCGAAGAGACCGAACAAGAACCCGCCAGTCATCGAGGCCACAGCAGCGCCCGGCAATGAAAAAGCAACGATGACAATATAAATGGCCACGAAAGCAGCCGCCATTGACCAATAATTTGCATCCCGCCACGCCAACAGCGCTTCGCGATTGTCGCGCAATGTCTCAAAGGTCAGATAGTCGCCCAGCGTGAAAAAACCCACCGCAGCGACGGCGAGAATCACCAGCAAAGGAATATGTCGCGCAAGCCCGCTGCGCGGGGCCTGAGTTGTATCGCTCATAAGGCTGTCCGGTTTCGTACGTTTCATTCTGCCCCAAACATGCGCCGTCGCGGGCCAATACAACAGGGGCCTCACGCGGCCTTGATGTTTACAGCAGCGAATGTGAGGGGTAAGGGCCGTATAACCGCCATTTTGAAACCTTTCGTACGCTGTGGTTACAGAATTGTTGCAAAAGGCGTCAAAACCCCCACCTAGGGGTTTGACTTACCCCCCGCTACCCAGTAGAGGACGGGCTTCGAACACTAGGGCCAGGCGAATCCGCGCCGCACCCCACCGCTATTGATTGGAGACGGAGCGATGAAACGCACCTATCAGCCTTCGAACCTGGTTCGCAAACGCCGCCACGGTTTCCGCGCGCGCATGGCCACCAAGGCCGGCCGCAAGATCCTGAACGCGCGCCGCGCACGTGGCCGCAAGTCGCTGAGCGCGTAAACCGCTCACCGATCAGGTTATGAACATGACGCCGCCGGAGGCTCCTGAGGATGGTAAGAACCACCCCGGGGATATGCCTCCGGCGGCGTCCGTTTGCGCGCCTGAAACTCTGACTGTTCTTAAAAAACGATCCGATTTCCTGAAAGCCGCCCGTGCGCGTAGGCAGGGCACCACATCCATGATGGTGCAGGCCCGCAAGCGCGCTGTGGATGAGGGTACGGGGATTCGCGTCGGTTTCACCTGCTCCAAGAAGGTCGGCAATGCCGTGGCCCGCAACCGCGCCAAACGGCGCCTGCGCGAGGCCGCGCGGGCCGTCTTGCCAGAGGCTGGCCGCGATGGATGGGATTACGTGCTGATCGGACGCGCCGAAGTGACTGCCGCGCGTCCGTTCGACGCTTTGTTGGACGATCTGCGCTATGCTCTGCGCAAGGTCCACAGCACGCGGAAATGACTCTGCTGTCACATATCTTGGCCCTGCCCGTCCGGGCCTATCGGCTGATATTCAGCCCGTGGGTCGGGTTTAACTGCCGCTATCAACCCACATGCTCCGCCTATGCACTGGAAGCGCTTGAGAAACACGGCGCGATCAAAGGCGCGTGGCTCGCCGCACGGCGGATTGGCCGCTGCCATCCTTGGGGCGGGGATGGCTACGATCCTGTGCCAGACACCGATAGCCGGACAAAGAAGAACTAGACCCCGCAACCGGTCGACATCTTGCCCGGTTGCGCCAACTATTGTAGGGGCTGCGCATGTTTGACGAAGCTGACGATATCCATCCGCTCTTTGCTGGCGCGCCCTCGACCACCGAGTTCAAGAAGTTACGCAAACGCATCGTGCGCCAAACCCGTGAGGCCATCGAGCACTATGGGATGGTGGACCCGTCCGCCCATGATAAGGATGGCAAACCGCCGCGCTGGCTGGTCTGTCTGTCGGGCGGCAAAGACAGCTATACCCTGCTTGCAGTTCTTTATGAGCTGAAGTGGCGTGGATTGCTGCCGGTCGACCTTCTGGCCTGCAATCTGGATCAGGGCCAGCCCGGTTTCCCGGCCACCGTCCTGCCCGAGTTTCTGGAGCGCATGGGCGTACCGCACCGCATCGAATATCAGGACACCTATTCCGTCGTCATGGACAAGGTTCCGCAGGGCCGTACCTATTGCGCCCTGTGCTCGCGACTACGCCGGGGCAACCTCTACCGGATCGCTCGGGAAGAAGGCTGTTCCGCCGTCGTACTGGGCCATCACCGCGATGATATCCTCGAGACGTTCTTCATGAACCTGTTCCACGGTGGGCGTCTGGCTACAATGCCACCCAAGCTGGTGAACGAAGAGGGTGATTTGTTCGTCTTCCGCCCCTTGGCCCACGTAGCCGAGGCTGATTGCGCGAAATTCGCCACTTCGATGAATTATCCCATTATCCCCTGCGACCTCTGCGGCAGTCAGGATGGGTTACAGCGTCAACAGGTAAAACAGATTCTGGACCAGTGGGAAAAGAACAGCCCCGGTCGACGGCAGGTGATGTTCAGGGCTTTGACCAACGCGCGCCCCTCGCATCTTCTGGATCCTAAACTGTTCGATTTCGCGAACCTTGCCCTGAAACCCGGCAAAAAAGACGAAAATTCAGACGAGATTCCACAGCTGCGTTAACGTCTGACTCAGATTGGTTTTCTACGGTTGCCCAATACGTGCTTTGTCCAACGTAGAGGCCCTGAAATCCGATGTGGAAACATATCAAAGTCGAACGCATTCTTCACGCCCTTACCTCAGCTCTGAACGGCCCTGCAGCGCTGGCCTTTGTTCCGGCCATCAGCCTTGCAGCCTTCTGGATGGGGGGCGAAAGGGCTCTGGTGATCGTCGCTCTTGGCCTGCCGGTTCTATTCATGGGCGCAGCCGCGCTTGAAGAGCGGGCTGACAATATTCGCCAGCAGAACCGCCCGCCCGGCGGCATGATGGCGATCGACACATTTGCCACCGAATTAGAGGGGATCTTCCAATCCTCCGCCTCCAGCGGAGCGGAATCGGCCTGCATAATTGTCGCGCTAGATGAATTTTCGGATTTTCTGGATCTGCATGGCAACGCTGCCGCCAACCACTTGGCTGACCAGTTTGGCCACCGCATTCTTTCAGCTATTCGCACGCAGGACATCGCAACCCGATTGGGTCAGGATAAGATCGCAATCGGCCTGCGCCCATCCCATCAGTTGGATCTTGAGGCCTGTATTCAGATGTCCGGACGTATTCAGGCAATGGTCGAAGATCCCTTCACACTGAACGGTACAGGGGTCTATGTCTCATGCTCGATCGGCTTCAGTTTGCTGTCCAATGTGTCAAACGAGCGATACGAAGACTGGATTGACGCGGCCTCAGCAGCGTTGAATGAAGCCCAGCGGAACGGCCCATCAACCATCCGCGCCTATTCCAATGAAACACGCCGCCGCTCGCGTATCCGAGCCAATCTACGCAAGGAGTTCGAAGCTGCGTTGGACAACGGTGAAATCCGGCCCTGGTTTCAGCCTCAGATTTCGACCGATACCGGGCGCGTCACAGGGTTTGAGGCTTTGGCCCGTTGGGAACATCCGCAGAAAGGCGTGTTGGGGCCACAAGTATTCCTGCCCTTTGCCGAACAGTCTGAATTGATGGGGAAACTTGGCCAGGCGATGCGGCATCACGCTTTTGAAGCTATGCGTGAATGGGATCGCGCTGGGGTTATCGTGCCCCGGATCGGCGTCAACTTCTCCTCGGAGGAATTGCGGGACCCGGCCCTGATAGACCACCTGAAATGGGAGCTGGATCAGAACAACCTGACGCCGGACCGGCTGGCGGTCGAAATACTCGAGACCGTATTCTCGCGCCAGCCAGATGACGTAATAACACGCAACGTGCTCAGTATGTCCGAGCTTGGCTGTTGCATTGATCTGGACGATTTCGGAACCGGGCATGCCTCGATTGCGTCGATCAAACGATTTGACGTCTCGCGGATCAAGATTGACCGCTCTTTTGTCGCCAAGGCGGATCGCGATGCCAGCCAGCAACAACTGGTCAGCGCCATCCTGACCATGGCAGAACGTCTGAATGTCGAGACCCTTGCCGAAGGGGTCGAGACCAAGGGCGAACATGCCCTGATGGCGCAACTGGGATGCGATCACGTCCAGGGCTTCGGGATCGGCAAGCCGATGCCTTTCGAAAAGACGCTGGACTGGATGGCGGCGCATCAGAACAAGGTCAACGGAATACCCGAAATCGGCCGGAAGACCGGCCCCTAATCGCTGATTTACGCCACAGAAAAGCGATCCCTGACGAAATAACAGGCGATTCCGCTTGACCTTTGGGCCTGCACTCTGTTGAACCCACCGGGTGTGTTTCACTGCTTAAGGTGGCTGTCCCCAATGGACGATCAGAACAAGAATCTCATCCTTGCAACCGCGCTCAGCTTTCTCGTAATCCTTGTTTGGTTCGTGCTGTTCCCCCCTCCGGAACAGGCGCCAACATCGGAACAGACCGAGATTACCGCCGTCGAAGGCAATGAGGTTCAGACGCCCAGCGCCACTGGCACCGGGACAGCAGGTGGCACGACAACTGCCACCGAAGAAGCGCTGCCCGAGGATCAGGCTCCACGGGTCGAAATCGACACGCCGCGCCTGAAAGGCAGCCTGTCGCTGTCGGGTGGCCGGATCGATGAATTGCTCCTGAAAGACTACAAAGTTTCGATCGACGAAGGTGCACCAATCGTTGACCTGCTTTCACCGGTCGGGTCTGAATCCGCCTATTACGCCCTGTATGGCTGGGCTCCGGGCGCAGGTGTCGGAGGCGAAGACGTACCCGGCCCGAACACGCAATGGACGGTTGAAGAGGGTGAAACGCTGGGCGTTGAAACGCCGATCACCCTGAAATGGGAAAACGGCAAGGGGTTGACCTTCCGCCGTATGATCTCGGTAGACGAAAACTATATGTTCACCGTCACCCAATCGGTTGAGAACGCATCCGACGCTACTGTGGCGATGGCACCCTACGGTATCCTTGCCCGCCATGGTATTGGCGAAGATGGCGACATTCCCGACCTGAAAAACTTCTTCATCCTGCATGAGGGCCTGATCAGCATGGCTGATGGCACTCTCACCGAAGTCGATTATGGCGATCTACAGGATGAGTCCGAAACATTCGAAAACATGAATGAAGGCTGGATCGGGTTCACGGATCACTACTGGATGACAACGCTCATCCCCGAGCAGGGATCCCAGTTCACTTCTTCGGCTGCGTTCAACGCCCGGAACAAAGTCTATCAGGCCGACATCAAGACACCGACGCTGACCGTAGGTGCCGGGGAAACGGCGCAAGTGACGACGCGATTGTTTGCCGGAGCCAAGGAATGGGGAACCATCCGCGAGTACCAAGCGGAAGGCGTGCAGAAATTCATCGACAGCATCGACTGGGGCTGGTTCTTTTTCCTGACCAAGCCGATCTTCTGGCTGCTGCACAACATCAACGCGCTGATCGGCAACATGGGCTGGTCCATCATCGGCCTGACCCTGATCATCAAGGCGATCCTGTTCCCGCTGGCCTATAAATCCTATGTCTCGATGGCGAAGATGAAGGAATTGCAGCCACAGATGGAGGCCCTGAAAGAGGCCGCAGGAGACGACCGGCAGAAGATGCAGCAGGGCATGATGGAGCTGTACAAGAAGGAAAAGGTAAACCCCGCCGCGGGCTGTTTGCCAATCTTGATGCAAATCCCGATCTTCTTCTCGCTGTATAAGGTGATCTTTGTCACCATCGAACTGCGCCAAGCCCCCTGGTTCGGCCCGTTCCAGGACCTCAGCGCGCCGGACCCGACCTCGATCATGAACTTGTTTGGACTGCTGCCCTTTGCCGGTCCGCAGCCTGACTCGATCATGGCGCTGATCTTTATCGGTATCCTGCCGCTGTTGCTGGGTATCTCGATGTGGCTGCAGCAGAAGCTGAACCCGGCACCAACCGACCCGACGCAGGCGATGATCTTTGCCTGGATGCCGTGGGTATTCATGTTCATGCTGGGCAGCTTTGCCAGCGGGCTGGTGGTCTACTGGATCGCGAACAATACCATCACGTTCACGCAACAGTACTTGATCATGCGCAGCCAAGGCTACAAGCCGGACGTATTCGGCAATATCAAATCCGGCTTTAAGCGCACGCCAAAGACGGATGATAAATGACAGCTGAAGTGACCCAGCTTTGGCGGCATCCGATCAAAAGCCATGGTCGTGAAGCCGTCCAGACCGTAACCGTAATCCCCGGGCAGACCATGCCCGGGGATCGCGTTTGGGCGGTCGCGCATGAAGCGTCCAAGGCGGATGGTTCGGACTGGGTACCTTGCGCCAATTTCAGCCGCGGTGCGAAGGCTCCGCAGTTGATGGCTATTTCGGCGCGATCAAGCGGCGACACACTGACATTGTCCCACCCGGATCGTCCGGACCTGACCTTTGCACCAGACAGCGAACAGCAAGCTTTTCTGGACTGGGTCAAACCGCTGATGCCTGCGGACCGGGCTGCGTCGGCCCGGATCATCCGGGTTCCGGGGCGCGGCATGACCGACAGCGAATACCCTTCGGTCAGCCTGTGCAACATGGCCTCGCATCGTGCAGTCAGTCAAAAACTGGGTCAGGAGCTCTCACCCCTTCGCTGGCGCGGGAATATCTGGTTTGATGGCCTGCCGCCGTGGGAAGAATTCGACTGGCTGGGCCGTGACGTGCGGATCGGGGGCACCATATTCCGCGTGCGCGAACGGATCACCCGATGCCTAGCAACAACGGCCAACCCGGACACAGGTACACGCGACGCCGATACGCTCGGCTCGCTGCAAACCTGGGGCCACCAGGATTTTGGCGTCTATGCCGAGGTTCAGGAAGGCGGCGCAATATCGGTTGGCGATAAGGTAGATCTGTTATGAGCACCCTCCCCTTTCCCTTGGTCGAAAACCCCGATGATTTCGCGCTGGAGCGTGGCCGCAAACTGTTTGCGGGCGAATCCGAGTTCGTCAAAGGGGTCGTGGCCATGAATGGCCTGCCAGCGCCTGACCGGCTAGAGGTCTGTTTTGCGGGTCGTTCAAACGTGGGCAAATCCAGCCTGATCAACGCGCTGACTGGCACCAAGGGGCTGGCGCGTGCCTCAAACACGCCGGGCCGCACGCAAGAGATCAACTTTTTCACCCAAGGCCCCGAGCTGTATCTGGTCGACCTACCCGGCTATGGCTACGCCAACGCGCCGGTCAAGGTGGTCGAAAAGTGGCAAAGGCTGCTGAAGCAATACCTGAGCGGCCGTCAAACTCTGCGCCGGGCCTTTGTCCTGATCGACTCGCGCCACGGGGTGAAACCCGTCGATGCCGAGATCATGAAGCTGCTGGACACCAGCGCCGTGACCTTTCAATGCGTTATGACCAAGGCTGACAAGGTCAAAGCCAAGGATCGGGAAAAGGTGCTGGAGCAAGTGCGCGGAGCACTGTCGAAACATCCCGCAGCCTTCCCGGAAATTGTACTGACCTCGTCTGAAAAAGGGGACGGCATTCCCACCTTGCGGTCGATTATCGCCCATTTGGAATAATCCGGCCGGTCGGCCCCACACCAATCCTGCGGTCGTAGGCTGGCGATGTCCCCGAGCACTATAAGGGAGTTTTGTGTTGTAGTGTTCCCTTGATGGTTATTTGCTTCTCCGCGATCCGAGGATATTCGCTATCCGGTCTTGGCACCACCCTTCAAAGGCCCTAACACAGGATGCCAGAGGGATAAGCAGCCATGAAGACACGAGATATGAACCGGGACTGGATCGCCACCGCAGCCACCTTGAACAGCGCATTGCCCTATCTGCAGCGCTATGATGGGGCAATCGTCGTTATCAAACTTGGCGGTCATGCCATGGGCAGCGACGAAGCGATGGAAAGCTTTGCCCGCGACGTCGTTCTGATGCGCCAGGTCGGTGTAAACCCGGTGGTCGTGCATGGCGGCGGACCAATGATCAACGCGATGCTGAAACAGCTGGATATCCAGTCCGAATTCGTCAACGGCAAGCGTGTGACAGACAAGGCCACCGTGGAAGTGGTCGAGATGGTGCTGTCCGGCCTCGTGAACAAGCGCATCGTGCAGGCGATCAATGGTCAGGGTGGCAAAGCGGTGGGTTTGTCCGGTAAGGACGCCAACCTGATTGTCTGCGATCAGGCCGATCCTTCGCTTGGGTTTGTCGGCTCTCCGTCTCAGATGGATCCGGCCATTCTGCACAACCTTTTCGCGCATGATGTAATCCCTGTCATCGCCCCTTTGGGTGCGGGCACGAACGGCGAGACATTCAACATCAATGGCGATACCGCAGCCGGAGCAATCGCATCAGCGCTTAAGGCAGACCGACTGTTGCTGCTGACCGACGTCTCGGGTGTGAAGAACGCAAGCGGTGAGGTTGTGACCGAGCTAAAAGCCGGTCAGATCCGCGAAATGACAATGGATGGCACCATTGCGGGCGGCATGATCCCCAAGACCGAGACCGCACTGGACGCGCTGCACAGCGGTGTCCGCGCAGTGGTCATTCTGGACGGGCGTGCACCCAACGCCGTATTGTTGGAACTGTTCACCGAACATGGTGCTGGTTCGCTGATCCGGCCCGATTGACGTAACCCGCAGAGGAGAGATGACCGGACATCCCCCACCATCCTCTTACGCGGCAGCAATCAGCTATGGCTGGGTCATGCGCGCGGCGCATCAAGCGGGCCTGATCGTCATGGGCGCGACGCATCCACGACTAAGTGGTGCCAAGGGTCTGGACGGGGGAACTCTGGTTCTTTTGGGCGCGGGTGCGGCCTTCTGGCCTGTCCTGAAAGCGTCCGCAGAATGGTCAGGCCCCGACCCGGTGGACCGCTGGTCCAGCCGCGTCATCGGGCAGATGGCACAGGATTTGGGCGCTCAGGCACATTTTCCGTTTGGCGGACCACCCTATGCGCCCTTCATCGACTGGGCGCTGAAATCCGGGCGCACCTTCAGCAGCCCGGTTGGCGCTTTGGTGCATGATACAGTGGGTATGATGATCTCATTCCGAGGGGCGCTGCATTTCGGGCGGGAATTCGACATCCCCGAAGGCAGCAGCACGTCACCTTGCACAGATTGCCCGGCTCCCTGTGCAACATCTTGCCCGGTCGGTGCGCTGAACACCCGAGATCTTTATGACGTGCCCGCCTGTCACGCTCATCTATCTACGCCAGAAGGGCAAACCTGCATGACCGGTGGCTGCCTTGCGCGGTTGTCCTGCCCGCTCAGCGCAGGCGTAGAGCGCGACCCGGAGCAATCCGCCCACCATATGCGAGCGTTTCACCCGTCATGACCCGTACCCTGATCCTGACCCGCCACGCGAAATCCAGTTGGGGCAGCCCGGCGCTTACTGATCATGACCGCCCCCTGAACAAGCGTGGGTGCAAATCGGCCCCGGCGATTGCTGGGTGGTTACGCAACAACGGTTGGCTGCCCGATGAGGTACTGAGCTCAACCTCGGCCCGCACGCGCGAGACGTGGGATCGGATGAAGTTGCGGGCGGACAAGGTCTGCTTTCACCGCACGCTCTATCATGCGGACCCCGAAGACATGCTGATCGAGCTGTCAGGCGCCACGGAACCCACGGTGCTGATGCTGGGTCACAACCCCGGCATTGCCGCCTTTGCCAGCCGTATCGTCCGGCAGGCCCCCAACCATGCACGGTTCCACGACTACCCGACCTGCGCCACGACCGTGATCCGGTTCGACATCGACGACTGGGCACATGTTCAGTGGCACAGCGGCAACGTTCAAGCCTTTGTCATTCCGCGCGAGTTGCTGGAATGAAAAAAAAGGCGGGGCAAAACCCCGCCTTTTCGACAATTTCGCCGGTATCAGTGTCCCAGAATCTGGCTGAGGAACAGCTTGGTCCGTTCGCTCTGCGGATTGTTGAAGAACTCTTCCGGTTCGTTCTGTTCCACGATCTGACCGGCATCCATAAAGATCACGCGGTTGGCGACCTGACGGGCAAAGCCCATCTCGTGGGTCACGCACAACATGGTCATGCCTTCCTCGGCCAGCTCGATCATGGTGTCGAGCACCTCTTTGATCATCTCGGGGTCCAACGCCGATGTCGGTTCATCAAACAACATGATCCGCGGCATCATGCAGAGCGAGCGCGCAATCGCCACACGCTGCTGCTGACCACCCGAAAGCTGACCCGGATACTTGTCGGCCTGCTCGGGGATCTTCACCTTTTCCAGGAAATGCATCGCACGTTCTTCGGCCTCTTTCTTGGGCGTCTTGCGCACCCAGATCGGGGCCAGCGTGCAGTTTTCCAGAATGGTCAGATGCGGGAACAGGTTGAAGTGCTGGAACACCATGCCAACCTCAGACCGGATCTTGTCGATGTTTTTCAGGTCATTCGACAGTTCCGTTCCGTCCACGACGATCCTGCCCTGCTGGTGTTCCTCCAGCGCGTTGAGACAGCGGATCAGAGTGGACTTACCCGATCCCGACGGCCCCGCGATAACGATCCGCTCGCCCTGATTGACGGTCAGATTGATGTCGCGCAGCACGTGGAAGGACCCGTACCATTTGTTCATGTTGGTGATCTCGATGGCGACCTCGTCGCTCACCTGCATCTTCGTGCGGTCGATTTCACGTTCTACAGCAAGTTGAGACATGCGTTGAACTCCTTAACGGTGGCCAGTCTGAAGCTTGCGCTCCAGGTACATGGAATAACGGGACATGGAGAAGCAGACGACGAAGAACAGAACGCCGATAAAGGCAAACAGTTCCCAGTAGACGCCATTCCAGGCGGTATCGGCGCGGATGCCGTTGGTCAGGCCGATCACGTCGAACAGACCGATGATCGAAACCAGCGTGGTATCCTTGAAGATACCGATGAACGTGCTCACGATGCCCGGGATCGAGATTTTCAGAGCCTGTGGCATGATGATCAGCCGTTGCGCCTGCCAGTAGTTCAGGCCCAAACTGTCGGCCCCCTCGTACTGACCGCGTGGCAGAGCTGCCAGACCACCCCGGATTACCTCGGCCATATAGGCGGCCGAGAACAGGGTCATCATGATCATCACCCGCAGGATGATGTCAAAATTGGTACCCGGCGGCAGAAACAGGTTCAACAGCAGCGAGGCCACGAACAGCAGGGTGATCAGCGGTACGCCACGGATGAATTCGATAAAGCCCACGCACAGATACTTAACGATCATCAGATCCGACTGACGACCCAGTGCCAGTACGATACCGATGGGCAATGAGACACCGATGGCGACAACCCCCAACAGGATCGCCAGCATGAAGCCACCAAAGTCACGACTTTCTACTGAGGCAATGCCAATCGGAATGACAGAGTTGATCGCGTCAGCAACCGAACCAGCAGCAAACAACCACCAAAGAATTGGCAGCGCGACCGCAACGATCATCGCTATCAGTGAACCTGCGACTGGGAGCACAAACTTGTATGCAAGATATCCAATGGCAAACCCAGCGGCGACCATCAGCGGTCCCCAGATGCTGCCGCCCCACATCAACCAAGGCAGCAGGAACGGGTAGGCCGCCGTCACGAAAAGCAGTTTGCGCGGAACTTTAGTGAACAGCACAGGCGCAATCGCAACAAGCAACAGGATGAAGGTCAGGTTTGGACGGAAATAGGCCGGCCACGCGCCAGTTTCTGGCGGATTAGACCATGTTGCGTCCGGATGCGCCGGATAAGGCGGATAAAAACCGTACAGCAATTGTAGCCACCGGTCCTTGATAACACCCCAGCAAGCATGACCGTGGGTATCGCCCCATGTCGCCATCATGATCTCACGACACTCCGACAGGGAATTGGCGTTCCAAACGGATTGGAACGTCCATGCCAGGATGTTCGAGAGCACATAGTAGATGAAGAACAGCGACACTATGGTCAGGATGGCGTTGAGCCAGCTTGAGAACAGGTTATGCCTGATCCAGCCCAGCACACCCACTTCGGATGCGGGCGGAGCCTTTTCCGGCAACATTTCCGTGCGGACAAATGAAACATCACTCATATTACCGCTCCACCAGTTTGACACGGTTGTTGTACCAGTTCATCACCGCCGAAATGCTCAACGAGATGGTCAGATAGACCAGCATCAGCAGCAGAACGCATTCCAGCTCACGCCCGGTCTGGTTCATGGTGATGCCACCTAGGGTCCCCGTGATGTCCATATATCCGACCGCAATCGCCAGTGACGAGTTCTTGGTCAGGTTCAGATAGTTCGAGATCATCGGCGGGATGATCACCCGCAGCGCCTGCGGCAGGATCACAAGGCGCATGGTCCGACCCGGGCGCAGGCCCAGTGCAGATGCGGCCTCGGTCTGGCCTTTAGAGATGGCCAGAATACCGGCACGCACGATCTCGGCGATGAAAGCCGCAGTGTACAGCGACAGGGCCAGCCAGAGGGCAATCAGCGAGTTCCGCAAATGGGTGCCGCCGGTAAAGTTGAAGCCCTTCAATTCGGGATAGCCGAGGTGGAAGCCCAGCACAGTCAAAAGGATGGCAGATGGGACGAACAGCAGGCCCAGCTGAATGTGCCAAATGGTTGGACGATCGCCCGTCTGTTCCTGCGTGGCATTGGCCCAGGCCGACACCTTGCGCATAGCAAAAATACTGCCGCCAAGGACAATTAGGAACGCTACGAGGTCCAGAGAAACATCAAACCGCAAGCTCGACGTGCCGAACAGGTGGATGTCACCCAAACCGCGCGAAAACAGGAATTCGGGGATATAGACCCCGCGGTTGGTCACAGCGACCGTGCCGAACAGATCCATTGTGGCTTCTGGATTCTCACCCCGGAACGCACGTGGTGCTGGCAGGCTTTCGATCAGGATCGCCATGGCGAACACGATCCAAAGCAGAACCGGAACGTTGCGGAACATTTCGACATAAACCGTCATGATCCGCGCGATCAGCCAGTTGTTCGACAGACGCAGAACACCAACCATGACGCCGATGATCGTTGCCGTGATACAGCCCAGAACCGCGACAACAAGCGTGTTCAGCAAGCCTATGAAGGCCGCACGCAAATGGGTATCGCGCGAGTCGTATTCCAGCAGGCGTTGGTTGATGTCATAACTCGACGGCTCGCTGAAAAAACCGAACCCGACAGTTCTGCCCAGCGTTTCGAGGTTTTGAATGGTGTTGCTAATAATCCAGGCTGCCAGAAGCATGAAACCGATCATCGCTATGACCTGAATGGTCGCAGATCGATACCGCGTATCGTAAAGGAGCATGGACAGCCGGAAGTGCTCCTTCGGCGGGTCAGTGATTGTCGTCATGACCTATTTTTTTCCCCGTGCATCCCGCTTTTAACCGGCGAAGTTGGTCTTCGCTCAATCTATCCGGGAGTGTTTCTTATTTAAGGAAAAAGGGCGCAGGTTGCCCTGCGCCCTATTCCGTGGATTTTAGCGGAACGGCGGTGCATATAGCAGACCGCCATCGGTCCACTGTGCGTTCAGGCCGCGTGCCAGACCGATCGGAGTTTCCTCACCGATGTTCTTGGCAAACACTTCGCCGTAGTTGCCGCCCACCTTGATCGCGCGCTGTGCCCAGGTCGCATCCAGACCCAGCATCTCACCCAGAGTACCTTCGGTACCCAGCAGACGGTTCACTTCCGGGTTGTCGCCGGGGCCGCTCGACAGTTCGTCGATATTGGCCGAGGTCACGCCCAGTTCTTCCGCCGCGATCAGCGCGTTCAGGGTCCAGCGAACCACATCGCCCCACTCGTGATCGCCGTGACGGACCAGCGGGCCCAGCGGCTCTTTCGAGATGATTTCGGGCAGGATCACGTGATCACCAGCGTTTTCAAACGTGGCGCGGGTAGCCGCTAGGCCGGATGCGTCTGTTGTATAGACGTCACAGGCACCAGCCAGATACTGCTGCTGCGCTTCGGCGTTAGTTTCGATCGGAACCGGCTCATAGCTCATGTTGTTGATGCGGAAAAAGTCCGCCAGGTTGAGCTCGGTGGTGGTGCCAGTCTGGATGCAGACGGTTGCGCCATCCAGTTCCTTGGCCGAGCTGACGCCCAGCGCCTTGGGAACCATGAAGCCCTGACCATCATAGTAGTTGACGCCCACAAATTCGAACTTCAAGTCCACATCGCGGCTGAAGGTCCAGGTGGTGTTACGAGCCAGCATGTCGATCTCGCCCGAAGCCAGAGCGGTAAAACGTGTTTTACCGGTGGTCGGAATGAATTCGACAGCGGACGGATCGTCCAGAACGGCGGCTGCGACTGCGCGGCACACGGCCACGTCAAAACCCTGCCATTCGCCGTTGGCATCCGGGCTGGCAAAGCCGGGTACGCCGGTTGCCACGCCGCAGTTCAGTTTACCGCGTGCTTTGACATCATCGACGGTCCCCGCCGCAGCTGCACCAGCAGCCAGCGCGGCGATGGTTGCCACGCCCAAGATTACGGATTTTTTCATTTTTACCTCTTCCTGATTGTCCGCCCCACTCCAGGGACGGTTCTGTCCGGCACCTCTGGCACCAGAAAGGTTTCCCCAAAGGTGTCTCCCCTTTAGTGGGCACGAGTTTGGTCGCATTCATAAACAAACGTCAAGGGCAGGATCAGGGAAAACGATGAGTCAATTCAGAGATGCCTCATCCGAGGTTGTAAAATCAGGCGCTGAAGGTTCAATTCGAGAGGTCAAAGAACCGTTTTGCGTGCAAAAAGGCGGCTTTTTTGACTTCTGCGGCTGCGAAGGCTTCATCGTCATGGCCCCATTGCTCGATCTGCCAAAGTTCGTCCAACCTTGAAATATTCCAGATTTCTTCGGCTGTGCGCCAGTTTTGGGCGGCAGCCAATCCCAGAATAAGCGACCCAGACAGGCTTACAAGGTCGTGGAAAGCAGCCAGTTGAAAATCGCTAAGTGCATGAACACGTTGCCTGAGGGCGGTCAGAGCTTCAGGTGGTTGGGGCTGATGCAACACGCCGACCACGGATTGCAGTCGAACCAAAAGCACCTCGGCGGCCCAGTCCAATGCCGGGTCCCACTGCTCGGCCTGACGCTCCTGCAACTCTTGCGGGTGGGCCGCGCGATAACAAAGCAGATCCGAATCGCCGTAGTCGGCCAGCATGTCCGCAACCTCAGCGTGTTGACGGCGAACCTTGTCGATGGCGGCATTTGCCGATCGTGTGAACGGCATCGAGGTCGGGTCGACCTCTTTATCCTGCGCGTCCCATTCCGCCGCCACTTCTTCAGCCATGGCACGGGTCGGCAGGATCAGGGTGGCCTTGGCCGGAGTTTTCACACTGCGACCATCCAGTTCCACGGTATAGCCGCCCTCGGCATCAACCACCGCACTCTCGGTCCAAAATCGTTTCGGTTTCCAGTCGCTCATGTCTTCAGGTCCAGATATCGTCCAGCGCACGAGGCAGCTGCTCAAAAGTTTCGATTATGCTAGTGGCACCGCTCAAAGCGGACCGCTCGTGATAACCCCAGGCCACGCCAATGCCAGCCACACCAGCGGCGCGGGCCATGTCCATGTCGAACTGTGTATCACCGATCATGACCGTGTTGGCCGCCTCCACCCCGGTTTCGCTGCGCGCTGTGTCGACCATCGACGGATGCGGTTTCGACGGGTGGTGATCCGCCACCTGCCGGGTCACAAAGTACCGCTCCAGCCCGTGCGCCTCGATCAAGGCGTCCAGTCCACGCTGCGATTTCCCGGTAGCCACGCCCAGCAGAACCTCGGGCACCGCATGTAGCGCCTCAATCGCATCCAGCGCCCCTGGATAGAGCGGCGAACTGGCCGCCCCCTGTTCCAGCCGATGCGCATGATAGGCCTGCTTGTAGCCATCAACCAAACGCTGCTGAACCGTGTCGGAATGTTCCGACGCCAATCGCGCCATGGCTACCGGAAGGGACAGGCCCACAATAGACAGGATTGCATCCCGCTTGGGCACCGGCAGGGAGTGTGCATCGAAACTGGCGGTCATCGCCGCCACGATACTGCCCTGACTGTCAACCAAAGTGCCGTCTACGTCGAACAGCACCAAACGCAGCGGTGCGCTCATTGCAGCGCCTCAAAGGGATCGTTGTCAGCCAGGTCTTCGGTCCAGCCGAACGTGTCCCAACTGTGCTTCATGTGATCGGGCAAAGGTGCGGTCACCGTGATTGTCTTCCGCGTCACCGGATGCTGAAATGAAGCCTGACGCGCGTGCAGGTGCAATTTCTTGCTGATGATACCGCCAAGCTGCGCGCCCCAGCCATCGCCAAGATTCTCCTGCCCCGAGCCGCCGTATTTACCGTCACCGATGATCGGATGGCCAATGGCTGCCATATGCGCGCGCAGTTGATGCGTACGGCCTGTGATCGGCTCCATCGCAACCCAGGCGGCGCGCCCTGCGACTCGATATAGCGTCGCGTAAAGCGTATGCGCCCTTTTCGCGCCGGGCGTGTCGTTCACCTCGTTCATATGTACGGCGATCATCTTTTCGCCTTCGCCCTGCTTGCCGTGGCCCGCGGCCTTGACCAGCCCGGTCTTGATCTCACCCAGGTAGGGGGTCGGCACCCCGGCCACCAAGGCCCAGTAGATCTTGCGCGTATCACGGTGACGGAACGCGGCGGTCAGCCCTTTTGCGGCCTCGCGCGTGCGGGCCAACAGCAAAACGCCTGACGTGTCCTTGTCCAACCGATGCACAAGGCGAGGGTTCTCGTCATAGCCGAACCGCAGTGCCTCGGACAGGCTGTCCACATGGCGAGTCTGACCGCTGCCGCCCTGCACCGGCAGGCCATGCGGTTTGTTCAACGCCAGCACGTGTTCGTCGCGATAAATAACACAAGACTGGATCATCTTGGCATCCGCATCCGAGATGCGGCGCTTGACCTCGGCTGGCTTGTGATCCGCATCGGGCAGCGGCGGCACGCGCACAACCTGACCGGCCTCGAGCCGGGTCGAAGCCTTGACCCGTCCGCCTTCAACCCGCAGCTCACCCTTGCGACACATCTTTTCGATGCGCCCCTGGCTGACATGCGGAAACAGGCGGCGCAGCCACCGGTCCAGCCGCTGGTCGCCATCACCCTCTGCCACGGTGATCATCTGTACGCCGCTCATGCCGATATCCCCTGCGTCGCGCAGATGTTCTGCGCGGTAAACCTGTCTGTACGTGCCTTAGAAAACATGCGCGTCTGTGGCGTGCAAAGGGCAAAGAGTCAAGCAGGCCTTAGCCGTTCCGCTGCGCCCGCAACTTGGCGAAATAGTCCAGCCGCTTTTTCAACTCGCGTTCGAACCCTCGTTCGACCGGCTGGTACAATTCGGGTCGCTCCATACCGTCCGGAAAGTAGTTCTGGCCTGAAAACCCATCCTCGGCATCATGATCATAGGCATAGCCCGCGCCATAGCCCTGATCCTTCATCAACGAGGTCGGCGCGTTCAGGATATGCTTGGGTGGAGGCTCACTGCCCGACTGCTTGGCCAGTCGCATTGCGGCTTTGTATCCGACATAGGCCCCGTTCGATTTCGGGGCCAAAGCCAGATAAACCAGCGCCTGCGCCAGCGCCAGCTCGCCCTCGGGGCTACCTAGGCGTTCATAGGTCTGCCACGATTGCAGGCAGATCGCCTGTGCCTGTGGGTCGGCCAATCCGATATCCTCGACCGCCATCCGCGTGATCCGACGCGCCAGGTAGCGCGGATCTTCTCCGCCCGTCAGCATCCTGGCAAACCAATAAAGCGCAGCATCCGGGTCCGACCCACGCACTGATTTGTGCAGGGCCGAGATCAGATTATAATGCTCATCCCCGGATTTGTCGTATTTCGCCGCCCGACGCATCAGCCGGGTCGACAGCGCATCCGGGTCCAGCGGCGCATCGACCTTCCACGCCGCGACCTGCTCGATCAAGTTCAGCAGCGCGCGCCCGTCACCGTCGGCCATTTCTTGCAGCGCCTCACGGGCGGGACCGTTCAGTGGCAGGGCGCGGTCCAATTCCTTTTCCGCACGTTGAGTCAGACGTTCCAGATCGGCCAGACTAAGTCGTTCCAGCACCAGCACCTGCGCCCGGCTCAGCACAGCGGCGTTCAACTCAAAAGACGGATTCTCGGTCGTGGCTCCGACTAACAGGATCGTGCCGTCCTCCATATGCGGCAGAAAGCCATCCTGCTGGGCTTTGTTGAACCGGTGAATCTCATCCACGAACAGCAGCGTGCCCTGCCCGTTCTGACGGCGTATCTTGGCGGCCTCGAACACTTTCTTCAGATCCGGCACGCCGGTGAAGATCGCGCTGATCTGTACAAAATGCAGATCAGTCTCTTGCGCCAGTAACCGCGCGATCGTGGTTTTCCCCACACCCGGAGGCCCCCAGAACACCAGACTCGACAAGCTGCCCGAGGCCAGCATAACACCCAGCGGCGCGTCCGGCCCCAAGACCTGTTCCTGCCCGATCACGTCGGCCAGCGTCTTCGGTCGTAACCGATCCGCCAGAGGGCGATGGGCAGACGGCGCAGGCTCGGCAGCCCCGGTATCGAAAAGGTCGCTCACGAATTTACAGCCTGAACCGCAGGGAAACCGAGCGTCCCCCGCGCACGATATCCAAGGTCAGCCTGCGCCCCGGGTTGGTCAGAGCATCAACAACATCGCCGGGGGTTTCAATCTGCGCGCCATTGATGCTGTTGACCACATCCCCCACACGCAAACCGGAGCGACCGCCATATCGCCCCGCATCCACCACGACCACACCCGTCTGGGACAGCGCCAGCCCCATTCGCGCAATCACCGCCGGGTTAATGCGCGAAATGGTCAGGCCAGGCATTACCGTTTGTTCATCTAGCGTCGTTTCTTCGGCCGCTGGATGATCGGGAGCCTTGATCAGAGCTACCTCAACCTCGGCGTTTTCATCACCGCGCAGCCGTGTCACAACCGAGGTGCCGCCGACACCAGCCACGGACATGCGGAACTTCATCTCTGCCGGAGAGTTCACCTCATCCCCATCCACATGGGTTACCACGTCACCGACACGCAGCCCGGCCTCAGCCAATGGGCTGAGCGGGTGCAAGTCAGAGATCACCACGCCCATAGGGATCACCAGACCCAGCGACTCGGCGATATCGGCGCTCATGTGCTGGCCTGCCATTCCGGCCCAAGGGCTTACAAATCTTTCATTGCCCTGCTGCGCCTGTCGCAGGAACTCGGCCACCAGATTGGCCGGAATCGCAAAGCCGATACCGTTTGAGCCGCCCGAACGGGTCAGGATCGCGGTGTTGATCCCGATCAGGTCGCCGTTCACATCGATCAACGCGCCACCCGAGTTCCCCGGATTGATGGCCGCGTCTGTCTGAATGAAATAACCTCGCGCGTTACCGGTTGCAGCCCCGGTTCGGGCAAGCCCCGATATGATGCCCGACGACACGGTCTGCCCGACCCCAAAGGGGTTGCCAATGGCCAAGGCTAGCTCACCCACCTCGACATGATCCGAGTCGCGCAATTGCAGGAACGGAAGGTCTTCGGCCTCTTCAAGGCGCAAAATGGCGATATCGCTCTCCTTGTCACCCAGCACGACCTGGGCCGAATATTCGCGCCGGTCTGTCGTCACCACTCGAATTTCGGTGGCCGTCCCGACCACGTGATAGTTCGACACCACATAGCCGTCCGCGGACAGGATCACACCCGATCCCAGAGAGTTCTGCACCCGTGGACGCGGTTCAGCAAAGCCACCGCCAAAGAAATCCTGAAAGAACGGGTCCGAGAAGAACGGGTTTGAACGCCCCTGCCGAACGATCTTGGCATAGATATTGACGACCGCAGGCGAGGCCTCTTTGACCACCGGGGCAAAACCCAACGATATCTCGGCTTGCGACTGCGGCACACGGGTTTCCGCAATGGCAGCCGAAGCGCATACGAAGGAAAAAGCGATAAGTGTCGCGCGGAACATAGTGACCTCAACTTTCAGAGTTGAGTTGGATATGCGCCCACGTGAAACGTAATGCAAGCTTCCGGCGGCAGTCGGTTCAGAAGACCGTGCAGACATGTGCCCAGCAAGGTAATCCCTCGGCGATTGGCATGGTTGGTGACAAACGCAGACTCAAAGTTTAACTCAACTCATCACTCGACCGGCGACCAATCCGGACCGGGATCATAGGTTGAGATTTCAGCCAATCGCTCGAGTGTATCGGGACCAAAATCCGCCTCATAGACGATCCCGTTTTCACCCACCAGAAATGAATGGATTCCGGTTTCACCGTAGTCCGACGGGACCGCCAACAGCGCATGCCCGGCAACGAACTTATCGCCGACAAAATAGGAATACGCCCCTCCCGGAGCGTTTGGACCCTGCCCCTGCAAGACGGTGTAGTAATATCCAAGAAAGGGCTCGGCGTCATAGTCTGCCTCGCCATCACTCCAACCCGACGCGGCAGCTCGGGCCAGCGCTGCACCGACAAAGCTGTCTTCTTCGGGCCAGAACAGCCCGTTTCTGACACCCGGATCCGCAATGATCGTCTGAGCAAATTCCATCACGCCATCGCCATTGTGATCGACCAGCCTGAACGCGGCCTGAAGATCGACGTAAGCCTCAAGCAATTCGATGACATCCAGTTCGTTCAAACCAATCTCTCTGGCCGAGAGCTCTTCAATCCCAGCTTCGAGATCGAAATGCCAACCGTCTTCCCCGCGGGAAATGGGGATCGGGAAAGGCCAGCTGTCTTCGCCCAGCAGGATAACAACCCCTTCATCCTCTGGCTGAAAGCGATAACCCTCGGCGTACATGCCAAGCACTTCTTGCCGCCTTTCCCGGTCCTCGACGGGATCACCTGTCCCAATCAGGTCTTCGGCCTCGGGTCCGAAAATTTCCAATAACTTGTTCTGATCATCCGCCCTCAGGGCATCGACAAAGGTATCCAAGGCGGTCTGCGGCGTATCAAACCGAGCCCCATCTGAAAGTGCCGGACCCGCAGTTGCAGCAATAAATACAATAGAAAAAACCGAATTACGCATCTTACCGTCTCCGCTTTCCTTTGGCGGCGTGGCCGCGATTGGACGCGCTGTGGGTTCTCTTCCCTGACGCCTGTTTCTTCATCGCCTTACCTTTCGACGCAGATTGTTTGCGCTGAGTCGTCGTCGTTTTCTTCGCCTGAGGTTTCTTGGCGGCCTGAGGTTTTTGTTTAACAGGCTTTTTCGCAGCATCTGGTCTTTGCTTGGTACGGTCGACGGCTTGCTGTTTGGCCGCAGCTTTATCCCGGTCGACATTGCCTCGGTTCACTTGTGGCAGGTCCTTTTTTCCACCGCCGCGATTGGCAAGAGCACCGCCAGCGACGGCTCCCGCACCTGCTCCGGCGGCAACCGCTGCTGCCCGATCCAGCGATGCGCCATCCCGGCTGATATCAGCAGCACCGGATTCCCGGCTCAGTTTCGCCCGCAACTCGTCCGTTCGGCCTTCAGGGCGGTTCACCGGCAGATCGCCACGGCCACCTTCGGGCCTTTTGTGGTTCGAGATTTTATCCTGCGCCTGCTTTTTGCGATCAGGGTCGGGTTGCCATCCGATATCCTTTCGATCGCCAAGATCAACGTTGTCGATATTGACGTTGCGGTCGACATCAATGTCGATATCGGGGTTCCGGACGATGGGTTGACCATTCCAGCCCCCACAATTCCGGCAACCCCAATAGTCGTACCAATCATCGTCGTCGTCAAAAATTTCATCAATGAGGGCAACAGCACCAAATGTCAGCAAAGCCGTACCCACTATGTCTCCGGTCGAAGGTCCGGTGTAGACTGTTTCAGGATTGTACTCGGGTACATACACTGTCTCAGTGTTTGTTGGCGTGATGACGACTGTTTCATCTTCGGCCACCTCTACGGTTTGTTCAGGACCCGAGACCAAAGCACCACTGTCAATCGCCTGGTCCCTCATAACCTGAACAGCGTCCATTACATCATCGGACTGGGCCAACATCGCGGTGCCCATCGTTTCAGTCCAGTCAATATGAGTGGCCATCTGTCCAACAACTTCGGGAAAAGCCGTTGCAAGTACACTGACCGAAGGGTCCCAGCCCATGGCTTCGATTTCCGGCTCCAACTCGACCGGATCACGGTCGGCGTTGTCCAACAGGAAACGCTCGGCCTTCACGATCTCCAACGGCTGAGTGGCAGCAACAAATATCTGGATGAGCAAAGTGTCCGGGTACAGAGCCACCGGAGCAACAAGAGTTTGAAGCTCAGCATCCGTCAGAAAATTAGATTGGTCTGCCGACACGTCTTCGTCTGCCGCTGTATCGTCAGACGTCTCTTGCGCATAAAGTGCTGTGGATGCGCCAATCCCGAGCGCAATTATTAAATATCTAAACATATTGCGATCCTTTAATTTCTTAAAGGATCACCCAAGTTTGCGATTCTGGCAACAATTCGCATTGACGGGCAGCGGCGGCGCAGGAAACATGCCCCCACAACCGCTACTAAAAACGGAAGAATTGTGTTTAAAACCTTTTGCCTGAACATGCTCATTCTCCCTCGCTTTTCATTTTTGATTATCGCTGCACTTATTGGATCAATCGCGCCTGCCTCTCAGGCTGCAGATATCAAAGTGACTGTTGGTACAGGTGGAAAGGGAGGGTACTATTTCCACGTCGGTGATCTGATCTGCAAATCCTTGGACCGAGAAATAAACGGCTACAAGTGCCGGGCTAAGCCTACGAATGGCCCGACGGAAAACCTTCCAAAACTTCAAAGTGGAAAATTTGATATCGTCGTAGCGCGGTCAGACTGGGCTAAACAGGCATTGGAAGGCGGCGGCTACTTTCAGTCCAAAGGTCCGAACCCCGCTCTACGGTCCTTGTTTTCAGTTCATAGCGAACCCTTGACCATCGTTGCCCGAAAAGACGCTGGGATTTACACGGCTGGCGACCTGAGCGGCAAGCGTGTCCGATTAGGCAAGTCCGCGACGCATTTAGTCAAGCAAATCCCGAGCTCGGCGAAGTGGGATGTGTCTTCTTTCCAAACAGTCAAACCAAAGGACATGAAAGCGCAATATTCCGCACTGTGCGCAGGAAAGATTGATGCCGTGGCAGCAGTTGTTGGTTACCCGTCCGGTTTGATCCAAAAGACAGCTCACACTTGCCCGATCCACTTGCTAAACCTGTCTGGGCAACCGATTGACAAGTTGGTCGCGGGTTCTGATGCGCTCAGCAAAGAAACAATTCCTGCAAACGCGTACACAGGTATAACGGCACCGACGAAATCCTTTGGCTACAAGGCAGTATTTCTAAGCAGTGCAGAGTTTTCCGATGAGGATGTCTACGCTTTCGTCAAATTCACCTTTGAAAGCCTAAGCGAATTGGGCCACGAGCACCCTGCCCTGTCCAGCCTGCAACCGTCTGAGATGATCCGCGACAGCTTGCCCGCACCCATGCATCCGGGCGCTGTCCGATACTATCGCGAACAAGGGTGGATCAAATAGGTCAGGAGCAAGCAGATCTGCCGACAAAAAACCCCCGCATCCGGAGACACGGGGGTTATATATTTAGAAAGCGGGGCTTTCTTATTCTTCGTCTGCTGCCTCTTCGGCGGCAACGCGGGCCTTGTCGGCCGCGCCTTTGGCGTCAATGTCACGGTCAACGAATTCGATGATCGCCATCGGAGCCATGTCACCATAGCGGAAGCCAGCTTTCAGGATGCGGACATAACCGCCCTGACGCTCGGCGTAGCGGGGGCCCAGAACTTCGAACAGCTTCGCGACGTCTTTGTCTTCTTTCAGCTGTGCTGCGGCCTGACGGCGGGCGTGCAGGTCGCCGCGCTTGCCCAGAGTGACCAGCTTTTCGATGATCGGGCGCAGTTCTTTTGCCTTGGGCAGAGTCGTTTTGATTTGCTCATGTTCGATGAGCGAGCCAGCCATGTTCGCAAACAGAGCTTTACGGTGCTCATGAGTACGGTTCAGGCGGCGGTAACCACGTGCGTGACGCATTTTTCAATTCCTTCTTTCGCGTTTTGCTTTGTCTGGCCGGCGATGCGTGTCACCGGCTCTCCTTGGGGCATCAGCGCCCATACAGTCCCCGGAAGCCCGGGCATTGGGGAAGACGCGCTTAGAACGCGTCTTCGAATTTCTTTGCCAGATCTTCGATGTTGTCGGGCGGCCAGTCCTCGACATCCATGCCGAGGTGCAGACCCATACCGGACAGCACTTCCTTGATCTCGTTCAGCGACTTGCGGCCGAAGTTCGGGGTGCGCAGCATCTCAGCTTCGGTTTTCTGGATCAGATCGCCGATGTAAACGATGTTGTCGTTTTTCAGGCAGTTTGCCGAACGGACCGACAGTTCCAGCTCGTCTACTTTCTTCAGCAGCAGCGGGTTGAACTCCAGACCATCGTCTTCGTCCTGGCGGCCAGCCGATTCCGGCTCGTCGAAGTTAACGAAGATCGACAGCTGGTCCTGCAGGATACGAGCGGCGAAGGCCAGCGCGTCTTCCGGGGTGATCGAACCGTCGGTGTCGATCTTCAGGGTCAGCTTGTCATAGTCCAGAACCTGACCTTCGCGGGTCGGCTGAACGTCATAGGCAACCTTTTTGACCGGCGAGTAGATCGCATCGATCGGGATCAGGCCGATAGGTGCATCTTCTGGCTTGTTCTTCTCAGCCGAGACATAACCTTTACCGGTGTTGACGGTCAGTTCCATGAACAGGTCGGCGCCATCGTCCAGGTGGCAGATGACGTGATCGCGGTTCAGAACCTCGATACCGGCGCTTTCGCTGATGTCACCGGCGGTGACAACTGCGGGGCCTTTGGCATTGATCGACAGGCGCTTGGGGCCTTCGACTTCCATGCGCAGCGACACACCCTTGAGGTTCAGGATGATGTCGGTGACGTCTTCACGAACGCCTGCAACCGAGGAGAACTCGTGCAGGACGTTGTCGATCTGGACGCTGGTGATGGCTGCGCCTTGCAGCGAGCTCATCAGAACGCGGCGCAGCGCGTTGCCCAGAGTCAGACCAAAGCCACGCTCCAGCGGCTCGGCAACCAATGTCGCCTGACGCGCGGGATCATTGCCCGGCTTGGCTTCCAGCTGGGTCGGCTTGATCAATTCTGCCCAATTCTTATGGATCATGTAATCCCTCCATTCCTGTCCGCGCCCCATGACCAACAAGGTGCAGACGCCCGAGGTTCAAAATGACGTGCTGGGGCCGTGCAAAAAACACAGCCCCAGCTCAATTCAAAATCGCTTAGACGCGACGACGCTTCGGCGGACGGCAGCCGTTGTGAGCGATCGGTGTCACGTCGCGGATCGACGTGATGTTGAAGCCCACTGCAGCCAGCGCACGCAGAGCCGATTCACGACCCGAACCGGGGCCCTGAACTTCGACTTCCAGCGTCTTGACGCCATGTTCCTGCGCCTTCTTGCCTGCGTCTTCTGCAGCCATCTGAGCGGCGTAGGGGGTCGATTTCCGCGAACCCTTGAAACCCATGGTACCGGCAGACGACCACGAGATGGCGTTGCCCTGTACGTCCGAGATCAGGATTTTGGTGTTGTTGAAGGTCGAATTCACATGGGCGACGCCCGATGCGATGTTCTTACGCTCTTTGCGCTTAACGCGAGTCTTGTCACGTGCCATCAGTCAGACCCTCCCTTATTTCTTCTTACCAGCGATGGCCTTTGCGGGGCCTTTGCGGGTACGAGCGTTGGTGTGGGTGCGCTGACCGCGAACCGGCAGGTTGCGGCGGTGACGCAGACCGCGGTAGCAGCCTAGGTCCATCAGGCGCTTGACGTTCATCTGAACTTCACGACGCAGGTCACCTTCGACGGTGAAGTTTGCATCGATATGTTCACGGATGGCCAGAACTTCGGCGTCGGACAGTTCGTTGACGCGACGGTGCGCTTCAATGCCTACAGCTTCGCAGATCGCTTTGGCCGAGGTGTTTCCGATACCGGTGATATAGGTGAGGGCGATTGGTACCCGCTTTGCAGTCGGGATGTTTACGCCGGCAATACGTGCCACGTGTCACTTTCCTTTTCGTTGCGGTTCCGTAACTCCAGAACCTTTTTTCACAACGCCTAACCGTGGCAGTGCCGCCAGAGGGTTCAGCATTATTCGAGGTGGTCGGGGCATTTGGGACGAATCCCGCCTGCAGTCTTGATTCCCATAGGGATGTGGGTCGATATGGGGTTTTGGTGGGGCCGTCAAGCCCCTACCTGACATCAGCCAAGAATCGCCTCAATCGAGGCAGTGACTTCCTTGATATCGGCTAAGCCATTGACCGGGCGTAGATCGCCCTTGGCATAGTAATAACCGATCAGTGGCGACGTCTTTTTGTAGTATTCCATCAGACGCGTGCGCAGGCTGTCTTCGTTGTCATCCGCGCGGCGCTGGAAATCATTTTCCTTGCCACAATTGGTGCATTTGCCATCCGCCGGGATCGGTTTGGTGTTGTCATTGTAGACCTCACCACATCCGCCACAGGTCGAACGTGCCGTGATACGGTCCACCAGCGCTTCGTCATCGACGCGCATCTCAATCACGGTATGCAACGACTGACCCAGCTTGGTTAGCAACGCTGCCAGTGCATCGGCCTGCGCCAGCGTACGGGGGAAACCGTCAAAGATGAAACCGGCGCCTGTTTCGCTGGTCAGCTTCTCTTCGATCAGGCCGATCACGATTTCATCCGTGACCAGCTTGCCTGCATCCATGATCGCCGCAACCTTCTGGCCCATCTCGGTACCCGAGGTCTTGGCTTCGCGCAGCATGTCTCCTGTGCTCAGCTGAACCATGCCGCGTGTTTCGACCAGGTGGCGCGCTTGCGTCCCTTTACCGGCCCCCGGGGGCCCAAGAAGAATGATATTCATCGACGAGCGGGTCCCTTCCTGCCACGTTTCTTACCCTTGCCGCGCAGTTGGGACTTTTCGATCAGCCCTTCGTATTGATGCGCCAGCAGATGGCTCTGGACCTGTTGGATCGTGTCCATGGTCACAGAGACGATAATCAGAACCGATGTACCGCCGAAATAGAACGGAATGGCGAACTGGTTCCTCAGAATCTCCGGCAACAGACAGACCAGCGCCAGATAAGCCGAACCCAGAACCAGCACGCGGTTGACCACGTATTCCAGATACTCGGCGGTTTTCTTGCCCGGACGAATACCCGGCACAAAACCGTTCTGCTTTTTCAGGTTGTCCGCTACATCGTCCGGTTTGAACGACACATTGAACGTATAGAAGTAAGCAAAGAACACGATCATCGAGGCAAAGAACAACAGGTACAACGGCTGTCCGGGGCCAAAGTTGGCCAGCAGCCATGACATGATCGGCCCATTGGTTGCACCCGACGAGAAGGTCGAGATCGTCACAGGCAACAACAGCAGCGAGCTGGCAAAGATCGCCGGGATAACGCCCGCCGGGTTCACTTTGACCGGCAGGTGGCTAGAGCCGCCCTCATAGATCTTCATACCGGCCTGACGGCGCGGATATTGGATATGGATCTTGCGCAAGGCCCGCTCCATGAACACCACAAAGGTGATCACGACGATGACCATGAGGATCACACCAACGATCACGGCAGGGCTGATTGCGCCCGAACGACCCGAGGCAAAGAACTGCGCCAGAGCGGCCGGGACCTCGGCAATGATGCCGACGAAAATGATCAGAGAGATACCGTTGCCGATGCCGCGCGCGGTGATCTGTTCACCCAGCCACATCAGGAACATAGTACCGCCAACCAGAGTGATCATGGTCGACATGCGGAAGAACAAGCCCGGATCGGTCGCCAGATCGCCCGATTCCAGCGAAACCGCCAGACCATAGGCCTGAACGGTGGCCAGAGCCACAGTGCCGAAACGGGTGTATTGGTTGATCTTCTTACGCCCCTGCTCGCCCTCTTTCTTGAGTTGTTCGAGCGCGGGAACCATAGATGTCAGCAGCTGCACGATGATCGAGGCCGAGATATAGGGCATGATACCAAGGGCAAAGATGCCCATTCGTCCCAGCGCCCCGCCGGTGAACATCGAAACCATGCCGCCGATGCCTTGCCCCGCTTGCTCCATGAACTCGCGCAGCGCTTGTCCGTCGATTCCCGGCACCGGAATGAAGGTGCCCAGGCGATAAACGATCAACAAACCCAGTGTGAACAGGATGCGGTTGCGCAGATCGGTGGCTTTGCCAAGGGCAGACCAGCTTGTGTTGGCTGCCATTTGTTCTGCTGCTGATACCATAAATCGGTCTCTCTTATGAAAACACCGCCCAGAACCGTTTTCCGGCTCGGGCGGCGTCTGGGAAAACTTAGTGCTCTATGTAAGCGGGTCTTCGCCCGCTCACAAGCGCTTACTCTGCCGCAGCAGCTTTTGTGACCGTCAGTGAACCACCCGCTTTTTCAACTGCCTCAACAGCAGCTTTCGAAGCACCTGTTACTTCCAGGTTCACTTTGGCGCTGATTTCGCCTTTGGCCAGAACGCGGATTCCGTCCAGCTTGCGGCGAACCAGACCGGACGCAACCAGAGCATCTTCGGTGATCGCAGCTTTGGCGTCCAGTTTGCCGGCGTCGACGAATTTCTGGATCAGGCCCAGATTGATGACGGCAAATTCCTTGCGGTTCGGCTTGTTGAAGCCACGCTTGGGCAGGCGCTGGTACAGCGGCATCTGGCCGCCTTCGTAGCCATTGATGGCCACACCCGAACGGGATTTCTGGCCTTTGATACCACGGCCACCCATTTTACCTTTGCCGGAACCCGGACCACGGCCAACGCGGGTGCGTTTCGGGTTGGCGCCAGGATTGTCGCGCAATTCGTTCAGTTTCATTTCGCTTCTCCTAAGCCGGATGTGACCCCCGAAGCGTGATGGGCCAAACACGGCATTTCTTGGTTTTGATTCTCGCGGACATCAGTCCACCGGAGGCGTATAGGCGCGTTGATCCCGCTTGGCAAGTCTGAGGTGGGTGTCGCCTCACTCTTCGCCCTGTGCTGCCATTTCCTTGCCCCCTTCACGCGGCTGAATGGGCGCTGCAAGTGGGTCGATACCATGTTTCTCGACCAGCTTCCCGACCAGACTGTCGGGGTCGGGTTTACCTTCATACTTGTTCTGCATGATCGCCCGCATCCGACGACCATATAGGTGGATCGATACCGTATCTTCCTTGAAAAATCTGTCTACGTTCGCTCCGGGTCGAGCCAAAGCGCGTCGGCGCGTGTAGTTCAGCGGGTAAAAAACGTGCTCAGGCAGAGCGTATTTTATCTCGCCCGTCTGTCTCAGTGCCCATGTCATAGCCTTTGGGCCCCAAACCCCCCAAAGAGTTTCGGCAACATTCACGGGTGCCCCGTTTCGCTGTGCTTCCTCCAACGGTTTGCGATGGCGGGGCGGCAACCAGGGCGGAATGCGATACGGATCATTGGTGAACTCGATCAGTTTGCCCAGCGTTTCACTGTCCTGAGGCAGGGCCAGCACGCCAATGGCCACCTCTCCTTCCAAATATCCGTAGTAGTGGCCGTTTGGCGTTGTGAACGGTCGCAGGCAATAGGCATCCGTATCAGCCCAGATCAGATCAGGCTCTTGTGCCAACATCCGATACCGGAACTTGTCCGAATGCGGCGCGGGGCTTCCAGTTCTTCCATGCGTAATGAACTCAGAATCGGGCAAAACTTCACGCGCATCTCTTTTCTCTACCCCGTCCGGGATATTCGTGACGTTGTCGTAGGTATAGAGGCGCACGCTTTGACCGGCGTCCAGATAGGACTTGATGCAGAGCTGCTCAAGAAAGCTTAGCGGTCCTTCGACCCATAGCATTCCGATCTGATATTCACGCGCCATAATGTGTCTTTCTGTCAAAATAATACGGCAGTTGAACCCGTCCTGACAGCCTTTGCCCTACAAGGGAAACCCTATCAATGCCACTTACTTAGAAATTCCGAAACTGTGATGTGCGAGACCAAAAACCAAAAGAGGCGCCAATTGGCGCCTCTGGGTGAGTGGTGGATCGCAAGGTTACGCGCAGTAGACGTGGTCGTGCGCAATATCCTTAATATCGCAGCGACGTACGCCGATATCGTTCAGTTCGCGGTCAGTCAGGCCTTGCAGTTCCGAAAAAGTGCGGTTGTATTCGGCGCGCAAAGTATAGGCTTCTTTGATTCTCGCGACGAAATCTGTAGCGCGCGTAATCAGGTTAATGCCGCCGTGATGTGCTGTTGCTGTATGGGCCATATCTATATTCCTTTCCTGATCGGAGCGAATTCCCCGATGATAGAGTTTCTGTTCCTTTTGGAGACAGGATGCAGATAGGCTCGCCGGACACCACTAACAACGCAGAATTCAGTCTAGCCGCTATGCAACTATGGTATGGCTGAAACGGGCTTGATCCCAAAATTGCTTTTATTTGCAGCAATCCTGTGGAGAACACCCTACAACAATGATTCTCGCCATGGTTCGCTCGAAGTTAGATACATCCAAGGTCGATTTCGCCGAAGTAACTTGAAGGAGCAGAGTTTGTTAGTTCATCCACCAGAGGTAGTGGGTCCAGATTTCCTATGTATCGGACTTCAAAAAGCCGGAACACGCACACTACAGCAAATCCTGTCACTGGATGACCGATATTGGATGCCTCTTGTCAAAGAATTCCACCATTTCGACGGGAGCGAGATACCCAAACGACACGAAAGACAACAAAAACTCTACGACGCGCTGCAAGCTGGGGGTATCCGTCTATCACTACTGAACGCGCGACGTGCGCGCGACGGCGTTCGAAAGGTCGACGAACGTGACCTGCAATTTCTAAAAAAAAGCCGCAGCTATCTCGAAAACGGATGCTGCGACGCGGATTACCTCGAAATGTTCTCCCTCAAACCCGAGGGGGTGATTACGGGCGATATCACACCGGGCTACTCGCGGCTGAAACGCAAAGAAGTGCAACGCGTGCATTCCCTTTTACCTCACGCCAAAATTGTCCTTTTACTCCGCGATCCTATTTCGCGTGCATGGTCTGCAATAAATATGCGCCTGCGCAGAGAGACACGAGGAAACTTGCTAAGAATAAGATCTCAGCAACAAGCTCGCATGGAGGAGATGCTTGGGACGCAAAAGGGGCAGATGATTGTCGATCAGGAAACGTTAGCGCCTCCGCTGAACTCCCAACCTTCCGAGATTTATCGAGTTTGGCGCGATGTATACGGCGAAGACGCTATCAGAGTGTTTTCCTTGGAGGAGATTATTTCCAGTCCCAGGGGAATAAGCGACGAAATCTATACTACGGTGACGGGCGAACAACGTAGTGGCTCAAAATGGTCGATGGAACATCGCCTGGACAAGGACACAAACCTTGTTCCTTCTCCCAACGAAAAGGGAGACAAGGCTCAGGTCTTGCTACGGGGGGAAATCAAGGCACGGTTGATCGAGGCTTACGCTGACGAAATTCAAAGATCCGCGGCGATGTTCGGAGAACGGGCAATGGGTTGGGCTGCCAAATATGGGTTGTAAAGAAGCCAATCTACACAACCTCTCAAGATAGATATCTCGTCGCCTACCTGCGGTAAAATGACGGCAATGCACGTTGAAAAACGACAAAATATCTAAAACGTAAAAAAAACGCCCCCGAGCAAGTCGGAGGCGTTTCTTAGTTCGATGGAAGTCGCGCTTAGCCGCGCTCTTCGACGATCTCTACCAGATGCGGGATCTTGTTGATCATGCCGCGGACCGAAGGAGTGTCCTCCAGCTCACGGGTCTTGTGCATCTTGTTCAAGCCCAGACCGATCAGGGTTGCGCGCTGTTCGGCGGGGCGGCGGATCGGGGAACCGATCTGCTTGACGACGATGGTTTTTGCCATGGGTCGCTCTCCTTACGCTTCGGCTTCAGCAGCCGGTGCTTCGTCCCGCTTGGGCAGGATGTCGGCAACTTTTTTACCACGACGTGCGGCAACCGAACGCGGGCTCTGCTCTTTCTGCAGGCCGTTGATGGTGGCACGGATCATGTTGTACGGGTTCTGCGAGCCCAGCGACTTGGAAACAACGTCCTTGACGCCCAGCATTTCGAACACGGCACGCATCGGACCACCGGCGATGATACCAGTACCTTCAGGTGCGGTGCGCATAACCACTTTACCGGCGCCGTGACGGCCTTCGATGTCGTGGTGTAGGGTCCGACCTTCGCGCAGTTGTACGCGGATCATCTGACGCTTGGCTTGTTCAGTCGCCTTGCGGATGGCTTCAGGTACTTCTTTCGCTTTACCTTTACCAAAGCCGACGCGGCCTTTCTGATCGCCGACAACCACCAGAGCGGCGAAGCCAAAGCGCTTACCACCTTTTACGGTTTTCGACACGCGGTTGATTGCGACCAGGCGATCTGCAAATTCCGGTGCTTCTTCACGGTCGCGGCCACGGCCCCGACGGTTTTCACGTTCTGCCATTTGGCATCCCTTTTCTCATGTGGCGCTTACGGCGCCGTTTTCTTCAATCCAAGTGAGCCCCGACTGTCGCCGAGGCCCCCGGATCATCGGGGCGGATCGAAACCCGCCCGCAAGTCTTAGATCTTCAGACCACCTTTACGCGCGGCGTCGGCAACTGCCTTCACCTTGCCGTGGAACAGGAAGCCACCTCGATCGAAATAGGCCTCTTCGACGCCTGCCTTCTTGGCACGCTCGGCGATGGCCGCGCCCACTTTGGTGGCCGCTTCGACGTTGTTCTTGCCAACAACACCCAGATCTTTTTCCAGGGTCGAGGCCGAGGCCAGGGTCACGCCACGAACGTCGTCGATCAGCTGAACGCTGATGTTCTTGTTCGAACGGTGAACCGACAGGCGTACACGGCCCGCGTTGACTTTGCGAAGTTTGTTCCGAACGCGCAGGCGGCGCTTCAGAAACAGGGTTCTTTTGCTGTTTGCCATTGTCTGCGTCCTTACTTCTTCTTGCCTTCCTTGCGGAAGATGAACTCGCCCTTATAGCGGATGCCCTTACCTTTGTACGGCTCGGGACGGCGCCATTCGCGGATTTTGGCCGCGACTTCGCCCACCTGCTGCTGGTCGATACCTTCCACAACGATTTCGGTCTGCTTCGGCGCGGTGATGGTGACACCTTCCGGGGCAGTGAAATCAACATCGTGGCTGTAGCCCAGGTTCAGCTTCAGGGTGTTGCCCTGCATCTGAGCCCGGTAACCGACACCCTGGATCTCCAGCTCTTTTTTGAAGCCCTGGGTCACACCGGTTACCAGATTGGCAACCATGGTGCGGCTCATGCCCCACTGCTGACGAGCACGCTTGGACGAACCACGCGGATCAATTTTGACCACGTTGTCTTCGACCGACAGGGAAACATCGTCAGTTGCGGTGAAGCTGCGGGTGCCTTTCGGACCTTTGACTTCGATGGTCTGACCCGACACAGAGGCGGAAACGCCGCTGGGCAGCTCGACCGGCTTTTTACCAATACGAGACATTGCAGACCTCCTTAGAAGACGGTGCAGAGCACTTCGCCGCCAACATTGTTGGAGCGAGCGTTTGCGTCCGACATCACACCTTTCGGAGTGCTGACAATCGACACGCCCAGACCCTGACGGACCTGCGGGATGTCATTGACGCCCATGTACACGCGGCGACCGGGTTTTGAGACCCGCTTCAGTTCGCGAATGACAGGGGTGCCTTCGTAGTATTTCAGGCTGATTTCGATGGCCGGATGACCGTTTTCACCGGTCGTGTTTTCGTAGCCACGGATGTAACCTTCGTCCGCCAGCACGTCCAGAACCCAACCGCGCAGCTTGGAAGCCGGGGTGGAAACGGTGGACTTGCCGCGCATTTGCGCGTTGCGGATACGGGTGAGCATATCGCCGATAGGATCGTTCATATCTATGTCTCCCTTACCAGCTCGATTTCACCATGCCGGGGATCTGACCAGCAGAACCCAGCTCGCGCAGCGCGATACGGCTGACCTTCAGCTTACGGTAGTAAGCGTGGGGACGACCGGTCAGCTGACAACGGTTGTGCAGACGTGTAGCCGAGCTGTTGCGCGGCAGTTTCGCCAGTTTCAGACGCGCTTTGAAACGCTCTTCCATCGGCTTGCTCTCGTCATTCGCGATTTCTTTCAGCTCGGCACGCTTTGCGGCATATTTGGCCACCAGGCGTTCGCGCTTCTTCTCGCGTTCGATCATTGCTTTTTTAGCCATGTCTCAATCCTCCCGGCGCTTACGCGTTGAACGGCATGTTGAAAGCTTTCAACAGTGCCTTTGCTTCAGCGTCGGTTTTCGCTGTGGTGGCAATTACGATGTCCATGCCCCAGACTTCGTCGACCTTGTCGAAATCGATTTCCGGGAACACGATGTGCTCTTTCATGCCCATGGCAAAGTTGCCCTGACCATCGAAAGACGGCTTCACACCGCGGAAGTCACGAACACGCGGCATCGCGATGGTGATCAGACGATCCAGGAATTCGTACATCCGGTCACCGCGCAGGGTCACTTTCGCGCCCAGCGGCATGTCTTCACGGACGCGGAAACCCGCGATCGACTTCTTCGCCTTGGTTGCAACGGCCTTTTGACCAGCAATCGCAGTCAGATCTTCGACAGCAGCTTTCGCTTTCTTCGAGTCTTTGACCGCCTCAGCACCACAACCGATGTTCAGAACGATTTTTTCCAGCTTGGGCAGCTGCATGTCGTTCTTGTAGCCGAACTCTTCTTTCAGAGCGGCACGGATGGTTTCAGCGTACTGAGCTTTCAGACGCGGGGTGTAGGTTGCGGAATCAAGCATCGATCACGTCCCCTGTGGTCTTGGCGAAGCGGACCTTCTTGTCACCTTCCATGCGGAAGCCAACGCGGGTTGCTTTACCGTTCTTGTCCAGCAGCGCCAGGTTCGACAGCTCGATCGGGTTTGCCTGAGGCAGGCGACCACCTTGCGAGTTCTGCGACTGACGGGTGTGGCGGATGGCGATGTTGATGCCATCGACAACAGCTTTACCGGCTTTCGGGTCAACCGAGGTGATAGTTCCCTCTTTGCCCTTGTCCTTGCCGGCCAGCACGACGACCTTGTCGCCTTTGCGGAGTTTAGCAGCCATGATTACAGCACCTCCGGAGCCAGCGAGATGATTTTCATGAAGTTCTTGCCGCGCAGTTCACGAACAACGGGGCCAAAGATACGGGTACCTACGGGCTCGTTGTTGTTGTTCAGGATGACGGCGGCGTTGCGATCGAAACGGATCGCGGTGCCGTCTTCGCGACGGACTTCCTTGGCGGTGCGTACGACGACGGCCTTGCGGACGTCACCTTTCTTTACGCGGCCGCGCGGGATGGCTTCCTTCACCGAGACGACAATGATGTCGCCAACGGAGGCGTATTTACGCTTGGAACCACCCAGGACCTTGATGCACTGAACTCGGCGTGCGCCGGAGTTGTCAGCGACATCCAGATTGGTCTGCATCTGGATCATGTGGTTTCTCCCGACCTGTGGGGGCTGGTCTCGTTAGATCCCCCAGGGTTTCGACAAATGGGAAAATCCCGGAAACTTACGCTTCCAGAACTTCCCAACGTTTCGTCTTCGATTTCGGCGCGCATTCGATGATGCGTACGGTGTCGCCGACCTTGAAGGCGTTCTTTTCGTCGTGAGCCCGGTATTTCTTAGACTTACGGACGGTTTTGTGCAGCAGCGGGTGCTTGAAACGACGCTCAACCGAAACAGTTACGGTTTGCTCGTTGGCGTCGCTGGTTACCACGCCGGACAGGATACGCTTGGGCATAGGATTACTCCTCCGATGCCGCAGCAGCGGCCTTTTCGTTCAGAATGGTTTTGACGCGGGCAGCGTTGCGGCGAGCCGCTTTGATGCCAGCAGTGTTTTCCAGCTGACCGGTTGCCTGTTGAAAGCGCAGGTTAAAGCTTTCTTTCTTCAGGTTGGCCAGTTCCTCGCGGAGCTGGTCCGGGGTCTTGTCACGCAGTTCTTGGGCGTTCATCGCCTTTTTCCTTTGCTCAAAACACCAGAAGGCCCCGTACACGGGTCACCTTGGACCTGGTGGATGAATGATAGACATACGAATCGCCCGACAACGCCGGGAGATCGCAGGATGCCGCTCTATAGGGGGTTAGGGGTGGGGTGGCAAGGGAAAGTTTGGGAACTCAGCCACAGGTTTTTTTGCGACCAACAAAACCTCAGTAGATCGACATTGACTGAAATTTGCTCTTTCCTTGCGACGTTACCCGTTTGCATAGACCAGAGAGCGAGATGAAAGATAGGAAAAGCAAGCTTACTGTAACCTGGGACCCCAGTGCAGATTTAAAAATTTTGCGCAAACTAGAACGAAAAGGATGCGTGGAACTTTGGGCCGTCAACATCGAAGCTGTAAAAACCACCAAAAAGATTGATGCCGAACGAAAAAGGCTTCCAACAATGATAATAGGCAGCCCGTTGGCGACCACTGGAAATGCAAAAATTGCTTCTGATGAAACACCCTACAAAAGAATAAACGCAATATTGGGGCGCGGCCACCACGCGGACGCGTTGCATCTGGAAGATCATATAGTGAGCGGTCGCGATCTTTTTGCGACAAGCGATACGGACTTCCTTAAACACCGAGAGCAGCTTGAAGTGGAGTTTAATATTAGAATAATCACAGCACAGGAAATCGTTGAGGCCCTAGGTGACGGAGTGAGCATCTAGTCTTCGCACCGAACTGGGCTCCGCCCGTTCGCCCCTCAATCGCTCCACTGGAGCGATTGCCGCTACGCGGATCGGGGCTTACTCCCACTTATAATTAAAACTCACCGAAATCCGCTCATCCTCGGCCATGTTCATCGGCACCTCGTGACGCAGCCAGCTTTCCCACAGCAGAACATCGCCCACCTTCGGCTTCATATAGATGAACGGCTGCAAATCCCGCCGCCCGCCTTTGATCCGCGTCGGTGCGGCCATCATGCGGCCCGAACGGGGGTCTTCCAGTTTCAACGCACTCGCCCCTTCCGGCATCGACACATAAGTCGTGCCCGAAATCACACTGTGCGGGTGCAGGTGGCTGGAATGCATGCCGCCCTCGGGCAGGATGTTGATCCACAGATCCTCGAGCTTCAGCTCGCCCTCACCCAGATCAAACTCCAGATCCTTGGCAAAGGCCGCCACGTGCTTATCCAGCGCCTTGACCAGATCGGCAAAAATCGGGAACCGCCAGGGCAGATCGGTCAGCGAGGCATAGCTGGTGTAGCCGGGATAGCCGTTCTCTTCACACCATTCCTGTCCGGCCTCATCATCCTCGGCGATGACAAGACAAGAGCTTTCCAGTTCTTCCGCATCGATCTTGGGATCGAACTCGGACAAAGCTGCGCGATAGAGGCGGGTAACGAAGAGTGATTCAATCTGTGCCATGCCCCGGCTATAGCCCAGTCGAGACACAAGCGCGAGACCAGCCACCCCAGAAAAGCGGCTGGTCGGGTACGACTTATCGCTTAGCGTTTAATTTGCATCGAAATGCGCTGCCTCGACCTTCGGTCGAACGCGCATTTCGATGCTTACAATCGGCTAAAACGCCAAACGCTCTAATAGAAGTAGCGCAGCCAGATGTAGACGTTGGCGATCATGAGCGTCAGGATCATGATCGGGAAGGCCAAGATCGCGAACTTCACGAAGCCGATGGGCTGCTTGGCCTTCTCGGCAAAGGCGGCGACGGTCAGGTTTGCACTGGCCCCCAACAGTGTACCGTTACCACCCAGACAGGCCCCCAGCGCCAGCGACCACCACAGCGGCTCGATCGCATCCGGGCCACCAAAGGTGTCGGTTGTGGATTCGATCAGCGGGATCATCGTGGCAACAAAGGGGATGTTGTCCAGAATGGCCGAAAGGATGCCCGACGCCCAGAAAATGAGGAACGCGGTCCACATCATGTCGCCTTCGGTCAGTTCCAGAACTTTCTGGCCGAAGAACTCGAGCAGGCCCACATGTTCAACACCGGCCACGATCACGAACAGACCGCCGAAGAAGAAGATCGTAACCCATTCCACCTCACCAAGGATATGGTGGACGGACTCAGATTGCTCTTCGCCGCTTTGGTGCCCATAGGCCAACAGCATAAGCAGACCAGCACCAGCCAGCGCCGAGGTACCCGGCTGGATTCCGTAGCCATGCCCCAGCGTGAAGCCCAGCAAAACCAGCGCCAAGACCGACAGGGATTTGATCATCAGGCGCACATCTGTGATCGCCTCGCCTTCGTTGAAGCGCATGATCTTTTCGCTGGCCGATTTCGGGATGGCGGCCAGCGCGCGGCGGTTCATCAGATAGATGATACCGGTCAGCACAACCAGACAGATGGCCGAGACCGGGGCCAGGTTGACTACGAATTCGTTAAAGCTGAGCCCGGTGGCCGAGCCGATGATGATATTCGGCGGGTCACCGATCAGAGTGGCGGTACCACCCACATTCGAGGCCAGAATCTCGGCGAAGAAGAACGGAAACACGGGCGTTTCCAAAGCGTCCGTGATCAGCAACGTGATCGGCGCAATCAGAAGAACGGTGGTTACGTTATCCAGCAAGGCCGAAAAGATCGCCGTGATCAGGGTCAGCATGACCAGAATACCGGTCGGGTTGGCCTTGACGACCTTGGCCGCCTTGATCGCGACGTATTGAAACAACCCGCATTTGCTGGTGATCCCTACAATCACCATCATGCCGATCAACAGCGCCAGAGTGTTGGCGTCCACGCCAGCCACGGCCTGTTCTTGATTGAGAATACCAAACAACACCATCAAGGATGCGCCCAGCATCGCAAGAATGGCGCGGTTCACCTTTTCGGTGATCAATACTGCGTAGACGGCAATAAGAATGCCGGTAGCGATCCACAAGGGATCAATACCCAATAGTTGAGGAACGGAGAACGCGTGTTCTCCATGCGAGACGGAATGTTCGGTCAATTTTCTGATCCGGTATTTTGGGGTTAACTCAGCGCGTGATCCATCAGCGAGTTCGGGCTGACAGTGCCGACGAAACGTTCGGTTTCCGGCTCGACCAGGAAGACGTGGCGCTTGAATTTATGGATCAGGAAGATGCCTTCCATCACCGGCGTGTCAGGGGCGGCGACAGGAATGTTGGCTGGATTGGACAAATGGTCCCCTACCCGTTCCTCGTTCAGTCGCTCAATCTGCTTCCGAAAATCCTCTTTGGTCAGGTCCATAAAGCTGAGATTACTGATCGGAACACGTGCATCCGAACTCATACCAATCAGCGCTGCACTCGGAAGGATCATTTTGATCAACGTCGGCGCTGTGAAAGCGCCTACAAATTTCCCGCTCTCATCCACAACCGGGAGAAACCTCGCCCGGCTGTCACGGATGATGTCGAACGCTTTTGCCACGGTGTCATCGGGGTGAATTGTCTGTTGTTTTTCGGTTGGGACCATAACGTCCCGGCATGTGAGGCCCATTGTATCTCTCGGTTCTGTCACTGAGTACCAGAAGTGTTCTCTGCTTGCTCGTCCGGACTGAACCGGCGCGATTTCATTCGCACAGCCGATTCCAACAGGGACGAAGCTGACGCGTGCTTCATTTCACCGATGCTGGCGAGTTACCACCCTTCAACCCTGTTTTTCTGAATGCGCGTTGGAAAATAGTCGCAAGGCCGGACTCAGGTTTTCACAGGCCCTTTCCCGCATCTGGGAATTGGGCGACCGCCGTCGGCATAGGCCAAACATAAGACGATCTCATCCGGTTTCGGCGCATCGGGAATACTCAGCGTCATTGTGTCGAAATGGTCAAACGACCACGGGTCGTCCTTGTGCCCCAACGGCAGGTCGATCGCACAGCCCGGTGCGCCCAGCTTGGCATTGGAAGGTATCACCGCCTCTCCGCCACCGGCTGCTGCGCGCATGGGCGCGCCAAGCTTGGGGTGGATCATCGCCCCGCCCTGCTCAAGGTCGCCGTTCGCGCCGACAATTGCAGCCTTGCCGTAAGAAACCGGCGTGCCATCCAGTTGCCCCACCACTTCGGCGGCGAGGTTCGCGCCTAAAGCACCGCCAATCTCGAACAACGAGGACAAGTCCTCGGAAAACGTCCCGGCCAGAGGGTTCTGAACGACCGCAAGGACCGCAACGCGGCTGATCGGATCGCAGGGTTGACCCAATTGATCCGTGGCTATGACTTCCTTGATGAATACTTTCTTACGCAGTTGAACCATAATACCCTCCCATTCATTGGCCGCAGCCTATGAGGGCATTGGGCGCAGGTCGACATTTATCACAACCCGCACAGTCACAAAAAATCGGAACCAAAAGAAAACCCCCGCCGGTTTCCCGACGGGGGTTTCGATTCTTAGGACGGGTATCCCCCCATCGCCTTACCAGTCTTCGCGAACCACGACGCGAGTCTTGATCGGCAACTTCATCGCGGCCAGGCGCAGGGCCTCGCGGGCGATGTCGTCATTGACGCCGTCGATCTCGAACATCACGCGGCCAGGCTTGACTTTGCATGCCCAGCGGTCGACCGAACCTTTACCTTTACCCATACGAACTTCGATCGGCTTTGCAGTGACCGGAGTGTCGGGGAAGATGCGGATCCAGACACGACCCTGACGCTTCATGTGACGCGTCATGGCACGACGTGCAGCTTCGATCTGGCGTGCAGTTACACGCTCAGGCTCAAGAGCTTTCAGGCCGTAGGTGCCAAAGTTCAGATCAGAGCCGCCCTTGGCTTCGCCCTTGATCCGGCCTTTGTGCATCTTGCGGAATTTAGTACGCTTTGGTTGAAGCATATCTTTCCCTCCTTAGCGACGACCGCCACCAGCACCACGAGGTGCAGGGCCGTCCTGGAGTTCCTGTGCTTTACGGTCACGTGCCTGCGGATCGTGCTCCATGATCTCACCTTTGAAGATCCAGACCTTGATCCCGATGATCCCATAGGGGGTCATCGCTTCGGCATGTGCGTAATCGATGTCGGCACGCAGAGTGTGCAGAGGCACGCGGCCTTCGCGGTACCACTCGGTCCGTGCGATTTCGGCGCCGCCCAGACGACCAGCGACGTTCACCCGGATACCCAGGGCGCCCATACGCATGGCGTTCTGAACCGAGCGCTTCATTGCGCGACGGAACGAAACACGACGTTCCAGCTGCTGAGCGATGGACTCGGCAACCAGTTGCGCGTCAAGCTCGGGCTTGCGCACTTCGACGATGTTCAGGTGCAGTTCGCTGTCGGTCATGCGAGCAAGCTTTTTGCGCAGAACTTCGATGTCTGCACCTTTCTTGCCGATGATGACACCGGGACGTGCTGTGTGGATCGTAACGCGGCACTTCTTGTGCGGACGTTCGATGATCACACGGGCAACACCGGCCTGCTTGCACTCTTTGTTGATGAACTCACGGATTTTGAGGTCTTCCAGAAGAAGATCACCGTAGTCCTTGGTGTCGGCGTACCAGCGGCTATCCCAGGTGCGGTTGACCTGCAGGCGCATGCCGATCGGATTTACTTTATGACCCATTAGGCTTGCTCCTCAACTTGACGCACCTTGATGGTGATCTCCGAGAACGGCTTCATGATCTTGCCGAAACGGCCACGGGCACGCGGACGACCGCGCTTCATGACCAGGTTTTTGCCAACCCATGCTTCGGCGACGATCAGCTCGTCAACGTCCAGGTTGTGGTTGTTTTCGGCATTCGCGATTGCAGACTGCAGGCACTTCTTGACGTCCTGCGCGACACGCTTGTTCGAGAAAGTCAGGTCGGTCAGAGCCTTCTCGACTTTCTTGCCGCGGATCATTTGCGCAACCAGGTTCAGTTTCTGCGGGCTGGTGCGAAGCATACGGGTTTTTGCCATTGCTTCGTTTTCAGCCACGCGGCGGGGGTTCTTTTCCTTGCCCATGACTTACTTCCGCTTCGCTTTTTTGTCTGCGGCGTGGCCATAATAGGTACGGGTCGGCGAGTATTCACCGAACTTCTGACCGATCATGTCTTCCGAGACGTTTACCGGGATATGCTTCTGGCCGTTGTACACACCAAAGGTCAAACCCACGAACTGGGGCAGAATGGTGGAACGACGCGACCAGATTTTGATGACTTCGTTGCGGCCCGACTCGCGCGCTGCTTCGGCTTTTTTCAGCACGTAAGCATCGACGAAAGGACCCTTCCAAACAGAGCGAGACATAGATTAACGTCCCTTCTTCTTGGCGTGCCGCGAGCGGATGATCAGCTTCTGGGACGCTTTGTTCTTGTTGCGGGTACGCTTACCCTTGGTGTCCTTACCCCACGGAGTAACCGGCGTACGGCCACCCGAGGTACGACCTTCACCACCACCGTGCGGGTGATCGATCGGGTTCATTGCAACACCACGAACCGACGGACGAACGCCTTTGTGGCGCATACGACCGGCTTTACCGAGGTTTTGGTTGCTGTTGTCGGGGTTGGACACGGCACCAACGGTGGCCATGCATTCCTGACGGACCATGCGCAGCTCGCCCGAGCTCAGACGGATCTGAGCGTAGCCGCCATCGCGACCAACGAACTGAGCGTAAGTACCGGCCGCACGTGCGATCTGACCGCCTTTACCAGGCTTCATCTCAATGTTGTGGACGATGGTACCAATGGGCATGCCCGAGAACGGCATTGCGTTGCCCGGCTTGATGTCGGCCTTGGCGGATGCCACGACTTTGTCACCAACAGCCAGACGCTGCGGAGCCAGGATATATGCCTGCTCGCCGTCTTCGTATTTTACCAGTGCGATGAATGCGGTCCGGTTCGGGTCATATTCGATCCGCTCGACGGTTGCCGCGACATCAAATTTATTACGTTTGAAGTCAACGATCCGGTAGAGACGCTTTGCGCCACCGCCGCGGCGGCGTGAAGTGATCCGTCCGGTGTTGTTCCGGCCGCCCGATTTGGTCAAACCCTCTGTGAGAGACTTGACCGGACGTCCTTTCCAAAGCTCCGAACGGTCGATCAGCACCAGCCCGCGCTGGCCCGGCGTCGTCGGCTTGTACGACTTGAGTGCCATGCTTTCTGTCTTCCGTTTAGCAAGTGCAGGGAGTTTCCCCGCTATGTGATAGGCCCCCGTAGGTGCCAAGGGCATAGGGCCCCGAAGGTCCCCGTTACAAATATCAGAAGCCCCGGAACGAATCCGAGGCCGCAAGATTGGGAGCATGTAACAGGGTTGCGGGTGGGTGTCTATAGGGCGGGTCGGCTTTTTCTGGTTACAAAGCGTTTACTCACAAACGCACCACGACCCAACGCTCGTAGCTGCCTAAAATTCCGCCGCTAGAGGCTTCACCTCAGCTTGTGGAGACACCTCCGCTTGCGCAGGTACGCCCAGTCGAATGGACATCGCACTTGGCGATACTTCAAAAATAGACGCCAGCTTGGTGACCGAAGTTATGCCCATTCCAATGTAATTGTTTAGCAAGTTCCACGGCATTAAAATGTCTGCAGCCAACTGGTTGGCTTGAGCTTCCATCCAATTACTAAGACGACTTCTATAGAGGCCATCATCCGTGATTCCATCGCCAATTGCATCCTTATGTAAGATGTAATGCGCTATCTCGTGCGCCGTGGTAAAGCGCCGACGGTTCTTATGGTGCGCCTGGTTTACAAATATCGCATAGCCCGAGCTTCCACCGTGCTCTTCAGACTTCATTATCTTTCCGCTCAAATCGTCGGGCCAATTCGGTACGTGGTAAACGGAAACACCCAAGGCTTGTGCCAAAGGCACAGTTTGCACAGGTGCATCATTTTGATGCTGGCGCACAATACTCATTTTATCGGCATAGGTTAACATTACTCTCCCTCCGACGCCGGGACCGCGCTATCAATGGGTGCATCAGCTCCAGAATATCCACCGGGATGCTCAGATAGTCCCGTTTGGGTGCCTTCCTTAGTAAGGCTGTAAAGCCTCATTTGCTCATCAGCTACCCGTTTTGCCTCCTTTTCAGCGGCATCAATCGCCGCTGTCTTAATACCAGCATAGCCGATAACCCCTAATGCAGCGACAATAAAACCTACAAGTGCCAGAACAATTTCCAAAATTGTGATGTTAATTGCCAGCATATCTAGGGTGTAGCTGCTAGAGCCCGCCGGCCCGTTCACGGTAACTTTCTTCATGCTCCACAAGAGATATAGGAACAAAGCAGCAACGGAACAAGCCACAGTCAATATGCACAACATCACGGTCTGTAAAATTTTCATTCTAAAAAGCCTAATTTAGACTGAACAATATGTTAGCCGCGAAACCCCTATAAGTTGAGCACCTTTGGCACAACAAAAAATCGCGCTTTCTTAGGGCTCTTTATCTATCTCCAAAGACGTGTCCGTTCACACCGGAGGACATATCGATTGTGTTACCCACTTCCGCGGTCACATATACTTTTCTGACGTCCATCCCTCAACGCAGCCAAGCGCGGGACAAGGCCGAAGGCCGCCGCGCCAGCGACTGCCCGTACCGGCGGGCTGGCGCTTTGGGGGCGTTTGCGCCTCGCTATGAGTTAAGATGTATTTGGCACAATAAAGCGCGCTATTCAGCCGTTGCGGCGCCATCCCACGGGCAGTCACTGGTACGGCTCATCGCGTTGCTCGGGCGGGTCTCGGGTTAGGGCGGCTTGCCCCTTTACCCATACAGCGCCTTTGCCTCGGCGAAGGACAAGAGGCGGCGGTTCTTTTCGTCCCACAGGTGCAGCCGCGCGTTGGCGAGGCTCTCGCGGATGGTCATCCGGTTGCTGTTTGCCAGCTCATCATGATCGCGCAGCACTTCGGTCAGGCGGTAGAACGGGATGCGGCTGTACAGGTGATGCACATGGTGGATACCGATATTGGCGCTGAACCACTGCAATACGGACGGCAGGATATAATGCGAGCTACCGTGCAGGGCCGCCTCGTGCAGCTGCCAATCCGCGTCCGAATCCCAATGCGTTTCTTCGAATTGGTGTTGCACATAAAACAGCCATACTCCGGCAGTTGCCGCAATCAGGGTTGAGGGCAGAAAGATGAGTAGGACCGGCATCGGGCCGCCAAAGTAGTAGACGGCCAGAAGTGCGGCCAGAATAGCGACATTGGTGCCCATCGCGCTGACCCAGAACCGAACGCTGCCCGTCAATCCCAAAGGCAGGCGATTTTGGAACAGGAACAAATAGCTGGGGCCAAGAACGAACAGTGTGACGGGATTTCGGTAAACGCGATACCAGAACCGGTTGATGGGAGTCTTGGACTGGTACTCGGCCACTGTCAGAGTATGGATATCGCCCATTCCCCGCTTGTCCAGGTTGCCCGAACTGTTGTGATGGTAAGAATGCGTGCGGCGCCAGACATCATAGGGTGTCAGGGTCAGCACCCCGATCACGCGTCCAACCCAGTCGCTGACAGTCCGGTTCTTGAAGAACGCTCCGTGCCCGCAATCATGCTGGATCGCAAACAGGCGCAGCAGGAAGGCCGCATTCAGGATCGCAATCGCAAATGCCAGCCAGTAACTGATGGGTAGCGCCATCCAGGACAGCGCCCAAAGCACAAAGAATGGGATAATGCTGACACCCAGCTCAAATGAACTGCGCCACTGGTTGGGTTCGCGATACTTAGCAAGTGTCGTGACCCAATCCCGCGCCGAGGTCTTTTCTGGGTTGCCCCGTGTCGAGAGAGAGGGTTCGGTCATGCGCCTGCCATGTTTTTGTTTGTGGGAAACCGGATAGACACCCCACTCAGGATAGCAAGTGAATTCCGGGAAAAACGCCTAATTTGCGCTCAATTCTTGGTGTTGCCTCCTAAAGAAAAACCCCCGCTTTCGCGGGGGCCTTTATCTCTCTCCACAAACGTGATCCGATCAGAGACCGGTGGATACGTCGATGGTGTTACCCTCTTCCAGGGTCACATATGCTTTTTTGACGTCTTTCCGACGGCCCAGCTGGCCGCGGAACCGCTTGACCTTGCCTTTGGTCACGGTGGTGTTCACCGCTTTGACCTTCACACCAAACAGCGCCTCAACGGCCTCTTTGATCTGCGGCTTGTTGCTGTCGATCGCCACTTCAAAGACAACCGCGCCGTTTTCGGACGCCATGGTCGACTTTTCGGTGATGATCGGCTTGCGGATCACGTCGTAGTGTTCTGCCTTCGCGCTCATTTCAGACGAGCCTCCAGTGCTTCGACAGCCGCTTTGGTGAGCACCAGGGTGTCACGCTTGAGGATGTCATAAACGTTTGCACCCATCGACGGCAGGATATCCAGACCTTCGATGTTGCGCGACGCCTTCAGGAAACCTTCGTTCACGGTCGCGCCGTCGATGACCAGAGCGCGTTTCCAGCCCAGGTTTGCAACCTGTTTGGCCAGAGCGGCGGTCTTGCCTTCGGCTTCGGCGTTCTCGATCACAACCAGTTCACCTGCCTTGGCTTTCGCCGACAGAGCGTGGCGCAGGCCAAGCTTACGGAACTTCTTCGGCAGGTCGTGGCCGTGCGAACGAGGGGTCGGGCCCTTGTAGATACCACCTTTGCGGAAGATCGGCGCGTTACGGTCACCATGGCGTGCGCCACCGGTGCCCTTCTGGCGATAGATCTTCTTGGTCGAGTAGCTGGTTTCCGAGCGGGTCTTCACCTTGTGGGTGCCGGCCTGCGCGTTGTTGCGCTGCCAACGGACCACACGGTGCAGGATGTCCGCACGCGGCTCGAGCCCGAACAGATCGGCGTTCAGCTCGATGTCGCCGGCTTTGCCGCCGTCCAGTTTGATTACATCAAGTTTCATGCTTCACCACCTTCCGCGGGAGCTTCTTCCGCAGGTGCTTCGGTTGCAGCCGATTTCACAGCAGCCGGGAAAGGCAGGCCTTCCGGTGCTTTCTTCTTCACGGCGTCCTTGACGGTGACCCAGCCCGATTTCGGTCCGGGAACGGCGCCTTTGATGAAGACCAGACCACGGTCGGCGTCGGTTTTGACGACTTCCAGGTTCTGGGTGGTTACACGGGCAGCACCCATGTGACCGGCCATCTTCTTGCCTTTGAAAACCTTGCCCGGGTCCTGACACTGACCGGTCGAACCGTGCGAACGGTGGCTGATCGAAACACCGTGCGAGGCGCGCAGACCACCGAAGTTGTGGCGCTTCATCGCACCGGCAAAGCCTTTACCGATCGAGGTGCCCGAAACGTCAACCTTCTGACCTTCCAGGAAGTGTTCTGCCGAAATCTCGGCGCCCACTTCGATCAGGCCATCTTCGGAGACGCGGAACTCGGCCAGCTTACGCTTGGGCTCAACCTTGGCAGCGGCATAGTGACCGCGCATGGCCTTCGAGGTGCGTTTTGCCTTGGCTGCACCGGCGCCCAGCTGAACGGCGGTGTAGCCGTCTTTGTCAGCGGTGCGCTGTGCAACAACCTGCAGGTTGTCCAGGTGAAGAACGGTCACAGGAATCTGCTTGCCGTCTTCCATGAACAGGCGGGTCATGCCAACTTTTTTTGCGATAATACCAGAGCGCATAATCTATACCCTCCGATCTTACGACTGCAGCTTGATCTCGACGTCCACACCAGCAGCGAGGTCGAGCTTCATCAGCGCGTCAACGGTCTGGGGGGTCGGATCAACGATGTCGAGCAGACGCTTGTGCGTACGGATCTCGAACTGGTCGCGGGATTTCTTGTCAACGTGAGGGCCACGGAGAACCGTGAACTTCTCGATCTTGTTCGGCAGCGGGATCGGGCCGCGCACGTTCGCGCCGGTCCGCTTGGCAGTGTTGACGATCTCTTGCGTGCTGGCATCCAGAACGCGATAGTCAAATGCCTTCAGCCGAATACGGATGTTTTGGCTTTGCATATTAACAGCCTTTTATCAGGCGTTGAGGTTGAGAGGAGGACAGACGCGCATCGCCAACCCTCTTCGAACCCAAAAGGCGGGAATCACCCCGCCTTGATGTTCTTGTTGAGAACTCGCGCGCTATACATGTGTCTTGTATACTTCGCAAGAACTATTGTCCGCAATGTACAGCGGTTTGTCTCCGACCCGAACGACTCTGTTCACGCAAAACATCAAAGCAAAGAAGAGCGTGGCTTATGATTCAGCCGAATGCTATTGATCTTTAACATTTTCGGCGACTGAGTTTTGCCAAAGTAACTTAACTTTTCTACGAATTTTTCCGATTGGGCGCTCAAACACAGATGCAAACAGCAACCCGACGGCAAGCGATCCAAGCAAAAGAAATATATCACGACCGGGTATCTCAGGAATGAATGTGTTCAGAAGCTGCAGAGTTGGGTAGTGCACTACGTAGATCGAAAAACTGGCACCAGCGATCCAATTAAGCAATCGAAACCGAGCGCCCTGCCCTGTGAAAATCACAGAGACTCCCATCAAGTGACAAACTGTAAAGACGCCAATCATGTTATTCCAAATGAACTCATCAGAAAATCCCAGAACAAAACGGGCATCATCTACATTCAATGTGGCTGCAGTAGCACTGGAAAGCACCTCAGGCACACCGCCAAACTGGCACGCGATGTAAGCCAAAGGCCCCAGAACGGCCAATGCAACACCCATAGCATAGGACACACGCATCGGTCCCTCAGACTTAAGCCAATGCCAAAATCCCACACCAAACAACCAGGCAGGCATCAAAAGTAGAATATCAAGGCCGAAAACCATCATGCCCAAGGCCAACACACTTAGCCTGTTTGAACCTCGAAGAAAAAAGGCAACGCCAAACAAAAAGTAGTAAGCGGCCTCGTAGCTGAGGGACCAGAGCGGGCCATTGCTTCCAAGTCGCAACCTCCCGAACAACCCCCACTCGTTTGAAAAGCTCAATCCCCGAAGCAGAAATTCATCAACGGGAAGAGGTTGGAAGAACATGGGTGGATAGGCCGCGGGGTCGTGACGACTGCCGATTGCATCGAAGATCAGCGTAAGGACAAGCGCAGGCAACATAACCGACCACAGACGTGTCAGACGATTAAAGGCAAACCGTCCAGGCTCTGCATCGCGATCGGCAGCATAGGCAATAACGCAGCCAGAAATCACGAAGAAAACGATGACGGCGTCGCTTCCGACATTCCAGTCTCGCAAAAATATGTACTTGGAATCCGTGAACCTAGGATAAGCCCAATGCGAGAGGACGACGACAAGCGTGGCAAGTGCCCGAAGAACATCCAGCCAGATCGAAACACCCCGCGTCATTGCTTTTGACTGGCTGACGGCTTTTGGTCTTTGTCGGTCGAACGCTGGATGCGAGGCATTCCCGACACTTCTTCAAAACTGTCCAAGAAAGGCCTTACGAACGCATCTTTTAAGGTGGCGTGGGGTTGCTCAATTTTCACCCCTTGGGCATCAGCAATGCCAAATTCCAGTTTTTCCTCTGTCTTCGGAATATAGAGTGTTCCGAAAATCCAGTCCCAAAGAGCGAAAACTTCTCCATAATTTTTATTGTGGTGCTTTACGGCGCAAGAGTGGTGGATTTGATGCTGAGCAGGAGAGATGAAAATATGTTCCAGCACCGGTCCGAAACTTAGCCACACATGGCTGTGTCGCAGGTTCGCTCCGAACAAGTTGAACAGAAAATACCCCGCATTGGCGCCACCGATGGTCAGCAGGTCAATCTTGCCAATCAGCAGAAATAGCATCAACGCTTGTGCGACCCCCACACCAAGGCTCATCATCAAGTTGCGGATCAGAATATAGACTGGGTGAATGCGGCTAACCGTGAGTGGAGTCAAAACCTCGGCCGAATGATGCAACGAGTGGAATGGCCACAACACTCTGCTTTCATGATGCAAATAATGCGTCCAATATTTACAGAAATCGGCAGTCATGACGATGATCAGGGTCGCCAAGGCGCTTCGACCCCAGGTGACATCCAGCGGCTGAAACGCTGCGCCCTGCAAGGAAATTAGCTTGGTCAGCAGAATATCGACCACAACTGGCGCAAACAGGACAGCGCCGAAAAATCCGAATGCCCCCAGCACAAAATTCACGAGAAAAACCTGAATGTCGACAAGGTTAGAACGATGAAAATAGATTTCGCGCGGGAAAATGAAACGAAGAAATCCTGTTGGGCGGCCGCGAAAGTGCCAAATTGCGTATACTATGAATACGCAAACACACAGATGGAGAATTGCGAAACGCGATCCCCACGACCAGAATAGGCTTCCAAATGAAGCGCTGATCTCTCTAATTAAATCCAACTTCTCACTCCGTAACTGGAGCGCGACAACTTTTCAACGCGCGCTCTTGGACACAATACCTGGGTAATTGGCGGAAATGATGGCAAAGAGCGGAAACTAAAAAAATTCTCGGGAATTGTGGCAATTCCGATGTGGCCTTTCAAAACTATCAATGAACAGCGGACAGAACAGAAAATGTGTGGAGCTTTAGCAATGCCATTGGCTGTTCAAAAAAAGGGCGCCCCGAGGGACGCCCTTTCCGTCTGATCATTCGCTTGCGCGAATTACTCGATAATTTTCGACACAACGCCGGCGCCGACGGTGCGGCCGCCTTCGCGGATGGCGAAGCGCAGGCCGTTTTCCATCGCGATCGGCGCGATCAGCTCAACGCCGAACGACACGTTGTCGCCGGGCATAACCATTTCGGTGC
>NZ_WQCF01000017.1 GCF_013032455.1 Ruegeria atlantica
TACCACCCAACTCAACGTGGAGTGAATAAAGAGGCGTGCGTTTCGGTGTGGTCATCGTTCTAACCTTTCAATCAGCGGGACTGGTCGCGAACAACCATGACAGTGCAATGCGCGTTGCGCACGACACGGGCCAGGTTCGGGCCAATCTCATAATTCGGGAAATCGCCTTTGGTCGATGCCATGACGATCAGGTCGAAGCCGTCTTTGTAAGCGAGCTTCAGGATTTCGCGGTAAACGCTGCCTTCTTCGATGTGGATTGCCACGTCGGAGGCTTTGCCATGATCCAAAATGGCCTGAACCGCCTTGCGTACGTGCTCTTTAGCACCGGCGCCATAGTTGGCGGGCAGGTTCGGCAGTTGGATGATCTCGGGGATGACGGCAACCGCGTGTAATTCGGCACCGTAGAATTTAGCCTGTTCCAATGCGACTGGCAGGGCATTTTTCCACGAACGGTCGTCGGTGTGATCAATAGGCAGCAGGATTTTCGTGGCCATCACGTCTCTCCTCGAGATAGGGGAATTTGTTTCAAAGGCGGGGGGCCGGGTTTGGCCCCCCGTTTTGTCAGGGCCGGGTTTATTCGGCAGGCTTGCCGCCGGGCTCTTCGGACTGGCCGCCCGATGCGAAAAACTCTTTCGTCAGCTTGAAGACGATCGGGCTCAGCAAGGCCAAGGCGATCAGGTTCGGAATGGCCATCATGGCGTTCAGGGTATCCGCCAGCAGCCAGACAAAGCCCAGATCCGCGGTTGCACCAAAGTAGATCGCGACGATCCACAGCACCCGGTAGGGAAGCAGGGATTTGACACCCAGCAGGAACTCGACGCATTTCTCGCCATAGAACGACCAACCCAGGATGGTGGTGAAGGCAAAGATCGACAGCGCGATTGCGATCAGGTGACCACCGCCCGGCAGAGAGGTTGCAAATGCCAGAGAGGTCAGGGCAGCGCCCGATTCACCTGAGGTCCATGCGCCTGTCGAGATGATCGCCAGACCGGTGATCGAGCAGACGATGATGGTGTCGATGAACGTACCCAGCATCGCGATCAGGCCCTGGTTAACCGGACCTTTGGTCTCAGCCGCTGCGTGTGCAATCGGAGCCGAGCCCAGACCGGCTTCGTTCGAGAACACGCCACGTGCCACACCAAAGCGGATAGCGGCCCAGACGGCTGCGCCTGCGAAGCCACCTTCGGCGGCGGATGGGGTGAAGGCATAGGTGAAGACCAGCGACAGGGCGTTGCCGATTTCGCCGATGTTGATGATCAGAACCAGCAGACCAGCGACAATGTATGCGATTGCCATGGCCGGAACCAGCTTACCGGCAACTGCACCGATGCGGGTAATGCCACCCAGGATAACGGCTGCGGTCAGGACCATCAGAACAACTCCGGTGACCGAAGTGTTTACGCCGAAGTTTGCTTCCAGAACCTGTGCCACACCGTTGGCCTGAACACCGTTGCCGATGCCGAAAGCCGCGATTGCGCCGAACAGGGCGAATGCGACGCCCAGCCAGGCCCATTTCGCGCCGAGGCCGTTTTTGATGTAGTACATCGGGCCGCCGACATAGTTGCCCAGTTCATCTTTTTCACGGTATTTAACCGCGCAGACGGCTTCGGCATATTTGGTGGCCATGCCCACCAGGGCGGTCATCCACATCCAGAACAATGCGCCTGGACCGCCCAGGAAGACAGCAGTGGCCACACCGGCAATATTACCTGTACCGATGGTCGCCGACAGTGAGGTCATCAGCGCGTTGAACGGGCTGATCTGCCCTTCGCCCTGACCCTCACGGCCTTTGAACAGCAGGCTAAAGCCTGTGCCAATGCGCAGGATCGGCATGAATTTCAGGCCGACCTGCAGGAAGAAGCCAACGCCAAGAATGAGGACCAGCATCAGCGGCCCCCACACGACGCCATTGATGGCCCCTACGATTGAATTTAACGCTTCCATGGTTTCCCTCCCATTTGCGTTTGGTTAAGCCCCGTTTGCGATGGCCCGCTGGCGGGCTTGCTTGAGAGCAGCGAAATCTTCGTCCGCGTGGAACGATGAACGGGTCAGCGGCGTGGCCGACACGTGCAGAAAGCCCTTGGAGCGTGCGATCCGTTCCAGTTGGGCGAACTCTTCCGGTGACCAGAAACGGTCGATTGGATGGTGTTTCGGGGTCGGTTGCAAATACTGGCCGACCGTCAGAAAATCGACATTGGCCGCGCGAAGGTCGTCCATCACTTGACGCACGTCGTCTAGGGTTTCTCCTAACCCTACCATAAGACCAGATTTACTGAAAATTCCGGGGTTTGCGCGTTTTGCGTCGTCCAGCAGCCGCAGAGATGTGTAGTAGCGCGCGCCGGGACGAACCGATGGGTACAGGTGCGGAACGGTTTCCAGATTGTGGTTGAACACGTCCGGGGCGGCCTCGAAGACGATATCGGGAGCGTCGCCTTTGCCCAAGAAGTCCGGGGTTAGTACCTCGACCGTGGTGCCGGGGTTCTGATGGCGCACGGCACGGATCGTCTGCGCGATATGTTCCGCTCCGCCATCGGCCAGATCATCACGATCGACCGAGGTGATCACCACATGGCGCAGTCCCAGTTTCTTGACCGCCGCTGCAACCCGACCCGGCTCAAACGCGTCCAACGCATCGGGGCGGCCGGTGGCCACGTTGCAGAAGGAACAACCGCGGGTGCAGATTTCGCCCATGATCATCATCGTCGCGTGGCGCTTGGACCAGCACTCACCGATATTGGGGCAGGCGGCCTCTTCGCACACCGTTGCCAGATTGTGGTCGCGCATCAGGCGGCGGGTTTCGTAATACTCGGCGCTGTCACCCTTTTTCTTTCGAATCCACTTGGGTTTGCGCGGGATGACACTGTCAGCCTTCTTGGCTTTTTCCGGGTGGCGGGGGCGAAGCTGGATGGTCATCTGGCAGGTCCCTCTTAGGCGTGGATTGCGCGGCCCATGGCGTCAAGGCAGGCCTCTTTGACTGCCTCGCCCATGGCCGGGTGTGCATGACAGGTGGCGGCGACCTCGGCGACGGTGGCGCCTTTGGTCATGGCCAGAACCAGTTCTGCGATCAGATCACCACCATGAGCGCCGCAGATGTGTGCGCCCAGGATTTTGCCGTTCGGATTAGCCAGAACCTTGACCGCGCCGTCGGTTTCGCCTGTCGAACGGGCGCGCGAGTTGGCCATAAAGGCGAACTTGCCAACCGAATACTCAGTGCCAGCCTCTTTCAGCGCTTCTTCGGTTAGACCGACCGAGGCGACTTCGGGGTCGGTGTAAACAACACCCGGCACGGTGTTGTAGTCGACATGACCGGCTTGACCTGCCAGAGTTTCCACGCACGCGACGCCGTCTTCCTCGGCCTTGTGCGCCAGCATCGGGCCGGGAACACAGTCGCCGATGGCGTAAATGCCGGGAACCGAGGTCTGGAACGTCCCGTCCACTTCGATGAAGCCACGCTGGCTTACTGCAACGCCTAGTTCTTCCAGGCCCAGCCCACGGGTGACCGGACGGCGGCCAACGGCGATCAGAACCTTGTCGGCCTCAATCACCTCTTCCTTGTCCTTGCCAACACGATCAACGGTCAGAGTCAGGCCAGCATCAGTCTTATCGACCGTTTTCAGCGCGCGGCCCAGTTGGAATTTCAACCCACGCTTGGACAGCGCGCGCTGTGCCAGCTTGGCGATCTCACCATCAATGCCCGGCAGAACGCGGTCCAGATACTCGACCACGGTGACCTTTGCGCCCAAACGGGCCCAAACCTGACCCAGCTCCAGACCGATCACGCCTGCGCCGATCACAACCAGATGCTCCGGTACGTTTTCGAGCGCAATTGCACCGGTTGAACTCAGGATGTCCTGTTCGTCAATCTCGATTCCAGGCAAAGAGGTCGGTTCGGATCCGGTGGCGATTAGGATATTCTTCGCTTCATGTACTTCATCGCCCACCTTGACCTGACCGGCCGCAGGAATACTTGCCCAGCCTTCAATCAGATCAACACCGTTTTTCTTGAACAGAAACGCGATGCCCTTGGTCAGGTCGCCTACGATCTTGTCTTTGCGTCCCATCATCGCGGGTACGTCGATGCTGGCCCCCTCGACCGCAATGCCGTGGGAGGAGAGATGTGCAAGTTCGGCATACTTGGCCGAGGAGGTCAGCAACGCTTTGGAGGGGATGCATCCCACATTCAGACAGGTTCCACCAAGTGCCCCGCGTCCTTCGACGCAGGCCACTTTCAGTCCCAGCTGAGCCGCGCGGATCGCGGCGACATAGCCGCCCGGTCCGCCTCCGATAACGATGAGATCGTAGGTCATGTGGTCGTCTTTCAGTAGATCGGGTGGCTTGCGCACAGGGCGCGGACTTTTTCGCGGGTTGCTTTTTCGACGGCCTCATCACCGTTCGGGTTTTCTGCCAGCGCATCCAGCACGTCACCAATCAGGTGGCCGATTTGTTTGAACTCTTCCGGCGCGAAACCGCGGCTGCAGCCAGCTGCAGTACCCAGACGGATACCGCTGGTGATTGTGGGCTTTTCAGGGTCGCCTGGCACGCTGTTCTTGTTGCAGGTAAAGCCAGCACGTTCCAATGCGGCCTCGGCGTCCTTACCTGTCACGCCAACTGGGCGAAGGTCGACCAGCATCAGGTGGTTTTCGGTACCACCCGAGACAATGTCGCAACCGCGTGCCATCATCACGTTGGCCAAGGCTGAGGCGCTATCGACAACGCGCTGCATGTATTCCTTGAACTCAGGCTTCAGCGCCTCTCCGAAGGCAACCGCCTTGCCTGCGATCACGTGCATCAGCGGACCGCCCTGCAGTCCGGGGAAGACGGCCGAATTGATCTTTTTGGCCAGTGCCTCGTCATTTGTCAGGATGATGCCACCGCGCGGACCGCGCAGGGTCTTATGTGTGGTCGATGTAACGATATGTGCATGCCCGATAGGCGAGGGGTGCAGGCCGGTAGCAACCAGACCGGCGATATGAGCCATGTCGGCCAGCAACCAGGCGCCAACCTCATCCGCAATTGCGCGGAAGCGGGCAAAGTCGATTTTTTGCGAATAGGCAGATGCACCGGCAATGATCAGTTGGGGCTTTTCAGCCTTTGCCAGTTCTTCAACCTGATCATAGTCGATCAACCCGGCTTCGGTCAGGCCATACTGGATCGGACGGAACCACTTGCCAGACTGTGCGGGCTTTGCACCATGGGTCAGGTGACCACCTGCGTCCAGCGACATGCCCAGAATGGTGTCTCCGGGGCTGAGCAGCGCCAGCTTGACCGCACCGTTCGCCTGTGCGCCCGAATGCGGCTGAACGTTCGCATATTCACAGCCAAACAGTTGCTTCAATCGGTCGATGGCTTCCTGCTCGACCTCATCCACATATTCACAACCACCATAATAGCGGCGACCGGGATACCCTTCGGCGTACTTGTTGGTCAGCACCGAGCCTTGGGCGTCAATCACAGCCTGAGAGACGATGTTCTCTGATGCGATCAGTTCGATCTGTTCGGCCTGACGTGCGCCCTCGCGTGCAATCGATGCAGCGATGGTCGGATCGGCCTGTGTAAGCGACGTTTTGAACATGGTCATCTCCTCTGATTTCGAATCTCCGGTCCGAAATTAAGTTTCCTATAGTGGAAATGATTCCCTTAAGTCAACAAAAGTCTCCTATTCACGTAGTTGCGTGTAACTAAGGGAATATGTAGTCTTTGAAAGAACAGGGGGAATTTCATGGGCGAAGACCAAAGAAACGAAGGTGTTCCACCCGAAGAGCTGGACGAAGGGGCGGCTTTGGGGCGTTCCATCCGCGAAGCGCGTCGGGAAAAAGGTTGGACGCTGGAAGAGGCCGGGCGTGCGGCGGGCATCGGTCGCTCGACCCTTTCGAAGATCGAAAACAACCAGACCAAACCCAGCTTCGAGATTGTTCGGCGTCTGACACAGGCGCTGGATCTGAAGCCGCCGCAACTGTTTCTGCAATCGGGCCAAACCGGGATCACGGGACGTCGCGATTTTACGGCAAAGGGGCAGGGCGAATTTCGGGAAACTGCAACTTATCTGCACGAACTTTTGTGCTCTGACCTGACAAGCAAACGCATGTTGCCCTATGTCGCCACGATCAGGGCACGCGATATTTCCGAATTTGACCCCTGGGTTCGCCACTCTGGCGAAGAATTCATGTACGTATTAAGAGGTGAGTTGATTTTTATCTCGGAACATTATCGCCCGCTGCCGATGAAGGCCGGAGACTCGCTTTATTATGACAGCAGCATGGGGCATGGCTGTGTGTCGACCAGCGAGGAAGACGCTCAGGTTCTATGGGTGTCCTTGGAGTAAATAATAAGAGCCTGCCTAGTGTAAGCCCATTCGATGCTGTTCACGCCTTTTAGTTTCCGTATGGGACATGATCCCGTGATCTCCTCGGCAGCTCGTACCCGAGAACGTGATGCCCGGTTTTGGAATTGGAGTGGTGTATCCCATTGCCAAAAGGTTGGGGTACATGACGAGCGAAAGTGATCGCATTCCCTTGTATTTAGGATTTCTCACGGGAAAGTGGTAGGCGTGGCGGGACTTTCTGCCAATATATTTAAGTATTAGAAAAATATAGAAAATACGCTCAATGGATGGTGTTTGGACGCCAGATAGACACCGGTTGTGCGTCTCACTAATTCGCTTTTAAGTCTGTGACCTGGTAGGCTATGAAGTTTTCGGTATGGGTGAAAACAAGGCCTTCGCTGCAAGTGCAAAGAATGCTCTTTGACCGTGATTGGTTTAGGACACGTCGATAAAACTCAAAAAATTTATGCGACCATGGGAAGCTCAAGCGTAATGCTCGCTCCTCTTTCGACTTGGTTGATTGCGACCAGCCCTCCGTGGCGCTTCGCCACTTCAGAGACGATAGACAACCCCAAACCGCTGCCTTCAGAATATTCCAGCTGCGAAAACCTACTGAATGCTGCTTCGCTTTGGTCGGGCGAAAGGCCGGCTCCGTCATCAGTCACGGTTAGCCTGACGTGCCTGCCGTCACAGCGTAGCACCACTGAAATTTGGCTCAATTTTGCGCCGCCGTGCTTAACTGCGTTGTCCAAAAGGTTCTTCAGAGCCTCAGCTAGAAACACCCGATCACCTGACACCGTGACCGCCGCCTCAGGCATTGTGACATCAAACTCGAGACCCTTTGCGAGAATGTGTACTCCCATTTCCGCACAGGCCTCTTCCACAACCGAGCGGATATCAATTTCATCCATTTGATCTTGGTGCGTCGGCTGCCTGAGCCTTTCAAGTGACAACAGCTGTTCAGCCACTGTTGCAGAGTTTTTTGCAGCTGCCACAAGCTCTAAAATGCGTTTTTCTCGGTCGTCATCCGTTTTCGCGTCCTGCAGCGCTTCGGCCATCGATTGCACGGCCGCCGCCGGATTTCGCAGCTGATGTGCGGCTTCGGATATAAACACTTGATGGGCGTTGATACTTTTTTCCACCTGACCAAACAGCCGGTTCAAGGTTCTGACAACACCTTGAACTTCGACCGGGACAGGGCGTTTTATCTCGCTCAGGTCATCTGGTGAACGCAGGTCGATTGCGTCCTGCAAATCCAGCAAGGGTCTAAGGCCACGGGCGACGCCGAACCATACCACAATGGCGAGGGTGCCCAGCAGAATTCCCATGAGAATTCCTGCGCGGATTGACAGTTCGTTCGCGAAAGCGTTGCGATCCGCCATACGTTGCCAGACTGTAACCGTCGCATCTCCGATTAGATTTTCTATGGTTACTCGTTCCGTCATCTTAAGAACGCGCACCGGTTCTTGGCGATAGAGCGCTTCGAAAAACTGCGGCTTGTACACCTCTTGAGCAGACGGGTTCGTGGCTGCCGGAGGGTACGCATAGCCTGTTACGTAGATGCCGCCGGGGCCCGTTACGTGGTAAAAAATCTCTCCGCCCGACGCGTCACGGATCATGCTGCGTGTAGTGGGCGACAGTGCATCACCTCCTGAAATTGCAACATCCCGTGAAATTGCGAGACCAGCAGATAGCAGGCTGTCGTCAAATAACTCCTGGGCTGTCTTTTGGGCAACCCAAAAGCGCCAAATTCCAAGCAGCACCGCAAGCAGCACCAAGGGCGTCAAGATAAGAATGAAAAGTCGTAGCCTGAGCGAGCCGTGCTTGATCACTTCTGCACCTCAAGAAGGTACCCCAGACCGCGGGCCGTCTTGATCCTTATGCCAAGATTCTGAAGGCGTTTTCTCAACCGCGACACATGAGGTTCTACAGCTGAGTCCTCGATATCGGCCCCGACGCCATAGACATAATCTGTAAGTTGGCTTTTGGGAACAATTCTGCCCCGACGCTCCAACAGGCACTCCAGCACGGCTATTTCCCGTCGTGGAATATCCATGACCTCACCCCGTACACTAACCTGACGTGCAGTACGGTCGAACTCCAAACTTCCGATGCTCTCCCGTGCTCCGTAGTCAAGTTCTTTGCGGCGTGAAAGCGCCCGGATGCGAGCTTCCAACTCGTCCATTTCAAAGGGTTTGACCAGATAGTCATCTGCGCCCATGTCCAAGCCAGTTACCCGATCGCTTGTCTCGGAGCGCGCTGTCAGCAGAATCACGGGCGCACTGTCGCCACGATGGCGCAGGGATCTCAGGATATCCAACCCCGACCGACCGGGCAGGTTGATATCCAGAACGATCAAATCGGCGCCTTCCTGTTCCAGATATAGGTCTGCCGCGTCGCCATCTGTCAGCACGTCAGCGGCATGGCCCCGATCCCGCAGCCGGTACGCAATGGCGTTGGCGAGTGTTTCATTATCCTCGACGATGACGATCCGCATTCGGGCTCCTGCAAGTTTCACGCAAGGTTGGCGCTCCATGATTGCCAGATAGGAGGGGGAATCAACCCCACAGTTCTTATTACGATCACTGTAGCGCGGAGGGCGCTAACGTGGTTGTCTGGTCAATAGGGAGGAACCAATGGCCATTTCCAAATTTACCCGTCGTGCCGTCGTGGGGCTGATCGCCGCCGCCGGTATCGCAGCACCTGCCGCTGCCGAGGTTGATTTCTCGGGCAAGACCATCGAGTGGGTCATCCCGTTCTCGGAAACGGGCGGTTCGGCCAAATGGGCCAATTTCTTCGCTCCGCTTCTGTCCGAGGCGCTGCCGGGTCAGCCGACCGTAGTCGTTAAATTTATGCCGGGTGCAGGTTCGACCAAGGGCGCGAATTGGTTTCAGGAGCAGAGCCATGATGATGGCACGCTGCTGTTTGGCACCTCGGGTTCAACTCAATTCCCGTATCTGCTGAGCGATCCGCGCGTGCGCTATGAATACAACGACTGGATTCCGGTCATGGCCTCGGGAACTGGTGGTGTCGCCTATCTGAACGCCGAGGATGGCGCGAAGTTTGATGGCTCCGCGAATGCGTTGAAAGACACCAACTTCATCTACGGTTCGCAGGGCGCAACCCGTCTGGACCTCGTCCCGCTGCTGGCATGGCAGATGCTGGGAATGAATGTTGAACCGGTCTTTGGCATCAAGGGTCGCGGTGACGGTCGCCTGATGTTCGAGCGCGGTGAAGCAAATATCGATTACCAGACTTCATCGGGCTATCTTGGCGGTTCGACCTCGCTGGTCGAAGCCGGTCAGGCGGTTCCAATGATGACCTGGGGTGCTCTGGATGCTGATGGCAACATCGTTCGCGACCCGACCTTCCCGGATATCCCAACGTTCAAAGAGGTTTGCGAAGCCACCGATGGTTGTGAAACCAGTGGCGAGGCATGGGATGCGTGGAAAGCGTTTTTTGTAGCCGGTTTCCCAGTTCAGAAGCTGGCTTTCCTGCCGGGTGATACGCCCCAGGAAGTGGTCGACGCGTACACCGCAGCGTTCCAAGCCGTGACCGAGCGTGGTGACTTCGCTGACATCTCCTCCAAGCGCGTGGGCAAGTATCCTGTTTTTGTTGGGGATGGTTCGAAAACTGCGCTGCAAGCTGCGACAAACGTCGACGACAACGCCAAGGCCTATGTTCTGAACTGGCTCAAAGACGCCTATGGTGTCGAGCTGAACTAAGCCGATCCCTCATAACGCGTGCCCTCAGAGAAGGGCGCGCGCCTTTTTATCCTTGCCAAAATTGAATGAAAGGCGGCCGCTATGGAGGTTTTCGCCACCGCTCTTCCTGCGCTCGGTGACGCGTGGGGTCTGATCCTGCAACCCATCGTTCTGGGGTATCTTATTCTCGGCGTCGTTATGGGGCTGGCCGTGGGCGTCTTTCCGGGACTCGGCGGTATTGCTGGTCTGTCCCTGTTGTTGCCTTTCATGTTTGGCATGGACCCGATCCTTGGTCTGGCTTTGATGATCGGGATGGTCGCAGTTGTTCCGACCTCTGACACCTTCGCATCGGTTCTTATGGGGATCCCCGGCAGTTCCGCCTCGCAAGCGACCGTGCTCGACGGCTTCCCGATGGCAAAAAAGGGCGAAGCTGCCCGTGCGTTGTCGGCAGCCTTTGCGTCTTCTCTGTTTGGCGGTTTGGTTGGGGCCACATTCCTGACCATGTTCATCCTGATCGCGCGGCCAATCGTTCTGGCGTTTGGCCTGCCCGAGATGCTGATGATCACCATCCTCGGCTTGTCCATGGTTGCCATTCTCGCCGGACGCATTCCACTGAAGGGTGTCGCCGCCGCTGGGCTTGGGTTGATGGTTGGTACAATTGGCGAGGCGGACGCAGGCGGGTCGCTCCGTATGGCGACCTATGACATTCCTTATCTGACAGACGGTTTGAAGCTGGTTATCGTTGGATTGGGTATCTTTGCGGTGCCCGAAATCGTCTCGCTGTTGCGCCAAGACCGTTCTATCGCCAAGGGCGCCTCGCTGGGGGCGGGTTGGTTTGACGGTGTGAAAGACTGGGCCGCGAATATCTGGTTGTCGGTCCGCTGTTCGATTATTGGCGTGGTTGTTGGAGTCATTCCCGGTCTTGGTGGCTCGGTTGTTGACTGGATCGCTTATGGCCATTCAGTTCAATCGACCAAAGACAAAAGCAACTTTGGAAAGGGCGAAGTGCGCGGGGTGATCGGGCCGGAAAGCTCGAACAACGCCAAGGAAGGTGGTGGGCTCGTCCCAACCTTGCTGTTCGGCATCCCCGGCTCGGGATCAATGGCGATCTTCATCGGCGCGGTCGCTCTGCTGGGGTCCGGCGATATTGAGGTTGGTCCGAGTATGCTTAAGGACAATCTCGACATTACCTATTCTATCGTCTGGTTGCTGGCGCTTGCTAACGTTGTCGGTACCATTCTATGCATTGCGGCTTCGGGTGGGATCGCCAAGCTAACCACAATTCGGTTTACTTATCTGGCGCCGTTCCTGTTCATGCTGATCAGCTTTGCGGCCTTCCAGTCCGGTCAGAACTTCGAAGACCTGCTGGCCCTGTTTGTCATTGGCCTGATCGGCATCTTCCTGCGCCGTTTCGACTGGTCGCGCCCGGCCTTCCTGATCGGGTTCGTTTTGTCGAACCCGGTTGAAAAGTTCACCAACCAGGCATTCCAGATTGCCTCTTTCCGGTTTCGCAAAAGCTTTGGTGAGGGCATGGAATATGTCTTCAGCCCAATCGTTATCGTCCTGATCGTGGTTACGGTCGTTTCGGTCATTCTGGGTATCCGTCAGGCCAAGATGATCATGGCAGAGGGTGACGTGCAGGCGGGAACCAAACGCGCGCCGTTGATCTTCCTGTTGGTGATCATGGCTTACCTGATCGTGGCGTTGGTCAACGCCAATATGATCCCCGACTACAACATGACCGATAAGATCATTCCCTTGGTGATCGGTAGCGTGTCGCTGTTCTGCTGCGTGATCCTGTTGATCCAGATGATGCGGCGACCAGAGGGCGATGCGATCTTTGCCGACAAGGAGATTGCTGGAGAGGATGCCAGTGCGCCGCATGGGCTTTGGTCAACTCTGGCGTGGTTCGCAAGTCTGATCGCGGCAACATGGGTCGTGGGGTTCATCCTCGCCTTGATCGGGTTCCTGATCGCATTCTTCCGCATTCGCGCTGGGTCCAGCTGGCAGATGACGCTGATCCTGACCGCCTGCGGCATCGGTTTCATGTGCCTGATGGCGGGCGCGCTGAACCGCGATTTCCCGCCGGGTCTGTTGCAAGACATGGTCAGCTTGCCTTGGCCGTTGAAGTGAGGGATCCAAAATGACCCAAACTGCAATCCCTTACATCTTCATGCGTGGCGGCACTTCGAAAGGTCCGTATTTCCACCGCTCGGATTTGCCCGAGGAACTGGACACGCTGGCCGAGGTGCTGATCGCCGCCCTTGGTTCCGGGCAGTCGCTGAACATCGATGGCATCGGCGGCGGCGCGGCGGTGACCACCAAGGTTGCGATGCTGTCGGTCAGCGAGGATGATTGGGCCGATATCGACTATTTCTTCGGGCAAGTCTCGGTCGAGGAGAAGCTGGTCGATTTCAAACCTACCTGCGGTAACATTCTGTCCGGCGTTGCCCCTGCTGCGATCGAAATGGGGCTGCTCAAGCCGCAGGGCGAAGAAACTGAAATTCGCATCCGGGCCGTCAATACGGGGGCGCGGGTCGTGGCCAAAGTGAATACGCCGGGGGGCGAATTGACCTATGAGGGCGATGCGGAAATCGCGGGCGTTCCCGGCCATTCAGCGCCTGTTCAGCTGAGTTTCATGGGCGTAGTGGGCTCGGCCACAGGGGCGTTTCTGCCCACGGGTAACCTGCGCGATACCGTTCAGGGCATCGAACTGACTTGCATGGATGTCGCCATGCCAATGGCCATCACCCGCGCCGCCGAATTCGGATTGACGGGCTATGAAAGCGCCGAGGAGCTGGACGCCAACAGCGCCTTTTTCGACCGGATGGAGGCTGTACGGATCGAAGCCGGGGAACGGATGGGGATGGGAGACGTGTCCAAGTCGGTGACCCCCAAATTTGGCCTTGTCGCGCCTGCCAGAGACGGCGGAACCCTTGCGGTGCGGTATTTCATGCCGTGGAAGACTCACCCGACCATGGCCGTGACCGGAGCGCAATGCATGGCGTCCTGCGCATTGACGCCCGGCACAGTCGCGGACGGTTTACTGGATCGCCCCACGGCAAGCCCGGCTGAGGTCGTGCTGGAACACGCCTCGGGTAAAATCGACGTGCTGGTGGATTTCTCCACCGACGACGGATTCAACGTGAATTCCGCGGGTCTGGTGCGAACCGCGCGCAAGCTGGCAGACGGGCATGTTTATGTACCGGAATCTGTGTGGAAGGGCAGTTGAAACGGCGGCTTTCAAAAAGTATACTATAGTATACATAATGAGGGTGCCATGATGGATGACTATTCTGAATGCCTCGAAATTGCACGTCAGGAACTCAGGCTGGCGCAGTCGGCTCTGCGGAGGGACATCGCGGAATACCCGACACCGATTGCTGGGTGTGATGAGCAATTCAACCATTTGCTGGATCAACGCGAGCGGGTTCACAATGCGCTTGAAGCGCTCGACACACGTCATTTTGTGCCGACGCCAAGAAAACTGAACGCCGAGTAGGGTATAGAACGCCGATGAAGGTTCACATTCTGGACGATTGGTTTGACACGCTGCAGGGCCTTCCCTGTTTTCGAAAGCTGTCCGGCCACGACGTGAAGGTCTGGACAGATCATGTCGAAGATACCAACGAATTGGCTGCTCGATTGCAGGAGGCTGAGGCGCTGGTGTTGTTTCGCGAACGCACTAAGATCACCCGCGATCTTGTTGAAAAACTCCCAAACCTGAAATTGATCAGTCAGCGTAGTGTGTATCCGCATGTCGATGTGCAGGCATGCTCGGATAACGAAGTGCTGCTGTGTTCGAACATGCATGGCGGGACGCCCTCATATGCCGCGGCCGAGCTGACATGGGCGCTGATCATGGCCGGGATGCGCGATTTGCCCGCGCAGATGGCTTCGGTCAAAGCCGGGCATTGGCAGGCCGGAGTTGGCAAGACCCTGAGGGGGCGGCAGCTGGGGTTGTATGGATATGGCCGCATCGCCCGCGCCGTTGCTGGCTACGCCGAGGCATTCGGGATGAATGTGGTCTGGTGGTCCTCGGACGAAGGCCGGGCACGCGCGCAGGCAGACGGCGTTCAGGTCGCCGCAAGCCGCGAAGCGTTCTTTGCTAACAGCGATGTTGTCTCAGTCCATGTTCGCCTGAAGCCAAACACACACAGCATTATCACCGCGTCGGATTTCTCGCAGATGCAACCGGGAGCGTTGTTTGTGAATACATCCCGTGCAGGTCTCATAGCAAAGGGTGCATTGCTTGAGGCGCTAAAAGCCGGTCACCTGGGCAAGGCAGCAATTGATGTTTTTGATACTGAGCCGCTCACTGACCCGGATGACCCGTTGCTATCGCATCCGAAATTGATTGCGACACCGCATATTGGTTTTGTGACGGAGGATGAGTTTGACCTACAGTTTGCCGACATTTTCGATCAGGTGAACGCCTATGCTGAAGGTGCCCCCACTCACATGATCAACCCCGAGGTTTGGACCAGCGCAGGATAAGGTTGGCCGCTAAAGGCGCGCCGATGATTACCAGCACGATCCGTGTAAGATGGTGGATGATCACAAAGCCCAGATCCGCGCCCGAGACGATGGCCAGAACTGTCATCTCGGCCTGTCCGCCGGGGGCAAAGGCCAAGAAAGCCTCGACTGGTTGGCCGAAGCCCAACGTGGTGACAACGGCGGTGAAAGCGGCCGCGAGGATGGCAAGAACGATGACATAAGCGACGCCTGCTGCAACCACCCGGCGGAGTTCGACCCAAGTGACGCCCACGAATTTCACGCCTATCCCGCAACCGATAAAGAATTGCGCTGCAAGGATGGCCTCGCGCGGTGGTCGGGTATGAATGAAGTCGCCCAGTGACAGGGCCGCTGTCAGGATCATTGGGCCGAGGATAGATGCCCCGAACAGGCCGATCCGCTCACCGCCTTTCCAGCCTATAAGGGCGGCCAGAACCATCAGACCCAATTCATGTATTGGCAGGTCGCGCGCAGGCTCTCCGATCGGGTTGGTGAGTTGGGCATCGTAGAACACCGTCAGAAACAGCGGGGCCAGCGTCACGATAATCAGCACGCGGGTTCCGTGGATCAGGGACAGGGTACGCGGGTTGGCGCCAGCCTCGGTTCCAAAGATGATCATGTCCTGCAATCCGCCGGGCATGGCGGCGTAAAACGCGGTCGTGGAGTCAAACCCCCAGATCTTACGAAAGAATGGCACTCCGACCAGTGCGATCACCAGGATGAAGAGCGGGACCAATGCGATAGACGCGGCCATCTTCGGCAATTCGACAAACAGGGCAGGGGTTATCGAAGCCCCAACTGCAACGCCCAGTATGGTGCGCGCTGCAACCGAGACCTGACCAAAACCTTCCATAGGTGCATGCGCCAGGGCAGCGATCAGACACGCGCTCATTGGGCCGAACAGAAAGGGCAGCGGCAGGTTCAACGCCCAAAATACTCCAGTACCCAGAAGTGCAAGGGCCAGTGTTACGGTCCGCTTTGTCAGGAGAGAAGGTGTTTTGTTTTGGGTGGGCAAGGCACGGCTTCCGACAATATTGACTCTCTATGTATCCAAATGTATACAACGGGACGCAAGAAGACAAGTGAGCACTCGATGACCATTCAAGACGACCTCTTACAGCCTGGCCCACAAGGCAATTCAGCGTATCAACGCCTGCTGGACGAGATTCGGGACGGCACACTTCTGCCCGGCGAACGCCTGCGCGAGATTGAGCTGTCGGACCGTCTAGGTGTCAGCCGCACGCCAGTGCGCGAGGCTATCCGGCAACTGGAGGCCGACGGGCTAGTCACGCATGTTCCGCGACAGGGCGCAACCGTACGAAGCCTCGATTACGCCGAAGTAATGGAGCTCTATGAGATGCGCGCGGTGCTCGAGGGAACTGCGGCCCGTTTAGCCGCGCGTGCAGCGTCGGATGTCGAGTTGGACGAGTTGGACGTTTTGAATGATCGCTTGGCCGAGGCTGGCACTGGCTCGGAAGCGGCTCGGATCAACCGGATTTTCCACGCCACACTTTTGGACGCAGCAAAGAACCGGTTTCTTGCCAAGTCTATGCTGTCTTTGCAAAAAGCGCTGTTGATCCTTGGGCCGTCGCAATTGCTGGACGGTGATCGGGCCGAAACAGCAGTGGCAGAGCATAGGCGCGTCATGGCTGCCTTAAAAGCCCGCGATGGCGCAGCGGCTGAAACAGAAATGCGCGCGCATATTCAGGCCGCACAACGAATGCGTATTCGGGCGTTGCAAGAACGCGACCGGACAACCGACGAAAATCAATAGGTAGACAGGATATGACCACCCAAAAGGAAGCTTATGATGTCGCTGTGATCGGTGGCGGGAATGCTGCCCTCTGCGCGGCAATGACCGCTGCCGAGGCGGGCGCCCGCGTTCTGATTCTCGAGACGGCGCCAAAACCCTATCGTGGTGGGAACTCCCGCCATACGCGCAATTTTCGTTGTATGCATGGTGCTCCTCTGGGCCCGCTTATCGAAGAATACAGTGAAGATGAGTATCTTGAAGATCTGCTCAAGGTCACTGGCGGCAAAACCGACGAACATCTCGCTCGCCTTGCAATCCGAACCTCCGAGGAATGTCTGCCGTGGATGGAAGAACACGGGGTGCGGTTCCAACCCTCGCTGTCCGGTACACTGTCACTGGCGCGGACCAACGCCTTTTTTATGGGGGGAGGGAAGTCTCTGGTGAATGCCTATTACCGAACTGCCGCGGGTTTGGGCGTCGATGTTCTGTACGAAGCTGCCGTCACGCATTTAGAGTTGAATGGCGACCGGATCGAGTGGGTCGACTACACCTATGAAGGCCAGTCTCATCGCATCATGCCCAAGGCGGTCATCGTTGCCTCGGGCGGGTTTCAGGCCGACACGGATTGGCTGACCCGAGCATGGGGTGAGCCTGCTAAGAACTTCCTGATCCGGGGCACCCCCTATAACCGTGGTGTGGTACTGGCCGATCTGCTGGATCAAGGTGTGGATAGCGTCGGCGATCCGACCCAATGCCACGCCGTCGCCATAGACGGGCGCGCGCCGAAGTTTGACGGAGGCATCGTCACCCGTTTGGACTGCGTGCCGTTCTCCATCGTCGTGAACAAAGACGCTGAGCGGTTTTATGACGAGGGTGAGGATGTTTGGCCCAAGCGCTATGCGATTTGGGGGCGTCTGGTGGCGGCGCAGCCGGATCAAGTTGGCTATGTGCTCATTGATGCCAAGTCGCTGAACCTGTTTATGCCTTCGGTCTTTCCACCGCTGAAGGCGGACACGTTGGAAGAACTGGCTGGAATGATGGATCTGCCTGTCAGCAAGCTGCAGGCCACCGTTTCTGAATTTAACGAAGCATGTGGTGATGCCAGTGGATTCCATCCGACTGAGTTGGACGGTGTCGCAACCTCGGGTTTGACCCCGCCCAAAACCAACTGGGCGCGTCCGATCACGGAGCCGCCCTTTTATGGCTACTCGCTGCGCACCGGTGTGACCTTCACCTATCTGGGTCTGAAGGTCGACGACACAGCACAGTGCTCAACCACTGACGGCAAGATCAAAAACCTTTGGGCTGCTGGCGAGACCATGGCTGGGTCGATCTTGGGGCAAGGCTACTTGGCCGGTTTCGGCATGACCATTGGAACCGTTTTTGGACGCATCGCAGGACGTGAGGCCGCCGCTTATGCAAACTGATCTTATTCAAGAAGCCCGCCGCCAGGCCGAAATCTGTAACGCCTGCCGCTATTGCGAGGGCTATTGCTCAGTCTTTCCGTCGCTTCATGCTGAACGCGCGTTCTCGGACGGCGATATCACGCAACTTGCCAACCTTTGTCACAATTGCCGGGGCTGCTACTACGCCTGTCAATACACAGCCCCGCACGAGTTTGATCTAAACCTGCCGAAAGCACTGGCCGAGGTTCGACGAGACAGTTGGGAAAGCTTCGCCTGGCCGCAGCCTCTGGCGCGACGCTTCCACACCCATGGCGGAGCCATAGCCTTAGCACTTGTGATCGGATTTGCCTTGTTGTTCTGGGCAATGCGCGCCATCGGATCGAGCGGAGGCGAAGGGTTCTACGCAGTTCTGTCGCACAACGCGATGGTCGCGACCTTTGCGCCTGCATTCTTGCTGCCACTCTTTAGTATAGCCATCAGCCTAAGGCGCTACTGGACCGAAGTCGGCGGTAAACCCATCCAAATGGCTGATTTGATGACCGCCCTCAAGCGCGCCGGTAAGATGCAGGATCTTGCTGCCGGACATGGTGAAGGCTGTAATTTCGAGGACGAAGACCGGTTCAGCCAAGGTCGACGTCACTGCCACCACGCTATCATGTATGGCTTCCTGCTGTGTTTTGCGTCGACCTCGGTGGCGACGGTGATGCACTATGTCTTCGGAATGCATGCGCCTTACGGGTTCTGGTCATTGCCCAAGCTGTTCGGGATTTCCGGGGGCATTCTGCTGACAGTGGGTTGCGGTGCCATGGCCTTGCTAAAACAAAAGTCTGACCGTTACCTCGGTGATCCGTCAGCTTGGGGTGGTGATATCGGCTTCATCCTATTGCTTGGGTTTGTAGCCCTGAGCGGGCTCGTTCTCTATGTCCTCGGTTCAACGGCTTTGATGCCTGCGCTCCTTACCATCCATCTTGGATCGGTTCTGACATTCTTCCTGCTGACGCCGTACACCAAAATGGCGCATGGGTTCTATCGTATGGCGGCGCTTGTCCGAGATGCTCAACGAAAACGAGGTGCTTAGTCGCAGGCAGTGTTGCCGTGTAAGTTGAATTTCTGGCAACATATTGAAATTAATAAAATAAAGGAGGTTCGGTCAATGGGGAGTGTTCGGACTACGGTTTGAGTCCAGTATTGGGCAACGCCTTGTTGCTTTTGGCTATTTTGGCTCCAAAGGCCCGGGCAGTCATATGATTTCGGCAAAGAATGGATCGGCCAGATAGGGTACGACGATGCCGATATTCTTGGTCAGTTTACGGTTCTGGTTCACGGCATAAATATTCGGGCGATAGTCAAATCGTTCGAGCGCCTCTTCGATGCGCGCCCGTGTTGTTGGGCGAACGCTGTCGGGATCGTGGAAGTACTTGGACACCGTGGGTCGAGAGATGCCGCTGAGGGCCGCGAACTCTTCCATATTTTTAATTTTGGTCATGTCGGTCTGCCTACGGATCTGAGCCGCCTTGATCTTGTCCTATTTTTACATATTCTTTGCGCGCGCTAAAAAAACAATAGCCAGACAGTTTCCGGGCGTTTCTGCAGGCAGGGAGTTTAAATGTTTCTCGGGATCGATATCGGAACGTCAGCGGTCAAGCTTGTCTGTGCGGATACAAATCGAATTCTTGCGACATCTTCAGCAGGTATCGATATATCCTCACCGCAACCCGGTTGGTCAGAGCAGCACCCGGATATTTGGTGGCAGGCGACATGCGATGCATTGAGCCTGCTTGCAGGGCAGATCACGTTGTCAGAGGTGAAGGCCATCGGTTTGTCCGGCCAGATGCACGGGGCCGTTTTGCTAGGCCGCGATAAGCGCCCGATCCGCCCGGCAATCCTGTGGAATGACAGCAGGGCCGCAATTGAGTGCGATGAGCTGTGCATTGCCCAACCGCAGATTGGTCAAATCGCGGGTGTCCTTCCGTTGCCCGGCTTTACCGCGCCCAAGATCGCTTGGTTGAAACAACATGAACCCGCCAACTATGCCCAACTTGCCCATATCTTGCTCCCCAAGGACTATATCGGATTGTGCCTGCATGGAGAGTTGGCAACTGACACATCCGATGCCGCCGGGACAATGTGGCTCGATCAGGCTTCGCGCACTTGGCATATCGGAGTTGCGGAAGCCACCGGTGTGGCGCTTGACTGGCTGCCGCAAGTGTTTGACGGCCACAGTGTCGTTGGGACTGTGACGTCACAAGCTGCAGAAGCGACCGGATTGAAGCCCGGCGTGCCCGTCGTAGCCGGAGGAGGAGATGCAGCGACTGGGGCGGTGTCTTTGGGCGCGACGGAACCGGAACGGGGCTTCATCTCGCTTGGGACGTCAGGTCAGCTGTTCGTGGCGGACCGTAGGTACAAGCCCAACCCTGAACGCTATGTGCACGCTTTTGCGCACACACTGCCCGACCGCTGGTATCAAATGGCGGCGATGCTGAATGGTGCGAGGCCGATTTCATGGATTGGCGGTCAGTTGGGGCTGTCCGCAGCCGAAGTTGTTGCGCTTGCCGAAACGGTTAGCGGTGATCGCGTGCCGGTATTCCTGCCATATCTGACAGGGGAGCGTAGCCCGCTTGGGGATCCCCATATCCGGGCCTGCTTCTTTGGTCTTGAGGATTCGACAACCCGCGCAGACATCTGCCGTTCCGTCTTGGAGGCAATTGCTTTTTGCTTCGCCGACGCCGTGCAGAGTTTCGGCGACACTATCGACAGCTTGCCGGAATTGGCTGCAATTGGAGGAGGCAGTCAATCAGATCTGCTGCTGGGTCTGATCGCGACAGTGACTGGCAAACCTATTGTTCGTTCGGATGGGGCGGATACGGGCCCGGCCTATGGCGCGGCCCGGCTGGCAGCCTATGGAGACGGTGCATTGGACAGAGTTGATCTCGCACACCAGAGGACAACAACTGATAGGTTCGAGCCCGCAGATATGGCATCACTGTCCGAGCGGTTGATGCGATTTCGTGCACTCTACGCCGCAGTTCGCGCGGTCAAATAACTTCTTTGGTGCATTTGGCTGGGCCTACGCCAACGGTTTTTCCCATGGCGGTTGCGTTGCAATTTCGGCAATCAGGAAATCCATGAATACGCGAACCTTGGGCGACAGCACATTTGATTTCGGGTAGATGAGCCATAAAACGCTATCTTCTGCGGCTTCATAGTCGGGGAGGACATGCCTCAGTTTACCCGAAGCAAGCTCTTCCTGAACGCTCCACAGCGAGTTCATCGATATTCCTGCGCCTGCGACAGTTGCGATCTTTTGGCTGTGCCCATCATCCATAATCAGCGGACATTTTGTTGAACCTGGATCGAACGTCACGGTAGCGCCGCTCGCAGACTTCAACGCGCGCGCGCGGATATGACGAAATGCGATGAGTTTGTGGTTTCTTAGATCGTCAGGGGTTTCGGGCTCGCCGTGCTCGTCCAGATAGTGAGGAGCAGCGCACAAGATGCGCCTATCGTCGGCAAGTTTTCTCCCCTTGAGGCTGGTGTCGACCAACGGCGCGTTCCGCAGTGCAAGATCATAACTGCCGTCGATCAGATCGAACTGCGTGTCCGACAGGCGCAAGTCCAGCGTAACCCCCGGCTGCTGATCTTGGAACTTCGCAAGAATCGGCGCGATGTATAACTGCGCAAATGTGCTGGGTGCGGTAAATCGTAGGGTGCCGGTCGCCTGCGCCGCACCTTGTCCTAAAGCGGACAGAGCGGCCTCTTCCTGCGCCAGGATCTCACGTGCATAGGGAAGGAACTCGGCTCCTTCCAGCGAAACGGAAACTTTGCGCGTTGAACGATGAAGTAACTCGACGCCCAGTATGTGCTCAAGCTTGGCAAGCCGTGCGCTGGACACAGCCGGGACCAACCCCAATTCGCGCCCTGCAGCCGAAATGTTCAGCTTGTCCGCTGCTAGTACGAAAAGGCGAAGGGATTGGGTGTCCATAGTTCAATTATATGTGAAATGCGAAAACTGAAACCCGTTTTCCCCAGTTTTCTCGGTTTTATCAAGTGTTATTTCCGGTGCAACGCAAGACACACCAAATGGAGCCTCAGATGTCAGTCCGTTCAAACGTCCAGTCACAGATCCTTGAAGCCTTCAATTTTCGGCACGCGACCAAGATCTTTGACCCCGACAAAAAGATCAGCGATTCCGAGTTCGAAACTATTCTTGAGGCCGGGCGTTTGTCTCCCACCTCGTTCGGGCATGAGCCGTTTAAGGTACTGGTCATCCAATCCCCGGAGATGCGCGAGCACTTTCGCGATTTTGCCTGGGGCGCGAACGGAATGATGAACGGCAGCGCAGGCCAACTGGGCACCGCGAGCCATTTCGGCATCATCCTCGCCAGCACCGCAGAAACCATGACCGCAGGATCTGACTATCTGCAGCATCACTATCGCTCGGTCAAACAACTGCCTGATGATGTCATTGACCTGTTCAACGGCGCTTACGGCAAGTTCCAATCGACCGACCACCGCGTGACATCCGACCGCGAGATCACAGATTGGTCCGGCAAACAGGCCTATATCGTCCTGGCCAACATGATGACAGCCGCCGCCCTGATGGGGATCGATTCCTGCCCGATCGAAGGGTTTGACATGGGGCTGACCACCAAGGTTCTGTCCGATCATTTCGATGTGGATACGGCCAAATGGAAGCCAGCTGTGATGTTCGCCTTCGGGCATCGCGCCGATGATCCCCAGTTCCCGAAAACGCGCCGCTCGATGGCCGAGACCGTAAGTTGGTTTTAACGCCATCGGGGCGAGCGCCAGTCCTGCCTGATCACTGAACACACGGAGAAGTCGGATGCAAAGAAGTGGTATCGTAAACTACCACGTCCACAAGCCGTTGCGGCAGGTGTTCGAGTTGGACGCCGGCGGCTTTGAGGGCAACGAAAACCATGAATGGGTGTATCTTTCCAAGATGGCCGGATGAGGTCGCGGTATTTAATATCTTTGACAATCAAGGGCTGCCCTCGGTCGTGTACAGCGCGGTTGATATGATCGAAGACCCGACTGTCAAAAACACACCCAAAAGCATCGAGAGCCGCACCATTGTGCGCTACTGAACGAGGTGCCAGCATGTTGGACAAGAGCCAAAGCCCGTCCTTTGCCCCAATCAATCAGGCCTTCAACCACGTGTTTCGTCCCAATCGGCTGAGCATCGGGCTCGTGATCCCATTGGAGGCCTACGCGGTCGGTGCCGAACCAACCATGACAGGCCATCTGGAATTGGCTCAACTGGCCGAGCAGTTGGGATTCTCAGCGCTTTGGCTGCGGGATGTGCCCTTCAACGTGCCAAGTTTCGGCGATCCGGGGCAGATATTTGACCCCTTTGTCTATCTGGGTGCTTTGGCGGCCGTGACGGATCGTATCGCACTTGGGACGGCAAGCATTGTTCTGCCCCTGCGTCATCCGGCCCATGTTGCCAAAGCCGCGGCATCGGCGGATGTGCTGTCAGGTGGACGGCTGCTATTGGGGGTCGCGTCCGGCGACCGACCCGAAGAATACCCGGCCTTGAACCAAACCTACCCGGATCGCGGGGAGCGGTTCCGCGACAGTGTCGACTATATCCGGGCTGTCGGGGCATCCTATCCGAGACATGAAAACAGGCAGGGCAGTCTTTTCGGCGGTATTGACCTTTTACCCAAACCCGCAGGTAGGCACCTACCCCTATTGATCACAGGCGGCAGTCAGCAATCCCTCGATTGGGTGGCGCAGAACGGAGACGGATGGATGACCTATCCAAGGGATGTGGCGTCGCAGGCGCGCGTCATTGCGGATTATCGGGATCGGCTGGAAAATTCGGGGCAGCCGGATAAGCCGGTGATGCAATCGCTCTATGTCGATCTGCTTGAGGATTCTGATGCCCCGGCACGACCTATACATCTGGGTTTCCAATCGGGTGCGAACTTCCTGCGTCGCTACCTGAGTGAGACTAAGGCTTTGGGGATCAACCACGTCGCCCTGAACCTGAGATTCAACCAGATCTCTGTCGACAGAACTCTCAAACTTCTGGCGGATGATCTTCTGCCCGACTTTTCATAAAGGGATACTCACATGACCAAGACAATTCTTGTCACTGGGGCGACCGACGGCATTGGGTTGCTAACGGCCAAAAAGCTTGCGGCGGACGGCCATCGAATCCTCATTCACGGTCGCAACGCTGCTAAGCTGGAGGCAGCCCGGAAAGACGTCGGGGGCGAGGTCGAGACCTACCGCGCCGATCTTTCCGACATGTCCGAAGTGGCTTCACTCGCCGCAGCCATCCGCGCCAATCACGACAGATTGGATGTGCTGATCAACAACGCGGGCGTTCTGAAAGCGCCGCAACCGGTCCTCGAAAACGGGTTCGATATCCGTTTCGCCGTCAACACCTTTGCGCCGTACCTGCTGACCGAGCTGCTGTTGCCAATCATGCCCAAGTCAGGCCGCGTCGTGAACCTGTCTTCGGCGGCTCAAGCGCCGGTGGATATGGGTGCGATGATGGGCAAAAAGCGACTGTCAGATATGGACGCATACGCCCAAAGTAAGCTGGCAATTACAATCTGGACCCGTGAATGGGCTAAATCACTGCCAGAAGGACCTGCCATGATCGCGGTGAATCCCGGGTCTTTGCTTGCTTCAAAGATGGTCAAGGACGGATTCGGCGTTGCGGGTAACGACCTCAACATCGGTGCCGATATCCTGGTGGACGCGGCGCTGGGTGATCGGTTTTCGGATGCCTCCGGGGCCTATTTCGACAACGATGGCGGCGTGTTTTCTGATCCTCACTCCGCCGCGTTGAACATTGATCATGCAACGGACCTGATGAATACACTTCAAGCCATTATCCGTCAGCAAAGCTAAGCCGGCTTCCCTTCAATCTGTTCACCCATCCCTCGCGTCAGCAAAGCCGAGGGCCAAGAAAGGACTGTCTGATGAAATATGAGAACTTTAAAACCTTCGACGTTCAGGTCAAAAACGGGATCGCCACCGTGACTTTCGAATTCGGCACAGTAAACGTGCAGGGCCAGGAGATGCTGGCGGACCTCAACAGCCTTGCGATGAGGCTGGAACGGGATCGCAACACAAAGGTTGTGGTTTTCCAATCCGCAAACCCGGAAATTTGGGTTTGCCACTACGATACCGAGCTGCTCAAGGATATGTCGACCGAGGCCGTTTCGCGCGAAGATGCCCAGTTGCTGGACTTGCAAGCTGTTTGCGAACGCCTCAGCAAGGTCCCTCAGGCAACTATTGCCAAGCTTGAAGGGTTTGCGCGCGGTGGCGGGCACGAATTAGCGCTCGCTTTGGACATGCGCTTTGCGGCCCGCGGGAAGTTCAAGTTCATGCAGATGGAGGTTGGCATGGGTATCCTGCCCTGTGGCGGTGGTGCATCGCGTATGGCTCGTCAAACCGGCCTTGGCCGTGCGCTCGAGATCATACTCAGTGCGCAGGATTATGATGCGGACGAGGCCGAGCGCATGGGCACCATCAACAAGGCGCTTGAGCCTGATGAAATCGGCCCTTATGTCGACGCGTTGGCAAAACGCATTGCCCATTTCCCGGCGGAGTCGATCAACGCGTGTAAGCAGATGGTCTATGAATCCATCGACAAACCCATTGCAGACGCCCTGAAGGCAGAAGCTTTTTGGCTTTACCAGGCGACCAGTAAAACTCCTGCAATTAAGCGTTTCACGATCGCCGACGAGCAGGGCCTGGAGCACGATATCGAGAATCAGCGCAATTGGAATGAGCTTGTTATGAAAGTGCAGGATATTACGGGCTGATTGTTGGTAGATCACTTGACCGGTCACTCCAAACTTCGGGTGATCGGTGCCGGTATTACCATCAATTTGCTTTGGAACATTGCGCGTGAGATTGTCACCGGACGGCTGGTTCACGTGTTGCCTGGCTGGCGTCTGAACCGCCGTTCCGGTCTTCACCGTCGGAACCCGCAATGAAAGCCAGCCGCAAATCCCGAGATGTACATTTTAGCGGTGAGGAGCTGGTCCTGATGTTCCTCGAACGATAAGGGTAGCGGAATACTCGAAATGACGGACTGGCAGTTCGGGGGATCGCATTCGGTCTAGAAGGACCTCCGCTAATCGCGTACCTAACTTTTTGGGGTTGATTGCCATGGTTGTAAGGCCCGGCGTTGAGACAGCAGCATCCTCAATGTCGTCGAAGCCTACTACAGAAAAATCGTGCCCAGGCTTCAAGTCGAACTGGATCAAACCAAAGCATGCTCCAAGCGCAACGACATCCCCATTGCAAACGATGCCCGTTACCTCCGGGTGTTGTTGACGAAGTTCAGTGATGGCCTCAACTCCAGCGCGCTTGGTTTCCTCACATGGCCAGATAATCGGATGCGCGCCGTCCAATTTCTCGAAGGCGCTAAGGTAACCGGCAATGCGCTCCTCACGCACAGAGGTTTGCTCGGTGCCACCAAAGTAGGCGATGTGTCTGTGTCCTAAATCAATCAGATGCTGAGTAGCTTGGACGAGCGCTTCGTTGTTCAGAACGCCAACGTGATCAAGGGACTGCGAAACCTTTCGCATGAAAGTAACAGCCGGAACGCTGTGGGTGTTCAGAAGCTCCATAGCGTCTTCGTTAGTGTCGAGCGCCGGTACCCAGATCAAGCCACGTCGACCAAATCGGATGCAAGCTTCCATAAGTCGATCTTGGCGCTGAAGGTCTCCTTGTGCATCGAGAACCGACACCATGAAGCCTTCGGCCTCCAGTAAATCGACGGCGCCGCTGACGACCTCCGCGTTGAATGGGTTTGCCAATTTGTTCAGGATAAAGCCGATTTCTCGATTGTCCCCCGATCGCATTGTGGCCGCCGCTTGATTGGGGACATAGCGAAGTCGTTTGGCCGCGCTCAGAACTTTTTGACGCGTCTTCTCGGAGATTCGGCCTGTACCGCGCATAACCTGACTAACAGTTGGAACTGATACGCCGGCCTCCTTGGCAACGCTGGATAGTGTCGGTTTCTTCGTCATGGCTATTGTTTGATATAACGTTTTTCTAAAATCTCAAGGGGTTTTGCAACTTGCAAGCAAATTATGGGTTGGGGCAGATGACAATAGACTTGACTCGTGATACAACGATATATCATTGTATCTTCACTCGCCCGCAGGCCGACTCGGGTTCATTTGCGAGGGAGGGAGGTTGCCATGTTTCGGACAGCCTCAGACATTGGGAGGAAAACATGTCCATTCATTCGAAAATGGCGGGTGCCGTGTCCGGTTCGGCGATGCTTATAGCCGCCGCTGCTGTGCAGGCCGAAACTCTGTTCTGGTCGACCCAGGCCCGTCCCGCTGAAGAGGCGCAAGCCATGCGGGCCGAGGTACTTGGTGGATTTGATGGCGAAGTTGATTATCAGCCGAACGAAGATGGCCCTTGGCTGACGCGGCTACAAGCCGAGCTACAGGCAGGCTCGGGTAGTATTGATCTGTTGGGGTCTTTGCACGGCAACTTCTCGGCGATGAACCCCGATGACTTGATGGATCTCAGCGATCTTGGCGTGATGTCGGCGTCGGGTACATTTAACGATCTGGCCAAGCTGGGAACGGACAGCCTGCAATACATGCCGTGGATGCAAGCGAGCTATATCATGGCCGCCAACAAGGAGGCGTTGCAGTACCTGCCAGAAGGTGCAGACATTAATGCATTGACCTATGACCAATTGATCGCTTGGACCGCCAATGTGGAAGAAGCAACTGGTCAGAAGAAATTCGGCTTTCCGGCTGGTCCCAAGGGGCTGAAACACCGTTTCTTCCAAGGCTACCTCTACCCGTCCTACACCGATGGCGTTGTGCGGACTTTTGCCTCGCCCGAGGCTGTAACCGCATGGGAGAAGTTCAAGGAGCTTTGGAGTCACACGAACCCTGCCTCGACAAACTTCTCGTTCATGCAAGAGCAACTTTTGAATGGTGATGCGTGGATCGTCTTTGACCACACTTCCCGCCTAGCGCAGGCGTTCAACGAGCGCCCCGATGATTTTGTCGCCTTCCCGGCACCTGCGGGTCCGACTGGCCGTGGCTTCATGCCGGTTCTGGCGGGTGTTGCCATCCCGCGGACTGCACCGGATGCCGATGGCGCCAAAGCCTTGGTTTCATATTTGATGCAGCCTGAGACCCAGATCGCGACCCTGAAGGCCACCAATTTCTTCCCTGTGGTGGATGTCGAACTGCCTGATGACTTGCCGCCTTCGGTCAAAGCTGCCGGTGAGGCAGTGGCCAAGATGAGCGGTTCGGCAGACGCTAATCCAGGGCTGCTGCCTGCAGGTCTGGGCAGCATGGGCGGTGACTTCAACCGTGTCTATGTTGACACATTCGAGCGCATTGTTCTGGCCGGCCAGCCGATCGAACAGGTTTTGGATGATCAAAAGAAACAGCTCGAAAAGATCATGAACGAAACTGGTGCGCCCTGCTGGGCACCAGATGCACCTTCGGAAGGTGCTTGCCCGGTCGAGTAACGCCCGCCCCAACAGCCGGGCCACGGCAAGAGTGGCCCGGTTTCCTAGCATTTCCCCAACTTAAAGGAGCGGTCCGATGGAAGCGCGGCTATTGCCATACCTTCTGATCCTCCCGGTGACTCTGTTTTTGTGCCTGTTCTTCCTCTACCCGTTTGCGCTAGTTGCGCAGCAGGCGTTTGGATCTGAGAACGGCTTTTCACTGGATAATTTTCGTGAGGTCGTGAACTACTGGAAGTTCCCGATCTCGATGAAGAACACCTTCCTTCTGGCAGCGGCTGTGGTGCCGATCCAGTTGGCCCTGTCACTTCTGATGGCCACGATGGTCACGAAGATGCAAAAGGGCCGCGATCTGGTTCTGTACATTTGGACCATTCCGCTGGGCATCTCGGATCTAGCTGCCGGTATCATCTGGTTGGCGATCTTCGAGCAGTCGGGCTTCCTGAATTCGATGATGGTCGGGCTTGGCGTTACTGAACAGCCAGTAAGTCTGCTGAGTTATCAGACTCCGTGGATTGTGTTCCTAGCGATCATGTTGGCCGAGATTTGGCGCGCGACTGCGATTATGCTTGTGATCCTTGTGGCGGGCATCGGCCTGATCCCCAAGGAATACTACGAGGCTGCAGATGTGTTTGGCGCCTCGCGCTGGAAACAGTTCACCCGGATCACTTTGCCGCTTTTGCGCCCGTCGCTGCAAACAGCCCTGATCCTGCGCGTCATTCTGGCGTTTGAGGTCTTTGCCGTGGTTGCGGCGCTTGGGGGCACGATCTTCCCGGTGCTCATGGGCGAGATCTACGCTTATCAGTTTGACCTGCAAAATGGTGGGGCAGCAGCAGCGCTCGCGATCATCGTTCTGATAATCTCGATCGTCTTTACGCTGATCATCATGCGCGCACTGCGCGTACCGAAAGGAGCCACGATATGACGGCTGTAGCAGACGTTGTGGCCCCTGACGCCCGCAAGGCGGGCAGGGGGCTTTACCGAGCAGGCGTGATCCTGCTGTGTGCCTGGGTGATCGTGCCGCTTTACCTGCTGTTAGTGAACACGATGTCCTCACCGGATACGGTCAACAGCTTCCCCAAGAGCTTCCTACCGGAGTTCGACATGGGATCACTGGAGTTCTTCATGGGGTTCCAAGGGATGCTGGCGGCACTGTGGAATTCCGTTGTGGTTGCCTTGATGACGATGGTGATGTCCATCGCCATCGGGGCCCCGGCTGGCTACGCCCTGTCGCGGTTCGACTTCCGCGGAAAAGAACTGTTCCGGCTGCTCATCCTGTTAACGCGGGCCTTCCCGTTGCCGCTTTTGGCGCTGCCCCTGGCGGTTCTCTTTATCCGCACGGGTCTGGACGACACAGCCTTTGGTCTGGCGCTTGTTCACACCACGCTGGCGATCCCTTTCGCGGTACTCATCACCTTTTCGCTCTTCTCTGGCATCCCGCTGGAGCTAGAGGAAGCTGCTTGGACGCTGGGTTGCACTCGACTGACCGCCTTCACGAAAGTGATCCTGCCTCTGGTGCTGCCGGGGATCACAGCTTCGGCAATATTCGCCTTTGTGATCTCGTGGAACGAAGTGTTCGCAGCCGCCGTGCTGACGATCGAGAACCGGACTCTTCCCGCGTTCTTGTTGCAGACACTTGGCGAAGCGCCGTTGCACCTGAAATTTGCAGGCGGCTTCATCCTCGTAGTGCCTGCGCTGATTTTCATCTTCGCTGTGCGCAAATATCTCTTTGCCATGTGGGGCATCGCAAACCGTTGAGCGGTGGCTGAAAGGAAACTGTTATGGCTGAAATACAGATCAAGAACGTCGCTAAGAACTTTGGATCCTACCAAGCTCTGCACGACATAAACCTTACCATCGCAGATCAGGAATTCATGGTCCTTCTGGGTGCTTCGGGCTGTGGTAAATCAACGCTTTTGCGCATCATCGCAGGGCTTGAGACCGCCACCACCGGCGAAGTCTGGATCGGGGGCCGCCGGGTGGACCACCTGTCGCCCAAAGATCGCGGTATCTCGATGGTGTTCCAGAACTACGCGGTATTCCCGCACCTGACGGTGTTCGAGAACATTGGCTTTGGTCTGCGGATGCAAAAACTGCCCGATGATGAAGTCAAGCGCCGGGTCGAGCGCACCGCTGGGCTGATGCATATCGAGCAGCTTCTGAAGCGTTATTCTGGCGAATTGTCAGGCGGGCAACGCCAACGTGTCGCGGTTGCCCGTGCGCTGGCGATGGAACCAGATGTTATCCTGATGGATGAGCCCCTGTCGAACTTGGATGCGCTCTTGCGAATGGAGATGCGGGCCGAGCTGAAGGGGGTTCTGGCCGAAAGCAAAACCACCGCCATCTATGTAACCCATGATCAGGTCGAAGCTATGTCCATGGCTGACCGGATCAGCGTCATGCATCAGGGGAAGATTGTGCAGGCAGCTTCCCCCATCGAGGTGTACCGGGATCCAGCGGCCGAGTTTGTGGCCAGTTTCATCGGCAACCCGCCAATGAACTTCCTTCCGGCTGAAGCTACGGGCTCTGGTCGCTGGACTGTGGCAGGGCAAAGCTTTGATGGCCCGACAAATGGCAACAATCTGAAATGGGCCATTCGGCCAGAAGATCTGCGCATAGCGGACCAAGGCTTTGGGGCACGCGCCAAGGTTGTCGAGCCGCTGGGTGCGCATTTGTTAGTGACTTGTGATGTGGAAGGGCACCAATTCCGTGCGGTGCTGGACAGTGAACTCAACGTGAAACCCGGTGACGTACTTACCCTGGCGCCACAAGAGGGCCGTGGGCGCTGGTTCGACCCCGAAACCACTCTGGCCGTTGCGTAAAGGAGAAGCACAATGAGCCAAGTGCTGATTGATCAGGCTCGTAGGGTCATGGAAGGTAACGACCGTGGCAGCTATACCGTGCCCACTCATGGCCTTTATCCTTTCCAGTGGAACTGGGACAGCGCATTGTCTGCGCTTGGTTTTTCACATTTCGACATGGACCGGGCTTGGGTCGAGATCGAGACCCTTATGGCCCACCAATGGGACGACGGTATGGTGCCCCATATCGTATTTCACGAACCCGATGATGGATATTTTCCCGGACCCGAGGTCTGGCAAACCGGGCGACCTGTGCCCACAACCGGTATCACCCAGCCAGCAGTAGCGGGTTTTGCCTTGCGCAAGCTCTACGATCGGGCCGAAGACAAAGCCGTCGCCCGTGCGCGGCTTACCGAACTCCTGCCCAAGGTCCACGCTTGGCACCAGTGGTTCTATCGCGACCGCGACCCTGAAAACACTGGGCTGGTGGCAATCATTCACCCTTGGGAATCCGGACGCGATAACTCAGTGGACTGGGACGAAGGCTTGGATGCTGTACCGATCGAGGGAGTCGCGCCTTTCACGCGACGTGATACGACACATGCCAATCCCGATCACCGCCCTTCCGACGAGCAATACAAATGTTATATCTGGCTGGTTGAACATTTCCGTGGGCTTGGTTGGGACAACACCAAGCTCCACGATGCCTCACCTTTCCGGCTGGTCGATCCCGGCTTTAACGGCATTCTGACCCGGTCCTGCGATGATGTTGCAGACTTGGCAGACGTCTTGGGTAATCTGTCGATTGCCTCTGAGGCCCGTGCGATGGCCACAAAGGGGCGGGAGGCTTTGGAAAGCCTCTGGAATCCTGCTTTGGGGCAATACACCTGTTATAATCGCGTGACCGGGCGCTTACAGGACACGCCTTCGGTTGGCGGGCTGCTTGCAGCTGTTGCCGATGTCCCTGATGTTCGTGCCGAGGCATTGGCGAGAAGGATAGGTTTGTTGGCCGAGCGTTGCGGCTATCTGGTGCCCAGCCACGACCCGGCGAATGACACCTTCGACAGCCAGCGATACTGGCGCGGGCCGACATGGTTGATTGTAAACTATATGATTGCAGAAGGATTGGCCCGCTCTGGGCAGACGGAGATGGCGAAACGTATCCACGCTAACAGCTTGCACCTTATAGAGAAAAGTGGCTTTGCGGAATATTATGACCCGATAAGCGGCGAGCCTTGTGGCGGCAGCAGCTTTACCTGGACCGCTGCGATGGTGATTGAAATTCTCAAGAACCTAAAAGTAGCGGCATGAAACGGTCTCGCATTGACGAGATTATGGCCGAAGCCAATGAGATGGTTCATTTTCACGGCTTCACATTGCCGCCCTTCGCCTATTGGTCGCCCGAGGAATTTAAAGACCGCGCAGGCGACGCTCGCCACTTGATTGACGCGCGGTGCGGTTGGGATATCACCGATTACGGTGACGGCGATTTTGACAAAATGGGCTTATTCCTCTTCACCCTCCGCAATGGGGTGCAGAGTGATTTAGCCGAGGGCAGCGGCATGTGTTACGCTGAGAAACTGTTGATTTCACGGCAAGACCAACTGTCGCCTATGCACTCGCATGCTTTGAAGGCGGAAGATATAATCAACCGTGGCGGCGCAACTCTGGTCGTCGAACTTTACGGCTCGGACGACGATGGTGGGTTTGCGGAGGATCGCGGCGGCGTAGTCTTGCTGGACGGTATCCGACACAACTTCGACCCAGGTGAAAAACTGCGATTTTCCCCGGGCGAAAGCATCACTCTTCGCCCCGGTGATTGGCACGCCTTTTGGGGCGAAGGCGGCGATGTGCTGATCGGCGAGGTCTCGACCGTCAATGACGACGAGACCGACAATATTTTTCGCGATCCAATTGGCCGATTTGCCGAAGTGCAGGAGGACGTTTCCCCGACACACCTATTGGTCAGCGACTATTCCAAATGGCTTGGCTGACTGATGAAGCCGATGACGGAGGCGCATGGGCTTTATCGCGAATTTTGTTAGCTCTATCACAGCGTCGAGCGGGAGGTTGGTTCGCAGCGACAGGCAAAGAAAAGGTTTGGGAACTGGTTTGATAGCTTTTGGGCAGGCGTTTTCGAAACAGAAAATGCGGCCGCGGCTTAGGAGGTGGGGGCGCGCATGGTAGACTTGCCGATCGTGCCCTCGGCAAGTTGTTTTTCTTGTTCCAGGAGGCTGGCCCAACAGTTTCATCCAATGTTGCAACTCAAGGCGCGATACAATCGGCCCAAGGCCGAAGCCGCGTATTCAGTGTGGATCGGCCCAACGCTGCCGCCCACCGCATTGCTCGGATGCTTCAGTTTGGCCTGTCAAACCTGCCGTTTGTCGAGTGCGTAAAATCGGGAGCCAGGCCAACTCGTAGATCGCGCAACAAATAGTGAATTCTCTGCAGCACCCTTAAGGACAGCTTGCTGCATATCAGGTTGTTTTCAGAAATGTTGCGATATGGTCGACCAAGCGTCTTGTCAGGGTGACTCTGCGTGAGGTATCCGGCCAGATCGCTTGTACTGTCCAAGTTGGCAGCGACCATTGCGGAAGGAGCTTCACCAGCTTCCCTGCGGCGACAGCATCTTCGAACAGAGCCGGCGGCATGATGGCAAAACCAACTCCGTTTTCAGCTGCCGACAATGCCCCGATGATGCTGTTCGTAAAGATCTGTGAGGTCCTGAAATGGGCCTCAACTTCTTCGCCATCACGCTCAAGTATTACGCTGTCTCCGAAGCTGTTCATAGCCACGAACGGCATTTCTTCCAGCTGTTGAGGGGTCTCAGGGGTGCCGCATCTGACCAACAAGTCCGGCGATGCAACCAGAGCATGGGAAACCACCGACAGTTTCCGAGTGATGAAGCTGGAGTCGGAGGGAGTGCCAACCCTTATGCTCAGATCGATGTGATCGTCGAGCATATCTGCAATGCGGTCCGAATAATTTAGGGCAATCGACACATTGGGGTGGATTTTGATAAAGTTCAGAATGGCGGCCTCGATACGTGGATCAGGCAGAAACGTTGGCAAGGCGACGTTCAACGCGCCAATCGCCTCGTTCTGGGCATCCATGATCTGCTCCAACGCATTCCCAGTATGGTCCATCCAGGTTCGGCTTGCTTCAAACAGGATGCGCCCATGCTCTGAAAGCGAAAGCTTGCGCGTGGTGCGATAAATTAGGGTCGCTCCCAGATAATCCTCCAGTTTTGATACGTGGTGACTAACGACCGAAGGCTTTACGCCCAGTCGATCAGCGGCCCTGTTGAAGGCACCGGTTTCCGCCACCGCGACAAAGGCGGCAATACTTTGCAGGTGTTGATACATTATTTGATTCTATCGAACAAACAGCCTCATACAATCCGTATTATCAATTTTACTGCCTAACCTCATATTGCAGTCAAGGCCAAAGAACAGGCCCCAAACACAAGCCAAAGGCAGAACAACATGCTCGCTTCATCCACCGAGATCCTGACCCGTAAGGCGGACTCTTACCTGAGGCAGATGTGCAAGCATTTCGCACATAAGGCCGATGTCACGCAGGTGGAGGACACGCATGTGATCCAGTTCGGTTTCGGGAAAGGAAAGCTACGTGCTACCGATGACCGGATTGTGCTTTGTGCGCATGCCGAAGATTGCCAGCTCCTCGAACGCGTCGAGAACGTTCTGGGATCGCATCTGGAACGTTTTGCCTTTCGCGAAAACCTCAACGTTACCTGGCCCCGGCCTTGAAACACCCTTTCCCATGATCAACCACCCCCAATTGGAGACATCCATGAAAAAGACACTTCACGCCGTCGCAGGCGCCGCCGCCATTTCGCTTGCCACCAGCGCAACTGCCTATGCCGATACCGCCAAAGAAATCGCGCTTTCCGAAATGGAATCGCTCTTCAAAACCTTTGATCAGGAGGCCGCCACCCGCCTGATCGCCGAAGACCTGATCCAACATAACCAGCACGTTCCCAATGGCGCGGCACCTCTGGTCGGCCTGATTCCGCAGCTTAAGGAAAGCGGCATCAGCGCGACCACGCATCGCCTGATCGCCGAAGGTAATCTGGTTGTCGCTCACAATGAGTACAAAAACGCCCAGATCTTTGGCGGCGATCATTTGGCGGCTTTTGACGTGTTTCGCGTCGAAGGCGGGAAAGTGGTGGAGCACTGGGACAATATCACAGCAGTGACTCCGCCGAACCCGTCAGGTCGCACTCAGTTCGATGGCACCACCGAGATCGCCGATCTGGAAAAGACCGCCGAGAACAAGGACGTTGTAGACGGGTTCCTGCACGATGTGATCTACGGAAACGCCCGCGAAAAGATCACTGATTACATTTCGACCGAGACCTATATTCAGCACAACAGCAACGTTGCTGATGGGTTGGACGGTCTGCAAGCGGCAATCAAGGCGATGAAAGCTGCTGGCAAGTCGATGACTTATGAAAAAACGCATATGATCGTGGCCGAGGGCAACTTTGTCTTTACCGCCTCCGAGGGTCAGTTCATGAACGAGCACTCGACCTTTTTCGATCTGTTCCGTGTCGAGGACGGTAAGATTGTGGAACACTGGGACGTGATTCAACCCATCCTGCCGGTAGATCAGGCCGCAAACGACAGTGGCAAATTCTGATTTACAATCGAACTGATCGGAACGGTTTTCGGCGGCGCAAACACGCCGCCGGTTTAAATTAGGAGGCCGATCCTTCAGCAAACTGCTTGCAGAAGCCCCTCACGGGAAACCTTTGGACTCAAGGCAACAGATCAAGCCGCCTCGTAATGATTGAACATTTCTGTGGTGCCATCCTTGCGGATCAAGAAGACCGAATATGCCTCCCGTTCACTCTCCGGCCCCATACCGGGCGAGCCAAAGGGCATACCGGGAACGGACAGCCCTACCGCATCGGGGCGCTCGGCCAGAAGTCGCCGGATATCGGTTGGCGGCACATGGCCTTCGATGACGTAGCCTTCGACCAAGCCAGTGTGGCAGGACGCCATTTCCTCTGGGACACCCTTGGTGGTTTTATATTGCGACAAAGTCTCCCAAGTGGCGTTCTGCACCTCCATCTCGAACCCGTCGCTCTGCATGATGTCGATCCAAGCACCGCAGCACCCGCAGTTCGGGTCCTTGAGGACCTCCACCCGCGGTTTGACGGTTGCCAGAGCCGGCGAGGCCAGAGTGATGGCGGAGGCACCAAGGCCAGCCAGGAAGAGGCGGCGGTCGAGTGTCGGGGTGGTCATGTCATTTCCTTTCCGTGTTCGCGCCCGCGGTGTGACGTGTTTCTTGTGACCGAAGCCGCAGGCAGGTGTCATGATATGTGTCAAGCGGGCGGTCATGAGCCGCCCTGCATCTGTTCGCTTTCGGTGCGCACCGCCTGCATCTCGCGGATGCGCTCGGGCCAGGTGGATTTGATATAGGCCAGGATGTTCCAGATCTGTTGATCGCTCAGGCTGTCGCTGAATCCCGGCATGCCGCTGGCAAAGTCAGACACGCCACGGGCTTCCAGCGCCGCTTCGCCACCCTGTTTGGTGTAGTCAAACAGCAGCGCATCCCCGTGATGCCAGGTATGGCCGGTCTCGTCATGCGGCGGAGCAGGCAAGGTGCCATCCTCATTTGGGGCGCGCCAATTAGGTTGCCCCTCCAGTTCATCTCCATGGCAGGAGGCGCAGAACTCGGCGTAGAGCAACGCGCCCTCCTCAACATCGAACTCTTTCGGTTGCACTGGCGGTCCAGCCTGCGTGCTTGACGGCGTGAGCCAGGCGGCTGCAGCGCTAATCGCGACTATCCCGGCCAGGATAAATGCAAAGATTGTTCCGGTATTCATTGCCTTATCCTCCATCATGTTCGTCCATCAGGTAGGTCGCGATGGCTGTTCGGTCGGCCTCAGTCAGGAAACTTGTGCCGTAAAGCACGACCTCCCCCATGGACCCGCCAAAGGTATCCCCACCGGGAGTGATCCCGGTACGCAGGGCGTAAGCCAGGCTGGCCACGTCCCATCCCCTGTCAGCTAAAGTCAGGTGATCGATGGCTGGTGCTTTCTCACCGCCTGGCAGGGCTTCGTTGCCCAGGAAGTGCTCCGTGTCCGACTTGCGCGCACCCGCGAGGTTGCGCGCTGTATGGCAGGCTGCGCAATGGCTGGCCCCTTCGACCAACTCGCGACCCCGGTTCCATACGGCGCCCTTACCCGCCACCGGCGCTGTCATTGGAGGTTCCAGAAAGGCGGCGCGCCAGAGTTTCAACCCCCAGCGCTGGTTGAACGGAAAGCTCATCTCGGGTGGGCGCGATTGTATGGCAACCGGTGGCACGGTTTGGAAAGCCGCCCAAAGATCGGCGATCTCCTGATCCGAGAAATTGGCATAGAATGGATAGGGGAAAGCCGGGTAATAGGCGTGCCCTTCGGGCGAGACCCCTTCGCGGATAGCGCGAGCGAATTGGGCCTTGCTCCAACCTCCGATCCCGTGGTCCGGGTCGGTGGTTAGGTTTGGTGAATACAGAATGCCAAATGGGGTTTTCAACGCCACGCCACCCGCCAGCAGCGCTCCGCCTTTCGCGAAATCAGTATGGCACGCGATGCAGCCGGAGGCACGGGCCAGATACGCACCGCGGCCGACATCCCCCGCCAGGGTGATGGGCGCGAGCGGCTGGCCTATCGGCCAGACCACGAGGCCGACAAGGCTAACGGCGGCGACAACCGTGCCCGCGAGCCCCAGACGATAGAACTTGCGCATCGTCCCGGCCTATTTCTTGACCCGGAAACGAGTATGGCAAGCCGAACAGACTTGCCCCATTAGGGTGAAAACCCCGTCGGCCGGCATCTGAGACAAGTCCATCATATCGGTGCCTGCTCCGGTTCCCATCTTGCTGCCACCCATCATTGAGCCGCTCTGACCGCCCATCATTTCGCCGACTGCTGGTGCGTCGCCCGCCATCATCAATCCGTTCTCGGAAGCTTTCGCCAATCCGTCCGCCATCACACGCAACTGATCGGCCAAGGCTGAAAACGCCTCCCAGTCCTGCCAGATCTCTGGCTTCGCCTCGGATGGCGCATCCAGGCTGCCTTCGGGGAACAGTTTGGTCAGCGCCTCGCCAGCATGGCGGCTGATATCCTCAGACCGTTCGCGCACAACGGATGCATCATAATCGACTTGCCCCCGCATCATCGGCGTCAGCACTTTCATCGCCTCTTTCATCACGCCCATGCCATCCATGCGTTCTTTGACAACGCCGGTAGCGCCGCCATGTGCAAACACCGATTGGGTTGCCACAGCCAGTACGGACGCAACCACAACGCCCAGAAACAGATTTTCAGTTTTCATCAGATTTCCCTGTCTGAGTTTTCTCATCACGCCAAATGACGTGTGCGTAAACGGATCAGATCAGGGCTTTGGGTGGCGGCGGATCAAAATTAGAAACCACTGGGATGCCTTTCGTCGCACGCGGCAGTCCATAACGTTCACGGCATCCCAATAAATTCGCGTTCAGATTTGACTGCTGGACGATCGCAGGGCCGCTGCAGAATGCCCCGCCATGACAATTGCCCTGGTGATCCTTTGCAGTATGTTCAGCGTGTGTTTGAACCTCGGTAGAAACCACGGCAAGCTCATGTTTTCCATGTGCCTGAGCCGCACCACCGGACAAAAGCAGAGCGACGGCAAACGCACCAACCGCGACGAGCATCAGCCCAATCCATCTGCGACCGTCCAAGGGCACCGTTCAGTTTATCCCGATTTTTCGTTTCAACTCTCTTGCCGGGCTGATGATGTTCTCAACGCACGCCAGCGTCAAGGTTTCGACAGGCGGCATCTCGCCGAACGGACACTGAAGCGCGACCACGTGCAACAAAGCGCCCGCGTTCTTCGATGCGGTTGTGTCGCAAACTTTGAACTGAGATTGACGAGCACTCAGGTTTCGCAGTCTGTTCCCGTCGAATAGTTTTCGAACAGGTATTAAGTATGATCTCTCTGAAAGGCTGCCACTTTCCCAAGGATGCAGTTCTTTATGCTGTATATTTCTATCTGCGGTACACGATGTCATATCGTGACCTTGAAGAGATCATGGCC
>NZ_WQCF01000018.1 GCF_013032455.1 Ruegeria atlantica
ATCGAGTATCTCCTCCTAGTTGACGAGTAACGCCCGCTCAGCAGCATGCTGAAGCGGGCGTATATTTGCTGATGTCAGCAAAGTTCCGGGGCAACGAACTCGTATCCGAGATCATCTGCCACAGCCTTGTACGTCACCTTACCATGGGCCACGTTCAGGCCGTTCATAAGGTGACGGTTGTCCGCAAGCGCCTGCTTCCAGCCATTATTGGCGATGGCCAGTGCATGCGGCAGGGTGACGTTGTTGAGCGCATAGGTAGACGTGCGCGCAACAGCGCCGGGCATGTTGGCGACACAGTAGTGAACTACATCGTCGACAACATAAGTGGGGTCTGCGTGAGTGGTGGCTTTGGATGTTTCAAAGCAGCCCCCCTGGTCGATCGCCACATCCACGACGACCGCACCTGGTTTCATTTTTGAGATCAGTTCGCGCGTGACCAGCTTGGGCGCAGCAGCACCCGGGATCAGAACCGCACCAACAACCAGATCAGCATTGATAACCTCTTCCTCCAGCGCAGCTTTGGTCGAATAGACAACCTTGGCCGACGCCTCGAAATGGTTTTCCAGCTTCTCCAGAACTGCAGGGCTGCGATCCAGAATGGTCACATCCGCGTGCAGGCCGACAGCCATTTGCGCTGCGTTGAAGCCAACGACACCACCGCCGATGACTACAACTTTGCCAGGCTTCACACCGGGTACGCCGCCAAGCAACACACCCAGACCGCCTTTGGCTTTCTCTAAAGCGCTCGCACCAGCCTGGATCGACATACGTCCTGCAACCTGGCTCATCGGCTTCAGCAATGGCAGGCCGCCATTGTCGTCGGTCACAGTTTCATAGGCGATGCAAACCGCGCCCGAGTCGACCAGATCTTTGGTCTGCTCTGGATCGGGAGCCAGGTGCAGATATGTATAGAGGATCTGACCTTCGCGCAGCATGGCGCGCTCTACGGCCTGAGGTTCCTTCACCTTCACTACCATCTCTGCATTGGCAAAGATGTCGGCCGCGGTTTCGGCAATCTCGGCACCAGCGGCACGATAGGCATCATCATCAGCCCCAATGCCGATACCGGCATTGGTTTCAACAAGAACGTTGTGGCCGTGCGACACCAGCTCGGCGACGCTCTCAGGCGTCAGGCCAACGCGGTACTCGTGGTTCTTGATTTCCTTGGGAACACCAATGAACATTTTCTTCACTCCTTAGACAGGATGATCACTTAGCCGTCGGCATGACGAACTCGGCACCTTCCGAGATGCTTTCAGGCCAGCGCTGCATGATGGATTTCTGCTTGGTGTAGAAACGAACACCCTCTTCGCCATAGGCGTGCATGTCGCCGAACAAGCTCTTCTTCCAGCCGCCAAATCCGTGCCAAGCCATCGGAACCGGGATCGGAACGTTCACACCGACCATGCCGACCTGAACCTGCTTGCCGAATTCACGTGCAGCGTTACCGTCACGGGTGAACAGGGACACGCCGTTGCCGAATTCATGATCGTTGATCAGCTGCAGGCCCTCAGCGAAGCTCGAAACGCGAACGCAGGACAGAACCGGGCCAAAGATCTCTTCCTTGTAGATCTTCATGTCAGGGGTGACGTTGTCAAACAGGGTGCCGCCCAGGAAGAAGCCTTCCTCATGTCCTTCGACCGTGTAATCACGGCCATCGACCAGCAGATCCGCGCCTTCTTCAACGCCCGAGTCGATGTAACTCTTGATCCGCTCGCGTGCAGCAGCAGTGACGATCGGGCCCATCTCAGCGTCAAGCTCGATACCGTTTTTGACTTTCAGTGTTTCGGCACGCTCTTTCAGAACCGGGATCAGTTTATCAGCGGCATCGCCCACCAGCAGGGCAACCGAGATCGCCATGCAGCGCTCGCCAGCCGAACCATAAGCTGCACCGATCAGAGCGTCCGCTGCTTTGTTCATGTCCGCATCGGGCATAACCAGCATGTGGTTCTTTGCGCCACCCAGAGCCTGAACACGTTTGCCGTTACGCGCGCCCACTTCGTAGATGTAGTTCGCAATCGGGGTCGAACCAACGAAGGACACTGCCTTCACGTCGTCGTTATCCAAAAGCGCATCCACAGAGACCTTGTCACCCTGCACGACGTTGAACACACCGTCGGGGAAGCCGGCCTTCTTCATCAGATCGGCGTACAGCAGCGAAGCAGACGGATCGGTCGGCGACGGCTTCAGGATAAAGGTATTGCCTGCGGCGATGGCGATTGGGAACATCCACATCGGAACCATGACCGGGAAGTTGAAGGGAGTGATCCCGGCCACTACACCCAATGCCTGGCGCGTAGTCCAGTTGTCCATACCAGTAGACACCTGTTCCGTGTAATCGCCCTTGAGGAGTTGCGGAATGCCGCAGGCAAACTCGATGATATCAATACCGCGCTCAACTTCGCCCTGAGCGTCGGTGAAAACCTTGCCGTGCTCGACAGTAATGGCACGGGCCAATTCGTCCTTATGCTCGCGCACCAGAGCCAGGAAATTGTTCATCAGGCGGGCGCGACGGATCGGGGGAGTGTTCGACCACTTTGGGAATGCTGCTTTAGCAGCGGCCACTGCAGCGTCAACCGTTTCGACGGTTGCCAGAGAAACCTCGCCGGTCTGAGCACCGGTTGCAGGATTGTACACCGGCTGCGTGGTTTCGCCGGAAGGAGCGGTGATTTGGCCATTGATGTAATGACCGATCAATGTGATCGGGGATGCGTCTTTCATGATCTCAGTCCTTTTAGGAGTTGTAAGTCAAGAGTTATGGCAAGTCCGCCAGTACCTCTCCAAGTGTTTGGCATAGTTTGTTTATTTCTGGTTCCGAGATGATCAGCGGCGGCGACAAGGCGATGATGTCGCCGGTGACGCGGATCATAATTCCAGCATCCCAGGCGCGCTTCATCGCGTCATAGCCTCGCGCACCCGGCGCACCGTCACGCGGTGCAAGTTCGATTGCGCCCACCAAGCCCAGATTACGAATATCGATGACATTCGGCAGGTCTTTGAGGCTGTGAAGCTGATCCTCCCAGGGCTGCGACAGTAAAGCGGCGCGACGGAACAGATCGTTCTTCTCGTAGCTGGCCAGCGTTGCCAGGGCCGCAGCGCACGACACCGGGTTTGCTGAATACGTGTATCCATGGAACAACTCGATAGGCGCATCGGCGTTTTCCATCGCCGAGTTATAGATCGCGTCGGACACAATAACCGCACCCATCGGAATAACCCCGTTGGTCAGACCTTTGGCTGTTGTGATGATGTCTGGCTTAACTTCGAAATACTCAGAAGCTGTCGCCGCACCCAAACGTCCAAACGCGGTAATAACCTCGTCAAAGATCAGCAGGATGCCATGTCGATCGCAAATTTCACGAAGCCGTTGCAGATATCCCTTCGGTGGCAGAAGCACACCGGTAGAACCGGCCATCGGTTCAACGATGACGGCTGCAATGGTTGACGCGTCATGCAGTGCGACCAACCGCTCCAGATCATCCGCCAGTTCGGCACCGTGTTTTGGGCAACCGCGTGAGAATGCGTTTCTCTCCAGATCATGCGTATGGCGCAGATGATCGACACCGGTCAGAAGCGTGCCGAAATGCATGCGGTTCTTCACGATGCCACCGACGGAGATACCGCCAAAGCCGGTCCCATGGTACCCGCGCTCACGCCCAATCAGACGTGTGCGTGCGCCGTCACCGCGCATCCGGTGGTAATGCAGCGCAATTTTAAGTGCAGTATCGACGGACTCGGAACCCGAATTGGTGAAGAAGGCGTGGTTTAATCCCTCAGGCATCATCGCGGTCAGTTTCGTCGACAACTCAAACGCCTGAGGGTGGGAGAACTGAAAGTTAGGTGCATAGTCCAGTTCGTGGACCTGTTTTTGAACTGCCTCAACGATAAGCGGGTCACGGTGGCCTGCGTTGACGCACCACAGCCCGGCCGTACCATCCATGACCTTGCGGCCATCGGAACTGGTGTAGTACATCCCCTCAGCCGACTGAATCATTCGGGGCTCGCGAAGGAAATCGCGATTAGCCGAAAATGGCATCCAGAACGATGACATTGCGTTGGCTTTATCGAGCATATCCATTCCCCGCGATGCAGAATTTCATTTGATGTAAGATAGTTGCAGAGTTAGCGCATCACGCACACCCGGCTTTATGGGAATCTGTAAGTTATTGAAAAACAGTCCGTGGCCGCTTAAAGTGCTTTCGATCAAGAGCAGGAAATCACCATGAGCAACTCTTCACCATCTGATCTGGAAACCGCAAGGCGCCTACGGTTGATTCGAACGTCCAAAGGTCTCAGTCAGCGTGAGATGGCCAAACGAGCAGGAGTAGGTAGCGGTACGATCTCCCAAATTGAAAGTGGATCGACTCAACCCTCTGTTGCATTGCTAAAGAAGATTCTGGCGGGGGTCGATATCAATCTGGGATTCTTTTTCAGCTTTGAACTCAAAAACGAGGACAGCTTCTATTTCCCTCACAGCAGCATGCGTGATCTTGGTTCACCCGGCGTGTCCTACCTGCTTGTCGCGGGTGAGCGCCGAGACCGAAAGCTGCAGATGTTAATCGAAGAGTATGACGTTGGTGCCGACTCAGGCCGATCTGACCTATCTCACGAAGGTGAGGAATGCGCGGTTGTCGTCGAAGGCCGACTAGAAGTTACCGTAGACGGGCAGTCCAGGGTGCTGGGCCCCGGAGATGCGTATTATTTTTCCAGCATTCTGCCACACAGATTTCGGAATGCCGGAGACACGCCTTGCAAAGTTATAAGCGCATGTACTCCATCGTCGTTCTGAAGTATCGCGAGATTTCTATCTGAAGGTGCATCATTTACTGTTCTGCGGCCCTGAAACCCTTCCTGTTCCGAACCGAGCCCGTCTTTGGTGACCAGCAAAAGGCGCAGGCTGCGTTAGAATTTATAATGAAGGGAATTGCGAACCCTTGAGGTAGGTCGCCAGCACCTGAAGCTGCATTGTTTCTTTACAATCAATTGATCCGTTCAGAAGCCGCGAGCGCACCAGCCAGCGCATTCTGAATCTCCGGCGGGAGATCATGGCTTTTTTCGTGCAACCCGGCAGCGACCCAGCCCACCGTGTGCCCCCTGCACCCAATGTCGTTCGCTCTCGCCAGCGCAGGAGATGTTCGCTCTGCACCGACCAAGGCCATTGACCGTTCGATTTCGCTGTCTGTCAGAACCATTTTAACTGCACTGAAAATGTCTATGGAAACCTGCAGGGTCTGATGCTCAAGCCGATGCGCGGCGTCGGTTAGAAGGCGCGTGCAAAAGGCCGACAGGAAATACCAGCGGAAAATGGAAAACACTCGGCCCTGCATTTCGCCGCGAACCGGGAGGTTATCCGCGGCCATACAAGAAATTTGCTCGAATGCCGCCTCGGCAGCTTTGGATGCTTGGCAAATCTGCTGCTCACGCTTGGCGATCGAGATCACACGCGGCGCAAATTCGACTGCGGCTTCGTGAGATTCCAAATTCATATCCGTCCTCCAAGTCTTACAACTGATGAGGACATGGAAACTCTTATTAAAACTTGGTTGCGATTTAGCGCCATTTTTTTGCAGAAAACGTCCTTTATTGGCGCAACAAAAAAGCCCACAAACTAAGATTAAACGCAAACATAATCGATCGATAGCAAACATTTCTGCCTATCTGATGCAGTTAGGAGCCCCCTCAAATAGGGCAAAGCCAGCAGTTTTCGACCAAAAGATACATATATCTGACACGTTCTCGCAGAAGTTATGCCCCTTTTGTCGCATATTAATACTTAATCCTGCTGATCAGTTTACGAGTTTGATTTTAACGAGGGGGTACGAGCGGGAATATGGGGGTGAGCGCCTGACCAGCCGGGCTCGCCGAGGTTCAGAGCAGCTCCCCCCGTCGCTATTACTCAGTCTATCTTGCTTTTTTGCGCGTGCGGCGTGACGCCGAAACTGGACCGATATACCCGCGAAAAATGACCCGGGCTTTCAAATCCACAAGCCATCGCAACTTCGGTCACCGAGGACTCGGTCTGCAATAACAGCTTTTGGGCGCGCTCCAGGCGCAGTTCCATGAAGTACTTTTTGGGGGACGTGTTCAGGTATTTGCCAAACAACCGCTCCAGCTGTCGGGTCGATATCCCCAGATCGTCAGCAATTTTCGATGGGGATACAGGTGCCTCGATGCAGTCCCGCATAATTTGGATCGCGCTGGCCAGATGCGCATTTCGCATCCCATTGCGCGATTGCAGCGATACTCGCTGTTTGGCAGTGGCATTGCGCACGGCGTTGTAAACCATCTGATCGGCCACTGCGATGGCCAGCTCTTCACCGTGATCACGTTCGATCAGGTGCAGCATAAGGTCGGCTGTGGCTGTACCGCCCGAAGCCGTAATGTGTTTTTCATCAGCCACAAAGACGCTGCGAACAAGATTCACCTCTGGGAAGGCTTCCATGAAAGCGTCGTGGTATTCCCAATGGATCGCGGCCTGCATCCCAACCAGAAATCCTGCCTCGGCCAAAAGCCATGCCCCCGAGCACAGCGCACCGATGGGGGTGCCCCTTGCCCGCTCACGACGCAACATGGCCAGCAGTGGCCGCGTGACATGGCTTCGCATATGGATACCCGACAGCACAAACAACTGATCGGTTTTCGGCAGGGCGTCTAACCCGCCGTGCACCAAGGTGATCGAGCCATTCGAACACACTGCCTGCTCGCCATGTTCCGAGAGGAACGTCCACTCATACAGATCTTCCCCACTAACCAGATTTGCAATCCGAAGCGGCTCGACCGCGCAGGAAAAGGCAAGGTGTGAGAATTCCTCGATCAGGATGAAAGTAATGTGGCGCGGTTGGTGCATGGGCGTCCCATTCAGCTTGGCGTGGTCGATGATCTATGCTGCACGATTCTTTACTGTATACAAGTTGTATTTTTTTAACGTACAGAAAGATTGCATGGTGACCTTGCGATTCGTGCCGGTGCAGCAAAGGAGATAGGATGAAAGACGATACTAAATCCCGCAAAGATGCGTTCAGGGATCACCTGCGGGCGTCGATCCTGACCCTGCGATTGCAACCCGGCACCGATTTGGACGAGGCGCACCTTTCTGACGCTTTCGGCTTGTCTCGGACTCCCCTACGCGAAGTGTTTCGTCAGTTGGCAGGCGAAGGTTATCTGGACCTGCGCACCAACCGCAGCGCCCGAGTATCCGAGATGTCCTATACCACCCTGCGCGATTTCTTTCTGGCCGCGCCGATGGTCTACAGCGCAATTCTGCGGCTGGCAGCACAGAACGCCACGCGCGCCCAGATTGATGACCTGAAAGACGCGCAACAGGCGTTCAAGGCGGCATTGCGGGCGGGGTCAGCCGAGGATCGTGCACTCGCGAACAATCGCTTCCATGACGTGACCGGCGAGATGTCGGGGAATGTCTACCTTCTGCCGTCGTTCAATCGGCTGCTGATTGATCACGCGCGGATCGGCATGACCTTCTATCGTCCGCAAACGGCGAAGATGGCCGATAAACTGTCCGAAGCCAGCCTTCAGCATGACTCCATTATTGCCTCCATCGAGGCAGGCGATGAGGCGGCTGCTGCACAGCTGGCCGAGGACCACTGGAACCTGTCACGCGATCAGATCGAGCTGTTCGTGATGCCTGACGCGTTGAATGTCCCGATGGGCACCCTGCCCCTTTCGAAACCCGCATGAGGACAGAATGAACCCTATTTTCAGATTTGAGGGAATCTATACCCCCGTGGTTACACCCCATCATGACGATGGCAGCGTGAATTGGGACGCCCTGTCCGACGTGATCGAATACCTGATCGAGAATGGCGTGCATGGCCTGATCTCAGGCGGTTCAACCGGTGAAAACTATGCCCAGACCGTGGAAGAGCGGTTGGAATTGGCGAAGTTCACACATGACAGATTGAAGGGGCGCCTGCCCCTGGTTGTAGGTACTGGCGCGATGCTGACGCCAGACTCGATTGCGTTGGCCTCCGGCGCACGCGAAATCGGCGCGGATGCTATCCTGCTGGCCAGCCCACCCTATTCGGTACCAACTGACCGGGAAAATGCATTGAATGCGCTGGCCATCGACAAGGCAGCCGATCTGCCGGTGATGCTGTACAACTATCCGCACCGCACCGGCACGATGATGGGCGAAGAATTTCTGGATCGTGTGGGTCGCAGCCGCAACTTCTGCGGCATCAAGGAAAGCTCGGGCGATATCAACCGGGTGCACCTGCTGGCGCGCGACTATCCCCATATCCAACTGGGCTGCGGCATGGATGATCAGGCGCTGGAGTTCTTCGCCTGGGGTGCGCCGTTCTGGGTCTGCGGCGGGTCGAACTTCCTGCCGGCAGAGCATGTGGCGCTGTACAACGCCTGCGTGATCGAAGGCAACTTCGCCAAGGGCCGCCGGATCATGAGCGCAATGATGCCGCTGATGCGAGTGCTGGAACAGGGCGGCAAGTTCATCCAGACCATCAAGCATGGCGTGACCATGAACGGGATCGACGCAGGAGCCATGCGGCCTCCGCTGAAGGGTCTCAACAAGGACGACAAGCGCGCACTGGAACAGGTGACGCGGGTACTCAAGAAGTCAATCGCAGATATTGTGGCGGAGAGGTAAGGCATGGAATTGCTGACACAGGACGAATACAAATCCATAGCCGCGGGCCTGATCCTGCCCACTGGGGCTTTCATCGACGGCGCTTTTCGTCCGGCGATCTCGGGTGAGACGTTCGAAACGGTGAACCCCGCCACCGGCGATAAACTGGCTGACATCGCCGCTTGCGGCGCGGCGGATGTGGATTTTGCGGTCGAAAAGGCGCGTGAGGCGTTTGATGATGGCCGCTGGTCGAAACTGCACCCGTCGGATCGCAAGGATGTGCTGATCCGTCTGTGCAAGTTGATCACTCGTAATGCACGGGAGCTGGCGGTGATGGAGAGCGTCGACAGCGGCAAAACCATCTATGACTGCGAAACCGTGGATGTGCCTGAGACGATCCACTGCCTGAAATGGCACGCCGAAGCGATCGACAAAATCTATGATCAGGTCTCGCCTGCCAGTGATGATCATATCGCTATGGTCGTGCGCGAGCCCATTGGCGTTGTGGGTCTGGTTCTGCCGTGGAACTTCCCGCTGTTGATGCTGGCGTGGAAGATCGGGCCTGCTTTGGCGGCGGGCTGTTCGGTGGTGGTGAAACCTGCGGCTGAAACAACGCTGACCGCCTTGCGTCTGGCCGAACTGGCGATGGAGGCTGGCCTGCCGCGCGGCGTTCTGAACATCGTCCCCGGTGGCGGGGCCGAGGTCGGCGAACCGATTGGGCGGCATATGGATATTGATATGGTGTCCTTCACCGGTTCCACCGTAACTGGCAAACGCTTCCTGACCTATTCCGCCGAAAGCAACGCGAAAGAGGTGGTGCTAGAGATGGGCGGAAAGAACCCCGCCATCGTTATGGATGACGCCGAGAATCTCGACCGGGTGGCGGCGCATATCGTCAACGGCGCTTTCTGGAACATGGGCGAGAACTGCTCGGCCTCATCGCGCCTGATTGTGCACAAGGATGTAAAGGCGGAACTGCTGGAACGCATCGCCCATCACGCCAAACAGTGGAACATCGGTGATCCACTGGAACCGGAAACCCGCATGGGCGCACTGGTCAGCGAAGGCCACTACAACAAAGTTTGCGGTTATCTGGATCAGGCCGAGAGTGTCGTGATCGGCGGCAAGGCCGAAAACGGGTTTGTCGAGGCTACTGTGGTCGAAGTACCCGGCAACGACGCCACCTTGGCACGAGAGGAAATCTTTGGTCCCGTCCTGTCGGTGATCGAGGTCTCGGGCTTGGACGAGGCCATCAAGATTGCCAACGACACCGACTATGGTCTGTGTGCGTCGATCTTCACGGCCAACGCCAAACGCGCCATTCGTGGCGCGCGGGCGATCCGGGCGGGGACAGTTACTGTCAACAGCTTTGGCGAGGGGGACATCACCACCCCCTTCGGCGGCTACAAACAGTCGGGCTTTGGCGGTCGCGATAACTCGGTTCACGCCCACGACCAGTACACCCAACTGAAAACCATCTGGATCGACCTTGCCGACGACGCCGATGAGGCCGTCGATTGACGGCCTACACAGCAAAGCGCTTGCCTCGGCAGACCGGTGCGGCAGGGTGGAACGCGATCCTGCCGCCGCAGCTGGCCCTGCCCGAACTGACCGAGGATCATACTGCTGATGTCACCATCATCGGCGGCGGTTTTGCTGGCCTGTCCGCCGCGCGACGGCTGACGCAATTGGACCCCGGCTTGAAGGTCACTCTGCTGGAAGCCGGGCCGTTCGCCGAAAGCTCTGCCGGTCGCAACTCAGGCTTCATGATAGACTTGCCGCATGATCTGGCCTCGGACAATTACGCCGGGGCCGGACTTGAGGCAGACCGCGCCGCGATCGCATTGAACCAGCAAGCCATAGCGTTTGCCTCAGAGGTCGCGGCCGAGTGTGAACTGCCGCAAGAGATGTTCGACGCCTGCGGAAAATTCAATGCGGCTGCGACCCGTGCGGGTGACCAACACAACCGAGACTTTGCCGCGCATCTCGACCGACTGGGCGAGCCACACACGCTGTACGACCAACAGCAAATGCAGGAGATCACTGGCAGCCCGCACTATACATCCGGTCTTTTTGCACCGGGTACGGTTATGATCCAACCTGCAGCCTATATCCGGGCCCTGTCGGCACGGCTGGCCGGAATGATCGGTGTCTATGAAAACTCTCCAGTCACCGGATTTGAAAAACTAGGCAGCGGCTGGGTCGTCAAAACTGCCAAAGCCAAGGTGGCAACCGGGCGCATCATTTTGGCCAATAACGGCCATCTGGAAAGCTTTGGGTTCTACCAGCGACGGCTGATGCATATCTGTCTCTATGCGTCGATGACTGAACCGCTGACGCCCGAACAAATCACAACGCTGGGTGGTCAGTCGCGCTGGTCCGTGACCCCCGCGAACCCCATGGGCACATCGGTCCGACGCATCTCGGGCAGCTATGGAGATCGCATCCTGATCCGTACATGCTCCAGCTTCCACCCGACGATTGAGACCAGCCCAATGCGCCTGCGCAATGCAGGCTGGGTGCACGACCGCAAATTCCGCGAGCGGTTCCCGCATCTGCCAAACGTGCGCATGGAACACCGCTGGGCTGGGATGCTGTGCCTTAGCAGGAATGGCTCGGCCGCGTTCGGCGAAATAGATGATGGTGTATTTTCGGCCTGCTGTCAGAATGGTCTGGGCATTGCCCGTGGCACCTTGCAGGGCATGGGTATTGCTGAACTGGTGGTTCAGGGCGAATCCAATATTGCCAGTCACTTCCTGACCCAGCCAACGCCGCCGCGCCTTCCACCCGAACCTTTCGCGTCGCTGGGCGCGAACAGCTATCTGATCTGGAAAGAGTGGCGCTCGGGCAAGGAGTGAACCCGCCCTTCAGGGCAGGCTCAGTTTGACCATGCGGCCTCCATCCACAGTATAGACCTGTCCGGTAATGAAGCTGGCATCATCCGAGGCGAGAAAGGCCACCAGCGCCGCTACTTCTTCCGGTGCGCCGGTTCGGGCGACCGGATGGATGCGTTTGATGTCTTCCTGAAACGCTTGTGGGTCCGGCATCGACGCGATGAAATCTAGGTTCAGCCCGGTATCAATCCAGCCCGGCGCGACCGCGTTGCAGCGCACCCCGTCGACCCCGTGATCCACGGCCACAGCGCGGGTCAGACCGTGCAACCCGGCCTTCGATGCGCAATAGGCAGCGTGGCCGGGATTACTGCCCAGCCCTTCGATGGAGCCTATATTGACGATCGACCCGCCTACCTGCCGCAGATGAGGCAGTGCTGCCTTAATTAAAAGGAATGGCGCAGTAAGATTGACGGTCAGGTTGCGGTGCCAATCCATCAGGCTCATCTCTTCGACCGAGGCTTCCTGCATCATACCCGCGTTGTTGACCAGGATATCAAGCCGCCCTGCTTGGTCGACAACCTGATCGACAACAGATAGCGGGCTGTCGGGAGAGTTGAAATCAGCCTCGATCCCATCAAAATCAGGGTCTGCTCCGCGTTGGGCGGTGAACACCTTCGCTCCGTCATCCCGCAACCGCTGCGCTATGGCCCGACCGATACCGCTTCGCCCCCCGGTAATCAGGGCGGTTTTGCCTTCAAATCGGGTCATGAGACAGGCTTGCCTCCGTTCACTTCCAGCAACGCACCACAGATATAACGTGAGGCGTCCGACACAAGAAACATCACCACATCAGCGATATCCTCGGGCTCAGCAATACGCCCCAACGGGACCGTCTGGCCCAGTTCCCCTACCGCCGTATCAGGATCAAACCCTCGATTGGCGAAACCCGACCGCAGCATCGGCGTGTTCACCTCATTCGGGCAGACGGCGTTGATGCGGATGCCTTGATGGGCGTGATCCATGCCCATGCACTGGGTCAGCGACGCTATTGCCGCTTTGGTCATGCAATAGACAGCATGGTTCGGACCGGGCCTCAGACCCCAGCAAGAGGCCGTGTTGACGATAGCGCCCCCACCGTTTTCGGCCATAATCGGGATTGCGGCACGGCAAATGCGGAAAGGGGCTTCGACATTCACGCCCAGTGACAGCGTCCAATCCTGGTCCGTCGTTTCGGTTACCGCCCCGCGCGAGATGACCCCGGCGTTATTGACCACGATATCCACCCTGCCCAGCGCATCCGCGGCGGCCCGGGGTAACTCGTCCGCATAAGAAGCGTCCAGCAGATCCCCCGGCAGATGTGCGTCAGCCTCAATACCGTCGACCGAGCGATCTGCGACGGCCACACGGGCACCCTCCGCTCGCAGACGCTGCACCAGAGATGCACCTATGCCGCCAGCGGCACCGGTGACCAACGCTGTTTTCCCTTCGAATTTCATGCTGTCTCCTATTTAGAAGGAAGCCACAGGCGCGCCGAAACGGCTTTCGTCGGGCACAACGCCCAACCCCGGCCCGGTCGGCACCTGAATGTGGCCACCTTCAATCTGAATTCCGTTCTCGAGGTCATAATGCCCCTCGATATAAGGCGCGGCCAACCAGACGCCCTCACACAGATCGGGCCGCACTGTCGCTCCGATATGCGTGCAGGCCGCGGCGATGATATCTCCTCCCCAACTGTCATCGCATGTATGAGGCAAGTTACGGGCCTCACACAGATCGCGAAATGCGCGCATTGGGTGCAACCCGCCAATCCGTGTGACCTTCATGCCGAACCCATCCACCAGACCGGTGCCTGCGGCGGTGATGACCGTATTGAGGCTGGTGCTGCTTTCATCCATGTAGATCGGATGCGACACCTGCGGGCGAATTTTCTGCAAATCTTCGGTCGTGTTGCAGGGCTGCTCCATCACGAAGGGAATATCAAGGCATTCGCGGCTGACCCGTAGCGCATCCCGCGTTGTCCAACCACGGTTGCCGTCCACGGCAAGACGCATCCCTGATCCGCGCACGACCTCCCAGACCTTATGGATCGTTTCGATGTCAATCTCGACCGGACGCCCGCCGACCTTGATCTGCAATCGAGGGTAACCCTCTGCCAGCTTTTCGGCCGCCAGACGCGCAATATCGTCTGGGGCACCCACCCCGGTCGCATAATAAGATGGCACCCTGTCCGTTACAGCTCCGCCCAGCAGGTTCGAAACACTGACACCATATCGCTTACCCAGCAGATCATGCACAGCAATATCAATGGCGGCCTTGGCATAGTTATGGCCGTTCAACAGGCTGTCCATGTGACGATGCAAGGTTACGGGCAACAGCTCGGCCCCGATCAGGTCAGGTGCCATCAACGCCAACGCAGCGCGGGCACCTGTGGCGTGTGCCTCGGCATAAGTTGGACCAACAGGGCAGGTTTCGCCCCAGCCAATCAGGCCATTGTCAGCCACCAGTTTGACCAAAGTCGTGTCCAAAGACCAAACCTGTGCCCGTGCCATGGTATATGGACCATTCCGAACCGGCAGGTTGTGGCTGTAGATGTGTATTTCTGCGATTTTCACTGCGCGTTTCCGCTAGTTTATGAAAGAAAAAGCCCGCCCGTAGCCCGGGCGGGTGAGTTGCGGGGAGTTTATTCTAGTAGCTCTGATTCAATTCATCAGCCGCAGGAATTTCCCGTTCTCGCCGCGCGATGTAATCCAGCAAGGCTTCATTCTTGGCTTCATCGAGTTTGGGTTCCTCGTATTCCGCCAGCAAAGACCGGGCACGGTTCAGGGCGCGTTCAGTGATCTCGACACTGCCCTCGGCCTGCCATTGTTCGATCGAGTTATTGTCGAACAGTTCGGGCATGAAGAAGGCACTTTGGAAGTTGTCCTGAGTGTGCGGGTGGCCCAGATAGTGCCCGCCCGGCCCGACATCCGGCACCGCGGCAATGGCCTGATCGAAGTCGTGCCATTTCGGCCCCTCGGCCATGCGATAAGCCATGGCGCATTGCTCGGCATCGACGATGAACTTGGCGACAGAACAATGCATCCCGGCTTCATTCCACCCCGCGCTGTGCCAGATGTAGTTGGCCCCTGCATGGACAACTGCCTGAAGCGTGGTCGCGGATTCATACCCCGCCTGTGCATCAAACGTCTTAGCCCCGCCCAACGTGTTCGACGTGCGCCACGGCACATCGTAATACCGGGCCATTTGGCCGATCATAAAGTTCATCAGGCTGATCTCGGGCGTGCCCGCCATCGGCGCGCCGGATTTCATCGACACGGTCGAAAGGTAGTGGCCATAGATCGCCGGAGCCCCCTTGCGGATCACCTGTGTATAGGCCAGCGCACTCAGCGCCTCGGCATTCAGCTGTGCCACAGTGGCCGGAACAGACGCGGGCGTATTGGCCCCGCCCAATACAAACGGCGAACACAGAACTGGCTGCTTACGACGGCAGAAGGCCCGCATCGCGCCCAGCATGGTTTCATCCCACACCAAGGGTGAGTTACCATTGCAGTTGCCCGTTGTGACAGGATGATCCTCCAGGAATTCTTCCCCAAACAGGATCGCACACATGTCCATCACGTCCTCGGCGTTCTTGGGGCTGGTGGTCATGCCCATGAACGTCTTGTCCGAGTGCTTCATCGACGAATATGTGATGCGCAGGTGCCGCTGGCTGATCGGGTGATCATAGGGTTCTACGATATGATGCGCCGAAGAATGCAGCGCGGGCATCATGTGGCTGAGCTTGTGGAACATCGCCAGATCGTCCAGCGTCGGGTTACGGCGCACATCGTCCAGATCACGCAGGAAGGGCGCACCTGTCATCGGCACGAAGATCGAGTGCTTGCCACCCAGCCGCACATTCTTTTTCGGATCGCGCGCGTGATAGGTAAAGTCGCTTGGAATGGTGGCAATCAGTTCGCGCACCAGTCCACGGTCCAGATAGACCAATTCACCTTCGACCTTGGCTCCAACCCGTTTCCAGTCCTCCAAAGCAATGGGGTCGCGGAACTGGACACCAACATTTTCGAGAATATTCATCGAAGCGTTGTCGATGCGTTCAACTTGTGCAGCGTCCATTACCTCGCACAAGGGAATGCCGCGGGTCAGGCCCGGCAGCATTTCAAAATTCGGGGCCGAGCGCAAAGCGCGGCGGGCAGAGCGTCCGCCTGCACGGGACGCGTTTCGGATGTTCATGGGGCAATCCTCCAATCTTAAGTATCAAATTGGGGGATTCGGAACACTGCTGCCTCACTGATTGCGATATCTACTTGCAAGAAGCGACCCTTTCCTCAGAACAAAAAAAGCGCCGCCCCGATCTGGGGGCGGCGCATGTCTCGTAAGTAGTAGTTAGGCTGAACGCTTATTCAGCGGCCTGTGTCGCGACGCCGTGCTTATCGCGCTGGCTGTCACGGAACAGTGCCTTGGCCAAAGAAACCATCATAAGCCCCATGACCATGGTAAAGGGCAAGGCTCCGATGATCATCGCATTGCGCAGCGCATCCAGCGGGTTGTTGTCACCTGCTGCAAGGATCAGCGTGCCGATCACAGCTGTCAGGATCAGACCCCAGATTATGCGGTGCTTGATGCCTGTCTCTTGGCTGCCGCCCGACATGATGGTGTTCATAACCAGAATACCCGAGTCCGCAGACGTCACCAGGAAGGTCATGATCAATACCACACACATCACGTTCAGCATCGACAGAAGCCCACCGTCAATCATGTAGGACAGTGTCACGAACAGCTTGTTGGTGTTCGAGGCGCCAATGATCGCGCCTTCGGCAGCACCGGTCAGTTCCAGGTCAATCGCGGTGCCACCCAGAACGGTCATCCAGGCAAAGCAGACCAGCGCAGGCGCGAACACGCAGCCCAAGATGAACTCACGCACCGAACGACCCTTGGAAATACGCGCCAGGAACAGACCCACGAAGGGCGAGAACGCGATCCACCAAGCCCAGTAGAACGTGGTCCACCCGGCCTGCCAACCAAACTGACGCCCCTGCTCACCTGCCGCATAGGCCGCAGTCAGAGTCGCTTCGTCCAGTTCGGCGGCTGCGCCTTCCAGACCGCCCTTGAAGCCGTCAAAGCTGCCCCAGGCATTGGTCGCGCCACCCATAAGATCAGCGGCATGCGCTTGTGCTTCAACCGGCAGGGCCGCCGCAAAGGCTTCGGCCGAAAGCGGACCATAGGCGTTAAAGCTGAGCGAGATGAAGTGCAGGATGTAGTCGATCATCGCCGAGCCGTAGGTGGTCATCGCGAAGACAAACGAACCAAACACGACGAACGTTCCCAGCAGGATGATCGACAGAACAAGGTTCAGGTTCGACAGGTACTTAACACCCCGGCCAACACCCGACACAGCCGAGATGATCGACAGCCCCATGATGACAACCAGACCCGAGATCAGACCCACTTTCGATGGAGCCGGAACCTCGCCGCCCATGTCCATGACCCACTCCATGCCGGTTATTGCGTACAGGCCGTCGATGAACTGGCTCACGCCGAACCCAATGGTCACCGACACACCTAGGATGGTCGCAACCACGCCCAGCACATCAACCACGTGGCCCAAAAAGCCGTTCATCAGCTTGCCAAACAGCGGCGTCAGCGCCGCGCGGATGGTCAGTGGCATGTTGCGCGTATACGCGTAGTAGGCCAGCGACAGGCCGGTCACCACGTAGATAGCCCAGGCGTGGAACCCATAGTGCAGATAGGTGTAGCGATAAGCCGACTGCACAGCCTCGGGCTCGTTACCCACAACGTCGCCCGCAACCACAACGGGGTTCGATCCCCACAGACCCAGGGGCTCGGCCGTGGCGAAAACCATCAGGCCCACACCCAGACCGGCGCCGAACATCATCGAGAACCACGAGAAATTCGAGAATTCGGGCTTCTCACCCGGCTGACCCATCACTCGCTTGCCCGTCGAAGGGATAATCGCAACAACGGCCAGAAAGAAAAAGAACAGGCCCACGATTACGATGTAGAAACTGTTGAACACTTCCAGAAGTTTGAAGTTCCAGCTACCCAGAGTGCTGTTGGCATTGGCCGGAAACACCAAAGCCCACAGCACCAGCGCAACCATGATGCCTTTGCTAATGAGCGCAATTGGTACGCTGTTATTTTCATAAAAACCGCTATCCGCCGTTTTTATCTCCAAGTCTGTAAATGGTTCGGGTACCGACATCTTGTCCTCCGTGTTGGCGGTATACGTTGGGTTAAGCTCGCTGTCGTGCGAGGTCCCAATTCTGGTTTTTCCTTCAGCCCGGTCCTGTGGTGCGCCGCACCATTCCTCTGTCGGAGCAGGTCACTGAAAGGTTTTTGAGCGCTAGGCCCAAGGCCGCTTAAAAAAGCGACAGAATTTTGTCAGTTTGCGTAACCCAGCAGGACAGCGATCATCCAGCCAAAACCGACAGTTTTTGTTGTTTTACGACACAACCCTGAAACGTTACTTGCAAATGCAACTTCTGAGCAACCAGCGCTGGCTTTCAACCGCAAAAATCCTAATACTCGAGTGAACCAAGCTCACCCGTAACCCTGTAGCGATTCCTGAAGAACCATGTCTAGACGTCATTATAACCTTCCACCATTGACCACGCTGTCTGCGTTCGAAGCCGCCGCCCGACACCTTAGCTTCAAGAACGCGGCCGAAGAACTTTCAGTCACACCCGGTGCGGTCAGCCACCAGATCAAGGCGCTGGAGGGCGAGTTGGATACCACATTATTCCAGCGCAAGCACCGCGGCGTTACCTTGACTGAAGACGGCACAGCTCTGCACGAGGCTCTGTCATCCTCCTTCGGGCGCATTTCGAAAGTCCTGTCTTCGATCCGAGACCGCAAGTCAGGTGGCAAGGTCACGGTCGGGTCAACGACGGCGGTGGCGGCGTTGTGGCTGTCTCCGGCAGTGATCCGGTTCTGGCGCGAGATGCCAGACGTCAACGTGGATCAACTATCACAAGACCGCCCGTTCCGAGACCGCCCAGATGTGGATTTTTTTATACGCTACGGGCGCGATAGCGATCCGACCCTGTCGCACACCCCTTTGTATCGCGACCACCTTGTTCCGGTTGCCAGCCCCGAAGTCGCCAAAAGGCTAACAGGTGCCAGCCTGCAGGAACTAGCGGCAGAGCGGCTGATTCATCTAGCTTCGGAGGATCGCAGCTGGACAACATGGCCAGAGTGGTTCCAACAATTGGGGCATACGGGCACCCTTCCGATTGAATCACGCGTCAACAGCTATTCGGTGGCGCTGCAGCTGGCGCGCAAGGGTGCTGGGTTGGCACTTGGCTGGCAACGCCTGATCCAACCAATGCTCCAATCAGGCAAGCTGGTAGTAATTGGCCCACATCACCTGAGCGCACCGAACCAGTTCTACCTTGTTGGCCGCCCGGACGGGGAACTTACGGACAGCGCTCGTGCCCTGAAAGATTGGATCATTCAAGAAGTTCAGGACAGTTCGGTTTAGGTCAGATCACCCTCTGGTGAAGATTTCTGATATTGAGTAGAGGCGGCGCAACTCGCCAATAGGAAAAGGAACGCGTCCAGCAACCTTCAGGAGAGCCCGATGAACAAGCACAGCACGCTGTCTTCCGTATTGGCCGATGTGACTGTCGCCAACGGCCTGCCGAATGAACACTACATTGACCCCGCCATTTTTGCCGAGGAAAAGCGATCGGTGCTTTATGCCAATTGGTCCGGGATCGGCTTTGGCAAAGATGTGCCCGAGGAGGGCGACGCAAAACCGGTCGATTTTCTGGGCATGCCACTGCTTATCGTTCGGGACCGCGATGGTGAAATTGGCGTGTTTCAAAACACCTGCCGCCATCGTGGAATGATCTTGGTCGACACACCACGTAAGATAGGCGGCGCCATTCGCTGCCCCTATCACAGCTGGTGCTACAGCCTGAAAGGTGAGTTGCGCGCCACACCACATGTCGGCGGCCCGGGTCAGAACAAGCACGAAGACGTCAACCGCGACGATCTGGGGCTGGTGCGGGTGCGCTCGCATGTCTGGCGCGATGTGATCTTTGTAAACGTCGAAGGCAACGCGTCAGAGTTCGAAGACGCCCACGGCGCCCTGTTGGAACGGTGGAAAGAGTTCGAAAAGCCCCTACATCACGGTGGTGAGACGTCCTCTTTCAAGCTGGAGGTTAGGACCAATTGGAAACTGGCGGTCGAGAATTACTGTGAAAGCTACCACCTGCCCTGGGTCCATCCTGGCCTGAACAGCTATTCCCGGCTGGAAGATCACTATAACATCGAAGCCCGCGGGCATTACTCGGGTCAGGGCTCACTGGTCTATCGTCAGCTCACCGATCAGGACGGCGCAACATTTCCGGATTTCGACGGGCTAAGCGACAAGTGGGGCGAAGGTGCGGAATATGTGGCGCTTTACCCCAATGTCCTGCTCGGTGTGCAGCGTGACCATGCTTTTGCCATCGTTTTGGAACCGGTGGACCACGAAAATACCGTCGAGCATATCGAGCTGTACTACGCCCAAAGCGTTGAAGACACGCCCCAGCATGATGGTTTGCGGGCCTCGAACGCGCAACTTTGGAAAACCGTGTTTGAAGAGGATGTATTTGTGGTCGAAGGCATGCAGAAGGGCCGGCACGGGGTGCTTTTCGACGGTGGGCGGTTTTCGCCGGCCATGGACGGGCCGACGCATAACTTTCACCACTGGGTCGCCACCCAAATCGAAAACGGTCGCACAGAGTAAGATCAGGCCAGCCCCTCGGCTGGCCGCTTCAGACGAGAGATGCAATGGGTAAAGATGAATTGGATCGCCTGCTGCTTGAGGCCCATGATCGAGACGACCATGCGGCCCTGATCCGCTATTACACCATCGCCGCAGATGATTGCGAAGCCTCTCAGGATATAGACGCGACCTGTTTCTATCTGACCCATGCCTTTGTGTTTGCGCTGGAAGCTGGCGCGCCCGAAGCAGACACGCTGAACGCCAGACTGGCCGCTCAAGATCGGGCGCATCGGCTGGAGTTCTAGGGTAGCACCGGAAATCCATACCCCCCTATTCGCGTGCGTATACCGTGACCTGTCCCTGACCCAAGGGCAGGCTGTTCACATGCGCCTCTCTGACTATACTCAAACCGGACCGTCACGGTCGTTTTGGGAGGGTCGAGTGCATGGAGCATTGCACGGATATGCTGATTATCGGCGCCGGGTTTTCAGGCCTGACCATGGCGATCGAGGCCCGCAATCGCGGCATCCGTGATATCGCCATCCTTGAAAAAGCAGGGGATATCGGCGGCACCTGGCGCGAGAATACCTATCCCGGCGTGGCCTGCGATATCCCCTCGCACCTGTATTCGATGGCCACACATCTGAACCCGGATTGGAGCCGAGCCTATGCCGAAGGTCCTGAGATTCAGGCCTATCTGCAAAAAGTCTGCCGGGATGAGGGCTTGTATGAGTTGTGCCACTTCAACCAGCAATTCAAGTCCGCCCACTGGGACGGCACCCGATGGCAGGTGGCAACAGAGGATGGGCAGCGTTGGTCGGCGCGGTTTCTAATCTCGGCCATCGGCGCACTGCACCTGCCCAGCATTCCTGATATACCGGGCACCGACAGCTTTCCCGGCCCCAAATTCCACTCTGCCGAGTGGGATCACAATACGGAGTTTGCAGGAAAACGCATCGCTGTGCTCGGCACCGGAGCGTCGGCCGTGCAGTTCGTGCCCGAGATTGCCAAGACAGCTGCTCATGTCATCATCTTTCAGCGTACCGCACCGTACGTCCTGCCCCGTCCTGACGGCCCGATTGCACTGTGGGTTCGCAGGTTGTACCGGCTCATCCCGATCCTGCCACGATTGCGACGCAAGCTGAATTATATAGTTTTCGAATACCGCCACCGCGTCTTTCGCGGAGAAGAGCGGATGGTGAATTTTGCCATGAAAATGTGGCGTAGAGGGTTGGAGAAAGCGATTTCCGACCCCGAAGAACGCAAGCGTCTGACACCCGACTACCGGATCGGCTGCAAACGCATCCTCAGTTCAAACGACTGGTATCCGGCTCTGGCGCGAAAGAACGTGTCGGTGATCCCCTACGGGGCAACCTCGATTAAGGGGAACCAAGTAATAGCTTCAGACGGTAGTCACGCGCAGGCTGATATTCTGATCTGGGGCACAGGGTTTCGCGTGACCGACGTGATCGAGCGCCTCGACATCACCGGCATTGACGGCCTGACCCTGCGTGATGCGTGGGCTAACGGGATGCAAGCCAATTTGGGGACTGCAATAGCCGGGTTCCCGAACTTCTTTATCCTTTTGGGGCCGCATACCGGGTTGGGTCACAACTCGGTCGTACTGATGATCGAGGCGCAGGTCCGCCATATCGGCCGCGTACTGGATCAGATGAAACGCGACGGAATACAGGCCATCACGGCCGACGCCGCCAAGCAAACGGCATTCACGCAAGAGATGCAGGACCGCCATTCGGACAGTGTCTGGCAAGCGGGTGGTTGTACCTCCTGGTATCAGGATGCCAAAGGTCGCAACACAACCCTGTGGCCAGGCACCGTGTCGGAATATGAAAAACGCATGGCGCGATCCGGGCTGGAACAATACACCCCTGCCCCATCACAAGGCGGAGACCGCTGAGATGATCACTCTTCTTACCATTGTCCTGCTCATCACCGCATTTTTTGTCGGCATGAACCTGTGGACCCGCAGACTCACCCGCGATGGGCTCAAGCGGGTGCCGCAACTTGGAGACATCGTGCCTGTGAAGGGCGGTAGCATTCATTATGTCGAGAAAGGTGACCCGTCGAAACAGACCATCGTTATGATCCACGGGCTGACCGGGCAATTGCAGCATTTCACCTATGCTCTGGTCGATATTCTGGCTGATGACTACCACATCATTGCCGTCGACAGGCCAGGCTGCGGATACTCGACCCGTGACAGCGCCGATCTGGGCAGTCTGCCCGAACAAGCACGGATGATACAGGAGTTTCTGGACACCAAGGACATATCTGACGCAGTTCTGGTTGGTCACTCGTTGGGGGGCGCCGTCTCGCTGGCTATGGCGCTGGAGCATCCAGACAAGACCAAAGCGCTGGCCTTGCTGGCACCTTTGACGCAGAAAATGGCAACCCCACCACAGGTTTTCAAACCACTGGGGATTCGCGCCGAATGGTTGCGCAGCTTGATCGGTAACACAATTGCCGTGCCACTTGCGGCCAAAACCGCCCCCCACACGCTGAGCATCGTTTTCGACCCCGAACCCGCGCCTGAGGACTTTCTCGATCGCGCCGGTGGCGCACTGGGTCTGCGCCCCTCGGCCTTCATCACCGGCTCGCAGGATGTTGTCGGCGTCGATGAAAGCATCGACGCGCAAATGGCCAGATACGCTGAGCTAACTGTACCCGGAGGAATTCTGTACGGCGCTCAGGACGCAATCCTGTCTCCGCAAAAGCAGGGGGAACCCATGAAACCCTTTGGCCTGACAAGCGACACCATCGACAAGGCCGGTCACATGATCCTGATCACTGCGCCCGATGCCTGCGCCGCCTTCATCCGGCGGATCACCGAAGCTGCGTGTGCCGAGGCCTCCAACAAGACGGTTTGACGAGTGCAGCAAAGAATCCGACTTTGACCGTGTTTTCCCTCTTGACCCTCCTCAACCCCTCCCTTAAATCGCCTCTCACTCATGGCGGAGTAGCTCAGTTGGTTAGAGCAGCGGAATCATAATCCGCGTGTCGGGGGTTCAAGTCCCTCCTCCGCTACCAAAACCTCCATGATAAATCAGACAGATACGCGAGTATTGCGCCGTTTGGGCGTAGTCCAAATCGGCTTTGGGTGACATTTTGGGTAACAGCAGACGAATTTTGACCAGCGAATAGAGCTGGGATTCGCTACGGGCGGAAAGCAGAAGATCGCTGCTGACGCAAAATAGATCGACGATTGTCTTTGAACCGGACATAAGATCAAAATGGCGGAGGGTGCCAGAAGGCACTCATGCAATACTGCTGGTCGTTATCGCGACTCTGCCAGCGCTTTGGCCTTTTCGTACTCGTCCAGCAACGGCTGCATCATTTTTGGATCATATATCACCTTTTCCAGCCACCGTTGGAGCGGAAAGGTCTCACCTTCGGCGATCATGGCTGCCAGGCTTTCAATGATTTCCGCTTCTTGGTCGAATTGTTCGAGCGCGGCGTTGCCAGCAGCCTGATAGGCCATCATATGAGGGCCGAACGGTCCGCCGAGGTCCAGATTATCCTGTATTATGTCTAGACTCTCGCGATAGTTTCCCGCGTGGAATAGCGAAACACCTAGCATATTTCTGTAGGGTCGTCGGATACTTAGGGGGTCGAGGCTTAGCGACCGTTTCAGCGGCGTGATTGCCAGATCCGGTTTCCCGGCATACAAAAAAAACATTCCCAGATAGCCATGCGCCAGGCTGGAACTCGGTTCCTGCTCGACCGCACGTTCACCGAAATCAATCGCAGGTTGCGGATTTCCCATCAAGATTTCAAGAATGCCCAACGTCAACAGCGCACGAACACTCGCCGTGTCCATTTCCAGCGCGATTTCAGCATTTTGCCTGATTAAGTCGCGCGTTTCATCGGTATTTGAGGCCAGCCCAAACCAGGTTCGGTGCGCTTCCGCGAACGCCAGACCCGCATAACCGTGCGGGGTGTTCGGCTCCAACCGCACAACACGCTGCAGCAATGTGTGTGCGGCGTCGAACCTCGACGGGTCGCTTGGTGGGTGAATGATGTCCAGTGCCTGCTGATACAGAATTCTGGCATCCCGACGTGTCCAGCGCGCATCCTCTATTCTGGAAGTCAGTTCGGGGAATAATTCGATGGAGAAAGTAGAGCTAATCTCGCGCGAAATCTCTGTCTGAGTGTCGAAGCGATCCTTGGTTTTATAGTCGAACCGCTTGGCCCAGATTTCGCCCCGGCTTTCCGTATCGACCAGACCAATGTTGAGCCGATATCCATCCGCCATCGTCTGCAGGCTGCCCCTTAGAACATGAGTCGCACCCAGCTTGCGCCCCTCGTCGATCAGATCGATGGCTCCGTCGGAGAGTCCGGCCGTCGACGCATACGAGATCACGCGCAAGCCCTGCACCCGCGCCAGATCGGTTGTGATATCCTCGGCGATGCCTCTGGCTGCCACGGATGAAACTGCGCTGTTTCCCAAAGGAGTGAACGGCATCACGGCAACGACAGGTAAATCTCCCCAAAGGTCATTGTCCGTGGTCGCCTGATCGTTAGACAGGCTTTCAGTTTCGAAACTTTGGAACAGCATGAAAGCTGTCACGCCCACCAACAGCGTCAACAAAAGCAACACGACCCAGTTCGGAGCCCGCAAGCCGGTTCTACCGCGCTTGCCTGTCCGATCTGGCTTATCGGAAGGCGCCGAAGTTACATCCCGAAATTCGAACGACGGAACATATGACCCTTTGGGAATGGTAATCACCAAAGGATCATTGTTTCCGTCCGTCAGGTAATAGTGTTCCATCTCGCGCCGCAAACGGCGCGCTTCCAGGCGTACAACCGGGTCTGAAGTCGCGTCGAAATCCTCGGATCGGCCCAGAACGGAAACGCCAATCGAATAGCCCTTCAGCCGGTCAGCGTGCCCGGCCAGTGTTTCATCGACGATGTATTTGAGGAACGCGCGTCGGCGGTCATTCGCACCAAACTGAGAACTCTCAAACATACGGTCGAGCTGTTCGTCTATGGCCGCCTGTTCCAGAGGCGGCTCTGACTTCCGCTCGGATAACTGACTTTCCATCGCAGTATCTGTCGGCTGTGTTCGTTCCATCCAAACTAACCTAACGATACCCGGGTTATTCGGACCACGTCCAGCATTACATTCATACAAAAGAATTTTTAAGGTTTAGAACACGTTCAGAACATGTTCGTTACCCCGGTCCACAGACCTCGGATGTTAATCTGGTGTCTCCATGGGGTGCCCCAGCAGACAAACCGTGGTGACAGAATCTCACGGATGGCCAATGGTCTTTGACGGGAGGGGAGCAAGTGGAAAACTTTCTTGCTGCCGGATGTTCCGAATTGGTGAAACAATCGCCCAAAGATGAATTCACAATCGTGTCTTTGTCGCGGAGCGATCCAAAGTTTCAAGCGATTTGCCGTGACTTCGGCGAGGCAGTGACCGCCTTCCACAGCTTTCAAGCTAAGGGGGAACACGGGCAAGCCCGAGCGGCCGAATATCACCTGATCTGCGAGGATCTTAGCCTCGAACTGATGGAATACATCAACTTGGCCAGGGCCAGACCCAAGGCAAAAGGTCACCAGTGATGCAACACGACGGTCGCCCGAACAGGCAACTTGCGCGACGCCGTGACCTGAATTCCAGCAAGCAAGGAGACAGGAATGATTAAACGAACCTGCCAGACGCTTTTCTTCGTATTTCCAATGGTGCTCGGCCTCATTTCCACTGCTCAGGCACAGGACGGTGATGGCCAGGAGTGCAAGGCGTTGTTTGTGCAAAATGCCGGTTCAGTGTCGATGACCTCGGACACGATCACGATGACAGATGTCAGCCCGATCGTCACATTCTTCTGTGACAGGCCGGTTCGGTATGCGGGTGTGCAAAGCATACAGGGCTTTCTGGACATGGTGTCCGAAGGTGACGACAGCTTTGCCGTGGACCCGCCCAACGCCTTACTGACCATCGTTGCGGATGGCGAACCGCCTGTCGATGTGGTCGTGGAGTTGTCGCAGCGGCCAGTGAACGATCAGGGAACGATGACCTATCCCGGCGTCAAGGTCATCAAGGGTGACATTCCACAAGCCACAGGCCCGGGCACGTTGTTCATCGACCATTTCGGCCGACCAATGTCGCCGGGATCGGTGGCAGGTGTGCATCGCCGACATGACCGCCGCGAAGTTCGTCACTGTGCCGCCGACAACCCCGATAACCCGGACGATCTTTGCAACTGCGGGCCCGGCCTCGTTTGCAACTGAGACAAGATAAATGATGGAGGAGAATATGTTTTATTGCATTGGTAGAAGATTTCACAATTTGGCATTTGCCTGCACAACCTTGGCAATGTCCTTTGGCGTCGCCGCAGCTTATGCCGAAAACCTGCCGACCGGCCGGACCGCCACGCAGATCAGTGACGAAGAGTATCCGGCCAGCTATTTCCCGAATACGGAAATCCTGGGGACCGATGAAATGCGGATCACCGCATTAGGAACCGGCATGCCGAACCAGACAAAGGCTGCGGTGTCCATTTCGTTTCTCGTTGAACTTGGCAATGGCGACGTATTCCTGTTCGACATCGGTATGGGCTCGATGGGCAATCTATTTTCCCTTCGGCCAGACTTTTCGAAAATTGACAAAGTTTTCGTCAGCCACCTGCATGTCGATCATGTCGGCGACTTCATGGGGCTGCACATCGGCAGTTGGCTGTCGGGGCGATACACTCCTTTACGGATTTATGGTCCCACCGGATCGACTCCGGAAATGGGCATCAAGGCCTTCGTTGAAAACAGTAAGGCCGCCTACGCCTGGGATCTGGACGGGCGCACTGGCGCATTGCCGGATGATGGAGCCAAGATTGAAGTCACCGAATTCGACTACATGCAAGAAAACGAGGTTGTCTACGAGGAAAATGGCGTGACGATCCGGTCCTGGCCGGCAATTCATAGTCTGGATGGATCGGTAAGTTATTCGCTGGAATGGAACGGGCTGAAGTACGTGTTCGGTGGCGATACATATCCAAACAAATGGTACGTGAAATACGCTAAAGGTGCCGATCTCGCCACTCATGAGGCATTCCTGCCGCCTAAAGCACTGGCGCCTTATTTCGGCTGGAGCCTCGGACAAGCCACATATGTTTCAACGCGCGTTCATACCGAACCGGCAGCTTTTGGGAAAGTCATGGCCGAGGTCAAACCGCGCCACGCCATGGGGTACCACTCCGTATTGTCGCCGGAAAACTATCAGGCGATCTTAGAGGGCATCCGTTCAACTTATGACGGTGAGTTGACACTGGCCCGAGATCTGACAGTCATCAACGTGACCAAAGACAAGATCGTGGTACGAGAAGCATCGGTGGACGAATACGCGCTGCCCCCTTCCGTGTCGCAGGCCTATATCGACGCGCCACGGTCCAAGGAAAAGGAACCCTCCGACAAAGTTTTGGCTGGGAAATGGAAGGGATACACTCCGCCGAAGATGCCGGATGACAAGTAGCCCGCACTTGGAGGGCGCGTCCCCGCCGGACGCGCCTGTAAACCCAAGTATCGCAGGTCGATACGTCTCTGTCCGACTGCGTGAGGGAAAGAGTTTCAAGGAAAGAACGGATTTATGACAGCTCTTGCCAAATCCCTTTTGTCCAAACCGGCTCGATCAGGCATATTGGCGTCGGTTGCTCTTTCCGCTCTGGCATCGAGCCCCGCTGCAGCAGATGACTCGGAACTGGCCAAGCAATTGTCGAACCCGCTGGCGTCGCTGATCTCGGTTCCGTTCCAGTTCAATTACGACACCGGTTACGGCAGCGAAGATGGCAATCAGACAACTCTGAACATTCAACCTGTCATACCCTTTTCCTTGAACGATAATCTGAACCTAATCACCCGGACGATCATTCCTTACAAATGGCAGAACGATGTTTCCGGCAAGTCCGGGAGCAACCAGGGTTTCGGGGATACGACGGTAAGCCTTTGGTTCAGCCCAACCAAGTCGTCGTTTACATGGGGCGTCGGACCCATCTTCTATTTGCCGACCTCCAGTAACCGTGAACTGGGCGTGGGCGATTGGGGCGGCGGGATCACTGGTGTCGTACTGGTTCAGGAGGGGCCCTGGACCATTGGTGGGCTGGGTAACCATATCTGGTCATTCGAAAGCGACGACATCAATTCAACTTACCTTCAGCCCTTTCTGGCGCACACCACCAAGGACGCTTGGACTTACACGGTGAATTCCGAATCCACCTATGACTGGACCACGGACGAGTGGACCGCGCCGGTGAATCTCATGATTTCTAAGCTGGTCAGGTTTGGAGGACAGCGCGTATCGCTGCAGGCGGGCGCGCGCAACTACCTGGCTTCTCCAGACTCCGGTCCGGATGGCTGGGGAGCTCGGCTGTCTGCGACCCTTGTGTATCCGCGGAAATAAAAGGGGAAACGTTGCACCGTTTCTTTGAACAATGGCGAGATTATTAGGACATATCAGACGCTTGCTGGCGGCCCTTGCGGTTTCCATCCTTGCGACCGCCGTCAAGGGTGATGTGATCCCGTACAGCGGGGCAGAAGTCGCCAGAAATATCGCTGTGTTCCGAATTGAAGACGGGGGCATTCGTCTGGAACTGGAAATCTACCCCGAGGATTTGGAGGTTTTCGAACACGCCTTTCAGTTGAAGCTCACAACGGCATCCCTTGCGACACCGGCCAAGTTTCATCAGTCACTCGGCGAGAACCCGGAAAGCCTTGTGGTCGCTCGCACTGACGGGAAATCGCTGCCGTTTGACGTGATACGTGTGGAACACCGACAGAGAATTGACCGGGCGTCGCCTTTTGCTGGAATGACCGACCCCCTCACCGGAAGGCCAATCCCCAGTCCGCCTGAAAATTCGGACGTTATGTATCTTGAGGTGTTCTACAGTTTCGAGGGTGCGCGGCCCGAAACTCTGATCCTGAGCCCGCTCTATGCCGAGGATGAAGCGCCCGCAGCCTCAATTGGGTTCATGCTTTTCGATCGTGCGGTCCCGGTTTCGCGGTTCAGTTTTCTGAAAACAGATATGCAACTGACCATTGATTGGACCGATCCGTGGTATTCAGCCTTCACAAACCCCAATTTCAACCGGTCGGCACAAGACGGCACTTCGTCATTTCTTTACGTGGCGCCTCGTGAACTTCGTCACGAAATACTCATCCGGGTTCGAGAACTTGCGTCGTGGATTGACCAGGAATTTACGACCGGTAACAGGCTGGAACCTGCGCTTCAATCGCAGATAATGTCCGCTGCTCTGGAAGAGTTCAAAGACCGCAATCCACTGAGTATCTCCGGTGAGACTGTCGCATCTGCTTCGGCTCGTGGAGCATTTCTGACGTTAGGAGAAAGAGGGTTTCAAGTGGTTGAAGGCGCTCCGACGCTGATAGCCGATACGACGTTCGTCGGCTTGATACTGACTTATCCGGTCTCGGAACTGCCGACCACAGCGTCAATTAACTGGGACATGTTTGGTGACACGATCCAGAAAGTTCCGATAACTCTGACTGACATTGCCGGCCCGTTTTATGCATGGGCATCGCCGGACGAACCTGCCGTCACATGGACCAATCATTTGAAGCGATACAACGACCCGAAAGTTACGCCGGTTCAGGCGGCGGGGATCTTTGTCATACCATTGTGGATAGTGTTAGCTGTTGTCCTGTCCGCGGGCGCAGGCGTGATCGCATTCCGATCATCCAAGAAACTGATATGGATTTGCGCTATGGCGCTATCAACGGTGTCTCTTTTTGCAAGCATCGCTTTTTCAGGGAAACACGCAATTTCGGTCCTAAACCCGATCTCCGGCAAATCCGACACGCAGATTGTGACGAGTGCATTTTCCCGTCTTCTGACAAACACATATGTAGCCGCTCTTGAAGTGTTTCCCGAAGAGCGGAAACTGGCGCTTGCACCGATCGTCATCGACACATCGCTCGCTGATGTGGCTGCTGAGTTGGAAACCAGCTTGACGATCCGAGTGCCCGGTGGCGGACGCGCGCAAATCGTCGACGTCACGGATGTTGTTATTGTCGAAGGCGGCATGACCCGCAGAGGACAGTTCGAAGGCGTTGTGCAGTGGCGCGTCGACGCTAGGGCCGGACATTGGGGTCATGATCACCGTCGGCGCGTCGATTATCGCGCCCGAGTAGAGATCCAGCCCGACCAAGGAAACTGGGTTCTCACAGCCATCACAGTGCTGGAGGCACGCTCACCAGATGTCTGATCGTTTGCGAAATATCCTCCTGGTATGTGTTACTGCTTGTCTGATCGTTCCTGCGGTCGCAAGCCAGGCGCATTTCCTTCTGAACCTCAATGTGCGGATTCTTCATGTTGAACACACAAATGACGGGCTCCGCATCTTTCTACGCGTGCCGATGCCATATCTTGTCGCGGACAAGACCGGTGAACCAGTTGAGGGCGACCTTCCGTCCGCCGCACCGTTTACGACCAATGCTTTTGAGGATGGCCGCGTGGTTCACTTTGTCGATCCCGCCGAAATCGCCGTAGACCCGCTTGGGCTCGGCCAAATCGCTGAGATTGGTACGGCCTTAGAGGTCCGGAATACGCATGTTCCTGGCAATGTTGAATCTGTTGCGCTTCATCGGGTGGGCCAAGAACCCGGGTTTGCAACTTTGAATGAAGCCAAACAAGCTGTATCTCAAGGCTCAACCCTGCAGTCCAATCCGCCTGCCTATGTCGGCGACGTGGTTGTGGACATTGTAATACACTACCAATTCGGGCAGGCACCTTCCGCCTACGCTCTTTCAAGCCTGCTGGACCCCGGTTTGCCGGATCAGGAAATGACCGCGAACCTCATCCTGGATTACGGTGTTGGGGATCCATTGATTTTTCGAACACGGGGGTTGATGAAGGACCCGATCGAGGTCTCCCGCTCCAGAATAGCAGGGATCGCAACCTTTATTTGGGAGGGCGTGCGCCACATTCTGGAGGGCATCGACCATGTTCTGTTCGTTATTTGCCTCGTCATCGGAGCGCACGGATTGCATGCGCTTTTATGGCGGGTCACCGGCTTTACAGTTGGTCACAGCGTCACCTTGTCACTTGGCTTCTTTGGCTACGTGCCATCGGGCGCATGGTTTGTCCCATTCGTGGAAACGGGTATCGCTTTGTCGATAATCTATGCGGCTTTTCTGGCAGTGTTGGAGGGCCGCTCAGATATCGACTCCAACAGAAAGGTTTTTGTCATTACCGTCCTGATGGGCCTCCTTCACGGTCTCGGTTTCAGTTTCGTCCTTCATGAAATTTTGCAGGTAACGTCTCCGAATATCTGGCAGAGCTTATTGGCTTTCAACGTCGGCGTTGAAGTTGGGCAACTTGCAATTGTCCTGGTCACCTGGCCGCTGCTGTCCCTATTCACCAAGCTTGGTCCAACCCCGGAGATGTCGTTGAGAGTAACGATAGCGATTGGGTGCGGAACGGTTGCAAGCTGGTGGACTTTTGTGCGCGGAAAAGACTTTCTGGAGATGCTGCTAAGCTAAAGTCATAACTCTGACGCCGAGTTGGGAATCTGTCCGAGGTCAGTAAAACAATCATACTCTCATAGTCAGTGTTTCTTGGAAGCGGCCAATGCGAAAGCAGGCAGACGTCAAAGCTGCGAACAACACAAAGGCAGACATTACATTTGCCTGAGCAAGCAGCGTGCTTTCTACGCCAATGTCCGGTTCGAGAATGCCGCAGTGCCGCGATTTCGGAGATCTTGAACGGCGGAATTTGGCCGAACGGAGCCAAGAAACAGATCGTCCGGGTCGCTGCATTTTCTAAAGCAAGGCAACTCCGAACCAGGTTGTAGGATTTCTACCTAGTTTTCAAGAATACTTGCCCTTGTATCATGCGCTTATTCGACTGCGGTCCTTGGTGGACGAATGCTCCAGCAAGTGCCGCCATATCACACCGGCAACGCAATCACGAAACCGGAATGGACCAAGGTGATCAGCACCGGGTATCTCTGTTAGTTTTGCCTGATCCAAGTCGCGGGTGAGTATTTCGACGATGCGCTGTGTATGTGGATGAGACTGGCTACCAAACATAAGTGTTGTAGGAACGAACACATTGCGTGTCTGCGCTGGCTCGTCAATCAGGGCTTGGAAATCCAAAACAACTTTGGGAATCCAGTCGGCGAGCGCCTGCCTGCGGGCGCGCGACAACGTTTGCCAACTACCGACGCCACCCCAGAAATCGGTGTACAAACTCGCTGCAAACTCACTACAGCCCTGTTCCACTGCCGATTGAATGTCTGACGCCAAGGTTTCGATTTCCTTCAGAAGTCGCCCATCCTCGACCTGATCCGTTTTAAGCAATGAAAAACTCGTCGGTTCGTACAGGCAAAGAGAGAGTACGAGTTCCGGTTGGTTACCGGCAATGTGTAGCCCCAGCGCACCCCCGTAAGAATGCCCAACAATGTGAACCGGTTCTCCAATTCGCGTAATATGAGTGATCAGAGCGACGGCCTCGTCCTGCAATCCAAACTTGGGGCCTCCCTTCCACGGTCCTCGGGCTGGCGTGCCGATCAGGTCGAAGGCATAGAAGGGCACACTCGGTTCGATCAACGTGCGCAAGAAGTCCCATTGGTGGCTGTCGTGGCCGGAGCAATGCAGTGCGACGACTGGCGAAATTTCGGTTATTGGGTCGGATCGGGAGCTCAAACTTTGCAATTTTTCCTCCTGGATTTCTGAGGCCAAAAACAAACCGTTCGGGACCTCATAGACGGGCGGAGCCCGGCATTCAGTCTCCTGCCCAAACGAGTTGCAGTCCGGCGGTTGTCAGCGAGGCATTTCAGGGTCACTTGGCAGAACGGCGAAAAGGTGGACATGTGTTTTGTCGCCCATCGTTCCTGGTTCGTGCCCATAGGTCTTACCGTCGCTGTGATACGCGGCGGCCAGGCCGGAAACGAGTTGGCTGCTTGATCCCTGCAGGCAAGGTTCGAAAGCCAATTCAAAAACGGCGGAGCCTTCAGGTCCAGCCCGAAATACGCTGTCTTTACCGTCCCGTGCGCCAATCGGAATGTCATAGGTCGAAAACGGTTCGGTGAATGGAACCGGCATGTAGAAAGTCCACAATGTGTAGAGACCGTTGGGAACCAGACCTGTGAACACTACCGATATCTCTCCAGTCTCGTCCGAACATTGATATGACGCAGTGCCCGATGCTGCCAGCCAGTCGCCAAGTGAAATTCCGAGATCGAATCCGATAGGATGAGGACCAACGGCATCGACATTCATCGGGTCGTGCGGTGTCATCTCGGCCGTCGTGTAAACCGTGTTTTCGAAATACTGTTGGTAATCTTCGGTCGTCACGCGAAAGACAGTGTTGTCCTCAGCGTGTCGAGCGACAAACACGTCCTGTTCGATCATCCCGGCCTCAATGTGATCCACAAAAGCCATTTCTATTCCCTCAGCCATTGCGGGATGGGCTGCGGTGATGGCGAAAAGGATAGATAGCCGGGTCGTCAAATGTCTCATAATCTATTCCTCCTTGATGAACGGACTTATCGATAGTGGGAAGAGCGATCTAAAAAAGCTTGGAGGAGGTTTTGATTTTTCCTTCAGATTTCCTTTAAAATGGAGCCGTGAAGGGAATTCAGGGCAATGCTGTACAAGTTTGACCTGTTCACGCTCGACACGGACCTTCGGGAGTTGAGGCGTGGCGACACAACTATATCCGTGGAACCGCAAGTTTTTGATCTTCTGTTGCTGCTGATCGAAAACCGCGATCGTGTGGTGGGTAAGGATGAAATCTTCGAAAAGGTGTGGAAGGGACGCGTCGTTTCCGATGCGACGCTCAGCAGCCGCATCAATGCGCTGCGTAATGCACTCGGCGACGACGGTAAAACGCAAAAAGCCATCAAAACGAGCCATGGCCACGGGTTTCGCTTCGTCGCCGATCTCAGGGGCGAAGCGAGGGAAACTGAACCAAAACTTGGTTTGTCGATCTTCACCAATCGGCAACGCTGGATTTCCGCGGCTATCGTGACAGTGGCAATTTCGCTGGCCGCAATCTGGATCTGGGACCAAAAGTCGAGCCCGACACCCGTTTCGCTTCACGACAGGCCCGCTATCGCAGTTTTGCCGTTTGTTAACCTAAGTGATGATCCGGAGCAGGACTATTTCGCGGATGGGATGAGTGAAGATATCATGACCGATCTGTCCCGCTTCGGATATTTCTTTGTTGTCAGTCGAAACTCTACATTTACCTATAAAGGATCGTCGCCTCCGGCCAGGCAGGTGGCGCACGAACTTGGCGTGCAATATGTGTTGGAGGGCAGCGTCCGAAAGACAGACGACAAGATCAGGATTACTGCTCAGCTAATTGATGCCACCAGCGATAAACACATCTGGGCAGAACGCTATGATCGTGACTTTGGCGATGTGTTCGAAGTTCAGGACGAAATTACGGAAAATATCGTCGCCTCAGTTGCGCCGGAATATCTGACTGCCGAGACTCAGAAGGCGCAGAAGGACACAGATCGAAACTTGGAAGCATGGGACACATTTGTCCGCGGTTACTGGCACTACATGCGTTTCACGCGTCACGACAACCTCACAGCACAAAGGCTATTGGTCCAGGCGATTGAACTTGATCCAAGCCAGGCAACTTACCAATCAATACTGGCAGCTTCATATATGATTGATGCACTGTATGGTTGGTCGGACACCCGCGAGGCCACACTTCAGCATGCATTGCAGGTCGCGGAAAGGGCCTTGGCCCTCGACGATCAGGATTCGCAGGTAATCCGGGTTGTCGGCTTGATACATTTCTTTTCCAAAGACCATGACATGGCACGGCATTTCTACGAGCGGGCCGTTGCCGCTAATCCTCTCGACGCCGAAAACCGAGCCCTGTTCGGTGCGGCGCTGGGTGTGGCAGGTGAATACGAAGCAGCCGTTAAAGAATTTCAGACGGCGATGCGCCTTAGCCCGCGGGACATGCATATGGCCACTTGGTTCAATTATCTCGCCGTCGCGGCATTTGTTGCTGGACAGGACGCAGAAGCCGCCGAATGGGCACAAAAGACGATCCGCTCAAACCCACAGTTTCCAGGAGGTTACCGTACGCTGGCCGCCGCATCTGGCCAATTAAATGAAATAGACAAGGCGCAATCCGCAGGCACAAAACTGCGCGAATTGCTGCCCCATGTGACGATTGCGCAGCTTCGGGAAAGCGTACCATACTTCCAAAACCCCGAAGACTTTGAGCGATATTTGGACGGGCTTCGCGTTGCGGGCATTCCAGAATAGTCGAACCCAAACGGGACTATCTCAAACTGCCCATTAAAAATAGCGGTATCCGGCTCGATTCTCGAGGTGTCGTCTACGGCGGTCATACAGGACAGCACGGCCCGAAAATCTTTGATGCCCCGCGCCCACTTGAAGAAACTTATTGGAAAGTGGGTTCAGGTTCAGCTATGCAAACACCGACGCGAATTGGACTGCAAATGTACGAAGGGCATACATTGGTAGAATTGCAAAATAGCTCGTGTTGTAGGCCAAATGAGGCTCAATCTGTGAAAATGACTGCGCTAAGACCACAAGACAAAAGAGGTTTTTGGGCCGCTCTGAAGGGTTGTAGCATATTTTTCCCAATAACTTCAGCATTCAAAATGGGTCGGGCCGCCGTAGGCCTAAAGCAATTCCAGCCGCCTTGCCCTGATCTACTGGGCAGAATAAGTCCGATTTACTTGATACTTACAGCCAAAACTTGTCGCCAAACAGACAACTTAAACGCGCGTGATGCTTGAGGAGTTCCTTGGATCCAACCGGGTCCGCCTCGGCTACAAACAGACAGATGAAACGGATGCCCCACATCAAGGTCTGCGAACGGACTGAGCCTCCCCAACTGAACGGGTCCACCGTTATGTTCAGGAAACGGAGGACTAAG
>NZ_WQCF01000019.1 GCF_013032455.1 Ruegeria atlantica
CGCAGGATCCAATCAACAGACTTTTTCAACAATATCAGGACGAACCAGACATCGAATGCGCGATCTGCAAATGCCTCGACAAAGACTTGAGCTATTTTAGCAGAACTCTCCCTTCGAGCTTTTGAGTGATTGGAGACAAGCCGAATTTTCTCGAAAACTCTCGACTAAATTGCGTCGGGCTTTCGTAGCCTACCTCATATGCAGCGGCTGCGACGGATAGGCCGTTGGACGACAACAACCTCCTGGCCTCCAGAAGGCGAAGATCCTTTTGGTACTGCAACGGCGTGGTGGCCGTCACGGATTTGAAATGCTCATGGAACGCGGAAAGACTCATTCCGCACTCCGATGCCAACTCGGCAACAGCGATGTTTTTTTTGAAGTTGTCGCGAATGATGGCAATGGTTTTCGAGATTCGGCTGGCCGGGCTGCCGTCGAGCAACAATTGCCGCAACATGCCACCGTGCTCAGCGCGTAAAAGTCTGAAATGGATCTCTTTTAGCACCAGAGGAGCGAGTGCACGTGCTTCCACCGGGTCTTTGGATAGACGGAACAAACGATCCATCGCGTCGATTAGTGCAGCATCGGACGCCGCTACATTCAAAGAGTGTATTTCGTGCCCCGCTTCGTCAACGCCACCGATTTCATCATAAAAGCTGCGAGCGAGCGCAAGGTCCAGCCGCAATGCTAGCGCCGCATAAGGGGCTTCAGGGCTCGCCTTTATCACAGCCGCTTCCACTGGAACTGCGTGACTAACAATCAAGGCGTCGCCGGCTCCATAGCGAACCACACGGTCTCGCATGTAAGCTTCCTTGGCCCCTTGAAGTACCAGGCACATGATCGGTTCATAAAACGATGCCGCGCACTCCGTGGTTTCAACGTTCGCGATTGCGTAGAGGCCATCGACGCCTGTTTCACATCCCGTGCCAAGGACCCCGGCGTTTTCGACGTGACGGAAGACATCGTTGATCAGAGTTTCCGGTACCATGAGGGCATCTCCTTTGCTCAGGAATTATAGTTTCATTGCAACTGTGTGGAACACAAAAGGCTATGCGACCGGAGGAATAGGCAGATTATTCGGACGATCGGGCACGGCGATCATTGGCTGCGATGCTATCTGGGAAGAGTACAAGATGAGGAATCCTCTCGAATGACCCAGACCATTTTGATTACTGGCGCTTCGTCCGGCATAGGCAAAGAAACCGCAAGATTGTTCGCCGGCCGCGGATGGAACGTAATAGCGACGATGCGCGCACCGGAAAAGGAAGAGGACTTGACGGGAAAAGACAACATTCTAATCACACGCCTCGATGTGACGGATGCTGCGTCAATCGAAGCAGCCGTGGCAGCCGGGATCGATAAATTCAACAACATAGACGTGTTGCTTAACAACGCCGGATACGGCGCATATGGTCCGCTTGAGGCTTTTCCGATGGAACGTGTCCGCCGACAGTTCGACACCAATGTAATCGGGCTGCTGAAAACGACAAAGGCCCTTCTGCCGCATATGCGTGCCAATCGGTCAGGTACGATCGTCAATATCTCTTCAATCGGTGGGCAGATGACCTTTCCGCTTGGAGCATTGTATCACGGTACGAAGTTTGCCGTTGAAGGCATTTCCGAAGCGCTGCACTACGAGCTCGAGTCGGCGGGCGTCAAAATGAAGCTCATTGAGCCAGGAATGATCGCAACCGATTTTGGCGGACGCTCGTTTGATTTCGTCAACGATGAAGAAATGACCGAGTACCAGCCAATTGTCCAAGCTCTGTTTGGTGTCTGGGGTAGCGAGGAAATGAGGTCACGAGCGTCTCCGCCGAGTGTAGTGGCTGACGTCATCTGGACTTCGGTGACCGATGGTACAAATACGCTGCGTTACCGCGCCGGCGCGGATGCGGTCGAGCTTCTGAACAACCGAAAAGCCCTGGATGACGAGACCTTCTTCGGTGGGATGAAGGCACAACTAGGCTTGCAATCCAGTTGAAGGTACCGATCTCGCGCGACTAATTCAGTCTACGTTTTAAAAACGATGACCACACCGAATGGGGCTCTAAATAACTCGCAATCAGAGCGCAGAATCCGGCGACCACAAGAGCGACCTGCCTGAAAAACAGAGAAGTTCTCAAACGGGAATAGTCCACCGACGAAAAGGAAAATAGATAGCCATGACAATATCTCTAAAACTGAATGGCCAGACGCGCGCGATCGAGGCCGAACCCGGAACGCCGCTGCTTTGGGTTATCCGGGACGAACTCAAGCTGACTGGAACCAAATTCGGATGCGGCGTTGCCTCTTGTGGAGCATGTACCGTGCATATGGACGGTCAGCCAGTGCGCTCGTGCCAGACATTTATTGAAGATGTTGAGGACGCTGAGATCACCACAATCGAGGATATGGAAAATGACAAGGTCGGATCAGCCGTGCAACAAGCCTGGCTCGAACTAGATGTTGTGCAGTGTGGCTATTGCCAGTCCGGTCAGATCATGAACGCTGTTGGCCTTTTACGCGAGAACGCCAATCCGTCCCCAGAAGACATCGACGAGTACATGTATGGCAACGCGTGCCGCTGCGCGACTTACCAACGCATCCGCGCAGGTGTTCAGCGCGCTGCTGAAATTTTGGAGGCTTGAAAACATGAGCGCAAGTATTTCCCGTCGGGGCTTCCTCAAGAGCGCCGCAGCAACCACTGCAGTCCTCTTTGTCGGAGCAACAGCGGATGGTATCGCAGCAGCATCAGGCCGTGCCGATGCGATGTTGAACCCGTTTGTAAAGATAGACAGCGACGGCAACGTCGTCGCCATCATAAAACACTTCGAAAAGGGGCAAGGGCCAGCCACTGGATTGTCGACCCTAATTGCCGAAGAACTGGGCGTGACCATGGATCAAATCGAGTTCGAGTTCGCACCCTCGAACCCCGAACTCTATAACAACCTGTTATTTGGCCCGTTCCAAGGCACAGGCGGCTCAACGGCCATGGCCAATTCCTGGATGCAATACCGCACGGCGGGCGCCAATGCGCGGGAGATGCTGATCAAAGCGGCCGCTAATGCGTGGGACGTTGACGCCGCGACGTTGGACATTCAGGCAGGCATGGTCATCGGCAGCGGGAAATCCGCGCCACTGGGTGACTTCGTGGTTGCTGCGGCGGACATTGCCCCATCCGAGAGCCCACGTCTGCGCGATCCATCCGAATGGAAGATCATAGGCAACGAAACCACGCGCCGTGTCGACAGTCCAATCAAGGTGAACGGCCAGGCCAAATTCGGAATGGACCTGCACTTGCCCAACCAGATGGTTGTCATGATCAAGCGCACGCCTCAGCTTGGTGGTTTGGTCGCAAGCTATGACGACAGCTCCGCGAAAGAAGTTAAGGGCTTCATCATGGCGATGCCCCTGCCAACGAACCACGGTGTAGCTGTCTATGCAGAGAACACTTGGGCCGCCATGCAGGCACGGAACGCAATTGAAGTGGATTGGGACATGTCAGGGGCCGAGAAACGCTCATCGGCGGAGGTCCGGGATGAGGTGATGACTGCTCTTGATGCGGCACCAGTCTACAACGTCAACAAAGCAGATCGGGACGCGGTCAGCGCTTCGGTTGATAACGCGGCGACTGTTGTTGAAAAGACATTCTACTTCCCTCTACTGGCCCATGCGCCGATGGAGCCGCTGAACTGTACCATTGAGCAGACAGTCGAAGGCGACATCGTGCTGCATGATGGTGCGCAAATGCCGACGGGTCCGCATATGGCTTATCAGCAGATATTCCAATTGACGCCGGAAAAGATTCACATCAATACCATGCTGACCGGAGGCTCCTTCGGGCGCCGTGCAACCCCTGACGCCGACTATCAGGTCGAAGCCGCACTGGCCTTTGTGATGACAGATCGCTCGCGGCCTGTGAAACTGGTCTGGGATCGAGAGGATGACATCCGCGGCGGGTACTACCGCCCTGCGACGGGTCACAAGGTGCGAGTCGGTCTGGACCCCGAGGGCAATATCGCAGCCTGGGAGCATCAGGTCGCCGGTCAGTCGATTATGAAGGGCACTCCCTTCGAGTCGTTCGCTGTTCAGGACGGCATCGACCACTCTACTGTCGAAGGCCTTGCGGACAATCCTTACACCATTCCGAACATGTCGGTGGGCCTGACGGATGTTAAGAAGGCCACGACGGTTCTGTGGTGGCGTTCCGTGGGTCACACGCACACAGCCTATGTGATGGAAGTGATGATGGACATGGCCGCCAAGGCTGTGGGGCGCGACCCGGTCGAATTCCGCCTTGCTTATCTTGATGGTGGAGGCGAGGACGCTGAGCGTAAGGCAGGCGTACTGAAACTGGTTGCCGAGAAAGGCAATTGGGGCCAGCCAGCCGCAGGTAATGTCCAAGGGATCGCCGTTCACAAATCCTTTGGTTCCTACGTGGCTGAGATAGTAGAGATTTCCGGCAGCCTCAATGACGGTATTCAGATCGAAAAGGTCACCGCAGCCGTGGATTGCGGCATCGCTGTCAACCCGGACATTGTTCGCGCCCAAACGGAAGGGGCGATCGGTTACGGAATTGGCCACGCAATGCGCGAGCAGATCACACTTGACGGTGGAACGGTGGAACAATTTAATTTCCCCGACTACGAACCGCTGCGGATCTCCGACATCAAGAGCATAGAGACATACATTGTGCCGTCAGCCGTGGCTCCAACGGGGATTGGGGAACCTGGGACGCCTCCGGCAGCGCCTGCCCTGGCCAATGCCGTTGCACAGCTTGATGTGCGTATTGCAGAGCTGCCGATGAGGGATAATGGCGTGTCGTTCGCCTGAACATGGAAGCGCACCACGGATGCTCCATATGTGGTGCGCCTACGCCCATAGCGAAAAGAACTGCTTCGTCTGCTTTCGTCACTGAGACCTTGTGGGAAGAGTCTGCATCGGGCTCGCAGCCGACCTCGGTGGCGGCGCAACATCCTGTGATATCGTCCCTCGTCAACGTCGGGTTGTCGTTGTGGGCGGGCATGGCGGATCGGAGGATCAGTTATGGAAACACCGAACTTATCTGTCATGCGCATTCTTCGCCCAGCTTGGAACAAGGGACGCATCGTCGGTTAGAAACGACCGTTGAAACCAAAACACGTTTGGGCAATTCGAGTAAGGTTAGAGCTCGCAGAGAACCATCGTGACCTCGCTCTCTTCAATATGGCCATCGACAGTAAGTTGCGCGGCTGTGACTTTGTGAAGATGTAAGTCGTTGACATCATGGCTTCTGGGCTGATCAAGGAGCGGGCTTCGGTACTGCAAAGCAAGACTCAGAAACCGGTCCGCTTTGAGATTTCTGAAGGAACCCGGACAAGTGGTTGGAAGACGAACTCATGGTCGGGTCAGAGTACCTTTGGCCAGGGCGTTTCCATGAGCGTTTACACATTTCAACGCGCCAGTATGCGCGGATCGTACGTGATTGGGTCACGTCTATAGGTTTGGACGCAAGCGCATACGGCACACATTCAATGCGGCGGACTAAAGTCACTCAAAATTATAAAAAGACGGGCAATCTGCGCGCGGTACAACTCTTGCTCGGGCATACTAAGATGGACAGTACCGTTCGGTATTTCGGTGTTGAGCTTGAGGATGCACATGCCATAGCAGAGGTCATCGAAATCTGAATACTACGGGCAGCTTTCATTGACGGCCCAGAGGAGACATCCAGCCGTTACCAGCGATGCCGCGGTGCGGCCCGGCGAAGCTTCCATTCGCTGCAAGCGCAAAATCAGGAACACGACGAACTGGGAGTCCGAGGGCATAGCCGCCAGATGCAGTTGTCTCGAAAGTGTTCTTTGCGTGACGGCTTAATTTCCGACTGGGTCGATGCCGTGGTAATCTGTTGCGCCACCCGCGGCGTTCCGCCCCGCCGCCACAGCTGGCTTTCATTAGCTCTCTTTTTTAACAGTGCTATGCGTAAGATGTGGTGGTTGCTATCATTCATTCGATGACAGATACGATACGACCTTCGCCAGAACTTGCAGCCATAGTGGAACGTTGGATCAAAGCGTATGGGCGCGGCGATGGCGAAACGGTCGTGCATCTTTTCTCCGACGATGCCGCTTTGTCCTATTTTGGCTCTGACGAGGGCGAGTCGTGGCGGGATGATGCGCTGCGTCGCGGCATTGCGCAGTACATTCAGGAGGTCCCCCGGTTCCGATGGGACCCGGAAGAAATTCGTGGATTTGAATTCGGTTCCCTCGGTTGGGTAGAGTGGCAAGCAACGATCGACGCGATTGAAACGGGACAATCGGCGCAATTGCGTTCCACCGTCATTCTGAAACTCGATAAGGGTTCCTGGAAAATCGTGCACGTTCACAATTCCATTCCGGTCAATAATGTCGAAGGCTTCGGCTACGAGGCAAAAGGTTTTGAAGAACTTCTAGATGCTGCTCTGTCTACTCCCTACGAGCTTGGGCAAAGCGGAATAGCGACTGTGATGTTCACTGATATTGCCGACAGTACGACGATTGCTGAAACGATAGGGGATACACTCTGGACCGATTCTGTGCGCAGGCACCTCAAGCTGGTCGAGACGCATATCGTCGATAGCGGTGGGCAATTGGTGAAATCGCTTAGTGATGGTGTCATGTCTACCTTCGCCTCCGCAAGGGCCGCCCTGCTGGCGGCGCAGAATATTCAGCAGGCCAACGCAGCTGAATCCGCTGAACCAAAATTGCAAGTACGCATTGGATTGCATACCGGCGAAGTGATTACTTCTGACGCCGATCACTTTGGGACAGTGGTAAACAAAGCCGCCCGCATCGCGTCACTGGCTGCCCCAAGTGATATCTGTGTATCAGATGCCACGCGGATCATGGTTGGCGGGTCGAATGAATTTCATTTCCGTGACCCGATGACGATTCCGCTCAAAGGCTTGGATGGGGAACACTCAATATTCAAACTAGATTGGAAGGGTTTCACTTGAAGAATGACTTTCCAGCCTAAACTAAAAATCAAACCGGACCAGTCAGATTAGGCTACTCATAACCATATGTATGCATGCATCTAAATCAGCAATTTTAGCAAAGTTACGAGTAAGTTTCTCGTTTAGGCTAGTCTTATTTCATCAACTCCCGGAAGCGGGGATGGTCGCAGATCGTATCAAGATCCGGATCGACCGATAGCCATTGAAGCACGTCCGGTCCTGCATCTTTGGCAGTACGTTCGAGCACATTCAGAGCTAGATCCGGATCGCCCAAAAGCGAATAGACACCAGCCATGTAGAAACTACCGTCGTCACTTCCGCCCGTATTCGCAACGCGCGGCCCAACCATTCCCGCGCGGATACACGCCACAAGCCAAGTTCTTCTGACAAGACCGGCGAGACTATGTTTGTTCTACTTCAAGTTAAATCTTGTATTCACTGGGTTCGATGACACGAGTAATTAAGACCTCTCCAGAACAGTGAGGAGCTCTAATGCTGCGTTGTGATCGCTACACTGAACGCGATTGCGAAACTTGTTCTGCACGTCAGTCAGAAGTTTAAGTGCTTCTGATATGGCCCCGCGGTCTGCCATCAAATGAGCGAGCGGGATCGCCGCCCGCCTTTCCCAGCTTAGCGCTGATTGCTCCTGAGCAATCCTGATGGCTTCACGGTAACATCTTTCCGCTTTGTCAGGATCGCCAAAGGCCAATGCAAGTTCCCCCCGAGCACAATAAGTATCCGCCTCATCCCACCTCTGGCTGGTTCTTTCCATCATCGGTTCGATTGCCGCGAGTGCATTTTCGGCCTGGTTCAGCATTCCTAGACCGATATAGGCGCGTGCTCTTGCGCGCATTGGAAATCCAGTGAACAACAGCGTATTCGCCTTAATCAGCGCGGCAAGACAGTCATCGGCATCTACCAGGGCCGCTTCAAAATCGCCACGATCCGCGTGAATAGCAGCACGTGTTGTCAGGCCAATCCTGCGCCAGATATCGATCTGTGCCTGATCCGCGACAGCAAGCACATTGTTTGACCATTGAAGGGCGTCGGCGTCGCGGTTCAAATACTTCAGGTAGCAAAGGTGACCCAGAATATAAGCCCGGCTGAGCGCAGGATGCCCCGGTTGGTCCCCTGTCGCAGTCGCGTTTCCAGCGTGAGAATATGCAATGTCAATGTTGCCAAGGCACCAGTGCGTCAAAGCCAGATAAACGTTCGCGGCCGCACCTCCGTCGGTACCGAAGCGGTTGGCTTGATCGGAATCGCGCGACGGATCGTAGGCATTGAGGGCTTTTTGGTAATACGGCAGACTGTCGGCAAACCTGCCCATCATTGTCCTTGAAGTCGCGACCATTCGATTTGCGACACTTCGGAACCTGTGCTGATCACTAATGTCGATATCATTCAAAACCGCGTGCCCAATAGCTTCCGCTTCAGGCAGCGAAGCGCTGACATAGCGACTGACCCACTCTCCGTATCGTATGACTGGCCACTCTGGCGCATCATCAAATCCATCAAGCAATTGGCGCGCGCGCTCAAAAGCCTTTATCGTTTTTTTGGCGGTGTAGCCTTCCGCACCGATCAATGTCACACTATGCTTTGCTGCTACCGACAACGCCTCGCTAAGCCTGTTGCCGTCCTGCTCAAGCAAGCGCAGGGCGGAGTTGTAATGCGCCGCGGCCTCTCGAAAAGTCGGGCGTTTGAAAGCTACTTTACCAGCTTCGCGGTATAGCTCTATGGCCTTGTCAGTCAGACCGGCAGCCTCGGCGTGACGCGCGACAATTTCCGGTGGTGCAACATTTCCAAGTGCTGCGGCAAGCCGCTCATGTACCACGCGCCGCCGCGACAAAAGAAGACTTTCATAGGCTGCATCGCGCACCAGTGCATGCTTAAACACATAACGTTCGTTTTCGCCCACACCGCGTCGAAATACCAACTCGGCTGATGCCAATCCTGCCAGACCTTCCCGCAACTCGTCCTCTTGGCCTTCTGTCGCAACCACCAAAAGGCCCAGATCGAACTCTCGTCCTATACAGGCCGCTGATTGCGCAATCTCCTTGATTTTTGGCGTGCGATCCAGCCGCGCCATCAGCGAGTCGTGGAGCGAAGCGGGAATTGCCGTTTGGCCACTCTCTACCACCGCTTTAGTAAGTTCTTCCACGAACAGGGGGATGCCGTCTGTCCGTTCAATGATCGCCTCCATAGTCTCACGCGTCAGCTTCCGACCACCAAGTCGTTCGACAATTGCATCGACACCCGCGCGGCCCAAACGGTTCAGCGCCAGTCGTGTGGCATGTGGATGCGCCGCGAGATCGGGCTGATTGTCTGGGCGCGATGTCAACACGATCAACACCGGCGCATCCTCGATCGCGTCAATTGTCAATTCAAGCAATTCCAGCGTCGTCGGGTCGATCCAATGTGCGTCTTCCAAAAAGAAAGCTACAGGCCGCTGGTTAGCTAACTTCAGAACTTGCCGGGACAATACGTCCAACGTCTTGGAACGCAACGCGGCAGGCGAAAGATCACATGGGCCGTATCGTTCGGTTCCGTCCAGGCCAACCAGTTTCGCGATGATTGGCATGTCATCACGGTCAAAAAGTGTTTCAAGCTTGGTCAGCCGCGCTTCGTTGTCATCGTCCCGGGACCACCTCGCAGCGCGGTGCAATTGCTGGGTGACGGGCCAGAACGCAGTGTCACCGTGAAAGGGAGAACACTGATACATCAACCGCGTGTGTGACTCGTTTCCAATCGCGTCTTCCAGGGCGCGCATGATGCGCGATTTGCCAATTCCCGCTTCGCCAACCAGAAGTACGACTTGCCCTTCACCATTGCGCGCTGTTTTCCATCGTTCAAGCAACAGTGCCAGTTCCTGGTCCCTGCCCACCAGTGGAGGCGTCATGCCGTCCGAGCGCAGAGAAAAGCGGCTTTCCTGATCCTGCTCACCAATTACTCTGTAGGCCGCCACCGGCCCGTCAATTCCTTTCAGCGACAAAGGTTCTGTCGCTTCCATTTCAAATGCGCCGGTGATCAGAGCCTGTGTTGCCTCTGAAACCAAAACTTCTCCGGAACCCGCTTGTGCTTCGAGCCGCGCTGCGAGGTTCGGTGCGTCGCCTACAACCGTTTGTTCCAGCGCCGTGCCTCTTCCTACAAGCTCGCCAACGACAACAATGCCAGTTGCAATTCCGACCCTGCAGGAGATCATTTGCCCCCCTACATTGAGATTTTCCACGGCTCGAACAATCGCAAGGCCTGCCCGTACCGCTCTTTCGGCTTCGTCCTCATGCGCCTTGGGCCAGCCGAAATAACCAATGACACCGTCTCCCATGAACTTGGCGACGTGACCTTCGAAACGAGCAATTTCACCGGCAACCGCATTTTGATAGGTCCTGATAATGGTGGACATTTCTTCGGCATCCAGTTGTGCCGAAAGGGCCGTTGATCCCACCAGATCCACAAACATCACGGTGAGTTGCCTTCTCTCACCTTCGGAGCTTGGTTTGCCGTCACCGCCATTTTCGACCGGCGCAAAGGCACGCTCTGACTGCTCCTTCAGCTCTCCATTAAGGCGTTGGATAGCAGCCCAAACCTTGCGTTTTGGGCCAAGTGGCAAACCTAGCTCTACGAGGTCTTCCTCTGTTAACGCTGGAAGAGTTTCAAAATCGATTTCGACGTCGTCGAAATCCCTTGCGTACTTTTCTAAGCCGAGTTCAGCCAGCCAGCTTGCGACATCAGGCATGCACAATTCTCCACGGACTCAGCTTGCCTGATTTTGATGTTTTCACAAAGCTTTTTGGATCTGTTTCAAAGTTCTGGGAAGTGAAGACACTTTACCAATGTCCAAGTAGAGTTGCCCCCGAAAGAGAACTTCCCTGGATAGCAATGGTGGCTTTCGGCCCCATCCGGACATCCAATCTACCCAAGATTGCTGCACTGCGGCTTCTGTGAAGCGGACATAGATTCGGACAGAGTAGGAGTGGTTTGGGAATGCTGAGGCGCTTGATCGATAGCGCCAACGCGAACTCATTCAAGCAGTGCGCGCATGTCTCTATTTTCGAGAACGACGGTATCACGAGGATCGCGCATCGCTGTTTCAAGCATGGCGCGAGCCAGTTCGTCAGAAGTCACACCAATTGTCGGCACGAGCCTTTGGAGAGGCTTGAAGACATAGTCTGCCGGTTTCCAACTGCTCCTCGGCCCGGACGGTGCAATGTAACCCGGACGGAAAATGAGCTTCCGTTTGAGGGTGGAGGCGAACAGCACGTTCTCCGCCTCGCCCTTAACCTTCAATGCAAACGACATGCCGCCGCCCTCTGCGCGGGCACCCTGCGCCGAAAACAAGCAAAACGCCGCTTTGGGTGCCGCCGTTTCACAAGCTGTCAGCAAAGCGCGCAGCCAGTCTACCGTGATCTCTTCATACTCGCCCCGGCTGACCCGAGCGGAGTATGTGGCGAGGCAATGGAAGACCGTGTCTGTTCCAATGAGATATGGCTCAATGGCTTGGGTGTCGCCGAAATCTGTGAACGAGACTTCCGTGAGTTTTTCATGATCTCGACCCGACGGTCGGCGCCCAAGCGCAACAACCTCGCTCGCACTTTCCGCGTTCAGCAATGCCGCGAGGACCGATGACCCCACCATCCCGGTCGCGCCGGTCAGTAGAACCCGCCCAAGTGGTCGCGGTGTCTTATCAGTCGGAGTGGGCACGCCGTTCTGCCTCGGCCTTCAGACCGCGATTGAAGGCTTGGTAGCCATCCACGTACATCTTGGCCAAACGACCGCCCATAAGGAAGGTGATGCCGCCTATGATCTCGTCGGATTGCACGAAGCGAGACGTTCCTTCGCCCAAGGGCTCGACACGGAAATGATGGTTGTCCCGAATTCCACCCGGCCCTTTCTCGGCCCAGTAGAACTGCTCTCCGTCCACAACTTTGATCGTATGATCCAGAGTGGTCAGCTTTTCCTTTGAAGGATCGAGTTGGAAATCGACTGTGACCTTCGATCCATCCATGATCTCTCCCTTGATGCCCACGAGGAAGGCCGCCCAATTGCCGTAGTTGGCCGTGTCGGTCAGCACCGACCAAACAGTGTCCGGTGGCGCATCGATCACGATGTCGGTGTGAATCCTGTGGTGCGAGAAGCTCACTTTTTCCGATATTCCGTTTTCCATGACTTTCTTCCTTACGTCTCAGGCGCTGATTGGCGACGGGCCATCCCTATCCTGAACTGTGATCCTCCCGAACCGATCCCGCATGCGCTTGGATCGGAAGAGATAGATCGAGATGATGATGTAATTGACGCACTCCTGAACAAAGTTTCGATAGCGATCCGGGCTTTCCAACATGTCAAAGGTCTGCACGGCGCACATGGTGGCAAGCGCTGTGAACATGACCAGCATGGCAATCGGCGTGAGCCTCCAGCACAGGAAGTACCCAAGGATAAACGTGGCCCCAGATGCGGTGATCAATATCCAATGGAGGGTCTGCATACCGACCGGGAAAGTCGCGTTCTGCAGCGGCATCAAGGGCGCGAAACCTGTGAAGTACTCCAGAAACCCAAGCAACCCCCAGCCCAGCATGATCATCGATGCGAGCACGATCAGAAACTCGAAGCCTCGCGAGGTACGGTCCATTAGTGTCGTCATCAAACTCACCCCAACATCCGCATCATGAACCGATCGAACATGCGGTCGCTCAGGATACGTCGGAAGAAAATTGCCTGCCTGACGCCGACCCCGGCGGCGTAGCGTGTTCTGGGCTTCGACGCCTTGATCGACCCGACAATGACATTGGCAATCACGCTGGGTGGCGACGCAGTGCCTTTCTCCGCACTCATGTTGCGGAACCAGTCCGCCATTTTCCGCGCGATGGTGCTGTACGGACCGCTTCCCGAGGTCCCGAGTAGCGGCTCGATAAAGCCGCCCGTGATCTCGGTATCGATCGCGCCGGGGCGAACGACCACCACGTCAATCCCGAATTTTGCTGTTTCGGCACGAAGACAATCGCTGAAGCCTTCGAGTGCAAACTTGCTTGAGACGTACCAGGCTGCCAACGGTGCGTGCACCCTCCCCTCGCCAGACGAAACGTTGATGATCTTGCCCCACCCCTGCTGGCGCATATGCGGCAAAACCAGTTGGGTTAGCCGGCCAAGCCCAAAGAAATTGACGTCGAACTGATAGCGAGCCTTATCGATATCCGTTTCTTCGACCGAGCCATAGACTGACAGGCCAGCGTTGTTCACCAGGATATCGACGCCGCCATGATCGCGCGTAATTTGCTCGACCACGGCAACAACGTCCTCCTCCTTGGTGACGTCCATCTTGATCGGGATACACCCAAGCGCCCCCAGATCGTCCATGATCTCAACTCGGCGTGCCACCGGGTAGACGACAAACCCTTCCTTCGCGAGGGCTTCTGCGGTGGCCTTACCGATACCGCTGGAAGCGCCGGTCACGAGGGCAACTCTTTTTCCACTGCTGTTCATGGCTTCGCCCTTAGACAGTAAACGTCTGACCACTCATCTCTTCCGAGAGCAACCAGAGACGCCTGGCCACATCATGATCGTCGCAAATCGGATTGCGGATCGCGACGCCGGTCGCCCCGCTCATCTCCTCAGGGCCCGTAGGTCCGTAGTAATCCCCACCCTCGACCTCGTCAGACAAGGCAGCGAACAGAGACGGTTTGGCAGCGTCTTCGTTAGAATGCAGCAGTTGTTCGACTTGCGCCTTCATTGCCTCACGCAAGGCGTCATCCAGGTCCTGGAACAGGCCGGAATCGGAACCGCCGGGATGCACCGTCAGCGACTTCAGAACCTTGCCGGACGCCCGAAGACGGCGGTCCAGCTCGTCGCCAAACAGGAGGCAGGCAAGCTTCGACTGTCCGTAGGCCAAACCAGGGTCTTGGCCACAGGTCAGATCATCGAAGTGAATGCTCGCGCCCTTGTGCGCAATGCTCGACAGCGAAACGATCCGCGATGCTGGGTTATCCGGGATCAGGTCGATCAGAAGAGCGGTGAGAAGGAAATGCCCGAGATGGTTGGTGGCGAATTGCAGATCGACGCCATCCACATTTGTTTGCGCCGAGTAGAGCAGAATACCTGCGTTGTTAATCAGCACGTCGAGTTTTGCATAGCGGGCACGAAACGCCTTAGCAAAAGCTCGGACCGAGGCGAGATCGCTCAGGTCCAGCAAGATGATGTCGAGTGATGCAGATGGAACCCGCGCAAGGACCTCTACTTTGGCAGCTTCGGCCTTCTCTTGACTGCGGCAAGCCATAACAACGTGAAAGCCGGCCTTGACCATGCCGACAGTCGTTTCAAATCCGATGCCATTGTTGGCTCCAGTGACGATAGCGATTCTTCCAGTTTGTGCAGACATATCGATTCCAGACGACTTGACACTTGATGTATGATTGTCATCATATTGACACTCAGCGATCATTTGTCAATATGTAAATCATGGAAGATCGCCACGCATACATCATCGAGGCCGCGAAAGGCCTGTTTCTCCGCTACGGGGTGAAGCGAACCGGCATGAGCGATATTGCCGGGGCGGCAGGCGTCTCGCGGCAGACCCTCTACAAGGTGTTTGCCAACAAAGATGAAGTGCTGCAGGCGACCATACGGTCCCTGGCGGACAAGGTAGTCCTGGATATCGAGGCCGGTCTGGAAAAAGCCGAAGATCTTGGCGCGCAGCTCGATGTCATCTTCAAACACACTGTCGTTGAGCACTATGACTTCCTGCAATCCTCGCCCAACGCCGAGGACATTATCTTAGGTGTCACAGCATCCAGTCAGGAAGAGCTTGAAGCAGGCGCCAAGAGAAACACCACTATCATTGCACGAGTTCTGAAGCCCTTCTCCGATAGTATTGAGAACAACGAACTAACCATCGACCAATTCGCGGACTTCATTCAGCGGTCAGCAACTGCCGCCAAGTACAGCGCAAAGAGCAAAAGGCATCTGCTTGCCCTTTTAGGCGCGCTTCGTGTTTCCGTATTGAAGGTTACTGGTGCCGCCTAGATGGCCAATCGGCCCAAACCTGCCATTTAGCCCACTCAATAATTGCTGCAGCGCGGCTCTCCAGACCGGTCATTCGCTGCGGTTGCGAATACTTGAACGCTTTCAGCGCACATATCTCAGTCAATGTTACTCTAATTTGAGGTTATCTCACATGCTTCGGTGAAATTAACTAACCAACAAAAAGTTCAGACACACAACAACGAAGACTGCGCCGCGACAAAGCTGTTGATATTTGCTCGAACGCGGGTGAGCAATGACACAAGAAACTGGGCGCGTCTGAACGCGCCCAGTTTCGTCAAGTCGCGACGTGAGATATCTCTTTGTCCGGCGAGTATATGTCCAAGATGTTCCAATGTCCGGTCGTTGGTGTTGGGTTGTTGATCATCGGGACATCAAGGACAGTTGGTTTGCCGCTGGCGATTGCCGCTTCCAATGCCGGCAACAATTCATCAGCAGCACTGAGCCTGTGCCCTTCCGCACCGTAGGCTCGTGCGATGTCTGCATAACCCGGTCCGTTTGCGGGAGCTGCAGCTGATCCAGGGAACGTAGTCCCGTATGTCAAACCATAATGCGCCTTTTGCAGACCTGCGATAGTTCCGAAGGCGTTGTTGTTCATAACCAGCCAGATGATACCCAGATCAAGTTCGACTGCTGTTGCCAGCATCGACGGGTTCTGACCGAACCCCCCATCGCCAACAAGACTTATCACCACACGGTCAGGGGCTGCCAGTTTTGCGCCGATCGCTCCCGGCGGGCCAAAACCCATCGTGGCGAACCCGCCCGGGGTCAGGATTGAACCCGGCGTCAAAATGTCGAACTGTTGCCCGACACCGTTCTTGTTCCACCCTACGTCCGTGGTGATGATGGCATCCTCGGGCAGTGCCTTGCGGGTATCTGCCAGAATACGCTCGGGCATCATTGGAAAGGCCGAAGAGGTCGCCATTTCCAAATTGCGTGCTTTGAATTCTGTCCGGAAATCCGTGATCTGCCGTTCCAGCGTAGGGCGGTTGAAACCGTCTGGATACATCTCGCGGGCAACCCGGTTGAGGACGCGCAACGCGGCCTTGGCGTCAGCAACGACGCCAATCTCGGTGGGATAATTCCGGCCGATCTCCTGCGGTTCGATGTCGATGTGAATGACCTTCGATCCGGGGATGTTGAAGGTATAGCCGGGATACCAGCTGGAACAATCTGCCTCTTTGAACCGGGTTCCCACGGCAAAGATGTAATCCGCATTCAAACAGGATTGGTTGACCAATTCGGTGCCCCAAAACCCGGTCATTCCCAGCACGAGCGGATGGTCGTCCCGCAGCGCGCCCTTGCCCATCAGGGAATGCGCTACGGGCAGACCCATCTGATCAACAAACTCGCGCAACTCCTCACTGGCCTGCGCCAACAGGATACCGCCGCCGACATAGGCAACCGGGTATTCGGCCTTCGCCAGCGCTTCGACAATCTCTCGCGCTGTTTCATCGTCAATCGACGGTTTCTTGAGCGCGCGCGTGTTGTCGCGGATACGGTCGAAGCTGTCTGAGGGGATCACCTCTGAAAAGATGTCCATGGGGACATTGACCAGGACCGGCCCGGGCTGGCCGCTTTCAGCGAGATGAAACGCCTTTTCCAGAATTTCGGCCATCAGGTCTGCCCGATCTACGCGCCATGCACGTTTGACAAAGGGGCGATAAATCTCCCATTGCGCAGCGTCTGCGTGCAGGTTCACCTCCTGATGCGGATGTTTGCCGTAGTAGTGCGTAGGAATATCGCCCGCGATCACGACCATCGGGATACAGTCCAGTGCGGCGTTGGCGACCCCGGTGGCGCAATTGGTCAGCCCCGGGGAGAGATGGGACAACACCACCGAGGCCTTGCCCGTCACGCGGGCATAAGCGTCCGCCGCATGGCTGGCGATTTGTTCGTGCCGCACGGTGACGAAATCAATGGGACTTTCCGCCAGCGCAGCCAGAACCGCTATATTCGTGTGGCCGCATAGACCGAACACATGTTTGACCTCACGACGCTCAAGGAAATCGACGATGTGCTCAGCAACGGTTTTGCCTTCCAATTTAGCTCCGTCCATCACGCAACCTCCTGTCCGTAGAACTCACCGAACAAGTCCGGCTCCGAGGGGCGATCCTCGGGGATGGGACGACTGACCCAAGTGTAGTTCATCATGTGTTTCATGGTGACGTTTTCGTTGGTGATGTTGCCGCCCCAGATGCCACAGCCCAGGCTGCTGGTCATAGGCATGCCATTGGTCCAGGCACCCGCATTGGCCTTCGACTGAGGCTGTCGAACCATCATGCGGCTGACCGGAGCCAGACGTGCGAGCCGGTCGATGTGATCGTCATTGTGGCTGTAGATGCCGCAGGAATGGCCCTTGCCCCCGGTGTTGTAGATCTGCCTGACCGTTTCCAGCGCATCATCGAATGTGTCGAAGTGATACAGCGCCATCAGTGTGGTCAGTTTTTCCTTGGAGAATTTGTGCTGCGGCCCGATTTGCCCCTGATTTTCAACCATCAGAAACTTGCGATCTTCGGGGATGCTAAAACCGGCGACCTTGGCCGTTTGCTGCGGCGGACAGGCGATAGTCGGAAACGTACGGTTTCCCTTTTCATCCCACATGGCCGCTTCGAGCATGGCCTTCTCTTCATCCGAACACAGGTAGCCGCCCTCGGCTTCAAGCGCCTTGACCATATCGTCGTAAACTGAGCGCTGGATGATGATGTTGCCGTCGGCCGAGCAGCCCGACCCGAAGTCGGAGGTCTTTGAAATGCGAGTGTTCTGCGCGGCGATGTCCAGATCGGCGGTTTCATCGATGACGATGGACGAATTGCCCGCGCCGACACCATAGGCCGGGCGCCCGGAGCTATAGGCCGCTTTGACCATTGGTTTACCGCCCGTCGCCAAAGTCAGGTCGCAGATTTCCATTAGGTGCTGGGTCAATGGGATCGACGGTTTGCGAATGGATTGAAACAAATCCTCGGGAGCCCCGGCAGCACGACAAGCTGCACGCATGACCTCGACCATTTCAAAGGTGGTATGGGCGGTTCGTGGGTGCGGGCTAAAGATGACGGCATTCCGGGCGTTCGCGGCGGACACGCCGGTTACCGGAGGAGTCATCGCTGGATTGGTCATCGGGATCAGAGACGCGATCACACCGGCAGGTTTGGCATATTTAACCAGGCCCTTTTCTTCGTCGACTTCGACGATACCGGTCGATGGCGTGCGCAGGACATCGCGCAGCACCATGTGAATCTTGAACCGCTTTGCTGGACGTCCCGCACGATCTCCGATACCGCTCTCGTCCACGCCTTGCTGGGCCAGACGCGTGAAAGTTTTCTCATTCCCAGCATACCACGCAATGGCCTGAGACAGGCGGTCCAGCCTGTCCTGATCCCAATCCTCGATCTCGGCCATGGCAGCGCGGGCGCGTGCCAGCATATCAGCCGCCATGTTGCGGTCGTTTTCAGTGAGCTCTTTGCCCATGATGATCCTCTTGGTGTTTTAGAATTGCAGCATCGGGCACACGACGCTGTGACCGCGCCTCGCCGAATGTTCGCTTGGCGTGGCTGAGACAGCGACGCGCGTGTTCTTCATATCCCAACTCGGCAACGCGGCTTTGGTTGGGCAATTCAATGGAGTAGTCGACGGGCGGCATCCGTTCGATGATGCCGGTGAAGTCAATCCAGCCTTCGCCGGGATAGAGCCGCGCATCGCGGGCCAGCTGGATCATGCCCTCACGCGTATCGGCGATGCCGGGCAGGCAGTCAGAGATATGCAGGAAGTGAAACAGGTCCGAAGGGACGTGCAACAGCTCTCCCAGATCTACACGGCTAAGGTGCAGATAAAGCGTATCGACCAGAATACCGCCATTCGGTTGATCAGAGGCGCGAACAATATCCAGCGCCTCATCCAGAGTGCGCAAGCGAGAGAAGCTTGGAAACTCCAGGTCCACAGTTAGCCCATACGGCGCCGCCAGTTCGCAGGTCTCGGAGTAGACGTCGATCAGAAAGTCACGATCATCGCGGGTGTTGGTCCACGCGCTCATGATCATGCGTTTAGCGCCCAATTCCCCACCGATCTCCAACGAAGGCTCAAAACTGCGCGGATCGACATCTTCGGTGATGCGCGCAAGCTCGACATCAAGGACTTTAAGACCAGTTGTGGAAAGAGCGGTCTTAGTCGCCTGCACCTGCGCCTTGTCGATTGGAGATTGAGTGAATTCACCAGCCACATGCATTGGAATGAACCGGGGGCTGACGGCATCGTACCCGGCCCGCGCGGCGATATAGACCAGCTCGGGCGGCGTACAGCCAATCAGCGTCAGGTGCGCCAAGGAATAGAGAGAGGGGCTTGCGCCAGCCTCTTCGGGTTTCACCATGAACGGCAGCTCCACGTGTCTGCGAATCTCATTTTCATCACATGTAAATAAAAATATCTGATATTTATTAAAATATCAACTTTTAATGCTGAGCAGGAAATCAAAAACGCCCAGGCAACGACCCGGGCGTGCTTAACCTTCGTATTGGCAGAGCCTTAGAGAGTGACCCAGTCACCACCGGACTGATGAGAGCGCACAGAGGCATCAATGAAACGGACACCGTCTGCGCCTTGATCGACACTGGGATAGGTCAGCCAATCATCCGGAATCGCGACGCCATCCCGACGCGCGGCCACTGCCATGGCAAATTCCGTATAGAGATTGGCCCAGGCTTCGATAACCCCTTCGGGGAAGCCGCGCGCGGTGCGGATCAGGCGTTCCGCACCGGGTCCCATACCATGCCCGTGACCTCGGCTGATGATACGATCCGGCTCACCAAACCGATTGAATTTCAGTCGTTCCGAGTTCTCCAAATCCCACTCGAGGCCTCCTTCGCTCCCGAATATCCGCAACCGCAACCCGCCTCGGTTTCCGGGGGCAAGGCGTGTTGCCATCAAGGTTCCGGGGACTTCATTTTGGTAACGGGTGAACATGAATACCGTGTCTTCCAAAGGCTTTGGCGCGCCGCAAACATGGAATTCAGCCCGCAGATCGGTCATCGGCAGACCCGAGACAAAACTGGCGAGATGCGCGGCATGGGTGCCGATATCGCCGACGCAACTGGTCGGGCCAGAAATCTTGGGGTCCAGCCGCCACTTTACATGCGGCGCATCAGCCACATCTTCGGGCGTCATCCAGTCTTGCATAAACTCGACGTGGATTTGATTAATTTTACCGATGCCGCCTTCCGCCACGATTTGTTTGGCCTGACGGATCACTGGAAAGCACGACATCGCATATCCGACGGCAAAGACCTGCCCCGTGAGCGAAGTGATCTCCTCAAGTCCCTCGGCCTCGGCGACTTCGTTGGTCAGGGGCTTGTCGCACAGCACGTCAATGCCTGCCGCCAGAAACGCTTTGGAAGCTTCAAAATGAACGTGGTTCGGGGTAGTGATCATGACGGCATCTACGCCATCTGTACGCGCCGCCTCGGCCTGTGCCATCTCCTCGAACGACGCGTAGCACCGTTCGGCCGGCAGGAACCACTCGGCCCCGCGCGCTTTGCTGCGCTCGGCATTTGAACTGAGCGCGCCCGCGACGACCTCCCACCGGTCAGTCATCCGCGCGGCCGTTGCTTGCGTGACAGAGATACGTCCCCCGCCGACGACGCCCAGCCTCAAACGGCGAGAAAAGCGGGGGAAAGGGCCGTCAAAGTTCAGGTCTTCGGGTAAAAGTCTCTCAGCCATTCTGAACCTCCATTTCCGGGACCCGTACGCCTTCCGGCAGCATTTCCACCGCCATGAAAATGCTGGGGGTAATCGTCTCGTATTGATGCCAGGGATAGTTGCCTTCAGCATCATACATCGGCTTGTGCGTCGTGCCGGGAGCCATGAATTCTTCGAGGTAAAGGGTTTCAACGTCCCGTTCGCGGCATTGCTGCATTTTGCCGAAGCCTACGACTTGCGTATGCACTTCGCGAAACCCCGGTACCGGGCAGAACGGATGATCCTTGTGCAATCCGACATTCAATGGGACCGAACCGGAATGGTACATGGTCAGTCCAACGTTACCCACGAAGACCTTTGGCGACATGTAATGGCTGACACCGCACAGACGCTCCTCTTGGCGGACATCAAAAGCGGATGGCCAAGTATCTTTCACCCATGCGAACAGCTCATTGTCATCAGCATGGGCGTCGAATCCGTAGACAATTACTGCGCGTTCTACGCTGTTAAGCGTGCTGTCTTGCACGATCACAGACGAAAGCGATGCAACGGTCTGATCCAAGACCGAAAGGTCCCGTCCCCCAAGGTTCAGAACAATGGCACGACCCTCGACAGATATTCTGTCTTCGTCAGTTATGTGCTGGACGCGAAAGAATGGCTGGGCAAAGTCGAGTGTCTCAATCGGCATGCGCCAACTCCTTCCTCTCATCGTTCAGGAAATCGACCGGCAGAGGTTCCGGTGCCGCGCAACGGCTTTCTATCGTTTGATAGGCGCCTAATTTCGGTGCCCTTTCAATCGCGTCCATGACCTCGTAAACATGGTAGGCAAGCGCTCCACTTGCACGGGGTTGGCGTCCTTCTTGTGCCGCCAATGCGAGGTCCAAAAGGCCGAGACCACGGCTGTCCACATTGAACCCGTGTTTGTTGTCGACCACCTGCCAGCCTTCGCGACCGGATGGGCGCGGCTGATGAGACCAGCGCGAGGTCTCCCGCGTTTTCAGCCAGACATCCCCTTGAAAGATATTGGCACCATGAACCGGGTCAGGATCAGGAATGCTGATGGTCCCGTCTTCACCATAGATCTCGAACCGCGGAGTTTCGCTGTCCCAGACGTCGAAGCTCATGGTCATCGACCCTATAGCTCCGGAAGAGAACTGCAGCAGGCTTAGGGAGTGTGTGTCGACCTCGACGTCCATCCATTCGCCGTTGCGAGGGCCGTTTTCGATCATCCTTTTGTCGAACGTGCGCCGCGCCATTCCAGCGACCCGGTCTACGGGACCAAGGCTGCAAATCATGGCGGTCAGGTAGTATGGCCCAAGGTCCAGCAAAGGCCCGCCACCAGCCTGATAGTAGAAATCCGGGTTGGGATGGTGGCGCTCCGTCCCGTGCGTTCCGACATGGGCAAAAACCCCTGTCGGTTTGCCAATGGCACCCTCATCGATCAAGCGCCGAACGGTCTGCCAGCGACCACCCAGAAATGTGTCGGGCGCGCAGCCGACCAATAAGCCCTTTTCAGAGGCCATGTGCAGGATCGCCCTTCCATCTGTCCGATTCATGACCAGTGGCTTTTCGGAATAGACGTGCTTGCCCGCCTCTAACGCACGCAGGCTGATTTCGGCATGCGCCGCCGGAACTGTCAGATTCAGAACGCAATCAATTGTCGGATCGTCAAACACCTCATCTGGAGTGCAGGCCTTGGCGACACCGTATTGTTCCGCCTTGGCGCGGCTTTCTGATGGATCGAGGCTCGCGCAAGCCACAACCTCGATGTTCGAGAATTTGGATAGTGTTTTTAGATAGATATCACTGATACGACCACAGCCGATAAGGCCGACCCGGAAGGATTTCGATGTCTCACCTGTCATCATTCCTGTCTTCGTAGAGGGGTAAGTAATTCGGGGGCATCGGCCCTTTGTTCCGCCCCCCCTGGTTCATCTGCTCCCAAGCGTGGGCAAGTATTCCGACCGAGCGGGACAGGCAGAACAGGCCCCGCGACAGGGGCGCGGGAAAGCCAAGTTCGCAAAAGATCACCGCCGTTGCGCCGTCGATATTCATGGCGATTGGCTGACCGCCGCGTTGACGGCCTAGCTCGGCTTGAACCTCTTCTCCGATATCGGCAAACCGGCCAGAAACCGTGCCTTCTGCCGCCGCATCACGTACAAGGTGCATCAGCCGGGGTGCGCGTGGGTCGACGGGCTTGTGGAACCTGTGACCGAAGCCCGAGACGATCTTGCCATAGGTCTCGCGCCAGCTATCCAGACCGTCCCTCACAGCGTCGGTCAACGATGCTCCGCCATCCATGCGAGCCGCAATATCATAGTACAGCTCTGCGCACTGCTCTCCTGCACCTCCATGCACATCGCCCAGCATGTTCACCGCAGTCGCCATCGCATTATTGAGGCCAACTCCACAGGTGGCGGCCATACGTGCGGCCGCGATTGAGGGGGCTTGCGGACCGTGATCCACGCCTGCGACCAAAGCGGTCTCGAACAGACGCGCTTGCGCGTCGCTGGGCAGATCGCCCCGCACCATCAGCCAGATTATCTGCGGGAAAGATACGTTCCCGATCAGGTCCTCTATTGCGTTGCCGCGAAAAGCGATCTGTCCGGGTTTCATGTCGATGATGGAGGTGCGCCACCATTGGCGAACGGCGCGTTCATCCTTTGTCATGTTTTCATCCAGCACGGTCATTGAGTCTGCACCTCTTTCACCGTCTGGGTTTTGCTTTGCGCGGCGAGGCGAATGGGCGCGTTTCGCGCGCCATAACCGGCATAACCCATGCGGCGTTCAACAATTTCGAAGAAGAAGCCATTGAAGATGGGGCGGCTATAAATCTGAAAATACTCGGCACCCGCTGCTCGGTCATAAAGGATGTTGCCTTCGCGTAGTTGGGCGATCAAATCGTCATCCAATCCGAAAGTCGCTTGCAGATCAGCGTAGTAGTTTTCAGGGATGGACAGGCTGGGAAAGCCGGACTTGAGCAACTGGGCTGAGGTTTCAAAAATATCATCTGACTGGAAGGCGATGTGCTGAACACCAGCCCCAAAGCCATCTTCAAGGAATGACGCCGCCAGTGTTCGGCGCCCAACGGCCCCGTTCAGGTTCAGGTGCACTTCGCCTTCGGGACTTTCGATAGCCTGGCTTTGCACGACGCCGGACGGGTCGGCGACATTCACGATAGGGGATTTTGCCATCTCGAAAGTCGAAATGTAGTAGAGTAGCCAGCTTTGCATCTCATCGTGACGCATCGTCTGGGCCAGATGGTCGATACGACGCAGACCGGCAGGTTGGGTGGCTTTGGTTTTCGCAACCGGCTCGAACTCAATGTCCCATACCCGATGGAGATCGGATTTCTCATCGATGAAATGAACGACGTTGCCACCAACGCCCCGAATGGCCGGGATATCCAGTTCCCCTGTTCCCACCGGTTGTGAGAAATTCGGCGCGCCCAACGCGGTCGCCCGCTGAACCGTCTGATCCGCATCTTTGACACGCAACCCCATGTCACAAACGGAGGGGCCGTGACCCAGGAACGCCGAATGGGCAAACCCTTCTTTTTCGGTATTCACAACGATGTTTATCGCGCCCTGCCGCCACAGCTCGACGGACTTGGATACGTGCTTTCGCTCCATTCGAAAACACATTGCTGACAACATATCTGCCAGCTGCGCGCCGCTTGTTTCGTCGGCTGTAAATTCGACGAATTCGAAGCCTGACGCATAGACGCGTTCCGGCAGGTTCGGGATGCCGAAATCGGTTCCCGGCTCGGTCCGGGATACCTCATCCAGGAGGTTCACCAGCGACCTGTAGCTGTCTCGGGCCAGTGTTCGGCCACCGGGTTGAGGCGCTGCTTCGTTGACGCGTGCAACCGACCAAGGCCCTTTGTATCCGGCGCGGGACAACACGCGAACGAAGCCCGCAAGGTTCAGCGATCCGAGCCCCGGCAGAAGCCCAAAGTGCCGTTTGAGCCGACGTATATCCATCTCAAGCCGGGGTGCATCTGACAGTTGCACATGGAACAGCCGCTCTCCGGGAATGTCCCGAAGGCGGGCGGGTTTGGACCCGTCGGCAAGCGAGAAGAATGAGTTCAAGGCCAACCCCAAATGAGGGCTGTCGATGGCTTCAACGACGCCTAACGCCTGCTCATCCGAGTGAATAAGATCCGACCATGGCAAGCCCATATAGGCCAGACGCATCCCCATCTCTTTCGCGATCTGGGCCGCCTCACCAAGATCTGCGATTACCTGTTCTTCGGTCGCAGCGGCATCGACTTCGAAGGCAGACCCGATAAGCAGCAATTCCGTTCCCAACTCGCTCATCAGGTCGAGTTTGCGCTTTAGCCGATCAAAGGCGCGCTCCCGACCGTTGCCGGATTGACCTTCGAGGTTATGGAAGGGTTGTAGCAGGCAAATCTTCAGGCCGAGATCTGATGCAATATTCCGAATTTGCGATGGCGGCCCGTCAAAAGCGGTCAAATCCGGTTCGTGTAATTCGACACCCCCGAACCCTGCGTCAGCGATAGCACTTAGCTTTTCGACCAGATCACCAGGGATCGACGTTGTCGAAACCGAGAGGCACATTATCCCTGATATCCAAACATACGCGGCAACCACAGGACCAGATCCGGCATCAGCATCATGATCACCAGGGCGAAGATGAGAACCGCGAGGAAGGCCCAGATTTCCGAGATGATTTCGCGCAGAGGAATGTCCGTCACGGCGTTGATCACAAAGAGTAGAATGCCATAGGGCGGCGTGATCAGGCCGATCATCGAGTTCACGACGACCAGCACTCCGAAATGCACCAGATCAATCCCAAGCGCTTCGCAGGTCGGGATGAACAGCGGTACGATCACCAGGATGATCGTAGTTGCGTCTAACACGCATCCCAGCGCGAGGATCAGCAGGTTTACGAGGATCAGGAACACAATCGGACTGACATCCGAACCCTCCAGCAAGGCCGAGATCGACTGCGGAATCTGTTCCTGAATGACGATGAAGTTCAGAATGAACGCGCCCCCGATGACAACCCCAACCGCTGCTGAGGAACGGGCGCTGTCTACGAAGACCTGATAGAGACCACGGAACGACAAAGCGCGATAGAAGAATGCTGCCAGTAGTAGGGCGTAGAATGCAGCAACTGCGGCGGCCTCGGTCGGAGTAGTGACGCCGCCGTATATACCGTACAGCAGGATTGCGGGCATCAGCAGTGCCGGGAACGCGTTGGCGGTTTTTGCGGGCAACTCGCGCAGTGGGATCGGCTCTTCCAGCGCGAAGTTCCGCTTTCCGGCCAGATAATAGTTCATCGCCATAAGAACGACGCCCATGATCAGGCCAGGCAGAATGCCAGCCAGGAACAAGGACCCAATAGAGGCTTTCGACACCAGCGCGTAAAGGACCATTGGAATAGAGGGCGGAATGATCGGGCCGATCGTTGCCGAAGCCGCCGTGATCGCAGCAGCATAGCCCCGGCTGTAGCGGCCATCCTTGGTCATCATCTCAATGATAATCTTGCCAATCCCTGCAGCGTCCGCGACGGCCGAGCCGGACATGCCGGAGAAAATCAACGACGCAACCACGTTGACGTGCCCGAGGCCGCCCTTGAACCGCCCGACGGCAGCAACGCAGAAATTCAGCAGGCGATCGGTGATTGAGCCCGCATTCATGATATTTGCGGCGACGATGAACAAAGGCACAGCCAGCAGGATCGTGCTCCTGTAGAAGCCTTGAAGGATTTTCTCGCCCGCCAGTGCGACGTCCAATCCTGCAACGCCCAGATACATCAGCGACGCCAACAGGATGGAATAACCAATAGGGGTGCCGATGCCTGCCAGAACAAAGAGCGTGAGCAGGCAGGAAAGAAGTTCAAAACTCATTTGTCTGCTTCCTCGTCGTCTTCACCGTCGACGCGGGGGTGATCGTCGACCACGTTAAATCCCACGACCATTTCAAGTTCGGTTTTAGGCGGGCCGTTGCGCATGATGTCAAAGAACAGCCAGCCATAACGCGCTGCCACGACCAGCATGAACACGGCATAGATGGAGAACACGGTCCGCAGCGGTATCTTTTCACCCGAGAACGGATTGCGCACAGTCGAGGTTTTGCGGATTTTCATCCAGTCGATGTAGTCCCACGTCGGCAGGAAGCTGTAGAGCATCCCGACCACGATTGCCGCAGCCGCAAGCATCGCAAAGACCTGACGCACGCGCATCGGCACCGAAAGGTAGATGATGTCGAACTTCACATGATCCCGCTCGCGCACGATGAACGCGCAGCTGAAGAAGATCACCCAGACCCAGAGAATGCCGATCAGTTCCAGCGTCCATCCGGCGGGGGTGAAGAAATACCGCAGCAGAATTTGGAGAAGGAAGATTAGGAAGATTGCCGCCAGCATGCCGCCGGCAATCGCTTCGGTCAGTCGGGAGAACCCCTTTATGAAGCCTTTCATTTCGGTTCTCCCTCCCTTGTGTAGATGAGCTTAGTTGCCCAGAGCGTTGATCTGCTCCAGAACACCGTCCGGCCATGACCCGGCGAATTCGCTCTCCAGATACATGGACTGTACCTGATCGCGGAACGCTGCAAGATCGGGTTCATAGACTTCCATCCCCTGCTCTTTCAGGAAACTGACCAAGTCCTCTTCCTTTTGCAGCTGCTTCTGGCGACCCGATTCAGCCGCTGCATCCGCAGCTTCCTGAACTTTGGTCTGCTGTTCCGGCGTCAAACCATCCCAAACCTCTTTGCCGATGGCGATGTAGTTCAGGTCAACCAGGTGAGATGTCAGGACAATTTGATTGGTCACTTCATAGAATTTGGCATCCACGACAGTTGGTAGTGGGTTGTCCTGACCGTCAACGGCACCGGTCGACAGAGCTGTGTAAACCTCTGAGAACGCCATTGGTGTCGGGGCGGCACCCAGCGCTTTGCCAAGGAACTGCCACGCATCTGTGCCCGGCATCCGAAGGTTCACACCCTCCAGATCAGCCGGAGTGCTGACGGTCAGTTCTTCCTTGGGCTGGCGCAGATTCACCTGACGACGGCCCAGATACATGACCGACAGCAGTTTGACGCCCAGTTCTTCTTCGGCCTTTTGCTTGAAGGCATCCATCAAGGGATCGTTGAAGACAGCCACCTGATGCGCGGCGTCCTGATGGACATAGCCAGCAGTAAAGATCGAAAACTCGGGGAAGAACTGTGCCAGTTCCTGCGCCGAAGTGATCGACATTTCCAGGTTACCCCGGCTGATGGCGTCAAGCTCGGTGCCTTGGGCGAAGATAGTGCCATTATAGCTGGGCTCGTAGCTTGCGAAATCAGCGACCATGGGCGCGAAAACCTCGGCCATGGCAACCGAACGCTGGTCAGTGTCCGATCCTGATGTTGCGAGGCGAAGTTGCACTTTGTCGTCCGCCAGCACACCACTTGTGGCGCTAAACAGAACACCGGTTGCGACCAGGGCTGACACAGCAGCCCGGCGGGTAAGTTTAGTAATCACTTTGCTCCTCCCTGAGACATCATGATGCATTTTTCCGATTCTAAGTTTTGACCTATTTTGGGTATTTTGCAAGATTTTTTGCAAAATATCAGATATTTTTCATTACCTGCAGTCTTTGTTGCTGCATTTCTTGAAGGTTTCCTATAGTGACAGTCTCGCCAATCCTGCAGGAATTTTGAATGGCTTCAATAACTTGAAGTGTTCTAAAACCTTCCCATCCAGACACAATCGGATCTGCTTCGCGCCGAGCGACTTCAACAAAGTGCCTGAGTTGATTGACCAGGGGGTCGGATGCACCCTTCTTCAGCGCGGTTGATGAGATTGGCGTCCACCAATCCCTTTGCTCGCTCTGGTAACTCCACAGTCGAAGATCGGGAACGGACAACGACCCATGAGAGCCACCTATCATGTAGCTACTCTCAGTGGTCGAAGGATAGATTGGGTATTCCTGAGACGTCATCTCCCAGCTCCACGGAGCGACGATGCTGTCGGACACACTTATGGTTCCTATCGCTCCGCTTTCGAACGTCAACAGAGCACCGGCAACATCTTCGTTGTCGTAACCCCGCTGCGATGCAGCCGACTGCGCCTGTACGGTCATGACTTCTCCGGCCAGGTACCGCAGCAGATCCACATCGTGGACAAGATTGACCGAGATGGGCCCTGCACCGGGTTTCTTTCTCCAGGGCGCAGCATCAAAATACTCGTCTGGCTTATAGAACCAGCAATTCGCATGGACAGCGCGCACATCTCCAATCTTCCCATCGACAATGGCTGCCTTAGCTGACCTGATCAGAGGATTGTGGCGACGATGATGACCGACCATCAGCGGTACATTGGCCTTCTCCGCTTCTTGGACAAGCTCCAGTGCAGCGGCGGCTTCCACGGCGATCGGCTTTTCGACAAGGACGGGACAGCCATGTCGAACACACGTGAGGCCTTGTTCAACATGAAGCGTGGTCGGGGTCGCAAGAACAGCTCCGTCCGACGTCTGATTTGCAAACATTTCCTCGAGGGTCTCGTAACATGCGACCCCGTGCTCAACGGCGTAAGCACGACCTTCATCGCTGGGGTCGACCACCGCGACGAGATCAACATGGCGCAACGCTCGTATAGCGTCTGCGTGGCGGCGTCCAACAAGGCCAATGCCGACAATGGCAATGCGAAAGTTCTTAGACACTTTGCTTCCTTCCGGAGGGTCCGGAAAATCCCGAAACCGATGATTGCGATCGGGCTGCTTTGCCCAACTTGGCCACGACCGTATTGGGGTTTTCGCGATTCCGCAATAATGTATGATATTTTTATTTTTACCATACATCAGATTGGATTGCTGATACCTCCGAAAAATGCTAATTGAACGAAGAAACTGATAATATCGGGTGAAACGCATGGCGAAACAGCCGTCTACGATAGGTGCAAGCACTTATCAGCGCATCAAGAGGGACATCATCTTCGGGGAGTTGCAGCCCGGCTCCAAACTGAAGCTGGACGCCTTGAAGGAACGCTACTCGGCAAGCCTTTCGACACTTCGTGAAACGCTGAACAGGCTCGCCAGCGACGGATTTGTCGAAGCTCCCGAGCAACGGGGTTTCCTAGTCACGCCGGTTTCACGAGAAGACCTGACCGAGATTTCAGAGCTGCGCGTTCTGTTGGAATGCCACGCGTTGGAGTTGTCCATTGCGAATGGCGACACGGACTGGGAAGGCAACCTCGTTGCCGCACACCACAAGCTGCACCTGATGGAACAGCAGCTTCTCAAGGGCGACGAGTCCGAGAAAGAAACCTGGAAACGATATGATTGGGAGTTTCACCAAGCGATGATCGCGGCCTGCAACTCCAAGAACCTTCTGTCTCTGCACTCAATCATCTACGACAAGTACCTGCGGTATCAGATGCTCGTGCTGACTTATCGCGGCGAAGAGGCGGTCAAGGAGCACAAGGGCATGTTCGATGCCGCGCTGGCCAGAGACGCCGACACGGCCAAGAAACTGTTGGAAGATCACATCCGAAACGGCCTCACCCACACGTTGGAGGCTATGTAAGGCGGCATGCTGATTGCGTGTTTCGACGTCTTCAGGTCGATTTGGCAGGAAGTATCTCAAAATTCTACGTCTAAATCGAGAAGTTTGTGAACGGCCCACACTGGACGCTCGACTTGGAACCTCAACGCCGCGGTGCGGCCCTTCAAAGCCGCCTTTCGTTGCGGTTGCGTAAACACGGAGCTTGAGAAGGCCGTCAGCGCAGTCCCAAATAGATTTTTTCACGAAAGCGATTTCATCAGAAGCAACCAGCGCTCAGTATCTGTTTCCCAATCTTCTTTCAGACACGGGGCTTGAGCGACCTCTTTGTATCCCTTTCGTTCATACAGACGCAGCGCCCCGGTGTTGTTTTCGGCCACGATGACGCTCATCTTGGTTAAGCCCTCGGCCCGAGCGATTTCGTCCGCCAAATCCAGCAAGCGTGATCCATGGCCCTCACTGCGGTGTTCGGGATAGCAAGCCAGAACATTCACATACCAGCTTTCGAGCGCTTGATTCTCCAATTCCTGCAGTGGCAGAAACAGAGCTGGGAAATCCTCACCAATTTCCACCGGTGCCGCCCCGATCTTGTAGCCGGTCAGGCTCGCCATCGCTCCGCTTCCGAAATCCACCACGACAATCTGACCGTCTCGCGCCTTTTCGGCCTGTCGTGCGCGGCCGATCTCCCAAGGGTCTTGGCCATCTTCCGCAAGACCCGTCCAGATGTAATAAGGTAGCCCCTCTCCCGCATAATTCACGAGATCAGCGAGCTGAGATGCATCCGACTCCCTGGCCAGTCGCAGCGGTGGTTTCAACTCAATCATTCATTCCTCCAGGGGTTGGGTCATGACGATGGCCCGTGCACCCGAACCAGTGTAACGGTTCTAAAGCGTTCGATATAGGCGCCTCGGCACTGAGCCTCCCCAACTGAACGGGTCCACCGTTATGTTCAGGAAACGGAGGACTAAG
>NZ_WQCF01000002.1 GCF_013032455.1 Ruegeria atlantica
TACAGGCCGACGATGCACTAACAATCAATTTGGACCAGTCAGATGAGGCTGCTCAGGTCACTGATAGCACATCTCAAAAATTAACTTTCCGTCCTCACTTTGGAGTTTCGCCAAAGTAGCCTCCAAAGAACGCGATCATTGCGAGCAACACACCAACCAGTATCGCGATGACTAGAAGCGCTCCACTGCCTCTGGCGAAATATCCCAGCGAAATCAAACCAACCACGAAAATGCCAACTAAAAAGTACAGTACTGTATTGTTCAACTTAACCCCCCGGAATTAGCTGTCTAAGTTAAAGAACTACCTGTTTCGCGAACGCAAAATCCGACACAAAGACCGTTTTAATGGCGACGTCAAACGATCTTGGCTGGTTGTCGAATGCCATTCAGTGTGGCGAACAAGACCGGTACCAGTATCATTGTGAGCATCGTACCCACGGTCAATCCGCCCATGATCGTGACGGCAAGACCAACCCAGAATACGTCCGGCAGCAACGGTATGACGCCCAGAACTGTCGTTGCTGCGGCCAGTACGACGGGACGCAATCTTGAAGCGCCGGCATTCAAAACGGCGTCGTAACCCAGCTGGCCTTCGGCCAAGTTATCGTTGATCTGATCAATCAGAACGATCGCATTTTTGATCATCATACCCGCCAAACTCATGCCTCCAAGTAGCGCAACAAACCCAAACGGTGTGTTCGTGAGGAGCAAGCTTGGAACGATCCCTATGAGTACAAATGGCACTGTCAAGAAAATGGTCAGCGGCCTGCGGTACGAGTTGAAAAGCCCGACCACGATAAGGGCCATAATCGAAAACGCGGGTATCATTCCCGGGATCAATGACGCTTGCGCGGACATGGTGTCCTCGTACTCTCCACCCCATTCCATGCTGTAGCCCTGCGGCAGGCCTGCTTCCAAGGCGTCAAAATCGGCGAGAACGGCTGCGCGATAGCTTGGCAGTGTGACACTGTCGATCGGATTGGCCTGAACGGTTAGAACACGGCGCCGGTCACGGCGATTGATCGTGGGGTCTTCTGGCTTGATATTCACGCTACGAACAACCTGGGCCAACGGGACAGGTTCGACGGAAAACGGTGACTGCATTTGCAGCAGTTCAAAGTTGTCCACGGCTGCCACGTCTTCCGCCCCAGGGCGCACTATGATTGGAAGCAGTTCGTCGCCTTCGCGGTAGAGCCCAACCGATCGGCCATCAAAGGCCCGTTTCGTCGTATTACCCAAGTCTTCATAAGTGATACCTGTCCATCGCGCTCGGTCCTGATCATAGTCGGGAACTGTCTTCAGGACACGGTTGCGCCAATCCGTGCGCGCCACTTTGGTCCACTGATGCTGATCAAGTATTGCAACAGCCCTGTCGCCAATTTCGCGCAAAGTCTCTGGATCGGCATCCGCCGGACCGATAATGCGATTTTCGAATGCCCAGGTATTGCTGGGACCGACGCCGAACTGGCGTGTGAAGGAGGTCGCCTCGGGCATATTCGCCGATATCCAGAGCGAGATCGCTTTTGTCATTTCGGGGATGTCACGATAGTCGTCGACGTTCACGATGACTTGTCCGTAGGATGGATTGGTGCCTTCGGGGTCTACTGGCAGGTAGAAACGCGGTGGCCCGGCGCCAATGAAGCTGGCGATACCTGTCACGCGATCATCCATTTCCACCTGCTCTTCGATACGCCTGATGGCTTCGGAGACTGCCTCGATCCGAGTTCCCTCAGGCGCGTAATAGTCGATCATGTACTTGGTCATGGACGAGGTCGGGAAAAACAACTGCGTCACCGAACCAAAACCAATCCCGGCAATGACCAGAGCTCCCACCGCCACTCCGATTGTCAGATAGCGAGCCCGGATCGCTGCAGCCAGAAAGCGACGGTAAATGGCATAGAAGCCTGTATCGAAAGTCTCGCTGTTTTCTCCCTTTGGTTCTGGCAGCAAAGCAACACACTGCAAGGGTGTGACCGTCATTGACAGCAACCAACTGACCAAGAGTGCGATGCCAACGACCGAGAAGAGCGTGCGGCAGTATTCTCCGGCGCTCTCAACAGAGGCAAAAATCGGGTAGAACGCCATAACCGCGACGAAGGTGGCCCCAAGTAGCGACATGGCAGGGCGGGTTGCGGCATCAATTGCTGCTTTCGCGCGGTCCATTCCCTGCGACATCCGGACCATTGCGCCATCCGCAACAACGATCGAATTGTCGACCATCATGCCAAGCGCAATGATCAACGCCCCCAGAGACATTCGTTGAAGATCGATGCCCAGTGCTGCCAATGGAATGAAGGTGGCAAGTATCGTCAGGATCAGCCCACTGCCGATGATGAACCCCATCCGAATGCCCATTGCCAAAGTCAAAACGACCAGAACGATGGCGACGGCTTGACCAAGGCTCACCAGAAAACTGCTTACCGCGAGGTTTACGTCATCGGACTGCCAATGAACCCGTTCGACTTCAATGCCCACAGGCAAACCCGCGATCAGTTCTGATACTCTCGCGTCTACAGCCTCGCCAACGCTGACAACGTTGACGCCAGACTGAAATGATATTGCCAAGCCGATAGAGGGCAGGCCGTTGTAGCGCATCATTGTCGTTGGCGGATCGGCATAGCCTTCCTTCACTTCAACAATTTCACCCAGCCGCAGCAGCTCAGGCCCCCGTATTTGACCGCTTTGGGCCTGATCCAGACCACTTGGCCGAACGACCAGATCCGCGATATCGGTTGGGCTGGTAAAGGTCCCGCTTGGCGCAATGCGCATACGGTAGTCACCGATATTGACCCGCCCAGCGTCGACAATCGCGTTCTGGGTCTGCAACGTGTTGAGAATAGTCTGAGCCGAAACACCTAGCGCGGCCAAGGCTTCCTCTCTTGTTTCCAAGTAGATGACCCTGTCGCGTTCTCCCCAAAGATCAACGCGCCCTACACCTTCGATCAACGACAATTCTCGTTTGAAATCTTCTGCGAAACCATCAAGCTCCTGAGCGGAAAACCCATCCGACGTCATAGCAAGCAAAAGACCAAAGACGTCGCCGAAATCATCGTTGATAGCGGGACGACCTGCGCCTGGGGGCAGGTCTGTTTCCACGTCTCTGACTTTACGGCGCAGCGTATCCCAGATTTGTGGCAATTCGTCTGACCAATAGTTCGGCCGGATTTCGACTTTGATGGTCGACACACCGGCGCGGCTTTCGCTCGAGATGTAATCAATTTCCTTTATTTCTTGGAGCTTTAGCTCAATCCGTTCGGTTACCTCCTGCTCAACCTCAGCAGGACTAGCCCCTGGATAGGGAGTGGTTACTACGGCTGTTTTGATGGTGAATTCGGGGTCTTCCAACTGCCCAAGGCTAAAGAACGCTGAAATGCCGCCCAACGTGAGCATGATAACCGTGAACCAAATGAACTTGGCGTTGCGGATCGAAAACGCGGCGAGGCCCATTACTCCGCATCCTCAGAAAGTAGCGAAACCTTCTGACCCTCTCGCAAAGAATTCGCTCCGGCAGTGACAACAACGTCGCCAAATTCCAGACCTTCGCTAACCGCAACCCCTTGTGATCGTGGCGTGCCAAGCACAACCTTTCGCGCGGTCACACTTTCTGAACTGGCATCAAACACCCAAACGTGTGGGTCGGTTTCCCCTTCAGGCACGAAGACTGCGCTGGCAGGTACCATGATTGCATCAAATGGCTCGTACCCTTCCTTTGGTTGGCCGCGGACACGCCCTGCCATGCCCGGAAGGACAAGTGCGTCTTTCGGTTGATCCATGATCAACGTGACGGGGAAGGTTCGGGTCGTCGCCGAAGCCTCTGATCCAATCTCACTGATTTCTGCCGGTAGAACCACGTCACCCAAAGCATCGAAAGTGACAGTTATGTTCTCAATATGCGGGATCAGGGCGATGTACCGTTCGGGGATGTCGATCACCACTTCGATGTGCTCGGCATCCAGAATACGCAAAACCGGGGTTTGGGCTGCAACCTCTTCGAAATCTTCAATGTATTTCGCGACCACACGGCCATCAAACGGCGCCGCGAGGCTTGTATAGGTCAAGTCAAGTGTTGCCCTATCCAGCGCACCTTGCACAGAATTGATTGCCGCCTGAGCTGATGTTTCACCCGCGACAAAGCGATCAAGCGTTGCCTGCGCGGCAACTTCTTTCTCAACCAATGATCGCTGTCGATCTGTTTGCAATTTAGCATTGTCGAAGGTCGCTTGCGCGCTTGCAAGCTCTGCCGTTAGTCGGTCAACCTCAGCTTGGTAGGGGGCAGGATCCAGCGCCGCGATTACGTCACCTTTCGTCACAAGGTCACCAACCTGAACGTCGACTCCGACAACGTTGCCAGGCACGCGGAACGCCAATGACACTTCGCGTGCAGCTCTGGCTGTTCCGACAAAGTAACGGTCATGTAAGCTGGATAGATCAGAAATCTCAGTAGCTCTGACAGGCCGGATAATTGTTGTGGTCGCTTCTTCTTCCTTCTCCCAGCAGCCCGCAAGCGTCGAGAAGGCAAAAAGCCAAACAGATAATCTCTTCATTTCCCCCTCCCTTGCGGCCCGCTTTCTTCTCATCGTCTCTGCGAAGGGGGCCTAATTTGCAATTTTGGCACTAAAAGCTGTTTGAATTGTACGCACTTATCAAACAAAGTCAAAAACCAGAATTTGTATATGTCGCGACTCACAACCAGCAAATTACGATGGCTATAAGTGCGATTGCTGACAGGTAAGCCTTTGGGTAGCGGCCATATCGCGTTTCCACACGCTGCCTGTCCTTCAATCTGCTGAACACGATCTCGATGCGGTTGCTACGCTTGTGGCATCGCGGTTGCAGCCTTTCGGATTACTCATCAATGGAACGTTTTGGCCCGCTGAAGACTGGTCGGGGAACAGGGCGGAGCAGGGCCGCGCCATGCCGCAGCAAGACAATGGACCAGACTATGCACCAAATCAGCGGCGCGTCAGCGTGCCCTTGCGTATCTACCGGGATAAATACTCGAATAACGGCAGCCACCCACAAAAGTGCGAAACCGCATTGATCGATCAAAACTGGCCGTAAGCGATTTCCGCGCCGCGCCACAGCGCGCGAAGCGACGGCATAGATCGAACATGCGATTGCGCCGGCAGTCAGCGCATGCAGAGCCGCGCTGTCTGACAGCGGCCCAACATTCGTCCTGCCGAGCGCCACTAGAAACAAACCCAGAGGCAGCCAAGAGTAGGCCAGAGTCAGCATGCTCAGCAAAGAATCCTTGAAGGTTTCTTCAGACAGCCAAAGCAACAATCGGGCGACCTCGGTTGTGGCGGTGATTACCAGGCATGCAACTATCCAGTCGGATGCGATCCCAAGCGTGTCTAGCAATAATGCAACGAGAAGTGCCACCGCAGAGGGGTACCCGCAAAGCTTTGCTAACTTGTAGCGCCATTCGTAGGAAACGGTGCAACTCAGCCGGTTCCAGGAAAAGCCCGCAATCATGCGGCCGCCCACTATCTGCAACAGGATCGCAAAGCCCAGAACCGGAATGGACGGCAAGATGCCTCCTCGGAGCACTGTGATCTGGATGCCGGTCATCGCCAGCGCAAAAAGCGCAAATCCGACGCTTTTTGCAGAAACGGATTGCAAGGCTGCCCGCGCGAGGGTCAGTGTCACAAAGCCCATAAAGGCAGCAGTTCCTGATACGACCAAGGCGGGCTCTGTGCCAATTGCACCTGCTGCTGTCAGCCGGGCCAAGACCCAAAGCGCCAAAAGGAGCGCAGTATCCCGGCTCGACATACGAGCCCCATTGGACCAGCTTGGCATCGCAGTCAGCGCGTAGCCTGCAAACATGGCTGCGGCAAAACCAAACACCATCTCATGCCCGTGCCAGGCCCACCGGTTACCAAGTGGCGAATGCGTCAGGTCAATTCCTACGTCCCAGTTGACCAACCCAACCCCGACGATTGCCCAGGTTGCGCCAGCCAGAAACATGGGGCGATGGGGTGCCGTCATTGGACGGTGTCCAAGAATGATTATGCCGGACTGGCTGTGGCTATGCGGCGGTATCCAGCCTCTCCGTAAAAGAAGCCGTTGCTGAGCGGAGTCTTATCGCAAATCTGACGCAACATGGCCTCCACCTCGGGCAGATCGAGGCTTCCGTCCAATGCGCTACGGTAGAGCTGCGCGACTGCTACCATGTCCACCGCTTGCGGCATCAGGCGCAAATGGGTGACACCGTTACCTGTCAGCCGTGTTACTTCCCGCATTAGGTCGACATAGCTTTCCGACTGGGTCTGGATACCGTTCACCCGCAGGATTGGCCGATCGTCACTGGTGGTCAGCGGCATCCCGTCACTGTCGTCTTCGCAGACAAACTGGCAGTTGTCCTTGGTGCGACCGTGCGCGCGCGCGTGGTAGCAGCGCGCCGATACGGCCAGCGAGGCGCGGCCGAAAACCTGAACCTCGACGCCAAGCCCCAGATCGCGAGCCGCCTGCGTCGCTGCGTCAATGGCGGGGAAGGGCAGCTCGGTAGGTAGGACGACATGGGTTGCCCCCTGATCGGCCATCCATTTGATCGTGGCCTCGTTATAGGCATTCATGAAAGGGCCGATACGATGGGGCTGTTTGCCGCGTGCATATAACCCTGCGGCGTTGTTGATCTCGATCTCGTGACTGTCCATTGTGGCCAGATCTTCGGTCGCTTTTCGCTCGCGCTTCAGCATTACTTCGGCAAGCGAAGACAAGATAACCCGTTTGCCCGCGCGCTCCAGCCGCTCAATGATTGTTGGTAGTTCAGCCTCTTGGAAAGGTGCGCGCTTGGAGCAAATGACTTCACCCAGATACACCTCGTCAACGGGTGCCTCATCCGCGACGCTGGCGTAGAAATCGCGTCGCCGCTCGGCGGACCAGTGATAGGCGATCGGGCCAAGTGTCAGTTTTGTCATTTTCATCACCGCCATTTCTTTGTCTCAAAGGCGCCCTGTGTCTGCTTCTGCCCTTCGGTCAGTGCCACGAGGTCGGCGATATTCGCCTCTCGGCCCGCGCGGATGTCATCCACTGCCGCGCGAAAGGCTTTCACAACGTTGCGCACATAACTTTTTGACCGCTGCCGCCCTTCGATCTTGAAGGCATGAACGCCTGCCTCGATCAGCTCGGGCAACAGGCGCGACAGGTTCAGGCTTATGGGTTCTTCAAAGGCGTAATACCCCTCGGGTCTGTGCGGCGCGGCATAGCGACCCTTGCAGATTGTGGGATATCCTGCTTTTTCGTCCGGGCCGAAACAGTCGATGGTAAAGCCCGCAAGCTGCGAGGACATCGACCCGTCATCGTGGCGAACATATTCGACGTCCGAGGCCGGGGAGCACACGCCGTCCATATTCGTCGATTGCCCGGTCAGATAGTTGGTCAAGCTGCACCGCCCTTCCACCATCAGCCCGTGATTGCCAAAGATGAAGGTTTCGATCTCGCAGGGGATCTCCTTACGAATTTCGCGGATCTCGGGGATCGTCAGAATGCGCGGCAGGACAACGCGCTTAACCCCGAAGTTCTCGCAATAGTAACGTATGGCCTCGGGGCTGGAGGCTGCGGCCTGTACTGACAGATGTAACCGAATGCCGGGATGGGTGCGGGCGATATAGTCAGCGACACCCATATCGGCAACGATGAACGCATCGACGCCAAAGCGCGCACCGGTGTCGGCGGCCTGCCGCCAGAGGTCGACCTTACCCGCAGGCGGATAGGTGTTGAGTGCCAGCAGAACCTTGGCCCCCTTCGCATGGGCATAGGCAACGGACTCGGCCAGTTCCGCCGGTGTAAAATTCAGGCCCGGAAAGTTGCGGGCATTGGTGGCGTCTTGGAAGCCGCAATAGACGGCGTCGGCACCAGCATCGACGGCGGTGCGTAGGGCTGCTGGCGTACCGGCGGGACAGATTAGTTCGGCAAGGCTCATGGTTGGCCTGTATCCTTTCAGGTTGCGGGGTATGAACGGCGCAGTCGTGCCAGGATCGCGCGGCCCGGTGCGCCAAACATGTTGGCGGTTTCTTCGGCGATGGAACCGTCGACATCGTCGAGCGCATTTCTCAGCCTCACCACAGCTTCGGTGTCGCCGGTCACCTCGAGATCGCGCGAGAAGAAGGCTGCATCACCGTCCTCCTCTGAATCGACCAACTCTAGCAGCAGCATGAAGCGTCCACGGATCGCTGCCCCGGCAACGGGTGCAAGATCGCGCGGAACGGCGCGGAAGATCAGCGCTTGTGGATCAGGGCGAAGGTGCAGAGCAAAGGGCAACTCAACCGGGTCGATGATGTAATCAGTTTTTTGATGCGGCCCGAGCCGGGCAAAAAGCGACGGGTGGCTTTTGGCGACACGCCGCACCACCCGCGACAGGACTGGCTGTACAATTGCAGCCGACAGCCGCGCCACCGGGCGCTGACCCGGCAAACGCGGGCGATGAACGGGGTCTGTGTTGGCGGTCATTTCTCAGGTCTCCCCTGCTGTCGACAGGTCGGTCTTAGCCTCGATCAAGCCAATCGGGCTGTCCTTGGGTTGCGAAAAGTTGGTCAGTAAGTTCGCTGCGGATGGTGTAGTGACGATCAGCGCTGGGCGCGGGGTCGGGGTTAATTCAGGCATCACCGGTTCCGCTTCGGACAGCGAAGAAAATGTCTTCTTGCCGTTCATGCCCGGGACTCGATGCGCGGGAAAAGCACCTCGTTTTCAAGGTACATGTGTTCGTCCAGATCTTCGACCAGCTTGCCGAGGCCGACATAGAGGCGGCGCCAGCTTTGGCAGGCGTAGTGCGGCAGGCGGAAGCCATGAGTTATAGCGGCGATGCGGTTCAGCGCGGCCTCGTGATTGCCATGGGCTTTGCGTAGGTCTGGGACGGCCTTGGCCGCGCAAGTCGGGTATCCGGTCTGCAGTGCAGTGAAGACGGTTTCCTCTTCATCGCGCATGTGATCCTCGAGTTCTTCGAACATCACCTTAAGCGCATGGCTCAAACCATGCGGTGTGTTTGGGTCACTCGCATGGGTCGTCTCGACTTTGCAGGCCAGAGCAATCAGATCGGGCATCTCGCGCCGGTGTGTGTCATGGTAGCGGGTCCAGATGTGATCAATCAGCGCGGCTGTTGGCGCCTGAGTTGTCGGATCGTGCATTTACGCCTCCTCGATGCGTGACGCAGCGGGTTTGACCACTGTCAGGCACCAAGCCAGAACTTCACTTTCGTCGGGTGATAGCGCTGTTGCCATGCCGCCCGCGAAGTGTTCGAAAGCCGCCCGATGAGCGTCGGACACACCGGTCAAGACCGGCACGTTGCGCGACAGGGCCTCGACGATCAGGGCGTGAAAACCGCGCCCTTCGGCCTCGCTGACTCCGAACTTGTTCAGTACGATCAAATCAACATTGCCTGCAACCAGCCGTGCGGTCGCTGTACCAACAGCCTCTTCCAGCGCCCCGGCATCCATCCGACAGGCTGTGGAGCCAGCGCCAAGATTTTGCGTGATCCGGACGATCGGCCCATCAGGCAAAAGCCATAAATCGCTGTTGCAATTCGAAGCCTCAGACTGTGTTTCTTGCCGACGCAGGGCACCGCCAAGTCGGACCCCCTCAGCCTGCAAACGCTCGACCACTGCGGAAAGCAACTGATCTGTAGCACCTCGACCCGTGGCCGAAACACTCGCCAGTCTCATCATCTGCCCAGCCTCTGTTGGGCGCGCCCCGCCAAGGGGGCCAGTGGGGCGGGGGTTGCTCGAAGTGTCTTTTGGTACTGGGTCAAAACAGGACCAACCTGAGTGTCAATGTTCTTTTGTGTAAGGGTGGCTGCATCCTGTTTCACGGCCGATCCTTTCGCTTTCGAGTCGTCTGGTGACATCGAATTGGTATTTGATTTGCCGAATACTCTCGGTTAATACGCATTGCAAATACCAAAACAGGATTGCGACCTTGCGCCTCACTTCTTTTACCGATTACGGGCTGCGTGTTTTGATGCGCTTGGCTGGTGCGCCAGAGTGCGCCATGACGACCAGCGAACTCGCGGCTGAATTCCAGGTGTCACGCAACCACCTCGCCAAAGTGATTTCTGCTCTTGCTGGGGCGGGTTATCTTGAGACGCGGCGCGGCGGTAGCGGTGGTGCAATCTTGGCTCGCCCACCAGAGGAAATACGGCTGGGCGATGTGGTGGCCTTTCTGGAATCCGGTCAGGTGCTGGTTGAGTGCTTTTCGCCTGGTGGTGCTGCTTGTACCTTGACGCCAAACTGCCGCCTAAAGGCACGATTGGCGCAAGCAGAAGCGTCCTTCTTAGCCGACCTCAACCGTAGTACTTTGGCCGATTGCGTCTATCATCCCGAAAATATGTGAACACCAAGTCACGGATCTTAGAATAAATTTTGTCATTTCGCCTCCCTTGCTCGTATGCCTCAGGTGATGCAAACTTGCGTACTAAGGAAGGATGTCTGTTTTACCGCTGCATCTGTCGGTGAATGGACCAGCGCGGCACCATGCATTGAGAGGAATGTGTCATGACATCCAAAACCGCAGGCCCCACGCCACCCGAAAATCTGACGCCGCCGCAGCAATCCATGCCTGAGGTCAATAGGCTGACGTCAGGTGATATTACCGCATCGCTGAAGGCTGGGTTTTCCGACTTTCTGGCTCGCCCCGTAATGAGCGGTTTCTTCGGGCTGTTCTATGCGGTTTTTGGAATCCTGCTGGTTTGGAGCCTGGTCTGGCTTGGCAAGATCTGGTTGATCATTCCCGCCATAGTGGGCTTTCCGTTGATCGCGCCGTTCGCCGCTGCGGGGCTTTATGAAATGTCCCGCCGGTTGCAGAAAGGAGAGGGTTTCGGTTGGTCTGAAATCCTTACTGTCATGGCCAATCAACGCAAGCGCGAAATGGGCTGGATGGCCTTTGTCACCCTGTTCATTTTCTGGGTGTGGGTTTATCAAATCCGGCTTTGGCTGGCGATCATTCTGCAGGATACATCATTCTCGGATTTTGACGGGTTCTTGAACATTGTATTCTTCACACCGCAGGGTTGGACCTTTCTGGCCGTTGGCACCTGCGTCGGCGCCTTTCTGTCGGCTGTCCTGTTCTCGGTGACTGTCGTCGCCATGCCAATGCTGCTCGACCGGGAGACAAATTTTGTGTCCGCAATGCTCACGTCCCTTCGCGTTGTCGCGGAAAGCCCGGTGGTCATGCTTGGCTGGGCGGCGATCATTTCGGTCACGATGCTGTTGTCGCTGGTCCCGGCCTTCTTGGGCCTGATCTTCACCCTGCCGATCCTTGGCCACACCACGTGGCATCTCTACCGGCGGGCCGTGTCGTCAGCGGAGGAGTGATTTATTCAGCCACAACTGCAACGCCCGAATGGTGCGGGCTGCGATGGGAACCTGCCCGAACCTCTCTAAAGGGGTCTGGGCAAGGGCTGCAATCAAACACGCGCTCATCAGGCCGAACAGAAAGGGTAAAGGAAGGTTGGATGCCCAAAATGCAATCGTTCCCAGAATCGCAAGTCCGAACGTCAAGCCCCGCTGTGTCAGAAGAGAAGATGTTTTGTTCCGGATAGGCAACGTGCTGGATCCAAAGTTATTGACTTACAAAGTATGCAAAAGCATACGGCTGGATACAAAGCAACAAGAGAGCCCATGATGACTGTTCAAGGTGATCCGCTACAAACTGGACCGCAAGGCAATTCTGCGTATCAGCGCCTGCTGGATGAGATTCGATGCGGTACTCTTCTGCCAGGTGAACGCCTGCGCGAGATTGATCTGTCCGAGCGTCTGGGCGTTAGCCGAACGCCCGTCAGAGAAGCGATCAGACAACTTGAGGCGGACGGGCTTGTCGTCCACGTACCGAGGCAGGGCGCTACGGTTCGCAGTCTCGATTACGCCGAAGTGATGGAGCTCTATGAGATGCGTGCTGTGCTCGAAGGCACGGCGGCTCGTCTGGCGGCGCGGGCTGCGTCGGATGTTGAACTGGATGAATTGGACGTACTGAACGATCGGTTGGCCGAGGCGGGCACAGGCCCTGATGCGGTGCGGATCAACCGCACCTTCCATGCCACGCTGCTGGATTCAGCAAAGAACCGGTTTCTCGCTAAATCCATGTTGTCGCTGCAAAAGGCGCTGCTGATCCTTGGGCCTTCACAGTTGTTGGATAGCGACCGGGCCGAGGCGGCGGTAGCAGAGCACCGACGCATCATGATCGCTTTGAAAGCCCGTGATGGTGCAGCAGCCGAAACAGAGATGCGGGCGCATATTCACGCGGCGCAACGAATGCGCATCCGCGCGCTGCAGGAACGGGACCGCACTATCGACGAAACCGGCAGGTAGACACGATCTGGCCGCGGGTCAAAACCCACTGACACGTTCAACCAACCAGTAGATTGAAACGCAGCCAATGGCATATCCGGTTACTGGTTTGATAACGGCGTGAAAACCAGCTGGACTGGATCGCGAGACCCTGCGCCAAAGGTAAATAGCAACCGACAGGACCGAAATGAAGGCAAGTTGGCCAGCTTCGACGCCGAGGTTAAAGGCGAGAAGCGCGGTCGGGATGTCCTGAGAAGGCAGGCCAATCTCAGACAGGGCGCCAGCGAAACCCAGCCCATGCAGCAGACCAAAGCAAAAGCAGACGATCCAAGGGAACTGCTCGGAAAGCCGGATCTGACCTTCTTTGTGTTTGATGATTTCCAGCGCCAGAAATACGATCGACAGAGCTATTACGGCCTCAACCGGCGCGGCGGGCACGCGAAGGACTCCAAGTGTAGCCAGTGCCAGAGTGATTGAATGAGCGACGGTAAATGCCGTTATCGCCCCAACCAATCGCCACGGGTCGCGCACCAGCACGAATAAGGCGACAACAAATAGAAGGTGATCCCAGCCCTCCAGAATGTGTTCGAAACCAAGTTGAAAATAACTAAGGAAAACGGAAATCGTTGTAGGGTTCTCAGGCAAGGTCAGTGTCAGAGTGTCTGGCGTGAACCGCAAAGTCGTGATCGCCGTGTCCAAGGGTTGAACGCGTAGCAGAACGTCATTGTTTTGGCGCTCTAGCCCTTTGATTGAGACGGTTTGACCAGCAATCTCAGCCTCGCAATCGGCGATCCAGGTGGACACCCAAGCGACCGTGTCAAAGACCGGCTGTGTCCCTTGTCTTGGGGTGCAAGGTTCAGGCAGGATCGCGTCGATACGCATCGGCTGGCCATTCACGTCAGGAATGCGCCAAAGAACTTGCCATGTGTTAGGGGACAACTGACGCAGGTCCAGATACCCCGGATCAAGTGCGTGGGCGGTACTCATGTTCGGGCAACACAGCAACCATATTGCCAATATGAGGTTCAGCAGAGCCTTCATTCGCCAAACACCGGCTTCTCAATGCGGTACTGCCCGGCAAGGTGTTCGTATTGTGCCAGTGACAAGTCCTCGGCCGTGTCGCGGCGCCAGGCCAAGACAACCGCCTCACGGATATCCGCGAGCGGCGGCAAGGACCCTTCGCGGGTTTCCGTAACCCTGACCATGTGCAGCCCGTATCCTGATCGAACCGGCCCGACCCAGACACCGACTTCCAAAGGCTCGAGCCCGGAATGGAACCCCGGCCCAAAGGTTGCATCTATTGCTTTTGGTGCCGTTAGCGGCATCGCCTTGGGCATCAGGGATGGCACGCCGACAGTCACCCAATCTTCACCGGCTTTCAGCTTGGATATCGCAGCCTCGACCTCATCCGGTTCTGGAGTTTCTCCCAGATATATCTGTTCAAAGGCCAGCCGTGGCGGTGTCGCAAAGCGCGCAGGGTTCGCCACAATATAAGCCTCAAGGATAGAATCCTCAGGCTCGACGGCGGAAGCAATCGCGTCGGCCAGAAAATCCATCTTTTGGGCCAACCGCGCGCGGATCACCTGATCCCCGCGATCCAGTCCGAGTTTGCGAGCTTCGCGCACCAACACCTCTTCGCGTACGGCACCATCGATTAGGGCCTGCAACTCGTCACTATTGGGTGGGCGTTTCCAGGTGGTTTCAAAGCGTGCGATCAGCAGGTCGACGTCGTTGTTATCAAAGACAATTACCTCGGGTGGCGCGCCACTCTCTTTGTTTGGTGAAACAAGGGCAAACCAGCCAAAGATAGCGGCCCCGATCAGTATAAAATGGAACAACGGTTCTTTCAAAAAGCGCATGAATAGTCCTGAAGGCTCTGCAGACCAGCTACAATCCTGGGATTGAGTTTTTGTGTAGGTCAAATGGCTGCACATTCGACCTTGTTTCTAATCTCGTCGTGGGTTTTCGGGGGGGGGCGAGAGGCCCGCCCCCAACCATATGCATTATTCACTGGCCGGAGTGTACCAGATCGGCGACGAGTAGGCGCGCTCCTGATGGGTCAATACCGCGTTCTCCGGCAAATCGATATTATAGCGGAGCTTGTCGTAAAGTACCCAGCGCGGAGTGGGGATTTCCAAAACCCGCGCATAATAGAAGGCGCGCTCATCAGGGTTGAATTCGGGATCAGTCCATACGGTGATCAGTTCAGAAGCACCGATGGAGTTGCTCCAGCTTGCACTTTCCAGATCCACGGTATTGCCGACCTCGGGAAGTTTGCCATCGGCGTCCAAAGCGCGATCGTCTGACCATGCAACGTTGTAGACCTTTTCCTGAAGTTCACCATTTGCATTCAGCCAGCCTTTGATCACCTGAACTCGGTCCAAGTTTGCACCGACCGGATCGCGCAGGGCGCCGATCAGGAATTTCGGGGCGCCGTCGCCCTCGCGTGGGCGCAGGTCGCTGCCCATGGGAACGCCTTTGGTATAGCCGACATCTGCGAGGAAGCGGGTCTCAAGGTCGGTATCATCAAATTCCCACCCGCCGAAGAAACGCAAACCGATCCGTGGCCCCGTGGTGGCATAGGTCTCCCGCCGCTTGAACGCATCGAAAATGGCTGAGCGCGTGTTTTCCGTGGCCCAGACGGCGGTATAGCCAGAGGCGACCAGCAGATCGCCCGGAATCTCGCCTAAATCATTGGCGATAAAGGGGTGCTGAATGCGCGTCGCCGATGGTTCTACGCTGACGGATTTGCCAAAGAAGTTGTCTTCTTCTGCTGTGGCAAGCGAGGTATGGCTGTCCGTCGCACCGCCCATGCCAAACTTGTAAGGGTTCACGCCTAATTTCTCTTCCAGCATCAAACCGCGCTTCAGGGCTTCGCGCGCATATTCGCCTGCCAGCATGTCTTCGGTTTTCAGCTCGGTGATGTCCAGGTTGCCAACATCCCAGTTCTCGTAATCTGCAAACGGGTCATCCGGGCTGAGATAGGGGTGCGCCTCGCCGTCGCCCTTGATTTGCGTAACTTCGTAGTGGGGCTCCCATCTTGCGCGGTTCTGAACGTATTCCTCGTCGACCTTGCCGTCGTGATAGGTGTCTTCTGTCGGGAACATCCAGCCGTTTGACAAGTTGCCGTTGTGGGCAAAGGCCACCGCCCGGCCGCCGGTTTTGGCCTCATACTCTTCCAGCCACGCGTAGAGCGCCTTGGGGTCGGTGTCGCCATAGGGCGGTTGCGTAACTGGCGGGACCACCTGTAGCGCGCGGATCGGCCCGTCGCGCAGCATGACATTGCGGTGCAGGTTGAACCCCTTGGGGACCGAGGTCCATTCAAAGCCAATAAAGGCAGTGAAATTGCCCGGATCGTTGTGCCGTTCTGCGGCCAAAACGATATGTTCCCAAGTAAAGGCGAATGCATCAGCACCGGGGCTGTAGGATTCCAGCAAAATCTCTGGCAGGGTCATCTGCGAGAAGTTCGTGATAATGTCGAAAGCCGCTTTTCCGGCCTCTTCACCGCCCGCCTTATACCCTTCATACCATTCCAGCCCTTTTGGGTCGGAAATAACTCCGGGCTTGCCTGCTTGCAGATCGGGCGCAAAACCCATCAGGTCCGTGTGATCGGTCAGTACCATCCAGTCCAGCGGTCTGGCCAGCCTGACGGGTTGACCTGTGGATGAGATGACCTGTTCCCCCTTGGCAAATCGCCATGCTTCGTCCGGTAGCAACGTGTTGCCAAAGGCCCCGGCATCCAGTGAGAGACCGGTATGCAGATGGGTGTCGCCCCACAGCGGGCGTTCCGGAAAGGATCGATTGGCATAGGGTGAGAATGGACGCGCGGGAAAGGTGCCCTCAGCGGCCTCTTTGCTGGGGACCGCGTCAGCCAAAGCGCTGGCCGGGATTAAAACCAAAGTTAACAAGCAGGCAATCAGTCGAAGCATGTGAATCTCCCCTTTCACAGACACCGCGATTCCAAGTTTTGGAATAAGCATAGATAAATTTTATATTTTGAATGTATCACTAAGAATCGTTCACGTGTGAAAAACTTTGCCACCTTTCCACCAGTGGCATTGTCAACAATCTGAACGAAGGAGTGAAATCAACCGCTCAGCCGCGTTCGAGAGCGTGTCTTCGTCAAAGGCCGCGTATCCGAGCAACAGGCCTTGCATCTTTTCAGGTAGGGCGCAGTGGGCCGATAGAGCATTGATACGCAGCCCAATATTCTCGGCGCGTTTACTTATTTCAATGTCAGAAACGCGATCAGCCACGAGGGCTTGCAACCCTACACATAGATGCATGCCGGAGGAGTCGGGCTGCAGGTTCAGCAGGTCGGAAACTGGTGCAAGGGCATCAAGAAGATGGTTCTGCCGCCGTGCGTAGGTACGCCGCATTCGTCGCAGATGCATGGCGAATTCCCCGCTGTTCATGAAGGTGGCCAAGGCAGGTTGCGGGATCAGCGATGCGCGTGGCCCGACGCGGCCAAGGTAAGCGCGGGTTTGGGGCAGAAGCCTTTTGGGAACAACCATATACCCGATCCGCAGCGCTGGGCTGACAAGCTTGGAGAAGCTGCCCAGATAGATCGTGTTGGTCAGACCGTCCAGTCCGGACAGGGATGGCAAGGGTTGCCCGCGATAGCGGAATTCGCTGTCATAGTCGTCTTCGATTACGATCGCTCCGGCTTTGCGCGCCCAGTCCATCAGCGATACCCGGCGGGACAATGGCAGGCTGACCCCGGTCGGATAGTGCCGCGAGGGGGTGACGATTGCTGCGTGAATGCCCGCAGGTATCCGCGTCGAACTCAGACCGTTCTCGTCGATGCGAATTGGATTGCCCGTGTTTCCAGTATCGGCAAGGATTGTTCGCAATGTGGGCCAGCACGGATCCTCGATCGCGATCTTTTTGCCGGATCCAAGCAGACCATGGAAAATAACCTCAAAGGCTTCCCGCGCGCCTGACGTGATCATGACCTGCCCCGGATCACAGTTCAGGTGGCGCCATGCTGCAAGGTGGTCCGAGATCGCCTCGCGTAGTGGATACCACCCTAGTGGGTCTGGGCGCGCCAGCAGCTCGGGCGACGGGTTGCGCCAGGCGCGCTCAAGATGGCGAGCCCATTGCCTGTTTGGCAGCAAAGATTGATCGGGTAGACCGGTTTGGAAAGGCCGCCAGTTTTCAGTTGCCGGGCTGACCGGGCGCGACATCGGCTGAGGTTGGGACAGGTGGGTGATTTCACTGGCCACATAGGTTCCGCTGCCTTGTCGGGTCGTCAGGTACCCTTCGCTGATCATCTGATCATAGACGGCTTGCACTGTGGTTCGCGATATCGACAACTCGGATGCAAGAGTGCGACTGGCGGGTAGCCGCGCGCCAACCAAATCAGGAGAAGCGGATATCAGGTTGCGCAACGCCTCAAGCAGTTGCGCCTGAAGCGATGTTTTATAGGACGCATCCAGAGAAATCGCAAACAGGTCGCGATTCAAATTGGACTTAGAAAAAACATTAGAATTGGACATTTGAAAACAACCAATATCCGGGCATCAGGGTTACAGCAAGAACAAACCCGAGTTAGTAAAATGACCGAGACACTGACAGTTACCGACAGAAGCCGTCTGCGTCGCTCACATGAGCGGGGCCATTTCGACCGTACTACGATCAACGCCATCTTGGACGCGCAACCCATGTGCAGCGTGGGATATGTCATAGATGGCAAGCCCTTCGTCACGCCTACGTTGCAGTGGCGCGAAGGCAACCGCGTCTATTGGCACGGCTCTTCCGCTAGCCGCGCGCTGCGCAATTCGCGCGATGCGCAGGTTTGCCTTTCGGTCGCAATTCTGGACGGGTTTGTGTTGGCCCGGTCCGGCATGCACCATTCGGTCAACTCGCGGTCGGTCACATTGTATGGGACAGCCGTCAAGATCGAAGATCCGGCGGAAAAGCTTGATAAGCTTGGCCGGTTTGTAAACGGGCTGTTTCCGGGGCGCTATCAAGAACTGCGGCCTGATCACGCGCAGGATTTAAAGGCAACCATGGTATTGGGCATGGAAATCTTAGAAGGCAGCGCCAAGGTGCGCACGGGTGGCCCCGTTGATGAGGAAGAGGATTATGACCTGCCGATCTGGGCCGGGGTTATTCCGGTTCACACTGCGGTCGGAGACCCGATCCCTGATCCGCGGAACATTGACGGGGTATCGGTTCCTGAGCACGTACAAACCTTTCGGCTGTAGGGTTGGATCATGACGGACCTTTCCGTAAACTTGAACGTTGCAGCCCTGCTGCGCAACCGACGAGAGCACCCCTGGCCGGATATCGTGGACCTCGCGCGGATCGCACTGAAAGAAGGTGCGGCTGGGGTGACTGTTCATCCCCGGCCAGATGAACGTCACACGCGGCCCGGAGATGTGTGGGCCTTGCGTAATTTGCTGGATACAGAGTTTCCAGATCGCGAGCTCAATGTCGAAGGCTACCCGGATGCACGGTTCTTATCGCTGGTGCATGAGGTCCGGGCAGATCAGGTTACGCTGGTGCCGGATGATCCGGCGCAGGCGACCAGCGATCATGGCTGGGATTTCAGATTGCAGTGCACGATGCTATCCGATGTGGTTGCGACGCTAAAGGCGAACGGCCACCGGGTGTCTTTGTTCGCCGACCCGGACGCGGACCAGATGGCCCTTGCCGCCTTGACGGGGGCAGACAGGGTTGAGCTGTATACCGGCCCCTTTGGCGGGGCTCACAGCGACTCGGTCGTTGAAGCGCGCGAGCTGGAACAACTCGCCTCTGCGGCGGCCGCAGCCGAGGCGCAAAGTCTGAAGATCAATGCCGGGCACGATCTGACGGTCTCCGGTACAGGCAAGCTGATCGCCCGGATTCCTTCGATTGCCGAGGTGTCCATTGGCCACGCGCTATTCTGTGATGCACTTACCTTCGGGATGGCCGAAACCGTCCGCCGGTATCTGGAGACTTGTGGATCCGGGCCCGAAACACGGCGCGCGTAGCCTTTCGGCAATCAAACCGTATCCAAATCGCTTTTGCTTACCCGCGGATCGTCGTTTTATGCAGACGGTTTACTTTCGCTTTCTTGATGGCTGAATATCAGCTGGTTTGACTGGGTGTCGGATCGGAAATCCGCAGCTCGACCAGGCAGGGCACTATAGAACCTTCGCAAACCTGGTTCGATATGCTGTGCCTGTGCAACACAGTCGGCGCACATGTCTTCGATCTGATCGTGCGGTTGGCGGTTGCGAATGGCGGCAATAATCTTTTTGTGTGTCGCCTCAAGTTTCTGGAATGCGGGCGCGTCTAACGTCTCTTGGCCGCCTACCAGGACGTAGACAGGTTCCAGGTCAGTTCTGCCTTTGAGGTCCACATAACCAGCTTCGAGCATGGCCATGACATTGCGGGTATTCTCATAAACCGCACAGGATACCAGAATATCATAGTCGACATGGCGACAGCTTTGTTCGATCCGGGCGGCGACATTTACCACGTCACCGATGACGGTGTAGTTAAACCGGCTTTTCGAGCCGATATTCCCCACACAAGCCTGCCCCGTGGCGCAGCCCGTTGCCAAGGCAATCGGTGGCCTGCCTTTCATGACGGCCGAAGCGTTGAAATCCACCAGCGCCTCTCGCATCAACAGCGCGGCTGATGCAGCGCGGCAAGGGTGGTCCTCGACCGGGACCGGGGCGTTCCAAAAAGCCATGACAGCATCACCGATGAATTTGTCGATAGTACCTCTCTCTCGCAGTATCTGATCCCCGATTTTCGAGAATAGCTGGTTCAACAAGGTTACCAGATCGGTTGCCGATACGGTCTCGGACAAGGGCGTAAAACCTCGGATGTCCGAGAACATCACAGTGATTTCCTGGGTCTCGCCACCCAGTTGCAGTTGATGGCCCGACCTCTCCATTTCATCCAGAATCTCGGGTGCCACATAGTGCGAAAAGGTTTGCCGGATTGCTCGCTTTTCACGCTCGGTCGAAATGAACAGATAGCCCGCCAACAGGCCAAAATTTGCCATGCCTCCCAATAGTGGAAATGTAACATCGAACAGAACCAGTTGGTTCTGGAAAGCCATCCAACTGCTGGCAAGGACAACAGCGGCGGAGACACCGCCCGCCACGAACGAGGCGACCGCGCCAAATCGGGACATGACAACCGTGACGACAATTCCCAAGCTGACGAAGGACAACAATTCAAGAGCGGCGGTCACGTCCGATCGGCTCAGCATTTCACCTGTCAAAATCTGTTCCAAAAGCTGTGCATGGATCGACACGCCCGGAACGGATTCACCTAACGCCGTCTGGTGCATGTCAAATAGACCGGCGGCGGACGTGCCGACCAGAATGATGCGGCCCTCAATCTCGGCGCGCAGATTGGGATTGTCCGTCGCCTGCATGATGTCGTTCGCGGACAAATACAGGTTTGGGTTGTCGCGCCTGTACCTGACCCAAACCTCACCGTTTTCTGTGGTTGGCAGCCGGAAATCACCAACTTCGATCGCCAGCATGATGCCCGCTTCGTCCTGCGCGCCCTCGGCAATGATAACGGATTCACCTAAGGCGACCCTGAGCGCTTCGAGCCCTAACCCCGGCAAAGTCCCGTCCGGCCCTCCCCAAAGGATGGGCACACGGCGAATGATCCCCATGCCGCCCAAGGGTGAGACATTGACGCCACCAATGCCTGCAGCCGTCTGATCCAACGGTGGGGCAGGCGGTGTCCAGTTGGGAACGCTGACCAAGCCGGATGCCGGGCTTTCGCCGATCTCGATTATACCCGCCATCGGTGTGACGGGCCTGCCTTCGAGCGTTGGCCGAGCAGCCGCGCCCAGAACGACGGGCCAGTTGGCGATCTCCAAACCGAACAAGACGTCGTTGTCCAACTTCGCAGCGTGTCTCTTGACCGTCAGTATGTCGGCAAGTGCGGGGTCGTTTAACAACCGAGAAGGGGAGAACCGATCAGGTTCGACGAACAACATATCGAACGCTATGGCGGCTGCCCCGTATTCGCCGAGGTTTTTTACCATCTCTGCCAATAGGGTTCGGGGCCAGGGCCATTGCCCCCAATTGGCCAGCGATTGCTCGTCAATATCGACAACTCGCACTGGCAGGTCCGGGTTATATTCTCGGGGCGACAAGCGCTGTAGAATGTCGAAGTAGGTCAGCCGGGCAATTCGCACCGGATATGGATCAAGTACTCTGATAAAACACCCGAACAATATCAGTCCGAGCCCCACCATCTGAAAGGCTCGCCGCCGCCCTGCACGCTCTTTTGGCTTACCGATCACCTTTGCCTCCGATTGCATGGGCGTTCTTGGCGCAGGTTTGCACAATGCCTCCCGTCGTTAGGCCCTTATCTGACGTTCAACGCTGTTACTGGCGGTGGCGCATACGTCATCTGGCATTTCCCTTTTTGCCCTTGCCCCTTCCCTTGGCGCCGTCGCGACCTTTACCTTTGCCCGGATTCCCTACGCCCGAAGCGTTTCGTGACTGGCCGCCGGGGTTGCTGCCGTCTTGATGACCAGACTTATTGGTTTTGGCAGCGGGCTCTGCTGCCGGCGGTTCGTTTGGTGGTTCGCTCGGCGGCTCGGATGGCGGTTCCGCCTGGAAGGCCACCTTCTGGGGTGTAGCGCGTGGCGGTGGGGGAGCTTCGGCCTTTTCTATTGGTATCGGTACGGATTCTGCAGCGCACCCGGCAAAGTCCACTTGCAGCGGTGGCTTCAGGCCCGCCTGCGATTGAATGAATGGGAACCCGCTTTTCAATGCCAGCTCATAGTGTTCTTGATCTACAGGACGACCGATATTGCCTTGCTGGGAAGTGGCGAACATACTGCATTGTCGCCCGGTCGTTCGACACGAGCCGCGCGCGCCGCACATGCGAACTGTACCTTCTAAAACCAGCATGGCGCTTTGCATCTCGGAAACGACCCACATATCGAAGGTCGTACCGCGAACAGCCATTGTCGCCGTTGGTGTTTGAATGGAATAGGCGCGTTTTCTGCTCTTTCCGGAAATAAAACGAAAACTGCCACCCAATGCCTGAACCGCAAAGTTTTTGGCCTTTCGATTGCTTCGTAGCATGGTCACATCCAGTTTCATGCGTGCATTCGGACCAATCGCAATCTTGGTTTCGTCCACAAATACCAATTGAACCAGCCCGGTGCCGTTGGTGGAAATGGAGTCGCCGGATACCACTTCCATCCCGGCCCGCACTGGTTGGGATTTCCCCGAGCGTGTAATCTCAGCACCTTGCTTTACGCCGATAACTTTTCCGATGTTGGCCAAGGCCTGCGACGGCAAAAGCAGCAGACAACAAATTATGAATAACGATTTTAACCAGGTCAAACCTAACTTCCTTCCCCCAAAGGTAAGTACAGAGCGCATTGCGCTCACCGCTCGGTTTGTGCCTCGATATATTCAGAGTATTGAATTTAAAAATAATAAGCTCATGCAAATATGCCTTAAATTTCGCGCTTTTGGCAAGTGATCAGTGTGTTTCGGGCGACGTGCGAGTTGAATGACGGATGCCTGGTCAAGCAAAGCAGGGCCGTAGCGCCGCTTGCGTTTGTGTTACCAATCCTGAAAGTGACCTCAAAAACGGCCGCTATGGCCTGACGAATAAGAAAGATACGAGAAAATTGAACGGGGTATAGAAAATCGCCTTGTATCCGGGTGACAGGCAGGGATATACCGGCCAGCGGAGACGTGGCCGAGTGGTCGAAGGCGCTCCCCTGCTAAGGGAGTAGGCGGGAAACCGTCTCGAGGGTTCGAATCCCTTCGTCTCCGCCATATACCATTGAGTTTAAATGATATTTAATGGCGTTATTGGCGATTCCCGCCTGAATACCCATCACCCCAAATGCGCTTGGTTTCCGCTCTTTGCGATGGATGAATCAGTTATACTCGCCCGACAGTTCAAATAGATCGTTGTATTGGGGCACTCTGAATCTCTTCGCCTGCGTGCAAACTGTCTGGGTGCATCGGAAATGACGATGTTTCCACAGAGAGACATGGCAAATCGACTGGTGCCAACAACGAAATGCGCGCACCGGTTGCCTTCGATGGTCGGTGCTTTCACTTATCCCCCGGAAAACTGAGAGGAATAATAATAGGCGATGGCCTGCGTTCGGTTTTTAACACCCAGTTTGTCGTAAATGTTCGACAGGTGAAATTTGACGGTATTCGTGGAAATCTGAAGCTCTCGGGACAGGTCGCGGTTTGACATGCCCTGCGACAGCGCTTCGAGAATGGTGCGCTCTTTTCGGGACAGGCTTTGGATTGGGTCCTGTTGCATCTTGCGGATATCAATGAACGGGAACACCATTTTTCCCGCCGCCACATCGGCGCAGGTTTCCAGCAGACCTTCGACCGCCCCGGACCGTGCGGCAAAGCCTGCTGCTCCGGCCTGCATCGCCAGGCGAGGAGTGTCGCCTGTTGCCTCACCATAAACGACGAAACGAGGGGCGTTGGCCTGTTCGCGCAGAACCTCGATCAGCTTCGCAGCACCCAGAACGGGCAGGTTCCAATCCACCACACCAACCTGAACAGGGACACGCATCACAGTTCCCAGGAAGCCTTCGGCAGTGGCCGAGGTCGCGACAAGAGAGAATCGCGGGTCGCGCTCAAAAATCTCGGACATGGCTGAAAGGACCAGTGGGTTGCCGTCGGCCAGCATGACGTCGATCTGAGTAGTTTGGGTCTCAACCATCTGTTATTGCCCTGAATTTCGAAAAAACTACCCATTCGGGTAGGGCAGAAACTTGTATACTTTGGTATTTTTACCAAAATGGGTGGCATATTTCCCACCCAAATGGACATCCTAAAGCAGTAGTAAGTTACGTTGTGCGTTCGGGCAAGTCCCGGTTTCCTGTCCAGTAACGAAACGTATCGGACGCGCTGTCCGACCAACTGCCGAGGATGTCTAACAATGACTTTCCAGATTTTCGCTCCGCTCGAGATCCCCGAGACGCTTGCTGCAGGTCCGGGGCCGGGCAATACGGATACCCGTGTTCTGCACGCATTCACAAATGCAGGTGTTGCGGATCATATGCAGGGTGATGTCCTGCGCGGCATGATCGAGTGCAAGCACATGCTGCGCAAGATCTGGGGCACCAATAACGCCTATACTTTTGCCGTTGCCGGCACCGGTTGGAGCGCGCTGGACACCATGTTCTCCGCCGTTATGCCCGGGGACAAAGTGATTGCCTTCACAAATGGCACCTTCTCGGGCATCGACGCGCTGACCCTGCGGATCAAGGCCGCGACACCTGAAGAGCACGCCGCCAATCCACTAGACCCACAAGCGGCCAGCGTCACTGTAATTGAGGTTCCGCACGGCCAACCGGTAACCGGTGAACTGATCGACGCCGCTCTGGCAGAGCATCAGCCGAAATGGGCTTTCATGGCGCATTGGGAAACCGGTTCGGGCCGGATCAACGACTTGCGCGGGTTCTCGGATGCTTGCGAGCGTCATGGTGCCATGGGCTTGATCGACGCGGTTTCGTCTCTGGGTGTCGATGACTTTTCGATCGACGATTATCCGGGCATCGCTGGTTGGGCGTCCTGCCCGCAAAAGGGCCTGTGCTGTCTGCCGCTGACCTACGCGCCCGTCAGCTTTACAGACGCCTATATCGAAACGCTGAAAACGACCGGTGCCTACACTTATGTCCACAACCCGATTTTCGAGGCCCGCCACTGGGGAGTCGTCGATGGTGCGGATGTGGATAAGGGCACCTATCACCGCACCCATTCCGGTTATGCGGTCGCGGCCTTCCACGAATCCCTGCGTCTGACCCTACAAGAAGGGTTGGCGAAACGGTCAATGTCTTACCGCACCCACGAAAAGGTCCTGCGGGACGCCGTGATCGAGATGGGTTGCGAGGTAACCTCGGACATGCCCAGCCTTGTGGTGTTGAACCTGCCGCCGGAACTGGCGGGCCGTGAGATGGAACTGGTGCAGAACTGCCGAGCCCGTGGCTTCGGCATCTGGCCAACGCTCAGCGCACCGGTGCAGGTCCGCATCGGCATCCTGAACCAATTGAACCGGCAGGCCGTCAGCCGGATCGTACGTCTGTTTGCCGAGGCCCTGCGTGAACTAGGTGCCGAGGTCGATCAGGATGCGGTCGAGGCTTTGCTCGAAAGCCGCTACGGCACGTCGATCGCCGCTTAATCACGCTGCATGAACGGGAGGATTGCAGATGGATATCCATGAATACCAAGCGAAAGAGCTTCTTTCGAATTTCGGTGTCGACGTGCCTTCTGGCGCTTTGGCCTACAGCCCTGAACAGGCGGCCTATCGGGCGCGCGAACTGGGTGGCGACAAGTGGATCGTCAAGGCTCAGGTCCATGCGGGTGGTCGCGGCAAGGCGGGCGGCGTCAAGCTATGCAACACCGAAAACGAAATCTATCAAGCCTGCGATGACTTGTTTGGTCGCAAACTGGTCACGCATCAGACCGGCCCCGAGGGTAAGGGCATCTATCGTGTCTACGTTGAGTCCGCTGTGCCGATTGACCGCGAGATCTATCTGGGCTTCGTCCTTGACCGGTCAAGCCAGCGGGTGATGATCGTGGCCTCGTCCGAAGGCGGGATGGAGATCGAGGATATTTCGGCCGACCGCCCGGACAGCATCGTGCGTTCCATTGTCGAGCCGGCGGTCGGGTTGCAGGAATTCCAGGCGCGCGAAATTGCGTTCAAACTGGGACTGGAGCCGAAGCTGGTGCAGCAGATGGTGCGCACGTTGCAGGGCTGCTACGCCGCTTTCAGCGATCTGGACGCCACCATGGTCGAGATCAACCCGCTGGTCATTACTGGTGACGACCGCGTTCTAGCGCTCGATGCCAAGATGAGCTTTGACGACAACGCCCTGTTCCGGCACCCGCAAATCGCCGAACTGCGCGACAAAAGCCAGGAAGACCCGCGCGAAAGCCGCGCGGCGGATCGGGGTCTGTCCTATGTCGGGCTGGATGGCAATATAGGCTGCATCGTCAACGGTGCCGGTCTGGCGATGGCGACGATGGACACGATCAAGCTGGCTGGTGGTGAGCCCGCAAACTTCCTCGATATCGGCGGTGGCGCGTCACCCGAACGTGTGGCCAAGGCGTTCCGACTGGTTCTCTCAGATGACAACGTGCAAGCGATCTTGGTTAACATTTTTGCCGGTATCAACCGCTGTGACTGGGTGGCCGAAGGGGTCGTACAGGCGCTGAAAGAGCTAGACCTGGATATCCCGGTTGTTGTGCGACTGGCTGGAACAAATGTCGAAGAAGGCCAGAAAATCCTCGCGAAATCCGGCCTGCCGATCATTCGCGCCACAACACTGATGGAAGCCGCAGAACGCGCCGTTGGTGCATGGCGAAACGATCTGTCCCAAAACACCAAGATGAGGGCTGTGTAATGAGCATTTTTCTCGATCGTGACTCGCGCGTTATCGTGCAGGGCATCACCGGGCGCATGGCTCGGTTCCATACCAAGGACATGCTGAACTACGGCACCAACGTTGTCGGTGGTGTCGTGCCCGGTAAGGGCGGAGAAACCGTCGAAGGCGTTCCAGTCTTCGACACTGTGAAACAGGCCGTCGAGGCAACTGGCGCAGATGCCAGCCTTGTGTTCGTACCACCGCCATTCGCCGCCGACTCGATCATGGAGGCCGCAGATGCCGGTATCCGCTATTGCGTTTGTATCACCGACGGCATTCCGGCGCAGGACATGATCCGGGTGAAACGGTACATGTACCGCTATCCCAAGGAAAAACGCATGGTTCTGACCGGGCCGAACTGCGCAGGCACGATCTCACCGGGCAAGGCTCTGTTGGGGATCATGCCGGGGCATATCTATCTGCCCGGTCACGTAGGGATCATAGGGCGTTCTGGTACGCTGGGCTATGAGGCCGCTGCGCAGTTGAAAGAGCGTGGGATCGGCGTGTCGACCAGTGTCGGCATCGGCGGTGACCCGATCAATGGCTCGTCGTTCAAGGATATCCTGCAGCGGTTCGAAGAGGACGAAGACACCCACGTAATCGCCATGATCGGTGAAATTGGTGGGCCTCAGGAAGCTGAAGCAGCGGAATACATCCGTGACCACATCACCAAACCGGTGATTGCCTATGTCGCCGGTCTTACTGCACCCAAGGGCCGGACCATGGGCCATGCGGGCGCAATCATCTCGGCTTTTGGCGAAAGCGCCAGCGAGAAGGTCGAAATCCTCTCCGCTGCCGGTGTGACCGTGGCTGAAAACCCCGCCGTGATCGGTGAAACAATCGCCAAAGTGATGGAGGCCGCGTGATGGTCAAACCCTCGGTTCTTGTTACCCGTCGCTGGCCTGCTGCCGTCGAGGCGCAGCTGGCTGAGAATTACAATGTCGTTCTGAATACCGGGGACAAGCCTATGTCCCCGGCTGACATCCGGCAGGCGCTAAAGTCCTATGACGCGGTGCTGCCCACCGTCACCGACACGCTTAGCGCCGAGGCGCTGGATGTGCCCGGTGCGCAGACAAAGATCCTCGCCAACTACGGTGTTGGCTACAGCCATATCTGCGAACCGTCAGCGCGTGAACTGGGTATGACCGTGACGAATACGCCTGACGTGCTGTCCGAATGTACCGCTGATATCGCCATGAGCCTGCTGCTGATGGTGGCACGCCGGGCGGGCGAAGGTGAGCGTGAACTACGGGCGGGTGGTTGGACCGGCTGGCGGCCCACGCATCTGATCGGCACCAAGGTCAGCGGCAAAACGTTGGGCATCATCGGTTATGGTCGCATCGGTCAGGAAATGGCCCGCCGCGCCCATCACGGTTTCGGCATGGACGTTCTTGTGTACAACCGTAGCCAGGTATCGCCGGAAGTGCTGGCCCAGTGCAACGCGACCCAAGTGGACACAATCGACGAGCTGTTGCCTCAGTGCGATTTCGTGTCGCTCCATTGTCCCGGAGGGGCTGCGAACCGGCACCTGATCAACTCACGTAGGCTCAGCCTGATGAAACCGGACGCCTTCCTGATCAACACCGCACGTGGTGAGGTGATCGACGAATGGGCTCTGATTCAGGCCCTGATGTTCGACATGATCGGCGGTGCGGCGCTGGATGTGTTCGACGGCGAACCCCGGATCAGCCCCGATCTGCTGCAATGCGACAATCTGGTGATGCTGCCCCATCTGGGCAGCGCCACAAAGGAAGCGCGTGAGGCGATGGGGTTCCGTGTGCTTGATAACCTAAGTGACTTTTTCCAGGGCCGCGAACCGCGCGACCGGGTGATCTGACACCGAACCGACAAAACTCTGAACCAAGGATCAAACTCATGAGCTTTCATTCAATCGACCAGGCCCCCGGCCGCCTGAACCGCAGTGAACTGGCCGTTCCCGGTAGCCAGCCGGGCATGTTCGAAAAGGCAGCTAAATCGGATGTGGATGTGATCTTCCTTGATCTGGAAGACGCGGTCGCACCTGATGAAAAGGAACAGGCGCGTAAGAACATTATCGAAGCGTTGAACGATATCGACTGGGGCAACAAAACCATGTCGGTGCGGATCAACGGGCTCGATACGCACTACATGTACCGCGACGTGGTGGACGTGGTCGAACAGGCCGGAGAACGTCTGGACCTGATCATGATCCCCAAAGTGGGAACCGCTGCAGACGTTTATGCCGTCGATATGCTGGTAACACAGATCGAGGACGCCAAGGGTTATAAAAAGCGGATCGGTTTCGAGCACATCATCGAAACGGCGCTAGGCATGCAGAACGTGAGCGAGATTGCGGCAGCATCAAAACGTAACGAAAGCCTGCATTTTGGTGTTGCGGACTATGCAGCGTCGACCCGCGCGCGCACCACGATCATCGGCGGCGTAAACCCCGACTATTCGGTCCTGACCGACGCCGACGCTGACGGAGACCGCATGACCCATTGGGGCGACATGTGGCACTACGCTCTGGCCCGCATGGTGGTTGCTGCCCGCGCCAATGGTCTGCGCCCGATTGATGGACCTTTTGGTGACTTCCAAGATCCAGAAGGCTATCGTGCGGCTGCGAAACGCGCCGCCGTTCTGGGCTGCGAAGGTAAATGGGCCATCCACCCAAGCCAGATTGCGCTGGCAAACGAAGTCATGTCCCCATCGGATGCCGAGGTGAACAAGGCGCAGCGCATTCTCGTTGCAATGGCCGAGGCCGAAGCTTCGGGCAAAGGTGCCGTATCATTGGATGGCCGCCTGATCGACTATGCCTCGATCCGTCAGGCCGAGGTGTTGGTTGAAAAGGCCGGGCAGATCGCTGCGGCTTAAACTCTTCGCAAGTTGAACCTGTGAATGCGAGGTCGATCCGGCCTCGCATTTTTCATTCTCGGCAAGTTTATCCGAGCATCTCAAGCGCAGCCCCGGGAAAGGATGCGATCACGGCATCCATCTGAGCCCGTGGCAACAGGCACAGGGCCGTTGACAGGCCATCGGCGACCGCCGCGGTCGGCGCTGAAACAGATACAACCTGCTTGCGGTGATGTGATCCATTGGTGTTGAGAATATGGCCCTGTGTCTCTGTCAGCATGACGCTGTTGGTGTCGGATGTCGCGACGGCTCTGTCGCGAAGTTGGATCGTCTTCTGAACCTCGCCAGCCGAACCTGCAAGACCGACCTGCCAGGCTTGACCGTCGTTCCGGTGCCCATGGGCTGCGATTTCCCCCATGTTCACAAGCACATCGCGCAAACCATGCGAAGCAAGCAGGGTGCTGATGCGATCGGTAATGGCCCCTTGCGCGACACCATTCAGGGTAAGGGCCGACAATCCGGGACGAGGAAGGTGGATCACCTCTGCCTGAACCGAAACGCGATCCCAGCCCACCGTTTCCAGTGCCTCTGTCAAGTCGGACTGGTTTGAACTAGAGGCAAGTGCGCGCCAAACGGGCTGAATGGTTGGATCGAACAGGCCGTCGGAAGCTTGATAGAGGGCCGAGCACAGGCTGAGAACGTTCAGCAGATCAGGTGCCGGTGCCAGCAGATGACCATCACGGTTCAAACGGCTGATTTCAGAGTTGTGACGGTAGAGGCTAAAGATGTTCTCCAGCCGGTTTACCTCGGCCTCGACGGCAGCGATAATTGGTGCGGCTTGTGCGCTGGTCAGCCCCTCTAGCCGCAAGCTGGCCTCAGCCCCCAATGCAACACCGCGCCAATGGGCCACGGGGGCTGTTGCGGCTCCAGCAGGAAAGGCTGCGCAAGCGGCCGACATGGTCAAGAACCGGCGACGCGAGAGAGAAGTCATGAGGGGGTCTCCAGTATCAAGTCCAGATCCACAGGGCCAAGCACCTCGGTGTCCGGGATCTCAGAGAGAGGCAAGGAAGTGCCGCCATATTGGCCAATAAAGGTTTCCGCATCGGTAGGATTAGCGAAGGGAACAACCTCGCGCGCGCCCATACCACCGGCGACATCGGCCCCGACCACAAAGGTTGCGCCATCGGCGTCGATCCAGTTGGAAATGCCCGGCTGTCGCCAGTTTGGGGCGACGCCCATGTCGCTGACATAAACGGCGGTGATTTTGGCATCACGCTCGGGGCTTTTGAGATATGCCACCATGTCGCGCACCTGAGCAAAGAATAGCGGTGCGGGGTAGCCGTCCAGATGAATCTGCCCCTTTGGCCCGCCATGTTCGGCGATGTTCATTTGGCAGAAAAAGCTCAGTGCATCCGGGGTTAGGTCGACCGGGTCCGGGGCTTCGGCCACTTCTTCCTTGCAGGCGGCCAACGCGATTAAGGCGATCAGGGCAAGATGTTTCATGGCTCAACCCTCCGAAACGCGAGGCGGGCAAGGGCAAAGCCGAGCACTGGCCAGATCAGAAGAGATGCAGGCGCGGCCCAGACGGGCAGGGCCTGTGCGGCTCCGGTCATGCCCGAAGCCATCGCGACGCCTTCAGTCGCAGCGATGTTCCACAGACGGAATGCGTCGGCCGGGTTGGCTACCATCACCCATGGAAAGACGGATTGGGTAAAGGTGCCGCCCTTGTCCATGACGACGGCCCCCAACAGGCCCAGATCATAGAGGACGACAAAAACCAGCCAGAGCCCGGCCGACAGACCTGCTGCGGCCGTAGCGCCCCTCGCCAGGGCAGACAGCAGGTAACCCAGCGCCAGAAACACGGCGCCCAGCAGGATCGAAGTGAGGATGAGACGCACCAGAGCCATCAGGCTTTCCGGTCCGGCCCCGCCAAAGAAGGCGGCCACTGCGCCCGCGGTGCCGAAACCAACGGTCATCGCAAAGGCGAGGGCAGCGAGGTGCGCTGTAAACTTGCCCAACAGGATTTCTCCGCGCCCTGCCGGGTAAGACAGCAGCAGCGACAGACTGCCTCGATCCACGTCGCCAGCGATGGCGTCGAAGGAGATCATCAGCGCTAGCAAGGGGGCGAGGTAGACCGACAAGGTGGTCATCGACGCAACCGAGACAGTGAGCATGTCGACGCCCAAAGTGCCGGTTGGGGCGCTGCCGGCAAAGGTCAGCGCCAAAGCGAACAGCACCATGATCAGCGTGGCGACCAGCAGCCAGCGGTTGCGGCGCAGGATCAGCATTTCAGTGCGGGTGATAGCGAGGAAGCGGGTCATTGCATCTCCTCCTGTGCATAGTGGCGATAGAGGTCTTCCAGCTTGGGCGGGGTCATTTCCACATCCGCCACCGCGTCGCCCAGTCCGGCGATGCGGCGCAGGGCCTCCATCTTGTCGTCGGGACTGCAGAGTAGTTCGACCGCCGCGCCGTTGATCCGATTGCCTCCCAGTTCTGCGGCCAGCGCTTCTGGATTGTCACTGGCGCGGACCTTTAGGCGGATCGGCAGACCCGCCAGCGCTGAGAGGTTGTTCAGCGTGTCATCAGCCACCATCCGGCCCTTGCGCATGATAGCGATACGATCGGTGCGGGCTTCGACTTCGGTCAACGCATGTGAGGCGATCAGGACCGCCGTACCCTGTGCGGCCAGCTCATCAATGATGGCATAGAGATCCTGACGTGAGATCGGGTCCAAGCCCGATGTCGGCTCATCCAGCAGTGCGACCTTCGGCTGGCCCAGCAGGACCTGCGCCAGACCCAGGCGCTGCCGCATCCCTTTGGAATAGGCTCCGATCCGGCGATCCAGCGCGTCGCTCAGACCGACGCGCTCCAGCAAGGCAGGCACATCGGCCTTAGCTCCGGAGAGCTGCGCGAACAGGGTCAGTTGCTCGCGGCCCGTAAGCGCCGGGTGAAACGACACCGCTTCGGGCAGGTAAGCCGTTTCCCGCCGTGCCTTCGCGCTGCCGGGGGCGGCGTCTCCGATCCGAATGGCGCCGCCGTGGATCGGCGTTAGGCCGAGGATGGATTTGATCAGAGTCGACTTGCCCGCGCCGTTATGACCCAGCAGCGCAACGCGCTGGCCGGGGGCTAGAGACAGGGTGATATCGTCAAGAACGCGGGTTTTTCCCCGGTCCTTGAGAACATGGTCGATTGACAGGGCCTTATCCGTCATGAGGCACCTTTTTCATTGCTGGGGGTTCAGGGGCTTGCATCAATGGGTTGCTGTCCATCACACCCCCCGGCAGCAGTGCTGGGAAGGCCGATTGCGACCAGCGCACCAACTGCACGGCGGGCGAGCCGAGCAGCAGTTTGGCTGCGGGTTGGGTCCACAGCACATGGTCCATACTGTCATTGGGGCGATAGGGGGCATCGGCGATACCATTGCCATCCACATCAAAGGCTGCGAAATCGGACCAGTAGTTTCCGCGCCCGTCTTCGGACCACTCGACCCATTTGGTCGAAACGTATTTTACCTGGGTCCGGTTGCCTACAAAGGCGTTGCCAAGGATACGGTTGCGTTCACTACCGGCGGTAAAGTGGATGCCGATGCCGCAACCCTGGAACCAGTTGTCGGTGAATTCGTTCTTGTTGGAGTTATAAAGGAAGGTGCATTTTTCCTTGGCACCTTTCACCACGTTGCCGGTGATGGTGCTCTTGTTGGCGTAGTTCAGCATCACGCCATGTTCACGGTCCCCGATCGAGACATTGTTAGCGACGGTCACATTGGTCGTGAACATCACCGCATAGCCCAGATCGTTGCCAATCGAGACATTGTCGCTGACGACCGAATTGTCGGCATACATGTAGTGCACGGCGAAACGCAGATCGCGGAACAGGTTGCCGGTGAAGGTATTTTTCTTGGACGAGTTCACAAAGATCCCATCACGTCCAAAACGAATATCGTTATCTTCGACCCGCGCACCCGGCGCGTTCCAGACGTAAACGCCATTACCACGGTCGTTCATTCGCCGGTCCTGGCGGCCTTCGATCCGGTTGCCACGCACGATGCTGTCCTTGGCACCATGGATGTCGACGCCATAGAGATTACCCAGCAGCACGTTATCCTCGACCACTGGCGCGTGGGCCGTCTTGGTTAGTTGGATGCCGCTGTCGATCCCGTCATGGTCCGAGCCTGAGCCGATCACCGTCAGCCCGCGCACGGTCACGCCCGGCCCGGTCACGGTGATGACGCTGCCTTTGCCTTGTCCGTCAATGGTGGCCAAGCCCTGCCCATCAATCGTGATGGGCCGGTCCAGCACCAGTGTTTCGGCGTAAACGCCGGGGCTCAGGCGGAGGGTGTCTCCATCCGCCGCCTGCGCCAGTATCTCATTGATGGCCCCCGCCCGGTTGGGCACATCCCAATCCGCTGCCCAAAGGGGCGAGCCGAGCAGGAGCGGTATGAGCAGGGACCAACGCATTGTTATGCGCTCCGCGGCTCAACAAACATCCGGCCGCGCATTTCCATGTGAAGCGCGTGGCAGAACCACTGGCAATAGAACCAGTGTACGCCCGGACGGTCGGCGATGAACGTGACCGAGGCGGTCGCCTGCGGCCCGATCTCCATTGCGATGCCAAAGTTCGACAGGCACAGCCCGTGGGTCACGTCGTCCACGTCATCCAGGTTGGTGACGTAGAGCGTAACCTCGTCGCCCTGCTTGACGGTGAACTTCTCAAGGCTGAACACCGGCGCGGTCGAGGTCATGTAGACGCGGACCTTGTTGCCGTCACGGATTGGTTCCTCGGCCCCTTCTTCCAGATCGACACCGTCAGCCTCGGCCTGTTTGCGCGCATCTTCCCACATCGGGTCGTTGCGATCCCAGACGTTGACCGGGTTCACCTTGGACCGGTGAACAAGGATCGAGTCATGCGGTTCCGCAAAAGTCGGGCCATCATGGACCACCTTCATCTTGTCGCCCGAGATGTCGATCAGCTGCTCGTTTTCAGGCTTCAGCGGACCCACGTTGAGGAAGCGGTCTTTCGAGAACTTATTCATCGAAATCAGCCACTTGCCATCAGCTTCGGCGGTCTCACCCATCGAGGTCGAGTTGTGGCCCGGCTGGTAGTGCACGTCCACCTTGTCGACGATCGGATCAACATCCGCACCGGCATAGGCTTCGATCGCCTTGGCAATGTCCCATTTCACCACCTGGCTGTCCAGGAACAGAGTGGTGTAGGCATTGCCCTTGCCGTCAAACGCGGTGTGAAGCGGGCCAAGACCCAGCTGCGGCTCAGCCACGATGGCCGAGCGCGGATCAGCGTTGTCTGCAAACAGCGCGTCGACCTTCTCAACATCGATCACGGACACGGTCGGCGACAGCTTACCGTTGATCATGATGTGTTTCTTGTCGGGTGCTGCGTTCACACCGTGCGGCGAGTTCGGGATCGGGATATAGCGGGTCAGGTTGCCGCCGGCCTCTTTGCGGCCATCCACGACCTTGACGCCGTTCAGTTCCTGATAGTTCCCGGCGGCCACGGCCTCTTCGATAGCTTTCAGGTTGAACACCACCACGTGGTCCAGCTCATTCTCGGTCATCTCGGCCAGGTTCATACCCATTTCCGAGTTGTACGAGGTCGAGAACGCGTATTTGCCCTGATAGTCGCAGTCGGTGTTGTCGAGGTTGCCCGACACCATCACCTGCCATGCGATCTCCATCGTGTCACCGTCAATGGCGGTGAAGATGTTCACGTATTGCGACGGATCGTCGAGGATCTGGCCGTCATTGACCAGCGGTGCCTCGTGCTCACCATTGGCAAAGATGTAACCGGTGCGCGGGTATTTCTGCGGACGCAGGCCGTGGATGTCATGCGCGTTCGGGATCTCGATGATCTTGTCGCATTTCATCACGTCGCAACGCACGCGGGCCACGCGGGTGTTGGCCTTGTCGTTCATGAACAGGTAACGGCCGTCATAGGTGCCGTCTGTGAAGGACATGTGCGGGTGGTGCAGGTCGCCGTTATCGTAGGTGACCTTGCCATTTGCGGCCAGGTATTCCTTGGTTTCTGGCAGCAGGCCTTCTGTCAGGATCTTCAGCGACTCGTTGGTCTGACCCCAGCCAGTGGCCGAGCAGCGGTTGAACACCGGAATACGCATCAGTTCGCGCATCGACGGTACGCCGAGGATACGCACCTCGCCGGTCTGACCCGAGGACCAGAAGCCGTAATATTCATCCAGCTCACCGGGCTCCAGCGCGGCGTTTGCGGCGGCACTGGCTTCCTTGGCGGTCATTAGGGTAGAGCCCAGACCGGTCCCGGCAATCACGGCGCCAGTTGCGGTTGCACCCAGCATCCCACGGCGTGTGATATTCAGTTTGTTTTCATTGTCCGACATGATCGTTCCTCCTTTTTAGGAAACGGATTGCGGTTTGGCGTTCGGATGGTTCGCCGGTGGCTGTCCGAGTGGGGTCTTCATTTGGACCGACCCTGTCTTGGCCCGCCGTTTCAACTGGCGGATAACGACGGGACATTTCGTCTCGGACTGGTAGAGCACCTGACAATGCAGGCAGGTGACGCACTCGTTCGGATTGATCTCACCGGTGGGGTGGATCGCCTGAACGGGGCATTCGTTGGCGCAGGTCTGACAGGGGCTGCCGCAATCGGGATAGCGGCGCAGCCAGTCGAACATGCGAATACGGGCAGGGATCGCCAGCGCTCCGCCCAGCGGGCAGAGGTAGCGGCAGTAGAACCGTTCGATGAACAGCCCGATCCCCAGGAGGAGCAGCGCAAAGACCACAAACGGCCAGTCGCGCATGAATTTCAGGATGATCGCGGTCTTGAACGGCTCGATCTCGGCATATTTCTCGGCCAGCGGGATCGAGACGAAGCTGATGCCGAAGAGCACGAGGAAGATCATGTATTTAGCGGGCCAAAGTCGTTCGTTCAGCCCCCAGGGCAGGGTCCATTGCGGCACTTTCAGCGCCCGCGCGATCTTGTTGGTCAGTTCCTGCAGGGCACCGAACGGGCAGAGCCAGCCGCAATAGGCGCCACGTCCCCAGAACAGCAGGGCGGCGGCGACTGCGAACCACTGGATAAAGACCAGCGGGTCCAACAGGAAAGCATCCCACGAGAACCCGGTGCGCAAGCTGCCCGCCAGCGCCATCAAATTCACCACGCTCAACTGAGCATTGGCGTACCAGCCAATGAAGAACAGCGTCATGGACAGATAACCGATGCGGAACCAGTAGAAGACGCGCGCATTCATCGTCGCGTGGAACTGGAAGAAGAATGTGGCCGTCAGCACCAGCAGCATAACGCCCAGCACCACAATCTCGACCGTGCGGTCTTTCCAGATACGTTGCCACAGGGCGGCTTTGGCAGCAGCCTCTCCGGTTGCGTCATCAACCACCACAGGGGCAGCGACGGGCAACAGGTACTGTTCGGGCAGCTTGTAGCCCAGATCGAAGGTCAGGAAGGTTTTCTCAACCGCGCCGACGGCACGCTGCACAAGCAGTTGCAGGCGGAACGGCTCGGTCGGATCAAATTCGGCGTCGGCTGGGATTTTGAAGATGTCCAGTTCACTAAAGCTGGGCGCATCCGGCGCGTCAACCTCACCCAAGCGGCGCTGTTGGCGGTCGAAGAACCGGACCGAGCTGTCACCCTGAATCAATTGAATCCGGTCGAAGATACCGCCGCGAACATAACCCGAGCCTTTAAAGCTGTAGGCCCCGCGGCCCAGCACAAGAATGGCGTGTTCGCCCTCGTCCAGCCAGTTGGTCAAGTTCTGATATTCAGCCTCTCCCAACAGCGACTTGCCGATCGACGGCACCGAAACCAGCGCCATATGCATGTCGATAAAGGTATCATCCGGCTCGCCCGGTTCCGGGCGCTTGATCGCGCGCTGATCTCCCGTCGCCTCGAAGGCGGCATTGACCTGACCAATATCCAGCGTCAGCCGCCGGATTGAACCGTCTCCGGAGAGAGTGGTCCAGTCATAGATGGCATTTTTCGCCATATCGACTTCGCGTTTTGGCCCATCCGACTGCACCGGAGACAAGCCGCCCAGCCCCAGCGCACGGGCTACTTTGATGCCGCCACGTACAAGGCTGTCGTCGATCACCATGATGGTCACGGTCGCGCCCGAGATGATGTCGAGGTCATGCCCCTCACCCCCGGTCTCGGCCTCACGCTTGAGATCTAGCCCAGCGTAACCCTCGGTCAGTTCAACCATACGCGAATTGGGAATGCCGATCAGAACGATGGGCTCCGAGTGCTTGACCAGTTTGACCCCGGTCAGGACCGCATCATCATCAATGGCGGCGACCACGTGGATGGGTTTGCCGGAATACCCGGTGGTTCCCACAAAATCAGAGGTCAGGAAGGCCCAGGCTACGGTCTCGCGGCCTTTCAGAATGGGGGCAACGGGCACGTCATCGCGCACCGGGCCAAAGGCATCGGCACCGGGGACCAGATCGGCGGGTTCAATTTCGGGCAGGAAGCTGGCAAGGCTGTCGGCATGGGCGCTGATCGCCATCAGGCAGGACAGGGTAAAGGCTAGCAGGAAATGGATTGCGCGACTTACGACCACGGCGCACCTCCGATTAATTGGGTGGACGCCTTGGACGCGCGCTGGGCGCGTTCAGATTCTACTTGGTTTGCACGCGGGGGACCCCGGGTTTCAGGCCACAACCGTTTTATGCCGTTGTCATGTGGCAGATCGTGGGAATCGCAGCTTGCCATATGAACAAAACTGTCCTGCGCCAGGATGGGGAGGTCCGGCACCGGTGCCGCAGATGTGACAGCACACAGGGCGCAGTCAGCGCATTTCGGACAGGGCGCGGTTGGGTCATCGGCTTCTTTCTCAAGGTCTACCTGAACCCAGACCGCCCCTGTCTCCGAGCAGATCTCCACCCACATGCTTTGCCCGGGACTCGCCAGTGCCGGGCCAAGCAGCTGCAATAGCAGAAGGAGGATGCCCGCACATGCACATACGACGCGGGACGCGCGAACAGCTGAAATGTGCAGAGGGTTGAGGGCGGGCATGGAGAATCCAACTCGGCAATCTTTCCAGAGTCGTATGTTGTCCTCTCGATTCGAAACTTGACTTAAGTCATTTGTTCGCGAACTGCCCCAAATTTAATTTTAGGAAGTTTTTGGAGAAATAGCAGATGGTTAGTCGTCGGCTTCATCCATCAATCCGCGCAGCCAGCGACCGGCCAGCCAGGACGCAGGTATGCCCAGAGGGATTGACCACAGGATTGCTGTGACAGGTTCGATCACGCCAAACCCGGCGCTGTTAGCGATCAGGCCTGCCAGAAACAGGTTGATGGCCACGGTCAGCGCCGTGGCCGGATAAAGCAGAATGGCCAGTTTCCAAACTGGCCATTTGCCCTCAGTGGCTGGTTCCTTCCGAGAAGGTGATTTTATTCCAGACATTGTATTTTCCAGACGGTTTGCGCATCGGCAGGCGGCGAACCTCTTCCAGCGTCTGCGCGTCATAAACGATCACTGCGCCATCATCTTCCCAGATGGAAACCAGCGCGTGGCGGCCATCCTTGGTGAACTCGACATGTGCCACGGTTTTGCCGGGCGCTGGGCGCAGAGTTTTAACGATCTCAAGGCTTTGCTTGTCGATCACATGCATGGCGTCCTTGTTGGGTCCAAAGAACACATCGGCCCAAACATAGGGCGAATTCTCATGGCTGCGCATGAAGAACCCGGGACCCTCGGTCTTGATCCTTTTGACGGTTTCCCATGTCTGCATATCGATGACTGAAACGGTGCCGTCGGTCAGATGCGGCGTGGCCATTACGGTTGTATCGCCATGCTTCCAAGTTATGCCCGAGCCCAGATGCGGCATCCCCGGCAGGTCCAGATCAGCCACCTTGTGACCAATCACCAGATCAATTACCTGACCGCCTTTTCCATCGCGGGACGCACCCATGACGTATTCGTAGCTCTGGTCGAAAAAGAAATCGTCCAGATAGTCCGGCGTGGTGATCTTGCGCACCGGGAAGGGGTCCGGGTTCTTGAACTGACCCTCGATGCGGAAGTCATGCCCAATGCCGGATTGCGGCGGATTGGCGCCGTAAAAGACCTCCCAAATCTCGGGTACGTCTTTCAGAGCCAGCACGAAGCTCTCACGCGGGGGCGCCTGATAGACGGCTGAGACGCGGCTGGGTACGCCCTTTTTGCTTTTGATCTCAACGACCTTCGCAACCGACAGGTCTTGTGTTGACAACAAGGTCAGGCTGTTTGGTAAATAGTTCGCCACAGCCACCCATTTACCATCACCAGACATGGCGATGTTGCGGCTGTTCAGTCCGGCGCGCACGCGGCCCACCTGTTTCAGGGCCCAGATGTCATATTTCTGAACCCAGCCATCACGCGACATGATGAACACATAGCGCCCATCGGGGCTGAACTTTGGTCCGCCATGTACGGCAAAAGGCGTCTCGAACCGATCCAGAACCTCGAACGTATCACCGTCCAGAACGCTGACATGGTGGTCACCAGTCTCAACCGCCAGCGTGATATTCATCGGATCGCTGTCCCAGAGAGGTGCGTCAACCGGAATATAGTCCTCATCCAAAGTACGGCTGGCCATGATATCGACTTCGCCCCATTCTGGGTCGGTTTCCAGCGGAGATTTCAACCATCCCGCCAGTTCCTCGATCTGCAGCGCGTCGAGTTCATGCGAAAAAGCGGGCATCTGAGTGGCCGTACGCCCTTCGGCAATCACAGCGGCCACACGGGGGCCACGCATGCGTTTCAGCGTTTCGGGGATCAATGCAGGGCCGACCCCACCCAAACGGTTTTCGCCGTGGCAAGACGCGCAGTGTTCAGCATAGTCCGAAGGTGCATCCGCCCATGCTGCTCCAATGCTCAAGACCGAACAAAGCGCTCCAATCTTCATCTTTTCCAAAATACTCCCGCCGGAGACTCCCACAGTTTTCACGGGTGCCACGGCTGAAGGGACAGAAAAGTCGATTTCAAAAGAACTGATGCGCAGGATCATGACGTTTCCCCCGGAACGGCGTGACCTGCAGACGTTCGCCTGCGCCCTCAACGCCGATTTCTTGATTTGACAGATAGCAGGCCGGATCTTCGGCCCAGGGATCGCCGGTCAATTGCAAGGCCCGGATACGGGTGTTGCCACCGCAGACATCCTTCAATTGGCAAGCCCCGCAGCGTCCCTTTAGCGGGCGCGGGCGGGTGCGCAGCATGGACAGCATCTGATCGTCGCTGGTCCAAAGCTCAGAGAATGGCTGGGTTTTCACATTGCCGACCGTGTAGTCGGACCAATAAGTATCGGGATGCACGCGGCCCAGATTGTCGATATTGGCCACACCCAGACCGCTGGAGTTGCCTCCCCATGCCGCCAGATGCTCGCGCACATGGGCGGCTTTCGTATCGTCGAAACGCGTGCGGACCCAGTTCAGGAAATATCCGGCGTCGGCATCATTGTTGCCGGTTACGATGTCCAGCGGGCGTCCGCCTGATGCGGCCTCCCACGCGCGTTCAAGCAGCAGGTCCAGACCGTTGCGGGTTCGAAGGTGTTCAGCATCTTCGCCCCGGTTCTTGTCGCCACGGCCTGCATAGACGAGGTGGGACAGGTAGAACTTGTCGACGCCTTCGTCATCGCAAAGCTTCAACAGATCAGGCAGGTGGTGCTGGGTACCTTCGGTCAGGCAAAACCGCAGACCGACTTTGATGCCGCGTTTCTTGCATTCGCGTACACCGCGCAATGCGTCTGCAAAGGCGCCCTCGACACCGCGGAACCAGTCATTCGTTGCTCCGATCCCGTCCAGTGAAATGCCGACATAATTGAATCCTACATCGGCGATCATGTCGGCAGTTTCGCCGTAAATCCGGGTGCCGTTGGTGGACAACGCCAGCATCGGCACCAGATCGCGAGCACGCTTGGCAATGTCGAAGAAATCAAAACGATCCAGCGGTTCCCCACCCGAGAGGATCAGGGCCGGGACGCGAAATTGGCCCAGATCCTCAAGGGTTACCATGGCTTGCTCGTGGCTGAGCTCACCCGGGAACGCGACATCCGCCGAGACGGTGTAGCAATGGCGGCATTTCAAATTGCAGCGCCGCGTCAGATTCCAGATCACCACTGGTTTGACTGGTCCGGGTCGGCGTTTGCGTACCGGGGTCGGATTGACGAGTTGGTGCATGTATTCGGTCAGGCGGAACATGGTCTCAGCCTTTCGTTTTCAGGCGCAGCCCGGTCTTTTTCAGGATGCGCGTGGAATAGAGGATATCTTTGGCACGGCAGGCATCGCCCAGAATAGCTGCGATCTCGGCGCGCTTTTCTTCGACTTCATCCCGGTCCGAGCCGTGAACCATGGCGAACAGGTTGTAGGGCCAGTCGGGCAAGGCACGCGGGCGCTCATAGCAATGGGTGACAAAGGGCAACGCGCCGATTTGCGCGCCCAATTTGGTGATGCGGGCATCGTCTACATCCCAGACGGTCATCCCGTTCGACGTCATGCCCAGTTTGTAATGGTTCGGAGCGGCGGCGATGCGACGAATGACTCCGCGGGATTTCAACTCGGCCAGACGGTACAACAGCGCGTCTTCGTCCAACCCCAGTGTTTTGGCCACCTGCGCATAGGGCGCGGACACCAGCGGCAGGCCACCTTGCAGCGCCTCGATAATCTCTCTGTCTTTCGCGTCGATCATGCCGCCACCCGGAAGCCGATGAAGAATTCCTGAAGTTTGGGGAATTGCAGGACCGCGATCCCGGTTTCCCGTTCGATAGCCTCGGCTGTGGCTGCGATCCCCTCGGGTGTTTCGGTCGCCAGAACGAACCACATGTTCAGCCGGTGCGTGCGTTCATAATTATGCGCTACCTCGGGATGCGCATTGACTTTGGTCAGGACGGTTTCGAATTCTTCGATCGGCACCGCCATGGCGCACAGACAGAACGCGCCGCCCATTGCGGCGGCGTCGAAGAAGGGGCCGAACCGGGTGATGATGCGTTCGTCTTTCAAACGGGAAAGACGGTTCAACAAGTCACTTTCTGCAATGTCTAGATCATCTGCAATCACGGCGTATGGGTGATTGGTCAGCGGCAGATCGTCTTGCATCCGGTTCAGGATCGCGCGGTCTGTTGCATCCAGCGTCATGCGGCGGCCTCTTTCGGTTGGATCAGTGCCCCAGTCTGTTTGAAGCAGCGGGTCGAGAACAGTACCTTGTGGCGCGCACCGGCCATTTCTGGCAGGGCGACCGCGGCCGACAAAACGTCCAGCGCTTCGCTGCGTGACCGGGCGTGGATCATCGAGTAAAGGCGATAGGGCCAGACATCCTCGACCGGATTACGTTCGTAACACAGGGTCACGCCGGGATGCGCTGCCAGGGCAGGGCCCGCCGTATCGATCTGATTGGCTGGCATGTCCCAGACCACCATCGCATTGGCCGACCAACCTAGCGCGCGGTGCCGCACGATGACACCAAGACGCGAGATTATACCGGCGCCTTGCAATGTCTCGATCCGTTCCATCACGTCATGCGTGTTCCGGCCCAACGACCGAGCCAGCGCATCGTAAGGGTCTGCGACCAGCGGCAGACCTGAACTGAGTGCTTGCAGCAGGGTAAGGTCTCCGTCCTGCATGGCCGTGCGGTCCACTTTGCGGGGGCCGGGTACGTTGCGGGTCTTGCCGGACATGCGGAAGCCCAGATCGACATTGAACGGGCGGACCAATCGCAGATCCAGCACGCGCAGCCCAGTGCGGTGACTGATGCGGGCTAGTGTGTCGTTGACATGCGCGCGGTCAGGGCCAGTGGCGACGAACCAAAGGTTCCACGTATCCTCGCGCTGATAGTTGTGGTTCACGCCAGGTTCAGAATCGATCAGGGCAGCGATCTCCTCCAGGCGGTCTTCCGGTGCGGAAACGGCGGCCAGAGTGCTGGCGGATACCGCACCTGGTGAAATTGTCGCGCCAACCCGAGTAATTCGACCGTTTGCGCGCATGCGGGTCAGACGGTCGATCACTTCGGCCTCTTCAAGACCCAACGCATTGCCCAGAATCTGAAATGGACGGTCGGTGATGGGAAAGTCACGCTGGAAATCGTCCAGCAGGCGGCGGTCGATCGGATCAGTGATGTGTTCCATCCGTTACAGCCCCGTTCTGTGCGCACGTGCGGTAAAGAAAATGCCCGAAGGGCTGTCGGCATCGATCTCACGCAGTTTTTCAAATGTTTGCGTGTCGTAGACCATGACCTTGTTGGCGTCGCGCACGCTGAGCCAAACCTCATGCCCGCGAGGCGTGAACTCCATGTGCAACACTGCGGGGCCGGGTTTGAATTCGTGGATGATCTCTTTGCTGACGCTGTCGATCACCTGAATCGTATCGTTCAACGGATGGGCGAAATTCACCCAGACCTGACGCCCGTCGGGCCGGGCCATAGCAAAGACCGGTTGCCCGTGCGTCTTGGTGCGTCCGGTCTCAGTCAGGGTGTCAGCGTCGATCCACAGAACTTCGTGATGGCCAACGGCGGGCAGGACGAATTCACGCCCGGTCAGCGCCCAACCTTCGAGGTGAGGCATCTTGTAGACGGGCATTTCTTCCTGTCCGCGTCCGTAATCAGGCAATACGCGGATCGGTTCGGGCGTCTCCGCCCAGAGATCCAGCGCGGTCAAACCGTCTTCGCCAAACAGGCCGGTGATATAGGTGCGGCCATTGGCGGTGATCAGCGCGTCATAGGGATTTTTACCCATGTCGGTGATCTTGGTGATCGCTGGATCGCCCTTGGCAAAATCGGCAATCCAGGTCTCGCCCGTGTCCCACATGGTAAAGACGAACCGACGACCTGGTGCGTCGACAAGGCCGATGGTTTTGCTGTCGGTGGGGATGTCCGCGACCATCTCCAGCGTGTCCGCATCAAAGACACGTACGCCGCCTGGTTCATAATTCGACACGGCGACCAGTTTGCCATCGTCCGAGATTGCACCGCCGATGGCGTTGCCTGCCTGCACGACGCGGTTTACGATCTGGCGGGTGACGATATCGACTTTGGTCAGGCCGCCATCGCGTCCGAACACGAAGGCAAAACGTTCATCGGGGGAGTAAACCAAAGAGGCGTGGGACAGATCGCCTAATCCTTCGATCCGCGCCAGCGCGGCCCGGTCTGATTGGTCGACCAGCAGTACCGATCCCTTGGCGCGCTCGATCACAAGACCAAGGTCTCCGGTTGCGGTGGGTTCGGCATAGGCCGCAGTCATCATCAGAGTAGCTGCAAGGCCAAGGATGAGATGTTTCATTGTGCCTCCTGTTCCAGCAGGTAACGAGCGATCCATTCGGCCTCTTCTTCGGTGATCAAAGGCCGCCAGGGGGGCATCGCGGTGTCGGGAATACCGTCTAGGATGACACCGGTTAGAACCTCAGGGTCATAGTGTTCCAGAGTTTCGGACCGCAGATCGGGGCCAAGACCGCCCTTCAAGGAAAGCCCGTGACACGATCCGCAATCCTGATGAACAAGCCGTTTCAGGGCGTTGGGGTCGATGGCATCTGCGGCAAAGGCCGAAGTAGCTACCAGTACGGCGGTTGTCAGAACGCTGCGCGCCACCCAACCAGAGCGCATCTCACGCCTGCGCGGTTGGGGGGCTTGCCCTCTGCATCTTGATCCTAGCCTAGCCATGAGCCTGTTCCAACAGGTCCGCCAAGGGCTGTTCTGCATAAAGCGATACGACCTTGCCGATGATAAACAGCGTCGGTGCTTTCAGATTGGCGTCGCGCACATCCGCCGCCAGCTGGTCCAATCGGGACACAAGACGGCGTTCGTCAGGGGTCGTGGCTTTGCCCACGGCCAGAACGGGGGTTGATCCGGGCAGGTTTTCCGTCATCAGCCCCATGGCGATCTGGCCGATATTGGCTACACCCATATAGACCACCAGCGTCGTTTCGGGATCGGCCAGGCGTTTCCAGTCCAGATCCAGCACCTTGTCGGCCTGCCGGTGACCGGTGACATATTGTACCGAAGTTGCCAGCCCGCGATGGGTCAGTGGTACCCCGGTGGAACAGGACGCGCCCTGTGCTGCAGTGATGCCGGGCGCGTATTCGACGGCGATGCCATTGGCCATCAGATGGGCCGCTTCTTCCGAGCCGCGACCGAAGATCATCGGATCGCCGCCCTTTAATCGGGCAACCGTGTGTCCGGCGTTGGCCTCTTCCACCAGGATTTCGTTGATACGATCCTGCGGCACCGTGTGGCATTTAGGGGCTTTGCCAACCGGGATCAGGCGCGCGTTGTCGGCATGCAGGTTGAGGATGTCTGCCGAGACCAGCCGGTCATAGACGACCACGTCGGCCTCTTGCAGCATGCGCAGGGCGCGCAGGGTCATCAACTCGGGGTCTCCGGGGCCGGCACCAATCAGAAAAACCTTACCGCTCATGTGCAAACTCGCTTGTTCTGAATGTATTCGAACCCGGATTTATTTCGCGCAGTCGGGACGTCGCTGGGTGGGCCGGGCGTGTCATGAGGGCAGGTTGGCTCAATCGTAAACCAACCTCCTTGACATAAGTTAAGGAGCGCGAGTTTTGCGCCCGCGCTCCTTTGATCTTGCCTGTATTTTTGCCTCGGCTCAGGGTTCTACGGTGATCATGCCGATCATGTTCTGGGTTTCCCAATGAGGGCCGCACAAATAGTCTTGCGATCCCGGTGTGAGGAATGTCAGGTCGAGCGTCTCCTCTGGGAACAACCGGTCGCTTTCCGGTTCACTACCATCTTTCAGAAGGACCGAATGGCTTGTGCGTTTGTCCACATTCACCCAACGGACCGTGGTGCCCGCTTTTACGGTCAATTCGAAGGGGCAGAAATTGTATTTGTACATGAGCACAACTTCGGCGTCCTCAACCGCCGAGGAAGGTTGACCAAACAGTTCGACATAGCGCTCTTCGGCCTCGGCGCAGATTTCGGCGGACCCATCCGCCATTGCGGGCGCCGCCAAGAGCAGCAGCGCGGGAAGAAGGTGGCGGAGTTTCATCGTCCATATCTCCTTTCCATAAGGGAAGGGGCCGGATTGCCCGGCCCCCTTTGTCATTGTTTTACCACGTTAATGCTGGCGCTGTCGTCATCCAACGCCAGGCTGGTGTTTAGCGTCACATGGTGGAACCGCGCTGCGGCAAAGTCATCGTGGATGGCAAAGCCGACCGTGTAGGTTTGACCAGCTTCCAGCGGCACATCACCGGGGGCGCCAGAGTTCAGAGGACGGCTGAAGACCACGGTCCATGTACCACCGGACAGCTCGGCCGATGCGGCGATCTCGCCGTCATTGACCACGCGCTGTTCCAGCAGGTAGCCGTTTGTGGCGCTGCCATCGGCGTAGACACGCATCAGGTCAAGATAGGTGCCGTCGGCCAGATACTGCTCGATCTGTTCAGCGGCGTGCAGTTTGTCCCAACCACCCATCGGCTTACCGCGGCGACCCTTGGTATCAACCTCGGTGCGGCTTTCGCTGATGTATTTGGTCACCGTGTCCTGCGCGGTCAGACGACCCGCGACATCACCATTGGCGGCGATTGCCTCCGCGCCCGGATCAAAGGGCATATAGGAGTTGTCGGCGTGGCACGAAGCCCAGCAACCAACCTGTTCACCCAGTTCGATACCGGTGCCAGTGATCATCATGGCAACCTTGATCTGGTTGTCGGGGTCCATCTTGCCACCGTCCACGAAGGGCGCAGGGCTATGACCCGCATCCGGCCATTGCAGACGAATGTACAGGTTTTCATCGTCATGAGCTGCCTGAACAGTAGCGTCGATCACACCGCGTTTACCGGGGATCGGGGTCGGTTCCAGTTCACCACCGGCGACAATCTTGTTGCCAATCGTGTCCAGCTCTTTGGCGTGACAGGTCGTGCATTGATCACCACCCTTGGTCAGAGGACGCGCGCCGCCATGGAACTTGCCGTTCTGGACCCATTCAAACGAGGCCTGGCCTGGGTAGAACAGTTTCAGATCCGTACTGGCCACGGCGTTCCAGTCGACGTTGCCTGGGACATCGCCGCCACCGCCGCCTGCGGGCGCCGCGGCTTCGTCTCCGTTTGCCTTGGCACGTTCTTCTGCAACGGCCGCGTCAACAGCGGCTGCGATTTGGGCCTGTACGGCCTCTTGCTGGGCCTTTTTAGCAGCTTTTTCTGCTTCGGCTTCAGCGGCCTCTTTGGCTTCAATGCGTTCAAGGCTGGCCAGATATTCAGGCGGGATTGGGCGGATGAAGGCCGGGTTGGGAGCTTCCAACTGCTCCAGATACTCTTCCTCGGCCCGATCACGCGCGTCCGAGTGTGCAATCCCCTTGTGACAGTCGATACAGGTCTGACCGATCTCCATCGCGTTCAGGTGCTGCTGACGGGCACGGGGTTTCTGAAACTCGGGCATCATCGATTCGAAGTCGTGGCAGTTGCGGCATTCGCGTGAGTCGCTGGACTTCATCCGCTCCCATTCGTTCATGGCCAGATGCACGCGCTTGGCTTCGAATTTCTCGCGGGTGTTAATGGTGCCGACCATCTTGCCATAGAGCTCTTTGGACGCCTTGATTTTGCGGATGATCTTGTGGGTCCAGTCTTTGGGTACGTGACAGTCCGAACAGACCGCGCCCACGCCCGAACGGTTCACGTCGTGGATCGTGCCGGTGTATTCCTCATAAACGAAATCTCGCATCTCGTGGCACGAAATGCAGAAATCTTTGGTGTTGGTTGCTTCCATGGCGGTGTTGAATCCGCCCCAGAAGACGATGCCGCCGACAAAGGCTGCGGCAATGCCGGCCACAGGCATTCCCCATAGGAAATACCGGCGCCAGATCGGTTTTTTCTTTTCCGGTTCGGAAGTCATATCCGGGCTCCGTTTTGGCTGTCTTGTCTGGCCTTGGGTGGCAGGCCGGTGAGTTTGGCTGATGGTCAAACGAGGAAAGGGCGGGCGAGGGGCCCGCCCTTTCCGGTTTTACTGCGAACCCGTTAGGTAACGTGGTTCGACCGGTTGTAGACGTTGAACTTGCCGGTCGGGGCATACAGCCCTTCGATGCGACCGATTTCTTCCAGCGTCTTGGCGTCGAAGATCACGATCTGACCGTTGGGCTCTTTCGAGTCCGACAGGTTCCACTTGGAAACCCAGACCTCGGTGCCATCCGCGTTGAACTCGAAGTGTACGGCAGCGCTGCCTTCATCTTCGGTGATCTGGATGGTTTTCACGATCTCGCCGGTCTCTTTCGAGATGACCTGCACCGATTGCTGAATTTCAGGCTCGGGGTGCTTGGTCTGGTCAGCCCAGATGTAGTCCGAGTTCGGGTGGGTGCGGACAAACAGGCCGGGCCCGTCTGTTTCCACTTCGTAGCAAACCTTCCAGGCATCGTCCGGACGGTTCTCGGGGTCGTTGCCCCAGACAGTCACAGTACCAACACCAAGGTGGGTTGTGCCAGCCACCGGACCACAGTTCGGGTCAACCCAGTTGGCGCCGGGGCCAGGGTGCGGTAGCGCGGCTGTGTCGATCATCGCCTCAAGCTTGTGAGTTTCAGTGTCGACGACAACCATCTTGTTCGACGCGTTCGCGGCGATCTGGAAGTACCGGCCTGTCGGGTCAAAGAAACCGTCATGCAGGAACTTGGCGCTGTCGATCTTGTCGATCCGCAGGTTATCCAGGTCGGTATAATCAACCTGCCACAGCTGACCCAATTCCTTGATCGCGACGATCCAGGTCGGTTCGTTCGGCGTTGTGTAGATTGCGGCCACACGGGCCTCTTCCACATAGTCGCCGTCCACGTTCACACCGCGGGTCGATACAACCTTGACCGGTTCCATTGTCTGGGCATCTACGATTGCAAAGTGCGGCGGCCAGTAACCACCACCGATGACGTATTTGCCGTCGCCGGAAACGGCCACGTCGCGTGCGTCATAGGCAATCTTGACTTCCGAAACCAACATGTTCTCGGGCTTCTGCCAGAGGTCGATCTTGGTCATCTTGCCGTCGCGGCCCATGGTGTACCAGAAGCGGCCGGGATGTTCCGGCTCGGTAATGCTGTGGTGTTCCGATGCTTTCAGAACGTGCACGGCGTAACCTGTCGGAATGTGTGTCAGCACTTCTTTGGTGTCACCGTCGATAACGGCTACTTTACCTACGTCACGCTCGATGACGACGAAGAAGTTTTCCCAGTTGCGGCCGTGAAGCGGCTCGGTCGGGTAGTCGGCTTCTTCGACATAGACCTTGCGGGTCTCTTTCATCTGCTCCAGCGACATCTCAGGCGGCTTGGGGGCCTCCATCTGAATGTACGTCGCCATATCCTTGATTTCCTGCTCGGTCATGATGTCCGAGAAGTTGTTCATACCGCCTTCGGTACCCCAGGCGATGATTTTCTCAAGACGTTCCTGCCCGAGTGCAAGGGTTCCGCCTTCGGTCACGGTTCCGTCGGCTGCGGTTTTCTTCCAATGTGGTTCAAGACTCTTGCCTGTGGCGCCTTTGCGCAGAACGCCGTGACAGCCTGCGCATTGTTCGAAATAAAGCTGTTTGGATGATTCAAACGCTTCCTCGCTGAGGGTTGGCTCTTCGGCGAAGGCTGGTGCAGCGACGCTGCCCAGCAGCATCGCCAAACCGGCCCCAAAGGCGCGGCCAGTTTTGTTGTAGCTGATTCCAAGTGACATGATCACTCTCCATTTGCGTGGTGAGGCAGGTCCAAGGGTGAGACATCGCGCGTGGGCGCTCCTTGACGAAAGTCAACACCGGGGGTGTAAATTGACGCGCAGAAGGGAAAAAAGTACTAAATAACTCCCGTAAAATAAGCGTTTTAGACATATGTTTAGGGCGCTTTTGATTTTGGTTAAGTCACGCAAGTGGGCGCGCTGCTAGGGCTGAGAAAACGGTCAAGGAGAGCAGTCATGTCCACCGTCGTCACCCGTGTTCTCGGAGAGGGATTTCGTGTTTTCTTCCTGTCTGCGGGTCTTTATGGGCTGTTCGTGGGGTTGGTCTGGGGGCTGTGGCTGACTGCGCCCTATCTAGCACCGGATTACGGCATGACTCCACCGATGTGGCATGCCCATGAAATGATCTTTGGCTATGCCACGGCTGCGCTGGGCGGATTCTTCCTGACGGCTGTGCCGAATTGGACAGGTGCGCCCGAAGCGCGCGCTCGCTTTATAACATTTGCCGCTGGACTGTGGCTGGCCGGGCGGATGGCGATGTGGTTTTCGGGGATGCTGCCGCCTGTCTTCGTTGCCGTGGTTGACCTGGCCTTTGTGCCTGTTTTGGCAGCCAAAATCCTGACCCAGTTGATCCGGCGCCCGAAACCGCAAAACATGATTTTCCTCCTGCTGCTGACCCTGATTTGGGTCGCAGACTTGCTGACACATCTGGAATGGATGGGAGTCACGTCGGATACGCTGCAGATTGGATTGCGCGCGGGGCTGCTGTCGCTGTGTTCAATGATTGCCATTCTGGGTGGGCGGATCACCCCGGCCTTTACAAGAAATGCTATGAAACGCGCGGGCGAACCCGAGGCCGCCTGGCCGGTTTCAGTTCCAGTTTTGGACAAAGCAGGCATGATTCTGGCGTTGGTTCTGCCTCTTAGCGTTCTGGTGCTAGGCGCAGGGCTGGTTCCCGGGATTGGGGCATTGGCTTTAGGAGGTGTGCAGATTCTGCGCATGGCACGCTGGCGTGCGCGCTGGGCTGCGCGGCAACCGATTCTTCTGGCTTTGCATCTGGGGCTCGGAATGTTGGCGACGGGGCTGATACTCTGGGGATTGGCGGTGCTGGGCCTTGGCAACGAGGTCGCTGCACTGCACGTCCTGGGAATCGGCTGCGTCGGCGGGATGACCCTAGCGGTCATGAGTCGCGCAGCGCTGGGCCACAGTGGTCGCGCATTGATCGCGCCGGGACCGATGGTGGTTGCATATGGGCTGATGGCCGTCGCCGCCCTGTCGCGTTGGGTCGGTGGCGAATTGAACGGGGGTTACTTGGTAGCGATGTTGCTGTCGGACGGATTGTGGATCTGCGCCTTTGCTCTGTACCTGATTGCCATGTGGCCCGCGCTGACCGGTCCCCGCGCGGCCCGGGCGGGATGAATTTTAATTACTTCAGCTGGTCTTGACTTTCGTTAAGGAGACACCATGGCCCAGCCGCCATGTTGGTCAGACTAGCTAATCTGCGCAAAGGAGAGCGCAATGCGAGAAGTCATGACCAAGAGCATGGCCCGCAACATATTCTATGGCGGGTCACTGTTCTTTATCCTCATCTTTCTGGCCCTGTCGGCCCATTCACACTGGTACATCGTGAATTCCGAGAATTCGGCAAAACTCGATGAAAGTGTGGTCCGGGGCAAACATGTTTGGGAAAAACACGCCTGTATCAACTGTCATACGATTCTGGGTGAAGGGGCCTACTTTGCCCCCGAAGTCGCGAATGTGATGACCCGCTGGGGTGTTCTGGACGACCCGGAAACAGCCTTTGAGGCCCTTAAGGGCTGGATGGAGGCGCAGCCGACCGGCATTCCCGGTCGTCGGCAGATGCCGCAATTCAACCTCAGCGACGAAGAACTCCGCGACCTGACCAACTTCCTGATCTGGACGGATAATATCGACGCTCAGGGCTGGCCGCCTAACGAGGCCGGTTGAGAAAGGGAACGGAGAAATGAAATACGAATCCCAAAAAATCGCCTACGCCTACTTTGCGGTGGCAATGGCCCTGTTTGCGATACAGGTGATCGGCGGCCTTCTGGCCGGTCTGATCTATGTATTCCCGAACTTCCTGAGTGAGCTTCTGCCGTTCAATATCGTGCGGATGCTGCACACCAACTCATTGATCGTCTGGCTGATCCTGGGCTTTTTCGGTGCGGCTTACTTCCTGATCCCAGAAGAATCTGAACGTGAGATCCATTCGCCCAAGCTGGCCTATCTGCAGCTGATCATCCTTGTGGTCGGTACGCTGGGCGTGGTTGTGACCTATGTCTTCAACCTGTTCGAAGGCAACTGGCTACTGGGTAAAGAGGGGCGCGAGTTCCTTGAGCAGCCAAAATGGGTCAAGGCGGGCATCGTCGTGGCCGCGCTGATCTTCCTTTACAACGTGTCGATGACTGTTCTGAAGGGCAAGAAGACCGCTATCACCAACATCCTTCTGTTGGGTCTGTGGGGTCTGGCGCTGCTGTTCCTGTTTGCCTTCTACAATCCGGGCAACCTGGCCCTGGACAAACAATACTGGTGGTATGTTGTCCACCTGTGGGTTGAAGGCGTGTGGGAACTGATCATGGCCTCGATCCTGGCCTACCTGATGCTGAAGCTGACCGGTGTTGACCGTGAAATCGTCGAAAAATGGCTTTATGTCATCGTCGCAGCCGCGCTGTTCTCGGGCATCCTTGGCACGGGTCACCACTACTACTGGATCGGTACGCCTGCGTACTGGCAGTGGATCGGTTCGATCTTCTCGAGCCTCGAGGTAATCCCGTTCTTCGCAATGATGGCCTTTGCCTTCGTCATGGTTTGGAAGGGCCGTCGTGACCACCCCAACAAGGCTGCGCTGCTGTGGTCGCTGGGCTGTGCCACGCTTGCCTTCTTCGGTGCCGGTGTATGGGGCTTCCTGCACACGCTGCACGGGGTGAACTACTATACCCACGGTACCCAGATCACTGCGGCCCACGGCCACCTGGCCTTCTACGGTGCCTATGTCTGTCTCAACCTGGCGATCTTCAGCTACGCGATGCCGATCCTGAAGAACCGTGATCCGTACAACCAAGTGCTGAACATGGGTTCGTTCTGGCTGATGACCAGCGGTATGGTCTTCATGACCTTCGTGCTGACCTTCGGCGGTACCGTGCAGACACACATGCAACGTGTGGTCGGAGACTACTTCATGGACGTACAAGACCAGATCGCGATCTTCTACTGGATGCGTCTTGGTTCGGGTATCGTCGTTGTCCTCGGCGCGCTGCTGTTCATCTACTCGATCTGGGTGCCCCGGAAAGAGATGGTTGAACCCGGCCCGATCGAACGCGACCGGCTGGAAAACGATCCTGACCACGTCGCAGCGGAGTCATGAAGATGGACGGCTCAAGAAACATGGGAATGGGGGCGGCAAACGCCCCCTTCTACCTCGCCCAAGGTGATGAATGCGATGTGTTCACTGCCGCCTACAATAATGACTTGCCGGTTCTGCTGAAAGGTCCGACAGGCTGCGGCAAAACCCGCTTTGTGGCCCATATGGCCGCCCGCCTTGGCCGCCCGCTTTATACGGTCGCCTGCCATGACGACTTGGCAGCCGCAGACCTGATCGGTCGCTATCTTCTGAAGGGTGGAGAAACCGTCTGGGTCGATGGCCCCCTGACCCGGGCGGTGCGTGAAGGCGCGATCTGCTATCTCGACGAGGTTGTCGAGGCCCGCAAAGACGTCACCGTCGTGTTGCACCCCCTGACCGACGACCGACGTATCCTGCCGATCGACCGCACCGGCGAAGAGCTTGAGGCCGCACCCGGTTTCATGCTGGTCGCTTCGTATAACCCAGGATACCAAAATATCCTGAAAACCCTGAAACCCTCGACCCGGCAACGGTTTATCTCGCTGGAATTCGACTTCCCGTCGCCCGAGATGGAGGCCGAAGTTGTAGCCCAGGAAAGCGGGCTGGCGCTGGAGCGCTGCAAGCCGCTGATCCGGTTGGCGAACAAGCTGCGCGGGCTCAAGGGTCAGGACCTAGAGGAAGGCGTTTCCACCCGTCTGGTCGTTTATGCCGCGACGCTGATCGCACAGGGCATGTCGACCGACCGCGCCATCCTTGCCGCAATGATCGAACCTCTGACTGATGACGAGGATATCAAACGCGGGCTCCTCGATCTTGTCACGGCTGTCTTTGGGTGAGGCCGGCCGATGGTCAAGATCGATTTCGAGCCATGGGAACCCGAAGAAACGATCGGGAAACTGTGGCACACCCTTGCCAGCCGCCTCGATGCACCTGAGGTGCATGTTGGAGCCGCGGTCGACCTCTCTGAGGTCGCGGGGCGGTTGGCTGTCCTCTTCCGAGGGCTTGGGGGTAGTCCGGGCGTCGAATTGCGCCCGGTCTCACCCGAGGTTTCACGACACCGGCTAAGTTGGCGCCGCAAGCTGGCGACCGAAGCCGAGCTGATGCCGCGTGCCTCGTTCGATGGCGAAGTTCTGCGCCTGCCGGACCGGTTGGCCGTTTTCCCCGCGCGCGAAGCAAACGGCGCGCTCTATGTCTGGTTGGCGGCCGCAGCGGCCCATGCCGGTACCCGAATTGATGAAGACGATCCGCTGCGTGCCGACCTGCGCGCGCTGATCGCGGCGCAGAGCATGGTCGAGGCGACATTGGACGATGCCTCTGGCCTGCGCCCGCTTTATACCGAGCTTTGTAAAGGGGTTCTCCATCACCGCGACATTTCCGGCCTTCCGCCGGTTGAAGCTACCGTTGAAGAGCTGGTTCGTCACATGCTGGGCGACCCCGCGCCCCTGCCCCCGAAGGCCGAGCAGCTTTTGGCTCTGGGCGATGACCTGACCGCCCCGCGTGGGTATCAGCATTTCCGGCCTGTCCCACTGTGGCCAGAGCTGCGCCCGGTTGGGTTTTCGGAACATAACGAGGTAGAGAACCCTGAAACCGAAGGTCCACCTGAAGAATCCAGTGAGAAAACCCACCGCGCGCGCCGCCGCAAATCGGATCAGGCCAACCGCAGCGACAGTTTTATTCTGCATAAGTTTGAGGCCATTCTCAGCTGGGCCGAGTTCCTGAACATCAATCGTCGCATCGACGACGATGATCCTGACAATGCAAAGAAAGCCGCCGATGATCAGGAAGAAATCGGCCTGGGCCAGATTTCCAAGGCGCCGCCGACCAAGTTGAAACTGCATCTGGATCTTGCACCCGAGGACGTGAACCGTGAACGCCTTTCCGGCCGTATCCTCTATCCTGAATGGGATGTGCGGACCGGTCAGTATCTGCCGGACCACGTCAATGTCCTGTTGTCGGATGCCGATATCCGCGAAGATGCCGCCGAGTTTGGCAAGGACCCCGCTACCGCCCGCCGCATCCGCTCTGTGAAACGCCAGTTCGAGGCCCTGCGCCCCGGTCGGGTGATGACGCGCGGTCATCTGGACGGAGATCAGTTGGATATTGAGGCCGCTGTGCGGGCGCAGGTGGACCGCTGCGCCAATGGCGAAGGTACCGAACGCATATGGATGCAATCCCGCCCAGAGGCCCGTGATCTGGCCGTGTCGATCCTGCTGGACGTCAGCCGCTCGACCGAAAGTGCCGTCACCGGCCGCGCCGTGATCGACATCGAACGCGAGGCGCTCGCCGCGCTTGCCTGGGGCCTGAATGCCTGCGGCGACGATTTCGCCATCCACGCCTTCAGTTCGCTGAAACGACAGCGAGTCTACGTGCAGCGCTGCAAGCGGTTCGATGAACCGATGGGCTCTCTGGTCGAACAGCGCATCGCCTCGTTGCGGCCCGGACACTATACTCGGCTGGGGGCAGCGATCCGCCATTGCTCGGCCGATCTGGCAGAGCAGTCGCGCAAACGCCGTTTGCTTTTGGTGATCACCGACGGCAAACCCAACGACCTGGATCACTACGAAGGCCGCCACGGTATTGAGGACACCTGCATGGCTGTCCGCGAGGCGCGCCGGGGCGGGCAGTCGGTCTTTGGCGTCACAATCGACAAAACCGGCAAAAGCTGGTTCCCGCGCATGTTCGGGCAGGGCGGTTTTGCTGTCATACCAGACCCGCACCGTCTGACCATGGCCCTGCCGCAGATTTATCGTCAACTGGTTGGCGCATGAGCGATGCGTCTCTGATCGACGAGCTTCCGGGCGAGTTGCTTATGTGGGTGCTGATCATCTCGGAACTGCTGGTATTCGGTGCCGGGATGGTTGCCTTCATGGGGGTGCGCCTGACTGACCCGGCAGGCTTTGCCGAGGCGCAGTCGCACCTGCACCGCACCGGTGCTGCATTCAATACGGCTGTTCTGGTCACCTCGGGCTATCTGGCCGCGCAGGCGTTGCAATGGCGTCAGGTGGCGCGTCGCGGTGTGGCCCGTCTGGCGCTGATCGGGGCGGCCTTTCTGGGTGTGGTGTTTCTGGTCATCAAGGGCGTGGAATATGCGGATAAGGCAGCGCAGGGTATCAGTTATGAAAGCCACCCTTTCTTTTTGTTCTATTACTTGCTGACTGGCTTTCACGCGGCTCATGTGCTGGCCGGGGTGGGTATCCTGCTGCTGGTCACCTGGCGAGATGATCCCCGCAACATAGAGGCGGGCGCGCAGTTCTGGCACATGGTTGATCTGGTTTGGATCATGCTGTTTCCAGTGGTTTACCTGTTGGGATGAACGCTATGGTCAACAATCCATTGATAAAGGCCTGGTTTGCCCTTCTGGGGCTTAGCCTAGGGTCGGCGTTGTTGACTATGACACCTGTGCCTCCTGCTGTCATGGGCGGGGGTATTCTGCTGCTGGCGCTGATCAAAGGGCGGATAATTCTTGCCCGGTATCTAGAGCTTGCCCACAGTCCGGCCTGGCTGCGAGGGTTTACAATAGTTCTCACCGGTTTCGCTGTGCTGATCTTTGGCCTTTACTCGATCTGAAAAAGAAAAAGCCGCCCAAATTGGGCGGCAGTTAGCCAAGCTAAGGAGCGCTTTGAATTACTGGGCGGCCATAGGCATCCGGGCGATCTGACAGCGTTGCCAGAGGGTCGACAGCGCACCGACCAAATGATCGATATCCTCATCCGTGTGCACCGGAGATGGCGTGATCCGCAGACGTTCGGTCCCTTTTGGAACGGTGGGGTAGTTGATCGGCTGGATATAGATGCCGAACTCTTCCAACAGCGTGTCCGAAATGAATTTGCATTTCACTGGGTCGCCCACCATCACCGGGATGATGTGGCTGGGGTTGGGCAGATGCGGGATGCCTTCTGCGTCCAGTCTTGCGCGGACTTGTGCCACGCGGGCCTTTTGCTGATCGCGTTCGATGTTCGACTGTTTCAGATGTCGGATCGATGCAGCAGCACCAGCCGCCGTCGACGGGGGCAGGGCAGTTGTAAAGATGAACCCGCTGGCAAAGCTGCGGACGAAATCACACAGTGCTGCCGAGGCGGCGATGTATCCACCGACCACACCAAAGGCTTTGCCCAATGTGCCCTCGATCACGGTGAGGCGATCCATCAACCCTTCGCGTTCGGCAATACCACCGCCGCGAGGGCCATAGAGGCCAACGGCGTGGACCTCATCCAGATAGGTCATCGCACCGTATTTATCGGCGAGGTCGCAGATCTCCTTGATCGGCGCGATATCCCCGTCCATCGAATAAACCGATTCAAAGGCGATCATCTTCGGTGCTTCGGGATCGGCAGCGGCCAGTTTCGCCTCTAGATCTTCCAGATCGTTATGCTTCCAGATCACTTTTTGCGCGCGGGAATGGCGGATGCCTTCGATCATCGAGGCATGGTTCAGCGCGTCTGAAAACACGATCAGGCCGGGGATTTTTGCAGCGAGAGTGCCGAGAGCTGCCCAGTTTGAAACATATCCAGAAGTGAAAAGAAGCGCGGCCTCTTTTTCGTGCAGATCGGCCAGTTCGGCCTCAAGCAGCACGTGATCGTGAGTGGTGCCTGATATGTTCCGGGTGCCCCCGGCGCCCGCGCCGCAACGGTCCAGCGCGTCATGCATGGCCCCGATTACCGAAGGGTGCTGGCCCATTCCCAAATAGTCGTTCGAACACCAGATCCGTACATCTCGCTGCACCTGCCCGTCGGTTTGGCGGGCGTTCGGAAAGGAACCGCAGCGGCGTTGCAGGTCGATAAAAACACGATAGTTTCCTTCGTCCCGCAGGTCGTCCAGGCTTTGGGTGAAAAATCGCTCGTAGTCCATCTTTCTGGCTCCCCGGCTTACTGGCTATGGAGCGAAACTAGGCGCATGACCACCGAGGCTACATGACAATTGTCAAGTTGACGGCGGAAAAGACTGGTGCGTTGATCACAGCTTTGGCATAGCCTGTGCTCGAAGGATGTACCGGTCAGACGATCGACTAGGGAAAAAAGGGGAACCTTCTTGGCGCACGAAGCACAAAAGGCGATTGCGCGGCAGTCTCTCTTGCTCAAGAGCTTGCCGGAGCAGCATATCGATACGCTGTTAAGTCACGCAATTTGGCGCAGCTATGATCGCGGCGAGACGATATTCCTGCAGGAAGAAAAGGCAAAAGCCGTTCATGTGGTGCTGGCGGGGTGGGTCAAACTGTTTCGTATGTCCCCCACCGGGGCCGAAGCAGTGGTGAGTGTCTTTACCCGTGGCGAAAGCTTTGGTGAGGCAGTCGCACTGCGGAACGTCCCATACCCGGTTTCCGCCGAGGCGGTTTCCGCCTGCGAGGTGATGCACATACCCAGCCCGGTACTGCTGTCTTTGATGAAGGAAGACCCCGAGATCGGCGTGTCGATTCTGGCTGCGACCTTCACTCATCTCCATGCGCTGGTGGCACAATTGGAGCAGCTCAAGGCCCAGACGGGTGCGCAGCGTGTGGCCGAGTTTCTGCTCAATCTGTGTGATGCAGAGATCGATGGCTGCGATGTCGAACTGCCCTATGACAAGATGCTGATCGCAGGCCGCCTTGGGATGAAGCCTGAAAGCCTCAGTCGGGCATTCTCACGTCTGAAGACGGTCGGCGTAAAGATCAATCGCAACCACGCGGTGATTGCCGATATTGAACGTCTGCGGGACTACGCCGAAAGCGATCCCTCAGAGAAGTGATCGCTTAGGCGTTGCAGCTATTTCCGAAATCCCAGCTAGTAGACACTTAGTAGGATGATCTTCGTGGGGCATACCTAGGTTCTTGCGCCCAATTGCATGCAAAGGTAGAAACCCTGTGCATGAATTATCCTTTTTCTAGAAATGAGATTTTAGTGAAAAGACTTTTTTCCACCGCTATTTTGATGTTGATGGCCCTTTTATTCGTTGCAGCCTGTGATGATGGCTCAAGCGAAGTGAAATCGGTCACGAAAGCGCAGTATTCGGGCAATTTTAATGCCATAAGTGGCAAGCTTTCTGACGGCAGTAAGTTTGAAGGTGTGGCTTGGTGGGTGTCGGGGGCCTACAGGGGTAAGTTTTGCCTGCAAACCACAGAAGCCGTTTGTTCTGGCACATTCTCGGCCAGGGCGTCTCGAGTTATCGCTGGTCAGTTCGAATGCTCAGATATGACAACCGGTTCGTATCGTTCGGAACGAATTGAAAAAGGGGCGCATCTGCATCCAATAAAAGCGACAGGCATCTTGTCTGACGGTCGGACCAGTGTTGCTGAATTCGCGCCGCTGCAAGAAGGTGCGGGCGAAACGGTATGCTACCAGTAATATCAGGTTTGGCACCGCAACGGGCTGGACTCAGAGGGCGCGAGGCAAAACCGGGAAACATTTCGAAGCGGGCTTTTCGTGGCTCTCAAAAGGCAGATATCAGTGCGTTTGCGGCTCCGACAAACCCCGCAACAGCCACTGAGCTCGCCAGTAGTATGCAGAAAACTTCCAGTACGCTAAGTTTCATTTTGACCCCCATCAAAACGTTTGGTTGGGCTTAGGGCAAATTCGCCAAGCCGCAAAGAGGCCACAAGTTTACGCTGCGGAAACCTGCTGAGGGGGTGGCGCAAATTTGCCCAAGATAAAAGTTTGGATGACGCGAGGGGGCATTGGCGGCGGCACTCCAAGCTTGCACTGTAGCAGCATTGCATCACCAGAATCGCAGAATCCCGTATGACTAGAAAAGCCGCGGAACAGTGCGCTTTGCGGGCGAGGTGTGACAGCCCCGATCGCTTGTCATCCTGATAATTGCGGCTTCACGGATTGCTGGGTTCAACTTCACACCGTGCTTGCGACCACCAAGTCATAGATAGCTTCGCTTTATATCCACACTGTGCAGATAGTGGCAGAACCTAGGTCGGGGGTACTGGTGTTGGGCGCTCAAAATGGCGGTGCAATACGACAGGCGCATCCCTGGAAATTAATCTACTATCATTTTCTGGAATTGGATGGTGCTGCTGGAGAGAATTGAACTCAGGTGGTGGTATTGTAGTATGTTGATTTTATTAAACAAAAAATCTGACAGTGCAAGTCCTGTGTAGGTGTAGTGTGGAGGGGTTTATTCGGCCAGCCTCCTAAGGTGACCCGTGAGAGACCGGGATAGACCTTTGTTGATGTTGGGGCAGTTCAGCCTGACCTTCACGAGCCACAAGACATTTCAGGCAGGGCGTTCGGCTGCTTCGGGCAACCTCGGGTAAATGAAGGAGAGACTTAAGGTACCCTTCTGGTGGGCGTGAGGGGTGCCTTCTCAGTTCCAATTGGCGCTGCTGAGGTTTGATGGTAGGTGTTACAAGACGCAAAAAAACTGAACTGGAACAATCGCATGAATGACATTTTTCCAAACTTGTCTTCCAGCTTGTTTAAGTATGGGCCAGTAAAAAATGTCGCTCGAACACTACAAAATTGCACTCTCGGTTTTAGTCATCTTAAGGACTTCAACGACATTTATGAAAGCGAATATCGCTTTGTCCATTTTTTCAAAAGTGAGGAAGACGCAAGGAAATTGATTGATCCGGTCCCCGACAATGCCATGAAAAAGGCACGCGACACGATTGATGATCAGTTATCCAAGTATCGCGTTTCGTGTTTCTCTCGGCGAGCAAACATTTCGCTCATGTGGTCACACTATGCTGATGACCATAAGGGAGTTTGCTATTGTTTCGAAGCTCAGCGACCAGAGGGTATTTTCAGCGGAACGCAGGTGGGTTGGGGGGGCGTTATCTATTCCAGTGAGCTTCCGACCGTGACTGTTTTTCAAGAACACACCCGTGTCAACATGCTCCCAACCATCGCCTCAGACGTCATTCTGACAAAACCAATGGAATGGGCATATGAGGAAGAGGTCCGGTTTTGGACCTCGGCGGTTGGTCCTGCGGTTTCTTTTGACCCAACAAAATTAAGGGCCATAATTGTTGGCCGTAGGACAAGCGACCCAGAAATTGATCAAATCATGCTAGAAATCGACGAATACAATCAAAGAAATAACCAGTCGGTTGAAATGTGGTTCGCCCACCGAAATGCTGCTCGTTTCACCCTCGGGATTTGCAGTAACAGGGGGTTTAGGGATTCCGCTGAGACAAGTATTTCAGATAGGATACCGATATTGCCTACCGGGGGCGATCAAGCTGTGACGAGTTAGACACGCATTTGCCAACCGTTAAGTGGTGGCGCTAGGTCGCACTGCTGAGGAAATCGCTGTGGACATCGGAGAGGAACTGATCGCGGTGAAGGCTGAGTTGAAACATGGGGCGTTCAAGCCGTGGGTCACTGAGAATTGCTCGTTCGCGTACCGTTGTGCCACTGACTACATGCAGGTGGCCCGCGCAAAAAGTGCGGAGCGCCGCACATTTGATGCCTGCTCATCAATCCGCGAAGTCCTCGCCATCGGGAAGACCAAGGCAGCCCCCAAGCCTGACATCCGAGCGGCGACCCTTGACGATCTCCGCGAGGTCGAACGTCTGCGTGCCCTCACGGACAACCCAGCGGCGACTGAAGGGGCTTTATGGACTTGGCAGCCGATCACATACGTCTGTAGTGTTCCAAGTCGCTTCAACTGCAACGATACCGGCTGCACTTGCCGAGGCCTTAATTTCATTTGGCCGTACTGGTAAATTGCAAGCGCCCTTCAAGGCCATCATCATCGCTTCCATTAGCTTCTCTTGAATGTCCGAAACCTTCGACCCTAAGGAAAATGCTGCTGGAACGGGTTCGATGTTTCCACCAGATTGAAAAACATACCCGGGAACCCCAGCGACATCCGGAACAGCCATGAAATCCACCTTACCGGGTCCTGCCATTGATCTATACACGGACCATGAGACGTCCGGCGTTGCTGGCAACGTCTGAGCCACATCTTCGTTGGTCCAGCCCTGCGCCACCATTTCGTCGGTGAGAACTTTGGGAGTTAAGCCGCCACCCGCCTTTAGCCACGACCTATTGTCGTAAGTGAACTCGGTGACGGTGTCTAAACTGTCCGCCATCATTTCAGTAATCAGAGTATCACCTTCAACGCCAGTAAGACCGTCGTCAGTCATAGGGTTGATCACGCCATCAAACGTATCCGCATTTAGCTTTTGAGCGTACAATTCAGACGCTTGAAAAACGCTCAAGACTAAAGCGGTTCCTAAAAAGAGCCTCATCACAATTCCCCAAGAAAAATCCTAGTAACATCCTCACTTTACGCAAAAAAAATTTCTGCCGTCTATTGGAAAAGGCCCGATATTCGACTGTGGTATTTTCAACATGAGCAAGTGCCTAAATATTTTGGCAAAAAAATCTGACTGCCCGAGATTATAAATAGTGCCGCGCAGGCCCCCCGGTGGGGCCACCTCAGGACCAACTCTCTCCAACTGCGGGAAGTCCCCTTTAGCGCAATAAAAACAATGGGTTGACGAGTGCCTCGGCATGAATCATCTACACGTTGCATCGTGTTGGTGCAGCACTACCAAGAATAGGAATAGTAGAATGATCGTCTTTGACTTTTGCGTCGGCCCCTTTGACTTGCTCATCGAGCGTGAGACCCGTTCAGTCCCCTTTAAGGTGACCCGTGAGGGACCCGGTGAGGTGTTCCTTGATGTTGGACGTTACGCCCTGACGTTCACGAACCACAGAAGATGCCCTAAGGCGTCCTGAGCGCATGGGTCTCATTTGACCGGAGTGTAACAAGACATGTGCCAACCCCGCTTTTCTGTCTCGTTTAAGTAGGGTTGACAATTAAAGTACACTTTCTTAGTTAACCTTAAAAGTTAAACGATACACTTTCGGAGACCGGCACATGCTCATCGGATACGCGCGGACGTCTACAGCAGACCAGATCGCAGGCTTTGAGGCCCAGCAGCGTGAGTTGAAAGACCATGGTTGTGAGAAGGTGTTTGCTGAGCAGGTCAGCAGTGTGAAGCAGAGGGACCAGCTTGAGGCCGCCATAGACTTTGCCCGTGACGGGGACACTTTGGTCGTCACGAAGCTGGACCGTCTAGCGCGCTCGGTCCCTGACCTCGTCGATATACGCAAGCGGCTTTCAAGCAAAGGCGTTCAACTGCACATCATGAACATGCCCATGATGAACGACAGTGCCACTGCACAGATGCTTGAGACCATCCTCGGGGCTGTTGCTCAGTTTGAACGTGAGGTGATGCTTGAAAGGCAGCGTGAAGGGATTGCAAAGGCCAAGGCCGAGGGGAAATTCAAAGGACGCCCCGCCATGGATGAGAAGAAGGCAACCGCCATTCGTGAAGCGTTCCAGAAAGGCAAGAAGCCGACCCAGATTGCAAGGGACTTCAATGTCAGCAGAGCCACGGTTTACAGGCTGGCCAAAGAGACGGCTTGAGGACGAAACTCAATTCACCCACATACATGCAGAAAGAAAGCGGTCACTTAGCAACTGTCATCGCTCATACAAGCAGAAACCAATTAACCCCCATACATGCCGTACAGAACGCTCGTCGTGCGGCGGTAGTCAACCCTCATACAAGCCCGAATAGAACGCTCCCCGGTGGCTCGAAGTCATCGCTCATAATAGCCCTACCTAACGGCCAGCTTGGGTCAATTCACCCCCACTATAGCAGTACACAGAATGTTCGAATTGCCTCGTTTCATGGAACTGCGAGGCGATGTCAGCATGGCGTTATAAGCGACCGACAGGAAGACTGATAGCAGACCATCTGTGGCGGGGCTTAGGTCCCGTCAGATCATTTCGGCGTGCCTGTGCATCAGGGCGTTATCGATTGAAAACCCACCTTGCACACAATGGAGCAAACGGAGGGGTCCTCTGGTGGCCTGCCGGAGAATATCCACCCCAGAAAAACCCACCCTTGCCCTTATAGTTATACTTACCACCCATCCCCAACATCTACGGAGATCAACATGCGAACCGATGCTATCGGCAGACCATTGTTCGACGAAAATTCGTTCAATCACGTCACTCTCATCTTCAACGATCTTCTGATCGACAATCATTCAATCAACGTCATCACGTCAGGCGGTAGAAAGTGGTTATATGCACCCGACGCCCTGTCTGCTGCTGGTGTGCCTGAGGCAAAGTCAGGCGGGTACAGTAAGACCATTGGCCGTATTCATAACATGGATAAAGTGAAGATCGCAGAAACCCCGTTTTCATTCGATGACAAGCGAAAGGATAGGGGGTCGCTCATCTCACCATGTGCCATCACAGAATTGTTGCACAAGACCAGCAGAGGGCGAAACCCTATCGCAACACTTGGCTTTGTAGAATGGATGAATGAGCATGTGCTGGAGGGACAATCAGCGGAGCATTGGTCTCCCCAAAAACCACGCAGCCTTGAACCGGTATTCCGCAAAACCAAACTACCTCAGCCACCCCAAGACACCACTGAACGCGACCCCTTGGCACCCATCGGTCTATACAGATGGACGAATGATAATCGTCCTTTAGGTGGTGACGAGGTGCAGTTTTGCCTCTGTCAGAAAAAAACATGCCGTTGTCGTCTCATGGAGCTAAAGCCATACGTCCACAAGGGCGATGACGTCGTTGACGTCTATGACGACTTTGAACCAGCTACAGTATGGCCAAAGGTCTGGGCCAAGGTGTCCCGTGAAGGTGCCCGAGCTGACTATTTCAACGTGACCCCAATGGGACCATTCGGCCACCACCAGCAACAACATTAGGGTTGCCAAACCAGAGAACCAAGCAGCGATCAGGACGTCCACAACGGGCGTCTTTATTCATTTTTGGAGAAAGACAATGAAACTGAATGAACAGAACCGCGTAGCCGACAAACGGTTGCGCCGCATCGGCTACGACAAGCGACGAGCGTTCACGAAACGCCTGAGGTCGACCACACGTGCCCGTCTGGGTCGTGACAAGATCGATGACCAGCTTGCCCCTTGGGCCGACAAACCAAGCCACTGGGCCAGCATGAGAGTGCGCCCTGAGGTGGTGGCAGCAGTCAACACTGTGCGGGCACGCATGGTTGAGCAAATGGGTCATGAGGTCTCTCAAAGCGAGGCGCTTTCCCATTTAGTTGAACTTGGCGTTCTGACTTTGACCTGCTGAGGCAAGACTACGTGCTAACAACGCCCCAAACGAACCCCAAGAACCCACTAACAAACGAAGAAGAACCCATAATGACAAATACTGAAATCACCATTCACACTGACGGCTCTTGCCTTGGCAATCCCGGTCGAGGCGGATGGGCGGCAACTCTCCGACGATATGAAGGCGGCAAAGAGATCAAGAAGCGGTCCATCCATGGCGCTACCAAACACACCACCAACAACAGGATGGAAATGACAGCCGCCATACAGGGGCTCAAAAAGATCAAGAAAAACGAGAAAGCCGAAATCACCGTCTACTCTGATAGCAGATTGCTCATCCAAGGTATGACTGAATGGCACCATAAATGGCAGACTAACGGCTGGCGTAAAGCGAGTGGGAAGCCAGTAGAGAACCTCGACCTTTGGGAGGAACTGCTGACGGCCACTGACGGACTGGACGTGCGCTGGGCGTGGGTTCGTGGCCACGCAGGCGACCCACGGAATGAAGAAGTCGATGGTCTGGCAGTAGCTGCAGCCAACAAAGCAGCGTGTCCTACGGGCCGTTAGCTCCCAATCCACTTCAAGATGTCCCCACCTAGGTGGGGCAATTGCCAATGGCTCAGCCCGCTTTGAAAAAACTTGCTGCTAGCACAAAATGACACTCCTAAGACGTGCTTAGATGCGCAATTTGGCTGTTACGTTGGTCTTGCCGGGAAGTAAGCTTGTTGAAACTCTCAACTCTGCTTCGATACTCGTCTTTGGCAGTATCGGCTGACACACCGAGTTCTTCAAGCAGACTATCCAGTTCTTCGCGCGTGAGTTGCTTCTCGCGATCTTTCTGCAATGTCCTGTCCACCATTAGTTCCTCCCTTATCGCCTACGTTCAAAGAAGCGGCTGTTCAAGCTCGGATCAAAGAAGTGTTTGCGCTTTATCCAGACCAGCCCTTCACTTCGTGTGATGGCCGCCACATCAACAGGACCGCCTACAGTCTCCGAAGGTTTGGTTACTTTTTCCTTCAAAGATTGCAGATTTATCAGGGTTTCCGCAAGCTCTGCCATCTCATCGACAGGCAATACACCCAGAACCCGACGCAGTGGAAGCGAGTGTTCAGTCCTTGCATAGTCGAAGATTTTGTCTTTTGAACTCGTAAGGCGCTCACCAATTAGCTCATTAATCTTCCCTTCTGGAATGGTGCCGCCAGACAGTTCGTTCAAGCTGTCGGAGATTGTTTTTAGTTCCCCAGCAAACGTTTCCTGCATCTTGGCAAAGACATCAAAGCTTAGGCCAATCTCAAACGTGTCTGTCATAGAACTTTGAGCAAAGGCCGACAGAACAGCTGGAATGTCATGAGTGACTTTTTCAACCTTCTTCCCGGACGCGACAAATTTAGTGCCCCAAAGCTTGCAATGCGAATAGGATACCAATTCCGGAAAAACTGAGTGATCTCCAAAACCGGCAAATATCAGGCCAGAGTAGTTGTTTTCGCGGGCCAACATATTGAGTGCTTGTTTTGTGGCTTCCTCAATGGCCTTGTCGCGGGTGTCTTCGTCTACGTCAGTGATTTGGGCAAACCCCAGCCACTTATCGAACTCATTTATCACTTCGTTTTTGGTGGACGCAGTGAGCTCGCCAATCTCGTCATCGCTAAGCTCTGAGTTCTCAACGACAGCTCCTTCGGTTGCAATATAGGTGTCCACAAAAGTTGAAAAATCTAGCGTGTCGTCTTCTTGGCGCTGCTTATTGAAGCCAAAAACCATAGGTATCACTGCGGTTCCAACTTGCTGAACAAAGCCTGACCGCCGAATTTCGTCTGGGAACAGCCGTTGCGAAGCGTTCACCCATTCGATGAACTCATCAGCAAATCCCTCAACAGTGTTGAAGGACTTATCGGCAAGTTCCTTCCTGAACTCCTTGATCGTAACTTCCCAAGGCACATTCAAGAGGCTGGCCGAGTTGTAAATCATCAATCCAACCGAATGGGCTTCGGAGAGTTGGAAAATCTTGTTAGCACCTTTGAAGTAGCGCTTCTCGGCTCCGTTTTGGCCGTAGTACTCGACGGTTGTCGCACTATCGGCGGCCAAAACCACCGAAATGCTATTCATAAGACATACCTCGGAGGTCATTTAGTTACACCTACTATATTAAGGGCATTACAATCCAATGGCATCAATATGTCGGAGTTTCATTCGAGTTTCCATAGGAATTAAGGACGCTCACTTGCATCAGATCGCGCTTCCTGTTTCGCCAATGTTGAACAGCCGCAATCTTAGATGGGGACCCTAAGCTACAGGCACAGCGAACTCCCGCTATCCGACGCCTCTCGCTCTATCCGGCATGGCTACAATGCCAACCCCATTACATCTGTGACACCCCACGCCATACATTCGGCGGGCTTTGTGTCTTCGTGTTCACAAAAACCCAAGTTTTCTAGTTGTTCGCTTTCTAAGTCAGGCAGTTCCACCCGAAAATCGGCTTCGTTTAGCGGGTCTATCCAAATGGCTGTTTCAGCGGAAACCTCCTGTTCTTTGCCTTCCTTGTCATAGATGCTGACAGAGATTTGTATCCAAGTAGTCACGTGGTCTGGTGTCTTGTTTTGAAGAACTCCGCCCCAACTCACAATTCGCTCGTCCAAACGTGGCCCTGCGCGACCTGTGGCATGATCATTGTGAAACAGGTGCTTTTGAAAGGTTGTCACGCAGGTTGCCTTAATAGCGTCGTTGGAAAGAAGCTCGCTGTCGGAATATGACATGCAAGTTTCAACACCTCTCAAAGTGCCTAGGTTGAACGCCTCGTTTATTGCTCTCTGAACTGGCTTAACGCCAACAACCATAGCCAATACAAGACATACCAGCCCCCCAATAATATAATTCTTTGTCAAGACTAACTCCGTTAATTTTCCGTTCAGCGTCGCATGTTACGCTGAAACGCTCTACTTTCTTCTAGTAGAAATTCCTGGCATTTTTTCGACTAAAACGAATAGTTTCAGTTGGAAAGACTGAAAGCCTGTTTCATCTTTTGTTTGGCTGAACTCCCAATATCCCTAGTCAATCTGAATGTGTGGTATTTTACAGATTTCACGGAATAGCGTCGTAATCGGATAGTCCCCATATTCCTCGCCAGCGGTGCGTCCTGCGTGACCACAGATCGCGTCCTGATAGACAACATCGACGTCAGCGTTTCGCGCCTGTGTTTTGAAACGATGTCGCCATGCGTGGCTCGGCTGTATCCTTGTGTCTGTTATGCCGACTTTGTTCCTGACCCAATCACCAACCTTATCGCGCGCGTTTTGGGACAAGCGAAAAGCCTCCTTAGGGGTGGTGCCTCCATCGTGGAACAGATAGCCCTCACCTGCGCTATTGATGAAGTCGACAAGGCCTATCTCAAATAGGTGCGGGTGTATCGGAACAGTTCTGTAGCGGCGGGCTTTGACGCTGCCCGCGTCCGGCGTGATTAAGAGCCAGTGGATGTCTCCATCGTTGCGCAAATCTTGTTTGCGGAGCTGTGCGACTTCGCCCGCCCGTGCACCGGTATAAGCGCATATCCATGGTATCCAACGGCAGGCTAGTTTGTTCTTGCGGGTTGCCCTTGTGTCATCTTTCAGGGCTTTGCTGGCGTGCTGTAGTATTCGCTTTGCTTCATCATCCGTAAAGCCCTTGGAGCGCTCCGCAACAGGATTGGGGACTTTGACGGATACGTCTGCCGAGGGGTCAAATTCAATCAAGAACTTTGACCGCGCCAAACGGAGAATGGCCCTTATGGCGGCTAGGTACTTCCGGCTAATGGTCTTGGGTTTCAGTCCTTTCTCGTCACGCAAGTAGTCGCACCAGTCAGCAATGTCTTTGGGCTTTATCTGAGTGACATCCTCATGACCTAAATAATCGACTAGAGCGTCCTTCTTTTGAGCGAAGTCACCGACCGTTGCAGGAGCTTTTTCGTTGCTTAGGTGGTCTTTCTTCCATCGATCAAACAGACTTGTAAGTGTGGGGCCTCCCGTTGTCGCTTTCAGCGCGTCTATGGGTTCCCATTCAGGGAAACGCATGGCCTGAGGGTCCGGGCTGAAATCGCCTTCCGCTCTCTTCAACTGCTGGCTAGCTGCCTGCATCCAAGACCTGTGGACTTCACGTAGCAATCGCGCACGCGTCTGTTCGTCTACAGCAATACCTTCTTCCGCCAGTATCTCGTTAGCGACATCTCCGTACCATTTTTCAATGCCGCCTTCGGTAGCTTCCGCTTGTTGGCTCAGGTGAAGTACACGGTTCCATATCTCAGGTTCACCCGGTTCACTATCTAGCATTTCCATCAGACGGAAATACACGCGACCAGAAAGAGCAACGATCTTTTTCAAAGGGAGGGGTTCAGGCTTTGCCCGCAGGGACGCCCACCGCTTTTGGATTTTGGCGTATTCAGCCGCAAATCTCTCTTTGGCCTCTGCCGGGTCTCTGGTGCGGAGTGACTTTGACACCTCGGCACGGTCGACGATTCCCTTAAGGTCCGCCGGAACTCGCACCCTGATGTAATATATTCCGCTGTTTTTGTCTTTGACTGGTGCAGGCATGATAAGCGTCACTGTGTAGAACTCCTGTGTAGGAGACTGCAAGCGCAAGCCGCTGTTTTGTCGTAAGTTTCTGATGCAAATAAGGAAATCATGGTGCTGCTGGAGAGAATTGAACTCTCGACCTCTCCCTTACCAAGGGAGTGCTCTACCTCTGAGCTACAGCAGCGCTGTGGGCGGGTGATTAGACTCAAACGAAACGCGGCGCAAGGGTGTCTGGACGGTTTTTTTCACCTCCTGTAGAGAAAGATCATGACAGATAAAAATTCACCCAAAAAACAGGGCAAATCCGGGGACGCACGCGAGGAGCGGCTGAAAGCAGCGCTGAAGGCGAACATGGCGCGGCGCAAGGCTCAGGCCAAGGCGCGGGCGGCTTCCGAGGACAATGCCAGTAAGGACGAGGGATAAGAGCAGATGGACTCGATTCTGGTGACGGGTAACGGCCCGCTGAATGGTCAGATACCGATTGCGGGGGCCAAGAATGCGTGTCTGACGCTGATGCCCGCGACACTTCTGAGCGAAGAGCCGCTGACATTGACCAATGCGCCACGGCTCAGCGACATCAAAACCATGACGGCCTTGCTACAATCGCTGGGGGCCGAAGTGTCTTCGTTGCAGGATGGGCAGGTTATTGCGATGTCCAGTCATGACCTGACTAGTCAGACGGCGGACTATGAGATCGTTCGCAAGATGCGCGCATCGAATCTGGTACTTGGTCCGTTGCTGGCCCGGTTCGGAGAAGCCGTTGTCTCGCTACCCGGCGGTTGCGCAATTGGCGCGCGACCGATGGATTTGCACGTTGACGGGCTTGAGGCGCTGGGCGCTGAGATTGAGTTGAAAGACGGCTATCTGCACGCCAAAGCGCCGGGCGGGTTGAAAGGCGCGGTGCATGAGATGCGTTTTGCTTCAGTCGGTGCCACCGAGAACATCGTTATGGCAGCCACGCTGGCTAAGGGCACCACAGTTCTGATGAACGCAGCGCGCGAACCCGAGATTGTCGATTTGGTGGAATGCCTGCGTAAGATGGGGGCGCAGATCTCGGGCGAGGGGACATCTACCATCGAAATTCAAGGCGTCGACCGGCTGCATGGTGCAACCCATCAAGTTGTGACCGATCGGATTGAACTTGGCACTTATATGCTGGCCCCGGCCATTTGCGGCGGCGAGGTTGAATTGCTGGGCGGGCGCATGTCGCTGGTTGAATCATTTGCGGCCAAGCTGGATGCGGCGGGCGTCAGCGTCACGGAAACCGAAAACGGCTTGAAAGTGGCGCGAAAGAATGGGCGTGTGACTTCGGTGGACGTAGTGACAGAGCCTTTCCCGGGCTTTCCAACCGACCTGCAAGCGCAGATGATGGCGTTGATGTGTACAGCTGAAGGAACCGCAGTTCTGGAAGAGCGCATTTTCGAGAATCGTTTTATGCATGCCCCGGAGCTGGTGCGTATGGGAGCGAATATCGAGGTGCATGGAGGCACGGCCACGGTTACTGGTGTAGAACGTTTGAAGGGCGCGCCTGTGATGGCGACGGATTTGCGGGCGTCGGTCTCGTTGATTCTGGCTGGTCTGGCGGCCGAGGGTGAAACAACGGTCAGCCGGGTCTATCATCTGGACCGCGGATATGAGCATGTGGTGCGCAAGCTGGAAGGCGTGGGTGCCAAAATTGAACGGATCAAGGGCCAATGACAGACGCAAGTTTTCACGATGGGCGCGAGGCCCCGCTGAACCTGGGGGCCGAGGACACAGATGACCTTAAGGTGATTTCGACCTTGACGCAGGACGCCGTGTTCCCGGTGACCGAAATGACCTGGCAGCCATCGAAGCGCCGCTTTGGTCTGCTGCTGAACCGGTTCCGCTGGGAGGACAAGGATGCGGCCGCCCGTCGCGACCGTCCGTTTGAACGCGTGCAGTCAGTGCTGGTATTCGACTCGGTTCTGTCGGTGGCCAGCCAAGGCATCGACCGCAGTGACAAAGATATGATTCTGTCTTTGTTGTCGGTCGATTTCGAAGCGGGTGAGGATGGAAGCGGTCAGATGTTGCTGACGCTTGCAGGGGACGGCGCTATCCTTCTGAAGGTTGAAGCTGTGGATGCCACGCTCAAGGACGTCACCCGGCCTTATCTGGCACCTTCGGGTCAAGCACCACACCACCCCGAATAGATGCAAAACAAGCGCGGCATTTCTCAGGCATTCACAGAAGCCCCGATGGGAGTGACCCTGCGCCGCGCTACAGTTTTCGATGTGTTCGACCTGAGCCGGGTGCTGATCCGCTCTATCACGCAGCTCTGTGTTGCGGATCACCAAAACGATCCTCAGGCCATTGAGCAGTGGGTCGCAGACAAAGATCCGGCCACGATCCGAGGCTGGATCATTGATGGTGCAGGCATATGGCTGGCCGAACATGCCGGGCAGACTGCTGCCGTGGGTGGTCTTCGCGGGGCTGAGATCACCCTTCTATATATCGACCCGGATCATGGAGGCCACGGCATCGGGGCGGCTTTGCTGAACCGACTGGAACAGGAAGTGATCGCATCGGGTCACTCCGAGGCCCGTCTTGAAGCGACACGGACCGCGCAGGCGTTTTACGAACGGTATGGTTGGCAGTTGACAGGCCGGTGCGGTGCACGCGGCGATGTTTCCTGTTTTGGAATGCGCAAATCGCTGCAGCCCACGGACTAAGGGTTGAGGCCGCCCACTGCCGGCGATATGTCCCGGTGAAACGCTCTGGAGTGCCTGACATGCCCGTTTTCCTCGACACCACGTCGCCCGAGTTCGAATCCGCCTTTCAGGCACTGTTGTCAGCCAAGCGTGAGGACAGCCCGGATGTAGACGCGATTGTCGCGCAGATCATCGAAGATGTACGCAGTCGGGGAGATGCCGCTGTTATCGAGCTGACGGCTAAGTTCGACCGACTTGAGTTGACGCCTGAAACGTTGGCATTCTCTGTTGAAGAAATCGACGCGGCGGTTTCCCTGGTTTCGGATGCGGAGCGTGCAGCACTTGAACTGGCGGCAGAACGCATCCGGTCCTATCACGAAAAACAGATGCCGGAGGATCTGCAGTGGACCGATGCAGCCGGGGCCACTTTGGGGTGGCGCTGGTCTGCAGTTTCGGCGGCCGGTCTTTATGTGCCGGGTGGATTGGCGTCTTACCCCTCTTCGGTGCTGATGAATGCGATCCCGGCCAAAGTAGCCGGTGTTGAGCGGTTGGCAATCGCAGTGCCTACGCCGAACGGGGAAGTAAACCCGCTGGTCCTGCTTGCGGCGCGGCTTTCTGGGGTCGACGAAATTTACCGGATTGGCGGCGCGCAGGCCGTGGCCGCGCTGGCTTATGGCACTGGTACGATCGCGCCAGTCGATAAGATCACAGGTCCGGGTAACGCCTTTGTTGCTGCAGCCAAGCGCCGGGTGTTCGGCAAAGTTGGCATCGATATGATCGCTGGCCCGTCCGAGATTCTGGTAATCGCCGACAAGGACAACGATCCGGACTGGATCGCGTTGGACCTGCTCAGCCAAGCCGAACATGACGAAAGCGCGCAGTCGCTGTTGATCACCGATGATGCCGCGTTTGGTCAGGCCGTGGCGCAGGCGGTCGAAAAACGCCTGAAAACCCTGCAGCGGCGTGTCATTGCCGGGGCTAGCTGGCGCGACTTTGGTGCCGTGATCACCGTGCGCGATCTGGACGAGGCAGCCACCCTGTCCAATCGCATTGCGCCGGAACATCTGGAGCTATGTGTCGCCGACCCGGTTGCCCTCAGTGAAAAGACGATACACGCAGGTGCCATTTTCCTCGGTCAATACACGCCCGAGGCCATTGGCGATTATGTCGGCGGCCCCAACCACGTACTGCCTACCGCGCGTTCAGCGCGGTTCTCATCCGGCCTTAGTGTCATGGACTTTCTCAAGCGCACCACTCTTAGCCAGATGACACCCGAAGCGCTACGTGCCATCGGCCCTGCGGCGGAACAGCTGGCACAATCGGAAAGCCTTGAGGCACATGGGCTGTCAGTAACAGCACGACTTAATCGTTTGAACGATTGAAGTTCATATAGCTAGCCGGTCACACAACCACTTTAATTTGATGTTCGGAAAGCCGAACAGACTTGAACCCAATTGCCGATCTGAGACGTAGTCGCAGCGGCATGCAGGAAGAAGGAGTTGAGTTTGGAGCGCGTGGCAACCCTCTGGATCGGGACGAGATTGAGTTTTCTGGAACGTTTGTGCCTGAAATCCTTTGCCGATGTCGATCAAAAGCCGATCGTTTACCATTACGGAGAGCTTCGGGATATTCCGGGTTATGTCGAAGCTAGAGATGCACGAGAGATATTCGATACGCCTGAGTTCTACCGAGATCCGATCACTCGATCTGTCGCTGTCCACGCGGACCTGTTTCGTCTGAAATTGCTGAAGCACACTGATTACATCTGGGTGGACGCTGATGCTTACGCGCTCAGACCGTTCGAAACCCAGGAAGGCTAACTTTTCCCCGGAGGAAATCGAAAGGCAAAGCGTATGGCGAATGGGGTTTTGGCTTTTCCTACTGAAAGCCCGGCGCTTGAAGAGATGTATCGCTTTGCATTTGAAAGTGATCTTGTGCCGCCGTGGTGGCCGGAAGATCAAAGGAAAGCATATCTTCAGGTTTTCGGAAAATCCACATTTTGGAGCCTGCCATTATTCAGCCTGGGCCCACCTATGCTATTCCACTTCATCTATCAGACTGATGAGTTCAAAAAAGCAGTGCCTCGCAACGAGCTTTACTCGATCCCACCGCGTTTCCGCAGTTTGTGGAATGATCCTGATATCTCGAAACTCGAATTTCTGGAGTGGCAGGACAAGATGTCGATTCACTTTTACGGTTCATGGTTCCGACGAATGTTTGCTGGAGTGCAAAGCTTCAATTCAGGTTCGCTGTTAGATCAATTGCTGAGAAAGCACAGAATTGATCCCTCGGAAAATCCGATCTGACTCATTCCCACGTTGTTCAATTATTTCGGTTGAGATAAGTCTGTTGCGACCTAAACGAGCCTGACGCCAATGAACCGCATTTCGCATATCGAACTTGATGATCGAAACTTGCCTCCGCCGACCCCTGAGATCGAGCAGGAGCGTAAGGTAGCCATCTATGATTTGCTGGAAGATAACAGCTTTACCCTACCCCAGCGGGAAGATCGTGTTGTGCCGGACGGGCCGTATCATATGCAGCTATCGATCCGCGACAAACGTCTGGTCTTTGACATCGCCACCGAAGCCGAAGAAAAAGCGGCCGAGTTTCACTTGTCGTTGGGGCCGTTCCGACAAGTGGTCAAAGATTACTTCCAGATCTGCGAAAGCTATTTCGACGCGGTGAAATCACTGCCGCCCAGCCAGATTGAAACCATCGACATGGCCCGGCGCGGGATTCACAACGAAGGCAGCCGTGTACTGCAGGAGAGATTGGAAGGAAAAGCCGAGATCGACAACGATACTGCTCGTCGCCTGTTCACGCTTATCTGCGTGCTGCACTTCGGGGGCTGACGGGTGACGTCTCTGCCGCAGTCAATCCTGTTCTGTTGCGACCACAATTCGGTTAGGTCTCCCATGGCCGAAGGTATCATGAAGAAATTCTATGGTACTGGCACTTATGTACAGTCCGCAGGTGTGCACAATGATCTTGAGATCGACGGCTTTTGCATTTCAGTCTGCCAAGAGATTGGCGTTGAACTTTCTCGCCACAGGACGCGCTCGTTTGATGAGATGGAGGAATGGGGCGATGACCTCAGTTCTTTTGACCTGGTGGTTGCCTTGTCACCCGCTAGCCAACGTCGCGCGCTGGAGCTGACCCGGATTTTTCACCTCGATGTCGATTATTGGCCAATAATGGACCCTACTGGGCTGGGCGAGACGCGCGAACAGAAGTTAAATCACTACCGACAGACCCGCGATCAGATCATCAAGCATCTGAAAGACCGCTGGGGCGAACCAACGGAGTGATCATGAACCAGACCGTCAAAACCTATTTCGAGGCTTTCAACGCCGGTGACGTTGATGGCATGATGGCCTGCCTGTCCGATGACGTGGCCCATCACGTGAACGAAGGCCAAATCCGCGTCGGCAAAGAAAAATTTGCTGCCTTTTGCGGCCACATGAATCGCTGCTACCGGGAAAACCTGACGGATATCGTGGTGTTCGAAGCCGAAGAGGGTACGCGCGCAGCGGCTGAGTTCATTGTAAATGGTACCTATCTGGAAACGGATGATGGCCTTCCGCAAGCGCGCGGCCAAACCTATCGGCTGCCTGCCGGGTCGTTCTTTGACCTGAAGGATGGCAAGATCACCCGCGTGACCACCTTCTACAATCTCGCTGACTGGACCAAGCAGGTCTCGAATGGCTGAGGTCTCCGCCGTCCGCCCCCTGACCGGAGCGGCATTGGAGAGCGCATTGGACGATGTTGCACGCCTGCGGATCGAGGTCTTTCGGGCGTGGCCGTACCTATACGACGGTGATCTCGAGTATGAGCGGAAGTATCTGCAATCCTACCGGGACAGCGAAAAGGCCATCGTGGTGGGTGCCTTCTACGGAGACCGCCTGATCGGGGCCTCGACCGGCGCTCCCTTGACCGACCACGCTGATGATTTCGCCGCGGCGTTCGAGGGCACTGGGCTGGATCTGTCCGAGATTTTCTACTGTGCCGAATCTGTTCTGTTGTCGGATTATCGGGGGCAGGGCGTTGGCCACAAGTTTTTCGATCTGCGCGAGGCGCACGCCCGTGCGCTGGGCTTCACAAAATGCGCCTTTTGCGGTGTTCAGCGTCCGGCGGATCACCCAATGCGACCGGAAAACTATCGCCCGCTGGACGCCTTCTGGCGCGCGCGGGGATACGAGCCTTTACTCGGTGCCATCGCGCAGTTTTCGTGGAAGGACATCGGCGAAGAGGGCGAGACACTGAAGCCGTTGCAATTCTGGGTCAGGGATCTGTGAGCACACTGTTTTCAGATCCTAAATCCGGATGCTTGTTAGCCCTTGATATCCTGTTCTCAGATCGAACCTCTGAGAGGGTTACTCGACGTCGTACATGTTCGGTTGGACTTCAATAGTCACATGCGTCTCGGCGTCGGAGTGACGCCATAGGGTCAGTGTCGTGGTTCCGGGTTCTCTGCCCAGAACGTAGATCCAGTTTTCAAATAGTATGACGGCATCGAGAATACTGCTGTCTTTGACGGACCAATCCTGAAACGGAACGTCGCTTCCTACAATAATTGCGCCGCTGGCTGGCAGGGGCACTGAATCTATGGTCCTGCCATTTCGAAGGGAAACTTCTTCAAGGATAGGCGTGTTTGGTAGGGGCAATGAAGATTGGGTGTCAGATGCGACGGCGTTTTGAAGCACAACAATATCAACATTGTTCATGCTGAAATCGCCATAAAAAACTGAGAGGGTTGTGCGACCAGGGCGCAAACCCGACAACGCAATTTTTTGGGATGACAAATTGGCTATGTCGGCGATTCTGGCATTGGCGATGGACGTTTCAACGAACCGCTCGGCACTTTCGAGAGTAATTGTGCTGTCTGGCGCGATGACTATGGCGGCAGAGGGGTTGCCGCGAAGAACCTGTAAGGTCTCGGCATTGGATGAAATTGGCGACCAAGCAGAGATTAGGGCTATCAAACAGAAAATAAATAGTTTTACTGGCATCTCTTCACTATTTTTGAACTAAAGGTGTTGGCGGAATATTTGGCGAACTATTGTTTCTCTAAAACTACAGGGCGCATTGGCTTTTCTGCAATGCTAATAATTTCGTGCTAAGACTATGCGAACGTATGCAACGCGTGCAAAAGGTTCGATCCGATATCGGAAGCGGTGACACCGGCTTGGGCTAAATTTTAAACCTAATTGAGGGATTCGATGGTGCTCTTCAGTCTTTAAGTTTGTACAAGACATGTTTCCAAGGAAGTAATGATGAAAGTCGCCACCGCCGCCTATAACCTCGACTGGCTCGACAGCTGGGCGCAGTATGAGGACAAGCTCGATCGCTGGGTTTCAGGCGCTGCCGGACAAGGGGCCGAACTTCTGGTTTTTCCCGAATACGGCGCAATGGAGTTGTCGACGCTGGACGGTCCAGAAGTGGCGGGCGATCTGGAGCGCTCGATCCGAGCTGTCTCGGATCGTATGGAAGATGCTCAAGCCCTGCTTCAACGTCTTGCGCGGGAATATAACACATACATTCTGGGCGCATCGGCCCCGGTCGTCGAAGGCCCGGGCCGCCCGGTGAACCGGGCCGCGTTTTATGCGCCGGATGGGCGGCAGGACCATCAGGACAAGCAGATCATGACCCGGTTCGAACGCGATGAGTGGGATATTGCCCCCGGAGGACCGCTGAAACTGTTTGATACCGCGCTGGGCAAGATCAGTGTTCTGATCTGCTATGACAGCGAGTTTCCCCTGCTGGGTCGTGCCCTCAGCGAGGCCGACCTGATCCTTGTTCCGTCCTGCACCGAGGCACTGGCAGGTTATTGGCGAGTGCGCATCGGGGCGATGTCGCGGGCGTTAGAAAATCAGTGTGTTACGGTCATGGCGTCTTTGGTCGGGAATAATGACTGGTCCGAGGCGGTGGACATGAACACTGGAACAGGTGGGATATTCGGCCCGCCCGACAAGGGCTTCCCACCGACCGGTGTGCTGGCCGAAGGCACCTTGAATAAGCCCGGATGGACTTATGCGGATGTCGACCTTTCGGCGATTGCCGAGGTCCGCGCAGATGGGCACGTGTTGAACCGCACCCACTGGGCGGAGCAATCCCCCAGAGTCGATTCAGTCACATTATCCACTCTTTAGGTGATTCTGGCCTTGAAATAAGCCCAAAATGGGCTCATTTAAGCGCACATCCCCGTAGATTCTGCGGGTGCAACTTAAATGTGGAGACAACATGGCCAAGGAAGATACGCTCGAATTTCCCGGTGTCGTGAAGGAACTCCTGCCTAATGCGACGTTTCGGGTCGAGCTGGAAAACGGCCATGAGATCATCGCACATACGGCAGGCAAGATGCGCAAGAACCGCATCCGTGTTCTGGCCGGCGACAAGGTTCAGGTCGAGATGACCCCTTATGATCTGACCAAGGGTCGGATCAACTACCGCTTCAAGTAACGCCTGCCGCAATGGCGTTTATCTTAGGATCGGGCAGCCCAAGGCGGCTGGACCTGCTGGCCCAGCTTGGCGTGCAGCCCGATGCAATCCGCGCGCCCGACGTTGATGAGACGCCTTTGAAAGGCGAGCTGCCGGTACCCTATTGCAGCCGTATCACGCGCTTAAAAGTGCAAGCGATTCAGGCGGGTAGCGACGATGTAACCCTTTGTGCCGATACTACGGTTGCGTTGGGCCGCCGCATTCTGGGCAAGCCGGAGGATATAGGGCAGGCAGCGGAATTCCTGCATGCCCTGTCAGGTCGGCGGCACCGTGTGATTACCTCCGTCGCGGTCCGGCGTGGGGATCGCGTGCTGCAACGGGACGTGGTGTCTCAGGTCAAAATTAAACGACTGTCAGATGTTGAGATCAACGCATATCTAGCGACCGGAGACTGGCAGGGCAAAGCAGGTGCATATGCCATTCAAGGCCCGGCTGGTGCGTTCATCCCATGGATTTCAGGATCGTTTACCGGCATCGTAGGTCTGCCTTTGTCTGAAACAGCCGCCCTTTTGCAGGGCATCGGCTATCCCCTGTATTGTGAGGCGTCATGAAGGGTTGCACCATCGTTCTGGACCATATCGACAACCGCGAAGCCGCTGCCCTGATGGTGGATGGTAAGTTGGATGATTTTCTGATCGCAGGTGATGCTCCCGCACCAGGTACAATCTATCGCGCTCGCGCTGACCGTCCAGTGAAGGGGCAGGGCGGTATGTTCCTGACAACGCCAGACGGCCCGGCCTTTCTGCGCCAGATCAAGGGGTTGGCCCCCGGGTCCATGCTGTTGGTGCAGGTCACCGGATACGCTGAGCCGGGCAAGGCATTGCCAGTCACGGACCGGGTCTTGTTCAAAAGCCGCTATGCGATTGTCACACCTGACGCGCCGGGTCTGAATGTCTCGCGATCCATCCGCGACGAGGACGAGCGTGATCGCCTTCTTGAGATTGCACATGATTGCATGGACGACAGCGCCTATGGCCTGATTCTGCGTTCTTGCTGTCTGGGTGAGGACGCGGGTGAAATTGCAGAAGACATCAGCGCCATGCTGGTCCATGCCGATCAGGTTTTGAATGATACGGGGACCGAACCCGAATTATTGCTGGAGGGCGATGGCCCTCATGTCCTGGCCTGGCGTGACTGGACCGACCCGGCCGAGGTGGTGACGCAGGACGGAGGGTTTGAAACGCAGGGCGTGCTGGATGCTTTGGACGTGGCGCGTGGTATATCCGAACCGCTTCCGGGTGGTGGTCATCTGTTTATTCAGTCCACACGCGCCTTGGTCGCGGTGGATGTGAACACCGGGTCCGACACGTCTCTGGCAGCCGGAACCAAAGCGAATTTCGCCTGCGCCAAGGCGCTGGCCCGTGCGCTGCGTGTGCGCGGATTGGGTGGGCAAATCACATTGGATCTGGCCCCGATGCCTAAGAAAGACCGTCGCGGGTTTGAATCTGCGCTGCGTGCTGCGTTCAAGGCGGATGGGATCGAGACCACTCTGGCTGGTTGGACCCCGTTGGGTCATTACGAATTGCAACGCAAACGCGGGCGCATTCCGTTGGCGGAGGTGCTGAGATGAACTGCCCGATCTGTGGCGAGGACACAGTGACCAAGTTCCGCCCCTTCTGCTCAAAACGCTGCGCAGACATCGATCTGGCCAAATGGTTGAACGGGTCATACGCTGTCCCGTCGCAGCGGGAAGAGGACTTGGAAGCGGATGTTTCCGAAGGTGAAACCGAACAACAGCGCCCGCATTGAAAAAATCTGAAAAAGCCTCTGGACACTGCCTGTAGCAAGTCATAGAAGGCCTCCACCCAACGATAAACATCGTTCCCGTGCCCGGGTAGCTCAGGGGTAGAGCAGTGGATTGAAAATCCTCGTGTCGGTGGTTCGATTCCGCCCCCGGGCACCACTCAAAATTATTCCCTCACTATTTCAGTCGTTTAAGTGCCGATTGAGAACGGCGGTGAGAAAGTCGACCACGGTAGCGGCGGGATGACCCTGCTGCGGGCGGCGTAAAAGTCGTCCATCTTTGCCCTTCTTTTCGTAACGGAGGGGGGGCGGGAGGATCTTTTCCGTGGATTTGTATCGTAAAGTTCGTCTGGCCTGTGCCGAGGGCATGAGCCAGCGAGAAGCGGCCCGGCATTTCGGGATATCTCGTGACAGCGTTCGCAAGATCTTGGCGTTTTCGGTCCCGCCCGGCTACCGGCGGTCAGCACCGATCCGGCGGCCCAAGCTGGATGGGTTCACCGGGATCATCGATCAATGGCTGTCAGAAGATCGGCAGCGACCGCGCAAACAGCGGCATACGGCCAAGCGGATCTTCGAACGCCTGCGCGATGAGCATGGCTTCGAGGGTGGTTACACCATCATCAAGGATTATGTTCGGGAACACGGTCGACGGCATCGCGAGATGTTCGTGCCGCTTAACCATGCACCCGGCCATGCTCAGGCCGACTTCGGCGAAGCGATTGTTGTGATCGGTGGCATTGAACAGAAGGCCCACTTCTTTGCCTTGGATCTGCCGCACAGCGACGCCTGCTACGTCCGGGCCTATCCGGCGGCGACCGCAGAGGCCTGGATGGATGGCCACGTCCATGCCTTTGGGTTTTTCGGGGCGGTTCCGCAGTCGATCCTGTACGACAACGACCGGTGCCTTGTGGCGAAGATCGAGCCCGACGGAACTCGCAGACGCGCGCGGCTGTTCAGCGAGATGCTGTCCCACTACGTGATCCGGGACCGCTACGGGCGTCCCGGCAAGGGCAACGACAAGGGGTCCGTCGAAGGGCTGGTTGGCTATTCCCGGCGCAACTTCATGGTGCCGGTCCCGAGTTTTCCGACTTGGGATGCCTTCAACAACTGGCTCGAAGAGCAGTGCCGTAAGCGCCAAAACGACAAGCTGCGCGGGCACAATGAGACGATTGGAGAGCGACTTCAACGCGATCTGGAGATCATGGCGCCGCTTCCCGCCCGGTCTTTCGAAGCCTGTGACCAGGCAACGGGTCGGGTCAGTTCGCTCGCGTTGGTACGTTACAAGACCAATGATTATTCCGTACCGGTTGCCTTTGGACAACGCGATGTCTGGATCCGCGCCTATGTCGACCGACTGGTGATCGGATGTGGCGGCGAGGTCATCGCGCGGCATGTTCGCAGCTACAACCGCGAGGACATGGTCTTCGATCCGGTTCATTACCTGCCGCTGATTGAGAAGAAGATAAACGCTTTCGAACAGGCAGCTCCGCTGGCCGGATGGGAGCTTCCCAAGGCGTTTGATACTCTTCAGAAGCTAATGGAGGCACGCATGCTGAAAGCCGGACGGCGCGAATACGTGCAGGTCCTACGGCTGCTCGAAAGCTTCGAGATGGAGGAGGTTCATGCTGCCGTGAAGACGGCTCTCCAGATGGGTGCGATCAGTTTTGATGCCGTGAAGCATCTGGTGCTGTGTCGGGTGGAGCGGCGGCCGCCGAGGCTCGATCTGGATGTCTACCCGTTCCTGCCACGGGCCAAGGTGGCGACGACATCACCGGCCAGCTACATGTGCCTGACAACAGGTGCCTCGACATGACGGAGACACCACAGATCCTGCTGAACCACCAACTCAAGAAGCTGAAGCTGCCGACCATCCTGCGGGAATACGACAAACAGGCTCGGCTCTGCGCTGCCGAAGGGAGAGATCACGTCCAGTTCCTGGCCCGTCTGATCGAGCTCGAACTCATCGACCGGGAGCGGCGGATGATCGAACGCCGGATCAAGGCCGCGAAATTCCCGGCGACCAAGAGCCTTGATAGCTTCGATTTTGCCGCGATCCCTTCTTTGAACAAGATGCAGGTCCTGGAGTTGGCGCGTGGTGAATGGATCGACCGCGGAGAGAACGTCATCGCTCTCGGCCCCAGCGGCACCGGTAAGACCCACGTGGCGCTCGGCCTCGGTCTGGCCGCCTGCCAGAAAGGCCTGGCGGTTCGCTTTACTACTGCCGCGGCCATCGTGCACGAGTTGATGGAAGCCCGCGACGAGCGCCAGCTCCTGCGCCTTCAGAAACAGCTGGTGAAGCAGAAGCTCCTGATCATCGACGAGTTGGGCTTCGTGCCCCTCAGCAAAACCGGCGCCGAACTGTTGTTCGAACTGATCTCTCAGCGATACGAGCGCGGCTCGATCCTGATCACCTCGAACCTGCCCTTCGATGAATGGACCGAAACATTCGGATCGGAGCGCCTCACTGGTGCCTTGCTCGACCGGCTGACCCACCACGTCAGCATTCTGGAGATGAACGGAGAAAGCTATCGCCTGGCACAGAGCAGGGCCCGGCAGAACTCCTAAGGCACAGAAGAGATTGGTCCTGACGGACCAAGACGCCTTGGCAACCGCCAGCTATTTGGGAGCGCGTTTGCCAAGGCGCCGGTCACCCAAACAGTGGACGACTTTTGCTCCGCCCAATGGCAGACTTTCTCACCGCCGTTGACAAATTTTTGAGCGATACGATTGTTGCACTGCTTGACACAAAGCAAATGCAATTAACCACTTAACTTTCAATACACCTGAAATGTGGGCGGAAAGCAGACATTCGCTGCGCTTAGTGCCAATGACATAGAAGGTACCTGAATAGTAGTAAGCGCATGGCGAGGTATGATTCACTCAGATTTTTACTGTATCGTTGACGGCCCAACCACTTCGAACACCGCCAATTCCGCTGACAAGGCAGATCGAATACCGGAAACAGAATCTTCGAAGGCGCATGCACGTTGGGCTACGACGTCAAGCCTTCGAAGTGTCTCATTGTAGGGGAGGGGATCAGGTTTGCCTCGTGGCAGGTCTGCACCCGACACGCAAAGCTCCACTTGCTGCTGAATGGATAGAAACTCGATCGCGCTATGAATATGGCGCATCGGTGATGAGGAACAGATCGCAATACGCACGCCGCTGTCGTGTAGGGATCGTAGGAAATCTGCGGCACCTTCAACGGGCGTGCGATGCCCAGGCAGAAGCAGATCTGCCCGGGCACCAATTTTGTTGCCGATTTCCTCGTGCTCCTGAGCATTCAATGACCGACCAAATGCGTCATCAAGAAACCCCTTTAAGCCCCGGCCAATATGCGCATGAAATAGGGATGGATCGACCTGGATATCGTAAGATGCAAGAACCTCTCGCTTGGCGCGTTCCCACACATGTTCGGAATGCACCAGCGTTCCATCCAGATCGAAAATGGCGGCATCGAACGAGCTGAAATCCACGGATGTATCATCGAACGAAATGCGCTTTACCATTGGCTCGAGGCTCCTCAATGAGTTATTGAATGCGGCACCAGAGCGAGATCAATCAGTCGCGTATCGGTTCGCCAGATCACGCATCTTCTGCGCAGAGCTTGCCAGCATCTCACGCGAGATCTCACCGGTTTCTGCGGCGCTTACCAAGGCTTTGGACACATCGCTTAGCTGCGTGTCGATGTCTGCGAGAAGCAGGAAATCGCAGCCCGCCTTCACGGCGTCCAGGGCCACCTCTTCAATGCTGTCGCCGCGCATCGTGGCCTTGGAATCCAGATCGTCCGCCATCACGATCCCTTTGTAGCGAAGGTCAAGTTTGAGGATATCCACCACTGACTTCGACCGCAGAGCCGAGCGCGATGGATCGAGCGCTTTGTTGATGGCGGGCCCAACCATGATCATTTCCACATCCGAAGCGATCACGTCGTTGAACGGACCAAAGCCCGGCAGATAGCTGTTCGCGTCGTCTACGACAATCGCCTCGGGATCAATGGCTGGATCGCCGGTGATGTTGTGGAAGCCGGGGAAGTGCTTTGCCGTCGCGGCGACACCTGCTCTCTGCACGCCGCGCACGTACGCGGCGGATACACGGCCAACAATTTCTGGATCGGTCGAGTAAGTGCGGCCTTCGAGCCAGGGGTTCACGCCCGTCAGCAGGTCAACGATCGGTGCCAGAAAGACGTTCACGCCAAGCTCTTGGCTGGCTTTTGCAACTTCATATGCGTTCTCTTCCACCTCGTCGCTGCTCATTTCAATGAGGGCACTGTTCGAGGGGAACTGCGGAACGAGATCGTGCATTCGGCAAATCCCGCCCAGCTCTTGATCCACCGCGACCAGCAGATCGCTGGTCAGCGCTTTCGCGCTGCCCACCAGTGATGTGAATGTCTCGGGTGTTTCTTTGGCACGGCGCTCATCGGTCATCTTCCGTGCAACATATTCTTCGCGGCTTTCCCCGACGAGGATCGAAATGCCGCCTTCATCAAGGAAGCGTTTGCAGGCGTCGCTTAACTCGGTTGAGGCGAAGGCCGGGAAGATGATGGCGTTTGCGTCTTCCTGAAGCGTGTAGGACATGTGATTTCCTCTTTGGGTGTGTTTAATAGGCGAAGATCGTTGCGAGCTGTTCGTCGGTAAGCCCGCTCATTTCTTTGGCGACATCGCGTAACTGACGATTTTCCGCCGTTGCTTGTTTGGCGATCTTCGCGGCCCTTTCGTACCCGACGAGCGGAACCAGTGAAGCAGACAGGCAAAGGCTATCTGACAAAAGTTCACGACAGCGGTCTTCGTTCGCTGTGATGCCATCAATGCAGCGCGTCCGAAGGACATTCATCGCATTTGTCAAAGCGCGTATGGATTCCAAGACCTTGAAGGCCAAGATCGGCTCCATTGCATTTAACTGAAACTGACCAGATTCAGCGGCCATTGTGACCGTCAAATCGTTGCCGATCACCAGATAGGCAACCTGATTGACGACTTCGGGAATGACCGGGTTCACTTTGCCGGGCATGATGGATGAACCGGCCTGAACGGCGGGCAGATTGATCTCTCCTATACCGGCGCGTGGACCGCTGCTGAGCAAGCGCAGGTCGTTGCAGATCTTAGAAAGCTTGACCGAGGCGCGTTTCAGAATGCCCGAAAACGTCATCAAGGCACCGGTGTCAGAAGAGGCTTCGATCAAGTCCGCTGCGGTGACCAGAGGATACCCGGAGATTTTGGCAAGCTCGGATGCAACGGTTTCTTGATACCCGTCGGGCGTGTTGACGCCTGTTCCAATTGCCGTGCCGCCGATGTTCACCTCGACCAGTAATTGCGAGATCTCGTTTATCCGTCCCACATCTTCGCTGATCGTGGTGGCAAAGGCTTTGAACTCGGCGCCAAGTGTCATGGGAACGGCGTCTTGTAGCTGAGTTCGCCCGACTTTGGGGATTAAGGCAAACGCATCGGCCTTGCTGCGGAAGGACTCGATCAATAGGTTCTGCGCCGAGATCAGAGAACCACACTGTTCGAGGATCGCCAGACGAATGGCCGTTGGATAGGTGTCATTGGTCGACTGAGAAAGGTTTACGTGATCGATCGGGTGGACGACATGCGTGTCGCCAGCCATGTGTCCGAGCTTCAGATTGGCAAGGTTGGCGATGACCTCGTTCGCGTTCATGTTGGTCGAGGTTCCCGCCCCGCCCTGCACCATATCAACGACAAAGCTGTCGAGATGCTGCCCGGATAGGACCGCGTCGCAGGCGTCCACGATTGCCGAGCCGATCTCCTCCGAAAGACTACCAAGCCGCATGTTGGTGATGGCGGCGGCCTTCTTAACCTGCACGATACCGCGCACCAGCTCGGGGTAGGCAGACAGCATCGTTCCGGTGATTGGGAAGTTGTTCACGGCCCGTTGCGTGTGAACCCCAAACAGGGCGCTCGCAGAGATATCGAGCGCCCCTATTGAATCGGTTTCAGTTCTGACGTTGGTCATGCGCGGAGCCTTCGAAGGGGGACGCGGAGGGCCCGATCAGTCGACCGGGTGCAGCTCGATGGCCAGCCAGATGCTTTCCAGATCCGTGTAATAACGGTGCCATGGATAGGTCCACTCGTTCTCACCGGTCACGATGCAGAACGGCTCGTGGGTGAAGCCCGGTGCCATGATCACGTCTTCATAGACGGTTGCAGCATCCCGCTCGCGGAACTTCTGCATGCGGCCATATCCGTGGATCTGGGTGTGAACCTCAAGGAACGGGTGCTCATTGTGGATGAAGCAATCCGTTTCGTTGGGCGACCACCAGCATTTCAGCTTGATCTCGAACTGCTGCGGTTTCCGAACATCGGTTCGCTCGCGTGTGAAAACGAACGGGTCTTCGGTGACAAAGCCAACGGAGTCGATCGAAGACATGAACAACGGTGTCTCGCGGGGGAACCCATTATAGATGTCACCAAACCAATCCCATCCACGCAGCATGACGCCGCCAAGCTGTTCAAGGTTTTCGATCTTCAAAACCGCAATACGATCTGCTTTGCGAACAGCATTGCCGCGCAAGGTGGCCGAGCGCCACGGTTGGATCGGTGTATCAACTTCGCCTTCGACATAGATGATGTCGGTGGACAAGTTCACGACGATCCCGTCTGCGATGTAGTTGTCGACGTTCTCGACAAGAATTGCGGACATGTATGCGTCGGCAAAGCAAAGGTCGCGCTGAGTGTTTGTGGCCTCGGTCATGTCTCACTCCATGTGTTTTCAAGTTCGAGTTTCTGTGAAAACAAACCTCACCACAATTTCGCACTGCTCTTTTACGTTGACGCACTGTGACGCGATAAGAGCGTAAATTCGCGACGCCGTTCCCGCGACTGCGAAATTGATTCATTCGCCCCCAGCGCTGATCGTGAAGTCAGACTTATCCTGCTTTGTCACCTGACACTCCGGATAAATGAACTGATGCACATCTGTGTGCTTCTGACAGGAGGAAAGAATGAAACTAACTGGCGGCGAAATTGTAGCGCAGGCCCTGACGAAATACGGCATTGAGTACATTGCCGGAATTCCGGGTCACGGGAACTGGAGCCTGACGGATGCGTTCTTGCAGGACGACTGCAACGTCAAAGTTATCCAAGTCATGCACGAGCAAAGCGCAATTCACATGGCCGATGGCTATTTCCGTGCTTCCGGAAAGCCAATGGCGGCCACCACGTCGGTTGGCCCGGGTGCGACGAACACCGTAATTGGCCTTGCGACCTGCTATGCGGACTCCACCTCGGTCTTCTATATCAACGGTTCGCCTTCGACCCATATGAAGGGCCACGGCGTCATGCAGGAAATCGAGCGCCAGCAAGACAACGCGTTTCCGCGGATCATGGAAGAAGTCACCAAGCGCTCGTATTCGGCTATTCGTGTCGAGGAAGTGCCCTTCCTGATGCACCGCGCCTTCAACACCATGCTGACGGGCCGTCCGGGTCCGGTGCATGTGGAACTGCCGATGGATCTTCAGTGTGAAACGGCAGAGGTCGAGATCCACGATCTGGACAAACGCATGCCGGTTGGTGTGGCTCACCCGGATCCGGAATCGATCAAACGTGCCGTCGAGCTGCTGCTGAGCGCCGAGCGCCCCGTGATCGTCGCCGGTGGTGGTGCTATTACTGCAAATGCCTCGAAAGTTTTGACCAAGCTTGCCGAACGTGTCGGTGCCGCTGTGTCCTTTACCTGGAACGGCAAGGGCGCCATCTCGGAAGATCACGAAATGTGCGTTGGCGCGATCGGGCAGACGGGTACAAGCTCGGGCAACGAAATCACCGCCGGTGCAGACGTTGTGATCTCGGTCGGATGCCGTTTCACCGACTGGTCGGCCTCTTCCTATGCCAAAGGCGTGACCTTCTCGTTCCCACCGGCCAAGCTGATCCACATCGATCTGGACCCGCATGAGATTGGTAAGAACTACCCGACCGAGGTTGGTATCGTCGCAGATGCGCGCGTGACGTTGGAAGCCATGCTGGATCAGATTACCGATCTGCAATCCTCGAAAGCGCTGACCAAACGCGAAGCCTTCCTGAAGGATGTTCAGGATGCCAAGGACCGCTGGGAAGCCCAGATTGCGCCGCGTCGGGATTCCACTGAGACGCCTTTCACGTCGCAGCACCCGCTGAAGATCCTGCGCGAGGTCTTGGACCGTGATGGCATCGTGACCGTAGGGTCCGGCAACACGCAAGGTGCAGTGAAGCAGTCCTTCCCCGTGTATGAACCGCGCACACACCTGACCTCGGGCTCGTTCTCGCCGATGGGGTGGGCGTATCCTGCTGCGCTTGGTGCGAAGCTTGCATGTCCTGACAAGCAAGTTGTTGCGATCATGGGTGACGGTGACTTCATGATGTGCGCCCCGGAAATGGGTGTCGCCATGATGCACAACATCCCTGTCGTTGCTCTGGTTCAGAACAATAGCGGCTACATGTCGATCCGCGGTGGTCAGCGTAAGTTCCAAGGTCGCCATGTAGCTTCCGAGTTCAACAACTATGCGGGCAATGGCGAACCCTATTCGGCCGACATCACCGACATGGCCAAGAGCTTTGGCATGCACGCAGTGAAAGTCGAAAAGAGCGAAGACCTGCGTGCGGCGCTTGAAGAAGCGCTAAACCTCGGCAAACCCGCTCTGGTCGAGGTCATCACATCGCGTGACGCTGCAGGCCCGTTCACACCCGGTTGGTGGGACTTCCCGTCGCCTGCTTATTACGAGAAAGAGCAGGAAGCCTACGCCGAGATGCGTGCCAAAGAACAGCACATGTAATCCCCAACTAAGGAGCCGCACATGTCTAAGAATGCGTGCGGCTTCTTTTTTCGAAGGCTCAACGAATGCCCTGGAAACTCAAATCCGCCCGAAAGTCGGCAGCGATCGAAGCTGCCAGTGAAACGCTTCAGAAAACCGTCTCTGACATCATCCTCGATGTGGAGAAACGTGGTGATGCGGCGTTGCGCGACTATTCTATCAAGTTTGACGGGCTTGATCGCAAAAGCTACCGCCTGGATAAGGCAGAAATCCAATCCTGCCTTGATGGGCTGAGTGCGCAAGAACGGCACGACATCGAGTTCGCAAGCGAACAGGTGCGCGTTTTTGCCGAGCACCAGCTGGCAACCATGTTGCCGCTTGAAGTCGAGACACGCCCGGGTGTGGTGCTTGGCCACAAGCATTTGCCGATTGGGAATGTCGGGTGTTACGTCCCCGGTGGCAAGTATCCCCTTCTTGCGTCGGCCCACATGTCGGTCTTGACCGCGAAGGTTGCTGGTTGCGACCGCGTGATCACCTGCGCCCCGCCGTTCCAAGGTGTGCCGGCGCAATACATCGTCGCGGCGCAGGCCATTGACGGCGCAGATGAAATCTATGTCATGGGTGGCGTTCAGGGCATTGCGGCTATGGCGGTCGGGACGGAAACTATTGATCCCGTCGATATGCTCGTGGGGCCGGGGAATGCGTTTGTGGCGGAAGCCAAACGACAGCTTTTCGGGCGGGTTGGGATTGACCTGTTTGCCGGACCTACCGAAACGCTCGTGATTGCCGACGAAACCGTCGATGGTGAAATGTGCGCGACCGACCTGCTTGGGCAGGCTGAACACGGGTATAACTCACCATGCGTTATGATCACGGATTCAGAAGCGTTGGGACGAGACACGCTTGCCGAGATTGAGCGGCTGTTGAAGATCTTGCCCACTGCCGAGATCGCGTCGGCGTCTTGGGAAGACTATGGCGAGATCATCGTCTGCGAAAGTCGCGAAGAGATGCTCGCCGAAGCTGATCGGATCGCATCCGAGCACGTGCAGATCATGACGGACGATGATGACTACTTCGTCGACAACATGAAGAACTACGGCGCGTTGTTCATCGGACCGCGCACCAACGTAGCCTATGGCGACAAGGTAATCGGCACGAACCACACGCTGCCTACGAACGGCGCCGCACGCTATACTGGCGGGCTGTGGGTCGGGAAGTTTCTGAAAACATGTACCTATCAGCGCGTCACCACCGATGAAGCGTCGGCAGAGATCGGAAGCTACGGATCTCGCCTATGCATGCTTGAAGGTTTTGTCGGACATGGAGAGCAGGCCAACATTCGCGTCAGGCGATATGGTGGAGTGAATGTCCCCTACGCGGGCGCTGCACCAGTTCGAGGTTAATTATCCAGGTATTCCATTGCTTCCACCGGCAGGCGTTCGTCATCCGGTGGAAGCACTGTTGCCGCCTTCCAATCTGACTTCGCTGGTTTGGTCGGAGCTCGAAAGTCCAGCACACTCTTTGATGTATAGGGTTCGCGGTACAGGTTGGACGCGACACCTGACGTGACCCCAAAGAAGAACTTAACGGGATTGCGCGCGATCGGCGTATAGATCGAGAATGTGATTTCATTTTGCTGAAGTGACTCCAGATCAGCCATGAACATGCGTCCATCAAGCATGAAGACAAACCCGTGATACTTGAAAACATAGTCATGTTTCTCGGGGTTATTCTTGTTCGGGAACCGCTCAAGGTTGGTATACCCAAACACGTCCTCATCAAGGGGATAGATTGACGTCACAGCGCGAACGATGTCCCCACGGTAAATCGAAGAGTAATGGTACTTGTAGTAGGTTCCACAAAACTGCTTCAGCCGATCCGTTTCCGAAGTTCTTATTACGGTTTGCAGCAAGTTTGACTTGGTAAACGCCTGATACCCGGCAAGCAACTCGGATGGGTGCTTGCGTTCAGGGATCTCCATATCTGGCGTGATGAGGTCCGAGAAAGTGACGCCGAAATAATCACAGATTGCGTTCAGGTTCACCTGTGACGGCATGTGTTGCCCGGTCAGGTACTTGTTGAACTGCTGTCTGTTGATGCCAAGACGACGGCACACGGCGGAGATATTTCCGCGCGCTTTGACGAGCCGACCAATGTTGATGGCGATAGTCTCTCTGCTTTGGTCATCCACGGCGTTTCCCTCCCCATCAGATGTCGCATCATTATGCACTAAGTGCGTCAGATTGCGCAACTGAATTCTCCGTTGCGAAATTGTCGCCTGCGACAACTGGGCTCAACATTAGCCCGTCAAATAAATTCCTGACCCCAAACGGGCCTCGGGATGCCAATTCCAAAAAGGGAGAGAGATGAATGAAAAAGCTTATGACACTGGCACTTCTTTCAGCGACTGCACTGACTGCGCCGGCCAAGGCTGAGGACTCGGTTGAAGTTCTGCACTGGTGGACTTCGGGTGGCGAAGCTGCCGCAGTTTCAGTTCTGAAAGATGCGCTGCAAGCCAAAGGCGTAACCTGGAATGACATGCCAGTTGCTGGCGGCAGCGGCGAAGCTGCCATGACCGTTGTGCGTTCGCGCGTAACGGCCGGCAACCCACCGACCTCGGTCCAAATGCTGGGCTATGATATTCTGGAATGGGCCGACCAAGGCGCGCTGAGCAACCTTGATGCTACCGCCAAAGCCGAGGGCTGGGACGACGTTGTTCCGCAAGCTCTGCAGTTCTTCGCCAAAAGCGACGGACACTGGGTATCGGCTCCGGTGAACGTGCACTCGACCAACTGGGTCTGGACCTCGGGCAAGATCATGGAAGAGCTGGGCGTTACCGAAGCGCCTGCTGACTTTGCGGGCCTGCTGGACATCGCTAAACGCGCTCAGGATGCTGGTTATATTGGTATCGCCCATGGCGGTCAGCCGTGGCAGGAAGCCACCGTGTTCGACTCGGTAGCCATCGCAACCGGTGGTCTGGACTGGTACAAGAAAGTCTTCGTCGAGCTGGACCAAGACGCGATCAACTCTCCGACCATGATCGAGGCGCTGAACAACCTTGGTGAATACCGCGCTCTGGTCGATGACAACTTCTCGGGTCGTGACTGGAACCTGGCGACGGCGATGGTCATCAATGACCAGGCTGCATTCCAGATCATGGGTGACTGGGCCAAAGGCGAGTTCGTGAACGCTGGTGAAGTTGCTGGCGAAGACTTCCAGTGCTGGCGCGTGCCAGGCACCGAGGGCGTCGTAACATTCAACGCTGACCAGTTTGCCATGTTCAACGTCGGTGACGATCGCAAGAACGCTCAGGCTGAAATGGCATCGTCAGTGATGTCGCCTGAATTCCAGGTGGCCTTCAACATCGTGAAAGGCTCTGCCCCAGCGCGTATCGACGTGTCTGACGCCGAGTTTGATGCCTGCGGTAAGAAAGGTATGGCCGACCTGAAAGCTGCAAACGCTGGCGGTACGCTGGTTGGTTCACAAGCTCAGGGCCACGCCAACCGCCCGGCGGTCAAGACGGCCTTCTCTGACGCCATCACGGCCTTCTTCAACGGTGAACTGACCGCCGAAGAAGCAGCTGAGGAAATGGCCGATACCGTTGCCATCGCGCAGCAGTAAGCAGACCAAACTATGCCCCGCGACCTCCCAGGCGGGGCATAAAGCCGGCCAGCCAATTGCGTCTCTCCAAGCGCAATTGGCTTGGCCCATGAAGAATAACTAAACCAACGGGAAGGCTGCGAAATGTTGAAACGCTATTTACCGCAGATCGTAATAACCCCTGGAACCCTTTTGGTCCTTGCTGGCGTATATGGCTTCATTGCCTTCACAGCGGCAATCTCGTTCACGGACAGCAAAATCCTGCCCAGCTACAACTTCGTCGGGCTGCGCAACTACGAGAACCTGTTCAAGCTGAAAGCTTGGGACATCGCGGTTTCGAACCTGATCATCTATTCGCTTCTTTACATCGTCATCTGCTGCGCGCTTGGCCTGCTTCTGGCGATCCTGATCGACCAGAAAATCCGCGCAGAATCGGCGTTCCGCTCGATCTATTTGTATCCGATGGCGCTGAGTTTCATTGTTACAGGAACGGCGTGGAAGTGGTTTCTGGATCCGGGCATTGGGCTGGAAAGCGTTATGCACCAGTTCGGCTGGGAAAGCTTCCAGTTCTCGTGGATCAAAGATCGCGAGTTCGCGCTCTATACCATCGTGATCGCCGCCGTTTGGCAGACCGTTGGTTTCGCTATGGCCCTGTTCCTTGCAGGTCTGCGCGGCATCGATAGCGAGATGTTGAAGGCGGCTCGAGTAGATGGTGCAAACACGTTTCAGGTATATTGGCGCATCATCATCCCGCAGCTTGGTTACACCTTTGTCAGCGTGATGGTCATCCTCGTGTTCAACGCGATCCGGACCTACGACCTGATTGTCGTCATGACTAACGGCGGTCCTGGCCGTGCGACCTGGCTGCCGTCTGTCTTCATGTACCAATACACGTTCACCCGAAACCAGATGGGGATCGGTGCGGCAAGCGCGATCATGATGCTCGCCCTGATTGCAGTCTTCGTGATCCCGTATTTCTGGTGGGAGCTCAAAAGTCAGGGGAAACAGAAATGACCCGGAAAAAGAAAACCTTCTCGGCAGCGCTTCCCAAGATTGTCCTGTATACAAGCCTGCTTCTGTTCGCCTTCCTGTTCCTCATGCCGATGTACGTCATGCTGGTGAACTCGGTCAAACCGCTGGAAGAGATCCAATCAGGCGGAATGATGTTCCTGCCGCAAACATGGACCTTTGAACCTTGGTTCAAAGCATGGTCGACAGCACAGATCGGCGTCGAGCCGACGGGTCTTCGGCCCTACTTCTGGAACTCGATCCTGATGGTTGTGCCTGCGGTGACCGTGTCCACCCTGCTGGGCGCTGTGAATGGCTATGTGCTGACCCAATGGGTCTTTCGCGGGCACAAGATCATCTTCCTGATGATGCTTGGCGCTGTGTTCATCCCGCACCAGATCATCTTGATCCCGATGGCGCGCATGCTTGGCTTCTTCGGGCTTGCTGGAACCATTCCGGGGCTGGTTGTCGTCCATACGCTTTATGGCATCGGCTTCACCACGCTGTTCTTCCGCAACTACTATGTCGCCTTTCCGTCGGATCTGATGAAGGCCGCAAAAGTGGATGGCGCGGGTCTTTTCCGGATCTTCTTCTGGATCATGCTGCCAGCGTCGACGCCGATCATTATCGTGACCGTCATCTGGCAGTTCACCAACATCTGGAATGACTTCCTGTTCGGTGTGTCTTTCGCTGACTATGACAGCTTCCCGATGACCGTTGCGCTGAACAACCTCGTAAACTCGTCGACCGGGGTGAAGGAATACAACGTTCACTTCGCAGGGGCATTCATCGCCGCTGTTCCGACACTTCTCATCTACATCTTCGCCGGCCGCTACTTTGTTCGCGGACTTATGGGCGGCTCCGTGAAAGGATAAATCATGACTGGTCTTTCTATCAAAAAGGCGGGCAAGCTTTATGGAAGTGTCCGCGTCCTTCAAGATATCAATATCGACATTGACGAGGGCGAGTTCCTTGTCCTTGTCGGCCCCTCAGGCTGCGGTAAATCCACCCTGCTGAACATGATCGCGGGGCTCGAGGAAATCTCAGAAGGTGAGATTTCGATCGCAGGTAATGTGGTCAACGATCTTGAACCGTCCGAGCGTGACATCGCGATGGTGTTCCAGTCCTACGCGCTTTACCCGACGATGACCGTCGCGGGAAACATCAGCTTCGGCTTGGAAATTCGTCGTGTTCCCAAAGCCGAGCGGGACGCTGCCGTTGCCAAAGTCGCTGATCTTCTGCAGATCGGCCACCTTCTGGACCGCAAGCCAAGCCAACTTTCCGGCGGTCAGCGCCAGCGGGTTGCGATGGGTCGAGCGCTGGTTCGTGATCCGAAACTGTTCCTCTTTGACGAACCGTTATCCAACCTCGACGCCAAGCTGCGGGTCGAGATGAGGACCGAAATCAAAAAGCTGCACAAGAAGACCGGCAAGACAATCGTTTACGTGACCCACGACCAGATCGAAGCCATGACCATGGCGACGCGTATCTGTGTCTTGGAAGGCGGCGACATCCAGCAGCAGGGCACCCCAGACGAGATCTATAACAATCCGGCAAATGCGTTTGTCGCGGGCTTCATGGGATCCCCTCCCATGAACCTTATGAAGGCACGGGCGCGCAAAAGTGCTGAGGGGTGGGGGCTGACGATCAGCCATGGGTTGGAATCCATCACTCTGCCGTATCCCCGCAATTTGCCCGACAGCTATGACAACAGGGTCGTGACGTTGGGCATGCGGCCTGAGCAGATTGTCGAAGAGTACCCGCGTGATGCCGCGGAGGACGCCTATTACACGACGACCTGCACGCTTGACCTGACTGAACCAACTGGTGCGGATACGTTTGGCGCGATTGATCTGAGCGGGCTCGAGGCGATCTGTAAACTCAAGCCTGGGTCAAGAGCTGATACAGGCGATCAGGTAGAACTACATTTTGAGGTTGGCGCCGCTTGCGTGTTTGATCCCGAGAGCGGTGCAAGGCTGGACTGCTAAGCCTGGCTTGCTGGAGAATCCAAGATGAGCTCGTTCGACTATATCATTGTCGGTTCCGGCATAGGTGGGGCGACCCTTGCCTATGCCCTTGCGCCCTCTGGGGCGAACATTGTGATCCTTGAACGAGGTGAGCACCTGAAAGATTGCCCAGAGGCGCGCGATCTGACGGCGATCTTCAAGAAGGGATTCTTCCGTTCGGATGAAAGGTGGTTTGACGCACAAGGTCAGTCCTTCTCTCCGGGCAACTTCTACAATGTCGGGGGCAATTCGAAGTTCTTTGGTTGCGTGATGTATCGATATCGCGAAAGCGACTTCACTGCCCGCGCATTGCCGGAAGGAGAAACAGTGGCATGGCCCTTCGGCTATGACGAGCTGGAGCCATGGTACGTTAAGGCAGAGCAACTGTTTCAGGTGCGAGGGACGCATGGTGTCGATCCGACCGATCCTCCCAGCTCGGCCCCGCTACCTCGCCCTGCAGTTCCGTATGAGCCGCAACTCCGGGATGCGGCCGCAAGATTGGAGGCACTGGGCCTGCACCCGTCGCCCTTGCCCCTGTCTGTCGATGTCGAGAAATGGTTAAGCCGTTCAAAGTGCCCTTGGGATGGTGTGCCGGACACACATACTGGAAAGATCGATGCGGAAACTGGTCCCCTTGACCAAACGCTTGCCTACCCGAATGTCAGCCTGATCACAGGATGCCAAGTCACGCGTCTTGAAGCAGACCCAACAGGCCGTCGAATTGAGGCTGTGCATTACGTGCAAGACGGTGAGGCAAAGTCTATGGTGGCAGATCGCGTTGTGCTCGCCGCAGGTGCGGTCAACTCCGCAATCCTGCTTCAAAGATCAGAACACCCAACGCGTTCAGGAGGGCTTGCAAATTCTTCCGGTGCGGTTGGTCGTTACTTCATGAACCACAACACTACGGCGATGATCACGTATGACCTCCGCAAGGCGTGGAAGACCATTCATTCCAAAGTATTCGGATTGAACGACTTCTATCTCAATGACGAAGAAACAGGTCTGCCGCTTGGAAATGTGCAGCAACTGGGCAAGATCTCTGCGCCGGTCCTTGCGGCGAATATCCCGGTCTGGATGCCCAAACGCCTGCTTCAGTGGTTCTGCGATAGGGCGGTCGATTGGTACGTGATGAGCGAGGATTTTCCATCTCCTGACAGCAGAGTCTATCCTGAGGGAGACAAGATTGTTCTCGACTGGCGGCCATCAAACGTGAAGGGCCATAAGCTGCTGGTGCAACGCATGCGTCAGGTGTTCCGGAAGGCGGGCTATCAGCTTATCCTGACCAAACCGTTCGGCAGCAAATCCCCGTCACATCAATGTGGCACGGTTCGTATGGGTTCAGACCCGAAAACCGCCCCCCTTGATCCGTTCTGTAAGGCCTACGATCACGACAATCTCTGGGTGGTAGACGCGAGCTTTCTTCCCAGTTCGGCGGCCGTGAATCCGTCTTTGACCATTGCTGCCCAAGCATTGCGCGTCGGTGATCACCTTGTGAAGTCAAAGCAAGCGTGATGGCGAAGCTATTGGTCCATGCAGAGGAACACCGGGCCAGCCGGCATCAATCATCGGATCGAAATGCTGTTCGCGGCATTTTTCTGATGATCGCTGCAACCATTGCTTTCTCCTTCCATGATGCGATGACTAAAAAGCTGATCCAGCACTATTCCATCTGGCAACTGGTTTTCATTCGCTTCAGCGTGTTGCTGGTCGTTGTCTCGACGGTGTCCCACTTCACAAGCGGGCTGGGCGCGATGGCGCGGACGTCGCGGGTTTGGCTAAACGTGACTCGCGGTGGAATCCTGATCGGTGAGATCGTTCTGATCGGCTTGTCTTACAGATATCTGGGCTTGGCCGAGTCCATGACCATATTCCACCTCTTCCCGCTGATCGGTGTCGTGTTGGCGGTCGTTCTGCTTAAGGAAAGAGTGTCTCGCTCTACGATCATCGCTTTGGTTCTCGGGTTTATCGGCTTGCTTGTCGCGGTGGCGCCCAGCAATCAGCTCGATACAACGGGAGTGGTTTTCGCTTTGGGGGCTGCTGTTTGCTATGCCAGCTACATCGTGCTTACGCGGCTAACTGCTACCAACGATGGCCCCCAGACGTCGCTTTTCTATGTTTGCACCGTTGGAACGATCGTGCCCGTTCTGTTTTTCTTTGATCAGTTCAAAGCAATAAACCCCGACCATCTTTGGCCCATTGTCTTGCTCTGTGTATTCAACATCGTGGGTCAATACAGCATCGTCATGGCGCTTTCATTTGCGCGCGCGTCGTTGTTGCAGCCCGTGAACTACATGCAAATCGCATGGGCGAGTTTGATCGGGTATTTCCTCTTCTCGAATGTCCCGACCCCGCGAACACTGGTGGGTGCGGCTTTCATTATTGGCGCGGGCTTAGTGCTGATTATTTTCAATCGCGCCGGGGCCAGCCGACATGAGGGATGAGGCATCAATGCGGCAGGCAAAGGCAGGTGAAGCCTGGCTTAATGAGCTGCCGGTCTGCAACGTAAAGAAGGCGCGGATACTGCTGTCGGAAGGCGCGCGGCTTGTCGTGCATCTGGACGAAACTGCCACCACGCAAGATCCCTGCTGGCGCATCACTCTGCTTGATGGGGCAGGACGCCACTGGTCGTTAGTGGCGATCGGCTCGAACCGACCTCGCCTGTTGAGGTCTGTTCAGTTGGTGTATCAGGTTGCGCGGAATTTGTCCGTGGCCGAGGTAAGTGTCCCGGTCGCCACGTAACCTCCTGATCTCGTCAGGCGCTCCGCATCATGGCTGAGAGCTTTTCTCCGATCATAATGCACACTGCATTTGGGTTGCCCGAAATCAGGCTGGGCATGATCGAGGCATCTGCCACACGCAAACCATCCACTCCGTGCACGCGCAGCTTCGGATCTACCACTGACATTGGATCGGTCCCCGTGCGACAGGTTCCGGAGGGATGCAGGGCGGCATGGGCGTGCGCGGCGCAGAATGCCTTAATCTCATCCATGCTCATGCGACCAGGAGCTGGTTCGTGGCGTTGTTCAACATATTTGCTGATGGCTGATTGCTGCATGATCTCCATCGCGTGTTTTGTCCCCTGCGCGATTATCTCCAGATCATAGGGGTCCGAGAAGTAGTTGGGCCTCACTTTCGGAAAATCACTCGGATCCGAGCTTGCAAGCCGTATATCCCCGCGCGATCGGGGGCGGATTTGTCCCAAATTGATCGTACAACCATTGCCGCCTGGCACGGTTTCGACACCTTCTTCGACGCCCGCTCCGACAACCATGAAGTACTGTAGGTCCGGCATCCTTTCGGACCTATCGGCCCACCAGAACCCTCCGCCCTCGATCAAGTTCGAGGACGCGGGCCCTCCTTTGAAAAGCGCGTACTCCAACCCCGCCATCAGCTTCCAGAAGGGCTTCTTGTACTTGTCGTAACTGTGCGGTCCGTTGAGTTGATAGACGAGAGAGATCTCGATGTGATCCTGAAGATTCTGCCCGACGCCCGGAAGGTCTTGTTGTACCTCAATGCCATGCCTGCGTAGTTCATCAGCCGGCCCAATCCCCGACAGCATCAGAAGCTTTGGCGAGTTGATCGCCCCTGCCGACGAGATCACGTCTTGCGATGCTCTGATTTTTTTGGACTTGCCTCGTAGGGTGTACTCAACGCCCACGGCCCGCCCATTTTCTACGATAATCCGCGTGACCTGTGCGCGGGTCACGATCGAGAGGTTCTTTCGCTTGCGTGCCGGATTCAGATACGCGGTTGCCGCGCTGCTGCGACGTTTGTTTCGTGCGGTGATCTGATACAGCCCACATCCTGCCGGATCGCCAGAATTGAAGTCCGGGTTATACGGCATCCCAGATTGCTGACATGCCTGCAGCCATGCTCGCGTCAGGGGATGAATGTGGTCAACGTCTGAAACGCCAAGCGGACCGCCGATGCCATGTGCGTCATTACAGAACCGGTTGTTGTCCTCGGCCTTTTTGAAATAGGGCAGCACATCTTGATACCCCCATCCGGTCGCGCCCTCCGCTTCCCACCGTTCATAATCGTCTGGATTGCCGCGAATATAGATCATCGCATTGACCGAGCTTCCACCGCCCAGCACACTGGGTTGTACCATGGTTGGCTGGGCGTCGTTACGCTCTTGTGTCGCAACCCACGGGATACGTTTGAGCAACCGACCTTGCGCTGTTTTATAGTAGGCGCCCGGAATGTGGATATAGGGGCTCCAGTCACGCGGGCCTTCTTCCAGCAAGACTACGTTGCACTCCGGATCCTCTGACAAACGAGAGGCCAGAACGCACCCGGTGGAGCCGCCACCAACAATTACTATATCTGCAGTATCCACGCTTCTGCCTCCTTCATCACGCACAAGGATCTTCCCGGTGCGACGACGAGCACGCAATTTCGCAACACGCATTTTTCGACGCAGGATGACGCTGAAATTGCGTCAGACTGCGCATGTAGGAGTGGGTTTGCGAAATTGTTAGGTGCGCATCTCCCTGCAATGCTTGGTCAACAAGACCAGCAGGAGGGGTGGGCGTGAGTGACGCCGAGCATACGCGCCAGAAAATCGTCTATCATTCGCTTGTTTCGAAGCATGCGACGATGATGATGGATCTGGAGATCGCATCGTCTTTGGGGTTTGACGGTATCGAGCTGTCAGTAGCCAAGATGCGCGCCTTTCTTGCGGCAGGGTTCTGTCGCGATGAACTGAAGTCTCAGATTGGAGACATCTGGATCCCGGGCATTGGATTTCTTCTGGATATCGAGCGTCAAGGTGACGATGCAGAGCGCCTTTTGAAAGAGGCAGAAGAGTTATTCGATCTCGCGGCTGCTGTTGGGGCCAAGGGTGTTCAGATCCTGACGGGGCCGGTGGATATCCAGTCAGTTCGCAATCACGCGAGCCACCTACCAATCCAAGGCTATGCCGGATTGCTTTCCTATCCACGCGCTGAGCAGATCAAGCTGTCAGCCAAGAACCTGAAGGTTCTCGCGGATATGGCTGCCGGACGGGGGCTTGTGCTTTATCTGGAGGCGCTGGGTTGGGCACCGGTCAACACGATCGCAGACCAATGTGAACTGCTCGACAGGGCGGATCGGGACAACCTGAAAATGGTGGTGGATTTCTGGCACTGCTATGTGTCGGGTGACACGCCCGAAACTGTGGCTCGGATTGACAAAGATCGTATCTATGGCGTGCATGTGTGCGATTCACTGCCATTCCTGGGGGGGATTCCGGATGAAAGGGTCCTGCGAGATTTGCCCACCGGCAGTGGTGCTCTTGATCTGCGCGAATGGTGCGACGCTGTGAAGTCGACGGGATATGTGGGTTGGTGGAGCCCGGAGTTGTTCTGCCGAAAGCAACATCAGAGCAACAGCTTCCAAATGGCTACAGAACTAAAATCACTTCTGGAAAACCTGATCCGATAGGATCCACACAAACGAACAATGCCGTCACTTATGAGGTGATGAGGCAAACTACTAATGGGGATAACATGTCGAACACGGTCAATTGGGGCATTCTCGGTGCCGCGAACTTTGCGCTGAATCATATGGGCCCAGCAATTCACGCGGCAAACAATGCCAAACTGGTGGCCTTGGCCACAGGCTCCAAGCACAAGGACGCGCCATTTCAAGCCTTGTGTCCTGATCTGAAGATCCATGACAGCTATGACGCATTGTTGGCTGATCCGGACATCGACGCAGTCTATATCCCGTTGCCAAATCACCTACATGTCGAGTGGTCTTTGAAGGCTCTGGAGGCCGGAAAACATGTCCTCTGTGAGAAACCGATGACGTTGCAGGCGGGCGAGTTTGATACTCTGATAGACGCCCGCGACCAAACTGGTTTGCTTGCTGCCGAGGCCTTTATGATCGTGCACCATCCGCAATGGCATTATGTACGCGAGTTGATCCAATCCGGAGAGATTGGGCGGCTGGTACATGTCAGCGGCATCTTTGCCTTCGACAGTCGAGAAGATGTCGAGAACATCCGGCATCGCCCTGAAACCGGCGGAGGAGCGCTGCGCGATATTGGCGTTTATGTGCTGGGATCGACCCGCTTTGTAACGGGTGAAGAACCGCAGGATATCTCGTCCCGCATCCGATGGGAAAATGACGTGGACGCCTTCACCGACATCCAGGCGAGCTTCCCTGGCTTCACCTATTCGGCCTACGTGACCACACGTCTCAACCTGTTTCAGGAAATGACTTTCCACGGTGAAGGAGGATTGATCCGTGTAACGGCGCCCTTCAACCCAAGGATCTATGGCGAAGCCAGTGTCGAGTTGCACAAAGATGGTCGAGATGTCTCGCGTAGGCGTTTCCCGATCATTGATCAGTATAAATTACAGGTCGAGGCATTCGGGGATTCGGCGACGACCGGGTCGCAATATCCGTGCCCGCTCGAGTTCTCTAAGGAAACGCAGGTTGCGATTGATCAAGCCTTCGATAACAGTAGGGATATCTGAGCTACGCAGGCGAGCGCTCTCATGCCGATGGGTTTACCCCCTTGGTGATACCTGCCCCCAATCCCCGCAAGCCTTCTTCGGTAAGGCGATCCTGAGTATGCTGGGGTGCTCGCATGGGCGCAATGTATGTCCGGTTTGAGCTGTCCTTGCGATGGCCAAAGGCTGATATTCGCAGCCCGTAACCGGCCCGTCCGAACCTTTTCGGTTACGAGTTCATTCGAACAAATTATTGTTCAGTTTCTTAAGTGGGTTTTGTGAGAAATATGCTGGTTGCAGGGTTCAGATCGTCATTCGGATCCGTCAGAATACCAGCCGGGAAAGAAACCGAGATAGGTTGATCCTTAGTATCAAGGCAGAGCATGTGGTTATTGTCCCCGTCACCCAGATCGGCAAGCGCCGCAGGAGTAACAGTGCGTTGAGATCCATCTTCGGCCACTACAGTAATACTGTACAGATCACGTTCCGCATCGCCAGGTTCCTTGCCGTTAGCCAGCGTAACGCCACCCGCCCAAGTTACCCGAATGGCCTGTACGATGTTGTCACTTGGACAAAGGCTTCCTCTGGTTCGGCGTGGCCCCAAGTTTCCGACCAAAGTCCAATCTTCAACAACCTCGGCAAAGATCAATGACGGCCCGTCTTCCAACGGAGTTACGGCTACAGCGGCGCCTCGGTAGTCAAGCGTCCCTTCGATGGAATGCAGGTGCCCAATAACCTCGACTTCAACCGGTGGATCCTCGGAAGCATTCCCAAAGTCTCCGATGAGAAGCACCGTGCGTAATTCCCCGGGATCGGTAGCAGGCAACACTGACGCGCAGTGCATTGTTCCGAACTGGCCTGACTTTGTTACGACTCTGAAGTCACCAGCCTGCAAAGTTTCCAGATCTACCTCGGTAGAAAAAATGACAGGCATCCCGTGTTTGCCCCTGGAACCTCTGCAAATGAGATTTGCTACTCGGGGCAACGCCTCGAGCCCGTGGAAAGCAGAAAGCAACTCGGCATCTTGTTTTCCAGCTGAACTCGGCAATCCGAGGTTTGGGGTTGTATCTTCAAGTTCTCGACTTGAAACGTCCTGCGCGCATAAAGCCGTTCCCGACAAGACAAACGCAGTGGCAGGTGCGAGCAATCTGATCGCTTGGCTCCATTTCCTAAACTGCTTCAGCAATAGGGTATTTTTCCACATTTGGTCCTCAGCGCTGCGGGCTTTCGAGCTGTTACGTGTTGGAGTTTCACAAACACACGCAAACAAATTTTGTCGAACTCGCCGCTACGCGGTCGCCAACAATGCATCGGAAAGCTCGTATTCCGAAAGGGCCCCTGGTGCACCTATTGCAACAAGCCTTGTTTCGGGCTTTCGGTGACCCCATGCGCCATCCCTTGCGATGTCCATGCGTTTTCCGACTACCTGTACAAGAATGCGATGATCCGGATCCTCCTCGCTAAAAACAAAGCCCTTGAGGCGATAAACGTCGCCTGGAAGCTTTCGAATTGCACTCCGAAGAGAAGACAAGCTTATCGGGCGTTCAGCTTTCATCATAGTTGTAGAAAAGCTGTCCGAGTGATCAGAGTGGTGGCAACCACAATCCGGTCCATGTTCGTGATGATCGGGTATTTCTGTTTCGAGCTGTTCGGCGGCAAAGCGACCAACTGAAAGAAGTATATCCAGTGGGACGTCTGCGTTGACAGCTTCGACCAGGCGATATCGACGGAAGCGAGACCCGAGCCAATCGTGCACCCTTTGAACAGCCGCCCTGTCGACGAGATCGACCTTGTTCAAAATAACCATGTCCGAGAACGCGATTTGACGGAGCTTCAGCTCCATTTGTTCCGGCGCAGAAAATAGCTGTTCCGCATCGACCAGGCACATTAGGCTGTCCAAGCGGATCATGTCCCGAAACTTCTGATCGGTGAATGTCATTGCAATTGATGACGGGTCCGACACTCCGCTTGCTTCAAGGACGATGTATTCCGGTTTCTCAGGCCGGGCGAGAACGGCTTCTACCGTTTCGATCAGGTCATCTCGGATCGAGCAGCAGACGCAGCCATTTGCCAAACTCATCACATCATCTTCGAGACCGACTACCAAGTCGGCGTCAACGTTTATTGATCCAAAGTCATTCACCAGAACCGCAACCCGCAACCCGTGATTGCCTGTCAGGATGCGGTTCAAAAGTGTTGTCTTACCGGCTCCGAGAAAACCGGTAAGGATCGTGACAGGGATTGCGGATGTCGAACCAAATTCGATCATGTCGTTACTCCGCTTTCTTTTTTCGGTTCGGGATGACGTCATCGACCTTGATAACGAAATCGCTGGGCCATTCTGGATCGGGAGCCCGGAATACATCAGCTGGGTAGTATTCTTTCGGATCGATCTCCATGTCCCGGTATTTCTGGTCTTGCTGTTCGGCACGTGATGACCGTGGTGCTGGCGGCTTGATTTCATCCGGCAACGTGATCTTGCCTTCTGCTTCCATCTTGCCCAATTCGCGGAAAGGTGCGACCGAGCCGGATTTGCCTGGAAGCGTAGCCTTTCGATACCAGATTGCATCCTTGGTAACGTTGACGACGGCGACGTCTAAGCCCCAGGCGAACAGCCCATCATAGTGGGCTCGAATGCCTGCAAGCATTTCGGCATCGATATCTTCGTCTTGCGTATAGTGGGTCACCATTGCAAGCCGTGGGCGCGCCTCAGCCATCATCTTCCCTACCGCATAGTGCGATGTATGGTGCGTATCGATTGTGTAGTTGAACAGCTCTTGCGGCAGACCGTATTTGTAGGTCATCAACTGACCGATATCCTGTCCGGACATTTCGGTCACAAACACGTCGACGCCTTTGCCGTATTCAAGGCTCAGCTCATCGGGACGACCGTCACCGGTCCACACAAAGCTCAGTCCATTCCAATCCAGCCGATATCCGACGGCACCGTCCTTGGCATGACTGCGTGGCCAGGAGCGCACTGTGACGCCATCTTCATCATAAACAATGCCGCCTTCCTGACGGAAATCGAATTCATTGACTTCGATCTCGTAGCCGTCCCCAATCGGGAACACATCAAAGGCCTCTAAATGCCATTTGAGCATCTGTTGCATCCCTTTGACCATTCCAGCTGTGCCAAGCTCGGGGGTCCGACCAGAGGGGCCGTGAATGCGCAGCGGAGTGTACCCTCCTGACCAAGCCCGGAATGGATAGATGTAAGGGATGTCGGCGTAGTGATCGACATGTAGGTGCGTGATGAAGATGTCGTTGATTAACTGACCCGGAACCTGCATCCCGATGATATTGCGGACGCAGCCCGATCCGAAGTCGAAGAAAAACCTCTTTCCGTTACCCAGTTCGACCATAATACAGGTGCCAGCCTGATCTTCACGGGGTGGAAATGGGGTTGAACCACAGAATGAAATCCGCATTTCGTCGGGCCCGAGGTCCTCGGACAGGGGGAAGTAGTTCGCATTCGAACCTGTCATGTATTTTGTGGGCCGGAAATACTCCGGTAGCGTGATACCGCCCGCGGGCCTGCCGCCGTAAGGGTTCTTTAGGCTTTCGCCCAGTGGTCCATCGCTCTGGTGCGCTTGCGCTGCGCCTGTGCCGTAACTAACGGCACCCGTTGCGACCGCGCCCGCTGCAAGTCCTTGCATAACGTGGCGCCGGGAAGGGTTTTCGATTTCGTCAGATTGCTGGTTCGGTTCGTTCTTAAGATCTTTGCCGTTGTCTTCTTTTGTCATGGCTATGCCCTCAATTGGAAATGCTGCGAGGATTGCGCTTCACCATCCGGCGAAGCTCGTTCACGAGTTCAGATCTGATGTGGGCCCATTCCGCGCGCTCTGAGGCTGTGATTGATACGTCATCCAACAGCTCGGAAACTTTCTTCAGGTCTTCGATAACTTCTTTGAGTAACGCATCCGTTTCGATACGCCCTGACAGCGCATCGGAAAGTTCTGGAATCTCTTCAATCAGGTCCACCGTCACTGGATAAATCCTGGCTCCCACTATCTATTCTCACATCGAAATGAGTGTGGTTGACCGCGCCAGCCAAGTGAGTCACCGTGAGTTGGGGGTGAGTTTGCCGTGAACAAAGCCAATGATTTGCCGATAGATCAACATGTTGGGCAACCGTCGCCGGATCTTGTCCGGGAAGCACTCGAGCGCGTTGTATCGAGCGACGAGTTTCAAGCTTCGCCCCGTCTCCAGCAGTTTCTTACATACGTAGTCGAGGAAGCTATCGCGGGTCGCGGTCCCCAGATTCGAGGCAAGGCGATCGCTGTGGAGGTCTATGGGCGACGCATTGATGGCTCTGGCGGTCAAAACCTCGTTCGCGTCGAAGCAAGGCGGCTGCGTCGACTGCTACGCGAGTTTTACGAAGATCAATGGGACGGTGAGGGAGTTCGCATTTTTGTTGATCCCGGCGGATACAAGCCGCGGTTTTCATACGAACCCGCAATTGAAGACCGCACATCAAGTGCATGGAAGAGCGAGGAGCCTGATGAGCATCGGCCTTCGCTGCAACTGCTGGCAGCTGGACTAGGGATCCTTGCAGTGGCCGCTGTGCTTGGCATCTGGATGAGCCAGAAAAACAGGAAGGTTTTGCCAACGACTCAATCCATCGAACAAGCTGAACGTGCAGCACTCGGTGAGCAATCTTTGACAAGACTTCAGGCGGCCAACCTTGCGGATCAAGCCCGAGGCATGTTTTTTCCCGTTTTTGATGTCAAACGTCAGCAAATAGCACTGGGAATGTTCCAGCACGCTGTGGAACTCGACCCGGCTCTGTCTGACGGCTTTGCCGGAACAGCGCAGGTTTTGGCGACTCTGGCATTGCTGTCCCCGGACGAAGCGCAAAGGAACGATCTCTTCAGTCGAGCCTCAGAAATGTCTGGAACAGCGCTTGAATTGTCCCCTGCTGATGCATGGGCAAACGGCGCAAATGGTTGGGTGCTGGCTGTCAAAAACCAGCCAAACGAGGCATTGAAATATGCAAGAATGTCCGTCGAACTGGCACCGAAGGATGGCCATATTCTCGACCTTGCAGGTATCACTGCAATCATGGCTAACGCCCCGGAACTTGCAGCCGAGGTTAGTGATCCGGAGAGAGCCAGGTCAGGATCTGGTAGGTTTGGTGCAAGAAACATCTGGGGTGTTTCGCAACTTATGCTCGGGAACTACGAAAACGTTGTTGAAGCCTTTCAGGGCGCACCAGCTGCCGGAGCGCCTGTCAGTGCTCCTTCGCTCTTATTCCAAGCCGTTGCGCACGATCAGTTGGGGAATTCAGAAGAAGCACAACTACTCGTTACTGAAATGCGCAGGACATGGCCCGATTTCCCGTCTGAGTATCTTGCCAACAGGATTTTTCACAGCGACGGCAAAACGCAGAAAGCGATACTTGATACACTGACGAGATACTAAGGAAACGAGTTTCCTTGATTTCTTACGCACGATTTCAAGTTTTTAGGATCGACGTTTTACTCAAAGCAACAATGCCAAACCGAGTTCGAATGGTTGGTTTAGGAGGCTGCGCCTTGGAGAGTGTGAAGCTATCATAAAATGCAAGAATAGGCAGTTGCAGAAAGTCATTCAAAGTCTGCTTAACTGCGCTCCGCGTTCTTTGGGGTATCGTTCAGCGTCGGTCATACTGGGCTCGAACCAGGCCTTCGATGCGGCTGACGCAAACGGCCGCTGTGGGCCGTATTGCACCCCTCAGGGACTTTTAAGTGGAATACCACATCCTAAAGGAAAAGTTGCCGGATCATTCAGGCAATGGAAAAGATGGTCTCCTGTTTTCCAAGCTATTTAGAAATCGTGTTTTCCCGATTTCTTTTGGGAGATGGAAACCGCTTTGGGACCTTCCTGGGTGAATTGCTCCGCCGCGAGGCGCGCGGAGCGCGGTTCTCGACGATTCTGGAAAGTACCCATGGCGCAGCCACGGGAAATGAGCTGATCAGCTTCTTTTTAAGGTGAATGTGAATTGCTGGGTGTCTGAATTTGTGGTTCCCGAAAAATTTGGGTGGTCTTTTCGGGTCGAGACAGCCACGGTCAGCGGTTCACTCTGCCGCCGAAGAGGTTAACCGCATTTTCGATCTAATAACTGCTTTCATGGAGCGTGTTACACCTGCACACTCTACTTCTCCAATTTTGAGTATTTGGGAAGGGAAAGGAGGTGTACACGGTCAAGCCGCTCGCGGCGCAGGTATTCCGAGGAATTCTCAACGAAGTTGAAAACCGACTGTTTGCATATCCATATTGAGGGCATGGCAGCCGAAGTTGACAAACAATGAACGCGCGCCTCCTGTTCGCGGTGTTCTGCGCAGTCGGTGGACTTGCCACGTTCTCGTGGGGTGGCATCATCACTGCGTTTGTCGCGTGGTGGGTTCTCCACCGATTTCTCTAATCGACAAATCCCGGGCATCGGGCGACAAGACATACAAGACACCCCTAAAGGGGTGTGTCTTGTTCTGTCGTGTGTCGCGCCGCCGATTTGCCGACAAGACAAGAAACAAGACAAGCGAGACAAAACAAGACAATTCCCTTCACAAGAATAGTGAAAACCCTTAATCGCACTCATCGAATGCGCCCTCCACTTTGCCGACTGGGCGGTAAAGGCCATCCTCGAATACCACCAAGCCCAGTTCGAGCAGTTCATCACGCGCCCTGCGGAATGCCCTTCGTCGACCGTCCGCCTTGGCTTTTGAGACCTGGTCGTCGGCGACGCATTCCTTGCGCCAGGTGTCTTCGGTCACGGGTGAACCATCGGTTTCGAAGAGCGTCCGCAAATGGTTCAACACCGCGCGCGGCGGATTTTTGAGTTTGTATTCATTGTCGGGTTCCGCAGAGCATGGTTCGCAGATCGGTGCGGAAACTGTGTCGCCGTCAATGTCAACGCCGACGTTCCGCGTTCCGATCCTGAATGCTATATCGAGGTCAGTCGGCCCGTTTCTGTTTTTCTTGAGGTGGTTTTTGATGATCCCCGATTTTGGATCGGCTTTCTTCACCAGTATTGAAACGTCCAACGCCCCGTTGAAGACGCTACTGCCCCTCGGTGTGTTGCCATCTGCCTTTGTACCGTGGTGAACAAAAATCACTGCCGCGCCATGCCGGGCGAGGGCCTTCCCGATTGCGACGACACACCCCATACCTTCGGGGGTGTTCTCTTCCAGTCCGGGCATCGCCATCGCCAGAGTGTCTATGACCACGAGTCTGGGGCGAGATAGTGTGATTGCTTCCAGCAGGGCTTGGAAATCCGGGCTGCCCTTGCCTTCGACTTGCCCGGAAAAAAGGTCACTACAACCCAAAACCAATTTGAACTGATCTGGTGCCCCGAGTTCGTCTGCAAGGGCAGCGACCCGCGAAGCCATTCCGGTTTCGTCTTCTGCGGCGACATAGAAGGCGCCACCTTGGCGAGTTTTTAGGCCGAAAAACCCAGCCCCCGTTGCGACCATGTAGGCCAGATAGGGGGCTAGAACGGATTTACCCGCGCCCGGTTCCCCGAAAATGCAGCCGATCTGGTGGGGCGCTATGAAGTTCTTAATCACATAGTGCCGGGGCGGCAGGTCGCGCAGTTGGCCGGGAGTCTGAAAGGTCAGCCCTCCTACTTTGGTGGGCAAGGGCTCGGGTCCCAACAGGTCCGAAAAGTCGTCTTCCGGGTCGTCTACATCTTCGAAATTGGCGGCAGCGACAGAGTGCCAACCATGTTTGCGGGCCTCGGCGAAAAGCGTGTCGGCGGTGATCTTGGAACCGGACCTTTTGACAAAGCTACGCCACTTGTCGCGCACTTCTTTCGGGTTATAGCCGGGGTAATCCGAACTCCACGTCTGCGCCGAAGCCAGCCCGGCTTCAGAGCCTCCGGTGGCGTGGTGGATTGCCATTAGAATGTCTACCCATTTGCCGTAGGGTAGGTCGCTGGGGATGAACGACAGAGGCCTCATGAGTTCGGCAGCGGCGTATTCCCCGGGTTCGCTTTGATCCTCCTCTGAGACTTCGTTCTTGCGGATGAGTGCCGTTCGAATTCGCTCAGGCAGCTTGCCTAAAAGCAATTCATCGAGGTCCCACAGGTCGCCGCGTTCAATCTTGTATTCGCCGAACACGGTTCGCGCGCCGGGGGCGAACACGAAGCCGCCGTGGCCTCGCGTGTCGATGCCCGGGGCTATATCGCTTTGTGAGATAGTCAGGTCGTCAACGCCGCGAAAATACAAGTGGAGGCCCCCGGACGGTGTGCGAACGACGAACAGGGCGTCATCGGGATCGAGGTTCATACCTTTGTATGCGGACAGGCCATCTTTCCCGTCGCGGTCGTCCAGATCGACAACAAAGATATTGCCCGTCGCCATACCCGGCACGGCGTCTGGATACTTATCCCAAAGAGCGTGGATCTCGTCCGGGTCGGTTGTTGCGCCGGTCCCCCACTGGATCAAAGGTCGAGCGTGTTTCTTGCCGTCGCTCATGCGCCGCACTCGCACTGGGAACACGCGATTACCGGTGGCTGCCACGTCAAGGGCAACACGTCGATTATGCGATTGCTTTGCATTCTCAATCCTAATATGTTTCTCCTGCATAGAGGTTCCTTCTCTTTGCGCCGGGCGAAGCCCGTTTGGCTCCGTCCCTTGTCGCTGAGGGGCGGCGCTAGTTATTCAACCTGCACGGGTTGGATTCCCGAGCGCGAAATTTCCGAAATTGGTGGGACAAAAATCCTGAAAAACATAATGATTACGTGGGAGGTTGGAGTGTCCCACTTTTCACTAAGTATCGGAGTTTTGGCGGTTTTTGTACTCCGCCCCCGGGCACCATTCTCAGCAGGTAAGCTACTGTTTCCCTTCAGTTTTAACTGGAGCTGACCAAGGGCGTAGTACATGCTGGAGAACAAAACCGTTCCCTTCTCATTTGTGAAAGCAGGGGTCTTCTACTTCACACGACGGGTCCCGAAGGACCTCGATCACCACTATACCACCAGAAAAATATCTTCTCGCTGCGGACGTGAACGGCAGTGGTCGCAAATTCCCGAGCGCAACGAACTGCTCAGCAACTGGATGAACATTGGTATCACCTACGCATCCAAGACGTTGACTTACCGGGCAAGCATCTTCTGAGGATGGGAGCTGCGGTCGACTTTGCGAGGCAAAACTGCCGCGTTTCCCAACATTTCAATAATTTTGTCGTAGGAATCCCTTTTGGGGAAAGCCAGGGGAGAAGAATGGGTTACCGCCTTTCGAGTGATTGCGAACCTATGCAGCACTCAAACGCGGGACCGTGCACTCGATGTTTGAATTTTGGTGCACGCTTTCAGTCGCTCTGGCTGAAGGGCGCAATACAGACAAACACAAGAGGGCTTTCGCTGACGCGACACAACCTGACAGGACAGTTATTTGGTGAGTTTTATAGACATATTTAGATGTAGCGCTATGTTCTCGATGATGGTTTTGGCTCGGCGGGGGCTTCCACAAGTCGCTTAGTGTCAGTCCTCCAGCCTGAGACCATATGGCAGAGTGAATTGAAAAGCGCCTTCGTGATCATGTCAAACGTACCCCTCATGTTACGCGCCTATGATTGGGCGACCCACTTGCGCCCGATGGTTGCAAGGCGTCATCTGCAAAAACGGATCAAAATCGACAAAGAAGACCCCAAACGCTGGCGCGAGCGCCTTGGCTACCCCTCAGCCACCCGACCCGACGGGATGTTAATCTGGTTTCATGGATTGGGGCTGGGTGAGGTTCTTTCTATTCGGGGTTTGGTGCATATCATGGCAGACCTGTCGGATGCGCATTTCCTCGTCACGTCGGGTACCAAGGCGGCGGGTCAGGCGTTGTTGCATAATTTGCCGCCACGCACTCGCCACCAATTTTTACCGATTGACGCGCCTCGCTATCGAAACGCCTTTCTTGACCATTGGCGGCCAGATCTGTGCATCTGGGCTGAGCAAGACGTCTGGCCGGGTTTCGTGTTGGAACTCACCCGGCGCAAAATCCCGCAAGCGCATGTCGTCTGCCGAATGCACAGGGAAAGCTGGCGTAAGAAATCTCGGTTTGTGGCGGCCTATAGCTATATATACAACCAAATGGCACTTGTAACAGCCAATGATAAGTTGACTCAGGATCGTCTGCGAACCTTCGGGATCACGGATGCGCCAGTCACGGGGCCGATCAAGCCCACAGCACCTCCACTTAGCTGTGACTCCGCGGAACTTGAAAAATTGCGGGCTATTCTCGGGCGGCGGTTTGTATGGATCACGGCGCCCTCGCACCAGGCAGACGAAGAATTGGCGCTTTCCGCCCACCGACGGCTACTTGCTGAGTACCCAGATGCCCTCCTGATCATCGCGCCACGCTACCCAAAGCGGGCATTCAATATTTCACTTCCACATGCAGTCCGTTCCAGGGGTGAAATCCCAACTCTATCCCATCAAGTGTACTTGTCAGATACGTTCGGAGATTTGGGCCTACTTTATCGCCTCGCGCAGGCTGCCTTGATAGGCGGTACCAACGATGAAACGGAAGGCCATTCCCCTTGGGAAGCCGCGAACCTTGGCAATGCAATTTTGCATGGCCCTTGCACTGGGAATTTTGACGCAGACTTCGAAAGGCTGGATGCTGCCGGCGCCGCAATCAAGGTGCACTCGGCGGAAGAGATTTTGGCCAGCCTGCAAGGGGACCTTGATGGCAAGGTCGCTAAAATAAATTCTGTGGTCAACACCTATCGCAATGCGACAGAGTCCTTGGCTAAAGATCTAATGTCTTTGGTGTAATTCCCTTTCCCGCGCTTTGACCCATTGGTTTTGTGTGGGGCTCCCGATTGAGGGGGCAGTGAAGCCGGGCTTGCTGAGGCCGGTGCCAGGGTCAGGACACATAGCCAGTAAATGACGAAGGCTGCGAGGGCGTTGTCGGATATCGGAACAGGTCTTTGCGCAGGATTGCCAGAATGACAGAATCCGCAGAGGTTTTCGTCACAATGGCAAATCGAGGTAAGTAGGGACATCCTCACCTTCAAAACCAATAGGCCATTAGTAAGCTCAAGAGTTTTCTGCCAACCAGCGATATATTAGTTCGGCACTATCAGATGCGCTGTTGTGCAGTACCACGTAAAAATCAAGTGGAGAGGACAGTGTTTGCGGCAGAAGACTGACCAGCTTTCCGGACGATACGAGTTCCGAGGTCAGACCCTCCCAACCCAATACAGCCCCCATGTCGTCCCGAGCTGCCTGCAGCGCAATGGTATAGTTGTTGACGCGATGTGCAGAATTTAAAGGTCCGTCGTAACCCAGTTGGCTTGCCCATTCGCGCCAACCGGTCCACCCTGTTCCTGGCGCGTCAAGATGAATCAGGGGAATGCGGGCGAGGTCTTCGATGCGCTCGATCTCATTCTGCTCCAAGAATCGCGGGCTGCCGAGCGCCATGATGCGGTCGCGAAACAGGATATGGCAGCGGGCCTTTTCCTCGGAGGCGTCACCGTAGCGAATGCTGATATCGCATTTCGATGAATCGAACCCCAGGTCCGTGACTACCTGTGTCACCGAAATATGTCCGTAGCTTTTCCAGAATTGTGCAAGACGGGGCGTTAACCACAGCGAACTTACGGCCGTGCTGGACCGGATCGTAACACCGGACCGGTCATATTGCAGACGCAACTGTTGCACCGCCTCGCTGATTCCTTCGAGCCCACGTTGTAATGCGACCAGCAGGTAAGCCCCACTTTCCGTCAACTCGACTCCGCGATGGTGTCGGCGAAACAGCGCGCAATTGACTTCGTTTTCCAGGGACTTGACCTGGTGGCTGATGGCCGCCGGGGTAACGTTCAGCTCTGTCGCGGCGTTTTTGAAGCTGACATGGCGCGCAGCGGCCTCGAAGCTGATCAACGAACTGACCGGAGGGAGTTCATAGGGGCCTTTGGGCAAGATGGTTTGACCTTTGATCCTTGAGTTTCCGACTTTTAAGCACAAAAAGCCAATTTTGAGTTACTTCAACTAATGCAATGTGAATTTTTTTGCAATTGCCCGGTGGGCCGCTGCCCGCGATGTTGGTTACCAGCATTCGGGGGTGTGCCTGTCTCGGGCAGCATGGCAGTGATCATGGTGACGTACTTGCCTACATTCTCGGAAAATCCCGGCATCAACGATTTGCCAGAATGTCCGGGTTTTTGGCCGATTTTCGGCGCAAATTAGGGAGTCGATAGAATGAAGTCGCACGCAAAAGTGGTGGTTGTAGGTGGCGGATGCGTTGGGGCATCGATCCTATATGGCCTGACCGAACATGGGTGTTCAGACGCGGTCATGCTGGAGCGTACGACGCTGACCTCGGGATCGACCTGGCACGCTGCAGGTCTGTTGGTGACTTTTGTGCGGTCGCACAATGTGTCGAAGATGACGATGGAAACCATCCGCATCTATACCGAGGTCGAAGAAAAGATGGGCACCTCGGTCGGGCTGCGTAAAGTGGGTCAGCTGCGTGTCGCCAATACCGAAAAGCGCTGGGATGAGTTCCAGTCCTATATCTCGATCGCCGAAGCCGCAGGCGTGCCTTGCAAGCTGGTGACGCCGGAAGAGATCGCTGAGATTCATCCGCTGCTAAACCAGAGCCCCGACATTCGTGGCGGTATCCTGCACACCGAAGACGGCTATGTGAACCCGGCCGATATCACCATGGCCCTCGCCAAGCTGGCGCGGGATGCGGGCGCGAAAGTCTATCAGAACACTGAAGCGCAATCTTACGAAAAGCTGGACAATGGTCATTGGAAGGTGACCACCAACCAGGGCGAAATCACCTGTGAACACCTGATTTTTGCCACCGGCAACTATGCCCGCGAAAACGCGCGCCGGGTGGGTCTGGATTTGCCCTGTATCCCGATCGTTCACCAATACTGGACCACCGAAACCGTGCCTCTGCTGAAAGAGCGCCGCGCGCAAGGCCTGCAGGAATTCCCGATCCTGCGTGACGAGGATTACGGCGCCTATCTGCGCGAGGACGTGGGCGGCATCCAGTTCGGCCCCTATGAGTTCACCAAAGACCTCAAGCTGTTTGCCGAAGACCGCGTGCCACCGGATTTCGGGGCGGACCTGCTGCCCGAAGATTTCGATGCCGTGGAAACTCAGTGGGAGCGCGCCATCGAACGCGTCCCGACTCTGGGTGAGGTCGGTATCAAGGCCAACACCCGCGGCCCGTTCCAGATGACACCGGACGAGCTGCCTCTGGCTGGTCCCGCACCGGGGCATGACAACCTGTGGCTGGCCGAAGGGATGCCGGGCGGCATCCTCTGGGGTGGCACCGTGGGCCATCGACTGGCGAAATGGATCGTGAATGGAGATCCGGGCATGGATATGTCGGAACTCGACCCGCGCCGGTTCTCGGACTACGCATCCAAGCGCTGGACCATGGACAAGGTGCGCGAGACCTGGGGCACCCATATGAACGCGCATGTTCCGGGTGAAGACTTCCCCGATGCGCGCCCGATGAAAACAATGGGCTCTTACGATCTGCTGACAGCCCAAGGCGCGGTCTGGACCAGCTTCAACGGCTACGAATTTCCCCGCTGGTTTGCCAAGTCACCGGAAGAGGCCATTCCCGAGCACTCTTTCCGCCGCACCGACCACATGGAACAGGTGCAGGAAGAGGTGCGCCGCACCCGCGAAGAGGCTGGCTTCATCGAAATGTCGCCGATGACCAAGTTCACGGTGCGCGGACCGGGCGCGGTCAAATGGCTGGACGGCCTGATGGCGAACAAACTGCCCAAGGTGGGCCGTATGACCCTGTCGCTGATGTTGAACGACAATGGCGGCATGGATGCGGAATACACCATCGTGCGCTATGCCGAGGATGACTTCTATCTGATCTCGACCCCGAATTGGCGTGCCTATAACTGGGACCAGTTGCAACGTCTGTTGCCCAAGGATGGGTCGGTCGTGCTGGAAGACATTTCGGAACAAATGGGTGTCATTGCTTTGGCAGGGCCGAAGGCGCGCGACATCCTGCAACCACTGACAGACAATGACCTGTCCAATGAAGCCTTCCCTTGGCTGTCAGCCCAGATGGGTGAGGTTGGCTATGCCAAAGGCGTCCACCTTCTGCGTGTCTCTTACACTGGTGAGCTGGGATGGGAGTTGCACCATCCGGTCGGCTACAATCGACACCTCGTCGATCTGTTGCTGAAAGCGGGTGTAAAACCCTTCGGCCTCGAAGCCTTGGAGTCGATGCGTCTTGAGAAATCCTATCGCGCGATCAACCGCGAGATTTGCAAGGACCTAACTCCATACGAGGCTGATCTGGGCCGCTTCGTTGCCATGACCGAGAAGGTTGGCGGCCAGGTTGTTGAGCGCGACTTCATCGGCAAAGCGGTGCTACAGGAACAGCTGGAAGCTGGGGGCTACAACACTCTGGTCACCTTAAAGCTGCCGTTCTGCGATACATCCGTGATGTTTGACGAAGGCGTTTATGCGGACGGCAAACTGGTTGGTCGCGTCACCTCGGGCGGGTTCTCGTATTACTGCAACCATGACATCGCCATGGCGCTGGTGCCGCAGGACATGACCGCACCGGGCACAAAGATGCAGGTACTGGTGCACAATGAAATGCGTGACGCCGAGGTGATCGACACCTGCGCCGTAGACCCAACAAGTGCCCGCGCACGCGCCTGATCTGGAGGGGTTGCAATGACACAAGCAAGAGCACGTTCGGGCCGGGGTGGCCGCGCGGCGCGGGTGCAGGCCCGCACCAATCCGCCGCCGGTTTACCTGCCGACGTTGAACCGCAAAATCGGACCGATTGATCTGCTTGGACCCGAAGGGGTCGAGAAGATTCACAATGCCGCCATGACGATCCTGGAAACCACCGGTATCGAATTCCGTGACCCGGTGGCCTTGGCCGACTGGAAGAAGTTCGGTGCTGATGTTCAGGGTGAGCGGGTCCGCATTGGCCGAGAGATGTTGATGGACCTGATCTCGGCAGTTCCGTCGGAATGGGCTTATGCGGCGCGGAACCCCGATCGTTCGCTCCGCGTTGGGAACCGGAACTCGGTATTCGCCAATGCCTATGGCGCCCCGTTTGTCTATGGGTTGGATGGTGTGCGGCGCCCGTCGATGTTGGAAGACGCGCACAACTTTTTTAAGCTCAGCCAGATGAGCCAGTCGATGATGGTGCCGGGTGTTCTGCCGGTCGAACCGCAGGACGTGCCCGTACCACAACGCCACCTCGAGCTTGTTCATGCCGCGTTGACGCTGACGGACAAGCCGATCAAGGGGTCGGTGCTTTCGGAACAGGCCGCGCGCGACTCGGTTGAGATGACCCGCATCGTGTTCGGCGAAGAATTCGTGGACAACAATGTGGTGATGGCGGCGCTGCTGAACTGCAACACGCCTTTGGTCTGGGACGAGACCATGCTGCAAAGCTTGCGTGTCTACGCCAGCGCCAATCAGCCTTGCCTGTTGTCACCCTTCGTTCTGGCGGGTGCTTCGACACCGGCTAGCCCGCAAGGCGGCGTGGCGTTGCTTATCGCCGAGTCTCTGGCCGGGATGGCCTATAGCCAGATCATCCGGCGAGGAGCTCCGATGGTTCTGGGCGTGGCGATCATGGGTGTGTCGATGAAGACCGGTGCGCCGATGATGGGCTCGCCCGAGCCGGGATTGATGAACCTTCTGGTGGGTCAGATGGCCCGTTTCTATGGTGTCCCGTGGCGGACTTGCACAATGTGGACGGGTTCAAAAACTCCGGACATGCAAGCGGCGTTCGATACGGCCAACACCATGTGGCCGGTGCTGTTGGGCGGTGCCAACTACATCGTGCATTCGGCCGGATTTCTGGAAGGCGCGCTTGGGGTCAGCTACTCGAAATGGGTACAGGACACCCGGCAGCTTGAGAGCTTCCACCGGTTCTTCAGCGGTCTTGAGGAGGAAAACCTGGACGCAATCCTGGATGATATTGCCGAGATCGGTCCCGGTGGTCACTTCTTGGGGACGGACCATACCCGGGAAAACCCACTGCACATGAACCCGCTGCAGAACAATGACAGTTTCGAACAGTGGGAAGCAGAGGGGTCGAAGACCGCCGAAACCGTCGGCAACGAAGAGGCGCAACGCATGTTGGACAATTACGTCAAGCCGCCGATGCCGGATGATCAGCGCGGGGCACTTGACGAATTTGTTGCCAAGAAGAAGCTGGAATATCAAAACTCGTAACTGAAAACACGGGCGTGCAAGCGCCCGCCAGCCAGACACAAGGACAGGATGAGGAATATGACTGACGCCCCGACGAAAACGCTCTCACTCGAAGAGGTGAAGGCATTGGCCAAATCCGTCCTTGTGTCCGCGGGCCTTGATGCACACAGCAGTGAAGTCATAGCTGATCTTGTGCGAATGTCCGAACGTGATGGCCCCCGCAGCCATGGGCTGCGCTTGCTGCCGGTATATGCGCAATATCTGTCATCGGGTTACGCCAACCCGAAGGCGGCGCCGTCAATCCGGCGAATAGCGCCCGGTGTGTTACGTGGCGATGGCGACAACGGGTTCTATCAGGTAGCTGCATTGGCGGCACGGGCAGAGCTGATTGAGATGGCGCGCGAGAACGGGATTGCGGCCTTTACATGCGCCAATTGTCACCATCTGGGCGCGCTGCGCTTTGACACCGGGCCGCTGGCTGAGGCGGGGCTTGTGGCGTTGGGGGTCGTGAACTCTTTGTCCATGGTCGTGCCGCAGGGTGGGGTGCGCCCGGTCTTTGGCACAAACCCGATGTCCTTTGCGTGCCCGCGTCCGGGGAGCGAGCCGATTGTCTGGGATCAGGCATCCTCGATGGTGGCTCTGATGGATATCAAGATGGCCGCGGCCGAGGGCCATGACCTGCCGCGCGCCGGGGGGCTGGATACCGATGGCCAACCCAGCACCGATCCGAACGCCATTCTGGAAACCCGCAGCCTGCTGCCCTTTGGCGAACACAAAGGTGCCGCCATTGCCTTCCTGATCGAGGTGCTGGGTGCGGCGCTGGCAGGCGGCACCTTGTCGGTCGACAATCAGGAACGCGAGTCCTTTGAAGCCCTCAACATCAAAGGCGGGACAACCCTTATCGCTATTGACCCAAGCCGGTTCGGCAACCCTGCATTCAACGATTACATCGCCCGCATCTGTGCCGAGATCGAGGGCAACGGAGCCGCGCGCGTGCCCGGTGATGGGCGGCTGAAAAACCGCGCGGCGACCCAAGTGAACGGAGTTTCGGTTGCGCCGGACCTGCTGGCGCAATTGCAGGCGTTGTAGGAAAGGTCACACAACATGCCTAACCTGGTGGTGATCGGCGGCGGCGTCGTGGGTATCTCCTGCGCGCTGGCTTTGCAGGCCGAGGGGTTCCGTGTCACCGTCATCGAGCCGGGTCCGGTGGGTGAGGGGGCCAGCTGGGCCTCGTGCGGGTGTATCGCCGTGGGTGAGATCGTACCGCTGTCTCAGCCCGGAATGCTGCTGAAAGTTCCCGGGTTATTGATGCACCCCAAGGCACCTTTGACGTTGCGCCCAAGCTCGGCCCTGCGACTGACGCCGTGGTTCACCCGATTTGTCGCCAATGCGCGCCCTTCGAAAATGCGGGCCATTGCAGCGGATCTGGCGCGGCTGACCTTTATGGCAACTGAGGATTTCAAGGCTCAACTGGCCGATGTCGGGCGACCTGAGCTGTTGGTAGAACGTCCTGTCATCAAGCTGTTTGATGGTGATGATGATCGCGCCGGCATGGCTGCGGCCTTTGATCTGGCGCGCGAGCTGGGGTGCTCGATCGAAGAAGTCAGCGGCGGGGATGCGCATGACATCGACCCGGCCATTGCGCCGGATTTCAAATTCGCCGCCCTGTTGCGGGACTGGAGCTTTGTGACCGAGCCCAAGCGACTGGTCGAAGCGCTGCACGAAACTTTCTTAAATCGTGGGGGCGTGGTCGTCTCTGGCAGTGCAGCGGGCTTTGAACGGGACGGCCGTCAGGTAACGGCCGTGAAGCTGCAAGATGGTCGGTCCTTTGTCGCTGACGAGTTTGTCTTGGCTGCGGGGACGCGGTCCCGTGATCTGGCGGCAGAGCTGGGCGTTCCGCTGAAGATTGAAGGCGTCATCGGCTATTCCACGGCTCTAAAGAACAGCGGAGTCGATTTGTCCCACACCGTGTTCTACGCGAAAGGCGGGTTCGGCATTACACCATACGACGGCGCGCTTGCTGTCGCGGGGACAATTGAGTTTGCCGGGGTCGAGGCGCGTCCAAACTGGAGCCGCGCGGACATATTGGTGGAAAAGGCACGGCGGGTTCTGCCAGGGTTGCAGACGGGCAAGGCCGAACGCCGGTTCGGCCGGCGGCCTCTGACACCTGATACCCGACCGATCATTGGCCGCAGCGGAAGGCTGGCAAACGTCAGCTTTGCAACCGGCCATGGGCAATTGGGCTTGACGTTGGGCGCAACAACGGCCCGGCTGGTGGCGGATGAAATTGTGGGTCGGCCTCTCCAGACCGACACTCAGGCTTTCAGTCCAGACCGCTTTTCGAGTTGAGGATTTCGTTTCGTGCCTCAAACGCGTATCTTAGAAATTAGCTGCACGGCTTAAATCAGCAAATGACAGATGCGCGCATACATTACCTGAACTTGACGTCTGCGTTAAGGCGGTGGTCCAAATCTGGATAAGGCACGCGTACTAAAAATCATGGTGCAGAAATTGTCGTTGCAACCTTGAGTGCTACCAAGCCTCCGAATAGCAAAGTTTCTTTGGAGTGGAGTTCAAATTTGCCACGATACGGTTGGCTCTCCTAGAACCGACCCGTCGACGGTAATACCAAGCCCTGGAGCTTTTGGCGGCAGGACGCCACCGTGTTCCACGGGGGCATCTAACTCTGCTGTTTTCAGCGTTACCATATCCCGGCAATCCAGAATGCAGCGAAGGTAGCGTTCGGGAACTGTCGCCCCCAGATGGACTGTCCAGGCAAAAGCGATGGCCGAGCCGACCGTATCCTGCACGCTGATCGTCAGACCTGCCGAGCGGCAAATGTCCCGGTGACGGCGCCCCCGAGTTAGACCGCTTGCCATCGAGATTTTCAGACCGATCCCATCCGCAATGTCCTGAGATACAATTTGCGTGATATCCTGATCCTGCTGGGCCAGTTCGTCGATGATTATTGGGACATCGCAACGTTGCCGCAATGACAGTGTTTCGCGCCAGGAAGAGCAGGGGGCCTCTAGCACAAAGTCCAGACCGGCTGGCGATCTGCCAACGAGGCCGCGATCCGTTCTGCGTCCAGCGCGGGTCCGCCTTCGGAATCCAGCACGCTGACTTTGACTGAATGTCCCCAGCAACCCATCGCACGGTGCTCCGCCACGCGGCGGCGCATGTCCTCGGGGTCTTTGGCATAGATGGACGATATGGTTGGAAGGCGATTGCCGGTTGCACCACCGAGCAATTCGCAAACCGGCAAGTTCACCGATTTGCCGAAGATGTCCCAACAAGCGATATCGAGCGCGGTTTTGGCGTGATTGTGCCCAACCAGAGCTTCGTCCACCGCGTCATTGATCCAGTCCACCTGACGCGGGTTGCGGCCAATCAAATATGGCACGATCTCTTCAATCCCCGCACGTACACCGCGAGAGTGGGAGGCGATGTAAGTCGAGCCAAATGGAGTGCTTTCCCCTAACCCTCGATGCCCGTATCGGTTTCAATGCGTAAAATTCCAGCATGCTGGGCCACTGCGGGCCTGTCACCAGGTCGATCACCACGTCCACCGACATCTTGCCCAGCGTCGCAACCAGATCGGCATTGCGGTCGATCACCTCGTCCGCGCCAAGGGCGCGCACTTCATCAGCCTTTGAGGCTGACGATATAGCGATCACATAGGCCCCGCGCCGCTTACAAAATAAACCGCGGCTGAACCGACGCCGCCCTAGGCACCGGTCACCAGCACGCGCTCGGCCCTAACAGACGCGCGATGCAGCATGTTTTCCGCCGTCAAATAGGCGGCAGGGGACAGATGCAAGCTCCGCATCTGTCCAGTCGCAATTGATCGCATGGGTGAACTCGGACTTGGCCACAGTGTATTGCGCGAAACTACCGTCGTATTCCGACCCGAATGTGATGCACGAGAACGGCTCGGCCTCGCGGTGGGGCTGGATGGTCTGAACCAGCACCCGCTCACCGATGCGGGTAGGGTCGAGGCCTTTGCCAACGGCCTCGATGTAGCCACAGGCATCGGCACCCTGAATGCGCGGGAAGGTCAGCGGGATACCTGACCAACTGGCATCGTCATTGTCTACCATTTCGAACCCATCGGCCCCGCCGGCTTCAGGATCGGCAGTGACCGCTTTGGAGTACCAACCGATCCGAGTGTTGATATCGGTGTTTTTGATCGCGGCGACGGTCACGCGGATGAGAACCTCGCCCTCGCCGGGGATCGGTACCGGAATGTCGGTGCGGTATTCCAGTTTCTCAATCCCGCCGTGGCCCGTTAGTTGGACCCCGGCCATGTGTTCGATCGGCATTATGCGCAACCTATCCTTTACACTGCTTCTTTCAGATGGGCGTAGCTGGCTGCGAAGCGACCAAACTTGTGAGCGCCACATGTGACACTGCCATAGCGGCGCGGGTTGTCCTCTGAGATGCACGAAGAAAGAGGCTCGAAAACGGCATCATAGTCGGCATCAATGAAAAACGGAATCGAGTAGCGCTCACGACCCGACGTGTTGATGACACGGTGCATGTTGGCCAGGTAAACGTCATTCGTCAGACGCTGGATCAGATCCCCGATATTGATTACGAACGTTCCTGGGATTGGCGACCCTTCTACCCAGTCACCTTCGCGATTCATGACCTGAAGGCCACCGACATCATCCTGAGCCAGAATGGTCAGGTTGCCGTAATCAGTGTGCGCGCCGATGCCGATGATCTTTTCGTCCACCACTCCTTTTTGTGACGGATAGTGCAGCAGGCGTTGGATGCTGATCGGGTTCTGCATCAGACTTTGGAAATGGTGTTCCGGCAGGTTCAGGCTCAGTGCGATGCCGCCAAGCAGCTGTTTGGATAGTGTGACCATCTTCTGATGATAGCCGTAGACCAACTCTTTGAACTCCGGCAACACAGAGGGCCACTGGTTCGGGCCGAAAAACGGCCCTTCTATTGCGTTGCGCTCGGTGCCGATGTCAAAGCACTCTTTCAGGTCCTTGGTTTTAGTCGGGTCGGTGTTCTCTCCAAAGGGCTCGATATAGCCGCGCAAAGCCACGTCCGAGTTGCTCACATGCAGCTTCATCTTGTCTTCCATCGGCAGATCAAAGAAGCGGCGGGTCACGTCAAAAACTTGATCAACGAAGCTCTGCGTGATGCCGTGGTTTTTTACATACATGAAGCCAGCATTCGACAGCGCCCAGCGGATTTCCTTCGCCACTTGCTGTTTGTCGCTGCCGTCTAGCAGCGGCGCGATGTCGATCACCGGTAGTCTGTCAAAGGATTCACGCTTGGCGCGCAGTTTGTCATCCAATTGAGCGAGGAGATCTTGTGCCATTGGGGTTCTCTTTTCCATCCTGAGAAAGGCCTGATTGCGCACGCTAAACTGACAGGGAGCGATTGTTTTTCAACATTCTAAAAATTCGAAGAGGCATGAAGGTGATTCATCTTAAAGATTTTAGTTTCGCAATTTACTGCAGCATTTTGTTGGTTTCTGCCTAATACGGGTGAAATCAGCTCGTGACATATGCTTGATGAACGTACAATCTCCCCACTGAATTTTGTCGCTTGGCGCCGACGACCTCAGCGACCGGGTCTGCGAAGAAGTCGGATTTGAGGGTAAGTGTCTTTACGTTATCTTCCGGCGCTTCAAGAAATGCTGATACTCGTATCTGAAGCTGCTTGAGTGGCGGCATTCCAATCGTCCAATGCCAGGAGCTTGTGATTTCGGACTGTTAGGGCCGCACTACGACAGCGGGGGCGCGGAAGCTATTTCGTATGACTGAATGGGTGGCCAGGAAGCCGCCATTCACGGCATTTTGTGCGAACGCCCGCTTTGCCTTTATCAGTGGTGTTTCCAATAGGACTTACCCTGGGCAAATTGATCCTAACGGTGGCGGCCAGACGCCAGCAATAATCTTCTGCTGTTCCAGCCAGGCCCGGAAACGTTCCCATCTATATCAAGATTATCTTTGAACGTCGTCACGATCATCTTTCTTTGGCTCTTTGCTACCTTACCGCGCGGTTCATCCCGCCGTCGGACAGTATACTCTGACCATTGATATACCTGGCTCCATCGCTGGCGAGGAACACGCAGGCTTGCCCAATTTCTTCGAAGGTTGCGGGTCGCTGAGCGGGGATTTCCCGGCGGGCCTGTTCTGACAGGTTAACGTTCTCACAGAATCCGGGCAGCAGGTTGTTCATGCGAATGTTATGCCGTGCATAGCGATCACCATAAAGTTTTGAGAAACTGTGCAGAGCACCGCGCAACATGCTCATGGGATAGGGTGCTCGCGGTTCGATTGTATTCATGGACGAGATATTTACGAACGCACCGCCGCCTTGTTCGATCAGAATAGGCGTGACGATGCGTGCAATCTTCACAACGTTAAGCACATACATGTCCAGACTTTCGTGCCACAACTCATCGCTGAGTTCCAAAAGCGGGCCATCAAAGTCAGGATCGAAACCGACAGTTTTAATGGCTTCCGGTACTGTACCCCCATGCCCCATATTGCTGACGATTGCATCAATACGTCCGTACTTGCTCATGGTGTCGTCGATCATCGCTTGCAAATCATCGACATCCAGCACCGAGCCTCGGCGGCCAATGCCCCCAAGCTCCTCTGCCAATTCAACCGAGCGATTGGATGGGGACATCAGTGAGACCTTGTAGCCTGCCTTTGCCATTTCAATGGCGCAGCCCCGGCCAATGCCTTGTCCGGTCCCTGTCATCAGCGCGACTTTGGTATCGGGCATGGTATGTCCTTTCTTTGGGCAGATGATGTGAGGTTTTCTGGGTTGAATTCAGGGTAGCCCTAGTAAACCGGCAGTTCCTATCGAGTTTTTTGAACATTGCTGTTAGATTTTCTCATATGGCGGAAAACCTCAGACACCTTCGTGCCCTTCAGGCATTTGACGAAACCGCAACCCATTCCAGCCTGACCAAGGCAGCGGATGTTCTGAACGTCACCCACGGGGCGATCAGCCGGCAAATCAAGTTGCTGGAACTGCATCTTGGCGTGACGCTTTTTCACCGCCGCCCAAATGGCGTGGAACTGACCCAAGCCGGGGAACGCCTGTATCAGTCAACGCGGGGGGCGTTTTCGGCCTTGCAACTCGGTGTTTCGGAGGTGAAGCGATTACATCACCGCCAGTCTATTACGGTGTCTTTGTCGACGTCGTTGGCGCTCAAATGGCTTGTGCCGCTACTGAGTTCGTTTCAGCAAGAACATCCGGGTATCGCATTGTTGCTGGACACAAATGATGCCTTTGCGGAATTCGATACGTCCGAGGTGGATGTTGCCCTGCGGTTTGGGCAACCTAGCTGGGACGGGTTGTATCATGAGCAGATAAGACAAGAGGAACTGGTAGTCGTGGCCGCGCCGTCCCTTGTTGGCAAAACTCGCCTACCGATGCGCGCCGAGGACGTGGCTGACCTGCCGTTATTGCACGATGCCTTCAACGTCGGATGGGAAAGCTGGGCAGCGCAAGTTGGGCTGAGCGCTGATCGGATCAATTCGCAGAGCATCAAATACGTAGATAGCGCTGTTCTGCTGGAGGCTGCAATTGACGGACAGGGTGTGGCATTGGCCAGACGTCTTCTGGCGGCCAGGGACTTGGAGCTTGGACGACTGATCCGTCTCGATGAAAGCCGTATTCCACTGGATCGCGGGCTCTACTTTGTGTGCCGACGCGGCGACCAGGAACGGGTTACGGTAAGAATTTTCAAGAAATGGCTCATGTCGCTTTGATCTTTATGTCCGCGATGCGCAAATTGGCTTGGATTTGTGGATAGAAATTGCTGCGCGCACCCAGTCAAACGGGCCGCGTCGCAGCGTCGAGCCGACGCTGTGAATGGCGTGTTAGGGCCGTTCTTGCCCTATCTAATGGTGCTTTCTCTGGTTCGGGGCCAGTTAGGTAAGCTATGCAGGATAGTGACGAGCTTTCTAGCGACGGTTGTGGTGATGACTCTGTGCGTTTTTGTCGAAACATCACGGCACCTACACAAGAGATCGTTTAGAACTTGCGGTAAGTAGGCAAAGCCTGAGCAGAAGACTCATCCAATTAGCCGATCAGAGCCAATATCATCTTATTCTTAAAGTACTGTAACGCCCAATAAAATTGGCTACCCTCATCATGCTCAGTGAATTTGTCCGACCTTAAGACTGAAGCTCTTTGCCTCCGAGCGTATCCAGTGGATCCGGGAATCGGGCACGGGTGCGGTTGGCAAATGCCACCAGAGAAAGCATCACCGGCACTTCGACCAGAACGCCCACAACTGTTGCCAGGGCTGCACCAGAGTTCAGGCCGAATAGGCTGATGGCGACGGCAACGGCCAGCTCGAAAAAGTTCGACGTGCCGATCATGGCGCAGGGGGCAGCTATGCGGTGAGGAACCTTCAGCGCGTAAGCTGCACCGTAGGCCAACGCAAAGATTCCATAGCTTTGGATCAGAATAGGCACCGCGATCAGAACGATAACGAAAGGTTTTGCCAGAATGGTTTGACTTTGCAGGCCGAACAGGATGACGACTGTGACGATCAGGCCCATGATCGACCAAGGCTTCACCTTAGTTGAGAAAGCGTCGATGGCCGCTTGAGAGCCCAGCTTTCTGCGTGTGATTAGGCCAGCGATCAGGGGTAGAACTACATAGAGCACTGTGGCCAATACCAGTGTTTGCCACGGGACCGAGATGTCGGTGACCCCCAACAGGAACGCCACGATAGGGGCAAAGGCCACAACCATTATCAAGTCGTTCACAGACACCTGAACCAACGTATAGGTCGCGTCGCCCTTGGTCAGTTGGGACCAAACAAACACCATCGCGGTGCAGGGGGCCGCGCCCAACAGGATCAGGCCCGCAGTGTATTGTGCTGCATCTTCAGGCTGAACCCAGGGGGCGAAGAAATAGTCAAAGAAAAGTACCGCTAGCAGAGCCATGGTAAATGGTTTGATCAGCCAATTGACCACCAGCGTCACGATCAGCCCTCTTGGTTGGCGCGCGACACCAACGACTGCGCCGAAATCGACACCGACCATCATGGGGTAAACCATAGCCCAGATCAGAACAGCTACCACCAGATTGACACTGGCGACTTCGGCAGAAGCCACAAGAGCGACAAGATTTGGTGCGGCCAGGCCGATCAGAACTCCACCAACCATTGCAAGGGCAACCCAGACGGTCAGATAACGCTCAAAGATGCTCATGTGTACGCCTCAGTTGTTTGATCGGTGAGCTTGCCCGAGGTCAGCGCTGCCAGCGCGACCATCAAAGCGGCAGTGCCCAAGACCAGGGGCAACCCTGCGACCTGATAGGTGAAGCCGGATAGGACGGTGCCCACAAGGCGGCCCGTTGCGTTGGCCATGTAGTAAAAGCCCACATCCATCGTCACCCGTTCAGACTTGGTGAATGCTAGGATCAGATAAGAATGCAGCGCAGAATTCACCGCGAATATGACTCCGAACACCAACAGGCCCAGAACCAGTGCAACGGTCAGCCAAGCCTGCGGCCCCGAGGACAGCAGGGCGGCGAGGGTGAGCGCGGCGGGTACGCAAAACAGCGTCGCGGCCCAGCTGCGGGCGGCGCGGATCAGGTCGCCTTCTGTACGTTCACTCGCGCGCAGAATTTTGGGTGCGCTGGCCTGAACGGCTCCGTAGAGGATGACCCAGACCGCCATGAAGGTACCGATCATAAAGAACGCGGCGCGGTTGCCTTCTTCTGTGCCATCGGACAGCACGGCGTAGAAATAGATCGGAATGCCGACCACGAACCACACGTCCCGCGCGCCGAACAGAAAGACACGCGCAGCCGATAACCAGTTTACGTTGGCCGATTTCGAAAAGACCTCGGAGAACTTTGTACCCTTGCGCCCTTTGGGCAGCCCTGGTGGCATAAAGACAATTATCGCAATCAGGATGATTGCCAGAACAGCCGCCATAACGAGGATCGCCATCATAAATCCCAGCGTCGCAAGCATTGCAGCGCCCAGCAGGAAGCCCAGCCCTTTTACGGCGTTTTTTGATCCGGTTAGAATCGCAACCCAGCGAAACAGCCCTCCGCCTTCGGTGGGGGCGAGCAACTTCACAGAAGATTTCGAGGACATTTTCGCAAGATCTTTGGCTACACCGCTGGCTCCCTGCACCATCATTACGAATGCCACCGAAGCCCCGATGGTCCAGTTCGGATCAATCTGTGTCATCGCCAGCAGCGCCAAAACCTGCAGTCCCAGCCCGGCATAGAGGGTGGAGGTCAGCCCGAACCGGGCGGCAATCCAGCCTGCAGTCAAGTTGGTGACGATGCCCGCAATCTCATACAGGACAAACAGATAAGCCAGCTGTACCGGAGAGAATCCCATCGTATGAAAGTGCAGAAGCACCAGCATTCGTAGGGCTCCGTCGGTCAGCATAAAGGCCCAATAGGCCGCCGTAACCGCGATATAGGCCGACAAACCTTTGGGCCGCTGTGTCACAGCGAAGCTCCAACCATCAGTGCCACGTCGACCAGACGGTGGGCATAGCCCATCTCGTTGTCGTACCACGCATAGATCTTCACCTGCGTCCCGTTCACTACCATGGTCGAGGGCGCATCGACGATCGAAGACCGTTCGTCATTGGTGTAATCGGTCGAGACCAGTGGGCGGGTCTCGTAACCCAAAATGCCCTTCAACTCGCCCTCGGCTGCGGCTTTGACGATGGCGTTGACCTCCTCAGCGGTGGTTTCGCGTTCCACCTCGAACACGCAGTCGGTCAGTGAGGCGTTCAGCAGCGGCACCCGCACGGCGTGACCGTTCAAACGCCCCTTGAGTTCCGGATAGATCAGCGTGATCGCCGTGGCCGAACCGGTGGTTGTCGGGATCAGCGAGTTCAGCGCCGACCGCGCGCGGCGCAGGTCCTTGGCGGGGCGGTCCACGATAGTCTGCGTATTAGTCACGTCATGGATTGTGGTCATTGAGCCGTGGCGAATGCTTAGATTCTCGTGGATCACTTTGACAACCGGAGCCAGACAATTGGTGGTGCAGGATGCGGCTGTCACGATCTGATGGATTGCCGGGTCGTAGGTCTCGTCATTGACGCCAACGACGATATTGGCGGTCGGACCATCTTTGACCGGGGCGGAAACTACAACCTTCTTCACACCAGCCTCGAAATACGGGGTCAGCTTGGCCTCGGTTTTGAAGATGCCGGTACAATCAATCACCACGTCTACACCGTCCAGCGGCAGAGCGGTTAAATCTTTGGTGCCGATAAAAGGCAGGTGGGTGCCATTGATGGTGATGCTGTCGGTGTCATGTTCAAACGTCGCGTCCCAGCGGCCATGCACCGTGTCAAATTCCAGCAGGTGAGCGTGCATTTCGGGGCCGCCAACCGCATCGTTGATCCATGCGATCCGGGCGCCCTTTTCCAACAACGGTTTCAGGGCCAGCTTTCCCATCCGGCCCAGGCCGTTCAGTGCGTAGGTCGTCATTATTCTTCCTCAACAGATGTTCTGCCGATGTCATCGACCGCAGATTGCAATGCGATCCGGTCGAGGCTCTCGACGGGCAAAGAGCTAAAGGCCTGAATCCGGCGCTTGAGAGCACCGTAGGCGTTTTGGAAGGCCAGGCTTTTCTCGGCGTCGGTGCCTTCGGTGTTGACCGGGTCAGTCATGCCCCAATGGCCACTGATCGGCTGGCCTTCCCAGGCGGGGCATTCTTCGATTGCGGCCTTGTTGCATACGGTGAACACAAAATCCAATTTTGGCGCATTCGGGCCTGAAAATTCGGATATGTTCTTTGCCCGCAGAATATCGGTGTTGTGCCCCTTGTCTTTCAGAACTTGCATCGCGAATGGGTTCAGTTCGGAACTAGGTTTGGTTCCAGCAGAAAAGACATTGAACCGATCGCCGGCAATATCTCGCAGTAGTGACTCGGCAAAAATGGAGCGCGCCGAGTTGCCGACACATATGAATAATACATTAAATTTCCGATCCGTCATTTTGCTGTTTCCTTGCTCCAAGGGCATGCAGATATCAGGGCGACCACGGCAGCAATCATTCAGCAAAAAGCCGAGCATGTGCTGCACATTTTTCATTTCAACTGAATAGAGCAGAGAGGTTCCCGACCGCTCTTGCGTCACCAGACCTGAGCGCTGCAGGGCGTTCAGGTAATTCGACAGGGTGCTGGGCTTGATGTCCAGTTCTGTCGCCAGCTCGCCTGCGGAAACAGTGTCAGGAAAACGTCGCATTAACATGCGAAACACCGAAATGCGTTGCGGATGGCCGAGGATGGCTAGTTGGCTTGCAGTCTCTTCTATCATATTTCATGAAATATGGAAATAGATTTGTGGCGTCAATCAACATTGCGAACTTTTACAAAAGTTTCATACTTCGATTTTTCGGCTGGATTCTTGGGCAGGGGGGCTGACGCATAGTAATGTGTCTCGCAGATCAGTACCTTCGTCAAAAACAAGCTTGGAGCCCTACAAAGTCAAACTGGCGGCATCAATCCGACGTTATACTTCAACAAAGTGCAAACTTCACCTTGCGAACTTATCGAAAGTTTTGGTTCCATTTCTAAATTTTATGGGTGTCAAAAGTAAGAGTGGTGCCGCATGAGGGACTTGAACCCCCGACCCATCGCTTACGAATTTTAACGTCGAGTTATTGCACGGTGGTAGACAGCGCCACAGGAAGTCTCATAAGGCTCTACAATTGCTTGACTAATTTAGGATTCGCCCTTGGACATCATCGCACAGCGTTTCAGAGCTTTTGACGACCACGCCCTACTAATGCCCTACTAACCCAATTTGTAGGACCCTACTAATTGACCCTACCCATTCGACGAGTCTGTAGGCACCTCAACAACGAACGCTCTCGCATATCTCACTTCACAAATCACCGCGTGGGACACTCAGCATCGGTTTGCCAACATCATACATTGATGTGTTAGGGTCGTTTTTGCTGATCAATTGGGAGCAATCGATAAAGCAATCTAAACAACAAAGCGGCTATGTGATTGGTGGACAGAAACCGCCCAGTCCTCGAAGGGTTGCACTGGGCGGTAAGGAGCAGCGATAGATCACTAGAGATAGCCGCGAAGCTCAAGCCTCTGCTGGAGCGGTAACATCGCCACAACCGCCTTTAGGAGTTCCAGTAGCCGACGGTCTTCGTCCATTTCTTGATCAAAAAACTGGGGCTTCAACACCATTATTCGAACTTTCTTCCTAGGCGAACGCCCCATGCCGCCAAGCCAGTCCGTTAGTTCTTCATGATAATGCTGATAGTCCGTGGTCCCCGGCTGGAGTTCATCAAAAAAATCCTTAAGGATCCACTCAGTATTGCGACCATCTAAGTCTTTGTAATTATCAAGATAAATCTTAGAATCTAGTTTCTTGTAACCGACGAACTTTGAAAAGCCGAAGCGAGGATGGTCTTTGTCACGCGTATCGACATACCAAGCGTGAACAAGGCCAAGCCTCTCAACCAACTCTGGGGATTGAGCCAACTCGGTTTGCAACCGGTCAATATTGTCCAGCGCTTGTTGAGCATCAGAAATCAAATTCATAATCAGCCTCCTTCACCTACTTCGTGGTAGGTGGCATGTGTCGGCCATCCAGTCAAGTACCACGTGGTAGATGAAGTACGAAATTTGATCGACATAAGCGAACTCGCAAAGAGACCCATCAGGAAGATGTGGTGCACTCAAATCGCCGATATAGATGGCTGCTGAGGCCCACAACGCGGCTAACATAGCGAGGAAAGCAGACAGTCACTTAATGTCCATTTTGTTGAGCGGATTGGAATATCCGACAGGTCATCGGGGTCTGGCTATTCGCTGTGCTTTTGACCGAGGTTGTGCCGATACAGGGTCGACATATTGATACAGTTCGTCGTGCCAATCCTTAACTTCGGTCTCTCCGAGTTGAGAAGCATCAAGTTCGAAACCAAGCAAGTATCGATTTCCATTGTGTGAAATCCCGACAGCAGATGCCGGTCCGGCACTTCCTAGCCGGACTATTTGGGGTGAACCGCCGGTAAACTTATCTGCGCCGGAGGCCAAATGGTCAATAAATGCCCAATAAACAGCTCGGCTCATGTATCCTTGCTGTTTGGCATGCACAGCAGCGTACATCTTCATGAAGTCATTCTCGTCAGTACCAAAAGCTCGGATGAGCATTGACTGCGCACCGCCCGTTTGAATCGCTGTAGTCTTTCCCGCCCCCTTTCCAGGCGCGAAGAAAATGGAAAAGATTTGAAGTGGTAGAGAATTCTGTCGGTCGTCGCGCGTCGCGTAAACTATCTCGACGGATCGAGTTTTAGGAAAGCTCCCAATGGTAGCATCAAGGTATGACTTGTATTTTGACACACGCAGAGCCGGATCTGGTGAGCGCGCACCTAACGATTTGGTGTCTATTGCATCTATTAGCTGCGCAAGCGCCGTTTGCGGCGGCAGCGCCTCTCCGACAAATCCGAACACATCCGGAAAAACTTTAGAGAAGAACAACTTCTTTCCGCAGTCCCAGACATTTCCCGCATCATCCCCGAACCGACTGTCAGAACAAAGATTTAGAGTCTGTCGCTTATTTTGATCGACAGATTTCCAGCAAACCATCGTAGTCATTTCAAAAATTCCATCCAGTTAGTTCCTTGTTACTAGCCCAGAGCTACCTCTTTCGGTAGTGTGAGTTCCAATTCTTGCCCGCGGCCGCTACTGAGTTTCTGGCAGAGCCCGTGCCATTAATGAGGTACTGCACATGCCGGTTGATGAAGAATCCGGGACGTTGATTTCGTTTGACGAGTCTGGCTTCACAGGCCCCGATCTACTTAACGAAGATCAGCCTTACTTTGTCTACGCTTCACACGATCTCTCGCCACCGGAAGCAAGTGAGTTCTTAGAGTCGTTAAAAACAGATTTCCGCCTTCAGGGCGGTGAACTAAAAGCCACTCGCCTCAAGAGACGCCGCGACTGGGACGAGCTATCAGATCGGATTTGCGAGATTACAGATCGAAGATCGAGAGTAATTTTTTTCGAAAAGCGCGCGGCGTTGGCTGGAAAGTTCTTTGAGTACTTCTTCGAACCTGTATTGTCCGAGAACAACCTTGCTTTCTATCGTATCGATTTTCACCGCTACATGATGAATGCAATCCTCTTCCTGATGCGAGACAGTGGCACAGACTATTCTGGGCTAAGCACCCAAATGCAGGCATTTATGCGCTCATTTAGGCCGGCTGACGCACCAGATTTGTTCGGCGCAAACGGCCAACATCATATCGTGATGGAAAGGATTCAGAGTTTTTGCGTGGGATATGCGGATCGAATTGCTGCTGAAACGGAACATCTACGCCCGGGGAATGATGAAACGGGGAAATGGGCGCTGGACCTAACTTCGACGTCTCTATTCAGTTTGCTGTTTCAGTGGTGGGGGCATCGCCATCCAAGACTTCAGGTCCTGTGCGACGACTCAAAACCGCTTACTCAGATGGCGGACCATTTCAATGCTTGGGTCGGTCAAGATCAATCGGTTCCGGTAACTAATGGTCGAACGTCTATCGAACTCCGGGGGAACCTCGTTGCTCCAATCGAGTTTGGATCTTCAGAAGAACATCCGACTATCCAGTTGGCAGACCTACTAGCTGGCATGACTGTAGATTTCTGCAATCGAAAGGGAGGTGCACCAAGTGGCATCCAGAAATGGGTTCTGAGAAACTGCATGTGGTCTCATTCGGTCGAGTTCGATCCCGAATTGGTACGAAAGGGAAATCCCACCGTTAGAGTGGGTAGGGAGCTATTAAAGGAGTTGGCTCTTAAAGCCGAAAGAGGAGATGATCCGCTGGATCAGATCGGATCGTTCATCGAGAGAACCCGCGCAAGGTTCGAAGCTTAGTTGTGCACGCCCAAATGGGGCAGCGCATTGAACCTAAGTCCACTTGGTGGAAGCGCGAACGGTTTTATTTGACAGTTTTGCATCAAACGTCTGGCTCGAAATCGAAGAAAATCGGCTGTGTTGACCGCAAACAGCAAACCGGAGCATTTCTGTGATGGCGGTATCCCGCCCCCAATCTATTGACCGGTTCTCAAAAATTTACATGCCCCGCGTTTCTGACCTGGCAGAACAGCTCATTACATGATCTACTGCGCAAAAAGACTGCACCCGATACATGCACATACCATTTATTGACATCTTTGCTGGCCCTGGCGGCTTAGGAGAAGGGTTTTCGCGATTTGGATCCTTCCGTGGCAGGGACGTTCACTTTCAATCGCGTTTATCAATCGAGAAAGACGCAGTCGCCTCGAAAACGTTATCTCTTCGTGCATTTGTGCATCAATTTGAGGGCTCTGATCTCCCCGAAGAATACTACAGGGTCATTCGTGGTCAGGCCGAATTGTATGAGCTGCGTAAGTATGACCAGTGGGAAGCGGCGCAAGGCCGCGTATGGAATGCAGAACTCGGCAGGGTAGCGGAAGCTTCTCTTCATCTGCGTATCAGAGAGGCTCTGAGTGGCGCCAAGCAATGGGTATTGCTTGGCGGTCCTCCTTGCCAAGCCTATTCCCTTGTAGGTCGGTCCCGTATGACTGGATTGGGTGCAGTCCTTTCTCACGACGACCTAGACGAAGATAGTATCAAGCGGATCGAAACTGATCGTCTGAATAAGTTCTATAACGATCACAGGCATAGGCTGTATCGAGAATACCTCAGAATAGTTGCAGTCCACCAGCCATCTGTTTTCGTGATGGAGAATGTGAAGGGGTTGTTATCTTCTCGGATACCAGACCCAGAGCGCGCTGACGAATTCATTCCCGTGTTCAAACAGATGAGAGAAGACCTTTCGAACCCGTGGACTGCGCTCGAAAACGACGAGCTTTTTGACGAGTTGGATGGGTTTCGTCAGGGAAAGAGGTACCGATACAAGCTTTTTTCCTTTGTTCTTCCTCGTGAAGACGACGTTGAACTTCGTGATAGAGATTTTCTAATACGGTGCGAAAACTTTGGTATCCCGCAAGCCCGCCACCGTGTGATTATCCTAGGCCTCAGAGAGGACATTGAGGGCACACCTGCGAGTCTAACCCCACTCAACTCTGTTGACCTTCGGAGTGTTTTGGGCGGATTGCCTCGTTTGCGAAGTGGTGTCTCTCGAGTTTCTGACAACGCTCAAAATTGGCTGGGTGCATTAAGATTTGAGCTGGATCAATGCGACAGGGACACACTAAACGCGCTGGGCATCCTCGAGAAGTATGAAAGCATCTCGCAGCGAACCAAAACGGACTTAGAACGTGGTGATGCCTTTTTGCCCCATGTGACGAAAGCAAAAGCCAGTTCAGAGCTAACGCGATGGCTGGCAGACGAACGACTGGAGGGCATTATTCAGCATGAAACTCGAACTCACATGGCCTCCGATCTGAGACGCTATCTTTTTGCGGCGTTGGCAACTGAGAAACTCGGTAGTACACCGAAACTGCAACATTGGCCCGAAGGATTTCTCCCTTCCCACCGCAATATAAGGGACGCCAAAACAAACAAAGTCAAAGTAAGGGGGTTCGGTGATCGGTTTCGCGTGCAAGCGATGCAGCTACCATCAACGACGATAACGTCCCATATTTCCAAGGACGGGCACTACTATATCCATCCTGACCCTGAGCAATGTCGAAGCCTTACTGTTCGGGAAGCAGCGCGCCTTCAAACGTTTCCAGATAACTACTATTTTGTTGGCAACCGCACACAACAGTATCAGCAAGTCGGCAATGCAGTGCCACCATTTCTAGCCCTGCAACTTGCCAGCATAGTTTCTGAGCTATTTGATCCAGAGAATGCAGATGGTTGATGTGCATTCACGTAAGCAGCGTGCGTTCAATATGTCCCGAATAAGGGGGCAAGACACCAAACCGGAAACGGCTCTACGCTCTCGGTTGCACAAAGAGGGGTTTCGCTTCCGCAAGAATGTGAAGGGCTTACCGGGAACGCCCGACATCGTTCTACCCAAATACAAGACTGTCATATTTGTGCATGGGTGTTTCTGGCATCGGCATCGAGATTGCCGCTTCGCTACGACACCAAAAACTAATACAGAGTTTTGGGAACTGAAGTTTCGCGACACTATCGCGCGGGACAAAAAACAGGTTCAACTCCTAGAGAGCCTGGGTTGGAAAACCATAACGATATGGGAATGCAGTATTAATGATGATCTTGACCGAACGATCGATCGGATAAAAATTCAACTAAAATGTGATCACTAATTTGCCGCCGACCCCGAAAAACACTTCGACCACTACCTACTATTCAAGAACAAGTGTCAATTTTTCTTATGCACTATACTTCGAATTGGTTTTGACGAAACGGCAAGGGATGAAGGTCTTTGGGCAAAAATTTGGAAGTTGCGGAGGCAAACTTGGAAGAAACTGAAAAGAACGTTCTACGCTTTCACCCCAAGGCAAGGATTATCCGGACAATTGGTGATCAACTCATCAGCGGACCGGAAGCTGCGGTCATTGAGTTGGTGAAAAACGCATATGATGCGGATGCCACCTATGTTGCGATCAAGTTTGCTCCACCGCTGGAGAAGGGTGATGGTAGGATCTCGATTTCAGATGATGGTCACGGTATGGCGCTTTCTGACATTCAGACAAAGTGGATGGAACCGGCAACATCGTCCAAACTTAAGTCTAGGCATTCACCTAAGAAGAAAAGAATAATGATGGGGTCGAAGGGTATCGGCAGATTTGCCGCGGCGAAGCTTGGCCAAACGATGTCGCTTGTTTCAACTACGTCATTGAACGATCAAGGCGTTTCGATACTGATTCCTGAGCTAGATTGGAACATATTTAATGACGATGTATACCTGTCTGATATTGAGATCGACTATCTAGAGCAATCGACCGATGGTCCTACTGGAACAACCATAGAAATTAACCGGTTGCACGAGGATTGGACCAAAGAAAGGCTAGCCAAACTCCACCAAGAACTACGGCGTTTATTGTCTCCCTTTTTGGTCCGAAGTGAAGACCAAGAAGACTTTAAAGTATACATGGACTTGTCCGAGTGTACGCCTAAAACATGTGGCTTCGACGGTAACGAAATCCTTGGCGATGCCGAACCCGGAAGCGAGGGTGTTGTATATACTGGGCCCGGAAAGAGAATTCACCCCTTTGCGCTACTGACGGCTTGCGACTATCAGCTGACCGGCACACTGGAAGCCGACGGGTCATTCAAAGGTGAGTTTATTAATCATCGTGCTGGACAGGGGGCACAAGAAATTGTGCTGCCTGGAACCGGAATTGCGCAGAAAAGTTCTCCAGGACAGGTAGGGGTTCAGCTTTATGTGTTTGATCGTGAGTCAGACGCCGTAAAAAGTAACATGAGAAACGCAGGCCTTGGGGACATGTCAGCCAACGAAGCCAAACAGGTTCTGAACCGCATTTCCGGGGTCAGCATCTATAGACAAGGTTTCAGAATCAGACCTTACGGTGACGAAGCGAACGACTGGCTCGCACTGGATACGCGGCGCGTTCAAAACCCATCTCTGCGAATTGGGCACAACCAAATTGCAGGCTATCTCAAGGTTGGCAGCGAAGAAGAATCTAATCTCTTTGAGCGCAGTAGCCGCGAAGGGTTTGAAGACAACGAAGCCTTCATGAATTTGACAAATTCCGTCAAGAGACTTCTTGCAGCGGAGTTGGAGCCGCGCCGCTTCGACTTTCGAGATAAAGCGGGGATTGCTCGATCGCGCAACGGCACATTTGATGAGCTGAAAGAGCTTTCCGAACTTAAACGCGTGCGAAAATTTTTAAAGTTACTTGACCCCAACGAACAAGAAAAAGCCGAGCGTATCATAGATGCTGAAAGTGAGAGACTTTCCGCGCGCATCGAAGGAATGCGTGAGCGGCAGCGAGTGCTTGAAGCAAAATCCTCGTTAGGGGCTATTCTTGCTGAGGTATTGCATGAAGGGCGCCCCGAAGCAGCTTACGTTCAAAACACTTCGGAGAAACTACAACTGCGATTGAAAGCGCTGTTGTCTGCTTCTGGTACCGCCAAAGATGATGCCCATAGGTTTTATCAGAAAAAAATTCCAAACTTGAAGGCTTCTGGTGACAAGCTCGCTATGCTTTTTAACCGATTGAGCCCTCTAGCTGGGGGACGGCGGCAACAACCTTCGCATTTCTATCCGATGGAAGTCATTCGTGATGCAGTTGAGCTTTTTGATGGACATCACATTGAAACATCGTTTGAAACTGAAGCTCCTGGTCTAAAATTGTTCGGCCATCCAGAAGACTTGACAACCGCAATTGTGAATCTCACTGGAAATTCTATTCACTGGCTGGAAGACAAGAAGATCGCGGATCCCAAAATTAGCGTGATTGTGACGCGTACAGAAGAGGGTGGGCATATATTTTTCGAAGACAATGGCCACGGTGTCCCGCAGGAATTTGCAGAGCGAATATTTGAGGTTCGTTTCACATTAAAAGACGGTGGCACCGGACTTGGTTTGAACATAGCACGCGAGGCTTTGGCACGATCAGGTGCAAGCCTAAAATTCCATTCGGAACATCGTTCCGGCACGCTCTTTGAGATTGTCTTTCCAGCGGAGATCGAAAATTGAATAAAAAGACATTGCTTGCAGTTGAAGACGAAGCACGCATGGTTGAATTACTTGAAGATGCGGTTGCTGATTGGAATGAAGCAAACCACGATCAGAACATAGTTCTCGAGCCTTTAATCGCTAATGACCTAGCATCTGCTTACAACATTATTCGGCAGCGAAAGATAGACTGTGCACTTGTCGATCTTCGATTGCCAGAAGATCCAGATACACCCGGCACCTCTGCCGACCGCGGAAACCAATTAACAAGTGATCTGCTGTTTAAATGCGGGATACCAGTAGCTATCGTTTCCGGTTATTCAGCGGAAGTGGAGCCAGAACTCCGTCAAACCGGTATCATTCGGACGTTCACAAAAGCACAACATGCCTACGACGAAGCCATTTCTTGGATAACAAACCATTGGGACCTCATGGATACTCTGAAGGCTGTCCGTGAGAAGCTGGAACAATCTACAAGCGAAGTGTTTGCTAGGCGGATATGGCCGAACTGGGAGACAATGAAGGATGCGTTCCAAGGTGAAACAGACGCTTTGGTTACTGCGGTCTCTCGGCAATATGCCAGCCACACAGCGGAGTTCTTAGGCGCCGATGACGATTCAACTTGGCATCCTTATGAAAGCTATATTGTTCCCTCATATTTGTCGAAACGCGCCCACACAGGAGACATCTTTGACTTCGAGGACGGCCGATGGATTATTTTAACGCCACAATGCGATATGGCTAACGGTAAGGCGACGAATGTCCTCTTGGCCTCATGCAAAGTCGGGGTTGACAATTGGGGTGAAAAAAAAGCCCGCGTGCGTGATGCCCAAAACCATGCGCAAAAAGAAAAGCATTCAAAATATTTTCGTGATTTAGTGAATCAGAACATCCCTCAGTCACGCCACTTTCTTCCACCTATTCCTGGCGAAAACGAAGCTTGCTTAGTGGACTTTCAAAAGCTCAAAACAACCTCATACGAAGAACTCAGCAATCTGCTTGCTAATCGCAAGGCTTCGCTCGCCCCTGCCTTTCTAAGCAACTTGGTACAGAGATTTGGTGCATTTATGAGTAGAACAGGCCAACCAAATATAGACGTTGATCACTTTTGAACGTTACCGGTGTGTCGGAGTGTTTTTCGAACAAGTTTTTGGAGAGGGATTACCCATTTGATCGCAAGAGTAAAATAGGCCGCAAACATTCGGCGACACCGCTAGATTTAGAAGTTTTATACATGCAGATCCAGCTGAAACTACAAAGCAATGAACTCAAGCAACGTAGCTGAAACATTAGAAAGGCTTGCCCTTCAAGAGTATTCTTCAGTAGAGCATGAGCTTTCCCGTACTTCCAACATTTCCGCCACCTCTATCCTGATTGGGGCATGCCAAGCACTCGACTACTGGTTGTTGGTCGACAACTTTCTTGAGGACGCCAAGTCTTCGCTTTCTGTGCCTGATATGAGCCTTGTATCCCGAGGTTGGAATCCGCTGCTAAAACTCTTGCAAGGACGAGTGGGCAAGCAAACTGGTGTCCCAGTATCATCAGTGGGCTCGAAACAATTCCAGGCCAGCACAACGCTTCTCCACCAACTTGGGCGCAGCGTAATCCTAAAGAAAACAGCTGAGCTCGTTAGGCACGGCAACTTTTCTGCTGAGCATTCTGGCCAAGAGATACGCGTTAGAATGTTGCTCTCCACAGAAAACGATCTGTTTTCAGATAGGATTGATGACTTTAAATGGCGCGATCTAGAACAACGAAAGAAGAAGCTAGAGATTGAGAGAAAGCTCCTCACTGTATGGCAACAAGAGGACATTCAGGAGGAGATGTCACAAGTAGTTCATCCATTTAAAATGCCTCATGGTACTATCGTAGGGTACGCCACGACACCAGAGATCGATGAGCATTTCGCAAGTTTGGTATTACCCCAAGTTTCAGAATGGCAACGTCAAAGTGGCCTCTTTCCCCAGGCTCGTATCCGAGGGCTAAAGGGGGCAGATATCGCCTCTATTCTTGGTCTATGCATGAGCTCTCGTCTGAGCCACAGTCAACTTGTAGCGGTTGGGAAAAAGAAATTTGATGAAGTCAACTACTGGCTAGCTAATACTGTATGGAAGCCAAAGTCAGAGATTGTATCTTCATTGGCCAACTTCGCAAATCTTGATCCATTTATTGTTTCAACAATTGTTGATCGGTCGACATATGGTGTTGCTCCAAACGTCGATCTGTCATCCGATGTAACACCAGTCTGTCCCCCGTTCATTAAGATCTCCAAAGAATACCTTTTGGAACCCATGTCATTTTTATTTTCTAATCCACTTGATACCTTCAAGAAGTTGAACAACGACGCTCCTACAAAGAATTCAGTTCGCATTCATCGAGAAGCCCAGATGGCTGAAGAAATTCACAACCTGTTTGAAGGGAACAGATATCGTCGGTTACAAAGTCGTGCCCGCTTGAAACGAAACGGAAAGACTATAACGGATATTGATGCAGCTGTTTTAGATGTTATGACGGGTGAAATTGGCCTCTTTCAACTAAAGTGGCAAGAATTTAACGGAGCCAATAATAGGCAGCAAATTAGTAGGTCCCGAAACTTCGTGGATCAGGTTGATACTTGGTCAAGTAAGGTTCAGGAATGGATAGTATTAGAGGGAACCGAGCGTCTACTGAAGAGTCTACAGTTTCCGGTTGTTAATACGACCCCCAACAATGTCTACTTGTTTGCCATCGGTCAACAGGCGGCGCGCTTTTCGTCATTTGGCTTCCCTCAAAGAAATTCAAATACTGCACCGGCCACAATGAATCAATTTGTCCGATTGCGCTTGGAAATGGGGCACGTACAGAACACAGTAGCAGAATTATTCAAGCGCATCCGAAGTGAAACCCGTTCATCACCTATCCTGACACCTATCCCCTACAATATGACTTCTGGTGAGTACTCCATTCATTTTGAAGACATGTGGAACTCCTTCGAATAGTGTCAATCTGATTTGACGTCATAGATAAAATTTGACCCGCTTTCGTAGCAGTCGCTTTCATTGTTACTGAGCGCACTGCACCAGATTTCATAACTCGATGAAAAGTCGAGCTTTTTATCTGAGTATGCTTATAATGACATGTGGCCATAAGGAGGGTCACAATGCCAAATCTACGTCTTACACGTCGTGCCGTTGATGATATCCCATTTCCGCACAGCGGTCAGGTTTTCTACCGCGACACTATGCTTTCAGGTTTTGGCCTACGGGTCGGCGCCAATTCCAAGGTGTTCTTTGCCGAGGGGCAGGTGAACCGACGCACACGCCGCGTCACAATAGGCCGGGCGGATGTATTCGCACCCGAGATCGCCCGCAAGAAGGCGTTGGTCATTCTCGGTGAAATGGCCGAAGGGCGTGATCCTAACGCCGAAAAACGTAAGGAAAAACAGGAGCGGGTCACCTTGGAATTGGCCAAGGATCGGTTCTTCGAGACGCGCAACACTTTGTCACCCAGTACAGTGGAACACTACAGGCGGACCGTACAACTGTATCTCAAAGCGTGGCGCAAACTGGAGATGAAGGAAATTACCCGTCAGATGGTGCTTAAGAAGCATCAGGATATCGGCAAGAAACATGGGAAAACCACCGCCAACAACGTGATGCGGCACTTTCGCTCTCTCTACAATTTCACGTCTGCAACTCAGGATGATTATCCGCCTAATCCGGTGCAAATCCTGACCCAAGCGCGGGCATGGTTTAAGGATCAGCGCCGTCAGACTGTCGTGACTTCGGCTGATTTGCCTGCTTGGTGGAAAGCCGTGATGGCGGAGCCGGACTACTCCCGGGACTTCCTGCTTACAACCCTGTTCACAGGAATGCGCCGCAGCGAGGTGTTGAAACTGCGCTGGGACAACGTGGACCTGTCTGCAAAGACGCTTCACCTGCCGACGACCAAGAACGGCGACCCCTTGACCCTGCCTTTGTCAGAGTTTCTGGTGGACCTATTGGCCCAACGGCGTGAATTGAACAAAGGCTCCCCTTGGGTATTCCCCGGACCGGGTAAGACCGGTCATCTTGTCGAAACGAAGAAGTTCCTCCAGCGAGTCACCGCAGGGTCTGGTGTCAGTTTCACCCTGCACGACCTGCGACGCACCTTCATCACCATCGCTGAGAGCCTTGACGTGCCCTACTATGCGCTCAAGCGCTTGCTTAATCACCGGACCAATGGCGATGTGACCGGAGGCTATATCGTGGTGAACGTTGAGCGTCTGCGGGAACCGGTCGAACTGGTGGCGCAGCGCATCTTGGAGCTGAAAGAGCCGCGCGACTGATCGTGCGGTGACCCCGCCCCATCGACGGCTGTCAGGATACCCAGCGGGACGGCGTGTCCCGCTCCGACGGAATCCGTGAGCGTCCTTGACCACACAATTTGCGAAAAGCATGTGTTTTACGGGTGATCATTCGGTTGCACCCTCGCGCGTGCGCGCGCGATGTATCAAGCCGATGCACAACCATTCTAAATGATGGGGAGACTTGGGATGTCCGACGAAGATTTCAACCAGACCGAAGAAGACTATGAAAGTTATTCAGTCGGCACATTATTTGGCCGCTCGTTTCTGGAAAAGCTGCTCTTGGCAATCATTAAAGCCCATCCAATTGGAGAAGATACACCAGAATCCCGTCTCAGAAATGCAATGCGCGCCCTTACGGGAGAGAATTCAAAGGCAAGAGTTGTTGCTCAGGACGGAGATTTGCCTGCGCTGTTGTTTATGGGTCATGAACATCATGTCGACAAAGGAAATAAATTCCTTTGGGTCATGAAGCACCGCAGAGAGAAGAACCCGCCCAAGCCACCCAAAATTCGCAAAGATTTGGCTCTCGCTAAGGAGGCAACCGACAAATTCTTCAATCCACCTAACGAACAGGCGAGGAAAGCGATCTACGACCGTCTTCGTGAGAAGTTCAGCGGCAGCTATTATCGGAAGCGGGGTAAAGGTGAAGGGATCAATTTCCGCGAGTATTTTGTTTATCAGGCCGTTGAGCACGACTACGTCGCGGAAACATTGGAAGCACAAAGTCTTGATTTAATTTGCAAAGAACTGCGGGAAAATGGGGTAAAAACGAGTCGCTAGTCAAAACACTCGTGTTGCGAATTAAATGGGAATTGTTTCGCAACACCGATCGTCAGGTGGTTGGCAATGTCCTCGTCATCATACGATGACAAAGGAGGACAAAATGTCCAAACAATCTGAACTTCTGACAACCAAGCAGTTGCCGGAAATCACCGGCCTCAGCGCGAGCTACTTCGAGAAAGGCCGCGGTCTCGGCTACGGCCCCCGTTTCATTCGGGTCAATTCCGGGGGCCGCTCGGGTAAAATTCTCTACCGCCGGGTAGACGTTGAAAACTGGCTGTCTGATCTGACCTGTGAGCCGCAGGGAGGCGCGGATGTCCAGTAACCTTCGCCCCGATCCCAACAAGGCCATCGCATTCTTGCGGTGGCTGACCATTGGAGCAAAGCTCTATCTGGAAAACATGAACAGCCAAGGGGCATCCCGCCCCAAGGGTAAGACTTATCTGCAAGGAGACGATACAGCCGCAATCCAGTTCGTGGCGAGCAATAACAACGATCAATGGCAGCGCAATCTGTACTTCGTCGCGGACGCCGAGTTTCTTGCCGGACCTCGTAAGAAGGAAAACCTGACCGCAGTTCGCTTTTTGCATGTCGACCTGGATCACAAGGACTATCCAGGAGGAGAGAAGGAACAAGACGAACGGATTTTGAACCTCCTGTTCGAAGTAGAACATCGTCCGAAGGGCATTCCGCATCCCACTGCCATTTGGTTTACGGGAGGTGGATACCAAGCCGTGTGGCGTTTGGCTGAACCGATTTCGATTGCGGAGGCCGAAGAACTGAACCGCGCCCTTTTGTTCGCGCTGCAGGGCGGGGCAGGTACTCACGACGCGGGGCGCTTGCTGCGTCTGCCTTGGACTATGAACTGGCTGAACGACAAGAAACGCGCGTCCGGACGCGCTCCGAAGGTGGCTGTTCATTTGCACCCGGCGCATTTTGACGAACCGCCCGTTTCTTATTCGGTGAATGATTTCGATCTGCCTCGTGCCGAACGCGAACCGAAGCTTCCGTTGGTTCCCGCAGCCAATTCGGGCGCTCAGCTTGAAATCCGTGCCGAGCCTCTGCCGGATGACTTGAGCGAGATTGTTCCCCCAGACGAGAAATGGGCGAAAGTGATCATGACTGGGAAGAACCCTCCGAATAAGCCTTATGGATCTCGCTCCGAGTTGGTATTCGCGGCGACACTTTGGATGCTCGGCAAGGGAATGAAACCGGGCCACGTGGTCTCCATCATTACCGACCCCGATTTCGGCATCAGTGCCCACGTTCTCGACAACCCGAATCCGCTGAAATACGGGATACGTCAGGTTCAGCGCGCGCTGACTGTTCTGGAAACCAAGATTGGTGGCTGGCCTGCCGTCAATAAGGACGGTTTCCCTTATGCTCACAATCCGAAGAATATTCGTTACGCTTTCGCGCAATTGGGGATTCATGCACAACGGAACTTGTTTACCCAAACGGATGAAGTTTCTGGTTTTCAACTCGGCGGGCGCGATCTCAATGATATCGGTGAGATTTTGTGCAGCGCATTTAGCCGTGATCTCAACTTCGTCGCCAGCCCTGCAGCTATCAAGCGCGAACTGATTTCTGTCGCCCACGAAAACCGGTTCCATCCTGTAATTGAATATCTTGATGATCTGGTATGGGATGGCGTACCGCGCATTGACCGTTGGTTGGCCACCTATTGTGGGGCGAACGATAACGAACTGAACGCCGAGTTTGGCAGCAAGTTCCTGATCGCAGGCGTCCGTCGGATCAAACAGCCGGGTGTTAAGTTCGATACGATGCTCGTGCTTGAAGGTGCGCAAGGTGCGGGTAAGTCCCAGTTGGCAGTGAAGTTAGCCATCCGGGATGAATGGTTCTGTGGCAGTCTGGATCTCAAGAGCGATGACAAAACAAAGGCCGAGTTGTTGTCTCGCGCCTGGATTGTGGAATGTCAGGAACTGGACGGTCTGAACAAGACCACCAGCCAGAGCCTTAAGAAGTTTCTCAGCACCGCGATCGATCTATTCCGCGCAGCCTATGCGCGCAACGCCACGGAGTTTCGCCGCCATTGCATAATCCTGGGTACCACAAACGATTTCAGATACCTGCGCGACCTGACAGGTAATCGTCGGATTTGGCCTGTCGCAGCTGGCGAGATCGACATGAAAGGCTTTTTTGCGGACGTAGACCAACTTTGGGCAGAGGCGGTTGTTAGGGAACGCCAAGGTGGTTCTATCGTTCTATCCAAACACCTGTGGGAAGAGGCTAGGCGTGTCCAAGGCTTCCGCATGGTGGAAGATGAATTTGCCGAGGTTTTGATCGACAACTTTGACGGCCGTACTGGCAAGGTTTCGATGGACAGCATCAAGCTTTTGCTGAATCTCGACACTTCTCGGATGTCGCCTGACAATGCCCGCCGGATTAACGCGGCTATGGAACGTCTCGGTTGGGAATTTGGCACCCATCGCCTGCACGATCTCGCTGGCAAGAACCATCGGCCCAGAAAGGGGTTCGCACGTGGCACACCAGATGAGCGTTCCCAAGAGATATACGTGACCCAGAATCAGGGCGGAGCGGTTGTGGTTGAATATCGGAAGGGGCCACCGGATATACCTTTTTGATGCGAATGGTGCAGGCGACGTTACTTGTTACCTGCACCTAAACCACAAACATTAGCGCAGCGTAAGCAGGGGGGGGCACCCCCCCCCTTTTTTGCTGTTCGACCAAAGTTACAGTTACAAGTAACATCCAAGGGAAGTGTGCTGAGGCTGTGTTTTTAGCCCTTCTACTGGGCGAAATAGGGAACCAGAAGGTGTGCCCCTAACCCAGCCATTTACCACTAGCCAACGGACGTAATAGGACGCGTGGCGGCCCATTTTTTTGCCATAGGCTTATCCTTGCACATCCAGGGTCAACGTCCGCCAACTTCTACTTTCTGGATAGTGTTCTATCGTGCCAGTGAAACTGCCTCGCAACATTGCCCCAAACCCATTCTGGGCGTCGAAGTTCCCAATGATCCTATAAACGCAGTTGCCAATATGCCCAGTGCCTCGCCCATATCGACCGGGAAACTTTGCCGTAGAGGGGTTACTACGCCCCGAGACTGGCTCTAACTGCCAGTCCTGAACGCAGCCTAGCCCGGATGTCTTAAAATCGAAAGCGCAAACGTCACCTTGCGGGTTTGCCGAAGATGTTGATTCCAGTGCTAAAATCGGTGTGCTGTCGAAGAAGGGTGGTGCCGCTGATAGGACTCGAACCTACGACCCCATCATTACGAATGACGTGCTCTACCAGCTGAGCTACAGCGGCATCCTTCTTTTCCGCGGCCCTACTATGGCCCTACTAGTTACTGCGCGCCATCTCTAACCCACTGGCCTCGAACGTCAATTGCGGATGGACCCGCTACTTACGAAGCGATTGCTCTACCAGCTGAGCTAATGCGGCGATACCGACTGACCGTGTAGTCGCTCGACGCTACGTGCGCAAGGTGATTCAGATGAGATTTCGGTCGACATAGTGACCGCGCATTCATCACATGTTGCGCAGGCCATAGGGTACCCCTGCCATCCCATCAAATAGATCGCCTCATAAAACCCAGGATCAAACAATAGAGAATAAAGTCTATATTGCCGGTAATACATGATTGTATTGGGCGTAGGTTCACGTAGCCCTGCCTTTCGGGCCAAAGAAACACCTTGAACGGTCGTGAATGTCATTCGCCGATGACAGCTCCATTCGCGCGGGTTACAAAGTCTTAGTTGTCGCGCATGTATTTTGAAGAGGGATGCCTCCCGCGAATTGACGATAGTTTCCAAATCGGCAGGCAATGGAGTCAAAATTGCCTCATTGATGCCGCAAATATTGGAGAAGGTTGTGCCACTATATTCTCAGATCAGAAAGAAACAGGCATGGAATTCATAGAAAGCATGATCACGACCATGTGGCAGAACACCGGCGGCGTTCTGTTCAATGCAGGTCACTTTCTGAGCATTGCTCCGCTTCTGATCGCGTTTTTGCTTGCCTTTGTTGTTATCGCGGTACGAATTCGCAAACGGACTGGCGATCTACCAGCATTACGGCGGGTTTTGTCGATGTTGTTTCCGCGAAAAGTTTTTTTTCACGGATCTGCCAGGATCGACTATTGGGTTTTCCTGATCAACCAAGGTTTTCTTTTTTGGATGACGGCTACCGTTGTTTTCAGCCCTGCGCTGGTATCAGAGTTGTTTCTAGGCTTGGCGAATTGGGTTGGCTTTGAGGGCGGAAACGTCGAAACTGGCCTTGCCGGACGGATCTTGTATTCGGTGATGCTGGTTCTGCTCTGGGATTTTGGCGCATCTTGGGCTCACTATCTCAAGCACAGAGTTCCAATTCTCTGGGAACTGCACAAGGTTCATCATTCAGCCGAAGTGATGACCCCGGTAACCGCAATGCGCCGCCACCCGATCGAGGCCGTTTTCGGCTCAATGGTGAGTGCTTTAGTCCTCGGGACAGGTGTTGCCGTTTGGGTATTCGCATTCGGTCAAAGTCCGATGCCATTCACGATTTTTGGTACGCTCGCAGGTATTTGGGTGTGGCGTATGGCAGGTTACAATCTGAGGCACACGCATGTCTGGATCAGCTATGGCGATTTCTGGAACCGGATTTTTATTTCTCCAGCTCAGCATCAGGTTCATCACAGTAACTCTCCGGAGCATTTCGACACAAATTTCGGTCACATCTTTTCGTTCTGGGACGCGCTGTTCGGGACGCTTTACCTGCCCAAGAGCGACGAGCGTGTGGAATTTGGTATTGATGAAGGCGACATGGATCAGTTCCGTTCGCTTTCGGGGGTGTACATTACGCCTTTGGTAAAAATCTGGCGGTATCTGCGAAAAAAAGAGGACCGAAGCCAGATCGCACCTGAATAACCGGCAAAGGACTTTGAAGCCGTGCTCTTCGCATCAATCCCATTTCTGGTTGGATTCCTACCGGCGGTACTGATCACGACCTTCGCCATGCGACGTTGGTTTGGGCTGCGCGGAGCTTTGGCAACATTGGTGATTGGTTCTCTTGTTTTCTATGGTTGGTACCATCCGCCGTTCCTGCTGCTGCTGCTGGGTTCTGTGGCTGTTAACTATGTTCTCGCTCAGAAGATTTCGGCGAGCCTGTCCAGGCTGCTCACAGGAATGGGCGTGGCGTTCAATCTAGCGCTTCTTGGCTGGTACAAATACGCAGGCTTTTTTGACGATATCGCGCGTGCTTTATCCGGAAACGGGTTCGGCATCCCTGATGTTCTGTTGCCTTTGGGCATTTCATTCTTCACCTTCCAGCAGATCGCTTATTTGGTGGATATCTACCAAGGCAAAGCAAAACCGGGCGATGCTTTGGAATACCTGTTTTTTGTTGCCTTTTTTCCGCAACTTATCGCCGGACCAATTGTTCACCATAGCGAAATGATCCCCCAGTTGTCGCAACCTCGTTTTGCCATGTTCAAGGCAGAGGACATTGCGTCAGGGTTAGTTCTTTTTTGCATAGGTCTTGCAAAGAAAGTTCTTATTGCTGACGGGTTGGCGCCCGGTGCTGATGCCATGTTCGAAGCGCAGGCATTGGGAATAGAACTGAGTGCAACCGAAGCATGGTTAGGTATGCTGTGTTACACGTTCCAGATATACTTCGATTTTTCGGGCTATGCAGACATGGCATTGGGTCTGGGGCTGCTGTTTGGCCTGAAATTGCCAGTCAACTTCAACTCTCCGTATAAAGCTACTGACATTATCGAGTTCTGGCGCCGGTGGCATATCACGCTGTCCAAGTTCCTGCGGGACTATCTCTACATCCCTCTTGGCGGTAATCGTCACGGGCCTTTTCGACGATATGCCAATCTTTGGCTTGTCATGCTTCTTGGTGGCCTGTGGCACGGTGCTGGATGGCAGTTTGTTGTCTGGGGCGGGTTACATGGGGCATATTTGACCACAGCCCATTTCTGGCGGGCAAATAATATGCCCAGGCTCTCGCCGACTATCGGGTTTGCATTGACCTTTGCCGCTGTCGTAATAGCCTGGGTGTTTTTCCGAGCAGAGACATTTGGCCAAGCTTATGCAGTTCTGCAGGCAATGTTTGGTTTTACGGCTGTGAACTATCTGTCCTCGGCCATCTTTGTAGAATTGAACTCGATCTTGGTCACGCTCTTGCTGGCTATGCTTCTTGCGTTTTTTGCCCCGAATTCAATCGAGATCTCAAAGAGATTGGAGAAGCGGCCCATCGGAATATTTTCTCCACTTTGGTATGCCATTGCAGGGTGCATAGCTGCGCTGTCCCTCACTCATATTTATTCAAGCGGAAGCCATGCGTTCATCTACTTCCAGTTCTGATATGGCAAACAAGGCGCTGTTGCGCATAGTGTCGTTCTTCGCGGCTACACTGGCGATTGCGATTCTGGCCAGTGAAGCTCTTGTAAGATTACAGGTCCTTCCACAGGACAACTACGCAAATCATGTGTCGATCTTAATGGCTACTGATCGTCCTGACGTTGCGTTTGGGGATAGTCGCACTGCTCGTGGCTTTGTGGCAGGCGACGGATTTGTCAATCTTGCTTTTCCGTCCGAGGGCATATCTCATATGGCCTGGAAAGCAGAAACTCATTTCGCCGAGCTGCAACCCGGACGTGTGATACTCCAGGCTGATCCACACTTTTTTGCCCCATATCGCTTGAACCGAAGGTTCGAGCCCTATCCCGAGTTATCTGCTGAATTTGCATCACCCAAAGCTTTTCATATGGCAGAGCCTCGTCACCGGGTACGGTTGCCTGGCTATTGGGTGCGATTTATTGAAAACGGGTTCATTCTGAACAGTAAAATTATGCAGACTGGGGACGGTGCCCTGCTATCTCCCGGAGATTTTGCCGCGCTGGATCCTCGAGCACAGATGTTGCAAGCCAGAAAGCGGGCAATAATTCACCAAACAGGTGCGAGCGTGTTGGTGAAGCGTGCACAAGTCGAATACGCGCAGATGCTAGATGCACTTGTGGAGAAGGGGGCAGAGGTTTGCTTGGTTAGCTATCCAGTTTCCCAAGCCTATATGGCGGCCGTGGGGAGCTCGTCTCGGGACCATATTCGATTCTTCAAAAATGAAGCTCAAAGAACAGGTGTTCGCTATGTTGACGCACGAACAATTGTTCCCAATCAGCACTATTTTCGCGATTCTGACCATCTTAATGCCGCAGGAGCCAAGGTGTTTTCAAATACACTGGTAAGCTTGTGCTTTGGCTGACGAACGGTGGCCGTTGCACTTGAGGAGGCCCACCTTTTTCCGGCTTATCTGATTAACATCACAGGTGTTGGTGACAGACATAAGTTGAGCGAAGGCTATAGATCGATTTCGTGCCAGGATGAATTTGATTGGCGTGGCTAACCAGTAATCCGTTGCATGAAACCCCATTATTGAGAGAATGTAACCTGAAGCAGGATGTGCGTCCTGATCATTGGGTCATGTTTGGCCAGTACTTCATCCGGTCTCGACCGTTCGAAGTTATTGGTGCGGTTTGCAGGGGGTGAGTTGGCCAAAGTTCTATTAGTTGAAGACAACGAAATGAATCGAGATATGCTGTCGCGTCGGTTGACACGCAAAGGTTATCTCGTCGTTGTTGCGAAGGATGGGCTGGACGGTGTTTCCATGGCTGGAAGCGAAGCTCCGGATATTATTCTGATGGACATGAGCTTGCCTGAGATTGATGGATGGGAAGCTACGCGACGAATAAAACGCGCGCCCGAAACAGCCTCGATTCCGGTGATTGCGCTGACAGCGCACGCAATGGCCAGTGATCGGGAGAAAGCACTAGCTGCGGGTTGCGATGATTTCGATACCAAGCCTGTCGAACTTAGTCGCCTGCTGGAAAAAATGGAAAGACTGTTGCCTGCGCTTTGACAGGCAAAAGGCTAACCAGACACAGATTTACGCGCAGTGACATAATGAGTTCTGACCTGCCCCTTGCCTTTTATTCGGGTCCAAACCGGATTGGTTAGGTCAAAACGATGTTTAACACGGTTTGCGGTTGCCTCGGAAATCTGTATCCGACCCGGCGCACCGGTTGTTTCCAGTCGGCTGGCAAAATTCACGGTATCGCCCCAGACATCGTACAGAAAACGGTGTGAGCCAACTATTCCCGCAACGACAGGCCCGCTATGGACACCTATTCTGATGTGCATCGGGGTATTGATTTGCAGGTTTAGTGCCTCGACTTGCTCGAGCATGCGAAGAGCCATCTCCACTATAACCTCGGCATGATCAGAGCGGCCATCAGGAACGCCAGCGGCGACCATATACGCGTCACCGATTGTCTTGATTTTTTCTACGCCAAGCTCCATCGCTGCCCGGTCGAACCCCGAGAACACCCGGTTCAGATCGCGAACCACCTGCGCTGGGGGCAAGCTTGCCGACATCTCGGTGAAACCTACGATATCGGAAAACAGGACAGTCACATCTTCGTAGCGGTCAGCAATTGTGGTTTCCCCATCGTGCAACCGAGTAACGATTGGCTGCGGTAAAATACTATGTAAAAGGGTTTCGTATTTCTGCTTCTCAGCGTTCATCTGCTTCAGATAGTGACGCTCTCGTTCGTGCCAGCGTTTTTTCTCCAGTGCCGCATTGATCCGGGCCTGCAACAGGATGGGGTCAAATGGTTTGGGTAAATAATCTTCGGCGCCCGCCTCGATGCATCGCGCTACATTTTCGATCTCGTCCAGGGCTGAAATCATTATGACAGGCAAATTGCGATGGGCGTCGTCTTCCTTCAATTTTGCCAATACGTCAAAGCCGTTAATGTCGGGCATCATAAGATCAAGAAGCACCAGATCGAACTGCTGTTGAGACACCATTTCCAACGCGGCGTGCCCACCCGCAGCAGTCCAGACCTGGTGGCCATCGCGTTCCAGACGGCGGGCAAGAAGGCTTCGGTTGGCCTCGACATCATCCACTACCAGAATCTTGCCTTTTTCAGGCTGAGTGAGCTTGGACCGGTCAACTGGCTGCATACTTTTGACCAGATTGGCAAACATTGCGGCTGTTGTTGGCGGCGTGCCGGCCCCTTCAAAGTCGTCGCTTGGAGGGGTTTCAGGCAGGGTTGCAGCCGAGTCTACGTGACGGAGCAGGGCATCTGTATGTTCGAGAAGTCCAAGCAAATCCGGTTCAAGATGACCGGCCTGCAAATCCTCCAGGTCCTCCAGCAACATCTCGCTGTAACCTTTGATCGCATTCATGGGCGTACGCAGGTCGTGGCGCAACCTTTTCAGGCCCTCATCGCCGTTGTTCGTAAGATTGAGCGCCACGTCTCGATGTAAAAGCTCGTCCACCAAAGCATTTAACTCTGCTGCGGCATTTGAAATCTTGTCGAGATCAGAGGCAACATCCTGCAGTGCCAGACGGGCCGCATCAGTTCGTAGAAGATCGCAAATGCCGACGATCGCACTGACAGGCGAGATCAGGTTTTGGCGCAAATTCGCCAGCCACGCCTTCCCTGCATACCGTGTTGCGTTTTCCTGATCGTCATTCACGATCACTGTCCCTATCAGCAGCGGGGCTAGAACCGGGCAGGATTTCGTTCAATTGCCTGAGGATCGTTTCGATTTGATCCCCATCTTTTTCAATCAACGTCTTGATCGAGCCATTCAACCGAGCCCGATCTTCGTTCGATACTGTTTTCGCCGTCACGACGATAACCGGTATTTCTTTCCAGTCAGTGTTTTTTCTCATGTTTGCCAGAAACTCGAAACCGTTCATCTCGGGCATCAGAAGATCCAGTAAAATCACATCCGGCACGGATTCTGAAAGACATCTGAGTGCATCCATGCCGTTTACCGCTTCCTCTATTTGCCAGCCGTCTTTGCTCAGAACTCTGCAGATGAGCTCCCGTGTTGCGGTTTCGTCCTCCACGACCAGAACCCGAGGTGCCGGGACAACAGGGCAGTGCTGTTTCAAGGCATTTAGCAGTTCAACAGTGTCAATGGGTTTGCCGAGGTATTCGCTGGCCCCCAGTGACAGCCCTTTGGTTCGGTCTTCTGCAAAGGTCAGCATGATAACCGGAATTTCCGACAGCTCAGGATCTTCTTTCAGCTTCGACAAAACGGCCCAGCCGTCTATCTCGGGCATGAACACATCCAGCGTTATTGCGTCTGGTTTGGTTGCACGGGCCAGCGCCAGCGCATCTTCACCCTTGGTCGAAGCAAGAATACGGTATCCCTCCTTGCGCAATCGCCGTCCCAAAAGATCATGTACCGTGGGGTCATCATCCACCAATAGAACCAGCGGCGCGTTAGGATCGCTGTGCAGATCGTTCTCTGAATAATCTGCTTTCTTCAGCCAACCGACCGAAGGATCTTGGCAGACGGCCGGTAAGCGGATGATGAAGTTGGATCCTTCACCAAGGGTGCTGGTACACTGAATACTACCCCCCAATTGTTCGCAGAAGACTTTGGTGATGGACAGTCCCAGACCGGTACCACCATAGTGACGTGTCGTGGATGAATCCGCCTGAGTGAATGCGTCAAATACCTTGTCGACTTGTTCTGGGGACATGCCGATGCCCTGGTCAGCAACAGAAAACTCCAACTCATCCGGTGTCGACGACCTTGCAACCGTCAGCGTGATCGTCGCATTTTCAGTGAATTTGCAGGCATTCGAAAGCAGGTTTAGCAATGCCTGACGTACCTTGGTCAGGTCGCAGACCATCTGCCCGACATCAACAGGGCATATTATCTCTAAGGTGTTGTTGTTCTTATCGGCCAACGGTTGCACCGTGGTTCTGACGTCTTTAACCATCTGGAATACGTCAAAGGATTCCAGATTAAACTCCATCTTGCCGGCTTCGATTTTGGATAAATCCAAAATATCATTGATCAGTGCCAGCAAGTGTTTCCCGGCCGATTGGATTTTACGAAGATCGCTTAGATTCGCCTGGTCATTCTGGTCAGTGGCTTCTTCCAGCATCAACTCGCTGTATCCGATAATCGCATTCAGCGGCGTGCGAAGTTCGTGACTCATATTCGCAAGGAATGTGCTTTTGGTTTTGTTGGCGGCTTCGGCGATATCCCTTGCCACGCGCAATTCGCTTTCCACCTGTTTCTGGGTGGTGATGTCGCGGCCATAGATATTTGCATATCCGCCTTCGGGAACCGGCCACAGCAACAGGGCATAAATCAGACCTCCTGCTTCGTATTCGAAATCCTGCCGCTGATCCTCAAGCAACCCTTTAGCGACACGCTTGCGCCACCCTGTTCCCACCCGGTCACCGACCTTTAACTGTAAGGCAGTGATAAGTGGGGCGCTTGCCCGGTTGGCGTAGATCAGTTTGCCCTGACTGGTGATCCGCAAGACCGGGTTTGGGTTCTCCTCTGGGATGCGCGCCAGCTCGCGCATCCTGTTTTCGGCCTGCTTTAACTGCGTGACATCCCGCCCATACAGGTTGACATGCTTGGCATCCGGAACTGGCCAGAGCAGAAATGTATAAACCATACCCCCGGCGTGACATTCAAAGTCCTGGCGTTCGTTTTCGCGCAACCCTTTCTCAACGCGTACCAGCCAGTCCTCGCAGACTTCGGCCCCGACCTTGAGGTTCAGCGCATCCAGCAACTGTGCGCAGGCTCTATTCGCAAAGATCAGTTTTCCATCGTTGCTGATGCACATCACCGGGTTGGGGTTTTCTTCCGGGATTTGTGCCAGTTCGGCATTCCGCGCCACGACCTTTTTCAGCTCGGTGACATCGCTGTAGATCGCGGCGATGCCATTATCGGCAGTTTTACGTTCGCTTATCTTGATCCACTCCCCAGATGCCCGACCTTGCATTTGGGAACCTTGGGGATTTTTGTGTCTTTCCAGCCGTTGCGTCAGCCATTCCTCTTCGCGCCCGACTGCATCTGCGATCACATTGAGCGACAGCGCTTTTCGAACAACTTGTTCAAATTTCATCCCCGGTTTGACCAGGTTTTCCTGCCCCGGATACAGCATCTTACGATACATCTCGTTCGCTAAAACCAAGCGATCATCCGCATCGTAAAGCGCAAAGCCCTCGGGTATCACGTCAATTGCATCAATAATTCTGTTCAGGGCCTGTCTTGGCGATGATTGCCCCAGATGGCCGGAATCCACGATCAGAGCGCATTGGGTCATGACACTTTGGGCGATTTCAATATCTTCTCGAGAGTAGCCCGAGGCAAGATTGGTGCTGAATGTGATGGCTCCGACAACCTTGCCAAAGGCTTTCATCGGCAGCACCATCGTCATGATCGGTTCTGTAGGGGCGGCAGTTTTACTGGCAATTCCATCCGTATTCTGTTCTCGTGCCTGGCCACGAAGCAGCTGCATTTGCCCGCTCTTTATCACCTTGCCAGCGTGGCCCTGTGATACAGGGATATGCGTTTGTGACAATACGGGTCGCGGGTTCTGGGTATCCAGCAGCGACCCTTCTTGATACGTATTTCCATCTGCACTTAGCACTGCCAACGTGCATTCATCGAAATCAAAAGCGCCCCTCAACCGACGTGTGATCTCAAAAAGTACACCATCTTGTTCCAGGCTATCCGCGATCAGAGTTTCTATTTCCGCAAGTATTTGCGATTTTTTATTGAGTTCAGGCTCTGGATGATCACCGGATCGGTTCATGAAAATGCTCTCCCACGGGCGAAACCAGTATGTCGGCGAAGCATTCTTCCTTGGTTTCCCATCCCGTTTGCAGTTCAAAGGAAATAAGGGAACAAAACAAGTTTTTTTGAGACTGACTGTTTGTACCTGCGGATTGAGGCGGGCCAAACGAGCTTACTTTGACTTCCTGACTGCATTTTTTTTCAAAAGAACAATACGTTCCATGCAAAAAACTTACTCGACTACGAGTTAGCTGGGATACCCGCTCGCCAGCCCTAGACAATGGAGACAGAGGGACGCGAACAGTGCGCGAGAGTTCTGCATAGGCTGAGCGATCTGGATGTTATTGCCCTAGTCGCCGCATTCTGGGTGTCCCCATACTGCCGACAGATAAGGCGGGCTGGTTTTACAGTCCATGTCATGATTTGCAAAAAACAAAAACTAATTTACGATAATATCGCATATGTGTGTTTGTCACGTCTGCCTCTTGATGGGTAGCATGCTGGCATGTTTCACTTTTCCGGTCAAAACGGTGCAATCATGCCGTTGGCCAAAATGATCCGGAGGCTTTGCCTGCCGACAATTGTCTAAAAGGCGCGCCCCGTCCGGACCGAGACAAAAAACGACAGACTACCAACATGGAGATATCAGATGAAAAAATTTGCAACGCTACTGGGAGGCGTATCAATGGCGGTCGCCGGACCGGCGATGGCAGCGGATATCGTAATAGGTGTGCCGAACTGGCCTTCGGTGAACGCTACCGCGCATATCCTGAAGGTGGCGATTGAACAGAACCTAGGGCTGGAAGTTGAATTGCAGAACGGTACCAACCCGATCGTTTTCGAGGCAATGGATTCCGGTGCGATGCATGTCCACCCTGAGGTTTGGATGCCGAACCAGCAAAACCTACACGATACATACGTCACCGATAAAGGCACCGTTGCGTTCAACGCCAATGGTGTTGAAGCCTTCCAAGGCATGTGCGTCGACAAGGCAACAGCGGATGCAAACGATATCCGCTCAATCGACGATTTGACAAACCCCGACATTGCCGCGCTATTTGATAGCAATGGCGACGGTCAGGGCGAGGTCTGGATCGGCGCGCCGGGTTGGGCCTCGACCAATGTCGAGAAAATCCGCGCCAAATCATATGGTTATGATCAGGTCATGGAGCTGACCGAGATCGACGAAACTGTGGCGTACGCGAATCTGGATAACGCGATCAAGGCAGGCGAGCCGTGGGTCGGATTCTGCTACACGCCTCATTACGTGTTTGCGCTGCATGACATGCAGATTTTGGAAGAACCAGCTTATGACGCCTCCAAGTGGAATGTTCTCCAGCCCACTGACGATCCTGAATGGCTTGAGAAATCCGAAGCAGGGGTAGCGTGGGATCTGGCGTATCTGCACCTGCATTATGCAAAGTCTCTTGAAGAGGAGTATCCCGAGGTCGCCCAGATGCTGGCCAACATGAAGTTGGACACCGATGCGGTATCCGCCATGACCTACGCGCTGGTAATCGAAGGCAAAGAGCCGTTGGCCTATGCCGAAGAATGGGTCGCCACGAACGAGGATGCCGTTCTGGACTGGATGTCTCAGTGATTGACGCTGATCCAAGCTGAAACTCAGACAGGCTGCCGGATTCGTTCGGTGGCCTGTTCTGCATCAAAGGGACAAAAATGACCGAAACAGTCGTAAAGCTGACGGATGTCTGGAAGATCTTTGGCGCACGGGCCGAAGAAGCCATGACCGCCGTGCGGAACGAGGGCATCGGAAAGCCTGAAGTTCTTGAGAGATTCAATTGCGTCGTGGGTGTGCAAGGCGCCACCTTCGAAGTGCCTCGGGGTGAGATTTTCTGCATCATGGGCCTGTCGGGCTCGGGCAAATCTACCCTGGTGCGGCACGTGAACCGCCTGATCGAGCCAACTTCGGGCAAGATCGAGATTCTGGGCCATGACGTGTCCAAAATTTCCGAGTCCGAGTTGCGCCGTATCCGGGCACAGCAGATTGGGATGGTGTTCCAGCATATGGCGCTGATGCCGCACCGCTCGGTGCGGGATAACGTGGCCTATCCGTTGGAAATCCGGAAGGTATCGAAATCCAAGCGCTGGGCGGTCTCCGATCACGCGCTGGGATTGGTTGATCTGACCGGGTACGAAGATCGTCTGCCAAAGGAATTGTCAGGCGGGATGCAGCAACGGGTGGGGATTGCCCGCGCGCTGGCGTCGGACCCGGAAATCCTGCTGATGGATGAGCCATTCTCGGCCCTTGACCCGCTGATCCGACTGCAATTGCAGGATCAGTTCAAGGCGCTGGTGGCGCAGCTTCAGAAAACAACGTTGTTCATTACCCACGATCTGGATGAGGCCATCCGCATCGGCCACCGGATTGCCATCATGAAAGATGGTGTGATCGTGCAAATCGGCACGCCGGAAGACATCGTCATGAATCCGGCGGATGATTATGTGCGCGAGTTCGTACAGGGCATTTCAAAGCTCAAACTGGTCAAGGCGCATTCGATCATGGAGCCGATGGACAGCTATTCCGGGCCGCTCGACGGTGCGCCACGCGCGGATGAGGGATCAGATTTGGATCAGTTGATTGATCTGGCCGTGAATACTGAAATGCCGGTCGTCATCACCGATGCGGGCGCAGATGTAGGCGTTGTAACCAAGCCGCGCCTGCTGCGTGGAATTCAGGGGGGTAAAAATGACTGATGCAGCAATGGAAGTGAAAGTCACGGCCGCCTCTGATATCGAGGTCGACCGCGAGGCGCTGGACCAGTCTATTCACGACTTTGCCGGACCAAATGGCGACTACTATGTCAACGCCTTCCACAAAATCCACGATGCGACCAGCCCGGTGCCCAATACGTTTAACAAATGGGCGGCAGTGCTGGGGCCTTTCTGGTCGGCGTCGCGCGCAATCTGGGGCATGTTCTGGACCTTCCTGATCCTGGAAATCATTGCGTGGGTGCAGATTGGTCGTGGTGCATGGGGCAACCCCGGTGCTGATCTGGCCGAACGGGCCGAACGCCAGCAAGCCCGCGCAGACGAGTTGCTGGGAAGGGCAGCCGATGCCACGGAAAAAGCCGACATAGACCGGTTCACCAAACTGGCCGAGAACATCCAGAAGGCTGCGGATAACAGCTTTGCGCAGGCGCAGGCCGCACAGTCCGAGGCGACGGGGATCATGATCACTGGCCTGCTGATGTTGCTGGTTTTCAAGCTGGCTCAGGGTTTCTACGCGGACCGTGTCTATGAAAAGCAGTACTCGAAATGGCGGATTGACCCGGCCAGTACGGAAAGTGGCCGGTCGACGCGCAACACGGTACTGGGTGCCGTACTGGTGGCTGCAATTGCACCGCTAATCATCTACAAGTTCACGGTGAACGCCTCATTGGCGATGCTGGATGCCTTCCCTGAACAACAGGTCTCGGCCATGATTTTGGGGGAAGGGCAGGGAACATTGTTCTCAAACCTCGCCAGTTGGATGGAGGCGCAGATCGACGCTGCGGCTGCTGCCGGGGGCGATGTCTTTGACGGGATTGTGGCTGGTGTCAGGTCGGTTCTTGATGCGTTGACCATTGCGTTGATAGGGTCTCCGTGGCCGGTTGTGATGCTGGTCATCTGCGTGACCGCATGGCGTGCGGCGGGGCCGCGGGTGGCGATCTTCACTGCAGCCTCGTTGGCCTATATCGCCCTGCTGGGCTACTGGGATGTGGCAATGGAGACGGTGGCACTGGTTGGTGCTGCTGTGTTGCTGTGCGTCGTTTTCGGTATTCCGTTGGGTATCTGGTTCGGCAAGTCCAAACGCGCCTATCGCGCGGCCGAGCCGGTGCTGGACCTGATGCAGACGCTTCCAGCCTTCGTCTATCTGATCCCGATTATCGCCTTTTTCGGCACCGGTAACCCGCCGGGTATTCTGGCTACGATCATCTTTGGCATGCCGCCTGTCATTCGTCTGACGGCATTGGGGATGCGCGGGGTTCCGGACAGCATCAAAGAGGCCGCCGTTGCCTTTGGTGCCTCGAAATGGCAGCTGCTGAAGGACGTCGAAATCCCGCTGGCCTTGCCGTCGATCATGACTGGGGTCAATCAGACCATCCTGATGTGCCTGTCGATGGTGGTGATCATCTCGCTGATCGGTGGTGGTGGTCTGGGCAAGGAAATCCTTGAGGCGCTGCAATACGCCGCCAAGGGACCGGGCCTGCTGGGCGGCTTCGCAATCCTGTTCCTGGCCATGGTCATGGATCGGATCGTGCAAGGGGCGTTCCGGCGAGAAGACGAGAAAATCTAAACAAACCCGCCCCCGGTTTTCGCCGGGGGCGTTTTTCTGTTACCGGGGAAGACAATGACCGACCGTTATGAACAATCCATGATGGAAAACCTTTACTGGTGGGGAGTGCCCACCTTGTTCCGCTGCCCGAATGTAGGGCCTGAAGGGCAGGATATCGCGCTTGCAGGCGTGCCCCATTCCACCGGCAACGGCACGACTGAACGGGATCAGCATCTGGGTCCACGTGCTCTGCGTCACGTGTCGGCCGTGCAGCGTCGGGTGCATTCACTGTTCGGGATCGACCCCTGGAACAGTGCGCGAATTGCCGATGTGGGGGACGTGCCGTTCCCCAAGGCCAATGACAACGAAGACTGCATCGAACGCATCACTGAATTCTACAAAGAAATCGACGCAGCAGGCGCGCGGCCTGTTTCTGTCGGAGGCGATCATTCGATCACCGGCGGGATCGTACAGGCGCTGGGCCGGGGCAAGCTGGCAGGTGGTGAACCGATCAGCTTTCTGCATCTGGACGCGCATACTGACGTGTTCACCAAGGTTGATCATTTTCTGGGCGCCAAGAAGTCGGCGGCGCATTGGGGGGCGTATCTGGCCGATCAGGGACAGGTCGATCCGACACGGTCCATGCAGATTGGCCTGCGGGGCCATCCCCGCAGTCTGGACTGGCTGCAACCCTCATACGACTATGGATATAACATCGTCACTATGCGCGAATTCCGGCAGCGCGGGCTTGAGGATGTAGTGGCACAGACGCGCGAGGTTCTGGGCGACCGTCCGGTCTATATCACCTTCGATCTGGATTGCCTCGACCCGACGGTTGCACCGGCGGTATCCAATCTGGAACCCGGTGAAAAGGGGTTCGACATTGACGAAGCCGTCGGCATCCTGCGCGCCGCACGCGGATTGAATATCGTAGGCGGAGACGTCGTCTGCATGATGCCCACCAAGGACAGCCCCAACAACATCACCGCCCTGACAGCTGCAGCGGTGATGTTCGAGATGATCTCGATGATCGCTGAAAACGTAAGCGGGGCTTAAGGCCGCCGCGCGTCCACTGCCTGCGCCAGAACGCAGAGCAGTTCGAACATCAGCGAAATACCAAGCCAGGCCGTGCCGCCCTCGGGATCGAAGGGTGGCGCGACCTCGACCAGATCGGCGCCGACCAGATTGACGCCAGCCAACTTGCGAATGACCTGTTGCGCTTGAAAACTGTTCGGCCCGCCTATTTCCGGCGTGCCGGTGCCGGGCGCATAGGTCGGGTCGACAAAGTCGATATCATAGGTGCAATAGGTCGGCGCCGTTCCGACAATGCTGCGCACCTCGGCCATGACGTCGTCGATACCCCGATCGAACAGCTCCTCGATGCGGATGATGCGGATGCCCTGCGCTTCACCCCATTCTATGTCTTCCGTGTTATAGGCGGTGCCGCGGATGCCTACCTGAACAAAGCGTTTCGGGTCAACCAGCCCTTCCTCGACCGCACGACGGAACGGGGTGCCGTGGGTGAATTTGTGGCCGCCGAAATAACTGTCGAACAGGTCGGTATGGCTGTCGAATTGGATCAGACCAAGCGGGCCGGATTTCGCCAGCGCACGCAGAACGGGCAAGGTGGTCAGGTGGTCCCCTCCGGCGGTCAGGGGCGCAATGCCCCGGTCGTGAAGGTTCGAGTAGAATGCAGTCACCCGATCCAGCGTATCTCCGATATCCACGGGGTTTGGCGCGACGTCGCCCAGATCGGCACAATTGACCAGTGAAAACGGCGCGACGCCTGTTACCGGGTTCATCGCCCGGATCATTGTCGAATAATCCCTCAGTTGGCGCGGCCCGTGCCGAGCGCCGGGGCGGTTGGTGGTGCCTCCATCCCACGGGATGCCGACCAGGCCCAACTCAACCTCGGCAATACGGTCGTGGTCCAGCGTCAGGCTGGGCAGGCGCATAAAGGTTGGAATGCCGGCGAACCGGGCTAGCTCCATCGCTGAAACCGGCTGAAAAAATGAACTGGTCATGAGGTCCCCGTCTTCTGTGTTACTTGAGGTGAGCCTAGCCGCAGAATTGTGGCTTGGAAATGCGCGTTCAGATCAGGATGCGAAAGCGATTGCGAATCTTGGCATCCTGCTCGGGCGTCAGATATTCTGGATGATGCGTAGCCAACACTTCTTTGGCCTTTTCGCGCGCAGCTGACCAGGCGTCGGTCGCGCCTTCCTCCTGCCACGTGCGCGGCTCGTTCCGGTCGGCGAGGGCGGGGTAGAAATAGTCCCGCTCCATCGCTGCGTAAGTGTGGGCACTGCCAAGGAAATGCCCGTCGCCCAAAACCGATTGACAGATCGCATCAAAGCCCAGGTTTTCTTCGGTCACTTCGATCCCGCGCAAGGCGCGGTAGGTATGAGAGTGCATCTCGTTGTCCAACACGAAGGCTTCGAAACTGGCACCCAAAAGCGAGGCTGTCATGCCCGAGCTTTCATAGATCAGGTTGCCCCCGGCCAGCGCTGCGGCAAGGGACGTTATTCCTTTCTCGGCCCCATATTGCGCATCAATGGCCTTGGCGTCGGTCATTGAGGCCGCAACACCCGAGGGCAGGCCCATCCAGTTAGTGATTTGCGCCGATGCGGCGTTCAAAATGGCAGTTTCACCACTGCCTCCGGCGAAGGATCCTGTGCGCAAGTCCACGATGAAGGGCCAGTTGGAAAACACCATTGGAAAGCCAGGTTGGATCGTGTTGACCATGACCAGACTGGCCAGCGTTTCCGCCAGAGATTGCGCTAGAAAGCCAGCGAAAGTCGCAGGGGCGGTCGCACCCGCCTGCGCGGCGGTGATGCAAGACATGGGGATATTGTGGGCCACACATTCATAGACCACGTCCACCGCATCCTCGCCATATCGCAGCGGAGAGATCACCGGGCTGATATGTGCTTTCAAAAAGGGGCGCTTGGCGAACTCTCCGGGTCCTCCGGCTACGATGTCCAGCATCTCGACAATGGGTGCGACGTGTTCGGCCAATGTGAACGAGGTTGCCACCGGTTTGGTCGTGTTGCGCACCAGCGCGTAAACCGTGTTGACGTCCAGATCGAGGACGTCGGGCAGATCGGTCGCGACGCAACAGCGAGTGAACCAACTGACATTGGCCAATGTATCTTGTAGCCGCGTAAAGTCGTGTAGATCAGCCAGCGTCGAGGGGCGGTAAAGGCCGCTTTCCATGTCTAGTGTTTGCACAGCCGCGCCTCCGGTTCCAAAGAACACGCGGTCGCCGCCGACTTCGATTGAGCGCGCCTGATCCCGGCCATGGAAGGTGAACGTCTTGGCGGCGGTCGCAATCGCGCGTTCCACCATATTGCGCGGGAAGATCAGCCTGCCCGGCTCTCCGGGTTGTGCGCCCGCTGCCCTCAGTTCGGCGGCCAATCGGTCAGGGACATCGCCCATGCCGAGCGTTTCCAACAAGCGTAAAGCGGTGTCATAGATTTGCTGGATTTCGGGTTGTGTCAACGGTTTGAACATGCCGCCGCTTTGGCCAGGAGGGCAGGGATCGACAACAGGTTTTGCCGCACGCTGCGCATGCCGGGCGCGGCGACCGCTTCTTTTGGCTCCTTTCGAGGGCATCCAGTTCCTTTCCCGATTGTCTTTCGCGAAGGGTAATCGGCAATCTGCGTCCGCTGCAAAGGGGAACTGCGAATTTCAGAATCCTCAATCGCAGTTTCGTTTTTTCAATAGAACCGACACCTTTGTTGTTTGAACCTTTTGTTTCGCAAAACTTACCTCAAGCCAGAGGGAGCAGAGCCAATGAAGTCGCGCACCAAGGTTGTTGTGATAGGCGGCGGGATCGCCGGATGTTCAACGCTGTATCACCTGACGCAAGAGGGGTGGACGGATGTGGTTCTGGTTGAACGGAACGAATTGACCTCGGGCACCACTTGGCATTCTGCGGCGCAGGTGACGAATTTCGGCATGAACCAGACGATGGTGGGCCTGAAAACGCACTCAATTCAGCTGTACAAGGAACTGGCCGAGGATCCGGACTATCCAATCAACTACCACCATGGCGATGGCGGAATTCGCTTGGCCAATACCGAGGCGCAGATGCAGGGGTACCGTCATTTCACCTCGATGGCGCGCGGGATGGATGTGCATTTCGAGGTGATCGATGCCGAGGAATGCGCCCGTCGGCATCCCTTGATCTCGACCGAGAACCTGATCGGCGGGTTGTGGGATCCGATGGACGGCGATATCGACCCGGCGCAACTGTGTCAGGCGTTGGCGCGGAGGGCGCGCAAAGCAGGCGCCGAGGTTTATCGGAACACACCCGTCACGGCCTTGACCCAGCACAGCGACGACACTTGGACCGTGCATACCGAACATGGCGACATCGAGTGCGATATCGTGGTGAATGCCTGCGGCTACAGGGTCAATGAGGTTGGCGCGATGATGGGGGTACATCATCCGGTCGCGTCGATGGAGCATCAATATTTCCTGACTGAAGAAATCCCGGCCATTCGGGACGCGGGACACCGGATGCCGCTGCTGCGCTGTCCGATCGGCGACTATTACTGCCGACAGGAAAAGAACGGACTGCTGCTGGGTTTCTATGAGCAGGATTGCAAGACCTGGGGCATGGACGGGATCGATCCGAACTTCGTCAACGCTCTGTGCCCGGACGATCTGGACCGGGTGACCGATGTGCTGGAGGGTGCCTTTGCCCGTATGCCTGCGTTGATGGAGGTCGGGGTGCACACGGTCGTCAATGGACCAATCACCTATACGATCGACGGCGCGCCACTGGTCGGGCCGACCCCTGGCAAACGTAATGCGTTCTGCATCATCGGGCTGCGCGCTGGGCTGGGTGAGGGGGGCGGCCATGGTTGGTTGCTGGCCCAACAGATCGTCCATGGTGAGGCGAGTTATGACACGTGGTGCCTGGATCCACGTCGGTTCACAGGCCATGCGAACGTGGAGTTGACGGCATTGAAGGCGATCGAGGACTATCAGAACGAGTTCCGCTTTCATTTCCCGCATGAACACCGCCCCGCAGGCAGACCGGCGAAAACAACGCCTCTGACACCTGTTCTGGCCGCCGAAGGTGCCGCGTTCACGGTAATCAATGGATGGGAGAGAGTGGAGTATATAAAACCTTCCCCGGATTTCTCCCCAACACTCAGTTTCGATTTTGACGAAACATTCGACCTGATCGCGGATGAGGTGGCCAATGTCCAGACAGGCGTTGGGCTGGCCGAGGTAAACGGTTTCAACCGGATTGAAGTCACGGGCACAGACCGGCACAGCTTTCTGGATCGGATGTTCTGCGGCACCGTCACGCGGCGCGACGGTCGGGTAGGGCTGGGTTATCTGCTGAACCATCATGGCATGGTCAAGGCCGAAGCGACTGTCGCCAACCTGCCTGCCAGCGATCGAGGGCCAGACCGCCTGTGGTATGGGTCCGCCGCCGCGAGCGAGTTTCATGACATGGACTGGCTCACCCAACACATGCGCGTTGGCGAAGACGTGCACCTGCGCAGCTTGACCAATGAACAGACCATCTTGGTGCTTGCGGGCCCCAAGGCGCGCGATGTCTTGTCCGCCTGCGCTCGCGGCGACTGGTCTGCTACGGCTTTCCCGTGGCTCAGCGTCCGAGAATGTTTTGTCGGGATCGCTCCGGCCACGGTCATGGGTGTCAGTTTCTCGGGCGAGTTGGCTTATGAAATTCATGTTCCCAACGCCTCGCTTTATGCGGCTTATCTTGCGTTGCGGCAGGCTGGCGAGACGCATGGGTTGAAGCTGTTCGGTGCGCGGGCGGTTGAATCCATGCGCATGGAGAAAAGCTTTATGCATTGGAAAGCCGATCTGATCACAGAATTCGATCCGTTCGAAACCGGGCTGGATCGATTTGTAAAGCTGGATAAGGGCGCTTTCATCGGGCGTGACGCCTTGCTGGCGCGCCAAGCGGTGGGGCCGCAAAAGAAACTCGTTGTGATGCAAATCCACGAAACACAACGGCCCGCCCATCCGGGCGCGTCGCTGCTGCGGGGGGATCAGGTTGTGGGTACGGTTACCTCTGGCGATTGGGGGCATCGCACCGGCCTGAACCTTGCGCATGCGTTTGTTGATCCAGAACAGTCCGAGGTAGGAGCCGATATGGAGCTGGATTCCTGCGGTCAACGCGTGCGGGCCACAGTTATACCGCCTTCGCCGTACGATCCGGGGTTTGAGCGAATGAAGGCGTGATCGAGGCTCTTTGAACAACTTCCCCATTGCCGATGGCGCTAAACTTTGCTTGGGTTCTTTTCGAAGAAATCGAAACAATGGGTGTGTGCGGTGTCGAAAACTCTGAGCCTTCGATGGCTGGAAGTCTTCCGTTTGGTTGCCAGATCGGGGTCGATCCAGCAGGTCGCCTCCGAGACGGGGCTGTCGATCAGCACTGTTTCGAACCACCTGCGCAGCCTTGAGGGAGCACTGGGTGTAGATCTGGTTGATCACGGGCGACGTCCAATGGGCCTGACACCTGCCGGAGAGGTGTTTGCGCGCTATGTCCGTGATGGGCTGACGGTGCTGAAACGGGGCGAGGCCGAAATCCGTTCCGGAAACTGGCGGCACGCGACTGACCTGCGGCTAGCTTTGATCGACGATTTTGACAATCAGATCGCGCCGGATTTGTTCCGCTTTCTCGCTCAGGCCCTGCCACGATGCAGTTTCCGCCACTACACGCGCCCTAGTCATGAAATCATTGCCAATCTGCAGGAACACAAGCTGGATGCAGGGGTGGCCACCCGGCCGTCTGAGCGGACTGAGGGGTTGATTGAATATCCGCTAATGCGCGATCCGTTTATCGTTATCCTGCCAAATGCCTATCAGGGCGCGCCTGAAGATTTGTTGAAGCCAGACGCGGATTTGCCGCTGCTGCGCTATTCTCGGGATCTTATGATCGGCAAGCAGATCGAGATTCAGTTGACCCGGAGCAAGTACAACCTGCCCAATCGGTTTGAGATGGAATGCAACCATTCAATCATTGGTCTGGTGGCCGAGGGCAGCGGCTGGGCGATAACGACCGCCGCCTGTTTCCACCGCGGTCAGAGGTTTCATGACAGTGTCCGAGCCATTCCGTTTCCCGGTCGAAATTTCGTTCGCACGGTGTCTTTGTTTACAACCGAGGTATACCCGGAAACGACCTCGAAACTGATTCAGAAGGCGATGGCCAATCTGATCCGGCAGCATTTCACCGAACCGATGTGCGAAAATCATAGCTGGTTGAAGGACGATTTCCGAACGATGGAGGCTGAGGCCGCCTAAGCTGGTGGCCCAAGTGATTGACGTTCTACTATGCGAGTGGACAGCCGTACGCCTGTGCCAGCCCTGCGATTTTCAAGCATCCCGACCAACTCCAGCGCTGCGCGGCGGCCCATTTCCCGATGGGGCACATGCACGGTTGTCAGGGCCGGCGTGGCGATCCGAGCCAGCTCGATATCGTCAAATCCAGTGATTGAAACGTCCCTGGGCACCTGCAGCCCCATTTCTCTTGCCCTGTGCAAGGCACCCACGGCCAGAACGTCGTTGCCGCACAAAATTGCGGTGGGCGGGTTGGGCCGGGACATCATCTGGGAAAATGCCTCGGCACCATTTTCAATCTCATATGGTGTTTCGATGATGGCCAGATCAGATGAAGGCATATCATGCTGCTTTAATGCGTTTTTGACGCCTTCGATCCTCAGCCGTGCGCGATCATTGCCCGCGCTGATGCCGGAAATCACGCCGATCTTTCTGTGTCCCAGTTCGATTACACGGGTTGCCAGCTCGGCCATCGCCATTCGGTTGTCAAATCCGATTGAGGTAACCTGCGCGTGGGGCAGATAGGACCAGGCTACCAGGGCGGGGATGTTCCTGCGCTCAAGGTCATTGTAAATTCGCGGATTGCGATCGTGCCCGATTAGCAGCAACCCATCTGCGCCACGCGCGACCAGAGTGCGGATCTGCTCTTCTTCGATATCGGGTTCATAGGCCGAGCTTGAGACCAGCAGGGTATAGCCGTGTTTGTGCAACTCTTCCTGAAACGCCTGTAGGCCGCGGGCAAAGATAGCATTTTCCATGGTGGGAATGATCGCGCCGATCGTCGAACTCCGCTTGGCTGCCATCACCCGCGCGGCAAAGTTCGGCATATAGCCCAACGTATCCACTGCGGACAGCACCCGCTGGCGCGTTGCCTCGACCACGCGATCCGGGTTGTTCAGACAGCGCGAAACGGTGGCCGTCGACACCCCGGCCAGTTTGGCGACATCATCCAATGTTGGCGCTGATCCAAGTTTCGACATTTTCAAACCCGTAATTTGCTTTTGCCAATAACTCTAAACTTAAGAATGGTGCAAGAAAAGCGATTGTGTAAGCGCTTGCATTTTTCATGTAAGCGCTTACAAATAGCGTCGGGCCGAATCTATAGGGAGTCCGGAGAATGTTTCTGATCGCATCCGTCATCGTGTTCGTCATCTACTTTGCGAACGTCGCAATGGGGGCTTTTGCGGGCAGTGCGTTTCTTGGGGACGTAGGAGAAATGTTGGTCCTGTTCGCGGCGTCGATCCTGTTCGTTGTCGCAATTTTGAAAAAGGAAGCTGATCGTGACGCTGAAAGCGACAGCTGACTTTTTTGCTTGGGAGGGCAATTGATGAACAACGACAAGAACGAACTGGCATCGGAAGAGCGCCGCAATTTCCTGAAACTCAGCGCAACTGGCGCCTTTACCGCTGCAATGGTCGCTGGCGCCGCTGGCGTGCTTTGGTCGTCCGAGGCCGCTGCGCAAACCGCCAAAGAAGAGAGTGAGCGCGAGAAGGCCGCTGAGCATGTGATGACCATCGCCACAGCCTATGTGCTGGGCGCATCACGCAGCTATCCGATCATGCAGTTGGACCTGAAAGAAAACATCCAGAACGCCACGAATGGTAAGGTCTACGTAAAGCTTGCTCCGGGCGGGCAACTGGGCGCGGGTGGTTCGCTGGTTCAAAAGGTGCAGGGCGGCACCATTCAGGCGGCACAGCATTCGCTGTCGAACTTCGCCCCGTTTGCATCGACAGTTGACCTGATCAACATGCCATATCTTTGTGGTTCGAACCAGCGCTTCACCAACCTTGTGCACTCCGACACCTGGAAGAATGAAGTTCATCCCAAGGTCGAGGCCGCGGGGTTCAAGGCGCTGTTCTACGTGGTGATCGACCCGCGCGTTGTTGCGGTGCGTCAAGGTGGTAATCCGGTCGTCACACCGGGTGATATGAGCGGTATCAAGTTCCGCGTGCCGGGATCAAAAATGCTGCAGCAATATTACCGTATGGTCGGTGCGAACCCGACGCCAGTGGCATGGGGCGAGACACCTTCGGCGATCAAACAGGGCGTGGCCGATGCGCTCGATCCGTCCGTTGGCGCGCTGTATGTCTTTGGCTTCAAGGATATCCTAAGCCACGTGACCTTTACGCAGGCGGTGCCGGACAGTCAGGTCTATTCCTGTAATCTTGAGTGGTTCAACTCGATGCCCGCCGATGTGCAGGAAGGCATCATGTGGGGTTCGGAAATGACCAGCCACCAGAACCTGTCCAAAGTGCCCTCGGCGCGTGCTTATGCCATGGCCGAGCTGAATAAGGCAGGCGTACAATTCCAGTCGCTGACCGGTGATCAGTTGGCCGAATGGCAAGACGCTGGCGGTTATCAACGGTCCGAATGGGATCCGTTCAAGACCGAACTGGCTGGCTCGATGGACAACTTCGAGAAACTGGTCGAGGCCGCCGGAACGCAGGGCAAATACTACGTCCACGACGCGTGATGCCATTTTGGGCACCCATGCAGGGTGCCCGGTTTTACCACTGACAGTCAGGCCTGAATGGCCCGAGACAGAAGGCCTGCGCCTGGCTGTTCCATCGCCGAGGGATACGGATGACCGTTCTTCAAAACATAGATCGCAACGCCGAACGCTGGCTGCTGCTGGTTTTTTACGTGATGCTGGTCATAACCATGGCCATCGAGGTTTTGCGGCGTGAGATTTTCGCGTTTTCCTCGATCTGGGGCGAAGAGATCGTCCGTTATTCCTTTATCTATCTCGCGTGGATCGGGGCGGCGGCGGCAGTCAAGGAACGTGCCCATATCCGCATCGACGTGATCATGCATTATTTACCGCAACGTCCCAAGGCGCTGCTGTATATCTTTGGCGATCTGGTGATGTTCGCCGTAGCGATCATCGCGTTGTACTGGTCGTTCGAGGCGGTTCACGTCTCGGCCAAGTTTGGGTCGGTGACGGATGGTCTTCGGGTTTCCAAAGTCTGGTTCCTGATGGCTGTACCCACTGGGTTTGCGCTGATGATATGGCGGCTGCTCCAGTCTTTCCTGCGTGATTTGAAATCCCTTCGCGACGGCACGCCCGTCTTCGAAGGCGACAAGCTGTTTGACTGAGGAGAGACCGGATGCTTTGGAATACCCTCAATCAAACCGTTGAACTGGGTTGGGATTTCTATATCCCGGTCATTCTGTTCGTTGCTCTGATCGCTGTGGCCGTTCCGGTATGGGCCGCCATCGGTTCTGCTGCGATTGTTATGTTGATCATGTCCGGTGACCTGCCACTGAGCCTTGTAGGTGAGAGCCTGTTCACTGGCATCGACGCCTTTGCCCTGACTGCCGTCCCACTGTTTATCCTGACCGGAGACGTGTTGGTGCGCACCGGTCTGTCGCGCAAGTTTCTGGATGTGGCCGAGGCTTTGACCTGTTTCGCCAAAGGTGGTTTCGGATCAGCCACGGTGCTTGTCTGCGGTATGTTCGCGGCCATTTCGGGCTCGGACGCGGCAGGAGCCGCAGCGGTGGGCCGCATGACGATCAACCGACTGGTCGAAAGCGGCTATCCGCGCCCCTATGCCTGCGCGCTGGTGGCGGCCGGGGCCTGTACAGGCATCCTGATCCCGCCCTCGATTGCCTATATCATCATCGGTTTGGTGCTGGGCATATCCGCCTCGACCCTGTTCCTGGCGGCGCTGATCCCTGGTCTGGCCATTCTGATCTCGATCCTGATCACAAACATCATCATGAACCGCATCTACGCCTATGAGGGCGGCGGCATGATGACCATGGGCGAATGGCTGGCCAATCTGGGCAAGGCACTGAAATCTGGCTGGTATGCCTTCATCGTACCCGGCATCATCTTCTACGGCATCTTCTCGGGCCGCCTGACGCCGACCGAGGCCGGTGCAACAGCCGTGGTTGTCACCATCATCATGGGCTTTATCCTGCGCACGCTGACACTGGCTGACTTCCCCTCGATGCTGGTTAGCTCGGCCAAGGTGAATGGTGTGATCCTTCCGATCATTGCTTTCTCGGCCCCTCTGGCCGAGGCGCTGGCGATCATGGGCGTGCCGCAGGGCTTTGTTACCTCGGTGACCTCGCTGACAGATGATCCGTACCTACTGATATTGCTGATGATCGGAATTCTGATCGCTGCGGGCTGCGTCATGGAAACGACGCCGAACATCGTGATCCTTGCGCCGATCCTGAAACCGCTGGCCGACAATATCGGCATGAACGAAATCCAGTTTTGCATCATGATGATCACCGCGTTGGGTGTGGGTTTTATCACTCCGCCACTTGGTCTTAACCTGTTCGTCGTATCTGGCATTACAGGTGAGTCCATTCTGAAGATTGCTGCCCGCGCCGTGCCTTTCGTACTAACGATGCTGATCGTGGTGATCCTGATCGCCTATGTTCCGGCGGTGTCGACCACCTTGCTTCCTGAAATCTACCAATAGGACTTGCTGACTATGCCGCGTGACTATCTGAAAAAGGCGACCCTGACGGCGCAATCCCATGCCACCGAGGTGCACGATACGGTCAAGACGATCCTTGCCGATATCGAGGCAGGAGGCGACGCCAAGGCGTTGGAATATGCAGCCAAGTTCGACAAGTTCGATGGGAATGTCCTGATGACCCAGGATGAAATCGACGCTGCCATCGCGTTGGTGCCCGAGAAGCTTAAGGAAGATATTCGCTTTGCCCATGACAATGTGCGCCGCTTTGCCGAGACGCAAAAGGCCACCGTGTCGGATGTGCAGATGGAGATCGTGCCTGGCTTTGTCGCAGGTCAAAAGGCGATCCCGGTGGATGCGGCAGGCTGCTATGTGCCCGGCGGGCGGTATAGCCATATCGCCAGTGCCATCATGACGGTTACAACGGCCAAAGTGGCGGGTTGCCGCCATATCACAGCGTGCTCCCCGCCAAAGCCGGGTGAAGGCGTCGCACCCGCGATCGTCTATGCCGCGCATATCTGTGGGGCCGACAGCATTCTGGCCATGGGCGGCGTGCAGGGTGTGGCGGCGATGACATACGGCTTATTCGGTTTGCCGCGCGCCAATATCCTTGTGGGTCCGGGCAATCAGTTCGTGGCCGAGGCCAAGCGCATACTCTACGGCAAGGTCGGCATCGACATGATTGCAGGCCCAACCGATAGTCTGATCTTGGCCGACAGCAGCGCTGACGCCAAAGTCGTTGCGACCGATTTGGTCAGTCAAGCCGAGCACGGATACAACTCGCCGGTCTGGCTGGTGACGGATGATCGCGGGTTGGCGCAGAAGGTCATGGAACTGGTGCCTTCGCTTATTGAAGACCTGCCCGAGTTGAATCGCGATAACGCCGCTGCTGCTTGGCGTGACTATGCTGAGGTCATCGTCTGTTCGGACCGTGACGAAATGGCGGCCTGTTCGGATGAATACGCGCCGGAACACCTGACCGTTCAGGCCGAGGATCTTGATTGGTGGCTGAACCGGTTGACCTGCTATGGATCTCTCTTTCTGGGTGAGGAAACCACGGTATCGTATGGCGACAAGGCCACAGGCACCAACCACGTGCTGCCCACCTCGGGTGCGGCCAGCTATACAGGCGGGTTGAGTGTCCACAAATATATGAAAATCGTGACATGGCAGCGGGCAACGCGGGAAGGTTCCAAATCCATAGCGGTGGCAACCGCCCGCATTTCGCGTCTGGAAGGGATGGAAGGGCATGCCCGCGCCGCAGATGTGCGCCTGGCCAAGTATTTCCCCGATGAACAGTTCGACCTGACCGCAGATGGATGACCCCAGAACACTGTTTGATCTGACGGGGCGCGTCGCCTGTGTCACCGGCGCCAGCTCGGGTCTTGGCCGCCGGTCAGCTGCGGCGCTGGCTGCCGCGGGGGCGCGTGTCGTCGGTGTTGCGCGGCGCGCCGAGGCGTTAGCCGAAATGAAGAACGAGATCGGTGAAAATGCCGATGCCGTAGTGGCTGACATCGCTGATAGGTCAAACATCGTTGCTCTAGTTGATCGCATCGGTGCCAAGTTCGGCGCGCCGGACATTGTCGTCCATGCCGCCGGAGTAAACACCCGCGAGACAGCGGATGAAGTCACACCAGAAGGATGGGACGCGACGCTGGCGCTGAACCTGAGCGCTCCGTTTTTCCTGAGTCAGGCGATGGTTCCTGCCATGAAGGACCGGGGCTGGGGGCGGATCGTCAATTTCGCATCCTTGCAAACCACGCGGGCCTTTCCGGGCGGTATCGCTTATGGGGCAACCAAGGCCGGGATAGGGCAGTTGACCCGCGCAATGGCCGAGGCGTGGTCGCGTTTCGGCATCACCGCAAACGCAATCGGTCCGGGTTTCTTTCCGACGGAACTGACGCAAACGGTATTCGATGACCCTGATCGTGCAGCGCGAAACGCGGCCCAAACTTGCGTCCAGCGAAACGGAAGAATGGACGATATCGACGGGCCGATCCTGTTTTTGAGTTCGAAAGCATCAGACTATGTCACCGGGCAGGTCCTGATGGTTGACGGAGGATTTACGGCGAAATGAAAGCGCTGGTCTATGAAAGTATTGAACAGGTGGCGTTTCGGGATGTTCCCGATGCCACTCCGCAGTTCGGCGAACACCTCATCCGTATCGAAGCAGTTGGCATTTGCGGCTCGGACATGCACGCCTATCTGGGCCATGACGCGCGCCGTCCGGCCCCGTTGATCCTTGGGCATGAAGCGGCAGGAACGATCACTGGGGGACCACGTGATGGGACCCGCGTGACCATCAATCCGCTGGTAGCCTGCGGCATCTGCCCTGCGTGTACCTCGGGGCGCGAGAACCTATGCGCGGATCGTCAAATCATCTCGATGCCGCCACGTGAGGGTGCCTTTGCCCAATACGTTGCTATGCCCGACACCAATTTGGTCGAAGTGCCGAACCACGTGAGCTTTGCAAAGGCCGCATTGGCCGAGCCTCTGGCGGTCAGTTGGCATGCGGTGCGGCTGGGCCTAGAAGCATTGCACCCGGCAATGGCGCTCAAAGCACTGGTGATCGGCGGTGGTGCCATCGGTGTGGCCGCGGCTTTGGCCTTGTTAGCGATGGGGGTCGAAGATGTTGTGATCGTTGAGCCGAATGACGGTCGTCGGGCCTACTTGCAAGGCATCGGAACTTTCAATGTGGTCAAAGAGACGGTGGATTCCTTCCCGCTGGTGATAGACGCGGTCGGTTATGCGGCCACGCGCGCCTGGGCTTCGGCGCAGGCGCAACCGGGTGGGGTGATCGCGCATGTTGGGCTTGGTGAAGACGCCGGAGGGCTGGATATACGCCGCATGACCTTGCAGGAAATCACTTTTATCGGCACCTATACATATACGGCCGAGGATTTCCGGCAGACCGCGCAGGCTATTTTTGATGGCCGCCTTGGCGCGCTGGACTGGATCGAGGAACGGAAACTGTCTGAAGGGGCAGAGGCGTTCCGTGAATTGCGAAAAGGGGTCGTTGCAGCTCCGAAAATCATCCTCGCGCCGTGGGCGTAGGCCCGGAAGAAACGGAGGGATTCATGTATAAGAAAATTCTTGTTCCACTGGCGCTGGATCACGGTATCTCACAGCACACACTTGAGGTCGCTCGCGCGCTGTCCGCAAACGACGCTGAGATCGTCGCGCTGCATGTCTATGAAATGCCTCAGGGTTCGGTCAGCGCCTACCTCGATAAGGATATGGTCGCCGAAGGTTTCCGCGCGGCCAACAGGTTGCTGCGCGAAAAGACCGAGGGGCTTGAGGGCGTCACGCCCGAGATCATAAAGGGGCATACCGCCCGGACCATCATCGACTACGCCAACGACAACGATGTGGATTGCATCGTCATCGGCTCGCACAAGCCGGGCCTCAGCGACTATTTCCTTGGCTCGACAGCGTCGCGCGTTGTCCGCCACGCCAAATGCGCGGTGCATGTGCATCGCAGGATCTGACCTTTCAATCGCGCCCATGCGCCCCAAACAGGACTGACAGACCGGATATGAACATAGACAAGAAGATCACTGACGATCTGGTCGCAAACGATATCTCGTTTGTAACCACCGTGCCGTGCAAGCAACTGGCCGGAGTCATAGATGAAATCGACAAGAGCGCCAGCATCTATCACATTCCTTCGAACAAAGAAGACGAGGGCATGGGCCTGTGCGCGGGCGCGTGGATGGGTGGCAAGCGCCCCGCCATCATCATGCAGAACACGGCAATTGGCGTAACCATCAACACGCTGGCAACGCTGATCCAGTTCTACCGCATGCCGTTGCCCATGCTGATTTCCTATCGCGGAGAGCTGCGTGAACCCATCGCCTGTCAGGTCGAGATGGCGGTACACACCAAGGCGCTGCTGGCGCAGCTGAATATTCCGACCTACCACTTCCATCATCAGGCGGATGTCGAGGAACTGGATGCGATCCTCAAATATACCTTCATGTGCAATAAACCGGTCGCCATTCTGACCGACGCCAATTTCTGGGGAGGCTACGGCGACCAATGATCCGTTCTGAAATTCTGAAAGAAATCGCTCCGATCCTGCGTGATCAACTGGTTGTCTGTAATATCGGCATTCCCAGCCAGGAACTGCACGCCATCGACGACCAGCCAACCAATTTCTACATGCTGGGCACGATGGGTCTGGCCTCGTCCATTGGCCTCGGGCTGGCGCTGTCGCAACCGAAACCGGTGATCGTGATTGACGGGGACGGCTCGGTTCTGACCAATCTGGGTACGCTGCCGACCATCGCCAACAATGTGGCGGACAACTATATTCTGCTGATCGTGGACAATGGGTCTTATGGCTCTACCGGGGATCAGCCGACCTATGCGGGTCAGAAAACATCGTTGGCGAGAATGGCCGAGGCGGCTGGGTGCGAGCGGGTCATAGAATGTCAGGCGCAGGACACAGGCCGAGTGCTGCAAGAAGCGCTGGATGCCAAGCAGATGACCATCATCGTCAGCAAATGCGAAAGCGGTAACGCCAAGATGCCGCCGATCACAATGGACCCGGTGGTGATCCGTGACCGCTTTATGAAGGCCGTTCAGGCCTGATGTCAGCCAGCGCCATCCACAGCGCCGAGGACGCCCGCCGTCTGGCCCGGCGGCGTCTGCCGTGGATGGTGTTCGACTATATTGATGGCGCAGCGGGGGCCGAGATGGGTGCCGCCCGTAACCGCGCCGCGTTGGACGCGATGACCCTGCGCCCACGCGTGTTGCGAGATGTGAGTGAGCGGTCCCTCGCGACCACATTGTTCGGTAAACCCGCGCAACGTCCCTTTGGTATCGCGCCGATGGGCATGTGCAACCTGTCCACACCGGGCGCTGATCTGATGCTGGCACGTTTGGCGGCGCGGTACGAGGTGCCGTTGGGGGTGTCGACTGTTGCTTCCACCCCGATGGAGAAAGTGATTGAGGTTGCCGAGGGTAATGCCTGGTTTCAGCTCTATTTCAGCGGGGATGGGGCAGGAACGTTTAAGCTGGTCGAGCGCGCGCGCGCTGCAGGATATGAAACTCTGGTCCTGACCGTCGATGTCCCCGAGGTTGGCCGCCGCCCGCGCGAACTGCGTCACGGGTTCAAGATGCCTTTCCGCATCGGCCCGCGCCAGTTTGTCGACTTTGCCCTGCATCCACGTTGGTCGATCGCGACGTTGACGGCTGGAAAACCGCAGATGGCCAATTTCCTGACGGAGGGGTACGAATTCGACCGCACCGAAAGCCGGGCCAAGGCGACGTGGGAAACGCTCGCCCGGCTGCGGGATCAGTGGGATGGGAAACTGGTCGTCAAAGGCGTTCTCGATCCCGAGGACGCCGTGGCTGTGAAAGCAGCTGGGGCGGATGCTGTTCAGGTCTCAAGCCACGGGGCGCGTCAGTTGGACAGCGCACCGGCAGCCTTTGAGGCCTTGCAGCAAGTCCGGGCTGTGGTGGGCGATGACTACCCGGTGTTTTACGATAGCGGGTTGCGGTCGGGCGAAGACGCCGTCAAAGCGCTGATCGCGGGCGCGGACTTTGTGTTTTTTGGCCGCGTCGTGCAATTCGCCATGGCTGCCGCCGGTGAAGCGGGTCTGCAGCAGCTCTGGGATGTTCTGAGTGATGAGTTCAGTATCGCAATGGCCCAGATCGGAGTGACCTCCATCGAGATCTGAAACCCTGACAAACACGCATTCGCGTGCCCCCTTAAAATTTGGTGCAAATCCAGAGATATGGTATGACGTTAGGTAAGGCGCATCCCACTCTGAAGTGTTCTGGAACTGCATTAAAAAGGGGGTAAGTCATGTACTTCAGTCAATTCAAACAAAGCGTTCTGGTCGGGGCTGGCCTGATACTGACAAGCTTGTCACCGGCGATGTCTCAGGATCGCGAAGAAAGCCAGGGCATGGTTCTGCTGCGTGGGTTGCCCACGCTGGATACCAGCCACAGCATCGCGATTGTCGAACTGGACCCTGAGTCTGATCGGTTTGGGGAAATCCTGAGCGAGGTCGAGCAACCTGAAATGGAGCATCCTCTGCACCATCTGTACTACAGCCCCAACGGCAGGCTCTATTCGACCGGATTGGACCCGTCGTGCAGCTTGGCAGAAGTGGGCCTTTCCCGTGATGCGGATGGTGCACCCGTGATTTCGGGTTTTACCTGTCTGGATACACAGGGCCAGATGGTCGGTGAAGACATCATGTGGGCCAATTCGAACGGGCAGGAATACATGTTCGTGACCTTCATGGGCGGAACCGGTGGGGATGATGGTGGTTCGGTCGGAGTGTTCGACACACAAACGAATGAGGTCGTCAAGATCATAGAAGCGCGTAAAAGTCAGGTGGGTGAGGGCGAACCCTATATCATGTACCCGCATGGCATTTCCGCCTTTGAAGACCGGATGGTTGTGACCTCGACTGTACACCCGGACTTGGCCACAGGGGTCGGCAATGTGCTGACGATCATTGATCTGAACGCCTTGGAACCCATTGAGAACATCTTGGTCGAGAAGGAAAAGCCGCTGAACTTCCCGTCGTCTCCGGTCGAAGTGCTGTTTGCCCGACCAGATATGCACCCGGAAATCGAACCGGCCATTCTGGCCAATACGATGTTCGGCTTCGAGACATGGAAAGTGCCGTATGACGCCAGCTCGAAAACCTTTGGTTTGGCCGAGGTAATCTATAGCGGCGTGGCCAACAAAACGGCCGTACCGCTGGAGTTCTACGGTACCGAGGACGAGCTGTTTATCTCTCATGCCTTGCCGGGTGTGGTGAAACGCTATGAATTGGCCGCGTTGCCTGAACTGGTTTCCAGCGGACCGGATATCGTCGCCGATCCGGGCGCGCATCACATGATCTTTTACACCTCGGCCTCGGGCCGCGACTTAATCGCCATTCAGAACAACCTACTGAATCTGGGCAACGGCGCGGATGATGATCCGACGGATGTGGATTTCATCGCCGATCTGGCTAGCCATACGATTTCGGTCCACGATCTGGAAACCGGTGAGCGCTTGGCAACGATCGACTTTAAGGAACGCTACAATAAGGGGGTGGACAACCTCGAAGGCCTGTTTGGCTCGGGTTTTGTGCACCACCACTAACGGCTTGAGAGCGTTATGCTTCGGGTGTTTCTGATCCTCGCCGCCGTCGCAGGAATTGCGGCGGCGGGGTGGTTGGTATGGGATCGTTTGCGTGCTCCAATCGCAACCCCAATTGCCGATTTTTCCGCGCCTTTTGTGTTCGGACGGTTTTCGGTTCCGCCTGACAACCCGCTAACACAGGAAGCCTTCGCACTGGGTCGGCATCTGTTCTACGACCCTATGTTGTCGGGTAATAATCAAGTCTCTTGCGCCACCTGCCACGTGCAGGCGCTGGGCTTTACCGATGGGCGTGCCAAATCTCCGTCCCTGTCGGGGGGCGAACTGGACTTCAGTTCGATGAGCCTTGCCAACCTGCTGTGGGGGCAGGAGAGGTTCTTTTGGGATGGCCGCGCGACCTCGCTTGAGATGCAGGCGCTGATGCCAATCCAGCACCCGGACGAGATGGGGCAGGACATCGACGACCTGATGGCCGAACTTCGGGCTTCTGGTACATATCGCAAGATGTTCCGCCGGGCATACGGAGAGGTCTCGCCCGAAAACACGGCCAATGCCTTGGCAACCTTCATGCGTATGCTGATCTCGGCAGATTCGAAATATGACAAGTACCTGCGGGGCGAGGTCCGACTGACTGCGCAAGAAGAACATGGGCGCAAGCTGTTCATGGCGCATCCGGACACCAAGATTTCTTTACGGGGCGGCAACTGCATTGACTGCCACAGTCAGTTCCTGACCTCGGGGTTTCGCGACGCGCTGGACGGTTTTTCCAACAATGGACTGGACCCGGACGAGTCTTTGCCAGATGGCCTGATGGCCGTGACTGGAAACCCCGCGCACAAGGGCTTCTTCAAAGTGCCAACCCTGCGCAATATCGCCGTCACCGCGCCTTACATGCACGACGGCCGGTTTGAAACGCTTGAGGATGTGATGGCGCATTACAATGACGGTATTGTGGTCAGTGACACGCTTAGCCCCTTGATCCTTGAGGCCGACAACGCACCCGAGGCCGGGCAGGGCACGGTTGGTCTGCGCATGACATCCGAAGAGATGAAAGCCATCATCGCCTTTCTCCACACGCTGACAGACGATACCTTTCTGGCCAACCCGCTGTTTTCCAACCCATTTGATGGAGGTTCCTGATGCGACGTGTCCTTGGAATTCTAGCTATTGCGGTTGTAATCATCGGTTGGTTTGCCCTGAGCCCGGGGCAGAAGAAATCCACACCGGTCACGTTGACATTTCACGCCGAAATGGGCGGCGAGCCATTGGTTTATGATCAGTTCGTCTATGACAACCCGGGTGGGGCGGGGCAGTTCAGGGTCCGCGATTTCAGGTTTTATCTAAGTAATCTGTCGTTCGGTCAGGGCGATCAAACCTTCGCCGAACCGAACAGCTATCACCTGCTGCGTTTTGATAATGCGGACAAAACGCACTCGATCACACTGCCCGAAGTGCCTCTGGCTTCGATTGATACAGTCCGCTTCCTGATCGGTGTCGATCCGGCAGCAAATACATCTATCGAGGTAAGGGGCGATCTGGACCCCAACAGCCAGATGGCCTGGAACTGGGAGGTTGGCTATAAATTCGTGGTCTTCGAAGGCGCGTTGCAAGTGGGTCAGGAAGTATCACCACTGGTCTATCATGTTGGGTTCTCAGAAAATGCGCGAGAGGTGGCGTTCTCGCTTCCGGCAGATGTTCTTACGGAAGCAAATGGCCAGATACATCTGACAGTCGATCCGGCAAAATTGTTCGATGGCAGCGCACGGATTGATATGCAGACACTGCCTTCTGTTAAATTCAACCGCACGGATGCTGAGATTCTGGCCAACAACTATGCGGCAATGATTACCCCGGCGTTCTAATGCCCCTGTAAAGGCGCATCATTGATTTTCGCCTATGCAAGAGTAATTTTCAAAAAAGTGGCGCTGCACTGATCACGACTTTTCAACAAAGTCTTACTTCTGCCTATATTTCGTCAGATCAACCACAAATTCATCTTTCACGTTCATTCTCGGCCCACCTGAGAGGATTTGATTGATGCAGTCCATATTTCGACATGTCTATCTTGAACGGCGCAGACTGGCGTTGATCGGTGCTTTATCGTTTGTGGCAGGGGTGATTTTGTACTCGCACATGGGCACTACTCGGGGGGGAGTGCCAGTTCCGATCATAATTGGCCTTATCTACATGGTAGCCGTCGTTGGGGCAGCCGCGCTGACCACCTATTTTCTGCCACGCTTGCGTCGGATTACAGACGCCGTGGCAGTTACACGGCTAGGGTTTGCGTTGTGGGTCGCGTCGACGCATAGCTATGAATTGGCGTCGTCACCGCTTGTCAGCGCAACAGTCGTCGTCGGCAGTGCGATACTCCTGCTAGAGATCAGCCCCAGACTTCCGGCCTTTGCACGGGCGTTTTCCATCCCGGAAGAGCGTCTAGACTTTACGCAAAACGCGCGGGATTTTCTAAACTGGCTCGATAATGCAGCCGGGTATCACGCGCAAACACTTGCAGCGATTACAACCGAGCGTACTCGCGTCCACGGCTAAGGCTTGAGCTTGGCTTCGAATGGTCAGAACCGGTAGGTGGCGCCAATCAGCGGACCGGATTGATCGAAATCATAATCATTGCCGTCAATCTCGTGCTCGAACGAGATGTACCGATAACCGCCTCGCAGCACCCATCTGTCGTTGATGGCGTAATCGGCAGTTAGCAGAACTGACCATGTCTGACTGCCGCTACGGAAGCCTCCATAGTCCACATAAGCAGTGCTGGTCCACGTGTCCGACAGGGTGAACCGGGCGCGGACACCCAAAACCGGATCGACCCAACTCGCATCGGCGTCACTCTTGCGAGAGGGTAACCCGTCGGGTGTGAGGGTAAATTCTGTGTCTGTACTATACCACCTGAAACCGCCTGCCAAATCTACTTTTACCGACGGATCGTTGTGCACCCGATACCCCAATAGTGCTGTTAGGAACTGCGTTTTCACCGAGGTTTCCAAATCCCCGCCCAAAGGCCCCGGTGCGGTATTGCCAAATGACAGGTTGGTATAGTTGTAATCGGCCAGCACACTCCATTGACCATTGGTGGCAGCCAACGCGCCCATGAAAGCGAAGTCCAGATTTTCCAACGCGTCCGAAAAGCTCAGCGTGCCGTCCAGCGTACCCGAGGGCGTTTCCAGGCGAGTCTCGGTCTCGGGCATGAAAAGATAGATCGTGGCCTCGTATGACCACCCGGATTCCTGCGCTGCGGTCGTCGTTGCTGCAAATGCAGAAATAGCTGCGGCAAGCGCGCTTGGTTTAGTACCTCGTATGCGTCCCATTCTATCCCTTCCTTACTATACTTTTGGTGCTGAAACTGAGGTTATGCAGCTACGCCATCTGAGCGTCCCATGTCAGCACCGACGCGATTGATGTCGGTGTCAGGGAAAAACTCGGACCAGACGTGCCAGAAAACGCCTGCGCGCAAGGTTTCGACCCTTTGCAGCCTGCCTTGATCGGACATGCCCCAGAAATCGCAGCGCGTGACGGGTTTGCCGCTGTCATTGTACCAGACGCCAAGGCTTTCATATTTCGGATCGAGACTGACCACGACGTCGCGCCCGCCTACAGAGGCATTGACGATCCAGTTGTTGTCCACGACGAAATCATCCGTCCAACAGGCGGCGTCGTTGCCGACGGTTATCCCCCACACATAGGTTTTGTTCGGCAGCCGGTCGTCTGATCGGTCCATATTGTCCATTACCGGCGCATCTTCCTGATGTTGGCGGCCGATCCCCCAGCCAAATGTGATCTCGGTCACCATGTCCAGCAGCCGCAACAGTGGGTTAGGAGAGGGCATGTTCAGGTACACCTCGCCATCGGGAAACGCCTTTTTAAACCCGCGAAATGTCATCCGATAGGTCGGCCAGGGTTTCATTTGCGCCTCGGGGCGTAAGGGGCAGGCAGGACCGTCTGCATTGGGATCGCGGTCAGCCTCGCGGAAACCATAAATGTGCTGGATCGGCTCACCAGATTCGTTGTCGCGCAGGATCAGGTTGTTGCCATGCTGGGCCAGAACCTCGAGGTCTAAACGCTTGCCTTCGATCCGAGGGACATAGCCCTGCCCGAGGTTGGCCATCGCGCAATAGGTCATGACGACGTCCTTACCGCCCAACCCATCCACGTCCCCAGCCAGGTGAGGTCGCATGATCTGCGCGTCCGGGTGCGCGCGCGCATGGCCATTGTTGTCGAACACGATAACCGGCGCCGTTGGGCCGACATTTTTCTGCGCCTCGCTGATAGGAAAGAAGGCTGCGTCATTCAACTGATTGCGCAGGCCCAGATGAACCCAGACATAGGGGAACCCATATAGAAACAGAACCAGCAGCGCTGAGATGAACCACAGCCAAAATGGCCCGCCGCCTAGTATGAAATGCGCAAGCGTAGCGATGACAAACCCGCCAAGCCCCACGCCGATCAAACGGTATTCGTGTCGGATAAAGCGCACCATATTTTCGCGTTTCACCTTCAGCAGCATCTGCGAAATGTCACCCAGATCCCGGAAGTAGACGAAGCCGATCCCAAGCGAGACAACCAAGCCAAGAGCGAAGAGTATAGTTCCGACCATATGCACCTCCTGTCTGGTGTTACTGCTGCGGCGAGGCGCGTTTGATCATAAACGCTTCGACGGCCTGTTGCGTTTCGGGGCGGATGTTCTCGATCCCCTCATAGGGCACGCCAAAGGCGGGCGTAGTATCGGGGAATTTCTCTTTGCGGGCCATGTGACGGCCCAGAATGCGCACGAATTCCTGCCCTCCCCAGGCACCGACTTCGGTCGAGACCGAGTATTCCTCGCGCGTGTCCCGGTAGAGGTCGAAGAATTTGGCCGCGATGGCGTTCTGTCCTGCTGCGGGCAGTTTTAGCTTGAGTTGGTCCTTCACGATCGCTTCGGGTTTGGCGATTGAGTAGATGATAACGTGATCGCGACGGGCCTTGGATTCATCAGCGAATAACAACGCGGCAGATTGGTCAACTCCGTCCACCAGACGATCCCGGGGGATGAACTGATCGGCCCCGGCAAAACGCGACAGCGTCGTATAGAGGTCAGTGACATGGACAATGCTGTTCAGCAGCCCGTCGGCTTCGATCATGCCGGGCCAGCGGATGAAAGCATCAACGCGGACGCCACCCTCGGTCGTGTCGCCTTTGCCTCCGGCGTAGATTAACGGAGTGAAGCCGGATTGCGGGGAGTATTTGGTGAAGTGACCGTTGTCCCCCATGACCACAACCACTGTGTTTTCCGTTAACCCGAGCTCATCCATTCGTGTGAAAAGATCGCCCAGCCACTGGTCTAGTAACTGCATCTTGTCGACATACAGACCGCCATTGGCGCTTTCGGGCCCGTCGCGTCCAGCGCGGGTGTTGTCCAGCGGGATCATCGGCCAGTATTGCAGGAAAAAGGGGTCTTCACCGCCTGCGAGGCGGTCGAGTTCCTCTAGCGTCTTGTCTTGAAACGCCTGATTCATCTCGTCATATTTTGCGGCGTTCCAACGCTCGCCGGTTTCCATGCGAATTTCTCGGATCGGGCCGCCAGTTTCGCCTTCGATGACCGTCATCATCGCGGCGGAGTCAGGACGGAACCAGCCATCCAGCGTGTATTTGTCGTCATAGTCCCGGATTGCGACCGTCACCTGTTCCTTGATTGCGTCGTCGTTGAAGATGGTCAGCTGACCCTGCTGGTGAATGGCGTGTTGGGCATAATCAAAGCCCTGATTCATCGCCCAGCTTTCAGCGATATCGCCCATGTGCCATTTGCCGACGTGACTGGTGGCATAGCCCGCCTGCTTCAACACCTCCGCCAGAGTGATCTCACCCCCCGGCAGACCAAAACCGGCTATGTCCACGGTCGTGTCGCCCATACCCATGCGCACCGGCAGCCGTCCGGTCATCTGCGCTACACGGGTCGGTGTGCAAGAAGGTTCGGTATACATCCGCACCATTCGCATGGCCTGATCCGAGAAATCGTTGATGTTCGGCGTCTCGTATCCCCGCACGGCGTTAAGTTCGGGAATCCCCATGTCGCCAAAGCCCATGTCGTCGATCAATACGCTAACGATATTCGGAGGATTGCCCTCGTTCCCCTCACGAAACGTCGCCAGTGCCTCATTTACGGCAGCGTCATCCTGAGCCCATTGCTCGGCGTGTTGCGCCTGAAGAATGTAAAACTCCGCATCGTGTTGAATTGGGTTTTCCTGTGCCACAGCTGGTGCGGCCACAAGGCCTACTGTCACCGCAATCCACCATCTCAAATCCATTCTATACTCCCCCTCCGCTGTCAGAATGCCCCACAATTGTTTTCGCAGAGTAATCTCACATTAAAACATTACGATATTTGTTTTGAATTTTCTACCGAACTGCATTACTGCCAGCTCATGAATACATCTCGGGTCGTCTCCGACTCTGGGCGCAGATTCTCGATCCCCTCGTAGGGACGGCCCTTGCCGATCTCGGAATGGGGGTATTTTGCGATCATCTTCTGGTGGCGTTTGATCATGTCCTGAAACGAAGCTCCGGCCCAAAGAGAGTACCCGACCAACGGATGTTTCTCACGTGGGTCGCGATAGATGTTGTAGGTGGGTGCCGCTGCGCCGGGCTGGCCGGGGGCGGGCAGGTGCATCTTGAACTCTTGCTTGACGACGGATCGCAGCACCGGACCTTCGTAGACGTAGACATAATCGCGCCGGCCATGACCTTCGCCGTTCAGCAGTAGGGCTGTTTGGTCGATGCCGTCGATTACCCTGTCGCGCGGGATAAAGTCCGTCGCGCCGGCTATTCGGGCCATCGTGGTGTAGATGTCCGAGACGTGAAAGATGTCGCCCGCCGCGCTGTTCGGTTCGATCACATTGGGCCAGCGGATGAAGGCATCTGTGCGCACACCACCTTCAAGGTGTTGGGTCTTGCCGCCGCGATAGATCAGCTGGTTCAGGCCCGAGCTGCCTTCGTAGTGATACATCAGGCCATTATCGGCCATCAGGATCACGATGGTGTTGTCCGCCTTTCCGGTTTCATCCAGCGCCTGCAGCAGGTCACCAATCCAACCGTCCAGCAGTTGCAGTTTGTCGGCGTGGAACCCGCCGTTGCGCGAGATCGCCTGATCGGCATAAACAAAGTTCAGCGGGTAGAGCGGCCAGTATTGCAGGAAAAAGGGCGCATCATCGGCCGCGACACGCTGCAGCTGTTCCAGCGCCTGCTGCTGATAGCGCAGGTTCATGTCCTCGTACTTCGCCTGCGTCCAGACCTCACCCGCCGCCATGTCTACTTCGCGCGCCAAACCGCCAGCCTCAGCCTCGACACCGGTGACCAGACCGTAGGGTTTGAAACGCTCGTCCAGAAGGAACTGGTTGTTCTGACCTTCGGGAACATAGCCGAGCATGGCATTGGACCGCATCGCCTCGGGGGTCATAAGGCTCAGCTGGACTTGCTGGTGCAGGGGGAAGGCGGCCCACTCAAAACCCTGATTGTGGGGATAGGATTCTTCGATATCGCCCTGATGCCACTTGCCGACATGGGTGGTCGAATACCCCGCCTGTTTCAGGATTTCGGGCAGGGTGACTTCGCTGGCGGGCAGACCTTCGCCCACCAGCGCAACCTTGACCTCTTCAACACCGGCCCGCACCGGGTGACGGCCTGTCAGCAGCGCTGTACGCGTGGGGGTGCAGGAAGGTTCGGTGTACATCCGCATCAATGACAGGCCTTCGGTGGCCAGTTGGTTGATGTTCGGCGTCTCAATGCCCATGACGTAGTTCATTTTGCGGTCGCCCATCTGGCCGAAACTCACGTCATCAATAAGGATGTAGAGGAAATTGGGGGGCAGACCGCCATTCGCCGCCCGGATCTCGGCAAGTCTGGCGTCAATCTCGGCATCCTGCGCATCCCAAGCCTCTCCGAACTGCGCGCGCAGGTATTCGAATTCACCGTCGTGAATGATCGGAGTGTCCTGAGACATCGCCGGACTGGCGGTCAGGATCAGCAAGGGCAGAAGGGTACGGAGTTTCATAGTCAACCTTTCACTCATTCGTGCAATCGGAGGCTTGCAATCGCTTTTCGATAACGTTCCGCAAATCCGAGACGCTTTCGGCCAGATCTGCGAGGTAACGGGTTTGCGTTTGTCCTGTTGCTTGTGGGGCCAAGGCGAGATCCGAAAAGACTTCGTGATAATCGACGCAAATCTGGTCGAATTCCGTGTCTTGGGTACGCAGGGCACGCAGCCGATGTGCTGTACCGGGAAATTGTGCGTCAAAGAATTCGTCATCTGTCATCTGTTGGGGGCGCTCGCTGGATTTACCCCTCAAGCATACCTGGCCAAGAATATACCTTGAACGTAAAAGGCCGCATGCTACCGTAGCAACACGCCGCCAAGTCCTTACCTTGAAAGGATAGTTCTTGACTGCCAAAGCTGACGAAAACGCGCGACAGAGCGCAGGATCGTTCCCTACGGAACAGATCAAGGCCGCGCTTGAACGGGTATTGGCCTCGAAGGATTTCAAGGGATCGGCCCGGATGCAGTCGTTCCTGACCTATGTCGTGGCCGAAGCGCTGGCTGGGCGCACTGATGAAATTCGCGCCAAGACGATTGCGATGGATGTCTATGGCTATGACCCCAATGACCTGTCCCGGCGGGAAGGGGTTGTGCGCGTCGACGCAGGACGCGTGCGGCGCAAGCTCAAGGCTTACTATGGCGGCGAGGGCGCGTCGGACCCGGTGGTCATTTCACTACCGGTTGGTAGCTATGCGCCGGAGTTCCTCGTGGGCGCAGAAGGCGGGCGCCAGGGTGTACGGCCTCTATATCTTGTCGGCGCAGCTTTGGGCGTGGCTGCGTTGGGCTTAGGCATTTTTCTGACATCGTCGTTTTTTAGGGAAAGCCACACGGCTTGGCCTTTGGGCGATCAGTCTACGATCTACGATGTCTCTCCAACCCGCGTTGAGGCGATGAACTTGTGCAGCGCAGGACGGGACCTGATCTTCCCGGTGGTGGATTTGTCGCGTCTTCGACCTGCCTTGTTGGTTTTTGAAACAGCGACACAACGAGATCCGCTGTATTACTGCGGCTATGCAGGCGCGGCGCAAGTCGAAACCATGTTGGCCATTCTGCAATTCTGGGACCCGGTTGCCGACGAATTGCTGGCCGCCGCCAATGACAATAGCACCCACGCAATGGAACTGGCACCGGATGCGCCATGGGCGCTGTCCGCGCGCGCATGGTTTGAGTTTGCCGTGGGCAACTTCGGCAAGGCCACCGACCTGTCGCGGCGGGCAACCGACATTGCCCCCAATGACCCGCATATTGCCGAGTTTGATGCCCTGATCTCGCTTTATACCATGGATTTCGACCGGGTTCTTTCCCATGCCGACCGGTATCAGGCGCTCGCTAGAGATAGCGGAGGATCGGTGGCCGGAAATGCGCTGGGTGCGGCGCAGTTTCACACGGGCGACTATTCGGGGTCGATCCGTACCTACGAAGATACAATTGCGCGCGGTGGGCCGTTCGGGCCGATTTCCACCGCGTACTTGATGGCGGCACATTGGCACAATGGCGACCACGTCGAGGCCCGGAGATTGGCCGAGGTTTATACTAAGACCTGGCCGAATTTCCCTCTGGAGGCGTTGAAAATTCGGGTGTTTGTAGACCCCGCGCCAGTTCAGAACCTGATTATGGCCATGCGTACGGCCGGGTGGGGCGATGCTGAACCCGCAACCGCGCAGTAAGTCCTGAAAAACACCGAAAATGACCACCTGTTTGGCTGGTATTGTTTTCTATTCCAAACATTTACTTGTACGCGTCAGAGCAATTCTAAATGATTATTAATGACCTGGCCGAAATGATGTCGCCACAGATCAACGCCCAGCTTACCGCTGCGATCCAGTGAGGACCCGACAACCGTGTCGGCCACAATGGTCGGCTGAAGTCCCGCGTCAAACAGGGCGAAACCTGCGGCCAGCACACAAGTATCGGCCTGAATGCCGCAAACCAGAACCCGGTCAACATTCCAGATTTGAAACTGTTCGATCACGTCAGAGGGCAGGCCATAGCCGTATTTCAGAATAATTTTATCCGCCTCAATCAGGCTGTCATCAATGGATCGGGGTTTCCACCCAAGCTGTCGGAAAAAGGGGACCTTGGCCTCGTCATGGCGTACGACCGTGGCGACCGACGGATACTTGGCTGCCAATAGGCGGCTGCGCTCGACCAGCCACGATGGCGGATCAAAGCAGGGCTGAACGTCGACGACAAGTACGGCCTGTTTCAATCAATGCCTCCTAAATGGGTTACAGCGCCTGATGGACCTCGATGATGTTGCCTTCAGGGTCGTGGAAAAACAATTGGTGCCATTCTTCCGCGAAAGCAGTGCCATAGTCTGAATAGGGAACCTCATTGTCGTCGAGCAGTTTTTTGAAGGCCTCAATGTCGTCCGTTCGAAACGCGATATGGCCGCGCTCGACAGGGTTGATGGTTTCGCCATGTTTGAAGGCGACATCCAGGTTTTTCTCGGCAAGATGCATCTGCATGCCACCATCGGTGGCAAACCGAATCTTGCCGGCATAGCCCTTGTCGTCGGTAGCTTTGGGCCGGGGGAAGTTTTCGATCGGAATGTTATCCAACCCAAGGATCTGGGTATAAAAGCGGTGTAACCGCTCGACATCTTCAGAGACAAAATTGATGTGGTGAAATTCAAGTTTCATTCCGGCCGGGCCTTGTGATTGGTGAGTGAGATCAGAAAATCCCAAGATTCGGCGACAGGCAAGCCCGGTGACACACGGTAGGATTTGCCGTCGAGCGTCAACGTCAGCCCGCCAGAAGCCGTTGTGCAGCAAAAGAGACGTGGGCAGTCTAAGCTGACCGCCCGCAGCAATCTTCCGGCAGCCCAGTGCGGTGCTTAGAGCTCTGATAAGTTACCAGCAAAGCGATGGCTGCGTACCGCCTCGGGCGTTGTCTTATATTGTGCCCTGAATGCGCGCCCCAAGGCGCCTGCGGATGAAAACCCCGTTGCCGCCGAAATCTCAAGCTGTGGCATGTCGGTGTATCGTAAGAGGCTGTAAGCGCGTTCAAGCCGCAACTCGCGATAGGTCGTCAACAGTTTGACGCCCGTCTTGTTTAGAAAGCGCCGCTGTAACTGGCGTGTGGACGCGCCTAACGCCTCAGCAAGATCGGAAATCTTCAGTGGATCTTCGACATTTTTAAGCATTTTTTCAACCACTTGGCGCACCATCGGATCTGCCCCCGACCGCTGAATAAGCCGGGTCGCAAGCTGGCTTGAACAGCTGCGTTTTGGCTCGGTCAGGCCGATATAGCTGCGCAAGGTTTCTGCCAGATGCTCGCCGTGATCCAGTGCTACAAATTCCGACAAAAGGCGTAGGGCGCTGAGCTTGGTCGCGGCGCTGTGTACCCGACCGTCTGGAGATCGGTGCGAGCACTGATGGCAGTCAGCGAGGCCAATTTCCTGCGCAGCTGCCAGAAAATTGGGGTGAATGGCGGCGACGGTTTGGTCGCCTCTTCCGGTTTGTGCCAGCAGCAACACTGCCCCGCCAACCAGTATCGATCGGGGTGCAAGGTTAAGCACCTGCGAAAGCCGCGACGTATCGTTGTAATCGTTGAGCCAGGTCTTGTGGAAATCGCCCCAGAAAATCGCGGTGCGGCCTGACCAATACAGCGGATCACCCGCTGGTGCCTTCGCCGCACAGCGAATGTTCACAGAATAGGTGTGATCTTCAACAAGGTCATTGAGAGCTTGAAAGAACTCGACAACCATTTCCGCCGACGCCTTGGATTCAGATTCGTTCAGAAAAACGTCTATGTTGCGTTGCCGTTCAATTGTTGTTCTGGCCAATTGAGCATGGTCGTTTCCGAGGACATAGTGTTTCATTGTTCCTCCAGTTGCTTTGAACGGATTGATCCCGTTACGGCTTGGCCAGATTTAGGTTGTTATCCCCCCCGCTTTTTTGGCGGGGTTTTATTTTTTTATTCTGCGGCGTCTTGGTATGCGTCCATTGGGGGGCATGTGCAGACGAGGTTTCTGTCGCCGTAAGCGTTGTCGACGCGGTTGACGGGGGACCAGTACTTGTCGACGCCCATCGAGCCCGGCGGGAAGCAGGCTTGCTCGCGGGTGTAGGGACGGTCCCATTCGCCGACCAGATCGCGCACCGTGTGGGGGGCGTTTTTCAGCGGGTTGTTCTCCGCGTCGATCTTGCCGTCGATGATCTCCTGCGCCTCGGCCCGGATCGAGAGCATGGCGTCGCAGAAGCGGTCCAGTTCCGCCATGGGCTCCGATTCCGTGGGTTCCACCATCAGGGTGCCCGCCACCGGCCAGGACATGGTCGGGGCGTGGAAGCCTGAATCGACCAGACGCTTGGCGATGTCGTCAACGCTGATATTGCCCTCGGCGTCCAGCGGGCGGGTGTCGAGGATGCATTCATGCGCCACACGGCCTGTCTCGGACGTATACAGGATCGGATAGGCATCCTTGAGGCGCGCGGCGATGTAGTTGGCGTTCAGGATCGCCACCTTGGTGGCCTGGGTCAGACCCGCGCCGCCCATCAGCAGCACATAGGCCCAACTGACTGGCAGGATCGAGGGCGAACCGAAGGGCGCGGCCGAGACCGGACCCACGGCGGTGCCGTATTCCGGGTGGCCGGGCAGGTGTTCCTCCAGATGCGCCTTGACGCCGATCGGACCCATGCCGGGGCCGCCGCCGCCATGCGGGATGCAGAAGGTCTTGTGCAGGTTCAGGTGGCTGACATCGCCGCCGATCTTGCCCGGCTGGGCCAGACCGACCATGGCGTTCATGTTCGCCCCGTCGATATAGACCTGACCGCCGTGATCATGGGTGATCTGGCAGACCTCCTGCACGGTTTCCTCGAACACGCCGTGGGTCGAGGGGTAGGTGATCATGCAGGCGGCCAGATGGTCGGAGTGTTTTTCCGCCTTGGCGCGGAAATCGGCGATGTCGATATTGCCGTTCTCATCCGCCTGCACCGGCACAACCTGCCAGCCCACCATCTGGGCCGAGGCCGGGTTGGTGCCATGCGCCGAGGTTGGGATCAGGCAGACATTCCGCTGCCCTTCGCCGCGGGCGAAGTGGTAGTTGCGGATGGTCAGCAGGCCTGCATATTCCCCCTGCGCGCCCGAGTTGGGCTGCTGGGAGATCGCGTCATAACCGGTGATCTGGCACAGCTTGTCGTTCAGATCGGCGATCATCTCGTGATAACCCTGCGCCTGATCTTCGGGCACGAACGGGTGCAGGTTGGAGAACTCGGGCCAGGTGACTGGGATCATCTCGATCGTGGCGTTCAGCTTCATGGTGCACGAGCCCAGCGGGATCATCGCGCGGTCCAGCGCCAGGTCACGGTCGGCCAGACGGCGCATGTAGCGCGTGATCTCGGCCTCGGCCCGGTTCTGATGGAAGATCGGGTGGGTCAGATAGGTGCTTTCACGCAGCGCGTAGTCGGGCAGGCGGTAGACCTTGTTCGAACTGTCATCTTTCTTGTCGATGCCAAAGGCGCCCCAGACGGCCTCGATGGTCTCGGGGCGGGTCTGTTCGTCCAGGCTGATGCCCACTTTTGTCTCGCCGACTTTGCGCAGGTTGACGCCACGGGCCACGGCCGCCTCCATCACGACGTTCTGCAGATGGCCGACCTCGACGGTGATGGTGTCGAAGAACACTTCCGGCTCAACCGCAAAGCCCGCCTCTTCCAGACCAGCCGCCAGGCGCGAGGTCTTGCGGTGCACCGATTGCGCGATGGCCTTGATGCCGTCGGGGCCGTGATACACGGCATACATCGAAGCAATGACGGCCAGCAGCGCCTGCGCGGTACAGACATTCGAGTTGGCTTTCTCGCGACGGATGTGTTGCTCGCGGGTTTGCAGTGACAGGCGGTAGGCCTTGTTGCCGCGGCTGTCGATGGACACACCGATGATCCGGCCCGGCATCGAGCGTTTCAACTTGTCGGTGGTCGCCATGTAAGCGGCGTGCGGGCCGCCATAGCCCATCGGGACGCCAAAACGCTGGGTCGAGCCGATGGCGATATCCGCGCCCATCTCGCCCGGTGACTTCAGCAGCGCCAGAGACAGGATATCGGCGGCGACGATGGCAATGGCTTTGTGTTCGTGCAGGGCCGCGATTTCCTTAGTGAAGTCGCGCACATGACCATGGGTGCCGGGGTACTGGAAGATCGCGCCAAAGACGGAACCGGCGTCCAGTGTGTCCGGATCGGCGACCTGTACGTCGATGCCCAGAGGCTCGGCGCGGGTTTTAATCACCGCGATGGTCTGCGGGTGGCAGTTCTTGTCGACAAAGAAGGCCGCGTTGTTGGCCTTGGACCGGCCGCCGCGCTTGGCCATCGCCATCGCTTCGGCAGCGGCTGTGGCTTCGTCCAGCAAGGAGGCGTTGGCCACATCGAGCCCGGTCAGGTCGCTGACCATGGTCTGGAAGTTCAACAGCGCCTCAAGCCGGCCCTGGCTGATCTCAGGCTGATAAGGTGTATAGGCGGTGTACCAGGCCGGGTTTTCCAGAATGTTGCGCAGGATCGGTGCCGGGGTGGTGGTGCCGTAATAACCCTGACCGATCAGCGAGGTCAGAACCTTGTTCTTGCTTGCCACCTGTTTCATGTGGAAAAGCGCGTCGCGTTCCGTCATCGCCGGGCCCCAATCCAGCGGCTCAGACTGCCGGATTGCAGGCGGGACGGTGGCGTCGATCAGCTGGTCCAGCGTCTTGAAGCCGATCACCTTGAGCATGTCGCGCATCTCGGTCGGGCTTGGGCCAATGTGGCGGCGATTGGCGAAGTCATAGGCTTCGTAGTCGGTCAGTTTGAAGGCCATGTGTTGCGCTCCTAGAGGAAAGTCTCACCCAGCCGCTTTGGCAGATGCCTCCGGCGGGAGTATTTGGGAAAAGATGAAGCGAGGGAGCCCCAATGGCGGGGCTCCGAGATTGGTTTAGCCGATGAAGGCTTTGTAGCCGGCTTCGTCCATCAGGTCGTCCAGCTGCGAGGCGTCTGCGATCTTGATCTTGTAGATCCAGGCTTCGCCTTCGGGGTCTTCGTTCAGCGCACCAGGGTTGTCGGCCAGCGCCTCGTTCACTTCCGTAATCTCGCCATCCACCGGAGCATAAAGCTCGGACGCGGCTTTAACGGATTCGATCACGCCGATCTCGCCGCCTTTTTCGAACTCGTCGCCCGCTTCCTGCTGCTCGACGAAGACCACTTCGCCCAGCTGCTCGGCCGCGTGCGCGGTGATGCCCAGCGTGGCGGTGTCGCCCTCAACGATCAGCCATTCATGCTCTTCGGAATAATAGGTTGCCATGTCTCTCTCTCCTGACTTCAACGCTTGTAATTCTGCTTGACGAAGGGCAGCGCCACGATCTCGGCCGGCTGTGCCTTGCCACGTATGATGAGGTTCACCTTTTCGCCCGGCTCGCCATGACCGGCGGACACGTAGCCCATCGCAACCGGGCCGCCGACCGTGGGGCCAAAGCTGCCCGAGGTGATCTGGCCGATGCTGTTGCCCTCGGCGCACTGGATCTCAACGCCCTGACGGGCCGGTGCACGGCCTTCGGGCTTGATGCCCACCAGCTTGCGCGCGGCGCCTTCGGCCAGTTCTTTTTGTACGCGATCCGCGCCCGGGAAACCGCCCTCTTCCTTGCGGCGTTTCTGCATCGCCCAGCCCAAGGACGCCTCGACCGGCGAGGTACTCTGGTCGATGTCATTGCCATAAAGGCACAGGCCGGCCTCCAGCCGCAGGCTGTCGCGTGCGCCCAGACCGGCCGGTTCGCAATCCTCATGTGCCAGAAACGCCCGGGTGATCTCGATCGCCTTGTCTTCGGGGATCGAGATCTCATACCCGTCCTCGCCGGTATAACCCAGGCGCGAGATGCGGCATTCGACGCCGTTGATGTCCGCAATCGTGGTTTCCATGAACTTCAGGTCGCGCGCGGCAGGGCAGAGTTCACCCACCACGTTTTCCGCCGCAGGACCCTGAACCGCCACCAGAGCACGATCGAAGATCTCGGTCACTTCGACGCCATCCAGATTGGCCTGCATATGCGGAATGTCCTGATGGCGCAGCGCCGCGTTCACCACCACAAAGAAATGATCGCCCGCGTTCGACACGATCAAATCGTCCATGATCCCGCCTTCGGGGTTGGTGAAAAACCCGTACCGCGCCTTGCCTTCTTTCAGCGTCGCATAGGCCTGCGGGCAAAGCGCTTCCAGCTTCTCGCCCACATTCTCGCCCCGCAGGATCACCTGACCCATATGAGACACATCAAACACCGCCGCCTTATCACGGCACTGCTTATGCTCACCCATGATCCCCAAAGGATACTGAACAGGCATCTCCCAACCAGCAAAATCAACCATCTTACCACCCAACTCAACGTGGAGTGAATAAAGAGGCGTGCGTTTCGGTGTGGTCATTATAAAGGCCTTTCAAATGCCGTTTCATAGATCACCGCATTGTCTGCATTCGCAGCTCTGCCCGACTTCTATTAGACACCAAAGTTCCCGGGACGCTATTGCGAGTCAACAAGATATGCTTGGACGCCAGCTTTCAGTGGGCGAGACCAATTGCAGCAATTTTGTATCGTATAAGAAACTTATCCCCGTTAGGCAACAAAAGAGATGCATGCATCCATATTCAGAATTGGACAGGTTAAATCATTGCCAATGGCTGATTTCTGCACGCAGCCAGACAAAACACCACTGGCCCCTGCCGAAAACCTGCCCTAAGACTTCGCCCAAGAGGGACCGCAATGTCGCATATTACACTGGTGCGTCACGGCCAGGCCAATACCGCCGCACGTGACGAAGAAAGCTATGACAAGCTCAGTGAGCTGGGCCACCAGCAAGCCCGCTGGCTGGGGGCACATCTGCAGGATACACATGCGCATTATCCGCGCGTCTATTGCGGCACACTGCAGCGGCACGTTGAAACCGCAGCCAGCATGAAACTGCCTGATCCCATTCAAGATCCGCGCCTGAACGAGATTGAGTATTTTAACATCGCCCGCTTATACGAACAGCAACATGGTGTGGTGGTGCCAAGGGATCGCGAAGGGTTCGTCGAACACCTGCCCCGCACTTTCGCCGCCTGGGCAAAAGGTGAGATCGAAGGTACGCCCGAAACATTCGACGCCTTCGAAACCCGTGTCTCAGACGCCCTGCGAGAGATCGGAACCGAGGGTGGCCCAGCCATCGTGGTGACCTCGGGCGCGTTAATCTCGATGGTAGTGCGGCAAGCGATGGGACTGGATATCCCAGCGATGGCACGGGTGGCGCTTGCCATCATGAATACATCGCTACATCGTCTGCACCCAATCGGCACCCAGCTGAGCCCGGTTCTGTTCAACGCAGTTCCTCATCTGGAAGCGCCCGACAGGCAATTCGCACAGACCCACCTGTAATCAGATCGGAGACCCCTGATGCAGCTTTACTATGCGCCCCGCACGATCTCGGTCGCTGTTGCGATTGCTTTGGAAGAGGCCGGGTTGGAATACGAAGCGATCAAGCTGGATTTCGCCGAGGGCGAACAGACGAAACCTGCCTACAAACAGATCAACCCAAAGGGACGTGTTCCGGCGCTGGTTGTCGAAGGCGGTATCCTGACCGAGACCGGAGCATTGCTGGAATATATCGCAGCCAAGACCCCCGAAGCGGGTCTGGTGCCCACCGATCCGGTCATGGCTGCACGGATGCGCGAGGTGATGTTCTACCTCGCTTCAACCATGCATGTGAATCACGCCCATAAGTTGCGCGGACACCGTTGGGCCGACAAGAAATCCAGCTGGAAAGACATGAAAGACAAGGTCGCACAGACGATGACCGCATCCTGCGACTATATCTCTTCAAACGGGCTGCGCGGACCGTATGTTCTGGGCGAGGCATTCTCGCTGGCTGACGCTTATCTCTATGTGGTTTGCAGTTGGCTGGAAGGTGATGGCGTTGATGCCTCGGCCTTCCCCAAAATCCTCGCCTTCCGTGAGGCGATGGAAGCCCGTCCCTCGGTCCAGGCGGTGCGTGCCGCCGGAATGCTCTGACAAAAGGAATTATGATGACACATCTCTGGGTCCGGGCAGAACAGCGCCCGAATGAGGAACGGGTCGGGCTGACCCCCGAAGGTGCCGCAGCGCTGATCGCGGCGGGTATCCACGTAACGGTCGAGGAAAGCCATGTCCGCGCCATCCCGATAAAAGGCTACAAAGACGCAGGATGCGAAATCGCGCCTGAAAATTCCTGGCCCAATGCGCCGCAGGATGCGATCATTTTTGGCCTGAAAGAGCTGCCAGAGGATGGCACGCCCCTGCCCCACCGCCACATCATGTTCGGCCACGCCTATAAGGGCCAGCATTCGGGTCGTGCACTGCTGGATCGGTTCAAGGCTGGCGGCGGCACACTATACGATCTGGAATATCTGGTCGATGAGGATGGTCGCCGGGTCGCGGCCTTCGGCTATTGGGCCGGTTATGCCGGCGCTGCGGTGACACTGAAAACATGGGCGGCACAGCAGCGCGGACAGAAATGCCCGCCTGTAGGCGTCTATCCAAGCAAGGATGCGCTGAACGCGGAACTGCTGGTCGAACTGGAGGCCACCGGAGCCGACCGCCCCAGCGCCATCGTCATTGGAGCGCTTGGCCGCGTGGGCACCGGAGCAGCGGACCTGTGTGAGGCTATGGGCGTTACAGTCACCAAATGGGACATGGCCGAAACTGCCAGTGGCGGGCCATTCCCGGAAATCCTGGATCACGACCTGTTCCTGAACTGCATCTTCGCCCGTCCCGGCACCCCGGTCTTTGTTTCACAAGAGGCGCTGACCGCCCCCCGCAACTTGACCGCAATTGGCGATGTGGCCTGCGACCCGGACAGCGATTACAACCCGGTTCCCGTCTATGACCGCGCCACCACTTGGGAGGCCCCCGCTCTGCGCGTGGCCACCGATACGGTGATGGACGTGATGGCAATCGACAACCTGCCGTCGATGCTGCCGGTCGAAAGCTCGGAAGACTACGCAGCGCAACTGCTGCCTTCTTTGCTGACACTGACCGATCTGGACAGCGGTGTCTGGGGCCGGGCAGAAGCAACATATAAAACACATATCGAAGGGATCTGAGAGATGACTATTCACTGGTGTGGCACGGGCCTGTCGGCCATTCCCGGCCTGCGCCGCCTGATCGAAGGCGGTTATAAAGTTACCGTCTGGAATCGGACCGTCGACAAGGCCAAAGCCGAGGTCGGAGACCTGACCGACGACATTCGCGCCTTCGACATCGACGCACTTGGCGCGGTGCTGGAAAAAGGCGACGTGATCGTTTCGATGCTACCCGGCGATTGGCACGTGCCGTTAGCAGAGCTTGCGATCTCGAGACAGGCCAATTTCGTGTCATCCTCCTACATCGCGCCCGAAATGCGCGGGCTGGACGACAAGGCTCGCGATGCTGGTGTAGCACTGGTCAACGAGGTCGGGTTGGACCCGGGCATTGACCACCTGATGGCACACGCACTGGTCGATGACTACCGCGCCTCTGACGCGTTCGATCCGCAAAACCACCTGAGCTTTATCTCGTATTGCGGCGGAATTCCCAAGAACCCGAACCCGTTTCGCTATAAGTTCAGCTGGTCGCCTCTGGGTGTGCTCAAGGCACTGCGCTCTCCCTCCAAATCAATCCGCGACTACGCTCCTCTGGACGTCGCTCGCCCGTGGGATGCGATCAGCAGCTATATCGCACCGCTTCCGACGCCAGAAAGTTTCGAAGTCTACCCCAATCGCGATTCGATTCCGTTCATGGCGCAATACCATTTCGAGGATCACTGGCCGGTTAAGGAATTCGTCCGTGGCACCCTGCGCCTGAACGGTTGGGCTGACGCCTGGTCTGATGTGTTCACCGAGATCGAAACCCTATCCGGCCCCGAAGGCGATGCGCGTCTGAAAGAGATGTCGGACCAGTTCTGGGACGAAAACGCCTATGACGAAGGTGAGCCTGATCGCGTAGTTCTATGCGTGGGGCTAAAGGCAGAAAAAGACGGCGTTCCCGTCTGGCACAAAACCTATGTCATGGACGCGTGGGGCGACGCGCGCGGCACAGCAATGGCGCGCCTGGTATCGGTCCCGGTGTCGCTGGCCATCGAGGCGGTTCTAAACCGCGCCATCCCGGCAGGCGTTCACGCCGCCCCCAGCGATCCGAAGCTGGTGCAAGGCTGGATGGCCGAGATCGACAAATTGGCCCAGCATCTTCAAGTGGTGGACCACACGGCCTGAAAATGAAAAAGCCATTCCGGGGGATCGGAATGGCTTTAACGGTGCCCGTGTTCGCTTTGGTCTAGCATCTTTGTCTTTCAGATATAGCGTTCAATCGTTTGGTCGATATCGCTGCGGTTGATGCCAAGGTCGGCCAACTCTTGATCAGATAGGCGATTCAGATCCTGCGCCGCACGAACAATGCTTGATCTGATTGCGTGCAACCGCATTGCCCGATCAAACAACATGACGGTGCTGGAATTGACCGGCGTCTTACGAGGCGGGTTTGAATCCAACATTTTCTCCTCCGTTTTTTCTGCCACACGTTTGGCGGCATACAGATCAGTGAACCGGGCGCTTGTAAGGCTGCTTGTGATAGACGCTCTGATAGGCGCGCTCTTTGATCTCGTCGCGCGGCATTCCGATGTCTGCCAACTGCTTGTCGCTCAGGTTTTCCAGCTCCCGAACGGTATTTGCTAAGATTCCACGGCGGAAATGTTCCACCCGTGCTTCGGCGTAATTCGAGAACATACCGAAGAAGAGCCCCTTCTGAGGGGTAACTGTTTGTGCGTATCCCATGACTTTCTCCTTTAGCTCTGAGTTGCGATTGTCGTTGCAAAACAGACTAAAGATGTCAGGATTAATGATTCCGGTGGGTCGGATTAACTTCGGTTAATTTTACTTTCGTCGAACGCTAAACGGCCATTGTGCAAAACACCCAAAGCCAAGATGCGCTGTTTACTTTGCCAGATCTGCGTTCAGCACGTATTGGATCAGGAACAGCGTCGCCGGGTCTGCCTCTGACCGCAGTAACACATCTTGAAGCGAAGCGTTCAGAGCATCCGTTCCCCAAGCCTTGGCGGCTAGGGCAATCCAACCTGCCATAGCTGCGTCATGCCCCAATGACCGCCTGTAGATTTTCAGGATCTGCTCCTGTAATTCAGGCCACGTAGTGCCACCTTCGGCCAAAACCTGGACCAGTTTCTGCCTGTCCTCGAGTGGTCGACTGCGCGATGCCAGCACTTCACCGATCACTTCAATAGCATCAAGCCCGTCCACTTCTATACCTGCCAGCGCCCAATCCGTCAGATTGGCGCTGCCGGATTTCAACGCTGAGCGATACCGGCTTCGCACCAGCGCCTTTGCCTCGGGGTCTGATTGCAACCCCATCAAGCGTATGACAGCCGGTGCATAGGCTAGACGCTGCACAGTGCGCAGCTCTTGCAATAAGTACGTGGTTGGCACGGCATACTGCACTTGCCGCGCAATCGCGTAAGGCGCTCGGTGAATTTCGACAAGAGCGGCATTCCGCAGCAGCCGGTCTTCGTTGGTCAGGTATTGGCTAAAAAACGCAACTCGATCGGGGTCACCGGTTTCCCCAATACTCCAGTTTTTTTCCTGAGCACGCACCGTGTCGAGAAAATCGGCCCGCTTTGGCGTCATCAGAAAACCTTTGGACCAGGCGTTAAAAACACTGCGCCCCGCTTTGTCCTGGAACCCACCACCGTAGATCATCAATACGGTTTTGCTCGGATCGGTTCGGAAAGCGGTTCGAGTAACACTGTCGATGAGGAAAGGAATCTTAGGCAAGGACGCCAGTTGCTCGGGCGTTCCTTTTAACAAAGAGACCGGGGTGTATTTGAAAGGATTGTCAGGCGACGGCGCGGCCAGCACGACAACATGCGCCGACAGGATGCGGTCGGCAAGTGAGTATTCGGGCAACGTGACACAGACAGAGCAGGCGGCCGAAATGCGAGGAACCGCAACGGTGGCAGCGACAATCAAAAAGCCTCCGAGAAAGTGCCAAACGCTTCGCATATACCTCTCTGGCGACCACACTAAGGCAGGGCCGCATTCCTTTAATCTGCTCAGAGTACCTAAAAGATACAAATCCGGCGACCGGTTCTGTGACGGGTACGGCCAGCGCGATCTAGCCGCCTGCAATCAATTCTACATCAGGTCGTTTTCAACATCCTCGGCCGAAATCCCCAGTGCATCCAGCCCGTTTTCCAGATGGTCCGACAGGTGTGGCGTACCGATCAGGTAATCGGCGCAAGGAGTCGAGGCCTCGGATTTGGCAGTTGCGATGGCTTCGGCAAGATCCTCGGCAAAGAAACTCTCGCGCCCAATCCACATGACCGCAACCAACTCGGCTTGCTCGTCTTCGCCCATACGGTCAATAAAAGCGCGCAGTTCGCCCTCGGCCCGGTTCAATTCACGCCCCATCATGGCGACCTGAGCGATTTTTCTTGCCGAGATTTCCAACATGACCCAACTCCTCGTGTTCGCGGTTTCTATCCTAGCACAACCATCCCACGACGCCTGAGTCTTTGATCTTACGCAAACAAAGTGACCTTATGGCTCGCGATTGCGGGAAACCGGGTGTTCGGGGACGGGGGCTGTGCGAAAGGGGCGGAACGTGGCCTTCTTCAACCACAGTTTAAGCGCCTGCCAAAGGATCAGGATAAACGCACGGCGTGCGCCAAAGGGTCGGCGCAGCAGCGACCAAAGAATTGTGCCATTCGTCAGCGGTGTCCGCTGTCCGGTCAGCGTGGCGATCAGCCCGCCGCCTTCGCGCCCGTAGTCGATCCATGCCCCCACCCGATCCGGGCGATAGTCGAACCGAAACGTGTACGTGCCTTCGATCTTTTGAAACGGTGAAACATGCATCAGCTTGTCTGCGACGATCCGGTCCGAAGCCCGGATCGGTTCAAAACCGGGATTGTGGCACAGATAGCTGTGGCGCGTGCCGTAAGTGTTCGTGACCTCAGCCACCACTGCATAAAGCCTGTGTTCAGCGTCGAAGCAAAACCAGAAACTGACTGGGTTGAACACATGCCCTAGAACACGCGGCTGGGTCAGCAGCGTGATGTGATCGGGTTGAGGCACATTCATCTGGTCGAACTGCTCGCGTAGCCATGTTGCGCCCCGTCCCTTCCCCGGTTCACCGCCGTGGTCGCTAACTCGCCAGTTGGTGACATTGGCGCGATTCATGGAAAACAGGACGGGTGTCTGTGGCACGCTTTCAGGGTCAAGCAGGATGTAGTCGACAGAGTATCGAAAAGCGTTTTGAACAGTCCCTTTGCGCCCATGAAAAGTATGGCCTGCAATGTGATCGACCCTGTTCACGTACATTCCCCTTATCTGCATGCAAACCGTTCGACTGGCATTCTTTTCCTCATTTGTTTGTACCATGCGATACGGAGTTTAGCGCAGCGCGGATCAAAAACTGCGCAGAAAGTGATCCATCTTGGGTCAACTTGCGTAATGTGGTTATGTTTACCGAGATTGAAACCGTGACCTTGGATGATCCGCCGGCTGTCGGGCCCGCAGTTAAACCTTGGCGCGCTAATAAACGCACCAGGGACAAGCCGGTGAACAAAGCAGATGGCAGTAGCAAAACCAGAACTGAGTGGGTGAGCCACGTCAGGCGCATTCGGGATGCGCAGGATCAGGCCGCGTTTGCCGAGCTGTTCCAGCATTTCGCGCCTCGGATCAAGGCATTCCTGATAAAATCGGGGTCTAATGCTGCTTTGGCCGAGGAATGCGCGCAAGAGGTGATGGCGACCTTGTGGCACAAGGCACACCTGTTCGATCCGACCCGCGCAACCGTGGCCACTTGGGTGTTCACGATCGCGCGCAACAAACGCATCGACGTGCTGCGCAAACAACGCCGCCCCGAGCCCGAGGATCTTGGCTGGGGGCCCGAGGCAGAGCCGGAACAAGAGGACGTTGTAGCGCTGCAACAGGAAACTGCGCAATTGCGCGACGCCATGGCGGCGCTGCCCGGAGCGCAAAGAGAGTTGATCGAAAAGGCCTATTTTGGGGACTTGAGCCACCGAGAGATTGCATCTCAGACCGGTTTACCCCTGGGAACGATCAAATCACGGATAAGGCTGGCGCTGGACCGCTTGCGCCACGCGATGAATTGAGATGATGAAGATGAGCAACGATATCAAACATCACCTGACAGACGACCTGCTGATGGCCTATGCCGCCGGCAGCCTGCCCGAGGCGTTCGACCTAATGGTCGCAACGCATCTTTCCCTGTGCGACCACTGCCGCGCGCGGGCGGAAAGCTTTGACGCTGTTGGCGGCTGTGTGCTGCAAGATCAGGATACTTCTGCCAGCATGAGTAAGGATTCTTTGGCCGCAACGATGGCGCTGATCGCCAAGGGGGCCCCGATCACCAAACCAGCGCGTCCCAGCTGTTCGGTTCTGCCCGCCCCCTTGCAGGATTACGTTGGTGGAGATGTAAACGACATCAAATGGCGGCCTGTCGGCATGGGCGTAAAGCAGGCCATCCTGCCGACCACCCGCGAGGCAACGGCCCGCCTTCTGTTCATTCCCGCTGGCGCAGCGGTCCCGGACCACAGCCACAACGGCATGGAGCTGACAATGGTTCTGCAAGGTGCGTTCTCGGACGAGGTCGATCACTTTGCCCGTGGCGATGTCGAAATCGCGGATGAGGATTTGCACCACACGCCAACAGCCGATATCTCGGAGGATTGCATCTGTTTGGCGGTCACGGACGCACCTCTGAAGTTCAGAAAATTGATGCCGCGCCTATTCCAGCCGTTCTTGCGCATCTGAAGCGTTGGGGCGGTTCGTGCCACACTGAACCATTAATTTGGTTGGGGAGGAATTTCATGCGAAATCATCTTATTCTAAGTGCTTTGGTCTTGGCACTTGCCAGCGCAGCTTGGGCGCAGCGCGCAGCAGATGTGAAATTCGACGCCGGCAATTTCGGCACGATGGTGAGCGGGACAATCACGGGCAATGAGTATTTTGACTACAAGCTGGACGCGCAAGCGGGTCAGGAAATGTTCGCCGATCTCAAGGTCAGCGACACCAATGGTAACGGCGTAGTCTACTTCAATATCCTGCCGCCCGGCAGTGATGGCGAAGCGATCTACAACGGCTCTATCAATGGCAACACTGCCCGCATCGACCTGCCCGAAGACGGAGATTACACGATCCGCGTCTATCTGATGGGCAATGATCGGGACACCGATAAGACAGTCGGCTACAATCTAGATTTGTCTATCCAGTAAAGGTCAGCCTTCGGATTTGCCCAGCGGCACAACATTGGTGTGGTCGTCCGGGGCAAGCTCTTCGAAATCGAAATTGTCTAGCCGCTGCGCCCGACGACCGGCTTTTTCAGCGCTGATCTTGATCTCTGATATATCTTTGGCCGCCTGACCGAAATGGCGATCCAGGTTGGATACGCGGTCGCCAAGACGCTCCACATCCTTGTGCAGCATCCCCAGTTCCTTGCGGATGGCGCCCGCCTGTTCCCGCATCCGCGCGTCCTTGAGGATCGCGCGCATCGTGTTCAGCGTCGCCATGCAGGTGGTGGGCGAGACGATCCAGACGCGTTTGCTGAAACTCTCCTGCACCAGTTCCGGGAATTTGGCGTGCAGTTCGGCATAAACCGCCTCGGACGGCAGGAACATCAGCGCGCCATCGGCGGTTTCGCCATCCAGTATGTATTTCTCGGCGATGTCATTGATATGTTTGCGCACTGTGCTGCGAAACATCTGCACGGCGGCTTTCAGTTCGGCATCATTGGTCGAGCCAATCAGTGCCTCATATGCTTCCAGTGGAAACTTGCTGTCGATCACGATCGGCCCCGGCGGGTTCGGCAGGTTGATCAGACAATCTGCCCGCCGCCCATTCGACAGCGTCGCCTGCAGTTGGAAACTGTCCGAGGGCAGCGCCTTTGACACGATATCGTTCAACTGAATTTCCCCAAACGCGCCGCGGGTCTGCTTGTTCGACAGAATATCCTGCAGCGACAACACATCGCCCGACAGCTTGGTGATATTGTCCTGCGCCTTGTCGATGGCGGCCAGACGTTCCTGCAACTGCGTCAGTGAGGTCGCGGTCTGCTTCGACGAGCCGTGCAGCGATTCCTTCATTCGTTCCTGCATCTCGGCCAAAGCCCGCGCCGACTTCATCGCGTTATCCGCCAATCGGTCATTCATCTGCTGCTGTACCGAGGACAAGCGGGATTCGACCGTCTGGATCACCTGAACCTGCGCATTGGCCTGCGTATCCGACACGTGCTGCAATCCGCCGCGCAGCTGTTCCTGCCCCTGCCCCAACTGCTGCACGTTCTGGCCCAGATGCGCCAACTGCCGGGCCAGCGGCTCCGCCATTCGGGCGGAACGGTTGGCTGCCCGCAAGGACAGGAACAGCAAAAGCAGTATCAACGCTACCACCCCACCCGCGATCAGCACCACAGGTTCGTTCAAAGCCATTTCTGTGCCAGCAATCTCGATCATATCGCCTCAGATGTTCTTGTTTTATTCTTCATAGCCCGACGAAGCACCGGGATCAACTGCGCCCGAACAAACGTTCGATGTCGCTCAGCTTTAGTTCCACATATGTTGGCCGTCCGTGGTTGCACTGACCGGAATGAGGCGTTGCCTCCATCTCGCGCAGCAGGGCGTTCATTTCCTCGGCCCGCATTCGGCGGCCCGACCGGACCGATCCATGACAGGCCACCCGGCTGAGGATCGCCTCGATCCGTACCTGCACCGCCTGGCTTTCACCCTGATCGGCCAATTCGTCGAGGATATCCAGAATCATCGCGCGGGCGTCGACCTCACCCAGAATGGCCGGGGTCTCACGCACGGCGATGGCGCCACCACCGAAGGGCTCCAGCGTCAGGCCGAGGCGCGACAGGTCGTCGGCGACCGTCATCAGCCGTGCGCAGTCACCTTCCGAAAGTTCGACAATTTCCGGGATCAGCAGCGCCTGCGCGGCGACGCCCTTCTCGGCCATCTGGGTTTTGAGTTTTTCATAGACCAGCCGTTCATGCGCGGCGTGTTGGTCGACGATCACCATTCCATCGGAGGTTTGGGCGATGATGTAGTTTTCATGCACCTGCCCGCGTGCTGCACCCAGAGGCAGGTCTTGCGGTGCGGGATCTTCAACAGGCGCCGGAGCCACCACCGGGGGCGGTTCAACGATGCTGCCGCTATAATCATTTGCCAACTCGGCAAAGCCCGGTGACTGCGCCCGAAACGCTGCTTGCCGCGCCGACTGAGAAGGTCGGTCAATCTGATAGGCCCGCGCCGGAGCGGGTTGCGCGGGCTCTGGTCGCATCGCCCCAAGGGTCGCGTTCGCTACGGTCGAGGATGCGCGATGCCCGGCCTCGGCCAGCGCGTGCCGTAGGGCCGAGATGATCAGCCCCCGCGCCACACCGGGATCGCGGAATCGGACCTCGGATTTCGCTGGGTGGACATTCACGTCCACCAGCGTCGGGTCGCAGTCGATGAACAGAGCCGCCGCAGGGTGACGGTCGCGGCTGAGGAAATCGAAATAGGCCGCCCTCAGCGCCCCGGTCAGCATCTTGTCGCGAACGGGGCGGCCGTTGACGAACAGATACTGCGCAACAGCCGCACCGCGCGAATAGGTCGGCAGGGCGGCATATCCATACAGTCGGATACCCTCACGTGTGGCGTCGATCTGAAGGGCATTTTCCGCAAACTCTCGCCCGATCACGCGGGCCAAACGGGCATGCAGCGCGTCGAAGAGATCGCCATTCTCACGGTCGGCTCGGAAGGTCACGCGGCCTTCGCCCCCGCCCGACACATCGCGCAGCGTGAAAGTGATCGCCGGTTCTGCCATCGCGAGGCGTTTGACGGTGTCGGTGATCGCCTGAGCCTCGGCCCGATCCGTGCGCATGAATTTCAGTCGCGCGGGCGTGGCAAAGAACAGATCGCGCAGCTCTACGACTGTCCCTACGCGCAGGGCCGCTGGTTTCACGGCCTCCATCGTGCCGCCTGCCACATGGATTTGTGCTGCATCTGCCCCAGGTACTCGGCTGGTGATGGTCAGCCGCCCCACCGCCCCAAGTGAGGGCAACGCCTCACCCCGGAAACCGAACGTATGGATGTTCAGCAGGTCCGAGCCGTCGATCTTGGATGTCGCGTGCCGCGACAGGGCCAGCGGCAGATCATCCGCCGATATCCCGCACCCATCGTCGGTGACGCGAATCAACGTCTTGCCCCCGTCGGCGATGTCGATGGCAATCCGACTTGCCCCGGCGTCGATCGCGTTTTCCACCAACTCCTTGACTGCCGAGGCCGGGCGTTCGACCACCTCACCCGCAGCGATGCGGTTGATCGCAGCGTCGTCGAGCTGCCGGATTACGGGGCGATTTTCGCTGATATTGGGGTTCACCTGCACCATACCACCAGACCTAGCACACACATACGCGATTCTGCCACTGGTTTGGCGGGCCTATTTTTCGAGGAGGGGGCGTTCGAACAATCGCAACGCGCCGGAGTTTCTTTGCGGCGATCCGGATCGCGATTGTCCGAACGATCCGAAGTGAGTGGTGGTCATTCAGAATTTAATAGCGGGGGTCGTAGCATGAAAACCATGATCGCGGTGATTAACTCTGACGGTGCCTAATTTCTGAGCAATTTTCAGCCGACGAGTCATGTGTGGCACAAGCGGGATCACGCCCTATCAAGCCGCGCTGGGTGCTCCGGTCCGATGTCGACACGGCCCCCGAAACGCGGCACAGGCCAGAATCAGACCTGACATGGTCGCGATCATCCCCGCCGCGCTAACAGCGTCCGAGCCCCCCAACCAAAGTGGCCCATAGCCCGCCAGCACATAGCCAGAAACCGAGGACATGATGGCAAAGACAACGCTCCAGGCGATTTGCGCTTCTAACCGGTTGGCCATCATTCGTGCAGCTGCAGGCGGGCAGATGAACATAGCAATCACGATGATCGATCCCACAGCGTCAAAAGCAGCGACTGCTGCGATGGCGGCTGTGATGACCAAAGCCATGCCTAACGCACCTGTGCGGATTCCGATGGTGCGCGCAAAACCTTCGTCAAAGGTGGAAATCTTCAACGGTCGCCAGAACAGCCAGATGAACAGGATCACACCCACCAACGTCATCGCAATACGAGGCAGTTCCGGAGGCAGCCCGGCCAAGGCCGTCAGGTCCACCAATGACGACCACCCTACAGCATCCAGCCAGATCAGGCTTTCCAGATTGCCGTACAGGGCGTGTTCTACATCCAGATGCACGGTTGAAGTATCGGTTTGTTCCAACAACAGAACACCGCCTGCGAACATGGTGGTGAAGACCACACCCATCGCCGCCCCGGGCTCGATCTGGCCCAGTCGACGGATCGCTTCGATCATCACCACGGCAACAATCGCCGCACCCGCTGCGCCCAGCATCATCGGCCAGGTCGAGATCGCTCCGGTCAGAATAAAGGCCACCACGATGCCCGGCAGCACCACGTGGCTAATCGCGTCCCCGATCAGGGCCTGCTTGCGCAGCACCAGAAAATTCCCTGGCAACGCGCAGGCGATGGCCGCAAATGTTCCGATCAGCAACGGCGTCAGCGACAAGGGAACGAATTCTTCACCACTCATGAGCGTACCCCCTGCGGGCCGCCGATCTGGCGGTCAATTTCGGCGATCTGATCGCGGGTCAGGACGGTTTCGATATCGCGCAGCCCGTCATAAAGCGCCGCCGTCGCCTCATGCGTTTGATCGGCACGGACAACCTCCCACCGTTTTTCATCTCGCAGCGCCTTTGCGGCACGGGCCTTCCCGGCCTCAGTAGCGACACCATCGGCACGGGCCAACCTGGCGCGTTTCAGCAGACGCAGGGTCAGAGGCTCATAGATTGTCTGGTCTTGCGCCAGCGCCAAAAGACCTTGCCGAATATGCACCCGGCGTTGAAACTTCAGATGTTGCAATACCGCTGCCAGAACACCCCGGACGGGCGCAAACAGCAGGGACAGTGCGAAGAAACCAAAGCTGACCAAAACGATGATCGGACCGGTTGGCAGGTTCGGGGCCGAGGCCGACAGGGCCGCCCCCAAATACCCGGCCAGACCGCCCGCCAGACCGGCCAGCAGAACAACCCGGTCCGAGCGGTCGGTCCAGAACCGAGCCGTGACCGCAGGAATGATCAACAGGGCAACGATCAGGATCAGCCCGACAATTTTCAGGCCAACCACGGTGACGGCCATCACAAGGCCCATCATCGCAAGGTCGATCCGATGTACCGGCAGTCCCCGCGCGGCGGCATATTCCGGGTCAAAGGCGACCATTGTCATCGGGCGACGAATGATCATCACCAAGGCCAGCGTCGCCGCCCCTCCAATCGCGATGATTAAGGCATCAGCCCAAAGCATTCCGGCCGTTGAACCCAGAAGGAACCCTTCCAGCCCCGCTTGCCTGCCAACGCCCATGGTCTGAATGATTGTCAGCAGGACAATGCCAAACCCAAAGAAGACCGAAAGGACCGCTCCGATAGCCGCGTCCTCGGCCAGCCGCGTGCGGCCCGTCAGCCAGTTCATACACAGCAATCCAATCCAGGCGGATATTGCCGACCCGGACAGCAGGCCAATCAGGTTTCGCCCATCTCCACCGAAGGCGACGAGCACCATAAAAGCCAGACACACACCCGGCAGGGTCGCATGGCTGATTGCGTCGCTGACCAGCGCGCGTTTACGTAGAAACAGAAAAGTCCCAGTGACCCCGGCGGACACACCCAGCAAGGTCGCACCAATCGCAACCAGCGTGGCGTTATAGCCCAGCTGCAGGGTCAGAGCGTCCCAAAGCATGGATCACCCCAACGCGCGCGAAATCTGGTCGATCTGCGCGGTTGCCAAACGGCCTCCGTACGCAGACTGCAGGGTTTCGGCAGTAAATGCCTCGGCCACTGGGCCTTCGGCCACTTTGCGTGTGTTGATCAGGAACACGTGGTCGAAATAATCGGTAACGGTGGCCAGATCATGATGCACGACAACGACGGTCTTGCCCGCCTCTTTCAACGATTTCAGCACGGCGATGATGGCTTTTTCCGTGGCCGCGTCAACGCCGGCAAAAGGTTCATCCAGCAGATACAGATCAGCCTCTTGCGCCAAAGCGCGGGCCAGGAAAACGCGTTGCTGCTGACCACCGGAAAGTTGGCCTATCTGACGATCTGCGAAATCATGCATGCCGACGCGGTTCAAACAATCCATCGCCTGCGCCATGTGCCGGGCGCGGATACGGCCCAGCAGACCAAGTTGCCGTGACAGTCCCATCAGCACCACGTCGATCACGCGTGTCGGGAAATCCCAATCCACACTGGCACGCTGTGGCACATAGGCAATCCGGGCACGTTGCTGATCCAGCGGTTTGCCATAGACGGTGACTTTCCCCGATAACGGCGACACAATCCCTAAAGCGGCCTTGAGCAAGGTCGATTTCCCCGCCCCGTTGGGGCCGATGATCGCCGTCATCGCGCCAGTCTGTACCGTCATGTCCACCGAAAATACTGCCGGTTTCTGGCCGTAAGATACGGTCAGACCACGAATGGCCAAGGGGCTGTCGTCCAAGCTGTGCTCGGAAATTGAAACACCCTGATCAGCGGCCAGCTCCAGCATCACTCAAAACCCCGCCGACAATCTGCCATTCATACCGCGATCTGGCACTTCTGCACCCAATGCACCGGCGATGACGGTGATGTTGTGATCCAGCATGCCGATATAGGTGCCTTCATAGGTGCCGGGTTCTCCCATGGCATCCGAATACAGCTCACCACCGACGCCTACTTCATGACCCTTGGCTGCGGCCCCTTCGATCAGCGCGCGCATCGAGCGGTCGGAAACCGAGCTCTCCACGAACACGGCTTTCAATTGCTTGTCAACCAGCGTGTCCACCAGCTCTCCGATCCGATTAAGACCGGCTTCGGACTGGGTCGAGATGCCCTGGATACCCATCACCTCATAGCCGTAATCCGCACCAAAATAGCCAAAGGCATCATGCGCGGTGACTAGAATGCGGTTGTTTTCCGGCACAGCAACCAGCGCTTGTTTGGCGTAAGCTTCCAACTGGTCGATCTCGGCCAAATGCGCCTGTGCGTTGGTATTGAAGATGTCAGCAGCCTCTGGCCGCGCTTCGGTCAGCGCTTTTTGCACTTCGACCACCACATCGCGCCACAGGGCCGGGCTCATCCACACATGTGGATCGAATTTGTCGGCATAGTCGTCATGAGCACGCAACTTGGATTTGTCGACGCTCTCGGCCACGGCCACGACGGTGCGCTTGCGGCCCAGATCGTGGAAGAAGTCCTCCATCTGCGCTTCCAGATAAAGGCCATGCCAGAGGATCAGGTCTGCACGGGTCATGGCAACGATATCGCTACGGGTCTGACGATAGGCGTGCGGGTCGACGCCGGGGCCCATTAGACCCTGCACCTCAACCTGATCGCCACCGACCTGACGCGCCGCGTCAGCGATCATACCCGTGGAGGCGACCACTTTCAAAGGCGCCTCGGCCCAGACCGTCAAAGGCAAAGCAACAACAAAAGTCAGTGCTGCAAAAAAGCTGCGGCGAATCATGTGAGACTCCGAATCCATGTCCAGTTCAGAATGAATATGCGAACCATTCGCAACTAAGTCAACGCAATTGCGAATTATTCGCAAGAAAGCGCTTATTTTGTCCATTTGGTCAAAAAATGACTTGCTCACCCGCGCTATGCCTTCCATTTACGCGTAACCCGTGCGATTTTGGCGCAAACCTCCCAAAGGACGTGACTATGGATACGCAGAGCTCAGAAAGCCCCGTGCGCACCGCGCATCTGCCGCAAGTGACCGAACCCCGAAACCCGGGCATGGAGCTGGACCTCGACTGGGTGAGCGCCGTGCAGGCCAACACCTCGGCCATTGAACGCCGTGCGGCGACCCTGCCCGGTCGACGGTCGGTGAAGAAAGAGTATCAGGCGGCTTGGCTGCTCAAGGCGATCACCATGATCGACCTGACTACCCTGTCAGGCGACGATACCGTGGGCCGCGTGCGCCGCTTGTGCGCCAAGGCACGCCAGCCGGTTGCGTCTTCAACCTTGCAGGCGTTGGAAATGCCTCCGATTACCACCGGAGCCGTTTGTGTTTATCACGACATGATTGAGACCGCTGTAAACGCGCTTGAAGGCACCGGTATCCCGGTGGCTGCCGTGTCGACCGGCTTCCCTGCTGGTTTGTCCCCCTTCCACCTGCGCGTGGCGGAAATCGAGGAAAGCGTGAAGGCCGGGGCCGAAGAGATCGACATCGTCATCTCGCGACGTCACGTACTGTCGGGTGACTGGCAGGCTTTGTATGACGAAATGAAGGCCTTCCGTGTGGCCTGTGGCGATGCCCATGTTAAAGCCATCCTCGCCACCGGAGAGCTGGGCAGCCTGCGCAATGTCGCGCGTGCCTCGCTGGTTTGCATGATGGCGGGGGCAGATTTCATCAAAACCTCGACCGGCAAGGAGAGCGTCAATGCCACCCTGCCCGTTAGCCTTGTGATGATCCGCGCGATCCGCGATTATTATGACCGCACCGGGTATCGCGTCGGCTATAAGCCTGCCGGCGGCATCTCAAAGGCCAAAGACGCGCTGGTCTACCTGTCGCTGATCAAGGACGAGTTGGGCGACCGCTGGCTGGAGCCGGACCTGTTCCGCTTTGGTGCGTCATCGCTGCTGGGCGATATTGAGCGGCAATTGGAACATTATGTGACTGGGGCTTACTCGGCTGGGTACAGGCATTCGATGGGCTGAGCCCGTGGATATGTCTGGACAGTGAGTATTTGGGAAAAGATGAAGTTATGACAGTCAAAGAGATCTTCGAGACCATGGATTACGGCCCTGCCCCCGAAAGCGCTGCCGAGGCGTTGGCCTGGCTGGTCGATCAGGGCGACAAATTCGGCCACTATATTGATGGTACCTTCACTAAGCCGGGCAAAGGGTTTGACAGTCGCAACCCTGCAACCGGAGAAGTTCTGGCCAATCTGACCCAGGCCAAACAAGCCGACGTGGACGCAGCCGTCGCTGCAGCACGCAAGGCGCAGCCAAATTGGGAAAAGCTGGGCGGCGCTGGCCGCGCACGGTATCTCTATGCGATTGCGCGCCTGCTGCAGAAGCATGCGCGCTTGGCTGCGGTGCTGGAAAGTCTTGATAACGGCAAGCCGATCCGTGAATCGCGCGACATCGACATACCTCTGGCGCAGCGGCATTTCTATTACCACGCAGGCATGGCGCAGTTGATGGAAAGCGAATTGCCTGACGTAGAGGCGTTGGGGGTATGCGGACAAATCATCCCGTGGAATTTCCCGCTGCTGATGCTGGCATGGAAAATCGCGCCTGCGATCGCGATGGGCAACACGGTGGTTCTGAAACCGGCCGAGTACACTTCTCTGACAGCGCTGCTGTTTGCTGACATCTGCTCGCAAGCCGGGCTGCCGAAGGGCGTGGTCAATATCGTCACGGGCGACGGTTCGGTGGGTGAGATGATCGTGGCCGCTGACGTGGACAAGATCGCCTTTACCGGCTCGACCGTTGTGGGGCGGCGCATTCGTGAGGCGACCGCAGGTTCGGGCAAAGAACTGACGTTGGAGCTGGGTGGAAAGTCCGCATACATCGTGTTCGACGACGCCGATATCGACAGCGCCATTGAAGGTCTGGTCGATGCGATCTGGTTCAATCAGGGTCAGGTCTGCTGCGCGGGCTCACGCCTTCTGGTGCAGGAGGGCATCGCCGACCGTTTCCACGAAAAACTGCGTGCACGAATGGACAATCTGCGCGTCGGCGATCCGCTGGACAAATGCATCGACGTGGGCGCGGTTGTAGATCCGCTTCAGCTGCAAACCATCAAGGCTATGGTCGAAAGCAATACGGTTGGTCACGTCCATCAGGCCGCCTGTGAGTTGCCCGAAAACGGCTGCTACTACCCGCCTACGCTGATCTCGGGCCTCGAAACATCCGATCCGCTGATGCAGGAAGAGATCTTCGGCCCGGTTCTTGTGTCTTCGACCTTCCGCACGCCGGACGAGGCAGTCGAGCTGGCCAACAACACCCGTTACGGTCTGGCCGCGACGGTCTGGACCGAGAATGTGAACCTCGCGTTGGATATCGCGCCCAAGCTGGTTGCGGGCGTGGTCTGGGTGAACGCCACCAATCTGTTCGATGCGGCTGCCGGGTTCGGCGGGGTGCGCGAAAGCGGATTTGGCCGTGAAGGCGGATGGGAAGGGCTGACGGCCTATACCAAACCCAAAGGCAAGGCAAAGCCTCTGGCCAAGGTCGAGGCGATCATGGGCGAAGGTGCTCCGGTCGATCCGATCGACCGCACTTCCAAGATGTATGTCGGCGGCAAGCAGGCACGGCCCGATGGGGGGTATTCGAAACCGGTCTGGGGCAAATCCGGCCTTCTGGGTCATGTCGGCCTTGCCAACCGCAAGGACGTGCGCAACGCGGTTGAGGCTGCGGCGGGGGCCAAGAGCTGGGCCAAGACCACCGGTCATCTGCGGGCGCAAATCCTGTATTACATTGGTGAAAACCTATCGGCCCGTGCGGACGAGTTCGCGGCGCGCATCGATGCTATGACCGGCAAGAAGGACGGCGCGAAAGAGGTCGACGCCTCGATCCAGCGCCTTTTCACCGCCGCCGCCTGGGCCGACAAATATGACGGTCAGGTACACGGTGTTCCGATCCGTGGCGTTGCCATTGCTATGAAGGAGTCCGTGGGTGTCATCGGCGCGCTCTGCGCGGATGAGGCACCGCTGCTGGGGCTGGTTTCAGCCATGGCACCTGCGATTGCGATGGGCAACCGGGTGGTGCTGGCGGCAAGCGAGCCCTATCCGCTGGCAGCGACGGATTTCTACCAAATCCTCGAAACCTCGGACGTGCCCGCAGGTGTGGTCAACATCCTGACCGGCAGCCATGCGGAACTGGCGAAACCGCTGGCCTCGCATCTGAACGTTGATGCAGTCTGGTCGTTCTCATCCACTGACCTGTCAAAAGAGATCGAGGTCGTTTCCGCCGGAAACCTGAAACGAACTTGGGTCAATAACGCGACGGCATTTGATTGGAGCATGGACCATTCCCGCCGCTTCCTCCAGGCTGCGACAGAAGTGAAAAACATCTGGGTGCCCTACGGCGAATAGGGCACCGACTTCAGGAGGAAAGTGTCTTGGTATTGCCAGTTGGTAAGAACGCTAAGAGATCACTCGGTTTTCTTGTTGTTCTGTCTCTGGTTCTCTCCACCGCAGGAATGGGCTTTTTGATGGCCAATTTCGAAACTCTTGTACTTCCGATGCTTGAAGAAACACGTAGTGCGGTTGGTCCAGAAAACATCGGCAATCCGGAAGGGCGAGAATAGGGAGGCTCCTATGGATTTTTCGGGACAAACCGTCATCGTTATTGGCGGTACCAGTGGCATTAACCGCGGCATTGCCGAGGCCTTTGCGGCCTCGGGGGCTAAACTGGCCGTTGCCAGCCGGTCGCAAGACAAGGTGGACGACACGCTTGCCGCGCTGAAAGATGCAGGCGCAGCCGAAGTGATCGGCGCGGCCTTTGACGTCCGCGATGCTCAGGCCGTCGCTGAAGGTCTGAAACAATTCCACGACGCGTTCGGCGATTTCGATGTGTTGGTTTCAGGCGCGGCGGGCAACTTCCCCGCACTTGCGGCCGAGATGTCGGTCAACGCGTTCAAGACCGTGATCGATATCGACCTGATGGGCACGGTCCATGTGATGAAAGGGGCCTACCCCTATCTCAAACGCCCCGGAGCCAGCATCATTAACATCTCGGCCCCGCAGGCGTTTCTACCTTACGAAGGGCAGGCCCATGTCTGCGCGGCCAAGGCAGGTGTCGATCAGATCACCCGCACCTTGTCGATGGAATGGGGGGTCGAGGGTATCCGTGTGAACTCGGTCGTACCGGGATTTATCGAAGGCACCGAAGGTGCGCGGCGTCTGGCCCCGACGGAAAACGCTCATGAGGAGCTGCGCCGCGACGTGCCGCTGGGGCGTTGGGGGAACACACAGGACGTGGCGAATGCCTGCTTGTTTCTCAGTTCGGATATGGCAAGCTATATCAGCGGTACGGTTCTGTCTGTGGATGGCGCGCTGTATCAGCGCGGCTCGGGCAAATTTGGCCAGATGATGGGGCAGATGTTACGCAGCGCAGCGGGAAAAAAGGGCTGAGACGCGCTCAGCCCCCTTTGATCAGTTTGTGGTTTCCAAACCTTCGGGTTTGCCGACAACGGTGAAATGCAACCCCTCGGGGTCCAGCAATTCGCTGGCCACACGGTTCACCTCGTCCAGAGTCACCGCGTTCACCTTGTCATTGCGGGTGGCGATGTAGTCGATCGGCAAGTTCTCCATCTGCATTCCGACCATGATCCCGGCGATCTGACCGTTGCCATCAAAGCGCAATGGATAGGCTCCGGTCAGGTAGGTCTTGGCGTCGTCCAACTCTTTCTGCGTCACGCCTTCTGTCGCAGCGCGGGCCCATTCGTCACGGATCACCTCGACCGCTTCCGCAATGCGGTCATTTGCCGATGAGACCGACCCAAGATAGACCGAGGCCAAATCCTTGGGCACCAGATAGGTGGCAACACCGTATGTCAGGCCACGTTTCTCGCGCACTTCCTGCATCAGGCGGCTTTCGAAACCTCCGCCGCCAAGAATGTGGTTCAGAATGTAGGCGGCGAAAAAGTCCGGGTCGTCGCGGTCGATACCGGCATGCCCGAACAAGGCCACCGATTGCGGCGTGTCGAATTCAACCACGCTGACACCACCAGATATGGTCACATCAGCACGGTCCGGAATCGGTTTTCCTGTTTCAGGCAGATCGGCCAACAGCCTGTCCAACAGCACACCCAGCTCGTCGGCGGTGATATCACCCACGGCGCCGACATAGAGACGATCCTTCGCAAACACATTGTCATAGGCGGTGACCACATCATCCCGGGTCAGAGCAGAGACACTTTCGATCGAGCCCTTGCCTTCGGTCCCGTAAGGGTGATCGCCATAGGCCATCCGTGCAAAGTTGCGCCCGGCAATGTCATTGGGGTTGGTCTGGTCCGAGCGCAAGCCGGACAGAACCTGCGCCTTCACGCGGTCTACAGCGTCCTCATCAAATCTGGGCTCATGAATCGTGGTGCGAAGCAGGTCGATCACTTCATCGCGGTTTTCGGTCAGGAATTGCGCTGAAATCGAAACCGAGTCATCGGACGCATTGTACCGGAACGACGCCGCCAAAGATTCTAGCTCTCGCGCATAGGTGCGGGCATCCATCTCTCCCGCGCCTTCTTCGATCAGCCCGCTCATCAGATAGACAGCCCCGCGTTTGCCGGGTTCATCCAGAGAAGTGCCGCCGCGAAACCGCAGCTCCAAAGCCGTGAAGGGGATCGAGTGATCTTCGACCAGCCACACAGTGATGCCTCCGGGTGAGGTGACCTCTTCGATTTCGATCTCGGCCCAGGCGGGCAGCGCGATGACAAAGGCGATCAGGGTTGCGAAGATGCGTTTCATTGCGTCACCTCATCGTCTTTCATCAACCAGCCAGTGACGGATGCCTCGGGTTGCAGAACTTCACGAGCGGCAGCAATGATCTCATCCCCCGTGACGTCTTGCACGATATCGGGCCAAGCCTGTACATCCTCGACCGTCAATCCGCTGGTCAGAGCGCGGCCATAGCGATTGCCGATCCCATCCACGTTGTCGCGGGCATAGGTCTGGGCAGCGCGCAGTTGCATCTTGATGCGGTCGAGGTCTTCTTCGTTCACACCCTCGGCGATGAAATCTGCGACCGCCTGATCCATTGCATCCTCGGCCTGTTGCAGGGACACGCCCTGCGCCGGAACGACCAGCAGATCAAAGGTTGTGTCGTCCAGCGACACTCCGCGATAGAAAGCCCCGGCATAGACGACCTTTTGCTGCTCGAACTGCAGCTTTTCGTTCAAATAAGACGTCGTACTGCCCCCCAGCAATTCGGCCAGCAGGTACAGTGCGGCGGCCTTTTCCTGCGCACCTGCGTCCCGTTCGGGCGCCAGATAGCTGCGCTGCACGTAAGGCTGCGAAACGCGCGGGTCTTTGAAGGTCAGACGGCGTTCAGCCGACTGTGGCGGCTCTTGCGAGCGAATCCGTTCGGGCAGGTCCGCGTTGGCCGGGATGACGCCATAATACTGTTCCGCCAGTGTTTTGACCTCATCGGGCTCCACATCTCCGGTCACCACTAGAATGGCGTTATTGGGCGCATAGTGGGTCTGGTAGAAGGACAGCGCGTCCTCCATATCCAGCGTCTCCATCTCGTGCCGCCAGCCGATAATGGGCACGCCATAACGATGGTTGAGGTATTGCGCGGCGCTCATCTGTTCGCCGAACAGGGCGCGTGGGCTGTTTTCCGTGCGCTGGTTGCGTTCTTCTAGGATCACGTCGCGTTCGGTAGCGATATCCTCTTCGGTCAGGCGGATATTGCGCATACGATCCGCTTCCATCCGCATCATCAACTCCAACCGATCGGCGGCGACGCGTTGAAAGTAAGCGGTGTAGTCGTAAGAGGTAAATGCGTTGTCATTACCGCCATTGGCCGCCACGGTGGCCGAGAACTCCCCCGGTGCCAGCGTATCGGTACCCTTGAACAACAGATGCTCCAGGAAATGCGCAACACCGGACGACCCCACAGGCTCATCTGCCGATCCGGCGCGATACCAGACCATGTGCTGCACGACCGGTGCGCGGTGATCCTCGATCACCACGACATCCATGCCATTGTCCAGCGTGAAAGCTGTAACTGCCTCATGCCCTTCTTTGGCCATCAAAGGGGTGGCGGCGAACAGGGCGGCAGATAATGCCAGGGCCCGAACCATGGGGCATCCTCCGTTTCATTTGATGCTGTTCAAACTACGGTGGTGCGGCGCAGGTTCAAGGCCAATGACGGAAAGTTAAGATTTATTCATTTCCCGGAGGCGCAGATGGCGTTTCAAGCCCCACGCGCCGCGCCGCCTGGTTCTGAGCGTCGGCATTCAGCGCCTGGCGCTGATAGACCTGCTCATACCGGTCGACTTTGAACAGGCGCAACCTTGTCCAACGGCCCTGCTTTCTGCGGAATTCGGCATCCTCGGTATCAACGACCTGACGTGTGTTGCTGGGCACACCATAGCGGCTGGAAGCCGTTACTAATGCTGCATCACCAGATGGAACAGCGGTATTGGGGTTCAACGCTGCCTCATTTCCGCCCAGCGCAACAACTGCGTCAGCCTTGGGGTTCGGATCGGTCAGGTTTGCACCGCCCGGTGTCGGTGCGGGCAGGAATTTGTAATCCTTGGGCTGGGTCAACGGTTTCACCGGCATGACCGAGAACTCATCCGGACCATCACCGGGGGCTTCCAGATGGCGCAGACCGATATCCGAGCATCCGGCAACCGCAAAGGCCAATGTCACAGCAAGTATGGAACGCGGCAACCGCATCAGAGTCTCCAGCCAGTTTCAGGCGCTTTTATCCCATTTCCCCGAGCAGGTCACGAGGGCTTTTTGCCATCAAAGAACACAAGTCCGAAAGCGCCCGCAAAGATGAACACATCCGCCAGATTGAACACAAACGGGTTTTTGATGCCGCAGCAGGACATGTTGAGGAAGTCCAGAACATAGCCGTACAGAACCCGGTCCACCACATTGGCCAGCGCACCACCAATCAGCAACCCGCCGCAGAACAGCATCAGTTTCGATGGCATGGAGCGGATCAGCCAGACCAGAACTCCGATCGAGATCGCCAGCGAAATGCCGATCAACACCCAGCGCGCTGCTTCTGAATTGCCCTGAAACAGGCCGAAATTAATGCCGCGATTCTCGCCATACTTGAACACCAGCAGGGGCGGCAGCACGTCGATATTGCCCTCGGCCACGCGCATCACATGAACGACCAGATATTTGCTGATCTGGTCGATCAGAAATGCAGCCAGCGCGGCCCAGAGCAGAAGGCGCTTGCGCATCAGTGGCGGAAGTGGCGCATGCCGGTAAAGACCATGGCAAGACCCGCTTCATCCGCCGCCGCGATCACCTCATCATCGCGCATCGAGCCGCCGGGCTGGATAACACAGGTCGCGCCCGCCTCGGCTGCTTCCATCAGACCGTCAGGGAAAGGGAAGAACGCGTCCGAGGCCACGGCCGAGCCGATGGTCAGCGGCTGCGGCAAGCCAAGCACATCGGCCATGCGTTCAGCTTTCTTGGCGGCGATCAGAGCCGAATCCACGCGGCTCATCTGGCCCGCACCGACGCCAACGGTTGCGCCGTCTTTGACATAAACGATTGCGTTGGATTTGACGTGCTTTGCAACTTTCCAGGCAAACAGCAGGTCGCGCATTTGCTCCTCGGTCGGGGCTTTCTTGGTGACGACCTTCAGGTCATCCATGCCGACAAAGCCGTTGTCCTTATCCTGTACCAGCAAGCCACCGGCCACCTGACGCACGGTTTTACCACCGGCGGTCACATCCGGCAGGGCTTCGGTTGTCAGCAGTCGGAGGTTCTTTTTGGCCGCGAAGATCGCCTTGGCCTCATCCGAGGCGCCGGGGGCAATCACAACCTCGGTAAAGATGCCGGTGATTTCTTGCGCGGTTTCGGCGTCCAGCGGCTGGTTCAGCGCCACGATACCGCCAAAGGCCGAGGTGCGGTCGCAATCAAACGCAGCTTTGTACGCCTCGATCAGCGTTGCACCCGTGGCAACGCCACAAGGGTTGGCGTGCTTGATGATGGCGCAAGCTGCGGTGTTGGCCGGATCGAATTCGGCCACCAGCTCGAACGCCGCGTCGGTGTCGTTGATGTTGTTATAGCTCAGTTCCTTGCCCTGATGCTGAACAGCGGTCGCAACACCGGGACGGTTGGTGCCATCAGTGTAAAACGCAGCCTGCTGGTGGCTGTTTTCACCGTAACGCAGGGTCTGCTTCAGCTCACCCGCAAAGGCGCGACGCTTGGGGGCCTCAAGCTGCAGCGCATCAGCCATCCAATTCGAAACGGCGGTGTCATAGGCGGCGGTGCGGGCATAAGCTTTCTGCGCCAACCACTGACGGAAACCATAGGACGTTTTACCGTAATTCTCTTCCAGTTGATCCAGCAGCGACGAGTAATCCTCGACATCCACCACCACGTTTACAAAGGAATGGTTTTTCGAAGCCGCGCGGATCATCGCCGGACCACCGATATCGATGTTCTCGATGCACTCGTCATAGCCTGCGCCTTTGGACACGGTCGCCTCGAACGGATAGAGGTTTACCACCAGCAGATCGATTGCGCCAATGCCGTGTTCTTCCATCGCGGCGACATGGGTGTCGTTGTCGCGCAGGGCCAGAAGGCCGCCATGCACCATCGGGTGCAGAGTTTTCACGCGACCATCCATCATTTCGGGGAAGCCGGTGACCTCACTGACATCCTTCACCTCAAGCCCTGCATCACGCAGTGCCTTGGCCGTACCGCCGGTCGACAGCAGTTCAACGCCGCGCTCGGACAGCGCCTTGCCCAGCTCAATCAGCCCGGTCTTGTCGGAAACGGAAAGCAACGCGCGGCGCACGGGGTGAAGATCGGTCATGGGTCCAAAGGTCCTTTTGGCGTCAGTCAAACTCGGGCTCGTCCCGGTGCAGATCACGTACGGCATAGGCAGTGTCCTGTGCCTTGCGTAGCGTCCACCGGATGCGCGTCGCATACTCCATTGCGCGCCCGGATAGAACGATCTGTTTTGTCGCGCGTGGCTTTAAACGGCCTTTTTCAAGATAAACGCTTGGTTCAACTGTTAATTTTCCCACGCCATCATGACGGAAAACCCAGATCTCACCGCTCTTGAGCGCCATCGACACCGCCGCGCCCCCCAAATCAATGGCTGCATCGACGTCGGGATGCAGGTGAAATCGTATATCGAAACCAATGCCATTCAGCCCCGAGGCATCCATCGCCTTGTCGAACTGCCGCTTGGCCTTGTCGGTTGCGGTCAGCAAGATATCTTCGCCCGCAAGCTCGCGCCCATCAAACCGCAATTCAAAGGTGCGAGCATGGGTCAGGCCAAATGTTTTGGCATAACCGTCATGCCCCGCCATAAAGCGAGTACCTTCGTGCACATCCTCTTCATCGGTCGGAACGTCCTGAGGTGCATCTACCAGTGCTTCAAAATCGGTACCGGCAGCCACGGTCGCCAAACGACCGCTGGAATAGCCGTCCAGGCATAGCGTCGAATGGGACGGAGTCGCCCGTCCGGCCCGCCGCCATTCCATGCCGAAACTTTCACCCGAACCGCAATTCACGATCAGTGGCCGCCGCCCCGAGGTCAACTCGAACGCAAGGGTCGAGGCATGGGCATTATAAGACGCCGCGCCCTTTGGTGGTGCGCTGGTATCCACGATCACGCTGGTGCGCGCGGCATAAAGCCGGGCATAACCCATCGCCAGGCCCTTGGCGTGATGTGGCCGAACTCCGCTTTGAACAAGCGCCTGGTCCAGACGGCCTTCAACGCCGCGCCCGCCACCATGGAACCGCGCAAGCGCACCGTCAGAATGGCGCAGGCTGCGCAAGGTCGGCGCCATACGCTTAATGGCATCTGCCTGCGCTCCGGGCGTCCCTCGCCCCAAGTCGCCCAACGCAGATGAGGTCCATGACAGCAAAGTAAAAACCTCAAGCAATTCTTCCGGGTTGCGGGTCGGAATCCCACCTTGCGCGTCGATCTGCCTTTCGCATTCCTTGGCCAGCGCACGCAGCGCCGGATCAGCCATCTGCTCTAGCCCCTCCAGCGCTAATCCGGCCTGAACCAGACCGGCCAGAGCTTCGAACCGAGGCAGTCCCGGCGTGGCCGCATGCCAGCGCTTGGACAGGAACCATGTCTGTTGCGCCAATGCACGAAAGAATGCCTGTCGTTGATTTTCATCCGCGCCACGCAGCAGAAAGACGGCATGATTGATCCAGCGCATGACGCGCCGACCGGTCAGATCCGGAGCCCAGCCTGCCCCCTGCCCGCGACCATGCGCGTCGATCCAACCCCAGACCCAACGTTGGGCCTTTTCCCGTGCCCGCACGTCTCCGACCGCGGCAAGGTCGTCCAACCAGGCAAAGCCGTGGCGTTCATTGTCAAACCCAACGCTGGGCGCAGCTACATCCCACAGTTCGGTGTCTTGCGCCTCGACCAGATATCCGGCGAACAACAGGTTACCCGCCACCAACTGCCGCCCGCGCGCGAACGATCCAACCGTGCGTGGCTCAGGCTCGGAAACAAATCCGGTAACCGCCTTGCGCCGCTGGCTGAGACGCGCATAAAGACGGTTCTGAAACCGCGTCCACCGGTTGGTCATGGTATCTGGGTTCGACATGACGCTCGTTACTCTGCCTCTCGCGCTCTGCTGGCGCCTGAGACCCAACGATAGACCGCGTTGATCGTCAAGTCACCGAAAAGCGTGCCGTCACGCGGATTTGTTCAGACAGGCAACATAGAACCCGTCCATACCACCAAGATCCGCCCAATAATCGGGCCGCAAGCGCAAGCCGCCTTCTTCGGTGATCCAGCTTTCTTCGACCCCGGTCACAAGCAACGCATCGCGGTTGATACTCATATCCGGAAACTGGTCCAGCGCCTCTTCGATCTGCACCTCACCCTCATCGGGCAGCAGCGAACACGTGCAATATACCAGCCGTCCACCGGGTTTCAGCAGGTTCCATGCATGGGCCAGCATCTGGGCCTGCAATTCGATCAGCCCGCCGAATTCCGAACCGTCCTTGGCAAACGGCAGATCGGGGTGGCGGCGGATAGTGCCGGTGGCGGAACAAGGCGCGTCCAACAGGACCGCGTCATACATACCCTGATGCTCGAGCGCGTCGCCCGCTATGACATTTGCCTTCAGACCGGTGCGATTGAGGTTCTCGCGCACCCGCTCCAGCCGAGAGTCTGAGATATCCAGTGCGGTGACCTGGGCCCCGGCGGCGGCCAGTTGCAGAGTCTTCCCTCCCGGCGCGGCGCAGAGGTCCAGCACGGTTTCACCGGCCTGCGGCGCCAGAACACGCACCGGTATGGCCGCTGCCGCATCCTGCACCCACCAATCGCCCTTGTCATAGCCGGGCAGGGCCGACACCTGCCCCGCATCCCGCAACCGCATTGATCCGGTCGGCAGGACCTGCCCAGGACCTTCCGCGCCCGGCTTGACCGTAATATCCAACGGAGCCGCGGCAAAATGGGCCTGCTCCATACCTGCAACAGCCTCTTTGCCCCAAGCCATGACTAGCGGATCACGCAGCCATTCGGGCAGGCGCGGAATGCGCATCTTCGGCCATGCCTCAGGCCCTTCTGCCGCCACCTTGCGCAGCACCGCGTTCACTAATCCCTTGAGGCGGCCATGCTTGCGCGAGCGGCCCACGATTTCGACCATCGAGTTGACGACGCCATGCGCCGCTTCGCCATTACAAAGTTCAACTGCGCCAAGGCGCAGGGTGTTGTGCACGGTCAGCGCAGGTGTTCTGTTCAGATGATTGTCCAGCAGACGGTCGGCGCGCTCTAGCCCGCGCAGGGTTTCCAACGTCAGACGTTGCGCCCGCGCCCGGTCCTCTGGTCCAAGACGATCCAATGCGCCTGCGGCCAGACATTCGGACAAAAGCCGTCCTTCACCCAGTATCTGATCCAGCAGATAAATCGCGCTGCGTCGGGCCGCCGTTGCGTTGTCGGACATGGAATCGCCTTTGAATAAATCCTCGCCCGCATTGCCAACAGCGGACGCGGGCGTATATCAAGCCCCTGCACGGAAAGGAACCCGAAGTCATGAGTGACGACAGCAAAGACCTGCCCCCTGCCGCCCTGCGCGCCTTGGCCGAGGCTGAAGAACGCCGCAAGAAAGCCAAGGCAGAAGCCAAGGATCTACCAAAGGAATTGGGTGGCCGCGACGGACCTGATCCAGCCCGCTATGGCGATTGGGAGAAGAAGGGTATCGCGATCGATTTCTGATCGCTTAGCCCTGCAATGCCTGCAGAAAGTCAGCAATCAGGGCACGCTGCTTTTTCGATTTGGCCCTGTCCTCGGGCCATGTCAGCCAATAACCATCCTTGGTCTGCAACGCGGGCAGATCCAACCGACGCAACTGCCCGGATTGTAAGTCCGCATTGGCCAGAGGCACCGATCCCAACACCACCCCCATCCCCTTCCGCGCTGCCGAAATCGCGTGTTCCATCGAATCGAAGCTGAGTTTCGACGACGCGGGCAATTCGCCCTGATCCGTCTTGCGCGCCCAGTCCCGCCATGCGGGCCGTTCCCCACGCAGGTCAATCAGTGGCGCACCCCATTCCACTCTCGGCGCGGCCATGGGCACCAGAACCTCGCGCGCGATAAGGGCAGCGTCGCGGCCAGGCCAGGCCCCGCGACCATAGCGGATTTGCAGCCATGTCCGCTCTTCGTCCAGTGACGATCGCCGCGCGACGGAATCCGTCATCACCTGTACCTTGGGCCGCATTTCCTGAAACCGAGCGAGGCCGGGCAGTACCAGTGCATGAATGTTCGACGACAACCCCGCGACACGCAGTTCCCGGGGTGATTTGCCGAACAGATCCTCGGTGTTGCGCTCAAGCGCCTGCAGGCTGTCCTGAACCAGCGGCAGATAACTTTCGCCCTCAACCGTCAGTGACACCCCCCGCGCCTCACGCACGAACAGCGTCCGGCCCAGCCATGCCTCAAGGTTACCGATCCGCTGGCTGACCGCCGCCTGCGACAGCCCGAATTCCCGCGCCGCGGCCGAGAACCCGCCAAGCCGCCCGGCGGCCTCAAACACGCGCAGCCAGTCCAAAGGTGGCAATCCGATCTTCTTCTTAGCCATAAGATTTTCCGAGCCTCAGCCGAAATAAGGATTAATTGTAGTAATGCCATAAGGGGCGTATCTGCTCAACCAAAGCCGCGCCGAACAGGAGACCCCCCATGCTGCGCAACGTCACTCATGAATCTTCGGTTGTGACCGTAGAATTCGATACCGGCACCCAGGCCCGCTTTCACGCCATCTGGCTGCGTGACAACGCGTTGGATCCCGACACCCGCGCGCCCGGTAACGGCCAACGCCTGATCACTATCGGCGACATTCCCACTAATATCGCAGTCAGCGCGGCCGAGTTGGTGAATGGCGACCTGCAGGTCACCTTTCAGCCCGAAGACAAGTGCGTAACCTTCCCCGCCACTTGGCTGGCCGATCATGTCTATGATCGCGACACGTCGGCCGATCTTGGCCGCACCGCCCCCGGCATCACCACGTGGGAACGCGGCATTGACGCGCCCAGCGGTGACTGGAATGAGGTTCACGCCTCACCCGCCGCCAAGCGTGACTGGCTGGCCGCTGTCGCCGAGTTCGGCTTTGCCAAACTGACCCGTGGCCCGACCGAGCCGGAATCGCTGCTGAAAGTGGCTGATCTGTTCGGCTATGTCCGTGAGACAAACTATGGCCCCTATTTCGAGGTGCGAACCGAGGTGAACCCGACCAACCTCGCCTATACCGGCCTTGGCCTGCAGGCGCACACCGACAACCCCTATCGCGACCCGGTGCCGACGCTGCAGATCCTCTATTGTCTGGAGAACTCAGCAGAAGGCGGCGATTCCATTGTCGTCGACGGCTTCCGCGCGGCGGAAAAACTGTGCGCACAGAACCCTGAAGGTTTTGCCTTGCTAGCGGGCTATCCGGCGCGGTTCGAATACAAGGGTTCAGACGGCGTCTGCCTGCGCTCCCGCCGACCGATGATCGAACTGTCGCCGGATGGCGAGATGATTGGCATCCGCTTCAACAACCGGTCCTCGGCCCCATTTGTGGATGTGCCCTTCGACAAGATGGAGGCTTATTATGCCGCCTATCGGCAACTGGGCGAAATCATCGACGACCCTGCAATGGGTGTATCATTCAAGCTGGAACCGGGCGAAAGCTTTATCGTCGACAATACCCGCGCTCTACACGCGCGGCTGGGTTATTCCGGTGCCGGTTCACGCTGGCTGCAGGGTTGCTATGCCGACAAGGACGGTTTGCTGTCCACTTTGGCCGCGATGGAAATGGCCCAACCGGAGGCGGCGGAATGAAACCCGATTTTTCGACCCTGAACCGGGACAATATCGTGGCTTTCATCGGCGATATCTTCGAGCGCCGCGGCGGTGAGGAATATCTGGGCGAGCCGGTCACCATGGCCGAACACATGCTACAAGGCGCGACCATCGCCGAGCAGAACGGCCAGCCAGAAGAGATCATCGTCGGCGCGTTGCTGCATGACATTGGCCATTTCACCTCGGAATTTGGCACCTATCACCCCGACGATACCGAAGACCGCCACCATGAGGATGCCGGCGCCGAGGTGCTGGAGCAGTTCTTCCCTTCGGTGATCACCGATTGCTGTCGCTATCACGTCGCGGCCAAGCGCTATCTCTGCGCCACCAAGCCGGAGTATTTCAACCGCTTGTCCCCCGCCTCGGTTCATACTTTGGAACTACAGGGCGGCCCGATGAGCGCGGAGGAGGTTGCCGAGTTTGAGGCCAACCCGAACCTGAAAGAGATCATCCAGGTGCGGTATCTGGACGAGGCCGGTAAACGCGCGGATATGGAAACACCTGATTTCGCCCATTTTGCACCGATGGTGCAGCGCATGGTCGACAGGCATCTGGGGGCGGCATGAACGCGCCCGAATATATCTTTGAGGCCAGCTCAAAACCTTCTCTGCCTTGGCACGAGGTACCTTTGATCCGGGCCACGGACGAGTCGGTCAAAGGTTATGGCTGTCTGGTGGATGACCCCGAAAGTTTCGAAATCGAGATCGTGCGCTGGCCGCAGCAAGGCTGGCGCCCCATCGATGAGGGCACCGGCGATGAAGCGGGCTGGGTCGAGGGTACGTTCAAATGCGACTGGCAGGGCGATGTTCTCTATGGCGAGAACGAAGCGGTCAAGGGGCACTACGTCCTCGGCTGGTCCGCCGACCCGCAGCAGGCCCGAACCGAGCAGCAGACAGCACGGCGCGACCAGGTCCTGCTGTGGCACATGAACTATCATCCAGATGGCGGGCAGATGTTCTGGCCACTGGACAATAAGCCCTTCATCGTCCCTGCAGCCCTGCCCGGTGATAATCTGACGCCCGATAAAGTGGTGGCGTTTTGGTGTGACGGCTCACGCGGGCTCTATATCCACCCCGGCATCTGGCACGAGGGGATTTTCCCGGTTGAGGACAATCAACGTTTCCTTGATCGTCAGGGGCGGGTTCATGCCCGTGTCAGCGCCGATATCGGCCAAGAGTTTGGCGTCTACCTCGCCTGCCCTTTGCGTGCGGACAAGGTCAAAGACCTGTAACCAACGCACCCTGATGCACGGAACGGTTGCGCATGATCCAGATCTGCACCGCCAGCAAGTAGGGTAAGAAAAAAGCAAAATTCTGCACAAGATCGAAAGGGCCCGAGAAATCGGACTTTGATCCAACCCCTCCGGTCAGCAGATACCAAAGCGTGTAGTGCAGGCGGTAGAGCCACGACCCCAATGCCAGCCAGAACAGCCGCAAGCCCCAGGCCCAATGCCCTTCACGGTTCCTGGTCCGCGCCATACGCGCCAGCATCAGCGCCGAGGTGAAAAGACACAGCCCATAGAGGAAAAACGCCACAGACATCACTGGCCCGCCAATGGTTCCGCGCAGTGGGATGTAGGTCATTCCGGCCAGCCCAGTGATCAGCGCCAGCGCAATCAACACGCCGCCCAGCGCACGATGAAGTCGATTGTATCTCTGCCGAATCCCTCTGATCAGTTGCAGCGGCGCCAGAGCCACCAGAATTGTCCCGGTCAGGATATGCAGCATCATAGCCGCGTTGCCGACACTTTGGCCGTCGGCGAATAAATAGCTGTTCCGGGCGGCATCATCAGACAATCCTATGCCGATCATGCCGAAGCCATGCACCACAAAAGGCATCAGCGTCAGATAGAACACTACCAGCAACAGGCTGAACGCCACACGAGATCTCAGGGTCTGCATAAGCAAACCTTAGCGCCCCGAGTTGATCCGTCTATGGCTTATAGGCCCAGCACATCCACCATGTCATACTGGCCAGGCGCTTTGCCCTGTCCCCATAGCGCCGCCTTCAGGGCGCCGCGGGCAAAGATGGCGCGGTCAGTGGCCAGATGGCGCAAGACAATACGTTCCCCTGGTGCTGCGAACAGAACGTCATGTTCGCCGACGATGTCGCCACCGCGAATGGCGTGGAAACCGATATTGCCGCGTTGGCGTGCACCGGTGATGCCGTCGCGGCCGCGGTCGGACACATCCGCTAGATTGACCCCCCGCCCCTCGGCGGCGGCCTCACCCAGCATCAGCGCGGTCCCCGAGGGCGCATCGACCTTGTGGTGATGGTGGCCTTCGATCACCTCGATGTCGAAATCCTCATCCAGCGCAGCGGCGACCTTTTTGGTCAGTTGCACCAGCAGGTTGACGCCGAGGCTCATATTCCCGGCCCGCACGATCACCGCATGGCGCGAGGCAGGCTCCAGCGCCGCGATCTGTTCGTCGGTCATGCCGGTGGTGCCGATCACGTGGACACAGCGGGCCTGCGCGGCCAGCGCGGCGAACTCCAACGTCGCCTCGGGCGCGGTGAAGTCGATCACAGCCTGCGCCTGCGCAAAGGCTTCCAGCGGGTCATCGGTCACGGTAACGCCCAGCGCCTGACCGCCCATTGCCTCGCCCACGTCCTGACCGATCCAGTCATGGCCCGCACGTTCAACCACGCCGACCAAACGGGCTTGGTCACTGTCCGTCACGGTTTTGATCAGCATCTGCCCCATACGGCCCGAAGCCCCTGTGATGACGATCCCCGGAATATGGGTCATTGCGCTGGTCCTTTTCGATTTGGTCGGCTCAAAGCCTCCTACCCCGTTCGCGCCCGCTTGGCAAAGGCCGGATTTGGGCTTAGATCGGGGATATGGCAAAGAACAAATTCCACGATGGCCCCGGCCCGTCCCAACGACAGCTGCGCGTCGGCGAACTGATCCGCCGCACCCTGTCTGAGGTTCTGGCACGCGGAGATGTCCACGACCCCGACCTGAACCGCATGTCGATCACCGTGGGCGAGGTGCGCACCTCGCCCGATTTGAAGATCGCAACTGCCTATGTGCTGCCTTTGGGCGGTAAGGGGCAGGAGGACGTGATCGAACTGCTCGCCCGCAACAAGGGAGAGCTGCGGCGCATGGTCGGCAAGAAAGTTGGGCTAAAATTCTCGCCCGATCTGCGGTTCCGACTGGATGACACGTTTGACCGTCTCGACGACACCCGCCGCATGTTCAGCCAGGACGCGGTGCGCCGCGATCTGGACGAGTGATCCGAGCACTTGCCACGCTGGGCGCGGTCCTGTGGGCCGCGCAGGCCGGGGCGGTGACCTGCGAAAAGATAACTCATGAGAGCAAACGGTATACTATCTGCGAAGTGGATGCCGCCAATGAGCAGTTGCGGCTGTTTCTCAATGATGAGGAAGGCAACCTGCTGGGTCACTTTTCGTCAGTGAATGAGGTGCTTGAACCCGATGGAAAGCGCCTCGCCTTTGCGATGAATGCGGGCATGTACCACGACGATCGCTCACCGGTCGGCCATTATGTCGAAGAAGGTCAGGAGCATATGCGCGTGATCCCCAACGCTGGCCCCGGCAATTTCGGCCTGTTGCCCAACGGAGTGTTCTGCATCCGTGAAGGGCGCGCAGATGTGTTCGAAACTCTGGAATATGTCGATCAGACCCCCGAATGCCGCTTTGCCACGCAATCCGGTCCGATGCTGGTCATCGACGGAGAGCTGCACCCGCGCTTTTTACCCGATTCGACCTCGCTCTACGTGCGCAATGGGGTGGGCACCAGCGACGACGGAACACGTGCGGTGTTTGCAATCTCGGACGATTACGTCACCTTCCACGAATTCGGCAGCCTGTTTCGCGACGTGCTGAAGACCCCGAATGCGCTGTTCTTTGATGGCAATATCTCGCGAATGTATGAGCGTGCCAGCAACCGGTCGGATATCGGGTTCTCGCTAGGACCGATCGTGGGTGTGGTCGAAGACGCGCCCAGAAATTGACAGCGCTGAGACGATCCGCTAACTCGCGCGCCTTAGCAAGAATTCAGGTGAGATATGGGACGCAAACGCAAGGGCCGCGACATTTCCGGTTGGCTGGTGGTGGACAAGCCTGCAGGCATGACCTCGACCGCCGTGGTCAACAAGGTGCGTTGGGCGATGGATGCCAAGAAAGCGGGCCACGCGGGCACGCTGGACCCCGAGGCAACCGGTGTTCTGGCCGTGGCTTTGGGTGAGGCAACCAAGACCGTTCCCTATATCACCGATGCGTTGAAAGCTTATACCTTCACCGTACGTCTGGGGCAGGCCACCAACACCGACGATGCCGAGGGCGAAGTAACCGCGGAAAGCGATGCACGCCCCTCGGATGACGATATCAAACAGGCGCTGGCGCCGTTTCTGGGTGATATTATGCAGGTGCCGCCCAAGTTTTCGGCCGTCAAGATCGACGGGCAGCGCGCCTATAAACTGGCCCGCGATGGCGAGGATGTGGAGCTGTCCGCCCGTCCCTTGTGGGTCGAGGAACTGATCCTAATTGACCGCCCCGATGACGACCACGTCGTGCTGGAAATGACCTGCGGCAAAGGCGGTTATGTCCGTTCCATCGCGCGCGATCTGGGTGCTGCGCTGGGATGCCACGGCCATGTGAAGGAACTCCGCCGTATCTGGTCCGGCCCGTTTGAGGTCGAAGACGGCCTCAGCATTGAACAAATCGACGAGATGGCCAAGTCCACCGCGCTGGACGACTACCTGCACCCGCTGGAAACCGGCCTCGCCGACCTGCCTGAACTGAAATGCACGCCCGAAGGTGCCACCCGCCTGCGCAACGGTAATCCGGGCATGGTGCTGGCTTCAGACGTAGAATACGGCGACGAAGCTTGGGCTTCGCTGGATGGCAAGGCGGTGGCCGTGGGTATCTACAAATCTGGCGAATTGCACCCAAGCCGGGTGTTCGTCACCTGATAGCCGTGTTAGGCGAAGGGCATGATCACCCGAACGCACACCAAGGGCGACGCGCCCTCGACCGCTATCTATTCCGACTGCGAAAACTATCGCTATAGCCTAACCCGCGTCTGGGATTCGTCCGGGCGCAAAGCGTTGTTTGTGATGCTGAACCCCTCAACCGCGACCGAGGTGCAGAACGATCCCACCGTCGAACGCTGCGAACGCCGCGCGCGGGCCTTGGGTTTCGGGGCATTTCAGGTGACCAATATCTTTGCCTGGCGCGACACCGACCCGCGCAAAATGCGCGCCGCCACTGATCCGGTGGGGCCGGAGAATGACACGGCCATTCTGGGCGGGGTTCAATGGGCCGATCAGGTCATCGCCGCATGGGGAACCCATGGCGCACACTTGGAGCGCGGTCCGGCGGTTGAAACACTGCTGCGCGGCACCGGACAACCTCTGTTCCATCTGGGCCTGACCAAGGCCGGGCATCCAAAGCATCCGCTGTATATCGCTTATACCCAACAACCCGAACCGTGGTAACAAAGGGTTAACCACGTGATCAGCTTGGCTTTGACCAAACGGTTAAATGTATAAGACATTTACCCTCGGAGCAGCGCGTTGACGGAGGGTTCCCATGTTTCTGATCGGTGTCCTGAGTCTGGCCGCTGTCGGCGGTGCCGCCTACGCGATCAGCGACGCATTCATCCCCGAGGACGATTCCAAGGATGAAGACAACATCGAAGATCAGCCGGATGAAATCTCTGAGGGCGAGTTTCTGGAGATCGACGAAGACCAGAGCGCGCCGGAAGATACCACTGAACCTAAGGAACCTTCGACCGGCACCATTCTGTCCGAATTCGAAGGCGATCTTGTCATTACTGGAACGGATCAAAACGATGTCCTGACTGGTCAGGACAGAAACGATCAGATCAACGGTTACGGCGCGGATGACGCCATAGACGGCGGCGCGGGTCATGATGTCCTGCATGGGGGCAAGGGCGCGGATACAATCGCGGGTGGTGAAGGCAACGATACCCTGCACGGGGAACATGGTGATGATCTGCTGCTGGGGGGTAAGGGCGACGACGCGCTATACGGCCATTTCGGCGCGGATCAGATGGATGGGGGTGAGGGCGAGGATACGCTCTATGGCGGGCAGGATGATGATATTCTGGCAGGGGGTGCGGGTGACGACGCCCTGCATGGTGGGTTTGGCGATGACGCGCTGAATGGTGGCACAGGTGAGGATGTTCTGTTCGGAGGTGAGGGCGACGATATTCTGAATGGCCAGGATGGCGACGGCGAGCAAGCCCCCGACTTCCTGAATGGCGGCGCCGGAGATGATACGATTCTGGCCGACAGTGGCGATATCGTCACCGGCGGTAACGATGCGGATGACATTATCATCGCTCCCGAACCTGAAGATGAACCCATCACCGTTATGGATTTTCAGCCCGGTCAGGACAAACTTTTCATCACTTGGGACGGCCCCGAAGACCCCGACATCCAGATTGACCAAGACGCCACCAATGAAAATCTGACCCATGTTCAGATCAACGGGCTTGACGTGGCGCGATTGCTGGGCGCCGAGGGGTTGACCGCAGACGATATACAGCTGATTACCGAAGTAGAACTGGCCCGACTAAGCGCTTTGGGCTGATCCGGTAGAATCCCTTTGCCATTTACTCAAAATGCGCTTATACGCGCCCATCCGCATCGGAATCGGTGCGGTTTTCTCCATGGGCCTGTGCTGGACGACATCCCGGCCTGCGCCATCAACTCTAACCTTTGAAGGAGACCCCGATGTCGATTACTGCCGCTGAAAAAGCACGAGTCATGAAAGAATTCGGCACCAAAGAGGGCGACACCGGCTCGCCTGAAGTACAGGTTGCCATCCTGACCTCGCGCATCAACACCCTGACCGAGCACTTCAAGACCCACAAGAAAGACAACCACGGTCGTCGCGGTCTGCTGAAGATGGTCGCCCAGCGCCGTAAGCTGCTGGACTACCTGAAGGGCAAGGAAGAAGCACGCTATCAGGACCTGATCAAAAAGCTGGGCATCCGCCGTTAAGCGCTTTTTGGACGAGATCTGAAACCGGTTTTTCGGTTTTACGCCCGCCAAATTGGCGGGCGTTTTTGTTGCTCGGTGGCGGAACTGATGTGTTTGACAGGCCGATATGCGGACGCAGATGACCTCAGTCCGTATGCGCACGCTCGTATTCCATGCGCGCTGATTTCACTTCATCCATTTGCTCATGAGACCAGTAGACAAGCGGCTTGAGCAGCTCCAACAGGCTGCGACCCAAAGGCGTTAGCGCATAGGACACCGCAACAGGCGGGCCGGGGTCGACCGTCCGCGTCAGGTAACCATCGCGCTGCAGCCCGCGCAGGTTTTCCGTCAGCACCCGCTGTGTTACGTCACCGATACAGCGCTTCAGTTCTCCAAAACGCTTCGGTTCGTCTTCCAGCGCAAGAATAATGATCATGCGCCATTTTCCGGTCACGTTGGAGAGAACCGAACGTATCGAACAGTTTGACGCTTCGGCTTTGCTGTTGACGCCGATGGGGAGCATGTGAGCCTCTGGTGCGATTTTGATACCTGCAGCGATCATAATACCATTGGATTACAATTCAACCCTATGTTTTTTATAGTAGTATTCTTGAAGTAACCATGTGACTTTAAAGTGCGTAATTGATATGTGGTGCGTATTTAATACTTACTATTGCCACAACTCGAATCATTAGGAACTTACCCATGACCCCGAAAGAGCTTGTCCTTGCGCTGTTCTCGGCCGCCTTCATCGAACACGACCCTGACGCCGCACGCCAGCTGGTGACGCCTGACTATGTCCAACACAACCCTCAGGTCCCGACCGGGGCAGACGGGTTGTTGGGATTGATCCCTCTGGTCGCGCAATCCGGCATGACCGCGACAACCCATCGCGTGATCGTCGAAGGTGACATGGTCGTGCTGCACAACACTTATGACAATGCCGACGCGTTCGGCGCGTCCTCGCTTGCGGCTTTTGACATTTTCCGCGTGGAAGGCGGAAAGGTTGTTGAACATTGGGACAATCTGCAGCCCATCCCCGAAACAACAGCGTCGGGACGCGGCATGACAGATGGGCCGACCGAGATCACTGACCTCGATAAGACGCAGGAGAACAAGGAATTGGTCCTGGGCTTCGTACGCGACGTATTGGGAGGCGCTGCGCCCGAGAACGTCACAACTTACATGGACCCCGAGGTTTACATGCAGCACAACCCCTCGATCGACGACGGGTTGACGGGCCTGATGGCCGCGATCGAGGCCTTTGCCGCGCAGGGTATGGTTATCACCAAGTTCGAGCCGCAATTCGCAATTGCTGAGGGTAACTTCGTGTTTGTGGCAACCGATGCCACCATGGGCGGCGAGCCCTGGGCGTTCTTCGATCTGTGGCGGGTTGAAGACGGGAAAATCGTTGAGCATTGGGATGTCGTCTCGCCCATTCCCACTGAAATGGCGCATGGCAACGGCAAATTTTAGAACCTACAGGCCGACCCAAAGACCGCGATGCACAAGCTCAGGCTGAAAAAACGCCCGCCAAGTGGCGGGCGTTTGCTTTCCTTGGTGACGCCTACATCTTCGCCTTTTCCGATTTCAGCGCCAGCCACAGACAATAGCACATGATCAGAACCACCAGCGTAAAGGGGATGCCGGTCGACACCGCTGCACCCTGCAGGGCCGAGAGGCCTCCGCCCAACAGCAATGCGATGGCTACCAGACCTTCCAGTGTGCACCAGAACACCCGCTGCACCACAGGGGCGTCCATCTTGCCGCCAGCCGTGATCGTATCAATCACTAGCGAGCCGGAATCCGACGAGGTGACAAAGAACACCACGATCAGGACCAGCGCGATGGGTGCCACGATACTGTAGAGCGGCAGCTCTTTCAGGAAGCCGAACAGAGCGCCTTCGGGGGCGTAACTGTCTATCACTGTTGCACGTACACCTTCAGCTCCGCCAGCGTTCAGCATGTCGATGGCGGCACCACCGAAAGTCGACATCCAAAGGGCGCAGACCGCCGTCGGTGCCAGCAGGGCGCAGATCACGAATTCCCGCACCGTGCGGCCTTTGGAGATGCGAGCGATGAACATACCAACGAACGGCGACCAAGCGATCCACCAGGCCCAATAGAACGTCGTCCAGCCGTGGAAATAGCTGGTATCTTCTCGCCCGAACGGGTTGGACAGCGCCGGAAGGTGCAGCACGTAGTCCGTCATCACGTTGAAATACCGCGCGATGGCGGTGCCGATGCCAGTGACGACAATGACGAAGATGAACAGACCCACAGCCATGATCATGTTGATCTCGCTCAGCCGTTTGACGCCCGCATCCATGCCCATCAGGACCGAACCCAGCGCGATCATGGTGATGCCGATGATCAGCAACACAACCACTGTCGGGCTGGGAGCGATGCCAAACACCTCATTCAGCCCGGCCGCAACCTGCTGTGCACCCAGACCTAGCGAGGTCGTCAGGCCAAACAGGGTTGCAAACACAGCCAGAGTGTCAATTATGTGGCCCCACCAACCCCAGACGCGCTCGCCCAGAATCGGGTAGAACGCCGATCGCAGGGTTAGCGGCAAGCCAAGGTTATAGCTGAAGATCGCAAGGCTCAAACCAACTGCGGCGTAGACCGCCCAGCCTTCAAGCCCCCAGTGATGGATGGTACCAACGACACCAGCATATTCATTGCCGGGTACCGCGATATCGATGCCTAGCGGTACGGCGTTACCGTCCTCGGCAAAGTTGTAATAGACCGGCTCCATTACGCCAAAGAACAGCAGCCCGATGCCGATACCGGCCGCGAACATCATCGCGATCCAGCCAGCATAGGAATAATCGGGCTTGGCATCCTTGCCGCCGATCCGCACCTTTCCCACCGGAAGAACGATCAGCACCAGACAGAACAGGGTGATCAAATCGACGGATAGAACAAGGAACCAATCGAATGTACTGGTGAGCCACGGCCTGAGCCAACCAAAGAACGTGGCCGCGGCCTCTTGATTGGCCAATGCGATCAGAACGAACGCAAAGATCAGGATACTCGAGATCAAAAAGACCGGGTTGTGTATGTCCAGACCGAACGGCCGGACATTGTCTTGCCCCAGCTCGTATTCGGTCTCAAAATCATAGATCCGGGGATCCGGATCCAATATTTTCTTGGATTGTGCCATTCGACTTTCCCTCAGTTTGCTGCTGCAAACGCCAAGGTCTTCGGTCGGTGGACGGCGATAAATTCGGTTTCCCCTTGGCGCGTTTCCCGTCATTTCGACCGCGGGTCTTGTGATAAGAGCTTACACCGTAATCAAAAATTTCGCAAAGCGCGGTCGGATTTCAGTTTGCCTGCCCCAAAAATGCGCAGGCAGACTGCTCAATCCGACACGTGCGCCCCGCCGGTTTTACGGCTGTCTGCCGCGCGCAACCGATCCTTGAGCGTTGGTGACCATGAGGTCTGCCCATCCCTTGTTTCCAACGTCTCTACAATCTCGGCATCCATTCGGAACGTAGCGCGCATCGACATCAGACCGTCGACCACGTTCATCTCATAATCCGTGGGTGCAATGACAAGCTGTCCGGTAAGGCGCACCGGCTCGTGCGCATATGCGGGCGTCCATCCGTTGCGGAGTTTTACTCGGATCATCTGGTTCGGAGCAGGGGGTGGCAGGTGACTGCACATACCGGCCTGAGGCACTAGGTAGGCGACCGAGTGCCCATCCTCATCCGGTGGTGCGGGAAGGGCAAAACCTGTCAGGGTCACCGTTTGACCATTCAGGCTGGGATTTCCGCTGGTATTGGCCCTTTCCCGTCGCTCAATCACGATCTCGCGTTGGGATAACAACCAGTCGACATCAATCTGGTCGGCTGCAAGAGCATCTTCAGTTTCGATCAGAAGCTCCTGCCATTTCTGGCGCTCATCCGCACTGCCAACATCCTGATGCAATCGGCCGCGGAGACGGATCGCAAACAGCAGATCATCGAATTGCTCGGGGGAGAGCGCGCGAAACGGATCGTCGTAATTCTGCACTGCCGGGTCTGGCAATGCGCCCCAATCCAGCGGCGAACCGGGCGCAGCAGCAGCCGGACCCGTCAGGCCCAGCAACGTCAGCAATGTAATCTTCAGCCAGGACTTCATCCGCTTTTCCCGCCAGAAACCCACGATACGCCCGCATCTTAACGGCCCGCAGCGCCCAACGTCCATGCCGAGAGGATCACAATCTCAACAAAGCACAAGCCCGCCCACCCGGTTCGGTTTCGCTTTCCTTTAGGTGCAATCTCATGTATGCGCGCGAGTATCTGAGACGTTGTGCCCTGACCCCGGCACTCGAACGGAAGATAAATGGGGTCGGCGGCAATGGGGCCGCCATGCAAAACCGGAGACCCGCAGGGGCGGGAGTGCTCCGTTCTAGGATACGCATATGTTTGATGTAACGAAGAAATCGATGCAGTGGGGCGAAGAGACGCTGACACTGGAAACTGGCAAGGTTGCCCGTCAGGCCGACGGCACCGTGATTGCCACGCTGGGCGAGACCAGCGTCATGGCCAACGTGACCTTTGCCAAGCAACAAAAGCCCGGTCAGGACTTTTTCCCGCTGACCGTGCACTACCAAGAGAAATACTATGCCGCCGGTAAAGTTCCGGGTGGCTTCTTCAAGCGCGAGGCGCGCCCGACCGAGAAAGAGACGCTGACCGCGCGTCTGATCGACCGTCCGATCCGCCCGCTGTTCGTTGACGGTTTCAAAAACGAAGTTCTGGTGATGTGCACCGTGCTGTCCCACGATCTGGTCAACGACCCCGACATCGTTGCAATGATCGCGGCATCCGCTGCCCTGACCATTTCCGGCGCGCCGTTCATGGGCCCGATCGCCGGTGCTCGTGTTGGTTTCGTGGATGGCGAATACGTCCTGAACCCGACTGTGGACGACATGCAGGACCTGCGCCTGAACCCCGAACAGCGTCTGGACCTCGTTGTTGCCGGCACCAAGAACGCCGTGATGATGGTGGAATCGGAAGCTTACGAACTGTCCGAGGCTGAAATGCTGGGCGCCGTGAACTTCGCGCACGAGCAAATCCAGCCGGTTCTGGACCTGATCATTGATCTGGCCGAAGAAACCGCAAAAGAGCCGTTTGAGTTCGTCGCCCCCGATTACTCGGAACTGTACGCCGCTGTTGCCGCAGCTGGTGAAGAGCAGATGCGCGCCGCCTTTGCGATCACCGACAAGCAAGAGCGCACCGCCGCTGTTGCCGCCGCGCGTGAAGCGATCAAGGAAGCGCTGACCGAAGAACAGCTGGAAGACGCGAACCTGGGTTCGGCGATGAAAAAGCTGGAGGCCGGCATCCTGCGCGGTGACGTCGTCAAGGGCGGCAAGCGCATCGATGGCCGCTCGACCACCGACATCCGTGGCATCGAAGCCGAAACCTCGCTGCTGCCGCGTACGCACGGTTCTGCCCTGTTCACCCGTGGTGAAACGCAGGCGTTGGCCGTGACCACGCTGGGCACCGGTGACGATGAGCAGTTCATCGACGCACTGCATGGCAACTTCAAATCGAACTTCCTGCTGCACTACAACTTCCCTCCGTATTCGGTTGGTGAAGTTGGCCGCGTAGGTGGCCCCGGTCGTCGTGAGATCGGTCACGGCAAGCTGGCTTGGCGCGCCCTGCAGGCGGTTCTGCCTGCGGCAACCGACTTCCCCTACACGATCCGTATCGTGTCCGAGATCACCGAATCCAACGGCTCCAGCTCGATGGCGTCGGTCTGCGGCGGCTCGCTGTCGATGATGGATGCGGGCGTTCCGCTGAAAGCACCGGTTGCCGGTGTGGCCATGGGTCTGATCCTGGAAGATGACGGCAATTATGCCATCCTGTCGGACATTCTGGGTGACGAAGACCACCTGGGCGACATGGACTTCAAAGTTGCGGGTACCGAAAACGGCATCACCTCGCTGCAGATGGACATCAAGGTTGCGGGCATCACGCCAGAGATCATGGAGAAAGCCCTGGCACAAGCCAAGGACGGCCGGATGCACATTCTGGGCGAGATGGGCAAGGCGCTGTCCGAGACCAACGAATTCTCGGTCCACGCGCCGCGCATCGAGACCATGAACATCCCCACCGACAAGATCCGCGAAGTGATCGGCTCGGGCGGTAAGGTCATCCGTGAGATCGTTGAGGTTTCGGGTGCCAAGGTCGACATCAACGACGACGGCGTGATCAAGATCGCCTCGCCTGATGGTGAATCGATCAAGAAGGCATATGAGATGATCCACTCGATCGTCGCCGAGCCGGAAGAAGGTCAGATCTACACCGGTAAAGTGGTCAAGATCGTCGATTTCGGTGCCTTCGTGAACTTCTTTGGCAAGCGCGACGGTCTGGTGCACGTGTCCCAGATCGAAAACCGCCGCCTGAACCATCCGTCGGATGTTCTGAAGGAAGGTCAGGAAGTGAAGGTCAAGCTGCTGGGCTTTGACGATCGCGGCAAGGTCCGCCTGTCGATGAAAGTTGTCGATCAGGAATCCGGCGAAGAGATCGTTCCTGAGAAGAAAGAAAAGAAAGAGGAAAGCGCAGAGTAATCTGTTCCTCTCTCAAGTGACGAAGGCCTCGGTGGAACCACCGGGGCCTTTTTTGTGGTAAAGTGCCGACAGCCGCAGCAGGAGGGATGGCGATGTCGGACAAAGATCATATGGACGCATTGGCGCGACAGTATCTACAGGCTATCGAAAGCGGCGATGTGTCCGAAATGCTGAACCTGTTTGCCGAAGATGCAACGGCAACATCCCCGATCTCGGGCAAGCAACCTGCGCGGGACTTTTACGCCAACGTGATGAAGATTACGCATGATAGGACGACGGTTCACAAGAACACCTTCGCCGACACCTCAGGCGCACCGCAGATGGCTGTACATTTCAACTACACGCGCACCATCCGGGACGGGTATCCAGAAACTATAGAATGCGTCGACCTGTTCGAACTGACTAAGGACAAAAGCCGATTCAAATCAGTTCGGATCATCTATGATACCGCTCCGGTTCTGGTGGATTTCGGCGAGGCCTAACGCTCAGTGCGCTATACCAGACGGCCCGTGCTTCATGACGTGCCATTGGCCGTAGCTGTCGTTCAAATCCAGTTTAATCGCCGCATCCGCCTTGGTCGAGGCGCTGCCGATCTCGGCCAGGGTGAATTCGATCCCGCCGGGGATATCAATCCGAACCCGATGCGGGCCACCGCCATGCGGTGCTTCAATCGGACGACCGGTCGACTTGAGCACATCGCCAATCACCACCTTGGCCGTGCGTCCTTCCATATCCATCTCGAAATCAATTGGCAGGTACAAGGTCTCGTGAAGGGTTTTGCACATCGCGCGGAAGACGAACCAATGGGTCGCCATTTCCTCGGTTTCTTCGCCTTGAAAAACCTTTTCGAGTGCTGATCGCTGCGCATCCGACGCGCTTGGATCAATGATCACTTGCATTTCACCGCCGCCTTCGAAAATCGGGCCGGGCCAGGCATAGATCAACGCAGCCTTTGCCCCCGCAAGGTCTATGTCCCCGAAATGACCCTTGGAAATCTCCAGCACCTCAAACCCCCGGCAATTGCCATGGGTCGGTAATTCCTCGAACTGGCATGGACACGCATAACCGCAATTGCAGTTCCCAAACGCATCGCCCTCAACATACCAATCTGTAAATGCCATCGTCATCTCCTGTAATGCACAGTCTGAATGCCCGATGTTCCTGGTTGCATGCCTGCGGATGAGTCTGCCTGCGCTACCCTATCACATTTCCGTCGCTTCACGAACCGACGACCTGATGCTGCCACCTCCTGAGTCGCTATACATTCGGCCAGACAGGTTGAATTCCGCTGCTCCGGCGCGGGTGTGTGCCAGTTCACAGTCAAGTCAGACACGCCATGGCAGGTTACCCAAAGGAAGCCAATAAGAGCAGAAGTCACCATCCCTTCCAGCGACAGCCGAATTCAATCCGGATCACTTTTTTAAAAAGGCGCCAGATGACTTTAAGGACTTTCAAAGAGCGTATCATCCAAACTGGCAGTTTCGAAGTGATCGGCATCGCCATCGTATCGCCGACCTACGCCTATCTGGTTGGCGCGTCGATGGTTCATGGCTTTGCCCTGATTACGCTGCTTTCTATCGTGGTGCTGATCTGGTCTCCCATATTCAACACCTTGTTCGACCTGATTGAGCGAAACTGCACATGTCGGCTGGCCTGTGAAAGACCGCATCAATTGCGCCTCGTCCATGCAGTTATGCACGAGGTTACGGCCGTTTTGATCACCTGCCCGCTGTTGATGCTGATCGGCGGCCATACCTTGAAAACCGCGCTGCTCGTCAATCTCGGCCTGACGATTACCTACTCAGTCTACACCTATTTCTTTCATATCGTGTATGATCGAATCCGCCCGGTCAGGAAAACCTGTGACACAGTGGTTGAACCGATTTCTCTGATGTCTTGAAAACGCCAAGTCCAAGCCAGGTACTCGCGTTAGGGCCATTCCAACTCTCGGAACAGCACAGTCGGAGTTCCGCCTGCTTCATCTGGCTAAAAATATCTTCGGGGGGAATCGCGCCGCCAGGCGTGATGGGGGGCAGACAGCCCCCCTTGACCCGGCCCCACCTTACGATGGCGCCTTGGTCTTACGCAAATAAGGAAAGATCATCTCGAACTCGCCAAACTTCTCTTTCGCTTCGTCGTTCGAAACGGCAGGCGGGATGATGACATCTTCCCCCGGAACCCAGTTCGCGGGCGTCGCTACACCCTTGGCCGACATCTGCAATCCGTCCAGCGCGCGTAGAATTTCGGCAAAGTTGCGGCCTACGGTCATCGGGTAAGTCATCGACAGTTTCAATTGCTTGTCCGGTCCGATGATAAACACTGAACGTACCGTGGCACTGTCGGCGGGCGTACGCCCATCGGGCAGATAAGCTTCGGCGGGCAGCATGTCGAACGCCTTGGAAACGGCCAGGCCATCATCGGCGATGATCGGGAAACCTGGGCTGGCATTGCCATAAGCTTCAATGTCTTTTTTCCATTTCTTGTGGTCTTCAACATTGTCCACAGACACACCGATGACCTTAGTGCCACGCGCGGCCCATTCGTCATTCAATTGCGCCACAGCTGAAAACTCGGTCGTGCAGACAGGGGTGAAATCCTTGGGGTGCGAGAACAGGATCGCCCAGTTGTCGCCGATCCAATCGTGGAACTGAATGGTGCCCTGATCCGTTTCTGCAGTGAAATTCGGAACCGTATCGTTGATGCGCAAACCCATGATGCATCTCCCTTTTTGTAAAACCCGAGTCGGTCGCGATAAGCCTAATCATTTTGCACAATTGTTAAACCGTTCTTGCCTACGAAATAATTTGATCAAATTATTGCTTGCCGTGCTCTGATCCCGGTGCCAGAGTGGCCGCAAAATACCGGTTTCGTGCAACTAGCACAGGAGGATGCGCCATGATCGAAAAACGCGAGTTCTACATCAACGGCCAATGGGTCGCCCCCTCGGCGGCCAATGACTTTTCCGTGATCAACCCTTCGACCGAGGAGCCCTGCGCAGTGATCTCGTTGGGCGGGCAGGTCGATACGGATGCCGCCGTGGCTGCCGCCAAGGCCGCCCTGCCCGGTTGGATGGCCATGCCGGTTGCAGAACGTATCGCATTAATGGAGAAGCTGACCGAGATCTATCAATCTAGGTCTGAAGACCTCGCACAGGCCATGTCACTTGAGATGGGCGCCCCCCTGGACCTGTCGCGCAGCGCACAGTCGGGCGCCGGGATGTACCACCTCAAGAATTTCATCCGCGCCGCAAAAGATTTTCAATTCGAACGCCCACTTGGCGATCACGCCCCCAATGACCGGATTATCTATGAGGCCGTGGGCGTTGCCGCCCTGATCACACCGTGGAACTGGCCGATGAACCAGATCACGCTCAAGGTAGGCGCAGCAGCGATTGCGGGCTGTACGATGGTATTAAAACCTTCAGAACAAAGCCCGCTGAACGCGATAATCTTTGCCGAGATGATGGACGAGGCGGGTTTTCCGCCCGGTGTTTTTAATCTGGTCAATGGCGATGGTGTCGGGGTTGGCTCGCAACTCTCGGCGCATCCAGACGTGGATATGGTCAGCTTTACCGGATCGACCCGTGCTGGCACCGCGATTTCCAAGGCTGCGGCCGAAACATTGAAGAAAGTGCATCTGGAGTTGGGCGGCAAAGGCGCGAATGTGGTCTTTGCTGATGCCGATGAAAAGGCCGTCAAACGGGGTGTTCTGCACATGATGCAGAACACCGGCCAAAGCTGTAATGCGCCCAGTCGGATGCTGGTACAGCGCCCGATCTACGATCAGGCAGTCGAGACAGCGACCGAAGTTGCCAACAAGGTTGCCGTTGGACCGGCGCTGGAAGAAGGCCGCCATATCGGCCCCGTCGTTAATGAAGTGCAATGGACCAAGATACAGGACCTGATCCAGAAAGGTATCGACGAAGGTGCCCGTCTGGTCGCAGGGGGAACCGGACGGCCTGAGGGGTTGAACAAGGGATACTATGTACGCCCAACAGTGTTTGCCGATGCCAACAACCAGATGACTGTCGCGCGCGAGGAAATCTTTGGCCCGGTTCTGACCATGATCCCCTTCGATACCGAAGAAGAGGCCATAGAGATCGCCAATGACACGCCTTACGGGTTGACCAACTATGTTCAGACGCAGGATGGTGCACGTGCCAACCGCTTGGCCCGAGTATTGCGGTCGGGCATGGTTGAAATGAACGGTCAGTCGCGCAGCGCGGGCTCACCTTTCGGGGGAATGAAGCAATCCGGCAACGGGCGCGAAGGCGGCGTGTGGGGGCTTGAGGATTTCCTTGAGGTCAAATCCGTTGGCGGTTGGGCCTTAGAATAGGCGAGACAGAATTTGGCAGTTAACTTTGAGCTTCTAAATACTTTGGAGCCTGTGTGTGGTGAGCAATTGGCTCAAATGCACACGGGCTCTCTGCTGAGACGATTAAATGACCTGCGAAGCCTGCAAGAAACCTTCCCTCAAAGCGATTGGACGGTCGAAGACAAACAAGCAGTAGAAGCCGCCGGCCTAATCGCTTTCAAAGACCAAGAAAATTGGAAGCACGCTTGGACTGACGTGAAGAACGAACTTGCCCAAAGAGAGCACTTGAAACGGGGCAGCAAAGAAAAAAGGCGTGCCGTGCAAAAGCGAAAGCAAAACAGGTAGAAAATAGCTAAGCCTCCGCCTGTGCCGCTTCATAAGCCAACATCGCGCGTTTCACTGGCAGACCCCAGTGATAGCCACCCAGACCACCGGATTTCCGCAAGGCGCGATGGCAGGGGATCAGCCAACTTACCGGGTTGCGCCCCACTGCAGTACCCACCGCGCGCACCGCCTGCGGTGAACCCACCCGCTGCGCAATCTCGGAATAGGTTGTCACTTGACCCGAAGGAATATGCATCAGCGCCTCCCATACTTTGATCTGCAGGGGTGAGCCGATCAGGTACAGCGGTGTCGGTTCCAAACGATCGCTAACCGCACCGAAGGCGCTGAGCACCCAGGGACGCAGGCGCATCGGATCTTCGACGAAATCTGCCTGTGGCCAACGCGACAGCATATCCTCCATCGCCTCTTCCTCACCGGTTTCCGCGCCGAAAGCCATGCCGCAGATGCCTTTATCGGTGCCCATCACAAGCGCCGGGCCAAAGGGGCTTTCGAACCAGCCCCAATAGATCATCAACCCTGCGCCCTTGCGCGCGTATTCGCCGGGGCTCATGGATTCCCACTTTAGGAACAGGTCGTGCAGACGGCCACTGCCCGACAGGCCAACGTTATGGGCCGTCTCCAACGTGGTGAATCGCTCGCGCAGCAGCGCTTTGGCGTGGCCCAGCGTCAGATATTGCTGATAGCGTTTCGGCGACACCCCGGTCCAGCGCGAGAAAAGGCGCTGGAAGTGCGCGGGGCTCATGTCCATCTGACGCGCCAGTTCATCAAGGCTGAGGGGCTCGCCGCCCTGATCTATGAGCTCGATGGCGCGACGCATGACGTTGTAGTGATAGCCGCCTTCCGGGTTCTGGATATTCATAACTCACCTCTTGCGTTGCATTGATCATAACCCCTCGGATGCGGTCAGAGCGACCCGGAACTTGCGCAACCTGCCACAGGTTTGTCGAAATGCCTGGACCTTGGTACCCTGAATCATTTCAGGAGCCAGCCCATGTCGCCAATTGATGCCTTTCGCCTTTCCGACGCAGCCGCCCGCAAATATCAGGATCATTCCGTCCCTGCGATGTTCGCCCCGCTGGCCGAGGCCACGGTTGAGCGGCTGGAATTGCCCGCTGACGGGCATATTCTGGATGTGGCCTGCGGCACCGGTGCGTTAACCCGCGTCATATTACAGCATTTACCCGGAAAGGGCCGTGTTGTCGGGGCGGATTTGAACCAATCGATGATTGATATCGCTCAGTCTCTGACAACGCAGACAAATCACAGGGTGGACTGGGTGGCATCCGATGTCACGGCATTGCCATTGGATGCACACAGCTTTGATCTGGCCTGTATTCAGCAGGGATTGCAGTTCTTTCCCGACAAACCGGCAGCATTGGCCGAGATTTACCGCGTGCTGAAACCGGGTGGGCGATTGTGTCTGACCTGCTGGCGCGCCATCTCGCCCTTTAACAACGCATTGGCCGAGGCATTGGCAATTCATGTCGGCGATGACGCAGCACAAAAAGCTCGTGCGCCGTTTTCGTTCCGCGACGGGGACGTCATCACCAACCTGCTGCGACAAGCGGGATATTCGATTGCCCTACACGACGGGATCATTCTGCAACGTCGGTTCGAGGATCTGAGAGCGCAGGTCCTTGCCTTGCCGGTCGAACAGGACATGCGCGAAAAAGGCGAGGCCGTGATCGACCTCGTTTTGGACGACATTTCCACCCGCCTAGCCCCTTACGCGCAAAACGGCGTGTTTATCGTGCCGCAGGAAGCGCATTTCTTTGTCACCATGCGGCCCTGACGCCCTTTACCCGCTGGCCTGCACACGGCATTAAGGCGCGGATGGCAAAGCAACTCGATTATCATACGATCCGCGAGATCTTTACGCGTTTTCAGGACGCCGACCCGGAACCCAAGGGCGAGCTGGAGCATGTGAACGTCTATACTCTGGTCGTGGCTGTCGCGCTGTCGGCGCAGGCGACCGATGCAGGCGTCAACAAGGCCACGCGAGAGCTGTTCAAGATCGCTGACACGCCACAAAAGATGCTGGACCTTGGCGAAGAAGGTCTGATCGAACATATCAAGACCATCGGCCTGTTCCGACAGAAGGCCAAGAACGTCATCAAGATGAGCCGCATTCTGGTTGACGACTACGGTGGCGAGGTCCCGAATTCCCGTGCCGCTCTACAATCGCTGCCGGGCGTGGGGCGCAAAACCGCCAATGTGGTTTTGAACATGTGGTGGCGACAACCGGCGCAGGCGGTGGACACCCATATCTTTCGCGTTGGAAACCGCAGCGGCATCTGCCCGGGTAAGGACGTGGATGCGGTAGAGCGCGCCATCGAGGACAATATACCCGCGGATTTCCAGCTGCATGCGCATCACTGGCTGATTTTGCATGGCCGCTATCACTGTAAGGCACGCAAACCCATGTGCGGCACCTGTATCATCCGTGATCTCTGCGAATTTGAGGACAAGAACCTATGAAAACCTACCAGCTTGTCGGCATCGGAAATGCCGTTGTGGACGTGATTTCCCAAGCCGATGACAGTTTCCTGGAACTGATGGGCATCGAAAAAGGCATCATGCAGCTGATCGAGCGGGACCGGGGCGAGGTCCTTTATGCGGCAATGGAAGGGCGGGTGCAGACACCCGGCGGTTCGGTCGCCAACACGATCGCGGGCGCGGGCGCGCTGGGGCTGGATTCGGCATTTATCGGACGGGTGCATGACGACGCCTTGGGTCGCTTCTATGCGGATGCGATGAACGAGGACGGCGTCGATTTCGTCAACCCGCCGGTACCGGGGGGCGAGCTGCCAACCTCGCGCTCTATGATCTTCGTTTCGCCCGACGGCGAGCGTTCGATGAATACTTATCTGGGCATTTCTTCCGAACTTTCGTCTGCGGATGTCTCCTCAGACGTGGCGGGCAACTGTCAGCTCATGTTCCTTGAGGGCTATCTGTTCGACAAGGAAAAAGGCAAGGCCGCGTTCCTTGAGGCCGCGCGTAACTGTCACAAAGGCGGAGGCAAGGCCGGGATCGCCATTTCCGACCCGTTCTGTGTCGAACGTCACCGGGTCGATTTCCTGCTGCTGATCGAAAACGAGCTGGATTTCGTTATCGGAAACGAGGCCGAGATCAAATCACTGTTCGAAACCGACGATCTGGAAGAAGCACTGGCGAAAACTGCCGGGATTTGCCCTCTGGTCGTCTGCACTCGTTCGGGCGACGGGGTGACCGTTCTGCATGACTGTCAGCGCATCGACGTGCCGGTTGAAAAAGTGGTGCCCGTGGACGCAACCGGCGCTGGCGACCAGTTCGCAGCCGGGTTCCTGTACGGGATGGCCACGGGTCGTGATTACGAGACCTGCGCCAAAATCGGCAATGTCTGCGCCCGGGAAGTGATCAGCCATATCGGCCCACGCCCCGAGGCCAATATGCAGGAACTGTTGCGCGCTGAAGGTTTGCTGTAGGTTCTGTCTTCAGAACTCTGCGGCAGTATCGTTCAAGGCCCAGTCGTATTGGTAGGCTCTGACGCGCTGAGCCTCCTGTATCCGCGCACGCAATTCGGGTTCGGCCACTGTGCCGATATAAGCCAGAACAGCCTGCTCGTCCGGCCCGAAATCCTCACGGAACCAGATGTAGATCTTGGACAGGATTAACCCGCCGCGCGCGTCAAACCGCACCCCGCGCGGATCGTTGACATAGGCGCGTTCGGCGGCGGCAAAGTCACGCTCTAGCGTTTCGGCCCGCCAGGCGCGATCCATCAGGTTCGGGCAACCTACAGCGGCGCAGTTCAGGGCATAATGAATGCGCGGCTCATCGAATGTGGGTCGGATAATGCGATGTTCGATATCGTTCAGGCTCAAATCCTCGCCCGCCACCTGCACCAAAGGCCGGCTCCAGGGACCAATCGAAAACGGCCCGTCCTTTATATCGCGGATCGAGGCGACCGGGTAATCCTCCAGCACGACATCCACCGTCGCCGCGTTATAGAGGTTGATCCAAAAGGCCAATTGCTGATCGCGTGTCAGGTCTGCCGGATCGACGGCCTGCAGTTCGATAAGGTACCTATCCAGCCGATCTCGGTCAGGTATTGTCACCCTTCCATAGGCCACCCGGTTCACGCCTTCTGCGTCCAGTGCAACGTAGCGAGACAGAAAATCCGTCCAATCCCGGTGATCGACCTGCTGCCCAGGCGGTGGGGCAAAACTGGTCAGTGATTTCTGTGGCAAAGCCTCGGGTGCAGGCAGCGCAAGGCGTTCGACACTGGCACAAGCCGCAAGCAAAGGCAGCAACAGGATCAACAGCTTTTTCATGATGCGTCCTTCCGGGCCCGGCGAAGGGCCCGCATCTTTCCTTTGAGGTGCTTCAACGGGGCCATTGCTGGATCATTTAAATCCGGTAAGTCTGGCGTGGCGGACAGACGTGGAGCAGCCGCGTTCCACCAACTTGGCCCAGAGGGGCCTTCAATTCGGTCAGGCGTCGCAAGATGCAGATCGCGTTGTGCATTGTGTGCGCACATGGACAAGGGACCATTCGCCGTAGCCACCATGAACACGCAAGATGCGCAGCGATCTTCCTCCAACGCATCCGCCGCCATAAAGTTATGGATGAACACCGCCTGACGCCGCATCGGACCACGCAGCAACCCTGACCCCAGCCGCGCCACGCTCAGCGCCAAATGACCCAGCACCCGCAAAGCCAGCAGCGGATAACGCAGGATCACGCGACGTACTTTGGCGCGGATACGGATATGCGCGTCTTTCTGGTCGTCCACGGCCTCAAGCGCGGCAATCACCTGATACACCAGCCGCCGGTTCGACAGAAGAGAGACCGCCCGCCCGCCGGCCGTGAGCACACTGGCATATCGGTTGCATTTGGAATGCCCAACGGCCGCAGCGCCAAAATGTAACGGGGTGCCATAACCCGCCTCAATTGCGCGCGCCACGCTGTCCTGTGTGATCGCGTCGGGCCGTTCACGCAGGACCCCACGCCCGGTATCGGCCTGCATCTGGAACGAGACAAATGCGACCTCTGGACAATCCCGCAAAAACCGTGCCAGCGCAGAAAGCTCGTCGAAATTGCCGCCGAACACGGTGGTGTTGAACAGGATGCGCAGCCCCAGCCCGCGTGCCCGGCGGATATAGGCGCGCCGCACCGTGTTCAGCTCGGCCTCGTTGCCGAAGCCTTTGCGCTCCTGCGTCATGTCTACGTGGAAGGCCACATCATCCAGCCCGGCCGCCGCAAGCCGCGTCAGAAATGCCCGGCTGGCGCGAATACCGTTTGTCATCAGACAAGACCGCATCCCCAAGCGGCGAATTTCACGACAAAGCGCCTCAATATCTTCTACCTTGCGCAGGGTCGGATCACCCCCGGTCAACTGTACCGAAACCCCGGTGCCATAGTGGCTGCGGATCGTGGCAAGCCGCGCGTATAGAACCGAAAGCGGCGGATCATAGGTCATTTCGGCCCGGTCCGAGAGATAACACAGCGTGCAATCCAGATTGCAGCGCTGGGTGACCTCAAGCGCGACGCAGGCGATAGGATAGAAGCGCCCCGCCGTCTGACCCGCACCATATTCACCGCAACCTTGCAAACCCCCGCGCAAAGGCGCGCGACGGTCGGTGCCAAGAAATTTGCGCCCGGCGGGGACGATGCTGCACAGGCTTGAAGCGGTATCTTTCATACGCCTCAAGTTAAAGGCGAGGGGCATCCCCGGCCACGCCCCTTCACGGCAAATTGTGGGATGGCGAGGTCGGGATGACGCGCCACGCACCAATAAATTTGCGGGCCCCGGCGTGACCCTGCAGGGGATCAATGGCAAACTGACCGGAAATGCTGGCCGGCCTCTGAATACCTTGAGGAACTCTAGTCCGAAGAAAGACCAAGAAAGTCAGCAAAAGCGTCCACCACCTTCTCGTACACCTCACGCTTGAACGGTACGATCTCTTGGATCAGCTTGTCGGGGTCTTGCCATTTCCAATGGGTGAATTCCGGGTGATCTGTGGCGATGTTGATCTGATCGTCTCCGCCAGTGAACCGCAACAAAAACCATTTCTGCTCCTGACCTCGGAAACGGCCCTTCCAGATCTTGGGCACAATGTCATGGGGCAAGTCGTAGGGCAGCCAGCCGTCGGTCTCGGCCACGATTTCGACCAGATCAGACGTCACGCCGGTTTCTTCCCACAATTCGCGTAGGGCGGCATCGCGCGGGTCTTCGCCTTTGTCCACACCGCCCTGAGGCATCTGCCAGGCGTCCTTGTGGCGATCATTGCGCTGGCCGACGAATATCTTGCCCTTGGCATTCATCAGCATCAGCCCGACGCAAGGGCGATAGGGCAGCTTGGCGATTTCTTCCGGGGTCATGCGCGGCCTCATAATTCTGCTACGAACTGTCTGTAACAAGCACGGCAGCGCCCGCAAAGGGGGTGACGTTAGGTTTCGCGTGACAAAGTTGACGCGAAGGTCAATCTAACCGGCAAATATCGGGAGAGAGAGTTCGCCATGACTGCGTACCCACATATGCTGGCCCCGCTGGACCTGGGCTTTACCACGTTAAAGAACCGCGTGCTGATGGGCTCGATGCATACCGGTTTGGAAGAGACCGGTGACTGGAACCGGGTGGCCGAATTCTATGCCGATCGCGCACGGGGTGGCGTAGCTTTGATGGTGACTGGGGGGATCGGGCCAAACCTGGAAGGCTCGGTGTTGCCCGGCGCGTCTATGATGACCACCGACAAAGACGTGGAAAACCATTCAATAGTGACCGACCGAGTACATCAGGCCGGTGGCAAGATCGCGATGCAGATCTTGCATGCGGGACGCTATGCTTATGGTCCGAAATGCGTGGCCCCCAGCCCGGTGAAATCCCCGATATCACCCTTCCCGCCGCATGAGTTGGACGAGGATGGGATCGAGAAACAGATCCGCGATTTCGTCAATGCCGCCGTCTTGGCTCAAAAGACAGGCTATGACGGGGTCGAAATCATGGGCTCGGAAGGATACTTCCTGAACCAATTCCTGGTGACCCATACCAACAAGCGCACCGACCGCTGGGGCGGTTCCTATGAGAATCGGATGCGCCTACCGCTCGAAGTCGTCCGACGCACGCGCGAGGCAGTAGGCACAGACTTTATTATCATCTATCGCCTGTCGATGATTGATCTGGTGCCCAATGGCTCGACCCATGATGAGGTTGTAGAATTAGCGCAGCGGATCGAGCAGGCCGGAGCAACGATCATAAATACAGGAATTGGCTGGCACGAGGCTCGCATTCCGACCATCGCCACCAGTGTACCGCGTGCGGCCTTTGCCTGGGTGACAAAAAAGCTGATGGGAAAGGTATCGATCCCGGTGATCACGTCGAACCGGATCAACACGCCCGAAGTAGCCGAAGAGGTTCTATCGACGGGCTGCGCCGACATGGTTTCTCTGGCGAGACCGATGCTGGCGGATGCCGATTTCGTCAACAAGGCGATGTCGGGTGAGGCAGCCAAGATTGCGCCCTGCATCGCGTGCAATCAGGCCTGTCTGGATCACACCTTCAGCGGCAAGCTAACGTCGTGCCTTGTGAACCCGCGTGCCTGTCATGAAACCGAACTGGTGATCGAACAGGCCGAGACACGGAAAACGGTTGCCATTGTCGGTGCTGGCCCGGCTGGTCTGTCCACTGCGATGACCGCCGCCCAGCGCGGCCATGACGTGACTCTGTTTGACCGCGCGGCTGAGATCGGCGGACAGTTAAACATGGCCAAGCAGGTGCCGGGCAAAGAAGAGTTTTGGGGGCTGGTCGATTGGTATCGCACTATGATGGCTGATCTAGGCGTGAAGGTAGAGCTGAACCGCGAGGTCAGCGCCGATGACCTGAGGGGCTTTGACGAGGTTGTCATCGCCACAGGTGTTACCCCACGCGATCCGCAGATACCGGGGCAGGAACGTGAAAACGTCCTCAGCTATATCGACGTATTGCGGAAGAAGGCCGAAGTCGGCAAATCCGTCGCCGTGATCGGCGCTGGCGGCATTGGTTTCGACGTATCCGAATATCTCGTCGAAGAAGGCCACAGCCCCACCACAGACCTGCCCGCATGGATGAAGGAATGGGGCGTCACCGACCCCGAGGAGCACCGCGCGGGTTTGGCCCCCGAAGGCCCACAACCCGAGGCCCCCAAGCGTCAGGTCACTTTACTGCAGCGCAAGAAACAGGCGCATGGCAAGGGGCTGGGCAAGACCACTGGCTGGATTCACCGCACGACACTGAAGATGAAAGACGTGAACTTCGTGGGCGGCGTGAATTACGAACAAATCGACGAGAACGGCCTGCATGTCAGCTTTGGCGAAGAACGTGCAGATCCCACCGTGATCGCGGCGGATACGATTGTTCTGTGCTCTGGACAGGTGTCCGAGCGCAGCCTTGCGGACGCGCTGATCGAACGCGGGATCACCCCGCATGTCATCGGCGGCGCGGATGTGGCTGCCGAGTTGGACGCCAAACGGGCGATCAATCAGGGAACGCGACTGGCGGCTGGATTGTAAGTACGGTCAATTTCGACGCAGATATGTCGGCAATCACCTAGTAAACGACGATTGACCGACTAGAGTGGCAATGCCGAATGTAGGGGCGGCTTGCCATGGTCTTTGCCACCATATTATCCGGGCTTGCCCCGAGTTTCCTGATGGTCGCGCTCGGCGGGGTGATCCGGGCGCGCTTGTCTGAGAATGCATGGCAGGGCCTCGACAAGCTGAACTTTGAAATTCTGTTTCCCGCATTGCTGTTTGTCGCGGCCTGTAAACGGCCCATCGCTGTGGCGGATGTGCTGCAGATTGGCCCAGCTGTTTGGACCATTCTGATTTTTGCGATGCTTTTAGGCTGGGCAGCCCGACCAATCGGCCCGGACCGGTTTCTGGATTTTGCGGGCGGCTGGCAAACGGTGTGGCGCTTTAACTCGGCAATCGCACTGGTGGCATCACAAACCCTGGGGCCGGGCACAATCGGTCAGATGGCTGTAGCCATCGGGATGGCGGTGCCTGTTGCCAACATGCTTGCGGTTTTGGTGCTGTCAAAAGGAGGCAGCCTGAGCGTTTTGCAAACCTTGTCCAAAGTAGCGCTGAACCCCTTTTTGCTGGCAAGCGTCCTAGGCGTGGCGGTCGGCCTTTCCGGCATCTCTATTCCTGCGCCCATTCTGGCCCCACTTGAAATGGTCGCTGCGGCGGCAATTCCGATTGCGCTGATTTCAATCGGCGCAACAATGAACTGGACCGCTCTGGCAAAGATGGATCGGTTCAGCGGATATGTTTGCCTGACACAGCTGGTTCTGGTGCCGGGCGCTACATTTCTTGTCTGCCTTCTTGCCGATGGGGCGAACGGGCTGGCCCCTGTATTGATCCTTTTTGCAGCACTGCCTACCGCGTCCGCTGCACATGTTCTGGCGTCTGGCTTCGGCGCTGATAGAAAACTGGTGGCCACGCTGATAGCTCAATCAACACTTCTAAGCGCTGTGACCCTGCCACTGTGGATACTGGCGGCAAGAGCCGTGTTTTAGGGATCGCACCGCCGTCTGTCAGGACCTACTCCACCGTAATCGTAATCACCTCGGACACAATCGGCGTGGCATGCGGCACGTGACCTGCATCACCAAGCACCAGCTGCAGGGTATGTTCTCCGGGGGCAAGGTCCAGCGTCACTTCCGTCTGGCCACCACCGAAATGAACATGGTTGTCATCTGACGGCAGCCCATAGGCCAATTCATCTGCCCCGTCTTCACCTTCACCCAATGGCGGACGGTCGATCAGCAGATGATGGTGACCTGTGTTTTCTTTCTCGGTCCCGGCAGGTGCCACGCCCATACCGCTCAATCCAAAGACCACGGTAACGGGCGACTGAACTGTGTCACCGTCGGACAGATTCACAAAATAGACTTTGGCTTCGGGGTTGGAAGGCGTCTCTCCTCCTGCCAGCGCAAGGGTGGCCGATATGAAAAATGCTGCAATAGCGAAAAAGGCTTTCATGATCTCCTCCGTGGTCACAAATTTGCCATTCTCATCATAGCATATCAGCGCCAAGGCCTATAAATCCCTTTCTCTTTTGGGTTGTGGCACCGTTGGAAACCACTGTTTCCGCGTTTCCCAAGCGCAAACGATCCGAATAAAATCCCCGATATTATCCCATGTCCGCCCAGTTTCCGCCCAGATTGACCCCAATAGTGAGACAATGAATAAAGGACCTGGGGAACGAGAATGGACAGACTGACCGAAATGGAGGCCTTTGCCAATGTGGTGGACCAAGGTGGCTTCACCGATGCGGCGAAAAAGATGGGCATCTCCAAATCGGCCGTATCTAAGCACGTATCGAGCCTTGAGGCGCGACTAGGTGCACGGCTGCTGAACCGCACGACCCGACGTGTTTCACCAACAGAAATCGGGCTGGCCTACTATGATCGCGCCCGCCGCGTTCTGAATGACGCAGGCGAGGCGGATGCGCTGGTGACCTCGATGCAATCAGCCCCATCCGGTCTGCTGCGCATCAGCGTAGCGACAGATTTCGGCGTGAACCATTTGTCGCCGGTATTGTCGGAATTCCTGGCCGCTTACCCGGATATCACCGTAAATATGGTGCTGAACAATCGCTATGTGGAACTGATTTCGGAAGGGTTCGACGTGGCCGTGCGCATCGGCGAACTGGAAGACAGCACGCTGCGCGCACGCAAGCTGACCGAAACCGTGAAACGTATGGTCGCCGCACCCAGCTATGTCGAGAAATTCGGTCGCCCGCAAAAGATCGACGATCTGAACGAACACAAGCTGCTGCATTACTCCAGCCAGTCTTCCGGCAACGTCTGGCGGCTGACCGCGCCTTCAGGTGAAAAACGCCAGGTTCGCACTGCCGGATGGCTAAGCGTTAATGACGGGCAATCTCTGTTGAATGCGGCCATCTCGGGGTTGGGTATCGCCTATTTGCCCAGCTACCTGTACGCCGACGCGTTAAAATCCGGCGCGGTGCTGGATGCAATGCCATCGCTGCCAGACGAGGTACAAGGTGTCTATGCGGTTTACCCGCCCGGCCGCTTCACGCAGCCGAAGGTGCGCGCTTTCATTGACTTTCTGGTAGAAGCCTTCGCGGACAAGGGCCTGATGGACTGGTCGGGCTCGTAAGAACCTAATACATCACGGAAAACGTGTTGAACGCATATTCCCGCAACGCAGCGTGAAATCGGCGCTATTGCGGCGCTACGCCCCTAAGCATTGGCCTGTGCTCGCCCCGACAATCAACGCTTGGGAACATTATCCAGTCGACCGATTGAACCTTTTTTGATTCTGGAGGCCTACCTGACCCAAGTCACCCGGATCAGTTGACCAGCAAAACCGCCTCGACCCGGCGGTTCAACTCGCGACCTTTCGGCGTTTCATTCGATGTCAACGGTGCAAGATACCCGATGCCTCGCGCCTCCAGCCGGTCGGCGGCAACACCATGCGCTTCAATCATGCGGGCGCGAACGGCCTGTGCCCGGCCTGTGCTGACCGATATATTGGCGTCCAGCGCGCCGGTGTCGTCCGTATGCCCCACAAGCGCCAATCGTGTATCCGGATTGTCGGCCAGATAGCTCGCAATCTGTGCCAATGAGGTGAAAGGACCCTCCCCCAGAGTAATCTCGCCGGTTCGAAAATGCAGATCATCCAGAATGACGTGGCCATTTTGATCCAGCGCAGCCAGAAGATCCACCGGAGTGCTAACCACTTCTTCAACTACCAGCGGCGGCGGGTCTTCTGAGCCAACCGGTGTAACACGGATCATCTGAATATATCCGCTGGGCGGATTGCGACTGATCAGTAGGCTCAGCACATCATCTCCGCGCGCAGCAGACAGAAATCGATAATCCTGAATCGCCACATACATGTCAGGGGTCGGAACCACCTCGGTCGCGAAACGGAAATCAAATCCACCACAGGCGTCGGCCTCACATTCAAACAGCACGTCATAGCCCTGTGCGATGATCTGGTCGCGCAGCGGTGCCAGCAATTGCAAAGTAGTGCTTGAGCCTGATTGCACACGCCAGGTAATCCGTTCCACCCGCCCTTCAGTTTGGCGCACCGGCAGAGTGTCGTTGGCAAAAGGACCGATGGGCAGATCGTAGCTGTCCAGCGGGCTGGTCCGGTCGCTGATCTGGCGCGATCCGGTCGGCATAGTCATCTCTTGCGCGGCAATAGGCCCGGCCAGAAATAAAAGGATCAGTGAAGCAAATCGGATCATCGGGCCTGCGCGTGGTACTCGTCGTTCGGGGCCATCGCCGTGGCGCTCGCCACCCGGTTCGACATGTTGAAAAATCCGGTGACGTTGGCGATGTCCCATATATCCCGGTCGGTGAACCCCGCATCACGCAAGCGTTGACGATCAGGTTCCTCGATCTCGGTACTGGCAGTGGTCATCTTGGCGGCAAAGTCCAGCATCGCCCGCTGGCGCGCGTCCAAGGGGGCAACGCGGTAGTTCATTACCAGCATTTCGCCCAATTGTGGATCGCCTGACAATTGCCGCACCGCCGCACCATGGGCCACGAGGCAATAGAAGCATTTGTTGATCGCCGACACGACCACCGCGATCATCTCACGCTCCAATTTGCTCAGTCCGCTGTCGCCCAGCATCAGGTCGTTATACATCGCCGTGAACGCGTTCAGCTTATTGATATCAAAGGCATAGGCGCGCAATACATTCGGCACAAAGCCCAGTTTTTCCACACAAATATCAAAGTATTTCTGCGTCTCTGGCGGCAGGGGGTCCACCATCGGCAGGTCCAGCGCAGTGGGCTGATTTTGGTCGGTCACGTCAGGTTCTCTCCTTAGACAAGCTGACGGTAGTGGTATTCGCCGACAATCTCCATCCCAAGGGTGCGATAAAGCCCGTTGGCCCCCTCATTTGCCTTGGTACAGATCACGCTAAGCGTTCCTGCACCGTTTTCCCGCGCCCAGAACGCGGCGGCGCGCATAGCCCAGTTTCCCATCCCCTGACGGCGGTGGTCGGGCAAAATTTCAAGTGCGTGGACCATAGCCACCCTGTCCTGTATCGAGACAAAACCGGCGCCAGCGGGCTGATCATTTCCGCGCAGAAGCAAACCAATTTTCGGGCCTTTGGCGCGCTGCATCACCGCGACCCTCTCAGGCCCGACGCCGCCCCGGGCCCAAATCTCACGCATGATGGCCAACGGCTCCCACGTTGTGAATACGGTGACTCGCGGGATCGGCAAATCCGTCAGGTGATCGACCGGGCAGGCATAGATGTTGACCGGGTCCAGAACCTCATAGCCTCGCGCGGCCAGTTGCTCATCAAGCACCTCGTCCCCCGGACGCAGGCAGAAGATACGCTTTTGCCCCATGGCCAGCATCTCGGCCTCGGCGGCATCGATATCCTCGTCTGTCACCGCACCCAGCGCGCTGGCAGCGGACACCCGCGAGCCACCGCCCCGCCCCTTCCGCAACTGAAACGGCCCCAGCCGATCGTACCCTGCGGCAGGCCAGGTGCCGTCCACGATTTCCGGCCAGCTGATGTTCACAGACCCAGCTCTTTTGCCAATCGGGTGACGGCGGCGTCGATACGGGCGCCATCAGTTCCGCGGATCACTACATTCGACCCAAAAGCACCGTTGACCTGAAACGGGTAGCTGCCGATGGACAAGTCCGAAAAATCCTTGGCCAGCGCTGACAGGGGGCCGGCGATATCACCCTCGCCCCGATCAACCCGCAATGTCTGCGACAGCAACGGGCTGCCACCGGTCAAGCCGGGCAGTACACTGGCCACCATGGCCTGAAAGACCGAGGGCACCCCGGCCATCACATGCACGTTTTGAATAGTGAAGCCCGGCGCGGTGGAAACCGGATTATCGATCAGCGTCGCACCGTCCGGGATGCGGGCCATACGCAGGCGAGCCTCGTTCAGCTCTTGCCCCGACTTGTCATAGCGAGCCTGCAACAAGGCACGCGCATCCTCGCGCACGTCGATGGGGGTAGTGAAGGCGCGTGCGATGCAATCGGCGGTGATGTCGTCATGGGTCGGTCCGATCCCACCGCTTGTGAAGACGTTGTCATAGGTGTCCGACAAAGCCTTGACCGCGGCCTCGATCGCGGGTGCATCATCGCTGACAATCCGAACCTCTTTCAGGTCGATGCCGTGTTTGGTCAACTCACCGGCCAGAAAATGCATATTCGTATCGCGGGTCCGGCCCGAGAGGATCTCATCCCCGATCACAAGCATTGCAGCGGTTGGATTGGCCATGGCGCACGCCCCCTCTTGATCGACCCTTAAGGCAGGTATAGGCCCTGAGACATGCGATTTGAAACCCCCCTTGTCCCCGCCCGTCTGATCCGCCGCTACAAACGCTTTCTGGCCGATTGCACGCTTGAGGACGGGCGCGAGGTGACAGCGCATTGCGCCAATCCGGGCTCGATGATGGGATTGGCCGAACCAGGTGAGAGGATCTGGCTGGAGCCCAATGACGATCCGAAGAAAAAGCTGAAATACGGCTGGCGGCTGGTTGACCACGAGAATGGGCAATTTACCGGGGTCGATACCTCGGTCCCGAACAAGGCCCTGCGCGCAGCGCTGGAGGCCGGGGAAATTCCGGAACTGGCGGCCTATGAAACCATCCGCCCCGAGGTAAAATACGGCGAAAACAGCCGCATTGACTTTCTACTGACCCAACCCGATTTGCCGGATGCCTATGTCGAGGTCAAAAGTGTCACCCTCTCACGCCAGCAGGGTCTGGCCGAGTTCCCCGACAGCGTCACCGCGCGTGGTACCAAACATCTGGGCGAACTGGCGGCGATGGCGGCGCAGGGCCACCGGGCGATCATGCTGTATCTGGTGCAGCGCACCGATTGCGACCAGTTTACGCTGGCTGCCGATATTGACCCAGCTTACGCCGCAGCGTTCCAAGCGGCGCAGACACAAGGGGTGGAGCGGTTAATCTATGGGACGCGGATTTCGCCCGAGGGCGTTTGGGTTCAAACAACGCGTTTCACAGACTAAAGACAGGCCATGGAAGTGACAGCCATCCTCATAATCGACAGTCGAACACGGTTGCGGACAAAGGCATTTTGTAGTCGCTGATTTCAAAACGCTTTTGAAGAGCCGACAGGATTTCGGCGACGACAGCATCCGGATTCACATCGCCGCGCTCCTTGATTTCATCAATCAGTGGGTTTCCATAGACCAACGCAGTCGCGAACTTCTCGACGTTGACGATCGGCTTCGTCAACTTGATGGTTTCGTGCCTGATATCCTTCCATCCGGCAGCCACAAGATCAGCACGAACGACCTCTGGGTCACCATAGTGAAACGGGACCTTGTAAAACCCCGGCGGATCATCCGGAAAGAATTGGGCCACCGTCCTATGTGCCGTTTCAGAAAACGGGTTCTCGGTCATCGGACTCCAGACATTAAACACATAACGCCCACCGGGCTTCAAAACACGGGCTGCTTCCCGGTAGGATTCGGTTTTGTCCGGAAAGAACATCACTCCGAACTGACAGACCATTAAATCAAACGAGTCATCCTCAAACGGCAGTTCCATAGCGTCCGCAGTTGAAAACTCCACGTTTTCATCCTCGGAAAACTTGCCCTTTGCAATTTCAAGCATGGGGGCATTCAGGTCTGTAACCACCAAAGCTGAATCTGGGTGCAACCGATCTCGCAATCTCCGACTGACGATTCCTGTACCGGCCGCAAGCTCCAAAACACGCTCACTCGGGATGCTGCTGCACAAGTCAGCCAACTTCTCAGCGTAATCTGTAAAAATATTTGGCCCCAGACCTTGATCGTAGTGGCTTGGAATATCACCAACAAAACTTGCAGAATTACTGGACATTGCCCCCTCCAAATTTGCCCTTTGCAAATAAGAGGAAATCTACCTGAAATACCGCTTTTTAGCGAGTCCGGGCAGGGGCTCTGAACTTAATCCCGAAGGTCCGGCCACAAATCAGCATCGAGGCTTTGAACAAATGGCTTCAGCTGATCCGCCGCTGCCTGCCAGCCTCCGACCGAAGCCGTGTTAACCGGTTTGCGGGCCTGCAGATTACTGGCCGTTCGAATCGCATTCGCGGATTTGTCAGGCGACAGCATGGCGTCTTCGAACGGCAAATCGCAAATCCCCGCAATATCCTGCACAATGTCCTGCAGGTTGCTGACCAGTGTTTCATAGTGAATGTCATGTACCCGACCCGGCAGGACCGCGTGCCAATGCCGCATGTATCGCTGATAGCGGTTGGCCTCGGCAGCCATCCATTTCAGGTCATGTGTGTAATACAACCCCCCAGCACCGAAATTCGCACGCCACATGGACAGAGCGACATCGCGCGGGTCACGCAGAACGTTCAGGATCACCGCGTTGGGAAAGGCCTGCGCGATATCCCCCAGAAAAGCGTAGTTGCCCGGAGCCTTGTCGACAAAGGCCACGGCATCCTCGGGCACAGTTGGCAGTTTTTTCAGATAGAAGTCCGCCAATTTGTGGTCCGCGCGCCAATCGGGCGATTGTGCCTCGGCCTTTCTGGCCCATTGGTGCACGGTTGCAAGCTCACCCAACCCCTGAACACGGGAATGTCGGGCCAGAATACGCTCAACCAGCGTAGTACCGGAACGGGGCAGACCGACCACGAAAATCGGTCGGGCTCTGTCTGGCAGAACGGACTCAGCTACGGGCAGCGGAGCAGCCAGCCGCTTGGCGCAGTCCTGTTCGCTTTGCGCCTCCCAATCTTCAAACCCGGCGCGCTGTAGCTTATGGGCCTCGGCCAGATGTTGCATTTCCAACGGTGTATTTTTGTCCCGGCGCGCAAGGTTTGCCGCCGCATACTGAAGTTTCACAGCATCCTGAGGATTTGCAGTGCCACGCTCAAGTGACCCGGACACCTGAGGTTTGAGTACCGCGATATCCTCGAAGGTCAGGTTGGGTAGACCGGTTATAATCTCTAGCGCTTCGGGATGACCCGGCGCAATCGCCAAAGCTGCACGTACGTTTTTCAGAACGTCACCCAGTTGACCCAGACCAATTTGTGCTCTGGCCAGATGAAGCAGGCCGGGAAGGAACCTCGGGTTCTTTCTGACCGTAGCCTTTAGAACATCGACGGCGCTGTCCCACTGATGCATCTCGTTTAGACAGTCGGCTTTCAGAATCTGCGCATTCAGATTGGCGGGTTCAAGTTTCAAAACCTGATCAACGATGGCAAGCGCCTGCTCTGGCTCCTGCTCTTGCAGCAAGGCTAGGGCCCGGATGAACTTCTGCGCCGGGTTAAGAGGACCACGAGCGTTGATTTTATCGAGGAACTTCAATGCGGCTGCAGGGTCGCCACCCTGTACGAGACTCAGCGCGTAATTCTGGATCAGCTCGGCATTGCCCGGGTCCAGCTGCCAAGCCCGTTCAAAATGAATCTGGGCCTGTTTGAAGTTTTGCTGCTGCACCGCACACAAAGCCGCAAGCCGGGGTAAAGCCGCAGCCTTGGGCCATTTTTTGGCTGCCTTGGTGGCACGTTTTAAGGCGCGATCCAGCCGACCTGCCTTGAGAAGCTCGCTGATACTTGCGATCTCTGCCCTCAACTGGTCAGCTTTTCTTTGCATTTGCATGCCCTTCCCTGTTTCACGCGCCCGCGCAGGCTCGTCATGTGCTAGTTGAAATTTAACTGAGGGTCTACATATGATCAGACGCTCGCCTGACAGTACAAGCGCGCACCCTCTGGTACTTTCTGCACAAGCAGCGTAAAAGAAGTGCTGCGCGAAACTTTTGGAGCCTCGCACCGATGAAAGAACATCGTGGCCGTCTGACCAAGGATGGCATCCGCATTTACGAACAGGGTGACTTTGCCGGCATGCACGCGGCTGGGGCCTTGGCGGCGCGGATTCTGGATGACATTGCCGAGCACGTCTTTCCCGGCCAGACCACGGGCGTGATTGACGGGCTGATTACCCAGATGGTCGAGGACGCGGGTGCGACCTCGGCGACCATTGGTTATAAGGGCTATCAGCACGCCAGTTGCATCAGCGTCAATCACGTGGTCTGCCACGGCATTCCCGGCGACAAACGGCTAAAAGATGGTGATATCCTGAATATCGATGTCACGGTCATCATTGACGGCTGGTTCGGCGACACGTCGCGTATGTATGTAGCCGGTAAGCTGCCCCGCAAGGCCGAGCGCTTGATCCAAGTGACCCATGACGCCCTGTTCAAAGGCATCGAGATGGTCAAACCTGGCAACACCTTTGGCGATATCGGCCACGCGATTCAGACCTATGTCGAAGCACATCGGATGAGCGTCGTCCGTGATTTCTGCGGCCACGGCCTTGGTCGTGTGTTCCACGCCCCGCCGAATGTTCTGCACTACGGCCGCCCCGGAACCGGCGCCGTGCTGGAAGAGGGCATGTTCTTCACCATCGAGCCCATGGTGAACTTGGGCCGCCCCGAGACCAAGACATTGGCAGATGACTGGACCGCTGTGACCCGCGACAAATCGCTGTCAGCGCAGTTTGAACATTCGGTCGGTGTAACAGCAGATGGGGTCGATATCTTCACGCTCTCGCCGGGTGGCAAGTTTCATCCGACCTACTCGTCCTGATCGACAGCCTGATCGCGCATCAGCTTCAACAGTAGGGTTTCCTGCCTCCACGGCGTAACCGCGTCATGGATAAACACCGGCGCGCGCAGTGGCTTGCGCCCCGGCTCGGTGGCGGCGTCGCTATCCCGTGAAGATGTCCAGAAAGGCAACCTAACAGCTTGATCCATGCCCCGGATACTAACACGCCCTGATCAAATACCCAAAAGCTCGGGCACCTGAGCCATGTTAGTAAAGAGTTCGGCCCCCAATTCGGCAAGGTCTTCGCCTCCTCCATTGGGCACAAAGGCCAAACAGCGCATCCCCGCACGCATCGCAGCGGTCACGCCGCTGGTGCTGTCCTCGATCACAACCGGAGCCAATGCACCGAACCGCTCGGCCGCGGTCAGAAAAAGGGTTGGATCGGGTTTCGCGGTGCCTAGAACATGAGCTGAAAATACGACCTGGCTGAAACGTTCCCAGACCCCGTTCTGGCCTAATGTGATCTTCATCTTGTCCGGGCTGCCGTTTGAGGCGACGCAAAAGGGGATCCCCTTGGCGTCCAGCGTGGTCAGCAATTCGGAAACACCCGGCATTAGATCCACACCCTGTCGAAGACGGTCATAAGTTTCGGCATAAACCTCATCTATCCAGTTTTCCGGCAAATCCGCCCCCAGATCGCGTGCCTTGTCCCTCACCCCGGCCATCGTGCCGCCAAGGAAGAATCCCACGCTGTCTTCCAGCGTCAGTTTCAGCCCATAACGCCCAAGGTTGTCGACCAGCACCTGGTTGGACAGAGGCTCGCTGTCCACCAGGACCCCGTCGCAATCGAAAATGACCAGATCGTGCATGTCTGCCCTCGTTTTTATTGCCAGCGCCTAGCCAACCGCACACGCAGATGCAAACCGGGCGTCAGCGTAACCTTGCCAGCAGGGATTCAGACTGAAACATTTCGCCATATCAACGAGATATGCGTGTCACCATATTTCCGACTGTCCTGCATCACATACCCTTCGGGCGCGGGCATCGGTGCGTTTTCTTCCCAGACGACTAAGGCATCATCGGCCACCCAGCCGCCGGACAGGGCCGCAATGGCTTTTTGACCCAGCGCCTTGCCATAAGGCGGATCCAGAAAGATCAGGTCATAAGCCGCGCCCGGATTGTCACCCAATCGCGTAGCATCGCGGCGGATCAGGTCGGTACGGTCAGCGCTGCGGGTCAGGTCGATATTTTTGCGGATCAGGCCCTGCGCCACCCTCCCGTCATCGACAAAGGTCGTGTGTGCGGCGCCGCGTGACAGCGCCTCAAGCCCCAGCGCACCGGTGCCCGCAAACAGGTCCAGCACGCGCAGCCCGTCAAAGTCGATCTGATGGCTCAACACATTGAACAAGCTTTCGCGCACGCGGTCGGTGGTGGGGCGCAGATGCGCGCCCGCATCCCCTTTGCCGACCGAGGCCAAGGCTCGCCCCCGGAACTCTCCGGCGATGATCCTCACGCTTTGAGGAGCGGCTTCAGATCCGCGTCAGGATTGGAAACCACTGCTGGATCAGCAGTTTTACCCGCATCGATCAAACGTTTGCCCACCATGTAAGCGCGCGGATCATTCATCGCGTCGACGGCGATCAACTGATCGTCCTTGTAGTACCAGAAGGATACGGTCTGGCCTTCACCCTGCCGGGTCACAACGCGATCATAACCGGTGTTCAACCCTGCGATTTGCAGCTTCACATCATACTGATCCGACCAGAACCACGGCGTCGCCACATAATCCTTGGCTGCACCCAGCATGTTCTGGGCCACAACCTCGGCCTGATCAATCGCATTCGGGACGCTTTCCAATCGGATTCGGTTGCCCTTGTATGGGAAAGACGCGCAATCGCCCGCTGCCCAGATCGATGGATCGGACGTGCGGCCATGGGCATCGGTCTTGATGCCGTTCTCCAACTCTAACCCGGCCATTTCAGCCAGTTGTGTCGACGGAACGATACCGACGCCAACCACGACAAAATCAACATCCAGCTCTGTGCCGTCGCTCAGGACAGCGCCAACCACCTTGCCTTTTTCACCCACCAGATGATCCAGACCGACGCCTTCGCGTATATCGGCCCCGTGGTTCGTATGCAGCGTACGGAAGAAATCACTGGTCTCGGGCGCGGCGACACGTTGCAGGATACGGTCGGCCATTTCGACCAAGGTCACCTTGACGCCGCGCTTGGCACAAACCGCCGCTGCCTCAAGCCCGATATAGCCGCCGCCCACGATCAGCGCGAGCGCACCGTCTGTCAAGCGGGGTTCCATCTCGTCGATATGGGCCAGATCGCGCACCACGTGCACGCCTTCCAGATCGCCACCAATCGCGGCAGGCAGATAACGCGGGTCTGACCCGGTGGTCAGCGCCAGTTCGTCATACGCGATGACTTCATCGCCGACGGTCACAGTCTTTGCCTGAGGATCAATCGCGGTGACGCGCTGACCCAGACGCAGGGCGATATTGTTTTCGACATAAAAGCTCTCGGGCCGCAGGAACAGACGTTCCAGCTCCATCTCACCCAGCAGATAGGCTTTGGACAGCGGCGGGCGCTGATAGGGTAGATGCGGCTCAGCCCCAATCAGGGTGATATCCCCTTTAAAGCCGTCTTTACGCAGTCTGGCCACAAGCGAAGACCCCGCCTGACCTGCACCAATCACGACAATATGGCCCATGTTCCTCCCGCCCTGTCGAATTACCGTGGTCTGATCCACACGACCACCTATATTGCGGCTTGGACTGACTCTGCAAATCCAAACGACAGGAGCTTAAAAATGATTTCAACAGGTGACGCACTGCCCGATGCAACATTGTTTCAGATGGGCGCAGAAGGCCCTGAAGAGGTGCGGATTTCAGACAAGACCAAAGGGCGCAAAGTAGTGATCTTTGCGGTGCCTGGCGCGTTTACCGGCACGTGTACTAACACGCATGTTCCAAGTTTCATCCAATCTAAGCCCCAGTTCGACGCCAAGGGCGTGGATGAGATCATTTGCGTCTCTGTAAATGACCCGTTTGTAATGAACGCTTGGGGAGAAGCTACAGGTGCGACGAAAGCAGGCCTGTCGATGATGTCTGATGCCGCTTCCGAATTCACCAAGGCCATTGGCATGGATTTCGACGCCCCGCCCGTTGGGCTGTATGGGCGATCAAAGCGTTATGCGATGCTGGTTGAGGACGGAACGGTGACTACGCTCAATCTGGAAGAAAACCCCGGTTCGTGTGAAATTTCGAAGGGCAAGGGCTTGCTGGCCGCGATCTGATATTGCGCGTGGCGCCGGGGCACCTCCTACCCATGCGTACTAATTAACTTGATGCAACGCCCTGATCAGCCAATAGTTGAGGCATAAGATCAGGGAGTTCATTGATGAAACTAAAAATTTTCACTCTACTGCTTGGAACCGCGGGGGCACTGGCTGCTTGCGGTCCAGCCCCCACACCACAGCAACAAGCAGCGCGCCAGCACGAGATTGCCTGCCTCAGCGGCACTCTTGGCGGTGCGCTGATCGGCGGCGCCATCGGTAACCAGTTCGGCGGCGGGTCCGGCAAAGCGATCCTGACAGGCGCAGGTGCGGCAACCGGCGCTGTTCAAGGCAACAGATACGCATGCTGAGGAGAGTCCAGATGACACGTGGAATTTTGATCGTCTCAACCGTAGTTCTGACCGGTGCGGCCTCGGCAGAAACCACAGCCGAACTGCATGAAAACGAGCTGAACGCCATCGACACGAACAATGACGGGTTCCTGTCCCGCGATGAATTCAATGCCTTTTCCGACTACGCCTTTCAGGAAATGGATGAGGACAAGAACGGTACGCTGGGATTGGACGAAGCCAAGCCGTTTCTGGACATAAAGCAATTCCAGAATGTTGACCGCAACAATGATGACTTTATTTCAAGGGCGGAATACGACGCGCAAATGAACGACGATTTCAATTCAGCGGATCAGGATGGCAATGGTCAGCTAGATTAAGAACTGGGGCGTACCGTGAATAAATGGATTGGCTTGGGAACACTTGCACTGCTTGCGGCCTGCGACGCGCCGCAGGCGCCGATGGTGACAGGGCCGGATGGACAGCCGCGTATTCAGATCAGCACATCCGGCCTAACCTGTTACAACAATCGCTGCCTCGATATTAACCCGGCCGCACGCAGTGTCCGTCAGGTCGGCAACCGGACAACCCGCATTCCACGCAATATCGACGTCAGCAGCGGCAGTGTAACCGCTGCTGAATTCGAGCAGATGGGAATCGCTGCGTCGCTTGCGGGTGGCGTCGGCTCGGGCAACCGCTAGCAGAGGCTATCCATCTTGCGCGCCAACTTGGCGTCCAACGCCGAAATGCCGCCAACATCATGAGTGGCCAGCGTCACCTCGACCGTGCGATAGACGTTGGTCCATTCAGGGTGGTGGTTCCATTTCTCGGCAAAGATCGCCACTTGGGTCATCCAGCCGAATGCGTGGACGAAATCCTCGAAGATGAAGGTCTTGGTAATCGCATCCCGGCCTTCGACCATGGTCCAGCCGTTGTTGAACAGCGGGTCCAAAAGCGGTCCGCGAGTCTCGGGCGACAATAGTTCGGTCATTGCTGTTCCTCCGGGTTCGATTTCCTGAACGGGCCGTATTCCGTCAGAATCTCAATCTCTTGTCCCACTGCGTTGGCCTCGGCGTCCAGATATTTCTTGATCGCATCGGCAAAGCCCGGATCAGCAACCCAATGCAAACTATGCGTGCGTGTTGGAAGATATCCGCGTGCCAGTTTGTGTTCCCCTTGCGCGCCAGCTTCAACCCGCTCCAGACCTTGAGCAATGGCAAAGTCGATCGCCCTATAATAGCACAGTTCAAAATGCAGGCAGGCATGGTGTTCAACGCACCCCCAATACCGGCCGAAAAGCGTTTCACGCCCAATGAAATTCAGCGCACCCGCGATTGGATAGCCGTTACGCTCGGCCAGTACCAACGCCATGTCATCGGCCATGGTTTCCTGTGCGATATCAAAGAATTGTCGCGTCAGATAAGGCGAACCCCATTTGCGCGCGCCGGTATCCTGATAGAACCGCCAGAACGCATCCCAATGCTCAGGGCGCAGATCATCACCGGTCAAAGTGCGGATTTCGCCGCCAAAACCAACGGCCTGCGCGCGTTCCTTGCGGATATTCTTTCGCTTGCGCGAGGACAGCGCCGCCAGAAACCCTTCAAAATCGGCATATTCGTCATTCAGCCAGTGAAACTGCTGCGACTGACGCACCATCAAGCCCATCTGTTCTCCTGCCAGCGCCTCATCCTCGGTGCAGAAGGTGGCGTGCAGCGATGACACCCGGTTGTCCGCCGCCAGCTGCACAGCCCCCTGTACCAGTGCCGACATGCCCAGCGCCTCGTATCCCGGCCGCACCAGAAAGCGCCGCCCGGTGGCAGGGGTGAAGGGCACCGCGATCTGCAGTTTGGGATAGTAGCGCCCGCCTGCGTTCTCATAAGCGTGCGCCCAGTTATGGTCGAAGATGTATTCTCCCTGGCTGTGCGACTTGGCATACATCGGCGCCGCCGCGATCAGCATCCCATCCAGATAATTGGTCAGGTATTGCGGTTGCCAGCCGGTTCCCGGCCCGACCGAGCCACTGTTTTCCAGCGCCAACAGAAACCGATGGGTGGTAAATGGATCAAGCGGACGCCCCCCGTCGGATGTTTCGGGGCAGGCGCAGGCGTCCCAATCCTCGGCAGATATCTGCGAGAGTGATCCCAGAACCTGTACTTCGATTTGCGCCTGATCCATGTACCCTCCGCGTCTGATCTTTATCTGTGACGGTGGGGGAAGGGTTCAACCCGGGTGCGGGGCCAAATACCCTTCGAAGGTCACATTATCGGCAACAGCGCGGGCCTCGGCCTCCTGTTCCGGCGACCGCACGGTCCAGCACAAGATCGGTACGCCGCGCGCCTTCAGCTCGGCCACGCGGGGACGGTTCAGGTCCGCAACCTCATGGCTGATGAAACTGGCGCCGACACAGTCAAAATCCGGGATGTCACGCAGGTGGTCGCAGACAGCCTGCGGTAACAATTCTATCTCGGGCTGGTACGAACACGTCACCAAACCACGCGGCAGATGGGGCGCCAACCGTGCCAGCTCAGCCACGCTGTTGGGGTTGAATGACATCAGCGCCACCGGTCCGTCATATCCCTGCAATGCGCGCACGGCATCTGCCTCCAGCAGTCCTACATCAGGACCCATCGCGCCATCCTGATCCTTGAACTCGATCAACAGAGGCACTTTGCCAGCCACCATTTCGAGCACTTCGTCCAGCGCTGGAATACCTTCATCAGCATGAAGCAACTGCGTCGCCTGTGCCTGCGCGGCCGAGATCTGCTGAATCGGGCCTGACTGCCCGGTCAAGCGGGCCATGTCATAGTCATGAAACACCATCGCCCGGTTGTCCGAGGTCAGCTGCAGGTCGATCTCGATTCCATACCCGGCCTCGATGGCGGCGGCAATGGCCGCCCGGCTGTTTTCCGGGCGGTTGTCGGTCTTGTCGTGAAGCGCCCGATGCGCGATCGGGGTCTGCAGGAACGCGGTCGACAGGGTCGGTGTCATTGGACCTCGAAAATACCTTCGATTTCGACGGCCACACCCAGCGGCAGCGACGCGGCGCTGACGGCAGACCGGGAATGTCGACCCGCATCGCCCAATGCCTCGACCAGGAAATCAGACGCGCCGTTGATCACCTTTGGCTGGTCCGTGAAATCAGCGGTCGAGTTCACAAAGCCGGTCAGCTTGATCACCCGCACCAGCTTGTCAATGTCCCCGCCGCAGGCTGCCTTTACCTGAGCCAACAGGTTAATAGCACAGACCTTGGCTGCTTCGGCGCCAGCCTCAACCTCCATGTCGTCACCCAACTTGCCTGTGATCAGGCCATCTGCTTTGGAAATCTGACCAGAGACATAGACGATGTTGCCAACCCGCACGAAGGGCACGTAATTTGCCGCCGGTGCCGGCGCGTCCGATAGGCTGACGCCCAGGCTTTCCAGTTTCGCTGCAATGCTCATGAAGTTTCCTCCCAATCTTTGAGTCGGGGCGAAGCTAACCGGGAAGCGTCAGTTCGAAAAGTACGAAAACAGGGATGGACGCGCCTGAAAGGTGGGCGTAACTTTTCTTATTCCAAAGAGTTGAACCGGTGCGACTTTACCTACAACCGAAATGCAGGTTAAACGCTAGCTGTTTCATATTGAGCGTGAAACGGCTATGGACATCGGATTGGGCCATGCCAAGTGGCCACAGGCAGTATTGATTAAATGTTCGGACAAACAACGTTCGAACGGTTTGGAGTGGCAAAGACCGTGTTGAGCAGACCCCGTCTGAAATACCTGATCATTCTGCCGTTGCTGGCAGCCCTTGGCGCCTGCGCCACGCGTCCGCCAGAAGGCACTCCGCCCAACGAAGTGTTCGATCCTTACGAAAATACCAATAGGGGTATTCACAAGTTCAATCTGGGCGTCGACAGGTTCCTGTTCCGCCCGGCTTCGAAAGGCTACGTGAAAATCGTTCCCGATCCCGTAGTGACCAGCTTTAACCATTTCGCCGAAAACCTGACGATGCCCGGACAAGCGCTGGACTACCTGTTGCAGGGCAATGTCAAACAATCCGGCAATGCGTTGCTGCGCTTTGTGGTTAACACCACGGTGGGTGGTTTTGGTCTGTCTGACCCGGCCGCCGAACTGAACCTGCCGCCCGTGGACACCGATTTCGGCGAAACCCTGCACGTTTGGGGCGTTGGCGAAGGCGCCTATGTCGAATTGCCGTTTTATGGCCCTTCCACCCAGCGTGATGCGATCGGCGTTGTCGTCAATTTGTTCTCGAACCCGATCAATTTCAGCCCTACCCGCCCGATCGACAATATCGGTGTTTATGCCGAGGTGGTGCGGCGCATGGGCGACCGGGGTCGGTTCTCGGACACGGTCGATTCGATCCTGTATGAAAGCGCCGACAGTTACGCGCAGGCACAAACAATTTACATCCAGAATCGTCGCTTTGAACTGGCACGCGATGATGAGGACGCCTATCTGGGCCTGTATGACGACCCTTATGCAGAAACCGGGACCGACCCAGTCAGGGACCCCTACATAGACCCCTACGAGGACCCCTATGCCGAATAATCATTTAAAACGACGTGATTTTATCGCCACCGGCCTGGCTGGTTTGGCACTGACCGCCCTGCCCGCCTTCGCCCAGACTGAAGCCAGCGCCAAGGCTCTGGTCGTCAGTGTTGTCGATGACATCAACCGCGTGATCGCTTCGGGTAAATCCGAAAAAGCCATGATCCGCGATTTCGAAAAGATCTTTGTGCAGTACGCCGATGTGCCGATCATGGCGCGCTATGTGCTGGGGGCCGATGGTCGCTCGGCCAGCCCCTCGCAGATCAAGCAATTCACCAGGGCGTTTCAGGGCTATATTTCCAACAAATACGGTCGCCGCTTCCGTGAATTCATCGGTGGTCAGGTCACCGTGCGCAATGCCCGCAAAATCAAAGCCGGTTACGAAGTGCGCACTTCGGTCAAGCTGCAGGGATCGTCCCCATTTGAAGTAACATTTCTGGTGTCAGACAAATCGGGCCGCGACAAGTTCTTCAACATGTTTATTGAAGGGGTGAACATGCTGCTGACAGAACGGACCGAGATCGGTGCCATGCTGGATGCCCGTGGGGGTGACCTGAACCGTCTGATTAAGGATATGAGCTGAAAACAGGTTAACTGACCTGATGCATTGGTTGAAAAAGCGCCGCGCGACGGGCTTCGCGCGGCGCTTTTTCGTTCAGTTTAACCGCTCACCGGTTTCCTTGGCGAAATAGGACACTTTGCTCATGTCAAAGGCCAGGTTCAGCATCTTGCCCGCCTGCGCAGTTGTTTCAGCGTGCAACCGTGCGGTGACCTGTTTGCCGCCCAATTCCGAAACCACATAGGTGTCGGCCCCGGCAGGCTCGACCATATCAACCAGGCACTCAGCCTCTTGCACGCCATCACCGGCACGGAAGCCAGCCTCGGCGATATCTTCGGGGCGCAAGCCAAGGATGACATCCTTGGGAAGCGACAGATCGCGGGCATCTTTCAGCACCAGAGTCTCACCGGTTTCGCGCGCGATGGCGATTTCTGTGCCGGATCCGTTCTTGGTCGCCTGCGCGGGGATCAGGTTCATCGCGGGTGAGCCCATGAAATCGGCCACAAAAAGGTTGGCCGGATTGTTGTAAATCTCGGCCGGGCTACCGATCTGCTGAACGATACCTCCTTTCAGAACGACGATCTTGGTGGCCAAAGTCATCGCTTCGATCTGGTCATGGGTCACATAGACGATGGACGCGTCCAAAGTCTGGTGCAGTTTCTTGATTTCAGTCCGCATCTCGACCCGCAGCTTGGCGTCGAGGTTGGACAGTGGCTCGTCAAACAGGAACAGCTTGGGATCGCGCACCAGCGCCCGGCCCATCGCCACCCGCTGACGCTGACCGCCCGACAATTGACTTGGGCGGCGGTTCAACAGCGGCTCGATCTGCAGCAGTTGGGCGACCTCTTTCAGCTTGGCGTCCTGTGTGGCCTGATCGACCCCGCGCACCTTCATGCCAAAGGTGATGTTCTTGGCCACGGTCATGGTCGGATACAGGGCGTAGGACTGGAACACCATTGCGATGTCACGATCCTTGGGGCTGACATGGGTCATGTCCTTGCCCCCGATAGACAGCGTGCCGCCGGTGATTTCCTCCAGCCCCGCGATACAGTTCAGCAGGGTGGACTTGCCGCAGCCCGAAGGGCCGACCAGCACCAGGAAATCGCCCGGTTCGATCGAGATATTGATTTCTTTCAGAACCTCGGTCGCACCGTAATTCTTGTACAGATTGTTGATATCAAGGATGGGAGCCATGGGTCTTATCCCTTCACTGAGCCAGCGGTCAGGCCGCGGATGAAATACTTACCGGCGACGACATAGACGAGCAGCGTCGGCAGGCCCGCGATGATCGCGGCGGCCATGTCGACGTTGTATTCTTTGACGCCGGTGGTGGAGTTTACGATGTTGTTGAGCGCCACGGTCACGGGCTGCGTGCCAGCCTGGCTGAACGACACGCCGAACAGGAAGTCGTTCCAGATCTGCGTGAATTGCCAGATCACGGTCACCACAATGATGGGCAGCGACAGCGGCAGGAAGATCGACCAGAAGATCCGCAGGAAGCCCGCGCCATCAACCCGGGCGGCCTTGGTCAGCTCGGCCGGAATGGTGACATAGTAGTTGCGGAAAAACAGCGTGGTGAAGCCCAACCCGTAGATCACGTGGACAAAGATCAGCCCCGGAATGGTCCCGGCGATCCCCATCATGCCCAGCAGACGCGCCATCGGAAGCAGAACCACCTGAAACGGGATGAAGCAGCCGAACAGCATCAGCGAGAAGATGATGTTCGCCCCTTTGAACCGCCACTGCGCCACGACATAGCCATTCAGCGCGCCCAGCAAGGTTGAAAGGGCGACCGCAGGCACCGCGATCAGGACCGAGTTCCAGAAGTAGGGCCTCAGGCCTTCACACTGGATCCCGGTACAGGCACCGGACCAAGCGGTTTTCCAGGCCTCGAAACTGACCTCTCGCGGCAGGGAAATCAGGCTGCCTGTGCGGATTTCCTCAAGGCTTTTCAACGATGTAGTCAACATCACGAAGAGCGGCATCAGGTAATACAGCGCGAACAGGCCCAGCAGGACATACAGCAACCAGCGCAAGGCAATCTTGCCAGTGGCGCTTTGGGTGCGGGTTTGGGTTTGGGGCATCGACAGATCAGTCATTTTTCGCCCTCAGCTCTGAGTAAAGATAGGGAACCACGATGGCAAAGACGACCAGCATCATGATCATCGCGGACGAGGCCGCCTGACCGATATCGCCGCGCGAAAATGCCATGGCGTACATATACGTGGCCGGCAAATCAGTCGCGTAGCCCGGACCGCCACCCGTCAGGGCGATGACAAGGTCAAAGCTCTTGATCGCGAGGTGGGCCAGCACGATGAAAGCAGACAGGAAGATCGGGGCCATCGAAGGGATGATGATCGCCGTGTAGATACGCCACGTCGGAATACCATCGACCTGCGCGGCCTTGATGATTTCACCGTCCACCGAGCGCAAGCCCGCGAGGAACAGCGCCATAACGAAGCCCGAGCTTTGCCAGATCGCGGCCATCACGATGGTGTAAATGGCGTAATCGGGGTTCACCAGCCAGTCGAATTCAAAGTTCGGAAAGCCCCAGCCCTGCACCATGGATTCGATGCCCAGACCCGGGTTCAGGATCCATTTCCAAGCGGTACCAGTCACGATCATCGACAGCGCCATCGGGTACAGGTAGATCGTGCGGATCGCCCCTTCGACGCGGATTTTCTGATCCAGCAGGATCGCCAACAACAGGCCCAGCACCATCGCGATCACGATGAACAGCGCGCCAAAAATATACAGGTTGTTGATTGCCGTATCCCAGCGAGGGGAATCAAACAGGCGTTCATATTGGATGAAGCCCTTGATCTCGTATTTCGGCAACAATTTCGATCGGGTCAGCGACACCCATGCGGTCCATCCGATAAATCCGTAGACAAAGATCAATACGGCGATGAACGACGGTGCCAGCACCACCTTGGGCAGGTGGTTTTCCAGCCATTCGGACATTTTTTCCTCCGGGGAAAGATGCTCTGCCCCTCACTATAGGGGGCAGAGCGTGTTGGATCAGTAGCTGTTTGCCACTGCGTCCGCCAGTTGCTGAACCGCGTCAGCCGAGGACATATCCGAGTTGAAATGCGCGGTCACAACGTCCGTAATCGCACCGGACTGCGACCCGCGCAGCGCCATACCGTGGGCATAGGACGGCAGCAGCGAGCCCGCAGCCGAGGTCGAACCCATGTCTTCGGCCGACAGGTTGGCGCAGATGTCGAAATCATCCAGCGCCACGTCGGTGCGCGCGGGGATCGAGCCTTTGTTCAGGTTGAACACTTTCTGGAAGTTCGGTGCGACGATCAGCTTGGCCAGCAGGTCCTGACCGGCTTTCTTGTCGTCACCGTCGACATCGAACATGGCAAAGCTGTCGACGTTGTAGAGGTATCCGTCGCCGGGGGTCGAGGCGCACAGGAAGTCCTCGCCGGGGGTCTTGCCCGCCGCCAGAAACTCACCCTTGGCCCAGTCGCCCATGATCTGGAACGCCGCTTCGCCATTCATCACCATGGCCGTGGCAAGGTTCCAGTCACGGCCCGAGAAGTTCTCGTCCACATATCCACGCATGGTCCGCATCTGATCAAAGACCTGAACCATCGTGTCTGAGGTCAGCGCCTCGGGGTCCAGATCAACCAGTGCCTTTTGGTAGAACTCAGGTCCGCCAATACCCAACAGAACTGCTTCAAACACGGTAGCGTCCTGCCAGGACTGCCCACCATGGGCCAGCGGGATCACACCGGCATCCATAAGCTTGACGGCGGCGGCGTTGAACTCGTCCCATGTGGTCGGCATCTCGATGCCGTTGGCGGCCAGGATATCGGCATTGGCCCAGATCCAGTCAACACGGTGCACGTTCACGGGCGCAGCGCACCATGCGCCTTCGCACATCATGTGGCCTGCAATGGATGCAGGCAGCACATCCGCCCAACCTTCGGCCTCGGCCACAGATGAGATATCGGCCAGAACGCCCTCTTCGTACCATTCCTGAATGGCGGGGCCTTTCAGCTGAACGGCGGTCGGCGCGTTGCCTGCTAAAACCCGGGCGCGCAGCGCGGTCATCGCGGCGTCACCACCGCCACCAGCGACTGGCATATCCGTCCATGTACCGCCATTTGAGGCGAACTCTTCCTGCAGAACGGCCACCGATTTGGCTTCACCGCCCGAGGTCCACCAATGCAGAACCTCAGCCTGAGGTTCGGCCACAGCCGACGATCCTGCCACAACGGCCAGTGTCGAAACGGTGGCAAATGCAAAACGCTTCATGTCGTGTCTCCTCCCTAGAGAACATAGTGACTGCTAATGCAGCAATGCCCGCCATAGTGAGGTCAGAAAACTGTCTGGCAACGCAGAATCCGCGCCAAAACCCTGCACTCGCCCAATTTTTCACCGCTTTTGTTACAGCGTGTTACTTTGACATTGAATCTGTTTCCGTTCGTTACAATGGATGATGACGGAGGAGCAGAAACTGGGAGGACAAGCTGCGTGAGCATTCCGCGACTTTTGGTGGTGGATGACGACCCCGAGATGCGGTCGATGATGACCCAATTCCTGCATAAGAACGGGTTCATTGCCCTGCCCGCCAGTTCGGAAAATGAAATCCGGTCGCATCTGACCTCTGGCCGGATCGACCTGATCCTGCTGGACGTGATGCTGGGGGACGAAAACGGGGTCGAAATCTGCGCCCGGCTGCGCGCAGAACAGGATGTGCCAATCATCCTGGTCTCGGCCCTGTCTGCCGATCATCAGCGCATGGCAGGGTATGAGGTCGGGGCCGATGACTATATCGCCAAGCCTTTCAATCCACAGCTTCTGCTGGCCCGGGTTCGCGCGGTGATGCAGCGCGCCCGACGCACGCCTTCGCTGGCCTATCGCCGCCGAACCAAGAGTTTCCAGTTCAACGGCTGGAGCTATGACGGCAAACGCGATGAAGTGCATTCGCCCGAGGGCTATCTGGTCTCACTGTCGCAACGGGAAACGGCGCTGCTCAAGGTTTTGCTGGCCAATCCGCATATCCCCCTGACCCGGGATGAGATCGCCGCCGCGTTGGATGTCACCGGCAGTGCTGACAAGCCCGAGGCGCAGGGCCGCGCCATCGACATGCTGGTCGGACGGTTGCGATCCAAGATCGAGGCCAACCCGAAAGACCCGCAGATGCTGCGCACCGAACGCGGGGTCGGCTATGTCTTTGCTGCCGAAGTATCGATGGAAGAGGACGCATGACAGCGCGTGCCCCGCGCCTGCGCAGCCTGGGCTGGATCTGGACCGGAGCGGCCTTTGCCTCGGGCCTGCTGTCCGCCGGTCTTTGGTTCGCCTCAGCCCGTGCATGGGACCAGTTTCTAACCAGAGCCTATGTCGCCGGGTTTGCTGTTTACGAAGAGTTGCGCGTGGGCCAGATACCTCCGCCGGGGATCACCATCACCCCCTTGCCACCAGAGGCGGCGAAACTGGCAGATGCCGGAAAATTCGAGCAATTACCGGGCCTGTCGGATCGTAGCTTTGTCACCAACCTTTCGATTCTGACCGACAACGCCGCCCCGCTTGCCGGGCGCGAACTGACGCTGGCGGTGATGTCCGACCGGCTGGTCTATCCGGTTTCGGATATCATGTCGCGCCTCGACCAGATTGGGCCTGAGAAACTGGGCAATCTGACCCGTCTACTGGCCACCTATTGCAGCGAACCGATCCTGATCGCACAGTTCGGGCGCAGTGAGTGGAAGAAGGTGGACGGCACCGATGTCTGGGGCTGCAAAGCTGCCCCTGCCGATCTGCGCCTGCCTGCCATTCTGGCCGCGATTGTGGCGCTGGCGGTCATACTGACCTCGGTTGGCAATGTTTCGGACAGCTTCACCCGCTTTGCAACCGCGCTGCGTGACCGCAAGCGCCGGGGCGGGCCGAACAGTTATGACGCCGATGGTCCGGCGGAATTGCGCGAGATTGTTTCGGCTGTGAACGCGCATTTGGATGATGAAAGGATGCAGCTGGAAAAGCGCGCAACGGTATTGTCCGGCGTCAGCCACGACCTCGGAACCCCAGCGACGCGTGTTCGTTTACGAGCCGCGCTGATCGCCGATGACGAGCTACGCGAAAAGCTTGAGGCCGACGTAGACCAGATGACCGGCATGATCGAAAGTGTTCTGACCTATACCAGGTCAGAGCTCAGCGTTGAGGAGCCGCAACAGATTTCGTTGACCGCCTTGGTCGAGTCCTTGGTCGCCGATTACCAGGACATGGACCTGCCAGTAACGCTAAGGAAAATCGATCCGGTCGCTGTCGAAGGAGCGCCTTCGGTCTTCATGTCCCGTCGCGGGCATGGATCATTGCCGGAAACGCGGCGCATGTTGGTAATGGGGCGGCCGATTTCTCTGAGACGTGCGCTGACCAACCTGATCGACAACGCGTTGAAATATGGTCGCCACGCCGAGGTTCAACTGGAAACCGATGCCCGCACGGCCACTATTACAGTTGAAGACAAGGGTGCTGACCTTTCCGTCTCAGACATAGAGGCCCTGATGGCACCATTCCGGCGGGGTTCCAATATCGGATCGTCCGATGGGTTCGGTCTGGGTCTGACCATCGCCGCAACCGTTGCAGAGCAACATGGCGGCGCGCTGAGTTTCGAAGCCGGAGATCAAGGCTTGCGGGCACGGCTGCAAATCACCCGGCAATGATAGTTCAGGTCATGTAACTGCGCACCAGCGCCCCGGCGATAAGCGACCATCCATCGGCTATGACAAAGAAGGCCAGCTTGAACGGAAGCGATACAGTCGCAGGCGGCACCATCATCATCCCCATCGACATCAGTACCGCGGCCACCACCAGATCAATGATCAGAAATGGCAGGAAGATCAGGAATCCGATCTGAAAAGCCCGTGCAATCTCGGACAGCATGAAGGACGGCATCAGGATCGACAGTGGAGCATCGGGCGCTAACGCAATTGCGTCTCCGCCGGGGCGCAATGCTGCCATGGCGTGAAACGTGTTGGGGTCCAGCCTTGCGGCCATGAACGAACGGAAGGGTTGAATGGCGATCTGCAGCGCCAGTTCGACCCCCACGGTTTCGTCGATCATCGGTCGGATACCGGTGGTCCATGCCTCGGTAAACACCGGTTCCATGATGAAATAGGTCAGGAACATCGCGAGGCTGACGATCAGCATGTTGGGCGGCGATTGTTGCAAGCCGATGCCCTGCCGCAGAATGGCCAGCACGGTGATCAGAAACGGGAAACAAGTGACCATGATCGCCAGTCCCGGCGCAAGGCTTAGGATGGTGATCAATAGAATCAGCTGAATTGTCCGTGCCGAGATCGAGCCGCCCTCGCCCAGTGACAGCGACAGCTCCTGCGCCGCGGCGAGCGAAGGGAACAGCGTTGCCAGTACGGCCACAAGCCAGAGCAGACGCCGCATCAACCGATTCCGTTTTGCAAATCCGCGATCTCGGTCAGGCGCACAGCAAGCTGCCCAGCTGGATCGCCCTCGACTTCTTCCAGCTGGCCACGGGCGACCAGTTGATCCCCGACATACAGGTCCACTGGGTCTTCGATCCGCTTGTCCAGCGTCAGAACGGCGTTTTCGCCCATGTTCAGCAAATCACGGATGAGTGGACGCGCGCGCCCAACCGAGACCGTCACCTCAATCGGAACTGCTTCAAACGGATTGGCTTTTTCGGGTTTTGGGGTCTGGGGATCACTCATTGTTCATTGCCTCTTTTGCCTCGAATACATACGCGTCAAATGCCTCTGCGACCGAGGCGAGCAGACCACTGCAATCCACCTCGCGCTGGGATGTACCGACCTGCAACCGCGCTTGCCCTGGCTCAAGCGATAGGTCTTCAATCACGCGGGTAGGCAGCGATAGGTCTGGGGGCAGCAGCGCATCGACGTCAGCCGCACATCCTTTAGGAACATATATCTGCATGGGCTGGCCGATCTGCTCACGTGCCATATCGATAAGTTGTTCGACCAGCCGGGTGGCAAAGCCTCGGTCCAGCATTTCGGGCAGGACGACATTCACCAGGCTTTGGAACATCGCCTCCAGCGACAGGGTCATGCGGCTGGTCGCTTCGTGATATGTAAAGGACATATCCTCCAAAGATCTGTCCAGAATAGTCGAAATCTGACCCCGGCTTTGCTCTTGCGCCTGAACCGCGTCTTCCCATCCGGCGCTATAGCCCTGTTCGAAAGCAGCCAGCCGGTGTTCCTCCAAGGTCTCCTCATCCAGTAGCTGAAGCTTGCCGCCCTCGGCCTGCAACGTGAAATCCTGAAGAAGATGAGCAATCGACATCAGACACGCTCCTCACCTTCTTCAAGCCAACTGCGCAAGATTTCGACAGTCTCTTCCTGCTTGTCGCCAATCATCGCCCGCAGACGATCCACCGGATCAGCGCCCTGCTGCACAGCCAACGCCGGAACGCCCCCAGCAGGCGCTTGCTCTGGAAAGGGGGTGAATTGACCGCTCTCGTCGGTTGCAATTTCGCCGGTCAGAACAGCTTCGGCTTCAGATTGTGCACCAGCGGGCAGCAATGCAGGGGCCGTCACGGGATTGGTCAGGATCGGGCGGATCACGAATAACCCAAGCACCAGCGAGACAAGTGCCAGAACCACCATCTGGATCAGCGACATCGCATCGAAGTGCACTTTTTGCCAGATCGACGTTGAAGCAAGCGTACCTTGTGGCTCAACTACCGGAAGGTTCAGGGATTTCAAGGTAATGACATCCCCGCGTTCCGCATCAAAACCCACGGCTGACGCCACCAACTCTTTCAGCGCATCCATCTCGGCCTCAGGCATCGGTTCAAAAGTTTCTGCTCCAGCAGCATCCACAGATCGCGTTCCATTGACCAGAACCGCCACCGTCAGCCGTTTGATCGCACCGGGGGCATTGTGAACCTCCAACTCGGTTTCCGAGACCTCATAATTCACCCGCTCCCTCGTCTGGGTCGCGTTGGAATTCGATTCGTCCCCGCCAGCGCCATCACCATCTGGCAAGTTCGAAGCCACGGTGACATCAGCGGACTGGTTGCGAGCGCTGTCCGAACGCTCCTCGATATCGGTGCTGATCGCGACGCGGCCATTGGGGTCAAAACGGCGTTCACGAATGGATTCTGTTTTGGTCACCGTATCAACGCTGACCTCAACCACAGCATTACCCGTGCCAACGCGCGCCTCGACAAGCCGCATCACCCGCTCGCGCAACTGGCGTGCCTTGTCATCAGCGGTATCAGCGGCAACGGCAGTTTCCTGCCCCCCGATCACCGATCCGTTTGAATCGACCACCGTGACATTCTCGGGCGCCATACCGCTGACTGCCGAGGCGACAAGAAAACGGATCGCCTTGGCCTGATCGGCCGTGATCTGAGCCCCGGACGGCACCAGATAAACAGAGGCCGTCGGCGCAACGCTACGCTGAAATGGATTGTTCGAGCCATTGGCGATATGCACCCGCGCCTGACTGACATGTGGGCTGCCGACTATTGTACGGGCCAGTTCACCCTCTTTCGCACGCCAATAGGCAGCGTCGAACATCTGTGACGTGGTGCCAAACCCGCTGAGTGAATCAAGCAGTTCATAGCCTTGATTTCCATTGGCGGGCAGGCCCTCGCTGGCCAGTGTCAGACGCAGCTCATCCCGCTGCGAACCGGGCACATATATCGAGCCGCCCCGAACCTCGTACGGGACCCCACGCTGGTCCAGCGAGCGGACGATATCCCCCGCCGCACCGCTTTCCAGCCCGGCATAGAGCAAGGTCATTGAGGGCGCTGTCACCAGTCGCGACATCGTCAGAACCCCGAGGAATACCAGTACGACCGCACCGGCGACGATGATTTGTTTACGCCTGTCCAAACTTGCCCAGACAGTTCCGATCTGCTGCACGCTCACCTCCGACTCGCCGACATTCTGCCCGACGCATCCCTTGTTTGGACGATTGCCCTTAACAATCGGTTAGTCCCTGCCGGGTTATGACGATTGCAGAACGGATAAATGAGGACGCCATGGCTGACGCGACTGCAGAACAGGCAGAAGCCCCAGATAAATCTGGGAAAAAGGGGATGATCATCGGGGTGATTCTGGCCGTTATCGGGGCTGGGACAGGCTTTTTCCTGACGTCCTCTGGGCTGCTACCCTTTGGGGGAAAGCCCACGACGGAAGAGGTCGGGGAAAAGGGAAAAGACAAGTCCGTAGTGGCCTTGCCGCAGGTGGGGTTTATCGACCTGCCGCCAGTGATCGTCTCGGTAAACGCAGGCGATTCGCGGCATTTGAAGTTTCACGCGCAGCTTGAGGTGAAAAGCGAACACATCCCCGACGTTGAAAAGATGAAACCGCGAATCATGGACGTCCTGAATGGTTACCTGCGCGCGGTCGAAGTGTCTGACCTTGAGGATTCGCTCGCCCTGATGCGCATCCGCGGCCACCTTCTGCGGCGCATCGAACTCGTCGTCGGTGAGGGGCGTGTACGCGATGTCCTCGTCATGGAATTTGTACTGAATTAGGAGGCGGACTTGGAGCTGATTGCAGATATTTTGCTGGTCGCCGGCGCGTTGGGTGCGGGTCTTTATTGTTTCGTGCTGTCCCGGCGGCTCAGGCGGTTCACCAATCTGGAAAGGGGAGTGGGCGGTGCGGTTGCCATTCTGTCGACACAAGCGGAGGAGTTGAAGAAATCTCTGGATTCGGCGCGGGATGCTTCGGACCAATCCGGTGCGGTTCTGAAAGAGTTAACGCAGCGGGCCGAAACGGTTGCACAACGGCTGGAGCTGATGATGGCTTCTATGCACGATGTCGTTCCACCTGAGGAAAAGACAGAGGAACCAGCGCCAGCCGCCGCCCCAAAAGACGCAGCCAATGAGGAACAGGAAGAAAGCACAAAAGCTATAGAAGAGCCTGATGAATCGGGCAAAGAAGAATCTGCCGCGGCTCAGGCCAAGCGGCCCAGTGGTTTGATGTTCTTCAGACATGACCGCTCACAGGGTGGGGACACCACATGACCGGGCGACAAACTGATAGGCGTCCAAAAGGCGGTGTGCTGGCGGTCATCTCTTTGTTGATGATCGGGTCTGCCGCGATTCGACTTGGGTTAGAGGCCGGGCCCGCGCTGGCGAAAACGGTCGAACCTTTCGCACCCAAGATGAAGCAGGCGCAAGCTGATCTGCCCGGAGCACAGGTATTGCTGACTGAATTGCTGCGCCGGGAAGAAGCCGTGAAGCGGCGCGAAGCGGCAGCATTGGACAAGGAAAAGGCGCTTTCCATAGCCGATCAGGCGATCGAGACGCGTCTGGCCGCCCTGCAAGAGGCCGAAGAGTCTCTGCGCGCAACCCTCGCCATAGCCGAAAAGGCAGCCGAAACCGACCTGACGCGCCTGACGGATGTCTATCAAAGCATGAAGCCAAAAGACGCGGCCGCTCTGTTTGAAACGATGGATCCGGGTTTCGCTGCCGGTTTCATGTCACGCATGCCTCCGGACGCGGCCGCAGGCATTCTGGCCGGGCTCAACCCCGAGGCGGCTTACACAATCAGCGTTATCATGGCCGGTCGAAATGCGGCGGCCCCTCAGGAATAAGATTTAACCCCTCAAAGGGCTTTGCTGGAGACTTCCCATGATCGGACTAATCGGAATTGTCGTCATCTTCGCCATGGTGTTTGGCGGTTATCTGGCTGCGGGTGGCAAAATGGCTATCATTATGAAATCCCTGCCCTTTGAGATGATGATGATCGGTGGGGCAGCCGTAGGTGCTTTTTTGATCAGCAACGACATGAGCGCGGTCAAACACACGGCCAAGGACATGGGCAAAGTGTTCAAGGGGCCAAAATGGAAATCCGAAGATTACCGCGATCTTCTGTGCCTTTTGTTTTCGCTGATCCGTATCGCCAAAGCCAACCCGGTCGAGGTCGAACAGCACATCGAAGATCCTGAAAACTCCTCTTTGTTCTCGACCTATCCGAAAATTCAATCGGATAAAGAGGCGGTTGACCTGATCTGTGACACGATGCGGTCGGCGTCGATGAACTATGACGATCCGCATCAGGTGGAAGAGGTGTTGGAGAAACGAATGGAAGCGAATTTCCACCACGCCATGCACTCTAGCCACGCCTTGCAGACGGTTGCAGATGGCCTGCCTGCCTTGGGCATTGTTGCGGCGGTGTTGGGGGTGATCAAAACGATGGGTTCCATCGACCAACCGCCAGAAGTGTTGGGCAAACTGATCGGTGGCGCCCTTGTGGGAACCTTTCTGGGCGTGTTCCTGGCCTACGGTCTGGTCGGTCCTTTTGCAGGCAAGCTGAAGGCCGTTGTCGAAGAAGACAACCATTTCTACCAATTGATCAAAGAGGTTCTGGTCGCCAACCTGCACAATCACAACGCGGCCATGTGCATCGAAGTCGGACGTCAGAATACGCCAACTCACAACCGTCCGAACTTCACCGAACTGGAAGAAGCACTGAAAGAGCTTAAACAGGCTGCGGCATGACCCGGTTCGCAATTGTTGTCTCTGCCCTGATCGCGACGGCCAGTGGCGCGAGTGCCCAGAATTTGACGGTGCGCTCGGGCGAGCATGAAGGCTATACCAGACTGGTTGTTCAGGTTCCGCCAGATACAGGATGGGTTTTGAAACAGACGAAGAATGGCGCGCGTCTGAATGTCGAACTGAAGGATGTGGTCTTTCAAACCGGCTCAGTCTTTCAACGGCTGACCGAAAACCGATTGGCGGCAATTTCCCAACCGGAACCCGGCGCGGCTCTTGAGTTGGAGTTTGGTTGCGACTGTGTCGCCTCGGCCTTTTTGTTCAAGCAAACAATGATCGTGATGGACATCGCGCCCGGGACATTCCTGTCACCGCCGACCAGCGACATCCCGTTACCCGTTCTGCCCAAGGCCCCTAAGAAAACGCGAGGTTCCGATCTGACAATTGATGCCCCGGCCCTGCCGTTGCTGAATCTGAACGCAAACGGCTTCGAAGACCAACTGTCGACGCGGCTGCTGCAAGGGGCGGATCGAGGGATCGTGGACCTTAACATTGCTCCGGCTGGATCACGTGCATCTACCAGTAATCAGACTCTGTTTATGCCTTCAAATGTCGAGTTGAACGTACAGGTGACTACAATTCTAGACGACCTGAACGGGCTATTGGGCCCCGACATCCCGCCGTTAGAACGCCGCCCACCCTGTATATCCAACGCCGAATTTGCATTTGAGAAATGGTCAGATCATCGGCCATTTACCGAACAGGCTGCGCAGTTACGGTCTGGTCTTTTTCAAGAGTTCGACATCATCGACAAAACGCACGCGCTGCAACTGGCCAAGCTTTATGCATATTCCGGCTTCGGTGCCGAAGCACAAACGGCTCTCGGTCTGCTGGGAGATCAATCGGCCGAATCTGAGCGTATCGCCGCTATTGCCCGCGTTCTGGACCATGGGCCGTTGACTGGGAAAAACCCGTTCTCGGAACTACAACGATGCGACAGCAATGCCGCTTTGTGGGCAGTACTATCCGAAGGTCGCTTGCGCGCGGACGCCAACTTGACGGCGATAGAACAGGCATTTGCGCGTTTACCTGATCACTTACGGCGCCATGTCGGTCCGGCACTGTCTGAAATTCTGGTGGACGGGGACGAACTGGAAGCCGCCCGCCGAATTTTGCGTTCGGTTGATCGGGTCAGAACACAAGCCCGGGCAAGTGTAACGCAGGCAAAGGCCAAAGTTTCATCGGCCGAAGGTGACACACCCAGAACCGAAACATTGCTCACCGAAGTGATCGGATCACTGGACGCCACCCTGGAAGCCCCGTTGGCGTTGGTTCGTCTGGTCGACAAACGCTGGACCGAACGCGGATCAATGTCGCCTCAGGAACTCCAATTGTCTGAATCCTACACGGTCGAGTTCCGCAGGGCCGAGATCGGCCCAACGATGCAGCAGACCCATGCGGTTGCGCTGAGTTTGGGTCAAGAATTCGACGCGGCGCTCGACCTTGTTGCGGAAATGCCGAACGACCCAGCAAACGCCAAGATGCTGAATCGTGTGGTGTTAATTTTGACCGAACGGGCCGATGACGCCACTTTTTTACGCCGTATCCTCAGCATGCCATCCGCGCAATCGATGGAACTGACAACGGACACCGCCATTGCCGCAGCAGGCAGGTTGGCAAACCTCGGGTTCTCGCGACAGGCACATGCTCTGGCAAAACGTCCTCAGGATAGGGTTAGGCGGGGTGAGCGGGCCCGCCTGCGTGCCAGGGCCGCACTTTTGGCGCAGCGCCCCCATCAAGCGATGCTGGAACTGGGCGACGATCCAACAGATGCGGGCGTTGCGCTGCGTGCCGAAGCTTTGACCGCAGTCCAGGATTATGCAGCGGCGGGTGCTCTGATGCGCGGTTCCGATTATGTGAATGAAGCAAACCGTTTGTTTTGGCTTGCTGATCTGCCAGATGAAGTGGATCTGCAATATGGCACGAAGTTCAGCAAGGTTGTGCAGATGACTCAGGATCTAACCGCGCCACAATTACGTGTGCCTGACAAACCACTGGCCGACGCCGAGAATTTACTGCGTGACAGCGCGGCGACTCGCGAAAAGATAGCCGAGTTGTTCGAGGCACTGCAGAAGGATTAAAACGGCTCTAACACTGGGGTTTTACGAGTCAGATGGATTTTTAAGCTCTGCCATTTGGTCCTCTAATTCTCAGAGATAAAGGCTGCAAACCAACTATGTTCCGGTGAAAGGAGTGCCGGGACTTGATCGCGATTTTGAGAATTTCGAGAGACAGGCGTCATTTGTCTGAATTCAACAAACAGCTTTAATGAAGGGCAAAGACGCGCGGCTGAAAGCCCCCCTTTTTGGTTCCCACTGAACCGCCCCGTTCCATACAGAGTTTTGTACGGAACAGAGCTTAGATCGTCATCTTGATCAGTAAGGCGCTTCGACGTCATTCATCGAAACATAAACCGTTTTCATCTCGCTGAAGTGGTTGATCGCCAATTTCGAATTCTCACGTCCGACACCAGACATCTTCGACCCACCAAAGGGGGCCTCGACCGGGGCGAGGTTGTAGGTGTTGATATAACAAGTACCCGCCTCGAACCCTGCCACAATGCGATGGGCGCGGGTCAGGTCATTGGTAAACACCCCGGCTGCCAGCCCGAACTCGGTGTCATTGGCGCGGGCAAGAACCTCTTCCTCGGTGTCGAAATCGAGCACGGACATAACCGGGCCAAAGATTTCCTCGCGCGCGATGGTCATATTGTCAGTGACATCGGCAAAAACTGTAGGCTGCATGTAGAACCCGTCAACTGCGATGCGCGCACCACCAAAGACTAACCGCGCGCCTTCGGCTTTGCCCTTTTCGACATAGCTCAGCGCAATGTTCATCTGGTTTTCACTGACCATGGGCCCAAAGTTGATATCTTCATCCAGAGGGTCGCCGATTTTCGCAGTGGCAAGGCGTTCGGACAGACGGGCTAGGAAGGCCTCTTTGATGCCTTTCTGAACGAATACACGGGTGCCATTGGAGCAAACCTGCCCCGAAGAATAAAAGTTACCCAGAATCGCACCCGAAACGGCGTTTTCAATATTTGCATCGTCAAACACGATCATCGGGGATTTTCCGCCCAGTTCCATCGTGACGTGCTTCATGCCGTCTGCCGCTGCGGCGTATACCTTGCGGCCGGTCGGCACAGACCCGGTGAGCGAAACCTTGGCCACGCGCGGATCAGTGACCAGCAACGCGCCCACGTCGCCATAGCCCTGCACCACATTATAAACGCCTTTTGGCGCACCGGCTTCGATCAGAATCTCGGCCACTTTCAACGCGGAAAGAGGTGTAGTTTCTGAGGGTTTGAACACCATCGTGTTGCCGCAGGCCAGTGCAGGTGCACCTTTCCAGCAGGCGATCTGGGTCGGGTAGTTCCACGCGCCTATCCCCACGCAAACGCCCAGTGCCTCACGGATGGTGTAAACAAAGTCGCCGCCACCCAGTGGGATGTGTTCGCCAGTCAATGAGGCCGTCAGACCGCCGAAATACTCCAGCGCATCAGCGCCGCTTGTCGCGTCTGCCACGAGTGTTTCCTGCAAGGGCTTACCGGTGTCATGAGTTTCCAGGACCGACAGTTCATAATTGCGGTCACGCATGATGTCAGCAGCGCGGCGCAGAACACGCCCACGCTCGGTTCCTGACATCGCAGCCCATTCTGCCTGAGCCTGTTTGGCACTGTTTAGAGCCTTATTGACAATCTCAGGTGTAGCCGAATGCAGCCGCGCGATGACTTCTCCGGTCGCCGGGTAGATGACGTCGATCGGAGCGCCGTTCGTGTCCTCAACATATTCGCCATCAATGAAGTGGCTGGCCTTAGGCTGATATTTCATGCCGCGTCCTTTTCATGTGTGCCCGCCTGTCTGCGCAGGGCATTTCCAAGCGGATTTATCGTTTTTTGATTGATCAGTCAATAAACAGGGAGCCTGCGGTTTCCCGCCCAGCCCCACCATCATCTCTTGAAATAAATGGTTAATGTTCTATATTTGTTCCACACAGTCAGAGGAACATCCGATGGCCCAGTACTCACGAAATTCCGCCCTGAGCGGACCATCCAATGACTATCACCTGCTACCGGTGACCGACCGGCAGATGCGATATGCCCGCGCGATTGCCGAACAGTCGGCGCTGGAAATTCCTGTTGAGGCGCGGCGCGACCGAAAGTCGATGTCAGCCTGGATTTCGGCGCATAAACCGCACGACCCATCGCCCTTTTCCAATTATCCTTCTGGCAAACAGGTGGCCTTTGCCGAGCGGATTTCGCGCAGCAAACGCAGGCCGATCCCGTCCGAGTGTTTCCGGGACAAACACGCCATGTCTGCGTGGATCGATCACAACAAGTGATAGGTCAGTGTCGGCCGTGATCGCGCGCGTAAATGCCCACTGCGGCCGCGACGAACAAGCCAAGCAGTATATATCCGGTAATTGCCTCGGCCACAGCCAGACCTCGGCAAAGGCCAGCGGGATGCAAATCACCGAAACCGACGGTCGTGAAAGTTACGTAAGAAAAATACAGAACATCCGAAGGCCCTTTGGCCCCCACAACACACAGATCGTAATATCCAAAAGAGCCGTAGACAGCGGCGAACAGGAACGGCACGACCTGAATGAAAGAAATCCCCATCAGCAGCAGTTGACGGCGCGGTGTTTTCACCTGGGTTATGTAGTACCAGGTCTGCGACACCAACCAGATCATCAGCAACACTGTGGTTGCTGTGCCGATCTTGTCCCCTGCGGTCGTCTCACTCAGCCGTGAAAGACCGTACCAGGCGACAAAACTCACGATCACCAAACCCAGTGCGGCAACCAGAGTCGATTTCCATTCTTCCAGAGTTTTCGGGTCGCGGCGCATGTAACCTCCGATACGGCGATACGGGCACTATGATCGACATTCCGACACGCGCCCGCAACTTTATTTATCAGAGAGTTAGTCGGCGCCCAGATGCTCTTGCCCGCGCTGGCGTGCCAGACCAATCTGTTTTTGCCGTTCGCGAAAACGCATCTTGTCAGCTTCCGAGGTCTCATCCACGCATTGATGGCAAGACACGCCGTGTTCATATTCCTGGCGTTTCATATCCTCGGGCAGGATCGGGCGGCGGCAGCCGTGGCACAGGTTGTGCGGTCCCTCGACCAACCCGTGTCCAACTGAAACGCGATTGTCGAACACAAAACACTCACCCTGCCAGGTGCTGTCATCAGAGGGCATTTCCTCAAGATAGCGCAGGATGCCGCCTTTCAGGTGATATACATCCTCGACCCCCTGCCCCAGCAGGAAATTGGTGGATTTCTCGCAGCGAATGCCACCGGTGCAGAACATGGCGACGCGCTTGTTGTGGAAACGGTCCTTGTTGTCTTCCCACCAAGCCGGAAACTCGCGGAAACTAGCTGTTTCAGGGTCTATTGCACCTTCGAACGTGCCAATCGCCACCTCGTAATCGTTGCGCGTGTCGATCACCACCACATCGTCTGAGCGGATTAGGTCATTCCAGTCCTCGGGTTCGACATAGTTGCCGACACGGGCGCGCGGATCGACATCCGGCTGGCCCATGGTCACGATCTCTTTCTTCAACCGCACCTTCATCTTGCCAAAGGGCGGATGATCGGCGGTGGCTTCTTTCAACTCAAGATCGGCGCAACCGGGCAGCGACTTGATATGCGACAGTACGGTGTCGATCCCGGCACGGGGGCCTGCGATAGTGCCGTTGATCCCCTCCTGCGCCAGCAGCAATGTGCCTTTGACGGATTGTGCGCGGCACAGGTCCAGCAGCGGCTCGCGCAGGGCAGCGTGATCCGGGAAACGGGTGAAGTGATAGAGAGCAGCTATCGTATACATAAGGGCCGTCTAAACCCGCATTCAAAGAGTCGCAAGGGATCGGATTGACGCCCCCTGCCCATCCCCGTACCGATAGTGAAAAGGAGACCGAGATGCCCCATGCCCTGCTCGTAGTCGACGTTCAGAACGATTTCTGCCCCGGCGGCGCGTTGGCGGTTCCCGGTGGAGATGAGATTGTTCCCGCGATCAACGCCATGATGGATGATTTCGACTCTGTGATCCTGACTCAGGATTGGCATCCGGCTGGGCATTCCTCATTCGCCAGTTCCCATGCAGGGAAAAACCCATTCGACCTGACCGAAATGCCCTATGGCCCTCAGGTCCTGTGGCCGGATCACTGTGTGCAAGGAACGCATGGCGCCGAATTTCATCCAGATCTGCGTACAGACGGCGATCTGATCCTTCGGAAAGGATTCCGCAGCAGCATCGACAGCTATTCCGCCTTTTTTGAGAATGACCAGACCACGCCGACAGGGCTGCAAGGGTATCTGACCGCGCGTGGTATCGACAAACTGACTCTGGTGGGATTGGCTACGGATTTCTGCGTTTATTTCTCGGCCGCGGACGCAGCGCGGCTTGGGTTTGACGTAACGGTGCGGATGGAGGCCTGTCGGGCAATTGATTTGGATGGATCGCTGGCTGCCGCAATTAGCGCCATGCGGGCCGCAGGAGTCACTTTGGCCTAGGGGGTGGCCCCGATCGAAGCCAGATATCGCAGGATAGCAATCACAAGAACGGCCAGGCCAAACGCAACTCCGACACGCATAAAAATTGACCGCCTTTTTGGCTTAGCCTCGGTGGGTTGCTTCGGCTTTGGTGTTTGGTCCGGCAGATCACGGATAATCTCTGCTTTTGGTCGCGCTCTTTTCACGTCATCGAGAAACTGCCAGAAATCGAAATCTCCACAATTCTCACCTTGCACACCCATGTTGCGGATATTTGCAAACAACCGTTTCAGGATACGTTCACGGTCTTGTGCGTCTTCGGCCCAGTAAAGGCCATGCGGTAGGTCTCCACCTCTTGCCTCAAGGCTAAAACCTGATTCAGCAAATATTCGGCGAATCTTCGGAGACGCACTGTGCAGAGCCTGAACAGTTCGAGTATTGCGAAACGAAGCACGCACGGCGCGGTGACCTGTTACGGCAGCCACACCGTGTTCAGGATCCACTTCATGCGGTGCGATCGCCACAATATCAAAGTCGTACTCGAGACCCATTCACTAATTAAACCTTGTCACTGTCCCCAATCTAGCCACTCTTGCCAATCCATGCACCTATTGATCTAACAACGGAAATCGCAGGAGTTCCCCATGGTCGATATTGCGACGCGCGTGTACAATCATAAATGGAAGATTGACCCGATTGTCCGGTCTTTAATCGACACAGACTTCTACAAACTGCTGATGTGCCAGTCAGTGTTTCGAAATAAGCCCCAAACGGATGTGGTTTTTTCACTGATCAACCGGTCGAATCACATTCCTTTGGCTGAATTGATTGACGAAGGCGAGTTGCGCGAACAATTGGATCACATCCGGTCGCTCAGCCTCAGCCGGGGTGAAAGCACCTGGTTGCGGGGCAATACCTTCTACGGAAAACGGCAGATGTTCCGCTCGGACTTCATGGAGTGGTTCGAGAATATGCGCCTGCCGCCCTATCACCTGGAGCGCAAGGGCGATCAGTTTGAACTGACATTCGAAGGCAAATGGCATGAAGTCATGCTGTGGGAGATTCCCGCGCTTGCGGTGTTGATGGAACTGCGGTCCCGCGCGGTTCTGAACAATATGCGCCGGTTCGAACTGCAGGTGCTTTATGCCCGCGCGATGACCCGAGTGTGGGAAAAAATCGAACAGTTGCGCCAGATCGACGGGCTGGGCATTGCTGATTTCGGCACGCGCCGACGGCATTCCTTCCTTTGGCAGGACTGGTGCACGCAAGCGATGATCGAAGGGCTGGGCTCGGCATTTACCGGCACCTCAAATTGCCTGATCGCCATGCGCCGCGAGGTTGAGGCAATCGGGACCAACGCGCATGAACTGCCCATGGTGTATTCCGCACTGGCCGAAACGGATGAAGCGCTGGCGCAGGCCCCATATGACGTTTTGAGCGATTGGCATGACGAGCACGATGGCAATCTGCGTATCATTCTGCCTGATACCTATGGCACGCAAGGGTTTCTGAACCATGCACCCGATTGGCTGGCGGGCTGGACCGGTATCCGCGTCGACAGCGGCGACCCGGCTGCAGGTGCCGAGATCGCCATCAGTTGGTGGAAGTCGCGTGGCGAGGACCCAACACAAAAGCGGATCATTTTCTCGGACGGGCTGGATGTCGAGAAGATTAAGGAACTGCATAGCCAATTTGCGGACCGTGCAAATATATCCTTTGGCTGGGGCACCTTGTTGACCAATGATTTCCGCGGGTTGGTGCCTAATGACGCGCTGGCACCGTTTTCACTGGTCTGCAAAGCAATCTCGGCCAATGGACGCCCGACCGTTAAACTGTCGGACAACCCGGAAAAGGCGATGGGGCCGAAGGATGAAATCGAACGCTACAAGCGGGTGTTCGGCGTCGGCACGCAGCAGTCGATTGAGGTCATCGTTTAGACCCTAACCATGGTACGCAGCCACGGTTTTCACCTGTGAGAACCCATAGAGCGCTTCGAACCCTTTTTCGCGGCCGTGACCTGATTTTCCAACTCCGCCAAAGGGCAATTCCACCCCGCCGCCCGCGCCGTAGTTGTTGATAAACACCTGACCCGAGCGCAACCGTTTCGCCAGCCGCATCTGTCTTGCGCCGTCGCGGGTCCAGACGCTGGCGACCAGACCGTATTCGGTGGCGTTGGCGATCTGGATGGCTTCTTCCTCGGTCTCAAAGGGGATCAGAACTTGCACCGGGCCAAATATCTCATCCTGAGCCAGAATGTGATCAGGAGGGACATCGGCAAAAAGGGTGGGCTGCACATAAGCGCCGTCATCTGGCGCATGATCAATAATGCGCCCCCGACCGGCGACGCTGAGATCCGCGCCCTTGGCTAGAAATTCGGTCACGATCTCTTTCTGACGGATGGAGATCAGCGGTCCAACCCGCAAATCCTCTTGCGCCGGACCAACGGTCAGCTCGGAATACGCTTCTGCCATTCGAGCTTTCACCTCCTCATATACCCTACGCTGCACAAGAATACGGGACGAAGCCGAACAGGTCTGCCCTGCGTTCTGAATGCCCGCATTCACAAGAAACGGCAGCGCCGTATCAAGATCGGCATCGTCAAATACCAATTGCGGGGACTTTCCGCCCAATTCCAGCGTCACCGGCACCACATTGCGCCCCGCCGCCTGCTGGACCAGCGCGCCCGTGGCGACCGAGCCGGTGAACGAGATATGGTTTACGCCCGGATGTGCCGTCAGCGCGGCCCCGGCTTCAGCCCCTAATCCCGGCACGACGTTCAGCGCACCAGGGGGCAGACCGGCCTGTTGTGCCAGGTGGGCAAAGGCCAGCGCGGTCAGACAGGCCTCTTCTGCGGGTTTCAGCACACAGGCATTGCCCATCGCCAGCGCGGCCCCGACCGAGCGGCCAATAATCTGCATCGGATAATTCCACGGAACGATATGGCCGGTCACCCCATGTGGTTCACGCAGGGTATATACAGTGTAGCCATCCAGATAGGGGATCGTCTCGCCCATCACTTTGTCCGCCGCTCCGCCGTAAAACTCGCAATATCGCGCCAGGGCCACTGCATCGGCGCGCGCCTGCGTCAGCGGTTTTCCCACATCCATTGCCTCAAGCTTGGCAAGGTCATCAACGCGCTCTAAAACCATCTGCCCCAAACGTGTAAGGATGCGTCCCCGCTCCAATGCGGTTTTGCGACCCCAGTTACCATCCAGAGCAGCTTCGGCGGCGTCGACCGCCTTATGTATGTCCGCGTCGGTCCCTCGTGCGATCTGGCAGATTTCCGAGCCATCCGACGGGTCAATCATCGGGATCGTCTGCTGTGAGACTGAGGGAACCCACGCGCCGCCAATCAGGCAAAGGGTGGGATTGAACCAGATTGAATTGGACATTGGGACCTCCGTTTAGGCTCTAACAAATAGGTTTAGCCATGCTTCTACCGATCTCGGGCAGAGTCGGTGCGGCCTGTATCAGACTTTGGGTATAGGGGTGTTGCGGGTCCGAAAAGACCTGTTCCGTCTCGCCGTGTTCAACGATCCTACCCGCTTTCATGACCAAAACCCGGTCAGTGATCGTGCGTACGACACTCAGATCATGACTGATGAAAAGATAGGTCAGATCATAGGCGGCGCACAGCTCGGCCAGCAGATCCAGAATCTGTGCCCGAACGGATACATCCAAAGCCGAGACCGCCTCATCAAACAGGATCAGTTCCGGGCGGATGATCAAGGCACGGGCAATGGCGATCCGCTGCCGCTGCCCGCCCGAGAATTCGTGGATGTACTTGCTGGCATCATTGGGGCTGAGACCCACAGCCGCCAGTATCTCGTCGATACGGTCCTGTCGTTCCGCCCCAGTTGGCGGTGCGTCCAACAGATAAAACGGCTCGGTGATCAGACGCGCGACGCGATGGCGGGGATTAAAACTGCCATAGGGATCCTGAAACACCACTTGCACCTTGCGACGCACATCCCGGTTGGGCGTGTGACCCGAAAAGACAGGCTTACCGTCCAGCCGAATTTCACCGCTCTGCACGTCCGCCAACCCTAATATTGCCTTTGTTAGGGTCGATTTTCCACAGCCGGACTCACCGACCAATCCCAGACGCTCACCCCGATTGAGGGTGAAGCTGACATCATTCACCGCACGGTGCTGGCCCGGCACCCCGAACAGACGTTTCCTGGGCAGACGATAATCACGAACGACGTTTTTAACCTCAAGCAATGGGCGTGGCTGCGGCGGTTGCGGAAGCGTCACCTGATGGTTTGAGGCCTCAAACAGCATTCGGGTGTAGGGGTGCTGCATGTTGTGCAGCAATTCGGCCGTTGCCCCGCTTTCGACCACCTCGCCGTGTCGCATCACAACAATCCGATCTGCCAAATCGGACACCACCGCCAGATCATGGGTGATTATCAGCAGCCCCATGCCATATTCTTCCACCAACCCTTTGAGCAGGTCGAGGATTTGCGCTTGCGTGGTCACATCCAGCGCCGTTGTCGGCTCATCCGCGATCAATAGCTTGGGTCGCAAGGCGATGGCCATGGCGATCACTACCCGCTGACGTTGTCCCCCGGATAACTCGTGCGGGTAGCGTGACAGCGAGAACTGATCGGACGGCAAGCCGACGCGGGTCAGGACCTCCTTGGCGCGTTCGCGGGCCTGCGCGTGGGACATGGCTTTGTGTATCAGGATGGTCTCCATCACCTGATCACCGATGGTCTTGACCGGGTTGAGCGCCGTCATCGGTTCCTGAAACACCATCCCAATGGACGCGCCGCGCAGGGCGCACATCTCGGCCTCGGGACAGTTCAGCAGGTCTTGGCCCTCGAGCCGGATTGATCCTTCTGTTTTGGCCCCATTGGGCAACAACTGCATCACCGCCAATGCGGTCATGGATTTGCCCGAGCCGCTCTCACCTGTTACGGCCAAGATCTGGCCGGGGTCGATGGAAAAGCTGACCTGCTTCAGGATTTCCGTCCCGTGGATGGCCACAGACAGGTTTTCGATCTGCAGCAACCTCATGCGCGCGCCACCTTGATCCGCGGGTCCAGCCAGTCGCGCAGCCCGTCGCCCAATAGGTTCAACCCCAACACCGTGACGATGATCGCCAAGCCGGGAATCAGAGCCAAATGCGGAGCAAAACTGACCATTGTCTGCGCATCGGCCAGCATCCGACCCCAGCTGGGCGTGGGTGGCTGCGCGCCAAGACCGACATAGGAGAGGCCCGCTTCGGCGAGTATCCCTAGCGAGAACTGGATAGTCCCCTGCACGATCAGCAAGTTCGCCACATTGGGCAGGATATGTTCCGCCGAGATACGCGCTGCACCTTTGCCTGACACACGGGCGGCGAGAATGAACTCACGCTCCCAAAGCGACAGAGCCGCGCCGCGGGTTATGCGAGCGAAGACGGGAATGTTGAAAATGCCGATGGCAATGATGGCATTGATTGCTCCGGCACCGAATACGGCGGTGATCAGGATGGCGATGACCAGCGAGGGAAAGGCAAAGACCAGATCATTGCCGCGCATGATTACCTCATCAAGCCACGACCCCTTGCGTGCCGCAGCAGTCAGGCCAAGAGGCACGCCCAGCGCCATGCCTATACCCACCGCCACCAATGCCACGGCAATCGAGGTCCGCGCACCGACCATGATCATCGAAAACATGTCCCGGCCAAAATGATCGGTGCCAAACACATGCTGCGAATTTGGCGGCTGTAGTTTACTGGGAATGTTCAGCGCTGCGTGGTCATAAGGCGTCCATACGAACGAGATCAGCGCCGCCAGCAACACCAGAGAAGACAGAGTCGCACCAAGGATTAGATTGCGCCTCATGTCCGGCTCCTCAGGCGCGGGTCAACAGCGGCATAGGCCAGATCGACCAGAAAATTCACGGTGATGACCGCGAAAACCAACAGCATGACAACGGATTCAACCACGATCAGGTCACGCGCCGAAATGGCCTGAAACACCAACCGGCCGAGACCGGGTAAATAGAATACCTGCTCGATGATAATCGACCCGGCCAGCAGGAAAGAGAACTGTAACCCGACAATGGTCAGTACCGGGATCAGCGCGTTGCGTACCCCGTGCCGCCAAAGGGCCTGACGGCGCGACAAGCCCTTGGCGCGCGCAGTGCGCATGAAATCCTCACCCAGGATATCCAGCAGGGAAGACCGCATGACCCGTGCCAGAATGGCCGCCTGAGGCAAGGCCAGCGCAATGGCGGGCAAGGTCAGCGAGTGCATTCCGGCCAAGAACCCATTGTCCCAACCGACGAACCCTCCGGCGTTGAACCATCGCAAATTGATGGCGAAGATCAGCACCAGCATCATCGCGAACCAGAAATTCGGCACCGCAATACCCAGCTGCGTCGCCCCCATTACCGTCAGGTCTCCGGGCTTTCCCCGGCGCGCAGCAGCGTAGATCCCAGCGGGAAAGGCGATCAGGGTGGACAACGTCAGCGCATAAAGCGCCAGCGGCAGAGACACCCACAACCGGTCCGCGATCATCTGCGACACCGGCGTGCGATAGGTGTAGGAGGTGCCGAAATCCCCCACCAACATGCCGCCTACCCACGTTAAATAACGCTGCACTTTAGAGCCGTCCAACCCAAGCTCGGCCCGCAGCGCGGCTAGCGTATCCTCTTGTGCATTCACGCCCAACATGAATGAGGCCGGATCGCCCGGAGCCACCTCGATCACTGCAAAGATGACCACTGATGCAACCACAAGGCTGATCAGCAGAGATATCAGGCGTTTGAGGGCATAGCGGAGCATTGAGACCACGTTAGGATCACATATCGCGCGGGTCCAGCACCTAAGGCACCAGCAGATAGGCAAAAATCGCATAGCCGACGATGGCGGCATAGCCCAGAGGATAGATCCACTTGATCGCGTAATTGTCCAGCATTCTCGCACCGTCCTCGCGCCCAGAGACCTTTAATTTGCGCAAGGCCACGTTGAACACGATCAACGCCCCGGTCATCAGGAACATGCATTGCAGAACAAAATCCAGAAAGGTCAGGTATCCAAGCTTGGGCAGGTCGGCAGAAATCGCCCAATTGAAGGCTACAAAGACCAGCAGGTTGCCCCCGGCGATCTCAATCCGGCGTCGATATTCATCGAGGAAAAACAGCGCCCAGCCCACTGTAATCAGAACCAGCATCGGCAGGAAAACCCGGATCACGTAATAAGTCAGGTGACGGTGGCCCTCAAACGCCAGCGCAATCTGATCGCTGTCGCGACCGGACAGACCAATGACTGTCGAGTGTTGAACCCGTGCGTTGTCCAATATCCACTCTTCTTCTCCCAGCAGGTCACCGAGGCCGGAAAACTCTTCAAGCGGGTAGTAAGTCACGTAGCCGGACGGAAAAACCGACACGACTTCGAAAAAGAACTGTTGCGTGTCGAAAGGGTATTTGCGGAAATCAAAATGCGGGGCCTGCAAAGTCAGCGAAGATTTTTCGACATAAACCACCTCGCCGTCATGACGCAGCGAGGCCGCGGATTCGTGTATCCATTTGTTGGACTGCTGGTTGTGGACAACAAAGGCCGGTACAATCGCCCCAAGACCACGCGCGTGATCTGCCAATGCCGGAGGGTTGAAGACTTGGAAGTCCCGCCCGACTGCCTCGCGATCAAAAGCCAGCGCCGGGTCGGTCCATTCGGCACGCAGAACAACCACAGCACCGTAATTCTCGGCCTTCTGATCTACGCTTGTGACCTGATCAATGCGGATACCAATGCCAACCTGCAACGGGTTTTCAGGCGTGCCGACCAGCGTCCCCAGCCCGCGCTCTAACCCATTCTGTGCCGATACCTGACCACCGCTGAAAGAGATCAGGCACAGGGCTAAAACAATAATGCAAATGGCGCGGACCACGGTCATGTTCAGGCTCGCTCTGATGTACACAAACCCGGGGCCACCGATTGCAGCCACGGGAATTGGTTATTCGGACCAGCTGATTTGGGTCAGGTCGATGGCAGCGGTGGGCGCATTTTTCCACAACCCCTGCACACCCGCCTTGGCGACCCCCAGCTTGGCCAGTTGGAACAGGTAACCGTTGACAAAGTCATTGGCGATCAGGCGCTGCATTTCACCCAGCAGCTTTTTACGCTCGTCCGGGTCGGTCGTTCCATTCAGGATATCCATCAGCGTCTGCGCATCCAGGCTATCATACTGGAAATAATAGTCAGGGCGCGCGTAGATGCCGATATCCATCGGTTCGGTATGACTGACGATGGTCAGATCATAATCCTTGCCCTTGAAAACTGTTTCCAGCCACTGCGCCCACTCCACGTTGATGATCTCGGCCTTGATGCCGACTTCGGCCAACTGCGCGGCGACGATCTCACCCCCGCGTCGGGCATAGGATGGCGGTGGCAAGTGGAGTGTGGTCTCAAACCCCTTTTCATAGCCCGCATCGGCCAGCAGTTCGGCGGCCTTCTTCGGGTCATAGGCCGAGGTGCCAGTCAGATCGACATAGGCCGGGTTATGAGGCGCAAAATGAGTACCGATCGGGGTGCCGTAACCAAACATCGCGCCATCAATAATCGCTTGCCGGTCGATGGCATGGGCCAGCGCTTGCCGCACGCGAATATCGTCAAAGGGCGGTTTCTTGTTGTTGGTCGACACGATGGTTTCGCCTTCGGTCGTGCCAACAAGCACCTGAAAGCGCCGATCGGCCTCGAACTGAGGCAGGTTTTCAGGCGCAGGAAAATTGTCAAACACGTCCACATCCTCGGCCATCATCGCAGCAAAAGCGGCGGTCGGGTCCGAAATGAACTTAAATGTGGCTGTCTCTAACGCAGGCTGATCACCCCAGTAATTCGGGTTTCTGTTCAGCGTAATGCTGTCGCCCTGCATCCAGTTGCCAAAGGTGAAGGCACCGGTGCCCACGGGGTTGGTCTTGATGGTGTCGATACTGTCTGCCGAGACGATCACTGCATCGCCCCAGGCCATATTGAACAAGAAATTCCCGGTAGGCTCGGACAGGGTAACCTTGACCGTCAGAGGATCGACAACCTCAACGCTTTCAATGGCTGCAAACAGCGCCTTTTGCGCATTGGCACTGTCTTCGGCCGTGGCACGATCCAAGGTGAACTTGACGTCTTCGGCGTCCATGGTGGTGCCATCGTGGAACGTGACGCCATCATGCAGCTTGAATGTATAAACGGTACCGTCCTCGGATATCTCCCAGCTTTCGGCTAGGCCCGGCACGACCGAACCATCCCCCATAAACCGGGTCAGACCCTCGAAGATATTTGTGTACACCACGGAATCGATCGCCTGCGCCGCAGCACTTGTGGGATCCAGATGCGGGGGCTCAAGCTGCATCGCGATGGTGATATCGGACTTGGCCAAGGCCCCGGTAGCAAAGACGCTGGCCCCCAGCGCCAGTACAGATGCAAATGATCGCAACGTCTGCATGGTTAAAAATCCCCCCGTCTGAAATAGCTGAACCCGCTGTTTTACGGGCGTTTCTTTAAACAATGTCCCCTTAAATCTCGGGTCAATCAAGGGAATGTTCGCGCAACCGGGGTTTCTATAACCATGTGCAATCTGCTATGCCGCGCTGCAACATGAACCCCGGAGGAGCGACCATGAGCGCCACCGCCCGTAAAAAAGCCCCAAATGCCGAGGACATTCGTGCCCGAAAAGGCACGGAACCACTGGTCAGCCTGACCGCATATACTACGCCGATGGCGCGGTTGATGGATGCCCATTGCGATTTCGTTCTGGTGGGCGACAGCGTCGGCATGGTGTTGCACGGGCTGGAATCGACCCTTGGTGTGACGATGGAAATGATGATCCTGCACGGTCAGGCCGTCGCGCGCGGTCTGGAGCGGGCAATGATGGTCATCGACATGCCCTTTGCCAGTTACGAGGAAAGCCCCGCACAAGCTTTTCGCAATGCCGCCCGCCTTATGGCGGAAACCGGCGCGGGGGCGGTCAAGCTGGAGGGTGGCGTCGAGATGGCCGAAACCATCCGCTTTCTGGTCAAGCGCGGCATCCCGGTTATGGCGCATATCGGCCTGACGCCGCAATCGATCAACACGCTAGGTGGGTACAAAGTTCAGGGCCGTGACGAACAGGCCGAAGCCGTTCTTGCCGATGCCCGCGCTGTGGCCAAAGCTGGTGCGTTTTCTGTAGTGCTTGAGAAGGTGCCGCAGGGTTTGGCCGACCAGATCACGGCCGAGGTCGCTATCCCGACCATCGGCATTGGTGCATCTGCTGGGTGCGACGGGCAGATTTTGGTGGTGGATGACATGGTCGGCTTCTTCACCGCCTTCAAACCAAAATTCGTAAAACGCTATGCCGAGCTGGGCCCGCAAGCCGAGGCCGCCATCGCCGAATACGCCGCCGAAGTGCGCGCCCGCGCCTTTCCTGCCGACGAACATGTCTTTGCCGATCAGGCTCCTTCCAAAGGGCCCAAGGCATGACTGCCCCTATCCTGCGCCGCCTGTCCGAACTGCGTGCACTGACTACAAAATGGCGCCGCAATGGTGAAACCATCGGCGTGGTTCCGACCATGGGCGCGCTACATCAGGGGCATCTGTCGCTGGTCGAGGCCGCAAAGGCCGGCACCGACCGGGTGATCGTGACGATCTTTGTGAACCCCAAACAGTTCAATAACCCCGAAGATCTGGCCAAATACCCGCGCACCGAACACGAGGATGCGCAAAAACTGGCCCCTTACGGTGTCGATGTGATCTATGTTCCCGAACCCGAACAGATCTACCCGCAGGGCTTTGCCACCAATGTCTCTGTGACCGGCCTGACCGATGTGATGGAGGGTGAGTTCCGCCCCGGCCATTTCGATGGCGTCGCCACCGTGGTTGCGAAACTATTTCTGCAAACGCAGGCAGATCGAGCCTATTTTGGGGAAAAAGACTATCAACAGCTGATGATCGTCCGCCGCATGGCTCGCGATCTGGACATTCCGATCGAAGTGATCGGCTGCCCCACGGTGCGCGAGCCCTCGGGTCTTGCGATGTCATCGCGTAACCTGCGTCTGTCGCCCGATGGGTTGGCGATTGCTGCCAATAAGCATCGGATCATGCAGGGGATAGCCCAATCGCTGAAGGCCGGGACCACGTTCGATACGCTGGCCGCAAAAGCCGAGACCGACCTGCTGGCGGCAGGGTTCACTCAGGTGGAATATGTGCAGCTGCGCTGCGCCGAAACGCTTGAGCCTCTGATCCACGCCAGCCGCCCCGCGCGGTTGTTTGCAGCGGCCTGGGCGGACGGGGTGCGGTTGATCGACAATATTCCTGTCTGAACGCTCTGGTCCGATTGTCGTTGTTTGCGCTAAAGTCCTGCAAAACCAAACGGGAGGGGCGCGAGGAATGACGTATATTCTCGCCATTGATCAGGGCACCACTTCATCACGAGCCATTTTGTTCGATGCGGAAATGCAGCGCGCTGGCACCGCGCAGCACGAGTTCACGCAGCATTTCCCGCAAGAAGGTTGGGTTGAACACGACGCCGAAGAAATCTGGGACAGCGTTCTGCGCGTTTGCCGCGAGGTCATGGAGACGACCGGCGTCACCCCCGACCAGATCGTCGGGATCGGCATCACCAACCAGCGTGAAACCACCGTCGTCTGGGACCGCGCCACCGGCAAGCCGATCCACAATGCCATCGTCTGGCAGGACCGCCGCACCGCCGAGATTTGCGCGCGCTACAAGCAAGCCGGATGCGAGGATGACGTCACCGCCCAGACCGGTTTGCTGCTCGACCCGTATTTCTCGGGCACCAAGGTCAAATGGCTGCTGGATACCGTGCCGGGCGCACGCGACCGCGCCGAAGCCGGAGAGTTGATGTTCGGCACCATCGACTGCTTTCTGATCTGGCGACTGACTGAAGGGCGCAGCCACGCAACTGACGCCACCAACGCCGCCCGCACCTTGCTGTTCGACATCCATAAAGGTGAGTGGAGCGCAGAGATCTGCGATCTGCTGGACGTGCCCTTAAACATGCTTCCCGAAGTGCACGATTGCGCCTCGGATTTCGGGAATACGACCCTATTAGGGGGGAATATCCCGATTCTGGGCGTAGCCGGAGATCAGCAGGCTGCCACAATCGGGCAGGCCTGTTTCCAGCCGGGTATGATGAAATCGACCTATGGAACGGGTTGTTTCGCGCTGTTGAACACGGGCGACAAACCGGTTGAGTCGAATAACCGTCTGTTGACGACAATTGCGTATCAACTGGACGGCAAGCGCACCTACGCGCTGGAAGGGTCGATCTTTGTGGCCGGGGCCGCAGTGCAATGGCTGCGCGATGCGCTGCAGATCATCGAGTCGGCCCCGGAAAGCGGTGAACTGGCGCAACAGGCCGATCCGAACCAACACGTTGTTTTGGTACCTGCCTTCACCGGGCTCGGTGCGCCATATTGGAAACCCGATTGCCGTGGCGCCGTGTTTGGTCTGACCCGCAATTCGGGCCGCGCGGAATTTGCCAAGGCCACTCTGGAAAGTATCGCTTATCAAACCCGCGATCTGTGGCACGCCATGCAGGGCGACTGGGGGGCCGAAACCGACGTGACCCTGCGCGTGGACGGAGGTGCCAGCGCCTCGGACTGGGCCATGCAGGGGCTGTCGGACTACTTGGGCGCTGAAGTGGACCGCCCGGTCATGCAGGAAACCACCGCCCTTGGCGCAGCGTGGCTGGCCGGGATGCGGGCGGGTGTTTATCCGGATCAGCAGGGATTTGCGGAAACCTGGGCACTGGATCGCCGGTTCGAACCGAAACTGTCCGCCGAGGATCGGGACGCCGCCTATGACCGCTGGAAACGCGCCGTTTCGGCGGCCATGGCGTTCTGAAACCGGTGAAGGATCAGCTGTGGTCCTTCATCAGCCGCTGCTTCTGACGTGACCAGTCCCGCTTGGCCTGAGTCTCGCGCTTGTCGTGCAGCTTTTTTCCCTTGGCGATGCCAATCTTCAGCTTCGCCCGGCCCTTGTGATTGAAATACAGAACCAGCGGCACCAGCGTCATGCCCTTGCGCTGAGTCGCGTTCCACAGGTTCGACAGCTCTTTGCGCGAGACCAGCAGTTTGCGGCGGCGGCGTTCCTCGTGTTTGAAGACCTTCGCCTGCTCGTAGGGCGCGATATAGCTGTTGATTAGCCACAGCTCTCCGTCATCAACCGAGGCATAGCTCTCGGCGATGTTTGACCCACCCGCGCGCAGGGATTTGACCTCGGACCCCTCCAGCACGATGCCGCACTCGATATCCTCTTCGATCGCGTAATCGAAGCGCGCACGCCGGTTCTCGGCGATGACTTTGTAATTCGGGTCAGTCTTTTGCTTTTGCTTGGCCATGACGCGTTGATTTAGGCGGCTTGGGCGGCCCTTGCAAGCAGAGGATGTCAGGATGAGGCCGAGATGATCAGATCAGGGCCAAAAATCGTGTCGGCGTGATTATGCAAGTAAATCTTCAACCACGGTGTGAACCGATCCGGATGGCGCTGCACCTCGGCCAGAAGATCGTGGTAATCGACCCAGCGGATATCCATGACTTCGTCCGGGTTAGGCTCGATTTTTAGCGGGCCGCGGACATGCGCAAGAAAGATGTCGACGACTTCGTGTTCGATCATGTTGTTGCCGACATCAGCGTGGTATTCCAGCCGGTGCCGGTATTCAGGGTACAGACCGGTGATACCCAGTTCCTCTCGCAGACGACGCACGGCGCATTCCGAGGGCGTCTCACCCCAATCCGGATGAGTGCAGCAGGTATTCGCCCACAAGCCTGGCGTATGGTATTTTCCCAAGGCCCGGCGCTGCAGCAGAATCTCAGTGCCACGGACAACAAAGACCGACACCGCCTTGTGCCGGAGGCCCTTTTCATGCGCCTCAAGCTTGTCCACGGGGGTCAACTCGCCATCAACCCAGGCCGGGATCATGATTCCCATCTGTCGTCTCCTGCTGCCGATCCGCCAAAGCGGCGGGATGTACGGAATTGGCTGCCGCCGGATCGGCTTGGCTTTGCGAAATCATGCAAAGACATGATGAACCGCGCATCCTCAAGGTGGCGCTGATCCATCCGGTTATCAATCGCACGAAAGGCCGCAGGGGCTGCGGCCTTTTGTAACTTCTCTATTGAATGTGTTTCAGGCGTTATTCGCCAGACACGCTGACGATATAGGCGTAAACGTCCTCGGCGCCCGACTTCAGCTTGAAGGTCATTTTTGACTTGGCAGCGGTGTCATCCAGATAGGTTTTCAGGAAACCTTTGGGGTCCTGCGCGTATTCGACAAAGGTGGTTTCATCCCAGATCAGACCGTTTTCACCTGCGGCCACGATGCTGTCACCGTATTTGAAGCCTTCGACGGTGCCCGCAGTACGGCCAGCAACGCCATACAGGTTAGGCCCGGTCTTGCCACCTTTGACGATCACTTCGCCAGCAGGGTCAGCGATCAGGTGGCAGGATTTGCATTTGTTGAAAGCCTTCTTACCGGCTTCGGCATCACCTTCAGCATAGGCGGGAAGGGCCAACAGGCCGACGATTGCGGTAGCGAGGATGCGATTCATAGCTTTTGCTCCGATACAAATTTGGCTGCACCGAATGGACCGTCGGCGCAAAAAAGAGTCAACGCGCGGATTGCCGCGCGGGCGCACTGTGCCACTGCGGCATATAGGCCGTCCTTAACTTAAGTCATGTGGAGCGGACCAGCAGGGCAAAAGATCACCTGCCGCCGGTGTCGCCAGATAGATCGCCCGCGCGATGGATCTTGCCAAACAGATCGCGGCCGCATGTCCGATCAGCCCAAGCTCGGCTTCAGCATTCACCGACTGTGCGCCGGTACTAACGCCAAAGACCAGATCTCCATCGCCCGGTGTGTGTGCGGGCAGGATGGCACGGGCGATACCGTCATGGGCAGCCACCGCCAGCCGCTGGCACTGCGGCTTTGAGAGGACAGCATCAGTGGCAACGATGGCAATAGTGGTGTTACCTTTTTCAGGCTGAGCCAATCGCATGGCTTGCGCCTTGCGGCTCGGCGCGGGCATACCCAACCCGGCGCTGGAATCAGGCCCTAACCCGCCGAACTCACCGTCGAATTCGAACGGCGCGGCCCAGAAATGGCGATCTCCCGGCGTGGTCACGCTGCCCAATGGATTGGCGGCAACCAATGCCCCAACGGTCACGCCCGAATCCAGAACCAGCGAGGCGGAACCCAACCCGCCCTTGTGCCGAGCAGCCAAGGCCCCGGTCCCTGCACCAGCGGTTCCCAAATCGAAGTCTTCGGCGGCTTGCTCGAAAGCCGTTTTGCCCAAGGCGCGATAGGGGTTTTCATCCCACCCCTTATCGCCACCATTCAACAGGTCAAAAAGGATTGCACCCGGCACGATCGGCACAACCGCGTCACCCACCAAATACCCTCTGCCCTGAGACCGCAACGCATCCGACACGCCAGAACAGGCATCCAACCCAAAAGCAGAGCCACCGGACAGGGTAATGGCGTCGACTTGCGCGACTGATTTATCCGGGGCCAGAAGATCGGTTTCCCGCGTACCTGGTGCGCCACCCATGACGTGCACGGAGGCCGTGAAAGCCTGATCCGAGGTCAGAACAGTGGTGCCGGATTTCAAAGCCTCGTCCTGCGCATTGCCGACCAGAAGGCCCGGGACATCGGTGATCAGGTTTTTGGGTCCGGGGGTCATTTCAACCTCAGGCGCGTTGGCAAGAAAGCGCGCAGGCGCGCTGCCTCCGGCGGGGATATTTTTGGCCAGATGAAGACCGGATCAGATACAGCGGCCACCGTCGACCTCCAATGCTGTGCCTGTGATCATGCTGGCCTCGTCCGAGCACAGGAAACAGGCTGCGTTGGCCATATCCTCAGGAGTAGAAAAACGGCCCATAGGGATAGTCGAAAGGAACTTTGCGCGCATCTCGGGCGTGTCCTCGCCCATGAACGATTTGAGGAGCGGCGTTTCTCCGGCTACTGGGCAAATTGCGTTTACGCGCACGCCGGACGGCGCAAGCTCCACAGCCATCGCCTTGGTCGCGGTGATCATCCAGCCCTTGGAGGCGTTGTACCAGTTCAGGTTTGGGCGCGGCGATAGGCCCGCCGTCGAGGCCACATTCAGGATCGCACCTGCCCCTTGTGCCTTCATTGTGGGAACCAAAGCGCGGGCGGTCAGGTAGACCGATTTCATATTCACGCTGAAAACGCGGTCGAAATCTTCTTCTGTTACATCTTCCAGCGGCATTGGCAGATGAGTGATCCCCGCATTGTTGACCAAAATGTCCAGATGCCCGAACCGATCCATCGCGATATCGGCCATGGCCTGTACCGAAGCAGCATTCGCCACATCAACCATATGAGCAACCGCATTCGGGCCAAGTTGATTGGCCTGCACTTCGGCTGCATCACCGTTGATGTCGGCGATCATGACCCGCGCACCTTCGGACAGGAATTTCTGCACGATCCCGGCACCAAAGCCCGACGCACCTCCGGTGACGATTGCGGTTTTTCCCTCTAACCTCATGATCTTGCTCTCCCCTACAAGACCAAAGTAGCAAGGACCCACGAAGTTTCCAGATCAATCTTCCGAGACCTTACCGCGCAGCGCCTTAACATCCGCGCGCGCCTTTTTCGCAGCCAACCGCCGTTTGACTGAGCCGTAAGTGGGCTTGGTAGCGATCCGTCGCTTGGGTTTAACCAATGCTCGGGCAATCAACTCTGCCAGCCGAGAGCGGGCAATTTCGCGGTTTCGGGCCTGGCTGCGGGTTTCCTCACACTGAATGATGATCGCACCATCCTTGGTCCAGCGCCGCCCGGCCAGTCGTTTCAGCCTGTTTTTGACTGGATCGGGCAAGGAGGGCGAGCGCGCAGCCTCGAACCGCAATTCTACGGCGGTCGAAACCTTGTTGACGTTCTGCCCGCCGGGACCGGACGAGCGCACAAAGCTCTCGGTCATTTCCCAGTCTTGCAGGGCGATATCATCGGTGATGCGCAACATGGGTTAGACCTTATCCGGCACGGGCAGAAACAAAAAGGGCCGCCCCGGCGGGACGGCCCTTCGAAAGTATAAGGAGGTCGGGTCGGTTAGATCAATCGACCAGCCGGAGCGAGCGCTCCGCCAAGGGCTGCCTTAACAGGCGATCCCCCCGGTTGTTCCGACACCTCTCTCCAATCTCTTTCTCGACACTGGATCACCTCCTTTTCTATCTGTTGCGGTTAACTTTGAGCCTGACACAAGATGCGCCATTCTCAAAGCACTTTTTTACGCAGGCTGAGCGGTCAACCGCGCAACGATCACCTTGAACGGAATCAACGCGATCAGCGCCAGCGACAGTTTCACCAGCCAATCGGCAAAGGCCAGCGTTACCCACAGAGGGGCCATCGGACCGGTCAGCATGAATGGCACAGGTTCCCACGCCCAGTTGATTGCGGCGTCTGCGTTGGCGCCGAAGAACGTGACCGAAGCCGAGAATGCGATGGTGAAGAACAGCGCGGTATCCAGCGCCGAACCGACCAAGGTTGAAACCAGCGGCGCGCGCCACCAACGGCCACCACGCATCGCGTTAAACACGGTGACATCGGTCAGTTGCGCGATCAGGAAAGCCGTTCCGGACGCGACTGCGATCCGCAGAGGCACGGCGGCATAGGTAAAGCCATCGCCCTGCAGCATGATCTGGCTGCCGACCAGCGAGCAGACGATACCAGTGACAAACCCGGCAAAGACGACCTTGCGGGCCGGGCCTACGCCATAGACGCGGTTCATGATGTCTGTGACCAGGAAGGCCAGCGGATAGGTGAAAGCACCCCAGGTCAGCAGACCGTCAAGGATCAGGAACTGGACCAGGATGTTTGAGGCCACAACAATGGCGGCCATGGCAATGATGCCGGGAATAAAGCTGCGTTGCATTTTCAGATGCCCGTTTTGACAAGGTAGCGGCGACTTGGCCCCGGGCTCATCCCAAGGCAAGCCGTGCGTTTAGACCTTTGGCTGACCCGAGTCAATCAGGCAGAAGGTATTCCACCAATTCGGTACGCTGCAGGGCCATGAAATTATCATCCGAGACCATCGTGGCCCGCAGCCGCCCCTGATCATCGCGCCAGACGGACAGCCCTTCAAGGTTGTCATGCGCGCCAGTACCGGTGGTGAAAAGAGTTTCCTCGGAAATTGGTTCACCCTTTGTGATCTGCCATCGTCTCAGGCGTGACTGAAAGCCGATTAGGGAAAGCTTGCGCTCCAAAACATAGAACCTGCCATCGGGTCCGAAATCCGCAGAGACAGGCAGGAAATCATCTCGCTGTGGCAGCACGAATGGCGTCGACCAGACTTTTCCGTCCCAGCGATAAACCGGGATGTCGCCCTGATCGGTCCGGCTTTTTTCAGGCAGGGTGTATAACCATCCCTTTCCGTCTATTGCCAGCGCTTCGAGTGACCCATTCCCACTTAGACCCTTGAACGCTTTGGGGCGCGGCAACACCTGCGCCTTGGCACCTGGGCCTGCATAGCGGGCTACGCGATGCACTCCTTCGAATGAGATGAAAAAGCCGCCGTCCGACGTGACGGCGATACCTTCAGAGTCCCCCGCTCGTCCAGAAAGGGGACGACCTGTACTGGACAGAACAGGCCAGTTTCCAGTAATCCGAACGCCGGTGATATTATCTCGGTCCCGGGAAATAGCGGCGCGCACCAATACCGCTCGGTCGCTCAGCACGATCAACTGATGACCATCGTCCGAAACGTGCAAAGCGGAATACCCTCCGAACCAGTCGGCACTGTGACGCCAGGCAAAACTGCTCAGGTGTGTTGCCGTCTTGACCTCGACCGCCCATGCCGAAGCAGCCCACAGCAATGCCGTGCTTAGTTGGATTGCAAAACTGAAGCGCATTGCTGAGGCAAATCGGCCAGAACATACTCCCGGCGTTTCTTCGGTGGTGGTGCGTTTGGATCGGGTGGCGGCGGGTTGAGGATATTACGCACCCATTGCTGCGCCTCAGCACAACCATCCCCTTTGGGCGGCGGGTCCTGATTGACACAGCCGCGCGAGCCCTTGGGGCATTTCAAACGAACATGGAAGTGATAGTGATGCCCCCACCACGGGCGAATTTTGCGCAGATAGGCGCGGTTACCTTTCTCATCATTACACATCTGAACCTTGGCGCCGGGAAAAACAAAAATCCGCGCCACACGCTTGTCCTTGGCGGCTTCGCGCAGGACGGCGTGGTGCTGTTTGGTCCAGTTGCCATTCACATAGGCCCCGTTTGCGCGGCGCAGAGAAACCGACGAGATATTCTCACGCGCTTTCCGCGACAGCCGCATGTTGTCGCCGGGCAGCATCCAGATATCGATGTCCAGACCCAGTTGGTGAGAGCGGTGGCCAGATGTCATCGGCCCACCCCGCGGCTGGCTAATATCCCCGATATAGAGACCATTCCATCCTGGCTGTTTGGCCGCGAATTTACTGAGATCCTGCACGTAATCGACCGCCTCTGGGTGCCCCCAATTGCGATTGCGCGACAGGCGCATGGCTTGCCATGTCGGTCCCGTCTCGGGCAGTTGCACCGACCCGGCGGCGCATCCGCGCGAATAACTGCCGAAAGCCGCCGCTTTTTGCTGCGAGCTTTGCTTTTGCGCCCCGAATAATTGCTTGGCCAAGGGCTGCGCCCCTGCGGCACCACCCAATGTCATCGCGGCAATTACTGCCAAAAAACGTAGTAAAATCATCTGCTCTGATCCCCTTCCGGTTTAACCCAGCGCATTAGGAACAGTCCCAGAATAAACAACAGAATGATCGGTGACACCCCCAGACGCGCGCTGCCGGTCATGGTTGTGGCAAACCCAATCAGTAATGGTGCGGCAAAGGCGGTCGCGCGGCCTGACAGACCATAAAGTCCAAAGCTTTCAACCGGGGTCTTGGGATCGGTGTGGCGTACCATCAAGGAGCGACTGGCCGATTGCAAAATGCCTCCCATGCCGCCAATCAGAATACCGCAGCCGAAGAACACCATGTCTGGCAGGCCCGAGCCTTCGGGCAGCGGGAAGCCGTAAATCTGCGTCCGATCCATCGAAACGACCGTGAGGCAGACAAAGATCAGCACCCATATGGCGACCAAAATTACCGGTTTAGGGCCGTACTTTTTGTCCAGCTTACCGCCAACCCACGCAAAGATGGCCGAGGCCAAAACGCTGACAATTCCGAAAACGCCGATCTTGATCAGATCCCACTCCAGCACCAGTCGCGCATAGACACCGCCAAAGCTGTATAGCCCGTTCAGCGCGTCCCGATAGAACATCGAGGACCCCAGGTAAGTGGCCAAACTCACCCGGTGACGCAGCGCTGCCACTGATTTGCCCAGTAACCGCAGCGCTTCACCCAGGCTGCCCTTCTTTTCGGTGTTCGGGTCGTCCCGGACCCACAGGAAATAGGGAACCATAAACAAGACGAACCAACCGGCGGTAAACGGCCCGACAAAACGCGTACCCTCACGCGTCGCGGCCTCCAGCCCGAACAAAGGGTCCATTCCGACCAGCGTCTTACCGTTGGGCTGCTCTACGAATAGCGCCAGCATGATCGCAAGAGACAACAGGCCCCCAAAATAGCCGAAGGCAAAGCCTGAACCTGAAATCTCGCCGACCTCGTTGTCATCGCCCAGATCAGGCAGTTGAGAGTTGATGAAGATCAGCGCATATTCCGCACCCACAAACCCCAACCCAAAGGCCGACAACATCAACCACATGTTCGAGCCATCGGGCAACGTGAACCACAGTGCGGCAGATCCCACCGCATACATGATTGAAAAGGCAAAAATCCACGGGATGCGCCGACCTGACACATCCGCCATCGCCCCCAAGAGAGGTGCGCCGAAGGCAATAATCAAACCTGTAATGGTCAGGCAATTGGCCCAGACCGTCTGCGCCCGCGCCGCGGCGGCCTCGGCATCCAATCCGGTTCCGGCGAAATACCCTGCCGCGACACCGGCGAAATAAGGGCCAAAAACAAAGGTGACCAGAAGCGTGTGATAGGGCTGACTGGCCCAATCGAAAAACCACCAACCCCAAATGCGCCTGCGCTTGGAAAGCTCTGCCATGACCGCCCCTGTTTTTTGTTGCGCTCATAAGACGAACCTTTGACCCATTTCGCAAGCGTTCTGTTGGCGCGGGCTTGCTCTTTGTCGCAGGGGCGCTTACCTCTCGTCCCAACGACTTACCGGAGGCCCCATGCTGTCGCTGATCCAAATTCTGCTGCTGATCCTGGACATTGTCTGGTTCATCATTCTTGCCCACGTGATCATGAGCTGGCTGATCAATTTTCAGGTGCTCAACCTACACCAGCAGCTGGTCGCGCAAATCTGGTACGGCCTGAACCGGATTTTAGAGCCTATCTATGGCCCAATCCGACGCGTTCTACCCAATATGGGTGGGCTGGATCTGACGCCTTTGGTGGTGCTGATCGGGGTCTATGCGCTGCGGATCATTCTGATCAACAACGCGCCCTATTTCTACTGACCTCTTGTTCACCGAATCTTAGTATGTGATTGTCCTGTCTTAAGAGCAGATAAACCTTAAAACAGGGCAACCCCCACATGTTCGACGCCGCGCCTATGCTGCGAGATGTCTTTGGATTCGACGACTTCCGCCCCGGTCAGGAAGAGATCGTCGATGCCGTGACCGCAGGCGAAAACGTGCTGGCGATCATGCCCACTGGCGGCGGCAAATCCCTGTGTTTCCAATTGCCTGCCCTACTGCGCGACGGAGTAACGGTGGTGATCTCCCCCCTTATCGCCCTGATGCGCGATCAGGTCCGTGGATTGCAGGAGGCCGGGGTCGAGGCTGGCGCGCTGATCTCAGGCAACACCCCCGAAGAAACTGATGCCGTGTGGGAAGCATTGGAGGCCGGGCGGCTGAAACTGCTTTACATGGCACCCGAACGCCTAGCTGCCGGGTCTGCCTTGGGCATGCTGCGTCGGATCAATGTCAGCCTGATTGCGGTGGACGAAGCCCACTGCGTCAGCCAATGGGGTCACGATTTCCGCCCCGATTACTTGCGGATCGGAGAGCTACGGCGTGCATTGAACGTGCCGCTGGCCGCCTTCACCGCCACCGCGGACGCTGAAACGCAAGACGAAATCGTTCAGAAGCTGTTCGACGGCACTGCGCCACGCAAATTCCTGCGCGGATTCGATCGACCGAATATCCATCTGGCTTTTGCCGCCAAAGACGGACCGCGCAAACAAATCCTCGACTTTGCCGCTGCCCGCAAAGGGCAATCCGGCATCGTCTATTGCGGCACGCGCAACAAGACCGAAGTGCTGGCGCAGGCCCTACGCGCCGAGGGACACGTGGCTTGCCACTATCACGGTGGGATGGAAGCCGAAGATCGCCGCATCGTCGAATCCCGCTTTGCCCGAGAGGATGGGCTGATCGTTGTCGCCACCGTGGCCTTTGGCATGGGGATCGACAAACCTGATATCCGCTGGGTTGCCCATGCGGACCTGCCCAAATCCATTGAAGCCTATTATCAGGAAATCGGGCGCGCTGGGCGCGATGGCGGCCCTGCTGAAACCCTGACCTTGTTCGGCCCCGACGATATACGCCTGCGCCGCTCGCAAATTGACGAAGGATTGGCCCCGGCTGAACGCCGCATGGCGGATCACGCGCGCCTGAATGCACTCTTGGGATTGGCCGAAGCATTGGTCTGCCGACGTCAGAACCTGTTGGGCTATTTCGGTGAACAGGTAGCGCCTTGCGGCAAATGTGATCTGTGCGATACCCCGCCCGAGATATTCGACGGCACCACACCCGTCCGCATGGCTCTGTCCGCGATCCTGCGCACCGAGGAGTGGTTTGGGGCGGGCCACCTGATTGACATACTTGTGGGGAATGAAACGGATAAAGTTCGCGCCCGTCGACATGACAATCTTTCCACTTGGGGCATCGGCAAAGAATGGTCGCGCCCACAATGGCAGGCGATCTTTCGGCAGATGATGGGGCACGATCTTGTCCGCCCCGACCCCGACCGCCACGGTGCGCTGCGCATGACCGAGGCCGCCAAGCCGATCCTGAAAGGTGAGGCGCAGATCAGTCTGCGCAAGGACACCATCCGCAAGGCCACCCGCCGCCCCGCCGTCAAGGCAATGGTGACCGAGGAAGACGGGCCCCTGCTATCAGCTCTTAAAGCCAAACGCCGCGCACTGGCGGAATCCGCGCGCGTGCCTGCCTATGTCATCTTCCCTGACCGTACCCTGATCGAAATGGCCGAGACCCGCCCCATGACGCTTGACGAGATGGCCCGGATCGGCGGCGTGGGCGCGAAAAAGCTGGAGCGCTATGGCGACACTTTCCTTGAGGTGATCGCTGGTGAGGCCGCGGCCCTGCACCCTGCCCGCCGTAAACTGGCAGGCCGGGATCAAGGCGAAATCTATGACCAATTGCTGGCCGTGCAGAACGATCTGGCGCGAGGGCCGGACGGTATCGACAAGCCGCTGACCTGCTCGGCCTCGCAACTGGCCAAGGTCGCACAACTGCGCCCCAATGATCCGCGCGGGATGGAGCAAGTGCTGGGCGACCGTCGTCACGAAAGGTTTGGTGCCGCATTTCTGGACGTGTTGCGTCAAGCGGGCTAGATACCCAGCATCAGGCAAGGAATGAGGGCGGATATGCTGGTAGTGGTTTCCCCGGCCAAGCGGCTGGATTGGGCAGAACGGGACATTGAGGTCACGCAACCCGACTTTCAGGATGACGCGATCCGGCTATCGAAAACCGCACGCAACCTGACGCTGGGCGATCTCAAGAAACTGATGGACCTCAGCGATGATCTGGCGCGCCTGAACCGCGATCGGTATCGTGCGTTTTCTGACGCTCCCGACGCTAATTTGACCCGCCCGGCGGCGCTGGCCTTTGCGGGAGATACCTATCAGGGTCTGGAAGCGGCCTCGTTGGATGCTGATGAAATGGCCTGGGCGCAGGATCACCTGCGTATTCTGTCCGGTCTTTACGGTGTGTTGCGTCCTTTGGACGCCATTCAGCCCTACAGGCTTGAGATGGGCAGCAAGCTGAAGACCCGGCGCGGCAAGAACCTGTATGAATACTGGCGTGACCAGTTGAGCAAGGCCCTGAACGCGCAAGCGGCCGAGGTTAGCTCGGATGTTCTGATCAACTGCGCCAGTCAGGAGTATTTCGGGGCCGTCGACCTGAAGGCGCTGAAATTGCGGGTGGTCACCCCAGCTTTCATGGAAGACAAGGGCGGCACCCCTAAGATCGTCAGTTTCTTTGCCAAGAAAGCACGCGGTGCTATGGCGCGCTATATCATTCAACATCGGCTGTCAGACCCCAAGGGTCTGCTAGATTTCGACACCGGTGGTTATGAATACCGTCCCGACCTATCGGAAGAGGACAAACCCGTCTTCGTGCGGCCCTATCAGGCCTGATCCAGCATTGAAGGGTCATAGGCGACCAGTTCAATGGTGTTGCCCTCAGGGTCTTCGGTGAAAATTCCGCGCCAACCGATCCAGCCGAACTGTTCAACGCGATAGGGTTGGCCCATTTTATCGTACCACCGCATCGCGGCTTCTTGCTCCTCAAACGGCAGCGAGAGCGCGATGTGGTGCAAGGATGATCCGCCCCCGGTCACAGGAGTGCTGTCGCCCGCTGGGTGCAAACCGGGCCGTGGCGCTGCTGTGTGGTGAAACAGAGCCAGCACCTGAGTATGCCCACCAAACCCCTCGGCAACACGAAAAAAGGTAATGGCGGCGTTGTGATCACCAGACAGACGCTGCAGACCAATTATATTTTCATAAAATTCGACCATGGCACCCATATCGGCGCAGCGAATGGCAATCTCGCCTAATGCGCGAGGGTGAAATCCACGGTCTGACATGGGTCCAACCTAATCAGCCTCAGACCCTTCGGCAATCACTGGCAATGCTTCCTTAGGGCGGTGATCCAGAATCATCTGGTGGATTTTCCGTTTTTGCAGCGGCTTGGTCAGGTAATGATCCAACCCGGCCGACAGGATGCTTTGATCATCCCCGGCCATGGCATGGGCAGTCAGAGCGACGATTGGCACGTGCCGCCCTGTTTCAATCTCGCGCCGACGAATTTCGGCTGTGGCCTGTTTTCCATCCATCTTTGGCATCGAGATATCCATGAAGATCAGATCCGGATCGAAGTGCTGATGCTTATCCACCGCCTCGGCCCCATTGCCCGCAAATTGCAGGTCTATGTTCAGGTCCTTGACCATCTTTTGCAGGATCAACTGATTGGTCCTGTTATCCTCGGCCGCCAGCACGCGCATCTGGCGTTGGCCTCCAGCGGCGTCCTTCGAAGAGGTTTCCGGGGCAACTGACACAGTTTCCCGCGGCACCGAAATCTGATCCAACGTGCTGAGGCGCGAATAGAGTTCGGCCCGAGGGATCGGTTTCTGCAGAACTCCTTCAATCAGATGGCGAGCCGGGCTGGCGTGTATGACGCCGGGATTGGCCGACATCACCACCACAGGCAGATCACCCCATCCACGATCTTTCAACGTCGTTGCCAGTTCCATCCCGTCCATATCCGGCAGGTCATGATCGCACAGCACCAGATCGACAGTATCATCAACCGCCGCAAGTGCCTCTCGCCCCGAAGTGCAAACGGTGACCCGTGATCCCAGCCGCCCCAATTGTTTGGTCAGAATAGCGCGGTTGACCGCCATATCCTCGACCAGGAGCACGTGGTGCAGGTGGCCCGCCAGATCGGGTGGCGCAGGTTGTGGGCATTCTGCTGCAGGCAAGGAAACCCGGAAACCAAAGCACGATCCTTGCCCCGGTTCGCTTTCGACCCAGACAGCGCCACCCATCAGGGTGATCAGACGCTTGGTGATGGCCAGACCCAGCCCTGTACCTTCGAATTCACGGTTCTTCTCATCCTCGACCTGATTGAACTCTCCAAAGATGTGCCCGATCTTGTCGGTTTCGATGCCGATGCCAGTGTCCTCGATCGCCACGTGTATATCGCAAACATTAGTTTCAGAATTGGGAACTCCGGTCACCCGGATCAGCACGTGCCCCTCTGACGTGAACTTGACAGCGTTGCTCACCAGATTGGTCAGCACCTGCCGCACACGGCCGGGATCGCCCACGAACAAGGTCGGCAGGAACAGGTCATAATCGACCAGCAAAGACAGCCCCTTGTCGCGAACGCTGGGTTGCAGCAGCATCGCGACCTCAAGGATGCAGCGCTCAAAGTCGAACTGTTCGGGGTGCAGGACCAGCTTGTCGGCTTCAATCTTGGAATAATCCAGCACGTCGTTGATGATCACCAGCAGCGCTTCACCCGAGTTGCGAATGGTGTTGAGATACAGCCTCTGATCCTCGTCCAGAGGCGTTTCCGACATCAACTCGGCCATCCCGACAATGCCGTTCATTGGGGTTCTGATCTCGTGACTCATATTGGCCAGAAAAGCCGATTTGGCCCGGTTCGCCGCCTCTGCCCGTTCGCGGGCGGCCTTTAGCTCGGTTTCCTGCCGGACCGCAGCGGTGATATTCAGACCCAGACTAACCACATCGCCGCCATTGCCGCGCTGGTCAATCATCTTGAAATACTCTCCGTTCCATAGCTTGATCACAACCGAGTCGGGCTGCGGCTGCGCCCAGCGCCTTAACATTCGAGCCTGCCACTCTACCGGTGATTCCGCGCCGATGTCTATCAGCCCCTCTTCGGTCAGAATCTCAAGAATACGGGCATAAGAGATGCCGGGCGCGACCTCATCCAGACCGTCAAACAGGCTGAGATACGTAGCGTTGGCACCAATCAGGCGGCTTTGATCATCAAAAAACGCGAACCCGTCCTGAATGGTCTGCATCGAATGCCACAAACGACGCTCGGCCACTTCGATCTTGGCATTGGCCTCGGTCAGATCGGATTTGACTTTTTCATTCTCATCCCGAACCGTCTCGACCTCGGCCTGGGTTTCGCCGATGCGTTTGGTCAAGGCCATCGCGTGCTGACCCAACTTGCGGTTGGCTGCCGACAGTTCGGCTTGCTTCATCTCCAACAGGCGCTCGGCCGCCAGCCGCGCACGCCGTTCCTGTGCCAGTTTGGTAGCAAGACTCATCTTTGGCGATCCCAGATACTTTGCACCCAGCATCCGAACAGAGCGTGAAGAAGTGTTTAAGCCGTTGCCCCTGCTCCGACGATCATGTCAGGGTTACTGAAAACCGGAGTTCGGCCATGCGACGAAAGACGTACTTATTCATACTCTGCGCCGTCATTCTCGGCTCTCAGGCAGCGGCAGAATGTGCTTCGGACGCTCAGATCGACCAGTACGTGCAGGACTATCTGAACAATACACCCACAGTGGCTTTGTCTGCGGGTGGCAGCATGCAGGACGCGTTGTGCACACAAACCAAAGTGATAGCTGCGTTAGAGCCGCATCTGGGGCCGGTGATCGGCTATAAGGCGGGTCTGACCAGTGCCCCCGCACAGGAACGGTTCGGCGCTTCCGAACCGGTGCAGGGCGTCCTGTTTCGCGACATGATGTTGGATGATGGGGCGAGGGTGCCAATTACGTGGGGCGCGCGCCCGGTCTTTGAGGCCGATTTGGTGTTGGTCGTCGGTGATGACGGGATCAATCAAGCAACAACTCCGGCCGAGGTTATCGCCAATATCGCATCCATACGCCCATTCATCGAACTGCCCGACCTGACACTGGCCAAAGGAGAGCCGATCTCTCCAGTGACCCTGACTGCCATTGGGGTCGCGCCGAAACTTGGCGTATTAGGCTCTGAAATACCGGTAACTGACCCCGAGGCGATGACACACGCTCTGGCGGATATGACTGTAACCCTCAGCGCAGCGGACGGAGAGGTTCTGGCACAGGCACCGGGCGCAGCGGTTCTGGGGCATCCGGCCAATGCTGCCCTCTGGTTGATGTCGAAAGGCATCAAGTTCCAGCCCGGCGACCTGATCTCGGTCGGGTCTTTCGGGCCGCTCATGCCGCCAGCAAAAGGCAAGGGCGGGGCATCCGCCACCTATAGCGGGTTGCCTGGTGACCCTACGGTCAGCGTAGTGTTCGAATAATCACCGCCGTCCTTCGCGTAGCCAACCGCCCAGCAGGAAGCCGCCCGCCAGCACCAGCACCAACCATGGCGGCAACAGCCCGGCCTGTGTGACATCGCGCGTCTCATATGCCTCGCGCGGGGTGAGACCGATCCAGCCCCGCCCCGAGGCCGGGCGCCCGGACCTTACGTTACGGATCGAGGGCAAACCGTCTTCCAACCGCATCACGCCGCCTCGCAACTCGTCCAAAACCGGCTCCAGAATCTCTCCGGTTGCGATGGTGCGTTCGAATTCCTTTGGCGCCGCGGGGCCAAGACCAATCACTGCCATCTGATCGCCTTCCTGAAGGCGATAAAGGCCAATTTCCGGCCCGTAATACAGCACCTCGAACCGACCCGGAGATACCTCCTCCAGCGTGACCTCAAGGTTTTCTCCATTGGGACGGGTGATGGTGACCGGACCGACCTCATCCTCTAATGTCTGGCGGATGATGCGCATGACCTGACCGTTGGCCTCGGCCCACAACGCTTCTTCCTCCAGTTCGGGCTCTTTCATCATCCAATGGGCCAGACGACGCAGCAATTCCAGTTGAGGACCGCCGCCTTCAAACCCCCGGCTCCAAAGCCACGCATGGTCCGAAGCCAGCAGCGCCACGCGCCCCTCGCCCACGCGGTCCAGCACCAGCAAGGGGCGTTCATCCACGCCGGTCATCAACATCTCACCCGTGCGGTGGTTGACGTCGATCTGACGCAACCACGCGCCCCATTCCTCGGATTCACCCAGATCGGTGGTCACCGGATGGCGATGGCCCAAATCGGTGACCTTGGGAACAAACCGTTCTTCGATCACGCGTGCGGTGGGCTGCGCAGGCAGGATGGGCGCCAAGGGAGAACGAAAGATACTGTCAGCACTGGCGAAATCAGGCCCGGCGGCAATCAGCACCGCACCGCCTTCGTTGATATAGTTGGTGACGTTGTCCAGATAGATCGCAGGCAGGATGCCGCGGCGCTTGTAGCGGTCAAAGATGATCAGGTCGAAATCGTTGATCTTTTCCAGAAACAGCTCACGCGTCGGGAAAGCGATCAGCGACAGTTCGTCCACCGGAACGCCATCCTGTTTCTCGGGCGGGCGCAGGATGGTGAAGTGCACCAGATCAACCGAACTGTCGGATTTCAGAAGATTGCGCCATGTCCGCCCGCCGGGATGAGGCTCGCCCGAGACCAGCAACACCCGCAGCCGGTCGCGCACACCGTTCATCTGGATCAGCGCCGTGTTGTTGCGGTCAGTCAACTCGCCCTCGGCCTGCGGCACAGAGAATTGCAGGACGTTGCGTCCACCATGCGGCAGCGTGATGGGCAATTCCACATCAACGCCGATGGGAATGCTGAATTGCTCGGGCTCGGCCCCATCCACCGAGATCTCGAGCGGCGCGGTCGGGGCGCCAATCGGCGCGGCACCACTGTCTTCGACCCGCAGGGTAAGAGTGACGGGCTCGCCGATAATGGCAAAAGCCGGGGCGTTACTGACGATCAGGCGGCGGTCCCAGTCGCTTTCACGCCCGGTCTGCAAAAGATGCATCGGGGCGGGCAAATCGGGCGCTTGATCGACATCGTGTACAATCCCGTCTGAGATTACGAGAATACCGGCGATCCGTGCACGTGGCTCCTCGGCCAGCGCGGCGTTTACAGCGGCCATGACCTGCGTGCCTTCGTCACCATCACCGTCGCCGACCCTTATCCGGCGCAGTTCGGTGTTGTCACGGGCTTCAATCTCGGCTGCCAGTTCTTCAGCCGCCTGCTTGGTCTGCTCAGCACGGTCCGAAAGGGATTGACTGGCGCTTTCATCCTCGATCATCAGAACGATATCTGTGAGTGGCGCGCGATCTTCGATCTGATAGACCGGCCCGGCCAACGCCGCGATCACCACCAAGGCAGCCAGACCGCGCAGGGCCCATCCGGACAGGCCGCGCCATAGGGCAAGCATTACCCCACCCACCGCGATCGACGCGACGATAGCCAGTACGGGCCATGGGATCAGCGGATCAAATATGACGGTTCCTGTCATTGTCCCAACCTATCCAATAGTGCAGGCACATGGACCTGATCGGATTTATAATTCCCGGTCAGCACATGCATCACCAGATTGACCCCAAAACGATTGGCCAGTTCTCGCTGACGTTCACCCGCATAGCCACGCCCGACCGGCAGCAGCGCCTGACCGTTGCGGTCCACCGCCCAGGCCGATGCCCAGTCGTTGCCACCAATTACAACCGGCGTCACGTTGTCGTTGAGATTGCGGAAGGGCATCCCTTCGATCTGTTCCGCATCCAGTGGGGCGGCTTCGACCCAAATCTCGGTACCGGCATAGCGGCCGGGGAAATCCTGCAGCAGGTAAAAAGCACGCGTCAGCACATGATCGCGAGGAACGGGCTCTAATGCGGGGATATTCAGCGGTGCGGCCAGTTGTTGCAACTTGCGTCCATTGGGGCTGGAGGCCCCGAACTGCGCCACATCCGCATCCCGCGTATCAAACAGGATCATACCGCCCGAGCGCAGATACGCATTTAGCTTTGCATAGGCGTCTGCCGAGGGTTGCGGTTGGTTCGGGGTGATCGGCCAGTAGAGCAGCGGGAAGAACGCCAGCTCATCACGCTCCAAATCCACACCAATGGGTTCGGCTGGTTCAACCGATGTGCGATAGAACAATGTCTGCGCCAGCCCGCGCATCCCCGCACCGGCCACATCATCGACCTGCGCGTCGCCGGTCAGCACATGAGCCAAAACCAGTTCATGTGTTGCGTTCAGGGCAAACTCAGTCTCTTCAGGCGTCTGTGCCTGCACCTCGGGCACCAGCAGCATCGCACCCAGAGCGACTGCGGCGACTTTGGCCAACCCAAGGCGACCAGACAATGCCAGTGAGGCAATCACATCAACCGTCAGCAGCAGCAGCGCGAGGCTGAGCAAAATACCCCCGATGGGTGTTTCATTTGTTACTTCCTGACCTTTGATCGGCACACCCGATGGCCAAGCCAACGGGGTCAGCACCGTGTCCTCGGACAACACGTTCAGGGCCAGCTTCTGCTTACCACTTTCATATAGGCCCGGCTGCAAATCCGGGCCGATGGTACCAGAGACCAGCTCAACCCCGTCCACACCAGCCAGATTGCCCGCGTCGGACAGGGTACCAAAGCCGTCCATGACCTGAATCGGTTCCCATGTAGTTCCCTGAAACTGGGCGTCCTCGCGGGACTTCGCAGCCGACGCCACGGCCAGACGGTCCAGCATTTCAACAAATAGACCCGAAAGAGGCAGGCTGGACCATTCCGCATCCGCCGTCACATGGAACAGCACCACTTGACCCAGCCCCAGCGCCTTACGCGTCACCAGAGGAGTGCCGTCCGACAATGAGGCAATCACCCGGTCAGCCAAGTTAGGGTCAGGCTGCGCCATTACCTGAGTGGTGACCGAAACGTCACCAGGAACTTGCAACCCATAGAAAGGCGAGTTTTCGGGGAAAGGCGCCAGCCCCTTGGCCTCACCCCAGCTCATCGCGCCACCGACCGAGCGGCCACCGCTGCGCAGGCGTACCGGCAGCAGCGTATCCTCAGCGTCGCGCCCCAGATCACTTGCGGCCATGCGCGGGCCAGCAAAACGCAGCAGCAGCCCGCCTTGTTCGACCCATTCGACCAGCGCGGACTGTTCTGGGTCAGAAAGCTTCGCCACATCGGCCAGAACGATCACATCCGGGTTCGCGGGCAACACCTCCAGCAATCCACCATCAACGAAATCGGCCGTGGGGATGAGTACCTGAGTCAGGTAGTGCAGCGGCGAAAGCAGTTCCAAACCCTCACGGTTTAGTGTCCCGGCGATCAAGGCGACCTCGCGCCTTCGCAGGCTGTCATCCGTCAGCGTCACCGCGCCTGCCGAGCGTTCACCCTGAAGTTCAAACCGGGTGATGCGGGCACGCAGCTCCGACGGCAGCGCCAGATCCACCTGGGCCAGTGTTTCCCCGGCGGGAAATTCCACCTCGGCCGATTGCAAAACCCGCATCGCACCGGCCGGGTCCCGCCCTTGTGCCAGCACTGTGATGGATTCGTTCGGACCGGGCTCTGCTCTTTGAGCCGTCAATTGGATCACCCCGTCCTGATATGCAGCAGGCAAGATGGCCATGACCGGCCTTGGCGATTGATAAACCGTTACTTCGCCCCGCGCCTGCAGCGCAGTCAGAATCCTGTCATGACCGTCATAGGCCAGTCGATCACTGAACCAATGAGTGTCAAAACCAGCATCCAGTTGGTCTATCGCAGCCAGCGCCTGATCTATCTGCACCTCTGTCGGCTGCCACGGGGTTGGGGCCAAGCCCGGCAAACGCCCGCGCCAGGCTTCCGCCGATTGAAACACCGGTGCTTGCGGCTGGGTCAGGCTTAGGATTGCCACTGTGCGACCCGCCCGTCCGGCCTCGGTTAATTGCACATCGATCTGGTCCAGCGTGGACGACCACTGGCTTGCCCCGGCCCAGCTGGCATCCAGCACCAGCAGCAAAGGTCCGGTGCCGGTCTGTTCGCGTGACGGGTTCAGGACCGGCCCTGCCAGCCCAATGATGATTGCCGCCGCCGCCAGCATCCGTAGCAGCAAAAGCCACCACGGGGTCCGGTCCGAAACACTTTCGTCATCCTTCAACCCTAACAGCAATGTCACTGCCGGGAACAACCTGCGGATCGGCGCAGGCGGCACCGCGCGCAGGATCAGCCACAGGATCGGCAGGGTCAGCAGACCCAGCAGCACCCAAGGCGCGGTAAAGCCGATGCCCGCCAGAACCGTCATCGCGTTCCCCCATCCAGCGCCTGATAGAGCCACAATAGAGCCGCTTGCGCGCTGTCTCCGGTGTGGTGCAGACCCAATTGCCAGCCCGTTGCGCGGCACAGTTGCGTCAGCGCATCCTTGCGTTTCGCAAGACGTTCCAAATAACGGTCGCGCAGCTCTCCGGCCTTAAGGGTCTCGTGACGGGTCGTGCCGCCGACACTCTCAAAGATGGTGCGACCCCGATACGGGAAGGTTTCTTCGCTCGGATCCAGAACCTGCAATAGAACACCCCGTACACCGCGATCAGCGGCTTTGGTCAGGGCCAGCTCGACTTCGTCCATCGGGCCGAGGAAATCGGAAATGAAAACAGCACGGGCATGCGGAATCATGGCGCGGTGTTCAGGCGGAGAATAATCCGTCTCAACATCCTCGGACCACGCTTCTGCAAGCCGAATGATCTGTGCATTGCCGCGCCGGGGCGGCAGGGTGGTACCAGTCAGGCCCACACGCTCGCCTCCGCGCACCAACAGGATGGCGGTCGCCAGCCCCAGCAGGCGCGCGCGATCCGCCTTGGTGGGATGGTTCTTGTCCGACGCAAACCGCATCGACGCGCCCTGATCCACCCACAGCATCACCGATTGCGCGATCTGCCACTCGCGCTCGCGCACGAACTGCTGATCCCCGCGGGCCGAGCGCCGGTGGTCGATCATTCGGCGGCTGTCACCCACCTGCGCGGGCCGATATTGCCAGAAATCATCGCCAAGGCCCGAGCGTCTGCGCCCGTGGTCCCCCAGCAGAACGGTTCCGGCCAGATGTTCGGCACGTGCCAGCAGCGGCGGCAGCCGGGACGCCTCGGCCTCAGATCTTTCACGAAGGGTCAGCGCGGCATTCACGCCGCTGCCTCAGAACGGATCAGACCGGCGGCTGTCGTTTCGATCAGGTCAGCCAGACTGTCGCCGCGCGCGCGCGCCGCGAAGTTCAGCGCCATCCGGTGGCTAAGCACCGGGCGCGCCATGTCCAGCACGTCCTCGGCATTGGGCGCCAGGCGCCCTTGCAGCATTGCCCGCGCGCGGACGGTCATCATCAGAGCCTGCGCCGCGCGAGGACCGGGACCCCAGGCGACGGTTTCGGCGACTCGGTCCGAAACGCCCGCCTCTTCAGGACGGAAGGCGCGAACCAGATCGAGGATCAGTTCGACCACCGAATCCCCCACTGGCATCCGGCGCAGCAGAACTTGTGCCGCCAGCAGCTCTTCCTTGGTGAAAATCTGATGCGCGTCATCTTCTTCGACGCCCGTGGTCGCCAACAGGATATCGCGCTCGGTCTGACGATCCGGGTAGTCCACGTCAATCTGCACTAGAAAGCGGTCCAACTGCGCCTCAGGCAGCGGATAGGTGCCTTCCTGTTCAATCGGGTTCTGCGTTGCGAGAACATGGAAAGGTTCACCCAGCGACCGATCTTCGCCCGCCACAGTCACAGTGCGTTCCTGCATCGCCTGCAGCAGCGCCGATTGGGTCCTCGGGCTAGCACGGTTGATCTCATCCGCCATCAGCAACTGACAGAAGATCGGGCCGGAAATGAACCTGAAATGCCGCGATCCATCATCGGCGGTGTCCAGAACTTCGGAACCGAGGATATCGGCCGGCATCAAGTCAGGGGTGAACTGAATACGGTTGCCGTGCAGCCCCATCACGGTCGACAAAGTCTCGACCAATCGCGTCTTGCCCAAGCCCGGCAAACCGATCAGCAAGGCATGCCCGCCGCATAACAGCGAAGTCAGGGTCAGGTCGACGACCCGTTCCTGTCCGATAAAGCGACGGGTGATCGAGAACTTGGCCTCTTGCAGTTTGGTTTCCAGCGCTTCGATCTCGGACACGAGGTCGGCAGGTTCGGTCATGACTTTCCCTTCCGTGGACTATTATGATTGAAGTGTATCGCGCTGAGAGGAAATGGCAAAAGCAATGAGCGGACAAAAACCTGTGACACCTTCGCCTGATGGCTTGGCTGCATCAGTCAAAGCGACCAAAACCAAGGGTTTGCCTCCCGTTCACCTTTGGAATCCTCCGTTTTGCGGCGATCTGGACATCCGGATCGCAAAAGATGGCACATGGAGTTATTTAGGGTCGCCCATCAACCGGTTCGAGCTTGTGAAGCTTTTTTCCTCAATTCTTAAGAAAGAAGACGGGAAGTACTTCCTTGTGACACCGGTCGAAAAGGTGGGAATCACCGTCGAGGATGCACCGTTCATTGCGGTCGATTTCGACTTGGAAGGCGAAGGGACGACCCAAACCCTGTCCTTTACCACCCATGTTGGCGATGTGGCGACGGCCGGGTCAGACCATCCGATCCGAATTGTCACCGATCCGGACACAGAAGAACCATCACCCTACATATTGATACGCGCAAACCTCGAGGCACGGATCGACCGCAAAAGCTTCTACCGCCTCGTGGACATCGCCGAACACAAGGACGACTGGTTCGGAGTCTGGTCCAGCGGGCAGTTTTTTCCGCTGATCCGATCAGGCGATCTACCGGACTAAACCCGGCGAGATGCCCGGCGATCCTGTGCCAGAACGACGGCCAGCGCGACGATACCCGCGCCCAGCGCACGGGTGCTGTTCCACTCCTCACCCAGTATCATCATGATCACCATCACGTAGAACGGTGCGATGTTGATGTGGAATGAGGACAGGGCAACACCCAGCCTTCCGACAGAAGCAATGAAAAACACCTGGCTCAGCCCCATTGATATGAGTGCATAAATCACCAACATCCCGGCTTGTTGCATGTCAAAAGCGGTTGAGGGCATGAAATCCATTCCAAATAGCGCCGCTCCGGACAGCAGAACCGAGGCCATGACCAAACCTCCGATAAAGGTAATCGTGGCTCGGCCAGTCTGGCTCAATTCAGGAAAATCCCGCGCTGTTGCCATGCTGGCCCAGCAGAACAGGCCGGTCGATGCAATTGCAAGAGCAGCACCAAGGCCCAATTGCGCCGGTGCCACTGCACTTGTTGCAATCAACCCACCGACAATCGACACCAGCACACCTAAAGCGAAATTCCTGCTCAACCGTCGCGTGCCCGCAGTCAACTCCAACAAAGTCGCCGTCAGCGGCGCACAAGATGCGATGATCGCCACTGTCACCGGATCGGTCACCTTCTGCGCCACGATCAATAGGATCATGCCCAGACCGATCCCAAAGCCGCCAACCACCATCGCGCGCATCCATCGGGCATTCAGCACCCTGCGCGGCCCGTCGATCAACAGCCAGATAGGAACCATCACCGCCACCGCCAGAGCAAGCCGTGCCGCGAACAACGCCACGGGAGGCCAGGTCTGCAAGAGCACCTCGGCCGCGGGAAATCCTGCCGCCCATGTGAGCATCGACGCCACAGCCAAACCGTTTCCGGACAAGGCCGAATTCCCGCCTGCAGACATCGAAAGAGCGTTCCCGCGCGCGGGGTCAGGGCTCATCGCCATTGTGATCAAACCTTCTGTAGGCACGGCGCGCAAGAATGATTCGCCGCGTTTCTACAAACGTCTCTGATTCACATCGGGCGATCTGGTCGATTTTCGACAATCTGTCGTTTTTGGTCCCCTTCCCCAAAAAACGCTGCACCGTTATGGTCCGGCCGACAACTGCCCGAGACCACGCATGCCCAAATTCGCCGCCAATATCTCACTGCTCTTTGCCGAGCTGCCGTATCTTGAGCGTTTCCAGGCGGCGGCAGAGGCCGGGTTCAAAGCGGTCGAGATTCTTTTTCCCTATGAATTGGCCGCCAAGGAAACCCGCCGCGCCCTGCTGGCCAACGGGCTGGAGCTGGTGCTGATCAACGCGCCACCGCCGAATTACACGGGCGGAGAACCCGGCTATGCCGTCGTTCCCGGAGGAGAATCGCGTTTCCAATCCGATATCCGCCGCGTCCTGCGCTATGCCGAAGTCCTGCGACCGGGTCTGATCCACATCATGTCAGGTTACGCCACCGGTTCCGAAGCGCAGGATCGTTTCGTGCATAACCTGCAGTGGGCTGCCGATTTTGCTCCACAACAGCAGTTTACAATCGAACCGCTCAACCCGTTATCGCAACCCGGCTACTTCCTGAATGATTACGATCTCGCGGCGCGGGTGCTCGACCGCGTAAACCGCCCAAATGTCGGATTGCAATATGACAGTTTCCACGCCCATTTGATCCACGGGGATGCACAAGCCGTCTGGGATCGCTTTCACCCGCGAATTGTTCATGCTCAAATCGGCGCCGCGCCTGACCGAACGGAACCGGGAAACGGGCCGACGGATTTCCAGACTCTGTTCTCGGCCATCGACGCCACAGGCTATGCCGGTTGGGTCAGTGCCGAATACACGCCGTCGACGCCACGAACACCCGACAGCCTTGACTGGATGCGGGTATAGCACTGGAAATTCAACTGAAAATACGGCACATCAAGGATATCTCGACCACTAGGAAGCCCAATATGATCCCTTCCCGCTATGCACGCGCCATATTCAGCCTGATCATGTCGGGCCTCATGTCCTGCATCGTGACCGGCATCGCGACGGTAAAGGCCATCGGGTTCAGCCCCAGCACGGTCGGAGACTGGCTGGCATCTTGGGCCTTTTGCTGGCCCATCGCATTCACGGTAATCCTGTTACTTGGCCCTTCTGTGCAACGGTTGGTCAATCGCATGGTCAGTCCACAGGACTGACCCGCTGCAAAGAGGGCCCGCCGGGCCTGATGAACAGCGCCTTGCTTAATGCGCCTCGGCCCAATTGGCCCCCTGCCCGGCATCCACGCTCAGCTTCACATCCAGTTTCACTGCCGGGTCCGAGGCGCCTTCCATCACGTCGCGCGCCACGTTGATCACCTGGTCCACCGAGTTTTCGGCCACTTCGAACAGCAATTCGTCATGAACTTGCAGCAGCATCTTTGCGGGCAACCCGTTGATCGCATCCGGCATCCGCACCATCGCGCGCCGGATCACATCCGCTGCAGTGCCCTGAATCGGTGCATTGATCGCTGCCCGGCGCGAGAACCCGGCATGCGGACCCTTGGCGTTGATTTCAGGCGTATGGATCTTGCGTCCGAACAGAGTTTGGACATAGCCATGCTCTTTGGCAAACGCGACGGTGTCGTCCATATAGCGGCGAATACCCGGAAACCGTTCAAAATACCGGTCGATGAATCCTTGCGCCTCGGCCCGTGGAATACGCAGGTTGCGTGCCAGACCAAAGCCCGAAATACCATAAATTACACCAAAGTTGATCGCTTTGGCCTGTCGGCGGATGTCCGGTGTCATTTCGTCCAGCGGCACATCAAACATCTCGGATGCCGTCATGGCGTGAATGTCCAAACCATCCGAAAATGCCTGTTTCAGAGCCGAAATATCAGCGATATGCGCCAGAATGCGCAACTCGATCTGGCTATAGTCGAGGCTGACCAGCACATTCCCTGGCTCGGCAATAAACGCCTCACGAATACGGCGGCCTTCTTCAGTCCGCACGGGAATGTTCTGTAGGTTCGGATCGGTCGAAGCCAGACGACCCGTATTGGCTCCGGTGATCGAATAAGACGTATGCACCCGGCCAGTATCCGGGTTGATATGGGTCTGCAGCGCGTCCGTATAGGTCGATTTCAACTTGGACAGCTGCCGCCAGTCCAGCACCCGACGCGGTAGTTCGTGCTCGGTTGCCAGGTCCTCAAGGATGTCGGCACCTGTGGAATACTTCCCGGTTTTACCCTTCTTGCCGCCTTCAAGGCCCATCTTGTCGAACAGGATCTCACCCAGCTGAGCAGGCGAGCCAACATTGAAGTTCTCACCCGCCAGTTCATGAATTTCAGCCTCTAATCCGGCCATTTTTTGCGCAAACGCGTTCGACATGCGGCTTAGCACATCGCGGTCAACCTTGATGCCATGCATCTCCATCTCGGCCAGAACCGGGACCAGCGGACGTTCCAACGTCTCATAAACCGTGGTCACCTGCACCTGATGCAGCTGCGGCTTGAACAGCTTCCACAGGCGCAGCGTGATGTCGGCATCCTCCGCGGCATAGGCGGTGGCCTCGTCAATTGGTACTTTGTCGAAGGTGATCGCCGACTTGCCCGAGCCCAGCAGCGGCTTGATCGGGATCGGCGTGTGGCTCAGGTAGCGTTCGGACAGCGTATCCATACCGTGCCCATGCTCGCCCCCATGCATGGCATAGGACATCAGCATCGTGTCATCGATCGGGGCCACGTCGACGCCGTAACGCTTAAATATCTTGGCGTCGTATTTCATGTTCTGCCCGATTTTCAGGATCGACGGGTCCTCAAGCATCGGTTTCAGCAGGGTTAGAGCCTCATCCAGCGACATCTGACCCTCGGCCAGAGCATCCGAACCGAACAGATCATCCGCCGCTCCCTCGCGGTGTGTCAGCGGGATGTAGCAGGCCTCACCGACTTCCACACACAAGGAAATGCCAACCAAATCGGCGATCATTTCGTTCAGCCCGGTGGTTTCCGTATCAACGGCCACCCAACCCCGTTCATAGGCCTGATCGATCCATTTCTGCAGCACCCCTGCGTCCCGTACACATTCGTATTTGGACGCATCAAACGGCAAGGCCTCGGCCTCTTCCACCTCGGCAGCCGGCGCAGGGGCATCGGCGATCACCGGGGCTTCGGCGCCCAACTTGTCAGCGATCCGTTTGGTCAGGGTGCGGAACTCCATCTCAGCCAGGAACCCCAACAGGGTCTCGGCATCCGGGTCCTTCACCTCCAGATCATCCAGCGTGAAATCCAGCGGTGTGTTTTCGTCTAACTGCACCAGCTTTTTCGACAGCTCGATCTGGTCGCGCTTCTCCAGCAGGGTTTGACGGCGCTTGGGCTGCTTGATTTCCTCCGCACGATCCAGAAGCGTTTCAAGATCGCCGTATTCGTTGATCAATAGCGCCGCCGTTTTCACGCCAATCCCCGGCGCGCCCGGCACGTTATCCACCGAATCTCCGGCCAAGGCCTGAACATCGACCACTCGTTCCGGCCCCACGCCGAATTTCTCGAACACGCCATCGCGGTCGATGCGCTTGTTCTTCATCGCATCCAGCATTTCTACGCCGCCGCCGACCAGCTGCATCAGGTCTTTATCCGAGCTAACGATGGTGACGCGCCCACCCGCATCACGCGCCTGCACAGCGAGAGTGGCAATGATGTCGTCGGCCTCATAGCCCTCAAGCTCTTTGCAAGCGATGTTGAAGGCTTTCGTCGCCTCGCGCGTCAGCGGCATCTGCGGACGCAAGTCCTCGGGCATAGCCTCACGGTTGGCTTTGTAGAGATCGTAAAGATCGTTGCGGAACGTATGTGACCCCTTGTCGAAGATCACAGCCACATGGGTCGGTGCGTCCGGCCCGGCATTTCCTTCGACATATTTCTGCAACATATTGCAGAATCCGGAAACGGCTCCGATCGGCAACCCATCTGATTTTCGCGTCAGAGGCGGAAGGGCGTGGTAGGCCCGAAAGATAAAGGCTGATCCGTCGATCAGATGCAGATGGCATCCTTTTCCGAAATTCGTGGTCATCTTGCGCCCTCTCCCGATCCGATCCGACAACACTATTGCCACGAGCGCGACAGTAGAACCACCCGCACCACAGCCTCAAACTTCATCTTTTCAAAAATACTCAATGCCCCGTGCGGACAACGCACTCAGGCTTCGGCCTCACGCCCTGCCAGCACGTATTTGCAGTCGCAATAGGGGCACTCGACCCAGCCGGCATCCTCGGGAATCTGAAGCCAAACACGCGGATGGCCCAATGCGCCTTCACCGCCATCACAGGCAACACGGGTGGTTTCCACGATCTTGGTTTCCGGCGCTTCGATTGTCACGGCTGGCGATCCTTCTTCGGTTGTCGGCCTCGTGGGCATGTATTAGGTGCGTTTATGAGCGATGAGCAAACCGGGGGCAAGGGTCACATGAGCGATGCGGCAATCAGGATCGAAGGGCTTCGCAAGACCTACCGGGGCAGCAAGGGCCAGCCCGAAAAGCACGCGCTGAAAGGAATTGACCTCAGCGTTCCGCGCGGTTCGGTCTTTGGCCTGTTGGGGCCGAACGGAGCCGGGAAATCAACCCTGATCAACATTCTGGCCGGTTTGGTAGTAAAATCGGCGGGCAACGTGTCGATCTGGGGGTTCGATCAGGACCAGAACCCACGCCAGTCCCGCGCAGCGATAGGTGTGATGCCGCAGGAACTGAACCTCGATCCATTCTTCACCCCACGCGGCGCGTTGGAGGTGCAGGCCGGCCTTTACGGCGTGCCAAAGGCGCAGCGCCGCAGCGATCAGATACTCGAACTGGTTGGTCTCAGCGACAAGGCCGAGGCCTATGCCCGCACCCTGTCCGGCGGGATGCGGCGGCGGTTGCTTCTGGCCAAGGCGCTGGTCCATCACCCAAAGATTCTGGTGTTGGACGAACCCACGGCAGGCGTGGATATCGAACTGCGCCAGATGCTCTGGGCCAATGTGCGCAAGCTGAATGAACAGGGCATGACCATCATCCTGACCACCCATTATCTGGAAGAAGCGCAGGAGATGTGCGACGAAATCGCCATCATCAACCACGGCGAAAAGATAGCGCAGGACAGCACCGCGAACCTGCTGGGCCGCATGGACAGCCGGACGATGGTCATCTCGCCCGACAGCCCGGTTGTTAATCTGCCGACAACGGACGGCGTCGAGACCACCCTGCGCGACGATGGCAATCTGGTGCTGCAATATCACAGCGCCGAGACCAGCGCCGAGCAGGTGCTGGAATCCGTCCGCGCCGCGGGTATTCGCATTCGCGACGTTCGAACCGAGGAAGCCGATCTCGAAGATGTCTTCCTCGCCCTGACGTCGTCTCGCGCGGATGAACCCGCCGAGGATCAGGACCAGCCGCGCCGGGGGATGCACCGGGTCAAGCTCTAGGCGCGATCGATTCGCGCCTGATAGCAATTGTTCCGGGCTGACCGGACATGGATATAGGTCACTTCCGGACGGGCAAAGATATCCCTGACTTTCGCGTCAATCTGGTCCGTGGGCGTGATGGATCCGGTGCCATAGACGATCCGGTCATCCTTTCCGTAACCTTTGATCAGATAATCGGGCGAGGCGGTCAGTATCTCGGGCAATGCGTCCCCGTCGTAGCGTTCACACGGTTTGGCGCACAGAAAGATCGGACCGGTTTCTGCATAAGGATGTGTCTCTAAAAAAGGTCGATAGGCCAATATCAGCATTTCCTGCCCCTGGGGGATATTCCGCAAGCAATGGCGGCAGGGATTACCTTCGCCCGATGCAACGGCACGCTCGGGCGCAGCACCATAGGCATCCGGCCCTCCGGACTGAAGGGCGCGCACGTCTGCGGTTGGCAGCGCGGTGATCTTGAACATATCGGGTCTCCTTTTTCTGCTGACCTTGCCCATCGCCTCAATTCCAAGCGACCCGTTTCCTGCGCAAAGGACTCGAAAAAGAACAAAACGTGAATATAATAGGGAATCGCCATGTATGCCGAGCTGTCGATCACGTCGAACTTCACCTTTCTCACCGGGGCCTCGCACCCCGAGGAGTACATGGAGCGTGCCGTCACCCTCGGTCTGCCCGCCATCGCGGTTGCCGATGACAATTCGGTCGCCGGGATCGTGCGCGCCCATACCCAAGGGCGCGAGATCGCCCGCAAAGTGCGCGAACGGCTAGAGTGGGAGGCACAGAACACATCGATCGGTCCGCCCTGCCCCGATCACATCCCCAAACCGCCTTCATACCCGATCCACGCGGTGCCGCGCCTGATCCCGGCAGCGCGGCTGATCTTTACCGATGCGCCCACCGTCACCGCCCTGCCCCTGAACCGACAGGGCTGGGGGAACCTGTGCCGCATCCTGTCCAACGGCCGCCTGCGCGCCGAGAAAGGCGACTGCATCCTACACCTATCCGACCTGCTGGAGTTTTCCGACGGCCTCCACCTGCTGCTCTGGCCACAGGCAGACCGGTCAAAGGGCGGCGCGAGCGCGTGGCGGACACAGGCGCAACAGCTGACGCGCCGCTTTGGCGGGCAGATGCATCTGTTGATGCACCCTCGATATGATGGCACAGATGGTACGTATTTCTTATTATTAGAGACTGAATCCAAGCAACTCGACATCCCCACCCTCGCCAGCGCCGCGCCAATGATGCATCACGGCACCCGCCGCAAGCTGGCGGATGTGCTGACCGCCATCCGCCTGCGCCGCAAGGTCGATGATCTAGGCCGCGAGGCGCTGGCCAATGGCGAACAACGCCTGCGTTCGGAATCCGAAATGCTGCGTATCTTCAAGGGGCATGAGGGCGCCGTTGCCCGCGCCCACGCGCTCAGCGAAGACCTCAGATTTTCACTCGACGAGCTGCGTTATGAATATCCCAGCGAGGGCAGCGAGCAGGAAACCCCGACCGAACGCCTGCACCGTCTGGCGCATGAGGGGTTGAAATGGCGCTATCCGGCTGGTGCGTCCGAGAAGGCCAAAAAAATGCTGGCCCATGAACTCACCCTGATCGGCAAGCTGAAATACGAACCCTATTTCCTGACGGTCCGCGATATCGTCCATTTCGCCCGGTCGCGCGGTATTCTCTGTCAGGGGCGTGGCTCGGCAGCCAATTCGGTGGTCTGTTTCTGCCTCGGTATCACCGAGGTCAGCCCCGAGATGGGCACAATGGTCTTCGAACGCTTTGTCTCCGAGGCGCGCGACGAGCCACCTGACATCGACGTCGATTTCGAACATGAACGGCGTGAAGAGGTGATCCAGCACATCTACGAGCGCTATGGCCGCCACCGCGCGGGTCTCTGCGCCACTGTCATCCACTATCGCGGCAAGCGCGCCATCCGCGAGGTCGGCCGCGCCATGGGCCTGACCGAAGACACCATCTCGGCGCTGTCATCGCAGCTTTGGGGGTTCTTCTCAGCTACCGGTCTTGAAGCGGAACGTATGCGCGAGATTGGTCTCGACCCCGAGGATCGACGCCTGAAACAGACCCTAATGCTGGTTTATGAGATCAACGGTTTCCCCCGCCACCTCTCGCAGCATGTCGGTGGCTTCATCATCACCGAGGGGCGGCTGGACGAACTTGTCCCCATCGAAAACGCCACCATGGAGGAACGCACGGTCATCTGCTGGGACAAAGACGATATCGACTCGTTGGGCATTCTGAAGGTCGATGTCCTCAGCCTCGGGATGCTCACCTGCATCCGCAAGGCGTTCGATCTGATCGGCCAGCACCACCAGACCGCTTATACACTGGCGACCCTGCCGCCCGAGGACCCAACGGTCTATGACATGCTGTGTAAGGCGGACAGTATCGGCGTGTTCCAGGTGGAATCACGTGCACAGATGAACTTTCTGCCCCGGATGCGGCCACGCAATTTCTATGATCTGGTGATTGAGGTCGCCATTATCCGACCCGGTCCCATTCAGGGCGACATGGTCCACCCCTATATCCGCCGCCGGAACGGAGAGGAGGAGGTCAGCTTCCCCTCGGACGCGCTGGGTGAGGTATTGGGAAAAACGCTGGGCGTACCCCTGTTTCAGGAACAGGCCATGCAGATCGCCATTGTCGGCGCAGGTTTCACCCCGGAACAGGCCGACCGGCTGCGCCGGTCTCTGGCGACGTTCAAGAAACACGGCAATGTCAGCGAATTCCGCGCGCTTTTCTTACGCGGTATGAAGCGCAACGGATATGAGGGCAACTTTGCCGAGCGCTGTTTTTCACAGATCGAAGGCTTCGGCTCATACGGTTTCCCCGAAAGCCACGCGGCCAGCTTTGCGCTGCTGGTCTATGCCTCGGCCTGGATCAAATGCCACCATCCGGGCATCTTCGCCTGCGCGCTGCTGAACTCGCAGCCGATGGGGTTCTATGCCCCTGCCCAGATCGTGCGCGACGCGCGAGAACATGGCGTTCAGGTGCGCCCGGTCTGCATCAATGCCAGCTTCTGGGACAATGTGATGGAACCCGACGGCCATGGCGGGTTGGCCTTGCGGCTGGGGTTCCGCCAGATCAAAGGCTTCAGCGAGGAAGATGCCAGCTGGCTGACCGCCGCGCGCGGCAATGGCTACCATCAGGTCGACGATGTCTGGCGTCGTGCCGGGTTGGGACCGTCGGTGATCGAACGACTGGCCGAGGCCGATGCTTTCGCCGCCTGCGACCTGACCCGGCGCGAGGCGTTGTGGCAGGCCAAGGCGATTGCGACCGCGAAACCGCTGCCGCTGTTCTCGCAGGATCTGGAGGGTGAGGCGCTGGATGAGCCCGAAGCCTATCTGCCGCAGATGACGCTGGGCGAGCAGGTGGTCGAGGATTACGTGGCCACCCGCCTCAGCCTCAAGGCGCATCCGGTGGCCTTACTGCGGCATCTTCTGACGCCCGAGCCGCGCGACAAAACCACGCCTGTCGCCTGACGCCACAACCGGATATTAGCCCAAAACAGAGTCGAAATCGGTGCCTTCATGACCAGACCCACCCTGCCGCCGCGCTTCCCGGCGACACCCGATCAGATCAACGTACAGGTCCGCGCCTTTTACGCCCGGGTGCGCGAGGACACGGTGCTGGGACCGGTCTTCAACAATCATGTCACCAACTGGCCTGCGCATGAGGAGAAGATCGCCGCCTTCTGGCGCAACGCAATCCTGTTTGAACGCAGCTATGATGGTAACCCGCAGCGCGTGCATATCGAACGGCCCGACGTGAAACCTGAGATGTTCGCCCATTGGCTGGACCTGTTCGAAGAAGTCGCCACCCAAACGCTACCACCTGAAACCGCCACGCCGTGGGTCGCATTGGCTCGTCGCATCGGCGCGGGGATGAAGGCCGGTGTTCAATCGGCGCGCCAGCCAAAGAATGCACCGCCGATCCTGAGTTGACCCCACAACATAGCGGCTTTGCAATGTTAGCGGTAAAATAGGGGCTATGCGGGCTGGCCAAATCGGTTTACTCAGAGGCAAGACAGCCCCTGTGCGCTGCCCCTTCACACCGACACATCACCCGAGGCCGATCCATGAGCACTCAGAACACCACCCTCCGGGGCCTTGGCTATGCGTTTGCGGGTTTTGCCGTCTTTGCCAGCCATGACGCGCTGATTAAAGTGCTGGGCGGCACCTATTCGGTGATGCAGATCATCTTTTTCGCCACGCTGTTTTCCTTTGTACCAATGGCGGTGACGATCCTGACTGATCGAACCACCGGGAACTTCCTGCCGCATCACCCGTGGTTGGTGCTGCTACGCTCGGCGCTGATGGTTTTGGCCATGGTCTGCGCCTTCTACGCTTTCTCGGTGCTGCCGCTGGCCGAGGTCTATTCACTGCTGTTTTCTTTCCCGCTGATCGTCACGGTCCTGTCGATCCCAATTTTGGGTGAAGTCGTCCGCGCTCAGCGATGGGCAGCCGTTGGCGTTGGCCTGATCGGCGTTCTGATCGTTCTGCGCCCCGGAGCAACGGATATCACGCTGGGCCACCTTGCCGCCCTGACGGCAGCGTTTTGCAGCGCCTTTGCGTCTGTTCTGGTCCGCAAGATCGGGAATGAAGAACGCTCGGCCGTGCTGATCCTGTACCCGATGTTGCTGGCCATCGTGGTAATGAGCCTGCTGCAACCCGCCGTCTACCAACCGCCGTCACTACTGCATCTGGCGATGATGGCGCTGGTGGGCGTGTTTTCGGTCATCGCCCAGCATCTGATCATCCTGGCCTATCGCGCAGCCCCCGCCGGGGTGGTCGCCCCCAGCCAGTACAGCCAAATTATCTGGGCCACGTTGTTCGGAATGATATTCTTTGGCGAAACGCCTGATATCTGGGTTGCGGTCGGGGCCAGTATCATTATCGCATCCGGTGTGTTTGTTGTCTGGCGCGAGAGCCGGGCCAATACTTCGTCGGTCAATACTCCGGTTCTGCGAGTCCGGTCTCCGCGATCGGACACCGGCGCTACACGGCCTGGGAAATAAGAAACGGCGCGCCATACAGCGCGCCGCCCTCGAAAATCTTCGGTTTAGAGCCTTAGTAGACGACAACCGAACGGATGCTTTCGCCCTTATGCATCAGGTTGAAACCATGGTTGATGTCGTCCAAGCCCATGGTGTGGGTGATCATCGGGTCGATCTCGATTTTGCCGTCCATGTACCAGTCAACGATCTTGGGCACGTCGGTCCGCCCCCGCGCGCCGCCAAAGGCGGTGCCGCGCCACGACCGGCCGGTGACCAGCTGGAACGGACGGGTCGAAATCTCGGCCCCCGCAGGCGCAACACCGATGATGATCGATTCACCCCAGCCCTTATGCGCCGATTCCAGCGCGTCGCGCATCACGCCGACATTGCCGGTGGCGTCAAAGGTATAGTCCGCACCGCCCTTGGTCAGGTTGACCAGATAGGGGACCAGGTCGCCTTCGACCTCTTTGGGGTTCACGAAGTCGGTCATGCCGAACTTGGTGGCCATTTCTACTTTGGACGGGTTCAGGTCGACACCAACGATCTGATCGGCCCCGGCCAAACGCAGGCCCTGGATCACGTTCAGGCCGATGCCACCCAGACCGAACACGATGGCACGGCTGCCGATTTCCACCTTGGCGGTGTTGATCACCGCACCGATGCCGGTTGTGACACCGCAGCCGATGTAACAGATCTTGTCGAACGGTGCGTCCTCACGCACTTTGGCCAGCGCGATTTCCGGCAGAACCGTGTGGTTCGAAAAGGTCGAGCAGCCCATGTAATGCAGGATCGGATCTCCATCCAGCGTCGAAAAGCGAGAGGTCCCGTCAGGCATCAGACCCTGACCCTGCGTTGAGCGGATCGCCTGACACAGGTTGGTTTTGGGATGCAGACAGTACTCACACTCACGGCATTCCGGAGTGTAAAGCGGGATCACGTGATCGCCGGGCTTCAGGCTGGTTACGCCCGGGCCGACCTCAACTACGACGCCTGCACCTTCATGGCCCAGAATCGCGGGAAACAAGCCCTCGGGATCTGCACCCGACAGGGTGAATTCATCGGTGTGGCAGATACCGGTGGCTTTGATTTCCACCAGAACCTCGCCCGCCTTAGGGCCTTCGAGGTTCACATCCATCACTTCCAAAGGTTTGCCCGCCTGAATGGCGACGGCGGCACGGGTACGCATATCTTTGTCTCCCTGTCTTCTTTGACCTGACCCTGCGTCAAACGCAGGGTATTTTCAACTGCGCTTTGGTGACAGATTGGCTAATGATTTGATATTGCAGAAACGACATTGCCGCAAAGAGGAACGCCAATGCGCCGTTTTATCCCAGTTTTGATCCTGCTGACCGCCTGTGCCGAGACGCCGCCCACGCCCGATGATACCCGTCTTGCGCCCGAAGCGGCACCGGTTGATCTGGCCGTTTGCCTTGGCGATCCGTTTGCCGATTCCATCGGTCAGCCGGTGTCGGCCATTCAGGCTGCGCTGCCCGAGCGGTCACGGGTTCTCGGGCCGGACGATATTGCCACGCAGGATTACCGCATCGACCGGCTGAACGTTTACGTCGATGACGCCGGGATCATTCAGCGCCTGACCTGCGGGTAAGCGTGGACTCAGGGCATGATTCTACGGTAAGAACAAAATGGGAACATTTTGATGTCTGCCGATGCCCAAACGCCGAATACTCTCACTGTGGTTCCCCCGTCTGGGGGCTGAACGGCTGGTCCGCGCTGCGCGGGGCCTGCAGGATGGACCTTTGGCCGTGGTGGCCGAACAGTCGAACATGCAGGTCATCACCTCTCTGAATACCGAGGCCCACGCTGCCGGTTTGCGCGTCGGTCAACCGGTGCGTGACGCCCATGCCATGTGTGCGGCGCTGGTAACGCGCCCCCGCAACGCCCCGGCCGAGGCCGCGTTCCTGACCGCTTTGCGCCGCTGGGCGGGGAAGTTCAGCCCGTGGGTGGCCGAAGAAGTCCCCGATGGTTTGATCGTCGACCTGTCGGGCTGCGCGCATCTGTTCGGCGGGGAAGAGGCCTTGTTGAGCGTGCTTGAGACCGACTGCGCCGATATGGGGTTGAGCGTGCAGATGGGCATTGCCGACACGCTGGGCGCGGCCTGGGCACTGGCGCGCTATGCCGGGCAAGAGGCCACATCGGATCGCAACGGCGACGCCATCAGCCAAGAGGCTCGCGCCACCCGTGCCCGCGCCACCAAGCGGCGGCACTGGACCAAAGGTGGCGCCGCGCCGCAGGTGATGGCCTTGGGCGGCGGCGCACGGATTGCAGCGCCGGGGCAGTCTTATGGCGCACTCAGCCCCCTGCCCATTGCGGCGCTGCGGCTGGAGGATCAGGTGGTGGCGCAGCTGAACCGGCTGGGTCTGCGCCGGATCGGCGATCTGCTAGGCCAACCGCGTGCCTCTCTGGCACGGCGCTTCGGGCGGGGGCTGGTGCTACGGCTGGATCAGGCGATGGGCAGCGCGCCCGAGCCGGTCTCACCCGCCCGCCCGCCGCATCACTTTGCGGTGCGGATGACCCTGCCCAACCCGATCGGCCTGATCGAAGATGTGATGGCCGCGATCGACCGGATTCTGCCGACGCTCTGCGCCAAACTGGAAGAGAAAGGCCGCGGCGTCCGCACCCTGCGGCTCGAGGCGCATCGCGCCGATCAGGCCGCCGAGATCATTGAGGTCGGGTTGGCCCGCCCGACTTATGACAAACACCGTATTCGGCCTTTGTTAGAGATGAAAATCAACCAGATCGATGCCGGCTATGGCATCGACATGCTGCGGCTTGAGGCGACCCAGACCGAACCTATCCACGCCCGCACGATGGCTGGCCATGCCGAGGCCCGCCGCGTTGGCCGCGAGCGGTTGGAGGGCAATACAGGCGTGGACGATCTGATCGGCAAGCTGGGTGCCCGGGTGGGGCTGGAGGCGATTACAAGGCTACACCCGGCGGCATCACATATCCCCGAGAAAACCGCGCAGATACTGGCGGCGGCCTGGTCGGAACCGGCCCGTGACTGGCCCGCCCCGCCGCGCCCGCGCCCCCTGCAGATGTGGCAGCCCGAACCGGTGATAGCCCCGGAAACCCCGGATGTACCCAGCGCCTTTCGCTGGCGCGGGCGCGACTGGCAGCTGGCGCAGGCCACCGGCCCCGAACGCATCGCCCCGGAATGGTGGCTGGACGACCCCAACTGGCGCAGCGGCGTGCGCGATTACTGGGTGGTGGTGACCGAACAGGGGGAACGGCTGTGGCTGTTCTACGGCCATGGTGGCACCATGTCGGCGGGCTGGTTTTGTCAGGGGCAATTTGGCTGAATTGAGCCTTTAGGATCTATTTTCCGCGGTAGACTAACCAGTCCGGCAGGTAATCCAGCAACCAGATCACCCAGGAAAACGGCGCCGGGAAATTAGTGCGGAAGCGGCGGCGTAACATTGCTTTGACCACCCGATCCGCCGCGTCTTCGGGTGTCATCAGCATCGGCATCTTGAAATTGTTCTTATCGGTCAGACGAGTCTTAATGAAACCCGGATTGACGATCCGCACCGTCACCCCCGTGCCAGCCAGATCGAACCGCATGGTTTCCGCCAGTGAAACCAGCGCCGCCTTGCTGGACGCATACCCCACCGCTGCTGGCAGTCCACGATAACCGGACAGTGACCCGATCAGCGTGATATCCCCCCGGCCCTCACGGACAAAGCCCGGCACCGTTTCGCCCAGAACCCGCAGCGCGCCGGTATAGTTCACGTCGGCCATTGCCAAAACGGCCTCGGTATCCCAATCCCCCGTACGCATCGGCTCATAGGCCCCGGCGTTATAAACAAGCCCATCGATTTCACCGACTTCACTCACGGCGCGGCGCACTGTGTCCAGATCGGTCACGTCACAAGGTACAGCCTGAGCGTTTGGTAGCGTGGCACATATCTCGACCAAGCGGTCGGCATTACGGGCAGACAGGATCAGATGCGCGCCCTGGCGGCTTAGCGCCTCGGCCAACGCCCGGCCCAGCCCTTCGCTGGCACCGATGATCCAGTAGGTTTTTCCCTCAAATCTGCTCATGCCCCGGCCATTCCAGTTGTGATGCGGGTTTTTACGGCCGAAGCACATGGCTGGATCACATCGCCAGACGGCACAACATAGGTCATTTGCGAAAAACTTCTAATTCGATTGATCCACCCCCGCATCTGCTGCGTATCCTATTGTAAAATGTCGTATAAAGAGGATGGCATGTTCGACGAAACCCGAGGCGTACGCAAGAAAATCGCAGTAGTAGGTGCAGGGATCTCAGGTCTATCGGCTGCTTATTATCTTTCCAAAACCAACGATGTGACAGTGTTTGAGGCCGAACCCCGGTTGGGCGGACACGCCCGTACCGTGATGGCCGGCAAGAACGGGGATCAGCCCGTCGATACCGGATTCATTGTATTCAACTATGTTACCTACCCTTATCTGACGCGCCTATTCGATGAGTTGAACGTACCGGTCATCAAGTCCGAGATGAGCTTTGGCGCAACTATCGACAATGGCCGCATCGAATACGGGTTGAACAACCTACGCACGCTGACGGCACAGAAACGCAACCTCGCCCGCCCCGCTTATTACAAGATGATCGCCGATATCCTGCGGTTCAGCAAAGAAGCTCCCGAGGCCGCACAGGACGACGACACAACAATCGGGGAACTGGTCGATCAGCTCCGCCTCGGTTACTGGTTTCGCCATAACTACCTAATGCCCATGTGTGGTGCGATCTGGTCCACGCCGGTCGAGTTCGTGGATCAGTTCCCAGCGCGTTCGCTGGTCCAATTCTTCCGCAACCACGCCCTGCTGGCCAGTGGTCGCGCCAAACAGCACCAGTGGTACACGGTAAAAGGCGGCAGCATCGAATATGTCCGCCGCATCGACGCTGCTCTACGCGCGCGGGGGAGCGAAATACGATTGGCCTCAGCCGTCGATCACATCCAACGCAATGATGCAGGCATAACCGTTCACAGTCAGGGTCAGGCAGATTTGTTTGATGAGATCATTCTGGCCACCCATTCCGATCAATCGCTTGCAATACTCGGTGAGTCAGCCACAGATGCCGAAAAGTCAGCATTAGGGTCTATTAAATACCAACCTAACACCGCCATCCTGCATTGTGACCCAAGCCAGATGCCCCGGCGTCGGGCCTGCTGGTCCAGTTGGACCTATCGCTCTCAGGCGGGAAATGTGGGGGTTACCTATTGGATGAACCGGCTTCAGAACATTCCGGACAGCGATCCGCTGTTCGTGACGCTGAACGCATCATCAGAAATTCCCGCGGACAAAATCTATGATCAGGTCGAATTTGCCCATCCGGTGTTCGACAAGGCGGCCCTGAAAGCACAAGGGCAAATCCGCGAGATGCAGGGACAGAACCACACTTGGTTTGCTGGTGCGTATAACCGGCATGGCTTTCACGAAGACGGGATTGCCAGCGCGATGCATGTTGTCGAGCGCCTGAACGGCACCCCGCATACACTCGGAGCTGACAATGGCTTTCTTGCAAAAGACCCGACCATCCCTGCCCCGGCCGATATTTAACCCTCTTCGCGCGGCATGTCTGTCGCTTGCCCTGCTGACCCCGTCCGGGTTAGTAGCGTCTTCCGGCCTGAACACGCTTGACGACGCGCAGCTGCGCGGCACCGCGACATTCCGGTATCTGGGCTTCCCGCTATACGATGCGCGATTGTTCACCTCAGGTGGCACGGCTTTCAGCTGGTCACAGGATTTCGGGTTGGAACTGAAATATCGCCGCAACCTGACTCAAAAGGCGCTGGTTAACTCGACATTGGACGAGATGGCGCGCATTGGCCGCCCGGCCCCGGTGCGAGATCAGCTTCAAACCTGCTTCAAGGCCGTGAACAAGGGTGATCGCTATCTGGCAGTCTCGGACGGGCCGGACGCTGTCTCGTTCTGGCTGAACGGGCGAAAGACTTGCACGATGACATATCCGGGCATCAAACGCAGCTTCATGTCGGTTTTCCTTGGTGAAAACACCCGATCCGCTGCGTTTACGCAGAAATTGCGCGGGCAGTGATGCTGTACCCGAGGGTCAGTCTCTATGCGCTGATGCTGGCTGCGGCGGGTATCCCGCTTTATATCCACCTGCCGCGCTTTGCCGCCGTCAATTTGGGTGTCGGGTTGGGGGTGATCGGTACCGTTCTGCTGGTGATCCGCATTGTTGATCTGGTGCAGGACCCGCTGATTGGCTGGGCCATCGATCGCTGGCCACAAGCGCAAATGCTGTTCGCTGCTGCGGCTGCGCTAGGGCTGGCAGTTGGGTTTCCCTTACTGTTTGGTCTGCCCGAAGACATCAATCTCCCCGTATTAGTATCTGTTCTGATACTTTTATTTTCCGCCTACAGCCTTGGCACCATCTTGCTCTACGGCCGCAGTGCGACTTTGGCGACAAAACCCGAGGCGAAAGAATTGATGACTCTAGCCGCGTGGCGCGAAGGCGGGCAACTGACCGGAGTGGTCGTCGCCGCCAGCGCCCCTGCTCTGTTCGTGGCTTCTGGGGCGAGCGCGCAGGGCTATCCGGCATTCGGCCTGTTTCTGGGGTTGCTCGCCTTCCTGACCCTGATCCTGACCCTGCCCATGTGGCGGCGCGCGCCAATAACCGGTGAGGGCCTGTCTGTTGCCGGGTTGGGTCAGGCTGGTGCTCTCCGGCTACTTTTGTTGGCGCTGGTCAACAGCTTACCTGTGGCGATTACTTCGACTCTGTTTCTATTCTTTGTCGAAGATCGCCTGCAATTGCCTGGAAAAGCCGGGCCGCTGTTGATCCTGTTTTTCCTCAGTGCAGGGGCTACAGTGCCGTTTTGGGCCAAGCTCAGCAATCGAATTGGCCCGAAACAGACTCTGATCATTGCCATGCCATTGTCGATTGCGGGCTTTATTGGTGCTGCCATGTTGTCGGCTGGAAACCTGACCGGCTTCGCCCTGATCTGCCTAACCTCAGGCGCGGCGCTGGGCGCGGATATGGTGGTGCTGCCTGCCATGTTTTCTGTCGTGCTGACACGCGCGGGGCTCAATGCTTCGGCGGCATTCGGCATTTGGTCCTTTGCAGGCAAGCTGGGCCTCGCTCTTGCTGCTTTTTTCACACTGCCGCTGCTGGAACGCAGTGGGTTCTCACCGGGGCAACCCAATTCGACGGAAGCATTGAGGACTCTCACCCTCGCCTATGCCGTACTGCCCTGCATCCTGAAACTCGGCGCGTTCGGGCTGGTACTGACGCTGCCTACGGAGGCCTCAGCCAAATGACTGTCGTTGCTATCCTTCTTCTTGCCATCCTCGCCCTAGTCATCGCTCAGCGCCAATTTCTGAGTTTCCGGTCGCAAGCGCCATCGGACTACACCGGCACCGGGCCTGCGTTCAACATTAAGGAAAACCTGAACGGAGAGATCCTGTCCGAAGGGCTGATCTATGGCCCCATTGGCAAGATGTCGAACAGCTTTGTTGCCCGAATGGTTGGCGAATGGGAGGGCAATACCGGCACGCTGGCCGAGTATTTCACCTATTCCAACGGCAAGCAGATGACCCGCAAATGGTATCTGACGCTGGGCACCGGCAACACATTCACCGCCACGGCTGATGATATCGTCGGCGAAGGCAAAGGCACCATCTCAGGCTCGACCGTCAAGCTAACCTACCGCATCATCCTGCCCGAGGACGCGGGCGGGTACACATTGGATGTCACCGACTGGATGTACCTGGCTGAAAACGGCGTGATCATGAACCGGTCCGAGATGCGAAAATTCGGCATCAAGGTCGCGGAACTCGTCGCCACTATGCGTCCGGCGCCAGAAGTTAACGCCGCTTATGTCAGCGGTTCAAACGGCTTTGACTCAGCGACCGAGACGAGGACATTGCAATGAACGCCCGCCGTGTTCTGATCTGGGCGCTTGCCATCATGGGGCTGGCCATGTTGGCGGCCTGTTCCGCAAAACCGCGTGTGCCCAAGAGCTTTCTGTCTGACAGGCAACTGAACCTTGAAGAGTTCTTTGAGGGCAGGACTGTTGCCTACGGTCAATTTCAAGACGTGTTGGGGAATATTCCCCGTCGCTTTACCGTCGATATCGAGGGCACATGGGACGGTAAAATCCTGACCCTAGTCGAAGATTTCGTCTATGACGACGGCGCGACCGAGCAACGTATCTGGACCCTGACCAAAACGGGCGAGGATATTTGGACCGGCACCGCGCCCGGCGTTCTGGGTTCTGCCAGCGGGGTCGAGCGTGGTGATACGTTCAACTGGAAATACAAGATCGACCTGCCTGTGAAGGACGGCACGATGCGGGTGAATTTTGATGACTGGATGTGGTTGCTGAGCGATGACCGACTGCTGAACCGTGCCTATGTCTCACGCTATGGCGTCCGGTTGGGTGAAGTTATTCTGTTTTTTGAGAAGCGATGAGAGATACGGCAAAGCAGGGCGATCTCAGTTGCTGGAATAGACAAAAGACAGCTTGCGGCTGACCCCTCCGGGCGGTTTAGGGAAGGGAGACGCCGCACGGACCTGAGCCTTGGCAGCACGCTCGACATCAGGAGTTCCGTTGCTATCCACCACATCGACCCAGGCCAGGGTACCATCCGGATTGATCTCAAAGAACACTTTCGCAAATCCACGCGCGGCCGTGTAAACGATCGGCGCGCGGTTCAGGTGGACCAGAACGCGCCCTGCATAGTTGGTCCGGTCCGAGTTTCCGGGGTTTCGCCCGCCCGAACGCGTGCCACTGTCGCCCGAGGTGAAAGCATCAACGCCCCTGCGCCTATAAGTCGTCAACGGCGACTCGATCTCGCGGGTCGGAAACCGCAAAGCGCTGAAATCCCGCGCCCTGTTCAACGTACCTTGCGGTTCAGGTTGTGGGCGTCGATCCGGCAACTTAGGCCGGATCGAAGATGTCACCGCCTGTTCCGAGCTCTCACTGCTGTCTTCGTTATCCGCCACTTGTTCACTCTCGGCTTCATTCTCAGCGGGAATATCGGCCTCAACTACCTCGCTTTCGGATGGAACGACCGGGACAACTGACGGAACAGGCTCTTCGGCTGGCACGGGCAGCGCGGCTAGTTCCTCAGTCTCGGCTGGTTCGGGCGCAGCAGGGGTTTCATCAACCGGCCCTGTCGCATCGGGGTTGCCTTCGGGCGCCTCAACAACCTCTGCCGTTTCGGTGGGCGGGGTCTCATCCACTTCGTCACTGGCGTTTGCGTCACCATCGGTGGTGTCTTCGGTCTCGGGCGCTTCGGCCTCAACGGGCTCGGGCGCGACCGGTTGCAAGATTTCGGACGTACCTGTATCGGGCGCGAAAGTCTGCTTTGGGTCGTCCGAGGCCACATGCACCTCACTGGTCGGAATCTCCGCCGGTTCCGGTGCCGGTTCGGGCGATTCCTCAGCCGGTGGTTCCGGGGCCGCCTCGGGCTCGGGTTCAACCGGCTCTGCAACGGAGTCGACCAGATCTTCGAAGCTGTTGCTTAGCTCGACCGCATCCGATGTGCCCGTCTGACTGGGTTGTTCGGCCAATCGCGGCGCGGTCAAGCTCAACCCCATCAGGTGCAAGAACAAGGACAGCAGCACGGCCAGAACCGCGATGACGACCGAACCCCGGATCATTCCAGCGCCTTTTCGGTCACGACAAATACCGACTGCGCGCCCATACGGCGCAGCTGTCCGGTTACTTCGATCAGCCGCGCGCCCGACACTTCGCGATCGGGTACGATACGTACCGCCCCCGGCTCTCGCCCGTTCATATAGGTTTCCGGATCCATCGGCGCACCGCGAAAACTGAGTGTACCGTCCTGATGCAACACCAATGCGTCGGGCGGCTCGCGCCCATCCAACTCGGACGTGTCGACCAAATTCAGATCGGGGTCCAATGGCGCGGCTACTGTGCCGGCGATCAGAAAGAAGATCAGCATCAGGAACACGACATTGATCAGTGCAATGGTCGAGTCGCGTTTGCGGCGAGGGCGGCTGGCACGGATCATTCCAGCACCAATACGCTGAGACCCTCACGCCCCCGCAGCAACACCAGCAGATCTACCAATCGCTGCGCTGTTGTATCAGGATCAAGGGTGATCAACACCTGTCCGGTTTTCACCTGTTCTGCCAGTTCCTCCAGCGTGATCGCCGCGCCATTCAAAACCAAACGATCCGCCCCCAACTGAACAAAGGAGCGATCTTGCGAAGCGTCCGAAGGTGCGCCTCCGGATGTGGCGTTACTCAGCTCGATCTCACCGTATTTCGAGAAGGTCGAGGTCAGCATGAAAAACAGCAACAGCAGAAAGATCACGTCGATGAGCGGTGTCATCGCCAGTGGTCGTCTGACAAAGGGTGCCCGATTACGCATGTCCGGGCGTGGCCGCCATGGTCTGTGCATCCTCGGCCAAAGGTATCGCCTGCCCCGGCATAAGAACCGTGCGCAGCGCCTTGTCGGCGAACACGCGTTCACGCGCCGTGCGGCTTTCGAACCAAGACAACACCATCGAGGTCGGCATCGCCACGGCCAGACCCACAGCCGTGGTCACAAGCGCCACCCAAATGCCGCCCGCCAGTAACGATGGATCAACCGACGACCCGGCCGATTGCAGGCTGCGGAACGCTTCGATCATACCCAGAACGGTGCCGAACAGCCCCAGCAGAGGTGCCAGCTGCGCCACAGTATCCAACAGGCGGAACCCTCGTTCGAGCCCGGCCAGCGCCAATCCGGCTTCGGCGTCCAATCGTTGATCCAGACCGGGCGCATCCGGCGCGTCCATTGCCACACCCACCAGTGGCGCGAGATAGCTATGACTTTTCGCCAACCGTGCGCGGGCCTCCTGTTTGTTACCCGCATCCCAGGCCTCTAACGCCTGTGATAGCACCCGGTGCCGTCCGACACCTGAAACGGCGAACTGCCAGAGCTTGTACAGCGCCACAGCCAGTGTCACCACGGACATGGCGATCAGGATGGCCACGACCGGCCCGCCAAGGGCCAAGATCTCACGGAGTGCATCAAGAAAACTCATCCCAAAAGCTCCACTTCTGTCCGGCTGCGCAGGGTTGGTGTCTGATCGCATATATTGCTTTCGGACCCGTCGACAATACAGCTGCTCACACCATTGATCAGAACACGCCCCAAGTTGTCACAAGTGATGTTTCGGACATCGAATTGACGCACCCGAGGGCGTCCGGCGGGCAATTCCCGAAACCCGAAGAGGGTAAGGCGTTCGAATACGCCAGAGGCATCGAAAATCACCACCTGATAGCTGGCAGAGTCAATCGACGCTTGGGTTTCGTTTTCAACCAGAAAGGTCAGCCGACAGGCGCCTTCGACGTCCTGAACCGCGTTTAACTCGACCATCAATCCGGGCTCAGCCTCGTTTGCAGACTGAGCCTGAGCCGAGATAGGCAACGCACAGAGGATGGCGACAATGACCGAATGGTGAAACTTCATGATTGCGCTCCTATTTGCCATCTACAGACTTCCCAAGTGCCAATACTTGGAAGCAGAACTTAAATTTTCAGTGGTGCTCACTCTATAGTGAGGTAACAGCCCTCGGGAGATGTCCAGACCACTCTCTTCGCCACTTCGTCTAAATAGAAAACTATCAGATGCCTTTCGGAACCGACGTCTCTAATTTCAAAAAAATCGCATCTGGCTGGGCGGATGGTTGCCTTTTCGGTTTCTTTGGGAGGCCCAAGAATCTCTAGAACTTCAGCCCTCGTCATACCGGCAGAAACAGGCTTTTCAGGTATCGATATGGGCTCGGCTAATGCGACGATACCTAAACTAGATTCTATTTGTGCCTGAGAACTCTCACCGTGGCATCCTGCCATTGCAATCAACGCAGGTAGAAGCAAAAGCACATTTATTGCTCTAGTATCAGCCAACTCTTTGCTCCCAGTTGTTCAAGGCAGACGGGGCTCTGACTACGTCATCCTGTCTTATCCAAGACCGTTACGCCGCGAAAGAGTTGCCGACATCATTGTGATAAAGGGCGATCTTCAGCCCGTTCAACCCTGCCACCTATGCGACGGGACCCTCAATCTGTGATCGACTTGCGCCGACCAAGCACCTTGAACCCCAAAAGGGATCTCTCTTTACCGGCCCATGCACAGGCCGGTAGATCAGGCGCGTTTTTCGCCGATAGTTGTCACACCCAGAACCGATAGCACCTTGGCTTCGATCTGTTCGGCATTCATGCCTGCAACCGCGTACATATCCGCAGGGCTCGCCTGATCGATAAAGATATCCGGCAGCACCATCGAACGGTATTTCAATCCGTGATCGAATACACCCTCATCCGCCAAAAGCTGCGCCACATGGCTGCCGAAACCGCCAACGGCTCCTTCTTCAATCGTGATCAAGGCTTCGTGGTTGGCAGCCAGATCAAGGATCAATTCGCGATCCAGAGGTTTGGCAAAGCGGGCATCGGCGATTGTTGGGGTAATTCCTCTTGCCGAGAGGACCTCGGCTGCCTTTTGAACCTCGGCCAGACGGGTACCGAAGGAAAGCAACGCCACACGCGCCCCTTTCTGGATCATACGGCCCTTGCCAATCTCCAACACTTCGCCGCGCTCGGGCAGTTCGACACCCACGCCCTCACCACGCGGGTAACGGAAGGCGATAGGGCCGTCATCATGAGCAGCGGCAGTGGCGACCATGTGCATCAGCTCCGCCTCATCCGCTGCGGCCATGACGGTCATGCCCGGCAAGTTGGCGAGATAGGCAATATCAAACGACCCCGCATGTGTCGCGCCATCCGCGCCCACCAGGCCAGCGCGGTCGATGGCAAAACGCACAGGCAGGCGTTGAATGGCCACGTCATGTACCACTTGGTCATAGCCACGCTGCAAAAAGGTCGAATACATCGCGCAGAAGGGCTTCATTCCCCCCGCAGCCAGCGCAGCCGCAAAAGTCACGCCATGCTGTTCGGCAATAGCCACGTCGAAACAACGAGACGGATAGCGCTCGGCAAACAGGTTCAGCCCGGTGCCATCCGGCATTGCCGCAGTAACGGCGACAATCTTGTCATCCCGCCCGGCCTCATCCACCAACGCCTTGCCAAAGACCGATGTATACGAAGGCGCGTTTGAGGGGGCTTTTTTCTGCTCACCCGTTACCACATCGAATTTGGCGGTGGCGTGGCCCTTGTCGCGGGCCTGCTCAGCGGGGGCATAGCCCTTGCCCTTTTTCGTCAGCACATGGATCAGGATTGGCCCGGTTGCCCGCGCCTTGACCGTGCGCAGCACAGGCAGCAGCTGATCCATATCGTGTCCGTCGATCGGACCGATATAGGAAAAACCCAACTCTTCGAACAGTGTGCCCCCAACGGCCATGCCTTTCAGCATTTCCTTGGCGCGCTTTGCACCTTCGCGGAAGGGTTCCGGCAACAACGAAACTGCGCCCTTGGCAGCGGCTTTCAGGTCGTGGAATGGAGCCTCGGTATAAATTCGCGACAGATAGCTGGACAGAGCGCCGACGGGCGGGGCGATGCTCATCTCATTGTCGTTCAGGATCACGATCAGGCGTTTCCGCAGGTGACCTGCATTGTTCATCGCCTCAAAGGCCATACCCGCGGACATCGAGCCATCGCCAATTACCGCAATCGCATCGCCTAGACCTTCGGGTGTGACGCCGCCTAAATCGCGGGCCACGGCAAATCCCAGCGCCGCGCTGATCGAGGTTGAGCTATGGGCCGCGCCAAACGGGTCATAGGGGCTTTCGCTGCGTTTGGTGAACCCGCTGAGGCCGTCCTTCATCCGCAGGGTACGGATGCGGTCGCGGCGTTCAGTCAGGATTTTATGCGGGTAGCACTGATGCCCCACGTCCCAAATGATCTTGTCGCGAGGTGTATCGAACACGGCATGCAGCGCGGTGGTCAGCTCGACCACGCCCAGACCCGCGCCTAGATGCCCACCGGTTACCGACACGGCCGAGATCGTTTCGGCCCGCAATTCCTGCGCCACCTGATGCAACTGGGTATCCGAGAACTGCTTGAGATCCGCAGGGCGGTTCACAAGGTCCAGCAAGGGCGTTTTCGGACGATCAGACATTTGGCGTTCCTGGCTTATCTGTCCCGGGCAATAACGAAGCGGGCGGCGTCCTTCAAGGTTTCAGCCGAGGGTCCGTACCCATCCAGTGCGGTGCAGGCCTGATCAATCAGCTCTGCAGCACGGTCCTTTGCCGCGTCCAGCCCCAATAGCGATACAAATGTAGCCTTACCGGCCTGAGCATCCTTTTGTAGACGTTTACCGGCCTTTTCCGCATCACCTTCTACGTCCAAGATGTCGTCAGCGATCTGAAAGGCAAGCCCTAAGGCTTGGGCATATTGGCGCAACGGCTCGGGGTCCACCTGCGCCAGCCGCGCTCCCGCGCAGGCGGACCATTCGATAAGGGCGCCGGTCTTTCCCGCTTGAAGGTGCGTAATCTCGTTCAATGTCAGTGGAACTGCCGCCGTTTCCGCCGCAATGTCCAAGGCCTGACCCAGCACCATGCCCTGTGCTCCGCTGGCCTTAGCTAATGTTAGAGCCAATTCAGCGCGAATCTCTGCCGTCCCAACCTCAGCCCGAACGCACAATTCAAACGCTAGCGTTTGAAGTGCGTCCCCAGCCAGAACAGCGGTGCCTTGATCCCATTTCACATGCACGGTCGGACGCCCGCGACGCAGATCATCGTCATCCATGCAGGGCAGATCATCATGCACCAATGAATAAGCGTGCAGCGCCTCGATTCCCACAGCAGGCCAGATTGCCCGATCTTCGCCCACACCGTGCAGGCGCGCGCTTTCCAACACCAGAAACCCGCGCAACCGCTTGCCGCCTTCGGTGGCATAGGCCATCGCACGGGTCACATCCAGATCGTCCAACGCCCCCAGAACCAGATCGAAATGGCCCTGAATCCGCGCCGCATCCTGCGCCAGCTTTCCGCGAAACATTTACTGACCTTCGACAGGCGTCGTCCCGGTCGGATCACCGTCCGCATTCAATGTGATGGCGTGGACCTTTTCCTCGGCCCGTTTCAGCTCATCCTCACAGCGCTTTTTCAACGCTGCCCCGCGTTCGTACAACGCGATGGACTGGTCCAGCGCCACGTCGCCGCGTTCCAGCTGGCCGACCACGGCCTCAAGCTCTTTCATCGCCTGTTCGAATGTCATCTGATCAACGGGAGTATCGGTCATCGGGCTGCCTTCATCAATTCTTCCACATGGGCGCGTGTGGCCTCGGCCAGTGCGTTCAGATCATACCCGCCTTCCAGAGTCGAGACGATACGTCCTTCGCATAGCTCATCGGCGATCTTGCACAGCTCGGCGGTGACCCAGGCGAAATCGCCAGTGGACCAGTTCAGATTGGCCAGCGGATCGTCCTGATGCGCATCAAAGCCGGCTGAAATGATGATCAGTTCCGGCTTGAAGGTACGCAAACGCGGGAAAGCCTGCGCTTCATAAGCCGCGCGCATCTCGGCGCCACCAGTGCCGGGCGCCAGAGGGATGTTCAAAACAGTCTCATACGCGCCGGTCTCATCCGGACGCCCCGATCCAGGCCACAAAGGCATCTGCTGACTGGTGATCACCAGCGCGCGCTTCTCGTTCCACAGCAAATCCTGCGTGCCATTGCCATGATGCACGTCGAAATCAACGACGGCAACCCGGCTCAGCCCATGGTGATCCAGCGCGTGTTTCGCCGCAAGCGCCGCATTCCCGAACAAGCAGAACCCCATAGCAGTGTCTGTTTCCGCATGATGCCCCGGCGGACGGATGGCACAAAACGCGTTCGGGGCCTCTCCGCCAAGCACCATATCCACCGCCCGCACCACGGCTCCGGCGGCGCGATAGGCCGCATCGACCGAGCCCGGAGAAATGAACGTATCCCCGTCGATCTGGGCGAACCCGTCTGCCGGGCGCGTTTTTCGAATATCCCGGATGTAGCTCTCTGGATGCACCCGCAACAGATCATCATCCGCTGCCAAGGGTGCCGTGACACGGTTCAGGTCCAATGACTCCAACGCGTGCAGAATATGCTCCAGCCGCGCCACCCGTTCCGGATGTCCGCCCGGTGTCACATGCCCAAGGCAATCCGCATGAGTCAAAAGGGCGGTTTTCATCACGATCCCCTGTTCATCTGGCCAAAAATATCCTCGCCGAAGGCATAAAAACGCCGCGCAGCGGCTGAAATCAATCCGGCGCCAACATATACCCTGCACCGCGCACCGTCTGCAAATAGCGCGGCTGCTTCGGATCCTGCTCGATCTTGCGGCGCAGACGCGTGATCTGCACGTCCACCGCGCGTTCCTGCGCCTGCCCCTTGTCGCGACCCAGATCTTCGACCAGCTTGGCTCGGCTGATAGGCTCGCCCGGCTGGGCCGAGAAAATTTTCATCAACTGGCTCTCGGTGGCTGTCAGACGAACGGGTTCTTCGCCCTGCCACATCTCTCCACGTTCCACGTCATAGCGGATCGGTCCAAGATTCAAAATCTTGGTTGCTGTATCCTGCACTGGCGTTTCCGGCATGCGCCGCAGAATTGCGTTGATCCGCAGCAACAGCTCCTTTGGCTCAAACGGTTTGGCCAAATAGTCATCCGCACCCGCCTCAAGCCCGGCAATCCGGTGTTCGGTCTCGCCCCGCGCGGTCAACAGCAGGATCGGGGTCGAATGGGTTTCGCGCAGTGTTCTGGTCAGGCTCACGCCATCTTCGCCCGGCATCATCACGTCCAGAACGATCATGTCGAAGTCCAGTCCCGACAACACCCGGCGGGCATGGGCCGCATCACGGGCCGCCGTGACCAGAAATCCGTTCCGCATCAGGAACTTCTTGAGCAGGTCACGAATACGCTCATCGTCGTCAACAATCAGCAGATGGGCATCCATATCGCTCATGAGGTAGTATCCCGCAGTTTCGTATAGGCATGACGCATATCAGTATCCATCATCGCTTCAAGCACTTTACGAAATCCAGACACGGCCTCGGGGCCCGCATCCTTGTAAGCTGCGCGCATGCGCACGCGCTGGGCTTCGGACAGTTTCGCCTCCAGCGCCTTACCTTTGTCGGTCAAAAACAAGTGACGTTCACGCTTGTCTACGGTGCCAACACGGCTTTCAACCAGACCATCTTCGATCAAAGTCCGCAGCACTCGGTTCAGCGATTGTTTCGTCACCCCGAGAATGGCCAGCAGATTGTTTACCGTCGTCCCCGGTGCACGGTTTATGAAATGAACGGCGCGATGATGCGCTCGGCCATAGGCCAACTGTGCCAGAATTCGATCGGGATCGGCAGTAAAGCCCCGATAGGCAAAAAACATCGCCTCGATCCCCTGCCTCAGCTGTTCGTCAGTCAAAAACAAAAGGCTTTCGCCGCCAAAGACTTGAGCGGGACGCGTATCCGACATGGCATGCCTCATTCATTACTCAGTGTCGACTTTATGTCAGTGTTATTGACATTCCAAGAGTGGACAGGTATCGATCCGCAGTTTCTGTGCCATTTATGTCCGCTTCGGACTTAGGTGGTTCAACCATCGAAAAATTCAACCCAGTTCAGGAGGATTCGCATGGCGGGGTATGATGATCGTGACGGCGTGATCTGGATGGATGGAAAGTTGGTGCCCTGGCGCGACGCCAATGTGCACATCCTGACCCATGCGATGCACTATGCATCCTCGGTCTTTGAGGGCGAGCGCGCATATAACGGCAAGGTCTTCAAAAGCCGCGAACATTCCGAACGTCTGATCGCCTCGGCCAAGGCACTGGACATGCCCATGTCCTATTCGGTCGACGATATCGAGGCAGCCAAGGAAGAAACGCTGAAAGCCAGCGGCCTGCAGGACGCCTATATCCGAGTGCTGGTGTGGCGCGGATCCGGCGAAGACATGGGCGTGGCTTCCGCCCGGAACCCGGTACGGATGGCCGTAGCCGTCTGGCCGTGGGGTGCCTATTACGGTGACGCCAAGATGCAGGGCGCCAAGCTGGATATCGCGGAATGGAAACGCCCCAGCCCGGAAACCATCCCGGTCCACGCCAAAGCGGCGGGCCTTTACATGATCTGCACCATTTCCAAGCATAAGGCCGAGGCCAAGGGTTGCTCGGACGCGCTGTTCATGGATTGGCGCGGCTATGTGGCCGAGGCAACAGGGGCCAATGTGTTTTTCGTCAAGGATGGTGAGGTGCACACCCCGCTGGCGGATTGCTTCCTGAACGGCATCACCCGCCAGACGGTGATCCAGATGCTGAAAGACAAGGGCATTACCGTCCACGAACGCCGCATCAAGCCCGAAGAGATGGCTGGTTTCGAACAATGCTGGCTGACCGGTACCGCAGCCGAAGTAACGCCAGTAGGTCAAATCGGTGATTACACGTTCGAGGTTGGCGACCTAACCCGTGAGATTGCTGCCGATTACGAGGCACTGGTGCGCGCCTGATCTTCCAAATCAGGTCAAAATTTTGAAATCCCCGCCTTTTGGCGGGGTTTTTCTTTGCCTGAAGTTCAAGTTTTTGTGCAGATCGTTCAGCTGGCTGGACGAATGCGTAGTCGGGTGTAGGTTACCCTCATGTTGGACCTGCTCAGCGATATCCTCACCCGCCTGTCCCTAAGGGGGACATTCTATTTCCGCACTTCCTTTACCCCGCCCTTCGGTATTCAGGTTCCGGCCTTTCAAAACGTGGCCCGATTTCATTTCGTTCAACGCGGAGAACTAAAGGTTTACGTCTCTAACACAGGGGATACATTGCGTCTGAAGCAAGGTGACCTGATCCTGATCCCGCACGGGTCAGCCCATGCGCTGCTGTGCAACGAGGTCAAACCGCTCGATGCATTGCCATTGGAACAGGTTCTGGACGAGGCCGGATACCAGGGCGACGGCGTGCTGGTCTATGGCGGCGAAGATAAAAGCCGCGACACGCAGCTGATCTGTGGTCATTTCTCGTTCACCGCTCCGCCGGGGCGACAGGGTACCGGGCATATGCTGATCGACCGGCTGCCACCCTACATCCTGATTGAAAGCTACGGCGAAGAGGCTGGGGCCTGGATCGAAGCCACCCTTCGCATGATCGGCTCCGAGATCAGCGGCGCTCGGATCGGTGGCGATCTGATCGCCCTGAAACTGTCCGAAGTGCTGTTCGCACAAGCCATTCGCGCACATCTGGAACATCAAAGCCCAACCGATTCCGCCCTTTCGGGATTTGCTGATCCCCGAATCTCGCGCGCGTTGACCGCCTTTCATCAGGCCCCCGCGCAAGAATGGAGCGTCGAGTCGCTGGCGCGTGAATCCGGAATGTCCCGCACTGCCTTTGCACAGCTGTTCGCAGAGAAAATGGGGACCACGCCCATGCAGTACCTGACCGACTGGCGCATGCAGATCGCCTGCCACGGCTTGACCGAGAACCGTTGGAACGTAGCGGATGCGGCGGCTGAGGTCGGTTATGCCTCTGAGGCTGCGTTTTCCCGCGTATTTAAAAAACAGATCGGCCTGTCACCGGCAGCTTACCGGTCGATGCACTGATCCGATCCACTTCTGAACGATCTGCAATTTTTCAAGGACGATCCAGAATTAAACGTCCGGGCGCTCTTGCCTAGTTTGGGGTCAGACCAAACAAGGAAAGGATATTTCAATGTCTGTTCGTTTTGTTACCCGAACCGTACACGCCTATTTAGACTACCCGGTCGCCTTCGCACTGATGGGGCTGCCTTTCGTCTTGGGGCTGGGGCAATCAAACCCGATGGCCTTGTGGCTGTCAGTTGTAACCGGAGCGGCGGCCTTTGTACTGACCGTGCTAACCGATCACCATCTGGGGATTTGGCGGGTGCTGCCTTACAGGTTTCATCTGGCTGTCGATTTGCTGGTCGGCGTCGTTTTTCTGGCCGCGCCCAGCCTGTTTGGGTTCTCGGGCTTGGACGCAATATTCTACTGGCTGAACGGGGCGGCAGTGGTCGCGGTCATCTCGCTCAGCACGCCGGAAGAGGGTGTGACCACCTGAGCGGCTTATTCTCAGATTGCATTGTCCCATCATGGGGCTGCTAGGAATCGTGAACCGCTTGTCTAACGGACAAGCGGTTCATTGCGACCTCCAAAAGTATTCCCGATTGAGTAAAATCGTCTTTTTGGCACGGTTTAGACTCTAGTATTAGAAATCCACCCCGCGCTGAGCCTTGATGCCAGCCTGAAACGGGTGTTTCTCCTCGGTCATTTCTGTGACCAGATCAGCATAGTCACGCAGCGCCTGCGGCGCGTCACGACCAGTCAGGAAAACGCTGGTCTTGTCCGACCTTGCCTTCAGCCCATCAATCACCTGATCGACCGAGAGATATTCGTAACGCAGGGCGATGTTGATCTCGTCCAGAACCACCAGATCATACTCACCACTGGCCATCAGCACGCAGGCTTTGTCAAAGGCGGCGTTGGCGGCGGCGATATCACGCTCTTTGTCCTGAGTGTCCCAGGTGAATCCCTCACCCATCGTGTGCCAAGTGACCAGATCGCGTTCTTCGAAAAATCGCCGCTCACCAGTTTTCCACTTGCCCTTGATGAACTGCACCACGGCAACCTTCTGACCCCAGCCCAGCGCACGGATCACCACACCAAACGCGGCCGAGGACTTGCCCTTGCCCTTACCGGTGTTGATCAGCACCAGCCCGCGGCCGGGATCAACTGCTTCTGAGACTTTCTTGCGGTGCTGGGCTTGCACCTTCTGCATCTTTTCCTTGTGATCCTGTGCGTCGCTCATGGGGAACCCTCAATTTGTGTCGGGCACACCCTAGGGGAAGTTCGGCAAAGGTAAAGGTCAGGCTTTGGGATCGGTAGCGGCGCGGGCCTTGCCGCGTTCCAGACCCAACTGATGCTCGCGCCAGATCACCACGATATTGCCCGCAATCACCAGCGCTGCACCAGCCAGCATAACCATCGTGGGCAATTCACTGAACCAGACATAGCCGATGACGATGGCAAACAGCATCGACGTATAATCGTAAGGTGCCAGCATCGACGCTTGTCCAAAGCGATAAGAAGACGTCACCAGAATCTGTGCCACACCACCGATCAGACCAGCTAGGATCAACAGGGCTGCTTGATCCCATGTAGGCACTACCCAGCCCCAGAAGACAGTCAGCCCGGACAGGAACGTCGCAGTCATCGAGAAATAAAACACGATGGCCGCTGGGTGATCGACCTGTACCAATTGGCGGATGTGAATTTGCACAAAGGCGCGGGCGATGGTCGCCCCCAGAATGCACAGAGCACCAATAGTGGCAGCAGTCTCTAAATCGTTACCGCCCAACCGGGGCCAGATCATGACCAGAACACCCAACAGGCCGATGGCGACGGCGGCGATTCGAATCTTGCGAATACGTTCACCCAGCATGAGCGCAGCCAGAATTAGCGTGAAAATCGGGGTGGCATAGCCAATCGCTGTAGCCTCGGGCAGAGGGATCAGGCCAAGGCCCGTGAACGTCAGCCCCATTGCCGTGGTGCCCAGAACGCCGCGCCAGAAATGGCCCATGGGTTTTCGCGCGACAAAACCCTGCGCCAGTTCTCCACGTGCGATTAGCCAGATGACGATAACCGGAATGGCAAACAGAGACCGAAAGAACACCATTTCGCCCGGTGGAAACGTGTCCGACAGGGCCTTGACCAAGGCTGACATGGCGGTGAACAGAAACACCGCGCTCAGTTTCAGAGCGACAGCCAGAAGCGGTCGATGCGATGTTAACGATTCAGCCATGCGCGCGACCCTGCGCTCTTAGTTCGGAAAGATCAACGTCAGCCAGGAACCCAGTCTGGTGGAAGTACGCTACCGATTTCTTCCGAGAATTCTTCAAGAAAGCGGATCATGCGCTGCACACGTACCTGTGCGACAGCCCTGCCGCCTTCGGTCAGCATGTCAGATGGCAGCGCCAACAGCTTCACCTTCCAATGGTCGAGAGAATAAGTCAGATCGTCCAACGGGCGCTTGGCTGCAAATGGGTCTGCCGGATCATAAAGCGACCGGCCCAAAGCGCCAGAGACGGAAAAATTCCGCGCAATGCCAATCGCGCCCAGCGCGTCCAGACGATCTGCGTCGCGCAAAATGCACGCTTCGGGTGATACCGGCGTAATATTGGCAGAGAAGCTGTGCGCCTCGATCGCATGCTGAATTGCAAGAATTTGAGCCGGATCATAGCCGAGTTTCCCCAGAATAGGCTCTGATTCCTCAGCGGACCGACGTGATGCCAGATGGCGGTCGGGGGCGTCTTTGGACAGATTCACCAGATCGTGCAGATAGCTGGCGGCTAACAGGACAGGCATATCAGTCTGCTCGTCCGCGATGGCCTGCGCGTTCACCCAGACGCGGTCCAGATGGGCCAGATCATGCGCCGGATCAGTCTCCATCCGCTGCGCGACGACTGCGCGCAGGCGCGTGCGCAGATCAGCCGATCCGTCCACGGTTCTCTCCGATCTGTCCGCGATGCAGCAGCAGGTGGTCAAGGATCACGCAGGCCATCATTGCCTCACCCACCGGCACCGCGCGGATGCCGACGCAGGGGTCGTGGCGGCCCTTGGTGATGATCTCGGTTTCCTCACCGGATTTGGTGATGGTCTTGCGGGTGGTCAGGATCGACGAGGTTGGTTTCACCGCAAAGCGCACAACAAGGTCCTGCCCGGTCGAGATACCGCCCAAAATGCCGCCTGCGTGGTTCGAGCTGTATTGCGGGCCGTTCTGGCCCATGAAAATCTCATCGGCATTGGCCTCGCCGGTCAGTTCAGCTGCGGCCATGCCTTCGCCGATCTCAACGCCTTTGACAGCGTTGATCGACATCATCGCGGCGGCCAGATCAGTGTCTAACTTGGCGTAAACGGGCGCTCCGATCCCGGAGGGGACACCGCGCGCGACCACTTCGACCACCGCACCAACCGAGTTGCCGGACTTGCGAAGGTCGTCAAGGTAGGTCGCCCAATCCTCAGCCGCCTGAGCATCGGGCGTCCAGAACGGATTCTGCTCAATCTGTGACCAGTCGAAATTGTCCCGGTCGATCTTGTGCGGTCCGATCTGGGTCATATAGCCGGTGATCTGCACATTCGGCGCGATCTGCTTGATGGCTTCGCGCGCCAACCCACCTGCGGCCACACGCGACGCAGTTTCGCGGGCTGAACTGCGCCCGCCACCGCGATAGTCGCGGATACCGTATTTCTGCCAATAGGTGATATCGGCATGTCCCGGACGGAACTTGTCCATGATGTCGCCGTAATCTTTTGAGCGCTGATCGGTGTTTTCGATCATCAGTTGAACAGGCGTGCCGGTAGTCTGACCTTCGAAGACGCCGGACAGAATCTTCACTTGATCGGGCTCGCGCCGTTGCGTGGTGAACTTGTTCTGCCCCGGTTTGCGCTTGTCCAGCCAGTGCTGGATCATGCTCTCGTCGATTGCAACGCCAGGTGGGCAACCGTCCACAGTCGCGCCCAAAGCGGGCCCGTGGCTTTCGCCCCAGGTGGTGACGCGGAAGAGGTGTCCAAAGCTGTTCATCGACATGGGGCGTGCTCCTTTGCGCGTCGTGATTAGCGGGCAAGGGCCGCGGCCTCAAGCGGATTTGCTGTTGAGAGCGGGTTGCACTGCCCGATGGGCAGCGCGTTTGAGTATTTCTGAAAAGCTGAAGATCAGGCCGCTTTCGCGATTTCGGCACGGGTTTTCGTGATCTTGAGCGCGGCCTGCGCAGCCTCGCGGCCTTTTTCAACGAAATGCGCGCTATAGATGGCATTGTGGTGGTCGGTTTCCTGATATTGGTGCGGGGTCAAGGAGATAGACAGGACAGGAACACCAGTATCCATGCCTACGCGCATCAGCCCGTCAACCACAGCCTGTGCCACGAAATCGTGCCGGTAGATGCCGCCATCCACCACAAAGGCGGCGCAGGCGACGGCGGCATACTGGCCGGTTTGGGCTAGGTCACGCGCCAGCAAGGGCATCTCGAACGCGCCTGGAACGTCAAAGACATCGACCTGCTCTGCGGGGATGAGGTCCAGAAACCCATCCAGTGCGCGGTCAACGATATCGGAATGCCAGTTGGCTTTGATAAAAGCAAAGCGGGTGTGTGTCATCATGATCTCCTTTCGGTTTGGTGGCCTGCTGGCGGTCGCGAAAACCGGTTCCCACTTTTCGCTGCCAGCCTGGCATGACACGTCACCCAAGGCGATCACGAGCAGACGCACCGTATCACCGGCACGCTGCACGTTCTCTTTCATCCGGACTGTAACCGTCGGCTCTGGCCTCTCACCAAATCTGCTGACACCCTTTGGTGGTTCCACAATTTGTCCGAAAACCGGTTCCCACTTTTCGGATCGTGGACACTGCGAGGCCGCTCGCGGGCTTACGGGTCATTGCCCGCATACCGCCGGTGGGGAATTTCGCCCCGCCCTGAGAACGAAGCGAACCTTGCCAAGCCATACGCAGTTACGCAAGGGGTGTCGCCACCCAAGAATTGAAGGTTTCGATTCAGGCCCTGTAATGTAAGGTCGGCGCAAGCAGGGAGATCGCGAATGAAACTCTATCACAGTCCGACGTCACCTTATGTGCGCAAGGTCATGGTGTTGCTGCACGAAACCGAACAGTTGCAAGATGTTGAGCTTGAGACGGTCGCAAATACACCGGTTTCACCCGCTGCGCCCTTGCTGAGCAAAGCGCCGCTGACCAAGGTTCCGGCGTTAGAGCGCCCGGACGGCCCTACCTTGTTTGACAGCCGAGTGATTTGCGCCTTTCTGGACACGCGCGCAAAGGCCGGGCTCTATCCTGAAGGTGCCACACGCTGGGACGTTCTGACGCTCGAGGCATTGGCCGACGGTATCCTGGATGCCGCGTTGTTGATGACCTACGAAGTCCGCCTGCGCCCCGAGGACAAGAAATGGGACGACTGGTGCGAAGCACAATGGGTCAAGATCGAACGTGCCTGCGCGGCGCTAAACCAGCGCTGGATGGCACATTTGTCGGGCTCACTGGACATGGGGCAGATCGCCGTAGCTTGCGCGCTGGGCTATCTAGACCTTCGCCACGATGCGCGCGGCTGGCGCAAGGGAAACGACGCGCTTGCTGCTTGGTATGCCGAGTTCAGCAAGCGCCCCAGCATGGCTGCCACACGCCCGCCGAGTTAAAAATGACGCCCCGCGCCTTGAGCGAGGGGCAAGGCGCTTATGCTCATTGGGCATTGAAGGTGGCGAGATAGGCGGCGATATCCTCGGCGCCTTTTTTCAGCTTTACGCTCATGTTCGGGCGGGCCGTCTCATCATTCAGATATTCCCGAATGAAACCGATAGGATCTTGGGAATAGGCAGCGATGTTGTCTTCGGTCCAGATTAAACCTTCGTCACCTGCGCGGATCATGTCGTCAGTGAACATGCCTATGGGCAGACGCTCGCTACCAAAGCGGTAATCACTCTCAGATCCGGCAACACGCCCCACAACTCCGTAAAGATTCGGTCCAGTGATGCCTCCTTTGACCAAAAACTCTCCATCTTTGATGATCGCATGGCAAGAGGAGCAACGATTAAAGAGTTTTTCGCCTTTCGCCGGGTCACCGGCCGCTGCGGCTTGAGACGCAAGGGTCAGAACAAGGATCAATGTGGGGGCGATAAGCTTTGACATGGGAGACGTCCTGCTGAGGTTCGAAATTTACCGCGCCTTCGTGGATTCCCGTAAAAAGTGCAATCGAAATCGAGCACATGTAAGCCGTTATAAAATATCTATTTTTAACTCAGTTTTTATCCAGCCACACATTCCAGAAAAGTGGGAAATTGCGTGGCAAAATCTGGTCAGAATCTTGCCCGCCATCTGCTCTTCGAAAGGATTTGGGACGCCCCAACCACAACCTTCCGTTAGGCGATTTTCTAGCCCGAATCACATAGACCCCGAATCCAGGGCGTAGGGCGGGTTTCTTCACTTAAACCCGCTTGCATCTTGAAAAAATGCCGCCTCGTTGTGACATGAATGCCCAGATGCGGCGTAGTGCGCGCCTATGACCGCTGGACGAACCGATTTCTCCCCGCTAGATAGCCGCGATGAGACGCCGTATTTGATGCGGTGCTGATGCATGTTTGCCCGCAACCGCGGGCGCCGGAATCGGAGAAAACCTCGTGTCCCACGCAGAAGACAACGAAGGCACCCGCAGAGATTTCCTCTACTACGTCGCTGGCGGCGCAGGTGTCGTTGCGACGGGTGCAGCCGTATGGCCCCTGATCAACCAAATGAATCCCTCGGCAGACGTTCAGGCGCTGTCCTCGATCCGCGTGGATGTGAGCGGCGTTGAGCCGGGTACGCAGCTGACCGTGAAATGGCTGGGTAAACCCGTGTTCATCCGTCACCGCACTGGTGCCGAGATTCAGGAAGCGCAAGCGCAGGACGCCGAAGGCGTTGGCGCATTGCCCGACCCGCTGGCGCGTAACTTCAACCAGCCAGCGGATGCACCTGCGACCGATGCCAACCGCGTGATGCCCTCGCCCGAAGGCGAAGCACCGGGTGCTTGGCTGGTTCAGATGGGCGTGTGTACCCACCTGGGTTGTGTGCCTCTGGGTGATGCTGGTGACTTTGGCGGCTGGTTCTGCCCCTGCCACGGCTCGCACTACGACCTTGCCGGTCGTATCCGCAAAGGCCCCGCGCCTGAAAACCTGCCTGTCCCGCCTGCGGAATGGGTGGACAACAGCACAATCAGACTCGGCTAAGGGAGACCTAACTTATGTCCGGAATTCCCCACGATCATTACGAGCCGAAGACAAACGGCGAGAAGTGGCTGAACAGCCGCCTGCCCATCGTCGGCCTGCTGTATGACACCCTGATGATTCCCACCCCGAAGAACCTGAACTGGTGGTGGATCTGGGGCATCGTCCTGGCGTTCTGCCTGGCGCTGCAAATCGTCACCGGTATTGTTCTGGTGATGCACTACACCCCGCATGTTGATCTGGCCTTTGCCAGCATCGAACACATCATGCGCAACGTGAATGGCGGCTATATGCTGCGCTACCTGCACATGAACGGCGCGTCGCTGTTCTTTGTTGCGGTCTATATCCACATCTTCCGTGGCCTGTTCTATGGCTCCTACAAAGCTCCGCGTGAAATCACGTGGATCATCGGGATGCTGATTTACCTGATGATGATGGGCACCGCCTTCATGGGCTACGTTCTGCCCTGGGGTCAGATGTCCTTCTGGGGTGCGACCGTGATCACCGGCCTGTTTGGCGCGATCCCGTTTGTGGGTGAAGCAATTCAGACCTGGCTTCTGGGCGGACCCGCGGTGGACAACGCCACGCTGAACCGCTTCTTCTCGCTGCACTACCTGCTGCCGTTCGTAATTGCGGCGCTGGTGATCGTGCATATCTGGGCCTTCCACACCACGGGCAACAACAACCCCACAGGTGTTGAAGTACGTCGCGGTTCGAAAGCCGAAGCAGAAAAAGACACCCTGCCCTTCTGGCCCTACTTCGTGATCAAGGACCTGTTCGCGCTGGCCGTGATCCTGGTCGTGTTCTGGGCCATCGTCGGTTTCATGCCGAACTATCTGGGTCACCCGGACAACTACATCGAGGCCAACCCGCTGGTCACGCCTGCACACATCGTTCCCGAATGGTACTTCCTGCCGTTCTACGCGATCCTGCGCGCGTTCACCGGTGAGGTCTGGGTCGTTCAGTTCGCCAGCTTCATCACCGGCGGCATCATCGACGCCAAGTTCTTTGGTGTGATCGCGATGTTCGGTGCGATCTTGGCCATGGCTCTGGCGCCCTGGCTGGACACGTCGACCGTGCGTTCGGGCAAGTACCGTCCGATGTTCAAATGGTGGTTCTACCTGCTGATCATCGACTTCTTTGCCCTGATGTGGCTGGGTGCGATGCCCGCGGAAGAGCCCTATGCGACCTTCTCGCTGATCGCGTCCGCCTACTGGTTCGCCTATTTCTTCGTGATCCTGCCGATCCTCGGCGTGATCGAGAAACCTCTGGCCCAGCCCGAGACCATCGAAGAAGACTTCAACGCGCATTATGGCAAGGCTGACGCCGACGCCACGCCGGCCGAGTAAGAAGAGGGACCGGAAACATGTTCAAGAAACTTGCAATCGGTGCCGCGTTTGCTCTGGCTCTTACCCCTGCTGCGTCCTTCGCGGCAGGTGGCGGCGAGCAGCATATCGAGGATTTCCACTTCTCGTTCGAAGGGCCTTTTGGCACCTGGGATCAAAACCAGCTGCAGCGCGGTCTTCAGATCTATACCGAGGTTTGCGCAGCCTGCCACGGCCTGCAATATGTGCCTCTGCGTGATCTCGAAGCGCTGGGGTATTCGGAAGAAGAAGTCATCGCCTACGCTGCGGGCAACTTCGAAGTGTTCGACCCCGAGCTGGACGATTTTCGCCCGGCGATCCCAACCGATCACTTCCCGGCCAATAACGGTGTTGGCGCACCGGACCTCAGCCTGATGGCTAAGGCCCGTGCCGGCTTCCACGGCCCTTACGGTCTGGGTATCAACCAGCTGTTTAAAGGCATGGGTGGCGCGGAATACATCGCCTCGCTGCTGGACGGCTATACCGGTGAGGAAAAGGAAGAGGCAGGCGCCGTTCTCTATGAGAACAAAGCCTTCCCCGGCGGCTGGATTTCGATGGCACCGCCGCTGTCCGACGATCAGGTGGAATTTGCCGATGGTCACCCGGCCACGGTTGAGGCCATGTCCGAAGACATCGCCGCCTTCCTGATGTGGACCGCTGAACCGAAGATGATGGAGCGCAAGTACTCCGGCTTCGTTGGCGTTATCTTTCTGTCGGTGCTGTCGGTGCTGCTGTACCTGGTCAACAAGCGCCTGTGGGCCGCTGTGAAGGGCAAAAAGACTGTCTGATCGGACTTCCACAAGGATTTAGAAAGGCCCGGCGCACGACGCCGGGCCTTTTTTGTTTGCAACCATTCGGGTGCTATACTCGACCCGTCCCCTTTTGTTTCGGGGCAGTGCATTTTTACCGGATATCATTTGGGAGAACGGATTATGGACACGCAGCGCAACGTCGAAAAGATGCGCAAGGCTTTCAAGGAATGGAATGACTGCAAAGCCTCTGATGTCGGTATGTGGAAAAAGTACACAACCGAAGATTTGTGCATGCGCTCGCTGGGCAGGGGGCAATACGGGCTGGATTTCAGCTGCGGACGCGATGGTCGGGCCGAAATGCAGGAATATCTGGAAGACCTGACCAAGGCGTTCGAAATGCAGCATTGGACGCTGAAAGATACCATTGCCCAGGACGACAGGGTAGTAGGTATTGGCGTTTGTGCCTGGACGCATAAAGGCACCGGCAAAACAGTGGAGACGCCAATCGTTATCATATGCCGATTCCGCGATGGGCTTGTCTGCGAATATGAAGAATTCTACGACACTGCTGCGGTATCTGCCGTGACCAGCTAAGTGCGCGTGCCTCAGGCGACCAACTGAGTCACGGTACACCCCAGCACTTTCGCAGTCACAATCTGTCCCTCGGTTTGTGGGGTATCGAATGTGACTTCGGTGAATTGCTCGGTCCGGCCCATATGGGGGTTCTCCATCAGGATGTGATGGGTTTTGCCGATCTGGGCGCTCAGGTGTTTGGTGACCTGAGCCTCACCTGCAGCGCGCAAGCGGGCTGCACGGTCTTTGATGATATTCCCGTTGATCTGCTGCGGTATCCGGGCCGCTGGGGTGCCGTCGCGCTTGGAATAGGGGAAGACGTGCAGCCAAGTCAGATCGCAGTCTGTGACCAGCTTCAGTGAATTCTCGAAATGGGCATCAGACTCGGTCGGGAAGCCTGCAATGATGTCGGCGCCAAAGGTCATTTCAGGGCGCAGTTTGCGGGCTTCTTCGGTAAAGCGGATGGCATCCTCGCGGAGGTGGCGGCGCTTCATCCGTTTCAGGATCAGGTCATCCCCGTGCTGCAGCGACAGGTGCAGATGCGGCATCAGGCGCGGTTCCGTCGCGATGGCCTGCATCAGGTTTTCATCCACCTCGATCGAGTCGATCGAGCTGATCCGCAGGCGCGGCAGGTCGGGCACCAGTTTCAGGATGCGCATCACCAGATCGCCCAGTTTGGGCTGTGCGGGCAGGTCTGCGCCCCATGAAGTCAGGTCAACGCCGGTCAGAACAACCTCGTTATACCCCCGGTCCACCAGCCGTTTGATCTGATCCACCACGACACCAGCCGGGACGCTGCGAGAGTTGCCTCGACCATAAGGGATGATGCAAAAGGTGCAGCGGTGATCACAGCCATTCTGCACCTGCACATACGCGCGTGAGCGTGTTCCGAACCCGTCGATCAGGTGCCCGGCGGTTTCGGTGACCGACATGATGTCATCGACCTGCACGGCCTCGGTTTGGCCGATGAAGTCCGCCGCCATTCCCTTCCAGGTGTTGGGCTGCATCTTCTCGGTATTGCCGATGACCGCATCGACCTCTTCCATCCGAGAGAACGTCTCGGGTTCGGTCTGAGCGGCACAGCCGGTTACGATCAGTCGCGCGTTCGGGTTCTCGCGGCGCAGCTTACGAATCTCCTGCCGTGCCTTGCGCACCGCCTCGGCCGTGACCGCGCAAGTGTTCACTACCACCGCGTCGGTCAGCCCCGCCTGTTGCGACAGCTCCTTCATCGCCTCGGTCTCATAGGCGTTCAGGCGGCAGCCCAGCGTGGTGAACTTGGGGGGATTCATCCCAAAGACCCCAGGAATTCAGGCGTCAACGTGCCTGAGAAAACATGGCACGTCGGCCCAGTCATCCAGACGCCATCCTCGCGCCAGTCAATCCAGATGGTGCCGCCATCCAGATCGATCTGCACCTTGCGCCCGGTCAGGCCGCGCCGTGCGGCTGCAACGGCCGTTGCACAGGAAGACGAACCCGACGCCAGCGTAATGCCCACGCCCCGCTCCCACACGCGCATACGAATGTGATCCGGCCCTATGACCTGCGCCACTTGTACGTTGGTACGCTCGGGGTAGAGCGGATGATGCTCATAACGCGAACCAAATTCGGTCAGCGGAATCGCTTCGGCATCTTCAACAAAGAATGTGCAATGCGGGTTGCCCATGCCAGTGGCACTTGGGCCGCCCTCAATCGGCAGTTCCAGCGTGTCGACCTCTTCGGCCAGCGGAATCTCGTGCCAGTTCAGCTGCGGTTGCCCCATGTTAACTGAGGTCAGGTCGCCTCCAGCGTCGCGCGCATAAAGCGTGCCGCGTTCAGTGGTCAGCGTCAGTTCGGATTTTCCGGATTCTGCCATAAGAAAGCGAGCAATACAGCGCGTCGCGTTCCCGCAAGCCGCCGAGGTCGATCCGTCCGCGTTGTAAAACACAAGGTGTGCATCCGCTTCACCGTTTTCAATCACAGCCAACTGGTCAAAGCCCACACCGAATTGCCGGTGCCCGATTCCCCGTGCCAAAGCGGGGGTGACCTCAATGTTATCCACGCGTGCATCCACAATGACAAAGTCATTGCCTAGCCCGTGCATCTTCATGAAGGGCAAACCGGTGTCGTGTGTCTGTTGCATGGCGGGCATATAACGATGGTCAGGAAAGGAATCCACCCTGCGGTGAAGATTCCCGAAAAAAGGGGTTGACCCCCCTAAGCCACCTGCCTAAGTAGGCCGCCTATCGGGACGCTGGAAACAAGTTAAGTTAAGGTGGAACGAAGCGCAAAATAAAGGCTTGAACCCGGATGGGAAAATGCCTTAGAGAGCGCCACGGATCGAAGAGATCCATAAAAAGAGTGGGCCGTTAGCTCAGTTGGTAGAGCAACTGACTTTTAATCAGTGGGTCGCAGGTTCGAATCCTGCACGGCTCACCACTTTTTTCAATGAAAACAAAAAGTTACGCAGGCTTGCGCGGAGATCGTTTCGTGCCGCGTAGCTTGCCGGAAGCAATACGGAAGCACTGTAGCAAAGATTGAAGTGTGCCTATAGGACCACAATGACAAAGCGCGCCTTATTCTGATTTTGGTTGCTAAGGCCACCGAGCAGACCTTCGCTGTATTAGCAACACTGACCATTACGGGCGGCGGCTTTGCGCAAAAGCGGACTTTGCAAAGTTTCGAGTACCTCACGAAATTGCCCTTAACCAAACGACGAACATGCTGGGGTGTCGTCAGGTAAACTAGCCGTTCGCAGCATTCCAACAGAATCTCTATGCGAAACCCATAATTGCTTTAAGGCCGCTTAGACATCGTTGGTCCCTCACTTTGATCATCGCCCACATTATGTCGGCGTCTTGTGGTTACCATGCTTGGTCTCCACTTCGAAAAATCTGACTTTGTCATCGCCAGACCGACGCCTCACAAAAGTGAATAGGAATAGGGCGAATAGCAGAACTATGGATTCAATGGATCAGGATGGATAGTCTTCCGTGCAGGGGAGGACGGGAGTGGAACGTCGCCTTACTACCATCTTGAGTATTGACGTCGTGGGCTACTCGCGGCTGATGGAACGCGACGAGTCAGCGACCTTGGCAGCACTAAAGTCGCACCGGTTGGAACTCATTGACCCCTTTGCAGCGAGTTTTGGTGGCAAGACGATCAAGTTGATGGGTGATGGTGCACTGCTGGAGTTTGAGAGCACCGTACAGGCAATGAAATTTGCCGTTTCTGTACAAAACGAAATGCTTTCTCGAAACTCGGACGTTCCAGAAAACGAAAGAATTGTGTTTCGGATCGGCATAAATATCGGAGATGTGATTGCCGAGGACGGAGACATTTATGGTGATGGTGTTAATGTCGCTGCCCGCCTTGAAGGCTTGGCTGAGCCCGGAGGTATTTGCATTCACCGCAGCGTGCGGGATCAGGTGCAGGACAAACTGGATCTGAATTTCGAGGATCTGGGTGAGACCGAAGTCAAGAACATAGAGAGACCAGTCCGAGCCTTTGAAGTCGTACTGGATGACAAGGCCAAGGCTTTGGCTGTATCAGAGCCAGTTGCGCATACGAAACCACACATATCCAAATGGGTGCCAACTCTGGTCGGTGCAGTATGCATCTGCTTGGTGCTGGTTGCGGTAATATGGTGGCGATCCAGAGATGTGGCCCCCCTGACCGAACAAGAGGAGTTGGCGCTTGCCATCCCGGACGAACCTTCCATCGTCGTTTTGCCCTTTGAGAACCGCTCAACAGTTGAAGAGGTCGGCTATCTGGCGGAAGGCTTTGGAACAGCGATCACTACGCAGCTTTCGAAGTTTCCACAGCTATTTGTGATCGCTGGTTCGACTTCGATTACCTTTGCGGACAGCTTGGCCAAACCGCGAGAAATAGGTCGAGAGCTCGGTGTGCGATATGTTCTGTCAGGTAGCGTTCAGAGCGTTGGCGAGAATATTTCAGTTAACTCGACACTTATAGAAACGGAGACGGGGCACGCATTATGGTCGGAACAATATGACATTGGGATCGAAGAATTGTTTTCCGCTCAGGCCGACCTTATTCGGGAAATCGCATCCACCCTGAAAATAGTAGTTGAGGAAGAAGAAGTCGCGTCGCTGAAGAAACGACCGACCGATGATCTTGAAGCATATGAGCTATTTCTGAGGGCCGTTGCCAAAAGCAAGCTGTTGAATACTGCAAGTCGGCAAGAGGCAATTGACCTGCTAGAACAAGCTATAGTGCTCGATCCAGACTACCTTTCTGCACATATTGAACTGAGCGGTCGCTATCTTAGCCTTTGGCGTTTCGGTGGGTCGGACGATCCGAAAACTGCACTGAACAAAGCTCGTCAACACGCAGAGCGCGCATTGGAACTGGATCAATCTGACTATCGTGTTCAACATCGCTTAGGACAGCTACACTTGTTTGCCGACCACGATCACCAACTCGCTTACCAAGCGTTTCAGCGCGCAATTCGGGAGAACCCGAATGATCCTGAGGTCTTGTATGACATGGGTTTTTTGCGCTCGCTCATGGGTGAGCCAGCCGAAGCGATTGAATGGAACAACAAGGCAAAAAGGGTCAACCCGCGTTATCCCGGCTGGTATAATTTTAACGCGGCCCTTTCTCATTTTCTAATCGGAGATTACGAACAGGCAATTCTGCTGGCAAAAACCGGTATCTCAACTTATCCAAGGTCGCTTCCTCCGCGCCGCATCTTGGTCGCAACCCTTGCAGAAATGGGACGTCTGGAAGATGCACAGGTTGAAGCAAAAAAATTACTCGAAATCAGGCCGGACTTTCGTGTTTCTACACACAGAAACACGCCCTTTTTGCGTTCAGAGGACCAGGACCGGTATTTTGGTGCGATGATTGCAGGTGGGTTGCCTGAGTAGCTAGGTTTTCGAAACCCTGAATACTGTCAGGACGTGCAGTCTCCACTTTTTGTAGCATAGTTGCTTGAATGAGCCCGCCCGCTCCTCGGGATCAACAAAGCTCGCTGATGAATGTCTGGGCTGGGCTGCGACCTGTCGAAGGCACTTGCAGCACCTCGGCGGCTCAACAACGTCCGGTAAGGGCTCCCAAGGACGCAGCCCGCTGGCAACCGTGCGGGATTTCATTCGGCGCGCTAGCGCCTCTCTTTTACAGTCTAGGTCTTGTCGTCAATTACATGCCGATTGGCCTGCATACATTCCAAGTCCAGCACCAGCCGCCGTAGCAAGGGTTTTACCCGAGCCTGCACCAATCTGGTTGCCTAGGACGCCACCAAGAGCTGCCCCCCCCAAAATACCAGCAGCACACCGAGCGTCGCTTTGTGCTTGAGCCTGAGTTGGTGTTGTCGGGGCTCCACATGCTGCCAAGAGCAATGCGCCACCAAGCAGGCAAGCTACTGTTGTCTTCTTCATGTCGGATTCCTTACGTTCATTAGTACGTCATAGGCTCTTGTTTCCAGACATGTAGGTTCTTCCGAACCTCTCTCCAACCCGCAGTCGATCCACAAGCAATAACCCGCCCAAGGCGGGCTAGTTCGTCGGCTGAGCAATGTCGTCGTATGGCTCTGAGGTGAACCGCAGATTAAACTACCGACCTGACTTTCAAGGTCAGCAATCCCAAACTCCTAATTCCACCATTTTCGACTTTCTGCGAGAACAAGTAATCAAATTATGATCAACCGCGACCATGGGATCGATAAATGCTCAATTGGGCACAGCACAAAGGAAGGCGGGTGCGCGTCAGTGGGCTACGCTATAAATCGATATCTGTTCTTGGCTTCTTGCAGCTTGTTTGCGGCGCGCTCAGGATCAGCCTTTATGTTCTCTGCGAGCCTGCCTCCAACGCTATCCATGAAATCACTCAACTCACTTTCCTGAGCATCCTCCAGTGCGGCCAGCGTGATACCAAGACCGGCCAGTTGCGCTGATATCAACCGAATTTGCTCAGTGCGATGTACGTGCTTTACGCTTGTGGCATCGACATAGCTTCGCATTTCCAGCAAATCATTTTCTGACGATCCTGAAATCAAGTCCCAGATTTCATGGTTTTGCCACCGGGCGCGGTTTCCATCGTCAGGATCAGGTTCACAGTACCGTATCTTCTTTAGTGCCTCGGCAATGACATCACCGAACATGGCGTCAAATTGGGGCCACTTTCTGATCTGCCATCGATCCTTGAGCAAGTCCTTCCCGGCTCGTACCTCAACACGCCAGACGCGGCTACCGTTCATCTCCTCGATCAGCTTCGCATGAAACTGAAACCCCTGGAGGCTCCTGATTCGTGTCTTCCGAAAAAGTTTTGGGGATATTTTGGCGAATTGAATGTTAGTCATAGCTCGGTTTTTCCTCTTGTTTCGGGGGCTTCTCTGCCTCAACTAGAAGATAGGTCCGACACTCCGAACGCAGTAAAAAATCAGGCGGAAAAAGACTGAAAAAAGCAAAAAAATCCGGCGTTCGCGCACCGGAAATTTGAGTGCTTCTGGGTCAAGTGTCATTCAAACTGAGGGGTGGGCGCGCAATTGGTCTGCTACCACTGCCGAAAGATTGATCACTCTTCTCAGGAAGAGAGCAATACGCCCCGGCAGGAAAACTGCTGGGACTTTCTGCTTCTTAGAAAACAGGTCGGCGCGCACACTTACTGCGCTAACAGCCAGCTCACAAAACTATCCAGTTCGTGTGTCCAGACCAAGTATAGACCTGACGCTTGAGCACTCTTGAGGTTTTCTACACCGAACACACCTGAGAGCAGCGCAACCGGAACGATTCCCTCACCCGCTTTTGTGTTCCAGTGCCCAGCCTTCGCTGCTGTATCGTTGAGGACGCGCTTGATCGAGTTTAGCGCCGACGCCGAATCCTTTGCCTCCACAGCGACGATCCGGCCATCGGCCAACCCGATCAAAATATCGGCCTTGCGGCCATAGACTGCGCATTCTCCATAGAAAGTATTCGCCGTTGGCCACTGCGATGGCGATTCGATTTTGTTCGGTGCTTTCATCTGCTCATAGCCGAGCTCAAGAAGCCGATCCTTCAGGGCCTTCTCGACAGCTCGACCAAATCCACGCCTCTCTGTCTGCAAGGTCTGCGTAGCGTGGAGCGCCGCCGTGGCCCGGATTGCATGTTTCAGTTCATGCGGGGCGGGCGTGCGACGATCATTGATCCAGGGAAACCTGATTGGGTCCGACAGGCTACAAATCAACCGCAGGACCGCCTGAACCAAGTCATCCTCGACCTTGAGCCGCGTCTTGGTAATCCGTACAGTGGAGCGCGTCACCAAAACATTCAGGTCATTTTCGGAGACAGGTGGACCAGCGACATAGCGCAATGCATTCAGCAGGTCGGAATCGAGGAGAACCTCCCGGACGACTTCAACATCAGGATTCTTGGGATCAACTCCAATCAACGTCTTAAAGAGACGCATGATTGCGGCTTGACGTAGAGAAATATGAGCAAGGTATCGATCACGCGGTTCTTTCAAACGGCGATCAACGAAAGCGTCAATGGACGCCTGCGCTTGCTCCTCTAGCTCGGCGTCGGTCCATATGGTAGGTAGTCGAGACACGTTAGGAATACTCATTGAACAGTAAATTCTGGAAGACGATCGGGGGAGGGGACGGGTAGTCGAGATACCTCTCCTGGCTCGAACTTTGCCAGCCCTCCGGCATAGATGCGGCCTGAATTGATACAGACGTTCTTGGAGAGATATGCCACAAGACGTGAAAGCGTGGCGTCATCCAGCGGCTCACGCGGATAAAGGCCGTGCGCAATGTTAAGATGCCGCGCCCCGCAAGCGTTGCGCACGAATCCTGGGGCACGCCGCGCCATGTAAGTGCAAAGGATTGGTGCCGGATCTTTCAGTCCAACAGACCACCAGGCCCGTCGGTGGCGCGCGACATAGCTCTCATGCGCGCCCTGTTTTCGCGCCCAAACCAGGAAACGCTCGACGGAATCGCGTTCAGCGTCTTCAAGATCATTGAGGTCACGCGGCAAGTCGACCACGCGACGCAGACCACTGGCGTCTTCAAGTGTGGCTCCTGCTTCGAGGAGATCGCGGGCTTTCGTGATGCAGGGCAGAAGATACCGCTTTGGAAGCTTTTCTGCCTGCGGTCCCGCGATCCACACGCCGTTCGCGCCTGAAACCTGGCCGCGATGAACGCGAAACAGATCGCCAAGTTCGATATGGCCTGGCGCTGGTTTTGCCCCCTTTCGGATATGAATAGACCACCGGGGAGCCTCTTCCAAAGTCGCCCATTCGATCGTCGACCCTGAACTCAAATCCGCCAGGGACTCGACAGAATCGACGGAGTCTACAAGGAACCGATCCGGGCGCTCCCCGAGATTGAAGGCTGTGATCGCCCCCGTAGTCAGTGCATCGGCGAAGGGACGGGCATCTGGGGAAATGACATGGAGCGAGGCACCGCCAAGCCCGTTGGCAAGCATCTGTCGTAGAACCGATCCATAGTTCACGTCGATCCATTCTGCCGCTGTAATGAAAGCTCCAAAATCACCAGGCCGCCCAATACTCCTGGTTTTCAGGAAGAAGTGGATATGCAGACCGGCAAGCTTGCTCGCCCGGAATCCCAGCGCAGTCGCTGTCTTTCCGAACCAGTCTTTCCACCGCTCACTGATCTGGTGGTGTCGCACATATGGTGGGTTGCCGATGAAAAGCGTCGGGCCGTTGGTGGCAGGGAGAGATATCCGGCGGAAGTCGCTCGCCCGGACAAAAAGACGATCGGCAAAACCAATCACCGCCGCATTGGCGCGGAGCAGGAGCCGGGCCAGAGGGTCAATCTCAACAGCAATCAATTCTGCATTCGGGAAGGCGCGTGCTGCTGCAATCGTAAAACGCCCTGATCCTGCCCCTGGATCAACGATGCGAACCGGGGTTTTTGACTGACGCTGTGCCCAAGCAATCATCGACGCCACGATCGCGGGCGGCGTATAGGTGGCGCCATCCTCGCGCCGTTCTTCCGGGCTGCGCAAGGCGCAGAAGACATCGCCAAGAGGATCTCCACCCGCTTCGATCCCGCGCCGGAACGTCGCAACCAGTTCAGGCGAGGCAGCCTCGCGGCGATCGACAAGCCTTTGCTCCAATCTGGGCAAGACCATGTCTGGTCCGATTAAAGCCGCAGCAACACCGGCGAGCTGATCTTCGCTCTCAATCATGGCTCTTTCCTGCGTTTCTTTTCAGCCAAATATAGCTGTCAGATTTCTTCGAATAGCTTACGAAGCGAGAGACCGCGTTGCGCGGCTTCCGCCTTCACTTCTCGGGCCAGTGCCGGAGCCAAGGAAAAGCCGACGATTTGGCGTTTTGTTTTGGAATTCTGCCTGTTCATGATGTGATTTTTTGTCGACGAGTCGACAAGTGTCAATTGATATTCGTTCGCTGGCCGCAACAGCGATAGCTATGGATTGGGCTGTGTGTTTCTGATTTCCTGTATCATGCCCCCGGCTCCTGGCTGTCCTCAACCTGAAACAGAAGTCGCAAAACGCAGCCGGTTCTATTCGATGTGCCAGCGCCACTGATAGAGCCACAGCCACGCCAGAAGCGCAGAGAGCGGGGTCAGATGGTGCGATAGGGCAGCGCCCTGGTCAAGGTGTAGAGGAGACCAAGGCGCGCTGTCTTGAGTCTCATTGGTTGAGGCCCATGTCGTTCTCGATTTTGGGAATACACCACCTGCAGACGGTCTGCTGACAACGGGAAAGAGCCGAAAACACTTTATTTATAAAGGCTTCAAGATCTTTTGCTGACGCTGACTGGGGGTCTCCCCTCGGTCAGGTCAGATTATTTTGCTGACATTTTTTTCGGAACCGTAAGCGGGGACCTATCTGGTTTTTGCCCGCCGAAAATCGGTTGGGAAAGGTCTAAGAAGGAGAACAATAATGACCAAAGCTATTCGAGCAAAAGAGTTTGATTCTGCGAGCATTCTCGAAGCGTATCCTGACATGAGTGAAGAGGGTCAAAAGACCGTCAGGATGATGCTGTCTTTCAAAGGGGAGAAAACATGGAAGGGGCTGCAGGTTGTTCCTCCCGGTTCCATTGCTGATGAGGTCGTTGATATTTTTAAGTCGGAATCAGATATTCCCTTGGAACTTCCGTTGATGATTATTTTTCTTTCTATTCTGGGCATTTGAATGCAGCCGGAGCAAAGTATCGGATGGGCGGACAAGATCACCCTGTAAAACTCTGGTCGGTGGTCCTGGGACCGTCCGGTGTCGGCAAAACGCTGGCGATTGACAAAATTACGGAATACATGACCGGTGATCGACACGGGCAACCTGCCCCTATCATTGAATCGGCATCATCAGCAGCAAGATTTGTTGAAGACATCGAAGCTAAGCCTCGCGGCCTCTTTTCGAGAGATGAGTTCGGGCAGTTTTTGCATCAGATTCAAAACATACAATATATGGAAGAAATCAAAGATGTGCTGCTCCGCGCTTATTCCGGCAGTCCGATTGAACGGAAGACCAAAGAAACAGATATATCTATTTCGAACCATGCAATCAACATTCTTGGATTGACCGTTGGTGAGACATTCTCAGATCAAATCAGAGCGGCCTCCCTGGTCGATGGCTTTGCCCAAAGATTTAACTACATCCTGGCACCTAAAGACCCCGCCCGACCTACGACTGACTTTCCGATCTGTTTTGAAAATGACGACACACCAGAGATGAAAAAGCGCAAGGACGGTATCAGGAGTGCGTGGGAAAGGGTCGTGGGGCATCCTGACTTATTCGATGCTGTTTTCGAGTTCGATCAGGAAGCAATCAGCTTCTACAAGAACAGTTTCAAGGAAATGTTCAACGAAGAGGAGGTTCCGACGAGCTTCTATCGCCGCACGGCCTTCTCCGCATTTTCCTACGCAGTTATTTTTCATACGCTTGCCGCCAAGCCAGGATTAAAAGTTGAGAAGGACAGTATGTCATTGGCAATCCGTATGATCGGCCTTCACCTTGAGGCTGCCCGCGATTTGCTCAAGAACTACGGTCTTTCAGAGCTGGAACTGACTATTCAGAAGGCTGAGAAGGTCAAAGCCAACTGTGAAAATAGCGGAAAGAAGTTTGACAACCGCGCTCTGGTTTCTGGTGTTCGTGAAATCAAAAATGCTGCCCAGGCAAGAGGAATTACGGAGCTCATGAGGTAAGCGAGCGAGGGGGTCCTCCGTCAGCGTCAGCAAGAGAGCCTGAAACCATTGTAAATAAAGTGTTTTTGGCTCTTATTCATCGTCAGCAAACCGTCTGCAAGTAGTGTTTTGGGATTTAGTGAGCGCTGGTGTGAGAGCTTCCTCAAAAGGCAGTCGGCCAGCCCAATGAGATCGCTTCCATGATCTCCATGTTGAAAGACCCACGTTTCTTCGAACAGCGACAGCCAACACGTTATAGAACAACGTTATTTCGTTCCGAGTTTCGTCCCAACTACCGTTCCGCAATGCAATGAACTTCATGTAAGTTATTGGATTTTATGGCGACCCCGGCAGGATTCGAACCTGCAACCTGCCCCTTAGGAGGGGGCTGCTCTATCCAGTTGAGCCACGGGGCCGCGCAAGGCTCTCTGTACCTTGGTTTTTCAGGGTTGTCATGACCTTTGCACAACAGTTGTAAATCCCATCCTGTTCACGCTACCATCGGGCAAAACAACAGTGCAGGTGCTCTCCGTGACCACAGAAACAAAACGCCCGCTTACCCTTCGTGACGTGTCTGAGGCTTCCGGAGTATCCGAGATGACGGTCAGCCGGGTTCTGAGGAACCGGGGCGACGTGTCCGACGCCACCCGAACCCGTGTTCTGGCCGCCGCAAAAGAGCTGGGATATGTACCCAACAAAATCGCGGGCGCGCTGGCCTCAAGCCGGGTTAATTTGGTCGCAGTGATCATCCCGTCATTGTCAAACATGGTATTTCCCGAGGTCCTGACCGGCATCAATCAGGTGTTGGAAGATACCGAGTTGCAGCCGGTGGTCGGTGTCACCGATTACCTGCCCGAGAAAGAGGAAAAGGTCCTGTACGAGATGCTCTCGTGGCGTCCATCGGGTGTGATTGTCGCAGGGCTGGAACACACGGACGCAGCCCGTGCCATGCTGGATTCAGCAGGCATTCCGGTTGTCGAGATCATGGACACCGACGGCAAACCGGTTGATGCGATGGTCGGGATTTCCCACCGCCGCGCCGGGCGCGAGATGGCCGAGGCGATCCTAAAGGCCGGATACCAGCATATCGGTTTCATGGGTACCAAGATGCCGCTGGACCACCGTGCGCGGAAACGGTTCGAAGGCTTCACTGAGGTTCTGGGCAAAAACGGCATCGAGATCGAAGATCGTGAGTTCTATTCCGGAGGATCAGCTCTGGCCAAGGGCCGTGAGATGACCCAAGCCATGCTGGAACGCTCTCCCGATCTGGATTTTCTGTATTATTCCAACGATATGATCGGTGCGGGCGGATTGCTGTACCTTCTGGAACAGGGAATCGACATACCGGGGCAAATCGGTCTGGCCGGGTTCAATAACGTCGAACTGCTGCAGGGCCTGCCGCGCAAGCTGGCCACAATGGATGCCTGCCGGCATGAAATCGGGCGCAAGGCGGCGGAAATCATCGCCGCACAACTGGCCGATCCAAATGCCGAGGTGGACACACGCGTCACCCTGACCCCTAAAATCAGCTATGGCGACACACTGAAACGGCGCTAAACCTATGGCGCTGCCGCGGTTGAACAACAAGGCGGCCCGCGCCCTGTTTATGGACCGCCATGCTCTGGCCGAACAGCCCTCGGGCGGGGCCAAGGATGGGGATCTGCTGAATCTGATTCACCGGTTGGGTTTTGTACAGCTGGACAGTATCAATACAGTCGCCCGCGCCCATGACATGATCCTGTTTTCGCGCAGATCATCCTATCGTGCGACGAACCTCAAGCGTCTCTACGAAAGAGACAAGGCGCTGTTTGAGCATTGGACCCATGATGCCGCCGTTATCCCAATGGAGTTTTACCCTCACTGGCACCTACGCTTTCAGCGCGACGCAGAGTTGCTTAAATCCCGTTGGAAAAACTGGCGCCGAGATGGGTTCGAGCAGCGGTTTGCCACGGTCTTGCAACATATTCGCGACCATGGGCCAGTGTCGTCATCGGATGTAGGCAAGGATAAAAAGAAAGGGTCAGGCGGCTGGTGGGACTGGCATCCGTCAAAGACAGCGCTGGAGTTCCTGTGGCGATCCGGCGCTCTGACCGTAATTGGCCGAAATGGGTTTCAGAAACGGTATGACTTAACCGAAAGAGTGATCGAAACGCACCTGTGCCCGGGCAATATGAGCTGCGAAACCGAGGAAACGGTGGATTGGTTGTGCAACGCTGCGATGGACAGGTTGTGCTTTGCGACGCCCGGTGAACTGGCCTCTTTCTGGGACACAGTCACTGTGACTGAGGCCAAGGAATGGTCAAAAAAGGCTCTAACACAGGGCAAATTACAGGAAATCGAAGTCACTTGCGCCGATGGCCGGCTTCGTAAACTGCTGGCCCGGCCGGGTATGACCGAGGCCAAGACACCACCCCCGCCGGGCCGAATTCGGGTGCTCAGCCCATTTGATCCCATGCTGCGAGATCGCAACCGAGCCGAGAGATTGTTTGGATTTCATTATCGGATCGAGGTTTTTGTTCCCGCCGCCAAAAGGACCTATGGGTACTATGTTTTCCCATTGCTTGAGGGTGACCGGATGATCGGTCGCATTGATATGAAGGCAACCCGCGATCGAGGAGTCCTTTACGTCAGCGCCCTGTGGCCGGAGCGGTCCGTGCGCTGGTCAGATGCCCGAACCAAACGGCTGCACTCTGAATTGGACCGGATCCGCCGGTTCGCTGGCCTAGACCGAGTCGACTTCTCAAATGACTGGTTAAAAGACGCCAAATAGAGTCTATTCTGCGTCACACAGCATCAATTGTATCGGTTGCAACCCGTCTATTCCGCCATCGATCACGTCTCCGGCTTGCACGGGACCGACGCCAGCAGGTGTTCCAGTCAGGATAAGATCGCCTGGCCGCAGATGATAATACTCAGACAAATGACTGATGATTTCGTCTATCTTCCAGATCAATTCACCCAACGTTGCGTCCTAACGAATTTCGCCATTGACGCTTAGTTGAATGCGGATACCATCCAGAGGTGCCCAATCCGAGGCCCGGGTCAGTGGTGCAAACACAGTGCCAGCCTCAAGATCCTTGCCCAGATCCCAGGGGCGCTGCTTGTTACGTTCACGAATCTGCAGATCCCGCCGAGTCATGTCCAGGGCGCAACCGTAAGCATAGACCGAATCCCAAGCCTGCGCACTGGTCGCGCGGAACACGGGTTTGCCGATCGCCACGGCCAGTTCCATCTCGTGATGGAAATTGTTGGTCCCGGGAGGGTATGGAATGCTTGCCCCGGTCAGAACCGCATTAGGCGCAGATTTGGTAAAGTAGAATGGCGCTTCTCGGTCGACCTCATGTCCCATCTCAGCGGCATGGGCGGCATAGTTGCGGCCGACACAAAAAATCCGGCCTACCGGATACACCGCATCCTGACCTTGCACTGGGATTGTTGGCAGGTCAGGAAGAGAAAATAAGCAATCAGGCATCGCGTCCCCCAAAACGTCAGGCAACACGCATCTTAGTGTAGACGTACGTCTGAACAAGCCGTCCAGTCCATATGAGTATTTTTAGGTGTCCCTGAAATTTGCCTTTAAATTAAAAAGCCTGTTAATGTTGCGTTCATAAATATTATGGCTTACCTTTGAATAAACCAGAACAGCCCTAAGTTGTTTAGGTGGCAGAGCGCAAAACCGTTGGCAAATCGGGGTGCCACGCGTTCTGGCCACCGCTCACAGGTTCGGCGGAAACCCAAGCATTCGCCGAAGCACGAGCACGGCCCGTTGCGCCGGTGCACTGCACTGGCACGATGGGAGTAAAAATTTCAGGGAACTATGGCCAAAGATACTGCCCCCACATGTCTTTGCACCAGAAAGCCAGTCTTATTTCAGACTAGCGTGTTCTCTGGATCGCGGGCCGGACCGTCGAAATCTAGCCGACGCAACCGGCCCTGGGCCAGGCACTTTTTCCAGTATACGTCTGGCCACCCCGCCAGAGGCAGCACCTTTCTCTGGCGGGGTTCCCACGCCTGCTTCGGGCGCGGATCGTCACGTTTCCAGTTCACGCAATTCGTTCAAAAGGTCCAGCAGGGCCTCGTGCCGTTCCGGGCCCAACTTGGTGCGCAAATCCTCAGCCAGATGAACTGTCACCTGAATATTGTCCCGAATGATCTGCTTTCCAGTCTCGGTGATCTCGACAATCTGGCGGCGTTTGTCGCATGGGTGGGCGTGCCGCCGGATCAAACCTTTAAGCTCAAGCTTTTGCAGAATGCGGGTCAAGCTGGGCAACAACAAACAGGCCCGGTCCGCAATATGCGTTGGCTCTTGCGGGCCTTCTTCGTTCAGCACACGCAACACGCGCCACTGTTGCTCGGTAATACCAACATCTGCCAGCATCTTGCGAATAGGCCCCATGACCCGTTCCCGAGCCCGCAGTAACGCAATGGGCAATGAACGTGACGTCAATGGTACTTCATTGGTCATAAGGGATTCTCACCCATATCCGGCGATACTGCAACGGGCCATGTGTTTTTCTGGAATTACAGCCATTTTATCTTTTGTTAGAGCCTTATTGTTGTCCCACTCAGCCTTCGCAAAAGTATGAGAACGAAAGAACATTGACCTTACGCACTGGATATTCATCACTGTCAGCAGGACAAAATCAAACCGGTTAAACTTAACTGAGGTTCGAAATGAAATGGGATGAATTCTCGGATTGGGGCAAGAAGATTGCTGAATGGGCGCAGGATTATCACCTGACCGTTGGTGACAAGCCCGTGAGAGCCCAAACCGAGCCGGGTGATATTCTGGACGCCTTACCAGAACAGCCGCCGGAACAGCCCCAAGCGATGGAGGATATCTTCCGCGATTTCGAAGCGATCGTGATGCCTGGCATCACCCATTGGCAGCACCCCCGGTTTTTTGCCTATTTCAATTCGAACGCCTCGGCCCCGTCGGTACTGGGGGAATTTCTGGCCAGCGCCCTCGCGCCTCAGTGCATGCTTTGGCAGACATCACCTGCCGCGACCGAGATGGAGACGCGGATGATGGACTGGCTGCGACAGGCGTTGGGCCTGCCTCAGGGGTTTGCAGGCGTCATTCAGGATTCCGCTTCCTCCGCAACACTGGCGGCTGTGCTGACCATGCGGGAAAAAGCGTTGAACTGGCAGGGCAATCAACACGGGTTGTTCAGGCGGAAACCGCTGCGCATTTATTGCTCGGCCGAGGTTCATACATCGGTGGACCGCGCAATCTGGATTGCTGGGATCGGACAGGATAATCTGGTTCGTGTCCCGATCAAAGGCGGCTGGCGCGGGATGGACCCCGATGCACTGGAAGGCGCAATACAATCCGATTTAGACTCTGATTGTCATCCTGCGGGCGTTATTCTATGCGTTGGTGGAACAGGCACCGGAGCGACCGACCCTGTAAACGAATGCCTGAAGATCGCACAGAAACACGGGCTGTATTCCCACGTAGATGCGGCTTGGGCGGGATCGGCAATGATCTGTCCGGAATATCGCCATTACTGGTCCGGGGTGGATCAGGCGGACAGTATCGTTTTCAACCCGCATAAGTGGCTGGGCGTACAATTCGACTGCTGCGCGCATTTCCTGAAAGACCCTGACGATCTGGTTCAAACGCTGGCGATCAGCCCGGAATTCCTAAAGACCCATGGCAAGGACGGGATCATCAATTACTCGGAATGGTCGGTGCCCTTGGGCCGCCGTTTTCGGGCGCTGAAACTGTGGTTCGTAATGCGCGCCTACGGGCTGGAGGGGTTGCGAGAACGGCTTCGCAATCACGTGAACTGGTCCGTCGGTCTCCATGATCGGCTGGCGGCTGAACCTGACTTTCAGATTGTCACCCCACCGATGTGGTCGCTGTGGACCTTTCGCTATGCACCCGAAGGAAATCCTGACCTGGATGATTTGAACCTGCGGCTGGTCAATGCCATCAACGATGACGGCCGCATCTACCTGACCCAAACCCGCGTCGACGAAGATCTGGCGATCCGTTTTCAGGCAGGTCAATTTGAAACCACGGAAAATGACGTTCGCATGGCCTATGACGTCATAACCGACATCGCCCGCTCACTTAGTTAAAAGCAGTGGTATGTCCGTGTAGGGAAGCGGCTCAAACAGACTCTGAACAACGATGTTAGAGGTGATGCTGGTGTCTTTGTTCTCTAACCCTGCATAACGGCTGCGGCCTGAGCGTACCCGCCTGAGGCCCCGTCAACAAAATGAACATGGTCATCACGGGTGGCCGAAGGCACGAAGCACGTCATCATGGCTTCGTCCTGTACATGCAAGCCATATCGGACCTTGCCTTGACCCCGCGCCTGTTCCAGCAACATTTTTATCTGCGACAACGTGGCCAAATCGCAATCCAGCGTCATTTTTAACCCATCATCAAATTTGCGGAAGTCGGCGTTACGGCTGACCATTTGCTTATAGTGCCCGGGGTCGAATTCCCCCAACCGCTTGCCGGTCTTGAACAGTAATGCAATCAGCAGGTTCTGCCCCAAAAGTTTCAACTTCTGCGCAAGCAGATTGCCCCCGGCCCGCGATACGTGGGCATCAAGCGCCACATCCGGTGGCGGCCAACTGATCGGCGGGCCGTTTTCCGGCACCGGGTGACCCGCGCGTTCCAACCTTTCGGCTGCGGACAAGATGGATTGTGCCAAATCGGCAAAATCGCTTTCGGTCGCATTTGGCGTCGGCTGCACTACAAGAGAAATGATCTTCCCACGCCGCGTCTTGCTGTTGGACCAACGGCAAGAAAGCCCGGTCAGGTCAGGCTGCGCACCTTGTTCTGCGGGCGCGACATCGAACCGGCCTTCTTTCATCTGCGCTTCGGCCCAGGCAAGACCGCCCCCCGAGAACATGGCATAGTCGACCCCATCTGAGGGCGCATAGCGCGCCACGCGCAGATCCTTGCCCGCCAGACGAATTTCGGACACCGGCACCAGAGCTACGCGCAACGTGATCGAGAACTCTTCGTCCGCCCAACGCCGCAGCTCAGCCAATACGGTGCGGGCGATATCTACAGCACTCGCAGGAACAGCAAACCCTGCACCGTCACCGCCAAAGACATAGGGAAATTCCTGCCCCTTCAACGCGTTGATCATGGCCGAGATCACAGCCGCGCCAACCATGTTGACAGTCTTGTAGCGTCCTTTGGCGATCTCGCCGGTGGAATTTACAATATCAGCGACACCCAAAACCCAGTCATCAGGCACGGCAGCAAAGCGGGCTGGCTCAGCCAGCCGGATGAAGTCCTTCTGCAATGGCAGGCTTTCGTAAAATGCGGCCTGGGCGTCTTTCATCGGCACCTCGGGATTATAGTTAGCTTTTCAAATAGCTCGAATGTGAACGCTGTCCGGTAAAAACAGTATAACACACGCGCTTGTGTGAGGCATCGCGCCGTGCCAATCCTTTCAGCACTGATTGACGGGAAAGAGCGTTTCATGAAAGCAGGTCTGGTGGTTTTGTGTCTGGGCTATGTGCTCAGCCAATTTTTTCGCGCTTTTCTGGCCGTGCTTAGCGTGGATCTGGGCCGCGATATCGGCGCCACGCCCGAGGATTTGGCCTTTGCCTCGGGCCTTTGGTTTCTGATCTTTGCCGCCATGCAGTTGCCTGTTGGATGGGCTCTGGACCGGGTCGGGCCGCGCCTGACAGCGGCGGTATTACTACTGGTTGGCGGGGCTGGCGGTGCGGCACTGTTTGCTGCGGCCAGCACGCCTTTTCACATCGCTATCGCGATGGCGCTGATCGGGATCGGGTGCTCTCCGGTCCTGATGGCGTCCTACTACATTTTTGCACGCGAATTCCCACCTGCGCGCTTTGCAACGCTGGCCGCCGTGATGCTGGGGGTCGGGTCGGTGGGCAATCTGGTTGCCTCATATCCCACGGCGCTGGCCGTCGAGTGGATTGGCTGGCGAGCGACGATGTGGGTTCTGGCCTTGGTTTCGGGTGCGATTGCGCTGGGTATCTTGGCAACGTTGCATGACCCCAAACGAGTTGAGACCGAGCAAAAAGGTTCAGTATTGGACCTGATGAAAGAACCCGCACTGTGGACGATCCTGCCACTGATGTTGGTGGCCTATGCACCCTCAGGCGCGCTGCGGGGGCTATGGGCCGGACCCTATTTGCAGGACATCTTTACGCTCGACACGGCGCAGATCGGGCAGGCGACGCTTGTGATGGGGGCTGCGATGATTGCAGGAACCTTTGCCTATGGGCCGTTGGATCGCATTCTGGGAACCCGAAAATGGGTCATATTCGGCGGCAATGTGCTGAGCCTTGCGGCGCTGGTGTTGATGATCCTTTGGATCGACAATGCAGTCTGGTTGTCAGTTCTGCTGCTGGCCGTGATCGGCTTCACCGGCGCGGCTTTCCCGGTCATCATGGCCCATGGGCGCGCCTTCATTCCCCCGCATCTGGTCGGGCGCGGAGTGACCCTTCTGAACCTGTTCGGCGTGGGTGGGGTTGGGCTGGCGCAATTCGTCACCGGTCGCATTCACGCGGCCACGGTGGACAACGGTCCAACCGCACCCTACACAGCGATATTCGGCTTTTTCGCGGTCACCCTTGCCATTGGTTGCCTGATTTATCTATTCAGCCGAGACAACGTGGACTGACATCAACTGAGGAGAGCGCTGTGCAGGATATCGAGGTGATCGCGCCAAACCTGAAACACAGCTTGTCAGGGGTAACCACGACCGTCATCCGCCTGTTGCCGATCCAGAAAGAGATGATCGGTATTGTCGCCACAGGTCCCGGCCTGCCGGATGATCTGCCGCATATCAGACTGATCAACGTACCGTTCCTGCCAAACCGGAATCTGCGAGTCTGGCACGCGCGCCGCAATACCGAAATGCTGATGGGCCTGTTCCTTCGGCACATCCTGCGCCGGAACCTGAAACTGCTGTTCACTTCAGCGGCACAGAGGGACCATTCCGGGTTCACGAAATGGTTGATCTCGAAAATGGATGCGCTGATCGCCACAACGCCGCAAGCGGCCTCGTTCCTGCAGCACCCGTCGACCGTCATTATGCATGGCGTGAACACTGAACTGTTTCACCCTGCCGAAGACAAGCAAGCGTTGCGCGACAAGCTGGGCCTGCCCGGTGGAACTCTGATCGGCTGTTTCGGCCGTATCCGCCCGCAGAAAGGGGTCGATCTGCTGGTAGATGCCGCGATTGAAGTGCTGCCATCCCATCCCGAAGCCAGCATCGTGTTCACCGGTCGCACTGCTTCTGAATTCGAAAGCTTTCAGCGCGAACAGGAACAAAAGCTGCAAGCAGCCGGTCTTGGGGATCGGGTGCATTTTCTTGGAGAACGGCCCTGGGACGAGATTGTCGAAACCTATCGGGCGCTGGATCTCTTCGTTGCCCCTGCGCGCCATGAAGGCTTTGGACTTACCCCGCTGGAAGCAATGGCCTCGGGCGTGCCTGCGATTGCTTGCCACAATGTCGGTGCCTTTAGCGCCCAGATCAAAGATGGTGAGACGGGTCGTCTCGTCGAAAAGGACAACACCGCTGCACTGGCTGATGCGCTGGCCCAAATGCTGGACGATCCTGCCCAACTGGCAGCAGCGGGCAAGGCTGCCCGGGCCCATGTCGAGCAGAATTTTCGAATCGAGGGCGAAGCCGAAGCCATAGTAAAAGTCTATCGGTCCTTGCTGACCCCGGCCTAAGGCACACTGATCCGTGTCAATTCGTCGTTAATCTTGGAATTTGGGACCGAAAGCCCTTTTTTCTTTGCTGCAACGCGGCTATGAACGCGCGTCCTTAACTTTGGAGACATAAAATGGGCTATCGCGTCGTTGTCGCCGGCGCCACGGGTAACGTGGGCCGCGAAATGCTGAACATCCTGGCGGAACGTCAGTTCCCGGTCGATGAACTTGCCGTGCTGGCAAGCCGTCGTTCGCTGGGTACCGAAGTAAGCTTTGGCGACAAGACACTGACGACCCAGGACATCGACACTTTCGACTTTACCGGCTGGGACATGGCGCTGTTTGCCATCGGATCGGACGCAACCAAGACTTATGCCCCGAAGGCGGCGGCCGCAGGCTGCGTGGTGATCGATAACTCATCGCTGTATCGCTATGACCCGGACATTCCGCTGATCGTGCCGGAATGTAACCCAGAGGCAATCCACGACTATAAAAACAAGAACATCATTGCGAACCCCAACTGCTCGACCGCGCAGATGGTTGTCGCGCTGAAGCCGCTGCATGACCGCGCCAAGATCAAGCGCGTTGTCGTGTCGACCTATCAGTCGGTTTCGGGTGCCGGTAAGGAAGGCATGGACGAACTGTGGGATCAGACCAAAGCGGTCTATAACCCCACGACGGACGTGCCGCCGAACAAGTTCCAGAAGCAGATCGCCTTCAACGTCATTCCGCAGATCGACGTCTTCATGGAAGACGGCTCGACCAAGGAAGAGTGGAAGATGGTTGTGGAAACCAAAAAGATCGTTGATCCGTCGATCAAGGTCACCGCGACCTGCGTCCGCGTTCCGGTCTTCGTCGGTCACTCCGAGGCCGTGAATATCGAGTTCGAGGAATTCCTGGACGAGGATGAGGCCCGCGACATCCTGCGCGAGGCACCGGGCATCATGGTGATCGACAAGCGCGAACCCGGCGGCTACGTCTCGCCGGTCGAATGCGCGGGCGACTTTGCCACGTTCATCAGCCGCATCCGTCAGGATTCGACGATTGAAAACGGCATCAACCTGTGGTGCGTCTCGGACAACCTGCGCAAGGGTGCCGCCCTGAACGCAGTACAAATCGCTGAATTGCTGGGCCGTGAGGTTCTGAAGAAGGGCTGAACAGCTCAGTCTGAAAATCTTATTTGGGCCGCTTCCTCTGAAGCGGCCCTTTTTGCATTTAGCTTGCCTTTCAGACGGTGGTTTGCAACCTTTCCGCGAACGACGACCAGATTTATGCGAGCCATTATGCGAATACTCTTTCCCCTGCTAGCCCTCCTGCCAATTGCTGCAAATGCCGAAACATTCTCGATCAAAACCAAAGTATCCGAAGCAACTATATTTCCTGAAGGAGCAGAAATTATCCGGACCGGCAGTTTCAGTATTCCGCCTGGAAACCATCGATTGCTTCTGCCGGGCATTCCGGCCGGAGAGCTTAGCACTCAATTTTCAACGCTTCAGGTTGTCGCCGACGGATTGGAGCAGACCGCCTTGGTGCGGCGGATAGACGAAGTTCCCGACTATGATCTCAAAAGCGATGCCGAGCGTCAGGTTGAAATCCGAGTGAAGGATATCGAACGCCGGATCAGAGCCGTCGAGGACGAAGCCAGCGCGACTAGGTTGCGGGCCGAAGCCGCGCATCAAACCATACAGTTTCTGGGCAATCTCGGTCAGAACGAAGGGCTGGTAGGGTCAGGTGTCGAGGAATTGCGCGATCTGGCGCAGATGATTGGCGACGAGTCGTTACGCGCAGGGCAGGTTGCACAATCTGCCGAAATCGAAGCGCGTAAAATTGAAGAACGGCTGACGAATTTGACACAAGAACTTGAGGTCGCACAAGCCGAACTGGCCAAATTGGCCCCTGAGATCGATGAACGCCTTTTCGTGGCCGTTGATGTCACCGCAGAGACTGCAACTGAAGGGGTTCTGACGGTCTCATACCTCGATACATATGCAGCTGAATGGGGAACCGGGTACGAATTCCACCTTGCAACCGGGGACGCGCCCCAAGTTCGCATAGATCGCAGTGTACTGATCACTCAGCATACCGGCGAAAACTGGCATGGCGTGAACATAAAAGTTTCAACTATTGAGCCTTCCGGACAAAATGCGGCCTCGCGACTGCATCCAAAACGCAGGTTGATCCAAGACGAACCCACCACCTATGGCAATCTTGAAGAACCTATGGTTGAGGCTCCTGTTGTAGTGGAAGAAACTCAAGGCGGTCTGCCAATGACCGCATCCGTTGAAGGAACGGGAGTGACATACTCGATACCCACGCCAATTTCAGTTGCCAGCGGGTATGAGTTCACCGAGGTCGCGCTGGACACATTCAGTCAGTCAGCCGAAGTGTTCGCATTAGCCGTACCAATGCGGGACGACAATGCATTCCGGACGGTGAAATTCACCAACCCACTAGATCAAAGCCTAATGGAATCCAGCCTGGCGAAATGGTTCGTGGATGGCGTTTTGGTCGCGGCAGGGGAGTCGCCGGAAATTGGACCGCGCGAGGAGGTTGAGATGGGCTTTGGCCCAATTCATGGGCTAACAACGTCGCGCGCCATCTTGAATCGCAGCAGCGGGGATTCCGGGATCATCTCCCGCTCGAATCAACGAGTGGAGCAAACCGAATTGCTCATTAAAAACCTGACCAATCGTACCTGGGCACTGCGTGTGATCGACCAGATACCTTATTCGGAGCAGGATGATCTTCAGATATCCTGGAGTGCGCAACCTCGCCCGACCGAGGAAAACTATGAAAACAAACGTGGCATTCTGGCATGGGACGTGGATTTGACCCCAGGGCAAAACGAAAAAATTCAACTCGACCTAACACTCAAATGGCCCGAAGGAATGATACTAAGGTGATCAGCTATCTCCTTCAACCAGCGCCTTGAGGTTATCTAATGCGCTCTCAATGATCTCATGCATGCCGCTGCCGACCTGCGGATGTTCGGAACTCCAACTCACGGGCATTGTCCACCCCGGCTCTAGGTCCTCATTTGGACAGTTGTGTTTCTGAATAACGCGCAATTTGCGCCCCTAGCGCAATCTCGGATCAGGCCACTATACCCAATAAGGGCGCGGAATCAGAGACTTGATCCCCCGCCCTTTGACCGATTGAATTTCTGACGTCGCTCAGATGACAGCGAAATTTTCCTGTGCCTCATATCACTACAGCCCGCCTTCACCTATATCGGCCTACAACCTATGCAGACGCAGCGATTCTTACGGCTGATAGGGCAAGGATGAGTGGTGCAGCACGATGCGCAGCACACCGTCGGCGTCTTGCTTGTAGCCAAAGCTCTTGTCGACTTGTGTGACGTTGCCATCCTTGTCCGTGAGTATGACTGCGCCCATCCACATGGCCACATCACCTTCGACAAAAGTGGCAGATGTCACGCTTTCCATCGCTCGCCACCCTTTGATCCCGAAACCGCCGTCCAGCGGATACTCGGCATCATGGCCAACAAAATAGGCAAGTGCGCCGTGGCGCGTCGGGCGAAAGGTCTGGTCCCCCGAGGCCATAGTCGGCTTGAAAAGCACCGGGCCCAAATTATAGCCATAGGCAGCGTCCAGCACATCTTCGGCAACCGTACGGGCCGCATCGATACCACCCGTTTCAAATGCTTTTGAGATGGCGATCAACCCTTCACCCCAGGCATTGCGGGCAGCTTCTAGGTCATCGGTGGTAATTGGCATGGTCGTTTCCCTGATTTGTTCGCTGGGGGCTGCTCTAGCCTGAATTCACGGAAAATTCGAGTGATTTTCCTGCGCGAATGCAAGGTTTTGCAAAGGAATTCCCCGTCTAAGTCAGTCTACGCCGTGGGGGTGTAATGAATTGGGGTGAATGTGGTGGATAAGATACTCACACTTGAACACAAAGAAACCGTCCGTCTGGACCCGGATCAGTTAAACGGGCTGTACCGGCAACTGGGTGACAAAAACGCATTGGATGTACTGTGCCGCACGATCGAGGAACTGGCTGTACGCCTGTCAAACTGCGAACGCTTCTGGCGGGCACGCGATTGGACAGGTCTACGTAAATGCGCGCGGTCCCTGGTGGCAATTGCCGAGCAGATCGGCATGGTCGCACTGGCCCGCGTGGCCGGGGATGTGGCAAATTCGGTGGATGCGGGCGATGCGGTGGCAACCGGTTCAACGCTTTCGCGCCTGATCCGGGTCGGTGAGAAATCGCTGACGGTGATTTGGGATCAGCAGGATCTTTCTGTCTGACAGGGCTTGCGGACAAGTCTTGGCAGGCTAGGCTGTGCGCAATTCGAACCAGCCGAGATGCCCATGACCCTGTCCTTCGCTTCGCCCTCAGACCCGTCGCTGCCGCTGTACGTGATTGCGCAATCTGATCTGGATGATTGGCTGGAAGGCCAACCGGAATTGGTGGCGAAATGGCTAAAAGCCAGCGGCTTTACCGCGGCACTGGGTCAGGTGGCGCTGCTGCCTGGATCGGATGGTGTGCCAGAGTTTGCAGTGGCGGGTTACGGCAAGCCTGCAGGCCGCGCGCGCAAGAGGTTTCCGCTGGCCAGCGTTGCCGAGGCCCTGCCTGACGGTGCCTATCACATCGTGTCGGGCATACCCGATGAAGTGCTGGCGACCGAATGTCTGGGCTGGCTGCTGGCGGGCTATGCTTTTGATCGTTATGCCAAGCAATCTCCAGCCAAAGCCCGTCTGGTCGCGCCCGAGGGTATCGATGCCGCACGGGTTGAGGTTTTGGCGCGGGCCGAGGCCCTGACTCGCGATCTGGTCAACACCCCTGCTGCGGATATGGGGCCAGATCAGCTGCAGGCCGCTGCCGAAGCGCTGGCACAGGAATTCGGCGCAACGTGCAATGTGATCAAGGGGCAGGCCCTGCTGGATCAGAATTTCCCGATGATCCATGCCGTTGGGCGTGCCGCCGCGCAGGAACCACGCCTTATTGAACTGAATTGGGGTGGTTCAGGCCCCAAGCTGACGTTGGTTGGCAAAGGGGTCTGCTTTGACACGGGCGGGTTGAACCTGAAGCCCGGAAATTCGATGGCACTGATGAAAAAGGATATGGGCGGATCAGCCAATGTGTTGGGTCTGGCGCAAATGATTATGGCGCTGAAGCTGCCGCTGCAACTGAGGGTTCTGATCCCGGCAGTTGAAAACTCGGTGGCCGGAAACGCATTTCGGCCCGGCGACATCCTGACTTCGCGCAAGGGACTGACGGTCGAGATCAACAACACTGATGCCGAAGGGCGGTTGGTACTGGCCGATGCGCTGACACGGGCGGATGAGGGCGACCCCGATCTGGTCATCTCGATGGCGACGCTAACCGGAGCAGCACGGGTGGCTGTCGGCCCCGATCTGGCACCGTTTTATACCGATGATGACAACGCCGCCGATGCCTTGGCGCAGGCGGGCCGACAGGCGGCCGATCCGGTTTGGCGGCTGCCCTTCCATGAACCCTATGAGGCGATGATCGAGCCCGGCATCGCCGATCTGGACAACGCGCCTTCAGGTGGGTTCGCCGGGTCGATCACCGCAGCACTTTTCCTGCGCCGGTTTGTCGGCGATAGTCGCTACATGCATTTCGACATATACTCCTGGCAACCTAGCAAAGCGCCGGGCCGCAGCAAAGGTGGCCTCGGCCAAGGTCCACGTGCGCTTTTGACAGCTCTTCCCGAGATACTGGGCCTATGACCCGACAACGCGTCATAAATCCCGTTGCCGATTTGCTGCGCAACCCCGATGGTCCTCGGGATCGACAGCTTTTGTACGGTGACACCGTCACAGTCGACGATACCCAGAACGGTTGGAGCCGCGTGACGGCTGACAAGGATGGCTACACCGGCTGGGTGGCGTCGGAACAACTGGGGGCTCCGGTCCCCGACACCCACTGGGTCTCAGCCCCCGCGACCCATGCTTACGCGCAACCGGATATGAAAAGCCCGGACCAGGTTTCGCTAAGTTTCGGCAGCCGGGTGCAGGTTCTGTCCGAACAGGGCAGGTTCCTAGAGACCGAACTGGGGTTCATCCCCTCGGTCCACGCCAAGCTCACCGCCACTCATCTGACCGACCCGGTCGCTGTGGCCGAGCTGTTTCTGGGTACGCCCTATCTGTGGGGTGGCAACAGCCGCTTTGGCCTGGATTGTTCGGGCCTTGTGCAGGTGGGGCTACTGGCCTGTGGCCTTCCCTGCCCCGGTGACAGCGGTGATCAGGAACGTGAACTGGGCGAAGCTTTGCCCGCGGGAACGGAACCAAAGCACGGTGATCTACTATTTTGGAAAGGCCACGTGGCTTGGGTCTATGACGAGAATATGCTGTTGCACGCCAATGCCTATCACATGGATGTGACATTCGAGCCGATGGATCAGGCAATTGCACGCATTCTGGATCAGGGCGACGGGCCTGTCACTTCGCATAAAAGGCTCTAATCAAGGTCAACTGAGCGGATCAGCTTGCGTTCCAGCACCCTCAGGACTGTGCGCAGATCGTGACCGCGTTTGAGAATGCGCCCGTCCATGCCAATCACGGAATACATACCCTGCCTTTGGCGTAGGCGCGGGTGTTTTTCGACTCGGTATATCGGATGCTCTGCCGTGCGCCGAAAGATAGAGAAAACTGCCATATCCCGCAGGTTGGAAATTCCGTAATCGCGCCATTCTCCGGCGGCGACCATCCGGCCATAGACGGATAGAATATGGGACATCTCGTGCCGGTTAAACGCGACGGGCATCTGGGCCGAGTTTGCAGAAAACCGACTGGGAGGCTGCATGTTCATACCCTCAGCCTTGCCGGAAAACGCGTTTAAATCAAGCCCGAGCACACAAGGGTGTGATATTTTGGTTCGACGTGTGCTAACGCCGTCTGACCTGATGACAGATCAGTATCACCGGCAGCAGTCCTACCGCCAGAATGACCAGCGAGGGCACGGCAGCGCCTTCAAGCCGCTCATCCGAGGCAAGCCGATAGGCCTGCACCGCCAGCGTATCAAAGTTGAATGGCCGCATGATCAGGGTGGCAGGCAGCTCTTTCATCACGTCGACAAAGACGATCAGCAACGCCGTCAGCAGCGACGGCGTCAGGATTGGCAGATGCACCCGGCGCAGAGTGCCCAATGGGGTCTGACCCAAAGACCGGGCAGCGGCGTCCATATTTACGTGCACCGTGCTCTGGCCACCTTCATAGGCGCTGAGGGCGGCGGCCAGAAAGCGCACCATATAGGCTGCAATAAGCAACCAGATCGAACCCGTGACCAGCAGTCCGGTCGAAGCATCGAAGGTCTGCCGCATCCATGCATCCAGCGCATTGTCGAAACTGGCAAAGGGCACCATCAGGCCTACTGCGATTACGCCACCCGGAACAGCATAGCCCAGCCGCGCGATGTACCCGGCGGTCGATGACCCACGCCCCGGGCGCAAGCGTTGAAAAAATCCCACACAAATTGCCGCAAATACAGTGACCACGGCTGCAGTCCCGGCCAGCGTCAGCGAATTTCGGATGAACCCGATATAGCGACGCGACAGCAGGTTCTGTTCTGATTCCATCCCCATCTGGATCAGAATGAAGACCGGCAGCAAAAAGCCCAACAGCACCGGGATCGCACAAAGGGTAAATCCGCCAACCGCAAGCCAGCCCTTTAAGGGTGTCGCTGGCAACGAGGCATGGCTTTTGCCAGCCTGGTAATATTTCGCCTTGCCACGTCGGGTACGTTCGATGACCGCCAACAAAAGCGCAAAGCCCAACAGGCACAGAGCCAACTGCGCGGCGGCGGCACGATCTCCGATCGAAAACCAGCTTGTATATATGCCGGTGGCAAAGGTCTGAACGCCGAAATAGGCCACGGTGCCAAAATCGGCGATGGTTTCCATGATGGCGAGCAGGACACCCCCAGCAATTGCCGGGCGCGCCATCGGTAGCGAAACGTGCCAGAAGGCCAGCCATGGGCTTTTGCCCAGCGCACGCGCCGCCAGAAAGGCAGTTGCGCTTTGTTGCAGGAACGCCGCTCGGGCCAGCAGGTAGACATATGGATACAGCACGAGGATCAGCATCACCGCTGCGCCCTCAGTCGAGCGGATCTCGGGGAACCAATAGTCGCGCGGGCCCCAGCCGGTCAGGTCGCGCAGGGTGGTCTGGACGATACCGGGATGATCCAGAATGAAGGTGTAGGCATAGGCCAGAACATAGGCGGGGAAGGCCAAAGGTAATACCAGGGCGATCTCAAGAAACCGGACACCGGGAAACCGGGTCATCGTCACCAGCCACGCCGCGCCCACCCCGAGAAACAACGTACCAAGCGCCACCAAAACCACCAGGATCAGCGTGGTCAGCGCATAGCTGGGCAGAACCGTATCCAGAAGATGTGAAATTGTTTCGGTCCCACCCGTGACCGCGGCAAGAACCACAGCAACCATCGGAAGCAGACAGGCACCTGCAACCACAAAGGCTACAGTTGCTACCAACCGGGTGCCAAAAACGCCTCGATTGCGCGTTCCGTGTTCTGAGTATTCGATTTCGGCCATGTTTCCGGTGTGTGGCATGCTAAGGCGCAGGTTCCGCCTTTAATCGACTAAAACGCTAAGAAACACCAGTGGTCAGGCAAACAATTCTGCGGCACATACTGCCGCAGAGAGTTTGCGCGGGATCATTCGTAAACGCGCTGATCCTCGATCACCAACCCGTCCTTGGGCAAAGAACCCGGAGCCACGACCTCGATCGCGCCCTTGAGTTTCAGCACCTCAACCACGGATTTGGCATAAGCCATGTTGTCGCCGCTCGGGCTTTCGATCTGGACGGTCATTGTGTCCATTTCCCCTTGTCGGGCGGCGATGACGCGGGCTTTGACAATTTCTTCATGCTTGTCGACCAAAGCAGCCACCTGCTCGGGGCGCACGAACATGCCCTTGATCTTGGTGGTCTGGTCGGCCCGGCCCATCCAGCCTTTGATACGCAGATTGGTGCGCCCACAGGGCGACTGTCCCGGCATGACAGCCGACAGATCACCAGTTGCGAAACGGATCAGCGGATAGTCGGGGTTCAAAGATGTCACAACAACCTCACCCACCTCGCCCGACGCGACCGGGGTGCCGGTGCCTGGGGTGACGATCTCGACAATCACATGCTCATCGATGATCATTCCCTCCATAGCGGGGCTTTCATAGGCGACATTGCCGAGATCAGCTGTGGCATAACATTGCAGGCAGGAAATGCCACGGTCGGCATATTCCTGTCGCAGAGACGGGAATAGCGCGCCCCCGCCCACCACAGCCGTGGCAAATTGCAAAGCCACCCCCATCTCATCAGCCTTGTCCAGAATGACCTTCAGATAGTCCGGCGTGCCCGCATATGACGTACATCCCACATCCCGCGCTGCTGTCACCTGCAATTCAGTCTGACCAGTGCCTGCAGGTAAAACGGCGGCACCAACGGCCCGTGCACCGCTTTCGAAGATCATGCCTGCAGGCGTCAGATGGTAACCGAAACAGTTGTGGACTATATCGCCCGGACCAACACCCGCAGCATGCAGGAACCGTCCCATGCGCCACCAGTCGGGGTCAGTGCTGCCGGGCTCATAAATCGGGCCGGGGGATTGGAATACATGATGAAAGTGCCGCGCCGGTTTTACCGTAAAGCCTCCGAACGGAGGGCGTGCCGCCTGAGCCTGTGCCAGATCGGATTTGCGTAACACCGGTAGTTTCACCAGGTCTTCAACCGAGGTTATTGCATCAATATCGGCCCCGGCCAGATGCGCCGCAAAACCCGGTGCGGCGTGCGCCCGCGCCAACTGAATGCGCAGCGCCTGCGCCTGGTCAGAGGCGCGCTGGTCGGCTGAACGGGTCTCAAGCGCGTCGTAATATGTCGTCGTCATGACCTGATCCTCCATCCGCTTACAGCCACCTCTTGCGGCGGCGATACGAACGCACGTCGCGGAAGCTTTTGCGCCCCTCGTCGGACATTCCCAAATAGAACTCTTTCACATCCGGGTTCTCGCGCAGATCGGCCGCTGGGCCGTCCATCACGACGCGGCCCGATTCCAGGATATAGCCGTAATGCGCAAACCTTAGAGCCACATTAGTGTTCTGTTCGGCCAGCAAGAAAGACACGCCCTCTTTCTCGTTCAAGTCTTTCACGATGCCGAAAATCTCTTCAACCAACTGCGGAGCCAGCCCCATAGAAGGTTCGTCCAGCAGGATCGTCTCAGGCCGAGACATCAACGCTCGTCCCATGGCAACCATCTGCTGTTCCCCACCCGAAGTATAGCCTGCCTGCGATCGGCGGCGTTCTTTCAGGCGCGGGAAGTAAGTATACACAAGCTCCAGATCCTGCTGGATAGCAGCGTTGCCGTCCTTGCGGGTATAGGCCCCGGTCAGCAGGTTTTCCTCAACCGTCAGGTGTTCAAAACAATGACGGCCTTCCATTACCTGAATCACACCCTTTTCCACCAAATCGGCCGGGTCACTTTCATGTACGCTGACGCCGCGATACTTGATCGAGCCTTTGGTGACCTCGCCGCGTTCGGAATGCAGAAGGTTTGACACAGCCTTTAGCGTTGTCGTCTTGCCTGCCCCATTGCCGCCAAGCAATGCAGTTATCCCGCCCTTGGGCACAGTTAGGCTTACGCCTTTCAGCACGAGGATCACGTGATTGTAGATCACCTCGATATTGTTGACCTCAAGCAGGGTTTCCGCCTGAACTTCGGTGGTTTGGGCCGCATCCAGCATCAGCGCGTGTCCTCATGCGAGTGTGGGATTGGGGACGGCGGCGCACCGCCGCCCCGCGATTGCTTTAGTTACAGCGCGGCGAGAGGTTATTTTCTGCCGCGTAGGCGCCTGAATCCTCTGTGATCAAAGCATTGATCACATCGCCATCCGTCGGCTTAAAATCAGAAATGACGTTCCATTTCTGCGCGGCCGCGTCCCATTGGGTGACGCCTACCAGACCAGGCCCACCATGGTTTTGACAGCTGACCTCGAAAGTCGGTCCAAAGCCGCTCATTCCAAGTTCAGCCATTCTGTCTTCTGAAATGTTCAGAGCTTCCATCCCATCACGCATCATCGCAGGTGTGATATCCGCAACGCCGTGAATTTCCTGAGCCGTTCTGATCGCCTCAGACGCCAGCATGGCTGCGTAAACCGCGCGGTTATACTGCACCGTACCGACCTTATCTCCAGCACCTGCAGCCTTGCCCGCATCATGAACGTATTTCTTGATGTCGTCGAAGACTGGGAAATCATCACCGGTCGCTGTGAAAGCCAACGCCTTGTAGCCATTGGATGCCTCACCGGAAGGGATCACATCCGGTTCCGCGCCAGACCACCAGATTCCGATCATATTTTCCATCGGGAAACGGATATTCGCCGCTTCCTGAATGGCAACCTGGTTCATCACGCCCCAGCCCCACAGAATGACATAGTCGGGGCGGTCACGTCGGATCTGAAGCCATTGCGATTTTTGCTCCTGACCCGGAGAATCAACGGGCAATAGCGCCAGTTCATAGCCATGCTTTTTGGACAGCTCTTCCAGAGTACGGATCGGCTCCTTCCCGTAGGCGGAGTTATGATACACCAGTGCGACTTTCTTACCGCTGATATCTCCACTGTTCTCTTCCAACAGGTGATTGATCGCACCAGAAGCACCGTTCCAGTAATTGGCAGGATAGTTGAAGACCCACTCAAAAATCTCGCCATTCGCGGCCGAAGTTCTGCCATACCCCATCGTGTGAAGCGGGATACCATCTGCCGAAACCTTTGGAATCAACTGATAGGTAATCCCTGTCGACAAGGGCTGATACACCAACGACCCTTCGTTTTTCGTGGCCTCGTAACATTCGACGCCCTTTTCCGTGGTGTATCCGGTTTCACATTCGACCATTCGGATAGGAACGCCACCAATACCGCCGTCACGCTCATTCAGCATCGTGAAATAATCGTTGTACCCGTCCGAGAACGGAATACCGCCAGCAGCAAAAGGCCCGGTACGATAGCTGAGGTCCGGGATAACCAGATCCGCCAGTGCCGGGCCTGCGGCCATAAGGGCGCCCAGCGCCATGGTTGCCAGTGTCTTGTTCATCGGGTGTTTCCTCCCTTGATTGATCCGATGGTGGGGTCGGGTTTCGCACCCGTTTTCTGATTGGGCCTGCCCCTTAGTGCGGGAATGGCCAGAGTCTGAGTTTCTCTTTTGCGACGCGCCACAACTGTGCCAAGCCGTGGGGTTCAAGGATCAGGAACGTGATGATCAGCGCGCCAACGATGACCAACTGCAGATGCGCAACGATATCGGTCGGCCAGCCCAGAAGATCGACGCCTGTCACCTTCAACACCACCGGCAGCAGAACCAGAAACGCTGCACCAGCGAACGATCCAAAAATAGACCCTAATCCGCCTATAATGATCATGAACAGCACTAGGAATGATTTCTGGATGCCGAAAACTTCGCCCACTTCAACCGCGCCCAGATAGACCGCAAAGAACAGCGCGCCTGCGATACCTACAAAGAACGAACTGACGGCAAAGGCAGTAAGCTTGGCCTTCAGTGGGTTCACCCCGATGATCTCGGCAGCAATGTCCATGTCGCGGATCGCCATCCATGTACGGCCCGTTGTGCCACGCGTCAGATTGCGGGCGATGATGGCGCAGATGGTCAGGAAGATCAGGCAGAACAGGTAGGTCGCCCATGCCGGGGCATTCGGACCGGTAATGATGATACCGAACACATCGCGCTCGGGCGCGTTGATCTGACCCGATGCCGAATAGTTGTAGAACCACGGCACCCTGTTGAACAACCACACCAAGAAGAACTGCGCCGCCAGCGTCGCCACGGCCAGATAAAACCCCTTGATCCGCAAGCTCGGCAAACCAAACAGAACACCGACGATGGCGGTGATCCCGCCCGCCAAAATCACGTGGATGAACATGCTTACATCTGGGAAGGCCGTCATCAGCTTGTAACAGGCATAGGCCCCCACGGCCATGAACCCACCGGTCCCTAGCGAGACCTGCCCGCAATAACCAACAAGGATATTCAGACCGATCGCCGCGATTGCATAGATCAGGAACGGCAACAACAGCGCATTCGCCCAATAATCGTTGATGAGGAACGGTATGATCCCAAATGCCACTGCCAGTACGACATAGTACCGATACCGGTCGAACTTGATCGGGAAGGTTTGGTTGTCATCGACGTAGGAGGTTTTGAAATCCCCGGCCTCACGGTAGAACATGCCTTACTTCTCCCACTCTTCCTGCGCCCGGTTCCGGGCCTCGGTATTTAGTTGGTTGGACCCTTTGGCGTATCCACTCGCCTCAGATCCACGCACCAGTTTCATGTAGGCCAGAACACCTGTGACCAGCCCTGCAAAGGCCAGGATCGCGGCCACGACCAGTTGACTTTCTGAAAGATCGTCCGAGGTGATCGCGATATAGCCAAAAGCCCAGAACCCGGCCCACGCGACGACGTTGATGATGGCGATCAGCTTGGTCATCACGAACCCCACCAAGTGAACCACATCACCAGTACGAACATAACAACCGCGGAGAGCCCCATAAGGGCAGCCGTACCCAACATATCCGGTGCGGCTTCAACCCCGGGTCCACGATGGCGACCATTCGAATGCGCAGCGATGCCTGAAATCATTGCTGCGATACCTGAGACGAAGGCCGCGAACATCAAGCGGTGTTTAAACTCTTTCAATGATCTTCTCCCCAAACAGGCCCTGCGGCCGGAACACCAGGAAGATCAACGCCAGAACATAGGCAAACCAGTTTTCGGTCGCGCCACCCACCATCGGGCCAATGGCAAACTCGAACAGCTTTTCACCCACGCCGATGATCAACCCGCCGACAATGGCACCGGGGATTGAGGTAAACCCGCCCAGCATAAGCACTGGCAGCGCTTTGAGGGCAATCAGCGACAGCGAGAACTGCACGCCCGATTTGGTGCCCCACATGATACCCGCGACCAGCGCGACAAACCCAGCAACCGACCAGACCATGATCCAGATGAAATTCAACGAAATGCCCACCGACAGCGCCGCCTGATGGTCATCTGCCACCGCGCGCATTGCCCGACCCTGTTTGGTATACTGGCTGAACGCGACCAATCCGGCCACCAGTAACGCCGCGATAATCGTTGCCACGATGTCCAGATTGTCGATGAAGAAACCGTAGCCGAAGATATTGAACGTGCTCTCATCAATCCACAGATTGATGCCCTGCGGCAGACCTACATCCAACGTCTTGATCTCGGACCCCCACATCAGGTCGGCCACGCCCTCAAGGAAATAGGCCAGACCAATGGTTGCCATGAACAGAATGATCGGCTCCTGCCCGACCAGATGCCGCATGACAAACCGCTGCACTGCCCAAGCCAGAAGCACCATGACGCCCATAGTCAGCAAGATCGCCAGCAGCGCAGGCACATTCCACCCGAAATAATGGATATGCGTCCCGAAGGTTGCGTTGATCAGATGGGCAAACGGCACCTGCCCATTCATGATCCCCACCAAGGTCATTGCCGCGAACAGGGCCATAACCCCTTGCGCATAGTTGAAAATCCCCGAGGCCTTGTAGATCAATACAAAGCCCAAAGCGACCAGCGCATAAAGCACGCCAGCCATCAGACCGTTGAGGATAACCTCCATCGCGAATACGAGTTGTTCAGGCATCTGCGCCGCTCCTCATGTCTGTCCGATGCTTAGTCATGGCTGACCCCCAGATAGGCGTCGATCACGTCCTGGTTGCTGCGCACTTCGTCCGGTGTGCCATCGCCAATTTTCTTGCCGTAATCCATCACGACCACCCGGTCGCTCAGATCCATCACCACGCCCATGTCGTGCTCGATCAGGGCGATGGTGGTGCCGAACTCATCATTTACGTCTAGGATAAAGCGGCTCATGTCCTCTTTCTCTTCGACATTCATGCCTGCCATCGGTTCGTCCAGCAGCAACAGCTTGGGTTCCGCCGCCAGCGCACGGGCCAATTCGACCCGTTTCTTCAAGCCGTAAGGCAGGCGTGACACCGGCGTTTTGCGGATATGCTGGATTTCCAGAAAGTCGATGATCTTTTCGACAGCCTCGCGGTTTGCAACCTCTTCCGCCTCAGCCTTGCCTTTCCACCAGGCCTGCTGGAACATATTTGTCCGCATGAAATTCAGCCGCCCGGTCATCACGTTGTCCAAAACGCTCATGCCTTCGAACAGGGCGATGTTCTGGAACGTCCGGGCTATGCCCTGTTGCGCCACCTCGAAGGGCCGCATCGGAGGGCGCTTTGACCCATGGAACCAAACCTCACCTTCTTGCGGAACATAAAAGCCCGATATCACGTTCAGCATCGAAGATTTACCGGCCCCGTTCGGACCGATGATGGCACGGATCTCACCCTCGCGAATATCGAACGAGATATCCTTGATCGCAACCACACCACCAAAACGCAGGGTGATGTTCTTCATCTCCATCACCACACCGCCGATCTTGCGGCCATCTTCGGTGACATATCCTTCGGTACTATCCAGCATCAGTCACTCCCTGACTTTTGCAATAACGGGACGGCGGGCGGGGCGATGACCGCAGGTCAAGCGGCGCACGACCGGCCCTCATTCCGCCGCTACCTTGTGCTGCGCGACCGGCACAACCGGCGCATCCACAATCTCCAGCGTCGCAGAAATCGAGCCCTTTCGACCATCCTCATAGGTCACTTCGGTCGTGGTCGACACGCTCTCGGATCCGTCATACAGCGCCGCGATGATGTCGCTGAACTTGTCCTCGACAAATCCACGACGCACCTTGCGGGTCCGGGTCATTTCGCCATCATCCGCATCCAGTTCCTTGTGCAGAACCACAAAGCGGTGCACCTGACAACCCGACAGCATCTCGTCTGCGGCAACGGATTTGTTCACCGCTTCCACATGCGCCTTAATCGTCTCTAACACACGGGGATGACCTGCCAGTTCCTGATAGGATGCATAAGCCACATTGTTGCGCTCTGCCCAGTTGCCGACCGCCGTCAGGTCAATGTTGATAAAGGCGACGCAACGATCCTTGCCGTTACCGAAAAGGACCACCTCAAGAATGTCGGGATAGAACTTAAGCTTGTTTTCAACATACTTGGGCGCGAACATCGAGCCGTCCGCCATTTTGCCCACATCCTTGGCGCGGTCGATGATCCGCAAATGTCCCGAGTTCTCCTCGATGAACCCGGCATCACCTGTGGCCACCCACCCTTCGGCATCCTTGGTCGAGGCTGTGGAATCCGGGTTGTTGTAGTACTCGACAAACACACCGGGCGAGCGATAATAGATCTCGCCATTATCGCCGATCTTCAACTCAACCGCCGGAGCGGGCACACCAACCGTATCCGCACGCACCTCACCATCCGGCTGCACAGTGATGAAAACGGTGGCCTCGGTCTGACCGTAAAGCTGCTTCAGGTTGATGCCCAGCGAGCGATAGAAATCGAAAATCTCCGGCCCGATCGCCTCACCTGCCGTGTATCCGACACGGAACCGGCCATAGCCAAGCGTGTCCTTGAGCGGCCCGTAGACCAGCAGGTTGCCCAGCGCGTATTTCAGACGGTCGCCAAAGCCCACCGGCTTACCATCCAGCAGCAGGCCTCCAACTTTCTTGGCGTGCGCCATGAAGTGATGGAACATGCGCTGCTTCAGCTTGCCCGCATCCTCCATCCGAATCATCACGTTTGTCAGCTGAGTTTCGAACACACGCGGCGGGGCGAAGAAATAGGTCGGCCCGATCTCGCGCAGGTCGGTCATCATCGTGTCGGCGCTTTCGGGGCAGTTCACGCAGAAGCCACACCAATAGGCCTGACCGATTGAAAAAATGAAATCGCCCACCCAGGCCATCGGCAGATAGGACAGGATGTCCTCGTTGCGGGTCAGATGATCGAATTCAGCCGAGTTCTTGGCGCTTTCAATGACATTCCGGTTCGACAGCACCACGCCCTTGGGCTTGCCCGTGGTGCCCGAAGTATACAGCATCACACAGGTATCGTCATAAGTGATCGCCGCAACGCGCTTGTCCAACTCGGCGTCAAACCGGGCGTGACCGGCGCGACCTTCGGCCTTGATATCCTCAAGCGCGTTCATCCGAGAATGGTCGTATTTCCGCATCCCGCGCTTGTCGGTATAGAGAATGTGTTTGACCTGATGCAGGTTCTCCTGAATCTCGATGACCTTATCGACCTGCTCCTGATCACCGCAGACGACATATTTCGCGCCGCAATGTTCCAGCACATAGGCCATCTCTTCGGCGACCGAATCTTGATACAAAGGTACCGGCACCGCACCTACCATTTGCGCGGCAACCATCGACCAGTAATGCGCGGGGCGGTTGCGGCCGATCACCGCGATATGATCACCCGGCTCAACGCCGATTTCCAGAAACCCCAGCGCAATGGCGCGGATTTCCTTGGCGGCTTCGGCCCAAGTCCAGCATTGCCAAATGCCGAATTCCTTTTCCCGATAGGCCGGGGCATCCCCGAACTGGGTCACATTGCGATGTAGCAGCGCTGGAAGGGATTGCATCCCTTCGGCGCCCGACTGCGTCTGAGCCAATCTTTCTCTCCTCCCCATCCGACCCCTCCCCGGGTCGAAAATGGCGGGTCCGGATCATTGCCCGAACACCATCGCCCCGATAAGGGACGCACGAAAGATCAGCGTCAAGTTTTGCCTGATGTTTTCTCAATTCTTACGAATTGTAACAGGGGTGGATTCGGGTCTTTTGAGTTGTACGAATAACGAGATTGGGAATCCTAGTCGCGCGTTAGAACACTTTGCCCTAAAATTCACTCTTACGCAGGAGAGTTGTTGAAGCGGAAAGGCCTGCGTTGACGAAGGCGATTTTGAAACCAGTTCAAATCTCCAATAGGAACGCTGTTCAATGAAAGGCGTGGAAGAAGCGCTCAAAACCATACGAGGGGCCTGACCAAGGCTAACTCACGCAATGCTCAACTCGAAATAATCGTGTGCTTCGTGTGGGTTGGTTTCCCAGGACGCAACCATCTTGAAGCCAAGTTTTTCGTACAGCCGTCGGGCAGGAACCTGACGTTCGCCAGTCATCAGCCTGACGGAGCGATACCCTTGCTCTTTAGCCAAGCCTATCACGCGCTTGCAAAGGGCCGGTGCAACCCCACTGCCTCGACAATCCTTTGTGACGAACATCGATTTTAGTTCGCAGTGATCACGATCCATGCGACGGACAGCGACCGTTCCAACGGGCCTATCGCTGAGATAGGCAATAAAAACGTCACCTTGCGGAGGGCGATATTCTGTTGGGATTTTCGGTGAGCTACCAAAAAACCACGAACCTCGATAATACTCTTCAATGCGTTGAAGATCGTCACGGTTGAGGGACCTGACGGCTTCGTACAATCCTCGCATGAGAGTTGCGGCATCGTCGATCTCCCTTTGCGATCGGACTTCGAGAATTTTCATGGGCCAATCTCCAAAAGTGGTCCGAATAGTCCGATAATAACACGATCCCACCGCAGCATCCTCGCCACGCTTGAAGGTCTGGTTTGTCCGCGTAGCCGTCATCCAGCCGGATGTACTATAGTTTCCGCCACCTCAACACCTACAACCAATCCCGCAAAATAGGGATCAATGGTACATCCGCCGCGGGCATCGGATAGTTGCGCAGGTCACTCGCTCGAACCCATTTCAGTGCCTGCCCCTCTTTCGATTGCGGTATCCCCTCCCATTTGCGGCAGGCAAACAGGGGCATAAGTAAGTGGAAATCATCATAGCTGTGGCTGGCGAAGGTCAGCGGGGCAAGGCACGAGGCCCAGGTGTCGATGCCTAATTCCTCGTGCAATTCGCGGATCAGCGCGGCCTCGGGAGTTTCGCCGGGCTCGATTTTGCCGCCTGGAAACTCCCAGAGTCCGGCCATGGATTTGCCTTCCGGGCGTTGGGCCAGCAAGACGCGGCCCTCGATGTCGATCAGGGCGACGGCAGAAACAAGGATAGTTTTCATGGTCGCAATCCCGGACGCAAAACCGGGCCCCACTTTTGCTGGAATTGCTCCGGTTTCACGACCGATAATCCGCGTTGATCTCGATATATCCGTGGGTCAAATCGCAGGTCCAAACGGTGGACTTGCCCTCACCCAGCCCCAGATCGACACTGATCACCAGATTCTGACCTTTCATGTATTCGGCAGCGGCGTCCTCGCTGTAATCGGGGCTGACCCAACCCTTTTCGGCCACCAGAATATCGCCGAAGGAAATGCTCAGCAGGTCACGATCTGCCGCGGCGCCGGATTTGCCGATGGCCATGACCACGCGACCCCAATTCGGGTCCTCGCCCGCGATGGCGGTTTTTACCAACGGAGAGTTCGCAATCGCTAACCCATGCACTTTGGCGTCGGCGTCCGAAGCGGCTCCGGTCACGCGGATTTCCACGAATTTCGTGGCCCCTTCACCGTCGCGCACGACTTGTTGCGCCAATTCCAGCATCACCGCTTCAAGAGCCTCGGCAAAGGCAGCGCTGCCGGTGGCATCAACACCCGAAGCTCCTGTCGCGCATAACAGAAGGCTGTCCGAGGTCGAGGTATCACTGTCAACGGTGATACAGTTGAACGTGCGATCCGTCTGCGCGCCCAACATCGCTTGCAGGGCCGATTGTTCGACCTGAGCATCGGTGAAGATATAAACCAACATCGTCGCCATATCCGGCGCGATCATGCCAGAACCCTTGGCAATCCCTGCAATAGAGACTGTTTTGCCGTCAATCTCGACCTGCGCGCTGGCACCTTTTGGGAAAGTGTCCGTGGTCATGATGGCACGAGCGGCGTCTTCGATAGCATGGCGGCTGAGGTCGGATTTTAACACCTCAAGCTGCGAAACGATGCGCTCATGCGGCAACGGCTCGCCGATCACGCCGGTGGATGATGTAAACACCCGCTCGACCGAAACACCGGTAGCGGTGGACACAGCTTGCGTCACCTCGGCCACCGAGGTCTGACCATAATGGCCGGTAAATGCGTTTGCATTGCCCGAGTTCACCAGAATCGCCGCAGGCCCGTCACTGGGACCACCGATCTTGTCCTGACAGTCCAGAACCGGCGCTGCGCGGGTTGCAGATCGGGTAAACACCCCGGCTACGGAGGTTCCGGGGTCCAGCACGGCCAGCATGACATCTGTCCGACCTTGATAACGCACCCCCGCCTCGACGGTGGCGAAACGCACACCGTCAATCGCAGGCAGATCGGGAAAGGCCGCCGGGGCCAGCGGAGATACCTTGGTAATCTTGGCCACGGGGATTACTCCTGAATCAGCTCAATCTGACGCAGCACTTCGGGGCCAGCGCCTTCCAGTGCAGGGCGGTCAATTTCAGCGCCTTGAGTCAATTCGTCGATCCGGGCCTGAATGACGTCCTGTTGCAGGGTTTGGGCCAGTTCGGCGCGAACCTGCTCCAGAGCGGGCGCTTCGGATTTGCGTTTGTCGTTCAAGGTGACCACATGCCAGCCGAACTGAGTTTTCACCGGTTCGGAAACCTGGCCTTTTTCCAGACCAATCACGGCCGCCTCAAAAGCAGGTACCATCTGGCCCGGCCCGAACCAGCCCAGTTCGCCGCCGCTCGGCCCCGAAGGCCCGGTTGAATGCTCTTTGGCTAATTCGGCGAAATCTGCGCCATCATCCAACTGTGCCTTCAGATCGATGGCTTCTTCTTCGGTTTCGACCAGAATGTGACTGGCGTTGAACTCGTCCACGCCTTGGAAATCGGCGTATTTCGCGTCGTAGGCTTCTTGAATTGCCTCATCCGTCAACTCTTCCTCGATCAGTGCAGTTACTGTCTGCACAGCCCGCAGTGAACGCGTCTCGTTTTCCAGCGCCAGCGTGTTCAATTTGGTCAGCTCTTCTTGCTGCTGACCCAGCAGTTGCTGTTGAATCAGCTGATCGATAATCAGTTCGTACAGAACGTCGTCTTCGATCTGCTGGTATTGCTCGGGCAGCGCCGCCGCCGTAGCGATGACGTGACCCAAAGTGATTTCGTCACCGTTCACACGCGCAACTACGGCGCTGGCGTCAGGCTTGGTTTCGGCGGCCAGCGGCAAGGCCATCACGGCAGCAAGTGCGAGCGATGGCAGAAAAGTGAGGCCTTTGGGCATGGATTTATCCTATTTCTTTGCCGCGACAGGGCGCAGCGTTGACACTCTGGAACCTGCCGCTTACATCGCTTTGAAGCCTTGGACAGGGCCGCCTTTCACCCCCCGTATCTATGGGTTGCGCGCAAGGTGGGCAAGCCTGTCGCAACCAAGACAAGAACAGATCCGCTGGAGTGAACATGCTGGGACTCGGAACGCTCGCGAAAAAGGTGTTCGGAACACCGAACGACCGCAAGATCAAGGCGACCCGCCCGCTGATCGAAAAGATCAACGCGCTGGAGCCCGAGTTCGAAAAACTCTCTGATGACGGACTGATCGAAAAGACTGAAGAACTGCGCAAGCGCGCGCTGGATGGCGAAAGCCTTGACGACCTGCTGCCCGAGGCCTTTGCCAACGTCCGCGAGGGCGCAAAACGCGCGCTGGGTCTGCGTGCCTTTGACGTGCAGCTGATGGGCGGTGCCTTTCTGCATCAGGGCAATATCTCGGAAATGAAGACAGGTGAGGGCAAGACGCTGGTCGCCACTTTCCCCGCCTATCTGAACGCGCTGACCGGCAAAGGCGTACACGTTGTCACGGTGAACGAATACCTGGCCAAACGGGACTCGGAATGGATGGGCAAAGTGTTTGCCGCCGTCGGCATGACAACCGGCGTGATCTGGTCGGGCCAGCCCGATCCCGAGAAGAAAGCCGCTTATGCCTGTGATGTAACCTATGCCACCAACAATGAGCTGGGTTTCGACTATCTGCGCGACAACATGAAGGCCGAACTGGATCAGATTTACCAGAAACACCACAATTTCGCGATTGTGGACGAGGTCGACTCGATCCTGATCGACGAAGCGCGGACGCCGCTGATTATCTCGGGGCCATCGCAGGACCGCTCTGACCTTTATACCGCCATCGACGGGCTGATCCCATCGCTGCAGGAAGATCACTACTCGTTGGATGAAAAATCTCGCAATGTGACCTTCACCGATGAGGGTAACGAGTTTCTGGAACAACAGCTGATTACTGCGGGTCTGATCCCCGAGGGTCATTCGCTATACGACCCGGAAAGCACAACCGTCGTGCACCACGTCAACCAGGGTCTTCGCGCGCATAAGTTGTTCCAGCGCGACAAGGATTACATCGTCCGTGATGGCAATGTGGTGCTGATTGACGAATTTACCGGCCGAATGATGCCGGGCCGCCGTTTGTCCGAAGGTCTGCACCAAGCCATCGAAGCCAAGGAAGGCGTACAGATTCAGCCCGAGAACGTGACGCTGGCCAGCGTGACTTTCCAGAACTATTTCCGCCTGTATGACAAGCTGGGCGGCATGACCGGTACAGCCCTGACCGAGGCCGAGGAATTTGCGGAAATCTACGGTCTCGGCGTGGTCGAGGTTCCGACCAACAAGCCGATCGCCCGTGTGGACGAGGACGATCAGGTCTATCGTACTGCCGCCGAGAAATACGGCGCGATGATCGAACAGACCAAGGAAGCGCAGGAAAAAGGCCAGCCGGTTCTGCTGGGCACCACGTCGATTGAGAAATCCGAACTGCTGAGCCAGATGCTGCAAAAAGAAGGCATCGAGCACAACGTTCTGAACGCACGCCAGCACGAGCAAGAGGCGCAGATCGTCGCCGATGCGGGCCGCCTGGGCGCGGTGACCATCGCCACCAACATGGCCGGTCGCGGCACCGACATTCAGTTGGGCGGCAATGTAGAAATGAAGGTTCTGCAAGCGCTGGCCGAAAACCCCGAGGCCGACCCTACCGAACTGCGTGCCGCCGAAGAGGCCCGCCATGCGGAAGAGAAAGAAAAGGTTCTGGCTGCCGGTGGTCTTTATGTGATGGCGTCGGAACGCCATGAAAGCCGCCGCATCGACAACCAGTTGCGTGGCCGTTCTGGCCGTCAGGGTGATCCGGGCCGCACCGTGTTTTACCTGAGCCTCGAAGACGACCTGATGCGCATCTTCGGCTCGGAACGGCTGGACAAGGTTCTGACCACGCTGGGCATGAAAGAGGGCGAAGCCATCGTCCACCCCTGGGTCAACAAATCGCTGGAACGGGCGCAGTCCAAAGTCGAAGGCCGTAACTTTGACATGCGCAAGAACGTTCTGAAATTTGACGATGTGATGAACGACCAACGAAAGGTTGTGTTCAGCCAGCGGCGCGAGATCATGTCCTCGGATGACCTATCCGAGATCGTCTCGGACATGCGCGAGCAGGTGATCGACGATCTGATTGACGAATACATGCCGCCGAAATCCTATGCCGATCAGTGGGACACGGACGGTCTGCACGAGGCGATCAAGGACAAGCTGACCATTGACGCGCCCGTGCAGGAGTGGGCCGCCGAAGAAGGTGTGGATGACGAACAGGTGCGCGAGCGCCTGGTTAACGCCGCCGATGAGATGATGGCGCAGAAAGTCGCCGCGTTCGGCCCCGAAAACATGCGCAACATCGAAAAGCAGGTTCTGCTGCAAACCATCGACAGCAAATGGCGCGAGCACTTGCTGACGCTGGAACATCTGCGCTCGGTCGTTGGCTTCCGCGGTTACGCCCAGCGCGACCCGCTGAACGAATACAAGAACGAAAGCTTCCAGCTGTTCGAAAGCATGCTCGACAGCCTGCGCGAAACCGTGACTCAGCAATTGTCACGTGTGCGCCCGCTGACTGAGGAAGAGCAGAAGGAAATGCTGGCGCAAATGCAGGCACAGCAGGCACAGGCGCAAAAAGCGGTCGATCAGGCCGCTGACCGGGCCGAAGCTTTGGCTGAGGCCGACGCTTCGGGCGACGCGCGCCCCGGCTTTGTCGAAGACGATCCCAGCACATGGGGTAACCCATCGCGCAACGACAAGTGCCCCTGCGGGTCCGGCAAGAAATTCAAGCACTGCCACGGCCGCCTGACCTAATAAAGCGGCAATTGAGACACATTGAGTCCACCTCACGGCCACATATTGGCCGTGATTCAACTTCAATGTCGGATTCGCTCCTTCAACTGGGGAGGGTGTCTTGTTTGTAATTAAGAACTACGTGACCACCGGCGGCACCGTCGCTTGCGCTCTGGCAATTGGTTACCTGATGCAGAACGGATCTCTGGCGTCGCCGACAGGCACGCCGGAACCTGAACGCGTGGTTTCCGAAGCCTCAATCATTCCCGGGCTGGAGGGTATTGTTCTGACCTCCTCGACCCCCGCCCGCAATACGGAACCAAACACTGTTTCGACGCAGCGCCATGTAAAAGCCAGCCAGTCAGCCCCCTCTGGCGGCGGTGATTGCAACCTCAGCGCTCGAGCGCATGCTGTCCCTGGTGCTGCCGCACGTTTGATCGTCAAAGCCCCCTGCCACGGCGATGAACGCATCGAAGTGCATCACAGCGGCCTGACCATAACCCAGAAAACAGACGCAAATGGCGTTCTGGATCTGACCATACCGGCCTTGTCGGAATACGCGATCTTCCTGATCTCGCTTGAAGATCAGAAAGGGACCGTTGCCACCACTCACATCTCCGATATCGGCCAGTATTCCCGTTTCGCCCTGCAATGGCAGGGTGAAACGGACCTTCAGATCCACGCTTTGGAATTCGGGGCCAGCTATGGCGATGCAGGTCACGTTTCCGCCTCGTCTGACGCGCAGGGCACAGGCAATGTCGTGCATCTTGCACAGCCCGCTTTCAGCGACGCACGCAATGTCGAAGTGTACTCCTTCCCCGAGGGTCAGTCTCAGCAATCCGGCTCTATCGAACTAACGGTCGAGGCCGAGGTGACGGCGGAAAACTGCGGCAAGGACTTGAACGTGCAGTCGCTAGAGTTGCGTGGCGATCAGAAACTGCGCTCGCGCGATTTGGCGCTGAGCTTTCCAGATTGCTCCAGAACCGGCGAGTTTCTGGTGTTGAATAATCTGTTCCAAAACCTGACAATCGCGGCAAACTAAACCGCAGGCAGGCTCGACGTTCTTATGACAATTTTCCGTGTGGCGATCGCTGCACTATTCTCGGCGACTCTTTCTTCGGTCGTACAGGCGCAGGATATCACGCTGACGTCTCATGACGGCCACGTCGAAGTATCCGGCATATTGCTGGGATTTGATGGTGAATTCTATCGCGTTGACACACAATTCGGCGAACTGACCGTGGATGGCTCAGGCGTCACCTGCGATGGTCCTGCCTGCCCGAATCTGACCGATTTTGTGGCCGAGCTGCGGTTTTCGGGATCGTCAGTTATGGCAGAAAAGATCCTGCCTGCCCTTATGATTGGTTTTGCCAAACAGGAAGGTTTGTCCGCTAAATCCGCAAAGTCGGATGCGAATACTTTGACGTACGAACTGCACCAGCCCGGACGCGATGCACCGTTGGGCCGGTTCTTTTTTGACATCGGCAATACGAGCAGCGGATTCGCTGATCTGGTCGACGGTCAGGCTGACATCGTCATGGCCCTACGCGAAATCCGCCCGGAAGAGCTGGAAGCCGCACGAGCAACTGGATTGGGCGATCTAACCCATGCGCGCCGCTCCAGAGTTGTGGCTCTGGACGCTCTGGTGCCCGTCGTGGCGCCGGATAACTTGCTGCCGCATATCTCTTTGGCTGATCTGGCGCTGGTGTTTTCTGGCGAAGTTACCAATTGGTCGGCCTTGGGCGGGCCGGACGCGCCGATCACGCTTCACCTGCCCGAAGCCGGATCAGGCCTTGCACAGGCGATCGAGAGCCAATTGTTGAGGTCAACCAACGCGGTCCTTCCCGCAACCATCACCAGACACAGCCGCAGCAGCGATCTTGTGCGCGATGTGGCAAACGATCCTTTTGCTATCGGCATCGCTAGCCAAGCCGAGGCCGAAGCGGTCCGAGCTTTACCGTTGGCCGGGGGGTGCGGTCACACGCTGATGGCCACACGGCAATCTATCAAGACCGAAGATTACCCTCTGACCTCGCCGATGTTCCTGTACCTGCCCGAACATCGCCTGCCGCGCGTTGGCAGGCAGTTTCTGGCATATACCCAAAGCGCCGACGCCCAAGTGGCGATCCGCAAAGCGGGTTTTGTCGATCAGGCCCCCGAAATGATTCCCATCGCCCTACAGGGAAACCGGCTGGCAAATGCCATCGCTGCGGGCGGCACCGAGGTTGAGATGGACGAGCTTCAGCGTTTGATCACCACGTTGCGCCCCCTGTCCCGCCTGTCTCTGTCCGTTCGCTTTGAGGCAGGGTCTTCTCGTCCTGACGCGCAATCGCGGTCGAATATCCAACAATTGGCCCAACAGCTTGAGGCAGGCACGCTGGACGTGCGCAAACTGGTTTTCATCGGCTATAGCGATGGTGATGGTGCTGCTGCTTCTAACAAACGGATCGCGTTGATGCGCGCCAAGACGGTGCGCAACGCGGTACTGGCGGCAGTGGAAACCGCCATCCCCAGCAGTGTCGAGCTTGAGGTCGACGCCTTTGGCGAAGCGATGCCCATGGCCTGCGACGACTCGGAATGGGGGCGCAAAGTTAACCGACGGGTTGAGATCTGGGTAAAGTAACCATTCACAAATATCCCTCGGACCGGAAACTCAGCTCGGTCGATTTGCCAATAATCAGGTGATCATGCAGCGTCAGCCCCAATGCCAGGCAGGCATCCTGAATCCGGTTGGTCATATCGATATCCGACTGTGACGGTGTCGGATCGCCCGAGGGGTGATTATGCACCAGAATGAGCGCCGAGGCGTTCAGCTCCAACGCCCGTTTCGCCACTTCGCGCGGGTAGACCGGGACATGATCCACAGTGCCCTTGGCCTGTTCCTCGTCCGCGATCATGACGTTCTTGCGATCCAGATAGAACACCCGGAATTGTTCGGTTTCGCGATGCGCCATTGTTGTGTGGCAATAATCCAGCAGCGCGTCCCAGCCCGAGATTACATGCCGCTGCATCACCCGCGCGCGGGCCATACGGTGGGCGCAGGCCTCAAGGATTTTCAGATCGGTAATTACCGTATCACCGACACCCTTGATCTGGCGTAGCCGGTCCTCGGGCGCAGTTAGAACCCGATTAAAATCGCCGAACGTATCCATCAGCGCCCGCGCCAGTGGTTTGACGTCCTGTCTGGGGATTGAGCGAAACAGGATCAACTCCAACAATTCATAGTCGGGCATCGCCGCCGAACCGCCGGACATGAAGCGTTCGCGCAGCCGCTTACGATGATCCTTGATATAGGACGGCAAGCGACCCGTGGGCAGCGGCGTCACCGGGGCTTCGTCACTTTCAAACAACATGGGGGCTTCGGCAAAGGCGTCCTGAGTCATGCGCTCAGACTGGCGCAGAATCGGTTTCCGAAAGGTTAACGCGCCTCACCCGCCATACGCGCCGTGGTGCGGCGGACCAGCATATGCAACAAGATCGAGAATACGCCCAAAGTCAGCATCGCAGCAAACATCAGGTCGGTCTTGGCCCGCCCATTGGCCAGCAACATCAGGTATCCAAGACCCTGCGAAGACCCAACCCATTCGCCGATCACCGCCCCGATGGGCGCATAAACAGCAGCCAAGCGCATCCCCGAAGCCAACGAGGGCAACGCAGCCGGTATCCGAATATGCCACAATATTGCGCGCGGATTGGCCTGCATCGTACGCGCCAAATCCAAATACCCAGCAGGGGTTCGCATCAATCCATCAAAAAAGGAGGATGTAATCGGGAAATAGATTATCAGCACCGCCATCGCGACTTTGGACCAAAGCCCATAGCCTAGCCAAAGGGTTAGCAGCGGTGCCAGTGCAAAGACCGGCAGAGCCTGCGTGAACACCAGCATCGGCTGCACCAGCACCCGAGCAGCACGCGAATTTGCAAGTTGCAGGGCGGTGATCACACCTAGAATCGTGCCGCAGGCCAGCCCGATCACCACCTCAACAGCCGTAATCCATGTGTGCTCGGCAATAACCCAGCGGTTCTGCCACCAAGTCTCGGCCACCAAGGCGGGGCCGGGCAGGATGAATTTCGGCAATCCAGTCAGCGAAACAATCGCCTGCCAAACCACCAAGGCGAACAGGGTTGCAGCAAGGGCCGAGAGGTATTTCACGCCGCTTCCTCGCGTAGCAGCCGCAGCAGCGCGCCTTGGGTCTCCAGCGACCCAAGATCATCCACCTTGCGTGGCGCAGGCGCAGCAGGAGGCTGACAGGGGGACAGGCCATGCGAGGTCATCACAACAATGGACTGACCCAGTCGCGCAGCCTCTCCCGGATCATGGGTCACCAACAAGACCGTGCGACCCTGTAAGGCTTCTGCCGCCAGATCCTGCATATCCGCCCGAGTACGAGCGTCGAGGGCCGAGAATGGCTCGTCCAGCAGGACGATCGGGCGATCCTCCATCAATGTCCGGGCCAGCGCCACACGTTGGCGTTGACCGCCTGACAATTCAGACGGCTTCTTGGCCATGTGATCCTGCAGGCGCATCCGCTCGATCAGCCGGTCACGCCGGTTCAAGTCGGGTTTCTCGCCGCGCAGCCTGGCCCCGATCGAGACATTCTGCGCAACCGAGGCCCAAGGCAGCAGCAAGTCATTCTGAGCCATGTATGCCACGCGGTCCGAGACAGGCTGCCCATCGCTGGCAGTGATTTTCCCGGTGAATTCCGCGCCGGTTTCCAAACCGGCGATCAGGCGTAGAACCGTGGTTTTACCAACCCCCGATCCGCCCAGCAGACAAGTCCACTGGCCCGCTGCAAGGGTCAGCGTCAGCGGCGCAAACAGGGTCGCGCCGTCTATCGTGGCGGACCCGCTGATGGTCAGATCGGGCGCAAGGATCACGGGGTCAGCCCCATTTGCCAGAAGTTGACCTCAAGCTCGGTGGCTGTGCGGAAAGTTTGGCACAGGCGATTCCATCGGGGTGAAGCCTCGAAGTTACTTCCAATACGCCTCGTTAGAGCCGAATCCAGCAATTCACCAACCGCCACACAGGCGGCTTGATAGTCGTCGCTGGCATACGTGTTGATCCAGTCGCGATGGATGTTCGACGTAGCGTCAGCGGCCAGCCGTGTACCGATTTCGCCATAACCCATCACACAAGGCGCAAGAGCCGCCAACAGGTCGAGCAGATCGCCGCTATACCCGGCCTCGAGCACATAGCGCGTATAGGCGAGGTTCTCGGCGCGTTCCGGGGTGGCGAACAGCTGATCCTGTGGGATACCCTCGGCTTCGCAAATCCCGATATGCAGCTTCATCTCTTCGCTGATCAACCCGTTCACGGTGCGTGCGGCGGCCAGCATTTCCTCGTGCGTTTCCGATTTCACCACCGCCAGCGCCCAAGCTCGGGAAAAGTGGATCAAGAACACGTAGTCCTGCCGCAGATAATGCAAGAACGCTTTACGCGGCAGCGAACCGTCTTTCATCCCTTCGACAAAGGCGTGGCGAGTATAATCTCGCCACGGCCCCTGCGCCGCATCACGCATCAGCGTGAAAGCTTTGCCATAGGAACTCATTGCACGGTCACGTCGATGGTGATGTCGCTGACCGGGTTGATGCTGTCGATCATGCCGCTGTCTTTCAGGAATTCCTCAAAACGGGCATAGCGACCGGCATCAAAACCCGCGGGGCGCAGGGCAAATCGGGGCAGAGTATCCACCCAGGCACGGGCGTTCAGTTCATCCTGCAGCTCTGTCGAAGTAGCTGAGAAAATCTCCCAGCTTTTCTGAGGGTTGTTCACTATGAACTGAGTGGCTTTCTCCGTGGCTGCCAGAAAGCGTGCAATCTTGTCAGCATCCATGGTTTCAGGGTTGGCGACATAAATCAGCTCATCATAGGGTGGTACGCCTTCCTCCTCGATATAGAAGCAACGACCAGCGACACCTTCGATATCCATCTGGTTCAGTTCAAAATTGCGGAAGGCCCCGATCACCGCATCCACCTGTCCGGTCATCAACGACGGCGATAGCGAGAAATTCACGTTGATCATCTCAATATCATCCAGCGCCACGTCGTGGGTGTTGAGCATCGCCGACAAAACAGCCTCTTCCACGCCAGCAACGGAAAAACCGACCTTCTTGTCCTTCAGGTCAGCCAGCGTTTCGATCGGGCCATCCTCAAGCACCAGCAGGCAATTCAGCGGAGTGGCGACAAGCGTGCCAACCCGCTTTAGCGGCAGCCCCTCGTGAATCTGCAAATGCAATTGCGGCTGGTAGGACACAGCCAGATCGGCCTGACCAGCTGCGACCAGACGGGGCGGGGCTGAGGGATCAGCAGGTGGGATGATTTCAACCTCAAGCCCCTCATCGGCGAAGTAGCCGTTTTCCTGCGCCACGATGATGGGCCCGTGGTCGGGGTTGATGAACCAATCCAGCAGAACGGTCATCTTATCTTCGGCCCAGGCCGGCGCGGCGGTCAGCAGGGCGATCATTGTGATCAGTTTCTTCATGTCTCGCGTTTCCTTTTCACTCACGAGGTTGAGGCCGCGACGAGGACGATCTCGCCCGGCCAATCTGGTTGAATTTGTTCGGCTGCGCGCCATGCCCGAAGGCCGGAAGCGCAGCAGAGAGCCAATCTTTTGCCTTTATTAGGCTCTGTTTTCAGAATTTGCAGATCGATACGCCGCGCTTTGGGATGAATAGGTACGGGGGCTTCTTCCGCGCTACGAAGCTCGACAATCAGATCATTTCCAGTCAGTTGACCGGCAGACAAAAATGGGAAATGCGAAGCCGGTTCCGGCGTGCCGTCAAAGCGGAAACCGGTGCTGCGCAGTGTACGCGCATCGAACTGCACCATTTGCCCCAAAGGCGACGGATTCAGCCCCAGGATCACGGCCAAGGCCATCTGCGCCTGCATAGCACCAATCATCGCCACCACAGGACCCAGCACCCCGGCAGTGGCACAGCTTGCACCGCCATCCGGGGCCTCGGGGAACACAGCACGCAACGAGGGCGCGCCCCCACAAAACCCTCCTACATAGCCGGAAAGCCCAAGCACCGACGCGCTGATCAGCGGTTTACCGAGATCAAGACAGGTGTCCGAAAGCGTGTAACTGGCGGCGTAGCTGTCTGCGCAGTCCAGAATAACATCTGACTCGGCAACAAAGTTAGCCGCATTTGTGTTTGCTAGAGCCTGTTTTTCAGCAAAAATTGCTATTTCACTGTTCAGAGCGCGACAGCGCTCTGCGGCCATCTCTGCCTTGGGGCGGCTACAATCTACTTCGGTGAACAAGGTCTGACGATGCAGGTTCGACAGGGCGACCTCATCCCGGTCCATGATGGTCAGGTGCCCAACCCCGGCCCCAGCCAGTAACGGCAACACTGGCGCGGCTAACCCCCCCGCACCCACCACCAGTACACGGGCCGAGGATAGACGGCCCTGCCCCTCTGCCCCAACTTCGGGCAGGATAACTTGGCGGGCATAGCGGCTCATCGCGTGACCTCAATCCAGTCGCGCACCCGCGCCTCAGGGTCGGTGTTCAAGGTGATGTCGGTTACGACCGAGACAATATCCGCCCCTGCCTGCAACACACCCGGCGCCCGTTCGACGCTCATCCCGCCAATACCGACCAGAGGGATGTCACCCACGCGGGCCTTCCATTCGGTGACACGCGGCAGTCCCTGCTGTTCCCACTTCATTTTCTTGAGGATCGTCGGATAAACGGGGCCGAGCGCCACATAGTCCGGGTCTATCGCCAAAACGCGCTCAAGCTCGTCGTCATCATGGGTCGAAACGCCCAGTTTCAGCCCTGCCTTGCGGATCGCCTTCAGGTCGGCGTCATCCAGATCCTCCTGGCCCAAGTGAATCCAGTCGCAACCGGCATCAATGGCAATCTGCCAGTAGTCATTCACCACCAGCACAGCTTCATGCGTGCGGCACAAGTCCTGCGATTGGAGAATCTGCTCTTGGACCATTGCATCGGGCTGATCCTTGATCCGCAACTGAACCAGTTTCACGCCCAAGGGCAGCATCCGGCGCAGCCAGTCCGAGCGCTCGAAGATCGGGTAAAACCGGTCGAGGCTCATGACAGAAACGCCTTTCCGATCACGGGGGTTGACGGTTCTGCCATGTCGCGTGCCTCGATCGGGTCTGCCTGACAGGCCAACTGCCCGGCCTCAATCGCCAACTTCATCGCACGTGCCATCGCCGCTGGGTCGCCCGCCCGTGCCACAGCCGTGTTCAGCAGGACGGCGTCATAACCCAGCTCCATCGCCCGCGCTGCATGGCTGGGCAGACCAATACCAGCGTCAATGACCAGTGGGATATCCGGGAACTCGGCCCGCATCGCGCGCAGGGCGTATTCATTGTTCAACCCACGGCCCGATCCAATTGGCGCGCCCCAAGGCATCAATACCTCACACCCGGCGGTCAGCAGTCGTTCGCCAACGATCAGATCATCGGTGGTGTATGGAAAGACCTCAAACCCGTCTTCGGTCAGGATGCGCGCTGCTTCGACCAGTTGGAACACATCCGGCTGCAGACTGTCGGTATGGCCGATCAACTCCAGCTTGATCCACTTGGTATTAAACACCTCACGCGCCATAAGGGCGGTGTTCACAGCCTCTTTCACAGTATGGCACCCAGCTGTATTGGGCAGGACCAGCACGCCCAGATCGCGGATCATTCGCCAAAACGTCTCGCCCGCCCCCGATTCACGCCGCAGGGACACAGTGGCGACACCTGCCCCACTTTCACGAAAGGCTTGTTCCAGAATGGCAGGGCTGGGATATTGCGCAGTGCCCAGCATCAACGGATTGGGCAGCTCAGTGCCGTAGAGGGTCTTCATGATCAGCCCCCCTGCATTGGCGACAGAACCTCAACCCTGTCACCATCGTTTAGCGCTTGCCCAATGCGTAGGCTCGATGGCACGAATTCCTCGTTCACGGCCGTCGCAACTCGGCCAGAGAAACCGCATTCTTCCAGCAACTCAGAAAGGGTTTGGGCACGCACCTCTTGCGGCGCGCCATTAAGCACGATCTTCATCAACCAACTCCGAGTGTTTGTTTTCAAGCGCCAGATCGGCCACGCCCTGCGCCAATGCGGGCGCCAACAGATATCCGTGGCGATACAGGCCATTCGCATAGATTGTTCGCCCCAGCCGCCGGACGCGGGGCAGATTGTCAGGAAAAGCCGGGCGCAGGTCGACGCCGATTTCCAACACCTCTGCTTCGCCAAAAGCCGGGTTCAGCGCATAGGCGGCGCTGAGCAATTCCAGCATCGATCGCGCTGTGATGCGGCTACTGTCTTCGCTTTCGATCATCGTTGCGCCCAGCATGAAGACGCCATCCCCGCGCGGTACGATGTACAAAGGCATGCGCGGGTGCAGCAGGCGAACAGGGCGTGTCAACACCACGTCCCGGCAACGGATCACCAGCATCTCTCCCTTGACCCCACGCAGATCATGCAACACTTCGCGCGCGTGCAGACCTCGACAGTCAATTGCATTGTCCAACCGTGTGGGCGCGAGTTTTCGGTGAAAGACGACCCCTTGCGCCTGCAGGTCCCGGCTTAGATCGCGCAGCGCCTGACGCGGGTCCAAATGGGCCTCTTCCGCAAAGTACAGGCCTTTGTGGAAACCACTTAATTCAGGCTCTAATTCTAGGATTTCAGGCTGGTTAACTTCATTAAACCCGTTAGTTCGACGTGCAAACCGCCGCAGATCCGGTAGGTCGCGCGGATTGGCAACAACCAACGTGCCGCGCCGCTCTACCTGGGTTCGCGGGGCCCACCAATCCAATGCCTGTCGCCCCAATCGCAACACCGGTTCTTCGGCGTTTTCGAATTCGCACCAAGGGGCCAACATACCGCCCGCCCACCACGAACACCCATGCGGACCCGGAGGGCCACCAGGATCGAAGACTTGAACCTTGGCTCCGCGCGAGACAAGCTCGGTGGCCACGGCTAACCCGGCCACACCAGAACCTATGACCGACCAGACCGTCACGCAGGCCACACGCGATGGAAGTGGTGCACCGGGCCATGGCCACGACCAATCTGCAAGCCATCTGCCTGCGCAATTGCCCCTTGCAAATAGCCATGCGCCTGAGCAACCGCATCCACCAGTGGCAATCCTTGGGTAAGCCTCGCCGCAATCGCGGAAGACAAAGTACACCCTGTGCCATGAGTATTGCGCGTATCTCGCCGTGACGCCGTGAATTCAGCAACCTTCCCCGAGGCATCGATCAGAAGATCATGACAGATGTCTCCATACCCATGGCCTCCCTTCATTAACACCGAATGCGCGCCCAGATCGCACAATGCCAACCCCTGTTTGACCATCTGATCCGGCGTTTCCGCCTCAGCGTCACCCAGCAAACAGGCGGCCTCGGGCAAGTTTGGGGTCAGCACGGTTGCGCGGGGCAGCAGGATGTCCCGCAACGTGTGAACAGCATCCTGCGCCAGCAATGCGTCTCCGGATTTGGCAATCATCACCGGGTCAAGAACGACCGGCCCTGCAAATTCAGAAAGGGCACGTGAAACGGTCTCAATAATATCCGGCGTCGCCAACATTCCGATCTTGATCGCGCCGACATCCAGATCCGACAACACTGCCTCGATCTGAGCTGCAATCACATCCAGCGGTATCCCGTGCACTGCTGTCACGGCCTGCGTGTTTTGTGCTGTTACGGCTGTCACCACGCTTGCGCCATAAACACCCAAGGCAGACATGGCCTTCAGGTCTGCCTGAATCCCGGCTCCACCGCCGCTGTCCGAGCCTGCAATAGTTAAGGCAATATGCGCCATATCGTTGCTCCATCTTCAAATGGGCAACGCAGCATGGAAAACGTCTTTGCATATTAGACCGTTCCCTACGCCGGTATTGCCCGGATCAGGTTCGATGGGTTAGCGCATTCACGCCTCTCAGCCCCTTGTTCGGGGCACCCCAACGGTTGGTCGGACATTCTCAGGCGAAAGACAGGGATTCAAGGGCCAATTTTGACTTACAAGACAGTCAAACTGGACTTATGAAAAAAGCCAGCCCCTTCGGACCGGCTCTTTTCTTGGGTTCCTATGGGCTGGACATCAGCCCTTCATACCGTCCCAGAACGACTTGACGGATGAAAAGAAGCTTTTAGACTCTGGGTGGTTGTCTTCACCCAGGTCATCAAATTCACGCAGCAGCTCTTTCTGGCGGCTGGTCAGGTTGACCGGAGTTTCCACGGCCAGTTCGATGAACATGTCACCGACGCCACCACCGCGCAGGGCAGGCATACCCTTGCCGCGCAGGCGCATCTGGCGGCCTGATTGGCTTCCGGCTGGAATTTGCACGCGACCGCGGCCACCATCAATGGTCGGCACTTCGATTGAGCCGCCCATCGCGGCCTTGACCATGCTGACTGGCACGCGGCAGTAAAGGTTCACGCTGTCGCGTTCGAACAGTTTATGATCCGAGACCTCGACAAAGATATAGAGATCACCCGGAGGACCACCGCGCATCCCAGCCTCACCCTCACCCGCCAGTCGAATACGGGTACCGGTTTCAACACCGGCAGGGATGTTGACGGACAGCGCACGCTCTTTTTCCACGCGGCCAGCACCACCACAGGATTTACAGGGGTTCTTGATGATCTGCCCCAGTCCTGAACAGGTCGGGCAGGTGCGTTCAACAGTAAAGAACCCTTGTTGTGCGCGGACTTTACCCATGCCGGAACATGTGGGACAGGTCGTGGGTTCCACGCCACCTTCAGCCCCCGAGCCGTCACAGGAAGAACACGCAACGGCAGCCGGCACGTTGATGGTTTTTTGCAGACCTGCGAACGCTTCTTCCAGCGTCACACGCAGGTTATAACGCAGGTCCGAGCCCCGCGCCGCGCGACGGCCACCGCCGCCTCCGCGTTGGCCACCCATGAAGTCGCCGAACAAATCGTCGAACACGTCCGAAAACGCACTTGAGAAATCACCCTGACCAAAGCCACCGCCCGGACGACCGCCGCCGCCCATGCCGTTTTCAAAGGCGGCGTGACCAAAGCGGTCATAAGCGGCCTTGCGTTCTGCGTCTTTCAGAACGTCATAGGCTTCGTTCGCTTCCTTGAACTGCGCCTCGGCATCCGGGTTGTCTTTGTTGCGGTCGGGATGCAATTCCTTGGCCTTCTTGCGAAAACCCTTCTTGATCTCGTCCGCCGATGCGCCCTTGGATACGCCGAGCACATCGTAGTAGTCGCGTTTTGACATCAGTGTTTCCTTATGTCTCAACGTAATCGGGCCGGCCCGGCAACCGGACCGGCCCGCATTGGCCCGGTTACCCGTTAGTTACGCTTGTCATCGTCCAAATCTTCGAACTCGGCGTCGACAATGTCATCGTCACCCGGTGCTGCATCTGCGGCTGCAGGCTCATCGTCGCCCTCTTCGGCCTGCGCCTTGTAGATGGCTTCGCCCAGCTTCATTGCAGCCTCAGTAACGTTCTGGATGCCCGACTTGATCTTGTCGGCATTCTCGGTTTCCAGTTCGTCCTTCAGCGCGGCAATCGCCAGCTCGATGGCTTCGATGGTGGTCGGGTCGACCTTGTCAGCATGCTCTTCCATCGACTTCTCGGTCGAGTGGATGAGGCTTTCCGCCTGGTTCTTGGCGTCGACCAGCTCGCGGCGTTCCTTGTCGGCTTCCGCGTTCTCTTCGGCGTCCTTGACCATCTTTTCGATGTCCTCGTCGGACAGACCGCCCGATGCCTGGATGGTGATCTTCTGCTCTTTTCCGGTGCCTTTGTCCTTGGCCGAAACCGAGACAATGCCGTTGGCGTCGATGTCAAAAGTCACCTCGATCTGAGGCATACCGCGCGGTGCGGGCGGGATGTCTTCAAGGTTGAACTGACCCAGGATCTTGTTGTCCGCAGCCATTTCACGCTCACCTTGGAACACGCGGATGGTCACGGCGTTCTGATTGTCTTCGGCGGTCGAGAAGACCTGAGACTTTTTCGTTGGGATCGTGGTGTTGCGGTCGATCAGGCGGGTGAACACGCCACCCAGAGTCTCGATGCCCAGCGACAGCGGGGTCACGTCCAGCAGAACCACGTCTTTGACGTCACCCTGCAGAACACCGGCTTGGATAGCGGCGCCCATGGCAACCACTTCGTCCGGGTTTACACCTTTGTGCGGCTCTTTACCGAAGAACTTGCTAACCTCTTCGATCACCTTCGGCATCCGGGTCATACCACCGACCAGAACAACTTCGTCCACATCGGCAGCCGACAGGCCAGCGTCTTTCAGAGCGGCCGCGCAAGGCTTCATCGACTTCTTGATCAGGTCCGAGACCAGCGATTCCAGCTTGGCACGGGTCAGCTTCATGACCATGTGCAGCGGCTGACCGTTCGAACCCATCGAGATGAATGGTTGGTTGATTTCGGTCTGCGAGGTCGAGGACAGTTCGATCTTGGCTTTTTCAGCTGCTTCTTTCAGACGCTGCAGGGCCATCTTGTCCTGAGACAGATCGACACCGTGTTCCTTTTTGAACTCATCCGCCAAGTAGTTGACGATGCGCATGTCAAAGTCTTCACCACCCAGGAAGGTGTCACCGTTGGTCGACTTCACCTCGAACAGACCGTCGTCGATTTCCAGGATGGTCACGTCGAAGGTACCGCCACCAAGGTCATAAACCGCGATGGTTTGGGTTTCTTCCTTGTCCAGACCATAGGCCAGAGCAGCAGCTGTCGGTTCGTTGATGATCCGCAGCACTTCCAGACCAGCGATCTTACCGGCGTCTTTGGTGGCCTGACGCTGTGCGTCGTTGAAATATGCCGGAACGGTGATAACGGCCTGTGTGACTTCCTCACCCAGATAGCTCTCGGCGGTTTCCTTCATCTTGCCAAGAGTGAAGGCCGAGATCTGGCTTGGGGAGTACTTTTCACCGCGGGCTTCAACCCACGCGTCACCATTGCCGCCATTGACGATGGCGTACGGCACCATTTTCTTGTCTTTTTCGACTTCGGCATCATCCACGCGACGACCGATCAGACGCTTGACGCCAAAGATCGTGTTGTCGGGGTTGGTGACCGCCTGACGTTTCGCAGGCTGACCGACCAGTCGCTCATCTTCGGTGAAGGCGACGATCGAGGGCGTGGTCCGCGCCCCTTCGGCGTTCTCGATGACCTTCGGCTGCGAGCCGTCCATGATGGCCACGCAAGAGTTGGTGGTCCCGAGGTCAATCCCGATTACTTTTCCCATATGTTCAATCCCTTTCTCTTCAAGGCGATGTCCGGGGTGCGGACCCGTTATGGCACCCGGCCCCGATCTGATATGCGCGAACGGCCCTACACCATCGCGCGTCCCGGCGTATATAAGGGCGAGATCAGAGCCCTGCAAGCGGTCTAAAAGGCAGGTTTTCGGGAATCTGTGGCCTTTTTGGCAAGGTTTTGGCAACGATCGGGGATTCTCGAATGGCGCGGCTGCTTTTGCGCGGATTTGATATCAGGAAAGCATGGCTTGACGGGTCCGCGCAGGCGCAACTGATCGAGGAACTGCGCCCGATTCTGAGATCGGCCCCCCTGTTCCGACCAATGACGCCGTCAGGCAAGGAAATGTCAGTGCGTATGACTTCTGCCGGAAAGCTTGGTTGGGTCACCGATAAATCCGGGTACAGGTATCAGCCCCAACATCCCAAAGGAGCGGACTGGCCAGCAATTCCCGAACCAATCCTTAAAATCTGGCGCGAACTGGCCAGCGCTGATCGTGATCCCGATTGCTGCCTTATCAACTACTACGGGGAAAGTGCAAAAATGGGGTTGCATCAGGACAAGGACGAGGCCGATTTTTCGTGGCCGGTTTTGTCGATCTCATTGGGCGATGACGCCCTGTTCCGCATCGGCAACCAGACCCGAGGCGGCAAGACCGAGTCGATTTGGTTGAGCTCTGGCGATGTGGTTATCATGGGCGGCCCGGCGCGACTGACCTATCACGGGATCGACCGCATCCGGTTCGGGTCCTCGAAACTGCTGCCCAGGGGTGGGCGGATCAACCTGACCCTGCGCGTGGCCAGTTAACGACGGGCATTCCAGCTTTGAGACTCATGCTGGCGCGAAAAGAATATCCCCAACAGCCCGATCATCAAAAGGGCCACCCCCACCCATAGTGCGTATTCCCAGCTGGTATTGCGGGGGTAGTAGTTTCGAAAAATAAAACCCCGGCACTGATCGATGATGTGAAACAATGGGTTCCACGCAAACAAGGCCAGTGTCGCGCCGCCCAGCGCGTTTGCCACGAACATTTTCCCTGAAAAGATCATGTTCAAACGCCTGTACACGCTGGTCAGGATTGTAACAGTGCCAGGAAACCACGGCTTTAACGCCATGAATACCACGCCAATTGCACAACCTGTGAACCAGGCCAGCATGAGCATCGCAAATGCGCCGCCAGGGTCCTGTACCTCGATCGGAGAGACCGCAACAACATAGAGAAACAGGATTATGATGATCGTCACCATCTGCGTGTAAAGCATGCCAAAAGCGGTCGCCAATAGCACCACCATCATGTTCATCGGTGAATGAAGCATCATCGGGTTATTGCCGGTACCGACACCTGCAATCGCGCTGACGGACTTGATATGCGTGATGAACAAAAAAACGCCGGATAACAGGAAAAGTATGAACTCTCCTCGGATCTTAGCGACGCGCGGGCCCAGAAACGACATTATGGTGTAGAACACCGCGACCAAAGCCAGAATCTGGACGATATTAACAATGATCGCCAAGACTGCATTGTGATGTTGTGATCGCACGCTGCGCACGACGGCGTGAAATATCAACTCGGCGGTCGTAAAAGCGCCGCCCAGCAATGTTCGATTTCGCTTGAAATAATACACCCGAAGCGTCTTTCCCGTTTTTTCGCCTGCAATCTGCCACGAATTTCTTGCCGTTCCGTAACCACCACATCATAAGACCGTCAGGACATTCGATCAACAAAGCACAGGAACGGAGCATTTTTGTGACCTATGACGCCCTCATTCCCGTTATCCGACGTCTGGCCCTGGAAGCGGGCGACAAGATCATGGAAATCTACAATTCCGATGATTTCGACGTAAAGGTCAAATCCGATTCCAGCCCCGTGACCGAAGCGGATGAAGCTGCCGATGCCCTGATCTCGGCTGGCCTGCGCGAAGCGTTTCCCGACACCCTGCTGGTGACCGAAGAACAGGCGGCATCGCATTCTGAAAAAGGCGATACATTCCTGATCGTCGATCCGCTGGACGGCACCAAGGAATTCATCAACCGCCGCGGTGATTTCACGGTAAATATTGCACTGGTTGAAAATGGTGTTCCAACACGCGGCGTGGTTTATGCGCCGGCCAAGGGGCGGATGTTTTACACGCAGGCTGATGGTCAGTCAGTCGAAGAAACCGGTGCGTTGGACAAGGTGCAGGTTGGGGATGTTGGGTCGATTTCAGTCTCTAAACCTAACAATTCGGCACTTATGATCGTCGCTTCTAAGTCGCACCGTGATCAGGCCACCGAGGATTACATCAACAAATATCAGGTGAAGGACAGCAAAAGCGCGGGCTCGTCGCTGAAATTCTGTCTGGTCGCCACCGGCGAGGCGGATCTTTACCCTCGCGTTGGCCGCACAATGGAGTGGGACACAGCTGCGGGCCATGCCGTATTGGCAGGTGCAGGTGGCAAAGTCGTGCGGTTTGATGACCATTCGCCACTGACCTACGGCAAGGACGGCTATGCAAACCCGTTCTTTATCGCCTACGCTCCGGGTGTTGACCTTAAGGAAGCCTGATGACTGTTTTGATCGCCATTCCCGCCCGCTATGCCTCGACCCGTTATCCGGGCAAACCCCTTGTTCCACTGACCGGAGCAAGTGGCAAAGCGATGACACTGATCGAGCGATCCTGGCGGGCCGCCTGTTCAGTATCCGGAGTGGACAAAGTGGTCGTCGCCACAGATGACGACCGCATCCGCGAGGCGGCCGAGGGGTTCGGAGCCGAAGTCGTAATGACATCGGAAAACTGCCAGAACGGTACCGAACGCTGCGCCGAAACCCATGCGAACCTGGGCGCTGACTACGAGATCGTGGTTAACCTGCAGGGTGACGCGCCACTAACACCGCATTGGTTTGTCGAAGATCTGATCGCAGGCCTGCGCGCCGCGCCCGAGGCCGGAGTCGCAACGCCGGTGCTGCGCTGCGACGGGGACGCGCTGAACAGCCTGCTGAATGACCGCAAACATGGGCGCGTCGGCGGCACCACTGCCGTTTTTGCAGCCGACCACAGTGCCATGTATTTCTCGAAAGAGGTCGTGCCCTTCACCGCGCAGACATATGCAAGTCAAGACGCGACCCCGGTTTTCCATCATGTCGGCGTCTACGCCTATCGCCCCGATGCCCTGGCCGCCTATCCCACTTGGCCCACTGGTCCGCTGGAACAACTGGAGGGGCTGGAACAGCTGCGATTTATGGAGAATGGCCGCAAGGTGTTGTGCGTCGAGGTCGAGGCCAAAGGTCGCCAGTTCTGGGAGCTGAACAATCCACAGGATGTACCCAAACTGGAAGAAATGATGGCGGCGATGGGGTTAGATTGATCTCTATCCCTTAAGATGGATAGCTTGTTCAGATAGTGTGCTTGGTCTTTGAATTCGGGAGAACAAATGACCAATATTCTTGTAACCGGCGGGGCCGGATATATCGGCTCTCACGCTTGCAAAGCGCTGGCGCGAGCGGGCTATACGCCGGTTACGTATGACAACCTGATAACCGGTTGGCAGGACGCGGTGAAATTCGGCCCTTTTGAACAGGGTGATCTTCTTGACCAAGTCCGGCTGAAAGAGGTTTTTGCCAAGTACCAGCCCGCCGCCGTGATGCATTTCGCCGCGCTCAGCCAAGTTGGCGAGGCGATGTCCCAGCCCGGCAGGTATTGGAGAAACAATGTCACGGGTTCTCTGAACCTGATTGAGGCCGCCGTTGACGCGGGGTGCCTGAATTTTGTGTTCTCGTCGACCTGCGCCACCTACGGCGATCACGACAATGTGGTACTGGACGAAAACACACCGCAGGAACCACTGAACGCCTATGGTGCCTCAAAACGCGCCATCGAAGAGATTCTGCGTGATTTCGAGGCCGCACATGAGCTGAACCATGTGATCTTTCGCTATTTCAACGTGGCCGGTGCAGATCCGGATGGCGAAGTGGGCGAATTCCACCGTCCCGAAACCCATCTGGTGCCGCTGATGCTGGACGCTATCGACGGCAAGCGTGATGGGCTGACCGTCTTTGGAACCGATTACGACACGCCGGACGGCACCTGCATCCGCGATTATGTACATGTCTGCGATCTGGTTGACGCGCATGTATTGGGGCTGAACTGGTTGGAGCAGGGCAAAGGCAGCCGGGTGTTCAACCTGGGCACCGGTTCGGGCTTTTCGGTGATGGAGGTGATCGACCATTCCAAAGCCGTTACCAATCGCGAAGTTCCATACTCCATCGGACCGCGCCGCGCCGGGGATTGCACCAAACTGGTTTCGGGCTCGGTCCGCGCGAACAAAGAGTTGGGCTGGACTCCAAAAAGGTCAACGTTAGAGACAATGATAAGCGACGCGTGGCGCTGGCACCAGAACGGCCACTACGAGAAGTGAGCTATAGTGACAGGTACAGCGACCGACATTCTTCCACCCATCGGATGGGTTCAGAAATACCGGTTGCGGCTTAAACGGCGCCGATTGCTGTGGCGGTCCTTTCGCAGCCGCCATCAACTTTCCTGCCTCAACGATCAAACCAAACAGATCAAACCGGGAGGTATTCTGGCCTTCACCACCGTTCGCAATGAAATCACTCGGCTGCCGTGGTTCTTCCACCACTACCGCGCGTTGGGGGTGGATCACTTTCTGATCGTCGATAACGGCAGCGATGACGGATCGGTCGAATTTCTGCGCACGCAGTCTGACGTGTCATTGTGGCAGACCGATGCCAGCTATCGCGCGTCACGTTACGGGCTGGATTGGCTGACATGGCTGCAAATGCGTTATGGGCACGGGCATTGGACCCTAATGGTCGATGCGGACGAGTTGTTGATCTACCCCGAGCACAACAGCAAATCGCTGCACGAGCTGACCACAACACTCGACCAACAAGGTCGCGGTGCTTTTGGCGCCTTGATGTTGGACCTTTATCCCAAGGGGCCGCTGGGCGATCAGACCTATGAGCCGCGATCGGACCCAACCGGAACCTTATGCTGGTTCGATTCTGGCCCTTACCGGGCACAGCGGCAAGTTCCGATGGGTAATCTATGGGTGCAGGGCGGTGCGCGGGAACGCGTGTTCTTTGCCGATCGACCCCGTCATTCACCGACGCTGAACAAAATCCCTCTGGTCCGATGGTCGCGGCGATATGCCTATGTGAATTCGTGCCATTCGGCTCTGCCACGGCACCTGAACGCCGCGTATCGAGGGCCGAGCGACGAAACTCCTTCGGGCATTTTGCTGCACACCAAATTCCTGCCCGAAGTGGTGGACAAGTCTAAAATCGAAAAGACCCGGCGCCAGCATTTCCACGATCCCGACCTCTTAGGGACCTACTATGATGCAATCGGCGACAGCCCCGATATGTGGACGCCCGACTCGGTTCGGTATGATGGTTGGGCCCAACTGCAGCAATTGGGATTGATGGGGAAAGTTTTCTAAGCCAAGGCATATCTGACTAACGGTTTTTAAAGTCGTTGCCTTGAAAGATGCAAAGATGGCATAACACGGCAATTGCCCGGCACCACTCTGGCTTACCAGCCCCCGGGCATGCTCGCGTAACAAAAAGGGCAGTGCAAACGCGTGAGCCTGTTGGATTCATACCGGATGAGATTGCGGCGCAAGCGTCGTCTAGCGCGCTGCCTGCGTAAGCGGCGGGAATTAAAGCCAGTTTCTGACAATACTGCCCAAATCCAGCACGACGATATCCTGTTGATGAGCGTTCTTCGGAACGAAAAGATCCGCATGCCCTATTTTCTGGATTATTACCGGAAGCTGGGCGTCGACCATTTTCTGTTTATCGACAATGACAGCGATGACGGCACGCGCGAATACCTAGCCAGCCAACCCGACGCCTCGGTCTGGCATGCGCAGGCCAGTTACAAACGTGCCACTTTCGGTCTGGATTGGTCGAATTACCTGCTGCGCAAATTTGCGCATGGTCACTGGGTTCTGACCGTCGATCCAGATGAGTTCTTTATCTATCCGTTCTGTGACACCCGTCCAGTCCGCGCGCTGACGGATTGGCTGGATGGCTGCGCTGTGCGTAGCTTTGGCACAATGTTGATTGATATGTATCCGCAAGGCCCCGTGGACGCGGAACCCTATAGCGAAGGACAGGACCCGTTTGAAATCGCGCGCTGGTTCGATGCCGGCAACTACATGATCACCCAAAACCCAGCCTATAAGAACCTTTGGATTCAAGGTGGCCCACGCGCCCGTGTTTTCTTTCGTGATAACCCTTCGAAAGCGCCTGCGCTGAACAAGATTCCTCTGGTGAAGTGGGACAAGCGGTATGTCTATGTCAGCTCGACGCATTCACTGCTGCCGCGCGGATTGAACCAAGTGTATGATGAATGGGGTGGTGAAAAGGCTAGTGGTGCGCTGCTGCATGCCAAGCTGATCAGCACACTAGGCGAAAAAGCCTCGGAAGAGATGCACCGCCGCCAGCATTACCGCCGCTCGGGCGAATACCGTGCCTATTCCGAAGGGCTGGGAGACAAACCCGTGTTCTGGTGTGAGCAGTCCGAAAAATACATCAATTGGCGACAGCTTGAAATCTTGGGCCTCATGTCGAAGGGAAACTGGGCATGAATCGTCTGGGCATCGTCATGCTGGCCCATACGGCCTTGCACCGGGCCGCCCAGGTTGCGCGGCACTGGACAGCATCCGGTTGCCCGGTTGTGATCCATGTGGACCGCAAGGTGCCTGCGCAGGACTATTCCGACTTCGTGGCCGCCTGCACAGATGATCCGCTGATCCGTTTCTCAGAGCGTCATATTTGCGAATGGGGAGGCTGGGGCATCGTCGCGGCTTCTCAATCCGCAGCCGAACTTATGCTCGAGGCGTTTCCGGATGTGCACCATGTTTTTCTGTCTTCGGGTGCTTGCCTGCCATTGCGGCCAATAGACGAGCTGATCGCCTATATTGCTGACCGGCCCCGTGTGGATTTCATTGAAAGTGCAACCACGGCCGATGTCGGCTGGACGATCGGCGGGTTGGACCAAGAGCGATTTACGCTGCGATTTCCATTTTCCTGGCGCAGAAACCGCACGCTGTTTGATGCCTACGTGAAATTCCAGCGAACCGTCGGCATGCGTCGCAAAATCCCTGATGGGTTGATGCCGCATATGGGCAGCCAGTGGTGGTGCCTGACACGACAGACCTTGTCGGCTATACTTCAGGATCCAAAGCGCCAGATTTATGATCGCTATTTCCGCCAGGTCTGGATTCCGGATGAAAGTTATTTCCAAACGCTAACCAGACTCTATTCCACCCATATCGAAAGCCGGTCTTTGACTCTGTCCAAATTCGATTACCAGGGGCGGCCCCACATCTTTTATGATGACCATTTACAGTTGCTACGCCGGTCGGATTGTTTTGTGGCTCGCAAAATCTGGCCGCGTGCAGACCGGCTTTACCAGGCCTTTCTGACCGATCAGAACAGCGCAATGCGACCGACCGAGCCCAACCCGGGCAAGATCGACCGAGTGTTCTCCAAAGCGGTTGAGCGCCGGACGCGTGGGCGTGACGGGCTGTATATGCAAAGCCGTTTTCCGCGCCACGGTAGTGAAAACGGGCTGACCTCTTTCCCTTATTCAGTATTTCAAGGCTTTGCCGAACTATTCGATGATTTCGTGCCCTGGCTGAGCGAAGCCACAGGGACCCGCGTCCACGGACATCTATTTGCACCTGAGCGGGCCCAGTTTGCGGACGAGGACACCATTACCAACGGTGCGCTCAGTGATTGCCCCGTATTGCGAGACTATAATCCGACGGCCTTTGTCTCGAACCTGATCTGGAACACACGCGGCGAGAGGCAGTGCTTTCAGTTCGGCCCTGCAGACACCCAGAAAATCAACTGGTTTCTGGCACGCGACAAGAATGCGCAGATCTCGGTCATTACCGGAGCCTGGGCGATTCCACTGTTCCTGTCGAACATGAATTTCGCCGATATCCGTTGTGAGGCCGCACGTCTGCAGCAAATCGAGACCAAACAGCTTGAAGTTCTGAACTCGGTCTGGACCAAGGCACGTGTACGTACTTGGTCGCTGGCGGAATTCGTGGAGTCCCCGATGGAGCCCCTGCAAACCGTGATCGAGGAAATCGGGACCAAACGCGCCAGCCACCTGACCGAAACTCCGGTGATGGTAGATCTATCCGGCTTTGGGAAATTCCTGCAGAACCTCAAGAACCAAGGTATGCATCCCTATCTGGTAGGAGATTTTCCCACGGACGATGTGTTTGGTTCACGGGTCCGTCCGTTCAAAAAACCTTATCTGGTGCAATAACCTGCCATGACATCCAGATTTGACTATTTCATCATTCTTGCCGCCATGCGTACCGGGTCCAACCTGCTTGAGTTCAACCTGAACGCACTGGAAGGCGTCGCGTGCCATGGTGAGGCGTTCAACCCCCATTTCATCGGTCGGCTCAAATCGGACAACCTGCTTGGCGTGACGTTGGAAGAACGCGACAACGACCCGATGAAACTTGTCCGCGCAATCAAATCAGACGGTGGAAAACTGAACGGTTTCCGTTTCTTTCAGGGGCACGATCCCCGAGTGTTAGAGCCTGCATTGAACGATCCGCGCTGCGCCAAGATTATCCTGACGCGGAACCCATTGGATAGCTATGTCTCATTGAAAATCGCGCGTGAAACAAAGCAATGGCAGCTCAAGAACATAAAACGTCGCCGCGAGGCTCAAATCGAATTCGACGCGCAGGAATTTGAAAGATATTTGGATCAACAGCAGGATTTCCAACTCCTGTTACTCAACGCTTTGCAGACGACAGGGCAGACCGGTTTTTACATTGCCTATGACGATCTCAACAATCTGGACGTACTGAACGGCCTTGCCGACTGGCTGGGCGTCAATGCGCGGTTGTCCGCGATCGACGACACGATCAAGCCGCAAAACCCGGAACCGACCCTGTCCAAGGTGACGAACCCTGAAGAAACAGCGTTAGCCTTGGCCGAGGTCGACAGTTTCAATCTGCATCGCACACCAAATTTCGAACCCCGTCGCGGGCCGGCGGTGGGTAATTACATCGCCGCCCCGGACACACCGCTGTTGTATCTGCCGATCCGCAGCGGGATTGAGGGGCCAGTGACCCAATGGCTGGCCGATCTGGACAAGGTCAGCACCGACAGGTTGATCACCAATCAAAATCGCAAACAAATGAAGCGCTGGCTTCAAAATCAATCTGGGCACCGCAAGTTCTGCGTGCTCCGTCACCCGCTGGCCCGCGCGCATTCAGCCTTCTGTTTGTATATCCTCAGCACCGAACCCGGCGCATATCTGAAGATCCGCAACATGCTGCGCAACAGGTTCAAGGTACCGATTCCCGGTCAGCTACGCCCGGAAAACTACCCTATCGACCAGCATTATCAGGCATTTTCGGCCTTCCTTACCTTTTTACGTCAGAATCTTGCCGGGCAAACACCCGTTCGGGTCGACGGGGTTTGGGCCAGCCAATCTCAGGTCTTGGACGGCATGGCCTCATTTGCCATTCCTGATCTAATCTTGCGAGAAGAAGAAATAAAAACGGCCTTGCCCGATTTGGCGCGCCGCTTGGGCCATGACGCCCCGCCCAGCCCCGGACAATGCCCAACGGACGGGCCGTTCAAGCTGGACGACATCTATGACGCAAAACTAGAAGCGCTGGCGACCGAGGTCTACCAGCGCGATTATATGCAGTTCGGGTTCGGAGAGTGGAAATCTCCTACGGGCGCAGCGTGATCAGCGTGCCCTTGTTCACCATCGCATAGATTTCTTCGATCTCTTCATTCTTGACGGCGATGCAACCTGCGGTCCAATCCGGCGTCTTTTTGGCGCGCTTCAGTTCCGCCCGCTTTTTCGGCTGGCCGTGAATGAAAATATCGCCGCCCGGATCGACACCGGCTGCCTTGGCCTGCGCAATATCATTCGAATTCGGATAGGAAATCCCCAATGACAAGTGATAGCGGCTGTTGGGATTGCGACGGTCGATCAAATAGCTGCCTTCGGGCGTGCGTCCATCGCCGCGCTTGGTCTTTGTGCCATTCGGTGCAAAGCCCAAATCAACCTTGTATTCCTTGAGAATGGTTTCGTTGTGCAGAAGATACATCTTCCGCGCACCCTTGTTGATGACCAAAGAGGTCACCTCGGGGCCATCATAGGTTAGAAATCGCGGGCTGGCCGAAGCACAGGCCGAAAGGCCCAGCGTTGCCACAGCACCCAATCCAAATGCTCGACGATCCATGTTTCACTGCCTGCTACTGCTCATTTTTTTTAAGCATTATGCCAAATTTCTGAAAATCTGAAATCACTTTTTTCTGTGTTGTTGCTCAGTCAGACGACGTTCGATGCTTTCCAGCCGTTCCAGCACTTCGTCACGATAGGCATCGGTCTTCACCTCATCCTCGGCATGGTGTGCATCCTGCATCGAGTTCACGATCAGACCGACCAAAAGGTTCACCACCGCAAAGGTGGTGACCATGATGAAAGGCACGAAGAACAGCCAGGCATAGGGGTAGACCTCCATCACCGGGCGGACGATGCCCATGGACCAGCTTTCCAGCGTCATGATCTGGAACAGCGTATAGGCCGACAGACCCAGATCACCGAACCAGTCTGGAAATGAGACCGAGAACAGCTTGGTCGAGATTACCGCGCCGATATAGAACAGGATCGCCATAAGCAGGAACACGCTGGCCATGCCAGGCAAGGCCGAGATGAATCCTTCGACCACCCGGCGCAGGCGAGGCGCAACCGAGATGACCCGGAGAACCCGCAAAATCCTCAGCGCCCGAAGCACTGACAAGCCACCCGCACTTGGGATTAAGGCGATGCCAACAACGATAAAGTCAAAGATGTTCCAGCCATTGGTAAAGAACCGCTGCCTGGTTGCCAGCAGTTTCATGGCAATCTCGGCCACGAAGATAGCCAGACAGATGCTGTCCAGCGTCACGATCAGGGGGCCAGCGGCCTCCATAAGCGTAGGTGAGGTCTCCATCCCCAGCAAAATGGCGTTGAAGATAATGACCGCGGTGATGAACCGGCCAAAGGTGGGATTTTCAATGATGTTCAGCAGGCGCTGATTAAATCCCATCGTTACATTCTCCTGTGTGCTCATGATCCGGGGCCCCGTACAAACCGTGCGGCAAGTTCTGTGTGTGACGACCACCGAAATTGGTCCACCACCTGCACCCATTCAAGGGTGTAGCCTGCGTTTACCAGCATTTTTGCATCTCGCGCGAAAGTCACCGGGTTGCAGGAAACATAGGCGATTGTCGGAAGAAGGGCGTGCGCCAGCTCTGACACCTGCGCCTCGGCCCCGGCGCGGGGCGGGTCGATGACCACCGCGTCAAAGGGTTTTAGTTCATCCGGCATCAGCGGACGACGGAACAAGTCTCGGGCCTCGACCGTGACGCGCTTCAACCCCTGCGTTCGGCGCCAACCTTGATCCAGCGCATCTGTCATCGCGGCCTCGCCTTCCACCGCATGAACTTCGGCTGTCTGAGCAAGGGGCAGAGAGAAGGTACCGCTGCCCGCAAACAGATCCACAACGCGCTTTGCGCCTTGGGTGGCTTGCAAAACGGCCTGTAATAGAGCCTTTTCTCCGTCTTTTGTCGCCTGCAGGAAAGCCCCCGGGGGTGGCAACACCCCAGCCGCACCAAAGCGCTGAACGGGGGGCTCACGCATGGCGATCACCTCACCATCCCAGCTGAGGCGTGCAAGCCCGTGTTTCTCGGTCGCCTGAGCCAACGCTAGTTCCAACGGGCCATCCAAAGGCTTGCCGTCCTTGACTGCCACATCCAACCCACCTTCGGACAGAGTCAGCGTCACGGCCAGCACGCCTTTACGACTGCCGCCCAGAATGGCCAAGGCTTCGGCCACCGGAATGGCGGCGATCAAAGCCGGATCCAGCAGGTGGCAATCGGTGATCTCGGTGATCGTGTCGGATGCACGACCGTGAAACCCGGCCAGCGTGCCTTTCTTTGTACGGCGTACCGCAATGGTTGCCCGGCGGCGTGATCTGGCCGGAGAAGTGTGGATCGGGCGCATCTGCGCCTCCATCCCCTGCGCAGCCAGTGCATTGCGCACCACATCGACCTTCCAGTTGGCTACAAACTCATCAGCAGCATGCTGCAATTGGCACCCGCCGCACGCCTTGTAGTGGCGACAAGGCGCCTTGACCCGCTGATCCGAGGGCGTTTCAACCCGGATATCAGTCAACACCTGCCCTTCCAGAGACCCGCTGACCACTTCACCCGGAAGGGTGCGCGGTGCATAAACGGGGCCATCGGCGATGCCGTCGCCCTGATGGCCAAGACGGGTTATGGTGAACTGCTGGGTCATATGGCGCCTGATACCGGGGCTTTTCGGACAACAAAAGCCCTTAGCGTGTTTTGTGCTTTATTCGGCGGCTTCTGCCTGAATAAATCCGCCCGACTGGCGATGCCAGAACCGCGCGTAAAGCCCCCCTTGCTTCAACAGCACGTCGTGGGTACCGGTTTCGACAATCCGTCCCTGATCCAGAACGATGATCCGGTCCATCTCGCTGAGCGTCGACAGGCGATGCGCAATCGCCAGCACTGTCTTGCCCTGCATCACCCGGTGCAGCGCCGCCTGTATCGAGGCTTCAACCTCGGAATCCAGCGCAGACGTCGCCTCATCCAGGACCAGGATTGGCGCATCCTTTAAGATCGCGCGAGCCAGAGCAATCCTCTGCCGCTGGCCACCGCTGAGTTTCACGCCCCGCTCACCCAGATGAGCGTCGTAACCCTTGCGACCATGGGCATCCTGTAGGCTGAGGATAAATTCATGGGCTTCAGCCTTCTTCGCTGCCGCGATCATCTCGTCTTCTGAAGCACCCGGACGGCCGTATAGAATATTCTCACGCGCCGAGCGATTGAACATCGCCGTTTCCTGCGTAACCATTCCGATCTGTCCGCGCAAACTGTCCTGCGTCACCTGCGCCACATTCTGCCCGTCGATACGGATAGCGCCCTTTTCCCCGTCATAGAGCCTAAGGAGCAGTGAAACTAAGGTCGACTTCCCGGCCCCTGAGGCCCCAACGATACCCAGTTTTTCACCTGGATGAACGGTCATGCTCACGTCAGACACACCGCCTACATCGCGGCCATAGGCAAAGCTAACCTGATCGAAATCAATCTGTCCTTCGGTCACGGTGAGTTCAGTTGTACCTGCCAAATCCTCCACCCGGTCGCGCTTGGTCAGCGTCTTCATGCCGTTCTCGACTTCACCCACATTCGCGTACAACCCCATCAGCGTGAAACTGACCCAACCAGTCATCTGCGCGATTCGAATAGAAACGGCTCCCGCTGCGACGATATCCCCTGCCGTTGCGATCCCGTTCCGCCACAACAACAATGTCGCGCCTAACAGAAGCACCGGCAGTACCCCCGCCAGAACCATCAAGATAAAGCGGAAGCTGGCGGACAGTGCACCAAAGGCCAGCATCTTTTCGCGTAGGTCGACCATCGAGTTTCGCGCAGCCTGATCCTCGAACGCGGAATGTGCGAACAGTTTGACGGTTTTGATGTTGGTGATCGTGTCAACCACCTGCCCCGACACCATCGCACGCGCCCCAGCCCGCGCGGCAGACCGCACGCGGATGCGTGGTAAGTACCAACGGATCAGCAGGAAATACACGACCAGCCAGGCGGCAAAAGGCAGCATCACCAATGGATGAATAGACCCTAACAAAAGCAAAGAGCCCACAAGTGAGGCAAGCGCAAATACAATCGCGCTGATCGTTTCTGAGACGACCGAGGCCAGCGCATTTGAGGTTTGCATCTGTTTCTGTGCGATCCGACCGGCGAAATCGTCGTCGAAATACGTGACCGATTGGCCAAGGGTCCAACGGTTCAGCTTGGCCAGAACTAGAGGCGGCACATTCGGCATGACGATGTAATTGTTGGTAACCGAAGACAGTCCGAACAAGGCCGGGCGCAGCACCATGAAAAACACGACCACACCAAAAAGCATCCACAGGCTGTCGCCCGAGAAAAAACCTTCGGGGCCACTTTGCGTCGCCAGATCAACCACCAAACCCAGCATCCAGGCAGTACCAGCCTCCATCGCACCCGCCGAAGCCGAGAAAAAAGCGGCAACGAATATCATCGGCCACGCGCCGGATAGACACCAGCGAATGAACGCCCCCAACGTTTGCGGCGGGGGCGTCTCAGTGTTTTTGAACGGATCGATCAGGTCGGCAACCTTCATTCCGCAGCCTCCGGGTTCAGGAAGCCTCCAGATTGCCGCGCCCAGAACTGGGCGTAAAGCCCGCCATGCGCCAACAGCTCGGAATGCCCGCCCTGTTCCACGATCCGTCCCCCATCCATCACCAGAATACGGTCCATCTGGGCAATGGTACTCAGCCGGTGGGCAATGGCGATCACGGTTTTACCTTGCATCATGCCGTAGAGGGTCTCCTGAATGGATGCTTCGACCTCGGAATCTAGGGCGGATGTCGCCTCGTCCAACAGTAGGATCGGCGCATCCTTCAGGATCACCCGCGCCAGCGTCACCCGCTGCCGCTGACCACCGCTTAGCTTCACGCCCCTCTCGCCCACATGTGCGTCGTACCCGGTACGCCCCTGCGGGTCTTGCAGATCGAGGATGAACTCATGCGCCTCGGCCTGTTTGGCGGCGGCGATCATCTGCTCTTCGGAGGCATCGGGACGACCGTAAAGGATGTTGTCGCGCACCGAACGATGCAGCAGCGCGCTGTCTTGTTGCACCATACCGATATGGCTGCGCAAACTGTCCTGAGTGACATAGGCAATGTTCTGATCGTCGATCAGGATCGCACCCTGTTCCACGTCATAAAACCGCAAAAGCAGCTTAACTAGAGTCGATTTTCCTGCGCCAGACCGCCCGATCAGACCGATCTTTTCGCCTGGGTGGATCGTTAGATTGATGTGATCCAACCCGCCTGTCTTGCGACCGTAGTGGTGCGACAGATCACGAATTTCGATCTGACCATTTGTCAGCTTCAACGGCTTGGCATCCCCCGAATCCAGCAAGTCGATCGGTTGCGCTATCGTCTCCATCCCCTCAGCCACCACACCAAGCTGGCGGAAGAAACTGGTCAGCGCCCACATGATCCACCCCGTCATCGCGTTCAGCCGCAGGGTCAGGGCGGTTGCCGCGGCCACGACACCAACCGAAGCACTGCCCTGCATCCATAAAGCAATCGCCCAGCCAACAACACCAACAATCAGCAGACCGTTCAGCGTGACCAGAACCGCATCCATGATGGTGAAGATCCGCATCTCGATCTGGAAGGTCCGGCGCGTTTCCGCGATGGCTTCGCGGGCGTAGTCCAGCTCTTGCTCATCATGGGCGAACATCTTGACTGAGTGGATGTTGGTGTAGCTATCGACCACCCGACCCGTCACCGCCGAACGCGCATCAGATGCAGCTTTTGACGCGGGGCCAACCCGCTCTACCGTCCAACGCACCAGCAGGGCATAGAGCGCAAACCAGATCAGCAAGGGCAGTAGCAGGCGCGGATCGGCCGCCATCAACAGGATCGCTGCACCAACCAGATAGGCCAGTGAAAAGGAAATCGCATCGAACACCTGAAACACCGCCTCACCTGCAGCGGGGGGCGTTTGCATGATCCGGTTGGCGATACGGCCAGCAAAGTCATTCTCGAACCAGCCTACCGACTGCCGCAGCACGTGCTTATGAGCCCGCCAACGTATGATGGTGCCAAAGTTCGGCAGGATCGTGTTGTTCAACAGCAGAACGTCGACCACATGCAGCATCGGGCGCAACAGCAGCACAAACACCGCCATCAGGATCAATTCCGTACCATGCGCCTGCCAGACCTCAGCCGGGGAGCCAGATAACAGATCAACCACCCGACCCATATAGTAGATCAGCCCGACCTCGACCGCTGCCACGATGATCGAGATCAGCGCGGTCCAGAAGAAAACCCGCATGAAGGGCCGAGAATACTCCAGCATGAACGGCCACAACCGCGTGGGCGGCGTGTCGGTCTCGGTATAGTCAGCAAAAGGGTCAACAAGGTTTTCGAAATAGCGAAACATGGAGAGTGCTCCAATTGAGCAGATAACAGGTCATGCGAAGAATGATGGCGCCAGAACACCACCCCTACGGGTCAAAGTGTTCCGGATTTAGCCGAACCAGATCCCGTAATACATTCGCATCCCTCCATTCATGTGACAGCCGCACGTAACCACAAAGAAGTTGATTTGTCATCCCCTTTTGAGACTTCGCCTCAGCCGCCCAATAGCTCTTCGCGGGTCAGGGTGAAACCTGAGGCGATCCAGCGGGCCTCCAATTCGGCCAGCTTCTTGCCCAACGCGGGGCCAGTGAATTCAGGGATCAGATCAATGGCCTGAATTGGGAAATCGGCCTTCGCCCCTTTGTTCAATTCCTGACGTAAGTCTTCACTCCAGGGCTGTTCCAGAAAGGCGCAGCGCAGCAGGGTCTCGTGCAAACCGCCTTCTTCGCCATAGCGAAATCCCATCTCAGCCACACTTGCGGTACCTGATGCCTCGTCCCGCATACGTGTCAGACGCTGCAGCTGTGCTTTGCTGAGGCGTAGGGTTTTGGCAATATCGGATGTCGCAATGGCGGCCAATCGGCGGATCGGCTCGGGCTCTGCCCCGGCCTGTTCCTCCAACGCGATCAAAGGGGCCAGCGCGCGATCCTCGGCCCCGGGCAACAGCCGCGCCAGAACACCTGTCTGACGCATCGCCGCAATCGAGGGCGCGGGATCAGGCGCGCCCATTAGCTTGAGCAGCTCGGCCCCGACCCGTTCACGGGATAACTCCTCCAACCCGTCCAGATTAGCCGCAATCGCCGCCAGAGCGTCCGGATCAAACCCGGCTTCGGCATCGCCATACCAGGCGTGAAACCGGAAATAGCGCAGCGAGCGCAGGTAATCTTCGCGGATACGATTCGCGGCAGCGCCGATGAACCGTACATGCCGCGCCTGAAGGTCCGGCAACCCGATCAACGGGTCAAGAATAGTGCCGTCGGGCCGCGCGTAGATCGCGTTCATTGTGAAATCGCGCCGCGCCGCGTCTTCCTCGACCTTGTCGGAAAATGCCACCACCGCACGACGCCCATCTGTTTCCACATCCCGGCGAAAAGTGGTGATCTCATGCGGCGCACCACCGCTGACCACCGTGACCGTACCGTGTTCAATCCCGGTAGGGATGGCTTTCAGCCCTGCCGCCTGCGCCAATTCCATAACCAGCTCGGGCCTCGCATCAGTGGCAATGTCGATATCCGAGACCGGTGCACCCAACAGCGCGTTGCGGACACAGCCCCCAACGAACAAGGCCTGCGCCCCGGCATCCGTCAGCGCCGAGCAGACTTTTTGCGTGGCTGGGTCAGAAACCCAACCTTCGGTAATTTGCGTCATTCATTCACCCGCGCGGCCAATCCCCGCAACATCCGGGCCGTCGCGCCCCAGATATAATAAGGACCGAACGGCACTGTGTAATAATACCTTTTCTGACCCCGCCAGCGGCGCGATTCAATGATATAATTCGCAGGGTTAAGCACATGTGCAAGCGGAACCGAGAACACTTCGTCCACTTCTCCCGGTTCGGGGATCGACTGGAACGTGTCACGTAGAATCGCAACGACGGGCGTCACGGTGAAAGAAGTGACTGTTTCATGAGGCGACAAGTGGCCCAGAATTTCTGGCAGCTCAGGCGGCAGACCGATCTCCTCCTGCGCTTCGCGTAACGCGGTGGCGGTCACATCGACATCGCCGTCATCCTGCTTGCCGCCGGGAAAAGCGATCTGGCCGGGATGATGTTTCAGGGCCGAAGACCGTTTCGTCAAAATCAAACGCGGTGTGTCGCCCGCCAGCGTGATCGGCACCAGCACTCCAGCCGGACGCAGCTTGCGCCCTTCGGGCAGAACAGTTTCGGGGTTCAGGTCGAAATCACTCGACTCGATGCCGGGGCGACTAAGTGCCGCCCGCAACTTTTCCGTTGGATCAGGCGTCATCCGCATCAAAGCCAACCGAACCCGGATCCAATACGTAATGGGCACCGCAAAACTGGCAATCCGCCGTCACTTTACCCTCGGGAGTGGTCATCTTTTCGATGTCCTTGGCCGAATAAATCGACAGGCTTTGCCGCACGCGATCTTCCGAGCAGGTACAGCCAAACTGCACCGACTGCGCATCGTAAACACGGGGCTGTTCCTCGTGGAACAGTCGGATCAACAGGTCGGTTGGTGCCACCGAAGGCCCGATCAGCTCTAAATCCTCGACCGTATCCAGCAGAATGTTTACGCGGCCCCAGTTTTCGCCCTCTTCGCCATCAACCAGATCTTCGGCGGTCAGAATTTGACCCTCACCGTCTCCGGTGGCGACAAAAGGCGACGCCTTGGGCATGTGCTGCAACATGACACCGCCCGCGCGCCAGTGTTCCCCCACGCCCGGCTCGGTCGATTTGCCGAAGCTCAGCGAGAAGCGGGTCGGCAGCTGCTCGGACTGCGCGAAATAAGCCTCGGCACAGGCAGAGATCGAGCCGCCGGCCAGCGGGGTGATCCCCTGATAGGGTTGCGTACCCTCACCCTGATCGATCATGATGGCGAAGTAGCCCTCACCCACCTGTTCGAACGGCGCACCATCGGTTAGGCGCTCGCGGTCGAAACTGGCATAAGCACGGATGCGGGCCGGCTCACCCTCTTGCTTGGGCGCATAATAGTCGGTCGCGATCATGCGCACCGGACCCTTGGACTGGACCTGCAGCGACAGCTTCCAGCGCAGCGAAACGGTCTGGCCGATCAACGCGGTCAGCAAGGCCATCTCAGCCACCAAGGCTTCGACCTTTTCGGGATAGTCGTGCTGTTTCAGAATGCCGTCCAGCACACCGTCCAGACGGGCCACACGGCCGCGCATATCCGATAAATCGAGTTGAAAGGGCAGGACGGTGTCGTCCCACGCGATTTTCGTTCCAAGAGACATGGGGTTTCCTTACACGCCACGGGTTGGCATACCGGCACCATATAGGTCGTACAGTTTGGGTTGTAAGGGGCCATACATGATCAGACGGTTCGGTGAAACCCCGGAAACGGGTCGGTCCTATACACGCAGACCGGGAGTTTATGCCCTTCTGCCGCAGGGAAAGGACCTGTTGGTGACTTGGTACGACGATGGTCTGAACCCTGAATTGCAGCTGCCGGGCGGTGGCATCGACCCCGGTGAATCGCCGATCACTGCCCTGCACCGAGAAGTGTTCGAGGAAACCGGCTGGCTGATCGCGGCCCCCCGTCGGATTGGAGCGTTTCGCAGGTTCACCTATATGCCCGAATACGACCTCTGGGCCGAGAAAATCTGCATGATCTACAGCGCCCGCCCCGTGCGCCGGATGGGACCACCCCGCGAAGCCTTTCACGAGGCGATCTGGATGGAGACCGCCGATGCAGTACATATGCTGGGTAATGACGGGGACCGTCACTTTGCTACCCGGCATCTGAACGGGCTTTAAGGACCGTCATATTCAAAGAAAACTGCAGAAACATCGTCATCCATACCCGTTCCGGGGGCCATGGCCTGCGTCAGACGCCAGAACATGTCGTCCAGAAATTCAGGGCCCGTACGATCAGGTGCGCAGTCCTTGGCCATCTGGCGCAACCCCTCTTCCTCCAGCAAGCCTCCTCCGGCCAGACCGCATTCTGTAAACCCATCCGAGTACAGCAACACCTTGTCGCCCGGCTGCAAATAGGTTTCGGTTCGCTGGAAACTGATATCCGGCAACAATCCGATGGGCAGTCCGCCCTCGCCCAGAAACTCGGTACTGCCATCGTGGCGCAGCACAAGCGGATGCGGGTGCCCGGCCTGCACCATTTTCAGGTGACCGTTTCGCAGGTCGACGATAGCGTAAACCATCGTGAAGTATTCTTCGACGCCTGCATCGGCCATCAGGCGGCAATTCAGCATGCCGGCGACTTGTTCGGGCGGCAGCAGTGCGTAGAATTTGTCAAAGCGCTTTTCCATCGCCACGTTCTGGTCGAAATGGTTGCTGGACAGATACCCCCCCAACCGCGCCGTCATCATAGCCGAGGTAATTCCGTGGCCCGATACGTCGATGCTGTAGAACCCCAGACGATTGACGCCGGGCGAGAACATCCCCACCAGATCGCCACCAATGTGGCCACAGGGTTTCAGCAAAAGGCTGACCTGCGACCTTCCAAAGGTTCGCGTCAGTTCCGGAACCAGTGATTCCTGTATCTTTCGGGCTTGAATCAAATCTTTGTCGATGGCGTCATGCGCGACCCGCAGCTCTTCCAGCGCGGATTCGATCATCCGGTTTTTTTCCGACAGTTCGCGCTGCATATCCAGAATCCGGACCCCCGCCGAAATACGTGCGCGCAGCTCATCAGCCTCAAGTGGTTTGATCAGGAAATCATCGGCACCAGCATCCAGCCCGCGCGCCACTTCCTGCTTTTCGCTTTTCGAGGTCAGAAGGATGAAATAGCTGTACTGATCTCTTTCCAGCGCCCGAAAAGCTCGGCAGAATTCCAGCCCGCTCATCCCCGGCATTATCCAGTCGCTTAGAACAAGGTCCGGCGGGTCATTGGCACACATCTCAATGGCCAAATCACCACTGTCGGCCTCCAGCACTTCAAAGCCCCATTTCTTCAGCGAAGCCACGAGAATCCGCCGCTGCAACCGGCTGTCATCGACGACCAGCACCTTTTGGATCGCGCCAAAATCCAGCTCTGCTCTGGCCTCTACCTGATTGCCCTCTGCCACCTGAACCCTCTGCACTGTGACCCACACGGAACAGGGCGACCCTAACGCGCGGTGGTTTAACATCCCGTGAAAGCCTTGCTTAACCTGCCTTTTACCCATCCGGGGTTACCAAGCTCAGGTCGCGGTTTGTTTGGAAGGGCAGGACATGATCGACTGGTCTAGAGTCAGGCAGCTGCGGGATGAGGTCGGCGCAGCCGAATTCGACGAAGTGGTTGAGATTTTCCTGGACGAGGTAAAGGAAACCATCGATCGGCTGCATGAGGACACAAACCGCATTGAGTTTGAGCAGAACATGCATTTCCTGAAAGGCAGTGCGCTGAGTCTCGGCTTCGACCGGTTCTCGAAACTCTGTCAGGACGGCGAACGCATTGCTGCGGCAGGCAACGCGGATGAGGTTGATTTGCCCGCCATCTTGCAGACCTATGACGACTCCAAAGCGATGTTCATCGCGAACAAGGCCGCGAACCTGACCTAGATCACGAACTGCGCCAGTGTCTCGTCCTCAGTGATGTCGGTATAAGTGAACCCGGCCTCATCCAGATGGGCGAACAGACGCGCGAAATTTTCGGGTTTACGGGTTTCGATGCCGATCAGAACCGAGCCGAAGTTGCGTGCCGATTTCTTCATGTATTCAAACCGAGCAATGTCATCCTCGGGGCCGAGAATGCCCAGAAACTCCTTAAGCGCGCCGGGCCGCTGAGGCAGGCGCAGGATGAAGTATTTTTTGACGCCGGAATAACGCTGCGCCCGTTCCTTGACCTCGGGCAGGCGTTCGAAATCGAAATTCCCACCCGATGTAACGCAGACCACTGTCTTGCCGCGGATAAAGCTTTGCACGTCGGCGACCGCTTCGATCGCCAAAGCACCGGCGGGCTCCAGAACGATGCCTTCGACATTCAGCATTTCGATCATGGTGGTGCAGATGCGGTCCTCGGACAGCACCAGCACGTCGGACAGGTGACGATCCTTGAGCAGTTCAAAGGGTTTCGCACCGATCCTTCCGACCGCTGCGCCATCGACGAAGTTATCCACCTGATCCAGCACCACCGGATGCCCCGCCGCCATGGCGGCATGCAGGCACGCCCCGCCCTTGGGTTCGACAAACAGGCAATGGGTCCGATCCCCGAACCACGTCGCCACGCCCGAGGACATGCCGCCCCCGCCCACCGGCAAGATCACATGATCAGGCAAGCCGCCCAGCTGCGCCTCGATCTCAACTGCCAATGAGGCCTGACCTTCGATCACATCTTCATCGTCGAAAGGCGACAAGAAATGCCCACCCTGCTGCGTGCACCATTTCTGAGCCGCATTCAGCGTGTCGTCGAAGTAGTCGCCGATCAGGTGGACCTCGATATTGTCGCCACCAAAAATACGGGTCTTCTGGATTTTCTGCTGCGGGGTCGTCACCGGCATGAAAATCACACCCTTCACACCCAGATGCTTGCACATGAAGGCCACGCCCTGTGCGTGGTTGCCCGCACTGGCACAGACGAACAGGTCCTGCCCCTGCTGTTTGCGCATGGCATTGAACGCGCCGCGGATCTTGTAGGACCGCACCGGGCTGAGGTCTTCTCGCTTGAGCCAGATATCCGCGCCATAACGGTCGGACAGATGAGCATTGCGCTGCAGGGGCGTTGCCGGAAACACAGAGCGCATAGCCTGTTCGGCAGCGCGGGCGCGGGTCATGAAATCACTCATGACCATTTCAGTGCCGCATCACCGCCGAAAGGGCAAGGAATACATATGTGTACGCAGGTCAGGCGAGTTCGCGTTTTTCAACGAAGACGCCGTACATGGTGGTCCATACACTTACATGCACAAGCGAAAAAAACAGATGAAATACTACATCAGCGGCCAAAGAAAGCATCGGAAGAAAACTTGCGACCACACCGATGATAACTTCGGCAAGAAAAATACCAGTCAATTGTACAATAGCAAGAAAAAGCAATGACCCGGCTTTACCTTTGGTAAAATAATATGCGTTCTTCATACTCAAAGTCTGACCAATGGCGGTTGCCGGAAAGGTTATCCCCAAGCGAAAGACAACGAAAAAGGAAATAAAGGACGAAACAAGCGGCGGTAGGTTCAAAACTCCGCGCGGAAGTGAAGATGCGCTCGTCAAGAAAACCAATACCAGCAGGCAAACGAAACTGATCAAAAAAGACACGACAAAAGCAACGGCTAAAACTTTTACGCCCTGTTTCAGATATTGACCTAAATACATGGCGTGCAAAGGCGGAATCCAACCATTTGGATACTCTTCCAGCAGCACAAATCTATGCCAAGCCACAAAAACCCAGAGAATAACAAAAAGATTTCCAACAACGACTAGGGCAAACCCGGCTTGCCCAGCACTACTCATCGATTCAAACCACGCGAACCAAGACTGATTTGTAGAACCAATCGCTTGCGAACCATGAAAGATGAATGTGAGCACTGCAATCAGTGTGGAGGGTATTAACCCAATCCGGAGAGCTTGGCGCCAATTTCGAATAACCATCCGCACCGAATGGACAAAAATCTGCCAACCCAACATCCTAATGCTACCCTCTCAACCAATACTTGTACGCTTTCCGCCTGTTTCACCCCAATTCCCACCCTGCGTCAACTCAGACAACTTGCTCCCACGTTCAAAACCCGTTAGGGGCCAAGCGTTCTACGCATAAGGGGAAGTCAGATGTCCGCGCCCAAGAAAGTTGTTCTGGCCTATTCCGGTGGCCTTGATACCTCGATCATCCTGAAATGGTTGCAGACCGAGTATGGCTGTGAGGTGGTAACCTTCACCGCCGATCTGGGTCAGGGTGAGGAACTGGAGCCCGCCCGCAAAAAGGCTGAGCTGCTGGGGATCAAACCCGAAAACATCTATATCGAGGACATCCGCGAAGAATTCGTTCGCGATTTCGTCTTCCCCATGTTCCGCGCCAATGCCGTTTACGAAGGTCTGTACCTGCTGGGCACGTCGATCGCGCGTCCGCTGATCTCGAAACGTCTGGTTGAAATTGCCAAGGAAACCGGTGCTGACGCTGTGGCCCACGGTGCGACTGGCAAAGGCAACGATCAGGTCCGTTTTGAGCTGGCCGCGTATGCACTGAACCCCGACATCAAGGTGATTGCGCCGTGGCGTGAGTGGGACCTGACCAGCCGCACCAAGCTGCTGGAATTTGCCGAAGCGAACCAGATTCCGATTGCCAAGGACAAGCGCGGAGAAGCTCCGTTCTCGGTCGATGCCAACCTGCTGCACACCTCGTCCGAGGGCAAGGTTCTGGAAGACCCCGCAGATATGGCGCCCGACTACGTCTATCAGCGCACCGTCCACCCCGAGGACGCGCCGAACGAGCCGGAATTCATCGAGATCGGCTTTGAAAAAGGCGACGCGGTCAGCATCAATGGCGAGGCGATGAGCCCCGCGACCATCCTGACCAAGCTGAACGAATATGGCGGCAAGCACGGCATTGGCCGTCTTGATCTGGTCGAAGGTCGCTTTGTCGGCATGAAATCGCGCGGCATCTACGAAACGCCCGGCGGCACCATTCTGCTGGAAGCGCACCGTGGTATCGAATCCATCACAATGGACCGTGGCGCGATGCACCTAAAAGACCAGCTGATGCCGCAATATGCCGAGCTGATCTATAACGGCTTCTGGTACTCGCCTGAACGCGAAATGCTGCAGGCCGCCATCGACAAGTCTCAGGAGCATGTGACCGGTACTGTTCGCGTGAAGCTGTACAAAGGTCTGGCCTCGACCGTGGGCCGCTGGTCGGATCACTCGCTGTATTCCGAGGCGCATGTGACCTTTGAGGAAGACGCCGGTGCCTACGATCAGACCGACGCGGCAGGCTTCATCCAACTGAACGCCCTGCGCCTGAAGCTGCTGGCGGCGCGGGACAAGCGCTTGTCCAAGTGATCGACGACGACGATCTCAACGACGAGCTCGATATGTTCATCGAGGCGCAGGACGCGGTCTGGTCCGACGTCCTGCGCGAATTGGAACACGGGCAGAAAACCAGCCACTGGATGTGGTTCGTGTTTCCGCAACTAGCCGAACTTGGCCGATCTCATATGGCGCAGCTTTACGGGATCGAGGATCTTGACGAAGCTACGGCCTATCTGGACCACACGGACCTCCGCCAACGCCTGACCAAGGTTGCAGGGCTGATGTTGCAGCACAAAGGACGCGATGCCAGCGACATTCTGGGTGGGATCGACGCAAAAAAACTACGGTCCTCTATGACGTTGTTTTCATCCGTCCCCGGAGCCCCACCCGAGTTTCAGGCTGTGCTTGATGCCTTCTATGCAGGGCAACCCTGTGAGCGGACTCTGCAGATCTTGCAGATGTCGTAAACGCAGAGTCCAGTTGGGTCATCCTTGCACAAGAACGCCCCTTCTCTTTACGCATACGCAAATTGTGAAGGGGACGAGAATGCTTCAGGACATCGCCAATGGGATTCAACAAGGTTTGAATGGCAAAAGCTTTGAAGGCTCACTCAAATTCGATTGCGGCGAGGATGGCGTTATCGTTTTGGCTGACAATCAGGCCACCACGCAAGATCGCGACACCGATTGCACTATTCGGATTTCGCAAGACAATCTGGCCAAATTACTGACCGGCAAGCTGAACCCGATGACCGGCGTGGCGTTAGGCAAACTCAAAATCTCGGGCAATATGGGCGTGGCAATGAAGTTGGGGCAATTGCTGGGTTAGGCGATAAAATCGTCTCACCACCCCGTGACAAACCATGTCGGCAGATTGCGCCAGTACATAAGTCAGGGCAACCTGATCCTGAAAGGAGACCTGCCATGACCCGCATCGCCTATCTCGACTTTCTCAAACCAACCCTTCTTTTTTCGCTAATGGCGCTGACGACACTGTTGCGGGCCGCTCCGGCACCTGCGGCCGAGACCGAAACCTTGACGGTTGCCGGGGGTTGTTTCTGGTGCGTCGAATCCGATTTCGAATCCGTTCCGGGCGTGATCGGTGCCGTTTCGGGTTTTACCGGTGGTACATCCGCCAACCCGAGTTACAGTCAGGTCACCAAAGGCGGCACTGGCCACTATGAAGCGGTTCAGATCACATTTGACCCGTCCCGCGTTTCCCGTGAAACCCTGCTGAACATGTTCTTCCGATCAGTCGATCCTACCGACGCAGGTGGTCAGTTCTGTGACCGGGGGGATAGCTACCGAACAGCTATTTTCGTCTCTAACACAGGAGAAAAGGCGCTTGCTGAACAAGCCAAATCCAATGCTCAAAATGCGCTGGGTCAGAAAATTGTGACCCCAATCCTGCAAGAAGGCGCGTTTTATCCAGCTGAGGCCTACCATCAGGACTATTACAAAGGCACCAAACTGGTTTTCACCCGCTTTGGCCCAAAACGGCAGGCCAGCGCGTACAAAGCCTATCGCAAGGCCTGCGGTCGCGACGCCCGGGTCAAGCAATTGTGGGGAAGTGAAGCTCCCTTTGCCGGGTCTTAACCCAACTGCGCCTCGCGCACCTCTTTAAGATCTGGAATAACATCCGCCGTCCCGTGCCGCGTGACCATCAGGGCCGCGGCACGATTTGCCTGGGTGATCGCCTGCGCCATTGGCATGCCTCGGTCCATCCCAGCCAGAACATATCCGGTAAAGGTATCCCCCGCGCCGGTGGTATCTACAGCCTGCACCTTGTGCGCCGGAAAGTCAGAATCCGCGCCATTGTGGAAATACCGCGCACCTTGTGACCCCAACGTGACGATCACGTGCTGCACGGTCAGGTCAGACACCGTCTGACCAGTTGCCTGTTGCAACTGTTCTGCTTCGATTTCGTTCAGGATCAGGAAATCCAGGTAAGGCAGCACAGCCTGCACCGCATCAGCTTGAAATGGTGCAGCGGCATAACAGACGGTCAGGCCAAGTTCACGCCCCATCTTTGCAGCTTCGACCTGCAAGTTGGTTTCGTTCTGCATCACCAGAAGATCGCCCGGTTCGGCGGATGACAGGGCCTGCCCCAGCTGATCCTGCGAGATCGCATGGTTCGCGCCCTGAAACAGGATGATGTTATTCTCACCCTCAGCGTCGACTGCAATGATGGCGTGGCCTGTGGGAACCTCGGCCACAGCAATATGACGCGTATCCACACCATATTCGGTCAGACGATCCCGCGCCCAGCGCCCATCAGGCCCCACAGCACCGATATGTGCCGTCCGCGCGCCCGCCCGCGCCGAAGCCACCGACATATTGGCCCCCTTACCGCCCAGAAACTGATCCAGACGGTTGGCCGAAAGCGTCTCTCCCGGCCCGGGCAGGTGCGGTACATCATAGATCATGTCCGCATTGATCGAGCCGAGATTCCAGATCGTCATGGCTTACCCGATATCGCAGGAGGCCAGAATGGCCATGTTCAGGATGTCATTTGCCGTCGACACGGTCGAACAGATCTGAATGGGTTTATCGACGCCCGAAAGGATCGGGCCGATAACGGTAGCACCGCCCATTTCCTGCATCAGCTTGGTCGAGATCGACGCCGAATGGCGTGCTGGCACGATCAGGATATTTGCAGGACCAGTCAGACGCTGGAACGGATAGCCTGCCTGCTGATCTACGTTCAGGGCCACATCCACGGTCATTTCGCCCTCATACTCAAAGTTCACACCGCGCTGGTCCAGAACCGCAGGCGCGCGGTGCATCTTCTCCGCCCGTTCCGACACCGGATAACCGAAGGTCGAGAAACTGACGAAAGCTACGCGTGGCTCAAGCCCCATGTGACGCGCAACGGCGGCCGAACGCTCGGCGATATTGGCCAGATCGTTCTCATCCGGCCATTCATGCACCAACGTATCGCCAATCAGCACAATCCGACCTTTGTGCAACAAAGCTGTCACACCCGCCGCCCCGTGCGAGGCATCGGCATCAAATACGTGATTGATGCGGTCCAGAACATGCGCCGATTTGCGCGTGGCCCCGGTGACTAGACCGTCGCCATGCCCATGCGCCAGCATCAGAGACGAGAATACATGCCGATCACGAGCCGCGAGGCGGTGAATGTCCTTGCTGTCAAAACCCTTACGCTGCAGTCGCTGGTACAGGAAATCCGAATAAGTCTCGAGATGCGTGGTATTGGCGGCATTCACCACCTCCAGTTCGCGCACCGCATCGCCCAGACCGGCCTCTTCCAGCTTTTGCTTTACGTCATCGGGCCGACCTACAACCAACGCTTTGCCAAAACCCGAGCGTTGATACATCACCGCCGCACGCAACACACGGGGATCGTCACCCTCGGCAAAGATCATCCGGCTTTGCGCCTGGCGCGCACGAGCATTCAGACCGCGCAGGATGGAGGCAGTCGGGTCCATGCGGGATTTGAGGCTCAGCTCATAGGCTTCCATGTCGATGATCGGACGCCGCGCTGCTCCGGTATCCATACCTGCCTTTGCCACGGCGGGCGGGATGCGGTGAATCAAGCGCGGGTCAAACGGTGTAGGAATGATGTAGTCACGACCAAAAGTCAGCGATTTGCCGTAGGCCATGGCGACCTCATCCGGCACGTCCTCACGCGCCAGACGGGCCAGCGCGTGGGCGCAGGCAATCTTCATTTCGTCATTGATGGCGCGGGCGTGAATATCCAGCGCGCCGCGGAACAGGTATGGGAAGCCCAGAACGTTGTTCACCTGGTTGGGATAGTCGCTGCGCCCGGTGGCGACGATAGCATCCACGCGGACCTCATGTGCCTCTTCCGGCGTAATTTCAGGATCTGGGTTTGCCATCGCAAAGATCACCGGATTATCGGCCATGCTGGCAACCATATCCTGCGTCACGGCCCCTTTGACCGATACACCCAAGAATACGTCCGCGCCTTTCATGGCGTCTTCCAGCGTGCGCAGGTCGGTAGTGATGGCGTGGGCCGATTTCCACTGGTTCATCCCCTCGGTGCGGCCCTGATAGATCACGCCCTTGGTGTCACAGACGATACAATTTTCGTGCTTGGCCCCCATCGACTTAAGCAGCTCGATACAGGCAATACCCGCAGCGCCCGCGCCGTTCAGAACGATCTTCACATCCTCGATCTTCTTGCCAGAGATATGCAGCGCGTTCAGCAGACCCGCCGCACAGATCACCGCTGTCCCGTGCTGGTCGTCGTGGAAGACAGGGATATCCATCTCTTCCTTCAGGCGCTGTTCGATGATGAAACACTCGGGCGCCTTGATGTCTTCGAGATTGATGCCGCCAAAAGTCGGCCCCATCAGCCGCACGGCGCGGCAGAATTCATCCGGGTCTTCAGTATCCAATTCGATGTCAATCGAGTTCACATCGGCGAACCGTTTGAAAAGGACAGATTTCCCCTCCATCACCGGTTTCGACCCCAACGCGCCGAGGTTTCCAAGACCCAGAACAGCCGTCCCGTTTGAGATCACAGCGACCAGATTACCCTTGTTGGTATAGTCATACGCGGTTTCGGGTGCTTCGGCGATTGCTTCACATGGAACAGCCACACCGGGGCTGTAAGCCAGCGACAGATCGCGCTGTGTGGTCATGGGAACGGTGGCCTGCACCTCCCACTTGCCGGGGGTCGGGTCGAGGTGAAAGGCCAGCGCCTCTTCTTTGGTGATCTTCGCTTTAGGCATCGGATATGTCGTTTCTTTACATCTGTTGGGCTGTCGCCTCATAGCGCAGGTGAACGCGCGCCTCAACGAGAATGAGTTTTCGGCTTTTACAGAAGATGCGGGATTTGTAAGGTCGCGTCCGGAACACGCCAGAAGGGGGCCACCTTTGTCCACAGTCACGCCGATGATGGCGCAATATCTCGAAATCAAAGAGGCGCATGCCGACGCCCTGCTGTTTTACCGCATGGGTGACTTTTACGAGATGTTCTTCCAAGACGCCGTCAACGCCGCCGAGGCACTGGACATCGCCCTGACCAAACGTGGCAAGCATAACGGCACCGATATTCCCATGTGCGGCGTCCCGGTTCATGCGGCTGAAGGTTACCTGCTGACTTTAATCCGCAAAGGCTTTCGCGTGGCCGTCTGCGAACAGATGGAAAGCCCGGCTGAGGCGAAGAAAAGAGGCTCTAAATCGGTGGTAAAGCGCGATGTCGTGCGTCTGGTGACACCCGGCACGCTGACCGAAGACGCGCTGCTTGAAGCCCGCCGCCACAACTTTCTCGCAGCCTATGCCGAGGTACGGGATGAGGCCGCGCTGGCCTGGGCCGATATTTCAACCGGCGCCTTTCACGTGATGCCGTTGACCTCCGTGAGGCTCAGCCCCGAGTTGGCACGCTTGGCCCCCTCCGAACTGATCGTGGCTGACGGGTCGGAGCAGCCATTGTACGAAACGGTCCGCGATCTAGGGATTTCGCTGACCCCCATCGGGCGCGCCAGTTTCGACAGCACTGCGGCAGAGAAGCGCATTTGCGGTTTGTTTCACGTGGGTGCACTGGATGCTTTCGGGAGCTTTGGTCGCGCAGAAGTTTCGGCCATGGGCGCGTTGATCGACTATCTAGAGATCACACAGAAGGGCAAACTTCCGCTCCTGCAAACGCCGCTAAAAGAATCCGAGGACCGCGTGGTCCAGATCGACGCCGCCACGCGCCGCAATCTGGAACTGACCCGGTCCTTGTCCGGTGGTCGCGCCGGATCGCTGTTGTCCGTAATCGACCGCACCGTGACCCCTGGCGGCGCGCGGCTGCTGGAACAACGCCTCTCCAGCCCCTCGCGCAATCTGGATGTGGTCCATGCACGGCTCGACGCCGTGTCATTCGCAGCTGAGGAAAGCCTGATCGCATCAGACTTGCGCGAAGCGCTGCGCAAAACCCCTGATCTCGACCGTGCGTTGTCCCGCTTGTCGCTGGAACGTGGCGGCCCGCGCGATCTGGCCGCTATCCGCAACGGGCTGACGCAAGCTGCGTCAATCGCCGAAATCTGTGCAGAGCAAGACCTGCCGGTCCTTCTGGCGACCGCGGTGCAAAACCTTGTCGGCTTTGACGACCTGCTTGCCCTGCTAGACGAAGCCTTGGTGGCTGAGCCCCCGCTGTTGGCCCGCGACGGCGGCTTCATTGCGCCCGGCTTCGATTCCGAACTGGACGAAGCCCGCACCTTGCGCGACGAAGGCCGCTCAGTTATTGCCGGGTTCCAACAAAAATACGCGGAACACACCGGCATCACCTCGTTGAAGATCAAGCACAACAACGTGCTCGGCTATTTTATTGAAACCACGGCCACGCATGCCGAGAAAATGTTGAACCCGCCGTTCAGTGAAACCTATATCCACCGCCAAACCACAGCCAACCAGGTACGGTTTACAACCGTAGAACTGTCCGAGATTGAAACCCGCATCCTGAACGCAGGCAATCTGGCGCTTGATGTCGAAAAGCGGCTCTATCAAAGGCTATCTGAAGAGATTCTGACCCTCGCCGCGCGCCTGAACCAGGCCGCCCGAGGGCTGGCTGAACTCGACCTGACCACGGCCCTGGCCGATCTCGCGCGTGGAGAAAACTGGTGCCGCCCGCAAGTCGACACCTCCCGTGCCTTTGATGTGCAAGGCGGCCGCCACCCGGTTGTCGAGCACGCCCTGCGCCAACAAAGCGGCGATGCCTTCATCGCCAATGATTGCGGCCTCAGCGCAGAAAACGGAGCTGCCATCTGGCTGCTGACTGGTCCCAACATGGCTGGTAAATCGACCTTCCTGCGCCAGAACGCGTTGATCGCCCTGCTGGCCCAAATGGGCAGCTATGTCCCCGCCGAACAGGCGCATATTGGCATGGTCAGCCAACTGTTCAGCCGTGTCGGAGCCTCCGACGATCTGGCGAGGGGTCGTTCGACCTTCATGGTCGAGATGGTCGAAACCGCCGCCATCCTGAACCAGGCCGACGACCGCGCGCTGGTCATCCTCGACGAGATTGGCCGTGGCACCGCCACCTATGACGGTCTGTCGATCGCCTGGGCTACGCTGGAACATCTGCATGCCACCAACCAGTGCCGCGCCTTATTCGCCACCCACTACCATGAACTGACCGCTGTGGCCGGAAAGCTGGAAGGTGTCGACAACGCCACCGTCGCCGTCAAGGAGTGGGAGGGTGAGGTGATCTTCCTGCATGAGGTCCATAAGGGCGCTGCCGACAGGTCTTACGGCGTGCAAGTCGCCCAACTTGCGGGCCTGCCCACATCAGTTGTCGACCGCGCCCGCGTGGTGCTAGAGCAGTTGGAAAAGACAGAACGTGAAGGTGGTAAGCAAAAGGCATTGATCGATGATCTGCCGCTGTTCTCTGCTGCTGCTCCGCCTCCCCCCCCAGCACCCAAAGCGTCACCAGTTACGGATATGTTGAATGATGTACTGCCCGACGAACTCACTCCGCGCGAGGCCCTGGACCTGATCTACAAATTGAAAGAGGCGGCCAATTCCTGACCGCCTCTTCATCTTTTCAAAAATACTCTCGCCGAAGGCTTGGCTTCTTTTAAGCCAATCAGTTAGCAGGCATTGACGACACACCAACCTGCGCCGGACGCAGCAAACGGTCATGTAGCATGAACCCTTCAGCCGAGACCTGAATGATGTCACCGGCACGAGTGCCCGGTACAGGCGCTTCGAACATCGCTTCATGAATGTTCGGATCAAACCGATCACCAACCTCGGGGGTGATTACCTGAATCCCGTGCTTCTGGAACACGTCCTTCAGCGCGCGCATGGTCAGTTCAACACCTTCCAGCAGACCGGCGGCAACTTCTTTCTGCTCATCGGTCGCGGCCTCAAGCGCGCGTTTCATGTTGTCATAAACCGGCAGCATGTCGCGGGCGAGTTTCGACCCACCGTATTGTTCCGCGTCACGACGCGCCTTGTCACCGCGTTTGCGCGCGTTTTCTGCATCCGCCAACGCGCGCATGAATTTGTCCTTGAAGTCGTCCCTCTCAGCACGCAGCGCGTCTATTTCCAACGCTTCTTCGCTGATCTCAGCAAATTCTTCGGCCAACTCTTCCGCTTCAGCGGTTGCGATATCATCCAGAAAATCTTCGTTCTTGGGCTCTGCCATCTCTTACCCTCTAGCTCCGGTCGGATATCAGCTTGCCGACCAGTTGCGCCGTATAATCCACGATCGGCACGATCCGTCCATAATTCAGACGCGTGGGTCCGATGACCCCGACCGCACCGATTATCTTTCGATCAGCGTTCATATATGGAGACACCACCAAAGAGGAACCCGAAAGTGAGAAAAGTTTGTTCTCAGACCCGATAAAAATGCGCACACCCTCGCCTTCTTCGGTCAATTCAAGGAATTCGGCGATGTCACGTTTGCGTTCCAGATCATCAAACAAGGTGCGGATTCGGTCTAATTCCTCTTCCTGACCGGTCTCACCTAGCAGATTCGCCCGCCCCCGCACGATCAACCGGGCCGAGTCGCTCCCGTCGCCGTCCCAAGCGGCCATGCCGCTTTCGACCATTTCGCGCGCCAATACGTCTATCTCTTGTTTGCGGGCGGCGATCTGGCTTTGCAACTGGCGGCGCACCTCGCTCAACGTGCGACCCTCGATCAGTGCGTTCAGGAAATTCGCCGCCTCGCGCATCGAACTGGGCGTCTGTCCGGGCGGCGGTGTGAACAGTCGGTTCTCCACTTGACCATCCGAAAACACCAGAACCACCAACGCACGATCATGTGCCAGCGAAACAAACTCGATATGCTTGATTTCGGCCTCATGCTTGGGCGTCAGCACCAGCGACGCACCATGTGTCACGTGTGACAGGGCCGAGCCGACCCGATCTAGCATTCCGCCCACATCGCCTGCGTTAGAGCCTAATGTCTCGTCCAGTTTCTGCCGATCATCGGCCCCCAAATCACCAACTTCAAGCAAGCCGTCCACGAACATGCGCAAACCTTGCTGCGTCGGTATCCGACCTGCACTGACATGCGGACTGTCTAGCAGGCCCAGAAACTCCAGATCCTGCATCACATTGCGCACGGTCGCGGCGCTGACTTTTTCTGAAAGTGTGCGAGTCAATGTGCGGCTGCCAACGGGCTCGCCACTGTCCAAATAGCTCTCGACGATCAACCGGAACACCTCACGCGACCGGTCACTCATCTCGTCCAGAATTTTGCTCGCTGCGCTCATCGGCGGTCCCCTGCTGGGTCGTCATTAAATCGCAGGTGTGCGAAAGGTCAATCGGGGTTGCATCGTAAGCCAAGGGGGCGTTATCCCCAACCCAGCAAACAAAGGATTTTCCATGCGACCCTCAGGACGAGATTTAAGCGAAATGCGCGCCGTTTCAATCGAAACGGGGTTCACCAAACATGCCGAAGGTTCCTGCCTGATCAAAATGGGCGACACCCATGTGCTGTGCACTGCCACGATCGAGGATCGTGTACCGCCCTTCATCAAAGGATCGGGCCTGGGCTGGGTTACCGCTGAATACGGTATGTTGCCCCGCGCAACCAACACCCGGATGCGGCGCGAGGCGGCAAGCGGCAAACAAGGTGGTCGCACTGTGGAAATTCAGCGCCTGATTGGCCGCGCACTTCGTGCGGGTGTGGATCGGGTTGCCTTGGGTGAACGCCAAATCACCGTTGACTGCGATGTAATTCAAGCCGACGGCGGCACGCGCTGTGCTTCGATCACCGGCGGCTGGGTTGCGCTGCGTCTGGCCGTAAACAAGCTGATGAAGGCAGGTGATGTGATCTCTGACCCTTTGTTAGACCCTGTTGCGGCCGTTTCCTGCGGAATTTATGCAGGTCAACCAGTTCTGGATCTGGACTACCCCGAGGACAGCGAAGCCGGTGTTGACGGCAACTTTATCATGACAGGTTCTGGCAAACTGATCGAAGTACAGATGTCTGCCGAAGGTTCGGTCTTTAGCCGTACTCAGATGGATCAGCTGATGGATCTGGCGGAAAAAGGCGTGGCCGAATTGGCCTCAGCACAGAAAGCTGCAACTGCATGACCCGTAAGTTCGACGGTGACAGGCTGCTGGTGGCCACCCATAACAAAGGCAAACTTGAGGAGATGGCACATCTCCTCGAACCCTTTGGGGTAGCTGTAATAGGCGCAGGTGAAATGAGCCTGCCGGAACCGGAAGAGACCGAGGATACTTTCGTTGGCAACGCGCGAATCAAGGCCCATGCCGCCGCCAAGGCCACTGGCCTGCCTGCACTGTCGGACGATTCCGGGCTTACTATCGACGCACTGGACGGCGCGCCGGGCGTCTATACCGCCGATTGGGCTGAAACTAGCAATGGCCGCGATTTCCTAATGGCCATGACCCGGGCCCACAAAGAGCTTGAGGCAAAAGGCGCCGCACATCCCCGCGCGGCGCAATTCCGCTGCACGTTGGTTCTGGCTTGGCCAGACGGGCACGATGAAGTGTTTGAGGGCGTTGCGCCCGGCCACTTGGTCTGGCCAATCCGCGGCAAGGATGGGTTCGGTTATGACCCAATGTTTGTCCCAGAAGGGCATGACATTACCTTTGCCGAGATGGATCGCTGGGAAAAGAACAAGATCAGCCATCGCGGTCGTGCGGTGGAGATGTTCGTGAAGGGCTGTTTTGGCGGATGATTGGCGCAATGGGGGCTTTGGCCTGTACGTGCATTGGCCTTTCTGCGAGGCCAAGTGTCCCTATTGCGATTTCAACAGCCATGTTTCCAAAACTATTGATCAAAAACAATGGCTTGATGCGTATCTGAGCGAGCTTCGCCGCTCTGCCCTGGAAACTCCCGACCGTGTCTTGAACACCATCTTTTTCGGTGGCGGAACGCCGTCTCTGATGGATCCCGACACCGTCGCCGCAGTTATCGACGAGGCCCGCGCCCTCTGGCGACCAGCCAACGATATGGAGATTACGCTCGAGGCCAATCCCGGCTCGGTAGAAGCCGGCCGGTTCGCGGCTTATCGCGATGCTGGCGTGAACCGTATCTCGATGGGTATACAAGCGCTGAACGACGAAGATCTCCGCCGTTTGGGTCGCATTCACACGGTGGCCGAGGCTCGTAGTGCATTTAATATCGCCCGTAATTGCTTTGAAAGAGTCAGTTTTGATCTGATTTACGCCCGGCAGCATCAAACCCTTGAAGCCTGGCGTGCCGAGTTGACCGAAGCTTTGACGATGGCTGTCGACCATTTGTCTCTGTACCAACTGACCATCGAGGACGGCACCGCCTTTGGTGACCGCTATGCTGTCGGTAAACTGCGCGGTCTGCCGGAAGACGACAGCGCCGCCGATATGTATCTGGCCACACAGGAAATCTGCGAAGCGCATGGCCTGCCCTCCTATGAGGTCTCAAATCACGCACGGCCGGGGTCCGAATCTCAACACAACCTTATCTATTGGCGCTATGGCGATTACGTCGGAATCGGCCCCGGTGCGCATGGACGGATCACACTGAACGGCCAAAAGCTGGCGACGGAAACTTATCTGTCCCCGAACGCATGGCTAACCGCTGTGGGAAAAGGGACAGGAGAAAAAGAACGGGTAGCTCTCTCAACGCAAGATCAAGCAGTAGAATACCTTATGATGGGATTGAGGATAACAGAGGGACTAGATATTGATAGATTTAACGCCTTAACTGATCAGCCTCTACAGCAGAAAAAGCTGTCTGATTTGATGGAAATCGGCATGTTAGAACAGAAAAATGGTCGTCTTATTGCCACCAAGAATGGACGCGCGGTTCTTAATGCGGTGATCCGGGAACTGTTGGGGTAGTGATGCAATATGTCTGGGCCACCTTGGGGTTGATCTGTGTTGGGCTTGCAGCGGTAGGTATTGCTCTACCTCTTCTGCCGACTGTACCATTCTTGTTGTTGGCCGCTTTCTTCTTTGCCCGCTCTTCTTCGCGTCTTCATCACTGGCTGATGACTCATCAGACTTTTGGGCCATTGATCGTTGATTGGCAAACCTCTGGTGTCATTCGACCGGGCGCAAAAAAGGCGGCCACCATTTCAGTCACCGCCGTGTTTGGATTATCCATTCTGCTAGCCCTGCCTTCCCACGTTCTGATTATTCAGGCTGTGGTTTTAGGCTGTGTCATGATCTTTATCTGGACACGGCCTAACGGCTGAGCTTGGCACAAAGATCGTCTAACTGATCCAGATTTTCATAGGTCAAAACCACCTGCCCAGTTTCAGTACCAGCCTTGTGGTTGATCGCAACTTTCATAGCCAGAATCGCCGAGAGATCTTTCTCTAATGCACGCGTATCCGCGTCCTTGCCAGCATTCAGATTTCTGGACCGCGGCGCGGCCTTGGCAGGATCTGCTTGTTGTTTTTTCACCAACGCTTCGGTCGCACGCACCGAAAGGCCATCCCGAACAACAATTTTGGCCAATTCTGATGGGTTTTCCGCTGTTATCAAAGCCCGTGCATGACCCGCTGACAACTTGCCCTCAATGACCAATGTCTGAACGTCCAACGGCAAGGAAAGCAATCGCAATAGATTCGCAATGTGGCTGCGGCTTTTCCCAAGAGCTTCAGCCAGCTTTTCCTGTGTGTGCCCGAAACGGTCCATAAGCTGCTTGTATCCAGCAGCCTCTTCAACGGCATTCAGATCTGCACGCTGAATATTCTCGATAATCGCAACTTCGAGCACTTCGGTATCGTCGAATTCACGCACGATAACCGGGATATCATGCAGCTGCGCCATCTGAGCAGCACGCCAACGACGTTCACCGGCAACAATTTCATACTCGCCGCCACTTATTTCGCGTACGATCAGCGGCTGGATTATACCTTTTTCCTTAACAGACGCGGCGAGCTCATCAAGATGTTCAGCCGAAAATGTCCGGCGCGGCTGATTTGGGTTGGCCCGCAACTTTTCAATAGGAACCGTCATGTCCGGGCGGCGCGGCTCTGATGAGACCAGACCTTCTGCTTCTTGTGTTACATCAGCCATCAAGGCGGAAAGGCCTCGGCCTAGACCTCTGTGTTTAGTTTTTTTGGCGGTCACTGAGCCCTCCTCACTGCCGCTCAGGCGGCGACATTTTTGTTCTTGTGAATGACTTCGCGAGCCAGATGCCGATACGCCATCGCACCCAACGATCCCGAATCATATTGCAGAACTGGCAAAGCGTAAGACGGCGCTTCGCTGACCCGCACATTCCTGGGTATTTTGGTTTTAAATACCATCTCACCCAAATTGTCACGTGCATCCTTTTCGACCTGACGGGACAAGTTATTGCGGTTGTCATACATGGTAAGCACAACACCTTCGATTCTGAGGTCAGGATTTGCGGTTTGACGAACTTCTCTGATCGTCAGCATCAATTGCGAAAGACCCTCCAAGGCAAAGAACTCACTTTGCAGCGGAACCAATACCGAATGCGATGCCACCATCGCATTCACAGTCAGAAGATTGAGAGACGGAGGGCAATCAATCAGGATAAAATCCAACTTGAATTTATCAATAGCCGTCTGACGCAGTGCGTCATGAAGAAGATAGCTGCGTTTTTCATTGGAAATCAGTTCAATATCAGCCGAACTCAAATCAACGGTCGCAGGCACAACAAAAAGCCCTTCGATATCCGTTTCCTGCAGTACTGCCTCAAGCGGTGCTTCATCCAGGATCAGATCATAAGTCGTCCAATCCCTATCCTCGACCCCTAATCCTGTCGACGCATTGCCCTGAGGGTCCAAATCAACGACCAACACCCGGCACCCTGCTTCGGCAAGTCCAGCGGCAAGGTTAATCGCTGTCGTAGTTTTTCCCACCCCACCCTTTTGATTGGCAACCGCAATTATCCGGGGCCCTGAAGGGCGAGACAGATCAACCACGCGATACTCCTTTGATCCTTAGGATAACAGCTTGGGGTTCAGTTAAACTTGTAATCGGCTCGCAATCGAATTTCCATTCCTCGCGTGCGTCATCCAGCTCTTTTTTCCAGTTTGCGCCTTTAGGCAACAACGCCGTGCCGTGTTCTCCTAAATGTCTGTCGCAAAAGGACAATAACATCTTCAAATCAGCTAGCGCGCGCGCTGACAGGATATCTGCGCTCAAGGGGTCTACGTCTTCGATTCGCTTTGAAACGACAGTACATTTTGCCCCACACTCCCGCGCAACGGTGCGTAGAAACGCCGATTTTCTCTGATCGCTTTCAACAAATGTAAAATGTGTATCTGGCGCTTCATCAGCGGCCATAATCGCGCAAACCATCCCTGGAAAGCCTCCTCCACTTCCTAAGTCTACCCAGGTTTGGAAAGCTTCTGCACACCGAAAGACTTGGACCGAGTCCAATATATGCCGGGTCCAGATGTCATTAAGACTGTTCCTAGAGACCAAGTTTATCTTGGGATTCCATCGCTGCACCAGATTTACGTAGACCTCAAGCCGATCGAGTGTTTCACGTGAAACATTCAACCCGTTCAGCACTTCGGAGCTCATACTTTGCGCACCCGCTGTTCACGCCGCAACTTGGCCAGCAACAAAGTCAGTGCAGCGGGTGTTACACCTTCTACGCGCCCTGCCTGTGCAATATTTACCGGTCTTGCCGTCGATAGCTTCTGTTTCACCTCAGATGACAGACCTTCCAACGTTGAATAGTCGAAATCTCGCGGAATCTCATAAGATTCATCGCGTTTCATAGCTTCAACATCCTTCTTTTGCCGCGCAATATAGTTCGCATATAGCGCGTCCCGTTCGACCTGAAGGCGGATATCTGCTTCAATACCCTCTAGCTCCGGAACAAGTGGCAAAAGGTTTTCGAATGACACATCTGGAAATGCCAAAATCGCCATTCCGTCCCTGCGATTCCCATCTTGGTTGACATTAATGCCTGCTGATCGCATTTCCCTCGGTGTAAATGTGCGATCTGTCAATTTAGACTTAGCTGTCTCCAGCTTGTCCATTTTCCCTTCGAAGTGAATTTTTCGCGTATCACCAACACACCCAATATCAATACCCATTGGCGTTAACCTTTGATCTGCGTTATCTGCTCGCAGCGATAGACGGAATTCTGCGCGAGAGGTAAACATTCGGTAAGGCTCCGCCACTCCGCGAGTAGTAAGATCGTCAATCATCACACCGATATAACTGTCCGCACGCGTGAAATGGAGCGGGTCACGTCCCAAAACGGCTAGAGCAGCGTTCAACCCCGCAACAAGTCCCTGCGCTGCTGCTTCCTCATATCCTGTTGTTCCGTTGATTTGACCAGCAAGATATAGACCCGGCGCCTCTGGCAATGACAAAGATGACGTCAATACGCGTGGATCGACGTAATCGTATTCTATGGCATAGCCAGGTTGCAATATGACTGCATTCTCCAATCCCTTGATTGATCGAACATAATCTTGCTGTACATCTTGCGGCAAAGACGTTGAAATCCCGTTTGGATAGATCGTGTTGTCGTTAACTCCTTCGGGTTCCAAGAAAATTTGGTGCGATTCCTTGTCGGAAAACCGGACGATTTTATCCTCGATGGATGGGCAATAGCGAGGACCTACACCATCAATATGCCCGCCATACATTGCTGATTGTGACAGGTTTTTTTGGATGATCTCGTGCGTCCGCGCATTTGTATGCGTAATTCCGCAAGAAATTTGCGGCGCAACAACTGAGGTCGAGAGAAAAGAAAACAGCGTGGGATCTTCATCGCCGTCCTGTCGTTCAAGATCTGTCCAATCTATTGTGCGACCATCCAGCCGGGGTGGTGTACCGGTTTTCAATCGACCTAGCGGAAGATCAAAACTGTCCAGACGTTCAGCCAACTTCACCGACGGCCGGTCCCCCATCCGGCCACCGGGTTTGGATACGTCTCCAATGTGAATGACGCCCCGCAAAAATGTACCAGATGTTAGGATGACAGCTCCGGCATGAATTTCCGAACCGTCCGCCAGCTTGATTCCAACAACCTTCGAGCCATCCATCAGAAAGTCGACAACTTCTCCTACAACAATGGATAGATGCTCTTGCTGCTTCGTCTCTTTCTGCATGGCCGCACGATACAGCGCTCGGTCCGCTTGCGTTCTTGGCCCCTGCACTGCCGGGCCTTTTCGGCGGTTCAAAAGGCGAAACTGAATCCCGGCCTGATCAGCCACACGCCCCATGACGCCATCCAGCGCATCGATTTCACGCACCAAATGACCTTTACCAAGGCCACCAATAGCAGGGTTACAAGACATGACGCCGATATCCTGCCCTGACAAGGTTACCAAAGCAGTTTCGACACCCATCCGGGCAGCCGCATGAGCTGCTTCGGTTCCAGCATGGCCAGCCCCAATGACCACCACATCAAACTTCGAATGTTTCACGTGAAACACTCCTTATTTCCCAAGGCAGAAACTGGAGAATATTTCATCCAACAGGTCCTCGACCCCTATTCTACCAACCAATGTTTCAAGTGCGCGGATCGCCGTACGTAGCTCTTCTGCCGCGATATCATACAAGTCCGGTCCTGATTCCAGAACCGTCATTGCATCGGCTAGCGCCGAGCTGGCGTCATTTAGCGCGACGCGATGCCGTTCTCGCGTTGCGATACCATGGCTAGTAGATCTATTAGCTAACTCACGCGATATATGGGAAATTAGCTGATCAATCCCTTGACCAGTTTTCCCAGAAACACCGCCTTCGGCGCCATCACGAAGATCAGATTTCGGCAAAAGTTGAATATCCCCATCTACCATAGGAACACTCAGCTCTTTTGGATTCTCTGTTAGAAACACGCGCAGATCAGCCGCATCAGCGCGTTTTCGGGCCAGTTCGATTCCCAAGTTTTCAACGTGATCCTCAGTTTCACGCAACCCAGCTGTGTCCAGCAAAGTGACGGGTAGACCGCTAAGATCCATACGAACTTCGATCACGTCTCGTGTCGTTCCCGCGTATTCTGAGGTAATCGCTGCTTCCCGCCCTGCCAGTGCGTTCAATAAGGTAGACTTACCCGCGTTAGGTAAACCAACAATTGCAACCTCAAATCCAGTACGAATACGTTCAGCGATCTTGACGCCATCTGCCTCACGCTGAAGATCTTGCATGACTCCGGTAATCAAGTTCCGAACCTCAGGCGTGACATCTGTGGGCACTTCTTCATCGGCAAAATCAATGACCGCCTCCAGCAATGATGCCGCCCGTATCAGATCACGACGCCAACGCTCCGCCAAGCCGCCCAGTTCGCCAGCCAGAATGGTCTGGGCCTGTTTGCGCTGCGCTTCGGTTTCCGCATCAATCAGATCAGCAAGTCCTTCAACCTGCGTCAGGTCCATTTTGCCATTCTCAAGCGCGCGCCGTGTGAATTCTCCAGGTTCCGCCAAACGCAAACCATCTGTGTCCGACAAACAGCGCATCACAGCATTGATCGCAGCCGTACTTCCGTGAATCTGAAGCTCAGCGACATCTTCACCGGTGAAACTCGCCGGCGCTTGAAACGTCAAAACCAGCCCATCGTCCAGGCGCGATCCATCATCCGCATACAAAGATCGAACCCGCATACCGCGGGCTGGCAGCGGGCCGTCTGTTAGATCAGCCGCTGCAGAATGCGCCAAAGGACCAGAGAGGCGGATGACCGCCACCCCTGCTTTGCCTTGCGCGCTGGCCAAGGCGAATATCGTATCCATTCGAAGGCCTCGCGTCAGTTTAGACCTGTGTCAGGTGTTCATCGAATCGAAGAACTCGCCATTTGTCTTCGTCTGTTTCAACTTGGACAACAGGAATTCGATTGCGTCGGTGGTACCCATCGGGTTGAGGATGCGGCGCAGAACGAAGGTCTTGGCCAGATCGCCCTTGTCGACCAGCAGGTCTTCTTTCCGGGTACCGGACTTGAGGATGTCGATCGCCGGGAACACGCGCTTGTCTGCAATCTTGCGATCCAAAACGATTTCAGAGTTACCGGTGCCTTTAAATTCTTCGAAGATCACTTCGTCCATCCGACTGCCGGTGTCGATCAGGGCGGTGGCGATGATGGTCAGCGAGCCACCCTCTTCGATATTACGCGCCGCACCAAAGAACCGCTTTGGCCGTTGCAGAGCATTCGCATCTACACCACCGGTCAGAACTTTACCCGAAGATGGGACCACAGTGTTAAAGGCTCTACCAAGTCTTGTGATTGAGTCAAGAAGGATAACAACATCTCGTTTATGTTCGACCAAACGCTTGGCTTTTTCGATGACCATTTCCGACACAGCCACGTGGCGGGTCGCCGGTTCATCAAAGGTCGAGGACACAACCTCGCCCTTCACCGAGCGCTGCATGTCCGTCACCTCCTCGGGGCGTTCATCGATCAGCAGGACGATCAGGTAGCACTCGGGGTGGTTCTGTTCGATAGAGTGCGCGATGTTCTGCAGGATCACGGTTTTACCGGTCCGCGGCGGGGCCACGATCAGCGACCGCTGGCCTTTACCGATGGGCGACACAAGGTCGATCACACGGGCCGACTTGTCTTTGATGGTGGGATCTTCGATCTCCATCTTCAGACGTTCATCCGGGTACAGAGGCGTCAGGTTATCGAACAGGATCTTGTGCTTGGCTTTTTCGGGATCTTCGAAGTTGATCTTGGTGACCTTGGTCAGCGCAAAGTACCGTTCATTCTCGTCCGGCGCTTTGATCTCACCTTCAACGGTGTCGCCGGTGCGCAGCGAGTGCAAGCGGATCATGTCCGGAGAAACATAGATGTCGTCAGGGCCCGGCAGATAGTTCGCTTCGGGTGAGCGTAGGAAACCGAAGCCGTCCTGCAGAACCTCAAGCACGCCATCGCCGCCAACGGTCCAGCCTTCATCCGCGCGTTCGCGCAGAATCTGGAACATCATCTCGCCTTTACGCATGGTCGAGGCGTTTTCGATCTCCAGTTCTTCGGCCATCGCCAGAAGATCTTTGGGGCTTTTGGCTTTCAGGTCGGCCAGATTCAGGGATTCAGTGGACATGATACATACCTTCACCGCTGACTGTGCGGCTTGAAGTGGAATTTCAGTACGGAAAATACGCCGCCCGGACGGGCGTGTTGATCCCTACATAAGCGCGGCAGCCTTCGGAGTCAAACAGGCCTTCAGAACTTCAGAACGACCGCCAGAACGATGGCAACCATCAGAATGGTCGGAACCTCGTTCATCATGCGATATTGCCGCCCAGTGAGCTTATTTTCGCCCTCTAAGAAGTCCTTGCGCCGTGCCATCAGCCAATGATGGAACCAGGTCATCCCGAGCACAGCGGCGCCCTTGACCCAGGGCCAGGACCAGTCCCATCCTACGATGCCTGGCGTAAACACCATGATCAGCCCGCAAACCCATGCCACGTACATCGCTGGTCGCATGATCACACGCAGCAACTTGTCTTCCATTTCAAAGAAGATGGTTTCGGCCCCGTCTACCGCCTGTGCCTTTTCTACGTGATAGACGAACAGCCTGGGCAAATAGAACAGCCCTGCCATCCACGAGATCACGGCCATGATGTGTAAAGACTTCACCCACGGGTAAATCGTGAAAAGCAGATCAGTCATTCTGGCTCCGGGCGTTGTTCGGAACTCTCCCTAATAAAAAAATAAGAAAAGAAAAAGGAAGATGGTTTTGTAGGGCGAACAAAATCCGTGGATTACTTTTTTACACATGCTTTTTCCCCAGGTGGAAAGAGTTCCGTGATTTTCAGGTGATTCTGTGAATTTCATTATTTTTTGTTTTATAACAATGTGTTGTGCGGTAATAACTAGAATATCTATGAGGATAACTCTTTGGGTAAACCCGGAATGCTGGGTTATCCATGTCGTTAGACTTATCCTTGTCCCGGATGGACAGGGTTTGAGCGACTCAGGGAAGTTTTGGGCGAAAATCCCGGGGTTGCGTGTCAATCTGAAAACCATACAAACCGTCCAGTAACGCTCAACGATTTGCACACGGGGTTGTCCACATGTCTGTCCCCATCATCCTGGCCTCGGGGTCATTTATTCGCGCACAGCTGCTGGAAAACGCAGGCGTGCCATTTTCCGTTCAGGTGGCGCGCGTGGATGAGGATACCATGAAACGCGCACTGTTGGCCGGAGAGGCATCTCCCCGTGATATTGCTGATGCACTGGCCGAGATGAAAGCTCGCAAAGTTAGCGATAAAAATCCTGGGGCGATGGTTCTGGGCTGCGATCAGGTGTTGGACTTTGACGGGCAACTGTTGTCGAAACCTGAAACACCCGAGGATGCGCTGGGGCAGCTCAAGGCGATGCGGGGCAAGCGGCATATGCTGTTGTCTGCTGCGGTGATCTATCAGGATGGAGAGCCGATCTGGCGTCACGTCGGGCAAGTGCGCCTGCGGATGCGGATGAGCTCGGATGCGTATCTGCGCGATTATATCAACCGCAACTGGGACAGCATCCGCCATGCGGTGGGTGCTTATAAGCTGGAAGAGGAAGGCGTACGCCTGTTCGCCACCATTGACGGAGACTATTTTAATGTCTTGGGTATGCCCCTGTTGGAACTGCTCAATTATCTGGCTGTCAAAGGGGTGATCGACCAATGACGCATAATCATATTCCGCTGGCCGGGGTGATCGGGCATCCGATTGCACATTCCAAATCGCCCAAGCTGCATGGGCACTGGCTAAAAAGCTATGGGCTGTCCGGACATTACATTCCTATGGATGTTGCGCCTGCGGATCTTGAGACTGTTTTGCGCACTTTACCCAAAGCGGGTTTTGTGGGCGTAAATGTGACAGTACCCCATAAAGAGGCTGCGCTGCGGATTGCAGACCATGTATCTGAGCGGGCCAAGTTGATTGGTGCTGCCAATACATTGGTGTTTCAGAACGACGGCTCAATCCATGCGGACAACACAGATGGCTACGGGTTTATGCAGAACCTGCATAGCGGCGCGCCGGACTGGGTGCCATCAGACGGACCAGCAGTGGTGTTTGGCGCAGGCGGCGCGGCGCGGGCGGTTCTTCAAGGGTTGCTTGAGGCTGGCGTACCGAAAGTTATGCTGACCAACCGTACGCGAGAGCGGGCAGAGCAGCTGAAAGAGGAATTCGGAGAACGCATTACCGTGGTGGATTGGGTTCAGGCTGGAAATTCTGTTGAAGAGGCTGAACTGGTTGTCAACACTACCTCTCTGGGTATGCAGGGCCAGCCTGAACTACGGGTGCCACTGGATGGGTTGCAGTCTGGCGCGGTGGTTACGGATTTGGTCTATGCCCCGCTGCAAACACATTTGCTGAAAACGGCGGACGAGGCGGGCTGCACGACGGTCGACGGGTTGGGTATGTTGCTACATCAGGCTGCACCTGGATTTGAACGCTGGTTCGGCATCCGCCCCGAGGTGACCGACGATCTACGCGCGGCGGTTCTGGGATGAGTTTTGCGCTTGGCCTGACAGGCTCGATTGGGATGGGCAAAAGCACTACGGCGCAGATGTTCGTTCAGGAAGGCTGCGCACTGTGGGATGCCGATGCGGCCGTACATAGACTCTATTCAAGGGAAGGAGCCGCAGTTGAGCCCATGCGCGAGGCCTTTCCTGAGGCGATTGTCGAGGATACCGTCAGTCGTGATGCGCTGAAACGGATCATTGTGCAGGACCCATCTGCACTGGAACAGATCGAGGCCATCGTGCACCCTCTGGTAGCCGCTGATCGTGCTGTGTTCCGGGAACAGGCCTCGGCGGATATTCTGGTGTTCGATATTCCCTTGCTGTTTGAAACCGGTGGCGATGCGGCGATGGATGCCGTTGCCTGCGTCTCGATTCCCGCCGATGAACAAAAGCGCCGGGTGATGGAGCGCGGTACGATGACCGAGGCGCAGTTCGAACATATCCGCGCCAAGCAGATGCCGAATGATGAGAAATGCGCGCGGTCGGATTATGTGATCGTTACCGACACTCTGGACCATGCCCGTGCGCAGGTGCAGGATGTGGTCAGGCAGATACGGGCGGGGATGGCAGATGCGTGAGATTGTACTCGACACCGAAACCACCGGGTTCGACCCAGAAAGCGGCGATCGGATTGTCGAGATCGGCGCGGTTGAGTTGTGGAACCACGTGGCCACGGGCGAGACCTATCACGTCTATATCAACCCCGAACGGTCCATGCCTGAAGAGGCGTTTGGCGTGCACGGCATCGGCCCCGACCTTTTGGAGAGCCCGCGCCCGGCAGAAAAAGGCGAGGTCACGCTGAAGGACAAGCCGGTCTTTGCCAAGGTGGGTCAGGGATTTCTTGATTTCATCAAGGATTCAAAGTTGTTGATCCACAATGCATCCTTCGATATGAAATTCCTGAACGCGGAACTCAGATGGATGGGTTTGCCCCAGATCCCCATGGATCAGGCGCTGGATACGCTGGCGATTGCGCGCAAACGGTTTCCGGGTTCGCCCGCGTCACTAGACGCGCTATGCCGGCGATTTAACATCGACAATACGAACCGGGTGCTGCACGGAGCCTTGCTCGACTCGGAAATTCTGGCCGAGGTCTATCTGGAACTGATCGGGGGTCGGCAACCGGATTTTGGCCTGTCGTCTGCTGCTTCCTCGGGTGCGGGTGGCCAGGACGACTGGCGCCCAACAGCGCGCCCAACCCCGTTGGCGTCGAAGATCACCGAAGAAGAGCGTTCTGCGCATGAGGCGTTTGTAGAAAAACTGGGCGAGAATGCCCTGTGGACCCGCGCCTGAGAAACTAACCCAGCGCGGGTCAGACTTATTAAGCTTGCGCTTTCTGAGCTTCGGCCTGACGGCGCATCAACTCGTTGCGATACAGTGCAACAAAGTCGATATTGTCCAGATTGACCGGCGGATAACCACCGTCGCGGGTGACGTCACTGACGATGCGGCGCAGGAACGGGAACAGCATCCGCGGGCATTCAATCAGCAGGAACGGATGCAGTTGATCTTCGGCAACGCCTTCCACGTGGAACAGACCGCAATAGTCGATCTCGCACAGAAACAGGACGTCTTCCATGCCTTTGGCTTTGGACGTCAGATTCAGTTTTATCGAGATTTCGTACTGATGTTCTACCTTACGCTTTTTCGCATCCAGGTTTACCTGAACTGCAATCTCGGGCTGTACGTCCCCGGATACGCCCTTTTGCGCCATTACATTTTCAAAGGACAAATCGCGAATGAATTGTCCCAGAACGCGCATCTGAACTTGAGGGGCGGTTTGGGCCGCAGTGTTTTCTGCAGCGTTTTCTTCGGCCATGGAACTACTCCAAAAATAAAATCCGCCATTGCTTAGCAAGTTGGACGCGGTACCTCAATGCTGGTGCGGTCCTTCGACCCATTTCGACGGTTTCGCCGGGTTTTGGCGTGGCTTTACCTCGGTGAATTCGCCATCGATCACGTCATCGCCAAACGGTGCCGATCCTGATTGAAACTGCGATCCAGTGCCCATTTGGAATTGAGTGATCTTCACTCTGGATTTCAGATAGCGAAAGACCGAGATTCGAACGCCGGGAATAAGGAGTGCAAATCCAACCACGTCGGTGAAAAATCCGGGCGTCAGCAGCAACATGCCAGACATCAGGATCATTGCGCCATGAGCCAGCGGCTCGGTCGGGTCATCCAGTTCGGCAAAAGATCGCTGCAGATCGGCCAGCGCCATGCGACCTTGTGTCCTGACCAATGCGGTGCCCAGAACGGCCGTCAGCACCACAATTGCCAGCGTGGGCCACAACCCGATCAGGCCACCCACCTGAATGAACAGGGCAATCTCGATGATCGGGACCAATAAAAATGCCAAGAACAGGTACATTTGCGTTATCCTTTACCAGAGGTCGGGCAGTGGACTTGCCACGAACTGTCACCTACATAGTGGCATGAGGCCGCGTATACAAAGTCGCGGTCTGAAAAGAGGATGAAATGAACGAACCGATGATCCAGTTGCTGGTCCTTGCCGGAATAGCCGTTTTCCTGATCCTGCGCCTGAAAAGTGTGCTGGGCACGCGTGAAGGTTTTGAGAAACCTCCTGTTCAGCAACAACCCGAAGGGCACAGTGCCCGCCGCGGGTTCGAGGTGATCGACGGCGGCCCGGATCACGACATTACAGACCATGTCGCCGAAGACAGCGAACAGGCACAGACGCTGGCCGCGATGAAGCGGATTGAACCCAGCTTTTCCGTCAGTGAATTTGTGCAGGGTGCGCGTGGCGCCTATGAGATGATTGTCATGGGGTTCGAAAAAGGAAATCTGGACGAGATCCAGCCCTTCCTGTCCGAAGAGGTGTTCGACACATTTGTCTCTGTCGTTGCAGACCGTGAAGACAAGGGCCTGACCATCGAGGCCGAGTTCATCGGTGTGCGCGAAACAGCGCTGACTGATGCGAAGTTCGACAAGGATACCAATCAGGCCGAGATTACCATGAAATTCGTGGGTGAGTTGACCTCGGTTGTTCGGGATCGTGGCGGCGACATCATCGAAGGCAACCCAAATACCGTCAAACGCCAAAAGGACAGCTGGACCTTTGCCCGTGTCATGGGCTCGGACGATCCGAACTGGCTGCTTGTTGCCACGGACGCATGATTGCCGCACTCCGGTCGCTCTTACTGGTGGGCGCGATGACCACCGCAAGTGCCGCCGGAGCTGAGGCGACGCGCTCTATCCTGTCGTTTGACGACCTTGAAGACTGGGCCGCCGATGATCACGGGGCGGCCCTTTCAGTTTTTCTGAACACATGTGGCGATCTGAGCGACCCGGACTGGCGTGCCTTATGCAGCGTTGCCCGGACCTATAAGGTCGACGCGGCGCGGTCGTTCTTTGAGCTGTTCTTCCGTCCGGTTCTGGTCGAGGACGGAAAGGATGCGCTGTTCACCGGGTATTTTGAACCCGAACTGGACGGATCACGCACCCGGACGGATCGATACAAATACCCAATCTACAAAATGCCGCCCGAGGCACGGGCCGAAGGTCCGTGGCTCAGCCGCCGAGAAATCCTGTCTACCGATGCCATGACGGGCCGGGGGCTTGAAATCGCTTGGGTCGATGATCCGGTTGAGTTGTTCTTTTTGCAGATTCAGGGCTCGGGCCGTATTCGCCTGCCAGATGGCGGCGCGTTGCGTGTGGGTTATGGCGGCGCGAATGGACATCCTTATCGTTCAATCGGGGCCGAGTTGATCCGCCGCGGCGCTTTGGGCGCGCATGAGGTCAGCGCCCAGATGATCCGTGCTTGGGTTCGTAAGAACCCCGAAGCCGGGGCTGAATTGCTGTTTCACAACCCCTCCTATGTGTTTTTCCGCGAGGTCACGCGCGTCGCTCCCGAGTTTGGGCCGTTGGGGGCGATGAATAGGTCCGTTACTACCATGCGCAGTATCGCGGCCGATCCATCCTACACGCCGCTGGGGGCTCCGGTTTGGGTTGAGAAAGATGGAAAGGATCCAATGCGCAGGCTGATGATTGCGCAAGACACTGGTGCTGCCATCAAAGGTGCGCAGCGGGCCGACATCTTTTTCGGCACCGGCGACAGTGCCGGTCAGGCGGCCGGGCGTCTGAAAGATCCGGGCCGAATGGTGGTCTTGCTGCCAATCCAACGCGCCTATGCCTTGATCACGGATGAGTATTGATGTCTCGCCGTAAACTGACCGCTGAAGAGATCGAGCTATGGCGCAAGGTCGCCAAACAGGCCGAGCGCATGCATCCCGAGATACCGCAAACGGTACATCCAACGCCTTTGCCCAAACCCAAGCCCAAAAAGGCACCAAAACCCCGTTTTGAAGCGTTCGAGCTGGGCCAGTCACATCAACCAAAGACAAAGCTCAACGATCTGAAACCATCGGTAACAGATACGCTACGCAATGCGCCGGTTCAGATGGACAGCAAGGCCTTTGGCCGGATGAAGCGTGGTAAGCTGAAGCCGGAAGGCAAGTTGGATCTGCATGGAATGCGGGTTGATGCAGCACATCCGGCGTTGATCCGTTTTGTTCTGACAGCTCAGGCGCAGGGCAAACGGTTGGTCCTTGTGGTGACAGGCAAGGGAAAGGACAGGGACGAACCCGGCCCAATCCCGACCCCGCGTGGTATTCTGCGCAATCAGGTTCCACATTGGTTGACGATCCCACCATTGGCGCAAGCGGTTATGCAGGTTACGCCAGCGCATGTCAGTCACGGTGGTGACGGCGCCTATTACGTCTATCTTCGCCGTATTCGCTAAAGGCTGCGCTCTGCGCGGGAAACACCTGTCCAGACCAGCACGCAGACTCCAACAAAAAAACCACCAATCCAAAGAAACTGCGTGCTAAGCGGGACACCCAGGTCGATCAGAACTCCGGTCAGGCCGGGTCCAATGGCAGATCCAAGAACTAAGACCGCCGTGGCCAGCGCCTTGATTGCGCCGATATGCTGTGTGCCGTAGAACTCGGCCCAGAATGCACTTGGTAAAGTGCTGTTGGCACCCACTGTCAGCCCCAGGAAAACCAGGCCGACTGTAGCGCCACCAATGGTTGATGATATGGCCAAGATGACAAAACCAAGCGCCATTGGCAGTTGATAAAATGGCATCAGACGTGCCGTGCCCCACTTATCCAGTGCCCAGCCTGCGGCGAACATCGAAATCAGTGATACACCTGTGTAGACGGGAAAAAGCGCTACAAGTTGGATATGTAGCCAGCCCTTAACCTCTGCCAGATGAACCTGATGAAAGAAAAAGGCGGTGATAAAGGCTGACGGACCCAGAACAGCGGGCATCATGAACCAGAACAATGGATGCAGCAGCGCCTCGCGTCGTGTCCAATGGTGGTCTTGCATGCCGGTAGACGAATACCTGGCCGCAAGACTTTGTGGCGTTCTTTCCTGACGCAAGAACCTTATCAGTATGGAAATACCCAAAGCAGCGATGCCCGCTGCGACAACCCAAAGCCAGCGCCAATCCAGAAAAACCATCGCCGCAACAAAGGCCAGCGGCAGCAGCGCCTCGCCAAACGCATAGCCGATTGAGGCAATCGACAGCGCTTTGCCACGGTTTGCGGTGAACCAGCGCGCCATGGCGACCAAAGCAAGATGGGTGCTCATCCCTTGCCCGAACAAACGCAACAGGAAAATCACCAGAGGCAACAGAAATACCCAGCTGTTCAGCGCCATGGCTAGCGCGGCAAGTGTTAATCCAGCCAGCACCACTGGGCCCAATACCCGCACGCGGAGAATGTCAGTCAACCCTCCTGCCCAGATCATCACAACGGCCGACAGGGTAGTGCCCAGTGAATAGATTGCGCCCCATGATCCGTGGCTTAGCCCATAGGCCGCGCGGATTTCACCAGCGAAGATCGAGATAAAGAATGTCTGGCCAAAACTAGACAGGAAGGTCAACAAAACACCGGCACTCAGCCATGAGGCGTTCTGGTAAAGGAAACCAAGCAGTTTGTACTGCGTCACGGAGTTGAAACCTGCGCCTGCCCGGTTTCCGTCAAGACGATTTCGGTTGCGCCGACAGGGTTGCGTTCGTCAGGCGGAACCAGAATGTCGAGGGTTTTTTCATCTGGCCCGAACGTATTTGTGACACGGCGGACCGAGCTAAGGATTGCCAGCAGAGCCGGAGACGTCGCTGCAACGAAATGCGAAGATTGAGCATCGCTGTTAAATGCAGTCGTGTCGATCACGTTGATCGGGAATTCCTTTAATGTCTCAATCGAGCTGATGTTGCCCAGCCGCTCTCCTTCATCCGTACCACGAAGGCGGGATGATATGTTCAGAATCTTGTCCTTTTGTGAAACCATGACAATGAATGGGTCAGGCGGGTTATTGATCCGTCCCATCTGTGACCGGAACAGATCCACATCCAAATCGGGAGAGATCAGAACCACACCTTCAATGTTTCTGTTAGCCCATCCAGGTTCCTGCAGTTCCGCTTGGCGCATCACCTCCATTGAAAGGGCGCTGCCCATGGAATGTGCAACGAGAAGAACCCGTTTGACGCCCATGGATTTCAATTCACGAATGGTCTGTTCCAGACCATCGCGGGCGAAAAGCATGCTGTCCAGGTCGTAAGCATATCCAAATCCGGTCGCGCGACTGGGCCAGGAATAAACCAGAATAGAACCCGGAATGCCGATGTCGTGGGAAAGTTGAGCCGCACGGAATATGGTTTCTGTTTGGGTGGAGTTGTAGCCGTGCACAAAGATCGTGACGTCGTCTTGACCGCGCAGATGCTCGTGCAGCCCCTGTGGCCCGTCCAGTTCGGTCACATTTGCAAGGACGAATTCTTTTTTCGGATTCGGGTTCGCATATGAAAACTGAAGGGTTCCGGGCGTATGCGTTGGGGGTATGGATACCGTAGTTTCCAGAAACCTCAGTTTTTCGCCGCGTTGAAATCCATAAGTCCCGTCTGCCTCACGAGCACGGGTTGTACTGGCAAACACCGTTTTAGGTGTTCCAACAGATGCAGCGGATGGCACAATTTCAGATACGGACCTGTCAACGCAGGCGCCCAATGAAAGGGACACTAATAAAATGATTAGATAGCGCATCGCGTGGGGTCCTTGAGCCCTTTTGCGCTAAGCTATCGAATTCTGACCCCACGTCCAGCGACATAGGGTCAGAACAGCAGCGAAATCTGGCTGAAAAGGTTACAGGACGTAACGACTCAGGTCAGTTGATTTGGTCAGTTCGCCCAGATTGTCCTCTACAAACTGCGCGTTTACCGTGATCTCGGCTCCGGCCTGATCGGGTGCGGTGAATGAAAGCTCTTCGAACACGCGCTCCATCACAGTGTACAGCCGCCGCGCACCGATGTTTTCGACGCTCTGGTTCACGTCAGCAGCGATACGCGCCAGCGCAGCGATGCCGTTATCTGTAAAGCTGACGGTGACTTCTTCTGTTCCCATCAATGCGGTGTACTGGCGGGTCAAGGCGTTGTCTGTTTCGGTCAGGATGCGAACGAAATCTTCTTCGGTCAGGGCGCGCAGTTCCACGCGGATCGGAAGACGGCCCTGAAGTTCCGGCAACAGGTCTGACGGTTTGGCAATGTGGAACGCACCAGATGCGATGAATAGGATATGATCGGTTTTCACCGCGCCGTACTTGGTTGAAACAGTGGTGCCTTCGATCAGAGGCAGCAGGTCCCGCTGCACCCCTTCGCGGCTGACATCGCCACCGCGTGCGTCTGTGCGCGCGCAGACTTTGTCGATCTCGTCCAGAAACACGATACCGTTCTGTTCGACCGACTCCAGCGCCACACGGTTGACGGTTTCATCATCCAGCAGCTTGTCGGCCTCTTCCCCGATCAGTGCGTCGTAGCTTTCTGCGACGGTCATGCGTTTCTTGACAGTGCGTCCGCCAAAGGCTTTGCCAAAGATATCACCTAGGTTCATCATCCCCATCTGGCTGCCGGGCTGCCCGGGAATGTCGAACATTGGCATCGGGTTTGAGCTGTCGGACAGTTCCAGCTCGATCACTGTGTCGTCCAGTTCACCTGCTTTCAGCTTTTTGCGAAACATCTCGCGCGTGCCTTCGCGGGCGTCTTCGCCTGCAATGGCAGCAATCACCCGATCTTCGGCGGCTTGATGAGCACGCGCCTTGACGTCTTCGCGCATGTATTCGCGGGTCTGGATGATGGCCGCATCGGCCAGATCGCGGATAATCTGTTCCACGTCGCGACCCACATAACCGACCTCGGTGAACTTGGTCGCTTCGACTTTGATAAAAGGTGCGCGGGCCAGCTTGGCCAGACGGCGGCTGATTTCGGTCTTGCCGACGCCGGTGGGGCCAATCATCAGGATGTTCTTGGGATAGACCTCGTCCCGAATGTCATCGGCCAATTGCTTGCGCCGCCAGCGGTTGCGCAGCGCCACGGCCACGGCACGCTTGGCGTCTTTCTGCCCGATGATAAAGCGGTCCAGTTCCGAGACGATCTCGCGCGGGGTCAGGTCGGTCATGTCAAATCTATCCGTCTGTTTCGCAGCGGAACCTAATCATACCGAGCGAAAACACAAGCCGATCACGACAACATCACGACATCTCACGGAACGCACACGGGTTTTCGCCATGATGTGAATCGCTTTGTGACCATTGCCTGCGGCATAACTTGCGGCGATGGGCACCCTAGCCCGCGACAATTTTTTGGAGATACCTCATCATGATGACTCGTCGTTCGCTTTTCGTGAAAGCTGCTGCCACCGGTGCGGCGCTGACCTTGGCCGGCACCACCACTGCTTTGGCTGGCGGCGCCAAAAAGAACGGCACGTTCGAGGGCCGTTCGAACCACATAACCAGCGGCTCGGTGAAACTGGTCAAGGATGGCGAGCGCTACATCGTAGAGCTGGGCGACGACTTCTCGCTGGATGGCGGCCCCGATCCCCGCGTGGCCTTTGGTAAGGACGGCACCTACGCCCCCGACAGCAAACTGGGCGCGCTGCTGAACCTGACCGGCAAACAGTCTTATGCCGTGCCGCCGACCATGGATGTGTCGGGCTACAACGAAGTGTACATCTGGTGCGAGGTCGCCGGTGTCCCGCTGGGTGTTGCATCGCTGAAATAATTCTACTGGTCAGAGGCCGGTTCGCCCGGCCTCTGACTTGGCATTAGGTGACGCAACGCCTGTCTGCTACACTCGCCCCAAGGCATTGGAACCGAGGGCGAATTTTATGACGAAGATTGCCAAAATCACCTTGCTGTTCGTGGTGTTTGTAGACCTGATCGGGCAAGGGTTGGTTTTTCCCATCATCAATTCCCTCATAATGGAAACTAAATCCGGATTTCTGCCCGACAGCACGCCTGTGGGCCGCCGCCATTTCTTTTATGGGCTGGTGATCGGGTGCTTTTTTCTGTCCTGGTTTCTGGGCGTGGTTTACGTGTCGAAAGTCTCGGATTCCATAGGGCGCAAAAATGCGTTGCTGGTTTGTCTGGGCGGAGCGCTTGTCGGTTATGCCCTGACTATCGCATCACTTTACATGAACAGTCTGCTGCTGCTGATCATTGGCCGCTCGATCACGGGGTTTACTGCTGGCAATCAGCCGATCGCACAGGCGGCGATGATTGACGGTAGTACCGACGCTGCCGACCGGGACCGCAATATGGGTTACATCGTGACCGGTGTCAGCTTTGGCCTGGTCGGGGGCCCGATTATCGGGGCCGTCCTTTCAGATGCGGCCCTGCTGGGCAGCTTTGCAACGTTGAAAACGCCCTTTTATGGGGCTTTCGTTCTGGTGCTGATTGCCATCTTCCTTGTGATGACCTTCTTCAAGGATACGCGCACCGAACGTGAACCTTTTGTGTTCCGTCCTCGCGATATCACGGACAGTCTGATCGCGGTGCGTGAACATCCGATGGTTCTGAAAATCCTGCCGGTCTATGCACTATTCATGATCGCTAATGTCACGTTTTATGTCTTCGTCGACAACTTCTTGACCAGCGCATGGGGATACGGCGTGATCGGTGGCAGCATGGCAATGGTGACAATCGGTTTTGCGCTGGCGTTCTCCAGTACCTTCCTTGTGAAACCTGCGCAGCAGCGGTTCAGTAAACACCAGATAATCTATACCTCGCTGGTCACAATGGTCGTCTGTGGCTTTGCCTTCGCCTTCAGTCCCAGCGGAGTGTTGAGCTATATTCCGGTGTTCTTCTTCTACTTCTTCTTTGGCGTATCCTACCCGACCATGCTGGGCCTGTTTTCATCATCCGTCAGTGAGGCCGACCAAGGTTGGGTCATGGGCGTTACCACCGCTGTTTTCTGTTTGGCCGGAGGGGTCATGTCCTTGGTAGGCGGCGGATTGATGAGCATCGACATCCGCGTGCCTTATTACATCGTGATCATTGCCGCGATCATGGGTCTGATCGGCATGCATCTGCGCTGGAAAGGAAAAGAAATAAAGGCGCTGCTAGCCTGAGACAGTTTTTCGTTTGATTTGAATCGAAATACGCTGCCTCTCCCTTCGGTCGAACACGTATTTCGATGATGTGTTTTTAGATAAACGCAAATCGTCTTAGATCGTCTCAACCGTCAGATTACCGTTGGTATAGACGCAGATATCGGCGGCAATCGCCATCGCCTCACGCGCAACCTGCTCGGCCTGTTTGTCGCTGTCCATCATCGCGCGGGCCGCAGCCAGAGCAAAGTTCCCACCAGATCCAATGGCTGCCACGTTGTGTTCCGGTTCCAGCACGTCCCCTGCCCCGGTGATCACCAGTAGGTCTTTACCGTCGGTGACGATCAGCATCGCCTCAAGCTTTTGCAGGTACTTGTCGGTGCGCCAATCCTTGGCCAGCTCGACCGAGGCACGGGCCAGTTGCCCCGGTGTGGCCTCAAGCTTGGCTTCCAGCCTTTCCAGCAAAGTAAACGCATCAGCGGTCGATCCGGCGAAACCGGCAACAACCTCGAACCCGCCGGGGGACAGGCGGCGCACCTTGCGGGCGGTGCCCTTGATTACGGTCTGACCCAGGCTGACCTGTCCGTCGCCGGCAATCACCACCTGGCCGCCCTTTTTGACGCCAATGATCGTTGTGCCATGCCAACCGGGAAAATCGCTGTCTGCCATCAGGGCCTCCATTCTTCGCTGGCACCCTATATGGGCCGGACCCGCCCGCAGCGCAACAGGTCACAAGCTGCTTAAAAGATATGCAAGAATCGCAATTCGGGGTTACCGGACTAGCAATTGTGAGACTCGGCTGTTGGTCCTAAATGAAGCTCACAACCGACGAAGGGTCGGCTGTTTCTGTTTGAAGGAATGCGCAAATGGCAACCACTGCAAATATCCATGCGCCGCTCGGAGCAGCTACCATCCTGCACGTAGTGGACACGTTCTACGCAATCTATGACAATGCGGTCGCGTGGAATGAAACTCGCAAAACTCGCAAGGTCCTGTCGGAACTGAGCGACGCACAGCTGGACGATATCGGCCTGTGCCGTGCGGACATCAGCGACGTCTAATCCGCTAACAGTGCGAAGAAGAAAGCAAGCCGCTCGTCCGAGCGGCTTTTTCTTTGTCAGGTCAGTTTGTATTGACCGGCGAGATCCGGCAGGAAGGCCTCGATAGCGGCAGTCGCAACCACGTGCACTGTACCAGCTTCAGTATCCTCGACATCCAGCCCACCTTTGACAGCCCGAACCTCGGCACGACCACGGGGCAGATCGGCGGCGACCAAGTCGCAATCCACGCGATCCGGGTTTTGCACGCCAATCGTCACTTGCACGCGCATCTCGGCATGGTCGATGCCCAGCTTTGAAAACAGGGTGATCGACGAATGATGCAGCGCGTCTTGCACCGCCCTCTGCGCGGCCTTTGTGTAATCCTGCCCATACAGGTCGTTGCCGGTGCCCATTTCCAGAATTATTCGTTTCTCGGTCATGTCACGGGCTCCATGTCGAATGAGACGATGATGGCGGCATTTGCGATGACGGTGCGACCATCGGTATGCGGCTTTTCGATATCCAGCCCACCTTGCGTGACGGTGATATTCGGCTGGCCATAAGGGAAAATGGCTTTCAGCGCGTCCCGATCCACCTGATCGGGTTTCTGCACACCGATCTCAGCGTCGATGATCATAGCCTCTTTCGGAAAACCGAACAGCTCGGCCATGTTGACCGAGTTATGCCACAGTGCATCTTTGATCGCTCGCAACGCGGCCTCGGTATAGGCCTCACGACGCAGCGACGTGCCCATTCCGAATTCCACAAGAACCCGTGTTTTTGCCATCTGATCCTCCTCAGAACAAAAAAAGGCGCCCGATGTCAGGCGCCTTCGATGTTTTCTGATCACATCCGATCAGATGGATTCTTCGATCCAGCTTTGCAGCGCCGCTTTCGGGGCCGCGCCTGCGCGGTTCGAAACAACCTGGCCATCCTTGAAGATGAACAGCGCCGGAATGCCGCGCACGCCCATGGCGGCGGCCGAGTTCGGGTTGCTGTCCACATCAACCTTGGCGATTTTCACCTTGTCGCCGTATTCAGCGGCCAGCTCTTCCAGAGCGGGGCCAATCTGCTTGCAGGGGCCACACCATTCGGCCCAGAAATCGACAACAACTGGGATGTCGGAATTCTTGACTTCGGCGTCAAAGGTATCGTCGGTTACGGCTACGGTCGACATATTCTGTCTCCTGAATGGGGTAAACTCGGGAACTGAACGTAGGGTCGGGACAATCCGAGGTCAAGATATCTGGGCGCGTGCCAATGCCTCTGTCACCAGATCGTGTGGCAGCCACATCAGCTCTGCTGTGCGGGTCCACAGGATGGCCGTGCGAATTTCGCGGTCCGGATAGATCTGCGCCAAAGCCTGCGCGTAAGCCCCCATCTGCCGCAACAAGCCTTCGGGGCAAGTGGTCGGACTATTCGGAACGATGGTATTGGATTTGAAATCAATTACCTGCACATCGGTCTTCGTCACGATCAGCCGGTCGATCACACCGTGAATGCGCACCCCGCTCAGGTCCGACGTGATAGGGATTTCGGCCAGTGTGTCAGCTGCAAAAACGGCCTGCAGACGCCCGCTTGTCAAAACGCCAATTGCCTCATTCAACAGCTCCTGACGTTCGATTTCCTGCATATCAGGTAGAATCCGGGCGCAAAGCTGCGACCACGTGTCCTGTTCGACGGATGGCAAATGCTCTAGCAACAGGTGCAGGCGCGTGCCGCGCAGTTTGGCAGCTTCTTCATCCAGGCCGCTGTCGCCGGGAACCGCCTTGGCTCCGCCCAGATCTGAAGGGCTGAGTGTATCCGGCGCTGGTTCCGGGGCGGTGGCCGAGGACGTGAAGTGTTCGGGCAAAGGCGTTTCGGCAACCTCTGCTTCCGTGTGTTCCACCATTGGCAACGCGTCCCAATCCGCGTGGGCTAGACGCAAGGTCTCGGAGCCGGGTAGCTGAGTAGCCCCTGCGCGCGCCATCGCGGCCTCAACCATCTGATACCAGCTGGTTCCGTCCTTGCCGACATCCCCAGCCGCGCCCACGATCAACCACTTTTCCGCCCGTGTTAGAGCCACATATAGCAGACGAAGCCGCTCATTTTCCTCCCTGTCGCGGGCCTCGGCCCGCGCCTGTGCAATCAAGGCCGGCGAGGCGTCTGCCGGTACTTTCCACAGCGGTATCCCCTCACCCACCATGATCTCGGCATCGCGCGGGGCCTGACGTTTGCCGGTATCCGGCAGGATCACGATAGGCGCCTCAAGCCCCTTGGAGCCATGCACCGTCATCACCCGGATCATGTTGCCAACACCGCTCATCTGACGTTTGATTTCCAGATCGTCGGTCTGCATCCAGACGAGGAATCCTGTCAGGCTGGGGATATCGGTACGCTCATAAGCCAGCGCCTGCGACAGCAGCGCGTTGATTCCATCCTCGGCCTCTGCCCCCAGACGCCCCAGTAATTTGCGGCGTCCGTCGTGGCGCGTGAGAATGCGCTCGATCAAGTCGTAGGGGCGCAGAAAGTCGATCTGGCCACGCAGATCATTTAGGATTTCCAGCGTTTTAGGAAACTCTTCGGCACGATGGCGCAGCGCGGCCCACAGGAATTGTTCCTGCCGCCTGTGCGACAGATCAAAGAGTTGCTGTTCCGTCCAGCCAAACAAAGGCGATTTCAGCACGGTCGCCAGCGATAGGCTGTCCTCGGGCGTGGCCAGAAAGCTTAGCAAAGCGGCCAGATCTTTCACGGCCAGCTCCGCGCCCACCTTCAGACGGTCAGCCCCGGCAATGGGCAGGCGCAAGGCTTTGCAGGCGCGTATGATTTCGGCAAACAGGTCTGATCGGCGCTGGACGAGGATCAGGAAATCCCCCGGTTGCACCTTGCGACGCACGAAAGCGCCGGGTGTTTTGCCATCCTCGGGGATCGTCTCGCCGCTGTCGATCATGTCCTTGATCGACTTGGCCACCTTCTCGGCCAGAATGACGGTGTGATGGCGCGATCCCGGACGATCCACCGGGTCGGTCCAGTCTCCGTCGTGGTCTTCGTCGACCTTTTCAATCACCGGCCAAAGATCGACCCGACCGGGAAGATAAGACTTGAAGGCGCGATGCTGGCTGTCCTTGTGAAACCCGGCCTCAACGCGGTTTTCAAACAGGATATCGACCAGAGACAGGATCGCGCTGGAGGATCGGAACGAGTATTCCAACGTCAAATCCCACAGTTTAGAACCTGATTCTGTCAGTTTGCGGCCAAACTCGCCCTGCATCTGGTCAAAGGCTTTTGGGTCTGCACCCTGAAATGAATAGATGGATTGTTTTTTGTCGCCGACCACGAAGATGGTGCGCTCGACTCCGGATCTCGCCCCTTCCCCGCTGGTAAATTCCTGCGCCAGCTTTTCGACCACGTCCCATTGGTCCGGGCTGGTATCCTGCGCTTCGTCCACCAGAATGTGGTCAATGCCACCGTCCAGCCGGTACAATACCCATTCAGCCACCGCGGGGTCATTCAGCACCTGCCGTGCGCGCAGGATCAGGTCGTCGAAATCCAGCCAGCCGCGCAACTGCTTGCGTCGTTCATATTCCGGTAGGAATGCGGCGGCAAAGCGGTGCAGGACATGCGTCTTGCGTGCAGCGACCAGTGCCAACCGCTGCTCACGAGCGGCTTCGATCCGCAGCATGAACGATTCCAACTGAGGCATCTGCCCGGCCAGCGCACCCTCGCGCAGGGCTTTGGTGGGAAAGCTGTTGATCTTCGCGGCGAAAGGTTCCTTGGCCGACTTTCCCGTCAGAAATACGTTTTCCAATGTGGGCAGGCTGCTGATCCGCGCATCGGTAAATGTTGCCAGTTTGGCGGCGGCCTTGGCGTTATTGCCGCCACTTTCGGTTAGTGCGGGCAAGATCGATCGGATCAGATCGACTTCACCTCCCAGGAAAACGCGATCCAGCAAGGCGTCTTCGTCAAACCCATCTGGTAGGTCGAATTGCTGTAAAAGATCGTGCCAATCCAAGGGTTTGGTAAACAGGTTGCGCTTGTAAGTGATGGCGGCAGTGAGGTTTTCAAATCCGGTGTCTGTAACGAACCGGGCGACATCCTCGATCAGCGCGGCCTGCGGACCTTCGGCAAAATCTTCGACAATTTCTTCGCGCAACAGGGCTGCGGCGCGGTCCTCCATCTCGGAGAATTGCGGACTGACCCCAGCCTCCAGCGGGAACCGCCGCAGCAAGGACGCACAGAACGAGTGAATCGTCTGAATCTTCAGACCGCCCGGCGTCTCAATTGCGCGGGCGAACAGGGTGCGGGCCTGCGCCAGCCGATTGGGATCAATGGCACCTGTCACGCCAAGCTCGACCAATTCGGCCTCAAGCTCGTTGTTATCCAGCATTGCCCACTTACCAAGCCGCTTGAACAGCCGGTTCTGCATCTCGCTGGCGGCGGCCTTTGTATAGGTCAGGCATAGGATGTGCTGCGGCTGTACCCCGTTCAGCAACAACCGTGCCACCCGATCGGTCAGAACCCGGGTTTTGCCTGAGCCCGCATTGGCCGCCAGCCAGGTCGAGGCATCGGGCCGCGCCGCCTGCACCTGCCGCTCGGTTGCGTCGTTACGGGCGCTCATATCAGGTCCTCTGGCGTGGTTTCGTCTGTACGGTCCCACTCGCCGAAGCGGGATAGATGGTCATAATCCCCGATGTCGGAGTCCTTGTGCAACATTCTACGGGACGTGAAGCCCTGATCAGGCTCTAAATAAGCCGAAATCAACTCTTTTAGCTCGGCCAGTACCTTATCTGGCGGCTCCTTGGCCAAGGGTGCCTGGACCTCTTTGTAGGTTCCGCCCATGCCGATAAAGATAGCCTCGGCCACAGGCAGCGGGTCGATCCCTTCGATAGCGCCCTGCTCGGCCATGGCGGCCTCAATCAACAGCTGCTTGTCGAATTTGGCCTGCTGGCTTTCGGTCGGTGGCGTACCGGTTTTGTAATCCACGATCCGCAGCGCGCCCCGGCTGTTGACGTCAATCCGATCGGCCCGACCTGCGATGGTGAAATCCAGTGGCGACAGCACCAATTTCATAGCTGCCTCAAACGCCACCGGCCCTCCGTCACCGCGCCGGGACGTTTCGGCGCGCAGGAAATCGTCTGCGATCCGTTCTAACCGTGCCAGCCAAAGTTTTCGGGCGGTGGGCCACGCCACGTGCCGGTCCAGCAGAGTCTCTGCGCGTTTCAGAAAGTTTTCGCGGGTCAGCAAGGCGGAATCAAGAACACTGTCCTTGACGAAATGTTCGAGGATTTCGTGGATAACGATCCCGCGCAGCAAAGCATCCGGCGCCTGTACCAGAGGATCCAGTGGCCGCAGGCGCAGCACGTGCTTGGCGTAGATTGCGTATGGATCACGGATCAGGCGCTTGATCTCGGTCACGCTCAGGCGGCGCGGGCGGGCCGCAACAGGGGGGCGCGGCGACGGGCGTGGGGCGGGTTCTATCCGGGGTGCAGTCTCGAGCTGTTCTGCCCAGCGCAGGTATTTTTGACCCCGTGAACGCATGGCTGACAGGGCTTCGGGACCACCCTGCCCAGTCAAGCCCTGCAACAGGTTCGTCATGCGGTTCAGCCAGCGTGATGCCACGGTTTCGGCGTCATCGGATCGGGTTGCACGGGTTAGCCAGACCTCGGGCGCGCCGACAGCTTGTTGGAAATCGTGGGCCGACAGACCGATCCGGCGCTCAGGCAGCAACAAACCTGCCTTGTCGCGCATCTGTCGGTTAAGCCATGGGTCTGGTGCAGCGGCCTCGGGCCAACTGCCCTCGTTTAAGCCGCCCAGGATCAGCAGATCGGCGCCCTGTACCCGCGCTTCGAGCGTACCCCAGATCATGATATGCGGGTGCGGCGCATCACGGTCGCGAACTTCTTCTCCGGCCAGCAATGCACCCAGCAGATCGGTAAAATCGTGGGCGGTCATCTGGCCGCCATGTTGGGCCTCGTTCTCCATTGCGGTCAGAACTGCCAATGCCTTTTGACCTGCGTTCTTCTCCCACAGTGGTCCGGTTTCACCCTCGCTTCCGGCGGAAATCGCCTCGGCCAAACTCCGCAGACGCGATACCCACTCTGACAATGGCAGCTCACCGGTTACGTGCTGGTTGCAAAAATGCGTGGCGAGCCAGAGCATCCAGCGCTCGGGTACCTCTTTGCGGATGGCGAACGCGGTCAGGCTGGCGCTGTTGGGAAACGGAGGGCCATGCCGCCGCAAATCCAGTTCCAGATCGCGGCTATGCAGCAGATGTGCGCCGCGACCACCGCCGCCATGGCAGAGCGGGTGTTTCAGCAGGGTCAGCAGCGCCTCACCTTCGAGCCTCCGGGCGAACAGACCCGCCACGTGGCGTAGGAACCGACCCGGAGGTGACAATTGCAACGGCAGGCCCGCACTGTCGTCGGGCAGGATGTCCCATCTATCCAACGCAGCGCTGACTTGACGGGTCAACATCCGGTCAGGCGTGATCAACGCTGCGGTCTGGCCGGTTTCGGCTGCTTCTCGCAGGCGTAAAGCGATGGCCAGCGCCTCGGCCCGGGGGGATTGCGCCTCGACCAGCGTCAGGTCTTGGGTGGCATCGTCCAGATTGGTCAGTTGAGGGCCTTCGGACATCCAGGCATCGGTGATTGGGGCAGGGCGTAATGCAAGTGAAATCAGTTTGTTACGGGCGGGTGAGGGGGCAGAACCATTTGTCCAATGCTTGATTTGTCCGGGCTGAAGCTCAAGCCGTGTCATCAGCTTCCGGAACCGGTATTGCGGGTGATCTTCCGAGGTCAGCGCCTCGTCCAACCCCCGCCAGACAGTGTCCGGCTGGTCGAAATCATAGCCGGGCAGGATCAATGCCCCTTGCGGCAGGCGGGCCACAGCCTCCATCAGCATAAGCGTGGTACCGCGCGACCCGGTCGAGCCCGCAAGGATCACCGGATGCTGCGGCGGTGAAACCTGCCAGCGGTCAATCAGGTTTTCCACCACGCGCCGCTGTCGCGCTTGCGCATCCAGCGCATCGGGGCCGGAATCGATGAAATGATCGGCAATCCCGATAAACGCCTGCGCGCGGGCCCAATGACCGGACATATCGCTGACATCCAGTTGCCGGATCGCGTCGGGGGATACCCCTTCGCCCTGCATTTCATCAATCAGCGCGGCCAGACTGTCGGACAGGTCAAACAATGAGGATCGCGCAGCGAGATCCGGTTGTTGCTCCAACAGCTTGGAGATCAACTGCGTCAACTCCAACCTGCGCCGCAGGGGTGGAATGGCCGGAGGGATTTGCGCGAGATCGACGCTTTCACCCAGGTCGGTCAGCAAAGAAAGCCGCGGCAAAAGACAGGCCGGGCCCTGATCGAACAGTTCGCGCACGCGGCGGGCCATGCGTCGGGTGTTGACGACCAGTTGTATGCGCGCCAGCGCTTCGGGCGGGTGATCGGCGCTGCGCACCCGCAATCCGTTTACCAACGCTTTGGGGAAATCAGCGCCGGGTGGAACGGCAAAGACACGCGGCGCGGCGCTGGGCTCAAACATCGGCAATCAGACCTTCGGCCAAAGCGATACCTTCTGGGCGGCCCACATCGCACCAGCGGCCGGGATAGATGGCGGCGAACAGACGCCCTTTCCTTTGCATCTGATCCCAGAGAATGTTTAGCGAGAACGCTTTTTCTGAAATCGCCACCAGCCCTTCGGTCTTCATGATCTGCGCCCCGCCATAGATAAGCCCCGGCCCGCGCATGATTCGCCCATCCGCATCCGCGGTGAAATCGCCGGACCCGGAATGGCCAATGGTTTGCCCGATTGGCACACACATCAGCAAGGCATCCATCCGGTCAGGGTCCCAGATATCGCGCAGAAGGGTCAGCGGGTTCGGCCCAGACCAGATCGCATCGGTGTTCAGGGTGTAAACCGGACCCTCTCCCAATAAGGGTAGGGCGGCGCGCAGACCGCCGCCTGTTTCCAGAATTTCGGGCTCTTCGCGCGATAGCTTTATGCCTTTCGGGGCCAGATGCGCCTCGAGTTGGTCGGGCAGGTAATGCAGGTTGGCAACAACTTGCGCCGGTTGCAGATCGTCGACCATATCCAACGCGTGGTCAATCAAAGGGCGACCTGCGACTTCGATCAGCGGTTTGGGCCGGTCTTTAGTCAACGCGCCCATGCGAGTGCCAAACCCGGCAGCAAACAGCATCACGGCGTCGGGGTGTCGGGTCATGTCTGTCTGAGCCTGTCCAGATTCTCGGGGGTTGGTGCGGGCAGGGCATCTCGCAGCAGATCGGAGACTGTGACCAACGCAGGGTGGTTCAGATCGCGCATAAGATGCGCCCATGTGGCCGGGATCAGGTCAATGTAATTTGGCTTGCCATGTTCTGTTGCCAGACGAGCAAACACCCCGAGAATTCGCAAGTTTCTTTGTGCACCCAGCACAGCATAAGCGGTGCGAAAATCGTGATCATTCACTCCTGTTGCTGTGATATACCGGTTCACCATCCGCATCTCAGTACCCGGGGATACGTCGCGACGCACATCCTGCAGCATCGAGACAAGGTCATAAGCCGGATGCCCCAGCATGGCGGTTTGGAAGTCCAGAAGGCCTACCCGCTTCACTCCCTCGCGATTTGGCAGCCAGATCATGTTTTCCGCATGATAGTCGCGCTGGACGACCACTTTGCTGCCCGAGGTTTCGCGATGCAGAATGTCCGAAAAGCGGTGCTCGAATCGGACCCGGGCGTCCGTGTCGTGTTCACCAAAAACCGCCTGTGCGTATTTGGTGAAAGCCAGCGCCGCTAGCTCGGTCATCAGGGTCGGGTCGTACGAGGGCAGCGACAAGGTTGGCGCCTTATGTAGCTCGATCAGTACATCGGTTGCGGCCTCATACAGTTCGCGCTCTTTCTTCGGGTGTTGCTCCAGAACGCGGGCGAACAGGTCATCGCCGAAATCTTCCAGCAGCAAAAAGCCGAATTCTGTGTCCTCGGCATAGATCTCGGGCGCGCTGAGGCCGATTTTTCTTAAGTATTTTGCCATGCGGACAAAGGCCTCGACCGGTTCAGCCTTGTCGGGAGCAGAGTCCATAAGAACCGCTGTCTGGCCAGTGTCAGGATCGGTCAATCTCTCATACCGGCGGTGCGAGGCATCCCCGGCCAGCGGAGTGCGTATCGCGTTGGACCAAGGTGTTTGTGCAATCAGGGCCTCGGCCAGAACAGCCCGGTTTGTCATGCGGCGCACTCCAGTTTTTGGGGCCATTTCGGATCGGACCAGCATAGGTTCAAGTGACGTTTTTCCATTGAATTAGGGTCTGTTTGTAAGTGGAGTGTCAGGGCGTTGGTTGGGGTTAACGGGCCCAGTTTGCCGGGCCATTCGATCAGACAGATGGCAGTGTCGAATGCTTCGGTCAGGCCCAATTCTTCGATCTCTTCCACCGCGCTCAGTCGGTACAGATCGCAATGCCAGATATCGCCGGACGGGGTGTCATAGGCTTGCACCAGTGTGAAGGTGGGTGATGGGACATCCTCTGGCACAATCATCAGTGATTGGATCAGGCTGCGGGCAAAATGGGTTTTGCCGCTGCCGATCTCGCCCTCAAGCAAAACGATATCGCCAGGTTGCAATTTCGCACCCAGGCCGGTGGCCAGTTCTGCGGTTTCTTCAGGCGAATTCAGGGTGATCGAACGTGAATGCGGCGTCATGGCGCCACAATGGCCTTACGTCCGGTCGGCTGCAACCCGGTTCAAGCGCTGATTTGCCGGATTGGCAGAGCTTTCGGTGCATCTTCGGTCGTGAACCGGACGATCGTTGCGCCGTTCTGCATAGGGCTGACAGTACAGGTTAGGTTGGTGCCGTTTCGCAAGCGAAGCCCGCTGGACCATTCGGCGCGATTTTCCCGCATTTCCACAAAATCCCGGATTTCTCCCAGTATTGGTGTGGCCGCGCAATGCTCCTGCCAAGTGCGCGTCACTTCCAGTACGGAATCCGGCTCGAACCCGACCTCTCCGGTATCGCCCCACAGCTGTTGATATGCACGATTGGTGAAGGCCAGGGTTCCGTCGTCGCCAAATACAGCGATGGCGTCGACCAACTTGTCCAGCACTGACTGCATCAAATCCATTTCCGAACGGAACCTCCGGGTCAGAGTGATCTCGGCAGTGATATCTTCGAACAAAAAGGCCACGGCGCCGTCAGGGTGGGGGCGGCCGCTGACCGAATAAACTGAACCGGACGGCAGCGACCAGGTTTCCTGATAATTCCCGTCCTCGGCAGCTTCGAGAAGATCATTCATCTGATTGCGCCAGCTTCGGTAGTTCTTGGGTTCTGGTATCATTTGCTGATCGCGCAGCCGGTCAAAAAAGCTGGACAGGCTAGGGCGGCAGCTCAGGAAGTCCGGGGGTAAGGCGGTCAGGTCGATCAAGGCCGGGTTGAACAGAGCCAGTTGGCGGTTTCGGTCGAAAATGGCTAACCCTATGGAAAGCTGGGCAAAGGTTTTCGTCATTGTCTGGACGAATTTGCGCTGGGTGGTTTCGGCCGCAACGATGGCGTTTATATCGACCGCATAGCACAGGTGCCCTTCGGTATGATCAACTAATGTCAGGTCGAACCATAGCTTGTTTTCACTGTCTTGGGACGAGATTGATATACGAGTTTTTGTGCTCAACCGCGTTTCGCCGTCCGCGCCCGGAAACAGAGGAGCAGTCAGATCGGTATCCTGACCGCGCACTTTACGCACCAAAGAGACATAGGCGGCATTGCACCACCGTACATTGCCTTGGTGATCCTGCAACCAGACAGGATACGGAGCCTGCTCCATCGCCAGTCGGATTGGGTCCTGTGCGTCGCGTTGCACCGCTGACGGTCGATCTATGCTATCGCGCAGCTGAACGCGGACGATCCCGTCGATCCATTCACAAAGAACATCCCGTTCGATGGTGCAGTCAATAGCAGGGATGACCAAACTACCTGCCTGCCGAATATGATCGGGAACCTCCGGAAAGGTTGGGAAATCCCTTTGCAACAGGCGGCGAAGATCGGCCCAATCGCGCACAGATTCAAACCCGTCCAGTGCGATGTCCGAATGGCTGATTAACCGGTCTTCGTCGAATAGGAATACCGAGTTAAACAGCGATGCCGGGGCGGACAGTCCGAAATTGTCACCTGTTTGTCGGCGACGGGGTAAAAGCCACTGCGCTGCCAGACTGGCTGATACTAGGCTGATAGCGGCCAGGATGATCCACTCGACCATGCGTTCCTCGGGGATAACACCACAAAAGAAAACTATGCGCCGGAATAGTTAACGGGGTCTTAATTCAGACCTGAATACGTTGATTTGCGCCCGAAGGCACTGGTGTATCGCCGGTCTGTGCGTCTACCAGGTTACGCGGCCATGAAACCCTTACGATTGCGCCCCGGCGTTCGGGATCATCACACAAGTTCTGATAGGGGTCCGAGCCGTTAGCAAAATGCAGCTCGGCACCGCTGCGTTCCAACAAGGTTTTAGCGATGAACAGGCCCAAGCCCATTCCTTCATATTCCGGGCGTGTTTGCTGATCTGTTTCGGCCCGGCGACGACGCATGAAGGGATCGCCAATCCTGCCGATCATATATACAGGGTAGCCGCGCCCGTCATCCATAATGTCGATGATAATATGATCGGTGGTCCATTCTGCTTCGACCCAGACGTTGCCCCGGGCGAAATCCACTGCATTCTGGATCAGGTTGCGCAGGCCGTGGATAATCTCGGGCTTTCGCAGGATCGAGGGCTGCTGCACATCGCCGTCCCCAACCGGACCTTCAGCGAAATGAACGGTCTTGCCCCGATGAATATGAGGTTCGGCAGCCTCATGCACAACGGTGGACAGAGGTGCCTGTCGCAAATGCAGATCGTCTTTGCCTGCACGCCCCATGTCGCGCAGTATATCGCGGCAACGGTTGGCCTGTTCGCGGATCAGGGCGGCGTCTTCCTTCAGTTCGGGGCGGTCATCCAGTTCTTCGATCAATTCTGCGCTGGTCAGTTTGATTGTGGCCAGTGGCGTGCCTAGCTCATGCGCAGCGGCCGCGACCACGCCTCCCAGATCGGTCAGCTTCTGTTCGCGCGCCAAGGCCATGTGGGTTGCAGCAAGCGCTTCGGACATGGACTGCACTTCGGAACTGACCCGGTGGGAATAGGCGCCGATAAAGACAATGGCGATGACAATGGCGGCCCAGTTTCCGAACAGCAATATGCCAGGGATCACAAGCTCAACCCCTGCAGCCGTGCGCAGGGGGAGATGAAACTCTGCCAGCACCGTTGTCAGCGCAAGCGCGACGCCCCCGACGATCAGTGTCGAACGGGTACTCATTACATTGGCTGAAATTGTCACCGGACCCAGCAGCAACAAGGCAAACGGATTGTTGAGGCCCCCCGTCAGGTACAAAAGAATCGACAACTGTAGCAGATCGAACAGGACCATCAGAAAGTTCTGGAACTCACTCAGTCGTTTGTTTTGGGGAAACAACAGGATGGCCGTCATGTTCCCCATGACCGAGATACCGATCGCCAGATAGCACAGCGCCAGTTCCAACTGCACGTGATAGTACTGTTGCGCAACGGTGATGGCCGTGAACTGGCCGATGATAGCGACCCAGCGTAGCAGGATAAGGGTACGTAGCCGAATCCAGCTGCTGCGTTCCTGACCGCGCAATAACGTGCTGTTGGAATTTGCCATCGGTCTATTATGTCCTGTTGCATCGGCTGAACATCTTGATAGGTGTCCCGGCCGAAACGATCAACAACCCCTTTCATCGCAGGATTGATGTCATGATCCGTCTTTATGCCATACTCGCAACCGTTGTTCTGGCCGTTGGTCTGGGTGCCATGTGGCTGCTGACACGGGGTGTGGGGTCGAATGATCAATTCGCGCAATGTCGTTCCAGCCAGATCGCCGGTGGCTCAGCAACCATTGGTGGCCCGTTCGAATTGATCAATGGCAAAGGCGAAACCGTTACCGACAAGGATGTGATTACCGAGCCGACGCTGGTCTATTTCGGCTATACCTTCTGCCCCGACGTCTGCCCCTTTGACATGTCGCGCAATGCTGATGCCGTGGATATCCTGGCCGAGCGTGGCCAGTCGGTGACACCCCTGTTCATTTCGATCGACCCTGACCGTGACACGCCCGAGGTGGTGGATGACTATGCGTTCAACCTTGGTGGCAAGACCATCGCGCTGACGGGCTCGGCCGAACAGGTCAAGGCAGCCAGTCAGGCTTATAAGACTTATTACAAGGCCCATGACAAAGGCGATGAGTTCTATCTGGTCGACCATTCCACCTTTACCTATCTGGTGACGCCCGAGCACGGTTTCCTTGAATTTTTCAAACGCGATGACACGCCTGAGCAGATGGCTGACAAGGTCGGATGCTTTCTGGATCAGATCTAACACGAACAGTCGATTTGACCTTTGGGATGGCGCTGCTATTACTCATGGTTAAGCCAAAGGCGTGAAATAGCGGAAAGAACAGAATATGGCGGACAGCTCTGACCTCGACATCGGCCCCGATAAATCACTTTTGTTGGTGGATGATGACGAACCGTTTCTGAGACGTCTGGCCAAAGCCATGGAGAAGCGCGGCTTCGAAGTTGAAACCGCCGGATCCGTCGCCGCAGGCCGCGCCATTTCAACCGCTCGTCCCCCTGCCTATGCCGTTGTTGATCTGCGGCTTGAGGATGGCAATGGGTTGGATGTGGTCGAAGTGCTGCGCGAAAAACGTCCCGACAGCCGGGTTGTGGTTCTGACCGGATATGGCGCGATTGCCACCGCTGTGGCTGCCGTCAAGATCGGCGCTACCGATTACCTGTCAAAACCCGCGGATGCCACCGACATCACCAGCGCGCTGCTGGCCAAGGGGGACGAACTGCCCCCGCCACCGGAAAACCCCATGAGCGCGGACCGCGTGCGTTGGGAACATATCCAGCGGGTCTATGAGCTGTGCGACCGGAACGTCTCCGAGACCGCCCGCCGCCTGAACATGCATCGCCGGACGTTGCAGCGGATTTTGGCGAAGCGCAGTCCGCGGTAGAGATTTGATTCATTGGCGCTAACAACCATGAAGCTTTTGATTGCCTCTACGCTTTCGGTTCTATGTTTAGCCATTGCTCCGGCCTACGCACGTTGCGTTGATCTGGCTGAAGGAAACTTCTTCACTCTGACAAGGAATGCCCCCTTCTTCGAAATTTCGAATACCGTTTCTGAGGATGGTACGGTCTTAGCAAATAGCAGAATGAAGCGCGATGGTTCGCTGGAAAAGGCTACGACAAGATTTTGGAACGGCGTAATCCCGGTTGAGCGCAAATCCGAAGCGAGTCGAATTAAAATGAAAATCAGTGAAGAAGCTAAACTGGCGGATTTGAGCAAGACCGGAAAAATGTATAAGTATCCAGTTTCAATACTGATAAATGGCAATAAAGTGGATCAAGGGCATTTTGTCGTTAAGCCAATCAAGAAAAGCCGAATTAGCATCGGCGGCTGCAGCTACCGCGTGATGGTTGTTCGGACTAGTCTTGAACGAGAAAAGGGTAGCACGATCAATGAGCAAGCCCTGCTCAGTCTCGACGCAGGATTTCTGCTTGGAAATGTAGCTATGACATCGGATTGGAAACCACGCAGCTCAGTTCTTTTCGACAGCATCACAGCCTATTGAGCGGCAATTTTAGCTCAATTTTTAATACATAGACAACAATTCTGAATGCCGATCCATGTACGCACGCCGCACCTCAACTGGTGGCCTTAGCGCAATCGTCAAACCCTCCATCACCGCCTTGTCGGGTCGGCCAAAGAACTTGGTCGCCTCAGCCTCGGAAAACCCCGCTATCTGGGTGGCCTCCATCCAGGCGCTGATCTTGTCGGCTTTCTTGATCTGCCGTTTCACCGTTTTCGGCACTGCGGCGGGCAGACCGAAGCGGATATGGATCGCTGCCGCCAACCGGTCATCCAGCGCGCCGTAATCGGGGCCAACGGCGGCTTTTACCGGAGAGATCATATCTCCGATCACATATTCCGGCGCATCATGTAACAAAGCCGCCAGCCGCCATTTCACCGGCGCTTTGGGGGCAATACGGCCAAACAGCTCTTCAACCAGCAGGGAATGCTCGGCCACGGAATAGGCAAAATCCCCCGCTGTTTGGCCGTTCCAGCGGGCCACAAAGGCCAATCCATGGGCGATATCTTCGATTTCGATATCCACAGGGGTCGGGTCCAGCAGGTCCAGCCTGCGCCCTGACAACATCCGCTGCCATGCTCGGGGTTGTGTTGCCATTTTGCCATGCCTTGTGAAGTGGGACACGTAAGTTTCGCGTTTTTGTGTTATGCTTTACCTGTCGAGATCACCAGCTGCCAACTTTTTCTTGACCGGGCGTGCTTTGAATTGGCGCGCGGTGATACCGACATTTGTGCTGAGGGGGGGTGCATACTCCTCTCGGTGTGCCCCTCTCGGAACGTAACGCGTATCGAAAGGAGCGAACTATGTTTAAGCGACTGTTTGGACTGACACTGGCCTTTGGGATGGCCGCAACTGCCCCACCGGCCTTTGCTCAAGGCTGTGCACAACGCGAGCATGTGATTGCCAAATTGCAAAACAACTATTCAGAAGAGCTGACCTTTGGCGGATTGCAGAAAACCCGCGGAGCGCAGGCCGTGATGGAGGTTTGGACCTCGAAGGAAACCGGAAGCTATACGGTTCTGGTGACCCAGGCGAACGGCATTAGTTGTATTGTCGCCGTTGGCACAGATTTTTTTGAAGCGACCCCGAAAATTGCACTGAAGGGTGAGCCAAGCTGATTATACCGGCAGAATATCCCGTTTCCGGCCAAGTTCGTTGCCACCTGTCCTAAGGAATGCTAGGGGCAGCCCGAACGTGATTTACCGGAGTGGAGCACCTGATGGCCGGGGACTATATCGTCAAAGACATTTCGTTGGCCGGGTTCGGCCGCAAGGAACTGGATATCGCGGAAACCGAGATGCCGGGCCTGATGGCATTGCGTGCCGAATATGGTGAAAGCAAGCCTCTGAAAGGCGCCCGCATCGTCGGTTCGCTGCACATGACTATCCAGACAGCTGTTCTGATCGAAACACTGGTTGCGCTGGGCGCAGATGTGCGCTGGGCGTCGTGCAACATCTTCTCGACGCAAGACCACGCGGCGGCAGCGATTGCCGAGGCTGGTGTTCCGGTTTTCGCAATCAAAGGCCAGACTTTGGAAGAGCATTGGGACTATCTGGACAAATCCTTCCTGTTCGAAGACGGCCCCAACATGATCTTGGACGATGGCGGTGACGCGACGCTGTACATCCTGCTGGGCGCACGCGCCGAAGCGGGTGAAGACATCATCCCCGTCCCCGGTTCGGAAGAGGAAGAGGTCATCAAGGCTCAGATCGCCAAACGTATGGCGGCCTCGCCCGGCTGGTTCACCAAGATGCGCGACCAGATTCAGGGCGTGTCCGAGGAAACCACCACCGGCGTGAACCGCCTGTATCAGCTGGTGAAAGACGGCCACCTGCCGTTCCCGGCGATCAACGTGAATGACTCGGTCACCAAGTCGAAATTCGACAACAAATATGGCTGCAAGGAATCGCTGGTCGACGGTATCCGCCGCGCCACCGACACCATGATGGCGGGTAAAGTTGCCGTTGTCTGCGGTTACGGCGACGTGGGCAAAGGCTCGGCTGCATCGCTGCGCGGCGCTGGTGCCCGTGTGAAAGTGACCGAAGTTGACCCGATCTGCGCCCTGCAAGCTGCGATGGACGGGTTTGAGGTCACCCTGCTGGAAGACGAAGTTGCCAGCGCGGATATCTTCATCACCACCACCGGCAACAAGGACGTGATCCGGATCGAGCATATGCGCGCGATGAAGGACATGGCCATCGTCGGCAACATCGGCCATTTTGACAACGAAATTCAGGTGGCCAGCCTGAAGAACCACAAATGGACCAACATCAAGGAACAGGTGGACATGATCGAGATGCCCTCGGGCAATCGCCTGATCCTGCTGTCCGAAGGTCGTCTGCTGAACCTGGGTAACGCCACCGGGCACCCCTCGTTTGTTATGTCGGCATCGTTCACCAACCAAGTTCTGGCGCAGATCGAGCTGTTCACCAAGGGTGACCAGTACGAAAACAAGGTCTACATCCTGCCCAAGCATCTGGATGAGAAAGTAGCCCGCCTGCATCTGGATCGCATCGGCGTGAAGCTGACCAAAATGGACAACGAGCAAGCGGCCTATATCGGTGTTGCGCCGGAAGGCCCGTACAAGCCCGAGCATTACCGCTACTGATTGCTGATCGGGTATGACGAAACGCACAGGACGCCGCCGGATCTTGTATCTGGCGGCGTCTTTCTTTTCGATCATCGTATTTCTATTTCTTGTTGGGTCGGCCGGATATGTGCTGCTGTCGCATCCCAAATCACCGCTGCCCGACCACTGGAACCCTCTGCGTGACCTGTCCGTGACCGCGCCGGTCACGCCGGTCACGTCGTATCAGCTGACCCGTGCCTTGGCGGATGAGGCGCTGTGCCGTGGAACATTGTCAGATGCCGGCGTGACCTTTGATGCCATGGAGGATCTGACCATTGATCCGAACTGTGGCATTGTCGGGCGAGGCTTGTTGTCGGGTTTGACGATAGCCAGGGTCGATCCGGTTGAAACCAGCTGCACCACAACTTTGCGGCTGGCCATGTGGGAGCATCACGTGGTGCAACCTGCCGCGCGGGATGCGTTTGGTTCAGGCGTGGCCAAACTGCGCCATATCGGCAGTTACAATTGTCGTCGGATGCGGACCGCGCAGGGCGAAAACAGCCGGTGGAGCAGTCATGCCCGCGCAGACTCGATCGACATCATTGGTGTAGAGCTGACAGATGGTCGTAATCTGACCTTGCTGGAGGATTGGCAGGGGACAGGGTCAAAAGCCCTATTTCTGCGTCATATCTGGCGCGGGGCCTGTGATTGGTTTCGTGTGGTTCTTAGCCCTGATTTCAACCATTTACATGCTGACCATTTCCACCTGCAGGGTCCCGGTTGGGGTTATTGTCGCTGACCCACTCGTCCAAATGCACAGAAAGTTAGCTAAGGGGGAGAATTTGCAGTTTTTTTTCCTTATGCGAGCAGGGAGAGGAGGTTAGTCTTTCCGGCATAGCTAAACAGTGACACAGAAACGGATTAAGGAGACTGGGGTATGGGAAAACGCGACGAGCTGATTGCCAAATACGCTGATGATCTGAAAAACAAATGCGGAATGGACCCTGATATGGACCTGTTGACCAAGGTCACCATCGGTTGCGGTCCGGCGATCTATGACGCCGACGCGTCGACCGTAGCAGCCACGCAGGACGGTGAACTTGAAACGGTCAAAAACAATTTTCTGATCAAGAAACTGGGTTTGGCGGATGGCCCCGAACTGATGGAAGCGATCAATTCGGTTCTGGAAACCTATGGCATGTCCGAGCGTAACAAATACCGCGCCGTTGTGTATTACATGCTGACCAAGCATTTCGGCAAAGAAGCCGTCTACGCCTAAGCCACACGCTTTCTAATGAAACGCCCGCCTCCCCATCGGCGGGCGTTTTGTATTTGATCCTTATTTTAAAGACTTGGCATTTGAAACGCCTGCCGAAACCCGGCTATGGTCCAAGTATGACCAGGACGGTCAGAACCAGAGATTCCATGCGCGTGTGGTGAGTAGGGAGCACGCGGGGGTAGGGAAGGTTCTGCATCCGTCAGGGCCTTCCCTTTTTTGGACTATCTGCCGGATATGGTCAGTCTGCCAGTGTCTGACCTAAATCGCAGATTACCTGCCATTCCGCTTCGCTTACCGGCTGTACCGACAGGCGAGAGTTTTTTACCAACACCATCTCAGCCAGACGTTCGTCTGACTTGATCTGGTCCAGCGTGACAGGCGTTGAAAATGGGCGCACCGCTTTGATATCCACGCATTCCCAGCGTTCGTCGTCGGTGGTGCTGTCTGGATGGGCCTCGGCGCAAACCTCAACAATGCCGACGATCGCCTTGTCTTTTTGCGAATGGTAAAAGAACCCGCGATCGCCGTTTTGCATCTGACGCATGAAATTGCGCGCCTGATAATTTCGCACGCCGTCCCATTCCTCACCTGCGTCCCCTTTGGCGACCTGCTGATCCCAGCTCCAGGTCGAGGGTTCGGATTTGAACAGCCAATACGCCATCAGCCGATGACCTTTTTCCAGTGGATCAGCTCAACTGATTGGAACAGCCCTGCCTTGGCATAAGGATCATTGTCCGCCCAGCGTTGCGCCGCAGCCATATCCTCGACATCCAGAATGACAAGAGAGCCGATCATGTCATCGCCATTCATCAGCGGACCGGCCTGTGAGACAACTCCGGTTTCCTCGATATAGGCCAAATGGTCGGCGCGGTTGTCCTTGCGGGTTTGCAGGGCGTCGTCCTTGTCCTTGGCGATCAGGGCTATCAGCATATTATTCCTCCTTGAGGGGTCGGTTGAGCAGGGTTTGAATGGCTTGGGCCACACTATAGGTGCCGTGGCTCAGGTCGGCCACTGCGGCGCTGATGGGCATGTCCAGCCCCTCGGCTGCGGCGATCTCGGCCATGGCGCGGGCGGTGGCAACGCCTTCGACGGTGGTATGGGAATCAAACGGGCGATTTTGACCCAAACAAAGGCCAAAACGGTAGTTTCGGGACAATTCAGAAGAACACGTCAGCACCAGATCACCCAACCCTGAAAGCCCCATCAAGGTGTCAGGCCGAGCGCCGCGCATCAATGCAAAGCGTTGCATCTCGGCAAAGCCGCGGGTCATCAGGGCGGCGCGGGCACTGTCGCCCAGCCCTGCACCGATGGCGGCCCCGCAGCCGATGGCCATGACATTCTTCAATGCACCGCCCAGCTCCGCGCCGATCACATCCGTCGTGCGATAAAGGCGCAGATTGGCCGTCGTCAGCTCGGACTGCAGGGTTTTGCTCAGATCGGCGTCTGCGCAGGCTAGGGTCAGCGCTGTGGGCAGGCCTCGCGCAATGTCATCGGCAAAGCTGGGTCCGGTCAGAAGGGCCGGGCGCGCATCCGGGATTGTCTGGCGGATCACCGAAAGCGGTCCCAGGCCCGAGGACAGCTCAATCCCCTTGCAGCAGGCCACCAGCGTTTTCCCGGCCAGAACCGACGCATGTTCGGTCAGGGCCGAACGCAGTTTCTGCATTGGTACGGCCAGCAGCAGCACATCGGCGGTTACAGCATCCTGAATGTCCGCAGTTACCGCAATCCCGTCCGGTAAGGTCACATCCGGTAGGCGCGCGGTGTTTTCGCGGCTGTCCTGCATGTGATGGGCCTGTTCCGCACTACGAGACCACAAAGTCACCGGCCCGTTTCCGGCCAGTGAAATCGCCAGAGCCGTGCCAAACGCACCTGATCCGAGAACCGAAACGCTCATGCTTTGGCCCCTTTCTTACCGCTGCCCAGCATCGCCGGGCTGGTTTGATCCAGAGGCCAGCGGGGGCGGGCGGTCAGATCCAGACCATCCCGTGCCCCGGTGCGAAACCTCTCCATACCGGCATAGGCGATCATCGCGGCGTTGTCGGTGCACAAGTTCAGCGGCGGAGCGGTAAACCTTGCACCTTTTTCGGCGCAAACAGTCTCTAACGCAGCGCGAATAGCCGAATTTGCTGCCACGCCACCAGCGACCGCGATCACCGGGTCTGAGGGGGCTTCTTCTAAATAACGGTCGATAGCCCTGCGCGTTTTTTCGGCCAGTGTGTCCACGATCGCCTGTTGAAACCCTGCACACAGATCGGCGCGGTCCTGACGGGTCAAGCCGCCCTTTTCGGCAACAATCTGATCTCGCATCCGCATCAGTGCGGTCTTGAGCCCCGAGAAGGACAGGTCACATCCGGGCCGGTCCAGCAGTGGGCGCGGAAAGCGGAACCGTTTGGGATCGCCCGACCGCGCCTCGGCCTCAACCGAGGGGCCACCGGGTTGCGGCAGGCCCAGCAGCCGGGCGGTTTTGTCGAAAGCCTCGCCCGGCGCGTCGTCGATGGTGCCGCCTAGGCGGGTGAATTTTTCAGGTCCGTGGGCGATCAGATATTGGCAATGCCCGCCCGAGACCAGCAGCATCAGGTAAGGGAACGCAATGCCATTGGTCAGGCGGGGTGTCAGGGCATGCCCAGCCAGGTGGTTCACTCCGATCAACGGTAGCCCGGTTGCAGCACTTAACCCTTTGGCGCACATGACGCCGGACATGACGCCGCCAATCAAACCCGGCCCGGCAGTTACGGCGATTGCGTCCATATCGGACAGGCTCAGACCTGCGGCCTCCAGCGCTTGAACCACGCATGTATCCAGTTTCTCTGCATGTGCCCGTGCGGCGATCTCGGGGACAACGCCGCCGAAAGCGCTGTGCAATTCGGTTTGGCCATGCACGACTGACGACAAAACTTCGGCCCTCGTGCCATCGGTCTGGCGCACGACGGCTGCTGCTGTGTCATCACAGCTACTTTCCAACCCGAGGACGGTAAGTGTTTGCACCATTGGCCTGATCCGTTACATCATGACTGCCAAGCGGGGTATCACCCTGCGCGGATGCAAACAATCCCAAGGCCGAGGACGCCGACAGTTGTATTTGCTGATGACCCGCCCGCGCGCGGCCTCTGAACGGTTCGTCGCGCAGCTTTCAACCCGCACCAGATCCCGGGTTAAAGTCATCTATTCCCCGATCCTTGAAATCAAACCCTTGCCAATCAGTGTAGATACTGAAGGGGTAAGGGGGCTGATCTTCACGTCGGCAAATGGTGTGAATGCAGCTATTTCAAAGGGATTGCCGCGGGATATTCCTGCCTTTTGTGTTGGTCCGGCGACCACCGGTACCGCCAAAGGTGCTGGCTGGAATGCACAGATGGTCGGTGCAACTGCTGAGGAACTTGTGGCTTATTTGATCAAACATCGACCCGACAGCCCTCTGTTGCATCTGCGCGGAGAGCACAGTCGGGGAAATGTGGCTGCCCGCTTGACCGAGTCGGGGCTGACCGTGCGCGAACAGGCCGTCTACCAACAGCATTTGTTACCACTAACACCCGAAGCTGTCGCAGCCGCCAGGGGCAAAGCAGCCGTTGTTGCGCCCCTGTTTTCTCCCAGGACGGCGCGACATTTTGCCGAAGTTTGGGGCGGGACAGCGCCGTTGTGGTTGGTGGCAATTAGCGAAGCAACGGCCAATTCCCTTTATTCCTTGGACTATGTGCGTTTGCAGATCGCCAAGGAGCCGACCCCAAAGAAAATGCGGAAAGCCGTTAAAAAGCTTGTGAAACATGCGATGCGGGTTGAGGGTGACGAGACCACCGATTAACTTAGAGTGGTCTGTTATTCATGGTATTTTGGATTCGATAAGGGGAATGTTGCGGTGGCTGGTAAGAAGAAATCCGATCAAAAGCCGGTGGAAGACCCCAAGTCGGACGACCTGAAGGATCCTGCAGTAACCTTGGAAGAGTCACCTGTTGAACTGTCTGATCCAAAGGGTGAACCGGCGGAGGGCGAGCTGACCGAGCCCAAAGAGACCGGTATTGACGCGGCCGATCCGGCTGACGAGCTTCTTTCCGAAGCCGAAGCCGAAGCCGAAGCCGAAGCCGAAGCCGAAGCCGAAGCCGAAGCCGAAGCCGAAGCCGAAGCCGAAGCCGCACTAGCGGCAACTTATGAAGATCCTGTCGCGCACGAGGATGAGAGGCGTGGTGGCTTCTTCCCCGCCTTGGTCGGAGGTGCGGTTGCGGCGGCGATCGGGTTTGTGGCAGGTACCGCTGGACTATTCAATTCCGATCAGCCTGATGCGATTGCCGAATTGAGGGCGAACATTCGCACCCAAGCTGGGCAGATTGAGGACCTGACGAAATCCTTGCCCGGCAGTTCGGATGTAGACGGCAAAATCGCTGCTCTGACCGATCAAGTCACACCGCTTAGCGCGGATATGGAAGCGCTGAAATCCAGCCTCGAAGAGTTGACGGCTAAGGTCGACCCACTGGCCAGTCGCCTGAATGAGTTGGAAAACAGCGCAGTGACGCAGGGCGCCTCACCTGATACGACCGCTGCGTTTGAAGCCGAGTTAAAGAAACTGCAAGACTCTTTGGCTGCACAGCGGGCTGAGGTTGAGAAAATGGTTTCAGATGCGCAGGCGCTTGAGGCCAAGGCCGCCGCCGACGCCAAGGCGGCGACCAATGCTGCCGTCCTGTCTCAGATCCACGGGCAATTGGATGCAGGCCAGCCTTATGGGGATCTGATCGCCGAACTGGCAGCAGGTGGCCTGAGCGTGCCTGAGGCCCTTTCAGCCCCAGCAAGCGAAGGTGTCACAACATTGGCCGCGCTGAGAGATGCTTTCCCGCCCGCAGCCCGCGCCGCTTTGGCTGATGCGCGTGACGCGGACAAGGGCACCGGCCTTGTCGCCTTCCTGCAACGTCAGACCGGAGCTCGGTCTGTGACCCCGCAAGAGGGTGACGGTGCCGACGCGATCCTGTCACGGGCGCAGGCAGCTCTGTCCAAAGGCGATGTTTCGGCAGCGCTGGCAGAAGTTAGATCTCTACCTGATGCGGCACAGGCTGCATTGGCCGATTGGGAACAGGCGGCCCAGATACGTGTGGCTGCCGTGGATGCCGCAAATGCGCTGCAATCCAGCGTAAACTCGAACTGAAGGACCTGCCATGCTGTGGTCATTGTTAAAGATCCTCGTTTTTGTAGCGATTATTGGCCTGCTGGCCATGGGCGCCATGTTCCTGATGGAAACCAGCGGCGGTGTGCAGATCACTGCCGCAGGTGTTGAATACACGCTTGGTCCGCTACAATCGGTTATTGCGCTGGGCATCCTTGTGGCTTTGATCTGGCTGTTCTTCAAATTACTGACCCTGTTGATTGCCACGTTGAAATTCCTCAACGGTGACGAAACCGCTCTGTCGCGTTATTTCGACCGCAGTCGCGAAAAACGTGGGTATCAGGCGCTGGCCGATGGCCTGATGGCGCTGGCCTCGGGTGAGGGGCGCGTGGCGATGAGTAAGGCCACCAAAGCCGAGAAATTGCTGAACAAGCCTGAGCTGACCAACCTGTTGGTGGCGCAAGCAGCCGAGATGAACGGAGACACCAAGAAAGCATCCGAGACCTACAAGAAACTGGTCACGAACAACGCCACCCGTTTTGTTGGCGTGCGTGGGATCATGAAACAGAAACTGTCCGAAGGTGACGACGACACCGCCCGCAAACTGGCTGAAAAGGCACTGGAGATCAAACCACGTCACGCCGAGACACAGGATATTCTGTTAGGTCTACAGACCAAATCGCAGGATTGGACTGGCGCGCGTTCGACCCTGACGGCCAAGCTGAAAGCTGGCCACCTGCCGCGCGACGTGTTCAAGCGTCGCGATGCGGTGCTGGCCCTGTCCGAGGCCAAGGACATTCTGGATGACAGCGCCACGGTTGAACAGCAGGAGCACGTGATCGAGGCTAATCGTCTGTCGCCCGATCTGGTACCGGCCGCTGCCATGGCTGCGCGCGCCTATATCGAAAAGGGCAAGCCGCGTGCTGCGACCAAGATCCTTAAAAAGGCGTGGGAGGTGCAGCCGCATCCCGATCTGGCCCATGCCTTTGCCGAAATTGCGCCGAATGAAACACCGGCTGAACGGGTCACCCGATTCACGGGGTTGACGCGTATTCACCCGGAAAATCCCGAAACCCGTCTGATCCTGGCCGAACTGAACATCGTGGCTGAAGATTTCCCCGAAGCTCGCCGCGCGCTGGGCGATGTGGTGGAAAAGCAGGCTGATGCGCGGGCCTATACCCTGATGGCCGCGATTGAACGGGGCGAGGGTGCCTCGGACGCTGTTGTTCAGGGCTGGTTGGCCAAGGCGCTGAATGCACCGCGCGGTCCGCAATGGGTGTGCGACAACTGTCACGACATCCAACCCGAATGGGGCCCGGTCTGCCAGAACTGCGGCAGCTTCGATACGCTCAGCTGGCAAACGCCGCAAACACCCGAGATTGCCACCGCAACCGGCGTGCACATGCTGCCGCTGATCGTCGGCGCGCTGGAGGATAAGGCAGAACCCGAGCCTGAACCAGAAGTGGAAGAGCCCGAGGAAAAGGTTGAGCCCGAGATTATCGAGATGGAGGCCGAACCTGTCCGTCCTGACGTCGAACCTGTCCAACCGGACATTGAACCCGTTCGCCCCGATGTCGAGCCGGTAGTCGAAAAACAGGCCTGACCGTTTGATCAGGTTGGTAGGTCAATCAACCTGATCAAGTTGTTTTATTGGCCGTTATTGTGCTGCTCCTCAGCATTCACATAGGTCCAGCGATACTTGGGCGGCGTCGGGCCTTTGTTTCGACCCCCTTGTTGCGTTTGTTCCCAAGCGTGCGCGAGAATGCCGACCGACCGGGACAAGCAAAACAAGCCCCGTGCAAGGGGCGGAGCAAAGCCGAGTTCGGCATAAATAACTGCTGTGGCCCCGTCGATGTTCATTGGAACCGGCTTACCCTTGCGGAATGCCAATTCTGCCTCAATCTTACTCGCGATAGCTCTGAAATGGCCATCACATGCGTTGTGTGCCACCGCTTCGTCGACCAAGCTCATTAAGCGTGGTGCGCGGGGGTCCGTTGGCGTGTGAAACCGATGACCAAACCCTGGCAGAATTTTTCCGTTCAAACCAACCCAGTCGTCCACCGCCACGCCAACACTTGAAGGGTGCGAATTGACGAAATGGTAGAGCGTGACGGCTTGCTCACCTGCGCCGCCATGGATGTCACCCAGCATATTCACGGCACTGGCCATGGCGTTGTTCAGAGGCAATCCACACGTCACCGCCATACGGGCCGTCGCAATTGACGGCGCTTGCGGTCCATGATCCACGGCGGCGACCAGCGCAGCCTCAAACAACTGCAATTGTGCAGGTGATGGCCTGTCACCACGCACCATGAACCAGATCATTTCGGCAAAGCCGAGATTACCAATGAGGTCCTGTATTGGCTCTCCGCGCAGGTCTATGCGTCCTGGTTCCATGTCGATGATGGCTGTTTTCCACCAGTCGGCGACATCGTTCATATCACACCCTCCTTCTTCAACGCGCCGATCTCTGCACTGGACAAGCCAAGTTCCGACCAGATCACAGAGTTGTCTGCGCCAAGATCGGGTGGAGGGTATTGAGGCATCCTGCGCTGTCCGTCCATCACGACGGGGCTGCCGGCCAATTTCATTTCTTCACCGTGCACGGACAGGCACCCAATCAATCCACGGCCAGCGAGCTGGTCGTCCGATAGGGCTTCGGGCACAGTCAAGACCTGCCCGGTCGGAACGCCCAACGCATTCAGTTCGTTGACCCATTCAGTGGCCGAACGCGTGCGCAAAGTCTCTTCCAGATCTTTTCGCAGAGAATGGCGGTTCCTTTTGCGGTCTTCGCGCGTCGCATAGTCGGGGTTTTGCAGCAAATCCTCTCGACCGAGATGTCGGGCGAGTGCCTGCCATTGCTCATCGCGGTTTGCGGCAATATTGATCGGGTAATCTGTGGTGGCAAATGTGCCCGACGGCGCGGATGTCGTGTTTTCGTTGCCATGTGCGCCGGGGGTGACGCCGCCGATCAGATAGTTCGAAACCACCCAGCCCATTGTCGAAATCACCGCTTCGGACATAGCGATGTCCAAAAACGCGCCGCGAGGGTTGGCGTTCAGGGCCGCGCTGATGGCGAAAGCCGCTGTTAACCCACCGACAGTGTCGGCCAACGGGTAGCCAACGCGATATGGGGCTGTATCAGGCGCACCTGTGATCGACATGACACCGCTGAGGCCCTGAACGATCTGATCATAGGCCGGGTCTTTTCGGCGCGGCCCGTCCTGACCAAAACCGCTGATGGCGCAGTAGATCAGATTGGCGTTTTCAGTGCGCAAGGTTTCATAGCCCAACCCGAGACGGTTCATGACGCCAGGTCGGAAGTTCTCGACCAAAACATCCGCGGTTTGCACCAACCGTTTCAGCAGCTCTTTGCCTTTTGCAGATTTCATGTCCAAGGTAACTGATTTCTTGTCCGCGTTTTGGGCGAGAAAGCTGATACCCATTCCGGCCTTGTTGCGCCCGGGGTCAGCCCCCAATACGCGAGCAAGGTCGCCGCCCTGAGGGCGTTCGACCTTGATCACTTCGGCTCCCATCAGTGCAAGTTGATAGCAGCAATACGGGCCTGCCAGAACGTTTGTCAGGTCCAGAACCCGTATTCCCGCAAGGGGCTCAGTCGCCATCTGCGACCCCGGCTGCCCGCGCCCGCGCCCGACGAGCCCGATAGCTGGGCAACAGCACCAACAGGGCCGCAATCACCAATAGACCCAGCGTCATGGGACGTTCCCAGATGAACGCGATTCCGTCATAAAGCTGCATGGACCGGGCAAAGTTGTCCTCCATCATGCCGCCAAGGATGAACCCGATCAGCAGTGGGGCCAGTGGATAGTCGGCAAACTTCAAAGCCGTCGCGCAGACGCCGAACCCAACCAGGATCAGCAATTCGGTGGCGTTGTTCTGCCCGATATAGGCCCCCATTAGGGTGAAGAACAAAATGAACGGGATCAGAAAGTTGCGCGGAACCGCCAACACTTTGGCAATGTAGGGGATCAGCGGCAGGTTCAGGATCAGAAGGACCAGGTTGCCGATGAACATTGACATGATCACGGCCCAGAAGATCTGAGGTTCGTCCAACATCAGGCGCGGGCCGGGCGTCACGTTCAAGGCAATCAACGCCCCCAGCAGAATTGCCGTTGTTCCCGATCCGGGAATGCCCAAGGTCAGCAGCGGAACGAATGATCCGGTACAGGCTGCGTTGTTTGCTGATTCAGGGGCAGCCAGACCCTTGATCGACCCTTTGCCGAATTCCTCCTGCTCTTCTTTAGGCGCGATGTTGCGTTCGACTGCATAGCCAAGGAAGCTGGCAATCGTTGCACCGGCGCCTGGCAGAACCCCGATAAAGAATCCCTGCACCGATTGCCGTCCGATCACCGGAGCGATGGCTTTGGCTTCATCCTTGGTGATACGTAGATCTTTGATTTTACCGTCGTCGCCCTTCAGGTCCTTTGGCTTGAGAACCAGAAACAGCGCTTCGGGTAGGGCGAACATGGCCATGGCCAGCGTGATAAATCCAAAGCCCGATTGCAGGTCCATAATCCCCATTGTGAACCGAGGCAGGTTGAACAGTGCGCCTTCGCCAACGGTTGCCATGATCAGACCAAGAACCGTCATGATGATGGCCTTGGCCACCTGTCCGCTTCCTGCAAACGCGGCGATGGCTGAAAGGCCCACCACCATCAGAGCGAAATACTCGGCCGAATGGAACAACAGTGCGACCGAAGACAGGGCAGGGGCAAACACCATCAGCAGCACAGCGCCCAGCGTACCGCCAGCGAAACTGGCAATCGCAGCGATTGTCAGCGCTTTGCCGGCTTTGCCTTGTCGGGCCATTGGGTAGCCGTCGAAACTTGAGGCGACTGTGCCCGCGACCCCCGGCGCGTTCAGCAAGATCGATGACGTCGAGCCGCCAAAGATTGCGCCATAATAGACACCGGCCAACAGGATCAGTGCCGCCGATGGGTCGCCCATCGAGATGGCGACCGGGATCATGATGGCAATGATCGACATCGGCCCAAGGCCCGGTAGCATGCCGATAAACGTGCCGATCAGACATCCTGCGATGACCATCAGAAGGTTTTGGATTGAGAATGCCGTTTGCAGGCCGATCAGAAGTCCTTCAAGCATGTCAGCCTCCGAAAATGCCCGGCAGGGGGCGCATGTAGATGCCAAGAACTTCCTGAACCAGATACCAGACGGTGCCTGTTGCGATGAACGCTACGGGCAGCATGATGTGCCACCTGCGCTCACCCAGAATGAAGGATCCGAGGATCAGGAAAGCAGAGGTTGATATCAGGAACCCCACAGGGCGCAAACACAGGGCGTATATGACCATCAGCGCCAGCAGCATCAGTGCCTGATCCAAGTGATAGTCTCCCAGGCGTCGATAATCGATATCGGCCTCTTTCGGCTCGGACTTTTCAAAACCCAGCAGGATGATCGTTGTCGTGATTATAGCCAATACAGACAACACTTTGGGGAAGGTGCTTGGCCAGATGGGGTTTCGTTGCATGAAAGGGGGAAGACTACCATCCATAGTGAACCATGCGGCGTAGCCATAAAGTAAACTTACACCCAGAAGAACGAGTGCGATCCAGCGATCCAGCGCCATGTGACCCCCTCCTTATTCGTTGACGTTAGGGATGGCAGAGCGGCGCACCGCTCTGCCAAATCTATTTTTAAAGGAAACCCAGCTTTTTCATCAGATCGCCGATCTGTTGTTCCTGCTGCTCAAGGAACGACTGGAAATCATCACCCGAGTTGTGGATGTTCACCCACCCATTACGGGCGCGAACTTCTTCCCATTCCGGCGTGTCATACATCTTGGCAATTGCGTCTTGGTAAGCCACCAACTTGTCTTCCGGCAGGCCGGGGGCCGCGAAGAAGCCGCGCCAGTTCACAAAGGATGTGTCGATGCCCTGTTCCTTCATGGTCATTGCATCGGGTGCTGCGTCAACACGTTCGTCGGCGGTTACACCGATGATCTTGACCTCGCCCGCATTCGCCAGATCGACGGCTTCCGAGAAACCGGTCGACAGGGCTGCGATCTCACCCGACAGCAGGGCTGCCATGGCTTTGCCGCCTGCGTCATAGGGGATGTATTTCACGGCCAGAGCGTCTTTACCGGCCGCTTCCATCACCATTGCGGCAACCAGATGGTCCATGCCGCCTGGCACCGAACCACCGCCGATGGCCGTGCCCGAAGGATCGGCATCAAACGCGGCGAGCAAATCTTCCATCGAGTTGATCGGGCTGTCCTTGCCCACGACAATCGCAGCATAGTCACCAATAGTGCCCGAAACCAGTGTCAGATCGCGGAAATTATGCGGAAACACACCGGTCAGTGAGCGGATCACGATAGGTGTCGAATTCACCATCAGCGTGCCGTGGTTACTGTCTGCATTTTCGATCAGGAAACCGATGGCTTTACCGCCGCCGCCGCCTGACATGTTTTCGTAAGACGCAGTACCCACGAGGCCCGCTTTGGTCAGTGCTTCGCCCGTGCCGCGGGCTGTGCCGTCCCAACCGCCGCCAGCACCGCCGGGGATCAGAAAGTGAATGCTATCGACCACCTGATCGGCCCAAGTTGGGCCAGTCAGGCCAATTGCGGTCACAGCTGCGATCAGGGCGCGTCGGCCCAGTTTGAATGTCGTCATGTTTTCCTCCCGTTTGACATCCAGCCGCATGGCGGCTCAGACTGGGCTAAACAAAAACACACCAACCTGACATCAACCTGTCACGCGGCAAAATTCTGTTAGGGCCTAATGAAATTTCTGCTTGTCGAAGACAATATTGACCTCGCGAATGCGGTCAGTTCCCGAATGCGGCTGGATGGCCATGTTATTGATCACGCAGCGAATTTGGACGATGCGACCGCTTACGTAGAAACCGAGGAATATGACCTGATCCTTTTGGATATCATGCTGCCAGATGGGGATGGCCGAGACTTTCTGAAACGCCACCGGGCAGGCCATTTGGACACGCCCGTGATCATTTTGACCGCCCGTAGTCAGGTTTCGGACCGAATCGGTTCGCTTGATCTGGGGGCCGACGACTACGTGACCAAACCTTTCGACCACGCCGAGCTTGAGGCGCGCTGCCGCGCTGTGCTGCGCCGAAAATCAGGCATCACGAAATCGACAATCGAGATGGGCGGCGTGGTGTTTGATCCGGTCGCTGGCCATTTAACGGTTGGTGGGGAAACCGTATCTTTGCGAAACCGTGAACTGCGCTTGATGGAGCTGTTCATAAACGCCCCCGGTCACGTATTTTCGAAACAGAAACTGGCAGACAGATTGTTCTCTTATGACGACAACGTGTCGGACAATGCTATCGAGGTCTATGTCGGTCGCTTGCGCAGGCACCTTGAAAAGTCAGAGCTGAAAATAACCACTTTGCGCGGTCTGGGATACAGGTTGGATCATGACCGATAATCCGACCGTTTCTGGATCTTTGCGGAACAGGCTTGTGCTGACATTGATCGGCGGCGCGGCGGTTCTTGCAGTTCTTCTGTTTTTCGCGGTTCGAAACTATGCGGCCCAAGTCGCCCAGCAAGGTCAGGACAACATTCTGGAGGCGTCAGTCGCATCCATCCTTGATGCTGCCGCGCTCAGGGATGGGGTGCTTGAGGTGGATATTCCCTATGCGGCGTTCTCGATGCTAAGCACCCCGTCGGATGACCGGGTGTTCTATGCCATCTTTCAGGATGGAGAGTTTCTGTCGGGGTATGAAGACCTGCGCTTGGCCGGAGGGGCAGAAGAGAGCGATTGGTCCTTCAAATCCGGTGAATTGCGCGGGGAACGTATCCGACAGGTCAGCGCCAGCCGCACGCTGGTCGGCTTGGGCAGGCAAACGGAAATTGAGGTCGTGCTGGGCCAGACACAGGACGCCCTATCACAAACGCTGGATCAAATTTCGCGAAATGCCGCCCTATTGGGATTGGGCTTCTTTCTTCTTACAGCGGCACTTTCCTTTTGGGTTACCTCGACGACCATCGGGCAGCTCAACAAACTGACGACGTCGGTGACGCGAAGGGGCCCTCAAGATCTAAGCCCCTTCAAGAAACCGGTCCCTCGGGAAATGGCACCATTGGTGACGTCTTTGAATTCACTGATGGGCCGTTTGGATCAATCGCTCAGCCAGTCCGAGGACTTTATTGCCGAGGCAGCCCACCGGGTGCGAACGCCGCTCGCAACCGTCAGATCATATGCCGAGGCAACGCTCCACCGGGTTGAGCGAAAAGATAACCGCGAGGCCCTGCGTGCCATGGTTCGCGCCATTGACGAAAGCTCTCGCGCTGCGGGGCAGCTTTTGGATCATGCAATGATCACGTCCCGTGCCGATCGCCTTGAACGCGAAGATGTGGATCTGGTCGAATTGATCCGCGAGCTGGTTCAGCGATTAACGCCAATTGCGGAAATGAAGGAGCTGTCACTTTCGCTGACAGGCGACCCCACGGTTCCCTATTCCGGTGATCCAATTCTGATACAAAACGCCGTGCGCAACATGATCGATAATGCGCTGAAATATGCACCATCGGACAGCGCCGTTGAAATAGAGGTCAACGCGAAGCCTGAGGTCAAGGTAAGCGACTCGGGACCGGGCTTCCCTCCTGAAGAAATAGGCCAACTGACGCGACGGTTTGAGCGTGGCAAAAACGCCGTTGGAACGATTGGATCGGGTCTGGGATTGACCATCGCCGAGGATGTGGCGACCGCTCATGGCGGCACATTGGTTCTGACAAATCAGCCAAAGGGGGGCGCATGCGTTATCTTATCGCTCTAGTCCTGCTCGTGTTGCCCGGCTTGGGATTGGCCGAAGATTGGGAAGATCGCCTGATCTTTAACGAAGGTGCCGATGGGCCTCGTCTCCGGGTTATTTCAAGTACGGATACGGTTTTGTTTGCACCGTTGATAGAGGGTTTTGTCGCCCAAAACCCCCTTATTAGTATCGAATACCTTGTCTCTAGCACCGCCGATATCAACGAGCGTGTTCGCGCCACGCCCGACGCTTTCGATGTTGTTGTCTCCAGTGCAATGGATCTGCAACTGAAGCTGGCAAATGATGGCTTTGCATTGCCTTTGGATGATATTGAAACACCGTCCTGGGCGCAGTGGCACCAAAGCTTGTTCTCGTTTACGACGGAACCTGCAGCCATCGTAATAAATCGCACTGCGTTTGAAGGTCAGCAACTTCCTCTGACACGCCAAGGGTTGATCGAAACGCTGCGTGAACGCCCCGAAGAATTTCGCGGCAAAGTAGGAACCTATGACGTCCGCGAGTCCGGCCTCGGTTATCTTTTCGCGACACAGGATGCTCGTGCTTCCGAAACATACTGGCGCTTGATGGAAGTTATGGGCGGTTTGGATGTTCGGTTGTATTGCTGTTCGGGCGAAATGATAAACGATCTTGCCGACGGGACGCTTTTGGTCGCTTACAATGTCCTTGGCAGCTACGCCGCAGTCCGCACAGAGGGTAAGGATACCCTAGAGGTTATTCTACCAACTGATTTTCAAACCATCATGATGCGGACAGCTTTGGTTTCACATGCAACGCAGGAACCGGATGCGGCCGGGGCATTCGTCCGCTACCTGATCGCAGAGAAACCAGCATCGCAAGATATTCAGTCTTCGCTGCCGCCGCTTTCGTCTGAGGACAGTTCAGCGGATCGAGAGGCGATCGGATTGAACCCGGCTTTGCTGACATTTTTAGATGACCTGAAGCGCAGAAAATTCCTGTCTGCATGGGAAGATGCAGTAATCCAGTAGTTGTCGGGTCCTTTATTGAATAGGAGGGCCGACCTTTTCGAGCGGCTCGCTCATTGCGCCCGATGCGAATTGGCATGCTATGTAACGCGACCCGAGCTTCCAGGGTGGCTAGCTGCAGAAAGGCTGTTACGTTAACGGCGAAACTTATCATTTAGGGTGTGGTTTCGGTATATGTGGGAAAGGTCCAATCAACAGCGGGGTTGGATATCCATGCGATTGACCCACATGAGATTACAGTGTTGATTTTGTCGAAGATTGTGCTGTGGCGAAACACCGACAAGGCGAGGGAGGCGTCTGGTGAGAAACGTGCTTAACCGGCTGCGCGCCTCGGAAAAATCGTTGAAGAGGCGATTGAGGTTGCGTTTCTTGTTTACCCAAGATGCTGTTTAAAAAAGGGAAATTGGATGGAACTTAGTGACGAAATTCGCATCGCGGCACCGCGGGACGTGGTGTATCGGGCCCTGAACAACCCCGAGATTCTGCAAGAGTGCATCCCGGGTTGCGAGGAGCTGATCCAAAAGTCACCCGAGGAGCTCGAGGCGAAAGTTGTCCTGAAAATCGGCCCAGTCAAAGCAAAGTTCGCGGGTGAGGTGACTTTGGACAATACAAATGCGCCTGGCGGATTTTCACTGTCCGGCGAGGGGAAGGGAGGAGCGGCAGGTTTTGCCAAAGGTGGCGCAGATGTGACGCTGACCGAGGACGGAGATGAGACGGTTCTGGCCTATGCTGCGAAGGTCGAGGTTGGGGGCAAGATTGCCCAATTGGGTAGCCGCTTAATTTCGGGAACAGCCAAGAAATTGTCAGGCAAGTTCTTCACCCGGTTCGGTGAGATCGTATCGGAACAGTCGGTGTCCTGACACTCACTGAAGGCCGAGTGCTACAACCGGATGACTGATCCTTGTGTAGTTCACTTGAGGGCAGGCCCAACCGACGCACCCATCATGAGGGTTGCGTGCGGAATATTAGGGCAGAACGGGCAATCAACTTGCCTGAACCACCTGATTTGCCCCCGGTTCCGGCAGTAATTTTAGGGTTATGACCAGGGCGACAATGGATATTATAATCCCGCCGAACACATCAACCAGGTGGTGCCCGCCATGAGACAGAATTGCTGGTATCATCAGGATGTTTAGTGCCATTACCGGATAGAAAATAATCAAGCCGCGGCTGAACCATACTGCAAGCGCCGCCATAACCGTGTGAAACGAAGGAAGGGCTATTAGCCCGAGGGTATGTGAGAAGGAGATAATAGCACTGCCTTCGTCAGCCAGTCGTAAAATCTCCCTTCCATAGTCGTTCGTGACAACAAGGTTAATTTTTTCTGAAACGCCTGCAGGGATTGTCTGATAAGCTGCGGGACCAAAACTTGGGAACAAAACCCAGATACCGACTGTCATGAGCCCTGCGGCCATACCCGCGACAATAAATCGATAGAGTTGCAGGTGATTTTGCGAGAAGGCCAGAATGACAATCAGCCCAAACATTTGCACGACAGAAGTATGATAAACCCATGCCAAGGCGCGACCGAACTCCGGATAATCTGCAAGTGCGACAACGAAAGATTTCCAATGGTAGCCAAAAAAAGCGTCAACGCGTATTAGAAACGGATCGACAATTGGCCGAGATACCGGAAGAAAAAGATAATTCAAAAAAATGGTGCTGTTGGTGAACCCAACGAACAATCCGGTACCAATCAGGACCAACGCGATTCCTTCGTTGCGATCCAGCTTTCTGTACAAAAGGCCAAATCCGCCGATACCCAAGGCCGCGCCGGTGCGAAAGGCTAATTCTCCCCAGGCTACTGATTGTTGCCAGAATGCGGCAAGAGCGACAAACAGCGACAGAATCGCTACACAAACAAAAAATGAAGCAACTTCAGGTGGTTGGAGAAGCGTGCGGCTTTTATGATCAATCATCCAGCAACAATATAACGATACAATTACAAGACACTTTGTGCCGGTCCATTTTTCAGATGGTAGTGGTTAACTACTCTGCCTCCAAGCAATTTTGCAGGCGGTGCCGATGAATGGGTTTCGAGTGTGGTATTGGCGTGGTTCCAGTTGGACTCTGCGTCGGAAACAAGCTTGGCACGGTTTCTAATTTCAGGCGGGAGTTATGTTTCTTTGATTGTTTTTTCCGTCCGTCTAGACGCCGAAGAGGAGCAACACGGTGAATTACAGCGTTGTTCTTGATTGGGTTTTCCCGGAGTTTGGGTTTTAACTCATTCCCGAGCGGATTTTTCGCATAACAGGCGGTTTGGCCGATTGACGAAGGTTCAAAGGTTGTATTCGGGGGTGGTCCGAAAAGGATCATTTAAGCGCAACGGCTAATAAGTATTTGTTTATTTCGGAAATTTGGTGCCCAGGAGATGCATTGAGACCTTGCACCAACATACCCCACGGCATTCCACATTTTTAGGAAAAGGAAAACAATTTAAAACCTTATCTATTCCATCGCGTGTCAGAGTGTAGCAGGATGTCCTAAACAAAAAGGTGGACAAAAGGGTGGACGAATGAGGAGACCAATCCACAAACTGTCTGCTGCTGCAGTAAAAGCAGCAGGTCCCGGCAAATATTGCGACGGCGCCGGGTTGTGGCTATACAAGCGGCAAGATGGTGGCGGTCAATGGTTTCTCAGGATCTCAGTTCATGGGCGCAGGCGTGAGATGGGCCTCGGGTCCGCCACCGCAGTCTCGCTTAAAGAAGCACGACAGCAGGCAGAACATTGGCGTGCCCTTGCGCGTCAGGGCATCGACCCTATCAAAGAGCGCGAGAAACAGCGCCGCGAAGCAGAGCGCAACCTGTACTGTCTAACTGAAGTCGCTCTGGACGCATATGAGAGCCGCAAAGCCGAATTGAAAAACGATGGTAAGGCTGGACGGTGGTTTTCTCCCCTTCGACTGCACGTATTACCAAAACTGGGCAAGGTCCCTGTATCAGAAATCGATCAGATCGACATTCGGGATACTCTGAGGCCTATCTGGCATTCCAAGGGAGAGACGGCGCGTAAAGCCATAAATCGCCTAGGCATCGTCCTCAAACACGCCGCTGCCCTTGGGTTAGACGTGGATTTGCAGGCCACAGAGAAAGCAAAGGCTCTGCTCGGGAGGTCCAGACACAGGCCTCAGCATATTGCTGCCATGCCGTGGAACGAAGTTCCCGAATTTTACAGAACATTGGAAGAGCCGACGACGACCAATCTCGCTTTGAGAATGCTGATCCTGACAGCGGTTCGATCCGGCCCAATTAGATTCATGCGGTTCGATCAAATTCAAGACGGTGTTTGGACTATTCCGGCGGATCAAATGAAGGGGCGGTTAGGTCAAACCTCTGATTTCCGCGTCCCACTATCCAGCGAGGCCGTGAGCGTGGTCGATCTTGCAAAGCCATTTAATCGGGATGGATTTCTCTTCCCCGGCCTTCGCAAGGGAGTGATTTCGGACATGACGATGGGTCATCAAATGCGCAAGGTGGGTTTGCCATACAGGCCACATGGGTTCCGGTCCAGCTTTCGGGATTGGGTAGCAGACCGGACCAACACACCCTACGAAATTGCGGAGACCTGTCTTGCTCATTCGGTGGGAGGTCAGATTGAACGAGCCTATCGGCGGACAGATTATTTAGAGCAGCGACGCGTGATCATGGAGACGTGGGCGGACCATGTGACGGCTAAGAAGAAGAGCACATTTGATGGCTTCTGAATCAATTTTAAGAGAACAGGCGATCAACCTGAATGAAAAACCTGCGGTGCTCCTATTGGAGTTCAAGAAGGCCATCATCCGTGGCGATCCGACAGCTATATACCAAGCAATTCTTCTTTGCAGTGAACACCAGATAGCACTGCCGGAATGGCTGGCAGATCACCTTCTAAAGCTAACCGCGGACTATCATCTAGGCAAAAAGCCGAGTTGGAAAGGAGCAGGTAAACGCCCATTGATCGTCATCAGACGCCGAATTGAAAACGAAGTAAGGCGCAGAGCTGTGATCGCTGTTAGGGCATGGGTTAAGGATAAGCGTAGTTACCAGGCAATGCCGACGGCGTGCATTCGCGCGTGGAACCGACAAGACTACAGACACAGCGAGTTCAACACCGATTATGACGCTCTTGATTTTGCATCGTTAGGTCTTCGAGACATCAAAATTCAGGCTGACGGTCCTTTTTTGAAATGCAGCACACGGACCTTGCGACGAGCTATGGAAGACAAGAACGACAACCACCTTCCCAATTTATCTGGGCGGATTGCTTCTGTTTTTGGCCTAACTGATCCAGATACGCTGTTTGGCTATGACAAACCACTTAAGCCTAGCCTCAAATAGGCTCACCCAACCGGTGAACTTGAGTTCACCTTATAATTCATAACCTTGTGTTGGCGGCAATTGAGGGAACTTAAGTGCATTGCACAGGTGGGGAATAGAGTGGGTGGACGTCAGATCCGTTTGACGTCAGTGAACTTGAGTGCACCACGATTGCAGCCCTAATTTCTTGATTTGGCCCAATCTACTGGCCAAAAAATAGTTAGAAATTGGCGTTTTTGGCCAAAAAATTCACAGCTACTTTGTCTCCATGATCCAAGGAGACCCAAAATGACCCTGACGCCAAACCGCTACATTACCCTTTGCCAGTTGTCTGAAAAGCTCGGGGGCCGGTCCCGTTCCAGCATCTACCGCGATCTGGAAAACGGCCACATCCCGAACCCGATCCGTGTGGGGTCTCGGCTCTACTGGTGCGAGGAAGAGGTAGACGAATTCCTGAAATCGCTGCGCTAAGTTGCTGGAAAGACGTCGAAGCCTGAAACGCATGGGCTAGACCCGATCACCCGAAGGAACGCCAAAATGACCGTCAACTTCTGTTCGAAGGCAAGTAATACCCCGGGTCTGATCAAGGTTTTCGAGCACTATGCACCGCTCTATCCGCAGGAGGCTTGCACCTTTAACAATGACGCCCAAGTGTTGGCAAAAGCGCGACAGAAAGAACAGAAGATGCGTAAACGGTGTGAACTTACGTTCACTGATCCAAAGAAGGGACCGCAGGCGCGATACAACTACTTAAGTTCACTGGCCTGCCTCCAGGCCAAAATGGTCGAAGCCAATAAACGCCGCCCCATTAAAGATCGACTGTCGATTAGCCAGATTTTGGAAACCTCGAAGCTGTACAAAGTCATGATCGAGCTGAACGAACCCGTAGCGGTCAAGGACATCCCCAAAGCTTCCGGCTGTGGTTACAGAACCATCTATGACTTCGGCCCAGTTGCCCGAGGAGCGCAGCTTCTGGCGGTGGAGCTGATCCGGATGGCCTATAGCCCAGCACCGTTTCAATTCAATCACCTGGGCGTCCATGCAACCATCGAAGAGACGCTCCGGCTTATTACAGAAGAGGACTACGCCTATGTGACAGAGCTAGATATCAAAGACCACTATCCAAGCTTTTCCACGGAAGCCCTGGTAGACTGGCTCCCGCTGCCAAAATCGGCAATCATGCAGATCATAGCAGCGTCATCCGCCCAGTGGGTAATACACCCATCCAAAATATCTTCTGGGTATAACACCAATATTATTCATCCTCACCCGCTCGGCATTCCTCCGGGCAGTGCCGCATCGAGCGTTGTTGCCGAGTTCAGCATCAGCAAACTCAAAATGATCAAAGTCGCGAACACCGCTTTGATAAATTACGCTGATAACTTCTTCTTGCTCGGGAAAGACAAAATCAGTCTCGCATACGCACTCGAAGCCCTGCGCCTTGGCATCGCCAAGCTGCCGGGTGGGAAATTCACTACACATCCACAAAAATCCGAACCGAATTTAATCCGACCAGTCACACAGCCATTCAGAATGCTTGGGTGCCATATCGTCAAAACAAGCGATGGTGTCGATGTCTTCCCGACTGAGACAAACCTTGAACGGCTGGAAGGACGTTTAAAAATCGGATTGCAGAGCACCGAAGCAATGCTGATCGAAGCTGAGAAAACTGCCGACAAAAACCTTCGCCTCTCAGCTGTTCAAGACTACCTGCGTTTGAGGAGCTACTTCTGTGCATGGGTCAAGGCGTTTTCGATGTGCCAGGAACTAGGCGTCATTGTGGCTGACATTCACTACACGCTCAATGAATTAGCGAATACCTTCAACATCGGCACAATCGAACTCGAGGCAGCAAAAGATGCCTCTACTCAATGCCACTACTACCCCAACTCAGGTGTTGCGGCGTACTAGCAGGGCGAAGAAGCCTAGCGTTTCAACATCCCAGGTATCGCTCAAAATACGTTTCCCACTTTAGTCTTTCGAAGTCTCGCTAACTGGCCTTCCCCAGTGAACTTGAGTTCACTTTCAATCACGTGCGTCTGCTCTGGCATACCATCTTTAAAGTCAGTGAATTCAAGTTCACCGGAGTCGGAAGATCGAGACAACAGATGCCGAACAGAAATAGCGCACCGCCTTTTTATGTCTTATTTACAATGCGTTATGAAATTTTCGCGAACCTTGGAACATACCATTCAAGGTTTGCACTTCAAGCGCCATCGACAACGATCTGTGTCGCAACCCTCTGTACTGGGCACGTCTAAGACTGAAACATTAAAAATCAATGACTTAGATTGGCCAACACCTGAGTTCACCAACGCTTCAGGGGGGTACCTTTGTTTCTACTGAACGTCGATCACAGCCCGGTAAATATCTCGGATTGACTGCCGTGAAATTGCTCGCGAGAGTGTTGCCATGAAATCTTTTACTAGTACCAATTTTGACCTGCCGCCCGATGCCATTTTAGCAGGTATTGGACTTCTAGATCGCCAATCTCTTTGTAGCCTGATTGCAATCCTAGAAAGCGTCGATCTGCTCAACCTGTTGCGACAAACCACTGATGGTGTTGCAAAGAGCCTGAAACTCTATGACGCTGACGACGCTCAGAGAGTGCGCGCGGCCACTGATGAACTTGATTGCTCACCAATCTCGACACCAACCCTAAGACATCGCCTCTGGTTTAGAATTTCCGAAGGATTGTCGGTCGTTTCTGAGACACCTTATACATTCAAGTCAGCACACAGGTCTTCTGCCGCTTTGGCCGTGCGGACTTCAGAACGCCTTTCACCAGAACTGCGCCAAAGACGCCAGAAAGCTGCACAAATACCGACAACTGGTGGGTTGGTCGAAAAGGCGACTGCGTCAGCAAGTTCGATTGTTGCGTCCGCTCGAAACACTTTTTCGAAGAGTGATCCACTGCCGTTCGCCGAAATCGCATCGGAAGAGTTTTTAGACTTCATCAATGATGAAACCACTTTTGACGAGATTACAAAGCAGACCGACTTGGACACGAGGGAGGCTCTGGAGCGCGCTCGAACAAAGTCTCAGGCGGCTATGGCAAGTGGTGCGGGCTGGGCCGTATTTGCCGGTGTCGTCGCAAATAGCGGGTTTGCTCCTTACATTCTGGCGGCTAAAGCCAGCGCAGTTATCCCACTTGTGAGCGGCCCAGGACTTGTGTCGCTTCTGGCAGTCATAGTTAATCCTGCGACACTCTTGGTCGGCCTGGGTGGTTTAGCCTGGATTGGAGCTGGAAAATCGACCAGCACAGCCCGTAGCCAAGTAGCAGCGAGATTTTGCGCAATGCTGGCTATGCGAGGCAGTCAGGACACCAATCTCGGCGTCCAAAAATTCATCACCGACATGCGTGCCAGCGCAAATGGAAAATCGACCGAATTCCAACATCTCGACAAATCATCACAGCGCCAGATGCGGAAGCGGATCGCGGAAATCGAAAGTACTCTTGGTGGCCCATTGCCTGCTCCCGCCGGAAGCCCCCCGAAGCCTTGGGACGAAAGCATATGCTCTTCTAAGACAAAGACAGATTATGCTGATCTCGTCGATGCGACGGCAGTTGCCACTCTGACTACAGGTGAGCTCCTATGGCACGCAATCGCAATGGATCGAAACGTACTAAGTGCTGCGGACTTTTCTAGGAGTATCAACCTCGGTGACCCGCTATCCTTTGCGGCAAACGCTCATGAGTATGCGATGCGTGGGGCGCAGATATCGTTGCGCGGCTATACTGCCGAACGGCTTGTGCTGGATCAATTGGTTGCAGCAGGACACGATGTTGTGATGCCAGTAAGTAGCAACATGCCAGGCTTTGATTTGCTGGTTGACGGGTGTGAAATTCAAGTCAAATGCGGGGAAACGCTCGGCATACTCGCTGAGCATTTCGAGAAATACCCAGGCATCCCGGTGATCGCCAATAGCGAGCTCGCGCACAAAGCTTGGGAACAAGGCGAAGAATGGGCCAGCCTTGTAACAACCTTACCCGGGTTTGACCTGAGCATTGTCGAAGGAAAGCTAGCGAAAGCACTAGACCACGCTTCTGAACTTGTGGATCTCGATGTTCTGTTTTTTGCCTTCGCTGTTGGGCTGGTTCGCGGCGGAGTGGAGGTTTGGCGCGGCGCAATTCCGCTAGATGACCTCCCGGCTTGGATGCTGATAGACGGAGTTGCACGAGGCGGGCTAGGGTTAGCCGGTAACGCTGGGGGAACCGCGATTGGCTTGCTTGCGATTGGACCTGCAGGAGCATTGGTACTGGGTCCAGTATTTGCATGTGCAGCTCTGATGGGAACTGGAACGGCACGAGACAGTATTTCTAGCTTACTGATGCGCGAATGGCACCAAGAACGCAAACGCTTGGCTCACGAACTTCACGTCTCCCTCCTTGTCGCACTCGACAGGAAAATCAAAGCCCTCTCCAAACGGCACGCGCACCTTCCTTCGAGCACGGCACAGGAAACGAAGGAAGTGACCGTGTGGATACAGCAAAAAGGCTGTGATGATTTGGTGTCAGCAATTGAAGAAAGGGCTGAGGTGTCAGCGCCACCCAGCAACGAGTTTGAGACGCTAACACTGCTTTTGGAAGCGTCCCGTTTGGCACCAACCGACGCAAAGGTTCTAATTGCTCGCGGAAGATTGGAGCGACACTTGCAGTCCCGACCGAGCCTCAATGAAGCAGTTTTCAAGAACCATCTCCCACGCCTTCCAGATATCCCCTTTAATCTATCGAAGAAGAGCTAGCCGAAATTGAGCACTTGAAGCTAGAAACCAAGATCGAAGTGCAGTGAATTTGAGTTCACTTTGGTTTTGACGATACCTTGTTTAGATACTTTGGGAACAACGCAATGCCATTCTATTAAATTTGGGGATAGACTTCCTTTAGAAAGAATTTGTCACCAAGATTTCGAGCCAGCTCATGATTGTCGATACAGATTTTGACGTGTTTAGCGATACGCCTAGTGGGAAAGACCCTGACAAATACAGCCCCACACTTCGAAAATATCATCAGTATTTGTGGAGCAAACCACTTCCAGACGGCACCCTGTTCACTTTGACGGATACCAAAGCAGGAACGTACCTGTATCATCTTTCAGCAAAAGGTGAGTTCCATTTAAGCAGCGATGCCTTCAGCAACACGTTCCAGTGCGTAAATCGAATGATCCCAATAACCTCTTTGATCCATGAAGATCGGATGGCCGAATTTTACAGGCTTTGTTCGACGATTGGCGCATACATATTGTTCCCCGGCAATATGATTGACAAAAAGCGGACAATAAACATGGCTCGCGGTTGTCATCCAAAAATCAGAGATAGAATTGACCTAACGCTTGAATGCATACGGCGTCACTACATTCATCAAGAAAGCCCGCTTTCGGAGGTACTGGAGCGGTACAGTGATTTTTTTGATCTATTTCATAGCTTTGATGGCTATGTTGAGTTTTTCTTGTTGAATGATTTGGTCGACAAAGGACAAGTTCGGTTCTTCTTACCGTCCGAAAACTTTCAGAGAGATGGATATCCTGAAAATGTTGAGGAGTATCGGGCTGTAATGCACAGCACCACGGATTTTGTAAACCGGCGGAACAGACGAATTTCAGAACTCGGAACGGACGGATAGCTTGTTCCAATTTGCGCGATTTTTCCAAAGTGCAGAGGTACAAGATAGGTGCCGACGGCCTCTCACACCTCGGGACTGCATCCGGTGAACTCGAGTTCACTTGAACACATCTCACTTCCCTAAACGATGCGGATCGTTAGCAAACGGTGGTTTGCCATAGGACTTGCGGAATTCGCCAATCATCCGCTTTTCAACTGTCCTCGGAACTTCGTCGGGTGTCTCGCGCCAAGCAACCAACATGTTATGGGCATCGGGCAATTGCCAAATCAATCGTCCACCCCAATGCCCGACTGGCTTTCCCGCTCCAAATCTTGCGTACTGTTGGAGCCGTCGCCTCAGGTTGTTGGCTTTGCCAATATAAATAATGCTGACTTCATCTACCCAGTTAGCTGTGAGTGTTTCAGCAGGCACCGAAGGGTTCTTGCCTTTAAACCAGCCAGCCGAGCTTTCAGGCAAGAAATCTGGCAAGCCCTCACAAAAGTAGTGAACTACATATACGCCTCCAGACGTGGGGCAGTCCCAGTTGGCAATGTTATCCCAACGATCCCATCCTTTGAAACCAATTTGCGTAAGTTGATAGCGTGAATATTGCATGCTGGTTATCTGGTATTCGTTTCCACGCGCGGCTCCATCTTGACGGGAATACCTTTGACACTGCGACGTCACTGTCAACCGGCCAAACGTTTAGCGAACACTCTGTTTCTTCTATTTTGATAAACCGCGAGTGACTGACTTGGGTTCGTTTACAGTCATTTGCCACAATGGTTAATTTTTCGTTGTTCATGAGGATTTTTAAAAAAGCTGTAGTGAACTCGAGTTCACCAAGTGAGCGTCAACTCGCAGCTGTATCGGCAATTTTTTCCAAAGATTGTTCGATACTCTCATCAGATAAAATGCGATAGACGGAAGCTCGCCCAATCCCAATCGTCTTTGCAATTTCGGTTGCCCCAGTGCCTGCTTTATAAAGTTCAAGCACTTGCTTTGCGTGCGCCCGAGCGGTGGGTTTACGGCCTTTGTATTTGCCAGCAGCTTTTGCCCTCGCGATCCCTTCGCGTTGTCGTTCCAGCATAATGTCCCGCTCGAACTCGGCAATGCCTCCAAGCACAGTCAGAATAAGTTTTCCTGTCGAATTGCCCGTATCGATACCCAGACCAAGAATGCGGAGGTTCGCACCCTTGCCTTTCAGGCTATCCAGTATTTGCATGAGGTGCGCTACAGATCTCGCCAAACGATCTAAGCGCGTCACAACAAGGGTGTCACCCTCTCTCACGAACTCAAGCGCAGCAGTAAGATTGTCTCGAGCAGTCACGTCGACTGAAGAAACCTGCTCCTCGAAAATCTTTTCGCAGCTCGCTTTTTTGAGCTCGTCGATCTGGGCATCCAAACCTGCCTTTTGATCTAGAGTGGAAGTCCGTGCATAGCCAATGATCATGTAGCACCTTCTGTCTCAATAACCTCTTAAATTATGCGGAACAAATGGCCCAAAAATCAAATACTATTTATATGAGACAGGATAAACACATCTGCTGATGTGCTCCAATAGGGCAAGCCCTATTGGAAAACCATTGAAAGGGCAAAGCGGACGTTCGTACAAGACGCAGCTAATGGCGGTTTCGAGCCCAAAATTGACTGATGCTGCGCGAAACTCCAATGACAGCAATGCGCAGAAACCGGACTTTGCAAAGTCTCGCTACGGCATCAAAACGGACGCTTATAGCTGTCTCGGATGTTGCGGGATAGATTCCCAAAAGCGGTCATTGATCTTTTGTACGGCCTCCCAAGCCGCCTTCGCGTTTGGATCGCAGAACGACAGCGTCTTCTCAACTTGTAGAGTTCTAAGCCAGGCAGGTTCGATTTCTCTGTTGCCCTCCACCGCATCAAGGCTTGTATCGTGCGTACTCGAAGTCCATATACACAAGGCTTACGTTTTTCTTTTTCGACCTGCTGTCTCCCCAATTCGGCGTTCAGTCTTTCGATTCAGACCGACCACGCCGAGTCGCCGCAATAATGCGGGCGGCAAGTATTTGGAGATTTCCACCATGGCAAATGGCACAGTAAAATGGTTCAACTCGACTAAAGGTTTTGGCTTTATCGAGCCTGAAGATGGCAAGCGCGATGTGTTCGTACATATCTCAGCAATCGAACGTTCCGGCCTTAGTGAATTAAAAGACGGTCAGAAGGTTACTTTTGACGTCGAAGCTGGCCGTGACGGACGCGAAAGCGCCGCCAATCTGGCACTCGCCTGACCTTTTTTAAGGGCACCCTTTTCGGGTGCCCTATTGAACAATGGGCTACAATAAGCCATTGGAGAACAAGTAACTTGCAACCTAAAGACTGGACGCGGGTGCTCGCGCAATACCGTGTTGCCGATGCGAAGCGCAGTGTTTTTGAACTTGCGATCACAGTTGCTCCCTTATTTGCGCTATGGGCCCTAGCGTGGTTTGCGTTATCTTTTAGTGTCTGGATCGCAATACTACTGGCCATCCTGAATGCCGCGTTTCTGGTCCGTATCTTCATCATTATGCATGATTGCGGTCATGGATCTTTCTTTAGAAGTCGCACTGTTTGCAATTGGACCGGTCGGGTTCTAGGTGTTCTTGCCCTGACACCCTATGACGTTTGGCGGCAAAGCCATGCGATTCACCACGCTTCAACCGGTAACCTTGATCGGCGTGGTATGGGTGACATCCCTACATTGACCACTGAAGAATACCTGAAGCGGAAGTGGTTCGGGCGTGCCGCTTATCGTCTGACCCGGAACCCCGTCTTCCTGTTCGGTGTTGCGCCGATCTATACGTTCTTTATTCAAAACCGTTTACCTCTTGGTTTCATGCGTTCGGGCTGGCTGTACTGGGCAAGTGCGATGGGAACAAACGCTGCAATTGCAGGGATATTGGCCCTAGTTTTTTGGGCCGGAGGCATTGAGGTATTATCGTATGTTTTCCTACCAACCATGATTGTCGCATCATCGATTGGTGTTTGGCTTTTCTATATTCAACACCAGTTTGAACACACGACCTGGGAACGGGAAGAGGGGTGGAACCTACAGAACGCCGCATTCTATGGAAGTTCTCACTATGCCCTACCAGGCATCCTGCGGTGGTTCTCTGCTAACATCGGCGTACACCATGTTCACCACCTTGCCAGCCGCATACCGTTTTACCGGCTAAACGAAGTTTTGCGTGACCATTCTGCGTTAGAAAATTGCCAGCGTATTACTCTATATGAGAGCTTTCATTGTGCACGATTGCATCTTTGGGATGAAAAAAGTCAACGTCTGCTGACATTTTCCGAGGCTTTGTCGAACGCCAATTCCAAAAGGCATTTAGTGTAGTCTGGCGCGTACCAGATAGGCTTCGACCGTATCACCGCCCAGGGCGCGAATGGCCTCTAATCGGTGAAGGCCTTCAATCAGCACGAACCTCTTGTTGTCCGAGCGTATCTGGATCGGGGTCTTCTGGCCGTTCTTCAGGATATCTTCGGCCAGCGTCAGAACTTTTTGTTGATCAAGCGTTTTCGCCCGTTTCACAGGTACATAGATCAGGTCGAGCGGATATGGTCTTTTCTCCAACATAAGCTACGTGAGCAACCTTTCGTGCAATTGTTCCGGTTCAGAGTTCGTTGCAAAAGCGGGGGCTGGAACGTGCGTCATAGAACCGAACGAACAGCGTCGCGCAGTTCCTGATGCATAACCCAAGTGGCTGGCTCATCGTCACTTTCGATGTGAGAAAACGCCAGGACCTGAGCGGCGCCATCATTCTGCACCGATCCGGCTTCGGGTAGGTCCAGTTCCAGATATTCTGCGATTAATAGTCCGATTTTCTTAAAAACCTTGATGGAGGCCTCGCGCGATTTGTAACCGGCTGCCTGAGACAAGTGACCAATGGTCAGACCGTCCTTGCCTGCGATTGTAAGTGCTTTGAGCATTGTGACCTGCGCAGGGGTGAGCCTGATCTGTCGCAATGCCTCGGCATATTCTCTTTCACTGGGAACGAGGGTGCCGGAGTTTCTCTCCAAACGGCGTTGACCGCTACGTTTCCTGTCTCGTTCACCGAGAATTTCTTTTAATGCTTCGATGGCCAATGCTGGTGTTTCGCCGACTGCATCAGCAATCATTGTCTGCGTTTTAGCCGGTGGCTTGGGGAATGCGCGCGCAACGCTGTTACCGCTCAGGATGCCGGCCTTAATCAAGTACTTTCCAAATTCTTCTTCAATCACTCCTGCTACGTCAGCGTTCCGCGACTCACGAACACTGCGATCCTGAAATGCTCTTTGTTCCAGACCACGAGCTGACATCTTTGAACCGTGAAGGGTTACTTGAGGGGCATTTTTGCGCATCAGAGAAACACCACCGCAATTATGGCCGCAACAAACACCGCTAATGCGATAAACATCTTCACTCTATAGGACCAGCGATGTGCCCTTTCGGCTTTGAGCATTTTGGCAAGGTTTTCGTCAATCGAGTTATGGTTCACGGCTTGGTCCTTCCGGAATTGTCAGGCGGTATTGATTTCCATCAACCTATTGTCGCGGCACATTTTCGGTGCACTTATCGTTCTGTCGTGTGAACGGCCGATTGCATTCCCAACCATCACCTCTTCGATTTAAGTGAGCATTTGAAGGGACAAGGATCGCAACGCACCTGTCCCGGTTTGCGCGAAAACCACGTTCACATTTCCATCCAGAGTAGGTTTCAGGCGCAAGGTATGCATGCTGTGGAACGGCCACAGGCTCACAGCCGCTCTCCGCTGCCCTGTACCCTCTGAGGCATACCCACCCATCCGAGCTTCTTTTGTCGCTCAGACGACCGTTTTTTGGAACTTCTATTGCAACACATGTTTGGCTTTCCTTACGAAATCCCCAGTTGCAGTGTATTTCCTGTGCGCCAAACCGGGTTCCGACGTACCCATTTTGAGGCGCTATCAATTCTTCGCATCTTTCACCGACTTGTCGGAAGAGCCGATTGCACTCCCATCGATCTCCGGTCGATGCAAGATATGCGTTTTTAGGAACTTCTATTTCCTCACAAAAATCTCCAACACGCTTGAATCCATGGTTGCATACCCAACCTGGACCATAGGAACTGCCGGTCAAATGCGCATTTTCAGGTGCGTTTGCTCTTTGACACGATCCGTTCTTGTTTTCGAAGCCTTCGTCACAGACCGATCCATCAGCATTGCCTGCGACTTGGGCGGGAAGCTGCGTTCCGGAGAGCAACACCAAGAGTGTCGGGATCAAACAAAGAACGCGGCGCGAAAACACGATGAGTGACTGATTGAAACGGAGCCTGAGACCTGATCTATCCGGCATCGGGCACGCGATTTATAAGCCATGTTCTGTTCATACGGCGCCTTCATTGATGGGTCACGCGATAACTGGAGCATGTCAGGTGACAGTTGCGAATGCTTGCGAGGAACGAGCTCAACGCGAAGACCCCAGCGCGACCCGTTCCTATGCTGGGGCACATGCTACAGTTAGTCTGAAGGCCATTGGATCATCGAAGCCGGCAGCATCGCGACGACGAGTAATTTTCACCAATGCACGTTTGTGGTCCTTTGCCAGAATAGAGTCAAGGAAGTTTCCCTCGTCGCAACGCTAGTACTGCTAAGGCAGGTGTTTGTGAAACAAGCACGTGACCAAGTAGCCTGGTGAACCGCCGAAAGAAGTTACTTGGCATTAATCTGTTGTTGTAGGGATTTGGGGGCGGAGCAGCAGCGAATGGCAGCTTAAGTCCGCGTCTCTCTTGTCGAGCCTGAGTGCGGCGACAGAGCGGTACGTGATCAAGGTTTCCTCGTGGCTATGAATGACTGGCCTGACGTCATCAGCAGCAACGCATCGACATTCGTGCCGCTCCTGTGAACTGATGCTGCGCAAGCACTCGCGGCGCGAGCAAATGGTTGATCTGCTACGCTTCTCGGGAATTGCAAAGTCTAATTGCGAATGTCCGTTTTGGGCTGCGAGCGGTCATTTTCGTTCGGCATCCGACGGCAGCATTGTCCGCTTGTCGGGATTTGCAAAGTTCAGTTTGGAATGTCCGGCTAGGGCTGCCTCCAGACATAGGCACGGGAACCAGCGAAGGTCGACTGCGAGCCCAAAGTGGACAACGAAAAGATGGCCAATCGGTATAGGGTTTCTATTGCGGTTTCCTATCAGCGGCTACTCTATTGCGTTTTGAAATGTTGCGGTAAGCCGTTTGTTCAAACCGTAATGAGGTTCGGCTGAAGAACCGTAGTGCAACTCAGCCAAAGCAGCGATGTCATTGAAAATGACTACGGAGCCGCCTTCTTCATTCGCGTAAACCAATAGTTTTTGGCAAAAGGCATCCAAACCAATTGCCGGAAAGCCCGCCATAGCCACGCCACCGGGTGCTGGTCCGCCGAACAGTAAGAGTACCGCCTCCGGCAGGTCCACCCCCAGTTGGGACGCTTCGGTCGCAAAATCGATTTCACCGAACCAGACAGTATCGTCCTGCCCCATGACAGCTGTCCTGAGACGTTCGACTGCCTCTGGTACGCTGAGCAGAGTTTGCAGTTCGATGATCCCGTAGTCGGCAAACAATCCGTTGGTCGGCGCTGGTGTTGCATCCAAGTCGTTTAGAACTTCGAGCATCTTGCTCTGAAACGCACTCAACGAAGAAGCGTCCGTGAGCCCATGCCGGACTTTGAGAAATTGAGAGTCTGTGTAGGCGATCTGTGGACGACCATCCTGATCGAAGGAAAGAACGCGAAAAGGAAGGTCCAGACCTGCTCGCACGTTCTCTTTCAGAATGGGCGTGTTTATCTCTGGATCAGAGAAAAGGAGCACACGAGACGCTGGCATTTCTACTCCTTCGGCTTTGGCCAGTCGCGCGTGATCTATCGATGCGATTGGCGTAGCTCCCGCTTCTTCAACGGCAGTCTCAAGCACTAAGAAGTTTTCGTCCACCGCACTCTGGGCAGATGACGATTGTGCAAGAACCGATGTCGAAATTGATGAAGTTGCAATCATGGAGAGAACAAAGAAAAACCACAGCATCTTATCACTTCCTGTTTCATCGTGCTTTTTTCAGTGAAACCGCCGCCAGAGCTGCAAAAGCTATCTCGGCCGCAAGATAAAAGAGAAGTATCCCGTTCGGAACTCCATCGATAAGAATGCTTAGTATGCGTCCAACGGCCAGTCCCGACATAAACAAAAAAAGAACCCAAAGCGCCGGTCGTTGTAGATCTGGTTTCACCACGGCCGCTAACCAAAACAAAGCGTTTGCCAGGTAAAGTCCCATAATCGCACGGAAGACATGCGTCTGGTTCGTTCCTTCCACCGAAAATCCCAGCAAAACTGGGATCGAACTGCTTGGCATCAGACCGTATGATAACGCGATTGGCATGAGACCGACGGCAGCAAGCAGAAGGACCAATCTAGCACTCATGGAGGACTCCTTCTCGTAGAGGTTTCGCTTTTTTGCGAAATTCCTAGTCGGTTTTTTGGGGCATCCGAAGTTCCGAACCGGATGCCCACGCTGCGGTGAGAAAGGCGAATTGCAAGCCTCGCTTCTTCTACTGAGAGATGCCGCCTTCGGTTGATGTCTGTTCTTCAACATGGTCTTGATTGGCTACCGGCTTTCCCCGCGGAGGGAACTCCTCGAAGGTAGCGAGATGCGCCTGCACTAGTCGGGCGGCTGGACCGAATGCCCACATTTTCTCGCCCATCCAGCGGACGTACATCCCGCTTTCCTCCGCAGCTTTCTCGTAAGGATCGCGGCGAAGGTTGAAAAGCAGCGGGGCGACCAACTCTTCCTTCGGGCCTGACCAGCCGTGGTTTTGAACGACAAAGTGCGCTTTCCAATCGTTGTAGCGTACGGCTTGGAGATCCGTACCCTGATAATAAATCAGCTCGCGGCGATTGCTCTCTGCATCCTCACCCGTCAGGTAAGATAGTTGATTGTAGCCATCGAGGTGTACTTTGTACCCTTCATAACCCTCTAAGAGTTTTTCTCTTAGGTCTGTGGGGCCTCCCGCCGCGGCTACAAGTGTTGGCATCCAATCCATGCCGCTGAAGATACCGTTCAAAACCTGTCCTTCAGGGATTTTTCCAGGCCAGCGAATAATCGCAGGAACCCTAAAGCCACCTTCCCAGGTAGTACCCTTTTCCCCATGAAACGGTGTCGTACCTCCATCGGGCCACGTCAGTGTTTCCGGGCCATTGTCGGCGGTGAACATCACTATGGTATTATCGGCAACTCCCAGATCCTCAAGGTGGCTGAGAACGTTACCAACGTTGTTGTCCAACTCCTTCATGACAACATCCTGAAGTCCGCGCCCATTGCCCAACATATCTTCGTATTCGGGGCTGAGGTGAGTCCAGACGTGTGCACGGGCTGGAGCCATCCAGACAAAAAACGGAGTGTCCGACTCTACTGCACGAGAAATGAAGTCCTTCGTGTAAGATGTCACTTCGTCATCCAAAGTCTTTTGGCGCTCAGGAGGCGCAGGCCCGTCATCAATAATGCGCTGCTTCCCGACTTTTCCAAATCGCGGGTCGACTGTTTCGTCTACTTCCTCTGTTGCAAATGAATGAATGATGTTGCGAGGCGCAAATTGCGCGTTGAATTCTGGGTCGTCTGGCCAATCCGGATCAGACGTATATTCCATAGCATTCAGGTGGTAGAGCCAACCCCAATACTCGTCGAAACCTTTTGTAGTCGGTAGGAACTCATTGAGGTCGCCTAGGTGGTTTTTTCCAAACTGCCCCGTCGTATACCCCAACTTTTTCAGGAACATCGGAAGCGTTGGGTCATCTGGGTTTAAACCTATCGGATCACCCGGCAGTCCAACCGTGTGCATACCAGTCCGTATTGGCAATTGTCCGGTCATGAAAGCTGATCGACCGGCAGTACAACTTGGCTCGGCATAATAATCTGTGAGACGAGCACCCTCTGACGAGAGACGATCCAAGTTCGGCGTCTCGATGCTTTTGACACCTCCGTGGTAAACGCCGACGCTCGCCCAACCTACGTCATCTGCCATGATGACAAGAATGTTGGGCGGGGTATGTTCGTCGGCCCAAGCTCCAGTGAAAGCAAAGCAGACGGCACCCGTTACTGAGATAAGCTTGTTCATTAAGACCTCCCGGCTTGGTACTACTTACCAACCATAGGAAAAACATCGGCTTAGAGGAACGGTCTGATTTGTTAACTTTTTGGGCTTAGCACCTTGGTGCAAGAAATTTCTTCGGCCGCAAAGTCCGCATCTCAGAGGGTGTAAAGCTCATAGTGAAGGTCCGCTTCGGGCTGCCTCCAGTCACTAGTGCGAACAGTGGTGAACGCGGCTTCGAGCCTAGCGCCGGTAATTCGCTGGAGCGGTAAACCCTCCATTCCGAAGTTTTGTTGGGCCGCAGCCAGCGGTGATGCCGCCACGGCCCACGTGGTAAAACGTCAGTTCGTTGGGGTCACATCGACTAACGTTGGTTCGCGATCACCGCTGGTTTCAAAGACGATCATCTCGTCTCCCATAGCTCCGAAGTCAATCTGCTTCATATCGACCATATGCACCGTTCTGTCGTACATCGTGTGATAGTAGTAGACGAGGTTGAGGGAGTCCGCAGCGGTCGTGATCTGAGTTGCGCTGTAAAGCAGGTCGTCCGACTGCACATCGTCTTGAGCGCCCTCCGCTGCATCGGCCGGAATGTTGAAATTATCCAGAATGCGAAACGCCTCGCGCACGGTGTCATAGCCACCTTGCGTCTCCCGCGCCGTCTGAGAAAAGGCGACTGCGCGGACGAACCGGGATGGGGGTGTGAAGTCGCCTGGCAGCCCTATCATTCCACTCCCAGCGCCAAGGGGCGCGAAAGTAACGCCACTTGCCTCAACTTCCGGAAGCCCAAGGGCCGACAGGTTTACGTAGTTGTTAAGGTTCGTCATGTGCCAATCGTAGTTTGGCGAATTGGTGATCACGCCAAGCGGAGCATCGAAAATCGTCAGTTCACCGTCAATGTACTCGACAACGATCCTTCCGCCGAACCGGTCAGCAACCAACATATGAAATGGGAAGGGAAATCCGAGAGTCTCATCTACGACCCCGACAACACGGACATTCGCCAACCCGGTGGCAGCCTCTTCAACTGTCTCAAATTGGGAAAGGACATAGCTGGCTAGCAAATCGCCGGGAATCGTGTTGCCGGAAAGGTCAGGGTCGTACTCCTGATACTCGGTGAAGCCGGGCAGATAAAACAACCCGGCGGTCAACCCAGCTTCGTTGATGCCATCTGCGGGAGCCCCATGATCCAACATGCTGATACCGACCATTCCAAATCGGCCGGTCCAGTTTGCTCCGTCTCGCTCATCTGGCATTTCGCCTGCGGTATAAGTGAAACCTCGCGGAATAATGTTGATCTTTGTCTCAAGATCGAACGGCCCCCATTCGGCGGTCCTTGCGCGAACGATGCTTCCATCCTGCCCTGTCAACATGATGCCAGTGCATCCCCAGGCCATCGATACTGAAGCCACAAAGGCTATGGTCGCTTTTGGTAATATCCGAAATAGCTCGATATGACGCATGGTCGTACTCCAATTGGACTGATCTGATCTCATGAACTCGCTCGACCAAGCTACCACACCGGTTCTCAAGTTGAATGAAGTTTGCATGATCTTCAAATAGGCAAGAAAGTCCGCCTATTCCTTCCGTCGGACTTTGCAAAGTCCGACTCTGAATGTCTGGTTTGGGCTGCGAGCAGTCAATCATGCTCATCGTAGGGAACGGCAATTCTGAGTCACAAAGCGGGCTCAAGCTGGAGCGCGTGTTAGACGACCGCTGAATTCGGAAAAATTGCCCGCCCGACTTTCATTGATTAGGCTGTTCAAAATGGAACCATGTTCAAACGTAGTCGACTTAGCGGGTATGCCTGCTCCGCGGCCATTTGTAGTCAATGGAACGAGATTTCCTTTGGTGGCAGTTGGTCTCGGTGCGCCCATTTTGTTTGTGCACGGAGCATGGGCCGATCACCGGATTTGGTGTGGCTTTTGGCAGCCGGTATCTCAGAAAGCAAAATTCTTGGCTATCACCCAGCGTCATTTCGGGGATTGGAAATGGCCAGACGATAAGCCATTCGCACGCCGAGTTCATACGGAAGATCTAATCGATATTTTGGACGCGCTGGAAGAGCCCGTTCATCTTGCAGGTTGGTCGTATGCGGGGGGCATCTTGCTTCGCGCAGCTGCAACAAAACCTGAACGTGTCCTTTCACTTGCTATCTTTGAACCATCATTTGAATGTGAGCCACCAACAGAAAGTGGGCCGCTGAAGACTGCGCGCGAGGTCGCGTGGAACCGTCTAGAACCGGCATACGAGTTGGCAGAAATCGGCGATCTGGAGCGCGGGATGAGAGTTGGTCTTGAGGCCGTCTATGGCATGCAAGCAGGTGAATTTTCTGAGCTCCACCCGGATATTCAAAAAGTGCATTTGGAAAATCGCCATACGATGCTGCCCGATTTATACGCGGAATCGGCCGAACCGCTTTCGTTTCAAGAGTTCTCCAATATCAGTTGCCCGACCTTGATCTTGTACGGAGAAAAATCATTGGATCAGTATCGGCTGATGGCGGAGTACACGAGCGAAAATATTGGTGGCGCAAAACTGGTAATGGTGCCGAGTGTGAGCCATGGCGCACCGGTACACAGGCCGGACTTGTTGGCCAACGCGATTTTGGAGTTCATTCTAGGAATAGCCGCGGCTCGCAGAAAATAACCTATTTCGGCGAGTTGGGTTTATGGCCGCTTTGTTGCGCTCTACGAAACTGCAAAGTCTAGTTGCGAATGTCCGTTTTGGGCTGAGACCGGTCCTCAACAACCATTGAGCCTATGGCAACTTTGTCCGCAAAGCAGTCATACGAACAAATAGCAGCGAATGACTGCATGGAGCCAAATCTACCAATTGCTGCGCAACGATCAAATGGCTGGTTCTGCGCCATTCCGCCTCTGAACGGTCTCACGGCAAAGGCGCAACATTTTAGGCACCCGGGGTGCTGACTATCTGCATCTGCGCTTACTGATATTGCCTCGTGCCAACTATAACACCATGAATCCGGCGACAGTCTTTGATTTTTACCCGTCGAGCATCGCGAGCACGGCGTCGCGTTCGGACAGGACCAACAGCAAGGCAATATCACCCGGTTCCAGCTTTTCCAATATCATCGAGGCAGCTAGAGAGGGCGAAGATGCTCTCAGGACTTGTTGCGCGTCATATCCCTGTTCTAAGGCGGATTTTTTGATCAGGTCCGGGATTTCTCCCAATTCGCGACCTCTTAAATACCCTTCCAGTTCGGCTGCGACGACTACGTCGGGCTGGAAATTTAACGCCGTCGTGGTAACGTCCCGGATATCCTGATCCGACCGATCGCCAGCATGGCTGAGCATAATGTAACGCCGTTTCGCCGGTAGGCTTGACAGCGCATCGCAAACGGCCGAAATCGAGTGCGGGTTATGCGCAAAATCCACAAAAACACGCGCATTATTGTAACTAAACTCGTTGCAGCGTCCGGGGTTGTCCTTGGCGTCGGGTTTGAACCCGGCCAACCCATCCCGAGCCCCCTGAACGGGCAAGTCCAGTGCCAAGGCAAGGCACAGGGCCGCCAGCGCGTTCAGGATATTGTATTTCGCAGCGCCGCCCATGGTCAGGGGAACATCGGAAACTGCAATAACTACCTGTTCGACCGCACCGTCGAAAAAGACGATATCTCCCTCCTGCACATAGGCGCAGCACTTGCCCGCATCACGCGCCTGACGGACAAGGTTGTTCTGCGCATCCAGCGAGAACCACCAGATATTTGCGGATGTATTTTCCGCTTCTGCGCGGACATACAAGTCATCGGCATTCAGTGCCAGCACGCCACCCTCGGCCAGCGTGCGATGCACGGCGAATTTGGCCTGAGCCAGTTCCGGCACCGTGTTGACCCCGTATTGCCCCAGATGGTCGTTTGCCACATTGGTGACTGCCGCTGCCGTTGCCGCGCGGGTCGGCAGACCCCGGCGCAGGATACCTCCGCGCGCGACTTCCAGACAGGCGACCTCCAGCCTTTTGTCACGCAACAGCATTCGCCCGCCGCCGGGGCCGGAATAATCGCCACGGTCGAGAATGTCGTCTCCCACCCGCACAAATTCGGTCGAGGTCAGCCCGGCAACCTTGCCCGAAGCGCGCGCGATCGCCTCAAGTAAACGGGTTGTGGTTGTTTTGCCGTTGGTTCCGGTAATGAAGGCCACCGGGATATTGTGCAGAGCCGACCAGTCCAAGTCATCGGGGGTAGGCAGCGCATCGACCGGCCAGGTCTGACTGCCAGTACCGTGCCCGATCGACACTTCGTCATCATCGCACAGGATATCCACACCATGCGCTTCTGCTGCCGCAATCAGGGCGATCAGCGCGGGATTGGCTTCCTTCTCCATAACGCTTTTGACATCCGCAACCATCTGATCGAAATCGCCGGGCTCGGATGCCAACAGTTCGGCAGCACAGAAATGCCAGACGGTTTGCACCGCGAAGATAGCGGAATAAAGCTGATCCATCGGTGCTGAAATCGCCAGATTGACGCCACCGGTGAAACTGCGGTGGGTTACGTCCTGATCCTGCCAGCCAAGTGCGTCCAGCACGCGGCGCGCGTGTTTTTCCCACAAAGCAGTGACCTGCGCGGTGCCGGTATCGGTTAAAAACACATCCATCACCGCGCCGGGGCGGTTCCACAACAGTCCCGGCCCGGTCAAGCGTCGGGCATCGTCTACCCGGATATGATCGGCGTACGCGCTTTCAATTGTCAGCGCGTTTTCAAGCTCTTCGATCCGGTCCATTCCGGTACCCCCGCTTAATCCGCGTCTTCGCTGATGTCGCGGGCCAGGCGCACTCCGCGCGCATCCCGGATCAGGTTCTGGTCGCTTTCGAACATGTCCTCGAACGAGGTGTCGATGGGGCTTGCCACCGGCGCAGCCTCTGTGACTGGCGCTTCGCTATCGGAGTTGAAATAGATGATCTGCTTCCAGCAGCGCGTTGTGTCATCACCGAAAATCACCAGCAGATCGCCCGGTGCGGCCTGTTCCAACGCTGCAGTCACCGCTTCGACCTCATCCGGGATGATCGTGATCCCGGCATCATCGACGCCGTTGTCGATCAGGGCCTGCCGCATCATTTGCGGTACTTCGTCGTGTCCACGGCCCCGGCGGCGGTCATCTGCCTTGCAGATGAAATGATCAAAATGCCCGGCCAATGCGGCGGCCCCGTCGATGATATCCTCATCGCGCCGGTCGCCGGGCATCGCAACAACGCACAGCCTTCGGCCCTTGACCTCCAACTGATCGGCCAGCGCCGCCATTGCCTTGAGCGCGGCAGGGTTGTGGCCATAGTCGAGGATCACCTTGAATGGATGCTCGTCATAGACATTCATCCGCCCGGGTGCCTGGAAATAGCTGGTGTCGAAGGTGCGCAGCCCATGGCGGATATTGTCCAGGTCCACTCCGAAACTATAGGCCATCGCGGCGGCGAACATCGCGTTCTGGACGTTGAAAATGGCCTTGCCTTCCAATGCCGCCGGGATCAGATGCGACCACAGCACCGGGATATGAAGACCGTTGTCATAAATGGTCAGCATGTCACCATTCATGCCCTTTTCAAGCACAATTGCCTTGCCGCCTGCCTTGATATGTTCCTTGACCAGGCTGTGCCCCGGATTGGTGGTGACATAAAAGATCTGATCCGCACCGGCATAGTCGGCCATTTTCAAACAGTTGATGTCATCGGCATTCAGAACTGCCGTGTCGGTGGCGCTTTCCACCACCACGCGTTTGACAACGGCCAGTTCCTCAACCGTGTTGATGCCGCCAAGACCCAGATGATCTGCCGAGACGTTCAGGCAGGCCGCTACGTTCGAGCGCTGATAGCCCAGACCCGAGCGCACAAGTCCGCCGCGTGCGGTTTCCATCACCGCAAAATCGACAGCCGGGTCGCGCAGAACGATCTGTGCCGACTTAGGTCCCGTCATGTCGCCCTTGACGCTCAGCTTGCCGTCAACATAAACGCCATCGGTCGAGGTCATGCCAACGGTCTTGCCGCTGGTTTTCATGATGTGCCCCAGCATCCTTGAAGTGGTCGTCTTGCCGTTGGTTCCGGTGATTGCCGCGATGGGAATGCGGGTTTCCTCGGTGGCCGGAAACAGCATGTCGATCACTTTGCCCGCCACGTCGCGCGGCTGACCTTCGGACGGTGCCACGTGCATCCGGAAACCAGGGGCGGCGTTCACCTCGACAATCGCGCCGCCGATATCCTTGTAGGATTTGGTGATGTCGTCGATCAGGAAATCGACGCCGCCCACATCCAGCCCGACGGCCATGATGGCACGCTCGGCCATGTCACGGTTGTCAGGGTGCACCACATCCGTCAGATCAATGGCCGTGCCGCCAGTCGACAGGTTCGCGGTTGATCGCAGATAGAAGACCTCGCCGTCAGGTAGCACAGTTTCTTCCGTCACGCCCGCATTTTCCATCAGGCGGTTGGCCTGATTGTCGATCTCCAGCATGGTCAGCACTTTTTCATGCCCGATGCCACGGCGCGGATCCTCGTTCACGATATCGACCAGTTCGGCAATCGTGTGCGTGCCATCGCCTACCACATGGCCCGGCACGCGCTTGGCTACAGCGACCAGCTTGTTGTTCACCACCAGCATCCGGTGATCGAACCCGGTGATGAAGCTTTCCACCAGAATGGCGCGGCTGCGGGAATGTTCCTTGGCTTCGGCAAAGCCTGCCTCGACCTCTTCATCCGAGTTCAGGTTGATCGAAACACCACGCCCATGATTGGCATCGAGCGGTTTGACCACCACCGGGTGCCCGATCCGTGCGGCGGCGCGCACGGCTTCACGCGCGGAATAGACCATGCGTTGCTGCGGCACAGGCAGGCCCAGATCGTTCAGCAGATTGTGGGTGTCTTCCTTGTCGCAGGAAATCTCGACCGAGATATGCTTGGTCTCAGAGGTTATGGTTGCCTGAATGCGTTTCTGGTATTTGCCGTGCCCGAACTGAACCAGTGACCCAGAATTCAGCCTGATCCAAGGGATGTCACGCTCTTGCGCGGCCTTAACCAATGAGCCGGTTGAGGGACCAAACTCTTTGCGCTGCGCCCGCAGCACAAAGCTACGCAACTCGTCGTCCCAGTTGAATTCCGGGTCGAAGTCGTAGTCCACCTGTTCCTTGAGGGATTGCGGCAATAGATGCATCAGCAGCCGCATTGCCAGCTTGCCTGCGTCCAGACCAACATCGCGCTGGCGGTATTCGTAAACCATGTTGTATTGGCCGGGTTCGCCTGTGCCGCGCGTGCGGCCAAAGGTTACATCCGAACCGGCCACGTTCTGAACTTCGATGGCACAATGTTCCAAAACATGACCAAGCCAAGTGCCTTCATCTTCGCGCAATCGGCGGATGAAACCACCGGGTTCGCGGTAGGAACAGCCATGTTCCGCCAGACCGGGAAGGGCCTGGGTCAATGCATCAATAAACTCGGAACCAATTTTGGCCGAAGGCCAATCTTCCAGAACGCCCAGATCAATGACGTGGCGAATGACCGGAAAACTTGCCCAGACATTCGGGCCGACAAATACATTGGTCGAGATTATTTTCATGAGGCTCCCCGTTGGTTAGCTTATTGTTTCCCCCCGCTGGCGGCCTCATCCTCGGACAGATCCGGCAATGTGCAGAACGCCATATGCTCATCCGGCGGAAAAGCCTGGCGAGCCGTCAGATCATAACGGCACCCTTCACCCAGAACGTCAAGCCGAAGTCCAAGAAGGCTGAGTGCTTCGCCGCGACGGGCATCCCACATCGAAGAATGGGTCAAATGGCTGGCATCCACCACGGTAACCGTTCCGCTGCCGATTACTTCAAAGACGTTATCGGGCCCAATGAAGGCCGCCGTGTCTTCGTCAACGCCCAATCCGATTAGAAAAGGGTTAAAAGATGAAGCGGTTAGTAATCGACCCAGGCGGTTGCGTTGGGTGAAGTGCTGATCAATGATGACGGCGTTGGTCAGACCCATACCGGGAGCCAGCGTGATATTACCTTCGGCTGGACCAGAGTTGCTGCTGCCACCTGCTACCATATGCTCGGACATGATCGAAGCACCGGCCGAGGTTCCTGCAACCGGCACCCCTGCCGCGTTTCGGCGCCGGATTTTCTGGGCGACCAGCGTGCCTCCAAGAATCGCTGACAGGCGCAACTGGTTCCCACCGGTCATAAAAATTCCGGTAGCACGATCCAGCATCCCCGCGTAATCCGGGTTGTCGCAATCGGCGCGGCGCGAGATAGGCAGGAATTCAACCTTGCCTGCACCAAGCTCGGAAAAGATGCGGTTATAGTCCGGTCCGGTTTCTTCCAGCATCGAGGCTGTTGGGATCACGACGATATCAGCGTCGGCACCGCCGGACAGTTCTACGAACTTTCGGTGAATCTGCATTTCCTTGACGCGGTCTTCACCGCCGCCGATCGGAATGATGAACCCGCGCGGGGTTTCTGCATCTACGGGTGCAGGGCACATATCTTAACTACCTTCCGGTGTTATAGCGGGCAGCCACCGGGGACCGCGCGGACGCTCAAACCTATTCATACATGCCGCGTCGGGCTATCTGGCCGTCGCGTACATGCCATTCCCCCCGGGCCATCACATGCCGCACGGCAGTGTTTTCGTCAAGAACGACCAAATCAGCGTCCATACCCACGTTCAGACGACCTTTTTGGTGCAGCTTCAGCAGGTCGGCGACATTTGAGGTCAGCGGAGCCAGCGCTTCGGGCATTGGTACTCCTCTGTTGGTGAGTTCGCGCAGCGTGTCTGGCAAAGTGTCCGACAAACCCACACCAAACCGTGTCAGATTGCCTTCATGGTCAAAGGCGGGCAGGCAGCCACCACCGTCAGAGCTGATGGTGAACCGGTCCGAGTGACCGCCCAAATCGCGAAACTGAATGTAGGCCTCAGCAGCAGAGATGCCCGGCTCGACATGTCCGCAGGGGAATGCGGTAGCGTCGATGTAACATCCGTGCCGTGCTAGCGCCACGGCCTGTTCGAAGAGTGGTTTGTTGCGATTGACATGGGTTGGATTGAAGACGCGTGCGGGGATTTCGCAGGTCGCGATAGCTTGTTCCAACATTGACAGCCCTCGCTCGCCATCTCCCATATGGCAATGCACAATCCCCGCCTTGCCAGTCATCAGGCCTGCGACATGTGCTTCGCTTGCGATCCGCAGAAACTCGTCCAATGTCGGTTGGCTCGACCGGTGATCACTGATCGCCAGTTCCCCAACACCGATGACCGGATCAAGGAACACAATGTCTCCACGGGCTGAACCGGTGAGGGTGGTCAGTGGGACGTGATAGCCACCGGTGTGACACCAGGCTGAAAGTCCTTCTTCGCGCAACCCATAGGCCTGTTGCACCAGCGTCTGCGTGTTGCGGGTCAGATCGTCCGTGCCCAATACTCCAACGACTGAAGTGACACCGGCACGCGTGAAAGAGGACAGGGCAAGCGGCGGCACTCGACTGGCTGGTCCGGTTTCACCGCCACCGCCTGTTATATGCGCATGCCCATCAATAAAACCCGGAACAACCGCTGCACCTTCGACGTCAATGATCTCTGCCTGAAGCTGGTCAGGCAATTCGGGTTTTTTGCTGCCGAGGTAAATGATGCGTTCACCCGCGGTGAGAATATGGCCCAAACCAACAGGTTCAGGTGAATAGAGGCGCGCATTCTTGATGAGCTTCAACACATTTCATTTCCGTCAGTAGGAGCGAAGACATCTTTTCTTGCACTAAAAACCAGCAGAAGAACCATCCCCTACAGCGGAAAAAGCACAGATGCCAGACTCAAGCACTAGCGGATGTTGAGAAAAGGAAGCGGATGGAAAATTTGTCCGCTTGGCTGACGTTACCGTACACCCTAGCGCATGTTCACCTTCTGCCGTTCAAATTGGAACGCAGCAAAACCACAGCGATAGTCTAAGGGTGGGCTGTAAGGTGGATAAAAATTATCCGGCCTTAAATAAGGTTTTGATAATTTTATATTTTTACGGAAAATTTGGTGCCCAGGAGAGGACTCGAACCTCCACGTCCATACGGACACTAGCACCTGAAGCTAGCGCGTCTACCAATTCCGCCACCTGGGCAGGTGTCGTGGAGGGGCGTTTAAGCCTACTGACGGGGGGCGTCAACTAGATTCGGAAAGATTTTTGAAAGTTTTTTGGCCCACGCCCGAAACGCCTTGGAGGTCTCTGTTCTTTCCCAGATGCGCGGCGTTATTGCGCCTTGTTTGCCGGGGCTTTGGGCGGTAGATCGGATCAAGACCTATCAGTAGGAGCCCTCTCATGTCCAAATTGGTCACGATTTATGGTGGATCGGGATTTGTCGGTCGGTATATCGCCCGGCGCATGGCAAACGAAGGGTGGCGTGTGCGGGTCGCGGTGCGGCGCCCGAATGAGGCGATGTTCGTCAAACCCTACGGTGTTGTCGGTCAGGTTGAACCTATTCTGTGCAACATCCGAGACGATGCATCGGTTGCGTCCGTCATGCACGGGGCCGACGCGGTGGTGAACTGCGTGGGCGTGCTGAACGAACTAGGCAAGAATGCATTTGGAACCGTACAAGCCGAAGGGGCCGAGCGGATCGCGCGGATCGCCGCTGAGCAGGGCGTTGAGCGGTTCGTGCATATCTCGGCCATAGGGGCAGATGCAGAATCAAACAGCGAATATTCTCGGACCAAGGCTCAGGGTGAAGCCGGAGTGCTGGCGCATATGCCGAACGCGGTAATCCTGCGCCCATCGGTCATTTTCGGTACCGAAGACCAGTTCTTTAATCGCTTTGCGGGGATGACCCGTATGGGGCCGTTCCTGCCTCTGGTCGGCGCTGAAACCAAATTCCAGCCGGTTTATGTGGATGACGTGGCCAAGGCTGCCGTTCAGGGTGTTCTGGGGCAGGCTGAGGCGGGCATCTATGAGCTGGGCGGGCCTGAGGTGAAAACCTTCCGCGCGCTGATGCAGCAGATGCTGGAGGTGATCCATCGCCGCCGCGTGATCGTGGGTATGCCATTCTTGGCCGCGCGGATTATGGCGGGTGTTCTGGACATTGCGAAATTCGTCAGCTTTCAGCTGTTCCCCAACAACATCCTGACGCGTGACCAGCTGAAGAACCTGCGCCGTGACAATGTAGTGTCTGAGGGCGCCAAAGGTTTTGAGGATTTGGGGATCGAACCGGCCACTCTGGAATCCGTTTTGCCAGACTATCTGTGGAAATTCCGCCCCTCTGGGCAGTATGACGAAATTCAGAAGTCGGCCAGCAACCTGCGGACCTGATCAGCTGTACGCGATTATCAGCAGGATTGCGCCCAGAATCACGCGATAGATGACATACGGCGTGAAGCTGACGCTGCGCAGCAGGCGCATCATGAGGCTTAGCGCCAACAGGGCTGCGAAAAAAGCAAAAAGGGCGGCAATTGCGCCGTCTTTAGCCAATTGGGCATCTGCTTTTCGAATGACATCCACGGACAACAAAGCACCCGAGGCGATGATTGTCGGGATCGACATCAGCATTGCAATTCGCGCCCCGTCTTCCCGGCTGTAACCCAGTTGTCGAGCGCCAGTTATGGTGATTCCTGAACGCGAAGTGCCGGGGATCAGTGCCAGAACCTGCCAAAGCCCCATGATCACCGCGTCGCGCAGACCCCAGTCACCGGCCTGCTTCGTTTGCGGTCCTTTCTGGTCCATCCAATAAAGCAGCAATCCAAAACCCAGCATGGCCCATCCAATTAATGCCATGGAACGCAGCGACTGGCTGAGCCCGGTATTGAACAGGAAGGTGCCGACGATAACGGTAGGAATCGTCGAGATGATGAGACCCATCGCCAAACGCGCCTGTGGGGTATCGACCTTCCCTGTCAGGGCGCGCGGCAGACCGGATGCGGCCTGTTTCACGTCGGACCAAAAGTACAGAACCACAGCCCCCAGCGTGCCGACATGCACGGCAACATCTATGGCCAAACCCTGATCGTCCAAACCCGTTAGGCTGGGCAATAGGATCAGGTGACCCGAAGATGAAATCGGCAGAAATTCAGTGATACCCTGAATAATCGCCGTGAGAATCAACTGGAAAAGACTCATCTGACCTGCCGTGCTGCCCTCACGCATTCTTTGTGAGAAATGGGTATAAGCGTGCTGCAGAAATTGAAAGCACCTTAATGGGTCCGAATCGGAACTAAAATGTTCAATTATTTTACAGATAGTTTTCGGATCGATTGATTTTTTCTAAATTAGGTCAGCACTATTGCCTTTTCATTCGTGATGACATCTCTTAAAGAAACTCGACCAAGCCAATTCATGGAGTCTGACCCGTGGCCAAGCAACCGATGCTGAAATTTGTGCAGATCGACCGGGACATGCCGGAAAAACGTGCCGCTGAGGTGCGCAAAGAAGACTTCAATGAAATCTACGCGGAATATGCGTCGGCGAAAGCGCAGGAACAGGCCAGCCGCTGTAGCCAGTGTGGTGTTCCCTATTGCCAGTCGCACTGCCCGCTGCACAACAATATCCCCGACTGGCTGAACCTGACGGCGACAGGCCGTCTAGAAGAGGCCTATCAAACCAGCCAAGCCACCAATACTTTTCCTGAGATTTGTGGCCGCATCTGCCCTCAGGACCGTCTGTGCGAAGGCAATTGCGTTATCGAGCAATCGGGCCACGGCACTGTCACAATCGGCACCATCGAGAAATACATCACTGACACCGCATGGGACAAAGGCTGGGTGAAGCCTGTCGCGCCTGCTGCTGAGCGCAGCGAAAGTGTGGGCATTATCGGTGGCGGCCCCGGTGGTCTGGCTGCAGCGGACATGCTGCGCCGTGCCGGTATTCAGGTCACCGTATATGATCGCTATGACCGCGCGGGCGGGTTGCTGATGTACGGTATTCCGGGCTTTAAGCTGGAAAAAGACATCGTGCAGCGCCGCAATGATCTGCTGGCCGATGGCGGGGTCGAGTTCGTCCTGAACTGTGATGTGGATGCCGCCAAGTTTGAAGAGATCCGCGCCAAGCATGACGCGGTGATTATTGCGACCGGCGTTTATAAATCGCGCGACCTGTCCATGCCGGGCAGCGGTCTGAACGGTATCGAAAAAGCCATCGACTTCCTGACCGCCTCAAACCGCAAGAGTTTTGGCGACGTGGTCGAGGATTTCGACAATGGTCGCCTGAACGCCGATGGCAAAAAGGTCGTTGTGATCGGTGGTGGTGACACCGCGATGGATTGCGTGCGCACGTCAATTCGGCAGGGCGCGACCTCGGTCAAATGTCTGTACCGCCGTGACCGCGCCAACATGCCCGGCTCACAGCGCGAAACGCAGAACGCCGAGGAAGAAGGCGTGATTTTTGAATGGCTCAGCGCACCCAAAGGGTTCACCGGTGACGACAACGTGTCTGGTGTGATGGTGCAGAAGATGCGCCTAGGTCAACCGGATGCGTCAGGCCGCCAGGCACCCGAGGTGATCGAAGGTGCGGACTATGTGGAAGAAGCCGATCTGGTAATCAAGGCCCTGGGCTTTGAGCCAGAAGATCTGCCCACGCTGTTCGGTCAGCCCGACCTGCCCGTAACCCGCTGGGGCACCGTCAAGGCAGCTTTCCAGACCGGCGAGACCGAGATGGAAGGCGTTTATGCCATTGGTGACATTGTGCGCGGTGCTTCTTTGGTGGTGTGGGCGATCCGCGACGGCCGCGACTGCGCCGATGCGATCATCGACCGTTTCAACAGCAAGGCTGCCGTCGCAGCCGAATAACTCAAGCCCAGCGACAGGAGGGTTCGAATGCCCGAATTGCAAGGCCAATGCATGTGTGGCGCGGTTACAGTGACTGCCACCCCGGCGCGCGACGCGCTGGGTGCCTGCCATTGCGATCAGTGCCGCCGCTGGACCAGCTCGATGCTGGTGACCTTTCAGGCCGAACCTGGATATGCCGCGCTAGGACCCGTCAAGGTCTTTGCGTCTTCGGATTGGGCAGAACGCGCGTTTTGCTCGGATTGCGGATCGGCGCTGTGGTACCGGATCACCCTGCCCGGGGAAATGCACGGACAAACACAAATGGCCGCCGGATTGTTCGACAACGGAACCGGAAGCCCCCTGAAACTTGAACTCTATATCGACAAAAAGCCCGAGGGATACGCGTTCGAAGGAGAACGCAGGCAAATGACCAAAGCCGAGGTCGAAGCCATGTATGCCCTGCCGGAAGAAGGAGACAGCCAATGACCAAATATGATGCCGATTGGGTGCGGGCCGAAGAAGCCAAGCGCAAATGGATGGCGGAAAACGGTCTCTATTCCGAGGAAGAAGAGCATTCGTCCTGCGGTGTGGGTCTTGTTGTATCCGTTGACGGAAAGCCGTCGCGCAAGGTTGTGGATGCTGGGATCGATGCGCTCAAGGCAATCTGGCACCGTGGTGCTGTGGACGCTGACGGCAAGACCGGCGACGGCGCGGGCATTCATGTACAGATCCCGGTCCCCTTCTTCTATGATCAGATCCGTCGCACAGGCCATGAGCCCAATCTGGATGAACTGATTGCCGTTGGTCAGGTCTTTCTGCCCCGCACCGATTTCGGCGCGCAGGAGCGGTGCCGGACTATCGTGGAAACCGAAGTTTTACGCATGGGCTACTACATCTATGGCTGGCGCCATGTGCCGGTGGACGTAACCTGCTTGGGCGAAAAGGCAAACGCGACCCGCCCCGAGATCGAGCAGATCCTGATCTCGAATTCCAAGGGCGTTGATGAGGAGACATTCGAGCGTGAGCTCTATGTCATCCGTCGCCGCATCGAAAAAGCCGCCGCGTCTGCAGGGATTTCCGGTTTGTATCTGGCGTCGCTCAGCTGCCGCTCGATCATATACAAGGGCATGATGCTGGCCGAGCAGGTTGCAGTGTTCTACCCCGATCTGATGGACGAACGCTTTGAATCGGCGTTTGCGATTTATCACCAGCGCTATTCGACCAACACTTTCCCGCAATGGTGGCTGGCGCAGCCGTTCCGCATGTTGGCCCATAACGGCGAGATCAACACGCTGAAGGGCAACATCAACTGGGTTAAAAGCCACGAAATCCGCATGGCGTCCTCGACCTTTGGAGACTATGCCGATGATATCAAACCGATCATCGCAGGAGGATCGTCAGATTCGGCTGCGTTAGACTCTGTTTTTGAGGTTCTGGTCCGCGCTGGGCGTTCTGCCCCCATGGCGAAAACCATGCTGGTGCCGGAAAGCTGGTCCAAGCAGGCGGTGGAACTGCCGCAGGCCTGGCGTGACATGTATTCTTACTGCAACTCGGTGATGGAACCTTGGGACGGCCCCGCCGCATTGGCCATGACCGACGGCCGTTGGGTCTGTGCCGGGTTGGACCGGAATGGCCTGCGTCCGATGCGCTATGTGGTGACGGGCGATGGTCTGGTCATCGCGGGGTCCGAGGCGGGCATGGTGCCAATTGACGAAGCCACCGTGACCGAAAAAGGCGCGCTGGGACCGGGGCAGATGCTGGCCGTAGATATGAAAAAGGGCAAGCTCTACCGCGACACGCAGATCAAGAACAAACTGGCCCGTGCGCTGCCATTTGGCGAATGGGTTGGTAAGATCAACGATCTGGATGCTACGCTGAGCGGTGTGACCGAACGGCCCCTGTTTGCAGGTGAGGAGCTGCGCAAGCGCCAGATCGCTGCCGGGTATTCGGTTGAAGAACTGGAGCAAATCTTGGCGCCTATGGCCGAGGATGGCAAAGAGGCGCTGGCTTCGATGGGCGATGACACGCCTTCGGCCGTGCTGTCCAAACAATACCGCCCGCTCAGCCATTTCTTCCGCCAGAACTTCAGCCAAGTAACGAATCCACCGATCGACAGTTTGCGTGAATACCGCGTGATGTCGCTGAAGACGCGGTTCGGTAACCTTAAGAACGTGTTGGACGAAGACAGCAGCCAGACCGAGATCATCGTTCTGGAAAGCCCCTTTGTCGGCAATGCTCAGTGGGAAACTCTGGTCGAGAATTTCAACTCTCCATTGGCCGAGATCGACTGTAGCTTTGAGCCCGGCGAAGGAGCATTGGATCGTGCTTTGACCCGTATTAGAGCCGAATCTGAGGAGGCAGTGCGCTCGGGTGCCGGGCATTTGGTTCTGACTGATCAGTATTCTGGGCCGGACAAGGTGGCGATGCCGATGATTCTGGCCACCAGTGCGGTGCACAGCCATCTGACCCGCCAGGGGTTGCGGACCTTCTGTTCGCTCAATGTGCGTTCGGCGGAATGTATCGACCCGCACTACTTTGCGGTGTTGATCGGCTGCGGTGCGACTGTGGTGAACGCCTATCTGGCCGAAGATTCGCTGGCTGACCGCATTGAACGCGGCTTGTTGGACGGTTCGTTGACCGAGAATGTGGCCCGCTACCGCGAGGCGATTGACCAGGGCCTGCTCAAGATCATGGCCAAGATGGGTATCTCGGTTATCTCGTCATATCGCGGTGGCCTGAATTTTGAGGCTGTCGGCCTTAGCCGTGCCATGGTGGCCGAATATTTCCCGGGTATGACCAGTCGTATTTCGGGCATCGGTATTCACGGAATCCGGGTCAAGGCCGAGGCAATCCATGCCAAGGGCTGGACCAGCGGTCTGGACGTGCTGCCCATTGGTGGTTTCTACAAGGCGCGCAAGTCGGGTGAGACCCACGCGTGGGAAGCAACCTCGATGCACATGATGCAAATGGCCTGTAACAGAGCCTCATATGAGCTGTGGAAGCAGTATTCGGCCAAGATGCAGTCGAACCCTCCGATCCATTTGCGTGACCTGATGGACTTCAAACCCGTAGGCAAGCCGGTGCCGATTGAAGAGGTCGAATCGATCACCTCGATCCGCAAACGTTTTGTCACGCCGGGCATGTCGCTGGGCGCGCTGTCGCCCGAGGCGCACAAGACGCTGAACGTGGCGATGAACCGGATCGGTGCGAAATCCGACAGTGGCGAGGGTGGTGAAGATCCGGCGCATTTTGTGCCGGAACCCAATGGTGATAACCCGTCAGCGAAAATTAAGCAGGTTGCCTCGGGCCGGTTCGGGGTGACTGCCGAATACCTGAACCAGTGTGAAGAGCTGGAGATCAAGGTCGCGCAGGGTGCCAAGCCGGGCGAAGGTGGTCAGTTGCCGGGCATGAAGGTGACAGACCTGATCGCGCGCCTGCGCCATTCGACTAAGGGCGTGACCCTGATCTCGCCGCCGCCGCACCACGACATTTACTCGATCGAGGATCTTGCGCAGCTGATCTATGACCTTAAGCAGATCAACCCGCGCTGCAAGGTGACGGTGAAACTGGTGGCGTCCTCGGGCGTGGGAACGATTGCTGCTGGTGTGGCCAAGGCCAAGGCGGATGTGATCCTGATCTCGGGCCATAATGGCGGCACGGGCGCATCGCCTGCGACATCCATCAAATATGCCGGGCTGCCGTGGGAGATGGGCCTGACCGAAGCGCATCAGGTTCTGGCGATGAACAATCTGCGCGACCGCGTGACCTTGCGGACCGATGGTGGCCTGCGGACCGGTCGTGATATCGTTATGGCTGCGATGATGGGGGCTGAGGAATACGGCATCGGCACCGCCGCCCTGATCGCGATGGGCTGTATCATGGTACGTCAGTGCCAGTCGAACACCTGCCCGGTCGGTGTCTGCACGCAGGACGAGGACCTGCGCGCTAAGTTCACCGGCAACGCGGATAAGGTTGTGAATCTTATCACCTTCTACGCGCAGGAAGTGCGTGAGCTGCTGGCCAGCCTTGGTGCGCGCTCGATCGACGAGATCATCGGTCGGGCCGATCTGCTGGCTCAGGTCAGCCGTGGCTCGGCACATCTGGATGATCTGGACCTGAACCCGCTGCTGATCACTGTCGATGGTGCGCATGACATCGTCTACAACCGTGACAAGGATCGGAATGCAGTACCTGACACGCTGGACGCCGAGATCGTGCGCGATGCGGCGCGGTTCCTGAAAGACGGCGAGAAGATGCAGCTGTCTTACGCAGTGCAGAACACGCACCGGACCGTGGGCACCCGTGTTTCCAGCCACATCGTGCAGAATTTCGGCATGCGGAACACCTTCCAGTCCGACCACCTGCACGTGAAGCTGCAGGGCTCGGCCGGTCAGTCGCTGGGAGCCTTTGCAGCACCGGGTCTGAAGCTGGAAGTGTCGGGCGATGCCAACGACTATGTCGGCAAGGGCCTGTCGGGTGGCATGATCGTCGTGCGCCCGCCGCAAGTCAGCCCGCTGAAGGCGGATGACAACACCATCATCGGCAATACCGTCCTGTACGGGGCCACCGATGGGTACCTGTTCGCTGCCGGCCGCGCCGGTGAACGGTTTGCGGTACGGAACTCGGGCGCCAAAGTGGTGATCGAGGGCTGTGGCTCGAACGGGTGTGAGTACATGACCGGCGGTGTGGCTGTGATTCTGGGAGATATCGGTGCCAACTTCGGCGCGGGCATGACGGGCGGCATGGCCTATCTGTACGACCCCGAAGGCAAGGCCGAAAAGCTGATGAACATGGAAACGCTGGTGACCTGCCCGGTGACCGTCGACCATTGGGAAGATCAGCTGAAATCGATGATCGAAACCCATCAGTCTGAGACCTTCAGCCGCAAGGCCGCTGACATTCTGCAACATTGGGATGTGGAAAAAGCCAACTTCCTGCAGGTTTGCCCGAAAGAGATGCTGAACAAGCTCAGCCATCCTCTGACCAACGAAGCAGAAGCAGTTCCGGCTGAATAAGCCAGGCGATCATCCGAACACAACAAAGCCCGCGTGTCACGAAAAGCACGCGGGTTTTCCTTGTCTTAAAGTAATTTCCCCTCGTTAATTGCGATTTAATGCCGACCACGTTTAGTTGTGGCCATAGTTCTTTTGGGAGATGCAGGCAGATTGCAGCCCAGAGAGACAAGGAGGTGAAAGCAGTCGCATGCCGATGACCTATACGGATCAGTTCTTTGTGCTGGACCCGGCCAATCCAGGAGCCAATGGCACGGTGCCTGGCTCGACTTTGACGGTGCAGAAGTTTGATATTGTCGATCAGAACGATAATGACCTGATCAATCGCTTGAACGACGATTCCGTTGATGGTGTCGACATCACATCCTCTTTTTTCAACGACATGGTAACTGTTGAGTTAGGCGACGGCACTCAGGTCACTTATACCGGTGTGACGTTTTATCTGGCCGATGGGCGTGAGGTGTTTACACCCACCGATGGCCAGGTACTGCAGGACGGTGCTTTCGTCAGTTCGTCCATTACAGATACCAGCGATACGGGGGCCTCATTCGGGTCCGTCAATATTGCAAATGGTGATCTTGGCCCGCCCTGTTTCACGCCTGGCACGATGATCGGCACGCCCGAGGGGCCTCGATTGATCGAGGATTTAAAAGTAGGGGATTTAATCACCACCACAGATCATGGCGACCAGCCCTTACTTTGGATGGGGCGCACCAAGGTGCAGGCGCAGGGTAAACTGGCCCCCATCCGATTCGAGGCCGGAGTATTGGGACTGAATCAACCGTTGACCGTATCTCCGCAGCATCGAATGCTGATTGCTGACTGGCGCGCGCCTTATTTGTTTGGACATTCCGAGGTGCTGATTGCGGCGCATTGCCTGGTTAACGGGCGCACTGTCACGCGCGTCGAATGTGGTGAGGTCGAATACATCCACCTTTTGTTTGCACAGCATGAGATCGTCATAGCCAACGGGGCTAAAAGCGAAAGCTATTATCCGGGCCACGCAATTTCCCAGGCGGAGCAGGACACGCAGGACGAGGTATTGCGTCTGTTCCCGGAACTGCGTTCTCGTAATCCGGTGCTGCCGGAAACCGCGCGCCCGGTCATCCGCCCGCGCGAGGCCCGCGCGCTGGCGATATAAACCGTTCCAAACCGGCCCGCCGCGTCGTATAGCAACAGGATGGCAAAGAAAGCAGCGCGCAAGTCGAGCAGTAAGAAAAGCAAGGCGTCGAAGGCTAAGAAACAGACCCTATCGCGGATTCGTCGATGGGTTACGCGTGTCCTGTTGGGCGTCGTGGTCTTTTTCGTTGGTCTGGTAATGCTCTATTCGGTGGTGAATCCGCCAATAACCCATACAATCTGGTCTGAATGGCGCCGGTTGGGCAAGGTCGAACGTGACTGGGTGCCGATCGAAGAAATCTCTCCGGTCATGGCCCGTGCTGTTGTTGCAGCCGAGGACGCCAACTTCTGCCGGCATTGGGGATTTGATGTCGAAGCCATCCGCGATGCGTTGGAGGATGGCGGTTCGCGCGGGGCGTCCACGATTACTCAGCAAGTCGTAAAGAACGTGTTCCTGTGGCAGGACCGCAGTTGGGTGCGCAAGGCGCTGGAAACTTCGATTACACCTGTTGTCGAGATTTTCTGGAGTAAGCAGCGCATTCTCGAGGTCTATCTGAATGTGGCCGAAACCGGGACCGGTGTGTTCGGGGTCGAGGCCGCGGCACAGCACAATTTCGGTGTCAGTGCTGCAAACATGACGCCGACACAGGCCGCGCGGATTGCTGCCATTCTGCCCTCGCCCCGCAAACGGTCGGTCACCGACCCTTCGGTGTTCACCCGCAGGCGGGCGGCGTCCATCCTGGAAGGAGCGGCCACCATCCGCGCAGATGGTCGCGCGGATTGTTTCGAGGATTGAAACTTATCGCCCCTCAAGGCTAAAGCTGGGGGGTATTCACTGGTTCGATTGGAAGCCCATGGCGCGACTGTTTCATGTTCCCCTGTCCCCCTATTGCCGTAAGGTCCGCCTGTCTCTGGCAGAAAAAAAGATCGAGGTTGAGCTGGTCGAAGAGAAATACTGGGAGAAAGACCCGGATTTCCTGCGTCGCAACCCTGCTGGCAAAGTGCCAGTGCTGCGTCTGGATGGACATGTCATGGCGGAAAGTGCTGCGATTTGCGAATATATCGAGGAAACCCGACCTGAGCCTCCGCTGATGCCAAAGACGGCCGAGGCGCGATACGAGGTGCGCCGGCTGGTGGGGTGGTTCGATGACAAGTTCCACCACGAGGTGACTTCTAAGCTTTTGTATGAGCGGGTTAACAAGAAGGTCACGGGTGAGGGCTATCCGGACAGTAAGAACGTCAAGGAAGGGGCCCGCGCAATCAAATACCATCTGGATTACATGGCTTGGCTGCTGGATCATCGGCGCTGGCTGGCAGGGGATCAGATGACCTTGGCGGATTTTGCCGCTGCTGCGCATCTTTCGGCGTTGGATTACATTTCGGATGTGGATTGGAACCGTTCTCAGGCGGTTAAGGATTGGTATGCCAAGATTAAATCCCGACCGGCATTCCGGTCTATTCTGGCGGATCAAGTGCCCGGCTTCCGGCCACCGCCGCATTACGCCGATCTGGATTTCTGATAGTGTAAAAAGGGGGCTGTCTGCCCCCCATCGCGCAGTTGCGCGATTCCCCCGAGGATATTTTTAGCCAGATGAAGAGCGGATCGGGTTTAAAGGAAAAGTTGATGGCGCAGGCGCTGAACGAAGGATTTGTATCCTGTCGTATCTGTCGTCCGTGGGATGTGCCGCAGGTTCCGGCCCGGTTGGACGCGTTTTTACAGGCTGGGTATCATGGTCAAATGGGGTGGATGGCCGAGCGGTCCCACTGGCGGGGCGATCCGGCGGCGCTTTGGCCCGAGGCGCAATCTGTCATCATGCTGGCCGAAAGTTATACGCCTGAACATGATCCGACTGAGGTATTGGGCTACCCGGACAAGGCGGCAATCTCAGTCTATGCGCAGAACAAGGATTACCATGATCTGGTCAAGAAGCGGCTGAAGCGGTTGGCGCGTTGGCTGATCGCCGAAGCTGGGGGTGAGGTGAAGGTGTTTGTCGATACCGCGCCAGTGCCGGAAAAGGCTTTGGGTCATGCAGCCGGATTGGGTTGGCAGGGCAAGCATACTAATCTGGTAAGCCGGGACTGGGGCAATTGGGCTTTTATAGGGTCTGTTTTTACCACTGTGGACCTGCCTGCCGATATGGCCGAGGTCGATCATTGCGGCTCGTGCCGGGCATGTTTGGATGCCTGCCCGACCGATGCTTTTCCGGCCCCATATCAATTGGATGCGCGGCGATGCATCTCTTACCTGACTATTGAACACAAGGGGCCGGTCGACGAAGGCTTGCGTACCAAGTTGGGCAACCGGATTTATGGCTGTGACGATTGCCTGGCAGCCTGTCCTTGGAACAAGTTTGCAGTTGCGGCGAGTGACATTCGGTATGCCGCCCGGGACGAATTGAAAGCGCCGCCTTTGGCAGAACTGGCGATGCTGGATGATGCAGCTTTTCGTGCGAAATTCTCGGGCTCTCCGATTAAGCGGATCGGACGGGACCGATTTGTCCGCAATGTGCTGTACGCCATCGGAAACTCGGGTATGTCCGAGCTTCGGCCCGTCGCGCAGGGTTTGACCGATGATCTGGACCCCACAGTTGCCGACGCTGCGCGCTGGGCGGTGCAACGATTGTCATAAGTGCCGCAAACAGGCTGGACGTGTCGGTCCAAACCGCTAAACCCATCCACAGCGAACAGGAAGGAGAACCCGATGGCGTTGGCTTTGGGGGTGGATACGGGCGGAACCTATACCGACGCGGTGCTGATCCGGGATGAGCGTGAGGTTATCGCCTCGGCCAAGTCCCTGACTACGCGGGCCGATCTGGCGATTGGCGTGGGCAAAGCGATTCAGGCGGTTTTGGACACCGCGCAGGTGGCGCCCGAGCAGATTTCGATGGCGTCGCTGTCGACCACCTTGGCAACGAACGCGCTGGTTGAGGGTCAGGGCGGGCGGGTGGCGCTGATCTATATCGGGTTCAAGGACGGTGATCTGGACAAGCATGGTTTGCGGGACGCATTGAAGGGTGATCCGGCGCTGGTCGTTGGAGGCGGTCATACCCATGCCGGGGGCGAAGCTGCGCCGCTGGATGTGGCGGCGATTGAGGCGTTTTTAGACTCTCATAAAGGCATATCGGGTTTTGCCATTGCGGCGCAATTCGCCACACGGAATCCGGCGCATGAGCTGGAGGCGGCGCGGATCATTGCGGAAAAGATCGGGGCTCCGGTCACCTGTTCGCATCACTTGTCGGCCAAGCTGAACGGTCCAAAACGGGCAGTGACCGCGGTGCTGAACGCCCGGCTGATCGGGATGATTGACCGGTTGATCGGGCGGGCGCAGGACCGGCTGATGGAATTAGGTATCACCGCGCCGATGATGGTGGTGCGCGGGGACGGCGCCCTGATGAGCGCGGAACAGGCGCGTGAACGGCCGATTGAGACCATCCTCAGCGGACCGGCGGCATCTATTGTCGGGGCAAGCTGGCTGACGAGAACCGAGAACGCTCTGGTTTCGGATATCGGCGGGACGACCACCGATGTAGCGCTGATCCGGGACGGCAAGCCCGCGATTGACCCGGTGGGGGCGCAGGTCGGCGGGTTCCGCACCATGGTCGAGGCGGTTGCGATGCGCACCCATGGCCTGGGTGGTGACAGTCAGGTGCATGTGGTGACCGAAGGTTTGGGAGGAGGCGTATTTCTGGGACCACGCCGCGTACTGCCGGTGTCGCTGATTGCGTCCGAAGCGCCTGAGGTCGTTCATGTCGCTTTGGACACGCAGTTGCGGGCAACGACAGTGGGCGAGCATGACACGCGTTTCGCTCGCCGCGTTCCCGGTATTCATGCCGAAGGTTTGGATGCGCGGGAAGAGGGCCTGCTTGAAAGGCTGGGTGACAAGGTTCTACCGCTTGGCGATTTACTGCGGACCCGGATAGAGAACGGGGCTCTGGCGCGGTTGGTGGATCGTGGGATCGTTCAGGTCTCGGGCGTGACGCCATCGGATGCCAGCCATGTTCTGGGTCGGTTGGATTCCTGGGATGGGGATGCCGCGCACAAAGCGCTGGAACTGATCGCGCGCAAGCGGATCGGAACTGGTGACAGGCTGGCCAAGACGCCGGAGGAACTGGCGCAGATCATCGTGGACCAGCTGACCGAACAAACCACTTTGACCTTGTTAGAGAATGCTTTTGCAGAAGAGGCTGAGGCTTTTGGCCTTCCGTCGGCTGATCTTGCCCGCCATGTCCTGACACGAAGGGGCCTGTCTGGTCACCGAGGTCTGTTGGCGCTGGATACGACGTTGAACGTCGATGTGGTAGGCCTCGGGGCGTCGGCGCCCAGCTATTACCCTGCGGTCGGTGAGCGTCTGCGCTGTCGCATGATCCTGCCGGAACATGCAGGCGTGGCCAATGCCATCGGTGCCGTGGTGGGCCGCCTAACCCTGCGCAGAACCGGGACGGTCACGTCCCCGTCCGAGGGCCGGTTCCGGGTTCACCTCGAAGACGGACCGCAGGATTTCAACGAATCCGACGCGGCGTTGGAATTTTTGGAATCGGTGTTGCGAACCGAGGCTGAAGATGCGGTCCGTGAAGCTGGTGCAGCTGATATTCGAGTCGTGGTCGACCGGGACGTCCGAACCGCCCGGATTGAGGCGCAAGACGTGTTTGTCGAGGCCACGATCACCGTCGAGGCCAGCGGCCGCCCTCGAGTGGCGAAGGGTTAGCCCCCTCAGGGGCTTTCCTCTTATTCAGCTGCGTCGCGCTTGGGCAGAACCCATCCTGCGCGTGGAAAATGGCAGGTATAGCCGTTCGGGATACGCTCCAGATAATCCTGATGCTCGGGCTCTGCCTCCCAGAAATCACCGACGGGTTCGACCTCGGTCACCACCTTGCCGGGCCAGAGGCCACTGGCATTTACATCGGCGATTGTGTCCAGGGCCACCTGTTTCTGGTCCTCGTCCACATAGTAGATTGCTGAGCGATAGCTCATCCCACGATCATTGCCTTGACGGTTCACTGTGGTGGGATCGTGAATCTGGAAGAAGAACTCCAGCAAATCACGATAGGTGATTGTGGCGGGGTCGAAAAAGATCTCGATCCCTTCGGCATGAGTGCCATGGTTGCGATAAGTGGCATTGGGCACGTCACCACCCGTATAGCCGACGCGCGTGCGAGACACCCCCGGCAGCTTGCGGATCAGGTCCTGCATGCCCCAAAAGCAACCTCCGGCCAGAACGGCACGTTCTTCGGTCATTGGATTTCCTCCACGTGGATCAGATATTCACCATACCCTTCGGCCTCCATCTCATCACGATGGATGAACCGCAGAGCGGCAGAATTGATGCAATAGCGCAGCCCGCCATGTTCGCGCGGACCGTCTGGAAACACATGTCCCAGATGGCTGTCGCCATGTTTCGAGCGGACCTCGGTGCGGATCATACCATGAGTGGCATCGTGGAATTCTTCCACATGCTCATGGATGATGGGTTTGGTAAAGCTGGGCCAGCCACAACCGGATTCGTATTTGTGGGTCGAGGCAAATAGCGGCTCACCCGAGACGATGTCTACATAAATTCCCGGTTCCTTGTTGCTCAGGTATTTGCCGGTGCCGGGGCGCTCGGTTCCACTGCGCTGAGTGACATGAAACTCTTCGGGCGACAGGGCGGCGATGGCCTCGGGGTCTTTGGTATAGCGGGTCATGGCTCCTCCGGTCATTTTTCCTGTGGCATAATCTGGGGGCAGGGGCGAGGAAATCAAAGCCCTATTTCAGTGCGCTCGCGCAGTCGTGCGGTTGATCCGCAGGCCCGACCGTAACGTATACCATGACAATAGGGAGGTATTGCCATGGTTCGCGTTTTTCTTCTGACTGCATTGATATTGATAGGACGTGCGGTTCAGGCGGCTCCTGTAAGTGGTGAGTTTGCGTCGATCGACGGTGGCACATTGTCCATCGAGGATTGGCGGGGCCAGCCGGTTTTGGTCGTCAATACAGCGTCGCAATGCGGGTTTACCGGCCAATATGCGGCTCTACAAAGGGTATATGAGGATTATTCTGATCGTGGTTTGATTGTTTTGGCCGTGCCGTCGGATTCTTTCAACCAAGAACTGAACACAGCAGATGAGGTTAAAGAATTCTGCGAGCTGAACTACGGCCTGACGCTACCAATGACAGATATTACCCCGGTGACTGGCCCGGAGGCGCATCCATTCTACAAGTCCGTGGCAGCTCAGACAGGGTTTGTTCCGGGATGGAATTTCAACAAGATCCTGCTGGATTCTCAAGGCTCTGTCGTTGCCACCTATGGAGCCAACGTTAAGCCCGACGCGCCCAAGTTGCTGCGTCAGGTCGAGACCTTGCTGCCCTGAAGCGGCTGCCGCGACAATTGCACAGCCAAAATCCCCAACGTCGTGATCCCGACGCCCCCAACATCCAATGGGCCCAGTTTTTCGCCCAGCAGAATGGCGGCGATGGTAACACCGAAAACAGGATTGAGAAAATGGAAGGTCGCTGCGCGGGTGGCACCGATCCGGTCCAGCAGCAATACCCAGATCAGCGTGGCCAATAGCCCAGGAAACAAAGTGGTGTAGGTGAACGCCAGCGCCAAAGGCACTGTCAGATGGATATAGATCGTTTCAAACAAAGATGCAGCGACGAACAGAACGGCCGATCCGACCAACATCTGCAACCCGACCACCATCATGAAATTCCCACCCGAGGTCGCCCCGCGTATGGTTAGCGTGGCAAAGGTCAGCGCCAGCGCCCCGATACAGCAGAGGGTTACGCCAAACAGGTCGACACCGCCTCCGATGCGGGTGCTCATGATCAGGGCCACGCCAGCGAAGCCGGCACATAAGCCCAGTACCGCAATTGGGCGCAGCCTCTCTCCAAGAAACAACCACCCAGTCAACGCCACAAGCAGTGGCATGGTCGAGGCTATGATAGCAGCAACAGAGGCCTCAACAGTTTGCATTGCATAGAAGTTCAGACCCAAATAAAGGGCATTTTGGCAAATTCCAAACAGGATCGTCGCGCGCCACTGGGGCCGCGTCAGGTTCCAGCTTTGACCCATGGCGCGCGCAATTGCCACGCCCAGACAGCCCGAAACCAAAAATCGCAGAGCCAGTGAAAAAAGTGGAGACGCATCAGCAACGATAATCCGAGCGGAGGTAAAGGCCGACGACCATATGAAGGCAAAAACCAGCCCCATGGCTATTGCGCGTAAGTCCATTGGGCCTCCTGTCACATCGCTGGGACTGTTCCCGATTTCCAATTTGGCTGCAAGCTTTGCTTGTCAAAAAGCCTCACCATAAAATCACGCTCGCATCTTGGGGCGGTTCTTTGGCTGTCTACTTGTTCTGGTTGTTCGCGTGGTCATTCATGATTGGGCAGTGCGCTGATGCTTCCAAGGTGTGACCAGACCACCACTGTTTACTCAAAGTGAACAGATTGTTTCTTTCCCGTTTGTTTGGATGCTTCACATTGGTGCGTGCAAGATAAGCCCGGAAGTTCAGCGGGCACATTGGATACGAATAGGTGTGCGAAAACAAAAAAGGCAAATCAAAGCGTCCTGAAAAAGCGTCGAGTGGATAACTAAAAGGAGCAAGATGAATGAAGCCTACAAAAGTGCCAACCCCTTCGCAAAATGCAATCGACAAGCTCGAGGAGTTGAATTTCGACTTCCCGGAAATCGACGTTCCAGACGTCGAATTGCCAGATTTACCAGTGGACGTTTCTGCCCCTGAAGCCCCGACGTTTCCTGAGCTGTCTTTGCCCGAGGACACGGTGGCAGAAATCGACATACCGGCAGCCCAATTGCCAACAGAAATCTTTGATCTGGGGTAATCAGGCGAAATCTGTCTTTGCTATGAGCGTTCTGTAAGCGCCACTAGCAAGGTGGTGCTAGCTCAGGTGATCGAGCAGTCGTTCACGATTCGCAAAACAAAAAAGAAAAAGGGCCCCCAAAAGGCGGCCCTCAATCGTTAGCAGTGAAAGCTGGGATCAGCCGTTCACGCTGTCTTTCAGTGCCTTCGCAATGGTCATTTTGACCACCTTGTCAGCTTCTTTCTTGAACTGCTCGCCGGTGGCGGGGTTGCGCACCATGCGCTCGGGGCGTTCACGGCAGTAGATTTTGCCAACGCCGGGCAGGGTCACTGCGCCGCCGGCAGAAACTTCGCGGGTGATCAGGCCGGTCACGGCCTCCAGCGCGGCGTTTGCAGCTTTCTTGTCGGTTCCCATTTCCTCAGCGAGAGCAGCAACCAGCTGAGTCTTTGTCATAGGCTTTGCCATTTCTTGGTCTCCTTAACGTGCCCGATACATAGGGCCTCACCGCGTAACTGTAACGGGATATTGTGGCCGAACACAACGAATAGTAGCGCGGAAAACCCTAAAAATAGGGGGAATCCGTTGTTTTTTTGCGTCAGAGAAAGGCCGTTTCGTCAAATGAACGCAATTTCCGGCTGTGCAGACGCTCTAACGGCATGCCGCGCAAGTGTTCCATCGCGCGAATTCCGATCGCCAGATGGCGACTGACCTGAGTGGTATAGAACGACGAAGCCATGCCGGGAAGCTTTAATTCCCCGTGCAACGGCTTGTCAGACACGCACAGCAACGTGCCATAGGGGACGCGGAACCGATAGCCATTTGCAGCAATTGTTGCGCTTTCCATATCCAGCGCGATTGCGCGTGATTGGCTCAGGCGCTGGACCGGGCCGGACTGATCGCGCAGCTCCCAGTTGCGGTTATCGACCGAGGCGACTGTGCCGGTGCGCATGATCCGTTTCAGCTCATACCCTTCCAGTTCGGTGACTTCGGCCACGGCCTGTTCCAGCGCCACCTGAATCTCGGCCAGCGGCGGGATTGGCACCCAGACGGGCAGGTCATCGTCCAGCACCTTGTCTTCGCGCAGATAGGCATGGGCCAACACAAAATCCCCCAGCGCCTGCGTGTTCCGCAAGCCCGCGCAGTGGCCCACCATCAGCCAGGCATGCGGGCGCAGCACCGCGATATGATCGGTGGCAGTTTTCGCATTGGACGGCCCGACGCCGATATTGACCAGCGTGATCCCAGACCCGTCTGCGCGTTTCAGGTGATAGGTCGGCATCTGCGGCAGTTTCAGGGGTTGCTCAAGTACCCCATCAGCCATTGTGATCTGCGCATTTCCGGTTGAGACAAAGCTGGTATAGCCACTGTTGGGGTCAGCTAGTTGCGTCCTGGCATAGTTTTCGAACTCGGACACATAGAACTGGTAGTTGGTGAACAACACGTGGTTCTGGAAATGACTGGGATCGGTCGCGGTGTAATGCGAAAGGCGCGCAAGTGAGTAATCGACCCGCTGCGCGGTGAACAGGGCCAGCGGGCCGACCTCATTCTCGGTGTCATGGATACCATTGACGATGTCATCGTTGGTAGTGGCCAGGTCCGGCACGTCAAACACATCGCGCAGAGTGAAGCTGGCCGCCCCCTGATGCGGGACAACCAGGTCCGGATTGTTGGCAACGGCAAAATGCACTGGGATGGGTGTGTCCGAGGCACCGATCGTCACCGGTTGATCATGATTCCGGATCAACAGTGCGATCTGTTGGGTCAGGTATGATCGGAACAGATCGGGCCGCGTGACGGTGATTACGTGGGTGCCGGGCTCCGACACGTGACCAAAGCTGAGGCGGCTGTCGACCTGCGCATAGGATGACGTTTTAATGCGAATTTCCGGGTAATAGGCTCTGAATCTCTCGGCCGGGGCATCGCCCTCCATTGCCTCTGCAAAGCTGTCGCACAGGAATTTGGTCGCTTGGTCATAAAGCTGTTCCAATCGTGCGACCGCTGCAGCAGGGTCAGTAAATTTCTCGGGCGCCGGTAAGTCGGGTGTTCGAATAATCGTCATGCAAGAGGTTCCAAAAGATCGATCTTTTCAAATGTGCGCACGTCGACCAGTCCAAGGTCTGATATCCGTAGCTCGGGGATAACGACCAGAGCCAGCAAGGAGTGCTGCATATACGCGTTGTTCAGCTGACAACCACAGGACTGCATCGCCGCGACCATCTGTTCCGCTTTTGCCGCCACGTCGATTGCCGGACTGTCAGACATAAGCCCGGCAATAGGCAGCTCAACCAACGCCCGCTCCTTACCATCACGAAAGATTGTGATACCACCTCCCACCTCGGCCAGTCGGTTTGCTGCCAACGCCATCTGTGTGCGGTCGGTGCCCACAACGATCATATGGTGGCTGTCATGGGCCACGGTTGATGCCATTGCCATTTTGCCTCGATAGCCAAAGCCCGAGACAAAGGCGTTTGTCACGCCACCGGTCGCGCGGTGGCGTTCGACCAGCGCGATCTGGCAGACGTCGCCTTCACCGTCAACCAGACCGCCGATGATCGGCAGTTCAGCCTTCAGCGCCTTGGTTGGGGCCTGATTCTCAACAACGCCGATCACATTGGCCTGTACCCGATTGGCGCCCGCAGGCGCTTTGATTTCAAAATCCGTCGTGGTCAGAACGTGGCCCAGATGCACAGTGTTGCGGGCGGTCTCAGGCCAGTCCAAGTGCGGACAGTCTACGGCGATTGCTCCATCCTCGGCCACGATCCGACCTCGCGCGATAACTAACTCGATGGGCAGATCACGCAGGTCCGAGCTGAGGATAATGTCTGCCCGCCGCCCCGGCGTGATTGAGCCGATCTCACGTTCCAACCCAAAATGCGTCGCGGTGTTGATTGTCGCCATCTGCAATGCGACCAGCGGATCGCAGCCGCAGGCAATCGCATGGCGCACGACACGATTCATATGCCCATCATTGACCAGCGTCCCGGAATGGCAGTCATCCGTGCACAGGATAAAGTTGCGGGGATCCAGTCCTTTTTCGGTAACGGCGGTGATTTGGCTTTCCACATCGTACCAAGCTGAACCCAGCCGCATCATCGACCGCATTCCCTGTCGCACGCGGGCTATGGCGTCGGCCTCACAGGTGCCTTCGTGGTCATCTGCCGGGCCTCCGGCAACATAGGCCGCAAATTCAGGCCCTAAATCGGGCGAAGCATAGTGTCCGCCCACGGTTTTACCCGCCCGCTGGGTTGCCGCGATTTCTGCCAGCATCTTTGGATCGCCATGGATTACGCCAGGAAAGTTCATCATTTCACCCAAACCGATGATACCCGGCCAGCCCATCGCTTCTGCCACGTCTTCGGGCGTGATCTCATAGCCCGTGGTCTCCAACCCTGGGGCGGATGGGGCGCAAGACGGCATTTGGGTGAAGATATTCACCGGCTGCATCAGCGCCTCGTCATGCATCATACGTACGCCGTCCAATCCCAGCACATTGGCAATTTCATGCGGGTCGGTGAACATCGAGGTGGTGCCATGCGGAATCACCGCGCGGGCAAACTCGGCCGGAGTCAGCATGCCCGATTCGATATGCATATGGGCATCGCACAGGCCGGGCAGCATATAGCGCCCCTTTGCTTCGATGATCTGTGTATCCGGGCCAATGCAATGCGATGCGTCGGGCCCAACAAATGCGATGCGTCCTGCGGTTATGGCGATGTCGTGGTCAGGCAGGGTCTCGCGGCTGTGCACATTCACCCAGATACCGCCGCGAATGACCACATCCGCAGCTTCGCGCCCTGCGGCAACAGCGATCAAACGGGGGGCGACATCGGGCCAGCTTGGGAAAGGTGTGTATTCCATGATTCAACTTTCCCGAATGATGCGAAAGGTTCAACCCCTGCCGAACAGCTATCATAAAACCGTCACGCAGTGCGCCAGCGCTGCTTGGCCCAACCAGAGGAGGTGCCCCGTCGGGGCATCGACGAAGGGCGGGAGTCCCCCGGATCAACGCAGCTGGTCTGCCTCCATCTCCTGGCGCAGCCAATCTGCGAAAGCCAGCGCACCCGGGGTTTCCTCAGCCTGGGGTGACAGCAACAGGTAATAGGCCTCGGGCATCACCGCGCGGTGGTCAAAAGGTGCTACCAGACGCCCCTGTTCGATCAGGTCACGTGCGATAGTGTCATGGGTCAAGCACAGTCCCCCTCCGACCATCGCAACTGATAGGCTGACCAGATATGTCGTGGAATAGGTAATCGGAGGATTTGCCCAGTTTAGAGCCTGTTCTTCCGCCCAGTTGGCCCAGTTGGACAGAAGGTTCGAGCAATCAAACAGCGGCTGTTGCTGCAGCGTGTCCAGTGTCACGTCATAGCCCGGTGCGCAGACCGGGTAATAGTGATCGGTGCGCAGGAGTTCCGTCCGCACCGTATCCGAAGGCCGCAATGAGTACCGGATTTCCACTGCGGCCCCTTCGGCCATCTCTCGTGGCTCCCACAACTCGGTGAAGATATTCAGTTGCACTTCGGGGTGTGCTGCCCGGAATTGCGGCAGACGCGGTGCTAGCCAGTTCACCGCAAAAGTTATGTTGCTTTGTACTTGAACTGCATTTTGCTGTGCCCCGGTTACGGCTTGCGTGCCGCGTACCAACGTTCGAAACGCCTCGCGTACCACAGGCAGATAGGTGATCCCTGCCTCTGTCAGTTCCAGCGCACGCGGACGGCGCAGGAACAGAGGCTGGCCCAGATAGCCCTCAAGCGACTTGATCTGCTGGCTCACCGCGCTTTGGGTCATGTTCAGATCGCGTGCCGCGCCGGTAAAGGACAGATGGCGGGCGGCTGCCTCGAACGTGCGCAGCCAGCCCAGCGGAGGAAGCGATTTCTGCATGTGCATAACTCTGCCATTAGCTCAGCTAATGAAATAGTTGCGATTTTTTCGTTGGTCAAACTTTTGCGGTGAAGGCACGCTTTTCAAAACCTCAGCTACCCGAACGAGAGCCCGCCATGACCGTTACAAACCTGCGACCCAATATCGACCACTGGGAGGACCGCGTGGACCTTGCCGCCACCTTCCGCTGGACCGAGCGGCTGAACATGCATGAAGGAGTGGCAAATCACTTCAGCCTAGCGGTGAATGACGAAGGCACACAATTCCTGATGAATCCCAACCAGATTCATTTTGCTCGGATCAAGGCGTCGAATCTGCTGCTGTTGGACGCCAATGACCCGGACGTGATGTCCCAGCCCGGCGCGCCTGACCCAACTGCCTGGGGTTTGCACGGTTCGATCCACCGGCACTGCCCACACGCGCGTTGTGTGATGCATGTGCATTCGATCTTCGCCACCGTGTTGGCCTCATTGGCTGACAGCACTTTGCCGCCGATCGATCAGAACACCGCGACTTTCTACAACCGTTACGTGGTGGACAACGAATTCGGCGGGCTTGCCTTTGAAAGCGAAGGCAAGCGCTGCGCCTCGATGCTGTCTGACCCGAAAAAGAAGGTCATGATCATGGGCAACCACGGCGTTCTGGTGATCGGCAGTGATCCGGCGGATACCTTCAACCGTCTTTTTTACTTCGAACGCGCCGCCGAAACTTACATCCGCGCCCTGCAAACTGGCCAGCAGCTGCGCGTACTGTCTGATGAGATTGCCGAGAAGACCGCACAAGAACTCGACGATTATCCCGATCAAGCCGAGGCTCATCTGCGCGAGATTAAGGCTCTGCTGGATGCCGAAGGCTCCGATTACGCCACATAAAGGGTATAGCCATGACTGACGCCACTCAGGATCCCGAAGCCGCCCGCTGGCACTATCACCCCGAAGGACCAGTGGGATTAAACCCGCTGTTCAACTGGCCCCCACGTCCGGCCGCCGTATTGAAATGGTATAGCGGTGCGTGGTTGCAGATCACGGCATTGACCCTGTGCATGGTGTTGGCTGTTACGGCTTACGTGGTCTTTTTCCCTGCGTTAGAGACGATGCAGAGCTTTGCACCTGGCTGGATGTTCCGTATCTGGTTGCTGAACATGGTACCTCAGATTCTTGTCGCGGGTGGCCTGCACTGGTGGCTCTACATGCGCAAAGGGCAGGGCATGTATAAGAAGTTCGATCGCCGCGACCTGACCCGCAACAACGGCAACTTCACTTTCCGCAATCAGGTCTGGGACAATATCTGGTGGACATTGGGCAGCGCGATGACTGTGGCGACCGTCTATCAATGGGTGATCTACTGGGCGATGGCCAATGGTTATGTGCCGACGGTTACTTGGGCCAGCGCACCTGTCTGGTGTGTGGTCTGGATGCTGTTCATTCCGATGTGGTCGGGGCTGCATTTCTATTGGGTGCATCGGTTGGAGCATCATCCCAAGCTCTATAAGCACGTCCATGCTGTGCACCACCGAAACGTAAATATCGGCCCGTGGTCAGGGATTTCGAACCACTGGTATGAGAACCTTCTGTATTTCACCACCTACTTCGTCCACCTGATCGTGCCGTCACACCCCCTGCACCTGCTGTTTCACACGTATTTTCAGCAGATCAGTCCGGTCCTGTCGCATTCCGGGTTCGAAAAGTTGCGTGCCGGAGAGACTGATGCCGCCCGCGCCGGGGACTTCTTTCACCAGCTGCATCACCGGTATTTCGAGTGCAACTATGGCACCTCCGAGATCCCCTTTGACAAGTGGTTCGGCACTTACCATGACGGATCGGCCGAGGCGACAACTCGGACCCGCGCGTTCAAGAAGCAGATGTATACCTAAACTCAGGTCCGCTCGAACAAGGCAATCAGCGCTGTGTCATCTTTATTGGGGCCACTTGCGAGATCACCGTAGATTCGCACTTCGGGCAGGGCGAGGTTTCGAATCTCGCCCTGCGCCAGTCTGTGCAGGGTTTCGGCAAAGCCCAGCTTTTCATAGTGCTGCGCGTTGATCGACAGGGCGAACTGTGCACCGGGGCGGGCGATACGCAAGAGCGAGGGCAGGGCCTCGGGACCCAAATGACCATGAGTGAACGTACCCGAGGAGACAATGCCCGCATAGCTGTCGGCAGGGACAGGAATGCCTTGATTCAAGTCAGCCTCAATCGCGTCGCGGTAGATATCCTTGCGCATGGCTTGGTCCAACATTTCGGGGCTGATATCGGTGGCGTCGATTGGACCGACGCCCAGCCTGGCCAAAACCGCGCCGCATAACCCGGTGCCTGCGCCCACATCCAGAACCGGGCCTTGCCCACCTGCAGCGACAAAGGCGCGCGCGGTATGAATGTGTAACTGATAATCTTCACGCGTAGCAAAGCTTTCATCATAATCCCCGGCCCATTCGGCATAGAGCTGTTTGTGCTCTTCCGGTGATTCCAGCTTGTAGGCAGTGTGCAGATTGGGTGTTTTGTTACTCATGCTTAAAAGAAAGGCGCATTGAGGGATTCGAATCAAGTATTCTGACTCAGGTGCTTGCATCCATCCGAATTGCGGATCATCAAAGTCGTCATGACAGGTACTCTATTTTCGTTCGGTCACGGGTACTCGGCTCAGGCCTTGTCCCGTCTGCTCAAACCTCAGGGTTGGAACATTTGCGGCACCACCCGCGACCCGGCCCAATCCCCAACTATTCGCGCATCTGGCGCTGACCCCTTGATATGGCCGGGGCAAACGCCGGATCTAAAGGGGGTGACGCATCTACTGATCTCGACGTCCCCTAAGGCGGATGGCGATCCGGTATTGTCGGTGTTGCGGGATGAGATCACCGCGCGGGCGGAGCAGTTCCAATGGGTCGGGTATCTGTCGACGACCGCCGTCTATGGCGATCATCAGGGAGAGTGGGTTGATGAAACCACCCCGCCCACGCCTACGGCCGAACGCGGCCGGTGGCGGGTGCGAGCCGAACAGCAATGGCTGAACATTCCCGGACTGCCCGCGCATATCTTTCGGCTGGCGGGTATCTATGGCCCTGGTCGCGGCCCCTTCTCCAAGCTCAAACGGGCGGGGATGCGGCGCATCATCAAGCCGGGGCAAGTGTTCTCGCGTATTCACGTCGCGGATATTGCCCAGGTTCTCGCCGCTTCGATGGCTGCACCCAACCCTGGTGCCATATATAATGTATGTGATGATGAACCAGTGCCGCCGCAGGACGTGATCTCTTATGCCGCTGAGCTTCAGGGTCTGCCCTTGCCGCCCGCAGTGCCATTTGACAAAGCTGATCTGACGCCAATGGCCCGTAGTTTCTATAATGAGAACAAGCGGGTCAGGAATGACCGTATTAAAGACGAGCTGGGCGTGCGGTTGATCTATCCCGACTACCGCACCGGGCTTGAGGCTCTTATGAAAGACACCTGAGGTCTCAAATGGCGGCGGCATTGATCATGTCCGCCGCCTTGTCGGCTGCTATGCTGGTCGGCTTATTCGTGTTTCTGGGCTCCAGTCTCGGTATGGCCTAAGCGTAGACGATGCGACGCATCGGCTTTTCCTGCACGCAAGTCCAAGTCAATCACTACCGTTTCACCCACACCCGATTTCAAGAATCCGACAATGTGATGGATGGCTTCGGTGCGAGACAGGTTATGATGTTCCCAAGCGGCAACGGTCTGCGCCGTGTTTGTTCCAAACATTTCCCAATACGCTGGGCAGGCAGGAATAAATCATAATTTTTCCCTATCACAATCATCATTAAACAAAACTTTTTTGCATGGGTTGGATTTGCTACTTCTGACGACGACAAGACAAGAGTCGCCGATACGTCTGTTGGAACGTGTGCAATCTCGGCCGCGTATCTAAAAGAGGTAAAAGTGTCATCTATATATGTTCTTGATCGCCCGAGTTTTTCACCGCGCGACTGAGCCGGATTTTAGCCAGGATTGGAGATCGATATGGACGGAAGTGATAACCCCAAAACGGGCGGATGCCCGGTAATGCATGGCGCCGGTGCCCGGTCGAACCGGGATTGGTGGCCGAACCAGTTGAACCTGTCGATCCTGCATCAGCACGCGCCTGCGTCAAACCCGCTGGGTGCGGATTTCAACTATGCCGAAGAGTTCAAGAAGCTGGACATGAAGGCGCTGAAAGAAGACCTGTATGCGCTGATGACGGATTCGCAGGACTGGTGGCCAGCGGACTATGGTCACTATGGCGGTCTGTTCATCCGTATGGCGTGGCACAGCGCCGGGACCTACCGGACAGCCGATGGTCGGGGCGGTGCCTCAACCGGTAACCAGCGCTTTGCGCCGCTGAACAGCTGGCCGGACAATGGCAACCTCGATAAAGCGCGCCGTCTGCTGTGGCCGATCAAGCAGAAATACGGCAACCAGATTTCGTGGGCCGACCTGATGATCCTTGCTGGCAACTGCGCCATCGAGTCGATGGGCGGCAAAACCTTCGGCTTTGCCGGTGGCCGCGAAGACATCTGGGCACCTGAGGAAGACATCTACTGGGGCTCGGAAACCGAATGGCTGGCGCCGACCGACAACCCGCACAGCCGTTATTCGGGCGAGCGTGATCTGGAAAACCCGCTGGCCGCTGTGCAGATGGGCTTGATCTATGTGAACCCCGAAGGTCCGGATGGAGAACCGAATGTCTTGGCTTCGGGTCGTGACATCCGAGACACCTTTGGCCGGATGGCGATGAATGATGAAGAAACCGTCGCTCTGGTTGCTGGTGGTCACACGTTTGGTAAGGCGCACGGTGCTGGCGATCCCGATTTGGTTGGCCCGGACCCTGAGGCCGCGCCGATTGAAGAGATGGGCTTTGGCTGGATCAACAAGTTCGGCTCGGGCAAGGGTGACGACACGACCACCTCAGGCATCGAAGGCGCCTGGACCGCGAACCCGATCAAATGGGACAACGGCTATTTCGATCTGCTGTTCGGCTATGACTGGAACCTGACCAAAAGCCCCTCAGGCGCATATATCTGGGAGCCGATCGGCGTTAAGGAAGAAGACATGGCCCCGGCGGCGCATGATCCGACGAAGAAGGTCAAAACCATGATGACCACCGCCGACATGGCGATGCGCATGGACCCGATCTATGGCCCGATCTCGAAACGCTTCCATGAGAACCCGGAAGAGTTCGCCGATGCTTTCGCCCGTGCGTGGTTCAAGCTGACGCACCGCGACATGGGTCCACGCTCGGCCTATATTGGCCCAGAGGCTCCGACCGAAGAGCTGATCTGGCAGGATAACGTCCCGGCCGTAGATCATGAACTGATCGACAATGCAGATGTGGCCGACCTGAAAGCCAAGATCGCGGCAAATGGCCTGTCTATATCCGAACTGGTCTCAACCGCATGGGCCTCGGCCTCGACCTTCCGTGGCTCGGACAAGCGCGGGGGTGCCAACGGCGCTCGTATCCGTCTTGCGCCGCAGAAAGACTGGGATGTGAACGAGCCGATGAAACTGTCCAAAGCGCTGGGCGCGCTTGAAGGCATTCAGGAAGCGTTCAATGACGCTCAATCAGGTGCTAAGAAAGTGTCTCTGGCGGACGTGATCGTTTTGGCCGGTGCCGTTGGTATCGAACAGGCCGCCAAGGCTGGCGGTCAGGATGTCGAGGTTCCATTTACTCCGGGTCGTACTGACGCAACGCAAGAGCAGACCGATGTGGACAGCTTCTCGGTCATGGAGCCCATCGCCGATGGTTTCCGCAATTACCAGAAGGCTGACTATTCCGTCTCGCCCGAGGAACTACTGGTCGACCGCGCACAACTGCTGGGCCTGTCCGCACCCGAGATGACGGCACTTGTCGGTGGTCTGCGTATGCTGGGTGCCAACTTCGGCGACAGCAAGCACGGCGTGTTCACCGACCGCGTCGGAACGCTCAGCAATGACTTCTTCACCAACATTCTAGACATGAGCACCGAATGGAAACCGTCGGGTAAAGGCGTCTATGAGGGCCGCGACCGCTCCAGCGGTGAGGTCAAGTGGACCGGCACCCGCGTCGATCTGGTCTTCGGCTCGAACTCGCAACTGCGGGCGCTGGCCGAGGTCTATGGTCAGGCCGATGCCGAGGGTAAATTCGTCTGTGACTTTGTCTCGGCTTGGAACAAGGTGATGAACGCGGGCCGCTTTGATCTGAAGTAAGCCTGCGACCTTTGCAGTGATTTGCGCCGCTAGAGGAGACTCGGGCGGCGTTTTCTTTGACCCGACTCTCGCCTGTGTAGCCAGCATTGGGTACGATTCCGCTGAAATGCCTTTTCCTCTGTATTGTCAGGCAAGGAATAGCTGATCAGGCGATGGGAATTATGAAGTTAAACTATTGATTTCATTAAGACGAGTAAGTTTTTGCCGAGAAATGTGAAGTTTTTTCAAAATGGGGGTTGCGGGTCCCAGACCTAATCCGTAAATACCCCTTCACCGGCGCTGCTGAGGCGGTTGTTGGGACGCTGGAGACGGCGGAGACG